>NZ_JBNDKD010000001.1:0-3322248 GCF_050435345.1 Paraburkholderia sp. 32
CGGCCGCCGCACGAACGCGAGCACACGGCCGGCCGCCTCGCCGGGTCTCGCGAGACCGTTGATGAGCACCTCGCTTTGGCGTTGCTCGAACAGCTGCTTCGTGGCCGGGAAGCTGTCCTGCATCAGCACGCGCCTGCCGCGGTCGAAGCCGAAGGTTTTCGACGCGTCGGGATGGATCAGGAAGTCGCCCCACTCGTTCGCCAGATAGACCTGATAGTCGCTCGGCAGATCGCTCTGCAAACGCCGCAGCATGCCGGCCAGATCGACATCGATTACGACGACGCCGACCACCGTGCCGCGCGCATCCGCGATCGGCGTGCCGAGACGCAGCGTCGGCTTGCCTTCTGCCGCATGCGTGCCGGATTCGTGATTGACCGAAATCGGCGACGTGTAGATGCGGCCCGGCGAAAACGCGAGCGTTTCGAATACGTAGGGAAACTGAGCTTTTTCCTGTAAATCGTCACCCTCTACACGCACGAGGCCATCGCTATCGCGATCGAAACGGATCAGTTCGAGACCGTGATGCTGCCGCGTGATCAGCCGCACCTGCAGATACTCCGGGTGGTGCAGCATGAAGCTCGAATACACCTGCGCGAGCCGCTCGCGGCCGAGGTTCGGGCCGATACCGTCGTCGGTCTGCGCGACGCTCACCGACGACGGCATCGTCGCGAGCACGAGCGCGTCCGCCGCGACGTCGTCGATCGATACCGCGATGCGCTGGCCGAGCAGCTCCGTCGACGTCTGCAGGCTGTGCTCCGCTTCGTTGACCAGCATCGTGCGATTCGCGCGATACGCGTAATAGCCGGTCGCGCCCGACGCCAGCACGCCGATGCACGCGAGCAGCACGGATAGCTTGAAGGTCAGGCCGCGATGCAGCATCAGAAGCGCTCCGAACGGTCGCCCGACACGATGCGCGTCCACAGTTGCTCGCGGCGCTCGATATCTTCCACCGGACTGATCCAGACGATGTGCGCGTTGGCGCTGCCTTCGGCCGGCTCGGTCAGCGTGTTCGCGAGCCCCTGGCGCTGTGTCAGCAACGCGCTCACGCTCGGCTCGAGCATGTAGTTGATCCACTCGAGCGCAAGCGGCTGGTCGCTCGCCGCGCGCGTCATCGACCAGCAATCGAGCCACGCGAGCGCGCCTTCGTCCGGAATCACGTAGCCGACGTCGGCGCCCGCGCGCCGCAGCAACTGCACCTGCTGCGTGCCGTAGTTGCCGAACATCAACGCGACCTTGTGCTGGATGAAGAACGCGGTCGCCTCTTCGGGCAGCGTGTAGTAGGTCAGCAGGTTGCGGCGCAGATCGACGAGCTTGTGCGCGATCGTGCGCATCTGCGCGGGGTCGAGTTGAAACGGATGCGGATAGCCGAGCGCAAGCGCGGTGAACGAGAAGTTGTGCTGCGCGCTATTGAAGTCGAGCACCTTGCCACGATAGCGCGGGTTCCACAGTTCGAGCATCGAATGCGGCGCAACCGGAATCTGCTTGCGATCGTAGATGAGTCCCATCGACGAATACGTGAACGGAATCGCGTATACCTTGCCCGCCGAGGTCAGGCCGTCGATCGAGCCGAGCGCCTGGAAACGCGGCAACTGCTTCTTCGTATTCGGCAGACTCGCGAGATCGAGCGGCGCGAGCAGATTCGCCTGCGTATAGCGGCGGATTTCGGCGGTGTTGGCGGCGAGTACGTCGAACGGCGGCGCGCCCTTGCTGTGCATCTGCGCCCACAGCGCCTCATCGGAATCGACGAGCGTGACCTCGACCTTCGCGCCGTAGCGTGCTTCGAACGCCTTCACGACGTCCGGGTCCGCATAGCCGGGCCATGCGAGAACGTGCAGCACTTTCTCGGCGGCCGCTGCGGGCGTCGCCGCGCCGAAACCCGCGCACAGCAATGCGCCTATCAGAACGCGCGACACGCGGGGCAAAACCCCGGAAAAAACGTCGCACGAAAATCCGGATGAGCCAATCGATGAAAATCCCGATGTAACGCTCGACAAAAAACCGTCAAAAAACCGGCGCTGCAATAATGCCGCGCGAGCCCGCACGCCGGCGCTCGCGATTCGTCGCTTGAAAGTCTGTTTACAACAGCCTGTTTGATCCGCCGTGAACAACATCGTGTGCATGCATAACACCGTTGAGCAGAAAGGCCATGTGAGCGAGCGCAAACGCGCGGAATTTGAATCTTGACGGCCGTCCGACGACCTGCGCCCGAGCGATCCCCGCCTGCGCGGGCGGCCGGCGTCCAGCGCAGGGAGCATCGATGATAGCGCCAAAGCCTTTGTTTTTTGCACCGGTTCGAAACGGCGGCGCAAAAATATCGATGCTGGTAATAACGTGTAGGGCAATAGCCTCGAGGCCGTTCTTAATTAACGGCAAATTCAGCCGCGAGCTTTAACGATCCGTCCACGTTTCAAACTCGCGTTTCAAACCGGTTTTCGGTGAACTCGCGACAAAACCGGCGTAACTCCCAGTCGATTACGCTCGCCAGCCCTTCGTATTACCGCTCGTGCATTGCATCCGCGTTACGCAAACCCTACCAACGGTGTACGATCCGGTCACACCGGCTGGGGCGCAAGCGTTGCTCTAGAGGGCCTCCTCCCGCGCCATCCGGTGTTTTACTAGCTTCCCAATATTTTTGAACTGATAAGCTTGGCGCGCGTTGCAGGCCACCCCGGCTTGCATCCTGACCAGAAGCCCGTTTGCGAGACGCGCCGGGCGTCCCAAGGCGGCACAACCGCCGAGGGCGTAATTGAACTACACCGAGGAGTAAAAACAGTGAAAAAACTGCTAGCGGCTTTGACGGTTGCTCTACTTGCCACCGTCTCGATTGGCGCACACGCTAAAGATTGGTCGACGATCCGTTTTGGTGTTGATGCCAGCTATCCCCCGTTCGAGTCGAAAGGCGCGGACGGCAAGCTCGTTGGCTTCGATATCGACCTCGGCAACGAAATCTGCAAGCGCGTCGGTGCGAAGTGCGTGTGGGTGGAAAACGACTTCGACGGCATGATCCCGGCACTGAAGGCGAAGAAGTTCGACGGCGTGCTGTCGTCGATGTCGATGACGCCGCAACGCGCCGAACAGATCGCTTTCTCGTCGAAGCTGTTCAACACGCCGACGCGCCTCGTCGCGAAGCAGGGCTCGGGCATCCTGCCGACCGCTGAATCGCTGAAGGGCAAGACGGTGGGCGTCGAACAGGGCACCATCCAGGAAACCTACGCGAAGACCTACTGGGAACCGGCGGGCGCGAAAGTCGTGGCGTATCAGAACCAGGACCAGGTCTACGCCGACCTGATCTCGGGCCGTCTGGACGCAGCGCTGCAAGACGCGGTGCAGGCTGACCAGGGCTTCCTGAAGACGCCGCGCGGCAAGGGCTTCGCGTTCGTCGGCAAGGACCTCGACGATCCGAAGATCCTCGGCAATGGCGCCGGCATCGGCATGCGCAAGGAAGACACCGATCTGAAGGTGAAGGTCGACAAGGCGATCGCCGACATGATCAAGGACGGCACCTACAAGAAGATCGAGAAGAAGTACTTCGACTTCGACGTGTACGGCAGCTAAATCGCCCACGCGCGCCGTACGGCGCGCCGGCAGCTTGTCCGAAACGGGCTCCGCGACGCGGAGCCCGTTTTGTTTTTGCGGCTCCACATCTAGCCGCATCAAGCCACATCGTGTGGCATATCGGCTAAGATCGTGCGAGACGCGGCTTCCCTGAGACAGGTTGCCGCAGTCCGCGCATGCGGACCACGCGCGCTGCCGGCGCGCATCTTTCCCCTTGCAATCAACCACCTAGCGCGGCTGCTCCGAACGGGCCGCGAAGCCAAAACCATGCAAACCCTGACCCATCCGCTGATTGCCCCGTCGCTTGGCACCGCCCGTGAACTGACGAGTTTCCACTACGGCCCCGGCGGCGGCCAGAAAATCTATATCCAGTCGTCGCTGCATGCGGACGAACTGCCCGGGATGCTGGTGTCGTGGTCGCTGCGCCGCAAGCTGGCCGCGCTCGAAGCCGCGGGCAAGCTGCGTGGCGAAGTCGTGGTCGTGCCGGTGCCGAATCCGATCGGCCTTAATCAGCATCTGCTCGGCCAGATGCTCGGCCGCTTCGAAACCGGCAGCGCGCAGAACTTCAACCGCAACTTCTACGACCTCGCGGAACTCGTGCAGCCGTTCATCGAATCGCGTCTGACCAGCGACATCGACGCGAACCGCGCCGCCATCCGCGCGGCGATGCGTGAAGCGCTCGACGCGCAGCAGCCGACCACCGAACTCGGCTCGCAACGCCTCGCGCTGCAAAAGCTCTCGTACGACGCCGACGTCGTGCTCGATCTGCATTGCGACTGGGAAGCCGCGATGCACCTGTACACCAATCCGGACCTGTGGCCCGAAGTCGAACCGCTCGCGCGCTACCTGGACGCGAAGGCGTCGCTGCTCGCGCTGAACTCGGTCGGCAATCCGTTCGACGAGATCCACAGCTTCTGCTGGTCGGATCTGCGCGGCCGTTTCGGCGAGCGCTTCCCGATCCCGAACGGCGGCATCTCGGTCACGATCGAGCTGCGCGGCCAGCGCGATGTGTCGCACGAACTCGCGGAAAAAGACGCGCAGGCGATCATCGAGTATCTGACCTCGCGCGGTGTGGTCGACGGCGAGCCGGCTGCGCTGCCGCCGCTCGAATTCGCGGCGACGCCGCTCGCAGGCGCCGAGCCGCTCGTCGCGCCGATCAGCGGCGTGCTCGTCTATCGCTGCGAGGTCGGCACGTGGGCGGACGTGGGCCAGGAAATCGCGGACATCGTCGATCCGTTGACGGACCGCGTCGTCACGATCAAAAACACCGTGGCCGGCGTGCTGTACGCGCGGCATCTGGCGCGTTTCGCGACGGCCGGCCTCGAATTCGCGCGCATCGCCGGCCAGACGCCGTTCCGCAGCGGCTCGTTGCTGAGCAACTGACGCCAGAGCCGCTGCGACCGTCGCTGCTGTCGCGGCCGGCCATGTAACTGAATTTTCACGCACCAGTTGAAATAACCGATCGCCCGCCGTCAGGCGGGCGATTCGCTGCCACGCGTCCAGCCTCGCTCCAGGGTCGACCGACCCGCCCCGCCACCGATACACCTGCCTCCGGTGCACACGCAAAGTGTCGCGCCGACACGACACCGTGAAAAGAATTTTTCAGTGTCACATACCTTACTCTGCGTTCCCTTAAATTGCCGGCCATCGCACGACGATGCCACAGAGCAGCGCGTCGCGATCGCCAAAATTTGCTAACTCGGAGAAGTATTTTGAACAAGAAAATCCTGACCGCCGCTACGCTTGCCGTCTTCGCCTCCGCCGCTCACGCACAAAGCAGCGTCACGCTGTACGGCCTGATCGATGCCGGTATCAGCTACGTAAACAACTCGAAAACGACCACCGGCCACAGCAGCCTGACCAAGTACGACGACGGCGTCGCGAACGGCAGCCGTTGGGGCCTGCGTGGCACGGAAGACCTCGGTAACGGCCTGAAAGCGCTGTTCGTGTTGGAAAACGGCTTCAACAGCGGGAACGGCACCGCCGGCCAGGGCGGCGCGATGTTCGGCCGCCAGGCGTACGTCGGCGTGTCGCAGAACAACGTCGGCTCGCTGACGTTCGGTCGCCAGTACTCGTTCTCGACCGACTACCTCGGCTCCAACTACGCGACCGGCGGCCAGACCGTCGCGGGCAACTACGCTTACCACATCAACGACGTCGACCAGCTCACGTCGAGCCGTATCAACAACTCGGTCAAGTTCAGCAGCGCGAACTTCTCCGGCCTGACCTTCGGCGCGATGTACGGCTTCTCGAACACGGCAGGCGGCTTTGCCGGCACGCCGGGTACGGGCACGTCCACTGCCCCGGTGGCAGGTTCGTCGCGCGCTTACAGCTTCGGCGCGAACTACGCGAACGGCCCGTTCGGTATCGGCGCGGCGTACACGGACATCCGTTATCCGGGCCAGGCATCGCCGGCCTTCTCGACTTCGCTGGCAAACGTCAGCTTCCCGACGATCGGCAACGGCCAGATCCAGGATCTGCGCACGGTCGGCGTTGGCGGCCGTTACGCTTTCGGCCCGGCGACGCTGTGGGCCCTGTACACCAACACGCGCCTCGCACCGATCTCGGGTGGGTCGACCACGTTCGCCGCCTACGAAGCAGGCGCGAAGTACGCGGTCACGCCGGCTATCACGGCAGGCGCGGGCTACACGTACATGCACCTGAGCGGCGCGAACGTCGGTCACTGGAACCAGGTGGACCTGAGCGGCGACTACGCGCTGTCGAAGCGCACGGACGTGTACGTGCTGGGCATCTATCAGATCGCGTCGGGCCGCAACGGCACGCAGGATCTGCAGGCACAGATCGGTTCGAGCACGAGCTACTTCAGCACGTCGGGCGTCGGCGCCGACAACCAGCTGGCGTTCCGTGTCGGTCTGCGTCACAAGTTCTAAGCAGACGGTTCGCGGAGGGGAACATCTGTGTTCCCTGTCTGATTGAATCGATGGAAAGCGCCCTACGGGGCGCTTTTTCTTTTGCGGCGCGAAATCAGTCGAGCAACGCCGGATTCTCGATCGCGTCCGTCAGCAATTCGACGAACGCCGGATCGAACGCGAGGCCTTCGAGACTGCATGCGATATCGAATAGCTGGGTCAGCTCGATTCCGCTTTGCCGTTTCGGCAACGATATCTGCCAAATATTGTAATTGTCTATAAATATCGTCCACCCCAACATCGGGTCACACGCTTCGATCCCGCGCCCGCGCCGCTCACGCGACACTGCCGGCGCGCCTCCCAATGCCGCCAGAGGACTTCGTCATGAGCATGGACTCCGTCACCGCCGCCGACGCGCTCGCGCGGCACACTTCGCGCTCGAGCGTATCGCGGCTGATTCTCGCGACCTCGATCGGCAACGCACTGGAGTTCTACGATCTGGTCGTGTACGGCTACTTCGCGGCCGTGCTGTCGCGCACGTTTTTTCCGGTGCACGACCGCACCGTATCGCTGCTGCTCACGCTCGGCACCTTCGCGCTGTCGTATCTCGCGCGACCGATCGGCGCGCTCGCGCTCGGCTCGTTCAGCGACCGCAAAGGCCGCAAGGCATCGTTGACGCTATCGATTGCGATGATGACGCTCGGCACCAGCATGATCGCGTTGATGCCGTCGTATGCGGCGATCGGCGTGCTCGCGCCGATCGGCGTATTTGCGTCGCGGCTGTTGCAGGGATTCTCGGCGGGCGGCGAGTTCGGCAGTTCGACCGCGTTTCTGATCGAACATGCGCCGGAGCGCAAAGGCTTCATGGCGAGCTGGCAGTTCTCGAGCCAGGGCGCGAGCACGGTGCTGGCGTCGATGTTCGGCGCGGTGTTGACGAGCACGCTGACGACCGCGCAACTCGAAGGCTGGGGCTGGCGCATTCCGTTCCTGTTCGGCATGCTGATCGGTCCGGTCGGGCTCTACATTCGCCGCCGCATCGACGAAACGCCGGAGTTCGAGCGCGCGGAAAAATCCGCCGCGCCGGTGCGAGAACTGCTCGCGACGCAAAAGGAACGGGTGCTCGTGTCGATCGGCGTGCTCGTGCTGACCACCACGGCCAACTACATGCTGCTCTACATGCCGACCTACGCGGCGCGGCAGCTCGGACTCGCACCGTCGTCGGGCTTCATCGCGACACTCGCGGCCGGTCTGATCATGATGATGCTCACGCCGGTCGTCGGTCATCTGTCCGACAAGGTAGGCCGCGTGCGCATCATGCTCGGCGCCGGCGTGCTGTTCTTCGCGACCGTGTATCCCGCCTTCGTGCTGATGAACGCGCGCCCGTCGCTCGGCTCGTTGCTTGCCGCGGTCACGTGGGTCGCGTTGCTGAAGGCGACCTACTTCGCGCCGATTCCGGCCTTGATGTCCGAGCTGTTCCCGACCCGCACGCGCACGACCGGCATGGCGTTCGGCTACAACATCGGCACCACCGTGTTCGGGGGCTTCACGCCGCTCGCCGTTGCCGCGCTGATCGCGGCGACCGGCAATAATCTCGCGCCCGGACTCTATCTGATGCTCGCGGCCGTGCTGAGCCTTTTCACCGTGATGTGGGCACGCGTGCGACTGCACGCACGCTGAGTCTCTGCCTCGCGGGCTTCGTTGAACCGACAGGAACTTATCCATGCAAGACCGTTTGCAGCAAGCCGTGCAGTTCGCGGTGAATCATGAATCGCTTTGGGACCGCCATGTGGGTGGCGCATGGGGTGTGCACGTCAACGACCCGCCGCCGTGGAACAGGCTGCTCGGTCCCGTGCATGATCGCGGGCCGGTGTCGGGCGCGATCGCCGTCGACGGCCGCGTGCTGACGAGCTGGGGCGAACCGGATCGCGCCGACCTGACCTTCAGTGTCGCGAAGATGTACCTCGCGCTGCTGGCCGGCGTCGCTCACGATCGCGGCCTGTTGCCCGACGTCGACGAACCGGTGCGCGTGCGCGTACCCGACATCGGCTTCGACGACGAACACAACGCGCCGATCAGCTGGGCGCATCTACTGCAGCAAACGAGCGAATGGCGCGGCACGTACTTCGGTTTGTCGGATCAGGCGGATCACTACCGTGCGGTCAATTTCGCCGCGCCGCCCGACGGCAAAAAAGGCGATCTGCGTCCGCCGCAACGGCCGGGCACGTACTGGGAATACAACGACGTCCGCATCAACCAGTTCTCGCTCGCGCTGCTGCATCTGTTCCGTCAGCCGCTGCCCGAGGTGTTTCGCGAAGCGATCATGCGGCCTTCGGGCGCGAGCGAAAACTGGCAATGGGTCGGCTACGACAACGCGTGGGTCGAAATCGACGGGCGACGCATGCAGTCGGTGCCGGGCGGCACGCACTGGGGCGGCGGCATGTCGGTCAGCGCGAACGATCAGTTGAAGGTCGCACAGATGCTGCTCAACGACGGCGTCGCGAACGGCCAGCGCGTGCTGTCGTCCGAATGGATCGCGCGCATGCGCACGCCGTGCGCGATCGCGCCGTTCTATGGCTACCTCGTGTGGCTCAACACCGGGCGCAAGGTGTTCCCGAACGTGCCGGAGTCGAGCTATTTCGGTGTCGGCGCAGGCAGTTCGTTCACGTGGGTCGAACCGGAGCGGCGCATGACGGTGGTCGTGCGCTGGCTGAATCCGGCCGCGGCGAACGAGTTCTTCGGACTCGTGCTCGACGCGGTCGACAACCTCGGCCAATAGCCATTAGCGGCGCACCATCCAAGGCAGCTGCGCCGCGAACGCCAACCACAGGTCATAAAAAAATGCGGGCGATGCACGAATGCATCGCCCGCACGGTCATGGGCCGAGCCGTTGCCGTTGCAACGGCGCGTCAGTGCGAATGCCGCGGCACCGCGGAACCTCGACACCCCACGAGGAAGTCGAGGTCGCAACCCTCATCGGCCTGCAGCACGTGATCGATATACAGGCGCCGGTAGCCGCCACCTTCCGGCGGCTGGGGCGGCACATGCTGCGCGAGACGGCGCTCGAGTTCCGCGTCGCTGACATCGAGGTGCAGCGTGCCCGCGTCGCAATCGAGCTCGATCCAGTCGCCGTCCTGCACCGCGGCGAGCGGGCCGCCGGCCGCCGCTTCCGGCGTCACGTGCAGCACCACGGTGCCGTAGGCGGTGCCGCTCATGCGCGCATCGGAAATGCGCACCATGTCCTTCACGCCCTGCCTCAGCAGCTTCGGCGGCAGGCCCATGTTGCCGACTTCGGCCATGCCCGGATAACCCTTAGGCCCGCAGTTCTTCATCACCAGCACCGAATTCGCGTCGACGTCGAGCGTCTCGTCGACGATGCGCGCCTTGTAGTGCTCCAGGTTCTCGAACACGACCGCGCGTCCGCGATGCTTGAGCAATTCGGGGGTCGCCGCCGACGGCTTCAGCACCGCGCCGCGCGGCGCGAGATTGCCGCGCAGCACGCGGATGCCGCCATCGGCGACGAGCGGCTTGTCGAGCGGACGGATCACTTCGTCGTTGGTGTTGGGTGCATCCTTCACGTTGTCCCACAGCGACTTGCCGTTGACCGTCAACGCGTCCGGATGCGGCAGCAGGTTCGCTTCGCCGAGCCGGCGCAGCACGGCCGGCAGGCCGCCCGCGTAATAAAACTCTTCCATCAGGAAACGGCCCGACGGCATCAGGTCGACGATCGTCGGCGTGTCGCGGCCGATGCGCACCCAGTCGTCGAGATCAAGATCGATACCGATGCGCCCCGCGATCGCCTTCAGATGAATCACCGCGTTGGTCGAGCCGCCGATCGCCGCATTGACGCGAATCGCGTTGACGAACGCCTCGCGCGTGAGGATCTTCGACAGCTTCAGGTCTTCGAGCGCCATTTCGACGATCCGGATTCCCGACATATGCGCAAGCACGTAGCGGCGCGAGTCGACCGCGGGAATCGCCGCGTTGTGCGGCAGCGACGTGCCGAGCGCCTCGGCCATGCAGGCCATCGTCGACGCGGTGCCCATCGTGTTGCAGGTGCCCGCCGAGCGCGACATGCCCGCCTCGGCCGACAGGAACTGATGCAGATCGATCTCGCCGGCCTTCAGCGATTCGTGCAGCTGCCACACCGCGGTGCCAGAGCCGATGTTCTTGCCGTCGAGCTTGCCGTTCAGCATCGGGCCGCCGGTCACGACGATCGCCGGCACGTCGCAGCTCGCCGCGCCCATCAGCAGCGCGGGGGTCGTCTTGTCGCAGCCGGTCAGCAGCACGACCGCGTCGATCGGATTGCCGCGGATCGCCTCCTCGACATCCATCGCCGCGAGATTGCGCGTGAGCATCGCGGTCGGACGCAGATTCGATTCGCCGTTGGAAAACACCGGGAACTCGACCGGGAAGCCGCCCGCTTCATAGACGCCGCGCTTCACGTGCTCGGCAAGCTTGCGAAAGTGCGCGTTGCACGGCGTCAGCTCGGACCACGTGTTGCAGATACCGATCACGGGACGCCCGTCGAACTCATGATCGGGAATGCCCTGATTCTTCATCCAGCTTCGATACATGAAGCCGTTCTTGTCAGCCGTGCCGAACCACTCGGCCGAGCGCAATTTCCGCTTTTTTTCCGACATACTAGGTCCTTGATGCATGTGCCGGGACCCTCACCGGCCAATTTGACGGAAGCGGCCCGCCCGGCGCTACGGCGCAAGGTTGCCGCTCAGTGTCCAGGGATGGTGCAGTGTACGGAGCGAGTTGATATCTTTCCAATTATATTTTTGGTGATATCGATATCAATTCTGGTATCGACCCACCGGGGTTCGCGGCGGGGCTGGCGAGCAGACTGTGCCGGCCTCAGGCGTCGCCGGACGCCTGCTTACGGCGGGCTTTCGGTAGTGCGCCGCGCGTGTTCGTCTTCAGATGATTCTGGTTATAGTCGATCGCGGCGCAAATCAGCGCTTTCAGTGCGCGCTCGTCGACCTCGTCGCTTTCGAAGAAGTCGATAGCGCGCCGCGCGTTGCCTTCGAGGCCTGCGTTGAACAAGCCGTCCGGGTCGGCCAGGCCCGCCCCATGCGCGAAGGTGAGCTTGACCTTACCCTTGTGCGCGTTGGCGACCGCGATCATGCCGTCGCGCGACCAGACCGGACTACCCATCCACTTGAATTCCTCGACGATCGCCGGGTCCGCCGCGAGCACGCATTGACGGATGCGAGCGAAGGTTGCGCCGCGCCAGTCGGTGAGTCCTGCGATCAGTTCGTCGATACGTTCGGATGCGTTCATCGGAGTGCGGCCCTCGTAAGCGGGGAAACGAAGCGGTTGAACCGATAGGATGCCGTAACGATCCAGTCATTGTAATCTCCGCCTGGATTCGTGGCTGGCGGATGACGCGATTTCAAACATCGAACGTACCGCGATACTGCTCATTCGCATCCGGGGACCTGGGCTCAGATTTCACCTCGAAACTCTACGCTCGAAGTGAGTCACTCGGAGAAACGACAGCGATCGATGATTCGTCAGGCGCTAGTCGTCGCGTTTCCGAAACGCAGCCTCTCCGGCATCTGACACCTCGACCCACTTCGGATCGGGAGCCGCGCCGGGGACGTAAGTGTCGTTCCAGTTCCACCACTTGTACGGTCGGCTCTGCGGGTAGCCCTCCGGCGAATCCTCCCACGTCTCCTGCCGCCCGAGCGCCGTCATGTCAAGGTAGCTCCAGATCGTGCCCATCGCCTCGTCCCCACGCCCGTTAATGAAGTACGTTCGGAACACCCGCTCGCCGTCCCGGATGAACGCGTTGTGGCCGTGCCATTCGTCCACGCCGAAGTCGGCGTCGAAACTGTCGGTGATGGTGTACCAGGGGATCATCTCCCAGCCCATCCGGGTCTTCAGGCGCGCGATATCGGCTTGCGGCGCGCGGGACGCGTACACAAGCGTAGTGTCGCGAGCGTGCAAATGGGCAAGGTGGGAGACCTGATCGGCCCCCAGGGAACAGCCAATGCACGCATGCTCTGGCCACCCGTGCACGCCGGGCTCGAAAAAGGCGCGATAGACCACCAGCTGGCGGCGGCCGCTGAACAGGTCGAGCAGGCTTACTCTGCCTTCCGGCCCGTCGAACGCATACGTTTTATCCACGGCAAGCCATGGCATCCGCCGTCGCTCAGCGGCCAGCGCGTCGCGGGCACGTGTCAAGGCTTTCTCCTTGACGAGCAGCTGCTCGCGCGCGGCCTCCCACTCTTGCCGCGACACAATCGGTGGTGTCTTCATGGCAGGCTGTCCATCTTTCCCACGTTTCTCAGGTGACTTGATCGTCGTCATCGTGACCTCCGGGTTTGAGCGATGTCCTGTGCGTTCGGGTCGGAAGGCGATTCGCTCACCGGGCATCGCTCGCTGCTGATGATGGGGTAGTTTAGGCCGCCGGACATCGAATGGTGGGAGTGACAAATGTGACGCGATTCAGGTGCGGCTCGATTCAGAAGGAGCAGCGCTAGCGACCTCGATTCGTCGTTGGTCAAAAGGCGATGGAATCCCGTGGGTAGCCAAGCGACCGCTTAGCGGATCGGGGCAGACTATTATGTCCGGCAACCCATATTCGCCCACCACCCGGAGGTGACGATGAACGCGATCCACGAGCTCTACCCCTATCTGCGCGTGCGCAACGCCGCACGGGCTATCGAGTTCTACGCGCAGGCATTCGGCGGCGTCGAGCAGTTTCGCCTGACCGAGCCAGGCGGCCGCATCGGTCATGCCGAAGTGAAGATCGGTCCCGCGACCGTGATGCTGTCCGATGAATATCCCGAGCACGACATGCTCGGACCGACCGGCGACAGCCGGCCGAGTGTGCTGCTGCATATCCACTGCGACGACGTCGACGAGCTGTTCGCACGAGCGGTTGCAGCGGGCGCAACCGTGGTCCGCCCGCTAACCGATCATTTTTATGGCGAGCGCTCGGCGACCGTGCGCGATCCGTTCGGCCACGAATGGATGCTCGGCGCGCAGATCGAAGCGCTCACGCCTGAAGAGATGCAGCGCCGTTACACGGCGCTGTTCGACAGCTAGTGGATTGTTATATTGGGCTCCTCGCGCTTAATCCCCCGATGCGTGAGCTCTTTTTACATCCCGCCGAACGGCTTTTCCACCGTGAGCTTGTTGGTCACCGAAGTCACCCCCGGAACACCCTTCGCGATCTCCGCGACCTGATTGATCTGGGAAGCGTCGGTGACCGTGCCGCTCAGCGTCACCGCGCCGCCTTTTGCGATGACGCTTATATTGCCGGCGCTGATCTCCTTGTGCTTGCCGATCGCGGCATACACCTGCCGACGCAGCGCGCGATTGGCTTGCCTCGAGCTGACGGGAGCGGCTGCGCTAGCTGACATCGCGGGTGCGCCCGAAGCTGCACTAGCCGTCTGGCCCGACTGCGACCATGCGTTGCTCGACGCGGCCAGAATCAATATGGCAATCGCCAACGCGCGTGCCTGAATGCTTTTCATCGAATACTCCAGTTGTTATAGGCGACGTAATCAGAAGTTATGGCGGATGCCGACCATGGCCGCCGTAGTGGACACGCCAGGCGCAACCGGGGCGCCATAGACGATGGTCTGGTTCATGGTCCCCCTGTTGTTGACATAACCCACCTGCGCGTAAGCCTTGGTGCGCTGGGACAGGTTGTATTCCGCGCCCACGGCGAACTCGCCCGAATGGTTCGCCGAGTTGTTCTTGTCTTTCAGGTAGTAGTACCCGGACGTGATCTTGAAACGCGGATTGAACTGGTAGCCGAGGCCCCCCGAGATCATTTCGAAGTCCGCGGTGTTGGTATGGGCCGGGTTCTTGCCGGCGCCGTACGAGGCCGACACCGAAAATCCGGCGATCGTGTACAACGCACCGAAATAGTAGAAACGGTTGTTCGCAAGCCCGGTCGCGGGGATAGCGGGCGCCGCCGGGTAGGTGATCGGGTACGGGTTGGTATCGTGGCCGTTGTAATACAACGCGGACAGATTCAGACCGTAGTTCGAATACTTGAGCACGGCCGACTCGCGCGTACCGCCCTGGAACTGACCGGCGACGCCGCCCGGCGCGTACTCGAGCGCGAGCGACGCGCCATGGAATTTCGGCGAGTTGTAGACGAGCGCGTTGCTGTCGTACAGCGCGCCGATCGGCGCGTTCGTGCTCGTGCCAGGCCAGCCGGCCGCCTGATTGATGCCCAGCCACGCGGTCAGAACACTGCCGAAATACTGCGCGCCGCGGACGTCGGTTTCCGCCATCGCGTAGATCATCGGAATGATCTGCCGGCCGGCGTCGAAGGTACCGAACGGCCCTGATGCGCCGACCGTCGCGAACTGGTTGAAGATCGCCGTGACGCCCGGCGTGTCGGACAGACCGAACTTGCCGTTCGCGGTGTTGAACGCACCCTGCAGCTTGAAGTTGATCTTGTAGCCGCCGCCGATGTCTTCGCTTCCCTTCATACCCCAGAAGCTCGAATAGATACCGCCGTCCTTCAGCTGATAAATTTTGCCCGTGTTCGGCGCGTGCGGCAGAAAGGTAGCGGCCGATGTGCTCTGATACAGCAGCCCCGTATCGACTACGCCATAAAGCGTCACTGACGACTGCGCATGAGCCGCGGTGGCGAAAATGGCCAACACGACAGCGCTGCTTGACTTCAACTTCATTGTGTCTCCTTCGCGTACCGGCGGTGGCGCAAAAGCCGATGCTGCGGTCGCTTCAAATGGTTGGTGGTTTTGTGTGCGCCGGGCGTACCCGGTCGCGTTGTTGCGTGAATCGAACTGCGTTGCTGCGAAAGCCGTGCGTCAGGGCAGGTAGTAGTTGCCGAACTGATCGCGTAACTGGTTCTTCAGGACCTTGCCTGTTGCGCCGATAGGCACCGTGTCGACGAACACCACTGCATCGGGAGTCCACCAGCGCGCGACCCGGCCGTTGAAGAAGGACAGCAGTTCGTCGCTGGTCAGCTCGCTGCCCGGCTTTTTCACGACCAGCAGCAGCGGCCGTTCGTCCCACTTAGGATGCCGTGCGGCGATACACACTGCCGTCGAGACTTCCGGATGCAGATAAGCGACGTTTTCGATCGCCGCCGAACTGATCCATTCGCCGCCCGACTTGATCACGTCCTTGCTGCGATCGGTGATCTGCATGAAGCCGTGCCGGTCGATCGTCGCGATGTCGCCGGTCGGAAACCAGCCGTCGCACAATGGCGACTCGACGTCGGCGCCGAAGTACTGCTGCGTGACCCAGTGACCGCGCACCTGCAGATCGCCAGCGCTCTCGCCGCCCCATGGCAATTCATTACCGTGGGAGTCGACGATCCGCATGTCGATGCCGAACAGCGCGCGTCCCTGCTTCGCCTGAACCTTGTACTGATCCTCCATCGGCAGCGACTGCTGATGCGCCTTGAAGCTGCAGACCGTGCCGATCGGGCTCAATTCGGTCATGCCCCACGCGTGCAGTACCTCTACCAGGTGGCGCTTCTGGAACGCCTCGGTCATCGCGGTCGGACACGGCGCGCCGCCGATCACCGTGCGTCGCATCGACGAGAAGGTCCCGCCCATCGCATCGACATGCGTGAGCAGTCCCTGCCACACCGTCGGCACGCCGGCCGACAGCGTCACGTGTTCCGTTTCGATCAGTTCATAGAGCGACTTGCCGTCGAGCGCCGGCCCCGGAAACACCAGCTTCGCGCCGACCATGCAGGCGATATAGGGCAGTCCCCACGCGTTCACATGGAACATCGGCACGACCGGCAGGATCACGTCGCGCGCGGAACAGTTCAGCGAATCGGGCAGCGCCGCCGCGTAGGTGTGCAGCACGGTCGAACGGTGGCTATACAGCACGCCCTTCGGATTGCCGGTGGTGCCCGACGTGTAGCACAGCGACGACGCGCTGTTTTCATCGAGCAGCGGCCATTCGAAAACGTCGTCGTGCAGCTCGAGCAGATCCTCGTAGCACATCAGCATGCCGCTCAGGTCGTTCGCTTGCGGCATGTGCGCGCGATCGGTCATCGCCACGAATACTTTCGGGCTCTTCACCCGGGGCGCGACGCTCTCGATCAGCGGCAGAAAGGTCAGGTCGAAGAACACGACACGATCTTCCGCATGCTCGATGATGTACGCGAGCTGGTCGACGTGCAGTCGTGGGTTCAGCGTATGCAGCACGGACCCGGAGCCCGACACCGCGAAATAGAGCTCCATGTGGCGATAGCCGTTCCACGCGAGCGTCGCGACGCGCTCGCCCCGGCCGACGCCGAGCGTCGACAGCGCGTTGGCCATACGGCGCGCGCGCTGCGCGAGGTGCCGATACGAATAACGATGGATGTCTCCTTCCACGCGTCGCGACACGATTTCCTGTTCGCCGTGATGGCGCTCCGCGTGCGTGAGCAGCGCGGAAACCAGCAGCGACTGCTGCATCATCAAGCCTTGCATCTTTCCGTCTCCTGATTGGTTGTGGCGTCTCGGGGCCGGCCTACCGGCCTTACGTTGCCGCGCTGCCGGCTCGCGCTTGCGAGGGCGTCGCGTTCGGCGCGTCGAGACTCACCACCACCTTTGAATCCACTATGTCGACCGGGAAGGTCGTCACGCTCAATCCGCCTGTTTCCGCCATGCAGCCCGTGCGCACGTCGAAGCGCAGACCGTGCGCCGGACAGCGCAACATGCAGCCTTCCAGCTGGCCGCTCGACAGCGCGGCCCCGTTGTGCGGACATGTGTTGTCGATGGCGTGAAGCGAGCCTTCGATGTTGAACAGCACGATGCTGCGGCCATCGATGAAGGCCAGCTTGCGCTGGCCCGGCGCGAGCTCGCCGGCAACACCCACCACGATCCGACGCGACATCCCAGACTCCTTCTGATCCGACGCGGGCCGCGTCACATCAGTACCAGGCGGCGAATCAACGTCTCCGCCATCGGCCATTCGCCAAAGCCCGAAGCAGGGTTGAGGTGCCCCACTTCGCCGAGATCGACGAGGCGGCTGCCCCAGTCCTGCGCCATCTCCTGCACCTTCTCGAACCGCGCGAGCGGATCGTTGCGGCTCGCGCCGACGATGCTCGGAAACGGCAGCGGCTTGCGCGGAATCGGCAGCCAGCCGTTCTGCTCGAGCGTATCCAGCTCCGGATAGCCCGCCGGCATCGGCGTCTCGAGGTCCGCGGGCGCCGCGAGCAGCGCAGCGTGAATCTCGCGCTTGTGCTGCGCCGCCCAATGCACGGTGATCATCACGCCAGCGCTATGCGCGACCAGAATGACCGGGCCGTCGATCCGCGCGAGCGTGGCATCGAGCGCCGCGACGCGTGCCGCGCAACTGAGCTTGTCGTGCTCGAGCGGCGGCACCGACAGCGCTTTCGGCAGCCGTTGCTGCAGCAGGGTTTGCCAATGCTCCGCGACGTGGTCGCGCAGACCCGGAACCATCAGAATGGTCGGTTTCAATTCGTAATTCATGGGAAGCTACCTGCTAGTTCAGTACGGCTTGTCGCCGACGATGCCGGCGCGCTCCATCTTGCGGTGGCACGGCGGGTAGTCCATCACCGCATAGTGCTGCGTGCTGCGATTGTCCCAGATCGCGATGCTGTTCTTCTGCCAGCGCCAGCGCACCTGGTACTCGGGGATGTACGCCTGGCTGATCAGATAGCGCAGCAGATCGCCCGCGCCCGGATTCGCGTCCTGCCCGAAGCGCACTCGCTCCGGCGTGTGAAAGTTCGTGAAATGGCTCGTGAAAGCGCTCACGAACAGCACCTTTTCCTCCGTTTCCGGATGCGTGCGCACGACCGGATGCTCCGCGTCCGGAAATTGCGCCTTCAGCGCGAGACGCTTTTCGATCGGCATCGCGGCACCGAAGCTCGCCTCGATGCTGTGGCGCGCGCGCAGGTCCGCGACCTGGGCCTTCACGTGCGCCGGCAGATTCTCGTAGGCGAGGACCATGTTCGCCCACATCGTGTCGCCGCCGACGGGCGGACACTCGACGCAGCGCAGCACGGCACCGAACTGCGGCGCTTCGCGCCAGGTGGCGTCGGCATGCCACGCGTTTTCGTAACGGTCGTTGGGCTGATCCGGGGTCTTGTAGATACGCACGAGGCCCGGATTTTCCGGATCGCTGCCCGCGACCGGATGGTCTTCCAGTTCGCCGAAGCGGCGCGCGAACGCCACGTGTTCGGCACGCGTGATGTCCTGGTCGCGCAGGAACAGCACCCGGTGCTTCAGCAGCGCCGAGCGGATTTGGGCAAACAGGCCATCGTCGTAGACGGCGTGGGCGAGATTCACCCCTATCAGTTCGGCGCCGATCGAGCACGTCAGTTGTTCGACTCGCATGGCTAGCTCCTTAGATGACGAAGATCGACGAACCCGTCGTCTTGCGCGACTCCAGATCACGATGGGCTTGCGCCGCATCTTCGAGCGCATAGCGCTGATTCAGCTCGATCTTGATGCGTCCCGAGGCGATGAGCCCGAAGATTTCGTCGGCAAGCTCGTCCTTCTCGGCCGGGTCGGCGATGTAGTCAGCCAGCGCCGGGCGGGTCAGATAGAGCGAGCCTTTCATAGCCAGCAGTTGCGGATTGAACGGCGGGATCGGGCCGGAGGCCGTGCCGACGCAAACCAGCAGACCGCGGCGCTTCAGCGAATCGAGCGAGGCCTCGAAGGTGTCTTTGCCGACGCTGTCGAACACGACGTTCACGCCGACGCCATCGGTCAGTTCGCGCACGCGCCTGGCGACGTCTTCGTGGCTGTAGTTGATGACGTGGTCGCAGCCGTGCGCGCGGGCCACCTCGCCCTTGGCCTCGTTCGAAACCGTGCCGATCACGGTCAGACCCAGCAGCTTCGCCCATTGCGAAACGATCAGGCCGACACCGCCGGCGGCGGCATGCAGAAGGATCGTGTCGCCCGCCTTGAAGTCGTGAATGCGGCGCATCAGATACGCGCAGGTCAACCCGCGCATGGTCATGCCGGCAGCCGTTTCGCAGTCGATCGCATCGGGCAGCCGGATCAGCGGCGCGGCCGGAATCAGGCGTTCGGTGCTGTACGCGCCGAGCGTGTTGAGGAAGCCCGTGTAAGTCACACGATCGCCCACCGCGACGTTCGTGACGTCCGGGCCAACGGCCTCGACCACGCCCGCGGCCTCCACGCCCATCCCCGCGGGCAGCGGGACCGGATACAGGCCGCTGCGAAAGTAGGTGTCGGCGAAATTGAGGCCCACTGCCTGATGGCGCAGGCGAACCTGACCGGGACCGGGGTTGCCCACTTCGACGTCCTCGTAGCGCAGCACGTCGGGACCACCGGTTTCATGAAAGCGAACTGCCTTTGCCATGTTGACTCTCCAATTCTTTACTTGATCTGCACTTTGCAGAATTCGTTGCGCCAGCGGCGCAGTTACAGGTTCGGTGCTCCGCGCCTTCCGCGCGGCACCATGCGAGGTCAGCGTGCCGCCTGCTCGCGCAGCGTGTTCAGCCGATCCAGATCGCCCGAGTAGTTCCGTTTGCCGATCATGAATGCGGCGGCCGCGACGAGCGGTGCGAACGGCACCAGTTGCAACGCGCCCAGCAGTCCGATCCGATCGGCGATGATCCCCGTGAGAACAGCCGCCGGCGCGAGGCCCAGCAGGTTGTTCGCGAGCGTCAGGGTCGCAAACGCCGAGGCGTGAATCGTCGGCGGCGTGAGGTTCGCCACCATCGCACCCGACGGGCCGCTCGCACCGGCGCAGAAGAACATGCCGGCGCCGATCACGACCAGCTGCCACGGCCCCGCGGGCATCCGCAAGCCAATCGCGAGCAGGACGAAACAGGCGAGGCAGAAGGCGATCGCGGCGCTCCACTTGCGTTCCCGCATGTTCTTGCTGAGCCGGTCGGCGAGGTTTCCGCACACCACCATGCCCACCCCGGTCACCAGCACGAACACCGCCGCGCACATCGCAGCCTTGCCGGTGGCCATGCCGTAATAGCGATTCAGGAAGCTCGGCATCCATGCCCACACAGCGGCGGGAACCAGCAGATGGAGGCCGCTGCCCACATAGGCGCACACCACGGACTTCGTCGAAAACAACCCCTTCATCAGCGCGCGCAGGCTCATGCACATGCCGCGCGATTGCGCCTGCCTCGTCACGCTCGCCGGCTGCAGTGGCACAAGACGCTTTTCGGTGACGACGAGGCGGTAGATCACGACCAGCACGACCCCCATCGCCGCCATGGCGCCGAATGCCGAACGCCAGCCGAGGTGAGCCGCCACCGCGCCGCCGAGCGCCATGCCCAGCACCGAGCCGAACGCGCCGCCCGCCATGAAGGTGCCGGTCAGCGTGGAGCGCAGCCGGACCGGAAAGATGCTCAGAACAACTGCGATACCGACACTGCCATAGGCCGCTTCGCCGATTCCGACAAAGGCACGCGCCAGCAGCAACTGCCCATAGTTCGCCGAGATCGCGCAGCCCACCGTCGCGAGACTCCACATCGCCGCCATCAGCACGATGCTCTTCACGCGGCCCCAGCGGTCGGCCAGAACCGACAGCGGGAACGTGAGCACGCCGACCATCAGCGCGACCACGCTGCTGAGCGAACCCAGCTGCGCGTCGGACAGATGCCATGCCGCCTTGAGCGGCGGAAACACGGCATTCAACACTTGCCGCGACATATAGTCGGAAAGCAGCAATCCGACCGTCAACGCAAACACCACCCACGCATAAGCGCGCACGTCCGTCTGAGCTGCCGAAACTTCACCCGTCGTGGGCGCTGTATGCTGAACGAGCATATTTTGTCTCCTTCCACGCTGACTCCCTAGCGGCCGCCTTGCCCGCATGGGCCGACGACTGTTATGGATTCAGCTATCTGCTCCCCGCTATGCACCGGAAGCGTTAGCCATGAAGCCCGGCCTCGGCCAATGCGCCGGCCCGGGCTCCTGGTGATCACGCCGCGCGAAGCGGCAGGTTCCTGACACCGGCCTGGCGGTTCGGCGCCATGCCGTTGGCGACCAGCGTCTCTTCGACCGTCTCGTACTGCACACCAATACGATAGATCTCGCGCGCTTCTTTGCCAGTGGCAATTTCGCGTCCCAGTTCGCGCGCGACGCGCACGCACTGCTCGATCTGCTGCACCGACGTGAAGCGCTTGCCGTGCTGATCGATGATCGTGTCCTCGATGCCGCAGCGCGGATGCAGGCCCATCGACATCGCCATCATGTTGAACGGCAGCACGTTCTTCAGCAGCGACTCGGCGGTGAGCGTGCAGCCATCCGGCGCGCGATGCACGAAGTTGAAGAAGTTGAATGGATTGGGGCCGTCGAAGCCGCCACCGATACCGATCCACGTCAGATTCAGCGGGCCCTTGTAGACGCCCTTGCGCACGAGGCGTTCGAGCGTTTCGAGCGCGTGGATGCCGGTGAGCTGGAAGTGCGGCTGGATGCCCGAAGCCTGCAGGCGGCGCAGGTGTTCCTCGACCCAGGCGGGACCGGCCGGCACCGTCATTTCACTATAGGCGGCCATGAACGCGGGGTTGGAAAGCGAGGTGCCTGCCAGATACTCCGGATAGAGCAGCTCCATGATGTTCATCTGCGTGGTGTTGATCGCGACCGTCACCTGATCGGGCTTCGGATCGAGATCGGCCAGCATATGGCGCGTGTCGTCGGACAGCCACTTCGCGGCTTGTCCGTCGTCTTCCGGCGCAAACGAAATCGAGCCACCGACCTGAATGATCATGTCGGGCACTGCCGCGCGCACACCCGCGATCAGTTCATTGAACTTCGACAGGCGCTTCGAGCCCTTGCCGTCCAGTTCGCGCACGTGCAGGTGCAATACCGTGGCGCCGGCGTTGTAGCAATCGACGGCCTTCTGGATCTGCTCGTCCATCGTCACGGGGATGTCTTCCGGGAAGTCCTCCGGCATCCATTCCGGGCCGTAAGGGGCGGTGGTGATGACTACCTTGTCCTGATTCTCAGGGTGCAACGAATCGTCGAGAAATTGCATTTGTTTGCCTCCATCCAGTTTTGAAGTGACGGTGTTCCGCTATCGCGAGGTCGCATGAAAATTTGCTGGAACACATCGAACGACATGTGCCCACAATACGGCAATCGCGCGCTACACTTTTATGATTGGACGCCATCCTTTTAGCGATTCGTGCCACTGCGCGTTAACACCAATAATTGCGCGAAGCAAGTGTTTAATGACTAGAAAAAATACCCAGCGTGTGAATCGTCCGGAGAAACTACGATGGAAACGATGGTGACGTCGGTAGCCATGAGCGGTTATTTCGAAGTGACGCGACGGCTTGGACTCAATCCGGTCGAGCTCGCGAAACAGGCCGGCATCGACGCCGGCGCGCTCGCGAATCCGGACGATCGCGTATCGGCCACCGCCTGTTGCCGGCTACTGGAAATGACGGCCGAAAAGGCGTCGTGCCCGACCCTCGCGCTGCAAATGGCGGAAACGCGGCAGACTTTCGGCAGCGGCGTGATCAATGTCCTGCTCGCGCACAAACGCACGCTGCGCGAAGTGTTGCTGGCCGCGGCCGAATACCGCCATCTGCTCAACGAAGCGCTGGCGGTGTACGTCGAGGACGCGGACAATACGGTCACCATTCGGGAGGAACTCGTCGTCGAACGGGGTACCCCGACAAGGCAGGCGATCGAACTCGCGCTCGGTGTCCTCGCGCGGCACTCCGGTGCTCTGCTCGGCAAGTTCTGGAAACCGCGCGAGGTCCACTTCACGCATCCGGCGCCCAAAGACCTGACGTTTCATCGACGCTTCTTCGGCTGTCCGCTGGTGTTCGGTAGCGACTTCAACGGGTTCGTCTGCGCAAGCGCCGATCTCGACTACCCGAATCCACTGGCCGATCCTGAACTCGTGCGCTATGCGGAAAGCCTCGCCTCTCCGCTGAACGAGAGCGCCGCGGAATCGGCCGCGCTGGAAGTGCGCAAGGCGATCTACCTGCTGCTGCCGCTCGAGCAGGCGAACGCCGAGCTGGTTGCACGTTATTTGCGTCTGAGCGTGCGCACCATGCAACGGCAGTTGAATTCGGCCGGCACCAGCTTTTCGGATCAGGTCGAGGAAGTCCGCGGCGAACTCGCCGTGCGCTACATGAGCAATCCCACCTATCCCATCGGACGGGTCTCGGCGCTTCTCGGCTACGCGCAACAGGGATCGTTCACGAACTGGTTCGTGTCGCGCTTCCACATGACGCCGCGCGACTGGCGCGCGAGCCACGCGAAGTGACGGCCGGTGGCAGTGAAGACGAAAAAACGGGGGGTGATGCACTGAGCATCACCCCCCGTTGTTGCCGCACCCGCTATCGCCATCCGGTCACTCGGCGCGAAGCTTCACATAGCGGCCTGGTGCGCTCTCGATTGCCTTGTACTTCCTGTTGCCGAGCTTCGTGCGTGCCTCGACCTGCTCGCCGGAATGCTGCTTGACCCAGTCGATCCAGTGATTCCACCAGCTGCCGCGCTGCTGAACCGACGTTGCGAGCCACTCGTCGGCGTTCTCGTCGCAGGTATCGTTGGTTCGGTAGCTGCGCTTGTTCTTCGAGGCCGGATTGATCACACCCGCGATATGGCCGCTTGCCCCCAGCACGAACTCGGTTTGACCGCCCAGTAGTTGCGTCGACTGATAGGCGGACCGCCACGGCACGATGTGATCTTCCTCGGCCGCCATCAGATAGCTTGGGATATCGATGTTGCCGAGATCCACCGGCGTGTCGCAGAACTTCAGTTTGTTCGGCACGCGCAGACTGTTTTCGAGGTACATGTTGCGCAGATAGAAGCTGTACATCGGACCGGGCAGATTGGTCGTGTCCGCGTTCCAGTACAGCAGATCGAACGCGGCCGGGGTTTTGCCTTTCAGGTAATTGTTCACGACATACGGCCAGATCAGATCGTTGGCACGCAGCGACTGGAATACGAAGCCGAGTTCGCGTCCGGGATAGAGCCCACCGCCACCGATTGCATGCTCGCGCATCGCCACGCCCTGCTCGTCGATGAACACGCCGAGATCGCCCGGGTCGGTGAAGTCGAGCAACGCCGTCAGCAGCGTCAGGCTGGCCACGGAGTCATCGCCGTTCGCACGCATGACCGCCAGCGCCGACGACAGCATCGTGCCGCCCACGCACCAGCCCAATGCATTGACCTGGTCGGCCCGGCTAATCGCACGCGCGACGCTGATCGCCTGCATCACGCCGTCCTCGAGGTAGGCGTCCCACGTGGTCTGCGCCATGTCCTGCTGCGGGTTGCGCCAGGACACGACGAACACCGTCAGGCCCTGCTCGCAGGCGAAGCGCACGAAGGAATTCTCCGGCTGCAGATCCAGGATGTAGAACTTGTTGATGCACGGAGGAACGATCACGAGCGGCCGCGCGGCGACCTTCGGTGTCAGCGGCTCGTACTGGATCAGCTGAAACAGATCGTTCTCATAGACCACCGCGCCACTGGACGTGGCGACGCTGCGGCCCACTTCGAACGCGCTTTGATCGGTGATCGAAATCGAGCCGCTGCCCAGATCGTCGAGCAGATGCGTGACGCCCGCGAGCAGGCTCGATCCGCCCGATTCCACCGCCGCCCGGATGACTTCGGGATTCGTCGCGACGAAATTCGCGGGGCTGGCGAAGTCGATGAACTGGCGCATGAAAAAGCGCAGCTTGTGCTTGCCCTTTTCGTCGAGCGCGCTCGCCTCGACGAACTCCGCGAGTGCCCGGGCATTGATCAGATAGCTCTGTTTCAGAAGGCTGTACCAGCCGTTGCTGGACCAGTCGTCGGCGTGAAAGCGCCGGTCTCCCTGCTCGGGCTCGGCGACCGCCTTCAACTCCGTGCGCCCGCCGATCAATCCGGCGACGGCGTCGCTCCACAGTTGCGCCTGCTGTTGCAGATAGTGGGCGCTCGTGTGGGTCACGGAGCCTCGCGCAAACGGCCCGTTGAAATCGAAGTCCGAGCCGTCGGTGTCGGGCACCGTCGTCGCGTATTCATCCTTGACCGGCGAAAAACGCCATAAATCGAAGCCGGCATTGACCCAGCCCGTGGAAAACTCGTGTGGCATGCTGAATGGCATTCTCATGGCGGGGCTCGCTATCATGCTTTGCTGACGGCGCAAGCCGCGTCCGCGACGACACGGTCGCGGCAGGTTTGTCGGCATGACCACGGCGTCGCCTTCGATCACCACCTTGCCGCCGACCGTGCAAACGGTGGACAGCACCACGCGGCGCTTGTCGTGAATCAGTTCCTTGACGGTCACTTCGGCCTGCACGGTGTCGCCGGGTCGAACCGGCGCCTTGAAGCGCAGGTTCTGGCCGAGGTAGATCGTGCCCGGGCCGGGCAGCCGCCCCGCGATCGCCGCGGAGATGATGCTGGCGGTCAACATGCCGTGAGCGATGCGCCCCTTGAAGGGTGTGGTTTGCGCAAACTCCTCGTTGATGTGAACCGCGTTGATGTCTCCCGACGCGCCCGCGAAGAGCAGAATGTCCGCCTCCGTGATGGTCTTGGCGAACCGGGCACTCATGCCCGGTTGCAGGTCTTCGAAATCGTATCCGTTAAGCTCATTCATGATTATTCCGCTTGCTGGGCGCGTATTTGCCCTCTCTTCTGGCACGTACTGCGCGTTGTGCCGGACGCTAACCGCTGGATGCGGTTAGCCGAGCGCCTGCTCGAGTTCCGGCACGAGGGTGAACAGATCGCCAACGAGGCCGTAATCGGCGACGCCGAAGATCGGCGCTTCTTCATCCTTGTTGATCGCGATGATGACTTTCGAGTCCTTCATGCCGGCCAGATGCTGGATCGCACCCGAGATGCCGACCGCGACGTACAGTTGAGGCGCGACGATCTTGCCGGTCTGGCCGACCTGATAGTCGTTCGGCACGAAGCCCGCGTCGACCGCCGCACGCGATGCGCCGAGCGCCGCGCCGAGCTTGTCGGCCAGCGGTTCCAGCACCTTCGTGTAGTTCTCGCCATTGCCCAGACCACGGCCACCCGACACGATGATCTTCGCGCTCGTCAGTTCCGGACGATCGAGCTTCGTCACTTCGCGGCTCACGAACTGCGCGAGGCCTGCGTCGGCTGCCGCTTCGATCTTCTCGACCGCGGCGCTGCCGCCTTCGGCCGCGACGGCATCGAAACCGGTCGAGCGCACGGTGATGACCTTGATCGGATCAGCCGATTGCACGATCGCGATTGCGTTGCCCGCGTAGATAGGACGCTCGAACGTGTCGGCGCTATCCACTGCCGTGATGTCGCTGATCTGCGCGACGTCGAGCTTCGCGGCGATACGCGGCGCGATGTTCTTGCCGGAGGCGGTGGCCGGCGCGAGGATGTGCGTGTAGTGCTTCGCCGCATCTTGCACAAGCGTCAGGACCGTCGCTTCGACGTTTTCCGCGAGGCCTGCGGCCAGTTGCGGCGCATCGGCGAGCAGCACCTTGCTGACACCAGCGATCTTCGCGGCCGCATCGGCCGCGCCCTGCGCGTTATGCCCCGCGACCAGCACGTGAATATCACCGCCGATCTTCTGTGCCGCTGCGATCGTGTTCAGCGTCGCGGCCTTGATCGACGCATTGTCGTGTTCTGCAATTATCAGGTTCGTCATTTCTCGGGTCTCCTCACAGCACCTTCGCTTCGGTCTTCAGCTTCTCGACCAGCGTCTTCACGTCCGGCACCTTCACACCGGCGGAGCGCCTGGGCGGCTCGGCGACTTTCAGCGTCTTCAGACGCGGCGTGACATCGACGCCGAGGTCTTCGGGCTTGACCGTTTCCAGCGGCTTTTTCTTCGCCTTCATGATGTTCGGCAGCGTTACGTAGCGCGGCTCGTTCAGGCGCAGATCGGTCGTGACCACGGCCGGCAGCGTCAGCGACAGTGTTTCCGCGCCGCCGTCCACTTCACGCGACACCGTCGCCTTGCCGTCCGCCACGACAAGCTTCGACGCGAACGTCGCCTGCGGCAGATTCGCGAGCGCGGCGAGCATCTGGCCGGTCTGATTGGAGTCGTCGTCGATGGCCTGTTTGCCGAGGATCACCAGTTGCGGCTGCTCCTTGTCGACGAGCGCCTTGAGCAGCTTCGCGACGGCGAGCGGCTGCAGGTCTTCGTTCGATTCGATCAGGATCGCGCGATCCGCGCCGATGGCGAGCGCGGTGCGCAGGGTTTCCTGCGCCTGCGCAACACCGGCCGACACGGCGATCACTTCGGTCGCGACGCCCGCTTCCTTCAGACGCACCGCTTCTTCAACCGCGATTTCGTCGAACGGGTTCATCGACATTTTCACGTTCGCGATATCGACGCCCGTACCGTCCGATTTCACGCGGACCTTCACGTTGTAGTCGACCACTCGCTTGACTGCTACAAGAACTCTCACGACACTCTCCTTCCCACACCGATAGGGCCGAGCCCTACCGCTTTGAATGACACATTACTTCCGTTGATCGATCAGAACTGGTCTTCGCGCAGCGCCAGCGCGCCTTCGCCATCGCGAGCACCGCGAACCGCCGCTTCGAGCGCGATTGCACGAGGCAGCACCTGCGTCGCGTAGCTATGCGCGGTCGCGATCTTCGCGTCATGGAAGGACGGATCTTCGTCGCGCTTGTCGGCCGCCAGCACGAGCGACCGTGCGACTTGCCAACCCGCGAGCACGATACCCGCGAGCATCAGATAGGACACACTGCCGGCGAACACCGCATTCGGATCGCTTTTGACGTTCTCGACCACGTAGCGCACCGCGCTGTACAACGCCTCGCGGCCGGCGGACAGATGACGATGCATCGCCTGAAAAGCCGCGCTCGAACCATACGAGGGGTGCGCTTGCACCGCGGCCAGGGTCGCGTCGATCTGCGCGAGCAGCATCCCGGCCACCTCGCCGTTGTCGCGCATGGTCTTGCGGCCGACGAGGTCGTTGGCCTGGATCGCCGTCGTGCCTTCGTAGATCGGCAGAATGCGCGCATCGCGGTAGTACTGCGCGGCGCCGGTTTCCTCGATGAAGCCCATGCCGCCGTGCACCTGCACGCCGAGACTCGTCACCTCCAGCGACATCTCCGTGCTCCAGCCCTTCACGATCGGCACCAGGTATTCGTAGATCGCCTGATGATTCGCGCGCGTCGCGCCGTCCGGATGACGATGCGCGAGATCGCAATGCGACGCCGACACATAGGCCAGAGCGCGCGCGCCTTCGGTCAGCGCGCGCATCGTCGAGAGCATGCGCCGCACGTCGGGATGCTGGATGATGGCGACCGACTGCTTCGCGGAGCCATCCACGGGACGGCTCTGCACGCGCTCCTTCGCATACGCGACGGCCTGCTGGTACGCGCGATCCGAGATCGCCACGCCCTGTACCCCCACGGCGAAGCGCGCGGCGTTCATCATGATGAACATGTACTCCAGACCGCGGTTCTCCTCGCCGACGAGCTGCCCGATCGCGCCGCCGTGATCGCCGAACTGCAGCACGGCGGTCGGGCTCGCCTTGATGCCGAGCTTGTGTTCGATCGACACGCAATGCACGTCGTTGCGCTCGCCGAGCGAGCCGTCTTGGTTGACGAGGACCTTCGGCACGACGAACAGCGAAATGCCTCTCACGCCTTCAGGCGCTCCCGGCGTGCGTGCGAGCACCAGATGCACGATGTTTTCCGTCATGTCGTGCTCGCCCCAGGTGATGAAAATCTTCGTGCCGAAGATCCGGTACGAGCCGTCGCCCTGCGGCTCGGCGCGGCTGCGCACGAGCGAGAGGTCGGAGCCGGCTTGCGGCTCGGTCAGATTCATCGTGCCGGTCCAAACACCCGCGATCATCTTCGGCACGTAGCGCTGCTTCAGCTCCTCGCTACCTGCCGTCAGCAGCGCTTCGATCGCGCCGTCGGTCAGGAGCGGGCATAGCCCCAGCGACAGGTTGGCGGCGTTGAGCATTTCGATGCAGGGCGTCGACAGCAGCTTGGGCAGATCCTGACCGCCGTATTCAGACGGATGTTGCAAACCCTGCCAGCCGCCTTCGCTGAACTGGCGAAACGCGTCCTTGAAACCGGCCGTGGCGGTCACCACGCCGTCCTTCCAGGTGCTCGGGCTGCGGTCGCCGTCGACGTTCAGCGGCGCGAGCACGCCTTCGTGCAGCCGCGCGGCCTCTTCGAGCACCGCACGAGCGGTGTCGGCGGTTGCGTCCTCGCAGCCGGGCAAGCCCGCCAGTTGGTCGATTCCGGCCAGTTCCGTGAGTGCAAACAACATTTCTTTGAGAGGCGCGACGTAGCTCATTACCATTCTTCCGATCAGATAGTCCGTAGGGAAAGTCACCCGTCTGGCACCGATGCGGCCGGGGTAACGTATGGCTGAATCGTAGCGTCGGACAGGCCCTGCCCGGTTGTCCAAACCGGACGATCTATTGACATCTCTGGCCACGTCGGAGGGAGTAAGCGCCCCGTGGGAACTGCGTCGGCGGGTGTTGCCGACGCATCGATATGACGCGATCAGCCACCCCGGCGATAGGCCGCCGGGGTGCTGCCGGTCCAGTGACGGAACGCTCTGTGGAATGCGGTGGGGTCGCCGAAGCCGACGTCGCCCGCGATGATGGCGATGGGCTCGCGCGTGCCCGTCAGGCGCTGGATCGCGATGTCGCGGCGCAATTCGTCCTTGAGCATCTGGAACGCCGTGCCCTCGGCGGCAAGATGACGGCACAGCGTTCTGACCGAGCAGTGCAGGCCTTCCGCCGCCTCTTCGATGGACGGGACGTCGGGCAGCCGGGACGCGAGATGTTCCCGCACGCGATGACTGAACAGCTGCTCGTTGAACGAAACGAAGATCCAGTCTTCCGGCGCGCGAGCGAGAAACCTGCGCAGGTTCGCCTTGCGCTGACGCACGGGCAGGTCGAAATAGCTGCTGCTGAACTGCATCGAGGTCTGATTGCAGTCGAACTTCGCCGGTCCGGGAAACAGATAAAGATACTCGAGCGCGTGAGCGGGACGGGGAAAGGCGAACTGCACCTGCAACAACGCAATCCGTTGACCGATCAGCCAGGACGCGATCCCATGCGCGAGCTTCAGCATCAGCTCCTGGCCCAGCATGCCGGGTTGCGCTCCCGTGCTTCCCGGACGCAGCGCCAGGCTCGCGACGAGGTCGCCGCGGCGCGACTCGAAGCGGAAGTCGTCCAGCACGAGATGGAAGAACTGGCCGAACCGGTGCATCGCGGATTCGAGATTCGGCGCATCCAGCAGGCTCAGGCAGAGAAACTTGAGCGCGCCGCTGCGCAGCGGGCGCGAGAAAACGCCGGGCATCTCATCGTCGAGTTCGATCGCGAGCGAGCGGTAGAGCGTCGAGAACTGTTCCTCGGTAACGCGCGCTCCAGGCTGGTCCAGAAGCGCGCGCGGAATGTTCGCGCCCGACAGATGCCGGTCGACGATATCCGGCCGCGTCCCGACGCTGCCGAGGAACCCGTTGACGAGCGAGATCGGTACGGTTGCGCCAGGAGCTTGCATGAGAAGGTTCCGCGAGGCGAAGACGCATCAGCATAGCGCCTCCCGCCGCATCGTGGCGAGGGTTCGGCGAATCGCTACGCGAGTGCCGCGTTCGGGGCCCCGTGGTTCCGGTAGCTTGCCGCCTATTGCGCCGATGCGTGCGAGCGCAGATAAGGCACGTAGCCGTTCTGAATCTTCAGGATCTTCTCGGCGCACTCGTCATAGTCGTCGCCCTTCGCGTTGTCGGGCCCATACATGCCGCGGCACTGCGCGAACAGCGACAGCGTCGCGCCGCCCGTGCTCCTGTTCGCGCGGGTCGCTGAGAAAGCGGCTTTGCCCGAATCGTCGGGCACGTCGGTATCGATCGCGACCGCGTCCGCGCGGATCACGTGCGTGTCGGAATGCTGCTCGATATAGCGTTTCGTCGCCGCCCACGCGGCATCGCAATTCGCCGGTGTGCAGTCGATCACCGCGTCGCGTTGCGCGGCGCGAAGGTTCGGCTCGCTATGAAGGATCTCCTGCTGGGCGCGTTGCGCCTGCTTTTCCGGGGACGAGCAGGCGGCGAGTGCGCATGCGACGAGTGCGAAGGCAGCGATCTTTTTCATGAGTAGACTTCGGAGGCCATGGTCGAGCGCGATTATAGCGGTGCGGGGAAAGCGATTGCGTATTCACGACTCACATGCTGGGTTGGTAACTTCGGTTGGCGTCATCGCCCATAGGTGTTCGCCACCAGCAACTCCTCCGCATTGCCCGGCGGTCGCAGCCCATCCGTCCGAGCCGCGAAGTAGCGCTGCGTCAGATCGGCCGCGGACACGTGCCGCGCGTCGTCAAAGCCCGCTTCGCGCCCCATGGCGATCATCTGCTGCGGCATGAAGAAGCTGATGAACGGTGTACCGCTCGCACGCGCGCCCTTCTCTGCCATTTCGAGTCCGGGGCGCACGTCCGGGTCCGCCATCTCCAGCGGCAACAGGAACGTCATCGCGAACGTCGAGCCGCGCGCCAGCCCGGCCACTTCGCGCAGCGTCGCCGCATTCGCCTCTTTCGTCAGATACATGCTGACGCCGGTCGACACGACGACGGCCGGCCTGCTTTCGTCGAAGCCTTCGGCGACGAGACGCTGCCGCCAGCTATCGCCCGCTTCGAAGTCGACCGGCACGAAACGCAGCCAGTCCGGCAGGCCGAAACCAAGCTCGCCGAGCCGCTGACGCTTCCACGTTTGCGGTCCCGGCGGGTCGACCTCGAACACGGTGAGCCGCGACGCAATGTCGGGCCGGCGTTGCGCGAAGCTGTCGAGACCGGCGCCCAGAATCACGTATTGATCCACCCCGCGCCCGGTCTGCTCGACGACCAGATCCTCGATAAAGCGTGCGCGCGCGACGATCGACGCGCGAAACGGCCGCGTGAATCGCGGATCCATGTCGCCACGGCTGCGCCAGTCTTCGGCGGGTGCCAGCAACTGCAAGCCGACTTCGTCTTCGAGCACGTGCGGCGGCGCGTCGGCCTGCACGTGCAGCGCACGCCATAACGCGACGCGCGCGGCGGTACTGTCGGGTGCGATGTGTCGTGGATCGCTCATGGTATTTGCCCGCTTGGGTTGATGTGCCAATGCCACCGCTGCTCAATGGAAAAACGGCAGCGCGAGAAACAGTTTGATGATGATCGCGTTGACGATGTCCATGAAAAACGCGCCCGTCAAGGGCACGATCAGGAACGCGATATGAGAATGGCCGAAGCGGTTCGTGATCGCCTGCATGTTCGCGATCGCGGTCGGCGTGGCGCCAAGTCCGAGGCCGCATTGCGCCGCGCACAAGACGACCGCGTCGTAGTTGCGGCCCATCGCTGGGAACGTGATGAATACCGCGTAGAGCGCCATCAGCAGCGTCTGTGCCGCGAGGATCGAGATGATCGGCACCGCGAGCGCGGCAAGCCCCCATAGGTCGAGCCGCATCAGCGCCATCGCGAGAAAGAGCGCGAGCGCGACGTTGCCGACAAGCGCGACCGCGTGCTGGTCGATCCGCACACGCACGAGCGCGAGCACGTTGTTCAGGATCACGCCGATGAACAGCGTGCAGACGAACGTCGGCAATTCGAACGCGGTGTCCGCGATCCAGTCGGCAAACATTTCGCCGCCCGCGAGGCAGATCGAGATCAGCGCGAGCGTCGTGATGATCGCGGCGGGCGTGGTGGCCTGCTGCGCCTTCGGTTCTTCGAAGACCAGCGTTTCGTCCTTTAGCTGTTTGACGCGCAGCAACTCGTCGGCGCTGATCCGCCGCATCAGCAGCCGTGCGATCGGACCGCCGAGCACGCCGCCCATCACGAGGCCAAACGTCGCGCAGCCGATCGCGATCTCGGTCGCCGACTCCAGTCCGTGACGCTCGGTAAAGATCTGGCTCCACGCGGCGCCAGTACCGTGGCCGCCCGACAACGTGACCGAGCCGCCGAGAATCCCAAGCAGCGGATCGACGCCGAGGGCGAACGCGAGCAGCAAGCCGACCACGTTCTGCAGGATCAGCAGCCCGCAGACCAGCGCGAGAAAGCGGATCAACACCGGGCCGCCCGCCTTCAAACTCGATAGATGCGCATTCAGACCGATCGTCGAGAAGAACGCGAGCATCAGCGGCGCCTGCAACGTCGAATCGAACCTGACCTGCACGTGGGTGGTGAGGCGCGTGATCAGCACGCAGATCGCGACGATGAGCCCGCCTGCCACCGGCGCCGGAATCGAATAGGTCCTTAGCACGCCGATCCACTGCACGAGCTTTTCGCCGAGCAGCAGCACGAGCGACGTCGCGACCAGCGTGGCATATACGCCAATAGTCATGAATGGCCTCCGAGCGGGAGCGTGACAACGTTTTCTGTTTTCCCGGCGCGACGCCGCGGCGCATCGGAATGCGGCAAGGCTTTGTCGTCATCCGGAGCGCGCGCGAACCTGCGACATCTTAGCCAATCCGTCCGGGCAAAGTATGATTTTCCTTGGGTTTTATCCGGCAAGGTCGGAGCCCATATTGGGTTTCTCAGTACACGGAGTGACCGACAGATTCTCGCACTGACGTGAATTCAAAGTAGCGGGAACAGGAGATGCGTAGCTCTGCAGGATAGCCCGACGAGCGCTGTCTGATTGCGTCGCAAGTATCGATCGGATGCCACCCAACCAGGAGATGTCATGAAACCAATTCTCTACCGCCGGCGGCGAGCAATTCGCCGTCCGCCGCAAGTCAGTGTCAAACAGATGACCGCATTGCCGTGCGTGGACGTGGCAGTCCTGTCCACGCACGTCCACCCTGCTTCACCGCTTTGCTATTGCGGCAACGCATAGGCAATCACGTAGTCGCCGAGCTTCGTACCGAATGAGCCGTGACCGCCTGCCGCAATCACCACGAACTGACGTCCGTTGACCGAATAGCTCATCGGCGTTGCCTGCCCGCCGGCGGGCAGACGCGCCTGCCAGAGCTGCCTGCCGTTGTTCACGTCGAAGCCGCGAATGTAGTTGTCGGCCGTCGCGCCGATGAACGCCACGCCGCCCGCCGTGATGATCGGGCCGCCGAGCATCGGCATCCCCATCTTGAACGGCAACGGAAGCGGTGAGCTGTCCCGCACCGTTCCGATCCGCTTCTTCCATACGATCTGGTTGGTCTTCAGATCGATCGCCGAAATGAAGCCCCAGGCAGGTTGCTTGCAAGGAAGACCGACCGGCGACATGAACGCATTCAGTGTCACGCCGAACGGAACGCCGTATTGCGGCTGAATTCCGGTCTCCGTCCCCGAACCTTTCGCGCCCGGTACCGGCTGAATCGGATTGCCCGGGCCACGCGGAATCAGCCGCGAAACGAACGGCAGCGCAATCGGATTGGCGACCGCAATCTGGCGATCTGTGTCGACCGCCATGCCGCCCCACTCGAACATGCCGAGATTGCCCGGAAAGACCAGCGTTCCTTGCTCTGATGGAGGTGTGAAGGTGCCTTCATAGCGCAGCTTGTGGAACATGATCCGGCATACCAGCTGGTCGTACATCGTGGCGCCCCACATGTCGGCATCGGTGAGATCCTTCGATGGCCGGAAGGTCAGTCCGGAGAACGGCTGGGTAGGCGAAACATGGTCGCCGGGCGCTGCACCCTGCGGCACCGGACGCTCCGGAGCCGGCACCACCGGCACGCCCGTGCGCCGGTCGAGCACGAACAGGTTGCCGGTTTTGGCCGGCGCATACACGACAGGCACGGTATTGCCCTTGACGTCGGTAATGTCCGCGAGCGTGGGCTGCGATGGCAGGTCCATGTCCCACAGGTCGTGGTGGACCGTCTGATAGAACCACGCGAGCTTGCCCGTCGACGCGTGCAGCGCGAGCAGGCCGCTCGCGAAACGCTCCTGCTCCGCCGTCCGGTTGCCGCCCCAGATGTCCGGCGTGGTCACGCCCATCGGCAGATAGACGATGTCCAGCTTGGGATCGTATGCAGCGGGCGCCCACGAGTTCGGGGACGTTAGCGTGTAGTGACCGCCGGCGGGAGGATTCTGATTCGGGTCCTTCGCGCCCGGGTCGAACACCCACAGCAGTTCGCCGGAACGCACATCGAAGCCGCGGATCACGCCCGACGGCTCGCGCGTCGAATAGTTGTCCTCGACCGCGCCCGCGACGACGATCACGTCGTTCGTGATGACCGGCGGCGAGGTCGGCTCATACATGCCGGGGGTCGTCACCGGCTGGTTGTGCTGGAGATCGAGATCGCCGCCGTTGGCAAAGGTTTTGCACAGCGCCCCTGTCTCCGCGTCGAGCGCATACAGGTGGCCATCGTTGACGGGCAGATAGATGCGGCGCATGCAGGCCCCGGCGGTCGCGGCAGTCGCAGCGGGCGCAGACGCCGGTTGCTGCTGAGCGGGCGCCGCGGCCGATGCGCCCGAGGGCTGATCAGCCGTCGGCGCGGGACCGGCCGCGGAAAGATCGACGTAAGACACACCACGGCAGGTCACGTGCTGGAACGACGGATCGGCCTTCAGCTGCGGATCGAATTTCCATTTCAACTTGCCGGTCCGCGCATCCAACGCCCATAGGATCTGATGCGGCGAGCATAGAAACAAGGTCTCGCCGATCTTGATCGGCGTGACTTCGTCCGTAATCTCGACGGGGTCGTTGGGGCCTTTGCTATCCCCGGTCCGGAAGGTCCACGCGACCTGTAAGTCCTTGACGTTTGCAGGCGTGATTTGAGTCAGCGGGGAATAGCGGGTACCGGCCTGGGTGCGCGCGTAGGCCGGCCAGTCGGCGGCGCTATCACCGGTCTCTGCGGGGGCCGCCGATGCCGCACTGAAGCTCCCGTTGACCGTTTGCGGATCGTTGAAGTTCGCGTAGACGAGCACGCCCGCCCAGACAGCCAATGCAACGACGAGCGAACCAATGCCGAGCCCGCGTGCGCCCTCCATCCGCCAGCTCACGAGCAGCAGTAGCCACACGCCGAAAATGACCAGCACCCCGGAGCGCGGAGCCAATGCCCAGAAGTCCGTGCCGGACTCCCAGAGTGCCCAGACCGCCGTCGCAATCATCACGAGCGCATAGAGAACGAGCGCAGCGGGCTTGCGCCGGTAAAGCAACCACGTCACTACTGCGAGCAGCAGGCCCGTGATCAGGTAGTACCACGACCCGCCTACGGCAATCAGCCATGCTCCGCCGATCACGAGGTAAAGCGAAGTGAGCGCGAGAAACACAAGTGTGATTGCACCGATGACGACTGACCAACCGGGCTGTCTCGACATGATGATCTTCCACCCTAATCAAGAACGACGTGCGCGCGCAGACCGCAAAAGATGGGCCTGGTCTGTCCTGTTGTTCGATGCAGGCGCGTGACTTCTCGCGGGTTATCGCGCGTGCAGCGATGAGATCGAACCTGCCGCGGACATGCAACCGATACTTCGCTATCTGACCTGTTGGCCCAGGTGGTCGAGAGCGTAGCGTCGGCAATGCTCAAGATATGCCGCTTCGTTGGCGACGGTCAATTGAATCATGCTGCGCCACAGCGATGATCGGTGAGCTTCCAGCCCGCTCGCTCCAACGCGATATGCACGGCCGGCACGGGACCGAGACCGAGACCGAACATGCCGGGCTCGACGGCGGCGATGCCGAAAGCCGCAAGACGCGCACTCGCTTCGATGCCCCTGGCGTCGGCATAACCGCGCTCGGCCACGACCATTGCCGCCGCACCGCTGTTCAGGCCGGGCGCATTGCCCGCCGTGATCGTGCCATCGGGACGGAACGCGGGACGCAGCTTTGCCAGCGTTTCCACGGTCGTTTCCGGACGCGGCTGCTCGTCGCGCGTGAACTGGATGCTGCCCTTGCGCCCTTCTATTTCGACGGCGACGAGTTCGGCATCGAATGCGCCGCGTTGCGCCAGGCGATCGCCATGGCCCTGAGGCGCGAGAAGATCGCCGTTTCGACCGCGCATCCGTTCGCCGCGTCGGCGCACGTACCGCACGCGATCCGGCTCGCGCTCGGCGCGGTCAGCTTGACGACGCTCGAGCAGTCGCTGCAAACGGTCGCGCGGGTCATTGCCGACCAGACCTACCGATCGAAGACTGCGCTGGGCCGCCCCCATCATCCCGGCGCGGCCCAGCGCGCATTGCGACGTATCGCCTGTGGCGGTTGTCCAAACGCTCGAGTGAACGCATCGCGCATGCGGCGCGGGTCGGAAAATCCGGTCTGCTGGGCGATCTGTTCGACCGTATGGCGGCTCCTTTCCAGCATGAGCCGCGGCGGCTTCGAGACGCAGTCTCTCGACGGCCTTGGCGGGCGATTGCCCCGTCTCCGCCCGGAACGCGCGGCTGAACTGACGCGGGCTGAGCCGTGCCACTTCGGCCAGTTGTTCCACCAGCAGTGGTTGCGCGAGATTCTTCCGCGCGTACGTCAGCGCGGACTGAATGCGATCCGATTTCGCATCGAGTTCCAGCAACGCCGAATGCTGGGACTGACCACCGGCGCGTCGATGAGAAACGACGAGCGTTTGCGCGACCGATCTCGCAACGTCCACCCCCAGATCGGCCTCGACCAGCGCCAACGCGAGATCGATTCCCGCCGTCATGCCCGCAGACGTCCAGATCGAACCGTCGACCGCGTAAATCCGGTCTTCCTCCACACGGATGCGCGGAAACTGCTTCCGCAGCGCGGACGCATAGACCCAGTGCGTGGTGGCGCGCTTGCCGTCGAGAAGGCCCGCTTCGGCCAGCACGAAGGCGCCCGTGCAAATAGCGGCGACGCGCCGGGCCGTCGCCGCGCTGTGACGTGCGTAGGCGAGCAGCCCATGGGACGGCCGCGCCGCGCCCGGATCGCCGCCCGTGAAAAGGACCGTGTCGAACGTTCGCTCTTCGAAGGGTTCGGTCATCACCGTGGGACCACCGATCGGTCTGACCGGCGCGCCATGTTCCGACAGCGTGAGTACTTCGTAGAACGATTCACCGAATTTCTGATTGGCAAACGAAAACACCGGCTGCGCGGCGAGCGACATGGCGTGAAACCCATCGAACACGACGAACGCGACTGACGGCACGGCGATTCCTTTGAGTGGTGTCCTGAAACCGTAGTTTCTACGTCCTTTGCGATCTCGGCGGCCGCCCATATAAATGCGCTATGGATGCGCGGATTTGATTGAACGCGAATAAGCGGCCCTCGACGATCCTTCCGCACCAGCGGTCGACCGACTCTTTCAGTTCCCATTCTAGTCACCGTTTCCTTATCGCAGGTCAGGAGAACTCCTCATGAAAGTCCTCAAATCCCTACTCGTCACCGCGCTGATGGCGGCGCCCGCCATCGCGAACTTGCCGGCGACCGCGCTTGCGGCCGAAGCGGCCGCGACGTCGGCTGCGTCGACGGACGACACGGCGATCCGACCGTTCACGGCGCACTTTTCCGACGCGCAGCTAGCCGACCTGAAGAAACGCATCGCGCAGACGCGCTGGCCGCAACCGGAGACGGTGACGGATCGGTCGCAAGGCGCGCAGCTCGCGAAGCTGCAGGCGCTCGTGCAGTATTGGAGCACCGACTACGACTGGCGCAACGCTGAAGCGAAGCTCAACGCGCTGCCGCAGTACGTGACCACGATCGACGGCGTCGATATTCACTTCATCTGGGTACGCTCGAAAAATCCCGGTGCGTTGCCGCTCATCATGACGCATGGCTGGCCCGGCTCGGTCTTCGAAGAGCTCAAGGTGATCGGACCGTTGACTGACCCGCTAGCGTACGGAGGACGGGCGGAGGATTCGTTCGATCTGGTTCTGCCATCGATGCCCGGATATGGGTTTTCGGGCAAGCCGGCAACGGCCGACTGGACGCCTGATCACATCGCGCGAGCGTGGGAAGAACTGATGCGGCGGTTGGGCTATCAGCACTACGTCGCGCAGGGCGGAGACTGGGGCTCGGTGATCGCCGACAAGATGGCCGCGCAAAAGCCGCCGGGCTTGCTCGGCATTCACGTCAATATGCCCGCGACTGTCCCGCCCGAAATCGCAAAACGGCTGAAGGCAGGCGATCCGCCGCCGCGCGGACTTTCCGACAAGGAGAAAATCGCCTACCAGTCGCTGAACAATCTGTACACGCGCGGCGGCGGCTATGCGGCGATGATGGTCACACGTCCGCAGACGATCGGCTATGCGCTCGCGGACTCTCCGGTCGGGCAGGCTGCGTGGATGTACGACAAATTCGCGGATTGGACCTACAGCGGCGGCTATCCTGAACGGTCATTGACCAAAGACGAGATGCTCGACGACATCACGTTGTACTGGCTGACCAATACCTCCACGTCGGCGGCGCAGCTGTACTGGACCAACAACGCGAACAACTTCAATAGCGTGAACATCTCGATCCCAGCCGCCGTGACGGTGTTTCCCGGCGAGATCTATCAGGCGCCCCGCAGTTGGACCGAGCGCAGCTATCACCACCTCATCTAGTTCAACGAAGTGAACAAGGGCGGCCACTTCGCGGCATGGGAACAACCGCAACTTTTCTCGGAAGAAATTCGCGCTGCCTTCAGGTCGCTGCGCTGATCGCTGTCTCGCACGGCGTAACGTTCGAAGGAGATTCGCAATGTCGGATGAAATCAACAGGCGTCGTCGACGCCTTCTCGGGAGCGCCGCCATCGGCGTCGGCGCGCTCAGTCTCGGTTTGAACGGCTGGGCGAATGCGCAGTCTGTTGCAGGAAATACAAACGGTAGCGACGCGCCGCGACCAGCATCGTTCGCGACGATCAAGCAGATCGACGCCGGCGTTCTGAACATCGGCTATGCCCAAGTCGGACCCGCCGACGGTCCCGTGGTGATACTGCTTCATGGCTGGCCATACGACATCCACAGCTTCGCCGACGCTTCGCTGCGGATCGCATCGGCGGGCTATCGGGTGATCGTTCCACACTTGCGCGGTTATGGCGCTCATAGGCGAAGTCGGCCAGATTGAACCAGTGCTGCACGAAGTGGATCCGCAGCATGCGCTCCAGACCGATCGGCTGGCGGCCATTGCCGCGCTTCGGATAATGCGGCTCGATCACCGCGCACAGTTGCGCCCATGGCACGATCGCGTTCATCGTGTCGAGAAACTCGTCGCGCCGCGTGCGTTTGCGGTGCGTCTCGAAACCCGTTCCTTGATCGGCTGCCATCGCCAGCGTCTGCTGCTTCATCCTGTTTCGCCTTCGTCGTTCGATCCGATCTCTGACGCCTGACGTACCGGTTCGGTGGACTTAATTAGCGTTGCCCTAGACGGGTCCGGCTTGGGTAGTCCCACATAGCATCTCTGCCTTGGCCAACGGACGGACAGCAGCGCGAGGAAGTTCTCGTGCTGCTCGCAGTTACGATGAAGCGTCTGGATGGGCGGGCACCGTGAATTGAAAGATCGCGCCGTGCGGCACGTTCGCGCTTGCCCACAATCGGCCGCCGTGTGCCTCGACGATCGAACGGCAGATCGGCAGCCCCATCCCCAAACCGGTCGGCTTGATGCTTCTATCAAGTATGTTCGAGCCGTGGCGCATGGCGTGAGCGGCTGTGATCATCCTCGTTCAGTGCGCCGCGTGCCGTCACCACGAGGTTCATCTGTTTGACTTTCGTCTCGAACACCGCGCGTGTGACATCCACGGTGCCGTCCTTCACCGACTGCCAGGTCCCGCATGCCGAGACGGCCAGCGCGAGGCCCACGCCGAGCGCACCCCGCAAAATCCGGACACTCATCACAAAGGTGCTCCCTCGAAGTCGATGCGAGGATAGACGGTCTCCTTGCCACCGATGCTCAGTACCAGTTGCATGGAAACATGAAGGCTCGCGTAGCGCCCCAGAAAGTGATTGAGCACTTCGCCGAATAGCGCAGCATCGCCCGGCCCGTCGAACGCGGTCGGATCGAGTTCGACATATGCGCACGCAATACGTTGTACGTATGCCCGCTCCACCTTCTGCTTCTCGGAGAAACGTACGTCCCTGATCGCGTCGATACGACGCGAGACCCCGTCGTCTGGCGTCCAGTCGTAGAGTTCCAGCGTCTCACGCAGCGCCGGTGCGCCCTCCATATGGATCCGGTTCAGTTCGTTCGCGCCACCCGCCGTAAAGTGCCCCAATACGCGCCAGTCGTAGCCCGGGTAATAGCGCGGCGGATAGAGCGGCATGGACGGTGCCGTGAGGTTGCGCACCGATGCAATCCCGGTGAAGTCCGATACGGTTTCAGTGATCGTCGCCTCGGCCAGCGCCATGCGCGGGAGACGCCCGTTATTGGCGAGCGCGCGTACCGTCAGGTAGCGGTCCGGATCGGGACGGTCCTCGTCGTTCTCTGCGTGCCGGTACGTTCCGGCCCATAGCTGCCCCGCCAGCGTCACCCAGAGTTCCCGCCCAAGCGGACCGAAACGCGTCGACGTATGGAAGTAGCGCTCAGGCTTTTCGTGACGCAACGCCCAGCCACGATGCCGGAAACTCGTGAACGCCCGGTAGTCGTGCCGTGCGCTGTCCTCCGGCTCGGCGGCGATCACCGCGAGTACATCGTACGGCTCGACATGAGAGGCGATGCCAGGCTGTACGCGGATGCAGTGCTCCCTGTCGTGCCAGCCGACAGGTTCCAACGGCAACGCATCGACCTCAAACAGGTTGATGACAGGCGTGCAGAACAGGCGGAAATTCTCGCGGCTGACGGGATAGTCGCCAGGCATCCGGGCATCGAGTTCAATCTCGAAGGTCATCTGCGCTTCACCCGCCGGCAGCGCCGCAGCATCGAACCCGCACAGGTCGACGAAGTGAAACTTTTGCGGGAACACAAAATACTCCAGCATCGTCTGCTCGCGGTCCAGTTGCCCGTCGCGCTTCGCGTCTGTGACTGGCCATAGCCGCGTCGACGGGCCGAAGCCTGCCGCCTCGACATGCACCCCGTCCAGCGGCTGCAAGGCGCCGCCCCGTACTGACGGCAGACGCAGCCCGATTGACGCAACCTGCCGCGTCAGCGCCGCGTATAGCGTAGCCGCAGCGGGCCGGTCGCCATGCAGGTACAGGCGGATACGCGACAGGTCCATGCGCTCGCGCTGCTCCCCGAGCCAGAGACCAAACGTCAGGCGGATCACCGTACGCCCGTCGGCGCGTACGGCGACGACCGCATCTTCTACCGAGAGCGGTAACAGCTCGACGGGCTGCGTCGTCCGGTACACGCACTGCACCTTATCGGGACCGACGGGCGTTGAGCGTACGACGGCTCCGGCGGGAATCGGCACCGCAGTTGCGCCCGTTCGGTTCAGCGGCGAGCATTCGATGATCGACAGCGACGGGATCGCCCGCGCCATATGCTCGTAAAGGTTGTCGAGCATCCCTTCGGTCACTTCCGGCATGCCGTCGTCGAGCTTCATGCGTAGCCGCGCCGAGAGAAATGCAAAGGCTTCGTTCACCGCGCGCACAGCCCCCTCAGGTTCGCCGTAGAGCATCCCCATGCGACGCGCGGCGTCAGGCTGCGCCTGCGCAAACTCGCGGCCTGCCTCGCGCAGGTAGCGCATCTCTTCGTCGTAGTACCTGAGGAACGGATTCTCGTGCTCAGTCGGGTTTTTCTTCCAGGGTGCGGTCATGGTTGCAATTCCGGTGGCAGGGGAGGAAGCATCGGTGCGGCACCAGCCTTGCCGACAACAAAAATCCTTTCGGGCATCTGGAAGCCGTGCAGCTTCAGCAGTTCGAGCGGACCGGCTCCAACCTGGGTTCGCAGCACGTAGCGCAACGGGTCGCCACTTGCGTCGTTCCACGTGAGCTGGTAGCGGGTACTGTCCAGCTGCTTCACCTCGGCTTTTGCGAGCAGGCGCAGGAATGCCCAGTCGCCCGTCGAATCGAACGCCTGCCTCAGGCCCGCGTTGAGCGTCTGCCACGTCAGACCCGCGTGCCCGTTCAGGCCGTCGCCGGGCCAGGCGAGCGGCGTCCAGCTTTCCTGCTGGTTAAAGTAGACGATCTGCTTGCCGTCCACCGACAGTTCCGAGCGCGTCACGTCCGGCGTCGGCAACGCCATCATCTCGAAGCGCTCGTTGGCATCGCCCTTTATGTAGAGTTGCGCGCCGACCGTCGAGAGCTGGCGCAGGCCGGCAAGGAACTTCGGATCGAACTGGAGTGCCTGTGGTGCCAGTTCGTTCGGTGTCCAGTGATCGCCCTCGAGCTTGAGTACGCCCGCGAGTTGCGTCGAGATGAAACGGGCGACCAGGCCGGTGTCGGGACGCACGAAGCGGCCGAGTTCGGCGAAGGATGCATCGGCCTGCGTGTCAAAGAACGGATAGCGGCCGCTCATCGCCGCGTTGAATGGTGCAGCCACGCTTGCGCGCCATGCTTCGTCCAGGCTCGCCGCGGCGGGTTGCAGAATGGTCTGCCACGCCGCTTCGAGCGGCTGTGCGAACACCGCATTGCCAAAGCCTGCCCATGCGGAGCCGAGACTTGCGGCTGTCAGCGCCGCATCGTCACGCGCCTGAGACAGCTCCGAGAGCTTGCCCTGGAAGACCGCCTGCGCGAGCGAGCGCGCCATCGCCTGTGCGTCGGGACTGCCTGCGATCTGCTGAAGCTTCAGTCGCATCGTGGTGACCGCCGTCAGATAGCGCGACAGGCTGACGCCACTCAGCGCGACGTTCGTCGATGCACCGGCCTTGCCGTTTCCGCTGTTCGTCGCTGCACCGCCGCTCTCTCCCATCAATGCAAGCAGCGGACCGAATGACTTGTCCAGCGGACTGACGGCCGGTGCGTTCGCGTCGTCGCTGCCAATCAGGCTTTGCGCCTTGCGCACCAGCGTGTCGGTCAGCGCCTGTGAGGGTCGTCCCGCCTGCGCCTGATACTGCACCGACTTCCTCAGCGCGATCAGCGGCGACGTTTGCGCGTCGGCGAGGCGGGTGAGCTGGTCGATCGCGCCGTTCAGATTGGATGCCGGCTGCCACTGGAGGCTGTTGAGCATGGTCTGCCAGGCCGCGGTGTATTCCGCGAAGTAGCGCGCGGTGAGGCGCTGCTTCAGTTGCTCCGCCGCGCGCTTTTCGTCGATCGCGGCGCCGGTGCGGACCGCCCCCTGTGCGAGGGTGTTACCGATGGTCTGTGACGGTTGCGCGCCCGTTAGTACCCAGTCGCCGCTGACGCGCCGCTCGCGCGCGGTCCGGTCGATCGCCTCCGCGATCATGCCGTCCCACGCCGCGCGCGTGTAGATGCCTGGCACCGTCTGGGACGTATTGAATAGCCCCTGCGCGTCCGCACCGTTAAGCAGCGTCTGGAGCGACGCATCCGCGTATTTGCCGCTGACCTCGTCGAGGATGCTCTGGTACACCGTGTCGTCGGCCGATGCGAGACCCATCTGAGTCACCAGCATGTTGCGGGTCGTGCTCACGAGGCTCTGGTCGGGTGTGATGCGCCATTCGGGGTGGGCCTTCAGGTGGTCGGCGTAAAACGCGGCGAGCCGGCGGCCGGTATCGTCGCGCTCGCCTTCCGGCATATCGACCGGGCGGCGCCACAACGCGACAAGCGAGCGGCGCAGAAATGCGGCGTCGGCGCGGGCGGGGTCGGCGAGCATCAGGTAGGTCTTCAGCGCGTTGTAGGTGCTGCCGCGCGCATCCTGCGACTGCAGCGCGTCGGCCCGCGCTTCGCCCGCAGCCTTCAGCAGGTCGGTGATGGCTTGCACGGCCGGCGCCTGCAGATTGCGGGTCGCGGCGATACGGTATGGCGGCCACATCGCAGCGAGAAGGGCGTCGTTCGAAGAAACGCCCGCGCGTAGATACCAGGGCGCGCCATGCTGCCGACGGTACTCAAGCTTTTCCATCAGCTGCTGGAGCGCGAGCTGGGCTCGCCAGGCCTCGGCGGTTTGCGGTTTTGCATCGACAGCGGCCTGCGCTGTCTGACTGGCCTTACGCATCAACTGCCGGTTGCCGATGAAGGACACCGTCATCCATACGCACCACAGGATCGCCGCAGCCGTGACGAGCGTGGCGAGCGCGTTGGGCCAGTAGAAGCCGACGCGTCGGCCGCGGTAGTTGGGCGCCCCCGCCGCGATCTCGCGCCACACCGGCAGCAACGCGGCGGGCTGCACGCGCAGGACGGTTACTGCCGGCGGCGCGTCGGCGGGCTCGCCGGGCGTCCCGTCGCCGTTGGTAACCGGTACCGGTACGACGGTGGGCCCCGGAAAAACCGGCGCGAACATGACGCCCGCAAGCGGCGCGCGCAGCCAGTTCGATGCAGCCAGTCCCTGAAGGCCATCGACGATGCGCTCGCCATGGTCGCCGACGTACTTCGAGATCTCCATCAACCAGGTCATCCGAAGGTTGTTGCGGGTGCAAAGGTGTACGCCCGCGTCCGCAGACCGCTGCTCGACCTCGTTCAGCAGTTCCGGCAACCTGGCGGCGGCTTCCTGTGCCTGCCTGCGCGAATCGTTCGGCATGAAGGTGCCGACCGCGTCGAAGCGTTCCGACGGGCTACCCTTCGCCTCGACCGGGTGCAGGAACGTGACGGGCGCGGCCCAGCCGAGCGCAGTGGCGATGCCCGAAAGTGCACGGGGCAGTTCGGTATCCGTATCGTCCGCGCGGGCGACATGAACGACGCCATCAACCGGGTAGCGGCGGCGCAACTGCCGGATCTGGCCCAGCCACTTCGCCGCCTCGATCCCGTCCGGCGACACATGCACGAGGATGGTTTCGTCCACATGCATGACGCCCGCCTGCCTGAGACCGGGCGCGACCTGATCGACGCGTTCATCCGTACCGTTCACCAGCAGCCAGCGCAGGCGGTGCCGCCAGAACCAGCCGTGCGAGACGCGCAGTTCCTCGTACACGCGCTGCAGCCGCGCATCGCGCCTGAGCGGCTTGGCTGCCTTCGTGTGATCGCCGGTTTCCCGGTGAAAGAGGCGTCCCGCGAAGGCGTAAGCGCCGGTTGCGAACAGGACGAGATGGGTCACGACGACGATGGCGAAGGTGACGAGGATGGCAATGATCGCCTTCAGCTTCGGCTCGCCGGACGCGACGCCCACCATGTCGCCGCGCAGCGATACGATGCCGATCGCAAGCAGGGCGACGACCAGGGCTGCGACGGGTAGCCCCCAGATCGCCAGACGGCCCGATGGCGCGGATACCTCCGTCGTGGTTGTGGGCTCAAGCGAGCGCAGGGTAAGCCTGGGGTCTGTCATCAGTATTCCGGTTGATATCTGTTGTTGCAGGAGTTACGTACAGGAGCGCGGACTGTACGCCGTCGATGATGAGTTGCGGGCCGTCTGCCGCGCCCGATTCGATGGCCGCTGCAATGGAGAGCCAGCCGTTGCCGTCGCCAAGGTCGCCGACGATACGGTCGGGCCGCCGCTGCGCTCCGTCTTTCGCAATGGCATCCATGTGGGCCTCGCGCAGCGCCTTGTCGCATCCGCCTACAGGACGGGTTATCCACGCGCGTACGATCGAGGCGAAGTCAGCCTTGCCCCATACCGCAGCATTCGCGAAGCCGTATTCGACTTCGTCTGCGAGCCCGGCGACGGGCCGGTGCAGTAGCGCGGCGACCTTGACCGTTTCCGGTAGCTGGAAGTATCCCGCCGTCAGGAGCACGGCGACGCATCCCTCGGCGCTGCCCTCGGGCGGACCAGCCTCATGCCATGCGGTCGCCACGACGAGCAACGGGCGCGTCTCCTTCGCGTCGAGCCACGCATCGGCGACGATCGACCCGTCCGAAGCTGGTACCGCCTGGACCGCGAGTGGCGGCAGGCCCGCGATGTGTAGCGCCTCGACCACCCGCGCGACGTCGGCCTGCTCCCTACCGTAGGCGCTCAGTACGCGTACCTGCGGCCACCAGACCCGCTCGTAGCTTGTCAGGGCAAGCAGACCCGGCTTCAGCGGCTCAAGCGCCTGGGCAATCTTGAGCGTCAGCAGCGAAACCTGCTTCGTCGTCTGTTCCGCCTCAATGCTTTCTTCACCGACCTCAGGACCGACCGTAGCGGGCTCGTCAAGCATCCAGTTCGCGTCCTCGAAGCGGGCGTGAAAGACGCGTTCCGAGCCGGTACGCGGTATCTGCGCAGCGGGCAGGCGTTTCCCGGCGGCAATCGCGTCCGCAAGCGTCTGTTCGCCAAGCGGCAAACAGCACCCGACGCCGAGCACCTGAAGCGGCTTCTGCGCCGTGCGTAGTCGCGCCGTCAGCCACCGGCTACGATGATGGTTGCGCCAGTGCGCGCGGTACCAGAGGCCCTCGTAACCGGCGCGCTCGATAGCCAACAGGATCAGGAACGTACCGTTAGGAGCGCAAACGAAACAGAAACAGAACCATCCTCCGCTTGCTGGCTGGCCCTTCGGCCAGAGCAGCATGGCAATGGCAACGCCGAATACGTTGCAGGCGAGCCAGATGCAGAACCACCACGGCCAGAACCGGGGGCGGCGCGGGTAGGCGCTAGGGCGTCCCGCTAAAGAAAGGTCGACCGGCATTACTCGATATTGACGTTCTGAAGCGACGAGATCAGCCGGCAACCGCACGCGCAGCGGTAATGATGGAAGGCGACGTCCTTGCCATCACGGTCGGGAAGCCGCGCGTAACCTTCGTCTATGACGGTGGGGCCGTGCTGGTTGCAGATAGCCGCGTCGCCCTTGCGGGCGAGCGGGCGGCCCATGAAGTTGGTCCAGGGCGAGCCGCCCGCGACTTCGCCGCCGTGTTCGAGTTTGTCGCCTTTACGGATGGGCGATTTCATATCCACGTTACCAATTTTGCGAGTGGATGATTTCTACTTGAGAGGCGACAAACGAGTGGCGCATACCTTGGGGATATTTTGATCCCAAAATGTACTAAAAAGGCGGTGCCCTTTTTTGTCAACCTTCAGATTGACAAACTCATCCCCACACAGCGGCGCTGGACTTCGCTCCACAAATTTCTTCGTCGATGGAGAAAACGTAAAAACCCTGTAAACTGAATACGTTCCCATCCCATCGTCTACATGCCACACCGCAAATCCAAGGTGACCACTAAAATCATAGTCATTAACATCTACATATATAGGCTTTTCGATATCAACATCTACCCGTTCTCGATTATTTTTGCCGCCATAATTTACTTGCCAGGTCAAGGCACCCCCTTCGGTTGTAATTACTGCCTTGACCCCATTGGCAGGCGAAAAAATATGCGCATCTTCAGCCGCGCTTACCGAGAGCGAAATAAGCGACAAAGTTAAAATAAACAATCCAATCATCTTCATTAACTACTCCGGCCTAAGCATGGATGCTACGATTGCATTTTTCGGGTGAGGAGGGGCAATTGAAATTGTTTCGGACACGTCTGTCCCATCGCCCAATATTCTCAGCATATACGCCGAATATGCTTGTCTTTCGTAATATCCGTTACCTCTTAGTCTCTAGTTCCAAGTGCAACACCTTGAATGAGGTAGGGTGTTGCGATGAAGAAGAACTACAAGCATTTGAGTGCGGAAGAACGCGCGGCGATCATGATCGAACATCAAAAGGGCGGCAGCATAAGAACTATTGCGGGGCTGCTGGGGCGCAGCGCTTCGACGGTGTCGCGCGAACTGGCGCGTAATTGCAGCGTGGACGCGCCGCGCTACTGTGCGACGCAGGCGGCCTCGGCCTATCGGCTGCGTCGTCGGCGCTGCGTACGGCCGCGCAAGTTGATCGAAGGCAGCGCGCTTTATCGGCATGTGCATGATCACCTGGTCTACTGGCGCTGGTCGCCGCAGCAAATCGCTGCCAAACTGCGGGCCATGTATCCAGACGACCCAAGTCAGCACGTCAGCCACGAGACGGTCTATGCTGCCATTTACACGTATGCACGTGGCTCGCTGAAACCAGCCATGATCGCAGCCTTGCGCCAAGAAAAACCGGCGCGCGGAAATCGGCGCACGACGCTTGCTGGCGGCAGCTATGTTCCCGAGGATTTGCGCATCCAATATCGCCCCGAGCAGATCGAGCAACGGCTGTTGCCGGGGCACTGGGAGGGCGACTTCATCAAGGGTGCGTTTAATCGTTCCGCCGTGGGCACGCTGGTCGAACGCAAGACGCGCTTCGTGATTCTGTGCCGCATGGATGGCTGTACGGCCAGGAATGCGCTGGAAGGCTTCTCGCGGCAAATGAAGAAGTTGCCGGCCTTTCTTCGCGAGAGCCTGACCTACGATCGGGGAACGGAAATGGCCTGCCATGTCGAGCTCTCCAGGCGGCTCAATATCGATATCTGGTTTGCTGATCCGCATGCGCCCTGGCAGCGCGGCAGCAATGAGAACACCAACGGCTTGCTGCGTCAGTTTCTGCCAAAGGGCACAGACCTTTCGACGCTCTCGCAGACCCAACTCAATGACATCGCCAAATTGCTTAACGGGCGGCCTCGCCAGACGCTCGGCTGGGACTCCCCCGAGGAAGCAATGGCTAAAGAGTTAGAGAAGGCTGGATTAGCTAAACGTTGCACTTGACTCTTGAGACTGCCCCTCCTCCGTTGACTAGAGCGTGTTAGGCACTTTTCATAATCGGTGCAGCATGAACGAGCATAAGCATGGCGAAGACGACGAAGTGCAGGCCTGCCAGGGTTTCGGGCAGGCGCTCGTAGTCGCGTGCCAACCGCCGGAAGCGGTTGAGCCAGCCGAAACTGCGCTCGACCACCCAGCGGCGGGGCAGCAGCACGAAGCCCTTCTTCGCCTCAGGCAGCTTGATGACCTGCAGTTCAATGCCTTCATCACGTGCGGCCTGTGCAGCAGTGTCGCCCGTATAGCCCTGGTCAGCAAACGCAAGTTTCACCGTCTGACCGGTGACGTGCTGAACCTGACGCGCAAGCTCGGCCACCTGCGCGCGCTCCTGCTCGTTGGCCGGCGTAATGTGCACCGCGAGCAGCATCCCCAGCGTGTCGACAGCCATGTGAACCTTGCTGCCCCGCTTGCGCTTGTAACCGTCGTAGCCCGCACGCGGCCCGCTTTCACACGTGGACTGCAATGTGCGTCCATCCAGAATGACCGCACTGGGCTGGCCCTGACGCTGTTGCGCCACGCGCAGCACCGAGCGCAAATCGTTGACCATCGCCTCGAAACAACCCGCGTTCAGCCAGCGCTGCGTTTGCTGGTAGACCATTTCCCACGGCGGAAAGTTGGTCGGCAGCATGCGCCACGATGCACCCGCGCGCGCCATCCAGCGAAGCGCGTTGAACATTTCGCGCAGTTCGTATCGGCGCTGCGGTGCATCTTCGTTCATCAAGGTCAGATACGGAGCGGCGAAGCTCCATTCCTCGTCCGAAACATCTGTCGGGTATGGCTTGCGTTCTATCATCCCGCCAGGTTACCAGGTCTGACAGAAAGTGCCTAACACGCTCTAGGCGATTTATAAAGCCGACATCCGATGCCGAATAATCCTTATCAGCGATCCTGCTAATGCTTGATCCTTGGGAGAAGGCTTTCGAAACCCAATAAAATCCACCAGAATCGCAGGCGTACTCAGGATTCTCCGCAATAATATCTGGATCATAACGGGGGAACCAAATCATCAATTGCCCACCATCACTCGGATTTGATGAATAGTGACGCGACGTTGTCGTAATGCGATGAGCTACACCCGCCAATCTCTCAATATAAGAGCCGCTATTATTGCTAGGGATAGACCGATAATTTCCGTACGCCTCAAAATTGCCGGCCCATGTAAGCTGCATAATCCCATGACCATAAAATGGACCGTAGAATTCGGTTGCGGGATTGGCCGCTGAATATTGGCCAAACCCCCATTCGTGCATAAGGCGCCTTGTGCCACCAAGATTACGCCACTGAGCAGTCTCCAAAAGGACTTGAGCTAAAAACATAGCGATACGCTTCGGGTTACTTCCAAGATACTTTCTAAAACAGCTATTTAGTGAAACTACGTGATTCTGGATACGCTGGCGCGCAATTGCCGCCGTCACCCTAAAAGTATCGTTATCCGTAGTGATGGCTCTCCGAGGACTACCACTTTGCGTATAGAACGGATAGCGAGGAAACGTAGCGGCCACCTCGTCTCGGGTCAGCCACCCACACTTCCTGAAATGCCGGACAAACGCTAGTGGATGGAAGAACCAGAGCTTTTGCCCGGCGGGCAAGCCGGTCGTATCCCAGAACTGGATTTCCTTGAGGTAATTGAGGAACTTGTTGTAGCCCTGGTCGTTGCCGTGATAGAAACCGCCCTTGTCGAGCAGCTTCACGTAGCGCGTCTGATTGTTCGTGCTATCCCATTCACTGGGGGCGTTGCAAATGAATCCGCGCAGCGCCTGGCGAACACCATCGTGACCCTTGACGTAGCCTGAAAGCGCGTCCGCCTTCTGCACTTCTGTCGTTTCCGCCGAGACCGTTGGCTGTTCGCTGGCCGCAGCATCCTTGACCAGTTTCTTGAGCGCGTCGATATCGCACAAGCCGTCGCTGCTGAAGGGCATATTACCGTCACTGAGCTTTTGCCAGCCCATGAGCGACGGGAAATCCGCGTCGGACAGCTTCTTGATCGCCGCGTTGTTGATATTGATATAGCCTTGCTTTCCCGCAGCATAGGTCACTTGCACCCACGTCGCACAGGCCGCCCCGGAGAGGGTCGCGGGCGTCGAGAGGATGCGCCCAAAGCGCAGCATCTCGTAGCCGTCGCTCGGACAGGTGCCGTAGAGCGCGGTCGCGCGGCGATAAAGATCGTATTCGTAATCGGCCTCGCACACCGGCTGCTCCGTCAGCAGCGTGCGCGAACCGTCCGCCTCAACGCTCCAGACGTTGGTGTATTTCGCTCCCTTGCTGAAGTACGTCTCGACGACGAGCGGCGGCGTATTCGTCCCCGTCTGCCGCGTCTCGAACTTGATACCGTGCAACGTGTTGTGTGCGTCAGTTCCCGGAGGGAGCGCGTAGAACTGCTGCCCCGCAGGGATCGTATACCAGGTATGGCCCCAGCAGTCCGAACTCGTCGGCGTGTCCGGCGCGGCGTTACCGAGTTGCGTATGACCGAAATACGCATCGAAATCGCCCGGCGTCATGAAGATCTCGAAGTGCGTGTAGGTTACGCCGTCGTAACGCCCGAGAAATCCGATGACGTCCTTGCGCCGTACCGTATTGTTGCCGCCACGCATCGCTGGTTCCACCGCACCCTGGGCAACCTGGCCAGTAGGCTTGCGCAGGAACTCGGGCAGCCGTCTCCCGTCGTGCCCGAATGACTGATACTCGGCGAGCGGCAGGAGGTGCATGTAAAGCGAGTAGAACGTCAGCTTGCGCCCGTCGCCCGTTTCGGTCGAATGCCTGAGCAGGACGAAGCCTGCGTTCCCATTGCCCGAGTCCATCGCGTGCTGGCAGACCCGGTATGCGACGACCTCGCCGTCGGCGATGGCATAGACAGGACCATGCACGTCGGGCGCGAGATGGGCGCCACAGTGCCAGCGCCGGTCGAACGCGATCGGATAGATGCCGTGTGCGAGTTCGAACTTGTCGACCGCGTCCATCATGGGGTCGGGCCTCGATCCGTCGGTAGAAGTGAGGCCGGATTCAGGCAGAAACGGAGGGCTGATAATCATGGCGTGTTAGTTGGTATGGGAGTACCGCTCATTGAGCGTTAGGTCACTTTTCGGCAGGACAGGTAGGACGGCTGGGACGTTGCCGGGGCCGACAAACGTAAACGAGGCGGCCTTGATGGTGTATGCGCCGGGGCAGTGGAACGTGATGTTGCCGCCCTCCATGACAACCGAGGCCCCGCCGCAGTTGAGCGTGATCTTCGACTTCGCCGACACCTGCACATCCGCACTTTCGCTGGCGACGCGCAACTGCTTCTGCGCGAACAGATCCATGCCGTCCGTGAGCGCTGCCATCAGGACCTTCCCCTTCGCCGCGATAAATTTCATCCCGAGCTTGTGTGCACACAGCGAAATCAGATCCCCCGCCACCATGCGCAGGCGCCTAACGACGCTCACGTCCATGTCCTGGCCTGCCGTGACAATCGCGTTCTGCCCCGCCGAGTGCTGCATTGATTTCGGCGTCACGAACGCCATGCCGCCGGGGGCGCTCGCGAGCAGCCCTGCGTCGCGAAGCTGGTTCAGCCCGTCGAGCAGCGCCGACTGCGTGGCGCGGTCGGCCGGATCAGCACCGGCCTGCGTGGTCGCCGTTGCCAGATCCGTCACGCGCTGCAGGGCCGCCTTGAGCTGCGCGACAGCGGCGGGCATGTCCAGGTGCGGGGTATCCGGCCCGGCTGCCGCGTCCGCCGAGAGGAACAGGCCCTTCGCCGCGCGTGCCGTGCCCCACGATTTAGTGGTAGCCTCAAACCCCTCTCCGCGAGCGAGCTTCTTGCTGTTGAGCAGGTAGCCCTGGTTGAAGGCCGTCTGGCTGTACACGGTCGCGAGGCGCGCACTCTCCTTTCCTTGCAGATCGTTGAACACCACCTCCGCACCGAGCAGCGGCGAGCGCCAGATGGCATAGCTAAACAGCGACTGGTCTCCGCGCACCACGTCCGGGTGGGCGTAGTCGTGCATGGCCCCCGCTATGTAGATGCGGTCCACGTCGCGATTTTCGGCGTCGAGCAGGACCTCGGTCCCCGGCAGCAGGGGCGAGTGGAAGCCGCCCTGGTAGGACGATGACGGACGCAGCAGGCGAAGCTTCAGCAGCTTGTTGTCGGTGTTGCCCGTGCCCTGCAGGAACTTCGGCAGCACGCTATAACGCCCGTGGTCGTCCATGTCGCCGTAGGGGGCGGAGTCGCTCGTCGTGACCACGCCCACAGCGGGACCAGGCAGAAAACGCCAGTCCCGCTCAAAGTCAAACCTGGGCCGGTAGGTCAGGTGCGCCGGCATCGCCTTGAAGCGCGTATAGGCCGGCTTGGTGCGGCTGCCCTTCATCTTGAACGAAGTGATCACGAAGCCGTATTCGGCGCTCGGCATCTTCGCATTGGTGAGCTTCATTACCACGCCCGCCGCGATGCCCTTGGCGTCGGTCCTGCCCGCCAGCGTCGCCTGACGCGCGATCTGCCCGTCGCGCCGGGTCTGTGCGAACGTTTCGGCCTGCGCTGGCGTCAGATGGCCTTCGACGCTGCGACTGATCTGCCCGAACGACGAGCGGTCATCCGTCTCGATGGAGACATTCGCCGTGGCGCGAAGGGGATCGTCCGGCGTGCAGTAGTTGCGCTCCCACAGTTCGATGGTGGCCGGCACCAGCGCGCGCTGCTCATGCACGGCCTGGGCCGCTTCGTGCCAGCTCGCATGCAGGCCCGAGGCATCCAGCAGCGGCACGTCGACCGAGCGGATATAGGCGCGCGGATTGTTGGCGAACACGATGGTGTCGAGCTTGCCATCCTTGCCGCGTCCCTGCTTGTAGAACCAGAAAACGCCGAGGCGACGGCAATGGCGGGTGATGAAACTCCAGAGCGACTCCTCCAGCATCACCACCTGCTCCATCTTCTCCTGCAGCCCTTCGATCTGGAATTCGACATCGAAGGCATCGAAATTCTTGCGGTCGACCAGCGCCTGGGTGATCAGCTCCTGCAACGTCACATCCTTGAATGTGTCGCTTTTGATGATGCGTTTGCAGAGGGCCACAAAGCGCGGCTCGATGAGCAGCCGGTACGCGGACTCGTCGCGGCTCGTGCGGATGCGCTTCCAGCTCGTCACCACGCCGTTGAAGGTGGCGGCGTCGTGACTGACGGGCTGCACGTAGCTCACCGAGGGCACCGCCGCCTGCTCGTCGATCTGCAGGCCCGCGCGACGGCCCACATACTGCTTGCCGTCGATCTCCAGCCGTGGCGACGTAACCGTGACGTCGACGCGGTAGTCCTTGCAGAAGCCACCGCTGGCCTTGAAATCGAGCACGTCGAGGTCATGGGGCTGGGAGCCGATCCAGATCCTGAGGTGCTGGGTCAGGCGCGCGCTCGGATGGCTGAGCGCGGCGGTAAAATTTTTCGTCACAGCATTCATCCACACATCCCTGTATGGTTAAAGAAACGAGGCACAACTGTTGCGTCAGCAACCTTCAACCGAAAAAATCTAGGGCGGTACCCGCTGCCCGTCAATCACTCCACGCCCACCCTGTGCGAAATTGCCAACGATTTTGTGAATGATCGTTAAATCGGAATCCTTTGCTTTTTCGAGATGGAAACGCGTGATAAACGGGTGCAGCAACACCTAATGGCGAACGACGCATGCGAGTCGATCGCGCGCGGGAAACGGTCAGCCCTGCTGCTCGTGATAGCGCAGTGTGGTAGAGAGAAGCGTGGCGTCGCCGCGAGCGCGCCTCCAGAAGTTCGGCGATGCGCTCAATCATGGCCAGCATCTCCTCGCGCGTTTCGTTCGGGTCGGGTCGGGTCGGGAGGCACATGATTTATCTGATGGACGCGCGTGACAACATATGCAGACACAATATGCAAAACGAATAAACGTCTGCTTCTCGCCGTGCAATTGAAAAAGGCGGCATCAAGCCGCCTTCATTGGATTGCTGACAGAGCCAGTTAGTGCTTCGTCGTGGTCGTGCCAGAGCTAAGCTCGAATCTGGTGTATGGGGGATTTGAGGCGGGAGATTGAAGGCGGTGGAGGTTTCAGCTGAGAATCTGATTGTCGAAGTCGGAAACCAGCAAACAACAAACCATCCACCATGAGCAAGTTTACGGAAAAAGAAGTCGTCGGTCTATCGGAAGTCGGTCTGGGCTTGGACGATCTGGTGCGCCAGGGCGCGCGGCAGGTGATCCAGCAGGCAATCGAAGCAGAGCTGTCGGCGCTGCTGGAGCGGTTCGAGAACGTTAAAACCCTGCACGGACAGCGTGCCGTGGTGCGCAATGGCTATCTGCCGGAGCGCGAGGTGCTGACGGCGGCCGGCCCCATTGCGGTGAAGGTGCCGAAGGTTCGCGATCGATCAGGATCAGGTGTGAAGTTCAATTCATCGATTGTGCCGCCGTATGTGCGGAAGTCGCCGCGCGTGAGTGCGGCGCTGCCGTGGCTGTATCTGAAGGGCATTTCGACGGGCGATATGAGCGAAGCGCTGGGCGTGCTGCTGGGCGAGGACGCCAAGGGGTTGTCGGCGAACGTGGTAAGTCGCCTGAAGGCGCAATGGGGCGATGAGCACGCCAGCTGGAGCCGGCGTGATCTGTCGAACTCGCGCTACGTGTACTGGTGGGTCGACGGCATTCATACCGGCCTGCGCAGCGAGAACTCGGATGGTCAATGCCTGCTGGTGATCATCGGCGTGAGGCCGGATGGGCGCAAGGAGCGTGTGGCAATCGGCGACGGGTATCGGGAGTCGAAGGCGTCCTGGCAGGAACTGCTGCTCGATCTGAAATCGCGAGGCTTGCAGGGTGGTCCGCTGCTGGCCGTCGGTGATGGCGCAATGGGCTTCTGGGCCGCACTGGAGGAAGTGTTTCCTGCAACGCGCGGCCAGCGCTGCTGGTTTCACAAGATGGGCAACGTGCTCAACGCGCTGCCGAAGTCGCAACAGGGGCGCGCGAAGGCCGACCTGCAGGCGATCTGGATGGCGGCGACGCGCGCCGACGCGTACGCCGCGTTCGATCGTTTCGTGACGGTCTACGCCGCGAAATATCCGAAGGCAACCGAAACGCTGAAGAAGGACCGGGAGAGCCTGCTGGCGTTTTACGACTTCCCCGCCGAGCACTGGCAGCATTTGCGCACGACGAATGCGATTGAGTCGACATTCGCGACCGTGCGCCACCGGACGACTCGCACCCGCAACTGCGTGTCGCGACCAACCTTCCTCGGTCTGGCATTCAAGCTGATCGAGGAAGCCGAGAAAACCTGGCGCCGTATCAACGGCCCTGAGCAGATCAAGCTGTTGCTGGAGGGCATTGCCTTCAGGGACGGCGAACCGGTGCAAGGCGATCAACCAGTTCAGCAGAAACTCGCCGCCTGAAGCCGAACGCTATCAAGCTGCCCATACACCACTCTTGACGTTAGCTCGTCGTGCCAGGAGTCGCAAGTCTGTCCTGAACGCTTTGCGCCGCATCGGCCAGCAGGTCCGCCGCATCGCGGGGAGTAAGACGACGGTCCGGAATACCCTTCGCCTGCGCAAACGTCCCGAACACCTCTTCGGTATTTATGAAGGGCGCTTTTCAACAGCCTGTGTAAGCGGCCCGCCCAAGGCACCTTGAAATGAAGGGATCGTGAAGGCGACGATTGTGTCCAGGTCAATGCCGAGTGGCTGCTCGCGGGATCTGTGCCGTGCAAATGGCGTCAATGGAACTCGCTGTCATCGCTCAGCGAGCCACGCCGGGATATCCCGCTTTCCGTTGAGCAAGCGCCACATCTCGACGTGATCCTTGCGCTCAATGTAGAAGATCAGATGCGGGTAGCGAGCAAGCGGCCACGCCCGCAGGCCCGGTATGTCCAGCTCATACCCGTAACGGGGAGACCCGATGTTGGAGCGGTTAGCGAGATGCGCGTATGCTTGCTCGATCTCCGCAATGAACGCGAGCGCTGCCTGTTCCGAGCCTTCGTCTACGAGGTGGTGGATCAGCTCGTCTTCTACGTCTTGCTTGGCCAGTCGCGTTGGGATGACGGGCTTGGCCGTCATTTGCGCGAAGTACGCACTCGGGCGCGCAGCGATTCGAAGTAGGCGGCATCGGCCGGACCCACGAGGCTGCCGCAACCACTCTTTGACTCGCGCCGCCATATTTTAGTCAAAATCCCTCAACTGTTTTTTTAGTCATTGGAATCGCTCTCCCTTGCAACACGGGCCTGAGAGGGGATAGAAAAGTCCGTAACTTTAGGAATTTGAAGGAAGTCTGCTACGCTGCGCGCTTCACCACCCTCGCATTGAAACGATGGAAAGCCCTTTCAACGATCGCGGCGTGTCGGTCACGCGCAACGCCCTCTCATCCGCAGGTCAGGTCTTCCCGCTGCGCGATATCGTCGACGTGCAGGTCGTGACCGTGCAGAAGAACAAGGTCGTGCCGCTCGTGATCTCGGTGGCCGGGCTGCTCGGCGCAATCGTCGGGGGCTTGCTGCACTCGGCGTCGGGACTCGTATGCGGGGTGATGCTGATCGTGGTCGGTTGGCTTACCTGGGTGACCCAGGACATCACGCATCGGCTGATGGTCAAGACGGCCGACGGCGAGCGCGAAGCGCTGATGAGTACGGATCGCGAGTTCGTCGAGCGCGTCGGCGAGGCAGTGCATCGGGCGAAGGCCGCGGCTGCCGCGCCGAAGGCTTGACGCGGGGCGACGATCGAACATGACGAAGCCGTGCGCGACGGATCAGCACCAGCCTCGCACGGCTTTCGATCTGCTTGCCCGCAAGCAACGACTACGTTGCCGTCATCTCGCGCTCAGTCGAGACTGAGCGGACTCACGCGCCAGATATTGCGCGCATACTCGCCGATCGTTCGATCCGACGAGAACTGCCCCATCCCCGCGACGTTCTCGATCGCGCTTTCGGCCCACGCGTGCTTGTCGACGAAACGCGCATCCACTTCGTTCTGCGCCTTCGCGAACGCGTCGAAATCGGCGAGCACCATATAGTGATCGCCCCAGTCGACCAGCGTGTGAAAGATATCCGAGAAGCGCAGCGGATCGTCCGGCGAAAAGTAGCCCGTGCGAATCTGATCGAGCGCGGTGCGCAGTGCTTCGTTTTCCTCGTAAATCCGCCGCGGCCGATAGCCGCTTGCGCGCAGGTCGTCCACCTCGTCGGCGGAGTGACCGAAGATGAAGATGTTCTCGCGCCCCACCGCGTCGCAGATCTCGATGTTCGCGCCGTCCATCGTGCCGATCGTCAATGCGCCATTGAGCGCGAGCTTCATGTTGCCGGTGCCCGACGCCTCGGTGCCGGCCATCGAGATCTGCTCCGACAGATCGGCCGCCGGAATGATCAGCTCGGCCACGCTGACGCCGTAGTTCGGCACGAACACGACCTTCAGCCTGTCGCCGATCAGCGGATCATGATTGACCTTCTCGCTGACGTCGCCGATCAGCTTGATGATCGTCTTGGCCATCCGGTACGCGGACGCGGCTTTGCCCGCGAACAGCACGACGCGCGGCACCCAGTCGCGCTCCGGATTCGCGCGAATCTCGTTGTAGCGTACGATCACGTGCAGCAAGTTCAGCAACTGGCGCTTGTATTCGTGAATGCGCTTGACCTGCAGATCGAACAGCGCGTCCGGATCGAAGTGCAGCTTCGTGTGATGCGCGAGCCGGTGCACGAGCCGCAGCTTGCTCTGTCGTTTGGCCTCGCGGAACGCTTCGACGAACTCGTCGTCCTTGCGCAGATTACGCAGCTGCTCGAGCTCGAACAGATTGCTGCGCCAGTGTGTGCCGATGCGCGCGTCGATCAGCGACGACAGCGACGGACTCGCCTGCGCGAGCCAGCGGCGCGGCGTGATGCCGTTGGTCACGTTGGTGAAGCGGTCCGGATAGATGCGCGCGAAGTCGGCGAAGATGTCGCGCGTCATCAGCTGCGAATGCAGCTTCGACACGCCGTTCACCTTGTGACTCGCGACGATCGCCAGATACGCCATGCGCACGCGCCGCTGCCCATATTCATCGACGAGCGAAATGCGGCGGATCATCTCGGCGTCGTGGCCCGAGTGCTCGCTGACGTGCTTCAGAAACTGCGCGTTGATTTCGAAGATGATCTCGAGATGCCGCGGCAGCAGGCGTGACAACATTTCGACATCCCATGTTTCGAGCGCCTCGGGCATCAGCGTGTGATTCGTGTACGAGAAGATCTGCGTCAAGTGTTTCCACGCCTTGTCCCACGGCACATGATGCTCGTCGACGAGCAGGCGCATCAGCTCGGGAATCGCGAGCACCGGGTGCGTGTCGTTCAGATGCACCGCGACCTTCTCGGAGAAGCGTCCGAACGTGCTGTGCGTGCGCTGATAGCGGCGGATCAGATCCTGCATCGTCGCCGACACGAAGAAGTACTCCTGGCGCAGCCGCAACTCGCGGCCCGCCGGCGTCGAATCGTCCGGATAGAGCAGCCGCGACACGTTCTCCGACATGTTCTTGGTGTCGACCGCGTTGCGGTAGTCGCCACGATTGAATGCGCCGAGGTCGAGTTCCTCGGTCGCGCGCGCGGACCATAGGCGCAGCGTGTTGGTTGCGTCGGTCGCGTAGCCGGGGATCACGGTGTCGTAGGCGGTCGCGTTCACATGCTCGGTGTCGATCCATTCGGTCTTGTCGCCGCGCTGCACGGTGCGGCCGCCGAAGTGCACCATGTACTTGATTTCGGGTCGCGGAAATTCCCATGGATTGCCGGCGCGCAGCCAATAGTCGGGCGCCTCGACCTGCTCGCCGTTGACGATTTCCTGACGGAACATGCCGTACTGGTAACGGATGCCGTAGCCGAAGCCCGGAATGCCGAGCGTCGCCATCGAGTCGAGAAAGCACGCCGCGAGCCGGCCGAGGCCGCCGTTGCCGAGCGCTGCGTCGGGTTCGAGATCGATCAGCGCGTCCATGTCGACGCCGAGGCTCGCGAGCGCCTCCTTCATCTGATCGTGAATGCCGAGCGCGAGTAGCGCGTTGGTAAAGGTCCTGCCGATCAGAAACTCCATCGACAGGTAGTAGACCCGCTTCACGTCCTGCTCGTATTGCAGGCGCGTGGTCTTCATCCAGCGCGCGACGAGCCGGTCGCGCACGGCCAGCGCGGCCGCGTGCAGCCAGTCGTGCGGGTGAGCGGTAACGGCGTCCTTGCCGACGCCGTACATCATGCGATTCGAAATTGAGCGCCGTAGCGCGTCGACGGTACTGTTGAGCTGGTCGAATTCCAGATCGACGGCTGTCATCGAAGCCTCCGGGAAGGTCGACGTGGCAAACGCGAACCGCACGAGAGACGGACGGGAGGCGCGTGCCTGTCGGAGCGGTTTAAAAAAATAGAGTAGGACATTTTAGGGATCGCGCACGCTGGCGCGCGAGCGGACGGTAACGCATACGGCGTGCCCGGCGAGCTCGCCCGCTGCCGCGCGACCGAGCCGCGGCGGGCGCCCGGACGCGGTGCAAAGCCGCGTGGCAGCGGCACTCGGGGTGGGCATCGGCGCGCATGAGTCGGGTGACGAAAGCGGGTTGGGGAAGGCAAACGCCCGAAGCATCTGCGAGCCGCACATCGATTATTTTTCCGATGCGTGACGAGCGGATGAAGCCCCGAATAGCCTGATTTTGTGATCGAATTGGGCGGCCGTTCTGCCGGGCGGTTTTGTCGTATGTGTGTTGGATTTGACGCGGCGCGCGCCGATTTGGAGATGGCGGGCGGGATTGGCAGTTAGTTGCGTTTCATTGAGATCGATCAAAGCGCCTCATCTTCTAGCCGCCTCCCGGTTCCTGCCCGCCTCCCTGCACGATCGTGCCGTCTCTGCAACAATCGCGACGTTGCGCCGCACAAGCCGCCACGCTGATCCGCCGTGGACCGACAGCGCGCGCCTCACCCACGACGAAACCGCCGCCCGAGCGCGTCGCCTCTCCGGAAGCGACCGACACCGGCATGCCCAACCCCGCGAGCCACGCCTTGTCCGATAAGCTCAGCCCCGCCGTCGGCGTCCCCACGCCGACTCTCCCCGCCGACGGCCCGATGTCGGCCGCCAACCGCCGCGCGATGGCCGCGATCATGCTCGCCGTCGCGCTCGCCACGCTCGATACCGCGATCGCCAACACCGCGCTGCCCGCGATCGCCGGCGACCTGCACGCGGCGCCGGCCGCCTCGGTCTGGATCATCAACGCATATCAGCTCGCGATGGTCGCGACGCTGCTGCCGCTCGCCGCGCTCGGCGACATCGTCGGACATCGGCGCATCTATATCGGCGGCATCGCGCTGTTCACGCTGAGCTCGCTCGGCTGTGCGATGGCGCCGACGCTGCCGCTGCTCGCCGCCGCGCGCATCGTGCAGGGCTTGGGCGCCAGCGCGATCATGAGCGTCAACACCGCGCTGATCCGCTATCTGTACCCGCCGCATCGGCTCGGTCGCGGGCTTGGCACCAATGCGCTGATCGTCGGCGTGTCGTTCGCGGTCGGGCCGACGGTGGCGTCGTTGATTCTGTCGGTCGCGACCTGGCCGTGGCTGTTCGCGGTCAACGTGCCGCTCGGTGTACTCGCGCTGAGTTTCGCGATGCCGGCGCTGCCGCATACCGCGCAGAGCCGGCACCCGCTCGATCCGGTGGCGGCGCTGCTCAACGTGGTCACGTTCGCCGCGCTGATCTTCGCGCTCGGCGAGGCGGCGCAACGCGCGTCGCTGCAGATCGTGCTCAGCGCCGCGGCGCTCGCCGGCGTGTTCGGGCTGCTGCTGATCCGCCGCGAGGCGGGCCACCCCGCGCCCATGCTGCCTGTCGATCTGTTCAAGCGGCCGGTGTTCGCGCTGTCGGCGGTGACGGCCGTGTGCTCGTTCGCCGCGCAGGGCCTCGCGTTCGTGTCGCTGCCGTTCTATTTCGAGGACGTGCTGCTGCGCAGCCAGGTCGAAACCGGCTTCCTGATGACGCCGTGGCCCGTCGTGGTCGCGCTCGCCGCGCCGCTCGCGGGCGGCCTGTCGGACCGCTACCCGCCGGGGCTGCTCGGCGCGATCGGGCTCGCGGTGCTGTCGGCGGGGATGGCCTCGCTGGCGCTGCTGCCCGCCCATCCGCACGTGCTCGACATCGGCATCCGTATGGCGATCTGCGGCGCGGGTTTCGGCTTTTTCCAGTCGCCGAACCTGAAGGCGCTGATGGCGAGCGCGCCGCCGGAGCGTAGCGGCGGCGCGAGCGGCATCGTGGCGACCGCGCGGCTGCTCGGACAGGCGACCGGCGCGGCGCTGGTCGCGCTGTGCTTCGGCATTGCCGGCCGCCAGCATGGGCCGACGCTCGCGCTCGGCCTCGGCGCGTTCTTCGCCGGCGCGGCGAGCCTGGCGAGCGGCTTGCGGCTGCTCGCGCCGTCGCATCGCGCGGGCGTGCAGGCGAAGGCGGCGGTCAAGTGAGATATGCGCCGGACGGCGCGTGAGGCGGGGATGAAGCCTGAATGAAGCGCGCCTCGAACGAGCGCGCACGAGTTGGAGCCAGTGCGGGAAGACGAGGCGGCAACCACGCGAGCCGCCTCGCTTGCGACCCATGCGGCGCGATCAACGTGCCGCGAAATACCCCTTCACCGCGGCAATGAACATGTCGATATCGTCGCGCGACACATCCATGTGCGTGACGAAGCGCGACGCATACAGCATCTGCGTGAGGATGCCGCGCTCCTTGAGCCACGCCTCGAGCGGCGCGCAATGCTGCTGCGGAAACTGCGCGAACACCATGTTCGTCGCGACCGACTGCACCTTCACCAGCTCGATCGTCTCCAGCCCCGCCGCCAGATGCGCGGCATTTGCGTGGTCGTCGGCGAGCCGCTCGACGTTGTGATCGAGCGCGTACAGGCACGCCGCCGCGAGCACGCCAGCCTGGCGCATGCCGCCGCCGAGCACCTTGCGCCAGCGATGCGCGACGTCGATCAGCGCGCGGCTGCCGACCAGCACCGAGCCGACCGGCGCGCCCAGTCCCTTCGAAAAACAGATCGACACCGAATCGAACGGCTCGGCCAGCGCCGCGACCGGCTTGCCCGCCGCGACCGCCGCGTTGAACACGCGCGCGCCGTCGAGGTGGGTGGCGAGGCCGCGCTCGCGCGCGAGCCGCGTCGCATCGGCGACGTACTGCGCCGGCAGCACCTTGCCGCCGATCGTGTTTTCCAACGCGAGCAGCCGCGTGCGCGCGAAGTGATCGTCGATCGGCTTGATTGCGGCGGCGATCTTGTCGAGTGGGATCGAGCCGTCGGCGGCGTTTTCGAGCGGTTGGGGCTGGATGCTGCCGAGCACGGCCGCGCCGCCGCCCTCGTATTTGTAGGTGTGCGCGAGCTGGCCGACGATGTATTCGTCGCCGCGCGCGCAGTGCGCCATCAACGCGGCGAGGTTGCTTTGCGTGCCGCTCGGGAAGAACAGCCCTGCTTCCTTGCCGGTGCGCTCGGCCAGCGTGGCCTGCAGACGCAGGACGGTGGGGTCGTCGCCCCAGACGTCGTCGCCGACTTCGGCCGCCGACATCGCCGCGAGCATCGGCGGAGTCGGACGGGTAACGGTATCGCTGCGCAAATCGATCATTGTGTGTCCCTGTGCGTCCATGAATGACAGCCTACGGCAACCGGCCGCCCGTGCATTCCGGAAGGAACGCGCGCGCCGGCAAACGAGCCATACAGTGTATTCAATTCAGACGACGCTGAAAATCGGCGCATCCCCGAGAAGCGCGCCGATCCGGCTGCGATGAGCCAACAGTCGCGACGGGGACGCTCAGCCGCCAGGCTTCGGCAACCACTGGAGCGGATCGACCGGCTGGCCGTTCTCGCGCACTTCGAACTGGATCGACGCGACGCCGTGGCTATCGACACCGACCTCGCCGATCGTCTGCCCTTGCGCCACCGCATCGCCTTCCTTGACGAGTAGCTGGCTGTTCTGGCCGTACGCGGTGATCAGCGAATCGTTGTGCTTGATGATGATGAGCGGGCCGTAGGCTTCGATGCCGGTGCCCGCGTACACCACGCGGCCGGTCGCCGCGGCCTTGACCGGATCACCGGGTTGGCCGCCGATCACGATGCCGTTGGATTTGCCCGGCGCGAACGCGCGCAGGATCGGTCCGCGCAATGGCCATTGCAGCACGCCCTGCTGCGGCACGGCGGCAGGGGCCGGCGCACCGGGTACGGCGCCCGGCGGCACGGTCGCCGTCGCGCCCGGCGCGCCCGGCGCGGCTGGCGCACCCGGCGCCACCGCGACCGGCGGCGTGACCACGCTGCCCGAGGCCATCGGCGGTGAAACACGCAGCACCTCGCCGGGTGCCACCGCCGCGTTGACCGGCAAGCCGTTCCAGGCCGCGATTTCCTGCGGCCTTCGTCCATAGGCCGAAGCGATGCCGGACAGCGTATCGCCCGGATTGACGCGATAGTAGCCGGCGGGCACCGGGACGGTCGCGAGGCTGGTCGTGCTCGACGGCGCGTTGCTGTAAAACGGCGTGCTTTCCCACGGCATCGTCGTGCAGCCGGCGATCGCCACGCCGAGCGCCGCCGCCATCAGCAGGCGGATCGCCGTCGGTTGCCATTGTTGTGTCATCTGCTTTTCCTCGACCTGTGTCTCAATCCGATTCAATCGACGCCGCAGCAATTGCCGTGCCGTCACGCTTGCACACGGTCGCGGTTGTCCGCTGCCGCCTGGATATCGTGCGCGACCGCCACACACGCGCCGTCAAACTGCCGTGTTCTTCAGACGCTGCCCTGCTTTTCGACGACGAGCACGCGTGCCGCGCCCAGCGGATGCGCGACATGCTCGGTGCCGACCGACGCATGGAACACGTCGCCGGTTTCGAGCACTGTCGTGCGTTCGACGCCGTCTTCGCGATAGCGCATTTCGACGCGGCCGTCGAGCACGGCGAATACCTCCTCGCCGTCGTTCACGTGCCACTTGTACGGCTGGTCGGTCCAATGCAGACGCGTGGTGACGCCGTTCATGTTCGCGATGTCGAGCGCGCCCCAGGCACGCGACGCGGTGAAGCTTCTGCTGCGGATGATCTTCATGGTCGATGAGCAATTGGCAAGCGCGCAAGCCCGGCGGGCGGCGCCGTGCGCCCACGGCGTCGGCGCTCGCGCGGCTGGCCCTATTATAGGTCGCGTGGCCCGCGCGTCTGGGCGAGCAAGCCGCCACGGTCGTTCCGTCCGATCATTGCAGGCGATCGACCATCGCCTATACTCAGTCAAGCCGCGCGGAGCAGCTCACGACAATGTTGGGATTCTGGGAGGAATCGAGGATGAACAAAGCCACCTTTCTGGCCGTGCAACTCAACGTCGACGATGTGGCGGCGTCTGCCGGCCTCGTCGAACTGCTGAACACGCATCTGATCTTCGCCGCCGAAGTTGCCGAGGCCGCCGATGCGCTCGTGCAACTGGCGAGCATCGCGGGACTGTCGAGCGGGGTCGAGGCGAGCGTCGAGCTGCCGGCGGTGGCGCTCGAACGGCTGCGCGAGGCGCTCGACAACCTGAGCGACTACGACGAATCGTGGCTGCTCGCGCTGGAGCCGAGCCGCGCGCTGTTCGATGACATCGGCCGGCGGCAGCGAACGCTGCATTGACGGGAACGTCGCAGCACGGCGCCGTAAACGACAAAACGCCATCCGATCGAACCGGATGGCGTTTTTTCTTGCCCGCCGCGTTCGCGCTATTCCACGAAGCGGCGTCTACAGCGCACTACAACTACCCACTACATCTGCGGACTGCTACTGCGATTAGTTGCCGAAGTACACCGAGTCACGGTTGGCCTTCGCCGGGATGACAGCGTGGCCAGCTTGCGACGTGCCGGCGGCCGGAGCGCCGTAGCCACTGGTGTCTGCGGGGTTGGCCGCGATGGCCGTGCCGCGTTGCGCATCGACGCGTGCTTGCGCTGCCTGGATGTCGGCCGGGTAGTTCACGTCGCTGGCGCTCGGGTTGTAGCCGGCCTTTTCGAGTTGAATCAGTTCAGCGCGAACCTGAGCACGGGTCACCGGCTGACTCGCTTGAGCGAACGACGCGACCGGAACAACGAGGGCGGCGGCGATAGCAACAGCGGAAATCAGGGTCTTCATGATTAACCTCCAAAGGACTTGTTGTGTGGTGCGCTTCGGGTTTCTGCTTATCCCTCAGCGATTGAAAACAAGTTTAGAGGTGTCTCGATCTAGGGTAAACCCTTAAACCAGTGAAACTCTATTGCTGCCGTCGCAATAATCATTTGGCATTCTTTAAAGTCCGCGTTTAACCCGCGAGACATTTGGTAATAATGCGGCGTTTCCTTGTTGATCCAAACGGAGCAACGGCCCGGCGCGCCCTGTCACCATGGCGCGCCGGGCCGTTTTTTCAACCGCTCAGCTCCACTGCGCGTGGAAGCTGCCCGGCTTGTCGATGCGTTCGAACGTATGCGCGCCGAAGAAGTCGCGCTGCGCTTGCACGAGGTTCGCGGGCAGACGCTCCGAGCGGTAGGCGTCGAAATACGCGATCGCCGACGCGAATGCCGGCACCGGCACACCCGCGTTGACCGCGGCCACCACGACTTCGCGCAGCGCCGCCTGGTAGTTCTTCGCGATGTCGCGGAAGTACGGGTCGAGCAGCAGGTTCGCGAGCGCCTTGTCCTTCGAATAGGCGTCGGTGATCTTCTGCAGGAAGCGCGCGCGGATGATGCAGCCCGCGCGGAAAATCTTCGCGATCGTTCCGTAGTCGAGATCCCAGTTGTACTCTTCCGACGCGGCGCGCAACTGCGCGAAGCCCTGCGCGTACGAGATCACCTTGCTGAAGTACAACGCGCGGCGCACCGATTCGATGAACGCGTCCTTCGCGCCTTCGAGCGGCCTCGCCTGCGGACCTTCCAGCACCTTGCTCGCGGCCACGCGCTGCGTCTTCAGCGACGACAGCACGCGCGCGAACACCGCCTCGGTGATCAGCGGCAACGGCGCGCCGAGGTCGAGCGCGTTCTGGCTGGTCCACTTGCCGGTGCCCTTCTGCGCGGCACGGTCGAGAATCACGTCGACGAGGTCCTTGCCGGTTTCGTCGTCCTTCTTGCCGAAGATCTTCGACGTGATTTCGATCAGATAGCTGTCGAGCTCGCCCTGGTTCCACTCGGTGTAGACCTTGCCGAGTTCCTCGTTCGACAATCCGACGACCTGCTTCAACACCGCGTAGCTTTCGGCGATCAGCTGCATGTCGCCGTACTCGATGCCGTTGTGCACCATCTTCACGAAGTGGCCCGCGCCGTCCGGTCCCATGTACGCGACGCAGGGCTCGCCGTCCGGCGCCTTCGCGGCGATCTCGGTGAGGATCGGCGCAACGAGGTCGTACGCGTCGCGCGGGCCGCCCGGCATGATCGACGGGCCTTTCAGCGCGCCCTCCTCGCCGCCCGACACGCCGGTGCCGATGAAATGCAGACCCGCCTTCGCGAGTTCCTGGTTGCGGCGGATCGTGTCGGTGAAAGGCGTGTTGCCGCCGTCGATCAGGATGTCGCCTTTTTCGAGCAGCGGCTTGAGCGAGGCAATGGTCGCGTCGGTCGGCTCGCCGGCCTTGACCATCATCAGAATGCGGCGCGGCTTTTCGAGCGAGTCGACGAACTCTTCCAGCGTGAAAGCCGGCACCAGTTTGCGGTCCGGAAATTCGGCGATGAGTTCGTCGGTTTTCGCGCGGCTACGGTTGTAGACCGACACCGCGTGGCCGCGGCTCTCGATGTTGAGCGCCAGATTGCGGCCCATGACCGCCAGCCCCACCACGCCGATTGCCTGTTTGCCCATTTGAATTCTCCAGAGTCCAAAAAAATGTCGTGGCGCCGCGCCATGAGAACGGCGGCGCGGCGTCGAGGGTGAAAGGATAAAAGAAATGCGCGCTTGCCGCTTGGGAGGGGCAAGCCGCCAGTTGCTCGTGCTCCTGTCGTGCTCATGTTTGCGCGTGACGACAGGTATTGTGCGCGCGTCGGCGTTTGCGCGGCGGGTTCGGTTTGGGATCGCACCGAGGTTTGGCGCAAGGCGTGGACGAATGCGCGGCCCGTCGGTGCCCCCGCTACCCTGCCCGCTTCGTGAACACCAGGCTGAAGTTGTTCGCGGGCATCGCGACCACCCGTTCGCAGGTGAGCCCCGCCGTGTCGCCGAGCGCGACGACCGCTTCCATATCGCGCACGCCCCATTCGGGATCGCGGCTCTTCAACCATTGATCGAACGCTTCGTTGCTCGGCGCCGTGTGCGCGCCGCCGCGCCGGTAAGGGCCGTATAGATAGAGCACGCCGCCGTCGACGAGGCGCCGCCCGGCGCCGTCGAAAAGTGCCTGCGCCGCGCTCCACGGCGAGATGTGGATCATGTTGATGCAGACGACGGCGTCGAGCGCATCGACGCCCCAGTCCGGCTGATGCACGTCGAGCGCGAGCGGCGCGCGCAGGTTCGCGAGCCCCGCCTGCGCGGTCCACGCGGCAATCGACTCGCGCGCCTCCTCATCGGCATCGCTCGGCTGCCAGTCGAGACCGGGCAGCGCGCCGGCGAAGCAGATCGCGTGCTCACCGGTGCCGCTCGCGATTTCGAGCACGCGGCCGCTCGCCGGCAGCGCCTCGCGCAGCACGGCGAGGATCGGTTCGCGATTGCGTTCGGCGGATGGCGAATGTTGCCGGGAGTCGGTCATGGTCGGCTCTGGGTGTTCCTCAGGTTTTGACGGTGATCCACGGGATCTACTCATTCTCAATCGCCAGCCAGCAGACCGGCGAGCGCGCTCAAGGTATCGCCGCACGGCGCGGCCACCTTCAGCGACAGCAACGGATCGGCGCGCGTGCGGCCGAGGTTGATCGCCGCGATCGGCTTGCCCTGGCGCTGCGCCCACACGCAGAAGCGGTAGCCGGAATACACCATCAGCGACGAGCCGGCCACGAGCACGGCGTCGGCCGCATCGAGCGCATGCGACGCCGCTTCGACGCGCGCCTTCGGCACGTTCTCGCCGAAGAACACCACCGACGGCTTCAGCAACCCGCCGCAGTTCGTGCATGCCGGCACGCGAAAACCGCCGAGATCGTGCCACTCGAGATGCGCGTCGCCATCGGCGGCGGCTTCGGCCGTGACGTCGAGCAGAGCGGGGTTGTCGGCTTCGAGCGTCTGCTGGATCGCCGCGCGCGAGTGCTGCATGCCGCAGTCGAGACAACTGACGCCGTCGATGCCGCCATGCAGCTCGATCACGTCGCGGCTGCCCGCGCGCTGATGCAAGCCGTCGACGTTCTGCGTGACCAGCGTCGGCACGTGACCGGCCGCTTCGAGCCGCGCGAGCGCGACATGCGCGGCATTCGGCTGCGCGCGCGCGACGAGCGGCCAGCCGACCATGCTGCGCGCCCAGTAGCGCTGACGCATCGCCGGCGTGCCAAGGAACTCCTGCAGCGTGATCGGCGGCGAGCGCTTCCATGCGCCGTTGTCGTCCCGGTAGCCGGGGATGCCGGAGTCAGTGCTGATGCCCGCGCCGGTCAGCACGAACAGGCGCGGATGACGCTGCACGAAGCGATGCAGATCGTCGAGCGTGTGCGGATCGGTGAGAGATTCGGTCGGCGTGAGCTGAAGGTCGGTCATAACGGGGACGGTGGACGATCGTGCGCGAATTCGTGCGCGAATCAGCGGGGAGGGCTCGGTTTGCCGCGCGTGGGTGTCGAGCGACGCGCGTCGGCTTGCGGTTTCGACTTCGCGCCCTGCGTGTCCGGTCGCCGCGCTGGCCGCGCTTTCTGCGCCTGCCGCTTGTGCCACGCAGCCAGCGCGAGCTCGTAGCGCTCCAGCGCTTCATCGTAGAGATCGAACACACACTGCGTGCAGCCGCTATGACAGCAGTCGTCGAGATCGGGCCGCACGGGCGGCTGTGGCGGCGGGTCGTCGCTGGGTGTGGCGCGGGGCACGGCGGCTTGCTTTGCGTGGAAAGACGGCGGAGCGCCCAGTATAAGTTGAACGCGCGCGCCCCGCTCCGCGCCCCGGCGTTGTGAGCCGGTGCTGCGCGCCGCTCAGCCGCGCCCGACGAACGGCATCTTGCTCGCCATGATCGTCATGAACTGCACGTTCGCCGACAGCGGCAGGCTCGCCATATGCAGCACCGCGTCGGCGACGTGCTGCACGTCCATCAGCGGCTCGACCGCGATCTCGCCGTTCGCTTGCGGCACGCCGCGCGCCATTCGCGCGGCCATCTCGGTCCCCGCGTTGCCGATGTCGATCTGCCCGCACACGATGTCGTATTTGCGGCCGTCGAGCGACACCGCTTTCGTGAGTCCGGTAATCGCGTGTTTGGTCGCCGTGTACGCGGCGCTGTTCGGACGCGGCGCATGCGCGGAGATCGAGCCGTTGTTGATGATGCGGCCACCGCGCGGGTTCTGCGTCTTCATCAGGCCGAACGCCGCGCGCGTGCACAGGAACACGCCGTTCAGATTGGTATCGACGATGGAACGCCATTCGTCGATGCTCACTTCGTCGAGATCGACGGGCGAGCCGTTGCGTCCCGCGTTGTTGAACAGCAGGTCGAGCCGGCCGAAGCGCGCGCGGATCGTGTCGAAAAGCGCGGCGACGCTGTCGGCGTCGGTCACGTCGCACGCAACCGCGAGCGCGTCGCCGCGCAGCGCCCGCGCTTCCTGCGCGACCGCATCGAGCGCGGCCTGGCGGCGGCCGGCGAGCACCACGCTATAGCCGTGCTGCGCGAGCGTCAGTGCGCACGCGCGGCCGATGCCGCTGCCCGCGCCCGTCACCAGCGCCACTTTTCCGTTTCCTGTTTCCGACATCACGCATCTCCTGTTTTGTATTGGGTAGCGACCCGAGCTTGTTGCGGCGATCGGTCCAATCGCCATCGACACGCGCGACTCTTTTCGCCCCGCACCATACAACAGCGAATCGGCGATCGCAAACCGCGCGACGTCTTTCAGCGCGCTTTCACCGGATACGTGGCCGCCGAACGGCACGTCGACGAGCGCAACAGTGGTATCGTTCGCGGCTGCGCATCGCGCAAGATTCACGGCCTTCCCGGGACGGAGGAAGGCGTACTGGAAGCACGTTCGATGAATGAATGCCCGAACCCGCCGCGCCGTTGGCCGCGTAGCCGCAACTCCGCACTGCTGAACGGCACGATCGGCTGGCACGTGATCGTGCTGATCGGCGTGGCTGTCGCACCGGCCGCGTGGCCATGGTGGCTCGCCGCGATCGTCGCGAACCACGCGCTGTTCACGATCGCCGGACTATTGCCGCGCTCCACCCTGCTCGGGCCCAACTGGACCCGCCTGCCCGCGAACCCGCGCAACGCGGATGCAATCGCGCTGACCATCGACGACGGTCCCGATCCCGCCGTCACGCCGCAAGTGCTCGATCTGCTCGACGCGTTCGACGTGCGCGCGACGTTCTTCTGCATCGGCGCGAAGGTGGAGCGTTATCCGCAACTCGCGCGCGAGATCGTCGCGCGTGGGCATGGGCTCGAAAATCACTCGCAGGTGCACGTGCATACGTTTTCGGTCACGTTTCCGCGCGCGTTGACGCGCGAGATCGCCGCCGCGCAACGCACGCTCGAAACCATCAGCGGCGCGCGGCCGATGTTTTTCCGCGCGCCCGCCGGCCTGCGCAACCTCTTCCTGGAGCCCGTGCTACGCAAGCTCGATCTGCGTCTCGCGGCCTGGACACGACGCGGCTACGATACGCGCGAGCGTGACCCTCACGTGGTTGCACGGCGGCTGCTCGATGGTCTCGCCGCGCGCGACATCCTGTTGCTGCACGATGGCAACGCCGCGCTGACGATCGAAGGCCAGCCGCTGATTCTCGCGGTGCTGCCGAGCGTGATCGAAGCGGCGCGCGAGCGCCATCTGCGTTTCGTCACGCTGCGCGAAGCGCGCGCCGATGCGTGACGGTGCGCGTGAAGTGACACCACGCGCACGCAGCGCTACACACGGAAATCCGCCGCCATGTCCTCGTCGGTGCGCGCTTCGAGCTTGCCGTCGCGGCACGCTTTGATGAACACGTCGTAGTCGCGCTCGACCTGATCCGCGTAGGCGCTCGCGTAGCCGCTCAGCGCTTCGCCGAACTGATCGCCGCGGCCGATGTACGCGCTGATCTCGATCGCCTGGCCGCTCGCCTTCGCATGCGCGCGCGCCATGATCCAGCCGCATAGCCGCGCATAGCCGTCGAGCAGATCGCTGTCGAACAGCTCGATATTCGCGGACAGCTTCATGTCGCGCAGCTGGCGGAAATAGAAATGCCGCCCGAGCGGCCCGGTCCCCCAGCCGAGGAAGACGTCGCTCGCGGCCTGCAGCAGCCGCTGTCCTTGCACGACGCGCTCGCCCTGATGCTTGACCGCCGGCGACTTGTAGAACTGCGCGATGACCGACGGCCGCGCCTCCTTCAATTGCAGGAACAACGGCTTGCCCATGTGATCGACGAGCAGCACGACCAGACAACGCGTGCCGACGCTGCCGACGCCGACCGCCTTGAACACGACGTCGTGCCTCGTGAAGTGATCGAGCAGTTCGCGCCGATCGTGCGACATCGTCTTGCGGTACTCGTCCCACACTTGCTCGACCATCTTGTCGACGTTGCCGGTCCGGTAGGTTTCGGTTTCCTCGGCCGTCAACAACGTGTTCGCACCGTGCACGCGAAACAGCGCGGGCGGCGCATCGTGGATGGTCCACCGATTGCCGTCGAACGAGGCCATTTTTTCGAGCAGGCTTTCATGCGTGCGGCTCGCGGCCTTCTCCATGCCGCGCCGCACCGCGCGCCGGCGCTCGGGCGTCAGTGCGATCTCGGCCATGCGGTCGAACGTGATGCGGTCGTACCACAGGTCGAGCGCGCCGAACTGCGCGTATTGCGCGACGCGATCGCGATACGAGCCGACCGCGGTCATCACCAGACTCTCGGCGGTGCCGCGGCTCAGGCGCATCTGGCGTGCGGCCACGACGAGGCTCGCGCACAGGCGTTTCAGGTCCCATTCGAACGGGCCGATCGAGACTTCATCGAAGTCGCTCAGGTCGAAGACCAGTTGCCGCTCGGGCGTGGCGAAGCCGCCGAAATTCATCAGATGGCCGTCGCCGCAGATCGGCATGGTGAGGCCGGTGTCGTGCACCTTGCTCAGATCGTGCGCCTGCAGAATCGCGCTGCCTCGAAAGAACGAGAACGGCGAGGCAGCCATGCGCCCATAGCGCAGCGGCACCAGATTCTCGACGCGCTCCGCGCTGCTCTGTTTCAGCAGCTCGATCGGATCGCGGTGCAACTCGCCGACCGCCCGGTGACTCGAGCGTTTCGAATGCTCGCGCGCGGCGCGGCCGCGCGCTTCCCGTTCGGCAATGGTGCTGGCTTTCATGCTTTCTCTCCGTTTTGCGAGTCTTGAACCGGCGCTGACAGAGACTGCTTGCCGCGCGCGGCGTCGTTAACATCGAGGGCTGCAGCCGCGATCATAACGGGTCGAAACACACAATGAATCTCCGCCTGTGAGCGCGGCCCTTGCAGCCGTGGCGGCGAGCTTGCAACCCGCGTTGCAACCCGCTTTACAGCCAGCCAGTAGCTCGCGTAGTACGCCGTAGTATTTTGCCAACGCCGGCGCGCGTGGGCGCGAAAGCCCATGCAGCCGCGCGCGCACCGCGCGTAGAATCGAGCGCATGCGCCCTACCCTCGCTCCGCAGCGCGAGCCCGAGCTGCCGCTGCATACGCCCAGTGTGTCGTCGCTGACGTTGGCGGCGGTCATTGCGCTGATCGCGTGGATGGCGATCCTCGCGCAAGCCGACCTCACGATCGATCGATCGCTCGCGCGCGGGCTCACCGTGTTCGACGCGCTCGCGCGCATGAGCAGCTACCTGACCAATCTGACGGTGCTCGCCAGTGCGCTCTGCTTCACCTGCATCGTGCTGCGGAAGCACCGCTCGCCGCTCGTGCGCTTTTTCCGGCAGCCCACGGTCGTGACCGCGGTGGTCGCGTACATCGTGTTCGTCGGCCTCGCGTACAACCTGCTGTTGCGCGGACTGTGGCCGCTGTCGCCCTACCGGCGCCTGCTCAACGAGTCGCTGCACAGCGTGCTGCCGATGCTCGCCGCGCTCTACTGGGTGCTGTTCGTGCCGCGTTTTCATCTGCGGTTGCGCCACGCTCCGCTGTGGCTCGTCTATCCGCTCGCCTATCTCGGCATCACGTTCTGGCGCGGCAGCCTGTCGGATTTTTATCCGTATCCGTTCATCGACGTCGAAACGCTCGGGCTGCGCCAGGTGCTCGTCAATGCCGCGCTGCTGTTCGGCGGTTTTCTGATGCTGCTGGCCGTGTTCGTCGGCATCAATTTCGGGCGCCGACGATGATGTTCCCGCACGTCCCGTTTGGCCGGATGCATGGCGTCCCGTCGCCGGGCGCACTTCTTGCACCCCTTTCGTCACTGACGCAGGCTCACGCCGCAGTGGCACGGCTTGCGCGGCGCCCTTGTGCGAGCGCGTTGCAATTGCAGCGGGCCCGCACGTAAATATGACAATAGGAGCGATGCATATGGATACGAATTCAGCGGCAGGCGCGGTAAAGGAAGTCGCGGGCAAGGTGCAAAGCGCGGTCGGCGATGCCGTCGGCGACACCAGCGCGCAGGTAGCGGGCAAGGCGCGCGAATTGAGCGGCAAGGCGCAGCAGTTATGCGCGAATACGACGAGCCTCGTGCGCGATACGACGGCCGAAAACCCGTTCACGACGTTGGCCGTGGTTGCTCTCGCCGGGTTCGTGATGGGCGCGCTGTGGTCGCGCGGCGGTCGCGACTACGACTGAAGCAGGCACGGCGCCGGATCATAGGCGCCGATCAACAGGGCGCAGCAGTCGCGCCAAAGCGGGCGATCCGCCGCAAGCGGATCGCCCGCCGCTTCACCAGCCGCTCTTCTTCTTGCGGCCGGCGCCCATTTCCAGTTCGATCCACGTCGGCGCGTGGTCGCTGGCATGCGGTTCGCCGCGCACCCAACGGTCGACGCCCGCATCGCGCAGGCGCGGCGCGAGGTCGGCGCTCAGCAGCAGATGATCGATGCGCAGCCCCGAATTCGTATCCCAATGACGGCGGAAATAATCCCAGAACGTGTACACGCGTTCGTCGCCGAAATGCGTGCGCAGCGCATCGGTCCAGCCTTGCGCGAGCAGCCTGCGATAACGCTCGCGGCTCTCCGGCTGCAGCAGCGCGTCCTTTAGCCACGAGCGCGGGTTGTAAATGTCTTCGTCGGTCGGCACGACGTTGAAGTCCCCAGCGATCACGACCGGGTGGCCGCTCTGGTAGAGCTGCGCCGCATGCGCGATCAGATGATCGAACCACGCGAGCTTGTAGTCGAACTTGGGGCCGGGCTGCGGATTGCCGTTCGGCAGGTACAGACACACGATCAGCACGCCGCCGACCGCGGCCTCGATGTAACGGCTATGCGTGTCGTCTTCGAAACCGGGCAGACCGCGCCGACGTTCGAGCGGTGCGTCGCCTTTGGCCAGAATCGCCACACCGTTCCATGCGCTCTGGCCTTGCCACACGGCGCCATAACCGGCGTCGCGCAATGCGTCGACTGGAAATGCGCTATCCACCGCCTTCAGTTCCTGCAGACACACGACGTCCGGCGCCTCGCGCTCGAGCCATTGCAATAGCGCCGCCTGCCGCGAGCGGATACCGTTGATGTTGAACGTCGCAATGCGCAGCTTCGCCATGATCATCCCTCCCTCGCCTATTGCTCCGCGCCCGGTTGGCCCGTTCCAAATTTATCACCCGCAAAGCGGACATTTTCCATCCAGTTCAAACCTGTCGACATCCGCGGCGAAGCTACCCGTGAGTTTGACGATCCCCGGATGTCCGCCGCCGATCGATTTGCTGCGAGGCATCCTCGCAGCCTGCCGGGCGCGTTGAGCCCGGAGGTCGATTTCGCATTTTCCCCGTTGCAACGTGCAACTTTTGCCCGTGTTTGCGCGGCTCCAGCCGGAGCTCCATCGCGGTCATTGCGCATATTGGCCTGCCTTTATTGCGCAGATCGGCTTTGCGCTTGCAGCGAGTTTTTAATACCGTGTTAGCTGCAACGGCATTCAAATTGCTGCGCAATAGTTTTGTTTCAACGCGATGCGTTGGACATCGACGCGTCGTCAGCCTGCATTGACCTTTCAGTGGAGTCAACAGATCGTCATGACTACGCCTACAGAATGTCAGCATTGCGGGGACGCCCCCGCATCAGAGTCCACCGCCGAGCCCACCACCACGCCTTCCCAACCGTCACGACGCCGCTTCCTGCAATCTGCGGCGGCCGCCGCGACGATCGGTGCGGCGCCGCATCTGCGCGCGCAAACGCAAGCGCCGACGCCCGCCTCACCCGCGCCGCCAGGCATCCCCGTGGTGCCGCCGCGCCCCGTCACGTTGACCGTCAACGGCCGCGCGTACACGCTGCAACTCGAACCGCGCGTGACGCTGCTCGACGCGTTGCGCGAATACGCGGGACTGATGGGCACGAAGAAAGGCTGCGACCGCGGTCAATGCGGCGCCTGCACGGTGCTCGTCGACGGCCGCCGCATCAACTCGTGCCTGACGCTCGCGGTCATGCACGAAGGCGAGAACATCACGACCGTCGAAGGACTCGCGAGCAACGGCGCGTTGAGTCCGGTGCAGGCCGCGTTCATCGAACACGATGCGTTCCAGTGCGGCTACTGTACGCCCGGGCAGTTGTGCTCGGCGACCGCCCTGCTCAGCGAATTCCGCAACGGCACGGCGAGCACCGTGACCGCCGACGTGCGCGCGCGTCCCGCCGCGCTCACCGACGACGAAATCCGCGAACGCATGAGCGGCAACCTCTGCCGCTGCGGCGCGTACGTGAACATCGTCGCCGCGGTCCGCGCCGCGCACGACAACGCCTGACGGAGACCGACATGGATGCGATCTCCTACGAACGCGCCGGCGACGTCGCCAGCGCGGTGCGCGCCGCGCAACAGCCGGGCGCGGTATTCATCGGCGGCGGCACGAATCTGCTCGATCTGATGAAGGGCGGCGTCGCGCGGCCGGTGCGGCTCATCGATATCACGCACATCGGCGGCCTCGACTCGGTGACGACGCTGCCCGGCGGCGGCATCCGCATCGGCGCGCTGGTGCGCAACAGCGACGCGGCCAATCACGCGCTGGTGCGCGAGCAGTACCCGCTGCTGTCGCAAGCGCTGCTCGCGGGCGCGTCGGCGCAGTTGCGCAACATGGCGACGGTCGGCGGCAATCTGCTGCAACGCACCCGCTGCGGCTACTTCTACGACACCGCGTTCACGCAGTGCAACAAGCGCCTGCCCGGCAGCGGCTGCGCGGCGCTCGACGGCCATAACCGCGCGCATGCGATCCTCGGCGCGAGCCCGCAATGCATTGCGGTCAACCCGTCGGATATGAGCGTCGCGCTGGCCGCGCTCGATGCGCTGGTGCGCGTGAGCGGTCCCAGCGGCGAGCGCACGATCGCGTTCGCCGATTTCCATCGGCTGCCGGGCGACCGGCCCGATGTCGATACCACCTTGCAGCCCGGCGAGCTGATCACCGCGGTCGATCTGCCGCCGCCGCTCTTCAGCGCGCATTCGCACTATCTGAAGGTGCGTGACCGCGCCAGCTACGCGTTCGCGCTCGTATCGGTCGCGGCGGCGTTGCAGATGGATGGCGAGCGTGTTCAGAGCGCGCGCATCGCGCTCGGCGGCGTCGCGCACAAACCATGGCGCGCGAACGTGGCCGAGCAGATGCTGAGCGGCCAGCCGCTCAGCCAGGCCACGCTGAAGAACGCCGCCGCGGCCGCATTGAGCGGCGCGCAGCCGCGCCACGACAACGCCTTCAAGGTGCAGCTCGCGCAGCGCGCGATCGTGCGTGCGGTCAATCAGGCAGCGGGCAACGCGGGAGGTATCGCATGAATCTGATCGGACAACCCCTCGATCGCGTCGACGGACTGCTGAAGGTGACCGGCGACGCGCGTTATGCAGCCGAATTCCCCGGGGCGCGCCTCGCGCATGCGGTGCTCGTGACGAGCACGATCGCGGCCGGCACGATCGCGTCGATCGATGCGAGCCGCGCCGAGGCCGTGCCCGGCGTGCTGCTCGTGATGACCTACCAGAACGCGCCGCGCCTGCCGAATGGCGGCCGGCCCGCGCTCGCGCCGCCGGCCGGCCGGCATCTGTCGCTTCTGCAGGATAACGAAGTGCACTACAGCAACGAGCCGGTCGCGGTGGTCGTCGCCGATACGCTCGAACATGCGGCCGATGCCGCTCGCCAGCTGCGCATCGCCTATCAGCCGGGCGCCGCGGCGCTCGACTTCGAGCAGGCGAAGGCGCACGCGCATGCGCCGGACAAGCCGCAGGGCCGCCAGACCGACACGCAGCGCGGCAGCTTCGAAGACGGCATGCAAAGCGGCGACGTGCATATCGAAGCGACCTATACGACGCCGATCGAGCACCACAACCCGATGGAGCCCCACGCGACGATGGCGCAATGGGACGGCCCGCAGTTGACGGTCTACGACTCGACGCAGGGCGTGAGCGGCGCCGCGCAGGTGCTCGCGAAGACGTTCGCCATCCCTGTGTCCGACGTGCGCGTGATCTCGCCGCTGATCGGCGGCGGCTTCGGCTGCAAGGGCTCGTCGTGGTCGCACGTGTCGCTGTGCGCGATGGCCGCGCGGCAAACCGGGCGGCCCGTGCGGCTCGCGCTCGAACGCCCGCAGATGTTCGGCCCGGTCGGCGCGCGGCCGCGCACCGAGCAGCACTTCGTGATCGCCGCGCGGCATGACGGCACGCTGAGCGCGATGCGTCACGACAGCATTTCGAACACGTCGATGATCGAAGACTGGACCGAGACCTGCTGCATGGTCACGCGCATGCTGTACGCGGTGCCCAACCAGATAACGACGCACCGGCTCGTGCAACTCAATGTCGGCACGCCGACCTTCATGCGCGCACCCGGAGAAACCACCGGCTCGTTCGCGCTCGAATCGGCGATGGATGAACTCGCCGTCGCGCTGAAGATGGACCCGCTCGCGCTGCGCCTGAAGAACTACGCAGACAGCGATCCGCAGGAGCACAAGCCGTGGTCGGGCAAGTCGCTGCGCGAGTGCTATCAGATCGGCGCCGAGAAGTTCGGCTGGTCGCGCCGCCCGCACGCGCCACGTTCGAGGCGCGACGGCAACACGCTGATCGGCATGGGCATGGCGACCGCGACCTATCCGGCCAACCGCAGCGAGGCGTCGGCGCTTGCGCAGATTCTGCCGGACGGCACCGCGGTGGTCGCATCGGGCACGCAGGACATCGGCACCGGCACCTACACGGTGATGACCCAGGTCGCCGCCGATGCGCTCGGCTTCACGCCCGAGCAGATCCACTTCGCGCTCGGCGATTCGTCGCTGCCGCGCGCGCCGGTCTCGGGCGGCTCGCAGTCGGCGGCCAGCGTGTCGCCCGCGGTGCGCGACGCGGCGAGCCAGGCGCGCAGCCAGTTGATCGCGCTGGCGCTTGCCGATGCGGCGTCGCCCGTGCATGGCCTGCCGCTCGATGACGTCACCGTCGCAAGCGGCTGGGTCGTGAGCCGCTCGCAACCGGGCAAGCGCGATCCGGCCGCGGCGATCATCGCGCGCGCGGGCGGCAAGCCGATCGAGGCGAGCGCGACCGTGAAGCCCGGCGACGAGAAGCAGAAGTACTCGTTCCACTCGTTCGGCGCGGTGTTCGTCGAGGTCCACGTCGATGCCGAGCTCGGCACGATCCGCGTGCCGCGCGTGGTCGCGGTGTACGACGTCGGCCGCGTGCTGAACCAGAAGACCGCGCGCAGCCAGATGATGGGCGGCATCGTATGGGGCATCGGCGCGGCGCTGCAGGAGGAAAGCACGCTCGATGCGCGCTTCGGACGCTTCACGAACGCGAACCTCGCCGAGTATCACGTGCCGGTGAATGCCGATATCGGCACGCTCGACATCACCTTCATCGACCGGCCCGATCCTTATATCAACTCGCTCGGGGTGCGCGGTATCGGCGAGATCGGCATCACGGCCGTGGCGGCCGCGATCGCGAACGCGGTGTACAACGCGACCGGCGTGCGGGTGCGCGATCTGCCGATCACGCTGGACAAGGCGGTGCGGACCTGAACCGGCGGCAGTGTCGGAATTGGAGTGAAAGCGAAAGCGGCGGGCGGCTTGCATCGGGCGTGCCTTGCCGCTTGCTTCGCGCACCGTTGCATCGCACAATCGGGGACATTCCTGTCTACCGGTATCCGCCGATGGCCTACGCTTCGCTCGCCACTGGTGTGTTGCTCGCCGCCGGTCTCGGCTCGCGCTTCGATCCGCACGGGCTGCACAACAAACTGCTCGCACGTATGCCCGACGGCAAGCCGGTTGCGCATGAAGCCGCGCATCGGCTGCTGCGGGTCGTGACGCGGGTGCTCGCTGTCGTGCGGCCGGGCTCCGACGCGCTCGCCCGCGCGCTGAACGATGCCGGCTGTGATGTCGTGTTTGCTGCGAGCGCCGAGCGCGGCATGGGCGCGAGCCTCGCCGCCGGTATCGAAGCGAGCGACGACGCCGAGGGCTGGATCGTCGCGCTCGCCGATATGCCGCGCATTGCGGTTCCGACGATCGAAGCGATAGCCCGCGCGCTCGACAACGGCGCGCCGCTCGTCGCGCCGTTCTACGACGGTCAGCGCGGCCATCCGGTCGGCTTCGGCAGCGAGCATCGCGACGCGCTACTCGCGCTGGACGGCGACACCGGCGCGAAAGCGCTGCTCAGGTCACACGCGCTGACGCGCATCGACGTCGACGATCCCGGCATTCTGCGCGACGTGGACACGCCGGACGATTTGCGCACGCTCTAGCCGCTAACATCAGGCTCGCCGAGACTGGCTGACCGCAGCCGGTCGACATCGAGAATCTTGCCGGACAAGGAACACTGATGCGGCATGAAGCCCCTGGATCTGACGCGTTTCGATCTCAACCTTCTGGTTGTACTTGAGCCGTCGAGATGGCGACTCACACCAAAAACGTGCGCTTCAAGGGCCCCTGACGGCGGCGCGCGACGAACCGGAAAGCCACGAGCGTCACTGGATGGACGGATCGAAAGTTCGATCCGCGGTCTTTCAGGCACGCGCTTTGCGCCCCGCAAGTTTCGCGCGCAAGCCGCGCCAATTGCGCCTAAGCTGAGGTGACGCCATTTTTTTCGCACGCGGCGCCTTGACGACCGGCAGCCTCGATGCCTCATCCGTGCCGCCTCGAATCCCCACACGCAAGCCCATGAGCGAAACCACTCCACGCCTTTTCATCGTCTCGCCCCATTTCGACGACGCCGTCTTCAGTTGCGGCGCCTTGCTCGCCGCCCATCCCGACGCCGCCGTCTGCACCGTGTTCGCCGCACCGCCCGAACACGACATGCACACGGAGTGGGACGAAAAAGCAGGCTTCGCGAACGCCCATGAAGCGGTCCGCGAACGCACGATCGAAGACAACCGCGCGCTCGAAGTGCTCGACGCGATCCCGCTGCGCATGCCGTTTCGCGACAGCCAGTACGCCGACTCGCCGTCGATCAGCCAGATGGCCGCGGCGCTGGAGGAAACGATTTACCGCACGACCGCGAACACGCTGCTGATGCCGCTTGGCCTGCATCACGACGATCACGCCCGGGTATTCGAAGCGTGCTGCGAGATCCTGCCGCGGCTCACGCATCTGGACTGGTTCGGTTACGAGGAAGCGATTCACCGGCTCACGCCGGGCGCGGTGCAGGCGCGGCTCGCCGATCTCGCGCAGCGCGGCATCGTCGCGACGCCGGCAACGCCGAGCGCGGGCCACACGATCGACGTGCAGCGCCGCGCGCATCTGAAACGCGAAGCGGTCAACGCGTACGCGAGCCAGTTGCGGGCGTTCGGCGCCGGCAACTACGACGACGTGTTCGCGACCGAGCGCTACTGGCAGCTCAGCGCCGGCCGCAAACGCGCGAAGAAATAGCAAAAAGGAGCGAGCAGGAAGCGCGGCGAGCGCCTACGCTTGAAGACAGATAGCCGACGCGGCGGCACACATCGGCGGTATCAAGCCGCTTCGGCCGGACCCGCGCATTTCAACCGCAAGGGTGACGCAATGAGCTACGACATGCACACCAGCCCGATTCCCGACCCGAACGCCGATCCGAACCGCGACCCGGAAGCCGACCCGCTCGTGCCGCCGTCGCCGGGGCATCATGCCGAGGAGCCGCAGCGGCCTGACGGGCCGCCGGACAAGGATCCGGTGTAAGGGAGCCGCGAGCGGCGCGGTCGCGGCGCACCGCTCGGCGCAGCGTCAGCGCATCAAGTCGCTGAAGCCCTGCAGCAGGCGCTCGATATCGGCCGCGTGAATGTTGCCCATCGTCGAGATGCGGAACAGCTCCGCCGACAGCCCGCCCTGCCCCGCATAGATCACGAAGCCGCGCGCCTTCAGCGCGTCGTGCAGTTGCGGATACGCGATACCGTTGGGCAAGCGGTACGCGCGCAACACCACCGACGACTGCCCGGCCGGCAACACACTGTCGATGCCGCGCGCCGCCAGCCCCGCGCGCACCTGCTCGGCAAGCGCCGCATAGCGCGCGTGACGCGCGCGCCAGCCGCCTTCGTCGGCGAGCTCACGCAGCGCCTCGACCAGCGCGTAATACGCGTGCACCGACGGCGTAAACGGCGTGTTGCGCTGATCCTGCAAACGCGCGAGCCGCGCGAGATCGAGGTAGTAAGTGCGACTCGCCGCGCGCGCGAGCGCCGCGCGCCGCACCAGCACGAACGACGCGCCCGGCACGCCATGCAGGCACTTGTTGGCGGTCGCCGCGAGCGCGTCGAGGCTCGCGTCCGCGAAATCGATCGTTTCGGCGCCGAAGCTGCTGACACCGTCCACCAGCAGACGCAGGCCGCGCTCGCGACACAAGGCGCCGAGCGCCGCGATGTCGTTCAGACGGCCCGTGGTCGTTTCATGATGAATCACCGCGACGTGCGTGAACGACTTGTCGGCGTCGAGCCGTTCGGCGATCTTCGCCAGATCGGGCGCGTCCATCCAGTCGTGCTTCAGCGCTTCGTGCGCGATGCCGTATTGCGCGGCGATCTGCGCGATACGCTCGCCGTACACACCGTTTTCGACGACCAGCAGTTTGCCGTTGTGCGGCACCAGCGCGGCCGTCATGCTTTCGACGGCGGCCGTGCCGGAGCCGGTCATCAGTACTGCCTGCCATTCGTTCGGGTCGAGCCCGTACACGTCGACGAGACGCGTGCGCGCCTCTTCCTGGAGATCGAAAAACTCGCTCTCGCGATGGCACAGATCCGTCTGCAACAGGCTGTTGCGGACACGTTCGGTGAGCGTCACCGGGCCGGGGTTGAGCAGCAGCATGGGCGCTCCTGTTGGCGTTGGGTTCAGATCGCGCCGATGTGGCGCATCAGGCGCGTCTTCACATCGGGCGGCGTAATGGTCGGGCGCGGCAGGCCGTCGGGCGTGCCGCGGCGGATCGTCAGGCGCGCGAAGCGCGGCCCGTCGAGCGGCGGCGCCGCGAACAGCTCGTCGATGATCGCAGGATCGTCGCTCTCCACCGCCGACGCGTAACCGCACGCGGCCGCCACGCCCGCGAACGACACCTGCGACGATACCGTCGCCTGGCCGCCGGTCGAGTCGTGCGCGCCGTTATCGAGCAGCACGTGCGTGAGATTCGACGGGCCGTACGCGCCGAGCGTCGCGAACACGCCCATGCGCATCAGCGCGGCGCCGTCGCCGTCGAGCGCGACCACGCGCAGATCGGGGCGCGCGAGCGCGAGGCCGAGCGCGAACGGCGTCACGCAGCCCATCGAGCCGACCATGTATAGCTGGTTCGCGCGATCGTCGATCGCATAGAGTTCGCGGCCGCAAAAGCCGGTCGACGCGAGCACCACCGTCGAGTCGAGCGGCGTATGCGCGATCACCTTTTGCAGCGCGTCGTGGCGCGTCGCGAGTTCGTTCGCGGCGCTGTCGCGAAACTGCGCGCGAGGCTCGACCGGCGTGCGCCGCCTGGGCGCGCCGCCGTCCTTCAGTTCATACGGCGCAACGCTGCCCTTCTGCATCACGAGCGCGTACGGACGGCCGGTTGCGTCCATGTGCGCGATCGCGCGATCGAGCGCCGGACCGATCGCGTCGGCCTCGGTCGGGAACGTCTCCCACGGAATTTCCATCGTGTCGAGCATCGCCGGCGTGATCGGGCCCATCAGCGCGTGCTGCGGCTCGTCGGCAACGCCGGGCTGGCCGCGCCACGTGACGATCAGCAGTTGCGGCAAGCGGAAGGTCCACGTCAGCGACGTCAGCGGGCTGACCGCGTTGCCGAGCCCGGAGTTCTGCATCATCGTGATGCCGCGCCGGCCGTTTTTCGCGCCGAGCGTAACGCCGGCGATCAGCGCGACCGCGTCGCCCTCGTTGGCCGCCGACACGTAGTGCAGCGATTCGTCCTGCAGCACGTAGTTGATGAAGGGCGTCAGATACGAGCACGGCACGCCCGCGTACCAGTCGAAACCGCGCTCGCGCGCCGCCTCGACGAACTGTGCTGCTTCGATCATTGCGCGCCTCCGTGTGCATCGTTCGTCGTCGCCCCGCCGCCGACGGCCGTCGCGAACGGCGCCTGCGCGTGCGCGAAGTCGCCCGCGCGGCGGAAATCGTCGAGATCGTTGACGCCGCGCCAGTGGCCGTGCACGTATTGCACCTCGATCGACTCGCCCGCTTCGATCAACGCGTTCAGCAGCGCGGGCATGTCGAGCGCCGCGAAATCGTCGCGCGTCCGCAACTCGCGCATGACCGCCCGCAGGCGCTCGCGACCCGCGCCGCGCACGTTCAGCAGACCCACCCAGCGGCCATGCGGCACTGGGGCGACGCCCGCCGCCGACGACTGCTCCCGCCCGCTCGCGACGTGCCGCAGCACGATCTTGTTGCCGAACAGACCGCGGTCGTCGGCGGCCGAGCACCACGCGAAATCGCGCACGCTCGCGTTCTCCGCATCGGTCAGCGACGAATCGACGACCACGCTGAACGCGGCCTCGCTTTCCACCAGATCGCGCAGGATGTAGCTGCGAAACAGCAGGTCGCCGTACGAAATGACCGTGTCGCCGGTCAGGTGGTCGAGTGCGCATGCGAGCGAGGCAAGCTCGCCGGTCTGCGCGTGCTGCTCGTTGACCACGAGGCGGATGCCCGCGGTATCGATCGCGTCGGCGCGATAGCCGCCGACCACGGTGATGTCGTTGACGCCCTGCTTCTTGAACGCGTCGACGAGCCAGCGCAGCAGCGGTTTGCCGGCGATCGGCAGCATCACCTTCGGGCGGTCCCCGGTCACCGCTTCAAGGCCTTTGCCGCGGCTCGCGGCGAGCACGACGGCCGAGCCGGCCGCGCGGCCGCTCGACAGATAGCGGTCTTCGGCTTCCGAATATTCGTCGGCGTCCTGCAAACGGAAGATTTCGTTGACGGCCGCGATGCTGTCCTCGACGTTGACGAGCGTCTCGCTCGAATGGATTTCCTTCGCGACGGCCTGCATCGCCGAGGTCGCCGCGCGGATCAGATGGTTCGCCCAGATCACGGTGCTGATGCCCGCTTCGCGGAACACCTCGGTCGGCGTGCTGTAGTACTTGGTCGGCACGATCACGAGCGGCGCGCGCCCGGCCCATTCGCGCGCGAATTCGAGAATCTCGTCGGGGCGCGACAGCTTGCTGTGAATCAGGATCGCATCGGCACCAGCTTGGGCGTACGCTTGCGCGCGGCGCAGCGCTTCGTCCATGCCCCAGCCCGCGATCAGCGCCTCGACGCGCGCGACGATCGAGAAATGCTCGTCGTTCTGCGAGTCCTTGCCCGCCTTGATCTTGCCGCAGAATTCGTCGATATCGGCAAGCGGCTGCGCCTCGCCGTTGATGAAGCTGTTGGTCTTCGGAAACTGCTTGTCCTCGATGCACACGCCGGCGATGCCGCGCTGTTCGAGCTTGCGCACGAGGCGGCGCACGTTGTTGAAGTTGCCGTAGCCGGTGTCGCCGTCGAGCAGGATCGGCAGATCGCTCGCGTCGGCCATGAATTCGAGCGTATCGACCACCTGCGTCCAGCTCGCCTCGTTGTTGTCGCGCACGCCGAACTGCGCGGAGATCGCGAGGCCCGAGCCCCAGATCGCCTTGAACCCAGCTTCGCGAACGATGCGCGCGGACAGGCCGTTATGCGCCTCCATCATGAATTCGAGTTCGCTGCTGACGAGCATCTGGCGCAGGCGCGCGCTGCGGGACTGGGAAACGAAAGCGGGATCGCGTGCATTCATTCTTCGGGACTCCTGGTGGCGGGCTTATTGGCGTTCTTCCATGCCAGGCTGGCAATCGGAAAAGGGCGACTATAGCGGAATTTTTTATGACGAGTCTTTGAAGGTCTCAGCGGTCTTTCGTGGTTGCGCTTAAGTGGAAAAATGTGTTGTTTTTTGCATTCGTGACCATTTAACGGGATTTTTTGGATTTGATTGGCGTTTTGTGGGAGGTTGGTGTGAGCCTTCCTGGATTGGGCTCATCAGGTTTTACGCAGACCAGCGCCGGCATTTTTCATGTCGATTTTCTCGCGCATTTTTCAATCGCTGCGATTTACCGAAAATCGCCGGTTAATTCAGATTCGCGAATAATGCACAAAAATCTTTTTCGAATTGCGCGCATGAACGCCGCTTAAAAACCTCAATAAATTCGCCTATTAATCGGACGAACAGCGATGTCGAACAGCGGGTTTTCCCTGTCTCGATCAATGCCATTTCGCGCCGTAAACACAGCGAGCGGCATCCGACCGCAATTCAATGGACCTTACTGGCCAAAACGCCTATTCCCATCGCTATGACTCTGAACCGAAAACTGGCGTCCATGATCGCCGTTCTGTGGGTCGGCCTGATCCTGATCGGCGCGTTCGGCGCGTGGCAGAACCGCGCATCGATGATCTCGGACCGACGCGAGCAATTGCGCTCGTTGATCGAAGAGGCAAACCACGTCGTCGGCCACTACTACTCGCTCGCCCAGCAGCATGCGCTGTCCGAGGACGACGCGAAAAAGCAGGCGCTCGCGACGCTCGGCGCGATGCGCTACGGCAAGGACGGCTATTTGTCGATCAACGACTCGCAGCCGGTCATGCTGATGCATCCGATCAAGCCCGAACTGATCGGCAAGAACCTCGCGCAGTTCACCGATCCGGCCGGCAATCATCTGTTCGTCGATATCGTCAACTCGGGCAATCACGACGGCGGCGGCTTCGTCGATTATTTGTGGGCCAAGCCCGGCAGCGAGCAGCCCGTCGCGAAGACCAGCTACTCGATGCACTTCGCGCCGTGGGACTGGTACCTCGTGACCGGCATGTACATGGACGACGTGCAAAGCGCGTTCTACCGCAGCCTGCTGCGCTGGCTCGCGATCACCGTCACGCTCGGTGCGCTCTCTACGGTCGTGATGCTGGTCGTGCTGCGCAGCATCCGCCGCTCGCTCGGCGGCGAACTCGAAGTGGCCGTCGAGCACGCCCGGTTGATGGCGCAAGGCAACCTCGCGACGCCGGTGCCGATCGAGCCGCACGACAACAGCAGCCTGCTGCATGCGCTGCGCACGATGCAGGCGGGACTCGTCGACACGGTCTCGCGAGTGCGCCAGGGCACCGAGAACATCAACGTCGGCGCGACCGAAATCGCAGCGGGCAACACCGACCTGTCGCAGCGCACCGAGGAGCAGGCGGCGGCGCTCGTGCAAACCGCGTCGAGCATGGATCAGATGACGGTGAACGTGAAGCAGAACGCGGACAGCGCGACCCAGGCCGCGCAACTCGCGAGCGACGCAGCGAACGTCGCGACGCGCGGCAGCCGCGTGGTCGACGACGTGGTGCGCACGATGGGCGAGATCACCGCGAGCTCGCGGCAGATCGGCGACATCATCGGCGTGATTGACGGCATCGCGTTCCAAACCAATATCCTCGCGCTGAATGCCGCCGTCGAGGCGGCTCGCGCCGGCGAACAGGGCCGTGGCTTCGCGGTGGTCGCGGCCGAAGTGCGCAGCCTCGCGCAGCGCTCGGCGACGGCCGCCAAGGAGATCAAGGCGCTGATCGAAACCTCGACCGATACCGTCGAGACCGGCTCGTCACTGGTCGCCAACGCGGGCGCGACAATGGGCGAGATCGTGCAGTCGGTGCGGCGGGTCAACGAGATCCTCGAAGAAATCAGCCACGCGTCGCGCGAGCAGAGCGCGGGCATCGAACAGGTCAATCGCGCGGTCGGCGAGATGGATCAGGTCACGCAGCAGAATGCGGCACTGGTCGAACAGGCCGCGGCCGCCGCGCATTCGCTGAAGGACCAGGTCGCCGTGTTGCGCGACGCGATTGCGAGTTTCGCGTTGCCGGCTTGAGCTTGCCCCGCCGTGCCCGCAACGGGCGCGAAAAAAGAAGGCGCCCCACAGGCAGGGAGCGCCTATTCAACACGCCGCGTCGGAGTCGACGCATCAATCGAACGAATCAGCCGCGCGGATTTTGCAAGTCCGCGCGGCTTTTCGTGATCAAGCTTCGGCTCGGCTCGCCTTTGCTCCAGCTCGAACGCACCTCCTTTCACACTCCTCGCATTTAACTTACGTTTTATTTACAATCGGCCCGGCGACAGTCCTTGCCGCCAGGCCTCGTGGCTTTGGCGGCCTCGTTCAATCGAAAGTACGTGAGGTCCGCTGCCCGCCGCCATGATCCGCCAGAAAAAACCGCCGTCGTCCGATCCCTATGCCTTAGCCGCGAAGAACCCGCTGCTCGATGCGCGACTACCCGCGTGGCGCTCGAAGTTCGTCGTGCTGCTCGTGTTCGGCGCGTTCGCGACGCTCGCGCTCCGCGCGTTCTGGGTGCAGGTCGTGAATCAGGACTTCTACGTCGACCAAGGGCAGAAGCGCTATCAGCGCCTGCTCGAACTCGACGCGACGCGCGGCCGGATCGTCGATCGCAATGGTTCGATGCTCGCGGTCAGTCTCGCGACCTACGAAATCTGGGCCACGCCGAAGCTCGTCGACGAAAGCGCGTTCGCGCCGCTGGCAAAGCTGCTCGATCTGCCGCTCGCGGAACTGCGTCGGCGTCTGAACGGCGAGCGCAGCTTCGTGCTGCTCAAGCGCCAGGTCGATGCCGACACTGCCGGGCATCTGTCGCGCCTCGGGCTCGCCGGGATCACGCAGATCGCCGACACCAAACGCTTTTATCCCGAGGGCGAGTCGGCCGCGCACGTGGTCGGCTTCACCGACATCGAGGACAACGGCCAGGAAGGCGTCGAACTCGCCGCCAATGCGCAGTTGCAAGGCGTGCCCGGCCACCGCGAGGTGATCCGCGACCGGCTCGGCCGCGTGATCTCGGAGACGCGGCCGCTCGTGCCCGCGCGCAACGGCGCCACGATCCATCTGACGATCGACCGGCGCATCCAGCAACTCGCGTACACACAACTCAAAGCCGCGATCGCGCAGCACCGCGCCGAAGCGGGCAGCGTGGTCGTGCTCGATGCGCGCAACGGCGAGATCCTCGCGCTCGCCAACTACCCGAGCTTCGATCCGAACGACCGCACGCACCTGTCCGGCCGGCAGTTGCGCAACCGCGCGGTGATCGACACGTTCGAACCGGGCTCGACGATCAAGCCGGTGGTCGTGGCACTGTCGATCGACGAAGGCAAGGTGCGGCCGCAGAGCATCATCGATACCGCGCCCGGCTGGTATCGGATCGGCCCGGCCGTGATTCACGACACGTCGAATCACGGCGCGATGACGGTCGCCGAGGCGGTGCAGAAGTCGAGCAATATCGCGCTGGCAAAGCTCGCGCTGAATCTGCCGGCCGAGACGATCTGGACCAAGTATCGGCAATACGGGCTCGGTCTGAAGCCCGAGCTGCCCTTCCCTGGCGTGGCCGCCGGCAAGCTGCGGCCGTATCAACGCTGGCGCCCGATCGAACAGGCCACGATGGCGTATGGCTACGGGCTGTCGGTATCGCTGCTGCAGATCGCGCAGGTCTACACCGCCTATGCCGGCGACGGCGCGCTGAGGCGCGTGAGCCTGCTGCGCGAGCCGCTCGACGCGGACGGCCCCGCGTCGTTCGCCGAGCGCGGCGAATCGGTCACGACGCCCGGCACCGCGCGCGCGATCCGCAACATGCTCGAAATGGCCATGGGCAACGGCGGCACCGGACGCGCCGCGACCGTGGCGGGTTATAGCGTCGGCGGCAAGACCGGCACCGCGCGCAAGCAGATCGGCGCGGGCTACGCGAAGAACCGCCACCGCGCGCTGTTCGTCGGCATGGCGCCGATGAGCGATCCGCGCCTGATCGTCGCCGTGATGATCGACGATCCGGCTGGCAAGGCGTACTATGGCGGCACGGTCGCTGGACCGGTGTTCAGCGGCGTGATGGGCGGCGCGTTGCAGCTGCTCGGGGTGCCGCCGGATGCGGCAGGAGTGTGACGCGTAGTTAGTGTTAGTTACGGTCGATCAGCCCTGCTCGTCGAGCGCATCGACCTGCGCCTCGATACGATTGCGGCCGTTGCGCTTGGCCTGATACATCGCGCGATCGGCCTCGTCCATCATCGCCTGACCGAGCGACATCGCCTCGGCCGGGCTGCCGGCGACCACGCGCCCGGCCACGCCGATCGACACGGTCAATGCAATGAGCTCGCCGTGCTCGTCGCGCACGTCGAGATTCTCGACCGCACGCCGCACGCGTTCCGCGACGGTCAACGCGTCGCTGCGATCGCCTTGCAGCAGCGCGGCGAACTCCTCGCCGCCATAGCGCGCGACGGTGTCGCCAAGCCGCACCTGCTGTCGCACGCAGGCGGCCACCGCCGCGAGCGCGCGGTCGCCGCTCTGATGGCCGTGGCTATCGTTGATGCGCTTGAAACCGTCGATATCGATGAAAAGACACGCGACCGGCACGCGATAACGGGCCGCGCGCATCAACTCCTCGCGCAGCCGTTCGTCGAAATAGCGGCGATTCGCGAGGCCGGTCAGCGAATCGGTCATGCCGAGCTGCCTGAGCCGCTCGCGATGCGCGACGTTGTCGAGACTCGCGGTGACGATGCTCGCGAAGCGCTCGAGAATGTCGGTGGCCATGCCCGCGCCGAAGCGCGCGGGGTCGTCGCTGCCGAGGCATAGATAGCCGCTGACGCTCGTGCCCGCGGCGAGCGGCAGCAGGATCGCGCTGGCCGGCACGTGAGCTGGCGCGGCACCGAAGAACGCGCGGCGCGTGTCGTCGTCGAGTTCGCCAGGGCGGCCGAGCCACGGCCGATCGTCTTCGCACAAGGATTGCGCGACGAGACCGCCCTCGCGCGACGTCTTCAGCTGCGCATGATCGAGCGCGCGCAGGTTGCCCGGCTCGAGCAGTTCGAGCAGCATTGGCGCGCGCTCGTCGAGCCACAGCACCACGTTCGCGAGCGAGAACTCCCTCGGCAGATGGCTGAACAACGTATCGAGAAACGATGCGAAATCCTGCGCGCCGATCAACCGCAACTCGACGTTCTGGAAGCGGCGCAACGTGCGCTCGTTGTGCTGCACGGTGTCGACGAGCGAGCGAAGGCGCTCGGCAAGCGGCGTTTGGGCGAGATTCGTCACGGTATCAGTAAGGCGGCCCTGAAGGCGAAGCGGGGTCGACGCCCCAACTCTACTGATAACGGCCGATCCGCCGGGGTCTTGAGGGCAGGCTCGCGACGTGTCGGCCGGCCTGCCAGCGTTCATGCCCACTGTTGTCAGCTCTCGCTTGCATTCACTTGCACTCGCTTACACGCAATGAGATCCGTTTGCGTAATGATTGCGGTTCTTAAGTTTCGCTTAATTGTTCCCTGCAAGTATGTGGCACATCCCCTGTTGAGCCGCCAGAACATCGGCGGCGCTTTTTCTTGAGGGGTGCCAGAAGCGCGACCGAAAACGGTTACGCGCACAAGAAGGAGGTAAATCATGGTTGAAGAGATGGTAGTCGAACACCTGCGTGCGATGCCCGGCCATGAATGGACTCGCCAGATTCACTCCTGCAAGGTCTCCGATCCGCTGCAACCGCCCTGGGGCCGTTCATACCGGCTCGTCGAATGGACGATGAAGCACGCGCCCGAACCGAGCCGTCGCGTCGTTCCCGCCGAAAGTACTCCGCTCGAAATCGCCCAGGCCGTGGTCTCTCACGTGCCGGGTCGGCGCTTCTGCCAGCAGGCTGATTAAGCGCTCCCGCTGACGTTCAATGACGCGCCGCGATCGCGTCGCAATGGTCCAACGCGTCCTCCAGCCTGTCATTGCCCCAGAACATCTCCCCACCGACGAAAAACGTCGGCGCACCGAAAATCCCCTTGTTGATGGCCCGTTCGGTCTGCTCGCGCAAGCGGAGCTTGTTCGCGTCGCTCTGCGCGGCGTCGATCACGCTCTGCGCCGGTAAGCCAAGCGAGTCGAGCGCGTGACTGACGACATCGATTGAACCGATGTCGCGGTCGTCGACGAAATTCAACTGCATGATCTTGCGGCACCAGGCACCGATCCACGGCTCGTTCGCACCCAGCAGCGCGACACGCATCGCGAGAAGCGCCGCGCGCGGAAACGTGCTGGGGCGCGTGAGCGCAATGCCGTATTTGCGGCATTGACGCTCCATGTCTTTCCACACGTACGCGCCTTTTTCTTTCTGCAGTACGAAGGGCGAGTTGTCGAAACCGAGCTGGCGAAATACCGGACCGAGCAGAAACGGCCGCCAGACGATCGTCACGTTGCGCGCGGCCGCCAACGCTTCGATCCGCATCATGCTCAGATAGCTGTAGTTGCTGCCGAAGTCGAACCAGAACTCGATTGCGCGCGCCGTCGAAGTTGCGTCTTCATTCATCGCTGTCTCCTGAATCGCGCGTGCCATGGCATCGTGGCCTTGCAATGCTTAACAGTCGCGTCGTTGGGTCGCTGATCCTGCTGGCGCCGTCCTGAACTCGCGCTTCCGGACTCAGCGTGTTTGCACTGCCACGCGCAGGCCGAGCGAAATGAACAGCACACCGATGAGCTTGTTCTGCCAGCGCGTCAACCACGTCAAACGCTTCACGAGTTTGCCCAGCGGCCGCATCGTCAGGACGATCAGCGTCGTATAAAGCGCGCTCATGGCAACGAAAATCAGCCCGAGTGCCGCGAACTGCAGAAACGTCGAGCCATGTTCGGGGCGCACGAATTGCGGCAGAAACGCAAGGAAAAACAGCGCGGTCTTCGGGTTCAGCACTTCGGCGGGAATCGCCTGCAAGAACGCCTTCGAACCCGACACCGGCGCGACGACCGGCAGGTGCGCACTCGCCTGCTTTTCGCGCAACGCGCGAATGCCCAGATAGACGAGATACGCGGCACCGACGAATTTCACCGCATTGAAGGCCAGCGCGGACGTCATCAGCAGCGCGGAGAGGCCAACCGCGGCGCCCAGCGTATGCACGAAATCGCCAGTTGCGATACCGAGACCGGTCAGAATGCCGGCTTTACGTCCGCCGTGCACGGTGCGCGTCAAAACTAGCAGCACGGCCGGCCCTGGAATCAGAAAGAGCCCTAGCACGACGGCAACGAACGTCCCCAACGTGGATACGTCAAGCATTTCGTCTCCTTGCGACGCGCGGGGTCTAAATGACGGGCGCGCGTTCAGCGGACCATTGTAGACGAACCCGCGAAGCGGCCCTTGCGCCTCGCTGGCACCGACGATCCGTTACCATGACGGACATCGCGCCGCCTACCGTGTGCTTCTTTTCATCCACCGACGTTTCCGCCTTGCCCACCTATACCCTGCCCGCACCACTGAGCGCGGAACTCGAGATTCGCAAGAGCCGCTTCATCGCGCATGCGATCCCGGTCGCCGATCGCGATGCCGCGATGGCCGAATTGCAGCGTCTGCGCGACGAACATCCTGCCGCGACGCATGTGTGCTGGGCGCTGCTGGCGGGCGGCCAGTCCGGCATGTCCGACGACGGCGAACCGTCCGGCACCGCCGGTCGGCCGATTCTCGAAGTGCTGCGGCATCACGATCTGGATGGCGTGCTTGCGGCGGTCGTGCGCTATTACGGCGGTGTGAAGCTCGGCACGGGCGGTCTGGTGCGCGCGTACACCGATGCGATCGCGTCCGCGCTGCTCGACGCGCCGCGCGTCGAGAGGATTGCCCAGGTGTTGCTGGGCGTCGAAGTGAGTTATGCCGACGAAGCCAAAGTCCGTCGATGGATGGACGCCGAAGGCTATGCGCTCGTGGACAGCGCCTACGGCATGCTGGTGAAGATGACGATGCGCGTGCCCGCCAACGCACTCGACGACGCCAAGGCAACGCTGATCGATATCACGCAAGGAAAGGCGGGCTTTTTCTGAACGGCTCAGGTCCGGGCCTGACGCGGGCAATTCCGAAAACATCCGTTTGAAGGTTCGACGGTCCGGTTCGCTGCTACCATGCTGTTCTTCACCGGGATGACTCCACTGAAAAGGGCAACTCCTCTGACTTCGACCGCCGCTTTCTCCCGCATGGCTGCTGCGCGTTCGCCGTTGAGATCCGTCGTGCTCAAGGGCTGCGGCGCCATACTGCTGCCCACGCTGCTGTCCGCGTGCTCGTGGTCATGGTTCGGCCTGAACAGCAGCGCCAGCGCAACGCACACGAAAACCCACGGCACCGGCTCGCTCAGCGTCGCCCCTGCACGCGACTTCGCGTATCTGTCCGCGCGCGACGGTCATATCTCGCCGAACCGCATCGAAAATACCGGGATGACCGGGCTCGTGCTGAAGGACGACGTCAGCCTCGTGGTGCGCAATGGCGTCGCGAATAGTCTGCGAGTGGCCGGTTTTCGTATCGACGACAACAAACGCGTGCTCAGCGGCAGCATCGAAACCTTCACGGTGGACGATAGGCGCTCGCCGGCGCTGTGGACGCTGAAGATGCACTACGTGGTCATCGATGCGGCGACCCAAAAAGTCATGTACACGACCACGCGCACCGTGAAGCAGAAGTCGCCGAAATTCACCAGCAACACGATCGCGATCGAAGACACGGTCAAGCTCAGCGTCGATACATTGATTGGCGATCCAGGCTTTATCAATGCGGTGAACTGAGCACGCGGCTGGCCGAGGCGCGGCGCGGTTTCGCTACAATCCCGGCAACGCATCGCGCGCGATGCATCGTGATCTCCCGTTCGGAATGCAAGCCGTCATGTCCCTTACCGCCTGGCTATTCTTTTTACCCGCCTGCTTCGCCATCAACCTCGCACCCGGGCCCAACAACCTGCTTTCGATCAACGTGGCCGCGCGTCATGGCTTCATGAAAGCGTTCGTTGGCGGCAGCGGCCGGCTGCTCGCCTTCGCGATGATGCTCGCACTCGCCGCGACCGGTCTCGCGGTCGTGCTGCATGCGTCCGAGTGGATCTTTCTGGCGATCAAACTCGCGGGCGCCGCTTATCTGATCTGGCTCGCGATCCAGTTGTGGCGCAGCGACGCACCCGCAATCGATACGTCGCAACCCCAGGAGGCCGCGCTCTCGCGCATTGCCCGGCACGAGTTTTTCGTGGCGGCGGGCAATCCGAAGGCGATTCTGGTTTTTACCGCATTCCTGCCGCAATTCGTCGACGTCGCGCAGCCGATACTGCCGCAATTCGCCGCGCTCGGCGCGAGCTTTCTGGTACTCGAATGGGTGGCGATTGCATTGTATTCGTGGGCCGGCATGTATCTCGGCAAATGGCTGATGCGCGCGCAGATCCGCCGCTGGTTCAATCGCTGCTGCGGGGGATTTCTCGCGGCAATCGGCGTGAGTTTTCTGCTGGTTCGGCGCGGCTGAGGTATCGAGGCCGACAGTCGAAGCAGCCTTCACATCGCGGTCTTTTCATAACGAATAACTAATACATCGACGGAGAAACTTTAACTATCAGCATTCGTCGCGCCACCTTATGCTCGAACCGTGACCGGCCGCGAATGACTGCAATGCGGCATTGGGCGAACGGCTTTTTCATCGTCACGGAGCGACATCATGAAGATCTGCATCTTCGGAGCGGGAGCGATTGGCGGTTTAATGGGCGTGCAATTGGCACGCGCCGGCGCGGACGTCAGCTTCATTGCGCGCGGCCCGCATCTGGCCGCGATGCGTGAACACGGCGCGCGCCTCATCATGGATGGCGAAACGTTCAGCGCGCCGGTGCGCTGCACGTCCGATCCACGCGAACTCGGCGTTCAGGACTTCGTCATCGTGACGCTGAAGGCGCATTCGCTGCCTGGCGTGGTCGATTCCATGCAACCGCTACTCGGCAAGCACACGGCGATCGTTACCGGCGTCAACGGCATTCCATATTGGTACTTCTATCAGCACGGCGGGCGCTTTGCCGGCACTCGGCTGACGAGCGTCGACCCCGACGGTTCGCAATGGACCAAGCTCGGACCCGAGCGCGCGATTGGCTGCGTACTCTATCCGGCGGCGGAGATCGTCGAACCGGGGGTGATCAAACACGTGTACGGCAAGAAGTTTCCCATCGGCGAACCCAGTGGCGAGCGCACCCCGCGCGTTGAGCAATTGCACGAGATCATGCAGGCGGCCGGCTTCGAAGCGCCGATTCGCGACAACATTCGCGACGAAATCTGGCTCAAGCTATGGGGTAATCTGTGCTTCAACCCGATTAGCGCATTGACGCATGCAACGCTCGATGTGCTCACGAGTGACCCGGGCACGCGCGCGGTCTCACGCACGATGATGCTCGAAGCGAAGCGAATCGCGGATCAGTTCGGCGTGCACTTTCGCGTCGATGTGGAAAGGCGTATTGATGGCGCGGGTGCGGTCGGTGCGCACAAGACATCAACGCTCGTCGATCTCGAGCACCGCAGGCCGATGGAAATCGATCCTTTATTGACCGTCGTGCAGGAAATGGGGCGACTCGTTGCCGAACCGACACCCACTATCGACGTCGTGCTCGCACTGATCAAATTGCGCGAGAAGATGGCTTTACAGGGCAATTGACCGAGTACTCGTCAATTCCCTTTCGTCTTGCAACACGACCTGAAGGATCGGATGCCATGCATCCGATCCTTTTTCGCATTTGCCGCTATTGATCGATCGCCACCCACACCGCCTTCGGTTCCGTGAAGTTCTCGATCGCGACATCGCCATGCTCGCGACCGAAGCCCGAATCGCCAGCACCGCCCCACGGCAAACGCACGTCCGTATAGCCGTAGGTGTTGATCCACACCGTGCCCGCCTTCAGGTCGCGCGCCACGCGATGCACGCGGCTCAAGTCAGCGCTCCACACGCCAGCCGCGAGACTGTACGACGTGCCATTGGCGATTCGGATCGCGTCCGCTTCGTCGTTGAAACGGATCACGCTCGCCACCGGCCCGAAGATTTCTTCCTGCGAAATACGCATTTCGTGCTCGACATTCGCGAACACGGTTGGCTCGACGAAAAAGCCGCGATTGCCGACGCGCGCGCCACCCGTCACGAGCGATGCACCTTCCGAGCGTCCCGTGTCGACATAGCTCAATACGGTCTTCATCTGCGCGGCCGAAATCAGCGGTCCCATCGACGTTTCGCGCAGCGACGGGTCGCCGACCTTGATCGACTTCGCGCGCGTGGCCAGACGCTCGACCACTTCGTCATACACGTCGCGATGCGCGAGTATCCGCGACCCGGCGGAGCACACTTGCCCTGTATTGAAGAACACGCCCGACGCCGCAGCTCGCACCGCATTGTCGAGATTCGCGTCGGCAAAAATCACGTTGGCCGACTTGCCGCCGAGTTCCAGCGTCACGCGTTTGAAGTTGCCCGCCGCGCCCTGCAGGATGCCTCGTCCGACCGAAGGCGAACCGGTGAACGTGACCTTGTCGATACCGGGATGCGAGACCATCGCGTCGCCCACCACGCTGCCTTTGCCGGTGACGATGTTGAGCACGCCCGGCGGCACGCCCGCTTCGAGCGCCAGCTCGCCGATGCGCAACGCGGTGAGCGGCGTGATCTCGGCGGGCTTGACGATCAGCGTGCAACCGCATGCGAGCGCGGGCGCGATCTTCCACATGCCGATCATCAGCGGAAAATTCCACGGCACGATTGCGGCGACCACGCCGACAGGTTCGCGCAACGTATAGGTCAATGCATCGGGACGCGTCGGCACCACCTGGCCGTTGATCTTGTCGCACCAGCCTGCGTAGTATTCGACGGTATCGATCGCGGCGGGCACGTCCTGACGCATCACCGCGCCAATCGGCTTGCCGCCGTCGAGACTCTCGAGCGCGGCGAGTTCTTCCATGTTCTCGCGCATCAGGCCCGCGAGACGTTGCAGGATGCGCCCGCGTTCGGCGGCCCGAATCGAATTCCATACTTTCAATGCGCCGCGCGCGGCGCGCACCGCGGCATCGACGTCGGCGGCGCTGCCTTGCGCCACCCGTGCGATCGGCTCCTCGGTCGCGGGGTTGATGTCGACGGAATATTCCCCGGTGCCTGGCGGCATGCGCTTGCCGTCGATCAGCAGATCATGGTGCCTGAGATCGGTCTGGATTTCCATCATGAAGCTCCTTGAGTAGGACGTTATGTGGTTGACTGACGGCGCATCGATCGAATGCCGCGCGCCGCGCAAGCTTTTTGGTCGGCCCCTGTCTAAGGTTCCGGCAACAGGCTTTGCCGCACGGACCGCCAGTTGAAGCTTGGCGTCGCGGCTGCGGCAGGCGCTTCGTTCGCGATCGGTGAATGATCAGTCGTCGACGCAACGAACTGCGCCCACGCAGCAGCCGCATTGGGACGAAGCGAGCGATTTCTGCGGTGCACGAGTACCGTCGTCAATGCCGTTTCGGGGACCAGCGGACGACTCACCAACGAAGCGCCCGGCGAAGGCCAATGCGCATCGACAGGCAATACGCCGACACCCAGTCCCAATTCGACCATGCGCGCTACGGCCGCGACGTGTCCGAGTTCCTGCAACGGCCGGCGCTTCGATCCGTTCGCGGCGAGTACCGGTGCGAGCGCGGCACGCACGCCAGTATCGGCATTCAGCGTTATCAGCGGACATTCGCGCAACGCGTGCCATCCGATGCTGTCTTGCCGCGCTAGCGGATGCGCGGATGGAAGCACCGCCTGCAGTGGCGTAGTGAAAAGTACCTGAGCGTGCAGTAGAGGACTATCGACAGGTACAGTCACACAGACCGCGCCGAAATCCACCTCGCCCTGCTCGACACTGGCCAGTACGCTGCTTTGAGGTTGATCCTTGACCGATACGACCAGCTCGGGAAAAACCGACGCGCACTGCGCCAAAGCCTGCGGCACCCAGCCCGATGACAACACCGGATTACTCGCGAATAAGACGACGCCCGTGTGCCCCTCGTAAGCATCGCGCTCTTCGAGCAGCGTCAATTCGATTTCGTCGAGCAGCCGGCCAATTCTTCTCTCGAGACTCGCACCCGCATTCGTCAGTTCGACCTGGCGTGTCGTGCGATCGAACAGCTTCAATTCGACCGCGTCTTCCAGTTCACGCACGCAACGGCTCACGGCCGACTGCGTCAGATCGAACTCGCGCGCCGCGCGCGTGAAACTGCGCTCGCGCGCGACCGCGACGAATACCTTGAGTTGCTGCAGCGAAACATTCATGGCATCGGTTCCGGGCGCGCGACGCTCACGTTATTCGCCAGACTGTCCGGGCCAGTGACTCATTCGCGACGCATTGCCATTGCCATTGCCATGACCCGCGACGGCCAGCGCGCCCTGAGGTTCGTTGTGCGATTCGATCCACCGCGCGCGCATCGGCTCGAGGATGAACTTCGCGCAAATGCCGGCTGCGATCGTGATGACGGCGGCGAAGACGAAGACAAGGCTCCAGCCGCCCGTCGCCGCGAGTATCGACGCGATCGGCACCAGCAACGAGGCCGTGCCCTTCGCGGTGTACAACGTGCCGGCATTGGCGGCCGCGTACCTGCTGCCGAACGTATCGGCGCAAGTCGCCGGGAAGATCGAGAAGATCTCGCCCCAGAACAGGAAGATCAGCGCGGCAAAGACCATGAACGCATACGGATTGCTGCCGAACTGCATCATGCCGAGCAACGCGAGCCCTTCGCCGATGAAGATCACGAACATCGTGTTTTCACGGCCGATCTTGTCGGAGATGAAGCCGGACAGCGGACGCGTCAAGCCGTTGAAGATATTGTCGATCGACAGCGTGAGGGTCAGCAGCGGCAACGTCGCGCCGAAGACCGTCATCGGAATGCGCGCTATGCCCCAGTCTTTCGCGATCGGGCCGATCTGCGCGGTCGCCATCAAGCCGCCCGCCGCGACCGCGACGAACGACGCGTAGATCACCCAGAACACTGGCGTTCTGATCATCTGGCGCGAGGTGAAATCGACCTTCGACACCGCGAAGCGGCTCTTGCGTACCCCTGGCTGACGCAAGATCGGCCGCGTCAGGAGCATCGCGAGCAGCAGAATGCTGACGCCTTGCACGATGCCGAAGAACAGGAACGTCTCTTCATAGCCGCGGCGCGTAATCATGTTCGCAATCGGAATCACCGTCAGCGCGGCGCCTGCGCCAAAGCCCGCGGCCGTCAAACCCGCGGCGAGACCGCGCCGGTCGGGAAACCATTTGAGCGCGTTGCCGACGCATGTTCCATACACACCGCCCGCGCCTATCCCGCCAATCACCGCGGCGAAATACAACATGCCGAGCGTAGTCGCATGCGAATTGAGAATCCACGACAAACCCGCGCATACCGCGCCGGCTGCCACCACCGGGCGCGGCCCGAATCGATCGACGAGCCAGCCCTCGAACGGCACGAGCCACGTCTCGGTCAGAATGAAGATCGAGAACGCGAGCTGGATCGACGCCTCGCTCCAGTGATGCCGCGCATGCATAGGGGCCACGAATAACGTCCACGCATATTGCAGATTCGCCACCAGCGCCATGCATACCATGCCGATGACGAGTTGCCACCATCGGTTACGCCAGGACATACGGGTCGTCGATTGCTGGGTGATATCGTTCATGAGCCTTGTCTCCACTATTTATTTAGTGCAGCCGGCTGACGCGCCGCGCTGGATGTGTCCCGCCTTATCGTTATGGCCCGAGAACTTCCTATTCGGGAAAAATCTCAATTGACGCTTTTTTGTTTCCGCAGATCCCCGAACTCGTCTTCTATAAAATTCTTGCTTTATTCCGACCAGAACCACGCTTCAGCCGGTAATCATTACAGGTTATTCCCCCGCTATTGAGTCCGCCACACCACATATCTATGCGTTAACCCGCGTATTACAGCAGCTATTCGGCTTGTTATAAGTTTCATGCTAGGGTCATTGCTGAATTACTCATAATTAAAGTTTGTTATTATGTTGATTCACGTTTCCTTATACATCGACCATGACGATGCGCAATGCAACTCTGCGGCAACTGAAGGTCTTTGAAACGGTAGCGCGCCACCTGAGTTTTTCGCGCGCCGCGGAGGAATTGCATCTGACTCAGCCGGCCGTTTCCACCCAGGTCCGGCAACTCGAGGAACATGCGGGGCTGCCTCTGTTCGAGCAACTCGGCAAGAAGATCTATCTGACGCCGGCCGGCACGGAAATGCTCCACTACAGCCGCGCGATCATGCAGCAGTTCCATGAAGTCGACGAAGCGATGAGCCAGTTGAAGGGCGTCTCCGGCGGCAAACTGAATGTTGCGGTGATTAGCGCGGGCGACTATTTCTTTCCGCGCCTTCTCGCCGAATTCACGCGTCGCTATTCGGGTGTGGATCTCAATCTCGCGGTACACAACCGCGAAGAACTGCTTCATCAACTGGCGACCAATCAGACCGACCTCGCGGTCATGGTGCGTCCGCCGCACGAAACCGACGCGACCAATGAACCGTTCGCGCCGCACCCGTACGTGATCGTCGCGGCGCCCACTCATCCGCTTGCGCACAAGCGCAATATCCGCTTCAGTCAACTCGCGAACGAAGCGTTCATCGTGCGCGAACGCGGCTCGGACACGTGGAATTCGATGGAAGAAGGTTTTGCCGGCCGGCTGTCCAATCTGAAGATTGCGATGGAGATCAAGAGCACCGAGACGATCAAGCAGGCGGTCATCGCCGGCATGGGCATCGCGTTTCTGTCCGCCCATACGATCAGCCTCGAATTGCAACTGGGTCATCTGGTCGTGCTCGACGTCGAAACCTTTCCGGTCATGCTCAATTGGTATGTCGTGCATCGGAAGAACAAGCGTCTGCCACCGGTTGCCGTCGCCTTCAAACGCTTCCTGATGGAGGAAGGCGCCAATCTGATCGAAAAGATCACCCGCGTGAAGGAACTGAGCGTGCATAAGCCGTAGGCTATGGAAAGCCAATAAAACTTTAACTATTGCAAATCGATCGCGACTTCTATGCTGCAAGCGAGTTCTTTCACTTGCGAGCCGAGGAGGCCGATCATGAACCACGCTCCGGTTGAATCCCGTATCAGTACACGCAACGCTCGCACAGCGGCGGCGGATCACAAAGACCAACACGACGATGCGCATCTGAGCGCCTACAATGCCGCGTTCAGCGATCTTGGGCTGCGGTTTCGCTGGGACCGTGCGACGCTCGACATGCTGAAAGAGTTCAATGGCGAGTTGGCGCGAATCACCGCTTATATCGAGCGCTATCACAGCCACCTGCATCGGGCGTACGATGCCGACTTTCTCGCGCAACTGATTCTGCATAGGAAGACGCAGTACTACAGCGAATTCGCCGCGACCGTGGGCGACTAGAAGCATCGAAAAAGACTCGGGCGGCGGGATCATCGTCCCGCCGTCTTCGCTATTGGCAATCAGGTCTCCTGGCGGCGCATGCATCATTGATCAGCGACGTGTAGTGAAATGAATCGGCCGCTCGTGCGCGCATTGGCGTGCACAGTCGCGCTGGCGGCCGTTGCCGCGTCTACCATCACGCCCATCCCGACTATCTGCAGAGGCGCTCACGCGCATCATCGCCGGCGTGACATCGCGAAGCGCCCACGTCTGCTCTTCCCCGCCATGCCACTCGATGTTCGCGAGCAGGCCCGGCTTGCCGATCGCCAGGCCATCGCTACGCGCGGCGAAGGCATACATGCGCGCTGCGCAACTGACGCGATTCGCCGCGTGAGCGGGATCGGCCGAGTACTCGCGGCTCAGCATCAGATGCACGCCCATTGCCAACGCCAGCGCGCCCGTCGCGAGCAATGCCGCGAGTCCGAACGGCTGTGCCTGTTCAGTGACGAAGCCGTAACCGAGCCATCCGCATAAAAACAGCGCAAACAGATTGACGACGTGATGTCCCGGCCGCGCGACCGCCTCGAGTTGCAATGCGCCGCGCAGCTTGCAGAACGCAATCGCCGAGATCGCAAAGAGCAGCGCGCCGATCAACACGGCTGCAAACAGTTCGATGCGTTCGGTGTTCTCGCGCGCCGCTGCCAACAGGTAGCGCGTAAAGCCTGTCGACGCGACCGCCAAACCGATGCCGCTGCCAAGCAATGCAAGCATCCGGGGCCTGCGTGTCAGATCGCGTTCGCGCACGCATGAATGCCGCTGCGCCGAACGTCGGCCGAACTGTCGTCGCGAGAGCGCGGCCAACGCCACCATCAGCACCGCAATCAACGCCGCGGCGACAGTCACGGCGAGCAGCAGCAACAGGTCCATCCACACGGCACTCCCACAGGCTTGCGGCATGCGTGATCCTCCGTGATGCGATGAAAAGGCAAGAGCCGCGAGGTCCGGCCCTCGTCAACCGACGTTCGCGGTATCGCCCGATCGCCGTGGCTCGTCGCGCTGCGCCGCGCTCAAGGTATTGGTCAGCGTGCCTATCCCATCGATCGTGATCGAGACCGTTGCACCGTCCTTGATCGACCCCACGCCCACCGAGGTGCCGCACGCAATCACGTCGCCGGGTTCGAGCGTCAGATCCTGCGATATCAGACTCACCTGCTCGGCCGGCGAAAAGACCATATCGGCGAGCGGATAGTTCTGACGCTCGGCGCCGTCGAGCGTGGTCAGGAGGCGCGCCGCCCGCCAGTCGAAACCGGAGACGATGGCCGGACCCAGGCAACAGAAGGTATCGAAGCTCTTCGCGCGACACCACTGCGGAAAATGCGGATTCTCGTTAAGCAGATCGGCGGCGGTGACGTCGTTGACGAGCGTGTAGCCGAAGATCGCCGCCTCCGCCTGTTGCGCATCCACGTCGCGGCAACGCTGGCCGATCACGATGCCGAGTTCGCCTTCGTAGACGATCTTGCCCGCGTAGTGACGCGGCCGGCGGATCGGCTCGCCCGCGCCGATCACCGACGCCGCCGGCTTCAGCAGAAACAGCGGATGCGTGGGCACGGGTTTGTCGAGCTTCGCCGCGAGCGCGTGATAGTTATTCCACAGCGCGACGATCTTGCCGGGCGCGCACGGCGCCAACGGCGTCAATGCGCGCAGCGACAGTACGGCGCCGGTCGGCACCGGCTGCGCGAGACTTTCGTACTCGTGCAGATAGGCGCCTTCGACACGGCCGAACACGATGCCGCCGTCGCCCGACATGAACCGCATCCACGTCTGCATGCCTCGCTCCTAGATTGCGCCCGCCGTGCGCAGCGCCGTGATCTGCTCGGCCGAATAACCGAGCTCGGCCATCACTTCATCGGTATGTTCGCCAAGCAGCGGCGAGCGTTCGACGTCGGTCGGGCTGTCGGACAGCTTGATGGGATTGCCCACTGTCAGATACTTGCCGCGCTTCGGATGATCGACTTCGACGATCGTGCCGGTTTTGCGCAGCGACGGCTCCGCGGCAATTTCCTTCATCGACAGGATCGGGCCGCACGGAATGTCGTATTCGTTCAGGATCTGCATCGCCTCGAACTTGGTCTTCGTCATCGTCCAGCGTTCGATTTCGGCGAAGATCTCCTTCAATCGCGGCAGGCGCGCGGGCGCCGTCGCGTAGTCGGGGTCCGTGGCCCACTCCTCCTTGCCGATCACGTTGCAGATCTTCGCCCACACGGGCGCCTGCGTGATGAAGTAGATATAGGCGTTGGGGTCGGTCTCCCACCCTTTGCATTTCAGAATCCAGCCCGGCTGGCCGCCGCCCGACGCATTGCCCGCGCGCGGCACCGCTTCGCCGAACGTGCCGTTCGGATATTGCGGATACTCCTTCATCACGCCGGTACGGTCGAGCCGCTGCTGGTCTCGCAGTTTGACGCGGCACAGATTGAGCACGCCGTCCTGCATGGCCGCGAGCACGCGCTGGCCGCGTCCGGTATGCGTGCGTTGATAGAGCGCAGTGACGATGCCGAGCGCGAGATGCAGCCCCGTGCCGCTGTCGCCGATCTGCGCGCCGGTCACGACCGGCGGGCCGTCGTCGAAGCCGGTGGTCGAGGCCGCGCCGCCCGCGCATTGCGCGACGTTTTCATAGACTTTGCAGTCCTCGTAAGGACCGGGACCGAAGCCCTTCACCGAGGCGACGATCATGCGCGGATTCAATTCCTGAATCCGCTCCCACGTAAAGCCCATCCGGTCGAGCGCGCCCGGTGCGAAGTTTTCGACCAGTACGTCGCATTTCTGGATCAGCGCTTCGAGCACCTGCTTGCCTTCCGGATGCTTGGTGTCGATCGTGACCGAGCGCTTGTTGTGATTGAGCATCGTGAAGTACAGGCTATCCACGTCGGGAATATCGCGCAGCTGCTCGCGCGTGATGTCGCCTGCGCCTGCCCGTTCCACCTTGATCACGTCCGCGCCGAACCATGCGAGCAATTGCGTGCAGGTCGGCCCCGATTGCACATGCGTGAAATCGAGGATGCGCACACCGTCGAGTGCCTTGGCCATGTCGTATCTCCTGAACGATGAGGGTTATTTGTACATGGTCTGGTTCTTCGTGCCCGGTGCGTACTCGCGCGGGTCGACCCAGATGTTGACCACCGCCGAGCGGCCGGTGCGATGAATCGCTTCGCGCGCACGCTGTAGCGCGCTCGCGATCTGCGCGGGATCGCGCACTTCCTCGCCATAGCCGCCGAGCATTTCGGCGAATTTGCTGAACGGCACGTCGCCGAGCAGATTGCCGACGTTGCCGCGTTCTTCGCCGTATTTGGCAAGCTGGCCGTAGCGGATCTGGTTCATCGCCGAGTTGTTGCCGATCACCGCGAGATACGGTGCGCCGAAGCGGTTCGCGGTTTCCATGTCGAACGCGGTCATGCCGAACGAGCCGTCGCCGTAATAGCAGAGCACTTCCTTGTGCGGGTGCGCGAGCTTCGCCGCGAGCGCGAAGCCGGTGCCGACGCCGAGCGAGCCGAGCGCGCCGGGGTCCATCCACTGGCCGGGGCGGCGCGGGCGCACCGCTTGCGCGGAGATCGTCACGACGTCGCCGCCGTCGCCGATATAGACGGTGTCGTCAGACAGGAATTCGTTGAGTTCGTACGCGACACGATACGGATGAATCGGCGTGCTGTTCGAGCGGAACAGCGGCATCAGTTTTTCGGTTGCGCTCGCTTCGGCGTCGCGCAACTGCGCCATCCATTTGCGGCGCGCCTGACGCTTGTCGTCCTTGATACGACCGCTCGCGGCCTGCAGCACCGCGGCGAGGATCGCGCCCGGATCGCCGACCAGACCCAGATCGATATCGCGATTCTTGCCGACGGTTCGATAGTCCATATCGATCTGCACCAGCGTCAATTCCTTGCTGATGCGTCGGCCGTAACCCATGCGGAAATCGAACGGCGTGCCGACCACGATCAGCACGTCGGCATTCGCAAACGCCTGCGAACGCGTGCGATCGAAATGATGCGGATCGCCCGGCGGCAGCAGCCCGCGGCTCGCGCCATTGAAATAGCCGGGAATCTCGATGCCGCGCAGCAGCGCGATCGCTTCCTCGTGACCGCGCGCGGTCCACACCTGCTGGCCGTACAGGATCGCGGGGCGTTCCGCATCGACGAGAATGTCCGCCAGTTTCTCGATGTCGCGCGGGTCACCGATCGATTTCGTCGACGCGCGATAGCGGCCCGGCCGCGGCACGATCGCGCGCGACACGTCGACTTCGCGGTCGAGCACGTCGCGCGGAATTTCCAGGTAGGCGGGACCGGGCGCGCCGTTGAAGCATTCGCGCGCGGCCATCGAGATCATGTCCGCGACGCGCTCGGTGCTCGACACGCTCGCGGCGAACTTCGTGATCGGCGCCATGATGTCGACGTGCGGCAGGTCCTGCAGCGAGCCCATCTTGTGCTGCGTCAGCGCGCCCTGCCCGCCGATGTGCAGGATCGGGCTTTCCGAGCGGAACGCGGTCGCGATGCCGGTCACCGCGTTCGTGCAGCCGGGGCCGGCGGTCGTCACCACGCAGCCGAGCTTGCCGGTCTGGCGCGCGTAGCCGTCGGCCGCGTGTGCGGCGACCTGCTCGTGGCGCACGTCGATGATGCGGATGCCTTCGTCGACGCAGCCGTCGTAGATATCGATGATGTGGCCGCCGCACAGCGTGAAGATCGTGTCGACCCCCTCGTTTTTCAGCGCCTTTGCGACCAGATGGCCGCCTGACACGACGCCCGCGTCGCGGGTCTTCTGCTTGAGCGTGTCGTCGGCGGTCGTGGTGGCCGTGGCCGGACTCAGGGATGAAACAACTGCAGACATGGTCATCTCCTCATCAATCGGATGTGCAACGGTTATCGACGGACGCGTCCGCTTCGATATACGTCCGGTTGCACCGACGTCTCACGGCTTCGAAGATACCGTATGTGATATATCACATTCCTTCAAGGCCAATTTCGAGACATAGACGGCGCGAAGTTTGTGCTGCTCGAGCTTGTCTGCCGCAGCTTTGCGCCGAATCTACAGGGCTCTGCGGCAGTCATTTCAAGGGAAAACACCAAGTCGTGCGTTACACCGGTCATTGTTGATATATCACATACCATATTTTCAGGACCGTCAAGCAAGGTTTATCCCGCAGCGCGGCGGCGACCTCGTTTTGTTTGCCGTTCGCCGCCGCGCGACCTGCGCATTCGCTCGAAGTGCGCGCACGCAAAAAAGCCCGCGGTGCTTGCACACGCGGGCTTTTCGCAATCAGCAGCCAGGCAGCGTCTACGCCGCCATCAATCGAGGAAATCGCAATTGGCTTCGACGAACGCCGCGAGATCGAGCGAATGCTGGCGCGTGAGCCGCTCGGCGAGTTCGGTATCGCGCTTTTCGAGCGCCTCGATGATGCGCAGATGATCGACGATAGAGCGCGCGGCCCGGTCGCTCTGCGAGATGGTCATGCGCCGGATCGCGCGCACGTGGATGAAGATGTTCTTGATCGTGTCGAGAATGATCTGCGACTTCGACAACTCGACGATCGCCTGATGAAACGCGATGTTCGCGTCCGAATACTCGGCGATATGCTCGGCCGGCGTCGTGTCGCGGAAATTGTCGAACATATGGCGCAAGCGGCCGATTTCCTCGTCGGTCGCATGCAGCGTGGCGAGCCGCGCGGCCATGCTTTCGAGCGCGGCCCACATCTGGATCATCTCGACGATTTCGCGTTTGCTCTTGCGCACGATGTAGATGCCACGCCGCGGCACCATGCGCAGGAAGCCTTCCTGCTCGAGCAGCGTCATCGCTTCGCGCACCGGCGTGCGGCTCACGCCGAGCGATTCGCTGAGCACGCGCTCGTCGAGACGGATTTCTTCGCGATTCTGGTAGATATCCGCGTCGGCGATTGCCTGACGCAGCATCGCATAGGCCTGATCGCGCAAGCTCGCACTCGCGCCGATTGGCTGCAACGACAGGGTCAACGGGGTGGCCACTGTTTCAGTTGGAAGTTCTGACGACATTCATCGCCTCTGCTTGAACACGCGCGCGATTCGGCGCCGCCGTTTTGCCGCGCTGCTCGCCCAGACCCACGAAGCGGCCATGTTGCGATGCAGGTGCAGCGACCGATTCGGGAATCCAGTCGGTCAGCAGAACGGTGGCGGCACAGCCCAACCCAACGACGGCCATGGCGAACAGCGCAAGAGGCACGAATTCCACGTGTAACTCCGGATGATTGAGAAGATTGATCCCTCAATCATATGCTGCAACGCCGCATTTTTCAATATTCGGTATGTAGTATATCAATGACTGTTGTTTTTAAGATTACTTTCACGTTAGCACGCCGCGCGCTGCGTGGGTTCGCCCACATCGTTCCCCGCGACGGTTCTGCGTGGCGCTCGGTGTAAACACGCAAAACGCGCGCTATTCGCGCAGCCGCGAGCGATGATCGCGCATTTTCTCCATCATGCGGATTGTGAATTCCGGATCGCGTCATTAACCTTCCGGACATTCCCTGCGCGGATCGATCGCGTCGAAAGCCTCGCCCGGGCGGCGCGATCGATTAAAGCACATATCACATTGAAGGAGACTCGATGAGCACCACCCACCCGCAGGCCACAGTGGCCACTCACCGCAATGCGCGCAGTCGGGCTCGCAAGGCCGCGCTCGGCAGCTTTATCGGCGCCGTGGTCGACTGGTACGACTTCCTGTTGTACGGCATCGTCGCCGCGCTCGTGTTCAACGCCGAGTTCTTCCCGAACGTCGGCCCGGCGATGGGCACGCTTGCCGCGTTCGCGACCTTCGGCGTCGGCTTTCTGTTCCGGCCGCTCGGCGGCTTCGTGTTCGGCCATTACGGCGACCGGCTCGGACGCAAGCGCATGCTCGTGCTCACCGTGATGATGATGGGTCTGTCGACGGCCGCGATCGGTCTGCTGCCGGCGTTCTCGACGATCGGCTGGTTGGCGCCGGTGCTGCTCGTCACGCTGCGCGCAATCCAGGGCTTTGCGGTCGGCGGCGAATGGGGCGGCGCGGCGTTGATGGCCGTCGAAAGCGCGCCCGAGAAAAAGAAGGCCTTCTACAGCAGCGGCGTGCAGGTCGGCTACGGCGTCGGGCTCGTGCTGTCGACGGGACTCGTCGCGCTGATCAGCCGCTCGATGGACAACGCCGCGTTCCTCAGCTGGGGCTGGCGTCTGCCGTTTCTGTTCAGCGTCGTACTGGTGCTGATCGCGCTCTGGATCCGCTCGAGCATGGAGGAATCTCAGGAGTTCGTCGAGAAAGTCGGCCAGCATGGCGAGCGCCGTGTGCGCCTGCCGATCGTCGAAGCGCTGCTGCGCCATCCGAAAGCCTTCCTGCTGATCATCGCGCTGCGGCTCGCCGAGCTGTTCACGATGTACATCGTGACCGCGTTCGCACTGAGCTACTCGACCACGAACCTGCACATGCCGCGCGAGTTTTTCCTGACGATCGGCTTCGTCGTCGGCGCGCTCAGCTGCGTGACGATTCCGTGCTTCGCCTGGCTCGCGGATCGCTTCGGCCGCCGTCGCATCTATATGATCGGCGCGCTGGTCGGCGTGTTCAGCGCGGTGCCGTTCTTCCTCGCGCTCGAAGCGCGTTCGACAGTATGGATCGTCGTGTTCGCGGTGATGCTTGCCAACATCGCGCACGACATGGTCGTCAGCGTCCAGCAGCCGATGTTCACCGAGCTGTTCGGCACCGAGTACCGCTATAGCGGCGCGGGTGTCGGCTATCAGGTGGCGAGCGTGGTCGGCGGCGGATTCACGCCGTTCATCGCGGTCGCGCTGGTCAGCTTCGCGGGCGGCTCGTGGCATCCGGTGGCCGCGTATCTGGCGATCGGCTGTCTGGTCTCGGTACTCGTTGCAGCACGCATGAAGACCGGGCGCAAGATCGATTGACACCGGCGGAACTCGCCGTCGATACACGACGGGCCGGCGCGGCGAAGAAGCCGCGCCGGCCCGTTTCGTTTTGTGCCGCGCGTCGTGCGCGTCTCGTTTATTGCTGACTTTGCATAGTGGCTCTATCTAGTCAGAAGTACGACGCAACCCGCTCGGAGCGTCCCACGATTTGCACGATCGCGTGAAGAATACCCGCGTTTCACCAGGTTCACACCTTATGTCCGCGTGCTTCATATTGCGAAGCCATCGTCCAGGTCCTATTGTCGAGCCAGGCGCGATTTTGGGTACGTGGATCCAGGTCATATGAAATGAAAGTACATATAGCGATGACGCGACGGCGTGCGCAAGTTACACTGCGCCGCCTCAAGGTATATGCACGAAGCGCCGATAAACAGAACAACTGTAAGGAGACCCACTTATGAGTAGCATCAGCGAGCCGGGCGGCCAACGAGGCTCAGCCCCATTTTTTTCCAAACAGGCCACCGTCGCACAGCCCGGCTTTTCGCGCTGGATGGTGCCCCCCGCGGCGCTCGCCGTGCATCTGTGCATCGGTCAGGCCTATGCGTTCTCGGTATTCAACGGACCGCTGACCAAAGTGATCGGCATCACCCAGTCCGCGCCAGATGACTGGTCGCTGACCGCGCTCGGCTGGATCTTTTCGCTCGCGATCGTGTTCCTCGGTTTGTCGGCGGCATTCGCGGGCAAATGGCTCGAACACGTCGGTCCGCGCCGCACCATGTTCACGGCAGCATGCTGTTTCGGCGGCGGGTTCCTGGTGTCCGCGCTCGGCGTCTATCTGCATCAGATCGTGCTGCTATATCTCGGTTACGGCGTGATCGGCGGGATCGGGCTGGGGCTCGGTTATGTGTCGCCGGTGTCGACGCTGATCCGCTGGTTCCCGGACCGCCGCGGCATGGCGACCGGCATGGCGATCATGGGCTTCGGTGGCGGCGCGATGATCGCGGCGCCGTTGTCGGTCGCGCTGATGAACCACTTTCATAGCGCAACGAGCGTGGGCGTCGCGGAGACCTTCGTCGTGCTCGGCATCGTCTACTTCATCTCGATGACGGTCGGCGCCCTCGCGATCCGCGTGCCGCCCGCCGACTGGAAGCCGGCCGGCTGGACGCCGCCCGAAGTCACGCAGCACCGGCTGATCTCGCGCAACCACGTGCATATCGATCAGGCGTTGAAAACACCGCAGTTCTATCTGATCTGGTTCGTGCTGTTCCTGAACGTGACGGCCGGGATCGGCGTTCTCGGCCAGGCCTCGGTGATGATCCAGGAGAGCTTCAAGAACACCGTGACGGCGTCCGCTGCGGCCGGCTTCGTCGGATTGCTGTCGCTGTTCAACATGGGTGGACGTTTCGTGTGGTCGTCGGCATCGGACTGGATCGGTCGCAAGAACACCTACGCCATTTTCTTCGTGCTCGGCGCGGTGCTCTACTACTTCGTGCCCAGCTTTGCCGCGAACGGACAGATCGCGCTGTTCGTGCTGACGTACTGCATCATCCTGTCCATGTACGGCGGCGGCTTCGCGACGGTGCCGGCCTATCTCGCCGACATGTTCGGTACGGCGTTCGTCGGCGGCATTCATGGACGGCTCCTGACCGCGTGGGCGGCAGCGGGTGTAGCGGGTCCGGTGCTCGTCAATTACATCCGCGCATATGAAGTCGCGAACGGTGTCGCCAAAGCGGACGCGTACACGATGACCGTGCACATCATGGCCGTGCTGCTCGTAATCGGCTTTATCTGCAACCTGCTGGTCAAGCGTGTGGATGAGAAGCACCACATGACCGACGCACAAGTCGCCAAGGGCGCGTGAGGAGATCCGTATGTCGACCGTTCAAACCGTACATCCGACCAACAAGGTGATGCTCGCGGTGTTCTGGGTGTATGTGATGATTCCGCTTGCCTGGGGGGTGATCAATACGCTGACGCAGGCGATGAAGTTGTTCAAGTGATGACCTGATGGGGTGCGCACCCCGGCCTGGTTCAGGGGCGGGGTGCCGATAGCGCGCCCCGCCGTAGTCTCCCCTCACCGCCCCAACCCGCTATGCGCGATCTGCTGCTCGACGAACTGCGCAAACAACGCATGCATATGCGTCGTCGGATGCAAATCATCGGCGAACATGTAAGTCTGATCCGCATTGGCGCTCACATAGGTCGCCGGCGAACATAGCAGCGCGGTGTCATCGGGCGTTTTCTTCGGATCGCAGGCCTGCCCCGTATTCGACACGGTAAAACCGTTCGCCTGAAAGCTTCCGATGACCTGATTCGTCCACGTGTACGAATCGACCTCGATCACTTTCGACTGCAGCCCATCGGTTTGCAACGCGGCGTTCAACGTAGCGTTGAAAAGCTGCGACAACTGCGTGAGGTTCGCGCCACCATCGGCCGAAGCGAGCCCCTTCGGCGACAGCCCGATATTCGGCAGATTGATCACCACCACATGCGCGCCGCCGTTCTGCACGATCTGCCCGACGAGCTGGGCGAGCGTCGTGGCCGCCGCCTGCACGATCGGCGCCGCGGCGGGCAGGTTGCCGGCGCGGAGCACATCGTTCGCGCCCACCCACACGAGCACGAGCTGATTGGCGTTGAAGCTGCCGTGAGCGCTCAGATAGCTCGACAGTTGCTGATTGACAGGCATTTCGACGTTGCCGATGACGTCGCTCAGATAGTCGTACTGGTTCGCCGGCGTCGCCACCGTCGAGCCCCCTTCCGCGTAACCGAGGCCGCTCTGCGCACTCAGCTTATGCGTGAAATCGATCGTGAACGCGGCGCTGAGCGTATCGCCGTAGTATTGCGCGACCTGCTGGGACCACACCTGGCCGGGGTTGGTCGTGAAACGCCCGCCTCCCACCGCGCTCGCCAGCGGCGCATAAGTCCCGACGTCCGACAGGCTGTCGCCGAACGACACGACCTGCAGCATGACGCCGCCAGCCGGCTCGGCCGCCGTGCTGCCGCCGCTACTCGACCCGCCGCTGCCGTTACCGCCCCCGCCGCAAGCCGAGAGCAGCACGATCGACATGGCAAAAACTACAGCGCGGACCTTGTCATTTATGCCTCGCATTTGCTCCTCCTGGCCGGGCGGGCCGGCGGTGTCGAGTGCCTCACGTGCGTGGTCGGTGCCGGATCGATACCTGACCGCACGCGGCTCTTCAAACAAGCATCGCGTATGCCCAGCAAGGAAATGCGGCTCGCTCAAAGCCTCTCGAACACCACCTCCTGCGCGCCTTCCCACAGCACCTTCGTGCCGAGCTCGCGCAGTTTTTCCTTGCCTTCGACGATCGTCAGAAAATGATTGCCCGCGAGTTGCCCCATCTTGCTCGCGAAGCAGCATGAGCCATATGCGAGGATGATCTCGGTCTCGCTATAGCCGCCCGGATAGAACAGGATGTCGCCGACCGATGGATGGCTCGTGTGATTCTCGAAGCCGACCGCGACGCCGTCGTTCTCGAGCTTGAATTCGCCGAGCGGCACCCAGCAGCCCTCACCGCTCCAGCGCACATGGATCAGCTTCTGCCGGTACGGCAGCAGCTTCAGGAAGGCGGCCACGGTCTGCGGCGCATCGGGATGGGTTTCGGCGATGAAGGCGTGGCCGCAGGCGGTCATCTTGAGTCGGGTCATGGCGCGTTATCCGGTATGTGGGGTTCAAAAGCGGTTCGATTCTGTCGTCCGATGCAAGGTTTCGACAGATACAGTTGTCGGCGCCGCGGTCAGTCCAGTTAGACCACGCCTGGTCGCGGGCGGCCGGCCGAACCGCGAAGCCTTGCTCCACGTGCCATGCCAGTTTGCACCGCGCGCCGCCACGAAAGTTCGTAGTTTGCAAGCCGCGCAATGCAAAGCACACTGCGCAAGTGCGTGATTCCGACTGTAGAAAGGCGAGCCGTTACGGTGTGCGCAGGCAAGCATCAGCCGGCGTGCATCTCAAGCGCGCAGCCGGTAGGCGAGCGGCGTCGCACCATAGCCACGCTTGAACTGCACGGAGAAATGACTGGCATTCTCGAAGCCAACTTCGAGCGCGATTTGCAGCACGGTTCGATCCGTGGCGCGCAGCAGCCTCGCCGCTTCCTCGAGCCGCAAGCGCGTCACGAACTGATGCGGCGTCTCCCCGGTCTCGCGGCGAAACACCCGGGCAAAATGAAAACTGCTTAGGCCGGCCTGCTCGGCCAGTTCGGCGATCGCCAGATCTTCGGCGAGATTGGTGCGGATGTACTCGGTCACTCGGCGAATCCGGCGCGGCACCAGCCGTTCGGGCCGCGTCGCGCCGCCGCGCCGCGCGTCGTTGCCGCTCGAATAGTGCTGCAGCAGGTGCGCGGCGAGCGCGTGAGCCAGCGTATCGACATACAGACGCGAATCGGCCGGATCGCGGGCGGCGCGATGCAGCGCGGCAAGCATCGCGGCGATCAGCGGATCGTTGAAGCGCATCGCGTCGCCGAGCGACAGTTCACGCGACGCGTCGAGCCCCATCTGTTGCGCGACGCTGTCGATCAAATCGCGCTCGATGTGCACGTGCAACGTAGACAACGGCTCGTCGCTGATCGAATGCCAGCGCCACGAGATCGGCGTGGGCGGCACGAACCACAGGTCGTTCACGCGCATATCGGCGCTTTCCCAAGCTCCGCCGAGGTTGCGTTCGAGATGCTCGGCGCCGCTCGCGAGCGTCATCAGCGTGAAGTCGCGCAAACCGGGCGCTTCGAGCAGGTCTTGCCGCACCGGCTCGAGATACGAGCGCAGCACCAGATGCCGCCACTCGCGATCCACGCTCGACACGAGTCGCTGGCCGGCCATGTAGCGGTCGTAGGCGAGCGTCGTCGTGAGCTTGGGAATTCGTGCCATCACATCCCCTCGAAGGAGGTGCCGTATGGAAGGAGAAACGCCGCCGTACCCGTATTGCCGGTCCACTGTCAGCGCAAGATCACAAAAATGATAGCAAGGAACCGGCTACCGACATTTCACGAAATCGCTAATCATTGAGGTTGTCGTCTTTCACGCGTTTAGAACGCCGGAGCTACCGTTTCATGGAACATGAATGCGATACGCTGCCGCAATGGCTGACCGGCTCGCCGCAAGGCGAAGCCGGGCACGCGTCGGCAGCACACCCGAGAGCGGCATCCGCCCAACCGGCTTACCCGGCCGGCGCGCGGCACGCCGCGCAATCAGCCCACGCGGCTGAAGCAGTGAAGATGTCTCCCCGCGCCACGAATGGTGCGGGTCGCAGTGGCTTTCTGACTCTGTTCACCGAGGAAGAAATCGGCACGCCGTCGCCCGCGGCGCGGCGGGCCGCGCCGCTGATCGGTCCGCTCGGACGGTTCGGCAGCGCGCAGGACCGCATGGAGTTCGTGCGACAGCGCATCAGGCAATTGGGCTTCGACTCGTTCAGCTATACCGCCACGCGCACGTCTTCGCATCACAAGACGATGTTCGTGTTGACGAGCTACGAGTCGCAGGCCTGGCTCACGCGCTATTTCCGCGAGCGCTATTTCGAGCTCGATCCGCGCGTCGCGCTCGCGTCGCCGACCGGCATGCCGTTTCTGTGGAATACCGCCGACCTGCGCGCCGACCTGCCGCGCGCGCAGCTGCGCAGCGAGCGGCTCGGCGCGCTGATCGACATGCTGGAGGCGACCGGCCGCAAGAGCGGCATTCTCACGCAGATGCCGCTGCCGGAGCCGGAGCTGAGCGCGAGCCTGTGCTTCAATTCGGAGATCGGCAACCCGCGCTGGATGACCGAATCGATCGTCGCGGAAACGCTGATGTTCGCGCACTCGATTCATGAGTTCATCTGGATGCACGCGAAAAGCGTGATCGGCATCGCGCCCGCGCAGCAGCAGCGCGTCGCGCTGAGCACGCTGCAGCACGCGGTGCTGAAGGCGGTCGTGCAGGGGCAGCGCGACAAGGAAATCGCGTATTTCCTCGGGCTCTCGCCGCATAACGTCGACTATCATCTGCGGCGCTTGCGGCAGCTGTTCAACGTGCGCAACCGCGTGCAGTTGATCAATGTCGCGCAGGCGTATCTGTTGTAGTCGGCGTCTGCGCGTATCGATGAAGAGGGCGCGACGGCTTTTCGCTGTCGCGCCCTCTGCTAATCGCGCGGTCTTATCAGCTTTTCAAGCGATAGCCGGTCCTGAAGATCCAGCCGACGATCACGAGGAACACCGCGAGGAACAGCAGTGTCATGCCGAGACTCAGGCCGACGCCGACGTCGCCCAACTCGTAGAAGCTCCAGCGAAATCCGCTGACCAGATAAACGATCGGATTGAACAGCGTGACGGCGTGCCAGAACGGCGGCAGCATGTCCACCGAATAGAAGGCGCCGCCGAGAAACGTGAGCGGCGTGACGATCAGGAGCGGCACCAGTTGCAGCTTCTCGAAGCTGTCCGCCCAGATGCCGATGATGAAGCCGAGCAGACTGAACGTGACGGCCGTCAGCACGAGAAACAGCACCATCCATAATGGATGCATGATCTGCAACGGCACGAACAGCGCGGCGGTCGCGAGAATGATGAGCCCGAGCAGGATCGACTTGGTGGCCGCCGCGCCCACATAGCTGACGACGATCTCCAGATACGATACGGGCGCCGACAGCAGCTCGTAGATCGTGCCCGTGAAACGCGGGAAGTAAATCCCGAACGACGCGTTCGCGATGCTTTGCGACAGCAGCGACAACATGATCAGACCCGGCACGATGAACGCGCCGTAGCTGATGCCCTCCACTTCCTTGATACGCGAGCCGATCGCCGAGCCGAACACGACGAAGTACAGCGACGTGGAAATCACCGGCGCGATGATGCTTTGCATCAGCGTGCGCCACGTGCGCGCCATTTCGAACTTGTAGATCGCGCGCATTGCATAGATGTTCATGGGTTCCCCCGCAGCAGACTGACGAAAATGTCTTCGAGCGAACTCTGCGTGGTGTGCAGGTCCTTGAAGCGGATACCGGCGTCGTCGAGCGATTTCAGCAGCGCGATGATGTCGGTGCGCCCGCCCTCGCCTTCATAGGTGTAGGTCAGTTCGTTGCCGCCGTTCGCGACCGCGAGCCCGTAGCCGGCGAGCGAAGCCGGCACCGTGTCGAGGGGGCTCTCCAGTTGCAGCGTCAACTGCTTCGTGCCCAGCTTGCGCATCAGCTCGGTCTTCTCTTCGACCAGCATGATTTCGCCCGCGTTGATCACGCCGATGCGGTCGGCCATCTCCTCGGCTTCGTCGATGTAATGCGTGGTCAGGATGATCGTCACGCCGCTCGCCGCGAGCGAGCGCACGAGCTTCCACATGTCGCGCCGCAGCTCGACGTCGACGCCGGCGGTCGGCTCGTCGAGAAACAGCACGCGCGGCTCGTGCGACAGCGCCTTCGCGATCAACACGCGCCGCTTCATGCCGCCCGACAGCGTGATGATCTTGTTGTCGCGCTTCTCCCATAGCGACAGGTCGCGCAGCACTTTCTCGATGTAAGCGGGGTTCTTCGGCTTGCCGAACAGGCCGCGGCTGAACGACACGGTGGCCCAGACGGTTTCGAACGCGTCCGTGGTCAACTCCTGCGGCACGAGGCCGATCAGCGAGCGGGCCGCGCGATAGTTGGAGCCGATGTCGTGGCCGTCCACCGTCACGCCGCCTTCGCTCGCGTTGACGATGCCGCAGACGATGCTGATCAGCGTGGTCTTGCCCGCGCCGTTCGGCCCGAGCAGCGCGAAGATTTCTCCACGGTGGATCGCCAGATTGATGTTCTTCAGTGCCTGAAAACCGCTGGCATAGGTTTTCGACAGATTCTTGACCGAAACGATTGGCTGCATGGACTCGATGATGGCCGACACCGCTGTTGAATGACAGGAAACGGCGCGAAGGAACGCGCCGCATCCGCAATGTAATGGAAAGTGCGAAAGCGTGCAGCGCACGCGAGCGGACGAACAGATCGTGCGGTTGCGGCGCTACGTGCGCGAAAAGGCGCTGGCGCTCGGGCTGTCGGCTCGTCGGGCGTGGGCCCCGGCTCGGTCCGCACGTTTTCTAGCGCGGCTCGCCGGCCAAACAGGCGCTGCGACGACTCAGACCTCAGGGCTGCGCACAGACAAAACTACTCGCCAGATTTACATTGCCTCGGCCGAGATAGCGCGGAAACCCGGGATAGCGGCACAGCGGCCGCGAGCGTCCATTCGTCGCCGCGGCGAGATCTGTGGCCATCAGCGTTTCGGGCGCGATGCCGCGCGTGACCCACGCGTCGAGCGCGCCGAGCAGATCGACCGATGGAATGAACACGCCGTTGCCATGCTGAAACCCCGGCACCATGTACAGCCGCATGAAGCGATCGACCTCGTCCTTGCCGAAACGCGCGACTAGCGCGTCGTGATATGCGATCGTCTGGTTCGGGCTGATCACTTCGTCGGCGAGACCCTGCAGCGTGATCAGCTTGCCGCCGTGCGCGATGTAACGCGACAGGTCGGGGTTCATCGCGCCGATCGTGCCCGACAGCGCGATCAGTTGCGCGCGATATTTGCCGGGGCGTTGCGGATCGAACGTCAACGAATCGAAGTCCGCGTCGCGCGCGACGAAGTAGCGCAGATAGCCGTCGCCTTGCGCGAACAGATAGCCGTTCGCATAGAACGTCGGCACCGGTTGACGCCGCGGCTGATGCGCGAGCCCGAGCGCGCCGGTCAGCTGCGTGCCCTGGAACACGTTGTAGCCGCGATAGCCGCTCACCTCCCACGCGAGCCGATACGGCAGCGACAGCCCGTCGCGCATCGCCAGCAAGGTGGCCAGTTGCGCGTCGGTCAGACACGCATCGTCAGATGAAAGGCGCAGCGCGCAACGCAGCGAATCGACAATTTGCGCTTCGTGGGCGCGACATGCTTCGACGTCGCTGACGATGCCGTCCGCCATGCCGTCGAGCCGGTCGCATACCTCGAGCGTGCGTTGATAGACGCGTTCGAGCAGCGTCGGCGGCACGAAGCCGCCCGGCGTACCGTACTCGGCCTGGCCGAGCTTCACGCCGATCAGCCGCACGCCGGAAAAATTCAGCGCGGGCGCATTGGCGATCACGCCGTCGTAGTCGTCGGGGAAGCGCTGCATCACCGTGTAGCCTTCGCGGCCCCCCGTCGAGCCGCCGGCAAAATACATGCGCTGCGGCGGCCTGCCGTACGCGTGCGCGATCAACGCGAGCGCGACGTCATGGGTTTTCTTCAGATGCGCATAGCCGAAGTTCGTCACCGCTTCATCGACGAGACCAAACGCCGCGAGCGACGAATCGCCGACATGCCCCGAGTCGTCACCGAACGTCGCGTAGCCTTGCGCGAGCGGCGCGCGATCCGGCGAGAACGGCATCACGCCGGTGCCGCTGACAACCACGCCGTTGTACCCGCCGCCGCCGATCTGCAACGCACGGCCATTCCAGCGACTCGGCAGATTCAGATCGAAGCGGATGTCGGGCGTTGTCCGATTCAGCGCCTTGATGCGGCCCGTGATGCGGCAATACTCGCCGCCTTGCTGATTGCCCGGCGCGGTCGCGCCGATCATTGCCGCGCTTTCGATCAGCGCGCCGGCCGTCGGCATCTCGATCAATTCGGGCGACAGCACCGCGCCCGCGAACTCCGCGCAGTGCATCGCGAACGGTGTCTCTTTGGCCTGCGCGGCCGTGCGATGCATCGCGAGCCACGCGAGCACGACGACGCTCATCACGGTCGCGAGTCCAACGAGCTTGCGCGTCGTGTGCATCGTGGTCGTGATGCGCCCGCGGCGCTCGCGTCGTGTCATCCGCAACCCGCGCCATTCGCCTGTGCGCCCGACTGCTGCCCTTTCCAGCCGCTCCAGCCGCGCGCGATCATCAGCAGCGCGCCGATCGCCGCGAGGTCGCCGCCGAGCCCGACCAGCACCGCGCGAAAGCCGTGAAACGTGTGCGGTGTCGCCGTGTCGATGATCAACGACACCAGCGTGCCGGTCACGAAGCACACGAGTCCGGTGCGCCCCACCGTCACGACGGCGGGCAGCCGCCTCGCTAGCCACGCGATACTGCCCATCCGCACGAACTGGGCGGCGAGCCACGCGATGACGATGAAATTGATCACACGTTCCACTGAAAGATTCTGCTTGTGCGTGCCGGACAAAGGCTGCGTCAGCACGAAAAGTTTGACCATCGCGAAGCCAAGCACCGCGACCACCGCGACGCGCGTGAGCCACTGCGCGGCATAGCTCGCATGAAAACGTTCGCTGATCGGCTGCACGCGGCACAGCATACCGAGCATGAACATCAGTTGCCACGCAAACGGATTAAAAGCCCAGTCGGCGACAGCGTCAATGCTGAATAACGCGGCGAGCGGCCGCGCGACGGCCCACACCGCGACGCTCACCGCGAGCGCGAGCGATACAGAGCGGCGCGCGAGCGGCACCATCACGGGCACGCATAGCGCGAACAGCACGTACATCGGCAGCACGCTGGACAGATACGGTTGCCGGCGCAACAGCGCGATATCGAATGCTTGACGCCATGGCTGCAACGCGAACGGCGGCCAGCCGGTCATTTCTACCATCGGCCGATTCAGATCGAGCAGCGCGAGAATCGCGCCGGACACGAGCGTCAGCACCGCCGTCAACAGATACGCGCGATAGATCTCCCCGCAGCGTTTGAGGAAGCGCAGCTGCGCCGCGTGTTCGCCGCGATGCGCAAGCACCGCCGTATACGCCGCCGCCGATGCATAGCCGCCGAGAAACACGAACACCTCGGCCGAATCGCACAACGCGTACGCGTGCAGCATCAGATGCGATAGCGTGCTGCCGGGAATGTGATCGAGCACGATGACGATCAGCACGATACCGCGAAAAAAATCGACTTCGACCGATCGTCCACGGCCACGGCCTGGGGTTTCCATTCGTCTTCTCGAAGAATGCGCGCTGGCGGCACGCAAGAACGTGAATGGCCACGCATCAGCGTGCCAACCTGTGCGAACGACAAAAGACTCGATCGTTCAATGCATCACCTATGACGCAGGCGAAGGCGCTGACGATTCGCCTCTAATGTTCGCTTTCACAACGGCTTTCTGAAATGGAGTCGTTGGCGACTGGTAATACTCGGCGCGTCTTTAGCGAACACGCGGAAAGTTTTGCGGCTTTTCATGCACGAAACAGGGATACCCGTCTTCATGGATGGACGCGAGCCTCGAAAATAAATCGTCGAACGCGCGCTGCGATTTTTTTCGCATTTTTTCCCCGTACGATGTTTTCGTGCTTTTCCGCCGCTTTGCGAATAGAGGTTTATGAAAAACAGAATTGCCGGATTCGATGGATTGCGCGCGATCGCTGTGCTGATGGTGTTTCTGCAGCATCGACTCTTCGGCGACATCGGCGAAATCGGGCATCTCGGCGTGTGGATCTTCTTTGCACTGAGCGGCTTTCTGATCATCGGCATCCTGTCGTCGCGGCGCGCGCGCATCGAAGAGGGCGACAGCTGTTTCCGCACCGAGCTCGGGCGCTTTCTGTTTCGTCGCACGGTGCGCATCTTTCCGATCTATTACCTGATGCTCGTCGTGATGTGCGTGCTGATGGCATTCGGCCTCGCGAATCCGGAACTGGCGAGCGGCATGCCGTTTCACTTCGCGTATCTGTCCAACTTCTGGATCGGCTCGGTGCTGCGTTACTGGCCGGGCCGCTATTCGCACTTGTGGAGCCTCGCGATCGAGGAGCAGTTCTATCTCGTCGTTGCGCCGTTTTTGCTGCTGCTCGCGACGCGGCGACATCGAGCGGCATGTTGGGCGATCGTGGCGCTCGGCCTTGCCGCGCTGTTCGCGATGCGCGCCGCGCATTGGGATGAGATCACGATCTATACGCACCCGTTGAGCAATGTCTGGTTGCTCGCGTTGGGCGGCATCGGTGGTCTGGTGATCGAGGACGATCGCGGCCGCGTGCGTGCCTGGCTCGGTCATGGCCTGACGCTGTTCGCGCTGAGTCTGGTCGTGATCGGTTTGTGCGCGGCCGAGCCGAAGTGGAACATGCTCGACGATCCCTTGCTGTTTACCGCGATCAGCGCAACGTACGGGATCGGTATCGCGGCGCTGGTGGCTTCGATCGCGTGTTGCCGCAATGCTGCCGTGATGGGTCTGCTACAGACGCGTTGGCTCGCCGGTCTTGGGCGTATCAGTTACGGCTTCTATCTGTATCACAACCTGATCCCCGATCTGACGCGTAACCGTCACGCCGAGGCGTTGTTTGGCGGCAGCGTGCCGATGTGGGCACACATGCTTGGCATCGTCGCGTCGTTTGCGATTTCGCTTGGCATTGCGGTGCTGTCGTGGCGGTTGATCGAGGCGCCGATTTTGCGAGTGAAGACGCGCGGCGAATCGGTATTGAAAGCGGCGGAGAACGTCGCTTCCGACGTAGCCTGACAGATCGAACCAGGTCGCCGATCTATCCGGCTACGCGCCTCACGCTATCATTCGGCCTCACCACCCGGCCGCCCCGGGATCGTCGGACTTCGCGTAGCGCATCATCAGGCCCGTCAAGCCGCCGCAGGCTCGTGCACGATCTTCAGCGTGCTCTTGTGCTCGGCGATGAACCGATAAACGGTGTCCCCGGGTACGGTCTCGTGCTCGAGCAACTGGTCCGAAATGTCGCGCAGTACCGGCTCGTACGCGTGCAGTAGCCCGTAGCAAAGTTCGTTGAGCTCCTTGAGCAGCACGTTCGCATGCTCGATTGCGCTCTTCATTTGCAGGCCCGCATACTGCGACGGCAGCGCCGCGAGACTGAACAGATCGCCGTCGCTGTTGAAGCCGAACTTCGACACCATGTCGAGGCTGATACGCGAGGCCTCCTGCAAGTCCGACGCGGCGCCGCTCGATGCTTCGGAGAACATCAGAATCTCCGCGTTGCGTCCGCCGAGCAGCACCTGGATCTCGTTGCGGATTTCCGTTTCGCGGTACAGGTGCTTGTCCTGCGCCTTCGTGATCAGCGCGACGCCAAGCGCGCCGCCACGCGGCAGAATCGTCACTTCCTCGAGCACGCCGGTGCCAAGCAGCGCCGCGACCAGACCATGACCCGCCTCATGCACCGCGATGCGCCTGCGCTCGTCCTCGGTGAGTGCGCGCTCGGCGCCGCTCACGTCGCCGATGCGCGCGATCTTGATCGCTTCCATGAAGTGCTTCGCGGCGATTTCGTTATCGCCCGCCTTGCGCGCGATCAGCCCCGCCTGATTCACGACCATCGCGACGGTGGCCGGCGACAGTCCAGTCGTCAAACGCGCGAGCTGGTCGTAGTCGATATCCGCCGCCTTCGATTTCAGCCGCTGCGCGTAGAAACGGAAAATCTTGGCGCGGTCTTCGCGATCCGGCAGACGCACCTGCACCGTGCGATCGAAACGGCCGGGACGGCGCAATGCTTCGTCCAGATTGTCGGGATGGTTGGTCGCGGCCACGACGATCACGCCCTCGTTCGACTCGAAGCCGTCCATCTCCGCGAGCAGCTGGTTGATGATCCGGTTGCTTTCGGCTTCGACCGGACCACCGCCGGTGTCGGTTCGTTTCGCGAGACCGTCCGCTTCGTCGATGAAGATGACCGTCGGCGCATTCTTGCGCGCGAGTTCGAACAGGTGCCGCACCTTCTGGATACCGACACCGTAGTACTTCGCGCTGAAATAGCTGCCCGTGATCGAAATGAAGTTCGCGCCGCATTCGCCGGCCAGCGCCTGAGCGAGCCGCGTCTTGCCGACGCCGGGCGCGCCCACCATCAGGATGCCGCACGGCGCGCGCACGCCCAGCGACGAGAACTGCTTCGGATCGGACAGGTAACCGCGAATGTCGGCGAGCGCGGCCTTCGCTTCGTTCGCGCCGATCACGTCGTCGAAACGCAGCGTCGGTGTTTCGCTGAGCAGCTTCGCGCCGCCCTTCATCTCGCGTCGCATGAACCACCGCCATGCCGCCGATCAGCACGAGCGGCAGCAGCACGCTCAGCGCGTCGCGGAACTGGTCGAACAGTTGGGTCCAGCGTGCACCGTCGCTGTGGATGTCGACGTCGGGCAGCCATACGAGCTGATACGCGGCGGCGTCGGAGCGCTCGCCCAGCAGCAGCGCGTGCGAGAAGGTTGCGTTGTGATCGGTGACGAAGTACTTCGAGCCGTCACGCAGCGACACCAGAATCGCGTTGGGACTCACGCCGATCGCCGCGACGTTGGTGTCGTGAATGTCGCGCAGCATCGTCGACGCATCCTTCTCCGCATGCGTCCACGCGGATGCATCGTGACGCATCTGGCTCGCAATGCCGCTCAGCGCCGGCGCCTGCGGCTCGGCGCGATGCTGGATATACCAGACGCCCCAACCGACCAACACCGCGATCAGCACCGCCGCAGCCGCGACCGCAATTTTGCGTGCGCGCTTTTTCCCAAGCGAATTATTTCCCGGCTTCATGAGTCATTTCCAAAATGCGGACTTGAACAAGCCCTTACTTAATCAAGCTTTCTGTCAAACTTACCTGTCGAAATCGGAAGGCGGAGTCTGCGGAAAATCGGCTGGGGGCGAAGCGCCACACGGCGAGGCTCAAAGGACAATTCAGAAGGACGACGATCTGTGCGTCCCGGTGAGCCGCGTTAGCCGAAGGTACTATGCCGGCGGTACGCGTCTGTCAAAGCCGCGGAAAAGGCCTATTTGTACCATCTATCCGGCCATCGACACGCCGGAAGGGGACGCGGCAAGCGCGCGTAGGGCGTCGCCGCCTTGGCTCCGCGCACAGTTTATCAGCGTAAAAAGCAGCGCGTGTTTTTAATGTCTATATCTAACCGCACCCCAATTAAAATCAGTCACAATTACTGACAAAGCGTAATTAGACGGACCTAAATGATCTGAAAATAGGCCACGATTAAGTCAGGATTTTGGAATCAGCTGGCAGGATGAGCGACGGCTCTCTACGGACCCGTTCGCGTCATCGGCACTTTCTCTCAGGTTCTGCTTTTTGGGCGCCGGCGCCGAGCGGCGTCGACGGTTCTTTCCTATGCTGCACTCAGGAGATTCGATCATGCAGCGGGCTGAAACCCCTTCCTTCGCGGCGTCGCTCGACGCGGGTCTGAGCGGCGCGACGCGCGTGTATTTCATCGTCGGCGATCCGATTGCGCAGGTGCGCTCGCCGTCCGGCGTGACCGCCGCGTTGCGTTCGGCCGGCTGCGATGCGCTGGTGGTGCCCGCGCACGTCGCGCCAGCCGATCTGCCGGCTTTTTTCGCGGGCATCGCGCCGATGCGCAACGTCGACGGCGTGATCATCACGGTGCCGCACAAATTCACCGCGGCGAGCTATTGCGCGACGCTCGCCGAAGAAGCCGCGTTCCTTGGCGCGGTCAACACGCTGCGCCGCAACGCCGATGGCGGCTGGCATGGCGGCATGTTCGACGGCACCGGCTTCGTTGCGGCGCTCGTCGCGGCGGGCTGCGAACTACGGGGCAAGCGCGCGCTGCTGGTCGGCGCGGGCGGCGCGGGCTCGGCGATCGGCCATGCGCTGATTCAGCGCGGCGTCGGCTCGCTCGACGTGCGCGACAACGACGTCGAACGCACCGACTCGCTGACCGCACGGCTCAATGCGCTCGGCCGAGGCACGGCGCGCGGTGCGGCGGCCGACCTCGACCCGAGTCCGTATGACGTGGTCGTCAACGCGTCGCCGCTCGGCATGCGCGCGGGCGATTCGTTGCCGATCGACGTCGCGCGCTTGCCGGCCACGACTTTTGTCGGCGATGTCGTAACGAAACCGCCACTTACGCCGCTGATCGAAGCGGCACGCGCGCGCGGTTGCCCGACCGTGACGGGCACGCAGATGTTCGAACGCGTGTGTGATCGGATGGTGGAGTTCTTGCTGGAGACGCCGACGTCTGCGTAACGGCGCGAACGAACCAGGCGCGCGCTGCTACACTGGCGCGAAATTGCCGTGGCGCAGATCCCGCACGGCATGCACGAGGCGTGGCGCAATCCTGCGCCGCGTTCACATCGCCCTCTGCGCGCCAACCCATGCTTCGATTCGACAACCTCAGCAAGCGCTATAGCGACCGCGTCCTGTTCGAAGGACTGCACTTCGACGCGACGTCCGGCTGCGTCGCGTTGAACGATGAATCCGGCAGCGGCAAATCGACGTTGCTCGCCATCCTCGCCGGCGCGCTCGAACCCGACACCGGCGACGTATGGCTCGGCGGTCATTCGCTGCGCGCCGCGCCGCATGCCGCGCAAGCGCTGCTCACGTATGTGCCGGAAGACAGCATGAGCTGGCCCGATCAGACCGGCCGCGATTATCTGCGGCAGGTTGCGGCGGCGCGGCACACCGCTCTGACCGACGACGTGCTCGCGCTCGCCGAACGCTTCGGCCTCGCGCCGCATCTGGACAAACGTTTCGAGCAGATGTCGTATGGCAGCCGCAAAAAGGTGTTTCTGACGGCGGCCGCGCTCGGCGAAACCCGCGTGCTGATCGCCGACGAACCGGCCGGCGGACTCGACGCGTCAGCGCGCGCGGTGCTCGCCGAGCTGTTCAGAACGCTCGGCACGACGCGCACTCTGTTTTTCACGAGTTACGACGAAGGGTTCACGCAGGCCTGCGAGGCGACGGGTGTCTGTTTCGCGGACCTCGCGAGGGGCATCTGAGCTAGGGCCTGTTCACGCTAATAACGGGCTTGCGCTGGCCGCCAGAAGGGCCGAGCGCAAGGATTGCGACGCAACGAATACTCGACGTATTCGCAAGGAGCATGACGCGGCGATCGGCCCTTCTGGCGGCCAGCCCCTTGAAGGTTTTTTTAAAACAGGGGAACGTGCCTTTGCGCCCGTATTGCGGCGTCGGTCGTCGCTTGTTTGGCTCGGCCAAACGGCGCTCCTCTCTCCTTGCACTACGCGCGCAAAGGCACGTTCGCAAGCCCGTTATTAGCGTGAACAGGCCCTAGCGATCCCGCGGGTCATGCGGGCCGGGCGCGAGCGTTGAATCTCAGATCGCCACACAAATCTTGCCGAAGTGCGCACCCGATGCCTCGTGCCGGAACGCGTCGGCGAGCTTGTCCAGCGCGAACGTGCTGTCGATCACCGGCTTGATGCCCGTGGTCTCCAGCGCGCGCACCATGTCGATCTGATCCTGCCGGCTGCCGACGATCAGCCCTTGCAGACGCTGTTGCCGCGCCATCAGATGCGCGGTCGGCACCGGACCCGCGCGGCCGGTCAGCACGCCGATCAGCGCGATGTGCCCGCCGATGCGGCATGCGGTGATCGACTGCGGCAGCGTGCCGGGACCACCCACTTCGACCACGTGATCGACGCCGCGCCCGTTGGTGATGTGACGCACTTCTTTGCCCCATTCGGGATTGTCGCGATAGTTGATCGTATGGTCGGCACCCAGTTCGCGCAGCTTCGCGAGCTTCGCATTCGACGACGACGTCGCAATCACCGATGCCCCCATCGCCCTCGCCATCTGCAAGCCGAAGATCGACACGCCGCCGGTGCCGAGCACGAGCACGCTGCTGCCTGCCTTCAACTGACCATCGACGACCAGCGCGCGCCACGCGGTCAGCCCCGCCGTGGTCAGCGTCGCCGCTTCGGCGTGGCTGTAGCCGGCCGGCGCGCGCGTGAAGTAGTGGCTCGGCAGCACGACGACTTCGCGCGCGTAGCCGTCGACGCCGTCGCCGGGGGTGGTCGCAAAATCGCCGATCGCGGGCGAACCGTTTTCCCAGTGTGGGAAGAAGCAGGACACGACGTGATCGCCGGCCTTGAATTCGCGCACGCCTGCGCCGACCGCTTCGACGACGCCCGCGCCATCGGCCATCGGGATGCGGCCCGCTTCGGCCGGCAGATTGCCGCTGACGACGCCGTAGTCGTGGTAGTTCAACGAACTAGCGCGAATGCGCACGCGAATCTGCCCGGCCTCGGGCTGACCGGGATCGGCGAGATCGACGACCTGCAGGCTATCGACTGTGGCGGGCGAACCGATTCTGACGGCTTTCATGTTTTCGATCCTTGGTGAGTCGTGCGCTGCCGTGAGCAGCTCGATGTCCACGCGCGTTGCGCGTCGGATGTGCATGCGCCATGCCCGCGCGAATGCGAACCGGCATGCAGGCGCCGCGCGAGCACCGCGTTATTTGACGGTCTGGATGACTTCGAAGCCTTCGAATTCCGGGTGGCCGAGATACAGCACGCGGCTTTCGTTACCGGCACTGCGATGCGCGGCACGAAACGCGTCGGACTTCGTCCATGTCTCGAACGATCCATGGTCGCGCCAGATCGTATGGCTCGAATAGAGGACGTGATCGTCCTTGCGCGGTCCCTTCAGCAAATGAAATTCGACGAAGCCCGGCACCTCTTTCAGATGGGTGTCGCGCGTGGTCCACAGATGTTCGAAGGCGTCCTCGGAGCCGGGCGCCACCTTGAAGCGGTTCATCGCGATGTACATGCTGTCAGCCTCGTTGAGTGAGTGATGCTGCCAATGATGCTGGCTTGGTCATCCAGTCGCGTTTCATTATAGGCGTGCGTTGCTTTGCCTCCGCTTGACCTTACCACGGCAGGAAGCTCCACGATGTCCGACGTGACCGTTAGAATCGCGCGGATCACGTCGCCACACTCTTCAACAACGGAAAACCAATATGAAAAACCTTCGCGCGTTGCGCGCTCTCTGTGTGTTCGGCGGTTTGGCATTCGCGGCGGCAGCTCTGCCCGCTCACGCGCAACATCAGGGCATGCCCGGCATGGACATGCCGGATTCGGCGCATACCGACGCGGGCGCATCGACGCAAGCCTTCAAGGCCGCCGACGAGCGCATGATGCATGAGATGAGCGCCCCCGAGTACACCGGCGACGCCGACCGGGATTTCGTCGCGCACATGATCCCGCATCACCAGGGCGCGATCGAGATGGCGCAGGCGGAGTTGAAATACGGCAAGGACCCGGAGATCAAGCGGCTCGCGCGCAACATCATCACGGCGCAGCATGACGAGATCGCGTTCATGCGGCGCTGGCAGGAAAAGCGCGGCGGCAAGTAACGCAGCGCGAGCATCACCAGCGTGGCTGCTTGCGCAACAGTGGCGTCATCGCGATCAGACCGATGATCGGCCCAGGCAGCAGCAGCCATGCGACGCGCACGTCGAGCGCGTGAAATACGCTGGTCGACCACAGGATCGAGCAGGCGGACAGGAAAAAGCCGAAGCTGTTCTGCAGCGTCAGCGCGCCGCCGATCTTGTCGGCGGGACAGGCCTTCACGGACAGCGCCGAAAACTGCGGCGAATCCGCGATCACGCTGATGCCCCACACGAGTAGTAACCCGAGCTGCGCGGCGGTGCCGAGCCCCGTGGTCAGCGGATAAATCGCGCACAGCGTGCCCGAGATCGTCAGCGCGAGAGCGGCGGTACGCGCGCTGCCGACCACCTGGCTGAGTCTGCCGCCGAACAGGCAGCCGAGCGCACCGATCGCGATGATCAGGAACGACCACAACGCGACGGTGCCCGGCGCCGCCGGCGCCCCGCTCGCGAACGCGCGCTGCACGAGCAGCGGCGTCAGCGTCCAGAACGCGTACAACTCCCACATGTGACCGAAATAGCCGAGCGCGGCCGAGCGAAACTCGCTGATGCGCACGACCTGCCCGACGCCCGCCGACAAACCGAAGCGTCGGCTGCCCGAGCGCCGCGCGTGCGGCCCTTCGCCGAGCACCAACACCAGCAGCGCGCCGATCACCGCGAGTCCCGACGAAGTGAGCACCACGGTTTGCCACGGCACGCTCGACAGCAACGCACGAATCGCATGCACCGACGCCGTGCCGAGCGTCAGCATCGCAACGAGCAACGCGAGCGTCTGCGCGGCGCGCCGCGGGTCCCACGTAACGAGCAGCTTCATGCCGAGCGGATAGATGCCGGCAAGCGCGACGCCCACGCCGAAGCGAAACACGAGCGCCGACGCGAGCCCGCTGCTGCACAGCGCGAACAGCGCATTCAAGGTCGCGCCGAGCACGCCGCAGACGGCGAACACCTTGCTCGCCGACACGCGATCCGCGAGTCCGGTGGTCGCCGACAGCAAGGTCCCGACGATAAAGCCAGCCTGCACCGCATTCGTCAGCCAGCCGATACCGGACGCGCTCAGATGCCAGGCGATCTGCAGATCGCGCATCGCGCCGTTCGCGCTGAACCACAACGACGTACCGAGCAATTGCGCAATCGCGATCACGAGCACAGCGCGTCTCGCGCGCGCGATGTCGTGCGCCGCGTCGCCGGACTTCGTTGCGTCGGCGTCCAGCCTGTTCTGCATCGTGGCTCCTCTGCGTCGGGACTGAGTCGGCCGCTGGGGAGTGGTTATGGGAGCGCGGCCGAAGCGGCCATTGTAGACGACGCGAAGGTTTGCATCGGCCGCGTTGCGCAATGCGTCGTCCGGTTCGACCGCGAGCACCGTATGCCCCCATCGCCGCGAGCGCGACGGCCTGCTCTCTACGTAGCCTTCCGTGCCGCTGACGTTGGCCGACATCGGCGCCGCCTCAGCCCTGCTGCGGCACCCTGACCCACCCCTCCATCAACACGCGCGCGCTGCGGCTCATGATCGCCTTCGTGACGACCCACTCGCCGTCCTGCAGACTCGCCTGCGCGCCGACGCGCAACGTGCCCGACGGATGCCCGAAGCGCACCGACTCACGCTCGCCGCCGCCCGCCGCCTGATTGACGAGCGTGCCCGCGATCGCCGCCGCGGTGCCGATCGCGACCGCCGCCGTGCCCATCATCGCGTGATGCAGCTTGCCCATCGACATCGCGCGCACCAACAGGTCGACGTCGCCCGCGCGCACCGGCTTGCCGCTCGACGCCACGTAATCGACCGGCTTCGCGACGAATGCGACCTTCGGCGTGTGCTGCCGCGTCGCGATCTCGTCGAGATGTTTGATCAGCCCCATGCGCAGCGCGCCATGCGCGCGAATCGTCTCGAACATCGCGAGCGCCTTCGCGTCGCTGTTGATCGCGTCCTGCAACTCGGTGCCCTTGTAGCCGATCGCCTCGGCGTCGACGAAGATCGTCGGGATGCCCGCGTTGATCATCGTCGCCTTCAACGTGCCGACGCCCGGCACTTCCAGGTCGTCGACGAGGTTGCCGGTCGGGAACATCGCGCCGCCCGCGCCTTCTTCGTCGGCGGCCGGGTCCATGAATTCGAGCGGCACTTCGGCGGCCGGGAAGGTCACGCCGTCGAGCTCGAAGTCGCCGGTTTCCTGCACCGCGCCATCGCTCATCGGCACGTGCGCGATGATCGTCTTGCCGATATTGGCCTGCCAGATGCGCACGATCGCGACGCCGTCACGCGGCACGCGGCCCGCCTCGACGAGGCCCGCGCTGATCGCGAACGGCCCCACCGCGGCCGACAGGTTGCCGCAATTGCCGCTCCAGTCGACGAACGCCTTGTCGATCGACACCTGCCCGAACAGATAGTCGATGTCGTGATCGGGCCGGCTGCTGCGCGAAACGATCACGGTCTTGCTGGTGCTCGAAGTCGCGCCGCCCATGCCGTCGATCTGCTTGCCGTACGGATCGGGACTGCCGATCACGCGCATCAGCAGCGCGTCGCGCGCGGCGCCCGGTCGCTGCGCGGCCTCGGGCAGATCCTGCAGACGGAAAAACACGCCCTTGCTGGTGCCGCCGCGCATATAGGTGGCCGGAATCTTGATCTGGGGAAGGTGGGCCATGAAGGTGTCCTGAGGTGACATGTTCTTTGATGAAGGGCGATGCGGCTCGTCAAGCCGCATCGCCCTGGTCTGTTGCGACGTTCACTGCAAAACGCGCGTCTACCCGTCAAGCCGCCGCTCTGGTCGACTCGAGAAAGTCCTGCGCGAAACGCTGCAGCACGCCACCGGCTTCGTAGATCGACCCCTCTTCGGCCGTATCGAGCCGGCACGTCACCGGCACTTCGACGCGCTCGCCGTTGCGGCGATGAATCACCAGCGTCAGATCGGCGCGCGGCTTGCGCTCGCCGATCACATCGAACGTCTCCGTGCCGTCGATGCCGAGCGTCAGGCGATTCACGCCGGGCTTGAATTCGAGCGGGAGCACGCCCATGCCGACGAGGTTCGTGCGGTGAATCCGCTCGAAGCCTTCCGCGACGATCGCTTCGGTGCCGGCCAGCCGCACGCCCTTCGCGGCCCAGTCGCGCGACGACCCCTGGCCATAGTCGGCGCCCGCGATCACGATCAGCGGCTGCTTGCGCTCCATATACGTTTCGATCGCTTCCCACATGCGCGTGACCTTGCCCTCGGGCTCGATGCGCGCGAGCGAACCGGCCTTCACCTGGCCATTCTCCAGCACCATCTCGTTCTTCAGCGTCGGGTTCGCGAAGGTCGCGCGCTGCGCGGTCAAGTGATCGCCGCGGTGCGTCGCGTACGAATTGAAGTCCTCTTCGGGCAGGCCCATTTTCGTCAGGTATTCGCCGGCCGCGCTGTCGGGCAGAATCGCGTTCGACGGCGACAGGTGGTCCGTCGTGATGTTGTCGCCGAGCACGGCCAACGCTCGCATGCCCTTCAGCGTGCGCTCGCCGGCGAGCGCGCCTTCCCAGTACGGCGGACGGCGAATATAGGTGCTTTCTTCGCGCCAGTCGTACAGCGGGTCGGCCTTCGCGCCGGTGTCGGGGGAGACCGCGAACATCGGTTCATACACTTTGCGGAATTGCTCGGGTTTCACGCTCGCGGCGACGATCGCATCGATCTCCGCATCCGACGGCCACAGATCTTTCAGCGTGACCGCATGACCGTCCGCATCGACGCCGAGCACGTCCTTCTCGATGTCGAAGCGGATCGTGCCCGCGATCGCATAGGCGACGACCAGCGGCGGCGACGCGAGAAATGCCTGCTTCGCGTAGGGGTGGATCCGGCCGTCGAAGTTGCGGTTGCCCGACAGCACGGCGGTCGCATACAGATCGCGCTCGATCACTTCCTTCTGAATCACTGGGTCCAACGCGCCGGACATGCCGTTGCACGACGTGCACGCATACGCGACCACGCCGAAGCCGAGCTGTTCGAGTTCAGGCAAGAGCCCTGCCTCTTCCAGATACAGCGTGACCGCCTTCGAGCCCGGCGCGAGCGAGCTCTTGACCCACGGCTTGCGCACGAGTCCACGCCGGTTCGCGTTGCGTGCGACCAGGCCCGCCGCGATCATGTTGCGCGGATTGTTCGTGTTGGTACAGCTCGTGATCGCGGCGATGATCACCGCGCCGTCCGGCATCAGACCGGGCTCGTTCTCGACCTTGCCGCTGACGCCGCGCGCGGCCAGCTCCGACACCGGCAAGCGGCGATGCGGATTCGACGGCCCCGCGAGCGTGCGCACCACGCTCGACAGATCGAACTCGAGCACGCGCTCGTAGTCGGCGTGCTTCAGCGTATCGGCCCACAAGCCGGTTTGCTTCGCATAGGTTTCCACGAGTTTGACGAGTTCGTCGTCGCGGCCGGTCAGCTTCAGATAGCGGATCGTCTGCTCGTCGATGTAGAACATCGCGGCAGTCGCGCCGAACTCGGGCGCCATGTTCGCGATCGTCGCGCGATCGCCCAAGGTCAAATTCGCCGCGCCCTCGCCGTAAAACTCGAGGTACGCGCCGACCACCTTCTCTTTGCGCAAGAACTCGGTCAACGACAGAACCACGTCGGTCGCGGTAATGCCCTCGCCCGGCTTGCCGCTCAGCTCCACGCCGACGATATCGGGCAGCCGCATGTACGACGCGCGGCCGAGCATCACGCTCTCCGCTTCGAGGCCGCCGACGCCGATCGCGATCACGCCGAGCGCATCGACCATCGGCGTATGCGAGTCGGTGCCGACCAGCGTGTCGGGAAACGCGACACCGTCCTTCACCTGCACGACCGGGCTCATGCGTTCGAGGTTGATCTGATGCAGGATGCCGTTGCCCGGCGGAATCACGTCGACGTTGCGGAACGCGCGCTTGGTCCAGTTGATGAAATCGAAGCGGTCTTCGTTGCGGCGATCTTCGATCGCGCGATTCTTCGCGAACGCATCCGGATCGAAACCGCCGCACTCAACGGCCAGCGAGTGATCGACGACCAGTTGCGTCGGCACCACCGGATTCACGAGCGCCGGATCGCCGCCTTGCGCGGCGATCGCATCGCGCAGACCCGCCAGATCGACGAGCGCGGTCTGGCCGAGAATGTCGTGGCACACGACGCGCGCCGGGAACCACGGAAAATCGAGCTCGCGCTTGCGTTCGATGATCTGTTTCAGCGAAGCGGTCAGTGTCATCGGGTCGCAGCGGCGCACCAGGTTTTCGGCGAGCACGCGCGACGTATACGGCAGTTTGTCGTAGGCGCCGGGCTCGATCTTGTCGACCGCGGCACGCGTATCGAAGAAGTCGAGCTTGGTGCCCGGAAGGCGTTTGCGGTTGGCAGTATTCATGGCGTAGGGACAGGACGGTTATCGGCCGCCAGACAGGATGCCGGCGGCGTCCGGCGGCGCTTCTCGCGCGCGGCCGGTTGGACAGTGCAGGCAGTTTAGCTCGCTGCTCGCGTCAAACGCGCTTCGCCAGCGGCACGAACGGCAGATCGTCCGGACCGGTGTAATTCGCGCTCGGGCGGATGATCTTGTTGTCGACGCGCTGCTCGATGATGTGCGCGCTCCATCCTGCCGTACGCGAGATCACGAACAGCGGCGTGAACATCGCGGTCGGCACGCCCATCATGTGGTACGACACCGCGCTGAACCAGTCGAGGTTCGGGAACATCTTCTTCGCGTCCCACATCACCGATTCGAGCCGTTCGGCGATCGAGAACAGCTTCGTGTTGCCCGCTTCCTTCGACAGCTTCTTCGCGACTTCCTTGATGATCTTGTTGCGCGGGTCCGAGATCGTGTAGACCGGATGGCCAAAGCCGATCACGACTTCCTTGTTCTCGACGCGGCGGCGGATGTCGGCTTCGGCCTCGTCAGGCGTCTGGTAGCGCGACTGGATTTCGAACGCGGCTTCATTGGCGCCGCCGTGTTTCGGGCCGCGCAGCGCGCCGATCGCGCCGGTGACCGCCGAGTACATGTCCGAGCCCGTGCCCGCGATCACGCGGCCGGTAAACGTCGACGCGTTGAACTCGTGCTCCGCGTACAGGTTCAGCGACACGTGCATCGCATCGACCCACGCCTTCGACGGCTCGACGCCATGCAGCAGATGCAGGAAATGACCGCCGATCGAATCGTCGTCGGTTTCGACCTCGATGCGCTTGCCGTTGTGCGAGTAGTGATACCAGTACAGCAGCATCGAGCCGAGCGAGGCCATCAGTTTGTCGGCGATATCGCGCGCGCCGGGCAGATTGTGATCGTCTTTCTCGGGCAGTACGGTGCCGAGCACCGACACGCCGGTGCGCATCACGTCCATCGGATGCGCGGCGGCCGGAATCCATTCGAGTGCGGCTTTTACGTTGGCGGGCAGGCCGCGCATCGACTTCAGCTTCGTCTTGTACGCGGTCAGTTCGGCCTGGGTCGGTAGCTTGCCGTGGACCAGCAGATACGCGATCTCCTCGAATTCGCACGCCTCGGCGATGTCGAGAATGTCATAGCCGCGATAGTGCAGATCGTTGCCGGTCTTGCCGACCGTGCACAGCGCGGTGTTGCCCGCGGTGACGCCCGACAGCGCGACGGATTTTTTCGGTTTGAAAGCGCCTGCGTTCGGCGTGCTGTTGTCTGCTTCGCTCATCGATTGTCTCCAGAAAGGGTTGGAATTTGGCCATTGCTTCGACTGGGCTGCCTTGTACGCAAGGAACGGGCCACCCCGCTCACGGCCAGCTAAGTGCCTGATTTGGCGGCAGTCCGGCGAAGCAATGACGCGACCCCGTCCGACGCTCGATTTCATTAATGAAACTCCGGATTTCAAATCGGCAATGAATGCTCGCATAATGGAGGTCCCGAACCATCCCGTTGCGAGCCGTCCGCCTTGAGCACGCCTCTTTATGAACCGCCGCAGCGTCCGCGCGTCTGGGCGCTCAGCATTAGCCGCCTGCGCGATCTGTTCTTCGACATCGCCGGCGAATACGTGGAACGCGCGGATGTTCGCATCGTGTCGCACGCCTTCGAAGACGCGGTGCGCGAAATCGAGGCCGCGGGCGCCGCGCGGCCCGACGTCGTGCTCGCGGGCGGCTCGAACGGCGCGTATCTGAAGACGCGCGTGTCGGTGCCGGTCGTGCGGATCAGTCCGACCGGCTACGACGTCATGCATGCGCTCGCCCGCGCGCGTCGGGAAGGCGCGCGCGTCGCGCTCGTCACGCACGGCGACACGCCCGACGAAGTGCGGCGGTTCGCCGCCGCGTACGCGCTCGATGTCACGTTCGCGTCGTACCAGTCGGCGCAGGACGCGGAGAGCGTCGTGCTCGATCTCAGCGATCGTGGCATCGACGTCGTGGTCGGCCCAGGCATGGTCACCGACCTCGCCGCGAACGCCGGCATGGGCGCGGTGTTTCTGTACTCGCGCGCGTCGGTGCGGGCCGGCTTCGACACCGCGCTCGAAGTCGCGCAGGCGACGCGCCGCGAAACCGTGCGACGTCAGCGGCTCGACACGCTGCTGCAGCACCTGCGCGACGGCGTGGTCGCGCTCGATGCGCAAGGCCGCGTCGAACTGATGAACCAGCGGCTCGCGAGTGTGCTCGGTATCGATGCGGCAAAGGCCGTCGGCCGCGCGCTGCTCGAACTCGCACCCGACCTCGCGGGCAGTCTGCCGGACGCGGAGGGCGACAGCTTCTGCACGGTGCGCGGCGCCAGCTATGTCGTGCATCGCGGGCCGCTCGCAAGCAGCGGCGCGGCGCCGGGCACCGTGCTGACGTTTCAGGAATCGCGCGCGGTCGAACGGCTCGATCGGACGCTGCGCGCGCGTCAACGCGTGCAGCAGTTCACCGCGCGCTATCGGCTCGACGATATCGTCGGCGCGTCGGAATCGATCGAACGGGTGCGCGCGCTCGTCGTGCGTTATGCGAGGTCGGACGCGACCGTGCTGATTCTCGGCGAAAGCGGCACCGGCAAGGAAATGGTCGCGCAGAGCATGCATCAACTGAGCGCGCGACGCGACTTCGCGTTCGTCGCGATCAATTGCGGCGCGTTTCCGGAGGCGCTGCTCGAAAGCGAGCTGTTCGGCTACGAGGAAGGCGCGTTCACCGGCGCGCGCAAGGGCGGCAAGGCGGGGCTGATCGAGGTCGCGCATCGCGGCACGCTGTTTCTCGACGAGATCGGCGAGATGCCGTTGCCGTTGCAGAGCCGCCTGTTGCGCGTGTTGCAGGAGCGCGAGGTGGTGCGGCTCGGATCGACGGAGCCGATGCGCGTCGATATCCGCATCGTCGCGGCGACGCATCGCGCGCTGACCGACGCCGTCACAGAGGGCAGTTTCCGTACCGATCTGTACTACCGGCTCAACATCCTCAGCATCGCGCTACCGCCGCTGCGCGAGCGGCCGAACGACCTGCTGCCGCTCGCCGCCGAACTGTTGCGCCAGGCGGCCGCGCGCGAGCCGAGGCTGGCGGCGCGCGTGCCCGACGCGCCGACCGCCGCTCGCATGCTGGAGGGTTTGGGCGCGGCGTTGCGGCGCTATGCGTGGCCGGGCAATGTGCGCGAGTTGCAGAACGTGATCGAGCGGATCGCGGTCGAACTCGCCGATGGCGATGCGGACACGGATGCGAGTGCGGCGCTCGTCACGCGCGACATGCTGCGCGCGATCGCGCCGGAAGTCGTCGAGCCCATCGCGCGCGCGAAGCCGGCGGCGCTGACGCTGCGCGAGCGCAGCCGTCATGTCGAGGCCGATGAAATCCGCGCGGTGCTCGCGGTTCACGACGGTGATCGCGATGCGGCTTGCGCCGCGTTGGGCATCAGCAAGACGACGCTGTGGCGCAAGTTGAATGCGGGGCGGTAGAGAGGGTTACGGTTTCACTGCCCGCACGATCACGCCGTTCCAACCGAATACGACGCGATGCGCATCCATGCGGAATACGGCCGCGCAATTGTCGCTGTCCAGCAGTAGGGCCTTCGGGGGCAAGCCCGTATCTTCGAGGTTGATGCCGTAATAGTCTTTGAGCTTCGGCGCGGTCTCGACGGTGCGGACGTTGAAACCGCCGTGCGGACGACAGCGGTCGCCTGCGAATTCGATCTGCCCAGTCGATATGCTCAGCACCTTGCCGAGCAGTCGTTTTGCCTCAGGTATTCCGCCCGAGACATCGCTGTATCCGACCACATCGGTGACGGTCCATTTTCCGTTGAATGATGACGGGGTGGCCGTGATCCCGGTGGCAGAGCAGGTGGTCGCAATCAGGTAAATGATCAGCGCCGGGCACAGTGGTTTGAGCATCACGGTCGCTGCTTCCTGAAAGGCGCCGATTCCCGTACCCGCCGATTCGCCAGTCCCCGGCTTCTGCGGGGCGAGCCAATCGGGCGCCCCCGCCGATCGCGTGGGGTCACCATGATATTGAGCGACATGTGCTGCGCGACTCCTTCCATATCCCCCCGATTTGCAGGGTCCAGCGCTTCTCGTGTATTCCGATTCGTCGAGTTGTATGCGAAAGAGACTGCCGCGTCGAACTGCGCTTGTGTCAGTGCGTGCCCGGTGACCGTGGCCCTAACGAGCCGCTCGGCGTCGTGAACGCGCGCCGTTAAGACAGCGTTCACCTGCTCAGGTAAGACCGCGCGCTGCAACTCCGCGTGTGTACAGGGTCCGAGGTGCGCCAGTGTTCCGACTCCCCACGTACAGTTTCCGTTGATGGGCGCATCGTTGTAATAGCGCATGACCACGCCCTCATTGAACCTGAGTGCAGCGTAACCTTCCGCGCTCATCCTCATTGCGTCGTTTGCACCCGGCGTATTTGCCGCCATGTCATCTCCTCGAAAACAATTGCATAGGCGAGCGCTACGGACAACTTGCTCACTGCCCGTAACGCGAGCGGAAATTTACCATCGCTTGCCCTGCTTGAAGCGCTATGCAGTAAATTTTGGGCCGTCGCCCAAACAAACCGCATACCGTCGTCATCCGGCATGCCGCGCTGATAGTCGAACGGCTGCGCATTGCTGAGATTCTGTGGCACGCGGGGCTTTTGTAATAGCGCTCATAAAAACCGCCTCAATAGAGGCAGTAACAGTAATGCAACAGGGGTACCAGGGGAAACAGGCAACCATCGACTCTGCTGCTGGCGACCCGATCATCATACGGACCCTTGACTGGTGGATCCGACTTCGCTGACGCGGTACGGCCTACGGAAACGGAAACTGATCCGGCTCCACGCGCAAACGTTGCTGCACTTCAGGGTGATATATCGAGAGAACGCCAAGCGCCATAGCGCCGAGACGCTTCGCGATGTTTTCACCTAATTTGCCGCCCGGAATCGCTGAAAGACGCCAAGGCGCGACAACGGCGTTTTCGCGTAGAGCGGCCAAGTCGGAATCCTTGAGTGAATACATTTCAAACTGTTGCAGCTCTTCGTTATACGAGACGACGAATGATTTTGACGGGACCATAGTTCAGTATCCTCGACATTGGTTATACAACCGGAAAGCGTTGTCCTTGCACGCGCGCCCGGTTGCCGCAGCGACACCACCGCGGCCGGAGCAGTCGTGGCGGCGGTACTCGCAAGGACGGGCTGGCAGCGGGCAGACGTGATCGTCTATCGCGACAGCACTGGGCAGTTCGACGGGCTGCTGGTGGACGACGACGACAGCTTTGCCGGCTTTCTCCCACTCGGCGGCGCACGTTCGCTAGCGGAAGCGCTCGCGCGACTTCCTGAAGCGCTCGCGGCCCTGCGCGCGCCGGACGCGCAACAGTAGGTTTGATAACTCCCGAATGCCCGTTGCACGCCCAGCGCATAAGTGCGCGGGCGGCGGGCTACGTCTGTGAAGGCTTGTCGATCGGCTCTTGCGTAACTGACATGTACTGCTTGATGTCAGGCTGACCGAGCGCAATCACGTTGAGTATTGCGACGCCGAGCCTCCGCGCAAATTCGTCGTCGAGTTTGAAATCGTACTCATCGAGAAGGATCGGCATTTCGATTTTCCCGGCCAGCAACGGGGCAAGCCTGGTTGGGTCAACGGTTTGCACCGTGAGCCGTTGACGGTCCTCTGTATAGGTTAGAACCACGGAATACGGCGGATGAGTAGCCATCAATATCCTCTGCACTGTTGATAGTTCTGGAACGCCTGCGTTTTGCATAGCACGATGCCGCGTGTACCGCCGATTGGGCCAGCCAGTGCGTTGCACAGGTCTAGGTCCCGTTCGTACTGCGCGAAGCATTCGGTCTCGTGAAAATCGCTCACTCCGCGCGCCGCAATGTCCTGGACATCGTCACTCACGGCATCTGGCTGATAGTTGAACGCCTGAGCATTGCCAAGGTTCTGCGGCGCGCGCGGGCTGTTGCCATAGAGCGAACTTAACACTGGGTACAGTGTCTTTTAGCATCACGGCCACTGCTTCCCGAAAGGCGCCGATTCCCGTAGTCGGAGATTCACGAGTCGAATCGCCTACTCAGCGTCGATGTCGAGCGTCTCAAATTCCACAGCTAGCTCCGCGCCGGCCGTTGCGAGGACTAGCGCTACTTGAGACCCCGGCGTCTTCGAAAACCGCTCGCTTTTAGAGAGCATGGCGCGGGCGAGATCGTAATTCGTGTCCCCCGGCGTGAGGATCTTCATCTCAAAGACGATGTTATTGGACACGCTGAAATGTTCAACGGTGCAGCGACTGGTTCCGCTAAAAGTTGCCGTTGCTCGCTTCCCTTCATCCTCCAACATGACAATAAGTTTATGCTTATCCCGAACCACGAGAGCGTTGATATACCAGTCGTGGAAGTAACCAAATTCCTTGAGTTTGTCCATCAAAAAAATCCTTTACCAAGGTAGCAGCGAAAATGCATTTCCCTTATCTCTAACGCCATTTTCCCAATTATGGGAGTGTGGAACGCCAAACCCGTGATCGTGACCGAAATCAATATCGACGGCCGCGTTACCGTCTCCGTCATATAAGCGCCATTGTTTCTTGCCCGATGTGTTTTCGACCCATTGGTTAGGTGACCCTCCTTCTGAGGGAAGCCATGCCGTTTGCATTTCACCGCCCGTGGGAATGTCCTCGCTGTACTCGAACGGCTGAGCTTCGCCTAACGAACCAACACGGGGAGAATACGACGGCGTACCGGCATTCTGCGGCACCCGGGGGCTGTTGCCATAGAGCGAACTTAGCATGTCCGCGTCGGCCGGTTGTTGCGCGCGCGCTGACGCTGTCCGGGACGCCTTTTCCCGCTGCTCCCGTATCGCCTGCACGCACTTGCGCATCTCGTCCCGCTCAGGGACGAAGATCAGGCTACCGTCCTTCACTTCGTTGTAGAGGGCTTTAGCAACCTCATCGTCTTTCATCCTGTACATATGAAAGCGGTTGTCACTCCGGCCGAGCATATCGCGTAACTCGTATGGCTGGTGCGACAGCAGCACGGATGGGCTATGTTGCAGCCACGCCGCGCGCGCTTCCTCCATGCCCTGCACAATGTCATCGTGCGCTTCGCGGGCTGTGCTCGCCGGCAATGCAAAATGGAACCACCGATCCACGTCAAACAACCAGCGAGACCTGATGTGAAGGTTGAACGATCTGTAAAGGCTGACCGAGAAGAAATGTCCGTGCCGCCTTTCACGGACCTCATGATAAGAACCCAGGGAAAGTGAAGTCATCGTGCCTCACAGTCAATAAAGGAGGCCCGATTGTGCATCAAGGTACCATCCCAAAAAACCCCTGGTTAAGCCTTGCAGGAGAGGCACGCCGCGCCTGGCACGGCATGATCGAATGCACCACGAATAAAATAACCACCACCACCACATCCCCAACCCAATTCTTCAAAGGAGAAGCCCAGCATGTCGAACAAATACCGGATTGCCGTCATCCCCGGCGACGGCATCGGCGTCGAGGTGATGCCCGAAGCGCTGCGCGTACTCGAAGTCGCGACGCAACGCTTCGGCATCCAGCTCGAATATCGGCACATCGAATGGGCAAGCTGCGACTACTACGCGAAGCACGGCAAGATGATGCCGGACGACTGGAAAGCGCAACTGCAATCGGCCGATGCGATCCTGTTCGGCGCGGTCGGCTGGCCCGACACCGTGCCCGATCACATCTCGCTGTGGGAGTCGCTGCTGAAGTTTCGCCGCGAGTTCGACCAGTATGTGAATCTGCGGCCCGCACGGCTCTTTGCGGGCGTCCCCTCGCCGCTCGCGGGACGCAAGGCCGGCGACATCGACTTCTGGATCGTGCGCGAGAACACCGAGGGCGAGTATTCGTCAGTGGGCGGCGTGATGTTCGAAGGCACCGAGCGCGAGTTCGTGCTGCAGGAGTCGGTGTTTACGCGGCATGGCAGCGAGCGCGTGCTGAAGTTCGCGTTCGATCTCGCGCAGCGCCGCGCGCGCAAGAAAATCACCGTCGCAACGAAGAGCAACGGCATCGCGATCAGCATGCCGTGGTGGGACAAATGCGCGGCCGGCATCGCCGCGCAGTATCCGGACGTCACGTGGGACAAGCAGCACATCGACATCCTGTGCGCGCGTTTCGTCCTGAACCCGGACCGTTTCGACGTAGTCGTGGCGACCAATCTGTTCGGCGACATCCTGTCCGATCTCGGCCCCGCGTGCACGGGTACGATCGGCCTCGCGCCGTCGGGCAACCTGAATCCGGACCGCAAGTTTCCGTCGCTGTTCGAGCCGGTGCACGGCTCGGCACCCGATATCGCCGGCAAGCACATCGCCAATCCGATCGCGATGATCTGGTCGGCCGCGATGATGCTCGACTTCCTCGGTCATTCGAGCGGCAAGGAGCGCGAAGCGCACGATGCGATCCTGAAGGCGATCGAGGCGACGCTGATCGAGGGTCCGCACACCGGCGACCTCGGCGGCAAGGCAAGCACGAGCGAAGTCGGCGAGGCGATCGCGGCAAAACTCGCCTGATATGAACGACGCGCCAGGCCCATCAAAGCGCGTTGCGAATGCCTGGCCGCCGATCGTTCGACATGAAGGGATGACGGCGCAACGCCGGATGCGCCGTTATCGACAGTTGCGCCGCTCGTAGAGCGACCATTCGCCCTCGTGCGTCACCAGGGCGACATCGCATTCGCTATTGGCGAAGAAATCTTTCGGCAACGGCCCCTCCTTGCGAACGAAGAAATAGCGGTACAGACGGCCATTGTCCTTATTCCATTCGAAACCCGCCGGATCGTGTTCGAGCGTCAGCGGGGCCATAGGCATCATGCCCGGCCTGAAGCGCGCGATCTGCGGCACGTAAGTCGCGAAGTTCGGATCGACGAAACCGTGTTTCTCCGCCTGATACCACAGCGACTGGTGCTCGTACGCGGCCGGGCTCCTGTACGCGGGACTCGCGCGATCGAATATCAGACTTAGCGCGCGTTGATCCGGTTCGGTCCGCGACAGCAGCTCGTCCAGCGGCGCGTTCTCGACGGCGAAACGATGCAGACGCACCGTCTGGTCAGCAAAGAAGATCCAGCATCCGGCGATGATCAACGCTTGTACGGCGACGCCGGCCAGCGCACCCCGGTTCGAACCGGACGACGCACGGCGAGCGCCGTTCGCCGACGTTTGCGGCGCGCAGAACATCAACGCATACGCGGGCAACAGAAATAGCGCGAAACGGTGATACAGGTACGCAGTCTTCAGCGCCGTGCCCGGCACGACGAACCACACGAACGCCACGGCGAGCATCGGCACGAGGACCGAGCGATCGGGATTGATCCTGTTGCGCCACAGCCACGGCGCGGCGAACATCAGCGCGACGAGCGGCAAATACACGGCCGCGCTTTTGTTCATGCCCCACACGTAGACGGGCAGCGAGAGCACCCGCTGCAAGTCGAAGCCCCATTTGAATACGTCTACGCCGGGCACCGTCTGCCCGAGCAGCGGATCGGTCGCGCGGCTCCACACCATATACGCGATGCACAGCACACCGAGCGGCACGAACGGCGCGAGCGCGAGGATCTTGCGGACGAACGTCTTCTGTTTGAACAGCACGAAGCCGACGCCTACCGCCATCGCAAGCAGAAACACGAGCCCGTGACAGAAGAACAGCGCCGTGCCCGCAACGAACATCCATACCCCCTTCCTGACGGAAGTCGCCTTCGCATAGTCGTGCGAGAGCCACATGAACAGAATGCCCAACGGGGTCGCGACCAGAAACGTATAGAAGCCCCACATGAAGGCGAAGCCGAAAAATCCCGGCACGAACAGCCAGTCGAGCCGTGGATCGCCGCCCAGATACCTGCGAAAGCCCACGCATGACGCCACGAACGCGAAATACGCGAACATCAGCACGCAATTGAGCGCGGCGCCGATCGGCATCAGATACGTGAGCGGCAGCGCGAGGCCGTAGCCGACGAGATACGGCGTCAGCAGATTGAGCTGCACGAGGTTTTGCCACGGCGACGTATGCTCGAGCAGATCGCGCAGCAACATCACCTGTCCCGCATGTTGCGGCAAGTCCACCAAGGGCGGACGCGGCGCGATCCAGAACAACGCTCCGCCACACAGCACGGTGACGATGAAAAGCACGCGCGGAAGAATGGCGGCGAGCCGGCCGGAGCGCGAAAACAGCGCGTCTGCGGACACCGCGTCGGCGCCCGGGGTCGCCGGCGCCGAACGATCGACGGGAGAATTCATAACGTTTGCTCAATGATGAAACGGGGACGCTGCTTGGTTTCGGCGTACGTCTTCGAGATGTAGCCGCCGATCACACCGAGGAAGAGCAACTGGATACCGCCGAGAAAGTACATCGGGATTACCGTCGAAGCCCAGCCGGGCACCGTGAGGTTGGTGAAGATGCGCGCATAGGCGGCCCATGCGCCGAAGCACAGCGAGCCGATCGCCAGCAATGCGCCGATGCGCGTACTCCATTGCAAGGGAACGGCGGAGAACGACGTGATGCCGTCCAGCGCGAGGACGATCATTTTGCTGAGCGGGTATTTGCTCTCGCCCGCAAAGCGCGCGGCGCGCTCGTATTCGACGATCGCAGTCTTGAACCCGAGCAGCGGAATGATGCCGCGCAGGAAAAGATTGACCTCCTGAAACTGACGCAACGCTTCCACTGTCTTGCGGCTCATCAGGCGAAAATCCGCGTGGCCCGGCAGGATATCGACGCCGAACGTCCGGAGCAACTTGTAGTAGTTGCGAGCGGTGAAGCGCTTGAAGAATGTGTCCGTCGTACGTTTGTGACGCACGCCGAAGACGATTTCCGCACCCGACTGATATTCCGCGAGCATGCGTGGAATGGCTTCGATATCGTCCTGAAGATCCGCGTCGAGGCTCACGAGTACATCGCCTTGAGCCGTCATCAGACCGGCGAGCAGCGCATTCTGATGACCGCGATTGCGCGAGAGTTTGATGCCGCCGCAGCGGGCATTCTGCGCGTGCAGCACTTCGATGATCGACCAGGTACGGTCGCGGGAACCATCGTCAATGAAAGTGATGCGGCTTTCGTTGCTCACCTCGCCGGCTTCGATCAATCGCTCCAGAAGTGCGAGCAGCCGCTTGCTTGTCTCGGTGATAACCTCTTCTTCGTTGTAGCACGGTACGACGAGATTCATCGTCGTCATAGGCAACTCCCCATTCTGAAGCTGGCTCGACCCAGAGTCAGGCACAGAGTCCGGCGTTTAACCTAGTTGGACATTAGTACGCATCGCCGACCACAGGCAAGCATACGGACCTCTTTGTCCGAAATGTACTAAGGCATCGGAAAAAACGTCGAATTAGAGCCGCAACGGAATTACCACATCGGAATACGAACAACCACTTTTTACTGGCACTGGTCTGCATCAGCATGCCGATACGCGCAAGGCCATGCGATTGTTCGCGTGGTCCCGTATGATTGGGTCGTGGAGACAATGGAGAATGCATGAACCGTCACGCCAGATCGCTTTCCAATTGCCTTTGGAACGGATGTTCACGGAAAGGATGAATAGCATGGACAAGGCCGAGTTCGACAGCTTTGCTGACGAGTATCTTTCGCTGCACGCCCGTAACATCGCGGCATCGGGAGAAGGTCCGGAGTTTTTCGCCGAGTACAAGATCCGCGACATCGCCGAGGAGATGACGCGACGCGATGCGCTGCCCGCGCGCATGCTCGATTTCGGATCGGGCGTGGGCACGTCGATTCCATGGGTGAAGCGCTATTTGCCGGACGCACAGCTCACGTGCGCGGATGTATCGGAGCGTTCACTGGAAGTCGCGCACAGCCGCTTTCCCGATTCCTCGCGCTTCGTCCACTTCGATGGTCACACGCTGCCTTTCGAGCAGGGCGAATTCAATCTCGCCTATGCGATGTGCGTGTTCCATCATATCGATCACGCCGAGCATGTTCATTTGTTGGGCGAACTGAAACGCGTCGTGGGTCCGCGGGGCACGGTCGTCATCTTCGAGCATAATCCGCTGAACCCGCTGACCGTCAGGGCGGTCAACACCTGCGAGTTCGATGTGAACGCCAAACTGATCACCGCGCGCAACATGAAGCGGGCGTGCCTCGATGCGGGCTTTTCCGACGTTGTCGTGCGCTTCCGGATTTTCTTTCCTCACATGCTGGCCAAACTGCGTCCACTCGAAAAATATCTGACCCATGTTCCGCTCGGCGCCCAATATGCCGTCTACGCGAGCGCCGCATGAAGGCGGCCATTCGATGAACAGTCTACGCACGACAGCATCGCGTACCGAACCTCTTCGCCAGTTCATCAAGTATCTTCTGGTTGGCGGCCTCAATACGGTGATCTCGGCCGCCATCATCTTTATCGTGCAGGCGGCGGGCGCGATTCCTGTAGTTGCGAACATAGTCGGCTACGCGATGGGTGTGGGACTGAGCTTCGCGCTCAACAGCAGGTTCACGTTCAGGACGGAGGCCACGCGGCACACCGCCATCCGCTTTCTGATCGTCGTGCTGATCTCGTACCTGGCCAATCTCGCGACGATGGTTTCGGTGTTGCATCTCACGCACGCGCCCTATCTCGCGCAACTGTGCGGCATTCCCGTCTACGTGATCGTGGGCTTTCTCGGCAACCGGTATTGGGCGATGCGCGGGCGCGCACGCTGAAGATGCGCCTCGCATCCGCACGTCATTGATATCCGTTCACGATTTTGTCGACGTGGCGGGATACGGTAAGCACATGTCTGAAGAACATTTACTATCTTTTGCGGAAGGCGCCGGGAATAACAACGTCTTACGAAAAGATTACCAATGCCATTCACCGAGGACGCCGCCATGAGCCGAGAAGCCTATCCGATCGAAGTCGAATTCCCCGATATCGCGCCGCACGAGCCATCGTCGTCGGGCATTGCATACGTCCACACGTTCGATTCGGGCGTGCCCGGCCCGCACGTGATGATCAACGCGCTCACGCACGGCAACGAAGTGTGCGGCGCGATCGTCGTCGACGAACTGCTGCGTCGCGCGTTGCGGCCGCGACGCGGACAGCTCACGCTGTCGTTCGCGAACGTCGCCGCGTACCGGCGCTTCGATCCGGCGAATCCGGACGCCGCGCGCTTCGTCGATCAGGACTTCAACCGCGTGTGGACGGCGGCGGTGCTCGACGACACGTCGCGCAGGTCGAGCGAACTGCAGCGCGCGCGTGCGATGCGCCCGGTGATCGATACGGTCGACGTGCTGCTCGACCTGCATTCGATGCACGAGCGGTGCAAGCCGCTGATCGTCGCGGGACCGCTGCAAAAAGGCATCGACCTCGCGGTGCGGCTCGGTACGCCCGCCGCGGTGATCTGCGACGAAGGGCATCCCGAAGGCCGCCGCATGCGCGACTACGAAGGGTTCGGCGATGCCGCGAGCCCGAAGAACGCGCTGCTGATCGAATGCGGCCAGCATTGGGAGCGCCATGCGGTGGCGGTCGCGCGCGATACGACCGCGCGCTTCCTGCTGCTGGCCGGCGTGATCGACGAAGCGGATCTGCCGCCTGGATGGCTCGCGCCATTGCCGCCCGAGCAGAACATCGTGCGCGTGACACAGCCGGTCGTCGCGACCAGCATGGACTTCAGCTTCGCCGCGGCGTACACCGGCCTCGAAGTTTTCGCCGAGGCGGGCGCCGTGATCGGCTGGTCGAACGGCGAAGAGGTGCGCACCCCCTACGACAACTGCATGCTCGTGATGCCGTCGCTGCGGCAGTTACGCCCCGGTGTGACGGTGGTCCGGCTGGGGCGAATCGAGCGGACGGTGGCCAATCCCGGGGTGACGGCCTGACGGGCAGATGTCTCGACGCCGTTCGCCGGTTGCTTTGGCGCGTTGAGCTTGGCGCGCCTCGTCCTTTCTGCGGCCCGATTGCAGCGCGCCGCCTGCCACGCATCGGCGGGCACGTCCGTCACTGCGAAGCTCGGGTATTCCCCCGTTGACCGCATCGATTTCATTCCTTACAGTGGCGCGCGTTCGCACAGAGAATCACAGTTCTTGATTCGAACAAATTCCCTCGCCCGGCGCGATTCCGTCAAACCGATCCGTCCGGGATGATTCATTGCCGATGAACGGCCAGTTGGCCCGCCGCAGGCATCGTACGCCGTTGCCAGACGGCGTACAGTCTTAGAGAAGAATAGCTCGTCGTGTCGGGCCTTTCGCTGCCAGGAGACCATCATGAACCGCAGCCCCGCTGTGAACGTTCAAACCTTCATCAACGAGCATCCGTTTTCGCCGTTCCAATGGCTGATCTTTTTCATGTGCTTCATCATCGTCCTGCTGGACGGTTTTGACACTGCTGCAATCGGCTTCATCGCGCCTTCACTGATCACCGAATGGGGTATCGACAAGCCCGCGCTCGCGCCGGTGCTGAGCGCCGCGCTGTTCGGCCTCGCGTGCGGCGCGCTCGGCTCGGGTCCGTTGTCCGACCGCCTCGGGCGTCGCTCGATGCTGGTCGGCTCGGTGCTGCTGTTCGGCGTCGCCTGCCTCGCGTCGGCGTTCTCGACCGGCATCGACCAACTGACCGTGCTGCGCTTCGTCACCGGCGTCGGCCTCGGCGCCGCGATGCCGAACGCGGTCACGATGATGGGCGAGTACTGCCCGGACAACCGCCGCGCCACCATGATCAACCTGATGTTCTGTGGCTTCCCGCTCGGCGCCGCGTTCGGCGGCTTCCTCGCCGCGTGGATGATTCCGCATCTGGGCTGGCGCAGTGTGCTGATCCTCGGCGGCGTCACGCCGCTGCTGCTGTTGCTGCTGGTGCTCGCGAAGATGCCGGAGTCGGTCCGCTACATGGTCGCGAATAACAAGCCGGCCGAGCGGATTCGCGCCGCTCTCGCGCGCATTTCCGGCGACGCGGTGCAGGCCGCCGGTTTCACGATGACCGAAACCGCGCCGCAAACCGGCGGCAAGGGTCTCGGCGTCGTGCTGTCGCGCTCGTACATCGTCGGTTCGGTGATGCTGTGGGTCGCGTACTTCATGGGCCTCGTGATCTTCTACGCATCGATCAACTGGATGCCGATCCTGCTGAAGGACGCCGGCCTCACGCCGCAACGCGCGACGCTGATCTCCGCGCTGTTCCCGCTCGGCGGCGTCGGCGCGGTACTGGCCGGCGTGCTGATGGACCGCTTCAACGCGAACCGCGTCATTGCGGTGTGCTATGCACTGACCGCCGTCAGCGTGTACTTCATCGGTCAGGCGGCCGGCAACGTCGGCGCGCTCGTGCTGATCGTGTTCATCGCCGGCGTGCTGATGAACACCGCGCAATCGTCGATGCCGGCGCTCGCCGCCGCGTTCTACCCGACCGTGGGCCGCGGCACGGGCGTCGCGTGGATGCTTGGCGTCGGCCGCTTCGGCGGCATTGCGGGTTCGTTCCTCGTAGCCGAGCTGGCGCGCCGCCACTTCTCGTTCGGCGGCATCTTCGCGACGATCGCGGTGGCGGGTCTGCTATCGTGCGTCGCGCTGCTGATCAAGCAGGCGGCACGGCCGCAGGCGGCGGAAGCGGGTGCGTCGAAGACGGAGTCGTTCGGCCATTGAGCCTGCAATGAAATGTGCGCGCCAGCGGACCGGTGACGCTTCGATCGAGTGGTGACCCAGAAGCCGCCCTGCGAATCGCAGGGCGGCTTTTTGTTTCGCTGAACGGCTGGAATCTCTCGCTTACCTGAACGCGAGCAGTTGCTCGACACACAGCAGCACGGCAATCAGAACCATCGCCGCGCCTGAAACCTGGCTAAAGGATCGGCCGCTGCCGCTGTGATGCATCGACGTCACGCCCGTTCGCCTGCGGCATTGCGATCCACGGCGGCGAAAAGCGCCCCGGCCTACTTCCCGATACACTACGCAACAATTTTTCCGCGCGCGGCCAGGCGCGGCGATCACCGCCGCTGCCGCGCCGCCGCCGTCTCATGTCAGGACTCCAGTAATGAAACGCGTAGTCGTATCCGCGCTCGTCGCGCTGTGCATCGCGCAGCCGGCCGCTCAGGCCGTCGCGCAGACCGTCAGCGATCAATGTTTCGCGCTCGGCGATATCGCCGGCCAGGTCGCGTCGTGGCGCGCACACAAAAAGACCAAAGCTCAGGCGCTCGAGCAGGCCGCCCACTACTACAAAGACCCGTCCGACCGCGCGGCCGTCGACGCGATCATCGAAAAGATCTACAGCCCCGACGCGCCACACATGACGCCCGATCAGGCGAGCATGGCGATCACGTCGGAGTGCGTGAACCAGCACAAGGGGCAGGCATCGCCGGCACAGTGATGCCGGCGTGTCACCCGCGATGCGCTAGCGCCGCCGGAACGCATCCAGCGACGACAGTGCGTTGCCGTGGAAATCGAACAGCGTGTTGTTGTCCCACTGGTCGCCGGCGCCGACTTTCCACCCGACGTTCGGCGTCGGAATCCACTCGGTTGACTTCGTGACGTGACGTGACAACCACACCACGTCACGCGTCTTTCCACGCGCAGACGTCGCCGGTATTCAGGCGCGGCTCGCCGAGCACGAACGTCGCATTGCGCGGTGCTGGCGCCTGCACCGGTTGCGCGCCGAAATTGAATGCGAAGGTCAAGCCGCCGCGGCGGCGCAGCCTCAGTCCATCGGCGAGTATCTGCGTATCGAGGCCCGCATCGCGCGCCGCCTGCCGCAACAGCGTGCGATGCAGTTCATGCGACAGCCAGCCGGCCACATAGCGCACGTTGCCGTGCGTCAGCAGCGCGGGCCAGGCATCGTCGAAGCGCGCGGCAATGCGTGTCTCGCCATTGGCGCGCACATGCTCGCGCCAGTGCAGCGCGTAACCCTCGGTGCCGTCGATCGACAGCGCGGGCGCCAGCGTCGAGCGCAGCGTTTCGACTTCGAGCACCTGGATCGGCAGCGCGCGCTGCAACGCGCCGGGCGGCAGATTGCCGGGAATCGCGAACGCGTCGGTTTTCGAGCCGCTGCGCGGGCCGAACACCCATTGCGCGTTCGAACGCGCGATCTGCTCGACGAGCGCGGCGTCGATCACCGCGAGACTCGGCACCACGACTAGCTGGTAGCGCGAAAGATCTGCCCGGCTCGACACGATATCGACATCGAGCCCGAGTTCGCGCAGCGACTCGTAGTAGTCGAACGCGAGCGTCTGGTAGTCGAAGCCCTTGCCGTGACGCTGGATTTCGAACATCCACTGCGTCTCGTAGTCGAATACCAGCGCGGTGGCCGCGCGCGCGGGCGCGGCGAGCGTCGACAGCGCCGTACTGCCCGCGATCTCACGCGCGGCCCGTTGCACCTCGAGACCGCCCGGCGACAGTTCGTCGTTCGGCAGATTGAGCCCGGAATGCATCTGCTCCTGCGCATACGGGCACTGACGCCAACGGAAATACGACACCAGCTCCGCGCCATGCGCGAACGCCTCGTACGCCCATAGCCGCACCATGCCCGGCGCCGGAATCGGATTGCACGACGCCCAGTTCACCGGACCGGCCTGCTGCTCCATCACCCAGAAGCGCCCGCCGCCAATGCCCCGGTAGCGGTCGTGATCGAACGCGGACACGTCGGGATGTCCGGTACGCGCGAAGCGCGCCTTCTGCTCCTCCGGCAACGCGATCGACTCAGTGCGCGCAATCGGATAGCTGTCCCATGCGGCGACGTCGATCGCGTTGTCGGCGGCGAAGCGATAGTGATCGAAGGTCGTGAAAAAGCCCATGAAGTTGTGCAGCAGATCCGCGTTCGGCGCATGCTCGCGCAACACCTCGATCTGCTCGCGATGGAAGCTCGCCACCTCGTCGGACATGAAGCGGCGGAAGTCGAGCAGATGGATCGGATTGGCGTCGGTGGGTGTCAGCGTCGGCAGCCCGATCGCGTCGAACGACGGGTACTCCATGCTCCAGAACACGTTGCCCCACGCGTCGTTCAACGCGCCGATCGTTGCGTAGCGCCGCTGCAGCCACGCGTGAAAGCGCTGCAACGCCGCGGCCGAATAGCTCGGCACCGTGTCGTGGCAGCCGAGTTCGTTATCGGTCTGCCATGCGACGATCGACGGATGCCGGCCATAGCGCATCGCCATCGCGGTGACGATGCGCACGCATTCGCGCCGGTACGTGTCGCTCGAAATATCGTAGTGACGCCGCGAGCCGAAATTCCAGCGCGCGCCGTCCGCGCGCACCGGCAACACGTCCGGGTGGGCGTCGACGAGCCACTTCGGCGGCGAAGCGGTCGGCGTGCCGAGCACGAGTTTCAGGCCCGCTTTCGCGAGCGTTTCGACCGCTTCGTCGAGCCATTGCCAGTCGAATTCGCCGGCGCGCGGCTCCATACGGCTCCACGCGAATTCAGCGATCCGCACATGCGTGATGCCGAGTTCGACCATACGTTGCGCGTCGTCGGCCCACATCGCGCGCGGCCATTGTTCCGGGTAGTAGCAGACACCAAGTTGCATGTGAAAGTCTCGTGGTGAGTTGACGTCGAGCCGTCGTTTCAATCGTGTTTCAAGCGCCGTTTATCCCTTGCTCGCCCCGAAGGTCAGTCCGGCGACGAAGTGCCTTTGCATGCCGAAGAACATCAGCACCGAAGGCAACGCGGCCAGCACCGAGCCCGCCGCGACGAGGTTCCACGCGGTCGTCCACTGCCCTTTCAGCGCGGCGACGCCCACCGTGATCGGCGCGGCGTCGTCGCCTTGCGTGAGGCACAGCGCCCAGAAGTAGTCGTTCCACACGAACGTGAACACGAGGATCGCGAGCGCGGCGAGCGCGGGGCGGATCAGCGGCAGCACGATGCGCAGATAGATCGTCCACTCGCCCGCGCCTTCGACGCGCGCGGCCTCGATCATCTCGAACGGCAGTTGCTTGATGAAGTTGCGCAGAAACAAGGTGCAGAAGCCAGTCTGAAACGACACATGAAAGATCACCAGCGCCCACACGGTGTTGAACAGGCCGAACTTCAGCGCCATGTCGCGCACTGGAATCATCAGGATCTGGATCGGCACGAAATTGCCGGCGACGAACGCGAACAGCACGGCCGTGTTGCCCGGAAAGCGATACGTCGCCAACGCGAAGCCCGCCATCGACGCGAGCACGATCGCGCCGATCACCGACGGCACCGTGATCAGCACGCTATTGGCGAAGTAATGCAGCATCGGCGTTTGCGTGAGCGCGGTGCCGTAGTTCTCGAGCAACGCGAAGTGTTTCGGCCACGTCCAGTAGTCGCCTTGCGACAACTCGTCCGTCGAGCGGATCGAAGTCAGCAGCACGGCGAGCATCGGCAGCAGCCAGATAAACAGCGCCAGCGGCAGCGAGGCCTTGTAAAGCGTGCGATTCAGCGGTTTCCAGCGTTCGACGGGAAGCGGATACATGAGCGGGTACTCCTGAGGTTCAGAGAATCAGCGTTCCTCGCGCAACATGCGGCGCAGATGGAACACGATATAGACGAGCATGATCGCGAACAGCACGACCGCAATCGCGGCGGAATAGCCTTCGCGGTAGTACTTGATCGCCTGGTCGTACATGAAATAGGCGAGCACGGTGGAACTGTCGAACGGACCGCCGCCACTCATCACCGCGATCAGATCGAAGCTGCGCAGTGCGCCGATCACGGTCAGCACCACTGCCATGAAGGTGGCGGGCCGCAATTGCGGCAGGATCACGTGCCACAGCAGTCGCAGCCCTTGCGCGCCTTCCATGCGCGCGGCCTCGACCACCTCGGGATTGATGCCGGTGAGCCCGGTCAGATACAGGATCATGCAGAACGGCGCCTGCGGCCACAGCGCGGCGAAGATGATGCCGAACGTGACCGTATGCGGATCGCCGAGCACCGGAATGCCACGGCCGACGATCAGCCGCAGCAGCCCGAACGTCGGATCGTAGAACCAGCTGAATACGAGGCCGACCACGACGCCCGACAGCACGAACGGCGCGAAAAACAGCGACTTCACGACGCGCATGCCGCGCACCTGCTGGTTCAGATACAGCGCGAACAGCAGACCGAGAGGCGGCGCGAGCAGAAACAGCGCGAGCCAGATCAGGTTGTTCTTCAGCGCCGTATAGAACGTATCGGACTGAAACAGCTCGACGTAATTGGCGAGACCGGCGAAGGTCTTCGGCGTCATGCCGTCCCAGTGGTAGAAGCTCAGCGAAATGCTGCTGATGATCGGATAGATCACGCACAGCGCGAACAACGCGCAGCCCGGCAGCAGAAAGAAAAACGCGGCGCGATGCTGATGACGGCGCGTCGTCGAGACGCGACGGTGCCGCGCCGCGGGCAGGCGGCGCGCTGCGGTATGTGACATGGAACGGCCTCGTCGGAAATCGAAGGCGGAATTGGGACCCGCAAGGGGACCCGCAAGCCGGCCGCGCTCAGGCGGCCGGCGCGGCGGGACTTACTTCTGGTAGATGCGCTTGCGCGTCGCTTCGAGATGAGCGAGCACGCTGTCGAGTTGCGACGGATCGCTGTAGAACTGCTGCATGGCCTTCATGCCTTCGTCGGCCATTTCCTTCTGCATATCGCGATCGTAGAACTGCGCGATGCCGCCCTTCGTGTTCGCGAGCGTCTGGAAGCCGACCTTCGAGATCGCGTCCTCAGGCGGCGCCGCCTGGCTGTTCGACGGCAACTGTCCCCAGCCCTTCGCGAGTTCGGCGTTGATCTTCGGCGTCTCCATGAACGCGAGCAGCTTGCGCGCGTCGGCCTTGTTCTTGGCCTTCGCCGGAATCAGCAGCACGTTGACGGGGCCGTCCTCGGCCATCGGCACGTTCGCGTCGAGCACCGGGAAACGGAAGAAGCCGATCTGGTCCTTGATCGACGGCGGGAAGCTCGCCGAGAAGAACGTGCCCATCAGCATCATCGCGGCTTTGCCGTTGTTGAGGATCGGGCCGATCGAATCGACGTCGTACGACAGCGCATTGTCGATAAAGTCGTGATTGTCGAGCAGCGTCTTCCACGTCGTGTAGACCTTCTTCACGCGCGGATCGGTGTACGGAATTTCGCCGGCCATCAGCTTCTGATGAAACTCGTTGCCGTTGATGCGCAGATCGAGATAGTCGAACCAGGCGGCCAGCGTCCAGCTGTCGCGTGCGGCCACCGCGATCGGCGCGACGCCGATCGCCTTCAGCTTCTTGTTGGCGTCGAGCAGTTCGTCCCACGTTTTCGGCTCGCTCCTGATGCCGGCCTTCTCGAACAGATCCTTGCGATAGAAGAAGCCGTACGCGTCATAGCCGAGCGGTGCCGCATACTGCTTGCCCTTGTACGTCGACGCGTCCTTGACCGACGCATACTGCTGCGACCAGCCGTTCTTCGCCCAGTCCGAGCTCAGATCTTCGAGCAGACCACGTTGCGCGTAATAGGCCATCCGCTCGCCGTCGTGCCACGAGACGACGTCGGGTGGATCGGTGGCGAGCCAGCCGCCCATCTGCACCTTGTAGGCTTCCTCGGTCACGTAGGTGATTTTCAGGTCGATGTCGGGATTGGCTTTCTTGAACTGGTCGAACGCATCCTGCCAGGTCGAGCGCTGATTACCGCGCGCCGATACGTTGACGTTCAGCGTGGCCGCGTCGACCGCGGCGCTGCCGAGCGCGCCGGCCACCACGGCGGCGGCGATCGACACCTGTGCGAAACGGCGAAGGCGAAGAGCAATCATCTATGTCTCCTTGTCTACCTTGTTGACCGGCTACGCAGCGTGGCCGGCGATGTAACCCGCTCTATGGCGGAATTCAGTCTGACGAACCGTTCAAGCAGGTCCGCCGTCGACGATCGTTCAGGCGGCCGCGCGTTCCGGCTCGAACGTGCTACGCCGCAGCGCGAGTCCCTGCTCGTCGAACAGATGACAGGCAGCGGGCGGAACATGGACGCGGATGCGCTCGCCCGCGCCGAGCGGCGTATCGCCGGGCGCCTTCGCGATCAGCGTGCCTCCCGCGTGGTCCGCGTGGATATAGCTGTGCTCGCCGAGCCGTTCCGATAGCACGGTCGCGCACTGAATGAACTGTTCGTCGCCATCGAGCCGCAGATGCTCGGGGCGCACGCCGAGCGTGACGCGCTGGCCGCGTTGCAGCCGTTTACCGTCGACGTGCACGACCAGCTTTTCCGCGCCGGCCACGAGCGCCACCGTCACACGCCCCGGTTCGATCGACTCGACGGTCGCATCGACGAAGTTCATACGCGGCGAGCCGATAAAGCCCGCGACGAAGCGCGACTTCGGGTGGTGATACAGCTCGAGTGGCGCACCGCTCTGCGCGATGCTGCCGAAGCGCTCGGCATCCGCGCCCGCATGCAGCAGCACGATGCGATCGGCAAGCGTCATCGCTTCGACCTGATCGTGCGTGACGTACACGACGCTCGCATTCGCGAAGCGCTGATGCAGACGCGCGATCTCGACGCGCGTCTGGCCGCGCAGCGCGGCATCGAGATTCGATAGCGGCTCGTCGAACAGAAACACGCCCGGCTCGCGCACGATCGCGCGGCCGATCGCGACGCGCTGCCGCTGGCCGCCCGACAGCGCTTTCGGATGTCGTTCGAGCAAGCTTTCCAGTTGCAGAATCCGCGCGGCTTCGCGCACCTTGCGCTCGATCACGTCCTTCGGCTGCTTCGCGAGCTTCAATCCGAACGCCATGTTGTCGAACACGGTCATGTGCGGAAACAGCGCGTAGCTTTGGAACACCATCGCGACGCCGCGCTCGGCGGCCGGCACGTCGTTGACGAGGCGGCCGCCGATATGCAGCTCGCCTTCGCTGAGGTCTTCGAGACCGGCGATCATCCGTAATAAGGTCGACTTGCCGCAGCCCGAGGGGCCGAGAAACACGCCGAATTCATGCTGCGCGATCTCGAGATTCACGCGCCGGATCACCGGCGGATGGTCGCCGTAGGCCTTTTGCACATCGCTCAAACGAATCGTCGCCATGCTGTCTCCGCCTTGATTTAACCGCTTAAATTTTGGCCGAAATAAAACGCCCTAGCCTTGTGCCGGCGGCATTTAATCGCTTAAATTCGAGTTCGACGGATAAAGTCATGGTGGGTGTCTCCGGTACGTTTTTGAGAAAGTTAGCAATGTCGCAGGCCGTTTGCAACATTTGAATTGACCTCCCTAAATATGGGATAACCCGACATGGTCACGTTGTCCGAAGTCGCGAAACGCGCGCAGGTTACCGCCGCCACGGTCTCCAACGTGCTGCGCAATCGCGAGAAAGTCCGCCCTGAAACGGCTGAGCGCGTGCTGCAGGCGATCGCCGAACTCGGCTACCGGCCGAACCTGAATGCGCGCGCGCTCGCCGAAGGCCGTTCGTCGACGCTCGCGCTCATGCTGTCGAACATCTCGAACCCGTTTTACCCGGAGTTCGTGCTCGCCGCCGAGCGCGCGGCGCGCAAGACCGGCCACTTCCTGATGGTCTGCAATACCGACGACGATGCCGAAATCGGCCGCGCGTATCTGAACCAGATTGCCGGCACGCTCGCCGACGGCGTGCTCGTGATGAACACGGACATCACGATCAACGACCTGTGCGCGTCTGCGACGCATAGCGCGCCGATTCTGCTCGCCATGTGGGAGCACCCCGAGTCGCCGCCCGAGCTACCGTGCATCGCAGTCGACTTCGCGCGTGCCGGCGAGCTGGCCGCGGGGCATCTGCTCGGACTCGGCCATCGCGAGATCGGCTTGCTGATCGGCGACGGCTGCGGCGGTTTGCAGGACGCGCGCTCGAACGGCTTTCGCGCCGCGATGCGCATGGCCGGCATCGAAGCCGATGCGGCCGCCGTGCTGCAGATTCGCGACTCGATCGACGCCGGCTTCGCCGCCTGCATGGAACTGATGGCGAACCGCCCGCAACTGAGCGCGATCTTCGCGACCAACGACCTGCTCGCGATCGGCGCGATCCAGGCGTTGATCACGCTCGGCCGCTCGGTGCCCGACGACGTTTCGGTGATCGGCATCACCGACATTCAGCTCGCGCATCAGGTGCATCCGGCGCTGACCACGGTCGCGATTCAAACCGCGGCTGTCGCGGAGTTGTCGATCAAGAGCCTGATCCGTTTGATCCAGACGCCGGAGCGGCAGCCGTCGATGGTGCTCGGGCCACCGCCCGAGCTCGTGGTGCGCGCCTCGACCGGGCCGCGCAGGAAACGCTGACGCGTTAGTTCACGCGCTCGGTCGCCATCCGCGTGACGATGTCGAACGCCTTCTGCGTCGCGCCGACGTCGGCCTTGCCCTGGCCGTGGATGTCGAACGCGGTGCCGTGCGCGGGCGTCGCGATCGGAACCGGCAAGCCGCCGTGCACGGTCACGCCGCGCCAGAAACCCATCAGCTTCATCGCGATCTGGCCTTGATCGTGGTACATCGTGACGACGCCGTCGAAGGCCTTCTGGTCGCGCGCGCGCACGAAGATCGTGTCGGCGGGAAACGGTCCCTGCGCGTCGTAGCCGAGCTTGCGCGCGGCCTCGACGGCCGGCGCGATCACGTCGATCTCCTCGCGGCCGAACGCGCCGTTGTCGCCGTTGTGTGGATTGAAACCGCATACCGCGATACGCGGCTGCGGATGGCCGGCTCGCTTCAGGCCTTCGTGAATCAGCCGCACCGCGCCGACGATGCGCTCCTCCGACAACTTCGCGCTGACGTCCTTCAACGCCATATGCGAGGTCACGCGCGAAGTCCATAGCTCGTCGAGCACGTTGAACTCGCAGAAGCTGCCCGTGTAGCCGAGCTGCTTCGCGAACCACTCCATCTCGTCGCCGGTTTCCATGCCGGCCAGATGCAGCGAGGTCTTGTTGACCGGCGCGAACAGCATGCCTTGGGTGACGTTGCTTTGCGTCAGCGCGAGCGCGTGCCTGAACGCGGCGAGACTATAGCGGCCGCCGTGTTCGGTCGCCACCGCACGCTCGAAAGCTTGATCGCCGGGCAGACGGAAATCGATCAGCGACGGCACACCGTCGCGTTGAAACGCGGCATGCGCATCTTCGACCACGTCGTAATCGAAGCGCTGCTGCGCGATCTTCATGCCGGTTTCGAGCTCGCGCCGCTCGCCGATGATCAGCAGCTCCGCGCGCGCGCGGTTCGCCCGCTGCGCGAACAGACGCGCGATCAGCTCGGGACCGATACCGGCCGGGTCGCCAAGAAGGACTGCGATGCGTGGCTTCATGTGCTTTCCTCGGATCGGTCCACTCATTCGACGATGTTGAAGTCGGCAAGATACTTGTCGCTCAACTTGATGCCAAGACCCGGCACGTCGTCCGACAGTTGCAGATAGCCATTTTCCGGCTGCGGCTCGCCTTCGAAGATGTAGTAGAACAATTCGTTGCCAACTTCGACATCGAACACCGGGAAGAACTCCGACATCGGGCTCGCGGTGCTCGACATCGTCAGATGATAGTTGTGCATCTGTCCCGCATGCGGAATCACCGGCACCGACCACGCTTCGGCCATCGCGTTGATCTTGCGCGCCGCCGTGATCCCGCCCACGCGATTCGTGTCGTACTGGATCACGTCGATCGCGCGGCGTTCGAGCAGATCCTTGAAGCCATAGCTCGTGAACTCATGCTCGCCGCCCGACACCGGCATCAGGTTCATCTTCTTCAACTCCTGATAGCCTTCGACGTCGTCGCCGATCACCGGCTCCTCGATCCAGCGTGGATTGAATTCGGCGAGGCGCGGCAGCATTCTGCGCGCGTATTCGAGCGTCCAGCCCATATAGCATTCGAGCATGATGTCGACTTCGTCGCCGACCAGTTCACGCAACAGACGCACCTGTTCGATGTTCTTCGCCATGCCTTTCGGGCCGTCTTTCGGACCGTAGCCGAAGCGCATCTTCATCGCGGTGAAGCCGCTGTCCAGATAGCTTTCCGCTTCGCCGAGGAAAGCGTCGCGATCATCGTTGTTGTAAAGCTTCGATGCATAGCACCAGATCTTTTCTTTCGTGCGTCCGCCGAGCAGCTTGAACACCGGCTTTTTCACGGCCTTGCCCATGATGTCCCACAGCGCGATATCGATCGCGGAGATCGCCGCCATGCCGATGCCTTTGCGGCCCCACGCGAGCGTGCGGCGATACATCTTCTGCCAGATGTATTCGTTGTCGAACGGGTCTTCGCCGATCGCGATCGGCGCGAGGTATTCGTCGATGATCTGCTTCGCGATGCGCGGCGCGAGCGCGCAATTGCCGATGCCCACGGTGCCGTCGTCGCATTCGACTTCGACGACGAGCCAGCCGTGAAAGCGGAACGAACCCATCGCATCGCCACGCTCGTACAGAATATCGACCGCGTTCGTGCAGAAATGCGCTTGCGGCGGCACGACTTTGCCTTTCCACTCGAAAACACGCGTTCGGATGTGCTTGATTTTCATGTTCGACGATTTCCTTCAGAGAATCAGAGAGTCAGTGGCCCGGGCGTTCGCCGAGCGGGCCGCTGCGATGAGAGACGGAATGGGAGGCGGCAGGGGCGAAGCGGAACGTCAGCAGCAGCAATGCGCCGATCAGTCCGACCACCGCGAGCGAGAACATACCCGCCTGCGAAGAGCCGAGCGCGCGCTCGGCCAGCCCTTTCAGATTCGGCGCGACGAAGCCGCCCAGATTGCCGATCGAATTGATCAACGCGATGCCGCCCGCGGCCGCGGCGCCGCCCAGGTAACCGGTGGGCAGCGTCCAGAACAATGGCTGCACGCAGACGAAACCGATGGCGGCGAAACAGAAGGCGGCAATCGCAAGGGTGACCGACGACGTCATCGCCGACGCGGCAATGCCGAACGCCGCGAGCGCGAGCATCGCCGCGGCCCAGATACGGTGATGACCGTGGCGGTCGGCGTAGCGCGTCACCCAGAACGTGCCGATGATCGCGGCGATCCACGGAATCGCTGTCAGCATTCCGACCTCGACGCCGACATGGCCGCCGCTTGCGAGCCCGGCGATGCGGGTTGGCAGATAGAACACGACGCCGTACACGCTCATCTGCACCGCGAAGTAGATCAGGCCGCAGAACAGTACGCGCGAATCGCGCAGCGCCGCGAGCACCGAAGCCGGACCATGCGCGAGCTTCTGGCGGTCTTCCTGGCGCAACGCGTGATCGAGCGCGTCACGCTCTTCGGCATCGAGCCAGTGCGCCTGCACGGGCCGGTCGGTCAGATAGAAGTAAGCGACGACACCCACCACCGACGCCGCCAGCCCCTCGACGACGAACAGCCATTGCCACGGATGCATGCCGAACGGATTGCCCGCATCGAGCAGCAGACCCGAGATCGGGCTGCCGAGCAGGAGCGCGAGCGGGAAGCCGAAATAGAACATGCCCATCGTCTGCGAGCGCGTTTTGGCGGGAAACCAGTTCGACAGGAACAGGATGATGCCGGGAAAGAAACCAGCTTCGGCGATGCCGAGCAGCGTGCGCAGCACATAGAAGCTCGTGGCGCTGTCGACGAAGGCGGTGCACGCGGACACGATGCCCCACGTGACCATGATGCGGCTCATCCAGATGCGCGCGCCGAAGCGGTACATCAGCAGGTTGCTCGGTACTTCGAACACCGCATAGCCGACGAAGAAAATGCCGGCGCCGAACGCGAACGCCGCGTCGCTCAAGCCCGTGTCGGCCTGCAGCACGTTCTTCGCGAAGCCGACGTTTCGCGCGGTCGATGAACGCCAGTACGTACATCAGGATCAGAAAAGGCAGCAGCCTCGTGCGCGCTTTGGTAATCGCGCTGTCGAGCGCGGGGCTCGCGGTCATCGTCATGCGTCGTCTCCGGTTTTGTCTTGTCAACGCGAACGGCGTTGCGATTGGCCGTCCTGCGATAACCGCTAGGGAAGCGCTGATTTATTCAGCTCGGTGGTCATCGTTGGCGTAGCTGAGGACGTTATAGAAGGCAACTCACGGAACAGACTCACACTGATGAAGAGGCAGATCGGCTTCGCCGAAGCGGAAATTGCAGGCAAGAAGCGAGTGACGAGGCGCCAACGCTTCCTCGCCGAGATGGAGAAGGTCGTTCCGTGGCAGCGCTTGCTGTCGGCAATCGAGCCGCACTATCCGAAGGGCACGCGAGGCCGCCCGCCGATTGGCCTGGAGCGAATGCTGCGAATCTACTTCCTGCAACAGTGGTACGGGCTGTCGGACGAAGGACTGGAAGACGCGCTGTATGACAGCATCGCGCTGCGAGCCTTCGCCGGCATCGATCTGGCAGTTGAGAACGTGCCTGATGCGACCACGCTGTTGAAATTCCGGCGCCTGCTGATCGAACACGAACTGACACGGAAGTTGTTCGACGAGATTGGCATCTCGCTGTGCGAGCGTGGGCTGATGATGAAGGAAGGCACGCTGGTTGACGCAACGATCATTGAAGCGCCGCCGTCGACCAAGAACGCCGGGAAGAGTCGTGACCCGGAAATGCATCAGACGAAGAAGGGAAACGAATGGCACTTTGGAATGAAAGCCCACATTGGCGTCGATGCCGATTCGGGCCTGATCCACAGTGTGGTTGGCACATCGGCCAACGTGTCGGATGTATCGCAAGCGCATGCCCTGCTGCACGGACATGAAGAGCAGGCGTTCGCCGACGCGGGCTACATTGGCGTAGACAAGCGCGAGGAAATGGCGGGCAAGACCGTGAAGTGGCACGTCGCTGCCAAGCGGGGAAAGATCAAGGCGATGCAGGACGGGGCGCTGAAGAACCTGGTGATCGCGGTCGAGCGAACCAAGGCGCAGATCCGGTCGCGGGTTGAGCATCCATTCCATATCGTCAAGAACCTGTTTCACCATCGCAAGACGCGATACAAGGGCTTGGCCAAGAACACCGCGCAACTGTTCAGCCTGTTCGCTCTTGCGAATCTGGTGATTGCGCGAAATCTGTCGCGATCGGTCCATGGGAGCAATCCGTCATGCGTATAAAAAATGCGAGCAGGGAGCCTCGTTTGCGCGTCCAATTCACCGAGTTGAGCATCGATTCGCTTCGTCATCCGGAAAATTCGACGGCATCTCGTCTGCAACTTGGGCAGTTGGTCCATTGATCAGCGCTTCCCTAGTGTGCGAAACTATCCGATAACTGACCACTGAATAATTCGAATCGGCCGATTCGCTAAAGTTATCGCTCATGATCCCGCCCGCCTCCACCATTCGCAAACGCTTGCGCCTGCGTCATCTGCAACTGATGGTCGCGCTGTCGGAAACGGAATCGCTGCGGCGTGCCGCCGACGATCTCGCGATGACCCAGCCCGCCGCGACCAAGGCCTTGCAGGAACTGGAGGACACGCTCGGCGTATCGCTGTTCGTGCGCCATGCGCGCGGCATGGAGCCGACGATCTTCGGCGAGGCCGTGATGCGCTATGCGCGCGTCGTGTTCCAGGATCTCGACGAACTGCGCGAGGAGTTGGCCGGCATCGAGGCCGGCGACATCGGCAAGGTGCGCATCGGCGCGGTGATGGCGCCGTCGCCCGAATTGCTGACGCACACGATCGTCAAGCTGAAGGAAGCGCACCCGCGCCTGCAGATGGCGGTCACGATCGACACCAGCGACGTGCTCGTGCAGTCGCTGCAACAGGATCAGCTCGATATCATGATTGGCCGGATTCCCGATGGTTTTCCGGCGCTCGATCTGAGCTTCGAGACGTTGGCGGAAGAGGCGCTGTCGATCGTCGTGCGGCCCGATCATCCGGCCGTGAAAACAGGCAAGCAAACGGGCACGCGGCCGAAGCTCACGGACCTCGCGCGCTATCCGTGGATCATCCAGCCGCATCCGAGCCCGATGCGCCAGGTCATCGATCAAACGTTTCGCGAGTCGCGCGTTGCGCCGCCGGTGAGCACGGTCGAGACGTCGTCGATTCTGACCACGCTGTCGTTGCTGCGCGACTCGGACATGCTCGCCGTGCTGCCGAGTTCGGTCGCGCAGTACTACGTCGCGCTCGATGCGATCGCCGCGATCGCGACGCCGCTACGCGGCCGGCTCGCACCGTATGGGCTGATTCTGCGCAGAAATCGGCGCATCACGCCGGCGATGCAACTGGTCATCGATTCGATTCGCGCGGCGTGAGGTTTTCTGCGAAGCGCAATTCGCCGCCCGCATTGATGTCCGCGAGATCCGGGTGGGCGCGAGCCGCGTCGAGCGGAATATCCGGCCGCATGAAAAAGGTCGCGACGATGCCGAGCGCGAGCAGTCCGAGCGAGCCCGCGAACGGCAGCGTCCAGCTACCCGTGCGGTCCACGATCAGGCCGAACACGATCGGCGTGAAAATCCCCGCAACCGCCGAGCCCGCATTCACGAGCCCGCTCGCGACACCGACGTGCCGCGGGCAGATGTCCATCGGCACGGCCCAGATCGGCCCGATCGTCATTTCGAGGAAGAAGAACGACAGGCTCATGCACGCTGCCATGACCGGCAGCGACTTCACGACCATCACCGGCGCGAGGAACACCAAAGCGCCGAGAAACGCGCAGATGATCACGTTGCGGCGCGCCGCGACGACGTTGCGCGTACGCTTCAACACGCGGTCGCTGAGCACGCCGCCCGCGGTATTGCCGACCACGCCGGACAGAAACACGCCCGCGGAGAACATCGCCGAGCTTTTCAGATCGAGGCCGCGACCGTGCATGAAGAACGTGGGCAGCCAGGTGAAGAACAGCCAGCCGGTCCAGCCGTAACAGAAGTAGACGAGCATCGTTGGTGCGATGCGTTTGAGCAGACGCCGCCACGGCGTGGGCTCGCGAGTCGCTTCGACCGCGAATTGACGGACCGGCGGCAATTGCGTTTCCTGCTCCGCGGTCATATGGCGATGCTTGCGCGGGTCGTCGGTGAAATACCATGCGTAGACCACGACCCACACGAACGTCAGCGCGCCGACCGCGAGAAACGACACCCGCCACGACGAATACGCGACCAGCAGCGCGATCAGCGGCGGTGTGATCGCATTGCCGAGCCGCGAGAACGAATGCGTGAGGCCTTGCACGAAGCCGCGCCGGTTCGACGGAAACCAGTTGGTCAGCGCCCGCGCCTGCGCGGGCAGCGCCGCGCCTTCGCCGATGCCGAGCAGCAGCCGCGCGCCGAACAGCGACGCGAGACCGCCCGCGAGACCGGTCGCGACCGTCGCGACGATCCAGATGCTTGCGCAGGTCACGAGCGTGAGCTTCGCGCCGAAGCGGTCGCTGACCCAGCCGCCGATCACCTGGCACAGCGCGTACGTGTATGCGAACGCGGCGAACACGAGGCCGACGTTGGTATTGCTCAGATGCAGATCGTCGCGGATCAGCCCGGCCGCCGCCGACAGGTTGACGCGATCGAGATACAAGATGAACGACATCGCGCACATGAGTGCGAGAACCGCCCGGCTGACCTTGGGTCGCAGCATCGTCTCCTCCGGATTGTCGCGTGAGCCCGCGCCGATGCTCCGACGGTGGCGTCCGCTATGGCTTGTTTTGTGCGCACATTATCAGAAGCCGGGTGATAGTTGACCAATGAATTGTTTGGATACAGCGATCACTGGGGGTTATCGCTTTCATCCTTCGCCCATAGCCGAGCGGTGTCGGTCAGGTATAGATTTGGGGCTCCATGCGACCGACCCGCAGTACGGCGCAAAAACTGATCAGCATCATTCGCTCACGCCATCTCGATCAATATGACGTCCGGTAGAACAGACAAAACCTTGAGGACACGATTGGTGACCTTCGCTCCGCTTCTCGCCAGCGTGCACGCAATGGCATCGGGGCAGACGACCGCCACAGCGGATCAGGCAGCGGACCGGGCAGCGAAAGTTACCCAGAGCCACCATCTATCCTCCAACCGCACCCAATGCCTGATGTTCGACGTATCCGATAAGAAGCGCTATTTCATCGTCGGGGTTCATGAGAAACACACCCCCGAATGCGGTGGCGATCCGGCTACCGCGCCGGTGCTGTTCTTCCTGAAGATACGCAAGCGAGATGGCTACGTCGTCACCAATCATCGTGACGGGGATCATTTCGCGCCGCTCCCGCCGAAACAATGATGCCGGACCCGCCACCACCACGGCGGGTTCCGCCTCTGTTGCCTCGCACCCCGCACTGGTTGTGCTCGCTCTTGCCCAGCATGAACCTCGGGGCTCTACAGTGCTTCGTCATTCTCGCGGAGGTACTCAACTTCAGCCGCGCCGCGAAGCGGCTGCATACCGCGAAGCCCGCGCTGAGCCAGCAGATCCGCTCGCTCGACGAACTGCTCGGCACGCGGCGGCGTCGACCGCACGCGGCGGATCGACTCAATCACAACTTAACGCACATTGGATGTAAGCGCTATTGACCCGTACAACACTTGTTAGGACAATCGGGCTCAAACGATATTTCAACACGCCGGCCGTTTTCGACATCGTTCTTCGAATAGACGCGCGAACTGGTCTTTACCGTTCCACGCAAGAAGCCAAATTGATCCAGCACCGCTTTACCCGCTATCAGGCGAGCTTGGGCCAACTGGGTTGCGTTCTGTTCGCGTTCCTCAGCATGCCCACTTACTAGCGTTGTTTCCTTGGTTTTGTGATTCGCATATGTAATCTTTTGATCGACTACCCAGTTAGCAAGCCTTAAAACCTCATCAACGGAGATAACGGCACTATTTGGTGGAAAGTAGATATCGAAATTCTCGCCAGGCATACATGCAAAAACATGTCCCGATATCAGAGCCGAAATGATGACGTAAAGTTTACGCATTGTAGATAACGTATCCGGCGATGCTGTCAGCGTTATCGATTGCCTGTTCGGGATTCGTTCCTCCCCACGAAAGGCACTCGTTCATGAAGTACTTCCAATCTTTGGTTCCCATAGTGTCTTGAAAGTGACTCGCCTCATGAATGAGCGTAGAAACAATTGAATCCTTGTCCCAAGAGAAGTCACGCATTGAACAAAAATCCAAGTGTATGGCGATCGTGTGTGTTTTGGTGTCTGGCGCGCATACTTCAGCGACCACGCCAGATCTTACGGGGTTTGGTACGCATCCCACGTATCTCGACGTATCAGGTTCCCATCGGACGAAATTGTCACCGGTTAACCCTCGCAACACGCGAACAATTGATGTTAAACCATAGCGAGCGGTTTGCCGTCGCGATCTTTGAGCGCGTATTGCTCGTCGTGAGTGAAACGCTTCGACGCTGGCTCTGGCGCTGCCTTGCGTCCGCGGCAATCGCACGCCCATGCGTAACCGAGGGCTTCGGCCATATCGTAACCGTTTGAATACGACCGAAGCCTATCCAGCCGAAACCATTCGCCGGTTTCGACGTTCAGAGCCATGGCGGACGGCATTGGCGGGAAGTTTGAATATATTGAATATGTCACGCGGCAAAGCTGGCATTCTTCCTTGCCCCCAGCGTCTTCCTGTTTCTGTTGCTCCATTTGACCTCTGCTGGTTTTCCAGAACACACCCGACGAATTAACCATCTAAAACGAATCACAGTCAATGACTTTAATCTGAGATAAAACCGTTTTTACAGATACTCACAATCGTTGCGGGTATCTGATTTTCGGGTCCATCTTTCCGGTATCGCCGCTCAACAAGAAAAGACGGCATTGAGCCGCCTTCTCCGTCAGTGATCGACGCCGGTCAGTGCCAGCGAGAACCGCTGCCGCGCCCGCCGGTGTCAGTCGTCGGTTGGGAAGCCTCTCGGCTGATCTGATCGAGGACGTGCCACTGCCCGCATAACGCGGTTTGCCATAGCCGCGCTTCACGCATCGTCCTTCCCCGTGCGCGCGACGCTCAGCAGTTCTCTAACGCGTCGCGCGAGATTCGACAACGGGCCGCCGGACCGCGCGACGGCCTGCTGTCTGTGTGGCATACGTTGCAGATCGTGCCAGTCGTCATCGAGCGCTCTTGCGTGAGCGTCGGCGCCAAACGGCCATTCGACCACCACCGCGCGCAAGCGGGCGGCGCGCGAGCTTCTGTCGGCGCGATCGATATACGCATTGATCTGCGACGCCTCGTACCGCGCCGATTCCTCCGAATCCACGGCAATGAAGTCGTTCAGTCCTTCGATATGGACGCACCATAACTGTTCGCTCACGTCGCGTCTCCTACTACGTTTTTTTGGCCTGCCCGATCAGCCCAGTGACAGCCGTGCAAACTCAGGTTCGGCCCTCAGCCGTTCCCAGTTCAGATCAGCGAAGCACGGGCCTTGCGTCGCCTCGCTGAATTTGACGTCGTTGTGCTTGCCGTTCCACTCCATCACCTTGACCTGGCCGTTCGCGTCGACCGCGAGATCCCAGCCGATGCAGCGCGCAAACGGAATCTTCCTGTGCAGGCGTAGCACGGTGGCCACGCATTTCTCGAAACATGGGATCTTCAGGCCCGCAAAGCGCGCGCCCGAGTCTGGATGCGCGTCCACCGCGGCCCAGTCGCTCATATACCCCTCGTCGCACAGTTCGCCCGTTTCGAGTTCGACCGGCACGCATATCTCGCGATCGCTCAGCACATGCGTATCGTCCGCTCTGCCGAGTCGCAAGTAGCAGGCCCGAATGGAAATGCGACCGGCCTCGTCCACCACGGTCGTGAAGCGCAATGTCGCCACCGGCTTCGCAGCAAACGTAGCGAACAGACTGTGCTGGTTGATGAACGTCTGAATCACGCCATTGCCGAGCGACCTGATGACCGCGGGGTCGAAGTTGGCACGGTCGAAGAAGTAGACACCGTTGCCCTGTCCGGAACCGTCGAGCTTGAATACGACGCGTTCGGTATGCTCGAACACGACGTCTGTCAGATCGCGCTCGGGCACCACGACGCCTTTGTCGGTAAAGAACAGCCCATTGGCAAAGTACGCGACGTCCGGCAATTCGTCGCCGTCGAAGATCAGCCGTGAAATCGGCTTGAGGCTCGAAATCTCGCCGTACCAGCCTTGCATATGCGGCACGACGACGATGCCGTAGTAGTTGTCCGGAATCCAGCCTTCCTTGAAGGTGCCGCAAAACGCGGTATAAACGCGCAGCCAGGGTGCGTAGACCGGGTCGCCGAACACGTCTCGCGCATAGGCGTCCGCGAGCCGCAGCTTGTTCGGATCGGTCTTGCCATACCTGCTTTCGAGTCGCTCCAATATTTTTCTCGCCTGCAATTCGTGATCGTGGTGAAAGCGGTAAAGCGAGACCCGCTTCGCAGATCGTCTTACTATATTTTCAACTCCGGATAGCATCATGCTCAGTACGCGTTTGGATGATGAAGCCCCTTGAAAATCGTGGCCAGAATGATCTTCATGTCGAGCCAGAACGACCAGTTGCGCAGGTAGTACAGATCGTGAGCGACGCGGCCCTCCATCTTTTCCAGGCGATCGGTTTCGCCGCGATAGCCGTTGATCTGCGCCCACCCGGTAATGCCGGGTTTGATCCGATAACGGTGGATATAGCCCGATACGATGTTCTGATAGAGATCGTCGTGTTCGAGCGCATGCGGGCGCGGCCCCACCACCGACATATCGCCGCGCAACACGTTGAAGAACTGCGGTAGTTCGTCGAGACTCGTGCGGCGCAGGAACGCGCCGACGGTCGTGATGCGTGGATCGTCGCGCGTGGCCTGTTCGAGAATGCCCGGCTTCTGCTCGTGCAGGCGCATCGTGCGAAACTTGTAGATCGTAAATACGCGGCCGTCGGCGCCTTTGCGACACTGCGTGAAGAACACCGGCCCGCGCGAACTCAGTTTGACGGCGATCGCGCAGCCCAGCAGTATCGGCGAGATCGCGATCAACGCGACGAGCGCGAACAGACGATCGAACAGGTCTTTTTGCACCAACGCCTTCGGCGGCAGCGGCGACGCGGCAAGATTGATCGTCGGCAAGCCGAGCAACTCGGTCATGCTGCCTTCGAACAGCGCAAGAGAGCGCACGTCGGGCATGAAGCGCACATTGATCAGGTCGTTGCGAAACTCCGCCACCAGCTTGAGAATCGCGCGCTCCTCGGTGAGCGGCAGCGCCAGCCATACTTCGCCGATCTGCTGTTCGCGCACGTAGCGAGCGAACGCACCCTGTTCTTCGAAGACCTGCACCGACGAGCGCGGCGGAATGCAGCAGCCGGGGTGCAGGTTATACAGCGCATTCGCGCGAAAGCCGGCCGCGGGCGACGTCTCGATCTTATGGATGATCTCGTCGCAATGTTCGCCGCACGCCGCCACCGCGACCTGCTGCAAGTTCATCCCCGCATGACGCATGCGCCCAAGCAACGCATGCGTGACCAGCCGGCCGGCCATCATTGCCGCGCCCGAAATGCCGGTCCAGTACACGAACCAGAGTCGCGAGACGAAATCGATCCGGTGCAGCGAGAACATCAGCACCATCGCGCAGGCCTGCACGACGAGCCAGCCGAGCGCCACCTGGCTCGCCAGCACTCTTTTCGAGCGGCCACGCCACGATTGGTAGACGCCGAGCGCCGGAAAGACCGCGAGAGCGAACGCCGCGGCAAAAGCGACGAAGGCGAAATAAAAGCTCCGTTGCGAGCCGCCGTCGAAGCGGATCTGGGAGGCCGCAAATGCCCCAGCCACGATCATCGCGACGTCGAACGCTCTCGCCAGTAGACCAGTCAGCAATCGCATCACAGCCCCCTCATAGGACGTAGCAGGTCGACTCCGTCGCATCAGCCGCAACGCCCGTACTTGTCGTCGAAACGAACGATGTCGTCTTCGCCGAGATAAGTACCCGACTGCACCTCGATGATCTGCAGCGGCACGCGGCCCGGATTTTCGAGCCGATGGCGAACACCCAACGGGATATAGGTCGATTCGTTTTCGCCAAGAAGAAATTGCTCTTGCCCGCGCGTGACGTGTGCGGTTCCACACACCACGACCCAATGCTCGGCGCGATGATGATGCATCTGCAACGACAGACGGCCGCCGGGCATCACGACGATGCGCTTCACCTGAAAGCGCTCGCCATGATCGATCGAGTCGTAAAAGCCCCACGGGCGACGCACTTTTCTGTGCGCATCGGCCTCCGGCGACTTCTCGGCCCTGATCCGCGACACGAGTCCCTTGATGTCCTGCACATGCGAGCGATCCGCGACGAGCACCGCGTCGTCGGTTTCGATCACGATCATGTTGTTGGTGCCGACGCAGGCGAGAAGCCTGCCTCCTTGCGAGCGTGCGTAGGTCGCGGTGGCCCCTTCGAACAGCACGCGCCCGCTGGCCGCGTTACCGCAGTCGTCCTTCTCCATCGCTTGCCATACGGCATCCCACGAGCCGAGATCGGACCAGCCTGCTTCGAGCGGCACCACCACGCCGGAAAACGCCGACTCCGGTTTGCCAAGCTGTTCCATCACCGCATAGTCGATCGAGTCGGACGGCGAACCCAGGAACCCCTCGGCGTCCGGCATGATGCATTCTTCAGTCTTCTTCGCGTCGCGGTATGCCTGAACGCAGGCCGCGTGCATGTCCGGCTGAAACTGCTCGATGACGGAGAGCCAAACCGACGCTCGCACGACGAAGATGCCGCTATTCCACCAGTAATTGCCCGACGCGACGTACTGGGCCGCGAGTTCCGTCGCGGGCTTCTCGACGAAGCGCTCGATGCGGCGCGCGCCGTCTGGCAACGCGTCGCCGAGCCGGATATAACCGAAGCCCGTGTCGGGCCGTTCGGGCGGTACGCCTAGCGTGACGATCGCGCCGTCGCGCGCCTGCCTCGCGGCGATGTCCAGCGCGTGGTGAAGCGCTTCGAGATTCGCGATCGCATGGTCGGCGGGCATTGCGACCAGAATGGCGTCTTCGTCTTCCGCGCATGCCGTCAACGCGGCAAGCGTCAATGCCGGCGCCGTATCGCGACGCGCGGGTTCGACCACGATCCGCGCGGTCACGCCGATCTCGCGCGCCTGCTCGTAAGTGGCGAAATAATGCTCGGTTCCGCAGACGATCACGGGATCGGCCGCGACGTTCCATGCGCCATCAAAACCCGCCATGCGCCCCATGGTTGCTTGCAGCAAAGTCTGATTGCCGATCACGTCGATCAGTTGTTTTGGAAACTGTTCGCGCGACACCGGCCACAACCGGGTGCCGGAACCACCGGCGAGAATCACCTGCACGAGCGTCGGCAACTCCGCCTCGGCAGAATCCTGTCGTATCGTTTCGACATCCGCTGCGGCTGCTGCCGCGGTAACCTTGCCCATCGCTCACTCCTTCGCATTGAAACCGGCTCGGGAACGCGTTTCCCTCGAGGACACCGCATAACGCGGTGTGCCGCGATCCACGCAAATACCGTCTGATGTGATTCATGACAGGGCGTGCGCGTCAAACGGACCAGACCAGTAGTTCGGTTCGCAGTGAAAGATGCATGCGCCTACGGCGAATCCGGCTCGATCGGGAAGTACGGAAACGACTGGCCGAATCGCAATGGTCTGCTCGACAACGACGACCGGAAAACGATTGAAACGAAAGATCGAATGCGGCAAACGACCTGCATCGGATCTAGTCGACATCGTGCCCCGATGAATTCATCATAGTTAGACCGCATTGCGACGCAGCCCATCTGGCGCGAAGCGCGGAAGTTTTGGCGGTGCTCGCGGACTGGATTTAACAAGCTTGCGAACGAGCTTGCACTTCTATTGCAGGGCGCACGATTGGAAATAAGCAGCGACACGTGCTACCGTTTAACGAACGTCCCGTGGCATTCATGTCAAAGATAAACAGCGGTGTGATCCCCGCGCGGCCCACACTGTGAGTTTTCCGCTGTTCCAATCTCGCCATCATCCAGCGCATGGGCACAACCCCAACCGGCGCGCCATTCGTTTTTCTGGAGTTGCAATGGCCTATATTTCGCTAGTCGCACTTTTCCTGACGGTCACGAATTTCGTGCCCATCAGTGCGATCGGCTTTGTCCCGTTGCTATTGCTGGCATGGCGCTTTTACGGCCGCAGTTATCCCGCGTTCATCGCGCCGCTTACCGCTTTCACGGTGCTCGCGACCGTCTCGACGCTGCTCTATGATCCGCAGTCGTTCCTCGACTTCGACTTTTATCGGCGCGACGGCAATTTTTTCATTTCCTATGCGCCCATTTTTGCCGGTTTCGTGTATGCGCACCGCTGGGATCTGCACAAGGTACTGCGTGCGCTGTTCATTTTCGCGGTCATCATCAATCTGCCGATGTACGTCTACTACATCGCCACGAACGGGCTGTTCAGCATCTTCGTTAATCCGGCCGACAGTTTCGGCAGCTACTTCATTGCGCGCAACGCAGCCGGCGGCTTCCTGGCGATGCTGTTCTGTCTCGGCATAGCGTGCTACCTGCAAAAACGCAGCAAGCTGCTGATCGCGCTGCTCGCCTGCAATGTGCTGATGCTGTTTTCGACCTACAGCCGTGGCTCGCTGCTTGGCGCGGCGGCCGTTCTGCCCTATCTGTACTTTGGCCGCAAGCGCTGGATGCTCGGCACGCTGATAGCCGTGCTGCTGCTAGCCTCGGTCGCCGTCGCGATCTACCATACCCAGCCGAACGTCGACTACATGGGCTATACGTTCGCGATTCACGCCAATGACGCCAAGGTCAACAACCTCGACATTCGCTACGAGTGGTTGTGGCCGCGAGCGCTCGCGTATTTCGTGCAAAGCCCGCTCGTCGGTCTCGGCTTCGGCTCCTTCGACGACCACATCGGCAGCCTCACCTCGTACTTCCATCTGTTCGCGGTGCCGTCCGACATAGTGATCGAGCACAGCGACTCGCACGCTCACAACTCGTATCTGAATATCCTCGCCGAGCTCGGCGTAGTGGGCTTGACGCTGATCCTCGCGTTCTTCTGGAGACTGATCGAGTGGAGCAGGCAGGGGGCGGCGTATGCCGCGTTGGTCGAGGGCGGCCGCCAGTTCGCGGCGTTCCGCTTCGTGGAGATTTCGTCGGTTTGCCTGCTGGTGATGTCGGCAACCGAGCATCGGCTCGTTTCGCCGTCGAATGTATTGATTCTTTCTCTGGTGATCTCGCTACTGCTAGCCGCGCGTCCGCTGGCGGCCACCGCATTCAGGCCCGGCCCGCGCGGAGCGCGCAAGGCGGGCATCGTGGGCACGCGAGCTGCGCAGCCCGTGCCCCAGCGCCCGACTCAGGGCGTAACGTCGGCAAGATGACGTTCTTCGGCCGGCAGCGACTGACTCGGCGCATAGGGAAGAAACTGTTCGACGCACGCATACGGAAGCCGCGCGTCGACGAAGCCCATCAGGGCCTTCTTGAAGTTCTCCGACGAAAACCGCTCGGCATTCTTGCGGCACACGCGTGCGTCGAACAGGGCTGCGTTGCTCTCGAACCGGGTAACGGCTTCGAGCAACGACGCGGTGCTTTGCTCACCGAAGAAAACCCCGGTGGGTCGCTCGAGCGGCAATCCCACCACCGATTCAAGCGCGCCACCGCGGCCGAAGGCGATCACCGGCGTGCCGCATGCCTGCGCTTCGACCACCGAAATGCCGAAGTCTTCTTCCGCCGCGAACACGAACGCGCGCGCGCGCCGCAAATGATCGACCAGCACATCGGACGGCTGATGCCCGAGAATCTGGACGTTGTCGCCGGCCACCGCTTTGATCTTCTTCATCTCGGGACCGTCGCCGATCACGACCAGCTTGCGTTCAGGCGTTTGCGAAAAGGCCTGAACGATCAGATCGATACGCTTATAAGGCACCATCCGCGACGCCGTCACGTAGAAATCCTCTTTCTCCGTACCAATAGGCATGTTCACCAGGTCGACCGGCGGATAGATCACGGTCGATTCGCGCTGATAGGCCTTTCTGATACGCCGCGCAATGAACTGAGAATTCGCGACGAGATGATCGACGCCGTTCGCGGAGCGCGAATCCCAGCCTCGAATGTAATGAAGCAGCACGCGCGCCAACGCGGAGCGCAGCCCTGTGTCGAGATGGGATTCACGCAGGTACTGATGTTGCAGATCCCACGCATAGCGGATCGGCGAATGAATGTAGCTGATATGCATCTGGTTCGGCCCGGTCAACACGCCTTTCGCGACCGCGTGCGAGCTCGAAATGACGAGATCGTAGCCTGACAGATCCACCTGCTCGATCGCAATCGGCATCAACGGTAGATAGGCGCGGTATCGTCTTCGCGCAAACGGCATCTTCTGGATGAATGACGTGTTGACGGACTTCCCCTTCACGCAATCGCGGTCTTCGAGAAAATCGACAATCGAAAAGACATCCGCATCCGGGAAACACTCGATGATGTTCTTCAATACTTTCTCGGCGCCGCCGGACACTACCAGCCAATCGTGAACAATAGCGACTTTCACTTCGACCTCCTGTGACAATCCACCCAAACTCCCACACACTCACGCGCCACTTCAATCGTCCTTTGCGCCGCCCGCCTGCGTACTAAGCCCGCACACCACCCGCACCCGCTCGAGCGCGCGCTCGGCGCCGGGCAACAGCCCGACCAGTTCGAGGCGAATCAACACGCTGAGCAGCGTCACCGACAGCGCCGCTTCGCCGATCACCCGAGCAGAGGCCATGCCAATCGCGCCAAAACGCGGCGCGAGAACGAGCGCCGCTGCGAGATTGACCAGCGCCGAGGCGACGCCGGCCATCGCGAGCACCCGGTCTTTCCTGCGCGGCACGAATACATAGAGCGCGACGAACTCGTTGAAAGCCGCGAACGGGAACATCCATGCAAACACCTGCAACACGTGCACGCTCGGCTCGAACGCGGCGCCGAGAATCAGCGGCAACACGAAAGGCGACAGCGTCAACGCGCCGCACAGCACGAGCAGGCCATAGCCGAGCAGCAAGATGGCGCCGCGCCGCGTCGTGACATGCGCGCCCGCCTTGTCGCCCTGCGCGAGTTGCCGGGTTATCGTCGGAATAAAGACTTGCGCCGCGGGGGCCATCAGGCTGAGTCCGATCGTCGCGAAACGCTCGGCGGCGCCGAAATAGCCGACCTCCGCGGGCGTCGAGAACAAGGTCAGCAAATACGTCGACGATGCCGTCAGGACGACGGAGCCGGACGAATAGCAGAACAGCATCGTCGACCTGCGCACGAGCGGCAGGACGCCGGCAAACGCCAGACGCGGCCAGCCGAGTTGCCACGTCGTCAAACCGTAGGCAATGATCAAGGACGCGATACCCGCAATCAGCAAACTCGCCAACACCCATACGGCATCGTTCGGTCCTTTGACGAGAGTCAGCACCAGCACGAGACTCAGCGCGAAGCCGAACACTTCGATCATGATCGGCGTTCGAATGTGTTGCCGCCCCTGAAACAGCCAGCCGAGATTGCATGCCGACACGATACCTAGCAAGGTCGCGAGCAGGCCGATCAGCGGCCGCTCCGACAGTAACGGTGAACAGAACGTCGCAATGATGCCGATGCCCGCGCCGATCACGGCGAGTGTCAGCCGCGCGCTGACATGCAGCGAATAGATCGCATTGCATTCCTGGGTCGACTGCGCTTTCGCCACCTCGCGCATGCCGACGAAGGTAAAGCCGAAGCCGACGAGCATCCATATCACGTTCATCAGCGACATCGACGCGAGTACCCGGCCGTATTCGGCCACGCCGAGCACCCGGCCATAGAACGGCACGACGATCAGGAGGTACACGTACCTCATGAAATAACCGGCGTAAACAAATACGATCAGGTTGGCGCTCGTTCGTCTATCCATGCCGTCCTCCTTCGCCTCAGCGTCCTGCGACGCGACGGCGCGCGAGCGGGTTCGCGATATAACGCACCGCGAAATCCGACAGCGGCGAATAAGGCACGAGACACAGGCTCGACAGTACGAGCGTGCCGAGCTTCTTCTTCAGGCTCCAGAACGGATTTGCAATGATCGTGTGCAGATAGTTGCGCGAATCGAGGATCATCCAATGCCAACGCCGGAACAGGGTCGCGCGATAAACGGAAGAGCAGAATGTCGCTTTCTCGTGTGAGAAGTCGAGAAATGTTGCCGGTAGTTCTATGTCGAGCCGATCTTTGGCGATATTGCGCAGAATGGCCCAGCGCATGTTGAACGCGCGCGGTGCTTTCGTCAGTTGTTCCGAGTTCGCGAACGACACCGTTTCACTGCCCGCGTTATGCACCCGGTAGCCGCCTAGCGACTTCGACACGGTAGCGATCGGTCCAGCCAGCGCGACGCCATAGATCGCATAAAAGTCCGCGCCATAGCGATTCACGCCCTCTTCGGGAACCGGGAAGATCTGCTTGAGCGCGCTCACCCGGTAAGCATTGCCAGACGCGGGCGGGGACGGATAGAGCCACCCGCCGCGCAGCAGCCTGCCGCAGTCGTGTGGCGGCTCGCTATTCGGCACATAGGCGCCCGTCAATGCGCCTTCGTTGTCCATCACGTCGAGCCGGAATTGCACCTTGGCCCACTCGCCGCCCTCGAAAAAGCGCATGACTTCGGTAACCGCGGATGGGTACAGCACGTCATCGGAATCGAGAAGGATCACATACTCGGTGGTGAGCGACGCGATTGCGTAGTTGTAGGCGGATACTTGCCCGCCGTTTTTCTTGCACAACGTCAGTACGCGATCGCCATAGCTTTCGATGATCGCGCGCGAACCGTCGGTCGAGCCATCGTCGACGACCATGACGGTGGTCGCCGGATAATCCTGCGCGAGCGCCGAGTCGATCGCCGCGGCCAGATAGTGCTCGTAGTTGTAATTGCAAATCGCAATGGTGACCTGCTTCATGATGTGTCAACGCTATCCGTCAGGTTCGATCCGCCGGCTCCCGGCGGTCGTCATGCTCGCGAAATATCGCTATGCCACTGCCTGCGTCACACGACGCACCACGAGATAAGCCAGATGTTTGGGCGGATTATTACCAGCGCCGTTCACCCGGTCGGGTACCTTGAATCGCACGTTCATCAAATCGTTGTCCCAACTCGATGCAACCTTGTCCGCTGCGCTCGCCTCGCCGCTCAGCGCATCGATGAAATCGACCTGCACCGCGTGCGAGCGCAGCGGCTCTAGCCCGCCGATGGAAATGTTCTGCCAGCCCGCGCTGCTGCTCACCTGCATCACGAGGTCGTTGCCGGAAAGCAAGGCATTTGCAGCAACACCCGGACCGCATTGCAGCGGCTTCGAAAAACTCGCCAGATGCCCGCCCGCTGTTTGATGCAACACGACCAAGCTTCGACCGGAAACGTTGTAGGTTCGTTCAGGCGGACCGGGATGCGTGAGACGAAAAGGTTCATAGCCGTCCCAGTGATAGATCATCGACAGGTACTTGTTCGGGTCGTCCCAATTCCTGCCGAGCGCCCACACCGCGAAGTCGAAGAAATAACGCGGCAAATAGTGCGGGTCTTTCATGTACTCGTTGCCGATCTCCGTTTGCCAGATGCCGCGCGCGGGACCGTTCTTCACATATCGCTGGTACAGCGATTCCATATCGGCAACCGGCAAGTAGTGCGTGTCGATGTAGTCGACCCAATCGAGCATGCGCTCTTTCAAGACCGGACTGCGATATTCGAGCCAGCGGTGGAAGTTATCGAGGCCGCCCTGGTCCGGCCAGCCGCCATACACCACATACGCGCGATAACTGCGAATGATGCGGGCCGCCGGAATATGAATCCGTTCGACGTAATCCTGCATCGCGCGTTCGTACGGTTTCGAGCGTTTTTCGTCCTTGCTGAACTCCGGGCCGTGCCAGAACACGGACTGAGGCAAGCCGCCGGACAATTTGCCGGCCGCCTCGTTCCAGATCTGGAAATAGCGCAGGTTATAAGGCGGCGCCGAATACTTTCGCACCACCGCGTCGACATACTGCTTCCACACATCCACGTCGACGGGTGCCGAATTGCTGTCGCCCGGCACAGTCGCATTCCATCTCGGCGTATAGCCGAGCACCAACAGCGAACCGATTCCATTGCGTTCGTTTCGCAACAGTGCCGACGGCAGATCGACATCGAACGCCGAGCTCGTTTTGTCGATGCGCATCGCCTCGCCGGGCCGATCAGGTTGACCAGGGCCGACCGTGTCACGGCCCCAGCTAATGCCCATCGCTCGCCACATCTCGATGTCGGCTTCCGATCCGGCCCAGCCGTTCGTGCCGATCAGATCGGTCATCATGCGGGCGCGCGCGTTTGCGGGCGCCGGGTCCGGTACCAATGCGAGAGCGGGCCGCAGACTCGACAACGGCGCGGCCGCACCCGCCGCCAACGCGGCGAGTGTGCGCAATGCACGTCTTCTGCCAGCACGGGTCTTCATGCGATCCATGTTCGGGCCCACCCATCGCTAGCTCGCGGACGCGCGCGGCGTCAGTTCGGGCAGCCGCTCGCCAGTCTTGATATCGAGGATTTCGAGCACCGTTTGCGCCGCGCGCTCCCAGCGAAACTCGCGCGCATGCAGCAGCCCCGCGCTGCGATAACGTTGGCGAAGATCGGCGTCGCTCATCATCTGCGCGATCTTGGCGGCGATGTCGTCCGCGGAGGTCGCGTCGCAGTACATGGCGGCATCGCCGCATGCTTCGGGTATCGACGTGCGCGCCGACGCGATCACCGGACAGCCGCAATACATCGCTTCCAGAGGCGGCAGGCCGAAACCTTCGTATAACGACGGAAACACGAGGCAGCCAGCGCTCTCGTACAGTGCCTTCAGTTCCGCGTCCGAGACGAAACCTGCCCACACGACCTGCCGCGAATGCACAGGATGCTCGACGCCTGCACCGCTGAAGATGCGCGGATACTGTTTTCCCACGATGACGAATTTGACGTCGCGCAGATGCCCGAGCCGCACGATCGCATCGAGCACGCCGCGCAGATTCTTGCGCGGATCGAGACTGCCGACGATCACGCAATAGGCGTCCTTGTTCAATTCGAGCCGTTGCAGCACCGATGGGTCGGCAACGATCCGGTCGAAATGATCCGCGCCGGGCGCCACCACTTTCACACGCGATTCGTCGATTTTCAGGTGATGGCAGATCCGCATTTTCGAAAACGTCGAGACCGTCAGAACGATCGGATGCGTGCGCGGCAAGAGCGCGAAACAAATGCGATACCAGAGCCGGAATTTCCTCGAAAAGCCTTGCGGCATGTCAAGGACGGCCATGTCGTGAACCATCACGACCTGACTGTGCTTGAACAGCGGGTTCGTATTGCACAGACTCAGCAGTGTGATGCCGCGTGCGGCGATTGGCAGCGTGATCTGCTCCCACAGCGTGCCGCGCAGCCACGGAAAGCGCCGTTGCGGTTTGAGCAGCGCCCCCGGCTCGACCGCGTTTTGCGGCACGAACACTTCCGGTTCGTCACCGGGCGCGGCGCGCATCTGCATGGCCCGCGTCAGCTCATACGCAACGCGTTGAACCCCCGTGATGGACTGAGAAGTAAACTTTCCGTTGATTGCAAAGGCCATCTGGTTCTCCGTTTTACGCCATCGCGAACGCGCTTTACCGCGGTTGGGGTCTCCACACGCTCAGGCGCCTCGCGGCGCTTGCTGTCCGACGTCGTTTTCGCCGAAATCGCTGGCATAGTTCGTTTCGTAGCCATAGTTCTTCGTGCTTCGACGCAGCGGAATGCCGTTGAACACCGCGCCCGCGATGCGCCCTTCCGCGCGTTCCACCTTTCTGAGCGTGTCGGCGATCTCCTCCTCGCTTTGCATGCCCGAGCGCAGCACGAGCAGAGATGCGCCCGCCTCGTTCGCGACGATCGAGGCGTCGGTGACCGCGAGGAAAGGCGGCGTATCGATGATCACCAGATCGAACTGGCTCGACAGCCGCTCGAGCACATCCTTCAGGTGCGGCCTCATCAGCAGCGCGGCGGGGTTCTCCGGGCGCACGCCGCATGACAGGAACGTCAATCCTTCGATGCGGGTCGAGCGCAGCGCATTGCGGAGCGGCAGGCGTTCGGACAGTACTTCGGAAAGGCCTCCACGATTGCTCTCGTTGAATAGCGAGGCGAGATGACCGCGTCGCATGTCGGCATCGATCAGCACCACCCGTGAGCCGATTTCAGCGTGCAGGATCGCCAGATTCGCGGCGACGAAGCTCTTGCCGGCCGATGGGGTGGGCCCGATGATCATCACGATGTTGTTGCGTGCATGCGCGAGATCGCGCGTGACGGCGGTCCGTACGCTGCGCAGCGCTTCGACCGACGTGTCGTGCGGAAAGCGCGCGGCGAGAATCCTGTTCTGGACGCCGGAATCGAACTGAATCTCGTGCAGACTCTTCTGCATCGGCGGATGGGCGCGCCCGGCTGCGGCCGGCAGCGATTTGCGCCCTGCGGTCGCATCGCGGTCGAGCAGCAGTTGCTGATGGCTGAACAGAATCTCGCCAAACACCGGCACGCTCATCTGGCGCTCGACATAGCGCGGGTCGGTCACGCCGATCATCACGTGGCGGCGCATGAAGACCAACGCGACGCCGGACACGATACCGAGCACCAATCCGCCGCCGAGCACGAGAATCGGCTGTGGCATGACCGGCATATGCGGTCTGATCGCGCGATCGAGAATATGCGCGCCGCCCGTCGTGCTGGCGCGGCGCACCTGCAATTGCTCGGCCTTCTGCACCATGCCGAGATACACCGTTTCCGCGACCTTCTGAGCGCGGATCAGATCGACGCTCGCGCGTTCCGACGCGGGCATGCCGTTGAAATGGTCGGAGAATTTCGCTTTCGCTTCTTTTAATTGCGCCAGTTGCTCGTCGACGTTCTGCACCCAGCGGCTCTGTCCCGTATAGCGCTCGAGCATTTGCGTGCGCTGCAATTGCAGCGCCGCGATCTGCTTGTCGAGATCGAGGCCGCCCTGCAAATAGGCTTGCGCCTCGTTGGTCGGCTGCATCGATTGCGAGCTCGAGCGGAAGTTCTTCAGCGCTTCCTCGGCTTTTCGCAATTCGCCGAGTAGACGCGGAAGTTCGCCGTCAATAAACGCGAGCGTCTGCGTGTCGTTCGCTTGCCGGCTCGCCACCGCGGATGCGAGGTATTGCTCTCCCAATGCATTGGCGACGGCCGCGGCTTTGTCCGGACTCTTGTCGCGGTACTGGATTTGCATCAGCCCAGAGTCTTTCACCTTGTCGCCAATCTTGACGAGACTGGTGAAGCGCTTGATGGCATCGAGCTCATTCCAGCGGATCACCTCGAACTTCGTGCCCGGCCGCGCAGCGAGTTCCTTCACGAGCATCGACACGCCGTTCTGCTTGAGCGGCACGCCGACCGTGCCACTCGCCAGCAACTCGCCGGACGGGCCGTGCAATTCGAAGGCGCCATTGTCGAGCGCGGTCAAGGTCAGCTTCTCTTCCTCGAGTTCGCGCGGCACGTCGAGCGCGGCGATCTGCACACGCTCGCCGCCCCATGCAAACGATTTCAGCCCGAGCCACGGCGCCGCGGGCTGTCCCGGTGTAGCGAATTTTTCGGCGATGTCGCCGAGAACCGGAAGCTTGTGCGGCTTCACCGAAATGTCGAATCGGAACTGGTCCATCACCGGCTGCAAAACTGCACGGCTTTCCATGACCGCCATTTCGGTTACCGACGACGGCGTCGGTGGCGGCAACAGTTCCTGGTTCTGCAACGCGAGTCCGAGGGCATTTGGCTCGGGTGGGTCCACGCGAATGATTACGTCAGCGGAATAGATAGGCGTGGCAATCAGAAGATACGCGACCGCGAACGTGAGGACGACGACCGTCGTCACCACGATCTCCCAGATGTGGTCGCGCATTAGCGTGAGCATCGCGCGGGCACTGAGTTGTCTACGCTCGGTATCAACAGCGGGATAGAGCGAGTTTTGCGGATAGTAATCCACCGGTCTGATCCTTGCAGGTTGATGAAACAAAACGATCGGCGATCGCTTTGCGTCGCCACGTCGCTATTTATGCCGCCGGCCGGATAGACCCTCGATTGGCTGGCAGCACGGCGAAGCGACGTGCTGTGTCGGGTTAGGTCGGGGAGCCGTGTTCGGGACCTCTCGAACCACGGAAGGCTACACAGCTATTGCTTATCCACCGCGGTATTGCCGATTGTTCTTCTCACGAATCAGCAAATGCGAAGCCCGCCATTCACGTAATCCGCGATTGACAATTTCTCTCTCGATGTTGCGCTGAAGCATAGTCCGCAAAGGATCGAGGCATTCGCCGGCGGCCCAAAGTAGGGTGCTATTGGCCGATAATGCGGAGCCTTTTACAAATGAAACAGAAGCCGGAAAGGCTTGTTGCGATCTGCAATTGCTGTAACAGAGTAATACGACAGGCATCGTACATCGCGACAGAACGCCAATTGCACGGCTCAAGTGCCAGGAATGCCCTTGTTATCCCGCAAATCGCGCCGAATCCAAGCCACTCGGCGCATTCCGCCGATGCCCCAGCACTGCGCTTGCAAGAATCGCGCTAATTGATCTGGAAAAAAATTCCGTGCAACGTTAATTAGTAGCACGCATTTCTGCGAATAGCGAGGTAAGAATTTCTTGAATCCTGACGATTACGCCAAAACACCCACGCATGCCGGCCAAGCTCGTCTCGCCCAAATCGATGCGCTAATCTCAATGCGTAGATTTTCCTGACTGGAGAAGCTCGCGTGATGAAGCACATTGGTCTATTCGTCTTTCAGGATTGTTCGATGGCAAGTACCGGCGCGATCGGCGACGCGTTCCGGCTTGCCAATGAGTTCAAGAGAACGGCTGGCGAAGAGGCGCCATACCGGTTTACCGTGGTATCCGACGGCGGCGGTCTGGTGACCAGTTCGTCCGGCATATCGATCTGGACGCAAGGCCTCGAACGCTACTGCCTCGCTGATTTCCACGCGCTCTTCGTGGCCTGCCGCGACGTCACCGAAGTCGCGGAATCCAACGACCGCTTTCTGTCGTGGATCTCGCTGCAAGGATCGATTGCATCTTTCGGCATGCAACAGGGTGCGAATCTCGCGGTCGTCTGCAACGATCCGCTGCAATCGATCGTGCCGATTTTTCTGTTCGACGACAGCGGTGACGCCGCGCGCACGCAAAGCAATGTGACGCCGACCGATCTCGCGCTCGCGCAGATCGAACGCGACATCAATACCGACACTGCCCGCAAGATCGGCCGCATCCTGCAAAACGGCTACGCCGAGAAAAGCCGCTCCGAGTTCGACGACGTCAACATCACGACGACGACGGAGAAGATTCGCGAATCGGCGCGCTGGATCAAGGAAAACTACAGCAAGGCCATCTCGGTTGCGCAGGCGGCCGAATCGGTGGCGATGAGCAAGCGCAATTTCCAGCGCCGCTTCAAATGCGAGTTCGGCATGACGCCGCTCGAATATCTGCTGCGCACACGCTTCGAGATCGTTCGCTCGATGCTGAAGAACACCGATCTGCCGGTCGACAAGATTGCGCGCCGCTGCGGAATGGGCGACGGTAATCGGCTTGGGCGGCTATTCAAGGAGCGCTATGGTATGTCGCCGACGCAATTCCGCGCGCAACAGCATGTGGATGCGGACGAACGCTGGCTGACGCCGGAGGAAAGCTGGAGTGCCGCGACCGAGATGTTGCGGCAAGCGCCGCTGACGCTTTGATTTCAATTCCCGTTACTCCGAGGACGACTCGTCGACTCGACCGCAAAGGGATTAGAACATGACGATCATCAAATCCGCCGAACTGGCCGCGCAGGATGCGGCCGTCGCGCCGAAAAACATGGCCTCCCTACAGTCCGGTGACAGTGCTCTGGCCGCGCCCTGCCGGCAGCCGGGCTTGCACACCGGTGCGCATGCGGCGCACGGGCAATCGCCATCTACCGCGAGAAAAATCAAGGAAGCGGCGAAAACGCTATTGCCGGACGCCCTTTTCCTAAGCCTGTTACATCACAAATGCATTGGCCGCTATCCGAACCTGATTCGTCCGGTGACGTTCAATGAGAAGATCCTGCAGCGCAATCTTCATCCTGATCCGCGCTATATCGACCTGACCGACAAGCTTCTGGTGCGGGAATATATTGCCCGGAAAATCGGCGACAAGCATTTGATACCGCTGATCGCAGCGCCCGATGCATTCACGCTCGAAGTGTTCGACGCACTGCCGGATGCTTTCGTAATGAAAGCCAATCACGGCAGCAGCTACGTCGAAGTGGTGAGAAACAAATCAGAGACCTCGTTCGAGAAGCTGAAGAAGCTCGCCGACCAATGGTTGCGCACCGAATTCTATTACGTTGGGCGCGAGCGGCACTATCGGACGATCGAGCCGCGCGTTTTCTTCGAGCAGTTGCTGCTCGATCGGCGCGGCCAGATTCCGGCGGATTTCAAAATGCACTGCTTTGGCGGCCGTCCTGGCGGGCCGATCATCTATATCCTCGTGATCTCGGATCGATTCGGCAACGCGACGCACGGCGACGTGTACGACGCCGACTGGAATCACCTCGATATCGCAATCGGCGACTACAAGCGCAGCGCGTTGCCCGCTCCGCGCCCGCCGCATCTACAGGCCGTGCTCGATGTCGCGGCCCGTCTGTGCGAAGACTTCGACTATGTGCGCGTCGACCTGTATGCGCCGGACGACCTCGTTTATTTCGGCGAACTTACATTTACGCCCGGCGCGGGCGTGCTGCCCTTCACGCCGGACAGTATCGATTACGAGTGGGGCAAGCTGCTGGCTTGAATCCGCTTTCATTCGTAGCGTTTTGCGTCCGCCATCCGAGCGGGCGTGCCGGTCAGCGCTTTCAGCGTTTCGAAGCCGAGCATGCGCTCGCGCAAAGAGATGGAGGCGGAAAAGGCAAGGACACAAGCCTGGGCGGCGAGCGCCGCCCGCCATCAAGCCGGCGACATGCCGTTTTGCAGCTTTGCGCCGTCGGCCTCGCGCGAGGCCAGAAACGCAAGCAACGCCTGGGCTGCTTCACGCTGGTGCGCCACCGTGCAGATCGCGGCGGTGAAAGTCGTGGTGGACTGGGTGGCGGCCGGAAGCTCGCCGAGCACGTCGATGCCCGCCACGTGAATCAATTCGCTCATCTGCTGAAAGCCGAGCGCGACTTCTGCGCGCGCGACGAGCGTGCCGACCGGCACACCCGGCGGCGCCTTCACGATACGCGAAGCGATCTGCCCGGCAATGCCCCAGCGTTCGAACAGCTTCAGTAGATGCGTGCCGCTCGGCCCCGTCGAGTAACCGATACTGCGCGCACCGAGAATCGCGTCGCGCAGCGCTGCTTCGGACGCGATGTCCGGGTGCGTTTCTCCGGCCGCGACCGCGACCGCGATGCCCGAGCGCGCGAGTCCGACGCGGCTCGCCGCCTCGACACAACCCGTCACCACGAGCCGCTCGATCGCGTCGGCGGCAAGCACGACGATGTCGAAGACTTCGCCATCCTCGACCCGGCGCGCCGCATCGACGCCGCCGACCGATTCGATCGCGACGCCCTGCCCCGCGCGCCGCTCGTAGAACGCGGCGAGTTCGGCCAGCACCTGGCGCGTGGCCATCGACGAAATGCCGGTGATCGGCGCGCGCGCGGCTTGATCGTTGATCATTGCGACCACGCCTGTCAGTCCTTGTAACGCAGTCCGGCCTGCTCGAGCGGCCCGCGCATGTTGTACATGTCGAGACCGAGCACCCCAGAGGCGAGTTTCGCGCGCTTCCCGGCTTCATTGGCCTCGCGCGCCGCAGCCTTGTCGAGCACGGCTTGCGCGGCGGCCGCCGGCACCACGACCACGCCGTCCTCATCGGCAACGACGACGTCGCCCGGTGTGACCAACGCACCCGCGCACACGACCGGAATGTTCACCGAGCCGAGCGTCGCCTTGACCGTGCCTTTCGCGGAAATCGCCTTGCTCCAGACCGGGAAGTTCATTTCGCTCAGCACGCTGACGTCGCGCACGCCGGCGTCGATGATCAACGCATGCGCGCCGCGCGCCTTGAAGCTCGTGGCCAGCAGATCGCCGAAGTAACCGTCGGTGCTCTGTGCGGTGACGCCGGCGACGACGACGTCGCCCGGCCGGATCTGTTCGGCCGCGACGTGCAGCATCCAGTTATCGCCCGGTTGCAGCAGCACCGTGACGGCCGTGCCGCTCGCGCGCGCGCCGGTATAGATCGGGCGCATATACGGTTGGAGCAGGCCCGTGCGGCCCATCGCTTCATGCACGGTGGCCGAACCGAGCGCGCCGAGTTTCGCTGCCACCTCCGCATCCGCGCGCTGGATGTTGCGATAGACGACTCCGATTTCATACATGATCACAGCCCCTTCGTTTTCAGCAAGGCGTCGAGACGCGGATAGACGCGCCGCGCGTTACCTTCGTAGATCTTGTAGCGCTGCTCCGGATTCATATCCGCGGCTTCGACGTAGCGCTTCGTGTCGTCGAAATAGTGACCGGTTTGCGGATCGACGCCGCGCACCGCGCCGATCATTTCGCTCGCGAACAGGATGTTGTCCACGGGAATCACGCGCGTGAGCAGGTCGATACCCGGCTGATGATAGACACAGGTGTCGAAGAACACGTTGTTCAGCAGATGGTCTTTCAGCAAGGGCTTTTTCAGTTCCTGCGCGAGGCCGCGGAAACGACCCCAGTGATACGGCACCGCTCCGCCGCCGTGCGGAATCACGAAACGCAGCGTCGGGAAATCGCGAAACAGGTCCGAGGTCAGGCATTGCATGAACGCGGTGGTATCCGCATTCAGGTAGTGCGACCCGGTGGTGTGGAAGCACGCGTTGCAGCTCGTGCTCACGTGAATCATCGCGGGAATGTCGTACTCGACCATCTTCTCGTAGATCGGATACCAGGAACGGTCCGACAACGGCGGGCTGGTCCAGTGGCCGCCCGACGGATCGGGATTCAGGTTGATCGCGACATTGCCGTACTGCTCGACGCATTTGACGAGTTCAGGAATACAGGTGGCCGGATCGACACCCGGACTTTGCGGCAGCATCGCGGCCGGCACGAAGTTCTCGGGAAACAGCCGGCTCACGCGATAGCACAGTTCGTTGCAGATCGCGGCCCACGTGCTCGAGATTTCGAAGTCGCCGATGTGGTGCGCCATGAAGCTCGCGCGCGGACTGAAGATCGTCAGATCGAGGCCGCGCTCGCGCATCAGTTTCAACTGGTTGTTTTCGATCGACTCGCGCAGCTCGTCGTCGCTGATCTGCAATTCCGACCCCTTCGGCATCCCGGAAGGACTCTTGATGCCTGCGATCTGGCGGTTGCGCCACGTCTCCAACGCTTTCGGCGCGGTGGTGTAGTGTCCGTGAATGTCGATGATCACCGTGATTCCTCAGTAGATGAATTTATCCAGCGGCGCCCGCGAAACGCACGCGCGCCGCGTTGCCTCACGCCTCAATGCGCGATATTCGGCTGCGCCACCGTTTCGGCGCCGTTCACACGCTGGCTCACCAGGATGGCAATAGCGGCGAGTGTGGCGGGGATCGCGAGCATCGCCAGGATCGCGCCGAACTGCCAGCCGAATCCGAGCAGCGCGCCGCCGATCGCCGAGCCGAAGATGCTGCCGAAGCGGCCCATGCCGAGCATCCAGCTCACACCAGTCGCGCGCGCAACGGTCGGGTAGCGGCCGGGTGCAAATGCGTTCAGACCGGTTTGCGCGCCGCTCATGCAGAAGCCCGCGGCAAACACCAGCAATGCAAGCGACGAAGACAGCGCGCCGATGTAGCCGAGCCCGAGCACGCACAGTGCGCCGCCGATATACGCGGCGCTGATGACCGGCGCTGGACGCGCCTTGTCCATGAGCCAGCCGACGAGGATCGCGCCGATCGTGCCGCCGATCTGGAACATCGCCGTGACGTTGGCCGCGGTCGTGACCGACAGACCCGCATCCTTCATCAGCGTCGGCAGCCAGCCGGTCAGCAGATAGATCACGAGCAGGCCCATGAAATACGTGACCCACAGCGCGATCGTCATCGAGCCATAGCCTTGCGAGAACAGCACGCCGATCGGCTTGCGCGTCGGCAGCGGCGGTTCGTTCGACACGAACACTTCATTGCCCGCGAAGTGCACGCCGCACACACGGCCAAGCACCTTGCCGATACGCTGCGCGGGCGCGCCGCGCACCGCGAGCAGACGGGCCGACTCAGGCAGCAGCCAGATCTGGAACGGGATCAGCACGAGCGGCAGCGCGCCGCCGAAAATCAGCACCGCGCGCCAGCCGTGAACCGGAATCAGCCAGCCGGCCGCGAAGCCGATCAATGCCGAGCCGAGATTGAAGCCCGTGAACATCACGGTGATCAGCAGCGCGCGCTTGCGTTGCGGTGCGTACTCGGACAGCAGCGTCGTCGAGTTCGGCATCGCGGCGCCGAGACCGACACCGCTGAGCAGACGCAATGCTGCCATCGAAAACGGCGATTGCGCGAACGCAGTCGCGATCGTGAACACGCCGAACAGAAACACCGACGTAATCAGCACCCACTTGCGGCCGATGCGGTCCGATGCCGGACCCGCGAACAATGCGCCAATCACGAGACCGAGCGGCGCCGCGCTCATCACGAGTCCGAATTCGGGGCGCGAAATCGCCCAGTCATGAATGATGGAAGGCGCGACGAAACCCATGATCGCGACGTCCATGCCGTCGGCGGTCACGATCAGAAAACACAGCACGACCAATAGCCACTGGTAGGGCGAAATCGACCGTTCGTCGATGAACTTCTTGATATCAATCCTGTTACCGCTGGTAGTACTGGTCATCAAAACTCTCCTGTCTCCTTCATTGGTCTCATCGCGCGCTCGAAGCGGGTAGCTTCGCAAAGTACGTCGACTCCGTAACCATCGTGGCGATGGGCTCCCACTCGGCTTACTCAAATAACTGGCATGAAGGTACGTTTCGTCCTTCGCGGGCCAAAGCGCGGGTTAACCATTGGGTCGATGCGAGTATCCGCATTCTCAGCGTTCCGCATAGCATCGGCGAAGCCCGTCCGATTCGCGCAAAGCCCCGCTGGACAAGCGTTCAAACCAGAGTCACGGCCCTTCGAAGCGGGCTTTTCGAACGCCTGCCGGTGCACACTCTGATAAACAGAACAGATGAAGCGGGAATGAACTCGCATAGAACGGCAGTGAGACGCCCGCTTTTCCGATCAACATGGATGCGCCGCGCTGGTAGCGGATTTGCCCCACACAAAAAGGGCACAAAAAGAAAAAAGCGGCTGACCGTGCTATGGCCATTCCGGTTCGGCTGAGCCGGCCTCGCGAGACCGGTTGGTACTGAATTACCGTTGTGCGCTACCCGGCTCAGGGTGCTGCGACACCCCTTCCGCGCTGCAACCTTCGAGCCAGCGTCCGTCCGTAGTCAGGAATGTCGTATGCTGCGTTTCCCATGCGGCGGGACGGCCTTCCTGCGCGATGTGCATCGTCATTGAAAGTCGATAGCAAGAACGAAAAGATTTCAGACACGACGGAATAACCGTCGATCGATCGCGTTACCGCTTCGGGCGCAATGCCAGTCTGACGCTCGCGGCGTACCTCGTCGCCCGATCCTGCCTGCGGCCCCATACCGGCGCCGACGGCATCCCGTTGACGGCTCCCGCGGCACCGGAATGATTGTCAACGAGCATGGAGTGGCCTTGAGGCACAACATGGTTCAACCCGGATGGGTGCGAATTACGCACTGGATCAATGCTGTCGCGGTCGTGCTGATGGTAATGAGCGGCTGGCAGATCTACGACGCGTCGCCGATCTTTCCCGCAATTGAGTTTCCACCTTCGATCACGCTTGGCGGCTGGCTCGCCGGAGCGCTGCAATGGCATTTCGCAGTGATGTGGCTGCTGGTCGCGAATTTCATCGTCTATCTGGCGCTGAATCTGGCGACCGGACGCTTTCGACGCAAGCTGCTGCCTGTCCGGCCGAAACAGTTGGTCGCCGATCTGCTCGCTGCGCTGAGCGGGCGCCTGAAACACGACGACCTCGCGCACTACAACTCGGTGCAAAAGCTCGCCTATCTCGTCGTGATCGCCGACATCCTGCTGATCGTGTTGTCGGGGCTCGCCATTTGGAAGTCGGTGCAGTTCCCGCTGCTGCGCACGCTGATGGGCGGATATGACAACGCGCGCGTGGTGCACTTCATGTGTATGAGCGTCCTGGTGGCGTTTTTCGTCATTCACGTTGCGATGGTTGCGCTCGTGCCCCGCTCGCTGCTGTTGATGCTACGCGGACGGTAAATCATGACGATCCGAAAACGAACCGCGCAACAAGGCACCTTCCTCGCGACGCATGGCGAGTCGATCATTCGCGATGCTCAGCGCGAACTCAAATCGCCTGCGCGCCGGCTGTTCGGCCGCCGGCTGCTGACGTTAGGCGGCATCGCGCTGCTGTCCGGTTGCGATCTGACCGACGACAAGGCGGTGAATACCGCGCTGCGCCGCATCTCGTTCTTCAACGACGACGTGCAGGCACTGCTGTTCGATCCGAACAAGCTGGCGCCCACGTATCCGGCATCGATGATCACACGGCCGTTTCCGTTCAATGCGTTCTATGGCGTCGACGAGGTGCCCGAAATCGATGCCGCGACCTACCGTCTGCAGGTCAGCGGCCTCGCGCACGGCAAGCGTACGTGGACGCTCGACGAACTGCGCGCGCTGCCGCAGGAAAGCCAGATCACGCGTCTTATCTGTGTCGAAGGATGGAGCGCGATCGGTCGCTGGGGCGGCGTGCGCTTTTCCGAATTCCTGCGCCGCGCGGGCGCGGACACGAGTGCACAGTACGTGTCGCTTCATTGCGCGGACTACAACTACTGGACGAGCATCGACATGCCGACGGCGCTCCACCCGCAGACGCTGCTCACGCTGACTTACGACGGTGACGTGCTGCCGCCGAAGTATGGTTTCCCGATGAGGCTGCGTGTGCCGACCAAGCTCGGCTTCAAGAATCCCAAGCATGTCGTCGCTATCGAAATCACGAACCAGTATCCGGGCGGCTATTGGGAGAACCAGGGCTACAACTGGTTCAGCGGCTCGTGACGCAATGATGTTGTTCTCCTTCCATCAACCACGCACAGCGTCATGTTGACGTGACGCGGGCTGAGTCGTGTCAGGATCATTGCGCGCGGACCAATACGAGCAGTCGACGGGTTGACAAAATATTACGTTTTTCACCGTGGTAGATCGCGTAGCATAGTGGGGGTATGTCCTGCGAGCGCCCCCACTCGCATTCGTTATTCAACCGCGGAGATTTCGGAAATGAGTATTTTTGGTGACATCGTGCACAAGCTGTTCGGCAAAGCGAAGCCGGACCAACCTCCCCCCGCGACAGAACCCACCCCCGACCCGGCCGCCGCGCAAGCCGCGACGCCCAGCGCTCCCGCCGCGCCCGCGCCGCTGACCGACGTCGACGTGGCCGCCGTGATGGATCAACTCGTCAGCGAAAGCGGACAGACGTTGAACTGGCGTACGTCGATTGTCGACACGATGAAGGCACTCGGCGTCGACAGCAGTCTCGAACACCGCAAGCAACTTGCCCAGGAATTGAAGTACAGCGGGGACATGAACGACTCCGCGAGCATGAACATCTGGCTGCACAAGCAGGTGATGCAGGCGCTCGCGGCAAACGGCGGCAAGCTGCCGCCCGATCTGGCAAGTTAAGCAGGACGAAGCAGGCGTTTCGCAGTAAGCGAAGCGCAGTGGAAGTCGCGCAGTAAAAATCACGCAGTAAAAATCAAACACTCAGTCCAGGTTGCCCGGTCGAAGCACGAAACCGGGCAACCGGACACTTCTCCGCTCGGCAATCAATGCTCACACAATCGACTATCGAGAGCGTGCATTGCACACGCCCGCGACAGCACGATTGCCATCAGCCCACGTATCGAATCGCGGGTGACGGAACACATTGCGATGGAATAGACGCGGCTATTGCGCCGCGGTGAGCTTGAGTCCCGGCCGCAACGGCTGGGGAGACTCCAGAGGAGCCTTGCGTTCGTCCGATACCTGTTCGATTCCCTTTCGCGTGACTTCTTCGAGGAAGGTCAGGCGAGCCCGATAGTAATCGGCACGCAGCTGTGCGTCGAGCACGAGCTGTTCGGCCTGAAACAGTTCCATGCGCAAGTTGTTCAGCGCGCGTTCGGCCTGTTTCTCGGGAGTAGGAGCATGTTGTGAAGCCCAGTTAGCAAGCCACCTTATCATGGTGAAGCCCTCCTTGAGTTCAATGCTCTGCTGCGACAAAGGCTATCAAATTATGGATGCGGCGTGTGTTAAATCGCTTCAGGCGTTGCTTATTGTGCGAGCTACCGCGGGTCGTCGCACGATCGACTTCACCGCCGCGCCTTGACTACTGATACCACAACACGCGCGAGGCGAAAAAAACCCGCACAGCAAAGGCGGGCAATCCCACTCTCTTTGAAAGCGTGTCACGAGGATGACACGCCACAAGTTTAGAGCTCGTGCAACCCCAACGTCCGTGTGCTGGCGATCACTTTGCGCGAATATATCGATCTCCAATCATGCGTCGCGCGCTATTGCAGCTCTTGAAGCGCTGCCACATTTTTCGCAATGGCCCGCGCGAACTGCGCGATCTGCCGGCCCTGCTCGATCAGATCCATGGCGGTCCGGAACGTGACCACGTCCGCCTTGTCCGCCAGCTGAAGCTTCGCGAGCACGACCTGACGCGCGGTCGCGGCGAGCTTGTCGATGCCGGCCTTCGCGTCGATGACCTTCGCGACCTCTTCCGGATCGCGCGTCTCGATCGTGCGGATCGACTGCTCGAGATTGCGGATCACCGCCTCGGAAAACTGCGTGGTCGCCGCATCGCGCAGACGCAGCAGATCGATCTGCTGCGTCATTCGTTGTTGTCCGACCGTCATCAGCGTCAGGCCGACAATGCCGCTGATGCTCTCCAGATGACTCGTGACCTGCGTGTAGCCGACCACCTGCTGACCTTCTTCCTCCGAGTGCTGCCGCTGCGACAGGCGGCCGATATATTGAAGAATCTCGAAGGCCAGCCGGTCGCTTTCCTTGTCCTGATCGAGCATCTGATTGATCTCTTCCATCGTGCCGGTCGACACCATCTGCGAGCCGCGTTGCACAACGTCGAGCACCTGCGCGCCGAGCCGGGTCAGCTCGATACGCACGCGTTGCAGTGCAAGCGCCGGCACCGCCAGCGACGTCTCGTCGAGATACTGCGGATCACCCGCGGGTTTGGCGGCCTTCGCGCGCTTCGGCACGACCAGTTGCGCGAGCCGCGCGATCGGACCGGCAAACCAGATCAGCAGCAGCGTGTTCGCCACGCTGAACAGCGTATGCACATTGGCTACCTGACGCGGCGCCTCGGCCGCGAGGCGTGCAAGCCCTTGCAGTTCCGGATGCGACGGCGATATCCAGCGCACGACCTCCGCCATCTGCGGAATCAGGAAGAGCGCAATCACGACGCCGAGCACATTGAAGATCAGATGCACGACGCCGACCTGCAACGCTTCCGGTGGCTTGCCGATCGAGGCGAGCAGTGCCGTGCCGCAGGTGCCGACATTCGCGCCGAGAATCAGCGTGATGGCGGCTTCGAGCGGCATCAAGCCCTGGCCGCTCAACGCAATCACGACCGCGAGCGTCGCCGCCGAGCTTTGCACAACCGCGGTGAAGACCGCCCCCACGATGACGCCGACGAGCGGATTGCGCATGTCCTGCATCGCGTCGATGAACGGCTGATAGGTGCGCAGCGGATGCGTGGACTCGCCCATCAGCTGGATGCCCATGAACAGCAGCCCTAGCCCCATTACGACGCGGCCGATCTGCCGCAGCAGCTCGCGCGGGGCAAACGCGTGCAGCACGAAGCCGATCGACAGCATGTAAGGCGTCAGACGCGAAACGTCGAAGGCGATGATCTGCGCGGTGATGGTCGAGCCGATGTTCGCGCCCATGATCATCGGCACCGCCTGGGTCAACGTCATCAGGCCGGCGGACACGAAACCGACCATCAGCACCGTCGTGATGGTCGACGAATTCAGCAGCGCGGTCACGACGGCGCCCGCCACCACGCCGCGAAACCGGCTTGCGGTCAGCACGCCGATCAGCGACTGCAGTTTCGATCCCGCGATCGCCTTCAGGCCGCCGGTCAAGAACTCCAGACCGAGAAGAAACAGCGCGAGGCCGCCAATCAACAGCCCGAAGATCCCAAGGAAGTTCAACCTGTCGGGATCGATGTCAGCAAGATAATCAGCCATCCTGATGTGCCTCTGATGATCACACGAATAGAGCGGGAGCGAGGGACGGCTTCGCGCCCCGCATCGACGACCGTGCAGGCAGCCTACCGCACGGTGTCCGGGGCAGGTACTTAAGCTAACGCTAAGGGTAAGAGGAAGACGGCGCGCAGGCAAGGACGGGAGGGCGGCCGGCAGTCTCGAGCGACCCCGGAGTTCGCAAAGCATGCAACCCGCAATCGACGTAATTCATTGCCACGTCAAGCAACGATTCCACCCCTGATTTGGCAGTTAACCCGTAGGTGAAAATGCCCATCGTCCCAGCCGTTGGCCGCTGCCAATAATAGGTCCATCCTCCAATCAAACTTGCTCAATTCACCCCAAACAAGAAGGAGGACTTATGGCAAACCGTGTTGCATACGTAACCGGCGGCATGGGCGGTATCGGAACCGCCATTTGCCAGCGCTTGCACAAAGAGAACTACACCGTCATCGCGGGCTGCGGCCCGAACTCGGCGCGCAAAGCCCGATGGCTGGAAGATCAGAAAGCGCTCGGCTATAACTTTGTCGCATCGGAAGGCAACGTCGCGGATTGGGAGTCCACCGCGAAAGCGTTCGAGAAGGTCAGGAAAGAAGTTGGTGAAGTCGACGTGCTCGTCAACAACGCGGGCATCACGCGCGACGGCATGTTCCGCAAGATGACGTTCGAAGACTGGGAAGCGGTGATCGACACCAATCTCACGAGCCTGTTCAACGTGACCAAACAGGTTATCGAGGGCATGGTCGGCCGAGGCTTTGGGCGCATCATCAACATCTCGTCGGTCAACGGCCAGAAAGGCCAGTTCGGGCAAACCAACTACTCCACGGCCAAGGCCGGCATTCATGGCTTTACGATGTCACTCGCGCAGGAAGTGGCGACCAAGGGCGTGACGGTCAACACCGTGTCGCCGGGCTACATCGGCACCGACATGGTCAAGGCCATCCGTCCGGAAGTACTGGAAAAAATCGTCGCGACAATTCCGGTACGGCGTCTCGGCACGCCGGAAGAGATTGCGTCGATCGTCGCGTGGATCGCGTCGGATCAAGCGGGCTTTGCGACCGGGGCGGATTTCTCGCTGAACGGCGGTCTGCATATGGGCTAGCGGGAACGGCGCCGCGTCGCGCGCGGCGCAGCCGTTTTCCGTTATGGACGTTGTCAGGTTCCGTGATGGTGGAGCGGCCGGCGCGAGCCGGCCGCCTCAGTGACGCTTATGACCAGAAAAGCGAGCCCTGCTCGCGCTGCACCCGCGAAGTCGCCGCGCACGCACCCGAAGGCTATGCTGCGCCCGATCGTACCTGCCAAAGCAGGCGAAATTTCGCTCGACTATCACATGACGCTCGAGGCATTACGCAGCGGCGCCGCCAACCAATATCACGTCGGCAGCATGGCGCAGGCCATTTACATGGCAATGCTGCTGAATCAGCGCGGCTATGGTTCGGCCGTACCCGAGCTGTTTCGCGACGCGGAGGGCGCGATTCTGCGCTGCCGGCAGGCGGGACTCGAAACGGGCATCTGCGTGGTCGATCACGACGCCTACGCGCTACTCGGTCAGGTTCTCACGCTCTTCGATCAGCAGCTCGCGGCGGCGCCAGTACGGGAGTTGATCGCGGTCAATGCGAAGCTGAAGACGCTGTTCAGCGCCGCCAATGGCCACTGCGACGGTAACGAGAACACCGCATGACGAGGCGCGTTGGCATTTACTTGCGCAATGCGCCGCGCACGCTCGACACATCGTTTCGCGTGACCGGTCCGGCCGCATTTCCCCATGTGGTCCGAACAAACGTGAGCACGCGCGCCATTTCGGTGTCCGTCAGCTTGCCGGCGAAAGACGGCATCTTGCGCGGCTCCGGTCCCGACTCGGTATGCGGACTGCCCCCGCCTTCGACCAGCAAGCGCACCAATGACGCGCTCGACGCCGACAACACCGCGGGGTTGCCCGCGAGGCGCGGATACTTGTTCGGCACCCCCGCCCCATCCATCTGATGACAGCGCGCGCAATACGATGCGTAAATGCCCGCGCCGGGTCTTTCCACCTCCCCGGTTTTCAGCGCCCGTACGGTTTGCTGCGCGGCGGCGGAGCGGGCGTTGAAATAGCCGCTTGGCGCGCGCGGCGGCAGGCTCTTCAAATACGCGGCGATCGCCGCGAGATCGTCGTCGCTCAGGTACTGCGTGCTGTCTTCGACGACCTGCACCATGCTGCCGAACGGGATGAGTCCGCCGCCGTGGCCGTTTCGAAGGAACTCGACGATGTCGGTCGCGGAACTTCGGCCAAGCCCCGAGCCCGGGTCGGCGCTCAGGTTCGGCGCGAACCAGTGATCGTTGGTGCCTCCCGTCAGATAGGCCGATGCCGACTCGTCATAGCCGCGCTCTTCGTACGCCGGTCCGCGCGGCGTGTGGCAGGCGCCGCAATGGCCGAGCGATTGCACCAGATACGCGCCGCGATTCCATTGCGCATCGCGTTTCGCATCGGCTTTGAACTGGCCTTTCGGCGCGAATGCCCAGTCCCAGAACATCAATACCCAGCGCTGATTGAATGGAAACGGCAAGCGCGTTTGCGGGGCAGGCGCCGCGACCGGTTGCACGCCGTGCATGAAGTATGCGTAGAGAGCATGCATGTCGTCATCGGTGATCTTCGCGAACGACGGGTACGGCATCGCCGGATAAAGCCGCTTGCCCCCGGGCGCGATGCCCTCGCGCAACGCGCGTGCGAAGTCGTCATAGCTATACCGGCCGATGCCGTATTGCGGATCCGGCGTGATGTTCGACGTATAGATCGTGCCGAACGGCGAACCCATGCCGAGGCCGCCGGCAAACGGCGGTGTGGCCTCAGGCGCCGCGCCCGGATGCGGGACGCGCGGCGCGGCGGTGTGGCAACCGGCGCAATCGGCGGCTTTGGCGAGATATGCGCCGCGCGCGACCTGCGCGGCGTCGGTGGAGGCGCTGGCGGCGTTTGCGGTCGCTGCTATCGTCAGCGGGCATGCGGCCGCGATGGCGAACCTGAGCGCGTTGAGAACGTCGCGCTTCATCACCACCACCTGCACGGCGATACGATCGCGACCGCGGCATCCGTTGCGATCAATGCGAACAGAAACAGCGTGCTGCACATCACCGCGACGTGCGTCAGAAACCAGTCGAGTTCGGCACGCGTGCGGCGCTCGCCGTTCAGCGCACCGAACTTCAGTGGCGCGACGCGGCGCAAATTGCGCCACGCAACCCACGTGCCGAACGCGCCCGCGATCAGACACACGGTGCCGAGCGCGACGAGCGCCGGACGCATCCACGACACGAGCGGCGCGCCGAGCGGATGGTTGTGCGGATAGCAGGCCTGCGCCGCGAGCGCTTCCGCGAGCATCATCTGCAACAGCCACGCGAACGGCGCCGCGAGCAGACCGATCAGCACGTAGGGCATCGAGATGTGCGAGTCTCTGGGCGCTGTCGTCATGACCACTCCCGGAACAGATACGGCGTCAGATACAGCGTGCTGAAAATGAACAGCCAGACGACATCGACGAAGTGCCAATACAGCCCACCGACCGACAGCGCCGCGCAGCGTTTGTCGTCGAAATAGCCGAGCGCGGTCCAGATCGCCAGCAGCGTCAGCACGACGATCCCGACCAGTACGTGCGCCATGTGAAAGCCGGTAATCGTGAAGTACAGCGAACCATAGAGATGCGAGGTCAGCCCATAGGGGTGGTTGTGCCATTCGCGCAACTGAATGCCCAGGAAGATGCAGCCCAGCACGATGCCCACCGCCATCGACGCGACACCGAGCCGCAATCGCCGCCGACGCACGCAGCGCTCGCAGAACCAGACGAACACGCTGCTCGATAGCAGAATGACCGTATTCGCGCTGCCGAGCCCGAGCTTCGGCAATCCTTCCGGCGGCCAATGCTGCTGGCTTTGCGAGGCCAGATACAGATACGAGAAGATCAGATAGCCGAACAGCGCGCCTTCGGTCGTGATCAGCGTGAAGCAGCCCCACCAGCCGCTCGATCGCTCGCCCGCGCTGCCAACCGGCAACGCACGCGCGGTCTCGTCCGGTTCGCTCGACGAGCGATTGAGATCCAGTGCATCGCTCATGTCAGCCTCCCGCATCCTCGACCGCGACCGGCTCGCGCTGGATCAGCGCGCGCTCGGGCCACAGCCACGTGATGATCGAGACCGCGCAGCCGGCCAGCATCGCCCCCACGAACACCCAGGCGGTCAACGCGAGCCCCGCGAACAGTAGCGCGGCAAAGACCGCGAGCCAGAACGGCGCGTACGAATCTTCGGGCATCTTCAGGATCACGTCGGGACTCGCCTCGAGCGCGGTCGTGCCCAACGCTTCGCGACCTTGCGCGAGCAGATAGCCTTCGTCGAGTTGCGAGCGTGTTTGAACCGCGTCGCCCGGCTCTTCGATCCGGCCTTCCCACAACGGATGCCGGCTCGCGAGCGTCGGCACCACCGCGAAGTTGTACGGCGGCGGCGGCGAGCTGATCGACCATTCGAGCGTCGGCGCGTCCCACGGATTGTTGCCGGCGACCTTTCCGCGCCTCAGGCTCACCGCGATATCGATCAGAAACAGCAGCACGCCGGCCGCAAACAGGAACGAACCGAGTGACGTGACGAGATTCACCGTGTTCCAGCCCATGTCGGCGGGATACGTGTACATGCGGCGCGGCATGCCGAGCAGTCCCGCGATATGCATCGGAAAGAACGCGACGTTGAAGCCGATGAAGAGCACCCAGAACGCGAGCTTGCCGAGACGCTCGTTCGTCATCCTGCCGGTGAATTTTGGAAACCAGAAGTAGATGCCGCCGATCACCGGAAATACGTTGATGCCAAGCAGCACGTAGTGCAGATGCGCGACGACGAAGTACGTGTCGGTGAGTTGCCAGTCGAACGGCACCGCGGCCGTCATCACGCCGGAGACGCCGCCGATCACGAACAGCAGCACGAAGCCCGCAAAAAACAGGAACGGCACGCGATACACGGGGCGACCGGTCCAGATCGTCGCGACCCAGGCGAACGTCGCGACCGCGCTCGGCACCGCGATGACCATGCTGGCCGAGCCGAAGAACGACAGCGCGAGCGCGGGGATACCGGTCGCGAACATATGGTGAATCCACACGGCAAAGCCGACCACCATCGTCGCGACCGTCGCCAACGCGACCGGCCCATAACCGACCAGCGGCCGGCGGCAAAAGACCGGCAACGCATCCGACACGATGCCCATGGCCGGCAACACGACCACGTAGACCCACGGGTGCGCGAAAATCCAGAACAGGTGCTGCCAGAGCAGCGGCCGCCCGCTATTGAGCACGTCGAAGAAATGCGTGCCGACGCGGCGGTCCATCCACAGCATCAGAAACGCGAGGCTCACCGACGGCACCGCCAACAGATTGCCGGCCGACGCGGTCAGCGTGCCCCACACGAGCACCGGCACGCGATCGAGCGACATGCCCGGCGCGCGCATCCTCAGCAGCGTGACGACGAAGTTCATCGCGCCGACCGTCGTCGAAATGCCGAGCAGCACCATGCCCAGCGCGTACACGTCGATATTCGGGCCGTTGCTGTACTCGAGGCCGGACAGCGGCACGTAGTTGAACCAGCCGGCGTCGGGGGCCTGTCCCGTCGGAAAACTCGCATACAGGAAGATGCCGGCGAACAGGAACACCCAATACGACAGCGCGTTCAGGCGCGGAAAGGCCATGTCGCGCGCGCCGAGCACGAGCGGCCATAGATAGTTCGAAAAGCCGGACAGAACGGGCAGCGCGTACAGAAAGATCATCGTCAGTCCGTGCATCGTGAACAGCTGGTTGTACTGTTCGGGCGTCAGCACCGTTGCGTTGGGGCGCGCCAGTTGAACGCGCATGATCAGCGCTTCGACGCCGCCCATCAGCAGAAAGATGAACGCGCTCACCAGGTAGCGCAAGCCGATGGTCTTGTGATCGACCGTCGAGAACCAGCCGCGCCAGCCGGGCCGCGACTCCCAGATTTCGCGCAGCCGCTTTTCCTGCTCGCTGCCGGGCTCGACACGGCCGCGCCGCGGCGTGCGGGTCAGCGCGGGTAGCGAAGCGGAAGCGGGATGATCGGACATTGAACGGACTCCTCGAGTGCGATGCGCTTCAATGCAGCGTCGCGAGATACGCCGACAACGCGGCGGCCTCGCTGGTGGTCAGCGCGATACTGGGCATCAATGCATCGGGTTTGATCCGCTGGGCGTGCTCGATCCAGTCGAGCAGATGGTCGGGCGTGTTGCTGAGCGCGCCTGCCGCGATCGTGCGACGCGAACCGAGATGGGTCAGATCGGGCGCCTGCACGCCAGTCGCCTTGGTGCCGCGAATCGTGTGGCAACCGGCGCAGCGCTCCTCGAACAGATGCTGGCCGGCCGCGACGGCCGCGTCGCCCGCGGGCACGGTGGCCGCGCGTCCCTGCGCGTCGCGCCACGCGTTGAACGCCGCGGCGTCCTGCGCGATCACTTCGAACGCCATATGCGCGTGCTGCGCGCCGCAGAACTGCGAGCACTGCCCACGATAAATACCGGGACGGTCCGCCTGCAGCCACTGCTCGTTGGTTTGGCCTGGAATCGTCTGCGTCTTGCCTGCGAGTTGCGGCACCCAGAATGCGTGCACGACGTCCGCGCTTTTGAGCTGAATCTTCACCGGCTCACCGACCGGAATATGAATCTCGTTCGCCGTGCTGAAGTTGCGGGCGGGGTTCGGATCGTCGCGGTAATCGGCTTTCCACCACCAGTCGTAAGCGGTCACGGTGATCGTCAATTGCGGATCCGACGCGGGCGACGCCACCGATTCGAGCGTGATCAATGCATAGACCAGCATCGCCAACAGCACGACCGACGACACCGCGGTGCCGATGAACACCCAGCGGATGCCGCCGGGCTCGGCGCTCAGCGCATCCGGTTGCGCCGTGGGACGCTTGCGGACCATCGCGCCGATCAACAGGCCAGCGACGATCAGCGTGACCAGCGTCACGATCGCGGTGAAAACCCAGCCGAGGTACAGCGTGGGACGAGCCGCCGGGCCAGCCGCATGCAGGAAGTAGTTCAGCGGCGCCACCGTGTTCGCGTGTGCGGAGTTGGCGAAACCGATAGTCAGCGCCGGTAACAACGTGACGCTGCCGCGCGTGACGCGCCGGCCTGACGTTCCGGATGCTGCCGCTGCTGCCACTGAGAACCCCGCTGACAGTGATGACCTTTCGACACGCATCGTCCCCTGCGAACGAAGCGACGCCCAAGCAGGTCAGCAAAAATCAGGCCGCGTATGGCGCGGGTGCGGGGGAGGTTCGCGTTGACTGCGGCATGTCAACAGAAGGGTGCATTCGCTCGGTTATGGGAATGCGTAAACGAGTCGTTGCATAGGCGTGGATTGTTGCCGCAAGATTTTATTTTGATATTGGCCTTCTCAAAATAAATCGCCTTTAAAATGCGCGCTCGCCACAACTTGATTATCTATTAATTCACTCTTATCGGTCGATCTGGAGGATTGATGTTTCAATGCTCGTTCGAATTGAATGGCAAGCCAATGAGCGAATTTCGGATTGGCGCTCTATCGTTTCCCGCATACTCTGGGCAGGGGAGTTATATCAATAAAGCGGCTGGAACGTGCACGCCGACGTATGGTGCTATTCCCGTGGGCAGGTATTACATTTTTGATAGAAGGTCCGGAGGCGCTCTCGGCCCATGGAAAGATCGGCTCAATCTGAATGGCAATAACAAGAGCGAATGGTTCGCGCTGTACGCTATCGACAGCGATATTGACGACGACAAACTCTTATGCGACGGCATCATTCGTGGCCAATTCCGATTGCATCCTAAGGGAAGGTTGGGGAAAAGCGAGGGCTGCATAACCATCGATCAACTCGCAGACTGGCATCATATCCGTTCAATATTTACCAACACGCCGAAAATATCCGTGCCTGGATCGGGATTTAAAGCGTACGGTGAGGTGATTGTGAGATGAAAAAACTCCTAATCTGCCTCTCGGTCGGCCTCAACTTACTGTTCGCAATCTTAGTCAATGCGCTGTGGTGGATGATGAATCCAGAAGCGCCGTTGAACTTTTCAAATCCAATATGGAAATGGGCGGGTCGCATGTACGGGGTCACGACGGCATATCAGGAATCCGACTTGGCGTTCTTCATGTCATCGGCCGCTATCGTGCTAGGGTTCGTCGCAGCCGTGCTGGTTTTCCGGTGGAGCATGAAGCGCGGTCAGCGAAAAGTTGGCGACTAGCCATCTCCGGTGGAAATAGTCGCTGCGTCAGCACCGAAAGATTCGCCCGAAGCCCGCCGCCCAGCGGGCTTCGCTCGGCTAGCTCCGCTTGCACGTCCGGTCGCCCAGCCTTAAAAACCGTGTCTTGCCATTGCCGACGCCTCGCGCTTTCGGCAAGGCTTCTTGCACTCGTAGACTGAGAACATTCTTCAAGGCAGTTTTGCCTTAGAGCGTGTTAGGCACTTTTCATAATCGGTGCAGCATGAACGAGCATAAGCATGGCGAAGACGACGAAGTGCAGGCCTGCCAGGGTTTCGGGCAGGCGCTCGTAGTCGCGTGCCAACCGCCGGAAGCGGTTGAGCCAGCCGAAACTGCGCTCGACCACCCAGCGGCGGGGCAGCAGCACGAAGCCCTTCTTCGCCTCAGGCAGCTTGATGACCTGCAGTTCAATGCCTTCATCACGTGCGGCCTGTGCAGCAGTGTCGCCCGTATAGCCCTGGTCAGCAAACGCAAGTTTCACCGTCTGACCGGTGACGTGCTGAACCTGACGCGCAAGCTCGGCCACCTGCGCGCGCTCCTGCTCGTTGGCCGGCGTAATGTGCACCGCGAGCAGCATCCCCAGCGTGTCGACAGCCATGTGAACCTTGCTGCCCCGCTTGCGCTTGTAACCGTCGTAGCCCGCACGCGGCCCGCTTTCACACGTGGACTGCAATGTGCGTCCATCCAGAATGACCGCACTGGGCTGGCCCTGACGCTGTTGCGCCACGCGCAGCACCGAGCGCAAATCGTTGACCATCGCCTCGAAACAACCCGCGTTCAGCCAGCGCTGCGTTTGCTGGTAGACCATTTCCCACGGCGGAAAGTTGGTCGGCAGCATGCGCCACGATGCACCCGCGCGCGCCATCCAGCGAAGCGCGTTGAACATTTCGCGCAGTTCGTATCGGCGCTGCGGTGCATCTTCGTTCATCAAGGTCAGATACGGAGCGGCGAAGCTCCATTCCTCGTCCGAAACATCTGTCGGGTATGGCTTGCGTTCTATCATCCCGCCAGGTTACCAGGTCTGACAGAAAGTGCCTAACACGCTCTAGCACGGTCCCACCATGACGGCGGTAGCTCAATTTCTCCGTCGTCGCCTTCCGCCGATGTGTCGTATATCAGAGAGTCCTCTGTCCAGAACAGCCGGATTCGCTCCGGATATCGATAAACTCGCTCGGCGAGCAATTCCGCCGCAGTTGCGCGGTACAGCCTCAAGGCGATCCGGTCTCGGGGCAGATATGCATACCGCGCGATGTATTTCCCGTCATCTGATTTCTGATCGTGAAATTTGGCTCCTTTCATTTGCGTGACAGCGGAACGATACTGGACCGCCCCGAGCGCGATAATCACACTCATCGTTACGATGAACACCCTGGCGAGAACCGATCGCAACGCCTTGCTCCTGAAGCTATTCATTGATCAAAAATGCACGACGATCGGCCGCTGGAGACGAATTGTATTGAAATCAGAGTAGACGATGAAATCACCTCCGCGATTGTGCTTCCGTTGCCACTGTCTGAAATCCCTGTTTCTGATCGGATAATAGACCTTACCCGGATTCGACAACGCCTGTGTTGGGCCAATCACGACAGGAAAATCTATCCAGGGTGAACCCGCCAGGTTCGCCAGTTCGGTGGCGGCCGAAATTGCCACCCCTCGCCTGCTCCAATGTCCCAGGTATTGCGACGTGGTGTCCAACTCGCCCTGAAAGGAGTAGCTATCCTTCACATAAACGACGATTTTCTCGATCACGCCGATTCTTTTCTGAAAGTCGTATTCGATCTCCGAAATAGCTGCATTGATCACGAAGGAACCGAGCGCTGCAGTCAGATCATCGGGCGCATGAGCAGTCGATTGGCGCAAGGCCGTTTTTGCTTTTTGCTCGAAAGTGCCATCTACGGTCACATACTGAAACTGGAAATCTTTGTGCAGTATCCGAATATCATGGCGACAGATACCCCACGCGCTCAGATACATACGACCGAATGACGTGTAACGCGCAACTATTTGCCGAACTGCGCTAGCCGCCTTTGAACTGTAAATCCTCTCGTTGACAAGATCTTCGTACTGCTCTCTGGCGCGTCTGAATCCAAGGACCCATTTCATTTTGATTATGCCGTGGTCATACATGCTGTCTGGATACGGCTTGCCGTCCTGGTTGATCTCGTTTTTCTGATCGTCCTCAGACCTCGAATAGTTGAGTTCTCCTGCGAACCATCGGTCCATCAGTTTTGCACCGACCGGCATCATCTCTTTGCGCATCGCGGCCGGGATGTCCTGGATGTCAAACGGAGGCACGGTCGTTGCACGCTTCGTCAGTCGAGGCGGTTCAGGCGACCGCGGTACTTCGGGCTTGCTCAACTGGGTCTTAGAACGCGACAAGGCCTGCGCGTTTTTGCCGTTGTCATCCGGCAGATTTCCCCGCTGAGCAGGCGCCGGCGGCCTAGACTTCGGTTCGGCTTGTTCTACATGTGCTTTCGGCGGATTTAGCTGCGCTGGCGGAGGCTTGTCCAACGACATACCGACACCGCGCACGGCGCGCGCGTCGTCCTGCTTGGTCCAGCGCCACAACAGTTTGTTGATCTTGTACACAGAAATTTCGTTAGGCACGCTATAGCTTCTCGCTCTAGATTTAACGTTCGTGAACTACTAATGACCGGAATGCGAGTCCACTGCCTTCTAGCCACCTGACATTAATAGCTAACTGACAGTTCGAAAGAAATCAGAGCACGCCCAAAATGGGCGTCCATTCACAATCTTTCGTGACGCCGAGCGACACGCCCGTCACCGCTCAACGTTCGCCCAACCACAAAAGGCCATGCGTTCGAACGTCTCTCTGCTCCGCCGCCTCGCCGCCCTGCTGATCGCCCTGCCCGTCGCCGCCGCTCTGCCAAGCTGCGCGAGTCCCGATGCGGACAACGTCGCGCACACCGGCCCGTATCGCGCCGACATCCGCCGCACCGCGCTCGGCATTCCGCACATCAACGCCGACAACTGGGGCAGCCTCGGCTATGGATACGGCTACGCGCAGGCGCAAGACAATCTGTGCACGATGGCCGAAAGCTTCGTCACCTATCGCGGCGAACGCTCGCGCTTCTTCGGCGCCGACGCGCGGCCCACGCTCGGCGCGACGTTCGGCCAGCCCAACAATCTCAATTCGGATTTCTTCTTCCGTTTCATCGTCGACGATGCGACCGTCGCGCGTTACCGCAAAAGCCAGACCGACGACATGCGCGCGTTGATCGACGGCTTCGTCGCCGGCTATAACCGCTACCTCGCCGATCTCGCGCACGGGGATTTCCCGGGCGCGCATGCGGCCTGCCGCGCGGCGCCGTGGCTCGGCAAGATCAGCAACGCGGACTTGTACCGGCGTCAGATCGCGGCGAATCTGGCCGGTGGCGAGGCGCGCTTCATCAACGCGATCGCGACCGCGCAACCGCCCCAGCCGATGCCGGTGCCGCCGCAAAGCGCGTTGCACGACGAGGCCCCCGTCGACCCACCGCTCGCGGAATTCGGCGGCCATGCGGGCATCGGCAGCAACGCTCTCGCGTTCGGCGCGGACGCGACGCACACCGGCAGCGCGCTGCTGCTCGGCAATCCGCACTGGTTCTGGACCGGCCCCGATCGCTTCTACCAGGCTCAACTCACTATTCCTGGCAAGCTGAACGTCAGCGGCGTGTCGTTTCTCGGCGTACCGCTGATCATGATCGGCTTCAACGACAACGTCGCCTGGACCCATACCGTCTCCACCGCGAAGCGCTTCGGCCTCTTCAAGCTGACGCTCGAACCTGGCGCGCCAACCCGGTATCAGGTCGACGGCAACAGCGAAGCGATGACGCCGACGCGCGTGAACGTCGAGGTACGCGCCGCCGACGGTTCGCTGCATACCGTGTCGCGCACGCTGTATCGTTCTCGCTTCGGAGCGCTGGTCAATCTCGGCACGATGTCGCCCGCGCTCGGGTGGAATACGCAGCAGGCGTTCGCGCTGCGCGATATCAATACCGACAACTTCCGCGTGTTCGAAAACTTCCGCGCATGGAATCAGGCGGCCTCGCTCGACGATTTCATCGCCATCCAGAAGAAGAACGCGGCGATGCCGTGGGTCAACACCCTCGCGATCGGCCGTGACGATCCGCGCGTCTGGTACGCGGATATCGGCGCGACCCCGGACGTGCCCGACGAACTCACGCAGCGTTGCACGCCGCCGGTCGGTCGGGCACTGGCGCGGATCATGCCCGGCGTGCCGGTCCTCGACGGTTCGCGCAGCGACTGCGACTGGCGCGACGAGCCCGGCGCGGTACAGCATCATGCGTTGCCGGTCGCGCAGATGCCGTCGCTGCTTCGGCGCGACTATGTCGGCAATTTCAACGACAGTTACTGGCTCAGCAACCCGGCCGCACCGATGACCGGCTATGCGAAGATCATCGGTGCGACCGCGACGCCGCAGACGCTGCGCACGCGACTGGGCCATACGATCGCGGCGCAATTGCAGAGCGATCCGCGCGGCGTTTCCGCCGATGCGCTCGGCCACGCTGCGCTCGACAGCCGCTCGATGTCGGCGTTGCTGTTCAAGTCACCCGTGCTCGAACGTCTGTGCGGCAGCGACACGCTCGCGGCCCTGCCGGCCGGCCCGAACGCCGACCCGCAGCGCGCGGCGTGCAAGGTACTCGCCGCATGGGACGATACGGCCGCGGCCGACGCAGTGGGGGCAACCTTGTGGGACGAACTGTGGCGACGTCTGCTGACGATACCGCCCGCGCAGCTATACGCGGTACCGTTCGATCCCGCGAAGCCGTTGACCACACCCGCAGGCATCGCCGCCGATCCGGCGCAGCTCGCCGCCGCGCTGCAAGACGCGCTCGCGGCACTGCAACGCGCCGGCATCGCGATCGATGCACCGCGCAGCGCGGCGCTCTACGTGCAACGCAACGACGAGCGCATTGCGCTATTCGGGGGTTGCGACGCGGGCGGCTATTTCACCTCGGCGTGTGCCGTGCATCCCTTCGATGCGAGCGGCTATTCGATGAACGTCAAGCCAATGGGCGACACCTATCTGCAGATAGTGTCGTTCGCCGGCGCTCAGGTGATCGCGCGCACGCTGCTCGCACCGTCAGAATCGGATGACCCGGCGTCGCCGCACTATGCCGACGGGACGCGCGATTACGCGGCCCAACGCTGGACGTTTATTCCGTTCTCCGAAGAAGCGATTGGGCACGATCCGGCGTTGAGTGTGCGCACGGTAAGTTCGTCGGATTCCGAGGGAAAAGCGCAATAAATAAGCGGTACGACGGGCAACAGGCCCGTCGTACCGCAGAAACTCACAGATCGAGCACCAGCAGCGGCGATTTCGCGCGCGAGCAGCACGGCAGGAACTGGTCGTTTGCCGCGCGTTCCTCATCGGTCAGATACGAATCCAGATGATCCGGCTCACCGGACAGCACCCGCGTCAAACAGGTACCGCACACGCCCTGCTCGCACGACGTGATCACTTCGACGCCATGCGCGGCCAGCGCCTGCACGACCGTGCATTCGGGCGGCACGTCGATCGTCGCGCCGCTGCTCGCGATGCGCACCTGGAAGCTGCCGCCCGTCGCCGCCTGATTCGCGGCCGCGCCGAAGAACTCGTAGTGCAGCCTGTTTTCCGGCCAGCCCTTCGCACGCGCGGTCTCGAGAACGAAGTCCATGAAGCCGCGCGGACCGCAGACATACAGGTGGGTGCCGGCCGGCGCATCGCTGAGCGTCTGCTCGATATCGAACGTCGAGCCGCCCGGATGGTCATCGTGATGAAGCTGGACCGACTTCGCGAAGCCAGCTTGTGCGAGACGCTCGACGAACGCCGTGCGTTCCTTCGAGCGCGTGCAGTAGTGCATGTCGAACGAAGCGCCCGTGGCGGCAAGCCGCTCGGCCATGCAAAGAATCGGCGTGACGCCGATCCCGCCCGCGAGCAGCAGATGATGAGCCGCATCGTCGGCGAGCGCGAAATGATTGCGCGGCGCGCTGATCTGCAGGCGATCGCCTTCGCGGACCAGATCGTGCACCGCTTTCGATCCGCCGCGTCCCCCTTCGTCGCGCAGCACCGCGATCAGATAGCGATGCGTTTCTCGCGGATCGTTACACAACGAGTACTGACGCACGAGCCCGTTTGGCAAATGCACGTCGACGTGCGAGCCGGCGTCGAAGGCCGGCAACGCCTGAGCGTTTTCGCTCGCGAGTTCGAAGCTCGCGATACCGAGCGCTTCGTCGCGCCGGCGCGCCACCACCACATTCAGCACGGGATGATTCATGTCGCCGGCCGCACGGGAATGACGCGCGTCACTTCAGCCTGCGGGGCGCCCGTCTCCGCGCGTTCCTGCGCGACGAGCCGATCGATCACGCGGCGGGACATCACGCCGCCCGCATCGATATTGAGCTTCAGCAGATTGCGCTCGGGCCAGCGCAACAGGTTCTGCTGCTGACGTTCGAGCATCTCCAGATCTTCACTGAAGATCTTGCCCTGCCCTTCGCGGATGCTCGCGGTCAGCGCCGCATCGTCGGGACGGAAATTGCGCGCCATGCCCCAGAAATACCAGATCGACGTTTCCGTTTCCGGCGTGATGAAATCCACCACGATCGACGACGCTTTCTGGTCGGCTGGCGCGTGATAGCCGCCATGCCCGGCATGCGCGACGCCTACCTCGATCAGCACGTGACTCGGCGGCGTGAAGTGGCAGATCTGCCAACGGTCGACGGGCACGTCGTCGGCGAGACCATTGCCGCGCAACGCCATCTTCCAGAACGGCGGCGCCGCGACGTTTTCCATGAAACGGCTCGTGTGCACGGTATCGGCTTCGGCCATGGTTTTGGGCGCGGCTTCGTCGATTTCCTTTTGCCCGATGCTGTTCGCGTGCACATAGGTCTCGTGCGTCAGATCCATCAGGTTGTCGATCATCAGCCGGTAATCGCAGCGGATGTGATAAAGACCGCCGCCGTACGCCCATTCGGCACTCTCGGCCCACTCCAGATGATGCAGCTTGGCGGCATCGGCCTGCGCCGCATCGCCGGGCCACACCCAGACGAAGCCATAGCGCTCGATCGCTGGATAGCTTCGAATCGATGGAAAGCCGTTGACGCGTTGCCCCGGCATGCCGGTCGCCTTGCCCTGACAGCCCATTTCGAGGCCGTGATAGCCGCACACGAGCGTGCCATCGCGCACGAAACCGAGCGACAGCGGCGCGCCGCGATGCGGACAGAAGTCTTCGAGCGCCACCACGGCGCCTTCCGCGTTGCGATAGAAAACCATCGGCTCGCCGCAGATCTGCCGGCCGAGCGGCTTATCCGCGACTTCATCGGGCATACATGCGACGTACCACGCATTCTTGGGAAACATGTCAGTCTCACTCCCTGGATTATTCATGGATTGCATTCAGCCTACTCATTGAGATTCAGTGTACTCAATGCGTCTTTGATGATTAAATGAAGGTTTTCCCCTAGACGAACTTTCAATCAGGTAACACGAACGCCGGTTCGCCATTTCCATTCGCAACGAAAAGGCGCGAGGTCTTCAGAACTAATATGGTCACTTCAACCGATACCAGCACTTCCGCGATCAGCATCGATCTGTACGACCAGCCCGGCCATTTGATCCGACGCGCGCATCAGATTTCCGTGTCCATGTTTCATGATCTGATCGGACGCGAGGTGACGCCCGTTCAGTATGCGGTGCTCAGAATGCTGCAGGAATTGCCCGGACTCGATCAGGTCACGCTCGCGCAGCGAGTCGGCCTCGACACGTCGACCACCGCCGATATCGCGGTACGGCTCGAAGCGAAAGGCTGGATCGTGCGCGAAGTTCTGCCGCGCCGCCAGCGTCGTCTATTGCTGACGCCGGCTGGAGAGCAGTTGCTCGATGAATTGATCCCCGGCGTCAACGCGCTCAATCACGGCCTGCTCGACGGGATGGGAGACGAGGATGCGCGAGAGCTATTGAGACTGTTGAGAAAGTTCGTGCATCTGAATAACGATCAGAGCCGCGCGCCGCTGCGCAGCGCGAGCGACGACGCGAATCCGAACTAGCAGACAGCGCGCTCTCCGTACTACGACGCCACCTCCACCACGATCTTGCCGCGCACATGGCCTTTCGCGAGCCGTTCCAGCGCCCTGGCCGTCGCATCGAACGCAAACCGTTCGGCGACCACGACACGCACGCTGCCCTTGTCGAGCAACGACGCGATCTCCGTCAATTGCCGGCCGTCGGGTCGCGCGGTATAACGCGTGGCCCGTGCGCCATGGTTCGACGCCTCGGTCTGCGACGGCTCGTTGAGCGTCGAGACCAGCGCGCCACCGGTCGCCACGGCCGACCACGAGCGGCGCTGCGTATCGCCGCCGATCAGATCGAACACGAGGTCGATGTCGCGCGCGACGTCTTCGAAGCGCTGCGCGTGATAGTCGATCACGCGATCCGCGCCGAGCGAGCGCACGAACTCGATGCCGTCGCCGGACGCCGTAGCGTACACTTGCGCGCCCTTCTGCTTGGCGAACTGCACGGCGAAATGTCCAACGCCGCCCGCGCCCGCATGGATCAGCACGCGGCCGCCGGCTTCGAGGCAGCCGTGATCGAACAGGCCCTGCCATGCGGTCAACGCGGCGAGCGGCACGGCGCCCGCGGACCCCACATCCAGTTTTTCCGGCGCATGCGCTAACGCGCTCGCGGACACGACGACGAATTCCGCGTACGCACCCTGTCCCTGGCCAACGAAGCCATACACCTGCTCGCCCGCGCGCCATTGCCCGACGCCCTCGCCAACCCGTTCGACCACTCCGGAAAAATCGCGCCCGAGCGTATAGGGCAGCTTCTCTTCACGAATCAACGGGTACTGGCCGGAGCGCGTCTTCAGGTCCACCGGATTGGCGCTGGCCGCGCGCACGCGCACCAGCACCTGGCCGGCGCCAGGCTCGGGGATCTCGATCTTCTCGGCCTTGAACACCTCGGGACCGCCGAAGCGGTGAATGCGATATGCGAGCATCGTGCTCATGATGGCCTGCTCCTCGAAAGGTCCTGTGTCAGCGGCGCTACTTTGCCGGCTGCGCGCAATTCGCGTTCCTCATCGCTGGGTTCTTTTTCATTCGCACGGCGTGCGCCGCTGGAAAACGCAACTCGAGCCCGCGCGCCGAGGCACGAGATATGCGAAAGGTACCGGTAGGCGCGCAGTCGTGATGTACTCATTCAAGGAGGAACCATGTCACAGCACCCCGCCCATTCCCAGGATCACCGCCACCCCGGTCAGCCGAATCCCGCTGACGTCGAAAAAGCACTCAGTGGTGTGGATTACCCGACCACACGCGAAAAGCTGGCCGCGCAGGCGCGCAAAAATCACGCGAATACCGACATCGTCGATCTGGTCGACCGTCTGCCCGATCACAATTTCGACAGCCCGGCCGCGGTGGCGAAGCAAATCGCGCGTATTCAATGACGCTGCGATCCGTCGAGTCGGAGCCGGACTCCGAACCCCATTCCGCCGGACTCGACGCGCGAATGAAGAAAACCGGCGATGTGCGTATCGGCATTTCCGGCTGGCGCTACCAAGGTTGGCGCGGCAGCTTTTACCCAGAGGATCTCAAACATGCAGCGGAATTACAGTACGCGTCGGCGCTGTTCGGCACGATCGAAATCAACGGCACGCATTACAGCCTTCAATCGCTCGATAGCTGGCAGCGTTGGTACGCGCAAACGCCTGACGGCTTCGTGTTTGGCATCAAAGGCGCGCGCTATCTGACTCATATGCTGCGGTTTCGCGATGCGAGCGCACGTGTCGGCATCGCGAACTTCTTCGCGCAGGGGCTGCTCGCGTTGAACGAAAAGCTTGGTCCGATCCTATGGCAATTTCCGCCGTCGTTCCGATTCGAGCCCGAGGCAATGGAGCGCTTTCTGAGCGTGTTGCCGTCCGACATCGCGAGCGCATCGGCGCTGGCGAAGCAACATGATGCGCGTGTCAAGACGCCTTATGTCGACATCGATCGCAAGCGGAAGTTGCGTCACGCGGTCGAAGTGCGCCACGCGAGCTTTGTCGATCCGGCGTTCGTGACCTTGCTTCGGCAATACGGGGTCGCGCTCGTCGTTTCAGATTCCACCGAACCGTGGCCCGTCGCCGAAGATCTGACGGCGGACTTCGTCTATCTTCGCCTGCACGGCAGCGAAGCCAAATACTCGGGTTCATATGGGGACGACGCTCTGCAACGATGGGCCGAGCGAATCGATGCATGGCGCGGCGGCTCGCAACCGGCCGACGCGCGCTTGATCGCGCCGCAACTCCGGCCGCCTCGCCGAGCCGCGCGAGACGTCTACTGCTACTTCGACAACGATGTAAAAGCTCGGGCGCCGTTCGACGCACAACGATTGATGAAAGGCCTCGGATTACGAGCGACGCACGCGCCGGCGTCATCCTGAGCGCTTGCCGCCGTGGGCCAGCTTCTGTGCGGTGCGCAACGCTGCGACGATGCGTTCGTACACCTCGCGACGCGTTTCAGGGTCCGGCGCGCGCAGCGCAAACGACGGATGGTACGTCGCGACCACGCGTTGCTCGCCGCGCTCGAGCGTTTTGTCGAACGCGTCCTGCAAGCGCGCGTGCGAGTCGTGAACAACCGCTTTCAACGCGGTCGCGCCCAGTGCCACGACCACGCGCACATGCGGCATGTCGAGCTCCTGCTCGAGCCAGTAGCCGCAAGCATCCACTTCACGCTGAGCGGGCGTTTTGTGCAAGCGACGCTTGCCGCGCGCGATCCACTTGAAATGCTTGACGGCGTTCGTCACGTAGACGTCGTTACGCTTGACGCCCGCTTCTTCGAGCGCGCTGTCGAGTAACGCGCCGGCCGGCCCGACGAAGGGCTTGCCCTGCAGATCTTCCATGTCGCCGGGTTGCTCGCCGACCAGCACGATCGACGCATGCCGCTGCCCTTCGCCGGGCACGGCCTGAGTCGCATTGCGCCAGAGCGCGCAACGGCGGCAATCGTCGAGCTTCGCCGGATGCTGATCGGGTTCGACATCCGCTGGCTCCGATTGCGGGTCGCCATGCGCGCGCTTTTTCCGCGGCCTGTCGGTCATGGGTACGACCGCGCGTGCTGAAGCAGCTTATTTCTCACTCTTCTTCGGAATCTTCGCGCCCGACTTGCGCGCCTGATTCAACGCGATCGCGACAGCCTGCTTGTGCGGCTTGCCATGCTTCGACTCGGTCTTGATGTTGTGCGACACGGTCTCTTTCGATGTACCTTTCTTCAGCGGCATGATCTTCTCCGGGTGTAGATGACGAGAGGAAAAATCAGGATCCGCACGGAATGGCGTCCCTGCACCGAAGCTACGCAGCATATGCTGTGCCCGGGAGCCTCATAGGCCGGATCGGCCGCGTCGAAATCAACCGGAAACGCCCGCTGCCACCGCGTTCAACGCCAGCGACACGCCGCCCACCAGAATCAGACTCGACGCCCACACCGCATCGAGGTTGAACCAGCTGCGCGACACGAACCTGAGCCCGAGGTAGCGATAAACGAGCCATGCGAGCACGCCGCCGGCCATCGTCATCGCGGCCGCATGCACCGCGGAGACCGACAGCGCCATGCGCAGACTCGTTTCGATCAGCGTTTGGGCGGCTTGGTGCGCGCTGTCCATTGCGTCTGCGCGGCACAGACCGAGGTAGATCGGCACCAGCATCAAGCCAGCGCCGTGCGCGATCGCCACCGCGAACGACCAGAGCGCGAGCCGCGACGGCGGAATTCTCGTCAGTACGCGCGGATGGCGCCGGCGCATCAGCAACACCAGACCGAAGCCGATCACCAGCACGCTCGCGCCGATCTGCATCTGACGCTGCCACGCGAGCACGCTGGCCAGCATCGCGAACGGCAGCATCATCAGCAATATGGCGAGCGCGTGCCCCGCCGCGAGATAAAGAAGCGCTACGACCAGCGCTTGCGAGCGCCGCTGCATCAGCGCGTTCGACACCGCGAGCGGCCACCCCATCGCCGGATTGAGTCCGTGATACACACCGCTCGCGAGGACGGCCAGCCACAGTGCCGCTTGCGGCGACACCGCGCCGCTCAAACGCCCACCGAGGGATAGCAGAACGAATCGGTCGAGCAGTCGCCGCCTTCGAGGCGAATCTGGTGCGCGCGATAGCCGGCGGGAAACTCGACGAAGTAATCTTCGGCGAGCTCGAGACCGCCATTGGGGTCGGCATGCGCCATGACTTGCACGCCGGGCACACCATCCGGGTAGAACTGGTCGTCCCACGTCGAATAGAGCGAGTTGGTCCAGTAGATGCGCTTGCCGTCGCGACTGATCTCGACCATCTGCGGACCGCCGGCGAAAGCCTTGCCGTTCAGATGCGGCGCGCAATGTTCGATTCCACCGATGCGCACCGAGCCCGTCAATTTCGGCTTGCGCGGTTCGCTGACGTCGTACTGGCGCATCTCGCCGGTGCCCCAGCAGGAGACGTAGAGGAATTTATCGTCGATCGAAAGATCGATGTCGGTGACGAGCGGCGGCACCGCGCCGAAACCTTGCAGCAGCGGCGGCAACTCGTCGGCATGCGCGGGCTCCGGTGGAATGGTCGCGGTCTTCTCGATGTGGAAGTGGCCGCCTTCGCGCCACCAGGTCCAGATCGACCCTTCCAGATTCGTCGTATCGACCACGACGCCGATAAAGCCGTACTCGCGGCTCGGGTCGTGCGCGGGCCGCACTTCGAGCGCCATCTGATGATTCGCGCCGAGATCGAGCGTCTGCACGTTGCGCCTCGCGCGCAGATCCCAGCAATGCACGCGGTGGCCGTATTTGTTCGCGAGCAGATCTTCGGGCACGATGCCGTTTTCGAATTGCGGCGGCAGCGCCCATTCGGTCGACACCATGTAGTCGCGCGGCAGATTCCACCAGAAGTCGTAATGCTTTTCCTGCGCGCCGCGCTCGATTTCCCAGCGGCCCAGCACCTCGAATGTTTGGCAGTCCATGATGAAGATTCCGGGCGGCCCGTCGGTGCCGTCCTTGCCACCACCGCCGAGCGTGCTCACGTAGATGCCCTCCGGTCCGCAATGCACGGTGTGCGGACGCGAATAGCCGGTCTTGCGGAAAATTTCCTCCGGCTCGATGATCTTGTGAATCTTCGCCTGGGTCGGATGCGGCTTCGTATCGACGATATAGATGCGCGACGAGCGCATGCCCGGAATGATCAGATAGCGACGTTCCAGAAACGCGTGGCCCGTCAACGGCGACAACGCGGACGAACACGCGTTCCAGCCGAAGTGATGGAATTCGTCGCCCTTGTTCGGCACCGGCACCGTGTGGACCACCTGGCTATAAGTCGGCGAACCGGGCTTCACGTCGATCACGGCGAGCGCGTCGGGCTGCGAGGAGTCAGGACTTAGCAGCACCGTGTATGCGTATTCTTCCGCCGGCGCATCCATCGCGAGCTTCGGCGATGCATGAAAGGTAGGATCGGGGCGCATTCTCATGACGGCACTCTCCCTGTCGTTCGAACGGTTCTGAACGGAAGCCCGGCCCGCCAAAAATCGAGCCAGCGTAACTTTAGATTTGTAGTTCACGATAGCGACGGACGCAACCGGAAATATGCACCCGAACGCAGGTTCGATCCGACTGCTGGGCCGCATCGCACGAGAACCGCCAATTTGGTGGGGCTGAAGCGGCGCGGGGAAGGCGGTATGGCGGGGTGGTATTGGAGGAATGAAAGGATGCTAGTCGCTTGGGGATATCACGCTATCTCGCACGCCGAGCCTCGACAAAGGCCTCGACATAACGCAGCGCCTGTTCGCACTGCTCGGGCGTGAACGCGTGAATGCTCGCCGGAACCGGATCGAAGCCAAGCTCGGTCGCGACCCACCGGATCGCTTTCGCGCGGGCTTCGAACGCGTTGACACCATCGCGGCGCACCTTCCCGGCAACGAGCGGTTCGAGCGCATCGTGCAGCTTGCTCTTCGACTCGCGCAACGTCGCGTCGGCAAGGCGGCCGAGCGGCAGGTTGTGTTTGCTGCGCGAATAAACGCCGATCCACGCCTGACATGCGGTGCAGATCCACAGCGGCCCTTGATCGCTGCGATAGGGGTAGGACTCGTCGCCGTAACGCGCGAGCAACGCACGGTTGCCGCAGTAGTCGCATGACGGCTGCGGCAGTGCCTTGACGGGCTTGCCTACGCGCATGGGCAGTGCCCCGGGGAAAATTCGCCGTACTTCATCGCATCGATCCGACTGGCGGAAACGGGTAGAGCCACACAGTTTAATGGAATGCCCGTACCCGCATGCAAGACTTAGCTTCTCTGCGCGATCGCCATCACCACCCGGCGCCGCGCGGCCAGGCCTTCCGCCGACCGTCGCCGGACCAGTTCCACCACCGCTTGCGGCGCCAACGCCGGATCGCCCGCGTCGAACGGCGGGGCTGGCGCGTATTCGAGTTCGAGCTGGATCGCCTGCGCCTCTTCTGCGCCCGCCAGTTCGGCCGCGACGGTCAACCCGAAATCGATGCCCGCCGTCACGCCGCCGCCGGTAATCAGATTGCCATCGCGGACCACACGCGCATGTGTCGGTATCGCGCCGAGCGGTTCAAGCAGCGAGTGAAACGCCCAGTGAGTCGTCGCGCGCCGCCCGCGCAGCAAGCCGGCCGCGCCAAGCAGCAACGCGCCGGTGCAGACCGACGTCACGTAGCGCGCGCTCGCGGCCTGTCGGCAAACGAAGTCGATCGTTTGCTCGTCTTGCAACAGGTCGGTCACGCCGCTTCCGCCTGGCACACAGATCACGTCGAGCGGCGGGCAGCTTTCGTAGGTCGTGCTCGGCGTCAGCACGAGCCCGTTACTCGACACCACGGGCTCCCGTGTCTTCCAGATCAGATGCATCGTGGCGCCCGGCAACGATGCAAGTACGTCGTGCGGGCCAGTCAGATCGAGCTGCTGTACTTTCGGAAAGACCAGAAAACCGATTTGCAGGTTCATAGGGATACCTTATTCAGGGAGAAATCGAAACACGTGATCCGCCGCGTCTTCCAGGTGGACGGATTGATTCTATGCGCGTAGTCTTTGGCAAGACTGCCATTAACCCCAGTTTTTCTGCCACGCGCGCTCTCTCTTACAGCCCCTGTTACACACGACATGTCCAGCGCTCCCCCCTCCATCGTGCTGCTCGCCTTCCCCAACATGCAACTGCTCGACGTCAGCGGTCCGCTGCAGGTATTTGCGTCCGCCAATGAGCTCGTCGCGCAGCGTGGGCTCGACGAACTCTACTCGCCCCGCGTCGTGGCAGCCGAAGCCGGGCCCGTCACGTCGTCGTCGGGACTTGCGGTACTCGCCGGTTCGTTGCGCTCGGTGAAAGCGCCGGTCGATACGCTGATCGTTCCGGGCGGCTGGGGGATTCGTCAGGCATCGGCCGATCAGCGTCTGATCCGCTGGACGCAGCGCCATGCGCCGCATTGCAGACGCGTTGCCTCGGTCTGCTCGGGCGCGTTCCTGCTCGCCGAGGCGGGACTGCTCGACGGCCGCCGCGTCGCCACGCATTGGGGGCGTTGCGACGAACTCGCGCAGGCGTATCCGCAACTGCGCGTCGAAGCCGATCCAATCTTTATTCGCGACGGGGCTATCTGGACATCGGCGGGCGTCACCGCCGGCATCGACCTCGCGCTGGCCATGCTCGAAGAAGATCACGGACGCGCGTTGGCGCTCGATGTCGCGCGCGAGCTCGTCGTGTTTCTGAAGCGGCCGGGGGGGCAGTCGCAGTTCAGCGCGACGCTGTCGCTGCAACATGCCGACGACCGTTTCGGCGAATTGCATACATGGATGACGTCGCATCTCGCATCCGACCTGTCGGTACCCGCGCTCGCGCGACGGCTTCATATGAGCGAGCGCAGCTTCATGCGCCACTACAAGGCGCAAACGGGCCGCACGCCGGCCCGCGCGGTCGAGCAGTTGCGCATCGAAGCGGCACAGCGCTTGCTAAGCGAGACATCCTGGTCGATCAAACGAATCGCGGCGCGGTGTGGATTCGGCAGCGAGGAAACGATGCGATGCAGCTTCGTGCGTCAGTTGTGCGTGGCGCCGCAGGTGTATCGCGAGCGCTTTTCATCGACGTGACTCGTCGACGCGAAAATGCGCGGCCGTCCGACATCACTCAGTAGCGACGTTTGACGATCAGCGTCGCGCCCGTATCGTGAGAATGCAGAACCGCGACGCGCGCGGTGCCGGAGAACACCCAGTCGTCGATCGTCAAGGACAAGCGTCGCTGCGGTGACTCGCCTATCGACAACACTGAACTGTTCATCTGAACGATAGACAATTGCGGCGCGGTAGATGGACCCAGATGCAGAGGATTCGAGGCATTTTGCGCGGCAGGTTTTGCGCCCGGTTCGGACACCGGTGCGAACTCCGGTCCGGACGACACCAATGCCTTCGCAGTGCCGAGCTGGACATCGCGCGTCACGTCCACACTATAGTAATTCTCCATTTGCGCGAAGAACGGCTTGCCCTGATCCCCGTGATACTCCATCGCATAGCGCTGCTGCTCGAAGTAGTGCCGAGGCTCGGGAATCGGCGGCACGACTTCGACGGGCGACGCGACGATGTTGGCGACCATCATCGCTTGCGGCACATCGCCGAAGGGGCCGCCCGCAAACGCGTAGCCGCTCATCAAGACGAGTACCGCTCCGACAATCCTCTCGTTTTGGCACGTCATCGCATGCCTCCAGTGAAGGAATTGAAATGTCACATGACACGGCGCTCCCGTCGAACCGAGCGCCTTGCAGCGTCGCTTGCACTCAGACATTGTAGTCAGTCATTGGCGTACTGGTAGGTCAAAGTGTTAGGTATCTCGCGTGTGTGGCGAGCGCATGCGGCTTCGCGACTCAGCGCTGGAGTCGACGTCGAAGTGGACCGATTGAGAATGATTCCTGGCAACGCTCTCCGGCCTCGAAGACCGGCAAGAGCTTCTGGCGCAAGCCTCGTGAGTCGGTCGATCCCGGCAACTCTTGCGAGGTTTCGCAAGCAACTACGCTGCTCGATTGGATACCTGCACCTTCAACCGTTGCAGCGTCAACGTTCGCGCTTGCGTGAGTCAGTCGACCCGTGTCGGCCGGCCATTGAATGCCGGCGCGATCTGCAAAACGATCGTTCGAATGCGCTTTCGCCAGGCGCGCGGCCATGCGAGAACGGCATCCGGCATGAAGCGCGCGACGAGCAGCAGCAACGCGAGCAGCGCTGGACACCAACGCAGATCGGTCGGCACCGGTTCGCGGCGAGCGAAGCGCGCATCGAGCAGCGCATCGCCGAACGATGTCACGTTCAGCAGGCGCCGGTAGTCGAGGCCAGTCTGCCCCGCCACCGACGCAAGGTACTCGCCGTGCAATTCGGACAACTCCTCGTGCGTTTGCGCCTCGACACCGGAGCCTGGCGTCGGCGGCAGCTGGATCACGTCGTCGGCCTGCCAGTAGCCGATCCGGTTACCGTTGGCGTCGGTCTTCGGAATCGCTGCGGGCTGGTCGCCCCCAACGCCGATCAGCCAGCCCCTGATTCGCGCGGCATTGATGCCCTCCATCAGCGGGCGCGCCGCCGATACCGGCGGCGCCTCCTGACCATCGGTGACGAACGCGATGGCCGCGCCGCCGCCGACCTCCTGCGCGACCCGCACGGCCGAATACACACCGCCCTCGGCAATGCGGCTCCAGTTGGTCCAGCGCATGCGCCCGTCGATGCCCTCGAGCGACACCAGCAGCGCGTCGTAGTTGCCACAGACTTCGACCGGCGCCATCAGCAGCAACACCCGTTGCCCCGTGAACACGCTCCAGCCGACCTTCGAGCCGCACGGCAAGCGCCCGAGCGCGTCGCGCATCGCGGCCTGCGCGAATTTGAGCCGGCTGACCGGAGCACCGTCGAGCACCACGTCCTCGACGTCCATGCTTTGCGTGATATCGAACGTCACGATGTAGTTAAACGTGTTGCGCGGCAAAGTGACGTCCGGCATCGCGACCGCCGCGATCAATGCGACGAGCGCGAGCGGCGTCAACGCCTGACGCCATCTGGCGAAGCCGCGCTCGCGCGAGACGCCGCTCATGGCAAGTCCTGGCTCTGCGGGTCACGCAGCTTGACGTTGTGCTGCTCTTTCACATCCGGCCCGGCGAGCGCGGACGGCGTTTCCGGCGCAAGCCACAGCGCGCGCTCGAGGTTGTAGCGCGCGTCCCACTCGTCGGGCGCCGCGCGCAGCGCGAGCCGGTAGCGCGCCTTGGCCTCACCGATCATCGCGAGAGACCTGACCGTCTGCGCCGTGTCGCCGCTGCCTTCGCGCAGGTACAGGTTGCCGAGATCGAACAGCGCCGCGCGGCCGACTTCGTCAGGCGGGCTGCCCTCGGGGATCAGACCGTTATAGAGCCGCGCCGCCGCGTCATACGCGCCCGCTTTCGACAGCGCTATCGCGCGGGCCAGTTGGACCTCGCGCGCGTCGTCGCCGGCAGCCTGGTCGCGCGCAGCGGCGTTCGTCGCGAGAATGGCCTGATCGACGCGCTCCGCGTGCTGCAGACGAACGAAGCCAGACGCGGCCCACGCGGCGCAACAGATCGCCACGGTGCCGAACAGCGTGTGGATCAGCGTGCGCTTCATGCCCAGCTCCTGACCTGCAACTGGTGCAGCAGCACCAGCAGCGCCGAACAGAACAGCGCGAGCGCGAAACAGTACAGACTCAGGTCCTGGCGAGGCAGATGCTCGACGAACGTCGTCGTCGCGTTCTGCTGCCGGTTGATCTCCGCGATCGCCGCCATCATCGCCTTCGGGTCTTCGGCCTGAAACAGCCTATACGGTGTCCTGAGCGTCAGAAAGAAGCGATGCAGCTGCGCTTCGGCCGAGGTTCCGCTGACGGGCTGCGTCGCGTTGAGATCGGGACTGAAGACGCTGCTGCGCAAGTAGATGAAGTAGAGGGCGATCCGGTTGCGTCGCAGTCCCGCCTCGATGCGCCGTTGCATCGTTTCGTCGAGCAACGCGCCGCCATCGGAGACGAGCACGATCGCGCGGCGGCCCGACGACAGGCGCCCGTCGAACTGCGCGATCGCCGCGAGCATGCCGCGATCGAGCTCGGTGTCCGGCATGCCACGGCCAATCGCCGTCGCCGCGACAGCGGCCTCGATCACGCGATGGTTGTACGTGAACGGCATCGCCAGCACGGGGTTGGTGCCGAACATCATGAACGCGAGCCGGTCGTTGGGCCGCTGCTCGACGAAGCGCGTCAACGCGGCGCGCGCCACGTGGTTCTTAGAGTCGCCGCGCGGCGCCTCGACGCCCTTGCTGCCCATCGGCTCGTCCATGCTCGCGCTGCGGTCCATCAGGATCAGGATCTGCGCGCCGCTGCCGGTGCGCAGCACCTGCAACTGCGAGCGCCCCGGCCCCGCCAGCCCGACGACGATCGCGGCGATCGCCAGTGCCGCGCCGCCGCGTACGAGCCAGCCGGCCGCGCGCCCGAGATCGTCGGCGGGCAGCCACGCGACGCTCGAAAACACCAGCGTGTCGCTGCGTCGCCGCAGCAGCGGCAGCGCGGCGAGCGGCAGCAGCGCCAGCATCCACGGCAGGGCGAAATCGAGGCTCATGGTCATCGCTGATGGCGCCTCTCCGCCCGATACAACGCACGGCACAGCGCGTGCAACGACAGCTCGCCGGGATTGCCGACGGCCTTCGGCGCCGGTGTGAAAAAGCGCTCGGACGACGCCAGATAGAAACGTTCGAGCTGCGCGCGCAGCGGTTGCAGATAGGGCGCGCGCGCGAGCAACGCGGATAGCGAAGCCGCATGCACGACCTGGCCGGCGGTTTCGTTCAGTGCGCGATGCAGGCAGACCCACGCATCGTTCGATGAAGCAGCGGGCGCCTCCGGTAGCCGCTGCATCTGCCGCCATGCACGCGCGAACGGCAGCCGTGCCGCCTCGCGTCGGTTGCGCGCCCACCACCAGCTCGCCCACGCGAGCAGGGTCGCGAGCAGCAGGCCGAGCGCCCACGCGATCTGCCGACGCCAGCCGGCCGTGCCCAGCATGGGTGCCTGACGATCGGGCCGCAGCGGCTGCAAATCCCCTGCGGCGAACGCCGTTTGCGGCGTCAACGGTCCGATGCTCGCCGGCCATTCGGCGACTTGCAATTGCGTGCCCGCTGCCGACGTCAACGTCAACGCGGGCAACGTGATCTGCGTGAGCGTCTGAGGCGCATTGACGACCTGATACGCGATCACCATCCACTTGCGGCCGTTGGCATCGGTTTCGAGCGTCACGGGCCGGCGTTCGAGCCACACGCCCGTGCGTCCGACCGAAGGCGGCGTGACCGCGCCGAGGTCCCGATCGTTGGCCTGCAGCAGCACGCGCTGCGTCAGCACATCGCCGAGCACATAGCCGAACGCGCGCGGCTCCTGAACGAGCGCGCTCGCCACGGCGGCGCTGGCCGTCGCGCTCGCGGCGCCGCAGAGCGACGCGATCAGCATAAGCAGCCCCGCCCGACGAGCGACGCCACCGCGCACACCGCGCGCGCTCATACCGTCATCTCCAGAAAGTAGCGCGACATCGCTTCCGGATCGAACGCGCCTTCGACATAGAACGGCCGGATGCCGCGCGCGCCGAACCCCGCGGCGAGTTCGTCGCGACGGCGCGCGACGCCTTCGCGCCAGCGCTCGCGCACATCGCGGGAAAGCCACACGCGACGCTCCTCGCCGGACTCCGCATCGTTGACGGCCAGCAGCGACGCGTGGTGCGGCGGCGTGATCTCGGCCGCGTCCCACACGACCATCGGCACCACACACGCATGCACCAGCATGTCGAGTACCGACGACAGTCGCGCGAGCGGCCAGTGGAAATCGGACACGACGAACACGAGCGCCTGGCGTCCAGCGATACGGATCGCGCAACGCCGCAATCCTTCGACGGCCTCGCGTCCGGCCTGACCTCCGGCCTGACCTCCGGCCTGACGTTCTGCCTGGCCATTCGCCTGACGATCAGCCGTTTCACCGGCGCGTTCGCGCAGCATGCTCGCGAGCAGCGAGCCGGTGCCCCGCCCCGTGCGCGCCGGCATGAACAGATCGTCGCGTTCCCCGCGATCGAAGGCCAGCATGCCGAGCCGGTCGCCGACCCGGAACGCGCTATGGCCGAGCGCTTCGACGAAATCGGCGGCGACCTCCAGCTTCGTTTTACGGCTGCCGAACCGCATCGACGCCGATACGTCGACGATCACGAACACCGGCACCGCGACGCGCTGCAAATGCACGCGCACGAGCCACTCGTCGCGCGCCGCGCGCAAGCTCGCGCGCAGATCGAGCCGGCGTGGGTCCGGGTAGTCGAACAACCGGCCGTGCATCGCGAACTGCTGACCCGAGCCGAAGCTCGAGCCCGGATGCGAGCCGGGCCGCGCGCCGGCCGCGCGCATCGGCAGACGGTAGTGGAATTCCGCGGTGTCGTTCATCGTGGTGCGCGCGCCGCCGGTCAGCGAGGCACGGCGACGTTCGCGACGATCCGCGCGATCAGCGCCTCGGCCAGCTCCTGGCGGCGTAGCTCGTAGATCGGTGTGAAGAACACGCGATGCCCCAGCGCCGGCAGCAGCACTTCGTGAATGTCCTCCGGAAGCAGATGCGTGCGTCCCGCGAGCCACGCGACCACGCGCGCGGCCCGCAGCAGCGCGCTCATGCCGCGCGGACTTGCGCCCGCGAGAATCAGCTGCTCCATGTCGACGCCGTCGAGCGCGATGCCGAAGCGCGCCGGCGTTTCCGTCGCCTGCCAGATGTCGTGCACGTAGCGCTCGATCGTCTCGCTCGCCTGCACGCCCTGCTGGATCGCCGCGCCGATCCGGTTCAACTGCTCCCACGCCACGATCGACGGTGTCAGTTGCGCGAGCAGGCCGTCGACGTCATGGAACCTCGTGTCGAAGACGAGGCTGCGCCGCGCGTCCTCGTCGGTCGGCGTCGGCATGTTCAGCTCGAACAGGAAGCGGTCGCGCGCCGCCGACGCGAGCTCGAAGGTCTCTTCCTTCTCGACCTTGTTGCGGTCGGCGTATACGGTCATGTGCGGAAAGCGGTGCTCGCGGTCGAACGCCCACACGGAACGTTCGGCCATCGCGCGCAACAGCAGCGATTGGACCTGTGGACGCGCGCGATTGATCTCGTTGAAGAAGAAGGTGGTCAGTTGCTCGCCGTGGCGCAGCAGCGGGCCCGGTTCGATGCGCGGCTTGCCGTCGGCATCGACATAGGTGTGATAGACGAGGTCGCCCGGCATCAGATCGATCGTCCCTTCGACGCGCTCGAAGTCGCCGCCGACCACGCGCGCGAACGCCCGCAACACGGTCGTCTTGCCGACCCCGACGCCGCCTTCGAGCAGCACGTGGCCGCGTGCGAACAACGCGACGCTGATGAGCCTCAGCGTCTGCTGCTGACCGACGACGACTCTCGCGACTTCGTTTTCGATCCGCTGGGCGTGAGAACGCCAATCCTGGAGCTGCTCGCCAGAAACCATCGCTGCGATCCCCTTCCGTGGTGGCTGGCGTTTATTTGCACGACGCTCGAACGTCGACGCGCTTCAAGCGCTCGCCAGCCTTCCGTTCAAGCATGGTTTATGCCGATCGTGAGCACGGGACCCAAGAGTTAAATCGAATGCGAAAAGTTGGCAGCCTGTCACGACAGCCGGGTACAGACTGTGCCATCGACGCTGCCTGGGACGCGTCGTTCACCAGCAAGCCGACGAGCGCATGACGTTACCGCTTCGCGCCGACCGGCGGTTTCGCAAACACCCCTGCAAACTGCGCATATTCCTGCTCCAGATGCACCGCCGCATGCTCGAGCAGAAACTGCCGGAACATCATGCTGGTCGGCGAAAGCTGCTTCGTGCGCAGATGCACGACCTGCCACGCGCGTTCGATCGGCGTGCCGTTCACGTCGAGCAGCGCGATCTCGCCGGTGCGCAACTCCAGCTGCAACGTATGCAGCGAGATCAGACTCACGCCCATTGCCCGCCATCACCGCCTGCTTGATCGTTTCGTTGCTGCCGAGCGTGATGGTTTTCGCGGGTGTGAACAGATGCTGCCGGAACATCGCCTCGGCGGCCATGCGCGTACCCGAGCCCGGCTCGCGCAGCAGGAAGGTGTCGCGGCGCAACTCCTGCAGATCGAAGCGGCGCGCGCCGCACAGCGGATGATCGAGCGGCGCGATCACCACCTGAGGATGACTCGCGAGCGGCTCGGCTGTCGTATCGAGTTCGGGCGGCGGGCGGCCCATGATCGCGAGATCGATCGCGTTGTCCTGCAACAGACGCAGCAACGCGTCGCGATTGCCGACCGAGAAGTGCACGTCGACTTTCGGGTATAGATGCGAGTACATCGCCAGCAGTTTCGGCGCGAAGTAGGTCGCCGAACTGACGATGCCCACGTTGATCGAGCCGCTGTCGGCCTGCTTCAGCGACATCATCGCGTCTTCGGTGTCCTTGATTTCGCCGAGAATGCGGCTCGCGTGATGGGTCAGCACCTCGCCCGCTTCGGTCAGCGTGAGCTTGCGCGCGATGCGCTCGAACAGCCGCAGGCCGACCGCCTCTTCGAGCTGATGAATCTGCATCGACACCGCCGGCTGCGTCAGATGCAGCTCCTCGGCCGCGCGCGCGAAACTCGTATAGCGGCTCGCGACGACGAAAATCTGCAACTGCCGCAGGGTCAGCGTGCGAACGAAATTCAGCTTGACCCGGTTCGTCGCGAAACTCGCGTTCTGCATTTGATTCAGCGACTCGCTCGCGGCGCATTCGATGACGGTTTCGCCGGCGCCTTGCCCGAGGGCAACTTGTTCAGTGCCGATTGAAAGCTCAACGACTCCGTATGCGCCGGATGCGCAAAGTCGTTGTTGGGACCCGGCACGTCGGTGCGGATCTGCACGACCTGGCCCGGCACGCCGTCGGCGAGCAGGAACGTGTAGCGCTTGCCCGTGTATTGTGCAAAGCGCTCCGCGTTCGGATCGTTCAGATAAGGCTGCACGACGATGCGCCGCGCGCTGACCGGCTTGCCGCCGACCTCGCTCGGCACGCTCTCGATCTGCGGCCCCGCGGCGAGCGCGAGACGCAGACGCTGCTGGAAATAGCGGCGCTGCCCGCCGGTGAGACCCTGCATCTCCGCGATGTCGTGTTCGAGAAAATAAATGATTGCCGGATTGCACTGCAGCCCGCCGATCGGCAGGTTCACGCTGCCGCTATGGTCGGACACCTGTGCGTCGCCTTTCGCGTTGTTCTCGCTCAGCACCAGCACCTTGACGACATCGGCGCTGCGAGACGGTTGCCCGGAATCGATCAGCGCGTAGTCGAGTTCGGTCTGCGCGGCGACGCCGTGCAGATGATCGGTCAGAAAAATCAGCCGCTCGGCCGGCGTGATCTCGTCGCCGCCCGGCGCCGACGCCGGACTCGCCGCACGCGCGGCGGCTGGCGCGAGGCACAGCGCACACAGCGTCCCCATCAGCGCGGCGCGTGCCGCGCGCAGCCAGGCGCCGCGCGCGCGCGTCATTGCGACGCGTCGCCGGGCTTGCCCGCCGGCGCGTCGACTGGTTTGAGCATCGGCACCTGGTAGGTCGCGAGGATGCTGTCGATCTTGTCGTGATTCGCGCCGATCCATTGATCCACCTTGTCCTTCCACTCCTTCTCGCCGTAGCGCACGCCCATCGAAATCGTGTAGTCGAAGCGGATGCCCGGCCCCGGCGGGAACGGCACGAGTCTGACCGAATCACCGGAGCGCTTCGCGAAGTAGCCGGCAATCGGCCCCCATAGGAACACCACGTCGACGTTGCCCGCGCGCAGGTCGTGCTCGATCATCTGGCCCGGGTACACGGCCGGATCGCCGCTTTGCACCTGGTACGACACCGCCTGGTCGATCAGGTTGTGGCCGAGCAGCCAGTCCACCGCGGGGGTTTGCGAAAAGATGCCGAAGCGCAGCTTGTGCAGTTGATCGGGCGGCAGCTTCAGCAGGTCGTCGGGCGTCTTGATGCTCGCGAACTCGGGGCGGTTCGGCAGCACCATTGCGTAGGTCGAGCGCAGATACGGCTGCGTCGTCGACGTCATTTCATAGCCCTTCGGCACGCCGATGATCAGGTCGCACCGATAGCGCTCGCTGCCGTCCTCCTTCTCGCGCAGCGTGTGGCGCACGAAGCCCATGCGCTGCGGAAAGTACGTGTATTCGAGCTTGTAGCCGAAGTCGCTCGCCATCTGGGCCGCGATGCGGTTCTCGTAGCCCTCGCCCTTGTCGTTCGACAACGGCATGTTGTTCGGGTCCGCGCACACCCTGAGCACGCCGTCCGCGCCGTCGTTGTTCGGCAGCGCGGGGCCGTCCGCCCGGACCGCGGCGCTCGCGAGCGCCGCGCCGCACAATGCGGCCGCGATCACGCTGACATGCACGGACATGCTTCTCTTATCACGCATCGTGAGCCTCCGGAAGAATGACGACACGGCGTTATTTGGCGTCGATGGCCTTCAGATCGCCCGGCTTGATCTGCCCATCGGAGCGCCCTTTCAGGTACGCGTAGAGGTTTTCCCAGTTCTTCTGCATCATCTGGCTCGTGCTGAAATCGGGCATGCCCTTGTCCACCCGGCCGCCGAACACCGTGCGATGAAACTCGGTCTTGTCCAGCGTCTTGAACGCGTCGATCAGCGACGGCCCGACCATGCCCTGCTGCTGCGCGCCGTGGCAGCGTTCGCAAGCGAGCGCGCGCCACGTCTTCCAGCCAAGCAGCGTATTACTGTCCACCTTGGTGCCGTCGACCACCTTGTACGCGACCTGCGCAATCGAAGGATTGTTCTGCGCGTATCCGACGGGCAGCACGACGAGCGCTGCGGGCAACACCGTGAGCAACAGGATAGATCGGCCTTTCATGCACATGTCTCCATCTGGGAATAAGCCGCGCCCCGATGCGTTTCATCGACGCATCCACCAACGGGCGCGATCTGGGGGTGATTCAATGCTTGCGCGAGACTGACGGGGCGGCCGTGCCTGTTCAAGCCGCCCCGCTGGTTCAGCCTTTCATTGCAGCCGTTCGTTCAGCTCTTTTCGCCAGGAATCGCGAACACGAACAGCGTGCCGCCGAGCGCGGTGTACTTCGCGAGATCTTTGTAGCCGCCGACCGCACCCAGACCTTCGGTCGGCTTCTCCAGACCAGCCGCCATGCCGATGCCGGCCCAGCCGCCGATGCCCGAATACACGCCGACGTACTGCTTGCCCTGATACTCATACGTGAAGACGTTGCCGATGATTCCCGACGGCGTCTTGAAGCGCCACAGTTCCTTGCCGTCCTTGATGCGCACCGCCTTCAGGTAGCCTTCCAGCGTGCCGTAGAACGCGATGCCGCCCGCGGTCGCCAGCACACCCGACCACACCGAGAACCTCTCCGGCTTCGAGTAGACGATCTTGCCCTTGCTCGCATCCCACGCGATGAAGTTGCCCATCGCGTTGCCCTCGTTCGGGCCCGGATACATCGACAGCGTGGCGCCGACATACGGCTGTCCCGACACGTAGTCGACATCGAACGGCTCGTAGTCCATACAGACGTGGTTGGTCGGCACGAGGAACAGGTGCGAGTTCGGATCGTATGCCGCCGGTTGCTGGTCCTTCGAACCGAGTGCCGCCGGGCAGATGCCCTTCACGTTGTGATCGGAGCCGGCCGCCTGCGTCGAGTACGCCGCGTTGCGGATCGGCAGGCCGCTTTGCAGGTCGACACGGTCGGCCCAGTTCACCGCCGGGTCGTACTTCTGCGCGACCAGCAGCTGTCCGGTGATGCGATTGAGCGTATAGCCGAAGCCGTTCCGGTCGAAGTGCACGATCGCGGGCACCTGCTTGCCGTTGATCGTCAGATCGGACAGGATCATTTCGTTGACGCCGTCATAGTCCCATTCGTCGTGCGGCGTCATCTGGTAGACCCATTTGGCCATGCCGGTATTCAGGTCGCGCGCGAAGATCGACATCGACCATTTGTTGTCGCCCGGACGTTGCGTCGGGTTCCATGTGCCCGGATTGCCGGTACCGTAGTACACAAGGTTGAGTTTCGGATCCCACGCATACCAGCCCCACGTGGTGCCGCCGCCGAGCTTCCACTGATCGCCCTTCCATGACTTCAGCGACGAATCCGCGCCCACCGGCACCATCTGGCCGTTCGAGTACGTCATCGTCTTTTGCGGGTCGAGCAGCATATCGTTGTCGGGGCCCGTGCTGTACGCGGTCCAGGCCGGTTTGCCGGTCTTGATGTCGTACGCGATCAGACGCCCGCGCACGCCGAACTCGCCGCCCGAGATCCCGGTCAGCACCTTGTCGCCGAATACGTGCGGCGCGTTGGTGTTGGTTTCGCCGGCTTTCGGATTGCCGTTCTGCGCGGTCCACACCACGTCGCCCGTCTTCGCGTTCAGCGCGACGAGCTTGGTGTCGGCCTGCTGCAGGAAGATCTTGCCGTCGCCGTACGCGAGACCGCGATTGACGGTGTCGCAGCACATCACGGAGACGACCTGCTCGTCCTGTTTCGGCTGATACTGCCAGAGGAAAGTCTGATCCTTCAGGTTGACCGCAATGACCTTGTTCGGAAACGGGGAGTGGACATACATCGTGTCGCCGATCACGAGCGGCGCGCCTTCATGGCCGCGTAGCACCCCGGTCGACATGGTCCATGCGACCTGAAGTTTGCCGACGTTGTTCTCGTTGATCTGCTTGAGCGGGCTGTAGCGGTGATTCGCATAATCGCCCGCCTGGGCCGCCCAGTTGGCTGGATTTTTCATCAGCGCGTCGAGCTGCGAATCGGCCTGCGCAGCCAGAGAGCCAAAGGCTGCGGATGCGAGGATCGCGAGCCCAAGAACTACAGTGCGTAAGTTCATGTCTCCTCCAGAATTGTCCTGCTGTTCAACTCACGAATGACCCACGCTACCTCATCGCATCGTGCGCGCCTTCTCGAGTGCAGGTAACGATTAACGCGCTATCCCGATTCGATGTCGGGCTTCGCGACGCATGAACGGCCGACGCATATTCCATGCCGGAATAGCGGCAACGTTTGCCGCTATTGGCTGCGCTGGCCCGGCGACTCGGCACGCGCGAGGTGTCGCGGCACTCGGGCGTTGCACGCCGATGCTTGCATGGCGGTAAGCTGAAGGGCCTGCATCACGCGATGCGGCACATACTGTGTCACTTGCGTGATACGAATCGTGTCCTTTGCGAATCACACGCCGCGGCACGGGCCTGTCACTTGCAACGATGCTTCATTCGGCGATCGATTCGCGCATTCGAGGAGCAACAGCCATGGCAAACACCGAGCACGTCTATACCGACGAAGAGATCCAGCAGCGCCTCGTCGGTCCGCTGCAGCACTGGTATCTGGAAGATGGCTGGCTGCGGCGCAAATACCGCACCGAGGGCTGGAAGGGAACGCTGATGGTGGTCAACACCGTCGGCCACCTCGCGGAAGCCGCCTGGCACCACCCCGATCTGACGGTCTCGTACGCATTCGTGACCGTGAAGCTGAAGACGCACAGCGCCAAGGGCATCACCGACAAGGACTTCGCGCTCGCGACGAAGATCGAATCGGTAGTCCACTGGCAGCCCGGCCTCGAGGACGGCCCGCTCGAAGGCACGCCCGCCGACGATCAGCGCTTCCGCTATATCAAGTACGACGCGCCCAAACCCGCGCAAGGCAGTTGACACGCGTTCCTGTCGCCGGATGAAACAGCGCGTGACACAGTGCGCCTTCGGCGTCACACAGCGTCCATGCGGCGGCGAAACCGCGTGGGGCGCGGCGTGCCCGTTGAGAGGTTCCAGTGGGCCGAACCCGCGGCGGCGGCCGTTGCGCGTGCCTGGTACGGCTTTCGCTTGACGTCGCCGGGCGCACTATCGCTGGAACCCGCGACGCGTTGCGGACGCCCCGCGGCCGAACCCGGTCTTGCGCACCCGCAAGGACACCTGAGGACACTCGAGATGCCGCTTCAGCTCCGCCGCCTGCCGCCACGCGCCCCCATCACGATCGATGCACCCGCGCGGCTGCATCTGGGCTTTCTCGATCCGAACGCGTCGCTCGGGCGTGCGTTCGGCAGCCTGGGGCTCGTCATCGATACGCACGGCACGCGGATCGAAGCGCGGCTCGCCGAACGCGAGCAGATCGGCGGCGTGGTCAGCGAGGCCGAGCGCGAGCGCATCGCGCTGAGTCTCGCGCGGCTGCAGGCCGCCTATGGACCGGCGACACTTGCGATCGACGTGCTGGAGGCACCGCGCGCGCACACCGGCCTCGGCTCCGGCACGCAGCTGGCGCTGGCGGTCGGCACCGCGTTCGCGCGCCTCGTCGGCCAGCCGGCGAGGAGCGCCGAGCTCGCGAGTCTGCTCGGGCGCGGCGCCCGCTCCGGCATCGGCATACTCGGCTTCGAGTGCGGCGGCCTGCTGCTCGATGGCGGCCCGCCCGGCGATCTGCGCCAGAGCATGCCGCCGCTGCTGTCGCGCCAGCCGTTTCCGCAGCCGTGGCGCGTGCTGCTCGTCAGCGACAACAGCCGCGAGGGCTTGCACGGTACCGAGGAACGCAGCGCGCTCGCATCGCTCGCGCCGTTTCCGCAGCGGCTCGCCGCGCATCTGTGCCATCTGGTGCTGATGCAGATCCTGCCCGGCGCCGCCGAACATAACTTCGCGCCGTTCGCGCACGGCCTCACCGAGCTGCAGCAGACCATCGGCGAATATTTCGCGAGCGCGCAAGGCGGCGTGTTCGCGAGTCCCGACGTCGAGCACGTACTGCGCGCGGTCGCTGCCGAACGCACCGCCGGCATCGGCCAGACCTCGTGGGGCCCGACTGGCTTCGCGGTGCTCGCGAGCGCGCGCGAGGCCGACCGCGCGCTCGCGACCGCGCGCGCCGTCGCGAGCGCGCTGCCGCATATCGAATGCAGCGTCGTCGCGGGCCGCAACAGCGGCGCGGCGATCAGCGGCGCCGAGGCGCGCGCGCCGCACATCGACGCCGCATGATGCGCTGCACCGCTCAGGCCGCCGCTTACATAAGGCGCTGCCACGCGCGGCGCGGCCTTGCCTTGCGCCGTCCCCGAGATTGCCACTAAAACGAGCCCCTGCCATGTCAGAAACCCTTGAAAGGCCCTACATCCTGCACATGTTCACGGCCACGCCGCAGATGAGTCCGTTCGACGTCAACATGGCCGCCGACGCCGGCTATCAGGTCATCGTGCCGTATTGCAACGTCGAAGCGGGCATGGTCGCGAATCTGACGCAGGACGCGATCTTCTCGCGCGGCCCGAAAGGGGTGTCGCGCACCGGCATCTTCATCGGCGGACGGGACGTGATGCAGGCCGCCGACATGCTCGACACCGCGCGCCGCGCGATGGTCCCGCCGTTCGAGGTCTCGGTGTTCGCCGATCCGAGCGGTTCGTACACGACCGCGGCCGCGCTCGTCGCGCTGGTCGAGCGGCATCTGGGCAAACAGCACGGCGTGGAGCTGGGCGGCAAGCGCGTGCTGATTCTCGGCGGAACGGGCGCGGTCGGGCGCATCGCCGCGGCGATCGCCGCGTCGCGCGGCGCCGACGTGACGATCGCGAGCCACCACGACCGCAATCGCGCGCTCGGGGCCTCGGCCGAAGTCAACGAGCGCTTCGGCATCTTCACGAACGGCATCAGCGCCACGACGCCCGCCGAACTGCGCGGCGCGCTCGCCGACGCGGAAATCGTGCTCGCCACCGCCGTCGCGGGGGCGCAGGTGGTCGGCAGGGACGACCTCGTGCATGCGAAGCGCCTGCTCGTCGCCGCCGACGTCAACGCGGTGCCGCCCGAAGGCATCGCCGGCGTGAACGTGATGAACGACGGCAAGCCGATCGACGGCGTGCCGAACGCGGGCGCGGTCGGCATCGGCGCGCTGGCGATCGGCAACGTCAAATATCAGGTCGAGCATCGCCTCTTCGTGCGCATGCGCACGGGTGGTAAGCCGGTCTACCTGGGCTTCCCGGAAGCCTACGACGAGGCCCGCGCGGTCGCGGCCGGTCTCGGCTGAGCGCGGTCGTCATGAAGTCGCACCGCCCGCTCATGCATGCGCCGTTGGTCGCGGTCGTCGGGCAGTCCGCGCGCTTGCTCGCGCAGTCCGCGGCGCGCGCCGGCCTGCATGTCGCCGCGCTCGATGTCTTCGGCGACCGCGACACGCGCGAGGCCGCCGAGCTATGGTTCGACATCGGCCGTGGTGATGGCGCGCTCGGAATCCACCGGGCGCGGCTCGTCGATGCGCTTGCGCGTGTCGCGCGCTTGCCGGGTTTGCTTGGCTGGATCGGCGGCAGCGGGCTCGAACCTTTGATGCCTCAGTTGTGCCGCGAATCCGGCTTGCCGCGCTTTCTCGGCAACGCTGCCGAGGCGATCGCGGCCGTGCGCGAGCCGCGGCGTTTTTTCGCGCTGCTCGACGCGTTGCGGATTGCGCATCCGGCTGTGTCGTTCGAGCGGCCCGCGACGGCCGAGGGCTGGCTGTTCAAGCAGGCGGATGGTTGTGGCGGTACGCACATCGAGGCGGCCGACCCGTTCCATTTAACGACCGACTCCGCGCACGGCTACTTCCAGCGCATTGGCCAAGGCCGCTCGCTGTCGGCGCTTTTCATCGGCGCGCACGGCAGCGCGGATCTGATCGGTTTCGCCGAGCAATTCACCTGCGCGATCGGCGATCTGCGCTTCGTGCATGCGGGCTCGATCGGGCCGATCGACTTGCCGCCAGCGTTCATCGCGCGCGTGCAGCAAGCGCTCGACGCGCTGTGCGCAAACACCGGCCTCGTCGGCATCAACAGCTGCGACTTCCTGTCGGACGGCACCTCGTTCGACGTGCTCGAAATCAACCCGCGCCCTTCGTCGACGATGGCGCTCTACGAAACCGCGTCGCCCGATGCATGGCCGGCCGGCCTGCTCGCCTGCCACCTCGACGCGTGCCGCCACGGCCGCGCGCCGTCGGCCGCGAGCCTCGCGCTCGCCCGCGCGCCGCGCTGGCGTGCCGGTCAGCGCGTGCTGTTCGCGCAGCGGCCGTTCAGCGTCTCGGCCGCGTTCTCGGACGCCTGCCTGCGCGATCCGCAATGCCGCGACGTACCGATGCCGGGCACCCGCATCGACGCAGGGCAGCCGGTCTGCACGCTGCAAGTGCGAGCGGCATCGGTGGACGCGGTGTTCACCGCGCTCGACGCGCAGCACGAACGCGTCGTCCAACGAATCGAAACCTGCGATGAACCCGACCATGCCTGCCTCCACGCCCACAGCTGAGACTTTCCCGCCCGCCGCGTTGCCGAGCGTGAACGCGCTTTCAGAGCGCCTCGTAGCACGGCTCGTCGATCAAGCGGCACAGCTCGGCGTCGCACTGACGCGCACGCGCGATGGCACCGTGATCGCCGACGCCGGCGTCGACGCGCGCGGCAGCCTCGACGCCGGCGTGCTGATCGCGCGCATCTGCATGGGCGGTCTCGGCCGCGTCGCGGTACGCGCGAACTTCGACGCCGCGCCGCTGTGGCCGACGATGCTCGAGGTCAGCACATCGTCGCCGGTGCTCGCCTGTCTCGGCAGCCAGTACGCGGGCTGGAGCCTGTCGGCGACCAGCGAGCAGACCGGCGGCAAGAAATTCTTTTCGCTCGGCTCGGGGCCCGCGCGCGCGCTCGCGGTCAAGGAGCCGCTATTCGACGAACTCGGCTATCGCGACCGCCACGAGCGCGGCGCGCTGGTGCTCGAAGTGGACCGCCTCCCGCCGCAGGTCGTGATCGACAAGGTGCTGCACGATTGCGGCCTCGCGCCCGAACACCTGACGCTGATCGTCACGCCGACACACTCTGTCGCGGGAACAGTACAGGTCGTCGCCCGCGTGGTCGAAGTTGCGCTGCACAAGGTGCATGTGCTCGGCGTACCGCTCGATGAGATCGTCGCGGGGACGGGCTCGGCGCCGCTGCCGCCGCCCGCGCCCGACGGCATTCAGGCGATGGGCCGCACCAACGACGCGATCCTGTACGGCGGCCGCGTGCACCTGAGCGTCCAGCACGACGAGATCGCGCAACGTCTCGCCGACACCCTCCCCTCCGCCAATTCGCGCGACTACGGCCGGCCGTTCGCGGACGTCTTCACGGCCGTCAACTTCGACTTCTATCAGATCGATCCCGCGCTGTTCGCGCCCGCCGAGGTGTGGGTCAGCAGCCTCGAAAGCGGCGCGACCTATCATGGCGGCCGGCTCGACGGCGGCCTGCTGCGCAAACAGTGGGGCGGCGAGTCCGTCGCGCGATGATGATCACATCAGGCGTGCGCATCGCGATCATGACCGACGAAACCGGCTGGCACACCGGCCGGCTGAAAAAGGCGTTCCGCGCGCGCGGCGCCGAGGCGCGTTGCGTCGATCTCGCGGATTGCCGCATCGACACCACGTGGCTGCCGCACGGCCTCGCGATCCCGGGCTTCGGCCGCACGCTGCCGGACGCGGTGTTCGTACGCGGCATCGCCGGCGGCAGCTTCGAGCAGGTGACGCTGCGGCTCGGCATCCTGCACGCGCTGCGTGAATCGGGCGTGCCGGTGTACAACGACGCGCGCGCGATCGAGCGCAGCGTCGACAAGTCGATGACGAGCTTCCTGCTGCATCGCGCGGGCGTGCCGACACCGGCCACCTGGGCCGGCGAATCCGCCGCGTTCGCGCAACGCGTACTGATGCGCGAAGCGGCCGCCGGCCGTCAGGTCGTGCTCAAGCCGCTGTTCGGCTCGCAAGGCCACGGGCTGAAACGGCTCGGCGCGCGCGGCGGGCTGCTCGCGCCATTGCCGTCGCTCGCGCGTTATCGGCAGGTCGCTTATCTGCAGCGCTTCGTCGCGAGCGACCGGCCGGGTTTCGACTGGCGCGTGCTCGTGATCGGCGGCAAGGCGGTTGCGGCGATGCGGCGCAGCGGCGGCAAGGGCTGGATTCACAACGTCGCGCAAGGCGCGCGCTGCGAGCCCGCCGAGCTGACGATCCCGCTCGCACAGACGGCGGTGCGCGCAACCGCCGCGCTCGGGCTCGACTACGCGGGCGTGGACCTGATCCCGAATGCCGACGACGCCGCGCTGCCCCTCGTGCTCGAAGTCAACGGCGTGGCCGCGTGGCGCGGTTTGCAGTCGGTCGTGCCGCTCGATGTCGCGGCGGCGCTCGTCGACGATCTACTCGATCGCAGGCTGGCCGAGCAAGCCGCTAGCGCCGGGTTGCCCGAGCAGTCTCCGCAGCGCCGGGCTTGAGCGCGATGCCCGACACTCATGCGATTCCCGTCGAGCACGCGCGCGCGGCCTTCCTCGAAGCCTGCGCGCTCGACGTCACCACGCCGAAACCCGGCAACGTCAGCACCCAAAGCCCCGGCCACGGCATGCACGCGGCCCAGTTCCTCGCCAGCGCGGACGCGTCGCTCGACGCGCTATTCGCGCGCGGCGAGCGCGTCGGACAGCGCATTCTCGACGCGGTCACGCGCACGCGCGCGGCCGTCGGCTGCAATACGAATCTCGGCATCGTGCTGCTGGTCGCGCCGCTCGCCGCGGCCCTCGACGAAACCGGCGAACCGCCGGTGTCGGCGCAAGCGTGGCGCGCGGCCGTCGGCGACGTGCTGAGCCGGCTCGACGTCGAAGACGCTCGGCTTGCTTACCGCGCGATCGCGCTCGCCAATCCCGGCGGCCTCGGCGACGCGCCCGAGCAATCGGTCCACGTACCGCCGACGATCGGCCTGCGCGACGCGATGCGACTCGCCAGCGAACGCGACAGCATCGCGCGGCAATACGCGAACGGTTTCGCCGACCTGTTCGACACCGGCCTCGCCGCCTATTTCGAAGCCTCGAGACCAACGCCCGAACCCGCGCCCGCCGATCCAGGCGAAATCGCGATGCTCAACCTGTTTCTCACGTTCCTCGGCGGCTGGCCCGACTCTCACATTGTGCGCAAGCACGGCCTCGCGCTGGCGCAGAGTGTCACGCTCGTGGCACGCGAACAGCGCGCGCGCTGGCGCCAAACGCGATCCGCCGCGCGCCGGCTCGGCAAGCGATCCGCAACTCGATGCTTGGGACGCCGAATTGAAGGCACGCGCGATCAATCCCGGCACCAGCGCTGACCTCGCGGTGGCCACGCTGTTTCTTGCGCGCTGCGTCGAAGGGCGCGGTTAACCCTGAATCGTCTGGACTGAAGAAGACCCGAACAGCCGCGTCAGCAGGCCCTTAGCGACAACTGGCACGGAACCTGTTAGTTAGTACCGCCGTGCATTCCCGCACCGCTCTCGCGATGCTGATCCGGACGATCGCGGGCGGCGCCTCGTCAGCAGGTCCATACCTACTCTTTTGGAGGAACAGAATGGCCAAGATCAACCGCGTCATGATCGGTGAGTCGCTCGTCGGCGACGGCAACGAGGTCGCGCACATCGACTTGCTGATCGGACCGCGAGGTTCGGCTGCGGAAACCGCGTTCTGCAACGCGCTCACCAACAACAAGGACGGCTTCACGTCGCTGCTCGCCGTCGTCGCGCCCAATCTCATCACGAAGCCCAATACGATCCTGTTCAACAAGGTGACGATCAAAGGCGCCAAGCAGGCCGTGCAGATGTTCGGCCCGGCGCAGCACGCGGTCGCGCTCGCGGTGGCCGACAGTGTCGAGGACGGCACGATCCCGCAGGAAGAAGCCGACGATCTGTTCCTCTGCGTCGGCGTGTTCATTCACTGGCAGGCCGAGGACGACAAGAAGATCCAGCAGTTCAACTATCAGGCGACGCGCGAGGCCATCAAGCGCGCGGTCAGCGGCGACCCGAGCGCGGCTGAAGTGATGGCGAAGAAGGGCAGCGTCGCGCATCCGTTCGCGCCGAACTGACGGCGCATGCAAGCGCAGGAGACGCGGCGCCGTTGCCGGCCCCGCCTCCTCGCGCATCCCGTCGCCTCGCGGCCGCAAGGCACGCATCTCGCGCAGCGGTTCGCGAAGCAGGCTCAATGCTCTCGCAGAGGCATTCCATGACCAACAGATGTCGCGCGCTTCTCGCCTTTAGCTCGCTCCTGCTCGCCGCGCCGCTCGCGTGGGCGGGCGGCTACAACTATCCGACCGAGGGTCGCGTCGAATACGTGCTCAGTTGCATGGACGATAACGGCCACGAGTTCGCGAACGTCTACAAGTGCTCGTGCGTGATCGACAAGATGGCCGCGTCGTTGCCGTACGACGAATTCGTCGACCAGTCGACCTTCTCGAAGTACGCGACGCTAGGCGGCGAAGGCGGCGCGGAATTCCGCGTCGACCACGCCAAGGCGCAAACCAAGCGCTTCCGCGCGCTGCAAACCAGCGCATATCAGGCGTGCGGACTCGGTCCGCAGAAGACGTCGACCGTGGCGAAATGACCACGGCCTGAAACCCGCCGGGCGTTCTGCGCGTCCCGCTCGGCGCGTCCGGCTCGGCGCCCCCGGCTGGGCGCGCCCCTCAATTCGGCACCAGCCCCTCGCCCAGCGACGCGTACCGCGCGAGACCCACGGCCGCCGCCGAGCCATCGCCGCGACGCCGCTCGATCTGCACGCCGACGGCCGCGAGGTCGGCGAACTTGGCCGGCTTCGCGAGCGACACGCGCACCCAGTGCGCGCCGAAGTCGGCGATCAGCAGTTGCGCGATCGTCTCGGCAAGCGCCTCCAGCAGCCGCACGCGATGCGACGCGAACAGCTCGAGCAGCGCCCCGCGCACGGCCGCGTAGTTGACCGTATCTTCGATCCGGTCCGTCGTGCAGGCGCGGATCGCTGGCACGCCGATAGCCAGGTTCACACGCACCGGTTGCGCAACATGCAACTCACTGCTATCGATACCGATGACCGTCTGGCCGATGAAATTCTCGATGAATACGATGTCCAGGCGCTCGGGCAACGCGCCGACTTGCGGGCCGGGATTGGCGCCGAGGCTGGAAAATGCGGCAAGGCGAATAGTATCGAAACGATCCATGATTTGATCTCCGCCGCGGCGCGGCCCAGGATTGAACAGCCAGTGATGACGAGCGAAACGATGCAACAGTAGAGCGGTAGAACTGAACGACGCGCGGCACACTCTGTGCCGAAGCTGCGACAGGCATGCAACCTGCAACCCGTTTAACGCGTCGCGCATCGAGAAAAGCAAATTCCGGGCACAGTGAGGTAAACCCAGTGTGACTTTCTGTTGAACCAATCCTGCATCGGGCGTACAGTTTTCAACACCCGCCTCGTAGTAGGGCCGGTCGGGAGGGCGCAGGCGAACCGAGATTGCGCCGCGCCAGGGGCAGGCAGGCTTGATAAAGCGGCATTCGCGGCGTGCGAAGCAGTCACGCTTGCGAAATGACGCAACGGAGGCAAATCCCATGTCGTTGCTCGCTGACAGCAGTACGCACGTCCGGGAAGTTCTGAACGTGGTCAACCATCAGTTGACCACGCGCCCGACAAGCGAACCCGTAGCTCAGTCGTGGACGCGCTGCATCAACGAATTCCAGCTGGACCCCGCGCGTTTCGTGCCGCCGCCGGTGCTCACCGAGTACGAACTCAGCGCGCGCCGTGAGGCGCTCGGCGATCTGATCGCGTGTTCGAAGCTCGAGATGACGACGCTCTATCAGCAACTGGCCGATCCCGAGCTCGCGGTCGTGCTCGTCGATTCTGGCGGCGTGATCGTGCATCAGGTGTCGTCCGTGCCGTTCGCCGAGGCGGTCGCCGTCGACGGCTTTCGCGTCGGCGCGCTGTGGAGCGAACGCGAAGCCGGCACCAACGGCATGGGCACCTGCCTCGCGGAGCGCGACTGCATCGCCGTCTGTCAGCACGAGCATTTCTATCCGCGCTATACGTCGCTGACGTGCTCGGCCGCGCCGATCTTCGACGACGGCGGCGAAATCGCCGGCGTGCTCGACGTCACGAGCCGCTCGAAGCTGCTGCAGCAGCACTCGCTGGTGCTGGTCGGCATGTCGCGTCAGATGATCGAAAACCGTCTGCTCGATGCGCGCTACCGGCACGCCAACATGATCCATTTCCACAGCCGCCCGGAATTCGTCGGCACGCTGCACGGCGGCAAGCTCGCGGTCGGCGACGACAGCACCGTGCTCGCCGCGAATCGCAGCGCGCTATTCCAGCTGGGCTTCCGCTCGCTGAGCGAGCTGCGCGGCCGGCGCATCGAGGAAGCATTCAACGCGTCGCTCGAAGACATGATCGCGCGCAGCATTCGCGGCTCGTTCCATCCGGTCACCGTCTACAGCGCAAACGCGACGAACCGCTTTTTCCTCGTCGCGCAGACGCCGCAAAACGCCACGGGGCGCGTGACGCGCGTGCTCGTCCCCGACTCCGCCATGCGCGCCAACGCCTCCGAAAAACACGAGAAACATCCGCCGGTGCCGAAGCTAGACGAGATCGCGCACCTCGAATTCGGCGACCCGCGCATGGCCTCGCAGATCCAGTTGGCCGCGCGCGTGATCCAGCGCAAGATTCCGATCGTGCTGCGCGGCCAGACCGGCACCGGCAAGGAAGTCTTCGCGCAGGCCTTGCATAGCATCAGCCCGCACGCCGCCGGTCTGTTCGTGCCGGTCAACTGCGCGTCGCTGCCGGAGAACCTGATCGAGAGCGAGCTGTTCGGCTACCGCGCGGGCGCGTTTACCGGCGCGCAGCGCGAAGGACGGCGCGGCAAGATCGTGCAGGCCAACGGCGGCACGCTGTTTCTCGACGAGATCGGCGACATGCCGCTCGTGTTGCAGGCACGCCTGCTGCGCGTGATCGAGGAACACGAGGTCACGCCGCTCGGCGCCGAGACCACCGTCAAGGTCAATTTCCAGCTGATCAGCGCGAGCCACCGCAATCTGCTCGAACTCGTGCAAAGCGGGCAATTCCGCGAGGATCTGTACTACCGGCTCAAGGGCGTCGAACTGAATCTGCCGGCGCTGCGCGAGCGCGTCGACAAGCTGCCGCTGATCCATCATCTGCTCGCGAACGAAACCGACGATCCGCCCGATCTGACGCCGGAAGCCGAACACGCGCTGCTCACCTACGCGTGGCCCGGCAACATCCGTCAGCTGCGTCACGTGTTGCAGATGGCCATCGCGCTGTCCGACGGCGAGCCGATCCGCTGCGAGCATCTGCCGCCCGAGGTCACGCAACGCACGTCGGCGGTCGACCTGCCGATCGCGCTGCGCCTCGCGAACGCGGACATGGACGGCCATCTCGCCGACGAGGCGGACATTTCTTCGCTGAACGCGATCCAGCTGAACGAGCGCGAAACGGTGCTGTCGCTGCTCGACGAGCACCGCTGGAACGTCAGCAACGTCGCGAAGGCGCTCGGCATCAGCCGCAATACGCTGTATCGCAAGATGCGCCGGCTGCACATCCGGCTGTCGCATGAAGGCTCGCCGACCGACGGCATGCCGTTCGATCTCGACGCATGACCGGGTCGTCCCTCAGGTCCTCCAGCGAGTCTGCTCGCAAGGGCGCCCGCGATCTCACCGACTTCAAGCCGGATGCGCACTTCGCGTGGTGCGTGACCGGCTCCGGTCATATGCTCGAAGAATCGATCGCGCTCGCGCGGCGCTTGCCGCGCGTCGATCTGTTTCTGTCCGCGGCGGCCGAGGAAGTGCTGCCGCTCTATGGCTGGTCGCTCGACAAGCTGCGCGAACACTTTCGCGTACTGCGCGACAACAGCGCGAGCGGCGTGCCGGTCGGCATGCTGTATCACGGCGTGTATCACACGGTCGTGATCGCACCCGCCACCAGCAACACGGTCGCCAAATGTGCTTACGGCATCTCGGATACGCTGCCGACCAATATGTATGCGCAGGCCGGCAAGCAATGCATCCCCGGCATCGTCTTTGCGTGCGACACCGAACCGAGCGTGATCACGCATAGCCCGGACGAATGGGTCGAATTGCGGCCACGGGCGATCGAACTCGACAACGTCGAGCGTCTGGCGCGCTTCGAATACACGACGCTCGCGCGCTCGCTCGACGAACTCGAAGCGGCGCTCACCCAACGCCTCGCGACCCTCGACCTCGCATGGACCACCTCCTCTTCCTGACCGGCCGGCTTGCCGAACCGAGCCTGCGGCGCGTGCTCGACGGCATGGCGCCGACGCCGTTCAGTTGGGAAGTGCGCGAAATCGGCCTGCAAGTGGCCGGGTTGATGACCGCCGACCTGATCCAGCGCCGCGTGAGCGCGCCGCTCGCCGCGCAGCGCGTGATCGTGCCGGGCCGCTGCCGTGGCGATCTCGACGCGCTGGGCGCGCACTACGGCGTGCCGTTCGAACGCGGTCCCGAGGAGGTCAAGGACTTGCCGCAATTTTTCGGCCGCAAGGCGAAGCCGTTCGATCTGAGCCGCTACGACACGGAGATTTTCGCGGAGATCGTCGATGCGCCGCGCCTCGACCTCGACGGCATCGCGGCGAGGGCGCGCGAGTATGCGGCCCAAGGCGCGGACGTGATCGACATCGGCTGCCTGCCGGACACGCCGTTTCCGCTTCTCGAAGACGCGGTGCGGCGGCTGAAGGCCGAAGGCTATCGCGTCAGCGTCGATTCGATGCGCAACGACGAACTGCTGCGCGGCGGCCGCGCGGGCGCCGACTATCTGATGAGCCTGAACCTCGACACGCTATGGATCGCCGACGAAGTGCCGTCGACGCCGATCCTCGTCGCGCGCGAACCGGCCGACCCCGCTTCGCTCGACGCCGCGATCGACGCGCTGTCCGCGCGCGGCCGCGCGTTTCTCGCCGATCCGATTCTCGATCCGATTCCGTTCGGGCTGGCCGCGTCGATTGCGCGCTATGTGCGTTTGCGCGAGCGCTATCCCGACATCGCGATCATGATGGGCATCGGCAACGTGACCGAATTGACCGAGGCCGACACGAGCGGCATCAACGCGGTGCTGCTCGGCATGGCGGCTGAATTGCGCGTTGGCGCGGTGCTGGCGACGTCGGTGAGCCAGCATGCGCGGCGCGCGTTGCGCGAAGCCGATGTCGCGCGCCGCGTGATGCATGCCGCGCGCGATGCGCAGGTGCTGCCGAAGGGCATCAGCACCGAACTCGCGACGGTCCACGCGAAACGGCCATTTCCGTACAGCGCCGAAGAAATCGACGAATTCGCGCGCGGCGTGCGTGACCCGAATTTCCGCGTGCAGATCAGCGCCGATGGCATTCACGTGTACAACCGCGACGGCCATCGTCGCGGCGACGATCCGTTCGCGCTGTACCCGCAGTTGAACCTCGAAACAGACGGCGGCCACGCGTTCTATATGGGCGTGCAGCTTGCGCGCGCCGAGATTGCATGGCGGCTCGGCAAGCGCTTCGATCAGGACCAGCCGCTCGACTGGGGCTGCGCGGTCGACCGGCCTGAAGAAGATCTCAGCGCATGGTGCGCGCCGGGCGAGACGCTGAAAAAGCGCTGAAACAGCAGCGCCATCACTGCATGGCGGCCACCCCCGCGGGTTCGTCGACAGTAGCCAGTTCGCCGCGCATGCCGCGGATCGCCTGCGCGCGATCGCCCGCACCGAACACGGCCGACCCGGCAACGAACACGTCCGCGCCCGCCGTGGCGACACGCGCGATGTTCGACGCCTTCACGCCGCCGTCCACTTCGATCAGCAAGGGCCGCCCGGTGCGCTGCATCGTCGTGTCGACGCGCTTGCGCAGCAGCCGCAGCTTGTCGAGCGTTTCGGCGATGAATGCCTGGCCGCCGAAGCCCGGATTCACCGACATCACCAGCACGACGTCGAGCATCTCCAGCACGTGATCGAGCGCCGCGAGCGGCGTGGCCGGATTCAGCGCCAGCCCCGCGCGCGCACCGTGCGAGCGGATCAGTTCGATGGTCCGATGCACGTGCAGCGTCGCCTCCGGATGAAAACTGATCAGGTTCGCGCCGGCCTCGGCAAACGCCGACACCAGCGGATCGACGGGCGTGGTCATCAGATGCACGTCGAACGGCAGCGTCGTGTACGGCCGGATCGCCGAGCACACGAGTGGGCCGACCGTCAGGTTCGGCACGTAGTGGTTGTCCATCACGTCCAGATGAATCCAGTCCGCGCCGGCCGCCGTCACGTCGCGAATCTCGTCGGCGAGCCGGGCGAAATCCGCCGACAGCAGCGACGGCGCAATCAGGAATTCGCGCATTGCGTTCTCCGTGGCAGTGGCGTTAGTGGTAGCGGCTCGCCATCGTGTCGAGCGGCAGCGGCTTGATGCGCGCCGCCTGCCCCGCGCAACCGAACGCCTCGAATCGCTCGACGCAGATCGCGCTCGCCGCGGCGGTGGCGGCCTTCAATGCCGCGCGCGGATCGAACTCCGCGCGCGCATTGGCGAGCGACTTGCGCATCGCGCCGCTCATCGCGAGACGGATGTCGGTGTCGATGTTGACCTTGCGCACGCCGTTCGCGATACCGCGGCGGATTTCGTCGACGGGCACGCCGTAGGTAGTCGGAATCTCGCCGCCATATTCGCGGATCACCGCGAGCCATTCCTGCGGCACCGACGACGAACCGTGCATCACCAGATGCGTGTTCGGAATGCGCGCATGGATATCGGCGATCCGGTCGATCGCGAGGATGTCGCCGGTCGGCTCGCGGCTGAACTTGTACGCGCCGTGCGACGTGCCGATCGCGATCGCGAGCGCATCGACGCCGGTCGCGTCGACGAAGCGCCGCGCTTCGTCCGGATCGGTCAGCAGGTGCTCGCGTGTGAGCTTGCCTTGTGCGCCGACGCCGTCCTCTTCGCCTGCCGTGCCGGTTTCGAGCGAACCGAGACAGCCGAGTTCGCCTTCCACCGACACGCCGACCGCATGCGCGGCGTCCACCACGCGCCGGCTCACCTCGACGTTGTAGTCGTACGCGGCAGGGGTTTTCTGATCGGGCAGCAGCGAGCCGTCCATCATCACCGACGTGAAGCCCGAGCGGATCGCCTGCTGACACACCGCGGGGCTCGCGCCGTGATCCTGATGCAGCACGAGCGGAATGTCCGGGTGCGCTTCGAGCGCGGCGAGCACCAGATGGCGCAGATACGGCTCGCCGGCGTACTTGCGCGCACCGGCCGACGCCTGCAGGATCACCGGGCTAGCGGTGGCCTCGGCCGCGCGCATGATCGCGTGAATCTGCTCCATGTTGTTGACGTTGAACGCGGGCACGCCGTAGTCGTGTTCGGCCGCGTGATCCAGCAGTTGCCGCAGGGTGATGAAGGCCATTGCGTGCTCCTCGAAATGAAATGAAATCTTGGCGAACGGCGGGCTCAACGCGCGCGGTCCGCGACGCGCCGCGCTGCGTCGAGCGCGAGCATGCGCAGCGCGTCGGCCATCGAGCGCGTGGCGGGTGCGTCAAGCGGTTGCGCGACTGCACTCATCGAATCTCTCCTTGCGAAATGAACCTCTGTATCCGTCCGGTACCGCTCAGGCGCGCGAGCGTCGGTCGATCAGTTGCAGGATCATCGGCGTGAAGATCAGCTGCATCGCGAGTCCCATCTTGCCGCCCGGCACGACGATCACGTTCGGGCGCGACATGAACGAGTCGTGCAGCATCGTCAGCAGATACTGGAAATCGATACCCTTCGGCCGCGCGAAGCGGATCACGACGAAGCTCTCGTCCGGTTGCGGAATCTCGCGGGCGGTAAACGGATTCGACGTGTCCACGGTCGGCACGCGCTGGAAGTTCACATGCGTGCGCGAGAACTGCGGGCAGATGTAGTTCACGTAGTCGGGCATGCGCCGCAGGATCGTGTCGACCACCGCTTCGTGCGTGTAGCCGCGCATCGTCTGATCGCGGTGCAGCTTCTGGATCCATTCGAGGTTGATGATCGGCACGACGCCGATCAGCAGATCCGCATGCCGCGCGATATCGACCCTGTCGGTCACCGCCGCGCCATGCAGCCCTTCGTAGAACATCAGGTCGGTATTGGGCGCGACCTCCTCCCACGGCGTGAAGGTGCCGCCGTCCTGCTTGTACAGTTGCGCTTCGCCCGCGTCGTGCACGTAGTGGCGAAACTGCCCGCTGCCGTTTTCGCCGTAGCGCGTGAACAGCGTTTCGAGTTCTTCGAGCAGATTCGCTTCCGGCCCGAAGTGGCTGAAATTCGGCACACCGTCGCGTTCGCGCTCCTGCATCGCCGCGCGCATGCCGTTGCGGTCGTAGCGATGGAACGCGTCGCCTTCGACGATCTGCGCATTGATGTGCTCGCGTCTGAAGATATGCGTGAAACTCTTCATGACGGTGGTGGTGCCGGCGCCGCTCGAGCCGGTCACCGCGATGATCGGATGTTTGACTGACATGCGTTTGTCTCCGGATGACTGTGTTCAGTGCGCTGAGCGCGCCGTCAGTCGCTGATCACGCCGTGAAATCCGGCAGGAACAACGAGCGCGTGCCGAACAGCGGCGACGTGAACGGCTTGTCCTCGCCGCGGTCGTATTCGCCGTGATAGCGCGCAATGCGCTCGACCTCGTTCTTCGAGCCGAGAATCACCGGCACGCGGCCGTGCAGCGCGCGCGGCGCGACGTCGAGAATGCGTTCCCGGCCGGTGATCGCGAGGCCGCCCGCCTGCTCCACGAGGAAGCTCATCGGGTTCGCTTCGTAGAGCAGGCGCAGGCGTCCTTCCATTGCCGGCGTTTTCGAGTCGCGCGGATACATGAACACGCCGCCGCGCATCAGGATGCGATGCACTTCCGCGACCATCGACGCGATCCAGCGCATGTTGAAGTCGCGCGCGCGGCAACCGCTGCGGCCGTCCTTGCACTCCTGCACGTAGCGGCGCACGGGCGGCTCCCAGAAGCGCTCGTTCGATGCGTTGATCGCGAACTCGCCGGTTTCCTCCGGAATCCGGATGTTCGAATGCGTGAGCACGAAGTTGCCGATCTCGCGCTCCAGTGTGAAGCCATGCGTGCCATTGCCGACCGACAGCACCAGCATGGTCGACGGTCCATACACGGCATAGCCGGCCGCGACCTGTTCGCAGCCCGGCCGCAGGAACGCGGCTTCGCTGCTTGCATCCTCTGCCGGGTCGCGCGTGCGCAGCACCGAGAAGATCGAGCCGACCACGCCGTTGATGTCGATATTCGACGAGCCGTCGAGCGGATCGAACGCGAGCAGATACTCGCCGCGCGGATAGTCCAGCGGAATCGCGTAGACGTGCTCCATTTCCTCGGACACCATCGCGGCCAGCAAGCCGTCCCACTCGCATTGCTGCACGAAGATCTCGTTGCTCGAGACGTCGAGCTTCTTCTGTTGCTCGCCGTGCGTGTTGAGCGTTTGCGCGGAACCGTAGTTGCCGCCTAGCGCGCCCTTGGTCAGCATCGCCGAGATCGACTTGATGGCCGCCGCTACGTCGATGAGCAGCGCGGAGAGTCCTGCAGTGTCGCGCGTGTCGTCCGTACACGGCGGGCGATCGAGCGTGTCGATCAGGAACTTCGAAAGTGTCGTGCGTCCGTCCTGCATGGCGTTCTCCGTCGATGGTGTCGTGATTCAGCCCGGCGGCGCCGTGACGGCGCGCGCGGTGGAAGGCGAATGCGAGGACTGCGGCGGCGCGTCGAACACGCGGCTCGCGCGCACGTCGGCGGCATCGATCAGCGTCAGCGTGGCGGCGTCGACCGGCTCACCGCCTTGCAAGGCGCTCGCGAACAGGCGGTTCGCCTGGCGCAGCCGCGCGCGGTCGAGCGCGTTGCGCACCGAGCGCGCGTTGGCGAAATTCGGTTGACGGATGCGGCGCGCCAGATAGTCGGCGAACGCGCGGCGCGACGCGGCATCGAAGCGGTAATGCATGGTGCCGAGCATTCGTTCGGCGATTTCGAGCAACTCCGTTTCCTCGTAATCGGGAAACGTGATGTGATGCGCGATGCGCGAGCGGAAACCCGGATTGCTCTCGAAGAACACTTCCATTCGCGACGCGTAGCCGGCCAGAATCACGACCAGGTCGCTGCGCTGGTTCTCCATCGTCTGCAACAGAATTTCGATCGCTTCCTGGCCGTAGTCGCGCTCGTTCTCCGGGCGATACAGGTAATACGCTTCGTCGATGAACAGCACGCCGCCCATCGCGCGCTTGAGCACGTCGCGCGTTTTCGGCGCGGTGTGGCCGATGTACTGGCCGACCAGATCGTCGCGTGTGACCGACACCAGATGATTGCGGCGAATGTAGCCGAGCCGGTGCAACACTTCCGCCATGCGCAGCGCAACCGTCGTCTTGCCGGTGCCGGGGTTGCCGGAGAAGCACATATGCAAGGTCGGCGCGCCGCCCGCGAGACCCAGCGAAGCCCGCGCGCGCTCGACCAGCAGATGCGCGGCGACTTCGCGAATGCGCGTTTTCACGGGCGCGAGCCCGACCAGATCGCGATCGAGTTCGCCGAGCACGTCGCCGATGCCCGAGTCGCGGTACAGCGCCGCGAGGTCGATGTGGGGCGCGGCGGCGTCGCTGTGCGCGGTGGACGCGGGCAGTGCGTCCACGATGGCGGCGTCTGTCATGGTTCCTCCTCGCTGCGGGTCGTCGTGTGCGTTGTTGCGCGATCAGAGGCGTCAGCCCGCCGCGCCATAACGCTCGCCCGCTGGCCGGTCGCCCGCGTAGCCCGTCATGCTGTAGCGCTGCGTGCGCCCCTGCGCGTCCTGCCGCAACAGCCGGAAGCCCGGCTCCCCGTCCGGCCGGTTGACGATGAACGACAGGCGCATCGTTTCGAAGGTGCGCACGGAGTCGAACGCGTTGACCTTGATGTAGTGCTGCGGCCGCGCCTCGCGGCAAGCCCTGACCTCCTGCAACACGCCGGCCGCGTCGTGCAGGTCGAACATCGGCAGACCCCACATTTCCCAGTAGGTGTTGCGCGGATGCGGGTCGTCGGTGAATTCGACCGAACAGGCCCAGCCCTGGCGCAGCGCGTAGTCGATCTGCAAGCCGATTTCCTCGTCGGTCAGCTCGGGCAGAAAAGAAAACGTTCCTTGAGTAATACGCATGACGAACCTCGTGGATGGTGTCGCGTTCGGAACGGCGTCAACGATGCCCCGCGCGGTGCCGTTGCACCGCGTCGCGGATGCGCTCGTGAGGCGCTCGCGGGAAAAGCTCGGCGTGGCTAGGCCGCCGTCGGCGTGGCGGCGAAATCGGGCGTATCGGTCGATGCGTAGTTGAAGCTCACGTCGCGCCACGTATCGAGCGCCTGCTTGAGCGGCGTGCACCAGCGCGCGGCGGCTTCGAGCACGTCGGGCCCTTCGCGCAGAATGTCGCGGCCCTCGTTGCGCGCCTTCACCATCGCTTCGAGTGCGACGCGGTTCGCGGTCGCGCCGGCCTGGATGCCGGCCGGATGGCCGATCGTGCCGCCGCCGAACTGCAGGATCGCGTCGTCGCCGAACAGATCGAGCAGCTGATGCATCTGCCCCGCGTGAATCCCGCCCGAGGCGACCGGCATCACCTTGCGCAAGCCGGCCCACGGCTGGTCGAAGAAAATGCCGCGCGACAGATCGACCGCGTTGTGCGCGTCGCGGCACACGTTGTAGTAGCCCTGCACCGACAGCGGATCGCCTTCGAGCTTGCCGACCGCGGTGCCCGCATGCGCGTGATCGACGCCCGCCATGCGCAGCCATTTGGCGATCACGCGAAACGAGATGCCGTGGTTGCGTTGCCGCGTGTAGGTGCCATGCCCCGCGCGATGCAGATGCAGGATCATGTCGTGCCTGCGGGCCCAGCGCGACATCGACTGGATCGCGGTCCAGCCGATCACGAGGTCGATCATCACGATGCACGAGCCGAGCTCCTTCGCGAATTCGGCGCGCTCGTACATGTCCTCCATCGTGCCGGCCGTCACGTTCAGATAGTGCCCTTTGAGCTCGCCAGTCTCCGCCTGGGCGCGGTTCACCGCCTCCATCGCGAACAGGAAGCGGTCGCGCCAGTGCATGAACGCCTGCGAGTTGATGTTCTCGTCGTCCTTCAGAAAATCGAGGCCGCCGCGCAGGCCTTCGTAGACCACCCGTCCATAGTTTTTGCCCGACAGACCGAGCTTCGGCTTGACCGTGGCGCCGAGCAGCGGCCGACCATACTTGTCGAGCCGTTCGCGCTCGACGACGATGCCGGTCGGCGGCCCCTGAAACGTCTTCAGATACGCGACGGGAATGCGCATGTCTTCGAGCCGCAATGCCTTCAGCGGCTTGAAGCCGAACACGTTGCCGATGATCGACGCGGTCAGGTTCGCGACCGAGCCCTCTTCGAACAGATCGAGTTCATAAGCGATATACGCGAAGTACTGCGGCTCGTCGGCGCGAGACACCGGCACCGGCTCGACGCGATACGCCTTCGCGCGATACATGTCGCAGGCGGTCAGGCGGTCGGTCCACACCACCGTCCACGTCGCGGTCGACGATTCGCCGGCCACCGCGGCGGCCGCTTCCTCGGGTTCGACACCGGGTTGCGGCGTGATGCGAAACAGCGCGATCACGTCGGTGTCTTTCGGTTCGTAGTCCGGTTGCCAGTACCCCATCTCGCGGTATTTCATCACGCCCGCCGCGTACCGTTCGCGCGGATTGTGCGGATCGCGCGCTTGAGGTTCGGGCTGGATCGGCGGTTGACTGAAATCGTTCATGACGTGTCCTCGAAGGTGGCAAGCGCACTGCCGGAAGACCGAAGCGCTTGAGTTGCACTGTAGGCACGGACACGCCCAAGGTGAATTCACGATTTTATTTGGCAGACTTAACGGATCGGTTATCGCTATCACATCGTGAGGTTCTTTTTCGAGCCGTGCGACGCGAATCGGAGCAGAATGTGTTGGTGAGCGAGGCGGGCGCGGCGTGACAGCGCAATCGGATTAGCGAATCGCGATGGCACACTTTGCTTCGTTTTCGCCACACCGCGCGGCTCTTTGCGTCTGGCAACCCGCGCGAGCGCCACGGCGTGGCGCAATTCGCCGGGTGCTGTATTGGCCGTCGAATGCACGCACGCCTGGCCGGCCGGAACGCGCATGGGCACGGAGCTTGCATGATGCCGGCTGCCGTCGACACCGGGCATCACGCCGGGCCGGCGGCGCAACGCTGTTCCACCCGCTGTTTCAACCGAAGGAGAAAGCACGTATGCAATGGACGACTCCGAGCTACACCGACGTACGCCTCGGTTTTGAAATCGTGATGTATGTCGCTACGCGTTAAGCCCGCAACCGGGCCGCACGCCGCGGCCCCCTTGCGGTTCCCGTTTGTGTTTGACCTCTGCTGACGGCCGGCCTTCCGGCGCTGTCGGGACACGCGTTCCCAGCCATGATCCACGAAACGATCGTCACCACGGCAGCGTGCGATGGCCGTCCTCATATCGCGCCAATGGGCGCGCGCTACGAGGGTGAGCGCATCATCCTCGCGCCGTTCCGTCCGTCGGTCACGCTCGACAACGTGATCGCGACGCGCGCGGCGGTGCTGAACTTCACCACCGACGTGCGGATCTTCGCGGGCTGCGTCACGCACTGTGCAACCGATTGGCCGACCGTGGCCGCGAGCCGCGTGCCGAGCGTACGTCTGGCCGAGTCGCTGGCCCACGCCGAGCTCGAACTCGACGAGCTGCGCGACGACGCCGAGCGCCCGGTGCTGGTGATGAAGTGCGTGCACCGTGAAAACCACGCGCCGTTCGCGGGCTTCAATCGCGCGCAGTCGGCGGTCGTGGAAGGCGCGATTCTGGTGAGCCGGCTCTTCATGCTGCCGGCCGACAAGGTCGATCGAGAAATGGCGTATCTGCAGATCGCGATCGACAAAACCGCCGGCGACAACGAGCGCACCGCATGGAGCTGGCTCGTCGCCGCGATCGCGCGATATCGCGCGAGCCTCGAAGACGCGGCGCATCAGGCCGCCGCTTCGGCCCATCACTGAAAACCCTTCCTTCCGCGGAGAACCCCGATGACCGCATTGCTCGCGAGCGTCCGCTCGGCTGACGAAGCATTCGACGCCGCCCGCGCCGGCGCCGAGCTGATCGACCTGAAAGAGCCGGACGACGGCGCGCTCGGCGGCCTGTCGATCGGCGCCATCACGACCATCGCGCAACAACTTCGCGCGCGCTACCCGGTCAAGCCGATCAGCGCAGCGATCGGCGACGTGCCGGCCGATGCGTTCGACGAGATCGCCGCGCGCGTGATCGACGTCAGCGATGCCGGCGTCGACTATGTGAAGGTCGGCGTCGCGCGCGGACCGGCCGCGCGCCGCTGCATCGAGCAGCTCGCGAATCTGCCGGCTAGCGTCGTGCCGGTGCTGCTATGCGACGGCGGCATGGACGACGAACTGGTCAGCCACACCGCGGCGCTCGGCTTCGCCGGCCTGATGTTCGATACCGCGAGCAAGGACGGCGGCACGCTGTTCGATCACGTCGATGTCGACTCGCTCGCGCGCTGGTTGCGGCTCGCGCGTCAGCGCGGCGCGATGGCGGGCATCGCCGGTGCGCTCGGCTGGGCGCAACTGCCGCAGATCCGCGCGCTGGCGCCCGACGTGGCCGGTTTTCGCACCGCGCTGTGCGCCGACGGGCGCCGCTCGCGGCTCGACCCCGAGCGCGTCGCGCAATGGGCGAGCGCGTTGCATCGGCCGGCTGGAGAGATTCGCGTCGATAGCGCGGCGCCGTTGCCGGGCTCGACGAACGCGACGCGGCTGTAGCAGCCGGTCACATCACCGGAATATTCAGCAAACGGTCGCGCATCAGCGCGACGTTGCTCTTGTCGAGCAATTCGACCACATAGTTCGCATCGTTCACGTAGTCGACGAACTTGCGGTCGATCACCCCCGACGCGGCCAGCGTTTCGAGCGGATCGTCGACGGCGATCGGACAGGATTTGACGACGATCAGCCGCTCCGCGTTGAGCATCGTCGATAGCCAGGCGGCGAGGCTGTCCGAAGTCGTGTCCCAGTTGCTCATCGCGTCGGGCGTGTCGCGCATCAGCGCGGTCGGCGCCCACACGGCAACATGACCGTCACGCAGGGTGCGGCGAATCTTCGCCTCGCTCGACGCGATCACCAGTTCGGGCGAAACGCCCTGCATCAGCAGCGCATATTGCGTCATCGCGAGCAGACACATGTTGTGCGCGGCCAGATCGTCGAAGTTCCACTCGCCCTGGTACTGACGGACCTTGTCCGCGAAATCGCCGCCGCCGGGCACGATCACGACCCGTCCGCCGCCGACTTCGCATAGCTCACTGAGCCAGTGGCGCAGTGCCGGGTCGTGACTCAGGCTGCCTCCGATCTTGACCACCCACATGACTGTTGCCCTCGTGTCCAGTTGAGTGCCCGGCCGGGTCGCGTCGTTTCGCAACCTCGTTCATCACCGAACTTGTCCCGCTCGCCATATCGTGTCCCCTGCCCCTCTTTGCGCTACTCGTGCGCCGGCGCGCCGCGTCCCCGGATTGCGCGCCGCGCCTCTCAACTCATGCCGCGCGCGCCGCGATACCACGCGCGCCGCGCCGTTGGGCGCCCGGCTCGCGCGCCGCGAGCAGCGCGACCGCCACGCTCGGCGCGCAGGTCGCCGCCCATGCCGCGCAAGCATCGGGCACGCCCGCCAACGCGCCGAAGTCGATATAGCCGCGCGCCTCGTCGCGCGCCAATGCGGCGACGAGGAAGCGGCCGCAGCCGGCGCCCACCAGCGGCGCGGCCGCGAGCGCCGGCTGCGCGGCGACCACCCGCATCAGGTTCGCGCCGATTTCGCGCACCTGCAGCGCGCGCCAGCGCCGCGCAAAGTGCAGCCATTCGATGTCCGACGCGTCGTGCGCGTCGTGCCCGATCATGCGCGCGAGCCGCGCGCGGCTCGCCGCCTGCGTCTTCGGCCCCTGGTCGGCGCTCGGCTGCACGTCGTGCAGCGGGTCCAGTTCGCCGGTCAGCCGGTAGACGTCGGCGCTCGTCGCAAACCATTCGTTCATCACGTTCAGCATGGCGCCGCCGAATTCGATCCGCTGCGCGACTCCGCACAACGGCGTGCGCACGACGCCGTGATACACGAGTTCGCCGGTCGCGAGCCGGCCCGCATCGGTCGCGGCACGCGCGACGACGCGGCCGTCGACGATCGGAATGATGTCGGTGGTGGTGCTGCCGATGTCGATCAGCAGCGCGTTCGCCATGCAGGTAGCGACCCAGCTCGCGGTCGCGAGCCAGTTCGCCGACGCGACGTGACGCCAGCCGGCCGCGCAGTCGGCGGCGGCGAGCCAGCCGGCGGCGCCGGCGTAGAAACGCAGTGATGGACCGAGCCGCTGCGCGAGCGTGGCCACGATCGCGCGCACGCCTTCGGCGCGATCCGCGAACAGGTCGACCATCTCGCCGGTCATCGTCACCGCATGCTGCGCGGCGTCCGTGCGGGCCTGCGGCCAGCGCTCGAAGACGAGGTCGATCGCGCGTTGCAGATGGTCGAGCCCCTGCCAAAGCGGACACGGCCATTGCACGACGTCCAGCACGGCGTCGCTGCCGTCGACGAGCGACACCTTCACGTGCGCGCCGCCGACGTCCCAGCCGAACCGCGCCGCCGGGTTCGAACGGGCCGGGCTCAAGGGCGCACCTCATACGTCGGCGAATTGGCGCGCGCCGCGCCGCAGCGCTCGATGCGCACGCCATGCGCGGCCAGCAGCGCGCGCGTCAGGCCGCTGCCGCGCGCCGCCGACAGCCCCGCATAAGCGACCGTCAAACGCGGATTCACTTCGATCACGACCGGCCCGAGTTGCGGATGCCAGACGACATCGATGCCGACGAAGCCGCGCAAACCCGGGATGGCCCGCGCGACGCGATGCGCGAGCGTGTCGAGCGCGCGGCCCATGTCGCTGTGCTGGTCGATCTGATCGACCAGCACGCCGTCGAACTCGACGATCCGCGCAACATCACCCGACGCGTCGCCGCCGCTCAGCCCGATCTGCTGACGGTTGATGCTGAGGAGCTTGGTGGCGTCGCCGCGGCAGATCAGCGACAGGCTCAACGGCTCACCATCGACCCACGCCTGCAGCACCGGATTGCGCGCCCCCGCCGCGCGCGCCTCGTACTCGGCGCAGGCATCGGCGAAGCGCTCGTACACGATGGTGTCGAGGCCGCCCGCGCCGTCGTCCGGTTTGACCACCCAGCGGCCATCGTGCTGCGCGGCTGGGTCGCCGGGTTCGAGCGCCGGCGTCGTGGCAATGCCATGCGCGGCAAGACACGCCGCCGTCGCGCTCTTGCTCGACGCGACGCGGATCGCTTCCTTCGCGCAGCCGAGCCAGCGCGCGGTACCGACCGCATCGTGAAAGCGCAGCAGCAGCCCGTCGCATTCCGGCGCGACGACCCACGCGTAATCGTGCTCACGCGCCGCGCGCGCGACGAACGCCGTCATCGATTCGCCGGGCGCGGCCATACAATGGGCCTCGCCCGCCCCTGGCGTTTCGAAGCGCGAGGTCGCGAACGTGACCTGCACGCCGTCGAGTTCACGCAGAGCGTCGACCAGCGCGTCGCGCATCACGCGTCCTTCGACGATCAGCGCGCTCAAATCGGCGAGACTGCCCGGGCCGGCGAGCTGGGGGTCGATGCCGCCGCCGGTGAGATACTCGTAGACAAAGATTCTGGTCAAAGGAAAGCCCCCTATGCAGGTGATACCTGTTCTCGATCTGCTCGACGGCCAGGTCGTACGCGCGGTGCGCGGCGAGCGGAGCGCCTATCGGCCGATCCAGTCCCGCCTCGTCGCGACGAGCGACCCACTTGCCACCGCCCGCGCGCTGCTCGAAGCCAGCGGCGCGCGCACGCTCTATATCGCCGATCTCGGCGCCATCCTGCAGCGCGGCGCGCATGCTTCGACGCTCGCCGCATTGCGGGCCGCGCTGCCCGGCATCGAACTGTGGCTCGACGCGGGTTTCGCGGACTACGCGTCGATGCGCGCGCTATTCGAGCGCATCGACGACGCCATCGATCAACACGACAGCCCTGCTGCCGCTTCCCACCTCGCGACTCTCGTGCCTGTGTTCGGCTCGGAGACGCTGCGCGATATCCACGCACTGCACGCGGCTCAGCGCGCCGGCCTTGCGCCGATCCTGTCGCACGATCAGCGGGCGGGCGAACTGCTCGCCGCGGCCGCGCTCGACCGCTCGTCGGCGTGGTGGCCGCCGCGCGTGATCGCGATGACGCTCGACCAGGTCGGCAGCTACGCCGGCCCCGATCTCGCGACGTTCGAGCGCGTGCGCGCGCAAGCCGCCGCGCACACCACGCTGATCGGCGCGGGCGGCATCCGCAATCGCGACGATCTGGCCGCCGCGGCCGGCACCGGCGCAAGCGCCTGGCTGGTGGCGTCCGCGCTGCACGATCGACAGATCGACTGCGCGCATTCCGATTCCGCGTAGGCCTTCCATACAATTTCCATGCCACGCGTTCTGACAGCGCTGTCGGTAAACGCAACGCAAGCCGGACTGTTCGCGCGTGACACTCTGCTTGACACTCTGCTCCAGAACGGCACACATTTTGTATGGCGCGGTGGGCCTTTGACGCGCGCGCCGACGCAGGATCAGGCACGTTTACCGCAGGGTCGAAAGATCGGCATGGAGCTTGCTAAACCTGCCCCATGCATAGCCCCTCCATCGATCCATCGACCCCCAGCCCGAGCGCAACGCGCGCCGCGGCGCTCACACGCGACTGGATCTGTCCGTTCTGCCCTTTGCTGTGCGACGACCTGGCCGCCGCTGCCCACGACGACGGCACGCTCGATGTGCCGGACACCGAATGTTCGCGGCTCGCTCACGCGCTCGCGCAGTACGGCGCGACGGACGCGCAATGCACTTGCACCGTCGATGGCAACGAAGTGGACAAGGATGCCGCGCTGGCGAGCGCCGCGCAGTTGCTCGCGAACGCGCGCCGCCCATTATTCGGCGGCCTCGCCACCGACGTCGCCGGCACCCGCGCGCTGTATCCGCTTGCCGCCGCCTGCGGCGCGATCCTCGATCATCTGCACGGCGATGCGCTGACGCCCGCGACGCTCGCTTTGCAAGACCGTGGCTCGTTCTTTACGACGCTCTCCGAAGTGCGCGCGCGCGCCGACCTGCTGGTGTTCTTCGGCTGTCAGCCGTCGCGGCGTTATCCGCGCTTTTTCACGCGCGCGCTGGCGGGCACCGAACTCGCGCGCGAGCTGGTCTTCGTCGGCTGCGAAGCGGACCCCGCCGCGGCCGGCTTCGCGCAAACGCGCATCGACACGCTGCTGCCGGACACCGATCCGTACGACACGCTCGCGCTGTGGTCAGCGCTCGCGGAAGGACGCGACGCCGCCGCGCTCAGCCACGGCGATGGCAGCGCAGCCAAGGTGGCAACCGCGCTCGCGTCGTTGCACGCACGCATCGCCGGCGCGCGCTATACGGTGGTCGTCTACGAACCGGCCGCACTGCCCGCGCCGCACGCGGCGCTGCTGATCGAAGCGCTGAACCGGATCGTGAAGGCCGTGAATCGCACGACGCGCGCGGCATGTCTCGCGCTCGGCGGCGACGACGGCGCGTTGACGGTCAATCAGACCGTCACGTGGCTGTCCGGCTTGCCGCTGCGCACGCGCGTGTCGATGCCGGCGCACGCCGCGGGCACCGCGCCGCTCGATCACGATCCGTACCGCTATCGGACGGCTCGGCTGCTCGCCGAACGCGAAGTCGATGCGCTGCTGTGGATCGCGGGCTTCGCGCCGCACGCGTGGCCGGCGTCGCTCGATCCCGCGCTTGCCCTGATCGTGCTCGGTCATCCGGCGCTCGCCGATGCCGCCAGGGCACGCGGCGCGAACACCGTGTTCGTGCCGGTCGCGACACCGGGCGTCGATAGCGGCGGACATCTGTTTCGCGTCGATGGCACGGTCGTGATGCCGCTCACCGCCGCGCGTGGTGCCGCGCTGGAGTCGGTGGCGTCGATTGCCGCGAAGTTGAGCGGGCGATTGAGCGGGCAACTGAGCGAACGCTCGAGTACGCGCGAGGATCAGCCATGACTCTCGTCCGGCTCAAGGGCGGCACGTTGTTCGACCCGATCCACAACGTCAACGGCGAGCGCCGCGACCTGACGTTCCGCGACGGCCGCATCGTCGACGTGCCCGCCACCACGCCCGTCGATCGTGAATACGACGCGACCGGCATGATCGTGATGGCGGGCGGCATCGACCTGCATTCGCATATCGGCGGCGGCAAGACCAATCTGTCGCGCCTGCTGCTGCCCGAGGACCATCGCGCCGATGCGCGGGGCGCCCATGCGCCGCGCGAGGCCGCCTACGAAGCCGCGCGCGACGACAACGGCCGCTACCTGCGCCTGCCGTCGTGCGGCGTCTGCACGCCGGGCACGCTCGCGACCGGCTACCGCTACGCCGAAATGGGCTACACGGCCGCGTTCGAGCCGGCGATGATGCCGTCCAACGCGCGCCACACGCACCTCGAAATGGGCGACACGCCGATCATCGATCACGGCGCGTACGTGATGCTCGGCAACGACGAGCTGTTCCTGCGGATGCTCGCCGCGCGCGACGACTTCGAACGTCTGCGCGATTACGTCGGCTGGACGATCGACGCGAGCAAGGCGCTCGGCGTCAAGGTGGTCAACCCCGGCGGCATCTCGGCGTTCAAGTTCAACCAGCGCTCGCTAGACGTCGACGAGCCGCACGCGCACTACGGCATCACGCCGCGCGACGTGCTGCGCACGCTGACGCGCGCGCTGACCGAGCTGCGCGTGCCGCATCCGCTGCACGTGCACACGAGCAATCTCGGCGTGCCCGGCAACCTCGCCTCGACCATCGCGACGATGGACGCCGCCGACGGCCTGCCGATCCATCTGACGCATATCCAGTTTCACAGCTATGGCACCGAGGGTTCACGCAAGTTTTCGTCGGGCGCGCGGCAGATTGCCGAGGCCGTGAACGCGCGGCCGAACGTGTCGATCGACGTCGGCCAGATCATCTTCGGACAGACCGTCGCGGCCTCCGGTGACACGATGATGCAGTTCCGCAACGCGCCGCTCGCGCGGCCGCACAAGTGGGTGGTGGGAGATATCGAGTGCGACGCGGGTTGCGGCGTGCTGCCGTTCCGCTATCGCGAACAGAGCTACGTGAACGCGCTGCAATGGATCATCGGCCTCGAAATCTTCCTGCTCGTCGACGACCCGTGGCGCGTCGCGATGACCACCGATCATCCGAACGGCGGACCGTTCACGAGCTACCCGCATCTGATCCGCCTGCTGATGGACAAGCCGTTTCGCGATGAGCAACTGGCGAAGCTGCATCCCGAGGCGCAGGTCGCCAGCGCGCTGCCGGAGCTCAAGCGCGAATTCTCGCTGTACGAGATCGCGATCATCACGCGCGCCGGTCCCGCGCGGCTGCTCGGCCTGCGCGATCGCGGCCATCTCGGCGCGGGCGCGGCGGCAGACATCGCCGTCTATCGCGACGAGCCGGACCGCGAGCGGATGTTCACGTCGCCGGCCTATGTGTTCAAGGACGGCGAACTGGTCGCGCGCGACGGCACGCTGGTCGCGACGCCGACGGGCGGCATCCATTTCGTCGCGCCGCAATTCGATCGTGGCATCGAGACAACGCTGCGCGCGTATAGCGACGCGAACCTCGCGAGCAACTTCGCCCACGCCGCGATCAGCGACGACGAAGCCTGCCGCTGCTGCCGCGGCGGACGGCTATTGCCCGTCGAATGTCTAACCTGACGCGGCCACGATGAACGCTCCCGCCCCGCTCGACATCAACGGCACCGCGATCGACGCGACCTTCGCCGAAGCCTTTCCGATGAAGGCGACCCGGCTCGTGATCACCGCGCACACGCCGACGTGGGCGATGCACGCGGCGAACTCGCTGGCGGGCTTCGCGACCTCGGTGATCGGTTGCGGCTGCGAGGCGGGCGTCGAGCGTGCGCTCGCGCCCGCTGCCACGCCCGACGGCCGGCCCGGCGTCGCGGTGCTGTTGTTCGCGGTGTCGTCGAAGGAGCTCGCGAAGCAGATCGGGCGGCGCGTCGGCCAGTGCGTGCTCACCTGTCCGAGCACGGCCGTCTATGGCGGCATCGATCCGGCCACGAGCCGCGCGCCGCTGTCGGACCCGGCGCCGCTTGGCAGCGGGCTGCGCTTTTTCGGCGACGGCTGGCAGATCGCGAAGATGATCGACGCGGGGAACGGACCCACGCGTTACTGGCGCGTGCCGGTGATGGACGGCGAGTTCGTCTGCGAAGACATGGCGGCGACGGTCAAGGCCGTCGGCGGCGGCAACCTGCTGCTGCTCGCGCGCGACCTGGGCGCCGCGCTCGCGGCGGCCGAAGCCGCGGTCGCCGCGATGCGCCGGCTGCCGAACGTGATCATGCCGTTTCCCGGCGGCATCGTGCGCTCGGGCTCGAAGATCGGCTCGAAGTACGCGGGCGCGACCGCGTCGACCAACGACGCGTTCTGCCCGAGCCTGATCGGCCTCGCGCGGCGCAGCGAGTTGAGCGCGGACGTTGGCTGCGTGCTGGAAATCGTCATCGACGGTCTGACCGACGCCGACGTCGGCGCGGCGATGACGGCCGGGATCGGCGCGGCCGCCGGACTCGGCCGCGCGGCCGGCGTGCTGCGCATTTCCGCGGGCAACTACGGCGGCAAGCTCGGGCCGTACCACTTTCATCTGCACGAACTGGCGGCGGGGCTCAACGGGAGTCACGCATGAGCACGACCACGTTGCGCGTGAAGACACCACCCGGCTTTCGCGTCGATGCCGCAGCGCTGTCACCCTCGGCGCTGGCCAGCATGAGCGTGGCCGAGATCGAGCGCATCGTGCTGCCGGCCGGCAACGAGCGCTGCGTGGTCGGCGACGTCTTCGAGGTTTCGCGCGACGACGCGCCTGCGTCCGGCGACGACATGGCGACGCTGCTGATCGACGACGCCGCGCGGTGGCTCGACCGGCTCGGCGCGCAGATGGACGGCGGACGGCTCGTCGCGCGCGGCTCGGTCGGCGACTACAGCGGCTTCAGAATGAGCGGCGGCTTGCTTGAAATCGACGGCGACGCGGGGCATTTCACCGGCTGCGAAATGCGCGGCGGACGCGTGACGGTGCGCGGCGACAGCGGCGACTTCGCCGCCGGCGCGCTGACGGGCGATATGGAAGGCATGAGCGGCGGCACGCTGACGATCCACGGCAACGCCGGCGCGCGGCTCGCCGACCGGATGCGCCGCGGCCTCGTGCTGGTCGGCGGCAACGCGGGCGACTTCGCGGCGTCGCGGCTGGTGGCGGGAACCGTCGGCGTGGCGGGGCAACTGGGCGCGCATTATGCCTATGCAATGAGGCGTGGCACGCTGCTGCTCGCGCAACGGCCAGAGCCACTGCCGCCCCCTACTTTCACCGGCGGCGGACACGGTTTCGACGTATTCTGGTCATTGCTCATACGCAGTCTCGCGGCCGAAATCGCGCCGTTTTCGCAGTGGCGCGCGGACCGTCTGCCGGTCCGTTTCACGGGCGACCTCGCGGTCGACGGCCGCGGTGAAATACTGATCGCCGGCTGAACCAGCTATGTCAGCCGCGACTGAAACGGTGTTCGGCAAAAAAGAAACGTCCCGCAACGATGTTGCATGGAGACAGGGCATGAGGACAGCGGATTCTGCAAACGCGAAGCCTGATATCGACGTCAACGCAAATGCCAGCGCCGGCGGCCCGCGCTATGCCGGGCTGCTGATCGCGCTGCACTGGCTGATCGCGCTCGGCATCGTCGGGCTGCTCGCACTCGGGCTTTATATGGTCGGCTTGCCGAAGGGCTTGCCCGTCAAGGCGACGCTGATCAATCTGCACAAGTCGCTCGGAATGACGGTTTTCCTGCTGGTGCTTTTGCGCATCGTCGCGCGGCTGGTCCTTCACCGGCCTCCGCTGCCGCCGATGCCACCGTGGCAACGCGCCGCCGCGCGCACTACGCAGGGTCTTTTATATGTCGGCATGGTGGCGATGCCGCTTGCCGGGTATCTCGGCTCGTCGTTCAACACCTACGGCACGCGCTTCTGGGGCATCCTGCTGCCGAAGTGGGGCTGGGACGACGCGCATCTGCGCGCGCTGTTCTTCGGCCTTCACCACGCCATCGGCTTCGCGCTGATCGCGCTGATCGTGCTGCACGTGGCGGGCGCGTTCAAGCATCAGTGGATCGATCGCGACAACCTGCTCGCGAGGATGCTGCCATGACGATGCGAGGCTTATCGCGCCACACGCAGGCGGCCGCCGCGCTCGAAGTCCATACGCTGCGCACGCGCGATGGTCATCGCGTGTGGTATGCGCTGGCCGGCGCGCGCGACGGCGTGCCGGTCGCGGTGCTGCACGGCGGCCCAGGCAGCGGCAGTCAGCCCGGCGTGCTGCGGCTGTTCGATCTGCAGCGCTTTCGCGTCGTGCTGATCGACCAGCGCGGCACCGGTGCCTCGACGCCGCACGGCAGCGTGCGCCACAACCGCACCGACTATCTGATCGCCGATCTCGAAGCGATTCGCGCGCGGCTCGGCTTCGCGCGCTGGGGCGTGCTCGGCGGATCGTGGGGCGCGGCGCTCGCGCTCGCGTATGCGGGGCAGTGTCCGCGGTCGGTGACGGGCGTCGTGCTGCGCGGCCTGTTCCTGACGTCCGCGCGCGAAGTGCGCGGTTTGTTCATCGCGTCACGCAAGCGCGCGCCGCGTGCGTGGTCGAGACTGCGTGCCGCTGCTCGCTGCGAGCAGCCCGCGGCACTGGCCGCGCGTTGCGGCGACACCTTGCAATACGGCGCGAATGAAGCGCGGCAACGCGCGCTCGCGCTGGCCTGGCGCGGCTATGAAAACGCGGTGCTCGCGAGCGCATCGCCGCGAGGCGCCGCACGACGACGTGCGAACCTGCAAAACCCACGCGAACCCCAACGCCACGCGCGCAAGCTGATCGGCAAATACCGGATTCAGGCGCACTACCTCGCGCATCGCTGCTGGCTCGGCGAGACGCGTTTGCTGTCGCTCGCGCGCCGCGCGGCGGCGGCCGGGGTATCGATTGCGGCCGTGCATGGTGCGCGCGATCCGGTGTGTCCGCGCGGCAATCTGCGACGTCTGTCGCGCGCGGTTCCGTCGGCGCGCGTCGAGTCTGTCAGCGCGGCGGGTCATCTGGCGAGCGACCCCGCGTTGCATGCATGCGTCGCGCAGGCGCTCACCGCGATGTTCACTCCCACCGTCGAAGAGGGGCGCAGCAGCATGCGTCGCGCGGCATGAAGATCAAGGTACTCGGCTCGTCGGCGGGCGGCGGCTTTCCGCAGTGGAACTGCAATTGCCGCAATTGCGACGGAGTGCGTCGCGGCACGGTGAAGGCGACGCGCCGCACGCAGTCGTCGATCGCGGTCAGCGCGAACGGCGAGGACTGGCTGCTCGTCAATGCATCGCCCGATCTGCTCGCGCAGATCGCCGCGCATCCCGAACTTCAACCCGCGCGGCGCGCGCGCGACAGCGGCATCGCCGCGGTGCTCGTGATCGACGCGCAGATCGACCACGTGACCGGCCTCTTGATGCTGCGCGAACGCGACACCCCGCTGCCGCTATACGCAACCGATGCGGTCTGGCAAGACCTCCGCTCCGGCTTTCCAGTCGCGCCGATCCTGTCGCACTACTGCGGAGTCGAGCACCGCCGTATCGCGCTCGACGGCGCGCCGCTCGCCGTCGACGCGCTGCCCGGCATCCGCATCGACGCGCTGCCCGCTGTCGAGCAAGGCGCCGCCGTACTCGCCGCATCGCGATGCGCCGGAGCGCGGCGACAACATCGGACTCGTGCTGACGAACCTGCAATCGGGCCGGCGCGTGTTCTACGCGCCGGGGCTCGGCGCGATCGAGCCGCACGTGCTGGCGGCGATGCGCGAGGCCGATCTGCTACTCGTCGACGGCACGCTGTGGACCGGCGACGAAATGATCCGCCTCGGCCTGTCGAACAAGACCTCGGCGGATATGGGCCATCTGCCGCAGAGCGGCGCGGGCGGCATGATCGAAACGCTCGATTCGCTCGGCGCGAAACGCAAAGTGCTGATCCATATCAACAACACGAATCCGATCCTGATCGAAGACGGCCCCGAGCGGCGCATGCTGGGCGAGCATGGCATCGAGGTCGCGTACGACGCAATGAGCTTCGAGCTTTGAAGCGCGCAGTGAAGAGTACGGAGCGATGCGGTAACGAGGCGCGGCTGTGAACGACGATAAAACGGAGACGGCATGAACGCGAAAGACATTCAGGACACGACACCAACACGCGACGTGAGTACCACGGGAACTCAAGGCATCGACCGACCCGCCTGGAGCCGTGAAGAATTCGAGGCGCAGTTGCGCGCGAAGGGCACCGCCTATCACATCCACCATCCGTTCAACGTGAAGATGAATAGCGGCGGCTGCTCGCGCGAGCAGATTCGCGGCTGGGTCGCGAACCGCTTCTACTACCAGATCAACATTCCGCTGAAGGATGCGGCCGTGCTGTCGAACTGTCCGGACCGCGAGACGCGCCGCCGCTGGGTGCTGCGCATTCTCGATCACGACGGCTACGATGGCGCGGAAGGCGGCATCGAAACCTGGGCGCGTCTCGCGGATGCGGTCGGCCTCACACGCGACGAACTGTGGTCGCTCGAACACGTGACGCCGGGCGTGCGCTTCGCCGTCGACGCGTATGTGAATTTCGCGCGCCGCGCGCCGTGGCAGGAAGCGGTGTGCTCGTCGCTGACCGAAATGTTCGCGCCGCAGGTGCATCGCGACCGGCTCGCGAGCTGGCCCGAGCACTATCCGTGGATCGAACCCGAGGGCCTCGCGTACTTCCGCTCACGCATTTCGCTCGCGCAGCGCGATGTCCAGCACGGACTCGAGGTCACGCTTGCCCATTTCACGCGACGCGATCAGCAGGAACGGGCGCTCGACATCCTGCAGTTCAAGCTCGACATTCTGTGGACCATGCTCGACGCGATCGAGAAGGCGTTTGCGCAATGAACGACTCGACACGCGCCGACCCCGCCACGCCGCTCGCGATCGCCAAGCCATTTCGCCTGCAATGGGAGCCCGCGCAGAACGCGCACGTGCTGCTGTACCCCGAGGGCATGGTGAAGCTCAATCAAAGCGCGGGAGAAATCCTCAAGCGCTGCGACGGCACACGCGACATCGATACGCTGATCGCCGACCTCGAACAGGCGTTCAACACGACCGGCATCGGCAGCGAGGTGCGGGCCTTCATCGCCGACGCGCATGGGCGCGGCTGGCTGGAGTAGCGCGATGACCGATCTTTCTCAACCTGCCTCTCAACCCGGCGCGCAAGTGCAAAGCGACGCGGCCGCCGTCGTGCCGCCGCCGCTGTGGCTGCTCGCGGAGCTGACCTATCGCTGTCCGCTGCATTGCGCATTCTGCTACAACCCGCTCGACTACACCGATCACAACCGCGAACTGACCACCGGGCAATGGCTCGACGTGCTGCGCGAGGCGCGCGCGCTCGGCGCGGTGCAGCTCGGCTTTTCGGGCGGCGAGCCGCTGGTGCGCGACGACGTCGAAGTACTCGTCGAAGAAGCGCACAGGCTCGGCTTCTACACGAACCTGATCACGTCGGGCGTCGGTCTCACCGATCAGCGCCTCGGCGATCTGAAGGCCGCCGGGCTCGATCACATCCAGCTGTCCTTCCAGGATTCGACGCAGCAGTTGAACGACTTCCTGAGCAGCACGCGCACCTTCGAGCTGAAGCAGCGCGTCGCCGTCGCGCTCAAGCGGCACGGCTTTCCGATGGTGATGAACTGCGTGCTGCATCGCTACAACCTGCCGCATGTCGACAAGATCATCGAGATGGCATTGGCTCTCGGCGCCGAATATCTGGAGCTGGCGAACACGCAGTTCTACGGCTGGGCGCGCGAGAACCAGGCGCAACTGATGCCGACGCAACAGCAGCTCGAAGAAGCCGAAGCGGTGGTCGCACGCTATCGCCGCACGCATGGCGAGCGCTGCAAGATCTTCTTCGTCGTACCCGACTACTTCGAGCGCCGCCCGAAGCGCTGCATGAACGGCTGGGGCGCGGTGTTCCTCGGCGTCGCGCCCGACGGCGCCGCGCTGCCGTGTCACGCGGCGCGCGGCCTGCCCGGCCTGACGCTGCCGAACGTGAAGGACATGCCGTTGCGCGAGATCTGGTACGACAGCGACGCGTTCAACCGCTTTCGGGGTTTGCAGTGGATGAAGGAGCCGTGCCGCAGCTGCGATGAAAAGGACCTCGACCTGGGCGGCTGCCGCTGCCAGGCCTTCCTGCTGACCGGCGACGCGGCCAACGCCGACCCCGTCTGCGACAAGTCGCCGTTTCACGACACCGTGGTCAAGATCGTGCGGCGTGCAGCATCGGGATCTGCATCCGCAACCGGGGCGACAGCAGCGGCCCGCGAACAGCCGATCCTGTTCCGCAACGACGCCAACTCACGCAAGTTCGCGGCCGCTGCCCGCGAGCCCGACGCCGGCGGCGATAACCGGGCCTCACCCGGAGTCCAATCATGAGTGCCGACACCATCTCCGTTCTGCTCGTCGACGACCATGCGGTCGTGCGCGAAGGCTACCGGCGTCTGCTCGAACTGAATGCCGACGTCGAGGTGTGCGGCGAAGCGGGCGACGCCGCGCAGGCCTACCAGCGTTTTTGCGCGCTGCAGCCCGACGTGGTCGTGATGGATGTGGCGCTGCCGGGCGCAAGCGGCATCGAAGCGATGCGGCGCATGCTCGCGCGCGAACCGGACGCGCGCGTGCTGATCTTCAGCGTGCACGAGGAATCGATCTTCGTGCGGCGCGCGCTCGACGCGGGCGCGCTCGGCTACGTGACCAAGGCAAGCGCGCCCGACGTGCTGGTCGAAGCGGTGCGCTCGATCGCGCGGCGTGCCCGCTACCTGAGCCCGGACATCTCGCAGGCGCTCGCGCTGCGCACCGCGTTCAACGAAGGGCCGCCGGGGCGTCAGTTGTCGGCGCGCGAGTTCGAGGTGCTGCGGCTGCTCGTGCAGGGCTATACGCTGCCGAGCATCGCCGAAAAGCTGGGCTTGAGTCAGAAAACGGTGGCCAACCACCAATCGGTGATCCGGCAGAAGTTCGGCGCCGACAACGGCGTACAGCTCGCGCAGATGGCAAGCCGCCTCGGGCTTCAGTTCACGGGCTCGGCCAGCCCCGCCTGAGCGGGCACGCGCGCGCAGAACAGAAACCCGCGCTGCGGCTCGCTCGCGATGTGAAATTCGCCGCCGAGCGCCTCGACGCGTTCGCGCATGCCGATCAGCCCGAGCCCGCTGCGCGGCTTCGTCAGATCGGTGCCGGGGCCGTCGTCGGCCATCGTCACGACGATCTCGTCGATCCGCGTGCCGTTGTGTTCGCGCGGCGCGCGCACCATGAACAGTTCGACGCGCGAGCGGCGCGCGAACTTCGACACATTCGTCAGTCCTTCCTGCACGAGCCGGTACAGCGTGATCGTCAACGCATCGCTGAGGCCGCTGAAATCCCCTTCGATCGTCATCGAGAACGACGCTTCGGGCAAGCGCTCGCGCCAGCCGTCGACGCAATGTTCGAGCGCGGTCGGCAAGCCGAATTCGTCGAGACCGATCGGCCGCAGGCGGCGGATCATGCCGCCGATCTCGCGGTACACATGCGTCGCGCTCTGCATCAGCCCGAGCGCGATGCGATGAATTTCCGGCTCGCGCTCGCCCGATAGATCGCGGATGCGCGCCGCGTCGAGCGAGATCGCGTTCAGGTATTGACCCAGCTCGTCGTGCAGCTCGCGCGCCAGATGGCGGCGCTCCAGTTCCTGCGCCTGCAGCGCCTGACTGGCAAGGCGCCGGTTGTCGGCGAGCAGTCGTTCGGCCTGTTCCTCGAGCATGCGGCGATGGCGCAGTTCGTGGCGCGCATCGCGATAGCGGCGCCACGCGAACCACGCGAGCGCGATCGACAGCACGAACAGCGCGCCCGGCAACTCGTCGAGCTGGAAGCGCTCCATGCCACGCGTGAACCGGTAGACCTTCTCGCTGACATCGAAGGCGGCGCCGAGCACCGCCGCGAGCACGGTCACGGCGACGACCCAGCCGAGGTCGCGCCATATCGGCGACGATGGCGGCGCTCGGTCAGCGGAAGAGGAATGGATCGGTTCGCTTGACATGACGCTTGCATTCTACTCAGCGCCGGCACGCGCAGCGGGTTTTGCGCGAGTTTGGGAACGCTTCCCCGGCAGATCGGGAAAAGCTCCCGCGCGTCTTACAGACGCGTATGCGAAGCTTTACACCAACGTCAAACAACGCGCGACACGCGTACAAATCAAGCCGGCAGGAGACAATAACGATGAGCATGCGATCACAAGCACGCCGCAAACGCCGGCTTCAGCGGCGTGCCGGCATCGCCTTCTGCGTCGGCGGCGCGCTCGCCGGTCTGTCCACGAGCGTATGGGCGCAGGCGGAGCCGCCAGTCGCGGCCTCGGCGCCGTCCTCGGCGTCTTCCGCTGCCTCTTCCGGCGCAGCCGACGGCAACGCCAACAGCAACACGACACCCACCACGACCCTCGCGCCGATCGTCGTCGTAGGCACCACGCCGCTGCTCGGCATCGGCACACCGCTCACGCTGGTGCCGGCCAACGTGCAGACGGTCCACGCGGCCGACATCCAACGGCAGGGCCGCCAGACACTCAGCGACTACCTCGCGGCGAATCTGCCTAGCGTCACGATCTCCGACGCGCAGGGCAACCCGTATCAGATGAACCTGTTCTATCGCGGCTTCACCGCGTCACCGCTGCTGGGCACGCCGCAAGGTTTGTCGGTATTCGTCGACGGCGTGCGCGTGAACGAACCGTTCGGCGACGTCGTGAACTGGGACCTGCTGCCGCAACAGGCGATCGACACGATGCAGCTGATCCCCGGCTCCAATCCGACTTTCGGCTTCAATACGCTCGGCGGCGCGCTGTCGATCACGACGAAAAACGGCAAGGACAACCCGGTCGGCGAGGCCGAAATTCAGGGCGGCTCGTGGGGACGCAAGGCCGCGCAGATCGAACAGGGCGGCACGATCGGCCAGAACCTCGACTACTACTTCACCGCCAACGCCGCGAACGACAACGGCTGGGCCGAGCAGAACGAGAGCCGCATCCGCCAGGCGTTCGGCAAGCTGCGCTATACCGACGCCGACACGACGCTGTCGTTATCGGCCGGCGGAGCGGACAACGATCTGCACGGCGCGCAAACCATTCCGCGCTCGTTCCTCGGTAACCCCAGGCAACCGTACACGTATCCCGATCAGAATCAGAACAGCGCCGGCTACCTGACGCTGTCGGGCGATCATTACTTCAACGACAACGTCGAACTGAGCGGCAACGCGTACTACCGGCACTTTCGCAATGCCAACACCAGCAGCAACGTCAACAACGACTACGGCACGATCAATCCCGACGGCAGCGTCGATACGTTGCAGGCGACCAACGTACAGTCCACCGTGACGACCGACAGCTACGGCGCGAGCCTGCAACTGACGCTGCTCGGCAAGCTCGGCGGCATGCAGAACCAGTTCATCGCGGGCATGGCCGTCGATGCCGCCGACTCGCGCTTCACGCAGTCGTCGCAGGACGCGACGTTTACCGATTCGCGCGCGACGGTCGGCATCGGGAATTTCGCACAGCAGACCAACGCGAACACGCACAACACGAACTACGGCATCTACCTGACCGACACGCTGTCCCTGACGCCGCAGTGGTCGCTGACGCTGTCGGGCCGCTACAACTGGGCCGATGCGACGATCGGCGACGAATCCGGCACGCAGCCGCAGCTCGACGGCCACCATACGTTCTCGCGCTTCAATCCGGCGGTCGGCATCAACTGGAATCCGACGCCGGCGCTCACCGCCTACGCGACCTACAACGAGGGCATGCGCTCGCCGACCGCGATCGAGCTGGCCTGCGCCGATCCGAACGCGCCGTGTTCGCTGCCGAACGACTTCATCTCCGATCCGTCGTTGCAGCCGGTCATTTCGAAGACCTATGAAGTCGGCGCGCGCGGCAGGATCGGCGGCAACACGACATGGAGCGCGGCTGCCTACAGCACGACGCTCGACAACGACATCGAGTTCATCAGCAGCACCGGCGCGGGCAGTTCGCAGGGGTTTTTCCAGAACGTCGGGCGCACGCGCCGGCAAGGCGTCGAACTGGCTGGGCAGACGAAGTACGGTCCGTTCACGGTGACCGGCAGCTATAGCTACGTCAATGCGACCTACCAGTCGACATGGGTCGAAAGCAGCCCCAGCAACTCGAGCGCCGACGCGAACGGCAACATCACCGTGCATCCCGGCGATCACATCCCGAGCATTCCGGCGACGACCGTCAAGCTGCGGCTCGATTACGCGGCCACCGCGAAATGGCGAATCGGCACGAATCTGACGTGGCGCGGCAGCATCTACGCGCAGGGCGACGAGAACAACCAGGACGTGAACGGCAAGATCTCCGGCTATCTGTTGATCGATATGGACACCAGCTACCAGGTGACGAAACAGTTGCAGGTGTTCGCGTCGGTGTCGAACCTGCTCGACAAGCGCTATGCGAGCTTCGGCGCGCTCGGGGAGAACTTCTTTACCGGACCGGGCAATACGTTCAACGGCACGGCGCCGGTCAACGAGCAGTTCGTCGGGCCGGGTGCGCCGAGGGGGTTCTGGGTGGGGATGAGGTATGCGTGGAAGTAGTGGTGCTTGGCGGGGGCGGATCATATTGAAGCGCGGCGGCCGGGCGCCGCCATGTTTCACTTCGTGGAAGCTGTCCTGAGCACGGCAAACCGTCGCGACATTATCCAGCCTGATTCGTTGGTCGAGGCCATTGCGCGCATTCGTGGCAAGCGGGGTTGCGCCCGTTAGTGATTAGCACTCGTTTTACCAGGCTTACTCATTAATTGGCTTTGTCAGTTCATCAAGCCGGTTCCTGGTAATTCTAGTCATGCAGTCCCAAAACTCGACGAATCGCAACGATGCCTGTCCAACCTCATACACGTCTGCATAACATTCGTTGTCGCGATAGAGCTTCCAGTTCTCCTGTCCTCTCCGAAAATAGGGAAGTGCCTCGGGTTCGCCACGCGTCCGAAGTTCCTTGTCGCCGTCAGCCATGATCCGCTCTATTGCGGATACTTTCTTTTCGAGCGTCTGTGCAACGCGCTCGAAATCGTGTTGAGCGCAAGCCGAAACGTCCATTGTTGCAACGGCATCATTCTTGCAAAATCGTTGGATTTGTTCTTCAGTTTTGCCGGCGAAGTATTGACTAGTCGGCGTGGCTTTCGTGTGGTCGAACGCAGAGCCGTAGATCGAGCTTGACGGATATGCTGGCGAAGATGCCAAGAAAAGAAGAATCGCAATATTAGTGGCTCGCATCGTACATACCCGTTTCAAATAGCTTTGCTTCGGATTTTCGGCGCTTTGGCACTCGTTGCGCAATGAAAGATCGAATTACGTCCCCATTTTTTGGTACTCCCCCCGGTTGAGGTACCCGGCGAGATGATGACACCGAGTTTCTGGATACCATGCGTCAATCCTGCTGTGGTTCTCACCCGTACTAAAAAGCACTGATACGAGGGCGTCGTATTCGTACTGATGCAGAAAGACCTTCACGTCACGATTGATTTCAGCTTCGACACCCATTAAGTTCTTCTTAAAGAAAGTCGCCCTCCCAGTGCCCCGGCAACAGCCGTTGCTCGATCTGCTCGGGGCGATATTGGATGCGCAAATCCTCGGGAACATAGCTGCCGCCAGCAAGCGTCGTGCGCCGATTTCCGCGCGCCGGTTTTTCTTGGCGCAAGGCTGCGATCATGGCTGGTTTCAGCGAGCCACGTGCATACGTGTAAATGGCAGCATAGACCGTCTCGTGGCTGACGTGCTGACTTGGGTCGTCTGGATACATGGCCCGCAGTTTGGCAGCGATTTGCTGCGGCGACCAGCGCCAGTAGACCAGGTGATCATGCACATGCCGATAAAGCGCGCTGCCTTCGATCAACTTGCGCGGCCGTACGCAGCGCCGACGACGCAGCCGATAGGCCGAGGCCGCCTGCGTCGCACAGTAGCGCGGCGCGTCCACGCTGCAATTACGCGCCAGTTCGCGCGACACCGTCGAAGCGCTGCGCCCCAGCAGCCCCGCAATAGTTCTTATGCTGCCGCCCTTTTGATGTTCGATCATGATCGCCGCGCGTTCTTCCGCACTCAAATGCTTGTAGTTCTTCTTCATCGCAACACCCTACCTCATTCAAGGTGTTGCACTTGGAACTAGAGACTAAGCGATCAGCGGAATCTGCTTGAGGTCATGATCCATATCGGCGAGGACTACAGGCGCATGAACAATCGCGATCGTGAACTGTTCACGGTTCTGGCGCTCGACGCCAAGGGTATTCCGAACCGTCGTCTTACTCCCCGCGATGCGGCGGACCTGCTGGCCGATGCGGCGCAAAGCGTTCAGGACAGACTTGCGACTCTTGGCACGACCACGACGAAGCACTAACTGGCTCTGTCAGCAACCCAATGAAGGCGGCTTGATGCCGCCTTTTCAATTGCACGGCGATAAGCAGACGTCTATTCGTTTTGCATATTGTGATTGCATATGTTGTCGTACGCGTCCATCAGATAGATCTTGTTTTCAGTTTTCGTTGTTGCTCTGCACACGCTGACAATCTTTGACTTACTCGAACAGTGGCTTGAGGTATTTTCGATACGTCAAAAAATACGCTACACAGAATGAATAAGAACATGTTCAGGCTGGTTTTCAGCCAATGTAGAGGTATGCTGGTCGCGGTTGAGGAAACGGCGAGCGGCGCACGCAAGACCGATCAGGAAGAAGTAGCAGGCGCGGCACATATCGCTCAATCGAGCGGGCGGCATGCTTTCCGGTTCGCGCTGCACCCTGTGGCATTTGCCGTGCTGGTGGGGCTGGGCGGCGCGTTGTTTGCCCCGATGCTCGCCCATGCGCAGATTGTGCCGGGTGGTACCCATGCGCCGTCCGTGATCCAGACACAGAATGGTCTGCCACAGGTTGACATTAACCGTCCGTCTTCGGCTGGTGTAGACGCTGTCATTGCCCCCCTGGGGGGCGTCCAGCACGACGGTTTCGGTCGTGCCGCCTTGCTGCGATTCAGTGGGATTCATTTCGTGTCCTGTCTGCGATACTATCGGCCTACACGAACACGTATTACCAGCAGATCGCGGGCGCGAACGCGACTTTCGTTTCGAGCGGCAATGCGCAGACGGTGGACTTCAGGCTACAGCGCGTGCTCATGCGCAGCCAGAACAACGTACTTGGCGCGCAGTTCCGCCTGACGAAGCGCTTCGGTGAAAGCTTCATTGAAGACACCGACATCCCGCAGCAGCGGCGCAACAACACGTTCATCGAGGCCAGCCTTACCGATCGCCACTACTTCGGCAGCTCGCAGTTCGACGGCAGCCTCGGGTACCGTCAGGGTGTGGGCGGACTCGGGGCGACACCAGACTTCTACGAGAATGGCCCGACTTACCGCTTCCGCATGGCCATCCTCGACGCGAACCTGTCAATGCCGTTCAGGATAGCAAGCCAGCCATTGCGTTACGTGACGAGCGTGCATGGGCAGTTCACGAACAACACGCTGAACTACATCGATGACCTGACCATCGGCAGCCGCTACACGGTGCGCGGCTTCGACGGCGAAACGATGCTCGCGGCCGAACGCGGTTTCTTCTGGCGCAACGACTTGCAGCTACCGGTTGGATCGACCGGACAGTCACTTTACGCAGGCATCGACTACGGGCACGTGTTCGGACCGAACGCCGCATATCTCGCCGGTACACAGCTGGCAGGTGCGGTGATCGGTGTGCGCGGTAGTGCATCAGCAAAGGCTGGCGCGCTCGCCTATGACCTGTTCGCCGGGACGCCGATCTACAAGCCGTCAGATTTTCCCACTGCGCGCGTGACGCTCGGTTTCCAGTTGACCGCTCAATTCTGAAATTCACCCCGCCGACGCTATCCGGGTTTTCGGCGTTTCAACAAAGAGGAAAACAAAATGAAGTTATCGAAAACGAATGGGCTTGGAGCCGTTGCTGTTGCCGTTGTGATGGCGCTGGGCGGATGTGCAACCGAGTCGTCGCGCTCGCTGCCGGTGTCTCCCGTCGCCAGTGCGCAGAAGCCAGCGGTGGGCCAACCCATCGGCATTTCAGTCGGCAAGTTCGACAACCGGTCGAGCTATATGCGCGGCATCTTCTCGGACGGCGTTGACCGTCTCGGTGGTCAGTCCAAAACCATCCTGATGACGGCGCTCCAGCAGACTGGGCGCTTCAATGTGCTCGATCGCGACAACCTCGACGAAATCCGCCAGGAAGCAGGCTTCCTCAAAAAAGCACAATCGATCAAGGGGGCGCGCTTCGTCATCACCGGGGACGTAACGGAGTTCGGTCGCAAGGAGGTTGGCGACCGGCAGCTATTTGGCATCCTCGGCCGTGGCAAGAGTCAGGTGGCCTACGCAAAGGTCAGCCTGAACGTCGTCGACACGACGACATCGGAAGTCGTGGCGTCGAGCCAGGGAGCGGGCGAGTTCAGCCTTTCGAACCGTGAAGTCATCGGCTTTGGCGGAACCGCCGGCTACGACTCGACGCTCAACGGCAAGGTGCTCGATCTGGCGATCCAGGAGGCCGTCAATCACCTGGTCGAGCAGGTCGATGCAGGTACGCTCAAGGCCGCACAGTAAGTGCGCCGGGCCATTGCGGCCATCCACTTTCAACCGTAGCTGCAATAAACATAATGACGCGATTCACGATGAAACATAGCCGCATGATGCGGGGAATCTGTCTGCCAGTAATGGCGACAGCCATGCTCCTCACGGGATGCGCGGCGAACCGCCCCCAGCCGCTTTACCAGTGGACCGGCTACCAGCCGGCCGTGTACGACTATCTCAAGGGAGAAAAGGCTCCGCAGGAGCAGATCGATGCGCTGGAAAAGGCCCTCCAGGACATCAGCGGCAAGGGGCACATGCCGCCGCCGGGATTTCATGCGCAATTGGGCATGCTGTACGCGAGTGTCGGGAACGATACCCAGGCCATGCAGGAGTTCGAGTCTGAGAAGCAACTGTTTCCGGAGTCCTCGACCTACATGGACTTCCTGATGAAACATAAAACGAAACAGCCTTAAGCGAGTCGTCATGTCCAGATTCCTTTCTTTCAGACTTTGGTTTGCCCTCTCGACGTTCGCGTTGTTAGCTGCGTGTGCGCAACCCGTCAAGCATGCCGATTACACCGCTTTCAGGAACAGCCGGCCGCACTCAATCCTCGTTCTACCGCCCGAAAACGAGACGACCGACGTGCAGGCGACGAACAGCATGCTTTCGCAGATGACGATGCCACTCGCCGAATCGGGTTACTACGTGGTGCCAGTGGCGGTGATGGATGAGACATTCCGCCAGAACGGCCTGACCGTCCCGGCCGATATTCAGGCAACCTCCCCCGCGAAGCTTCGGGAGATCTTCGGTGCTGACGCCGCGCTGTATTCGAAGATCACACAGTACGGCTCCGTGTACCACATCGTCGACAGTGCAACAGTAGTAACGGCGTCCGCCAGGCTGGTCGATCTCAAGACCGGTGACGTGCTATGGCAGGGTAGTGCGAGCGCCAACAGCAATGAGGGCAACAACAATGCTGGCGGTAGCCTGATCGGCATGCTGGTCATGGCAGCGATCAAGCAGGTTGCGAATTCGCTGACGGACAGGGGGCACGATATTGCCGGAGTGACGAGCTATCGGCTTCTGCATGCCGGGCCGCCGAACGGGCTGCTTTACGGGCCACGGTCACCTCAATACGGCACTGATTGAACAATCCTCGATCAGCAGGGACCGGCTGTGGCGGCAGATGGCTCGTACGGTACTGGGTTGTCGACGGCACCGCATTTGTATTCCTGACGCAAAAGCTGCCGGTCCCTATGCAGGATCTCTTCAATCGAGGGCTTTATGGTGCGTGTGGCTTTCTTGAGCGATCTTTCTCTGGAAGGCCATCTTGCTCTGGCGGTCTTTCGATCCGGGCACGGGACGGCAGAGACGATGGTGAGTCTGCTGCGGATGCTCTATATGACGTACTTCATGCTCGGAACCGCTTGCCCGGAAGCAGACGTCGCGCTTTTTCGCGAAGCGGGGACCGTGCTGGACAGCAGCATCTCCGCTGCCGCACAGGGGCATTGCTGGCAGGTGTCGACGGAACATACCGTCACTGTCGGACAGGTCGCGTCGCGTTACGACGAGGTGCTTGGCAGTGTGCCGAAATATCGTTATATCGAATCGTGCGACCGGCTGTGCCGGTTTGTCCATTCGGCTGCGACATCGCCGTTGCCGGGTAGTCAGTCGCTGCGTAGAAAATAGGACTTGGTCAGACAGACGACGTCAGATCGTCGGTCTCAGTGCGGCCATCAACCGTCATTCGTTCGCGTCGTTACTCGGACATTCACACGTCCGTTCCACCCAGGAAGCAGCCACGATTCGCGATATTGAGCGCTGCATGATCGGGGCGCTCCCTCAAGCGTCGAGTCCTTCGCTTTGCTCGTCTCCGCCCGGAAACTTCAGTTGACGCACCTTGTGATAGAGCGTCTTTTTCGGCATTCCCAGTTCAGCGCTGGCCTCGGCGATATTCCCGTTGTGCCGCCGCAGCATATCCGCGATCAGCATGTGTTCGAAATGGGCAAGTTGCTCCGCAAGCGTTCCGGTTTTAATCCGCTGCCCGCCGGCCGGCAGCAGGCGGTCGCCATCGAGCCCAAGGACAAAGCGATCCGCGACGTTCTGTAATTCCCGCACATTGCCCGGCCACTGATGCGTCATTAGCTCCGAGACCTGGGATGCAGACACAATCGGAGCCGACAACCCAAAACGAAGTGCGGCAGCGAGTACGAAATGCTCGAATAGCAGCGGTATGTCTTCTCGACGTTCGCGCAGAGGGGGTAAATCGATCAGCGCGACGTTCAACCGATACAGCAGGTCAGCGCGGAAACGTCCGTCTGTCGCAAGTTCGACGAGATCTGCCTTCGATGCCGCCACGATCCGGCAATCGACAGCTATCGCCTCGTTCGAGCCCAGTCGCTCAATCTGGCGTTCCTGCAATACCCGCAGCATCTTGATCTGCAATGCGATCGGCATGGTTTCGATCTCGTCCAGAAAGAGCGTGCCGCCGGTGGCCCATTCGATCTTGCCGATGCGGTTCTTGATTGCACCCGTGAACGCACCGGCCTCATGACCGAATAGCTCACTCTCGAATAGCTGCTCCGGTAAGCCGCCACAGTTGAGCGCAACGAAATGATGATCGCGGCGCCCACTGAAATCGTGCAGTCCACGGGCGATCAGTTCCTTGCCCGTGCCCGTTTCGCCGGTAATCAGCACCGACACTGAGGTATCCGCCAGCCGCAGGATTTTCCGTCGAACCTCGACGATCGCGGGTGACTTGCCGAGCACAAGCGCCTCTATTCCCTGCCAGTTGTGCAATGCCGCGCGCAAACCCTGCACTTCGAGCGTTAGACGGCGCTTCTCGACTGCGCGTGTCACACGACTCACGATGTGGTCCGACGAAAAAGGCTTCTCGATGAAATCATAGGCGCCCGTTCGCATCGCCCCCACCGCTGTCGCGATGTCCGCGTGCCCGCTGATCAGTACAACAGGGATCTGTGGATCGAGCGCAAGGACACGTTCGAGCAATTTCAGACCGTCGATGCCCGGCATCCGTACATCGGACACGATCACCACCGGTGCACCCGGTGCGACCTCCGCCAGCGCCGCGGCCGCCGACTCATACGCCCGCACTGGAAAGCCAGCCAAAGCAACCGCCTGCTCGACGCCGAGACGCACGTTCTCATCGTCTTCGACCACAACAACGCTGATCTCATCGCCCATTGGCTGCCTCCTGCTCCGTCGCCACGGAGAATTCAATCGTGAATTGTGCGCCGCCGTTGGGTCGGTTTGCAGCGGAGATTCGCGCCCCAAAGCCGTCCACAAGACGCGAGGTAATCGCGAGCCCGAGACCCAGGCCGCGGCCTCGCGGCTTCGTCGTCACGAATGGTTCGAATAGATGCGCCAGAACCTCCGGCGCGATGCCCGCGCCACTGTCGCTGACGGTGAACCGCACACGGCTCGGCCGTTCGGTTCTGGAAGCTTCGATGGCGATCACGCGCTTATCCTGATCCGCGACGGCATCCAGCGCATTGCCGAGCAGGTTGACGATCACCTGCTGCAGCTGGCTCGGCTCTGCGCATATCGTCGTGCCGGCCGGGATCAGGACATCGAGTTGCACCTGCTCATCGCGAATCCGTGCTTCGTAGATCAGCACCGCATGCGCGACCGCTTCATTCAGTGACACCGCGACACGTTCGAATTCAGGCTTGCGGGCGAAGGTCTTAAGTTCGCTTGTGAGTATCGCCATGCTGTCGACGAGCCGCGAAATTCGCTCGAGGTTTCCGATGGCAGGCGCAGGCTGATTGCGTTCGAAAAACGTCCGTGCATTGTCGCAGAGCGTTTTGATGGCAACGAGCGGCTGGTTCAGTTCATGCGTCAGACCGGCCGCCATTTGTCCGAGCACCGCGAGCTTGCCCGCATGCACGACCTCTTGCTGGGAATCCCGCAGTAGCTGCTCGGTGCGTGTGCGCTCGACAATCTCCTCCCGCATCCTTTCATTGGCCTGCGTCAGTGCCGCCGTGCGCTCGCGAACCGTGATCTCCAGCCGATCATTGGCGCTGCGCAGCGCGTCCTGTGCCCTGAGTTTTTCCGCTATGGCGCGGCGGCGCTGGATCGCATAGAGGCAATACAGTCCGATGATGAGGAAGCCCCCCGTGACGAACGCAAGCGCGATTTGTTGCTGGCGCCGCGCGCTGGACACGTCGAGCAGAATCATGATCGAATCGCCGGCCTGGGGCGCGGTTCGCGACATTGCCAGGTATCGCCGCTCGTGGCCTGGGCGACTCCAGTCGGGAAAGCGTGCAAACCACGCCGAAGTGTCCCAGTCACCGAGACGCCGGTATGGCAGCGCTTCTACGCTACGGCCGGCATATTGCCGCGATGCCTGGATCTGGCGTTGCTGCTGTGCCGTTATCGGTCTAAGCGACGTGAACTTCCACGCCGGAACCGTGGAAATGACAATCACGCCGTTACTATCGATCACCATCGCCGCGACGCCCGGCACTCTCCACGCAGATTCAAGCGCGTCTACGCTGACCTTGACGGCCGTGGCCCCGATCGGCCCGCCATCCTCTCGCACCGCGCTCGCGAAATAGAGGCCAGGCATGCCGGTGTTCGTGCCGATACCGAAGAACCGGCCCGATCCATGTGCGAGCGCGTCCTGGAAATACGGCCGATAAGACACGTTGGTGCCGACGAAGCTTTCTGGCCGATTCCAGTTGCTCGCGGCGATGACCAGACCGTGCTGGTCGATCACGTCTACGGCAACGCTGCCGGCGTCGCGATTCACTGCGTCAAGATAGGTATTGACCGTCTGTAGAAGTCCGGCCGGTGGGTGGGGCATCGCACTCAACAACGCGCGCACGCTTTCCTGCCTGGCGACGATCGAAGGCATCATCTCGTAGCGTCCGAACTCGCTCCTGAGGCTGGCAGCATACAGGTCGAGCCGGTGTGCGCCGGTCTCCACAAGCGCATCGATAGAACGGTCCCACGCAAACTCGACCGCGGCGGCAGCCACACCGACGTAAAGCGCGGCGGCGGCCATCCATCCCCACAACGGAATACCGCTTATTTTCATGCCCAAGGTCGCCCCGCGGCGCTCAATTGCAGAATGACTGCCGATCCCGACGTGGGGAACGGCGTCCCGACGCTTGCCAATAGCAACTCATCATCCCATGCGCGCTAGAACGATCAGCGTGACCGTGACGACAATCGCCCCGCCAATGCGGGTGGCAATCTGCGCAAACGGCATCAGTTGCATGCGGTTGGCCGCCGTGAGGATGGCGACGTCGCCGGTCCCGCCCTGCCCACTGTGACAGGCGTTCACGATCGCTGTGTCGATAGGGTACATCTTCAACATGCGCCCGACCAGGAAGCCGGTCCCCATCAGTGTGGCCACCGTCGCGACGATCGTGACGATGTTCGCCAGCGTGAACGCAGCCATCAGTTTGTCCCACGGCGTCATCGCCACGCCGATCGCGAACAGCAGCGGATAGGTCACGGCCGTCGAGAAAAACTTATATACGACGAACGCGCCTTCCTGTAATGGCGGCGATACCGCCCGCGCGAGCTTGACCAGCACCGCGAGAAACAGCATGGCCACCGGCGCGGGCAGCCCGAACATGTTGCGACACATCAGCCCCAGCAGGTACAGCGTAATGGCAGTGATTCCAGCCGCCGCGATGTGGGAGACGTCGACGTGCCCGCGAATTTCTTCCTCCACCGGGTTCATCTGGTCCACCTCGCCGGCTTGCAAACGCCCCTGACCCGTGAGATGCGGAAAGCGTTTGCCGACCATATCGAGCGCGCCCGCGAAGATGATCGCGGTGAGACTGCCAAGCATCACGGGCGGCAGCACCAAGGCGAACAATTCGCCCTGCGGCAGATGAAGGATTTCTGAATAGCCGATCGACAAAGGTATCGCGCCTTCGCCGATGCCGCCCGCCATGATGGGTACCACGACATAGAACAACGTATGGCGCGCGCCGAGCCCGAGTGCCGTGCCGACCAGCGTCCCGACGATGCCCGCCGCGACCGAGCCGAGCCCGAGCGGAACGAAGATCTTGATGAAGCCTTGAATCAGCACACGCCGGTCCATGCTCAGAATGCTGCCCACGATGATCGACGCAATAAACAGGTACAGGAAGTTGGTCGATTTCGTGAAATCCGTGGTAAGCGTGAGGATTGGCTTGGGCAATAGGTGGTAGTAGGTCAGCGCGGAAGGTATAAAGGTCGCAAAGATCGCGGCCGCGCCGATATTGCGCACGATCGGCAGGCGCTTGCCGATCTCCGCGCAGGTGAAACCGAAGAAGGCCAATACGGCGATCGCCATTGATATCTCGCCGGGCACCTTTCCGGTGACCGCGAAACCCGCGATCAGCGCGAGCAGGATAACGTAGACCGGCAGCGGAATAATGCCGATCCGGTATTCCATCAGTTTCCACCAGCCCTCAGGCCAGAATCGGGGCTTGATTTCGGGTTGCGGCGCCGGCACCGGTACCGGCTGTGATGTGTGTGGAGTGACTGGCACGACGTGTCTCCTCGGCGTTTGAAGCCCGGTGCTGCATTCCGATAAATCAGTCGAATGCGGCCCGGTCTTCGGACTGATCAGTCGATCGTAATACAGCTTTTGGCTCTCACGCGACGAATCGCACGTTTGCCTGAGGTGTGCGAGTGTCCAGGTTGCGACCGCGATTCAAGTGGTCGTCAACCTCCGCAGCGCAGCCGATCATCCGGCCATACAGGAACACGGTAAAGGCCGCGGTCTCCAGCGCCTGACTGGAGAACTCGCCAGCCCGATGGCGCGCCCACAGCATCTTCAGCAACACCGAGGCAATCACTGCATCCACGTTGACCGCGAACACGTTGCGCGTCACGTTTTCGTCGTACAACGCCTGCACCAGCGCACGGTAGTAGTCGTGGAAGACGTTGTACTCGCCCCGAGCCTCGAAGCGTTGACGCACGAACGCCTCACGGGGATCGACGTTGATGGGCTTGCCCTTGAACACCGGATGGTTGATGCAGGGCAGTGCCGTGGCTTGCTGTGCGCCGACCTCCTTGCGTTGTGTCCGCTCCTCGCCATATGCACGTGCGAATCCGGCAGCCATCGCTTTCAGGTCGAGACCGTGCGCCGGATCACCGGGATCGGTCATCGCGACCTCCTTGAAACGCTCAAGCAGGAACGCCACCCCCTCGAAGCCATTGCCGCCATGCGCGTAGCCCGCGTGGGTGAGAAAGCCGACCATCGCTTTGTTGAGTTGGACTCGTTCCGGCGTTTCGGGACCGTCCGCCGATACCGCGCCCTTCGCGCCCTGCGCGGAAATCGCGCCCGGTCCGTTCGTGAGCAGCAGGCCCACGAGTGTCTGAAATCCAAACAGCTCAGCTTCATCCGGCTTGCCCCCAATCAACGCAGCGCACGCAACATCGGTCAGCGAGCGCTGTCCTAGCACCTCGTCCATCGCGATACCGCAGAAGCGTCCCGCTTCATGTTGTCCGGCGTCGACCGACGCGCCGATCAGCGTTCCGAACAGGCGCATCCACCATGGCAGGTTTTCGACGGTCATCCGCGATACGCGTTTGCGCATCAACGGCCCCCACGCGAGCGTCGTGGTGATTGCAGCCAGCACGGCATCGGCGCTCGGGTGTCCGTCGAGGCCCTGTAAATAGCGGATGAACGCGGACTTCGCCTCTCTATCCGTCAGGCCAGCGAGCATCGCCTGGGCCTTTTCGTCAGGCACCTCACACGTGAGCAAGGCTCGCGTCTCGGCATCGTCGGACTGCCGCAACGACAACTCGAGCCCCTCGTCGAGCGCGTCCCGCAAGGCAGCCGTGGTGCCGAGTTCGACCAACGCTCGCGCGGCCCGGCGCGCGCCGTCGGCGCGACCCGGGCCGACAATGCTCGCCGCCGCCGCGAGTACGCTGTTTGGCGCATTGCCCGCGTCACGAGCGGCCTGCGCCGCCGCGAGCGTCGTATCGCCATGCAGGTTGAGTTCGGCACCGACCGCAACACTGACGAGTTTCGCGTCGTTTGTGCCCCCCGGTTCGTGCAACAGCGCGAGGCAAAGGTTGCCCTCGAGCGAATACTGCGCGGCCTGTAGCACCGGCACGCCGTGCAGACTTGTCACCTGCGTGTCCGGGTCCATCTGCGATGCGCCCGAAGCGTCCTTCATATTCTGGCGGGGCAACACGATGCCGACCTGTTGGTTTAGCGCGGCGATCTGTGCGTCATACGGCGGCAACGCTGTGACAACCGGCAGGTCGAGCTCGGGCGGCAATGCAATTCCTATTGACGAGCGAAACCATGGCTTGAGCGCGAGACTGCCTTCTGGCGCGAAGTCGGGCCGCGCGCCGTTTTCATGCATCACCGCCGTCAGAGCCGCCGGAATGTGGGCGATATTGGTTACGAGCGCGCCTTTTGCGCTGCACACCGGATCGTCCGGTGTGAACGGTCGATCGACGCCAAACTTCTCCATGAACCAGCGCTCTTTTGATGCAGCGTCGTCGTTGCCGCCGGCCAATGCTCCCGCATGGCCGACCGCGCGCGTCAGTTTCTGCTTCCAGCGGCCGACCACGCAGGCGACCACCGGCTTGCTGAAATTCGCTTCGAGTTCGTAGTATCCGCCCGGCTCCGAGTACAGCACGGCCGCCTTGCTGCGCGCGTCATTGGCGAGCGCGAACGCGAACTCCGGCGCCGCGAAATGGATATAAACGTCCTTCCCACTCGACATAAGCGTAGTCGTTCCCCAGCCGGCCATTCGCAGGTACGTCGCGATCGTTGTCGTGAAATTTCCCGAGTTTGAGAAGATCGCGATCGAGCCTTTCCTGAGTGCCTCGTCAGGGTTATCGCCGCCGAGTGCGCCGCCGATGCGCACGCGGTTCCACGCATCGGCAATACCGAGGCTATTGCCGCCGAAGATGTCAATGCCGTTTTGCTGTCCCATCGCACGTATTTCGCGCGAATCGTGCACGGACAATTTCTCCGTGACGATGAAGATCTTCTTCAGTTCTGGATTAACGCGAATCAGTTCGGCCACACCGTCGCGCGCGGCGGATGGCGGCAAATAGATCACGCCGCAGTTGAAATGATGGCCGTCCTGCAGCCCTTCCAGCACGCTGTTGTACACGGGGATATTGCCAAGCGAAGTCTCCAGCACCTGTCCGCGGCGTCCGGGCGACGTGCCGAAAACGACGTTACCTCCCGAATACGCGTGGCCCACCGGCGTGACTTGCCGCGACTCGCCCCCGAGTATGTTCAGCACGCACACGCGGTCCTCGCGGCAGGCAGCCTGCGCGAGCGAACTGATGCCGACGTAGTATTTGAAATCTCCTGCACCTTGCCTGTACATGGTCTTCCTCCGGATTGATTTATGCTCGAGTCATGAAGGCTCAGGCTTGGGCGGGCGCGCCTTGCGCACTGTTGAGCGTCGCGGTGACCAGCTCGCGGCCGCCTGCTTTCATCCACGCGTCCGCCGCCTTCGCGTACTGGATGACTTCGCTGATATCCGAATCGAACCCGAAAATGCTGTAGGGCAGGCCGAGCGCATCGCAGGTGTCACGCATTGCGCCCATGCCGCGTACAAGATTAGGGCCGCCGCGCCCGATCACCACGTAAAGCGGCGTCGGTCCGTTCTTGCTGAAATGCTCGCGCAACGCATCGGCCATTGCGCGCAGCGTCTCGAAGATATCGGTGTTGTTCGACTTCCCGCCGATGATGAACAGCACGTTGGTCTGTTTCAGCCAGTGCTTGAAACAGATGCGAGCCACTTCCTTCATCTTTTCGTAGGGAGGATTCCCACCGAAGTCCGAGGAAATGATCGCGTCGTCGCCCAGGATCTCCGACACCAGCGAGTTGGCCCCGCCGCCAAAAGTCGGCGCGAGGATCGTGCCGCCTTCGTTGATCACGTAGACGTCGCTTTGACCCTGGTAGGTCCGCAACTGGTTGATCTCTGATTCGAAATCGGAATAGTCGACCGAGAACACGTGCGCGGGTATGTCGAGCCGCTGCCAGCGAACGTCGTCGCGATCAAAGCCGCATTTGAAATCGCATGCGACTGGCGTCAGCCGGCCATCGCGACCGGGCTGCATGCGAATCGGGTTCAGCTCGAGCGTCGTCATACCGAAGTTGTGATAGAGCTCCCACAGTTTCGGCAAGTGTTGCACCAGCGGCGAGATGATTTCCTTAGGCGCGTTCAGGCGCGACAGCGCGTTCGCGACGACGAACGCCTTCAGTCCGGTGAGCGGATCGAACGGCACGTGCACGATCATGCTCGGATCAAGTTCTTCGATGTCGACGCCGCCGTGATGCGTGAGTGTCATCGTGGGCGCCCTGAAGCGCGTCGAATCAGTGATCGAGAAATACACTTCGTGCTGCGCCGGCACTGCGCCTTCGAAGGTCACGCCATTAGCCTTGGCGGTCTGATTTCCATGCCGATGTTCGGTGAAATACAGGCGCTCCTTCTCCTTCAGTGCGGTTTTCAGGTCGCTTGCTCGCCCGATGAGTCCCGCCTTGCCCTTTTTGCCTATCCCACCCTTGAACATCGGCTTCACGAATACCGAGCCATGACGATCGATCAGGGCTTTGATCTGCTCTTCGCTTGCGTCAGGGCCGAGAACTTCGGCAGTGGGAAAACCGCCGAATTTCAACAGTCTTGAGCCGTACAACATACCAGTGACTTGCATATCGTCTCCTTGCGGGTTGCTTTCTGAAGGGACTGCGGGGTGGCATCGTCGGGCGTGCCGGATACAGTGACGAACAATCGACGGACGCATCTGTCCCGCCGTCCGCGGGAGGCAGTCGGTGACCAGGGCAGAGTGGGAAAAGTCGAGTTGCGGCTTAGTAGCGCCGCGCGCGTGAGCGCGGGGGGATAAATCGAATCATGGATGTCGTCTCCGCAGGTGAGTCCTATGTGGACTGCTTTAATGGCGTTGAATGCTCTATGCGTTAAACAACGCAAGGCCCGTGCCATCGATCGCCTGACGTGGAGGTCGCGTATCTTATTGATTTATATGGATTTCATTGACCTGAAAATGACTGGCAGACGAACCGATTCTCGAAAGTCAGAATCCGCCGGCCGTGCAGGCTGAGACTTCAGCCGCCGTAGAAAGCCGAGCGTGGAAAAATTGACGTCGCATTCGGGCATCGGGGACGCAGTCGCCAGCGCGCATTTCCCAGCTGTCCGCTGTGACCAGTGCTTCTTGCCGAAGATACCGTCAGGCCATTCCCAAAATCAGCAAATAAATCGACTGCGCGACTGACCAGGATGCGAGCGGACTCCAATGCCCGCGAAGGCCGGTTTATTGCCGTCCGATGCGGCAGGACAAGTGGCCGTTGTCGGACTTGAAAGCTGCCGCCGAGTCCCGCCGGTGTTCAGCGGCGGCAGTGGGTCGATCTGGTGCGTTCGCGGTCGGCCGCGTTCGGTCATGAAGCGTCATTCGCCCGCACCATAGCTGGGACATTCGAAAGTCGGCTCCGCTCGCAAACGGCCATTCATTTCGCAGGGTCGAACGCTGCGTTTCGGCCTTTGCCGACGTTCGTCGATCGACGCTAACGCATCCGCCCATCGCTCCAGATCGGCCCATTCACCGCGCGACGACTTCGAACGGCTGCCACCGTGGCCTCGCTGAATGCTTATGCTCGACCCCAAACTGCCATTCGGCAAGCTTGGGGATGCGATTGCGCGCGCCGGTGCCTCTTCAGCTGCCGCAGCTCCGGTTTCGGCTTCGCGGCGCCAGGCGCGGTTCTCGTCACACAAACGGGAGACGATCAGAGATCACGGCTCGTGATCTTTTCGCTAACTGGCGCAGCCTCGGGTCTCGGCTGGCCAAAATCTTGTCGTCTTCCGACTCCGCGATTTCGACGACGTCCCTGCAACTAGCATCCATTTATCCATTTCGATTCGACAGACGGGCAGTGAGAGGTCCAAAAAACCATGGGAGAAAGCAATGGCAAGCGCGCCCCTCAATATTGACGATTCGGGCTGCAGCCTTGAAATCAGCGTCGACGAGACACCGGCAAGCTCACGTCGTGTCCGGGCCGGTGACAAGCAAAATGAAGCAGCATTATTTTGCAGTGAGTTTCTCTCTGTCGACATCGATCAGATCGTCAGCGATCTAAATGTAAATGGATATTACGCCTTCCCCTCGGCGATATCGCAATACACGCTGAAAACCATCGAGCGCGACGCGACACAAACGAGACTTGGGCTGAATGAAAACTCCATCAGCGGCGTCTACTCCGAGAAACAGTACTACCTGACCAATCTTCTCGCAGTTTCGAAGACCTTCTACAACTTTGCCACCTCGTCGTTAGTGCTCAAAATCTGCGAGCGATATCTGGGCAACGAATTCCGGCTGAAAGCGCTGCGTTATTATGAAACATATGGTGGACACCATATGCAGTGGCACACCGACAACAAGACTGACAAAGCATTCGCTCATATTCCGGGAATCATCTTTATTTTTTATGTCTCGGAGGTCGAGGATGGCGAGTTTCAATATATCGAAGGCTCTCACCTTTGGTCGGGCGAAAAGGCATATAGCGACTATACCGACGAGTTTATCGAAGCGAACTACGAGTCCGCGATCAGAAGCTTCAAGATGCCCAGTGGCTCCTTGCTGATCTACAACACATACGGCATACACAGAGCGAGGCCCGTCAACAACAAGAATTTCGTCAGGAAAAGCGTCTTCCTCCAGGTAGACAGCGAAATCCAAAGGTCCGAGCCGATTATCGTCAACACCGAATTCATCACCCGGTTGAATGACCAGATCTCGATGTTTTTGGGCTTTGGGCAACGGTCCGACTATGAGGTCTTTCCAAAAACCACGCTGAACTCCTTGCCCCTCGACCAGAAGATTATCCGCGTGATGACGAGATATGTTTTGTATCGCCTCTCCCGCGGGGCTTTTTCCAGGCTCCCGCAGTCTGTCCGACTCGCCCTCAGGCGGCTCATCAAAAGGTAGTCGGTTGCGCGGCGGCTCGCCTGCTCTCTTATATAGGTTGCTGACTTAGGGAGTCCTTCTTCTTGAACGAGCTCGTTGCATCGCTTGCGGATGCGACGGATCTCATCTGGACGTCAAGTGACATGGAAATTTTTAGCGGGACGGTGACCTTCTGGTTCATCGACCGGGCACTCGCGACGCGTCGCACTTCCTGATTTCCCCGCCTGTTTCATCAACACAGCCCCGCTTCGACGGGGCTGTTTCGTTTTTTGGAGACGCGCAATGATCCTCACCCGCGAACAGCTCGCGGCGGCGGTGCTGCGCGCGAACGTACTGGTATGGCAAGACCCGATAACAGCTCATTCGCCCGCCTCGCTCAATGCGATTCGATCGAGCCGTCGCTGTGCGGATACGTGACGATGCCCCACGCGAGCGGCAGCTCACCGATCTGCTTGAGCGGCTGATAGCTCTTCGCGTCGAGCACGTAAACCGCGTCGGAGCGACCGCACGCGACCATCAGCTTCGAGCCGTCCGGCGTGAAGCTGAAATGCCAGCAGCGCTGGCCGACCGGCACATCGGCGACATGTTCGTACGTGTGGCCGTCGAACACCTGCACCACCTTGTCGCGCGCGGCGGCCACGAAAAGCCGCTGACCGTTGGGACCGAACGCGACGCCATAGGGCCCGAGTTTGGTGTCGACGGTCTTGACTACGTCGAACGTGTGCGCGTCGATCACGACGAACTTGCTGAGCGACTCCAGCGTGACAACATAATGCTTGCCGTCAGGCGACAGCCGGATGCCGCGCGGCCGCCCGCCCGCCGCGAGCTTCACGGTTCGAATCGGCGCGCCGGTTCGTGTGTGATAGATCGACACCGTATCGTCGCCTTCGTTGGTGACCAGCATCATCTGGCCGTCGCGCGAGAATTCGATGCCTTCGGTTTCGTGGCCGCTCGTGACCGAACGGATCACGTGCCAGTTTTTCATATCGATGATCGCGATTTCGGCGGGCGGCTTGTTCGCGTCGTCGTCGTCCGCGCCGGGCTTGTTGCCCGCGTTCGCTGCGGGCTTATTGTCCCCCTTCGCGTCGGGTTTGGCTCCCGGCGGCCCGCCGTCCTCGCCGGGCTCGTAGGTCACGTACGCGTAGCCGTTGCGCACCCGCACATATTCAGGGTTTTTGCCGATCTTCACGCGCTGGACGACCTTGCCCGTGGCGGTGTCGATCACCGCGAGATCGTTCGTGTTCTTGTTGGCGACCAGCAAACGCGTGCCGTCTGCGTTCAGGCTCAGGCCGCGCGGGCCACCGGCGCCGACCGGAAAGGTCTGCGTGAGCGTCATCTGGTCGAGATCTATCACGCCGACGCCGGCCTTCTCGCTCGTCACGTAGGCGAGCGGCGCGGCCGCGGCATGCGCGGCGCTCGCGGCCAGCACGAGCGCGCAGGCCAGCGCGAGGGAACGGCGTGGTGGTCGGGGGAAAATCCGTGTCTCCAGCATCGTTGTACTCCGGGTTGATATGGCGGCGCCGCGATGGTTCGCGTCATCATTTCAAGGTAGCCCACCGGGCGATTGTTTGACAACGCGGATCGGCGGGAGATTTTCCCGAATTGCTTCGCGCCGGCCGTCGCGGGTTTGAAAAGCGGGGTCGGCGGGGGACAATGAGCGCGGAGGTGGCGATGATGCTGCAAGTTGCCATGGTGAACCCAGCAAGTCCTACGAATGCCGCGGCCGGTTACCGTCGCGCGGCCATCGTGCTGGGCGCCGTGATCGCCGCGCATCTGGTGCTGCTCGCCATCGCGTTGAGCGCGCGTAACCGGATCGTCGAGCGTCCGGTCGAGCCGCGCACGATCACCGCGTCGCTGCTGAGCCCCGAGCCTCCCGCTCCGGTTGTTTCACCTCCCGCGCCGCCCCCACCCGCCGCTGTCGTTCCGACGGCGCCAACGCCGCCGGTCACGCACCCCGCCGTGCGCGTCAAACCGGCGCCGCAGCCTCGCGCGCAGGTGCCACGCAGTGTGGAAAAACCTCTGCCGAAACCGTCTCCGACACGCGAAAGCACCGCGCAGCCCGTCACGCAAGCCGCCGTGCCATCGGCGGCACCGCAGGCCGCCGTGCCAACAGCCGCCGCGCCGTCGGCGGCATCGGCTTCCGCCGTCCATCCGGCGGTGCCCGCGTCGACCGAGCCGCGCAACGTGTCGCACGTCGACTGCTCGATTCCGAAGCCCGACTATCCCGACATCGCGAAGCGGCGCGGCGAGCATGGCACGGCGATCGTGCGTTTCGTCGTCGGGCTGAGCGGGCATATCGAAACGGCGCAGCTGCAAACCAGCAGCGGCTCCGCGCGGCTCGACGACGCGGCGCTCGCCGCCGTCCATGCGGGCGCCTGCCAGCCGTACACCGAAAACGGCACGCCGGTGCGCGCCGCGTACTCGCAGTCGTTCGTGTTCGGACTGACCGAGTGACGCAACAGGGTGAGCGCAGCGCCAAACAGACCAGGGACACCAAACGAAGGAACTCGCCATGCAACACTACGGACTCGCAAACGTCTGGGATTCAGGTGATATCGTCACGCGCGGCATTCTGAGCGTGCTCGTGATCATGTCGGTGCTGTCGTGGACGGTGATCATCGTGAAGCTGTGGCAACTGATCCGCCTGAGGCGCGCAACCCGGAGCGACGCGCGCTTCTGGAGCGCGGACCGCTTCGACGACGGGCTGCGCAGCCTCGGCCATCCGGAATCGGGCGCGCACGACAACCCGCTGCTCGCGCTCGCGCTGGCGGGTCATGAAGCCGCGACGCATCATCGGCAGACGCAGCAGCATCTGCACGACCGCATCGACGTGTCCGACTGGATCACCCGGCGTCTGCAGGACACGATGGACGAGACGATCGCGCGCCTGCAAAGCGGCCTCGCGATTCTCGCGTCGATCGGCAGCACCGCGCCTTTCGTCGGGCTGTTCGGCACCGTGTGGGGCATCTACCATGCGCTGATCGTGATCGGCGAGACCGGTCAGACCTCGATCGATCATGTCGCCGGCCCGGTCGGCGAGTCGCTGATCATGACGGCGTTCGGGCTCTTCGTCGCAATTCCCGCCGTGCTCGGCTACAACGGTCTGACGCGCGCGAACCGCTCGATCGTCGCGCGCCTGAAGCGCTTCGCGCACGGCTTGCACGCGTACTTCGTGACCGGCTCGCAGTTGCCGTCGAGCGCCGGGCCGCAGATGCGCGTGGTGCCGCGCGGCACCAACGCGACGAACGCAAACCGCGACGGAGACCTCGAATGGCAATGAGCCCTTTCTCCGACGACGACGATCAAGGTCTGATGAACGAGATCAACATGACGCCGCTCGTCGACGTGATGCTGGTACTGCTGATCATTTTTCTCGTCACCATTCCGGCGCTGCAACACGCGGTCAGGATCGATCTGCCGCACGCGAGCAGTCAGCCGGAAGCGCTCAAGCCCGCGCACGTGGACGTCGCGGTGCAGGCGGACGGTACGGTGCTGTGGGACGGTCAGCCCGTGACCGACGACGCCTTGCGCGCGCGCATCGCGCAAGCCGCCCTCGCGACGCCGCAGCCGGAGCTGCATTTGCGCGCCGATCGCAAGGTGGCGTACGAGCGGGTGGCGATCGTGATGTCGGCGGCGCAGCGTGGCGGACTGACGAAGCTGGGCTTCGTGACCGATCCGCAGTTGGGCAAATGACGCGGCGCGGCGTGCGTGTTCGGTGCGTGCCGGCACACAAAGTCCCGCTTATCGGCGGCGAAAGAATCTCTGAATTTGAATCGGCGGACGGCTCGGCTATCGTGGTGCGTGTCTGAACGGCACCCCACCCTTGCGAGGACCGCACGATGCAAGCCCTCATCTTCGACGTCGACGGCACGCTCGCCGACACCGAGACTGCTCATCTGCACGCATTCAACGCCGCGTTCGCCGAAGCGGGCCTCGACTGGTTCTGGGACGAAGCGCTCTATTCCAGCTTGCTGAAAGTGGCGGGCGGCAAGGAGCGTCTGCTGCATTACTGGCGCACGGTCGAGTGCGAGGAAGCCGGGGGCCCGCGAGCGCGAGAGGCCGTCGACGCGCTGCACGCGCTGAAGACGCGCCACTACACCGAGCGCATGCGCGAGCGCGGCGTGCCGCTACGACCCGGCATCGCGCGTCTGATCGACGAGGCGAACGAGGCCGGTCTACGCGTGGCGATCGCGACGACCACGACGCCCGCCAACCTTGACGCGCTGCTGCAAGCGCATTTCGGCGCCAGTTGGCGCCATCGCTTCGCGGCGATCGGCGACGCCGGCACCACGCCGGCGAAAAAGCCCGCCCCCGACGTCTATCGCCACGTGCTCGAACAGCTCGGCTTGCAGCCCGCGGCCTGTCTCGCCTTCGAGGACTCGCGCAACGGCCTGCTGGCAGCGCGCGCCGCGCGCGTGCCCGTCGTGGTCACGCCGAGCGCTTTTACCGCGCGCGAGGACTTCGACGGCGCGCTGGCCGTGCTGCCTCATCTCGGCGATCCGCACGCGCCGATCGTTGCGATGGTGCGCGGCGAATGGCATCGCTGGGTGGATCTGGCGACACTGCGCCGTTGGCATCAAGACGCCACGCGTCCTCCCGATTCGGCTGCGCACGCCGCACTGAACGCGGACCATGGCGAACGCGAGCGCGTCACGGCAATGAACGGCGACTACCACGCTGTCCTGATCGATCTCGACGGTACGATGGTCGATACCGCGCCGGACATCGTCGCGGCTGCCGGCCTGATGCTGACGGACTTCGGCGCCACGCCGCTGCCTTACGACAGGGTGACTGGCTTCATCGGCAACGGCGTGCGCAAGCTCGTGCAACGCTCGCTGGATGCGGCGGGCCTCGGCGAGCACGTCGAACTGGACCACGCGCAGGCCGTGTTCGAGCGGCACTACGCAGTGACCAACGCGGCGCTGGGTCGGGTTTTTCCTGGCGTGATGGCCGGGCTGCGCGCGTTGCAGCAGCACGGGTACCGCTGCGCGTGCGTGACCAACAAGCCGCGGGCGCTGGCGGCGGCGCTGCTCGACAAAACTGGGCTTGCCGCTTATCTGGACGGGCTGGTCGCGGGCGACACCGTGGCGAGCCTGAAGCCGTCGCCCGAGCCGCTTTGGCACGCGTGCCGGCTGCTCGATGTCGAGCCCGAACGTTGTGTGCTGGTCGGCGATTCATCGGTCGATGTCGCGGCGGCGCGCGCGGCCGGTCTGCCGGTCTTCATCGTCAGCTATGGCTATGGCAGCGCGAGCGGCGCCGACCTGCCGCGCTGCGACGCGCTGATCGATTCGTTCGAGGCATTGCCGGCGATTCTGGCGCAAGCGCAGCCGGCATTGCGTGCGTGATTCGAGCCGCTAACCCGCCGACAACAACCCCGCGACGCGCTCCGACTTCGTCTGCACCGCGATATCTTTCGCCGTCATCCCGCGATTGTCCTTCAACGACCGGTTCGCGCCGCGCGCGAGCAACAGCTGGGCGGTCTCCGCGCGATCATATCCCGCCGCCCACATCAGCGCGGTCAGATCGTTCTTGTAGGTCCGGTTCACGTCGACGCCCGCATCGAGCAACTGACCGACGACCTTCGTTTGCCCCTGGCCCGCTGCGTATTCCATCGCGGTCTTGCCGACGCGATCGGTCGCGAGCGGCTCGGCGCCATGCGCGAGCAGCAGCGCGACGATCTCGTCGAAGCCGCCGTAGGCAGCGGCCATCAGCGGTGTATCGCCCGGCGCGTTCGCATGCTGCACGTTCGCGCCGCGCTCGATCAGCGTGCGCGCCATCGCCGTATCGCCCTTCTTGCACGCGGTGACGAGCGCGGTGTCGCCGATCCGGTTCATCGCATCGACCGACGCGCCGCGCTGCAGCGCCGCGACGACCGACTGCTGATCGTCGTCCTTCGCGGCCGCGAGCAGTTGGCGGTTGATTTCCCCCTGGTCCTGCGCGAGCGCCGGCACCCATGCGCCGAATGCGCTGGCGAGCAGAACGGCGGCCGCAAGCTGCCGAGTGAACATGTCTGTCATGGTGTCTTCCCCATGCTACTGCAGATTGTTGATATAAGCGGCCAGATGATGGATGTCGTCGTCGGACAGATTACGCGTCACGCTGGTCATGTTGCCCGCATCGTTGGTGCGTGTGTGCGAGCGGAAGTCCTGCAATTGCTTGACGATGTACTGATACTGCTGGCCCGCGACGCGCGGAATCTCGTTCTGCCCGGAAAAGCCACCCAGGTGGCACATCGTGCACAACAGCTCGGCGGCCTTCTTGCTGCCCGCCTCGATGCTCGCGCCATCCGCGTTGAACGGCACCGATACGGGCTTCTGCGCGGCGAAGTAGTCGGCGAGGTCCTGCATGTCCTCGCTCGACAGGTTCGCCGCCATCGGCGACATGCGCGGATCGCTGCGCCGTCCCTGCTTGAAGTCCTTCAGCTCCAGATACAGGTAGCGCGCGGTTTGCCCGGCCAGAATCGGATAGTCCGGATTGGTCGAATTGCCCATCGGCCCATGACAGGCCACGCACACCTGCGCTTTCGCCTTGCCCGCCTCGGCGTCGGCGCGCGCGCCCGACGGCAGCCATGCGGCGATCAGTCCGCCGCACAGCAGCGCCACCCATGCAGCGCGCGCCCCACCCGGCGCTCCCCGCGGCGCCGGCCGCCTCATGGCACCGCGAACACGACGACGCTATTGCCGCGCTTGAAGTCGATCTGCGTATTGCCGCCCGCCGCGACCGCGATGTACTGCTTGCCGTTGACCGTGTACGACACGGCCGGCGCGTTGACGCCCGCGCCGCACTGGAACTCCCACAGCTTCTTGCCGGTGGCGGCATCGAACGCGCGGAACAGGCCGTTGCCCTCGCCGTTGAACACGAGACCGCCCGCCGTTGCAAGTACGCCGCCGATCAGCGGCTGGTCGGTCTTGTAGTCCCACGCGATCTTGCCGGTGTCGACGTTGACGGCCGACAGCTTGCCCCATTGCGCCTCGGATGGAATCAGCTTGAAGGCGCCGCCGAGCCACAGCTTGCTGCCGCCCGGATAGGCGGCGTCCTCGACCTGGTACGTCATCGGCTGATTCAGGTTGGCCGCGTAGACGAGGCGCGTTTGCGGATCGAACGCGATCGGCGACCACTCGACGCCGCCGTTCGCGCCCGGCAGCATGCGCGCGCCGGCTGCTGTCGGCAGGGTCCACATGTTTTCCTGCGGAATCATCGCCTGCGAGAAGCGGATCAGACGGCCGGTCGCACGATCATGCACGTACACGTGACCGGTCTTGCCCGCATGCACGATGCCGGGGATCATCTTGCCGTCGTTGTCGCGCACGTCGATCAGGATCGGCGGGCTCACCGCGTCGAGGTCCCAGACGTCGTGCGGCACGTACTGGTAGTGCCATTTGTACTTGCCGGTGTCGAGATCGATCGCGACGAGCGAATCCGTATAGAGGTTGTCTCCCGGCCGGATCGCGCCATACAGGTCCGGCGACGGGTTGCCGACCACGAAGTACACCGTGTGCGTTTTCCGGTCGACCGCCGGCGTCATCCACACACCGCCGCCGAGCGTCTTGTAGAAGTCGCCGCCCTTGTCGGCCAACTGCTTCTTCTCCGCGTCGATGTCGCGCTTCTCGTCGCGGCCGGTCGCGTCTTTGGTGGCCCACACGCCTTCCTGGCCGGTTTCCGGAATCGTGTAGAAGGTCCACAGCAACTGGCCGGAATTCGCGTCGTACGCCTTCACGAAGCCACGAATGCCGTACTCGCCGCCGTTCGTGCCGATCAGCACCTTGCCGTCGACGACCGTCGGCGCCATCGTTTCCGAGTAGCCCTCGTCGGGATTGGCGATCTGGCTTTGCCACAGCACGTTGCCGGTTTTGGCGTCGAGCGCGACGAGCTTGGAGTCGAGCGTGCCCATATAGAGCCGGTCACCCGAAATCGCGACGCCACGATTGTTCGGCCCGCAACAGAACGTCGTGACCGGACCCATCTTGTGCTTGTAATGCCAGAACTCTTTGCCCGTCGTCGCATCGATCGCGTATACGTGATTGAACGACGTGGTCAGGAACATCACGCCGTCCTTCACGATCGGCGCCGTTTCCATCGACTCGTTGACGGCCGTCTGGAAGATGAACGCCGGCCTGAGCTTCGCGACGTTCGTCCGGTTGATCTGCGCGCCGGGGTAATAGCGCGTCTGCGCGTACGAGCCGTTCGGATGGAGCCAGACCGCCGTCATGCTGCCGGCGCGATCGAGCTGATCCTGGGTCACGGGCTGAAGCGTCGATGGCACCGGCGCGGCGGTGGTGGTCGAGCTGTTCTGTACTTCGTCGGCGGCATGAGCCGCAGGCAAGCCGAACGCGATGGCGAGCAGTGGCAGGCCGACAATTCCCTGAATACGGTTGAATGGCATGAGCGTCTCCTAGCTTTTTATTGTTCCTATGAATTGCAGCGCAGGAGTGCGACATGGATCCACGCGGACGACAGCGTGAAAGAGCACGATGGCGCAACCCTCGCAGACAACAAAAGCGTACGACTTCGAATCGTTGTTAGCTTTGTCAGGACGGGTCGGCTTCGCAGAGAGGGGGGAAGTGATGCACGGGTCCGCGGAAAACCGGCTCGTTTAAGGGTAGGCGATGTGTTGTGGATTTTCTAGATTAAATCGTTAAGGAGTGGCGAGCGATCATCGTGCACCGTTGTGGTCGCTGACCGCCGCCCTGGTCGTGGCGTTTTCACCTGGGTCGCTTCGCGTTGCCGCCGCTCGTTGAGCTGATCAGAACCGGCCGCCGCGCGAATCGGCCCCCTGCTGATAGTTCCGGTTGGTCTGTTCTGGATTCCGGTTCACCAGCGGGCGCGCGTAAAGTGGGTGATGCAGGCTCCGTACTTCGTGTTCGAGCCGGAAGCAACGCTCTCCGGATGACAGATCGAGCAGGTCGGCAAACCGGTATTGATGCGGCTCTTCTCCATATACCAGACCTTTTTCGGCGAGCCGCGCGAACGGCCCCGAAAAAGCAGCGGTGTAAATGGCGATGTGGTGTCCGTCGTATTCAGGAATGGGCTGGGTCGTTTCCGCGTACAGCAGTTGCTGATGCGTGCCGATATCGATCACCGCGCGGTGCAATCCATGCTTCTCTTCGATGTCGACGCTCGCATCGAACATATCGCGGTAGAAGCGCGCGATAGGCAACGCGCTGCCGACCGGCACATCCATCTTCACGAACGCGATACCCAGATCGATGTCCGACCACGGAGCCGGTGCGGATCGATGGAGAGGATCGAGGCACTCGTAGCGGTTGCCCCACGGACACGTCACTTCGACACTGCCTGCGCGCTCCGTCCAGCCGAACGCGGTGCCGGCGAGCAGCGGTTCGACCGAGCGCAGCCGCCTCACCAGCGCTTCGAGCTCGCCGACCACGAGACCGACACTGCCGCGCAGACGTTGCGCCGCCCCGTGCGGCAAGTGAATCTGCGACCGGCCGACGTTGATCCACATATTCTCGACCCCGGTCATCACGAACGGATCGCGCGTGAGCCCAAGGCCGGTGACGTAGAAGGCGGTCGCGAGAATCTGGTTGGGGATTTTCAGGTTGACGTGTTCGAGCAGGACCAGATTGCCGGTATCGTCGTTAGCGTAAGAGTGTTCCATGTGTTTGCCTTGTGCATGAGCCGCGAAACGCTGGACAAATTATGCATCAACAGGGCAAATGGTACGTGCTCGTGCAGCTCGGGCGGCGCGGCGGCGCCGCCATGTTCGGAGGCGTACGAAGCGACACGCATGCGTTTATTGCTTCAGAATCTTCCACGGCCCATTGCCGGTTTTGCAGACGATCGGCGTCCACGTTTGGGTCTGTCCTTTCGCGACCGCGGTCAGCGTCGCGGTCCGGCAGGTTCGATCGCCGTCCTTCGTCGTGTCCTGCGGCGTCACCGTGCCCTTGATCGAAACGGAATTGCCGGTGCCCGCATTGCTCCACTCGTACGATTCGCCATCCTTTTTTGTATCGAGCGCCTTTTGCGCCGCGTCGTTGAGCGCTTTACGGTCGGCCTCGCGCATGTAAGTAACGGGCGTGTCTTTCAGAAAGTTCAGGTTCGCTGCGTAACACAACATGGGGCTGGCGAGCAGCACCGCTGCCGCAAGCCACTGCGTGATCGTGTGGGCGTACGCGGCGTCGAGTGCGGGCGCGCCCGCGCCAGGACGAAATTGACGTGACATGGGTTTCTCCTCGAGTTCATCCGCGATTCGCGTCGTCCGCGAAATCGCCGTTTTGCTGGAATGCGTCGACGACGTCGGCCACCGAGCCGCGTCGGCCGATGTGGCCGACACGAACTTCGAGCCCCTCGGCGCGCAGCATGTCGCGCACGTCCGCGTGCGCGCCGACGACCTTCATCGCGGCGCCCGCGGCCTCCAGCGCGCCGTGCATCGCTTCGAGCATGCGCGCGCCCGCCAGATCGACGACCGCCGATGCGGACAGATCGCAAATCACGAGCCGGACCGGTTCGGGTGCGGCGTGGATCATGCGCCAGATCGTCTCGCGCACGTGCTCGACGTTGAAGTACAGCAACGACGCCTCGACACGCACCGCCAGCACATGCGCAATCGTCTCGTTCTCGGCATGACGTTCGAGATCCGAGAAATAGCGCGTGCCGGGAATACGCCCGAGCATCGCGACATGCGGATGCGCGGCGCGGTGGATGATCAGCAGCATCGACACGAGCACCGCGACGATGACGCCCTTCAGGATGCCCAACAACAGCACCGCCGCGAACGCCACCATCGAAATCGCGAATTCGAAGCGGCTCACGCGCCACACATGACGCAGTTCGCCGACGTCGACGAGGCCCGTCACGGCCACGAGCACGATCGCCGCCAGCACGACGTTGGGCAGATTCGCGAGCAGTCCGGTGAGGAACATCAGACAGAAGCCGATCGCCAGCGACGCGAATACCAGCGCAAGCGCGCTTTTCGCGCCGGCCTTGTCGTTCACCGACGATTGCGAAAGTCCGCCCGCGACCGGGAAGGCCTGGAACAATCCCGCGGCCAGATTGGCCGCTCCGAGACCCAGCAATTCCTGGCGGGCGTCGATCTCGTAACCATGTGCCTGCGCGAGCGCGCGCGCGGCCGAAACGCTCTCGACGTATGCCAGCAACAGGCACGCGAACGCCAGCGGAACGATGCCGTCGACATCGCGCAGCCGCAGCCCGGGCAGACGGAATTCAGGCAAGCCTTGAGGCAGCGCGCCCACCAGCGTGAAGCCGCGGCTGGCCAGCGGCGTGACGGACAACACGACGATCGAGGCAGCGACGACGGCGAGCGCCACCGGACGCCCCGGCAAAAACTTTTCGCCGAGCAGCAGCAACGCGATGCAAACGAGGCCGAAACCGAGCACGCCGAGGTTGGTCAGCGGAAGCTGCCCCCACAGCACGGCGATCCGTTCGAAGAAGAATTCGCCGCCGCCTTTCACCCCGAACAGCTTCGGCAGCTGGGTCATCGCGATCGTCAGCGCGGCGCCCGCCTTGAAGCCGAGCAGGATCGTCTCGCTGATGAAGCTGACGAGCGAACTCAAGCGCAGCAGCCAGCCGATCACGCACATGCACGCGATCAGCACGGACGTGAGCGCCGCGATCGAAGCCCAGCGCGACGGGTCGCCCCCGGCCATCGGCACGAGCGTCACGCCGACGAGCATCGAGATCGCCGAGGTCGGGCCGATCGCGAGCTGGCGCGACGAGCCGAATAGCGCATAACAGAGGCCGCCGACCAGATAGCCGTAGATGCCGTATTGCGGCGGCAAGCCGGCGAGCGACGCATAGGCGAGCGATACCGGAATGCCATAAGCCGCGAGCGTCACGCCGGCGACCGCGTCCTTCGCGAGCCATCGAGGCTGATAGCTTCGCAGCCACTGCGCGGGAGGAAACGCGCAGCGCCACCCGCGCGCGGGTGGCGTGGAAGACGCGCGGCCGGTGACGCTCTGTGGATGGTTCAACGTAGCGCCTCGAGTACGGAAGCGGACCTGACGGAAGCACGGGCGCGCTGTGCGGCCATCGCCTCAGCCAACCCGGAGCGGCTCAGAGCGAATCCTTGACGCGCTGCCACGTGTGATCCGGATTGAACTCGGTCACAGGCGGCGCGTGCGCGCCACGGTCCTTCTGGTAGATGACGCCGTTGTTACTGACCACGAAGGTCATCACGCCGCTCGTGCCGTACCGCGCCGGATAAGCGACCATCGCGAAACCCGCGATCATGTGGCCGTTGATCACGTAGCTGAACGCGCCGCCCGGCGCGTTCTTGCCCTGCCGCGTCAGGATGTGGAAATGGTAGCCCCGGTAAGGATCGCCCGCCGCGTGGCCTTTCAGATATTCGGAACTCGCGGCGACGAGCGGGCCGAACGGACTCTCTTCTTCGTCGCTGTTTTCGTCGGTGTGCCAGTAGAGACCGTCCTGCTTGCCGGGTGTGCTGGCCAGCTTCTGCGCGTATTCGAGCAGGCCGTCGTGGTTGCGGTCGCGCGACGCGTATTGACGCTGCGCGCCGATATAAGCGTGCAGCACCTTGATCGCTTCGAGTTCGTTGGCGCCGATCCGTCGATTGATCAGTTCTTCTTCGCCCTGCTCGGTGGCGAAGCGCCAGGTGCCGTCCTCTTTGACGATCGGTATCGGCATCGGCCACGCCTCGTCGCCGACCAGCAGAATCCGCCGGTTCGGTCCCCTGTCGTCGAGCACGTGATAGGCCTCGAGCTCCTTGCTCGCCTTGGCCCAGTTCGCCTCGTTCTCCGCCTGATCCGGCGATACCACGAGGCTCTTGTGCGCTTCGCCGAAGATCGCGACGAGCGACGCTTCGTCGTCGGTCTTCAGTGCGCTGGACAGCGCGGCGACCGCGTCTTCCGGGGTGGCGAAAGTGCGCTGCCCCGCGGCGAGCGCGGCCAACGGAATCGACAGCGCGAGCACCATCGCGCACAGCCGACGCGATGTGGCCACACGTCGCCGCGAATCGTCGCGTGGGCGCTTTCCGGTGATGCTTTGTCCGCTCATGGCTGCTCCTTATCGCCGTCCGCCGCCGCGGCCGCCACCGCCACCGCTGGGCCGCGCCGAGAATCCACCACCGCCACCGCCACGGCCGCCACCGCCGGAGAACCCACCGCCACCGGAATTTCCGCCGCCACGCGTCGATTGGCGGCTCGCCGCGCCGCGCGCGCTGTTGGCTTGCGCGTCGCGCGCCGAGCCGTAGCCGCTGAACGCATCGCCGCCGCCCCCAGGCGACGCGCGCTGACTCACCTCGCGTGTGCCCGCCGACGCCGTCGGACGCTGGGACGGCTGCGGCCGCCCTTGCGCGCCAGCACCGCCGCCCGCGAAGTTTGCGCCGGCGCCGCCACCCGCGCCGCCACCTGCATAGTTTGCGCCGCCGCCCGCGCCGCCGCGGTTGCCGCCCGCCAACCCACCGCCCGCGCCCGCGCCTGCACCCGCGCCGCCGCCGCGCGACGGCGGATCGCCGACCCGTTGCGTGCGCGCCGAGCGATCCGAGATACCGCTGACCTGGCCCGGCTTCTTGTCCGAGGTCCACGCGGAGGTGCCCCCTCCCTGCCCGCGACCGCCGCCGCGGTTGATGTCGCCCGTGTTGATATTGCCGCGCTCGACGTTCCTATCGCCGCGCTCGACGTTTCTATCGCCGCGCTCGACGTTTCTTTCGCGGTTGATGTTGATGTTGTTGTTGCCGCCGCCTCCGTAATGCGTTTCATAGTGCCCGCCGTTCCAGGCGGCGGTAATCGCCGCGCCCCAGATCAGCCCCGTCGCGAGCGCGGCGCCGGGCGCGTACGGATAGTAGTAGGCCGGATAGGGCGTGGGCGCGTAGGCGTAGGTCACGGGCGCACTGGCCACCACGATGGTCTGTGGGTTGTACTGCGGCACGTAGATCACCTGCGGATCGGCCGGCTGGATCTTGATCACTTCCTTCTCGACGACCACGACCTGCTTGTCGTCGGATTTCAGATGCCCCGCCGACTGCGTTTGCCGCCGGAAGCGCTGAATCGCTTCGAGCACCGAGCCCTGATCGGCAACGACGGCCTCGCCGAGATCGATCGTCCAGTCGAGATCGGTGCTCATGTTCTTGACGATGTCGGGGTAATTCAGCAGCGCCTTCACCGGATCGTGCCACGCGTCGTTGAGCTTCAGCGACTTGTTGTTTTTGTACTGGTCGAGAAAGCGATCGGCCTGCACGATTTCGACGGGATAGGTTGAGGCAGGAAGAATGATCGCGATCAGATCGTCCGGATATAGCGCGATCGGTCCGACGAGCTTGTCGAGCGTCGCCGCGGAAACGGGTGCGTTCGGGGCCGCGTTCGCCGGGGCGTTCGCGGCCGGCGCCTGCGCCAGCGACACCGCAGTGGAGAACGCGCCGCAGCACGCCAGAAGCGCGGCGCCCAGTACATGGCTGATGCGTCGCGCGCGCTTCGCCTCGTCGTCGAGCGCCGTTGCAAACGGGATGATGCGTGTATGAGCACGCGAATCGCGGTCCATCGATGCTTCCCCTTGCGCTTCGTCAGCGGCCCCGGGCGGCATGGCCATGATCTTTGACAGACAGTTGTCCGAAGCAATGAAAACGACCTGCACCTGTCGCATGAATACAGTTTGGAAACCATGGACGAAATTGCAAATACGACCTTGGTCCGATTGCGCGCGACAGGCCCGCGACACCATGATGAACGCGAACCTGCCATTGCTGCGCATCCACCGCGCGGCAACCGGTCCCACCAGAATTCCCATTCACGGGTGCCGGTTGCGCCCTCACGCCTGAGCAAACAGGAAGCCGGCGACTCGCACCCGCGTGTGCCCACGCAAGGAGCTGTCGTGAACAAGTCTACGAAATATGCCGTGATCGCCGCGTTGAGCGCGTCGCTATCGCTGGAAGGCCTGGCGCAATCGAGGCCGATTGCCTATCCGGCCAGAGGGCAAAGCCCGCAGCAACAGCAGCAGGACGAAGGCGCCTGCTATTCGTGGGCGAAGAGCAATACCGGCATCGACCCGACCATGGTCGCCAATGCCCCGCCCCCGCCTTCCGGCCCCGCGGTGGGAGGCGGCGAGCGCGTGCAGGGCGCCGCGCGCGGCGCGGCCGGCGGCGCGATCATCGGCGCGATTGCGGGCGACGCCGGCAAGGGCGCGGCGATCGGCGCGGCGACCGGCACGATGGTCGGCGGGTCGCGCGCGCGGCAGAACCGGCGCGCGGCCGCGGCACAATCGCAGTCGCAAACGCAGGGCTCGATGGACACGTTCAATCGCGCTTTCGCCGCCTGCATGTCGGGGCGGGGTTACACGGTCAATTGATCGCGCAAGGAGAGCAGAATGATTAACCACAAACTGATCATCGCGGCGGCGCTCGTGTGTCTCGCGAATACGGGGTTCGCTCAGACGGAGGCACCCGTCACGGTCAAGAGCGAGCCCGGCAAAGTCACCGTGTCGGGCACGGTCAAAACGACCGCGACGGTCGTCGGCATCGAGCCGGCAACGCGCACCGTCTTGCTCAAGGACCCGAAGGGCAAGGTCGTGCAGGTCGTGGTCGGCGAGGAAGCGCGCAACTTCGATCAGATCAAGGTCGGCGACGTGGTCAAGGCCGAGTATTCGCAGGCTCTGACCATCATGCTGAAAAAAGGCAACGCGCCGCTGACCGCCAACGAAACGCAGACGCTCGAACGCACTCCGGCGGGCGCGAAACCCGGCGGCTCGGCCTCGCGCGAAGTCACGATCATGGCTAACGTCATCGCGGTCAATCACCAGAGCGGCGCGGTCACGCTGAAAGGCCCGCAAGGCAATACGGTGGATCTGGTCGTGCAGGATCCCGAACAGCTCAAGCGGATCAAAAAAGGCGACCAGATCCAAGCGGTCTATACCGAGGCCGTGGCCATCTCCGTGGAGCCGGTCGCCGGCAAATAGCGAGCATGGCTCGCGTCAGATCAGGCGGTGCGCTTGCGCGAGGCCGCTGAGGGGAGGCGTAAAGTCCGCGCGTCGAAAACGCACCGTCGAGAACACCCGTATCGCATTGGGACTCGCCGGCAGACGCGCAAGGCGAAACTCGATTTCGTGCGCGGGCCGCGTATCTCCCTCTCCCAGGACGACGTTCATCCGGTCGAGCCGGTAGATGCTTTTGCGCACGTAGAAATGCGCATCCGGCGCCTCCAGTACACCGCACATCACGTCGAGATGCCGCTCCAGCGCCTCTGTCTTCAGGCCCAACTGCGCCAGAGCCTGATCGTTCTCTTCGATCTGCGCCTGCAGCTTCGCCACTTCCGCGTAATTCGACGTCGCGTCGCTACCAAGCAGCGAGCGCACGCCCGCCCCTTGCCGTTCGAGAATCGTCAGGCGCGTTTTCAGCAGCGCCCTTTCGCGTTGCAATTCGTCCTGCCGCGAGGTGTCGGCCTCGATCTTGCCGAGGGCTTCGAGCACGAGCTGATCGACGATCCGCAACACGATTTGGCGCCGCAACGCGGCTTCGGATTCTTCGCACACGCGCACCTGGTGATCGCTGAAGTTGATGGTCGTCTGCGCGAGATCGGTTTGCGTCGTTTCGCCGTGTTGCCCGACGCCGAAAATACGCCGCTCGTCCATGGCCATGCCGAGCACCGCGAATACCTGATCGGCAGCGGGATGGTCGCTGAAGAACGTGTTCAGCTCGTGTGAGCGGTTGAAGACCGGGCAAACGTCGTCGGGTGTGGCGAAAAAGGCGTGGATATACGGGTCTGTCGCCCACGCCGCCGCGTTCGCTTCGCGCGTCGGCGGCACTTCATCGGCGAGCCGGAGCAGATAGGCGGTCGTGTGTTGCACGGCGGGCCGCAGGCGCGACGCATAGTTGCGCGCGAGCCGCAACGACGGACAGAGCCCGACGATCCGCTCGACGATTTCCTTCGTCTGCTGATCGTCGCTCTCTTCGGAAGCGTTGCGCCTGGTCAGCCACCGCGACAGCAGACCCATGCCCGGCTCCCGTCGCCCGTCACGATTCGTCGCGCTCCGGCAGCAGCTGCGCGACGATCGTGTGGTTCTTCCAGAACAGGTTATGGACGCGGCTTTGCAGTATGCGCAGCCCGTCCGCGGACACGTCGTCGAAGACGACCACCGCGCCTGGCCGCGAGCCCGTGCCGTGCACCCGCTGGATCGAGCTGAAGCGCGGGAACCCGTAGCGAATCAGGAACTCGCCGATCTCTTCGTCGGAGACGCTTTCCTCGACGTTTCCAAGAAACAGTTCAGCCATGATGCTTACTCCTCCAGATCCTATGCGACGATGTTCAATCCGCCGTCGATATACAAGGTGGAACCGGACACCCGCCGGGCATACGGCGTGGCCAGAAACGCACAGGTATAGCCGACGTCCATGATGTCGACGAGTTCGCCGAGCGGCGCGCGCTGCACCGCTTCGTTGAGCAGCAGCTCGAAATCCTTCAGGCCCGAAGCGGCGCGGGTCTGCAGCGGCCCGGGAGAAATCGCGTGCACGCGGATGCCCTTCGGTCCCAGCTCGAACGCCAGATAGCGCGCGCAGGCTTCGAGCGCCGCCTTGACGGGGCCCATCAGGTTGTAGTTCGGCACGACCTTGTTCGCACCGTAGTAGCTCATCGTCAGCATGGTGCCGCCGTCTTTCATTAGCGGCGCGGCGAGGCGCGCCATCCGCACGAACGAATGGCAGGAGATGTCCATCGCGCTCAGGAAGCCCTCGCGCGACGATTGCAGCAAGCCGCCCTGCAGATCCGCTTTCGGCGCCCATGCAACGGCGTGAACGAGAATATCGAGGCTTCCCCATGTCTTCTCGATCCGGTCGAACACGGCCTCCATTTCATCCTCGCCCGTTACGTCGAGCGGCATGAAGATCTCGGCGTCGAGTGCTTTGGCTATCGGTTCCACATAAGGAAGCGCCTTGTCGTTCGCATAGGTGAGCGCGACGCTCGCGCCGAGGTCGTGAAACGCCTTCGCGCATCCGTATGCAATCGAATGCTCGTTGGCGACGCCGGTCACGAGGGCCTTCGCTCCTCGCAGAATCAAACTCGGTTGCTCGACGGACATGGTGAAACTCCTCTATGGGGCGACAGCGCGCGTATGGCGGGCGATCATCAGTTCCTCGTTGGTGGGCACGACCCAGACCGGCAGCCTGCTCGAGGCGCGGGTGATCAGCGGGCCGCCCGCCCGATTGGCCGCTTCGTCGAGTTCGGCGCCGAGCCACGCGGCATCGCGCACGATGCGCTCGCGGATTGCGACGGCGTGCTCGCCGATGCCGGCCGTCAGCACCAGTGCGTCGAGACCTTGCATCGCCGCGGCGAGACTGCCGAGTTCGCGCCCGATCCGGTAGGCGTAGACGTCGATCGCAAAGCGGGCACGCGGGTCGTCGCTGTCGAGCAGCACGCGCATGTCGCCCGAGATGCCCGACATGCCGAGCAACCCCGAGCCCTTGTAAATGAGGTCCGCGATCGACTGCGTATCCATCTTCAGCTCGTCGAGCAGATAGAGCATCACGCCGGGGTCGAGGCTGCCGCAACGCGTGCCCATCGGCAGGCCTTCCACCGCCGTGAAGCCCATCGTGCTCGCCACGCTCTTGCCCGCGACCATCGCGCACATGCTCGCGCCGTTGCCCAGATGCGCGACGACGGTGCGCCCCGCCGCCGCGGCCGGCGCGATCTCCGGCAGCACGCTCGCGATGTATTCGTACGAGAGCCCGTGAAAACCGTAGCGCCGCACGCCGTGGTCGGTAATCGAGGGGGGCAGCGCATAGGCCTGCGCGGTCTCGGTCTGCGTGCGATGAAACGTGGTGTCGAAACACGCGACCTGTGGAAGGTCGGGACGCAGCTGCGCGAGGATGCGGATCGGGGTCAGGTTATGCGGCTGATGCAGCGGCGCGAGCGGGCTCAGGCTGTCCAGCTGATCGATCACCTCGGAAGTCGCGAGGACGGGGCCGGCAAAGCGCTGCCCGCCGTGCACGACGCGATGCCCGACCGCCTTCAGTTGATTGCCGCCGCCGTGGTCGCGCAAAAAACCGCCCAGATATTCGATCGCGCCCTGATGGCCGAGCCGATGGCCATCGCCCCATTCGTGCGAGCTGGCATTACCGTCGCGATCCGTCACGCGAAAACGCGGGCTCGTGTAGAGCGCTTCGATCTGACCGCGCAAAATGAGCTCGAGTTGCGCTTGTTGCGCGTCGAAGGCGCTGAACTTGAGGCTCGACGAACCTGCGTTCAATACGAGGATCACATCCGCCATGACGTCACCCGACCACCTTGCCGGCCTCGCGCCGTGCCTTGGCCACCAACGCGGCGACCGCGCACGACGCGAGACGCGTCGACAGAGAATCCGCGCGGCTCGTCAGAATGATCGGCACGCGCGCGCCGAGCACGATGCCCGCCGCGTCCGCGCCGGCGAGAAACGACAGGCTTTTCGCGAGCATGTTGCCCGCTTCGAGGTCCGGCACCATCAATACATTGGCGCGACCGGCCACCCGCGACTCGATCTGCTTGATGCGCATGGCTTCAATGCTGATCGCGTTGTCGAGTGCGAGCGGACCGTCGACGAGCCCGCCGGTGATCTGCCCGCGGTCCACCATCTTGCACAGCGCCGCCGCTTCCACCGTCGATGGAATTTTCGGATTGACGCTCTCGGTCGCGGACAGGATCGCCACGCGGACCTCGTCAAGTTTCAGCGCGTGCCCGAGATCGATCGCGTTCTGCAGGATGTCGACCTTCTCTTCGAGCGTCGGCAAGATGTTGATCGCGGCGTCGGTGATGATCAGCGCGTTCTCGTACCCGGGCACGTCCATCACGAAGCAATGGCTGATGCGCCGCTCGGTGCGCAGGCCGGTGTCACGGCGAATCACCTCGGCCATCAGCTCGTCCGTATGCAGGCTGCCTTTCATCAGGGCCTCCGCCTTGCCTTCGCGCACCAGTTGCACGGCTGCCGCCGCGGCGGCATGGCTATGCGGCGCATCGACGATCGTGAAGTTCGAAATGTCGATGCCGTGTTCGGCGGCAATCGCTTCGATGCGCGCGCGCGGCCCGACCAGCAGCGGCGCGATCAGTCCCATCCCGGCTGCTTCGACCGCGCCATTGAGCGAACTCTGGTCGCACGGATGCGCGACCGCTGTCGGCATCGCCGGCAGCGTCCGGCAGAAATCGATCAGACGCTGATACTTCGCGTGCTTTTCCATCGGCGTATTCCTCGTGTGTACGGTGCGTTGGATTCGTGACGCGTGGCACGCCATGCTGACGGGAGCCGTGCACACGGGAGCCGTGCACACGGGCGCCGTGCACACGGGCGCCGTGCACACGGTTCCGTCACGCTTGCGTCCTGCCGCGCATCGCGCCGGTTGCTCACGTGCGAGTGGGGTCCGGCAAACGTGCGTTGCGCTTGCGGCTCACGCCCGAACCCAGCACCGCGCGGATGCGTTCGAACGCCTCCTTTTGCGCGGCGTCGGGCGCGGTGTTCAACACGCGCTCGTCGCTCGCCAGCTTGTCGAGCAGTTGTAGAAAGCGCTCGCGGTCCTCGCTGTGGGAAAGCAGCTTCGGCAGCGTGGCTATCGACTCGTCCGGTTCGAAGCTGACGATGATTTCCTGCTCGCCCCGGATCCGCCGCCAGTGATCGGGGCTGATGTCGGGCAGGTACTCCGCGTAACTTTCGGCGATCTCCTTGCGCATCTCCAGGCGCGCGAGCGGTAATGACCCGCCCTTGCGCGACAACAGATAGGCCGCGCGCGCGAGTGCCTCCGTGTAGCCGCCGTCGCCGATCGCCTGCAACGCCGTGCGCACGAACGGCAGCTCGCGCGGATCGATCGCGCCGGCTTGCGCGGCCACGCCATCGGCGGTCGGCTTGCTCAGATATGTCGCATACAGATTCGCGTACACGCTGAAGAAGCTGGCCTCGGTCCCCGCGTCGCGCATCGCGCGGTAATAGTCCAGCGACGCGCTGAACATTTGCGAGCCGTTGTGTTCGAGCTTGCTCCACGGGTTATCGGCGGCGGCCCGCTGGCGATTCTCACGAACCGACTGCGCGGCCGCCGGCAGCCAGCCAAGCCACGGGTTCATCGCGGACACGGCCCAGCGCTGCCAGCGCAGCGGATGAAACTGGCGCAGCAGGCGGGCGCTCGTTTCGTTCGACATCGCCCGCACGAACGGCTGCGCGAGCAGTTCATACATGCGCTGATTCAGATTGGACACCGCGGCGACTGCTTCGAACGGCTTTTCGTCGATGCGGCCGAAGCGGTTCAGACGCGCGGCTATCTCCTCGAGCCGCCGCTCATGAAATTCGACTTCGTATTCGATCTCCCCGGCCGCGTTGCTGGCCTCGTTGATGGTCATGCCGTAGAGTCCCGGCGGGAAGGTTTCGATGGTCTCGAGCACGGACATGATCTGTTTGTGCTCCTTCTTCGCGACTTTCCCGGACACGAAAATGCCCAGATGCCCGATGTTCTGGTGCGTCAGACCGACGATCACCTGGCCGCGCGCCTTGATCTCCTCGGTGCTGCCGTAAAGGTCCGCCACCCAGTTGAACGCCTGTTGAGGCGGCGTGATGTTGTCCCCCATCGACGCGAACAGGATGATCGGCGAGCGGATTTCACGCAGATCGAAAGCCTGGCCGCTGCTGTTCGTCACTCCGCCCGACCACAGCTTGTTGCCGACGAACAGGTTGCGCGTGATCCATTCGATCTCCTCGCGATTCATCAGGTAGTAGCTGCCCCACCAGCGCTCGAATTCCAGAAAGCGCGGCGGCTCGGTATCGACGTTCGAGAACAGGTGGTAGTACTTGTCCCAGAACGTGTTGGCGGGATTCAGGTTCTCGAAGTTCTCCACCAGATACGCGCCGTCGAACTTGCCGTTGCCAAGATCCGCCGCGTACGACGCGAGCCACGCGCCGCCCAGCATGCCGCCCGCGTAACGCATCGGGTTGTCGCCCTCGCCTTCGCTCCAGGCCGCGCTCCAGTACGACATCGGCGCACCGTTGATGACGATCGGGCCGGTCTCCTCGGGGTCGGAGCTGGCGAGCATCATCGCCGCCCAGCCGCCCTGGCAATTGCCGATGATCGCGGGCTTCGGACTGTCGGGATGCAGCGCGCGCACCTTGCGCACGAATAGCTGCTCGGCGTTGCACACGTCGAGCAGGGTCTGACCGGGCTCGGGGTCGCGAAAGAACACCACGAAGTAGACGGGATAGCCCGCGCGCAGCGCGATGCCCGCCTGCGAATCGTCCTTGAAGCCGCCAATGCCGGGGCCGTGCCCCGCGCGCGGATCGATGATCAGATACGGGCGTTTGCGCACGTCCACGCCCACGCCTTCGAGCGGACGAAGTTGCAGCAGCGCATAGTTGACCGGCCGTTCGAACTTGCGGCCGTCCAGCACCATGTCGTACTCGAAATGCAGCACCGGCGCGGGACCGCTGACGCTGCGTTCGACGAACTCGTTGCCGCGCCGGTACAGCGTGTCCCAGAACAGCAGCGAGCGCTGCGCGGCATCTACCGTGTATTGCCACGCACTGAGCGGATCGAATGGCGCGGGCATCGCGCTTGCGGTCGGGGCGCCATCGTGATCGAGCCCCAGCGTTTCGGTGACCCGTTCATTCAGATGCCGCTGGGCGATTTGCGTGCGCTTCTGCAGCACGTGGGTGATTTTTGAGGCAATGTCCTGGCTTTGTGACAACAGCGTTTCAGCGTCCATCGGAAGACTCCTGAAAGGTGCGCGTCACGATCGGTGCCGAGGCACGCGCCGTGCATTGATTGAATCGTGGAGTTGGCCCAGAGCTCTAGCAATCGGACCAAGGTCTTATTATGCGCGCGACCCGGTGCAGCGCACGGGTTCGGGCGCGGCGCGTGTCGACGTGACGCAGCGCGACGTCTCATTGAACGGGTTTCGCCTGCACCGCTGCGGCGATATCGCGGCTCACCGAGGCGAGCGCGCGATCGTGGGCGGCGATGATCGGCTCGAATCCGGGACCGGATACGCTCTCGCGCGCGACCGAGCGGCCGGTGACGGCGCGGACCTTGCCGGGCGGCCGCACGGCCCACAGCACATCGACGGTGACGTCGCGCCCCGGCACGGACTCGAAGCGCATCACGTCGATCCGCACGCGCCAGACGACGGACGGATCGCGTACCGCATCGAATACCGAAATCTGCTGCGAGTTCAGCAGCGCGCCGAGATCGGCCGCGATCACGCGGCCGATCTCGCCACCGAGCGGCTGCGCCCAGCGGTCGAATTCGTTGACCGCGACCTCGTTGTTAGCGATCCGCGTGACGATCTGCGGCCGGTCCACGATCTCGGGTATCGTGACCGGACCGATCACCGCCGCGATCGGCCGGCTCGCGCCGGTGCTGCTCAACGACTCGTCGGGGCTCAGCGTGTAGAAGTTCGTCGCCGGCGACTTGCAGGCGCCGAGCAGAGCGCCGGCGAGCGCGAGCATCAGGCCGGCCGCGAAGCGGCGCATCGCATCTGTCATGGCTTCTTGTCCTCGGACTTGCCGCGCACGAGCGATTCCGGATGCTGCGCCAGATAGTCGGCCAGCGTGCGCAGCGAGGCAGCGGTGCGAGTCAATTCACGCATTGCGTCCTCCGTCGATTGCTGCAGCGACGAGTCGGGCTGCAGCGCGGCATTCGCGGAATCGAGCGTCGATTGCGCGGACAGCAGCGTGTCGCGCGCTTTCGGCACGACCTGCGTGTTGAGCTGCCCGAGCATCGCATTGGTGGTGCGCAGCGTCGAGCGCGCGTCCTTGCCGATATCCTCGAACGGTATGTTGTTGATCTTGGCGAGCAGTCGCGTGACCGATTCCTGCAGCGATTGCAGCGTGCGCGGAATCGCGGGCATTTCGGGCGGCGTCTTGTTCCAGTCGATCGACGCCTTCGGCGCGTCGGGGAAATAGTCCAGCGCGAGATACTGCTGGCCGGTCAGCAGATTGCCGGTTCTCAACTGGAAGCGGAAGCCGTGCTCGACCAGATAGTTCGCGAGACCGCGCGGGTCGTTGGTGAGGTGTCCGCCGGCGCCGTCGTTCTGATAGCGCGACGTGAACCGCTCCGGATAGAGATTGATCTCGACCGGACTGCTGAAGCGGCGGGTGTCCGGATCGAAGCGCGTGTAGATCGCCGTCACTTCGCCGATTTCGACGCCGCGGAAATCGACCGGCGCGCCAACTGTCAGACCGCGCACCGAATCCGCGAAGTTCACCACGTATTTGACGACGATGCGATCGTGCATCTTCATCGCGTCGGCGCGCGTGGTGTACAGCTCGAACCGGGTGCTGGTATCGGCGCTCGTCTCTACCTGTGAATCGGGCGGCGATTCGAACGCGATCCCGCCGATGATGATCGACACGATCGACTGCGTTTCGACGCGCAAGCCGCTGCTGTCGAACGACATGTCGACACCGCTGGCGTGCCAGAAGCGCGTGTCGGTTCTGACGAAGCGGTCATACGGCGCGTTGACGAAGACCTTCACCGTGACGCCGTGGCCGTCCGGGTCCAACTGGTACGACGCGACCTGGCCCACCTGAATTCTGCGGAAAAACACGGGCGTACCCACGTCGAGCGAGCCGAGTCCCGTGCCGTGCAACGTGTACTCGTGCCCCGGCACGTCGCTCGCGATCACGGGGGGCTCCTCGAGGCCGACGAAACCGCGGCGCGCTTTTGGCGAATTGCCGACGTCGACGTCGATATACGAGCCCGACAGCAGCGTGCCGAGCCCCGACACCGTACCGCCCGAAATGCGCGGACGCACGACCCAGAAGCGCGTGTTGTCGACGAGCAGGTCCGACACGTCGCGCGTCACCTCGGCCTTGGCCACCACGCGCTTGTGGTCCGGCGTCAGCGAGACCGCTTCGACCACGCCGATATCGACGTCCTTGAACTTGAGCTTCGTCTTACCTGCTTCGAGACCGTCGCCGGTCTTGAAGCTGATGCTGATCTGCTCGCCGCGCTCCATCACCGCCTTCACCGCCAGCCAACCGCCGATCAGTATCGCCACGATCGGCACGAGCCAGACCAGTTGCATCCGCCAGCGCGAGCGCGGCACCGGCTCCGCGGCGGGCAGTTCGGGCTCTTCAGTCGGAGTGGACACGTTCGGTCTCCAAAGCGTCCCACATCAGGCGCGGATCGAACGCCATCGCGGCGAGCAAGGTCAGCACGACGACCGCGCCGAACGCGATCGCCGCCGGGCCGGCCTTGATCGTCGCCAGCGCCTGGAATTGCACCAGCGCGACCAGCATCGTGATCACGTAGATGTCGAGCATCGACCAGCGACCGATCAGCTCGATCAGGCGATAGATCCGCGTGCGCTGCCCGGGCAGCCATTGCCAACGAAGCTGGGTCGACAGCGCGAGATACCCGATGCCGAGAATCTTCAGCATCGGCACGACGATGCTCGCGATGAATACGAGCACGGCGAGCGGCCACGAGCCCGATACCCACAGATACACCACGCCGCTCAGGATCGTGTCCTTCTGCGTGCCGAACAGCGAACTCGTGTCCATCACGGGCAGCACGTTGGCCGGAATGTAGAGCACCATCGCGGCCACCAGATACGCCCACGTTCGCGACAGGCTCGCGGGCTTGCGCTGGTGCAACGGCGCCCTGCAGCGCGGACAGACGTGCTTGACCGCGCCGCTGGGCTGCTTGAGCAGCAGGCCGCATTCTTCGCACAGCACGAGCCCGTAGGCAGACGCCGTGATGGCGTTGCGGCGCACGCGGATCGGCGGCAACTGCCACGCCTGCGCGCCACGCGCTGCCGTGATGCGCGCCCACACCTCATGCGGATCGAAGGTCGCCGCCGCGGCCGCGAGCAGCAGCATCAGCGCGATGAACGACCACAGCGCAGTGCCCGGCACCACCTTGGCGATATGCGCGAGCTTGACGAGCGCGACCAGCAAGCCGAGGATCAGCACCTCGGTCATGCCCCACGGCCGCGCGAGCTGAAACAGACGAAAGCACTCGGCCGGCCGCCACGGCACGCGCCCGAAGCGCAGCGGCAGCAGCAGCCACAGCATCGCCGCGGTTTGCAGCACCGGCGTGACGATCGTCGTGAGGGCGACCAGCAAGGCGAGCGGCCACGAGCCGTGGCTGTACAGCATGCGCACCGAACCCGCGAGCGTCGTCTGCACGACATGGCCGTTCAGCGACAGACCGACGATCGGAAACACGTTCGAGATCACGAGCAGCACCGCGGACGCGCACGAGAATGCGAGCGCATACTCCGGCCCGTTCGAGCGTCCGCGCCTCAACTCCGCGCGGCAACGCCGGCAGCGCAACGCATTGCCGGCGGCGGGCGGCGCGCCGAGCTGAAGCAGGTCGCACTCTTCGCACGCAATCAGCTCGTTGCCCGTCATCTCGCCTCCACTGCACCCGACGTTCCAGCCGGCGCGGGCGCGTTCTGCGAGACCGGCGCCATCGCCGGCGAGTTTTGCGGCGCGGGCGGCGGCGCCGTCAGTTTTTCCGCCTCGGCCACCCAGCCACCGCCCGTCGCCTTGTAGAGCGTGACGTACGAGGCCAGCACCGCGCCTTGAGTTTGCGCATAGTTCAGTTGCGCGTTGAACAGGCTGCGCTCCGCATCGAGCACTTCGATGTAGCTCGTATAGCCGCCTTCGTAGCGCTGCCGCGCGAGGTGCGCATAGGTGTGCAGCGCCTCGACCTGGAGGTTTTGCGCATCCAGTGCCTGATGCGTCTTCTGCACGGAGATGAGCGCGTCCTCGACCTCCTGGAACGCTACCTGGATCGCCTTTTCGTACGAGTACAGCGATTCCTGCTGGCGCGCTTCGGCCTGGTGCACCTGGCCGGTGATGTTGCCCGCCGTGAAGATCGGCTGCGTGACGCTGCCGGCAAACGACCACACGCGCGCCGGGCCGGTGAACAGATTCGAGAACTGCGCGCTGACCGAACCGAACAGCCCGGTCAGCGAAATCGACGGGAAGTACAGCGCGCGCGCCGCCCCGATCAGCGCGTTTTGCGCGACCAGCGTCTGCTCGGCCTCCAGCAGGTCGGGACGGCGTTCGAGCAGATCGGACGGCAGCCCCTCGGGAATCGGCGGCGTGCCCATCTGCGACAGCTCACGGCCGCGCAGTATCGCGCCGGGATTCCTGCCGATCAACACCGACAACGCGTCTTCCTGCTGGGCGATCTGCGCTTCGAGCTGCGGAATCGTGACTTGCGCGGCTTGATACTCCGACTGGCTTTGCGCGAGTTCCATCTGCGAGACCTCGCCGTAGCGGAAGCGCGCCTCGAACACGCGCACCGATTCCGCGCGGCTTTGCACGGTCTCCTTCGCGATCACTAGCTGCCGGTCCAGACTGCGCAGATTGATGTAGGCCGACGCGACCGAGCTCACCAGCGTCAGAATCGTGGCGCGGCGGCCCTCTTCGCTTGCGAGCAGATTCGCGCGTGCCGCCTCGGTTTCCCGGCGCACCTTGCCGAACAGATCGAGTTCCCAGGACACCGCCAGCGTCGCGTCGAACTGGTTGTAGACGGGGCTCACGCCCTTCGGCACCGGCACGCCTTCGTCCTGCGAGACCCGTTGACGCGACGCGTCGGCGCCTGCCGAAAGCTGCGGGAACAGCCCGGAGCGCGTGGTCACGAACTGCCCGCGAAACTCGTCGACCCGCGCGGCCGCGACCTTCACGTCGCGATTGTCCTGCAGCGCGGCGGCGATCAGCTGATCGAGCACCGGGTCCTGAAACTGCTCCCACCACACGGCGTTGGCGATGCCCGCGGCCTCGCCCTGGGCGAAACGATAAGTGGCCGGCACGTCGACCGCCGGGCGCTGGTAGTTGGGGCCTAGCAGGCATCCGCTCAGCGCGAGCAGCATGACGGAGGCGAGCAAACGCGCCGGTGCCGTGCCGTGCATCTCATTCACCTGCCTGCGGCGCGGACGGCGCCTCGCTCGACGCACCGGGCCCCGGCACCGCCGAGGGTTCGCGTCCTGCGCCGCCGCTGGGCTCCACGCCCGGCGTCGGCTTTTTGCCTCCCTTCGAGCGCGACGACATGGATTCGAGCAGGTAATAGAACATCGGGATGAAGAATACGGCGATCGCCGTCGCGCCCAACATGCCGCCGATCACACCGGTGCCGATCGAATGGCGGCTGTTGGCCGACGCGCCCGTCGCGATCGCGAGCGGCACGCAGCCCAGAATGAATGCGAGCGAGGTCATCACGATCGGGCGCAGCCGTTCTTCCGCCGCGGTCATCGTCGCGTCGAACACCGAGGCGCCGGTCTCGCGATTGAGCACCGCGAATTCGAAGATCAGGATCGCGTTCTTCGCGGCGAGCGCGACCAGCATCGTCAAACCGATCTGGAAGTAGACGTCGTTGGACAGGCCGCGCAGCATGATCGCGAGCAGCGCGCCGAACAACGCGAACGGCACCGCCATCAGCACGCCGAACGGCAGCGACCACTTCTCGTACTGCGCGGCGAGGATCAGGAACACCATCACGAGACCGAACACGAAGACGAGCCCGGACGTGCCGCCCGACTGCCGTTCCTCGAATGCTTCGCCGCTCCATGCCACGTCGTAGCCTTCCGGCATCTGCGCGGCGATCTGTTCCAGCGTCGAGATCACCTGTCCGGAGCTGTAGCCCGGCGCGGCGTTCGCCGTGACCTTGATGGCCGGGAAATTATTGAATCGCGTGACGAGGTCCGGGCCCGTCGTAAAGCGGTAGCTTGCCACCGACTTGATCGGCACCATCGTGCCGTTCGTGCTGCGCACGAAGATCTGATCGAGATCAGTAGGCTTCAGGCGATACCGCGGCTCCGCCTGCAGGATCACCTGCCACAGCCGGCTCGAACGATTGAACTGCGATACGTACAGCGAGCCGAACATCGTCTGCATCGCGCTATAGACGTCTTCGACCGGCACGCCGAGCGTCTCCGACTTGTCGCGATCCACGTTGACCAGCAGTTGCCGCGACGCCGCATTGAACGTCATCGTGACGCCGGTCAACTCCTTGCGCGCCCGCGCTTTCTGCACGAACTGGTCGGTCACGCCCGCAAGCTGTGTGATGGTCGCGTCGCCCTTGCTCTGAATCCACACCTCCGTGCCGCCCGTCGTGCCGAGCCCCGGAATCGACGGTGGGTTGACCGGCAGAATAATGCCCTCCTGGACGTTCGCGAAGTGGCGATACGCGTCGAGCAGCACCTGGCGCGCGTTCTGCGTCCCGCGGTTGGCGCGCGTATAGCGTTCGTCGAAGCTCTTCAGACCGACGAAGAAGGTGCCGGCATTGTTCTTGTTCTGGCTGTCGAGCAGGCTGAAACCGTCGACCGTGGTGATGCTGCCGACCGCCTCCTGTTTCATGAAATAGTCAGTGATGACTTGCGACACCTGGCCGGTGCGGTCGAGGCTAGCCGCGTCCGGCATGATGACCGCGCCGAGCAGATAACCCTGGTCTTCAGGCGGCAGGAACGCCGACGGAATCGAGCGCACCATCAGCACCGCCAGCGCGATCATCGCCGCGAAGAACACGAGCCCCATGACAAAGCGCTTGATGATGAGCTTGACCGCGCGTGTATAGCCCGACGTCATGCGGGCGAACTGATTGTCGAACCAGCGGAAAAAGCCCTTCTTCTCGTGGTGCGTGCTTTTCAGCAGCAACGCGGCGAGCGCCGGTGACAAGGTCAGTGCGACGATGCCGGACAGCACCACCGAGATCGCAATCGTGATCGCGAACTGCTTGTACATCTGGCCGGTGATGCCGCCGAGAAACGCGACCGGCACGAACACCGCGCACAGCACCAGCACGATCGCCACGACCGGGCCGGCGACTTCGTCCATCGCCTTCTTCGAGGCGTCTTTCGGTGACAGCTTGTACACCGTCATGTTGCGCTCGACGTTCTCGATCACGACGATCGCATCGTCGACGACGATACCGATCGCGAGCACCATGCCGAACAAGGTCAGCATGTTGATCGAAAAGCCCAGCAGCAGCATGAACATGCAGGTGCCGACGATCGACACCGGCACCGCGATGATCGGAATCAGCGTCGCGCGAAGGCTTTGCAGGAATACGAACACGACGATCACGACGAGCACCAGCGCTTCGAAGAACGTATGGATCACGTCCGAGATCGACGCTCGCGTGAACTCGGTCGTGTCCATCGCGATTTCGTAGGTCATGCCTTCCGGAAACGACTTCTTCAGTACCGCGAGTGTCGTGCGCACCTGCTTCGCCACGTCGAGCGCGTTGGCGCCCGGCTGCTGATACACGGCGAGCACGGTGGCCGGCTTGCCCTGGAAGCGGCTGCGAATCGAGTAGTCTTTCTGGCCGAGCTCGGCGCGGCCGATGTCCTTGAGCCGCACGATCGCCGCGCCGCCGTTCGCGGCGCGCACGATGATGTTGTCGAACTGCGAAGGCTCGGCGAGGCGCCCCGTGGTCGTGACCGCGAACGACTGCTGGACCTCTCCGCTGGTCGGCGACTGTCCGATACTGCCCACCGCGAACTGCTGGTTCTGGTTCGCGACGACCCGTTGCACGTCGGCGGCCGTCACGCCGAGCTGCGCCATTCGGTCGGGCTTCAGCCAGATGCGCATCGCGTAGTCCGGATTGCCGAAAATACTCGACTGATTCGCGCCCGGAATCCGCTTGATCGCGTCAAGCACGTAGATGTTCGTAAAGTTCGCGATATACGTCGAATCGTAGCGGTTGGTGGGCGAATAGATCGCGATCACCATCATGAACGCCTGTGACTTTTTCTGTACCTGAATGCCCTGCGCCTGGACCGATTGCGGCAGTTGCGGCAGCGCGAGATTCACGCGGTTCTGCACGTCGACCTGGGCCAGTTCGGGGTTCGTGCCGATCTGGAAGTACACGTTGAGCGTCATACTGCCGGTCGACGAACTCGACGAGTTCATGTAGATCATGTTGTCCGCGCCATTGACCTGCTGCTCGATCGGTGCGGCGACATTGTTCGCGACGACCTCGGCGCTGGCGCCCGGATAGGTGGCGGACACCGTGATTTGCGGCGGCGTGATGTCGGGATACTGCGCGACCGGCAGCGAGAACATCGCCAATGCGCCGCCGAGCGTGATGACGATCGAAATGACTGACGCGAAAATCGGCCGATCGATGCAGTAGCGCGAAATGTTCATGGCGACTGCCCCGTCACTCGGCGGCGGGCGCTGCCGCGGCGCCTTGCGATGCAGCGGTCGCCACCGCCGCCTGGCTTTTCCCGCCGGCCGCCAGGGTTTTGATGATTTTCAGCTGCGAATCCGCGGTAACGCGCAGCGCGCCGTCCACGACGATGCGCTCGCCCGCCTTGAGTCCGTCGGAAACAAACCAGTTATCGCCCTGCCAGTCGCCGACTTCGACGACGCGCTGATGCGCCTTCGAGGCGCTATCGACGACCCACACGAAGTTGCTCTTCGCGCCCTGCAACACCGCGCGCTGCGGCACGAGCGTCGCATTGGGCCGGATCGCGCCGGAAACGCGGGCCCGCACGAACTGGCCGGGGCGCAAGATGCCCTTCGGGTTTTCGAAGGTCGCGCGCACGAGGAAGGTTCCCGTTTCGGTATTGAACGCCGGGTTCGCGAAGTTGATCTGGCCTTGCTCGGCATAGGGCGAGCCATCGGCGAGAATCAGATGCACGGAGAAATCGTCGTGCGCGGGAAATCGCAGACGTCCTGCCGCGATGTCATCCCGGTACTTCAGCATCTCGTTCTCGGAGATGCTGAAGTTCACCCACATCGGATCGAGCTGGTACACGTAGGTCAGCAAACCGTTCGAGGTCGCCGTCACGTAGCTGCCATCCTGCAGACGCGCGAAGCTCGACAGGCCGTTCAGCGGAGACTTGATCGTCGTGTAGCCGAGGTTCAGCAGTGCGGTGTCGACTTCGCCCTGGGCGGCGATCACCGCGGCGGCGCTCTGCTTCTCGTTGCCGACCGCGTCGTCGAGATCCTTCTTGCTCAACGCGTTCTGCGCCGCCAACGGCACCACGCGCGCGAGATTGGCCTTGGCGACTTCGAGGCGCGCCTGCTGCTGGGCCAGTTGCCCTTTCGCGGTCCGCAGCGCGGCCTCGAACGGCTTGCGGTCCATCTGGAACATCGTTTGTCCCGTCTTGACCAACGCGCCTTCGGTGTACATGCGCTTGTCGAGGAAGCCGTCCACCCGCGAGCGAATCTCGACTTCACGCGAACTCTGCGTTTGCGCGGTAAATTCGAAGTCGACCGGCGTGTCCTGTTGCGTCACGGTCATCACGGTCACTTCCGGCGCGGCGGCGACCGGCGGCGGTGGCGCCTTCTTGCACGACGCGAGCAACGTGAGCAGCGTCAGCGCCGCGACGACGGCGAGCAATGGCAGAGCGCCGCGAGAATCCGGCCGCGGCGAGACCAGGGAAACGGGTACGGTTTTCATCGCGCACTCCGCCTGATCACAAAGGCGTGCAGTTGCCGAACAGCACGAAGGCATCGTTTCTGTTGGCAATCGTCAGCGTCATCTCGCCGTCCGTCGAATCGACGACCAGCGTCCAGCCAAAGCCCAACTCATTGCCGAGGATCAGGAGCTGATCCGCCTCCTTGGTGACCGACAGCATCGGCGTCGTGCGCGCGGGACCGACGACCGCGCGTTTGTCGAAATCGAGAGTCAGGAATTTCGGCAGACCGAGATCCGCGGGCAACGCGCGCGTGCAGGCGATGCCCGGATCGCAGGCGTGCGCGTCGATCGTCGCGCAGATCAGCCGCTTGCTGCCGTCGAAGTCCGCCGCGCCCACCTGCATCGCAGCGGTACCGAGAAGAATCGCGAGACAAACCGAAATTGATTTCATCACGTGCGCTCCCGCTTTTATCCTTGAACGCTGCCGCACTCCGCGCGGCGCATCGCACGCGCAAAGGCACGCACGCGCCGCAACCTGTCCGGTTTCGAATTCGGTGCGGCGCAGCCGGTGTTCGGTTCGACGCGTTGACTGAGTTCAGTTTGGTGGTCCGAAGAAACGGCGACAATCGGACCTTGGTCTCATATCATCCGGCGCGAAGACGCGCGTTCAGGGTGTCGGCGGACCGCCGATGGCCACCTCGACCGCCTTGAACAGAATCGCGCTGGTGAAAGGCTTGCGCAGATACGCGGCCGCGCCGGCCGCGAGCGCGCTCTGGCGGACGGAGAGATCGTCATAGGCGGTAATCACGATGACCGGCACGCCCATTTGCGCGAGCTGACGCTGGACTTCCAGGCCGTTGGTTCCCGGCATCTGGACATCCAGAATCACGCAGGCAGGCCGATACGACGGAATTGCCACAAGCGCATTCAAGAACTCGTCACCGCTGCAAAACGTCTCCGCCCTGATACCTTCGGAATGCAGCAAACGCTTGATGGCTCGGCAGACCGACTCGTCATCGTCGACCACCGCAACGAATTGGTTAGGGTTGACCATATGACAGCGCGAACGCGCAGTCGCTCCGGAAAGTGGACCACTGATGCCTTAGCGTACTGGTTGAAACCCCGATGAGATATAAGACTTTGGTCCACTAGCGGTGTCGGCCAGCGCCGCTGAAAGTGGCGGCGCAACGCGGGAGTCGGCGCCTGGTTCGGGCGATTATTCTTCGTCGGCCGTACAAACGCCGCCCTTTCGCACCAGATGAACGAGGTCGACGATCGATCGGGCCTTCATCTTCTCCATCACGCGGGCCCGATGAATCTTGATCGTTTTTTCGGCCGCGCCCAGATCGCTCGCAACCTGTTTGTTCAGGCGGCCAGTCACGACGAGTTCCATGACTTCGCGTTCGCGGCGGGTCAGATGCCGCATCCGCTCTTCTATTTCCTCGCGTTCGTGGCGCCGCCTGCTTTCCACACACGCGCGCGCGAGCGCGCGATCCACCGCGGCGAGCAACAGCGAGTCGCGCACCGGCTTGGGCAGAAAGTCGACCGCTCCGCCTTTCATCGCGTCGACGCTCGAGCCGATGTCGCCGTGCCCGGTCAGGAATACGATCGGCAGCAGCTGATCGAGCTTGCGCTGCACTTCGAGTCCCGTCATGCCCGGCATCTGCAGATCGAGAACGAGGCAGGCTGGCATGCTCGTCAGATCGGCTCGTTCGAGAAAGGCCGCAGGACTGTCGAAGCATTCGACCTGGTAGCCGGAGGCGCGCAGCAAGCGGGCGAGCGCGCTGCGCACGCTGTCGTCGTCGTCGACGATGAAGACGCGAGTGTTGGTCTGGTTCATGATGATCGGGGCACGAGTCTCTGTCGGATATCGGTCGCGACCGGAAGCGTGACGTGAAACGATGCCCCTTTGCCCTCGTTGTTTTCCGCCCACAGCCGGCCGCGGTGCGCCGTGACGATCGTGCGGCTGATCGAAAGACCCAGTCCGAGCCCCTGCGGTTTGGTGGTGAAAAATGGCCGGAAAATCCTTTCCATGCTGTCGACGTCGAGGCCCTGGCCGCGATCTTTTACCGTTATCCGTATCAGTCCGTCCGCTTCCTCACGCGCTGTCGTTTCGACGAGGCGGTCCGCGGCAGGGCAATCCTTGACCGCGTCGAAAGCGTTGAGCAGCAGGTTCAGGATCACCTGCTGAAGCTGAACCTTGTCGCCGCAAATCAGCGCCAGATTGTTCGGAATGTCGAAGCTCGTGCGCACGCTGCGCGTCAACGCATCGCTGTGCACGAGCGTCGCGATGTCGCGCACGACGTTGCCGACGTCCAGCAACTGCAACTCGACATCGCCTTTGCGCACCAATGCGCGAATCCTTTGCAGCACCTCGTTCGCGCGGCAATTGTCGGCCACGATGTCTTCGAGCGCTTCGCGCAGCTCCACTACGTTGGTCGTCTCCGCATCCATGAATTTGCGCGCGGCTTGCGCGTTGAACAGGATCGCGGTAAGCGGCTGCTTCAACTCGTGCGCGAGCGATCCGGCGAGTTCGCCCAATGAAGAAACGCGCGCGAGATGCGCGAGATCCCTCGTATTTCCATCGACTTCGCCGCACGCACTGCAATCCGATATCGCGGTGATCCGCAATTCCTGATTGTGCACGCGGCATCGCGTGGTTTCCGCCTCCGCGTGAAAGCCGCCGCCATCGCGCCGCCGTGCGATCAGAATCTGCGTGGTCGTGACGCCGGGGATTTGTATCTTCGCGCCACGATTGCCTGGGCCCGACCGATCGGCATTGATGCCGTCGATCGGAAACAGCTTGGCGGTCGGCGCGCCGATCAGCTCTTCCCTCGTGTAGCCGAACAGTTGCGCCGCCCGCGCGTTCGCGAAGATGATCTGGTCCCGCTGGTCGACCGTGACGATCGGAACCGGCAACATTTCGAGCGTCTCGCACAGCGGCATTCTCGCGTCGAGCATGCGCCGCGTGCTGCTATCGCCTTCGCCTCGCAGCCACGACGCGCAAGCGGTGACATAGCGCCGCCATGCCGGCAACGCGTACGGCGGCTCGTGGGTATCGCGGGTACTCTGTCGGCTCGACACGCCGGGGATATTGCGAGCGTGCTGAAACCGGTGATGCCTGGGTGAAAACTGTCTGGAACGGTCGTGCCCGGATAGTGGAGGACCGTCGTTGCGCGCATTGTCGATCTGTGACGGGCCGCATTGACCCATGTGGCGCGGTTGCGCGTGCAGCGCCGTGAGAATTCCCGCTACCCCGATCGCCAGGTGTCTGCCGTACACGATCAGATTAATCATTGGCACCTCCGGGTCCAGTGCGAACGGATTCCGTACAACTGCGACGTCTTTATCTTTGGGCTTCGAACCACATAATTGACTTCACAATCGCTACTTCGCACGTCGGGTGGCTGGAAATCAGTATAGGCTATCCAGAATCACTTACCGAAGGGTTACCTTAATTTATGCCGCTTACTCGGGAAACTACTCAATAGTGTTCTGCGTTGTCCGCCATCAATCGGAAAATGGCGACAGAGTTTGTTAGGCAGTTAGTTATTGCCGGGCGAGGCAGTGTCCGTGCCGCCCGTTTGCACGCACAGGAAAGTTAGCAAACTGGCACGTCGCCGTACGAGCCGCAATGTTCCCCTGCGCCGTGACGGATTTGCACTAGCCCGTGAAGCCCGGCGCGATAGCGCTTTCAGATGGAAACTTCCAACCGTAAAGCTTTCATGCATCGCGAATCGCAGAGTCAGCGGGTATACCCAACGCTAATTCTCCAATTTAATTAATTGGTCGGCGATAGGTTTTTTTGACGCAATTCAACGCTTTTATCGCCCGCTATTCCAGTGCGAATCATTTGCATTCATCGATCACAAAAAAATAAAATTATGCCCGGCAGATGACTAAACGCAGCACCGCGGCGAGAACGCGTGTTTCGGCTTCGTCTTTTCTACCGGTATTGAATAAACAGGAAGGTCAGTGCAGATTGCAGGCAGCGTCGCTGCGAGTCGCGAGCGCATCTGGCTCGCAGCGTTTCGTGGGAACGACGGGAGGGGTGATAGGGAGGCTAAGTGGGGTGAGTCCGCCAAAAACTATCCGCTGCGCGTCGCCGTGCCAAGGCACGCGTAGCGTGTCGCGCGGCCTCGCTGTAACGAAACCGCAACACGCGATAGACGCGCCACCGTGCGACAGCGCCATGACGATTCGATCAAATGCCGCTGCTTGCCGCGCCCTGTTACAGATTCATGCGCGTAACCTTGGTGCCGGCCAGCGACAGGTCGGCCATCAAGCCCGTATTGGTTAAGACCATCGCGACGACCTCGGCGGTCGCCGACGTGGTATCGATCGCGCCGGTAGCGCCGACTTTCAGCAGTGAAACCGAAGCATCGACGCCCGCCGACCAGCCCTTCGCGTTGCGGAACTTCTCGAGCGAATCTTTCGTCATGAACAGGAAGAACACGGCGGTCGACTGCGCGCCGGCCTGCAATCCGAACGATGCCGCGGTGGTACTGTAATAGCCCACCGTCGCTCCCCCGACGCGCAATGCCCCTTCACCGTACTCGCCACCGACGATGAACGCCGCCTTCCTCACCGAAGGAAACACGAGCACGCCCTGCGCCTTCGATACGAGCTCGTGCGAGCCTTGCACCGTATCGAACAATTTCGACAGCGCACCGTTCACGGCCGCGTCGATCTCCTGCCGTTTGGCGGCGTCGGTAGTGGCGCTCTGGCCACTGCCTCCGGTCGTCGTGCAACCCGCCAAAGCCAGACTCGCGGCCATGGATGTAAGCGCGAGCGTGTGCACAAAGTTCCGTCTGTTCACTATCGACTCCGTTCTGGTTACGATCCGAGTCGCCAGTCCTGATGGCTGGAAGCCTCGATCTTTTTTCTCCGCCGTGAAGCGGCATAGCCGCCCAAGGAACCATCAATGCCATCGCCGCGCGTCGATTTTCTTCGGTATCCGGATGCGACGACTACAACGCTTGCAGATACATGATGTCACGCTGAAACCGCTGCGGAATCGGACCTTGGTCTTACAGGAAGCGCGGTGTCGATGATGAATGAAACGCGAAGCCAGCGAAGCTGATTAGCGGGGCCGACCTCGATCATCCGCCGAGCGCGATGATCGCCACGGTGAGCAGGACGCCGACCGCCGCCATCGCAAGGCCGGCCTGCCAGCCGCGAAATCCCGCGTAATGCCCCAGCGCCATGCCGCTGCCGAATAACATCGCGATGGTCAAGACACGGGAGACGATCAGCGCCGTCGGAACGTTCGCGAACAGCACGAAGGGCAACGCGACCGGGAATGTTGCGGCTACTACGAGCACAAAGATAGCCGCGGCGGCGGTGAAATCGTTGCGCACGAATACTGCTCGCTGCGGCAGATCCGGCCGCGCCGCAACACGCCTGCGGATGGACTCGAGCTCCGTATCGCCGATCAACGGTCTGAGCCACGCGGCCATTGCGTCTCGAAGCGTCCGAACGCCCGCGGCCGCATTCGGCTGGCCTCGCACGGAATGCGCAAGCGTCACACGCCTGCCGCGAGCCACCAGCGTACGCACGAGGAACATCACCGCGTCCGCGAGGCCCCATGCGAGATTGCAGCCGAGCGCGGTGTAGAACATCTTGTGCCCCGCGTCGGCACCCGCGCCGACGGCCGAGACGGTGCCGACGAACGTCAGCGCCATGAAGAGGCCGAAACATGACTCGCACACTCGATCGACGACATCGAGAACCGGCTCCCTATCGCCGAAGTTTTCCTGCTCCGTGTGACCCGTGGCATCCATGAGGCCTCCCGTGGCGATGACGTGAACCGAGCCCGCCCTTTGCCGGCATACGGATGAGGCGCGACGAGGACAGTCGGATCGGGCAGGCGCGAGCAGACGCCCGCATCATACTGCGCGCCCTGTACCGGCGATATTGGACCAAGGTCGTATGGCCCTGCTTCGCGTCGCGCTCTACCGTGGGAATGGATCATTGCGTAGTACGCTGGAACAGTCCGCGCTGGGGAGAAGAGAATGGCCAAAACGAAGTCGGAAAACGAGCAGCCCGAGCAAGACAGGGCGCTGTCGTACAAGGAATATCGCAAGGCGCTTTTCGATCTGCATGTCGAGCTCGTCAAGCTGCAGGAATGGGTCGTGCAAACGGGAAGCAAGGTCTGCGTCGTCTTCGAGGGACGTGACGGCGCGGGCAAAGGCGGCACGATCAAGGCGATGACCGAGCGCGTCAGTCCGCGCGTCTTCCGCGTCGTTGCATTGCCCGCGCCTAGCGAACGTGAAAAAAGCCAGATGTATGTGCAGCGCTACGTGCCGCACTTGCCGGCCGCGGGCGAGATCGTCATTTTCGACCGCAGCTGGTACAACCGCGCGGGCGTCGAGCGCGTGATGGGTTTCTGGCTCCGAGGCGGACGTGCAGACGTTCTTCAAGGCCGTGCCGCTCGTCGAGCGGGCGATCGTCGAATCCGGGGTCATCCTGCTCAAGTACTGGCTCGAGGTCAGCCCCGAGGAACAGACCCGACGTCTCGAGGCACGCATCCACGACGGTCGCAAGATCTGGAAACTGACCGAGATGGACCTGAAATCCTATAGCCGATGGTATGACTACTCGCGTGCCCGCGATGAGATGCTCGCGGCGTCGGACACCGACTATGCTTCGTGGTTCATAGCGAATTCAAACGACAAGCGGCGCGCGCGACTGAACATCATCAGCGACATGCTTCAGAGGATTCCGTACAAGCAGCCTGCCCGCAAGAAGGTCTCGCTGCCGAAACGGCAAAAGCCCGACGGATACAAGGAACCAGACTATCCGTTTAAATACGTGGCCGAGCGGTATTGATCAGGCAGTTGTTGCTCAAGCCGACTTTCAAACGTACGGCAGCGTTGCCTCGCACCCGGCTTCAACGAGGCTGCGGCGATAAGCGAAGGCCGCGAGCGGGTAGTCGAAGAAGAAGCGGCCCGTCTCCCGCTTCTCCACATAGAACGTTGCCGCCTCGCATTGCGGCATCGCAATTCGCAGCGTGCGCGCCCATGCGAACGCCAGCAGCATCCAGCCAAGCATCGCGAGATAGTCGTCCGCGACCCGGTATGCCGTCTCCGGGTCTTGCGCGTGGCGTGCCTTGATCGACCGTGTCGTGCTCTCCACTGTCTGTGCGAGCTCTGCGAGCTTCGCGCCGGCCGCACGAACCGGCGGATCGGACTCCTGGCACAGCCGCGCTTCCGCGCGCACCTGGCGAAGCAGCACATCGAACGCCACCGCCCCATCGGGCAGCACCTTCCGAATCAGCAGATCGATCGCCTGAATTTCGTTGGTGCCTTCGTACAACATCGACACGCGACTATCGCGCAACGTCTGTTCAATGCCGTACTCGTGGATGTAGCCGTAGCCGCCGAACACCTGCAGCGCGTTCGATGCAGCGCCAAAACCGTTGGCCGTAAAAAACGCCTTTGCAATCGGAGTCAACAGCGATGCGAGCTGCGCCGCCTGATCCCGTTCGGCGGCATCGGCATGACGTGCGGCGATGTCGAGCCAATGCGCGGTCCAGTAACCGATCGCGCGCTCGCCTTCGACGATCGCGCGCAGCTCCATCAGAATCCGCCGCATGGCCGGATGAAACGCAATCGGCGCAGCCTTCCCCGCTGCGACGTTCGCACCGGGCGGCACGCTCACTGCACGCATCTGCGCGCGTTCCTGCGCGTAAGCGTGCGCGCGTTGCCACGCGGCGTGCGCATGCCCGAGGCCCTGCATCGCAACCTGCAGCCGCGCCGCGTTCATCATCACGAACAGGCACGCGAGACCGCGATGCGCTTCACCGACGAGCCAACCGAATGCGCGTTCGAAGCGCATCGTGCAGGTCGGGCTGCCTTTCAGGCCCATTTTCTTTTCGATGCCTTCGCAATAGACACCATTGCACGAACGCCCACCGTCGCCGTCTTCCAGCCATTCCGGCACGACGAACAGCGACAACCCCTTCGTGCCGGGCGGCGCATCGGGCACTCGAGCGAGCACCAGATGAACGATGTTCTCCGTCAGATCGTGCGCGCCGCCGCTGATAAAGATCTTGCTGCCGTCGATGAAATACCCGTCGGTGCCCGGTGCTTCAGTCGCGCGCGAACGGATCAGGCCGACATCGCTGCCGGCCTGGGGCTCGGTCAGACACATCGTCGATAGCCACTCGCCACTCGCGACTTTCGGCAGCAATGCCTTTTTCACGCGTTCGCTGCCATACGTCTGCAAGCATGCCGTCGCGCCGTGCGTGAGCCCGGGCGACATCAACCATGCATGGTTGGCGCCCGCGAGCATTTCCTGAAGTGCGACGTCGAGAAGCTGCGGCAGTCCCTGTCCGCCGTGCCCGGTGTCGAGCGATAATGTCGGCCAACCCGCTTCGACGAATTCCGCGTAGGACTCGCGAAAGCCCGCGGGCGTCGTCACCTTGCCCGCGTCGAAACGACATCCTTCGAGATCGGCGCTCGCGTTGAGCGGCGCGATGCGCTCCTCGACGAAACGCGCCGCTTCCTCGAGCACCTGCTGCGCGGTCTGCGAGTCGAGGTCTTGCCAGTCGGGCACGTCGCGCCACCACGAAGCGGCGTCGAGCCACTCGTCCATCACGAAGCGCATGTCGCGTAGCGGCGCCTTATAAGTCAACGTCATTTGTTCCTGTCCCTGGACTAGCTGCCTCTGCGCGCATGGATCACGGTCGCGTCGGCGACGTCGGCCTCGTGCATTGCTTCCACGAGCGCGGCCCGGTGCTGGAGCACGGCGCGCTGATTGATCGAGCCTTTGTCGGTGATCTCGCCGAGGTCGAGCGACGGCGGCACGCTCAGCAGGTGCATGCGGGCAATGAACGAGGCACTGCCTGTCGCACTCCGATTCAGCTGCGCGACGAGCTCGCTGAAGAAGTCGCGCACGGCGGCCGTGTTGAGCACGTCCTCGGCGCTCGCATCCGCGGGCGAACCCGCCAACGAGCGACACGCGTCGAGGCGCGGAAAAATCATCGCGCCCACTTCGTCGCGATTCATCCCCGTAATGACGGCATCCTGAACGTAGGGCGCCCCTTCGCTGATGATGCGCGCGCGCATCGGCCCGACGCTGACGAACGTTCCCGACGCAAGCTTGAAGTCCTCCGCAATGCGGCCATCGAACATCAGGCCCAGTTCGGGACGTTGCGGGTCGACGAAACGCACGGCGTCTCCTGTGCGGTAGTAGCCTTCATCGTCGAACACGCTGCTCTGAAGCGCCGGCGATGCTCGCCAGTAACCGCCCATCACGTGAGGGCCGCGAAAGCGCGCTTCGAATTTGCCATCGACGGGCGCGAGCTTGGCCTGGCACCCGGGCGGCGGCAAGCCGATATAGCCGGCGCACGATACCGGTCCCGTCGTGAACAGACACGACGGCGCGGTCTCGGTCATGCCGAGCCCGGCCATGATGCGGATGCGTTCTCCGCAATGTTCGAGCGTTACGCGCTCGAGACGCTCCCACGCCGCCTGCGACAGCCCGGCGCCCGCGAAGAAATACATCTTCACGCGCGAGAAAAACCGCTCGCGCAGCGCCGCATCCTTTTCCAGCACGATGGTCAGTTCTTCCCAACCCTTCGGCACGTTGAAGTAGATGGTCGGCGCGACCTCACGCAGATTGCGCAGCGTCTCGTCGAATTTGCCGGCCACGGGTTTGCCGTCGTCGATATAGAGCGTGCCGCCGTTGTACAGCACGATGCCGACGTTGTGGCTGCCGCCGAACGTGTGATTCCACGGCAGCCAGTCGACGAGGACCGGCGGCTCGATGCCGAACTGCGGAAAGGTTTCGAGCAGCATCTGCTGGTTTGCGCCCAGCATGCGATGCGTCGTCGGCACGGCTTTCGGCAGGTTCGTCGAGCCGGACGTGAACAGGAACTTCGCGATCGTGTCGCCGTTCACGCGCGCGTTGGCAGCGTCGACGTCGCGCGGGGCCGTGTCGAGCAACGCGTCGAAGCGCGTCACTCTCGACGCGTTTGGCGCGGGCACCGCGCTGACACGTTCGACGTCGCTTCCCAGCGCGGCATCGAGCGCCGCTGTGTATGCACCGATATCGTCCGCGTAGACCAGACCCGGTTTGAGCAGTTCGAGGACATGGCGCAGCTTTCCGTAATCGCCCGACATCAACGAATAGGCCGGCGAAACGGGTGCATAAGCGATACCCGCCCACATCGCGCCGAGCGCGAGTTGCATATGTTCGACGCTGTTGCCCGACAGGATCACCAACGGGCGTTCCGCGCTGAGATCGCGATCGAGCAGCGCCTGCCCGATCGCACGCGCGCGCTCGAGCATCTGCGCATACGTGATGCCCTGCCACGCGCCACCGGCATCGCGTCGTGCGACGAGCAGCCGGTCGGGATGCGCGCGTGCGCCGCTCAGCAGGCGGTCCGTAAAGCGCTCCGGAAACGGACCCAGAGGTTCAAGTGTCTCGAGGTACCAGCAGTCGCCGCGTTTCTCGATCCGCGCTGAAGGCGCTCCGATGGCGACGCTCCGGTATCCGGTCGCCAGAGAGCTTGCGTGGCTGTGCTCCGATTCCAAAACCTGTCTCCTAGTTGTGCCATTTCATGCAAGGATGGGGTGGCCGCAATCGTTGCGGCCGGGAGCCGACGCCTAGATCGGATAATGACGCGGACTCGTCTGCACCGTGATCCAGCGCAACTCGGTGAACTCGGGAATCGACGCCTTGCTGCCGAAGCGCCCATAACCACTCGCCTTCACGCCGCCGAACGGCATCTGCGCCTCGTCGTGCACGGTCGGGCCGTTGATGTGGCAGATGCCCGACTCGATGCGTTTCGCGACGTTCATCGCGCGCGCGATATCGCGGCTGAACACGGCGGCCGATAAGCCGTACTCGCTATCGTTGGCGACCGTCAGCGCCTCTTCGTCGCCGTCCACGCGCTGCACCGTCACCACGGGGCCGAACGATTCATCGGCATAAAGCTTCATCTCGCGCGTCACGTTCTCGACGATCACCGGCTGCATGATCGCGCCTTTCGCCTCGCAACCGAGCGGCAACTTCGCACCCTTTTCGCGAGCGTCTTCGACCAGCGCGCGAATGCGCCGCGCAGCGGCTTCGCTCTCGAGCGTGCCGAGGATCGAGCCCGGCTGTGTCGGATCGCCTGCCTTCAGCGTGCGCGCTTTCGCGACGAGCTTTTCGACGAACGCATCGGCAACCTTGCGATCGACGATCACGCGTTCCGTCGACATGCAGATCTGCCCTTGATTGAAGAACGCGCCGAACGCGATGCCCTCGACGGCAGCGTCGAGGTCCGCGTCGTCGAGCACGAGCACCGGCGCCTTGCCGCCCAGTTCGAGCAGCGCGGGTTTCAGATGGCGCGCGGACAGCTCGGCGACGATGCGGCCGACACGCGTCGAACCGGTGAAATTCACACGCTTCACGGCAGGATTCGCGACCAGACGCTCGACGATCGCGGGCGCGTCTTCCGGCGCATGCGTGAGCACGTTGACGACGCCTTCGCCGAGACCCGCGTCGTTCAGCGCTTCGCCGATCAGCGCATGCACGCCGGGACAACCTTCCGATGCCTTCAGCACGACCGTGTTGCCGCACGCGAGCGGCATGGCGAGCGCGCGCGTCGCGAGGATCACGGGCGCGTTCCACGGCGCCATGCCAAGCACGACGCCGCACGGCTGGCGCACGGCCATTGCGAGGCTGCCCGGCACGTCGGACGGAATCACCGCGCCGTCGATCTGCGTCGTCATCGCCGCGGCTTCGCGCAGCATGTTGGCCGCGAGCATGACGTTAAAGCCGTACCAGTTCGCCATCGCACCCGTTTCGGCCGCGCCGATCTCGATGAATTCGGCCGTGCGCGCGTCCATGCGCTCGGCGGCGGCGAGCAGGCGTTTGCGGCGCTCGGTAGGCGTGAGCGCCGCCCATGCCGGGAACGCGCGCGCCGCCGCGGCGACGGCCGCATCGGCATCCTCGACGGTGGCCGCCGCGGCGCGGGTGGCAACCGCCCCCGTCGCCGGATTGATGCGCTCGAAGGTCTTGCCGTTCGACGCGGCACGTTTCGCGCCGCCAATCAACAGGTTCGTTTGATGCATGTGTTCGTCTCCTCGGTCGTCCTGCTGAAGTGCGCCGCTTAGCGCTTGTAGGTCTGCAAGCCCGGCTTGATGCTCTTGTCGTCGAGGAACTGCTTGAGGCCCTGTTCGCGGCCGCCTTCCGGATCGCGATAGTTCGCCTGGTCGAGCTTCGCGTACAGGTAGTCTTCGTTCTGCTCCCACGTGAGTTCGCGCGAACGCTTGAAGCCTTGCTTCGCGTTGCGTAGCACGACCGGGTTCTTGTTCAGCAGCTTCGCCGCGAGAGCGATCGTTTCGTCGCGCAGTTGCGCGAGCGGCACGCTTTTGTTCACCAGACCCATCTTCGCGGCTTGCGGACCCGTGAAGGTGTCGCCCGTCATGATGTAGTACAGCGCTTCACGATGACCGACGGTATCGGCCATCGCCTTGCTCACGAGGTTGCCCGGCGGGATACCCCAGTTGATTTCGGACAGGCCGAACACGGCTTCGTCCGCGGCGATCGCGAGATCGCAGGCGACGAGCGGAGAGAAGCCGCCGCCGAAGCACCAGCCGTTGACCATGGCGATCGTCGGCTTCGAGTACATACGCAGCAATTGCCATTGCCAGCGGCTCGCGTCGCGGCGAATCCGCTCCTGCAGCACGTCCGGGCCCGCGTCCACTTCGCGGAAATATTCCTTCAGGTCCATGCCGGCCGTCCATGCACTGCCTTCGCCGGTCAACACGAGAACCTGGGCTTCGGCGTCGAGTTCGAGCGTCTCGAGTACGTCGATCATTTCCTTGTTCAGCGTCGGGCTCATCGCGTTGCGCTTATCCGGACGATTGAACGTGACCCAGGCGATTCCGCCTTCGACCGCGACCTTGACCGTTTTCCAGCGTCCTTCGTAACTCATCTGCTTCTCCGTATCAATGCCGCCCTCGCGGCCTGAACTCAATTTAATATCAGGTGACCTGATAAGTAAAGTACAATATCGAAGTCTTGGTACAAACCCCTAACCGCCTATGCCGACGATCACGAGAAAGCCGTCAGGGTCTGAATCGACAGCGCGCGCCACGGTGCGGCGCAACCTGCGCGATCGAAGGCACGCTGCCGCTCCGGTGCGTCTCAGCTACCTGGCCGGGCAGCTCGACAAGATTCTCACGCGGCAGCTTTCCGAAGCGCTTGCCTCGCATGGTCTGACGTTGCCGCAATACACCGCGCTGTCGGTGCTGCGGGCGCGCGCACGTTCGTCGAACGCACAGCTCGCGCAGCGCTCGTTGATCACGCCGCAAGCGGCCAGCGCGGTCGTCAAATCGATGGAAGCGAATGGATGGGTGACGCGCGTGGCCGGTCCGCTCAACCGTCGCGTCGGGCTGCTGTCGCTGACGAAGGCCGGCGAAACATTGCTGGCTCAGTGCGACGGTGCCGCTGACAGGGTCGAGCAATCGATGCTCGGCGAAATCGATGAACACGATTCACAGATACTGAAAAACCTGCTGTCGACGTGCGTGCGCAATCTTCGCGCAGCCTGACGCATCAGCTTTGATTACACATAGGAGACCCCATTGAACATCGATCAACTGAAGGCCATCGACACCCACGTGCATGCCGAGGTGTCGTGCTGCCAACCACCGGACCTGTTTGCCAAAGAATTCGACGAAGCCGCCGACAAATACTTCGGCACCGTGCTCAAACAAGGGCGCCGCCCGACCATTCCCGAAACGATCGAGCACTATCGGGAGCGCAATATCGGCTTCGTGATGTTTACCGTCGACTGCGAAGCGAACATCGGGCGCCGTCGCATTTCGAACGAAGAGGTCGCGGAGTTCGCGCAGAACAACCGCGACATCATGATCGCGTTCGCCAGCATCGATCCGCACAAAGGCAAGTTCGGCGCGCGCGAAGCGCGGCGGCTCATCGAGGAGCACGGCGTGCGCGGTTTCAAGTTTCACCCCACGATGCAGGGTTTTTTCGCCAACGACCGCATGGCATACCCGCTCTACGAAGTGATTGCCGAGTACCGGCTGCCGGCGGTATTTCACAGTGGACACTCGGGCATGGGCTCGGGCATGCGCGGCGGCGGCGGTTTGCGCCTCAAGTATTCGGAGCCGATCTACCTCGACGATGTCGCCGCCGACTTCCCCGACATGAAGATCGTGATCGCGCATCCCTCCTGGCCATGGCAGGAGCAGGCGCTGTCGATCGCGCTGCACAAGCCGAACGTGTATATCGATCTGTCGGGCTGGTCGCCGAAGTACTTTTCGCCCGAGCTGGTCAAGTATGCGAACACGCTGTTGCGCAACAAGGTGCTGTTCGCGTCCGACTTCCCACTGATCCGCCCGGACCGCTGGCTCGAAGACTTCGATACGCTCGACATCAAGCCCGAAGTAAAGCCGCTCGTTCTGAAGGAGAACGCCGTCAGGTTGCTTGATCTGCGGGCCCGAGGCACGACGACTCACGAATGACGCATGAAAAATGGCCCGGCGCGAAAACGCCGGGCCAGTTGGGTCCATCAACGAAGAGTTAGCGTTTCGCGGCGTTGGAGCGAATGACGAGCAATGCTGTAATCGCCGCGATGATCGTCACCGGCACGCTCGCGCCGATGACGAGCGCCGAGCTCTTTCCCATCGCAAGCAATTGCCCGGCGGCTACGGGGCCGACAATCGAGCCGACGCGTCCCACCGCCACCGCGGCGCCGACTCCCGTACCACGCACGCTGGTCGGATAGCTGGCGGCGGACAGCGAATACAGCATCGACTGCGCACCGACGACGCCCATTCCGGCAAACAGCACGGCGACGGACAGCGTCTCGATGCTGGCGACTTGCGAAAGCGCGACCAATGCACCGACTATGCACGCATAGATTGCCGTGACTGACAGGCCTTGTCTGAACCGGTCCATCAGCAGACCGATGCCGAGTACGCCGATCACACTGCCGACGTTGAAAAAGATCTGGGCAATCCCGGCCTGCGAACGGCTCATGCCGCGCCCCACGGTCAACGAAGGCAGCCAGTTCAGCAGGAAGTAAAGAACGATCAGCGTGCAGAAGAAGCTGATCCAGATACCGATCGTCGCGGCGGCGCGCCCCTCGCCGAACAGGACTTCGCGCGTCGAAAGGAGCGGCTTGTCCGCCGTCGTGAATTCCCGCGATTCGGTGGCGAATTCGCGCGACTCAGGCAGCAATGCCATCAGCAGCGGAATGATGATCAGCGGTCCGACTCCGCCCACGTAGAAGATATGACGCCACGCGGTAGCACCCGCGCTCAGTACGGCGATCAATGCGGCAAGCGCGCCGCCGAGCGGCATACCGCAATACATGACGCTAACCGCCGTGTTGCGGTGACGCGCATCGACCGCCTCGGACGACAACGCGATCAGGTTCGGCATCGCGCCGCCGAGCCCGATGCCCGTCAGCACGCGAGCAATCAGCAGACTTTCGAAACTCCAGACTTGCGCGGTCGCAATCGAGAAGATGCCGAAAATCGCCATCGAGATCATCAGAACGCGCTTGCGGCCGATCCGGTCGGCGAGTCTGCCGCCGATCATCGCGCCCGGCAAAAGCCCCAACATGCCGGCGCTAAAAGCGAGCCCCAACTGGCTGACCGACAAGCCGAACTCGTGCGCCATTCGAGGCGCCGCAACGCCAGTGGACTGCAGGTCGATACCCTCCAACACCGCGACGAGAAAGCACAATGCCAACGTTAGTGCAGTACTGGAGCCCACCGCACTCGACCGATTAGCAACACTTGACATGACGTCTCCTTCATCTTTGATTGAATTGCCAGAGACGAGCCACGCTTCGTTCTTCGACGAAGCGGCCATGGGAAGGAGAAGATTTCTGACAATGATCTCGCGCCACTTATCAGAATCCTTCCCACAGCGTCCCCGGAATTGATGATGAGTCTAGTCTCAGGAGACCTGATATTGAAAGTAGAATATGATATGCCTGGTAGAAACACCTAAGGCAACCTGATAATGATCAAGACAATGGAGAAGCGGCGAACGCCCCTTGCCAAACAGGCCGGTTCAACGAAAACCGGTGCGCCACCTTCCCGCGTTTCCTATGTGGTCGGCCAACTCGACCGCCTGCTCAAACGCAGTTTGATCGATGTACTGGGTGAATTCGGGCTGACCTTGCCTCAGTTCACCGCACTCTCCGTGATCAGCGCCAGCGGCGCGATGACCAATGCGAAACTCGCCGAACGCTCGTTCATCACGCCGCAGTCGGCCAACGAAGTTGTCAAGACGATGGAAGCCAACGGTTGGGTCGGACGCGTGGGGCATCCTACCCACGGTCGACTGATTCATCTGTTTCTGACCGACGAAGGGCGTCGGGTACTGCAGGAATGCGATTCGGCGATCGACGCGCTCGAAGCGTCCATGCTGGACGGAGTAACGGAAATCCCGGTCGATACGCTGCGCAAGGTGCTGCAGCGATGTGTGTCGAACCTGCGCGGTTGAATGGACGTTCCCAATGACAAAAGAGTCGCACTCGAATGGAGCGCGACTCTTTTTCTTTGCTCCACCTACCGCGATCGTCTGCCGCATTCGGGCTGAATTCCGGTTCAGCTCAGTGAAATCCCTGGTCGGCATTTAGCCGCGTATTACCTGGCCCACTGCGTCGATCGCTATATTGCTTCTCAACGGCCGCCGCCTTCACACCGCGATAGCGCGTCCGCCTCGCCATTTCCCACCCCCTTCGAGAGGAGACGAAGCATGTCAAAGCGAATTCTTATCATCGCCGGCGATTTCGTCGAAGATTATGAGCTGATGGTGCCGTTTCAGGCACTGGCGGCAGTCGGGCATTCGGTGGACGTCGTCGCGCCCGACAAGCGCGCGGGCGACGCGATTCGCACCGCAATCCACGACTTCGAAGGCGATCAGACCTACACCGAAAAGCGTGGCCATAACTTCACGCTGAACGCCGATTTCGCGTCGGTGAACCCCGCACAATATGACGCGCTGCTCGTGCCAGGCGGCCGCGCCCCCGAATATCTGCGGCTCAACGACGAGGTGATCGGCTGGGTGCGCCAATTCGCCGAAGCGAAGAAGCCGATTGCCGCGGTCTGCCACGGCGCGCAACTGCTGGCTGCGGCAGGTGTGATCGAAGGCCGGCGCATCTCGGCGTATCCGGCCTGCGCGCCCGAAGTGAAGCTCGCGGGCGCGCAGTACGTGGCGCTCGACTGGCCTGACGCGATCACCGACGAGAACTTCGTCACCGCGCCCGCATGGACCTCGCACGTGAACTGGCTCGCGCAGTTCCTTGCGCTGCTGGGCACGCGCATCTCGCATTGAAGGAGCGCGCCTCGACCGAGGCGCGGCATCGCGGGCGACCAACCGTGTTACGCTCGATCGCGACGGCATGAGCGCCCGCGCCGCGCGCTTCGCGTCCTGCGACGTCATCATTCGCGAGAAAGGCTGAACGTATGTGCAACGTCTATGTCAACGCTGATCCGATCCTCTACGAGTCGCGTACGCGCGCGCTGCGCATTCATGGCGTCGTGACCACGGTGAGGCTCGAAAATCTCTTCTGGGACGTGCTTCGGGAAATCGCCAACCGCGAGAACGTGACGACGACCCAGTTCGTAGTGAAGCTTCACGACGAACTGGTCGCCTTGCGCGGCGAAGAGCCGTTGAATTTCGCGTCTTTTTTGCGCGTGTGCTGTTTGCGCTATCTATCGACGAGCGCCGCCCGCAACGAGGCCGCTGGCGACGTGTCGCTCAACGCCCCGTTTCAACCCAGAGTCGTGAAGACGGCTGTTTGACGGCTTCCGTCGCCTGGCGGTCGCCACGGCTGGCTAGCGCGGTGCGGTCCAGTCACGCGACGCGCTGTCTCGACGCGTCAGTCAACCGACGCATCGCAGGCGCAATCAAGGGAAGCCGCCGTGGCCGGCCGTTCCAATACAGCAAGCCGTTGCAGTGCCACGAGGCCCAGTAGCGCGAGTCCAAGTCCCAGCGTGAAGTCAGCGTGAACGCCCGCACGGTCGACAATGGTGCCCCCCACTGCCGAGCCCACCGCAATCGCCACCTGGATGATGCTGACGAACATGGCCGACCCCGCTTCGGGCAGGTCTGTCGTGCCGCGCTGAATCCACACGCTGAAGCAAAGCGGAAGCGCTCCGAACGCGATTCCCCACAGCAGCATCCCCGCGGTCTCGCCGATCGGCGAATGTTCGAGCAGCAACATCGACGACAACGCGCCCAATAGCAGCAGAACCATCGCGGCGACGGATTTCTTTAGATGGTCCGAAATCACCATCGATGTCAACGCATTGGAGAAGAAGCCGATCAGACCGAATCCGAACAGCAACAGCGTGATGGCGCTCAACGAGAAGTCGTGTTCGAGCAGCGGCGCAATATACGTGTAGGTCGAGAAATGCGCGCCGAAGACGAGCGCGACCATCACCATGCTCAACCTCGTATGAGGCCGGCCAAGCAGGGTTTTGAAATCGGCGATCCGCAACGCCGATGCCGACGGCAACGAAGGCACGAGGAACGCCTGCGCCAGTAAGGCGAGCGACACGAGGCCCGCGGTGGCGGCGAACGCCATGCGCCACGATGCAAACGATGCGATGAACGTCCCGAGCGGCACGCCGATCACGGTTGCGCAGGTCACGCCGGTCAGAATGGTCGCGGTCGCTTTGGCGGCATCCTTTGCTTGCACGAGTCGAGGAGCCGCCGCCGTCGCCAGAGTCCAGAAGCCACCCAGCGCGCCGCCAAGCAGAGCCCGTCCTACGAGCATGATCGCGAGGTTCGGTGCGATGGCACACACGACGTTCGCGATCAACAGTACCGCAGTGAGGAGCAGGAAAACGTACCGGCGGTCCATGCGGCCCGCGCTGACTATCAGCGTAGGCGCCGATATCGCGGCCATCACGCCGGGCGTGGTGACCATGAGGCCAGCGACACCGGTCGACACGCCGAGGTCGTGTGCGATTTGCGGCAACAGCCCGACAGGCAAAAACTCGGCCGTGACGAAGGCGAATGCGCTTACCGCTACCGCTATGACAGAGAGCCATTGACCCGCGGAGGTTGAATGTCCTTCCAACGATGCCGGGATTGCAGGTGTATCGATTTGCATGACGACCTTGATGCCAGATTGAAGTCTCGTACTTTAGGCTGGGTCTCATGTCGGAAAAAGAGTCGTCCGATGAAAAGACTAGAAGGTGTGGCTGAACAATGCCTCTGCGGCGATATCTCGCTATGAGTCAGCTAGTCTCGCGAAACGACCCGTACGGCTCTTTCATATACGTCGGCACGGAAGCGTTCGCCATCAGCAACCTGATGCGCATTGGCCAAACCATCGACGCTCCTACTGTTTTCTTGACAGTCTTCCACAATGTTACGAGGTCTCGTAAGTCGCGCCGCCGTGCGTTCTCCGGGCCGCCATAGAGGTATTGCAGCGTTCGCGGCGGTTTGAGGGCTTCGTTTTTTGCAGCGTGCAATGGAGCCCCCGTGATAGGTATACCAACTGATCTGATCGCACGAGGGAGGCGGATGGCGATTGACTTGAAAGTGGGGGCCCGTCGGGGCTGCACGCTCTACACGCGGCACGAATATCGCGGCAACACGTCCAGCGACGAAGTGCGCACCGGCCGCCAGTTCATTACTTCGGCAAGTTCATGGGAGCTCACGCGCGACGCGAGCCAGCTAGCCCGGCTCGCCAGGTTCATGCGCGATGCCCAGGGCGGCGCATATGCAAGCGGCCCCGCGCCTGAGCAACTCGTTCGAGCGCTACAGTGCGCCGTCGAGAGCGGCGATGTGATTGCTGTCGTGCCTAAGCCGCGAGCCTCGGGCGCACGCAGTTCGCCCATTGAGCAGACGGTCAGGCCGTACTATGCGACCGTCACGCCGTCGCAGCTCTTCCGGCGCGCGCTGGCCGCCGTGCCTGCCGCGCGGTCATTCGAGCGTCCCATACTGCCGCGGCTGGCCGCCGACGATGGTCTCGCGATCTGGTACGCTCGCCCCGGCGACGTGCTACCCGATGGGACCATCGCCACGCCGGTCTCAACGCCGCTGGGCGATGCGCAGCCGTTCGAGTACTCGCCCAACCAGGTTGACGAAGGTTCATTCGATGTAGCCAGGACTCCGAACCTCGGAGACCCGGGAACCTGGTACACAAACCCAGGTAGCGGGCAAATGCGGCTGTACGGGGATGATAGAAAGCCGGTCGTTGATCTCGACTTTGACCATGTACACAACGGATTGAAGCCCCACGCGCACAATTGGGACAACGGTGTGCGAGATGGCGGCGATTATGTTGTTCCATTCAGCCCCTGGAGTCCCTGAAGGAATTACGCGATGGACCTTATCAAGAAATTCAATGCGTTCCATGACTGGTATTTGATGGGCGTATCCGCGGACCGTGAGGCAAGCATCGTTGAGCTTGCCTTGATGTTCGACAACAGGAAAGACCGGGTTCGCGTTCAATTCAAGGGCGCGACGCGCTGTCTTGCGAACGATTTCCTCATCCAGAACGTTATTTATGAAGTAAAGGTACTCACGGATTTCCAGTCCCCTGATTATCAGCGCGCCCTCCATGCGCTAGAAAAATCATATTTCGGGAAAGAGAACCGCCCCAATATGCCGATTGCATCTGTAGGCGCCTCGTTGGGCGCGGAATTGTTCATCGAGTTCGATACGGTGGATGTCGTCACGGATCTACTCTGAACAGCAAGGGTGAACGCGTTGTCGGGCCGCCGCCTTTCGCTAAGCGAATAAAACACAGATTAATGAACGCGTCACACGCCAATTAATAAAGACCGCTCCATCTCCCGCCAGGAAATTGCAAATTTCAGGCGTTCCCGTCCGAAATCGTCTTGTCTTGCAATCTGCGCTCAGTAACATATGCTCTTTTTCAGAGCGCTTTCCGGGTCCTTTTTTCCGGGACCAAGGTGCAAAAGGTTGCGCACGGGTGCGAGGCGGCCCGGCAAACGCAAACAGCGCCGTCGGAGCGCGCCTGACGTTTCTCCATTCATCCCGGTCGAGGCTGCGCGGGCGCACACGGGCGACGTGCGCGACCTTGTTTGGTTTCCCGAGTTTTTGTCACCGACGCTTTTGTAACGTGCGCCGCTCACAAGTGGGTGAGCGGCGTGAGCGGCAATGGTGCCGACCGCACGTGTGAATGTCGCGCCCATGCGGCTCGAGTCGAGCCACCTGAGGCGAGCGTCAATGTACAAGGAGTCCTGGCGATGAAAGCTCCTCAGCGTCCTCTGCGCATCGGGTTGATGGCGCCACTGTCGGGCGTACTGGTTCCTCTCGAGAGCGTGCCCGATCCGGTCTTCGCCCAGAAGATGGTCGGCGATGGCGTGTCGATCGATCCGACCTCGGATGAACTGCTGTCGCCGCTTGCCGGCAAGGTCACGCAACTCCATAGCGCTGGCCACGCCACGACGATCACCGGCGACAACGGTCTGCAAGTGCTGCTGCACATCGGGCTCGACACCGTGTTGCTGCGCGGCGAGGGCTTCATGCCGTTGGTCAAGGAAGGCGACGCCGTCGCGACGGGCACGCCGCTGATCCGCTTCGACCCAATCGCGGTCGGCGCAAAAGCAACCAGCCTGCTCACGCAAATGGTGATCGCCAATGGCGATCTCGTCACGCGCTACGTTCCCGCGAAAGGGCTCGTCGTCGCCGGCACCGACGTCGCGCTGTACGTCGAGCTGGTCGGCAGCATGGAGGACAAGGACACGGCCAGCGCCACCGGCGCGATCCTCTCCGACGAGATCACGCTGCCGAATCCAGCGGGCCTGCATGCACGGCCCGCCGCGGTCGTCGCGGTCGAGGCGAAGAAATTCAAGTCCGAGATCCGGCTGCTGCGCGGCGATGCCAGCGCAAATGCCAAGTCCGTCGTCGCGATCATGGGGCTCGCAACGAAGTTCGGCGACAAGCTGCGCATCGAGGCCCGCGGTCCCGACGCGGCGGAGGCGGCCAGTACCGTCGCGCGTCTGCTTGGCGCGGGATCGGGCGAAAAGCCCGGCGATGCGCCCGCACCCGCGGCGGCGGCGCCAACCGCACCGGCTGCGCCGGTGCCAGCACCGACCGAAGCGGCTCCCGCCGACACCAACGAATTCATCGGCGTATCCGCTTCGCCAGGGCTTTCGGTCGGCAAGATCGTGCAGTTCCGCCAGCAGGTCATCGAGGTGAACGAAGCGGGCGAGTCGCCGCAACGCGAACGGGCGCAACTCGAAGCGGCCCAGCATCAGGCGCGTCAGCAGATCGAGGCGCTCAAGGCGACGCTCACGGATCCATCGAAAGCGCAGATTCTCGACGCGCATCTCGAACTGCTGGACGATCCTGACCTCAACGATGCCGCGATCAGCAGCATCAGCGCGGGAAAGGGCGCGGGGTTCGCGTGGCGCGATGCGTTCCAGCACCAGGCAAGCACGCTCGAAAAGCTCGACAATCCGCTGCTGCGCGAACGCGCCGGCGATATCCGCGACGTCGGCCGCCGTGTGCTCGCGCTGCTCGCCGGCGTGAAGCAGGCGCAGATCGACGTGCCGGACGAATCGATCCTGATTGCCGAGGAACTGTCGCCGTCCGACACCACGTCGCTCGATCGCAGCAAGGTGCTCGGCTTTTGCACGACGAGCGGCGGCGCGACGAGCCACGTCGCGATCCTCGCGCGCTCGCTCGGCATTCCGGCGATCTGCGGTATCGACGCGCGCGCGCTGCAACTCGCCGACGGCACGCCCGTCGTGCTCGACGGTTCGCGCGGCAGCTTGCGGCGCAACCCAAGCGCGGAGGAACTCGAGAAGGCGCGCGAACGCATCAGCCGCCAGGCCGCCAAACGCGAAGACGAAAAGCTCGCGGCAACCAAACTCGCAATGACGGCCGACGGCCACCGCGTCGAAGTCGTCGCGAACATCCGCAATGCGCAGGAAGCACGCGATGCGGTCGCGGCCGGCGCCGAAGGCGTGGGCCTGTTGCGCTCCGAGTTCCTGTTCGACGCGCGAGACACCGCGCCCACCGAAGACGAACAGGCCGCCGAATATTGCGCCGTCGCCGAAGCGCTTGGCCGCGAGCGGCCGCTCGTGGTCCGCACGCTCGACGTCGGCGGCGACAAACCGCTGTCGTATCTGCCGCTGCCGAAGGAAGACAACCCGTTTCTCGGCCTGCGCGGCGTGCGCGTGAGCCTGGAGCGTCCCGACATCTTCCGCACACAACTGCGCGCGATCCTGCGCGCGGCGCCGCTTGGGCATCTGCACGTGATGTTCCCGATGATCGCCGCGATCGAGGAGGTGCGGGCAGCGCGCAAGATCCTGCTCGAAGAAGCCGGCGATCGCGCGGCGAGCGTGAAAGTCGGCGTCATGATCGAAGTCCCCGCGGCCGCGCTGATCGCCGAGCCGCTCGCACGCGAAGTGGACTTCTTCTCGATCGGCACGAACGATCTCACGCAATACACGCTCGCGATGGACCGCGGCCATCCGCAACTCGCGAAGCAGGCCGACGCGCTGCACCCGGCGGTGTTGCGTCTGATCGGCATGACGGTCGACGGTGCGCACAAGCATGGCAAATGGGTCGGCATTTGCGGCGGCATCGCGTCGGATGCGATGGCGGTGCCGGTGCTCGTCGGCCTTGGCATCGACGAGCTGTCGGTGAGCATTCCGGCGGTCGGTTCGATCAAGGCTCAGCTTGCACGCGTGACGACCGAAGAAGCCAGGAAGCTCGCCGCCGAGGTGCTGTGTCTGGGCACCGCCGCGGAAGTCCGCGCGCATCTGTCGCGCTTTGCCGAGTGAGCGGATCAACAGGAGATCAGCCATGTTCTCGCATGCCTTCGGAGTCTTGCAGAAGATCGGCAAATCGCTGATGCTGCCCGTCGCCGTGCTCCCGGTGGCCGGCCTGCTGCTCGGACTCGGCGCCACCGACTTTCACGGTTACGTGCCGGCCGTCGTGCTCGCGCTGATGAAGAACGCGGGCGACGTGATCTTCGGCAACCTGCCGCTGATCTTCGCGATCGGCGTCGCGCTCGGCTTCACCGAGAACGATGGCGTCTCGGGCATCGCCGCAACGATCGGATATCTGGTGATGACGGCCACGTTGGGTGTGATCGGCAAGCTCCAGGGCGTCGAAACCGACACGATCATGGGCATACCGTCGATCCAGACCGGCGTGTTCGGCGGCATCCTCGCCGGTGGTCTTGCGGCATGGATGTTCAACCGCTACTACCGTATCACGTTGCCGCCCTATCTCGGCTTCTTCGCCGGCAAGCGCTTCGTGCCGATCGTGACCGCGATCGGCTCGATCGTGCTCGGCGCGATCCTGTCTTTCGTGTGGCCGCCGATCGGCAGCGCAATCAAGGCTTTTTCGCATTGGGCGGCGGTTTCCGACCCGCGCACCGCCGCGACGGTCTACGGTTTCGTCGAACGTCTGCTGATTCCGTTCGGCCTGCATCACATCTGGAACGTGCCGTTCTTCTTCGAAATGGGCAGCTACCTCGACCCGACGACCGGCAGGACGGTTCACGGCGACATCACCCGTTTTTTCGCGGGTGACCGGACCGCGGGCATCCTGGCGGGCGCGTTCCTGTTCAAGATGTTCGGCCTGCCGGCCGCGGCGATCGCGATCTGGCATTGCGCGAAGCCGGAGAAGAAGGTGGCCGTCGGCGGCATGATGGTCTCGGCCGCGCTGACTTCTTTCCTCACCGGCATCACCGAGCCGATCGAATTCGCGTTCCTGTTCGTCGCGCCGGTGCTTTACCTGATTCACGCATGCCTCGCGGCGTCGGCGCAGTTCGTGGCGAACACACTGGGCATGCGCATGGGCTTCACGTTTTCGCAAGGCGGCATCGATTTTCTGATGTTCAACCTGATCGGTGGGAAGGCCACGCACGCGTGGTACGTTTTCATCCTTGGTCCAATTTACGCGGTGATCTATTACGGCGTGTTCCGCTTCGTCATCACGCGCTTCAACCTCAAGACACCCGGCCGCGAGGACGACGCGGCGGAAACAGCGGCGGTTGCCGCGAGCGGCGCGGGAGGACGTTCGCGCGAACTCGTGCTCGCCTTTGGCGGCCGCTCCAATATCACGAGTCTCGACGCTTGCATCACGCGGCTGCGCATCTCCGTGAAGGATCCGGCGGGCGTCGACGAACCCAAGCTCAAGGCGCTCGGCGCCGCGGGGGTTGTGCGCGTAGGCAACGGCGTGCAGGCGATCTTCGGGCCGTTGTCGGAGAACATGAAAACCGACATGCAGGACTATCTGAAGACAGCGGGCGCCGAAGCGGATTTGCCGGCGGCGGGGGTGCCCGGTGTGGAAGGCGCAGCGGCGGCGGCTCCAGCGGCTGTGGCCGCCTCCGTGCAAAACTCGCCGCAGGAAACGGAGCGCGCGGAAAAGATTCGTGCGGCGCTGGGCGGCGCGGCCAACATCAGGAAGCTCGACGCGCTGGCGGCCACGCGGTTGCGTGTCGAGCTATCGGACGCGTCGCGCATCGACGCGGCCGCATTGAAAGCGGCGGGCGTGGTCGCGACGCAAGCGTTGAAGAACGGCGCACTCGATCTGATCGTGGGTCTCGGCTCGGGCAACCTCGCAGGCGCAATGCGATAGCAGCAACGAGTATCGTCAGCAACTGCCGTGCGTCGAACGCGAGGCCTGCCCGGTGGAAGCGCTCAGTCGCGTTGCTTTGTCCACCTATAGGGGGCGGCATGGAAGCAGCCAGAACTTTCCTCGAAACTCAGCCGCTGTTCGCGCTTTTTCTGACCATCGCGCTTGGCTACCTGGTCGGCGAAATCACTATCAAGGGCGTGGCTCTAGGCTCGGGGGCCGTGCTGTTCGTTGGACTGGCGCTCGGCGCGTTCGCGCCGAAATCCGCGCCGCCGGCGTTGCTGGGCACGCTCGGTCTGCTGCTGTTTCTGTATGGCATCGGCATTCAGTACGGCGCGCAGTTCTTCCGCGGACTCACGAGCCGGGAAGGCGTGAAGGCCAACGCGGCCGCATGTCTGGGCGTGATCGCTTCGGGTCTGGTGGCGTGCGCCTTCATCCATTTCGGCATCACGCTCGCCGATGCGCTCGGCATGTTCGCCGGCAGCGGCACCAGCACGGCGAGCCTCCAGGTTGCCATCGCATCGATGAAAAGCAGCGATGCCGCCGTGGCTTATAGCGTCACCTATCCGTTCGGCGTGGCCGGGCCGATCCTATTCCTCTATGTGCTGAACTCGGTCCTGAAAGCCAAAATACCGAAACCGCCCGCGAAGGTGCTGGAGACCGCGGAAATCGCGCTGCGCAATGCCAGTCTGTTCGGTCTCAGGCTGTCGGAGCTCTCGACTCGCCTGCCTGCCGGCGTAGTGATCGCGGCCGTGCGGCGCGCGCATCACAATCAGCTGCCCAGCGACGACTTCACGCTGCGCGCCGACGACGTCCTCCTTGCCACCGCCACCGAGCGCCGCCCGCTCGACGAAGCAACGGCGCTCTGCGGCGAGCTACAGCCCGGGCGTATCTCGAGTCATCGGGAAGACCTGGACTATATGCGCGTGTTCGCGTCGAGTCCGTCAGTCGTCGGCACGGCGCTCGGCAATCTGCGCTTTCCGGATGGCGTGAACTGCGCGGTCGCGCACGTGCGGCGCGGCGACGCCGATCTACTGTCGACGCCAGAGCTCATTCTCGAAGCTGGCGACCGCGTCGGCCTGCTCGTCAGTAGCGCGCATCGCGCGAGGGTCCGCGCGTTTTTCGGCGATTCGATCAAGGGCACGGCCGACCTCAGTTTCATCTGTCTGGGCATCGGCGCGGCAGCGGGGCTGCTGGTCGGCGCAATCCCGCTGCGCGCGCCCGGTCTCGGCGTGTTCAGCCTGGGTCTCGCGGCGTTGCTACTGGTCGCGCTGTGCCTCGGCAAGGCGCGCCGCAGCGGACCGTTCGTGTGGGTGATGCCGCTCTCCGCAAATCTCGTGCTGCGCAATCTCGGGCTGACGATTTTTCTCGCGCAGGTGGGTTTGTCTTGCGGACCGAAGTTCGTCGCGACCGTCGGCACTGCCGGACCGCTGCTGCTGCTTTATGGCGTGATCACGCTGCTGGTGCTGGTCGGCGTCACGGCTGTGTGCTGCCTGTGGGTCTTCAGACTGTCTTTCGATACATCGGTCGGCGTGATCTGCGGGGCCACCGGCAATCCCGCGATTCTCGCCTTCGCCAACCGCATCGCGCCGACGGATCAGCCCGACGTCATGTACGCGATGATTTTTCCGTCGATGACCATCGTCAAGGTGCTTTTCGTGCAGATCGCCATCGCGATCGCAGCCGGCTAGGCGAGACCGCCGCTGTGCGACCCTAAAGCTTCCTCGTAGACAGCGGCGAACCGCGGAGCGGCGGACAGCCGCAGACTTCCGCGAATATCAGGAACGCCGCTTGCGCCACCTGGAGCCGCGCGACGTAGTCTGGAACCATGATGCGCGGACGGCTCGGCGATGGAGGCTAGATGAAAGGACGGGTGGCGAGTGCAGGCGTGGCCGTTGTTCTGGTTGCCCTCATGGCCGCATACGGCGGACCCGCCGCGCATGCCGGGGAGCCCGCGCCGGTTGCCGTGACCGCGCCCTTCGCGGCCGGCAGCGATACCGCGGCCGCGGCGCGCGGCGCGAAGCTCGCGGCCGTTGGCAATTGCGTCGCGTGCCACACCGCGACGGGCGGCCTGCCCCTCGCGGGCGGACTGCCACTGCGAACACCCTTCGGCATCATTTACTCGACCAACATCACCCCGGACAACGAGACGGGTATCGGGGGCTGGTCGCTCGAGGCGTTCGCGCGCGCGATGCGGCGCGGCGTGTCCAGCGACGGCCATCTGCTCTATCCCGCGTTCCCCTATCCGCACTTCACGCACATCAGCGATGCCGATATGGGCTCGCTGTATGCGTGGCTGATGAGCCGCGCTCCCGTCAAGGCGCCTGCGCCGCACAACGAGCTGATCTTCCCGCTCGGCTTCAGGCCCCTCATCGCCGTGTGGAATCTTTTTTACCTGCATACCGGTACCGAAGCAGCGCCGGCCCCGCCCGAAGCGCTGGACGTCGCACGCGGACGATACCTGGTCGAAAGCCTCGGTCATTGCGGTGCGTGCCACACGCCGCTCGACCGCCTCGGTGCCGAGCGCCGCGACCGCGCGCTGCAAGGCGGCACGATCGACGGATGGGATGCGCCCGCGCTGACGGACCTCGCTTCACGCCCCACGCCCTGGACGCAGGCACAGCTCGTCAGCTATCTGCGCACGGGCCTCGCGAGCGCCCATGGGGCGGCGGCGGGTCCGATGCGCCCCGTCACGCGCATGCTCGCCGACGCGTCCGCCGCCGACGTAGAGGCGATTGCCGCGTATCTGCTGGCGTTGTCGTCCGGGGGCCCAGGCATGCCGGAGCATCCGGTCGCCTCGCCCTCCGCTTCCGCCGCGCCCGTGTCCACCGCGCCCGGCGGCGGCGCGAATCTATTCTCCGCGGCCTGTGCATCGTGCCATGCCGAAGGCGCGCCGATGTCGAGCGGGGGCGCTCGACCGTCGCTGTCCCTTTCCACGGCCGTCAACGCCGACAGCCCACGCAACATGGTCCGTATCATCCTCGATGGAATCGACTGGCACGAAAGCGATAGCGCGCCCTTCATGCCATCATTCGCCAACACATTCACGGATGCCCAGATAGCGGAGCTCGCCAACTACACGCGCGAACGCTTCACCGCACGCGACGCGTGGCCCTCGCTCGACGCCGGCGCGGTCGCGCATTTTCGCAAGGACGGCCTGCCACGATGATCACGCTCAACGTCAACGGAGTCAGTCATACGGTCGATGTCGACCCGTCAACGCCGCTGCTCTACGTGCTGCGCAACCAGTTGCAGCTCGATGGCGCGAAGTTCGGCTGCGGTCTCGGTCAATGCGGCGCATGCACGGTCAGCGTCGGCGGCGAACCGGTGTTCTCGTGCCTCATGCCGGTCGTGGCCGTTGGCGACCGGCCAGTGCGAACCGTCGAAGGACTTGGCAGCGCGGAACATCCGGGACCACTTCAGCAAGCCTTCATTGACGAGCAAGCCGCGCAATGCGGCTATTGCATCGCCGGCATGATCATGCGCGCGCACACGCTGCTGGAGCGAACCCCGCACCCGGGCGATGAACAGATCCGCCGCTACATGCAGCCGAACCTGTGCCGCTGCGGCACGCACATGCGCATTCTCGCGGCGATCCGGCAAGTCGCGACGGGTTCGCCGCGAACGGACGAGGGAGCGCAGTCGTGAGCGACGGCCGCCCGTCCTCCGTCGCTCGCGGCAGCGGCCCCGATGACCCCGCACGGCGCCGCTTCCTCGTTGGCGGCTCGCTGATGGTGAGCTTCGCGATCGTGCCCGGCATGGCCGCGCTTGCGCAAACCACCACCGAAGCGGGCACCTTCAACGCGAGCGCCCCGAAACTGCCGGGCAGTCTCAAGAGCACGCCGTTGCTCGATGCGTGGATCAAGGTCGCCCCCGACGGCCAGGTGAGCGTATTCACGGGCAAGGCGGAGCTTGGCACGGGCATTCGCACCGCGCTGCTGCAGGTCGCCGCGGAAGAGCTGGATCTCGCGCCTCATGCGATCGAGCTGATCACCGCCGACACCGCCGCAACGCCGAACGAAGGCTACACCGCAGGCAGTCACACGATGGCGGACAGCGGCACCGCGATCCTCAACGCCGCCGCTCAGGTACGCGCGCTGCTGGTCGCGAGCGCGGCGTCGCAGTTGGGCGTCGACGCAGCGGCCCTGACAACGCGCGACGGCGCCGTCATTGCCGCCGACGGAAGACGCGTGAGCTACGGCGAAGCCGTGCGATACGCGGACCTCCGTCAGAACGCGCAGCCCGACGCGCCGAAAAAGCCGCCATCGGCCTACGCGCTGATTGGCCATATGCTGCCGCGCGTGGATATACCGGGCAAGGTGACGGGCGGCGCGAGCTATGTCCAGGATCTGCGGCCGCACGGCATGCTGCATGCCCGCGTCGTGCGGCCGCCGTCTTATGGCGCGAGCCTCGTCGCAGTCGATAGCGGGCGCGTCGAAGCGCTGCCCGGCGTCATCAAGGTCGTGCGCAACGGCAACTACCTCGCGGTGGTCGCCGACGACGAATGGCGCGCGATCCTCGCGATGCGTGAGCTTGCGCTTGCCGCGCAATGGCAGGCCGGGCCGCCGCTGCCCGATCCGGCGAACGTTCACGCGCTGCTGATGAGTCTGCCTTCACAGGAAATCGCGGTGGCCGATCAGGGCGCAGCGACGGGCGCGGCCGCGCCTGTGGCAACGCTGCGGGCGCGCTATTCGAGGCCGTATCTGACGCATGGCTCGATTGGGCCATCGTGCGCTGTCGCGCAGCTCGACAACGATGTGATGACCGTGTGGACGCATACGCAAGGCGTCTATCCGCTGCGTGCGGGCATCGCCGAAATGCTCGCGATGCCACCCGACAAGGTGCGCTGCGTCCATGTGGAAGGTTCGGGCTGCTACGGACACAACGGCGCGGACGATGTCGCGGCCGACGCCGCCCTCGTTGCACGCGAGCTGCCTGGCCGCCCGGTGCGCGTGCAATTGATGCGCGAACAGGAACACATGTGGGAGCCGTTCGGCCCTGCCATGACAGTCGAGGCGAATGCAACGCTCGATTCGGCGGGCACGCTTGCCGACTGGCGTTACGAGCTATGGAGCAACACGCATAACAACCGCATCGAGAATGCGGGCCGCCTGTTGCCCGCGCAGCTCCTTGCGCAACCGTTCACCCCCGCGCCGCCGAAGCCGATTCCGATGCCGGAAGGCGGAGGCGACCGCAACAGCGTTCCGCTATACCGCGTGCCCAGCCTGCACGTGCAGCATCATTTCGTGCCGACGATGCCGATACGTGTCTCTGCCATGCGCTCGCTCGGCGCGCACATGAACGTGTTCGCGATCGAGAGCTTCATCGACGAGCTCGCCAGAGCCGCGCACGCCGACCCCGTGGCGTTTCGCCTCAAACATCTCGATGATCCGCGCGCGCATGGCGTCATTAGCGCCGTAGTCGATCAATTCGGCTGGCGAGCCCGCAGCGCGCGAACGGGCGACTCGAGCCCGCGCTCGCACGGTACCGGCTTTGCGTTTGCCCAATACAAGAACCTGATGGCCTACCTTGCCGTCGCGATGGACGTGACGGTCATGCGCGATACCGGCGAGCTCAGCATCGAGCGCGTCGTAGCAGCCGTCGATTGCGGACAGATCGTCAATCCGGACGGCGTGCGCAATCAGATCGAAGGCGGCATTTTGCAAACCACGAGCTGGACGCTCTATGAAGAAACGCATTTCGACCCGCAACGCATCACGAGCTATGACTGGAGCACTTATCCGATCATGCGTTTCTCGTCCGTACCCAAACGCGTGGACGTGCTGTTGATCGACCGGCCGGGCCTGCCATTCCTCGGGGTCGGAGAAGCGGCGCAAGGCCCGGCCGCCGCGGCGCTCGCGAATGCGATCGACGACGCGACCGGTGTGCGGATCCGCGACTTGCCGTTGCTCGGGACGAAGGGGAAGAACGTGCTCAAGGCATGAGGCTTTCGTTCCGCAAAAGTACAGATACTGGCGTGTAAAAGCCAAATAAGCCTATGGCTGGGTCAAACGAACGCGACGCGCGCGACCTTCGGCGCGGCGTCGGGACCGCGCTCAGTGGGTGGACGGAAACGCGAACGTCGCACGCGCGCTGCCATTGCCGCGGACGTTCACGGTCTCCCTTCTGGTCACGCTGCCGTAAGTGGCGTTGACCGTATAGCGCCCTTGAGGCAGCCGCACGAGCATGTACGGCCCCTTCGACGTGGCCTCGAACACGGCCGCGCCGCCAGCCTTGGCAATCTTCACCTGGACGTCGGCCACATAGCTCGCCCCGGGACCGGTGAACTGCAGAGACAACGGCCACTGCCTTCGTGCCTGCCGCAGCGCAGTCGACTCGTCGCGACCGACTCCGCCGGTCACGAACGATATGTCGCCCTGCTGCTGCGTCTCGGGCATGCCGGTCCTATGCATCTCGCTGGCGCTCTGCGGAGCAGCCGTCTGCGACACCGCGACGCCTGCCTGAGCCAGTGTGAACGCCGCGGCGAGCATCATGGACGCGATCCGGGGAGCGTTTCGTTGCATTTTCATCTTGACTGCTCCTTACAGTATTGCCGACGGTTCGTCGGACGGAAGAACGCTTGCAATAGGTTGGAAACACATCGCGCGCCGGGTATCGGCCACGAGCGAGGGTGCCTGACGACTCGAGTAAGAATACCCGTCAATTCTGTTTGGCGTCTTCATGGACCGGAGTTGGGGGGCCGCCTGCCGTTGAGGTCCCGGCTTGGGCAGGAGGGACGCGTGGCATGCGGATACCCGCGTAGGCGATCGCCACCGTCAGCAGCGGACTTACCACGCAAAATACGGCATAGGGCGCATAGCTGAGCGTCGGCACGCCAAGGGTCACCGCCATAAACGCGCCGCAACTGTTCCAGGGGATCAGCGCGCCTGTGGTCGTGGCCGAATCACCAACGGAACGCGATAACACGATGGGCGCGTAGCCGCGTGCCGCGAATGCATTTCTAAACATCCGGGCCGGCAGCACGGCTGCGATGAACTGGTCCGCCGTAACGATGTTCGTCGCGATGGTCGCCAGGACCAGGGAGCCGACCAGCGCCCCACCGCTCCTGGCCCAACCGACTACCGGAGCAATGAGGCGTTCTATCGCACCGCACTTCTCGACCACCCCTCCGAATGCCAGTGCCGTGATGATCAGCCAGATAGTATTCAACATGCTGTCCATACCGCCGCGAGTGAGGAGCGTATCAAGCACTGGATTTCCAGTCGTGGACCTGTAGCCGCTCCCAAGCGCAAGCCATACGCCTTTGAGCATCGCAATCGGGATCGGCACGCCCTCTCGCGCGGCGGCAAATGCGAGGACTCGCGCTGGCTCGACGAAAACGGCAACCACGCCACCCGCCAATGCGCCAAGAAAGATGGTGGTAAATGGCGGAAGCCGGAACAGCGTCAGCACGACGACAAGAATGAGCGGCAGGAACAGCACGGGCGATATGTAGAATGCGCTCTGCATTGCAGCAACCTCCGCGCTCGCATCGAAGGCGCCCGGGCGGCGAAGCAGATAAAACACGGCCAGCGTGATGACAATCGCGACGAGCGATGTCAGCAGCGTCTCGCGCACGTGTTGATACAGATCGGCACCCGCGGCAGCGGCCGCAAGATTCGCGGTGTCCGAGAGCGGCGAAGACTTGTCGCCGAAATAAGCGCCGGAAATCACCGCACCGGCCGTTATGGCGGGGCTCAGGCCCATGCTGTGCGCAATGCCCATCAGGCCGATTCCGATCGTACCCGCGACAGTCCACGAGGTCCCAATGGCGAACGAGATCACCGCGCAGATTCCAGCCGCCGTGACGTAAAAGTAGTCCGGGCTCAGCAATTTCAGCCCGTAATAGACCATGGCGACGATCGTGCCGCTGAGCGCCCACGTGCCGATCAGCGCGCCGACTGCGAACAGGATGAGAATCGCGCCAATACCGGAACTGACACTGGCATTCGCGGCCTCGCCCAGCGAAGCGAGCGAATGACCGCGACGCCAACCGACAAATACGGCCAGCATGGTCGCCACGACGAGTGCCACCTGGTTCGGCCCGTTCGCACCACCATCGCCGAACAGGTAGAAGGACAGACTGACGAGAAAGACGAGGCCAGCGATCGGTATCAGTGCTTCGAGCATCGTGACCGGCTGGGGTGACTCGCTCCGCTTCATCGCCACGCTCCGTTCGTTTGCCGGGTAGCCCAAACATTGCCATCCAGACCGCCCGGTAGCCGGTGAATCATCGAAACATGCGCGAACGGCTGCTTTGTTGATTCGATGTCACGGCGCAGACGTGCGGCCCCCGGTCCTGCGACTCGGCAATGGCAGCTCCGGCGGGCTCGCCGTTGCTTAAATCATAGGAAAGAATCGTTGCCGCGTGAAGAATCGCAGAATTCGTACCGAACATCCCAGTTGAGCGAAGCCCGTGCCGGGAGCCAGCGTCGCGGCGCTGGCAAGCAACGAAACTGTCAATGCAGTGTGTTTCGGACAGAATGGACAAGACCTCATGGGACACCCATATTTCGTTTGCGCAACCAAGGGTGAATAGCCTCGTATTCCAGGTCGAAAATTTCAATCCGGCACTGCGATCTCATTCAGATCGAATATCGAACCGATCACGCGATACTGTACAAACGTAGTTCCCTGCATTTACGTGCAAGGCCGCAGCGAATTCTTTTGCCGCAGAGTCGTGACCGGCCGCAGACATAAACGGTATTGCGGACTCCCTTCCGACTGCAAGTCCAAGGCTTGCCGCCGCTACACAACCCAGCCGAGGTTTCAACTTTTCATAACCGATCGTGGTTATTCATGCCTTGCAAGGATTATGGTTTTTCGTTAATTAACTGTGCGCTGATTATGTGGGTCTACCCCGCGTAGACAGAACAACGACGGAAGAATCCGACACTAATTCGAGAAAAAACGACCGTTTTTTCATCAGGCAGAAGTGAATATCCATCGGGTAACCGCAAAATTCTAGGTCAGTGAAATCCCATTTTCAATGATCCGCGGCGGCAGAAAAACTCGAACTCGCCAATCGTTCCGACCAGTAACAACTGGCCGGTTTCAATGGCACGATTCATTTGGCATAAAGCGGCCTGATCGGGTTAATCGGCCGTCCCGCGAATTTTGTCGGCGGCGCATCCGCGTTCGCAGCGAGGAACTCCTGTGATCGCTGACATGACCCAAGCCGTCACCAAAACACCAAATCGATTAACTTTCAGACGGAAGTTTTATGATTATCCGGTTCAAGTCGATGACTCTCACCGGTCGACGTATCCAATATAGTCAACGGGGTGCGGCGGACTTGCGCTACTGCTTTGGTAAGAGCAAAGCGGGCGAGCGCAATGCCGCAGCCATGTCGCCCGACCGCCCACGTGTTGGACGGAGACTGTAGTCGAACAGGCAGCGAGCGCTGCTAGGTATGCCGCTTGCGAGACCAGTAGGATCCTTCCACCATGTCGTGTCATGTCCACCGTACTGCTCATCGACGATGACCTTGAAAACCGATGCGCGCTGCAACTGGCATTGGAGAGTCGCGGACACCGTGTTGTGCTCGCGGAGAACGGTTGGGACGCACTGCAGAAGGCCCACACGGATTTTCCGGAACTCGTTATCACCGATTTGGAGATGCCGGAAATGGACGGCAAGGAGCTTTGCCGGCGTCTGAAGTGTCAGGCGGTGTTTTCCGGCTTACCGGTGGTGCTGCTGTCGGCTATGCCGGAACCTACGGGAGAGTTTCGCTGCTGGACAGCGTTCCTGCGAAAGCCGGCCTCGATAGCGGCGTTGCTTGACACCGTCGACAGGTTCATTGCAGCGCGCCTGACCTATGCGCGGGCGCCACGCGACTCCGAGTACCCCGCCGCGGCGCGCTGGCGAGCCATCGATTCGCGATGCTGGCCCTAAGCCCAAGCTGTCGGCATGCCAAGCCACACGTTACACACGCAGCCAGGCGGTGTTTGCTGGACGGCCGGTCCCGTTCTTAGCGGATGGCCTGCAAAGCGGCGAGATTGCTCAAACCCGGGTTGAGCCATCCACCTGGGTTTTCAGATTTGACTGGAATGATGCAACGGTCGTGACCCATCACATCGTCAGCAATGAGCCCGTACAGGAACCGTCGCTACAGAGCAGCGCCTGCACGCTGACACAAGGTAAAAGATGGCAAGAGATTTCGATCCCCTTCTCGCGGGCGGCAACAGCACACGCTTATTGTTCGCCACTTCCTCCGGGCATGCGTCATGCTGCACGCAGGTCAGAGATGGAAAAGCAGGTCCGAACGGGAGACGATCATGAAGTTGATAATGGCAGGAATCAGCGCAATTTCCATCATCGCTAGCGCTTGCGCATTTGCGCAGACCAACACCGGCAACGCTGCGCCAGCACACCGTGATACTCAAAACGCGCAGCCGGGTGCCGCTGGCCAGAGCATGGGCCGTGCTGCGGACGCCGGCAACAGCAAGCCCGCCAGTGGCACATTGATGCAGAAGCGTGAGCAGGCGATGTCGCCTCAAGGCGCGTCAAACTCGAACGCAACTGGCGCGATGAAACAATAATGGCGACGCGAGACCCCGATGGCGGCGACTGGCACCTTGGTTCTTCCCGCTTCAGCCGTTGCGATCCTTGCTGCGCGGTCGGGCACTTCCAGGCCGAATGCCGTGAGCCGGAGTTCGTCCGCGCAACTCCATCCTGGTCTGATATGACGGCGAAGCGTGCACGCGCGCGTTTTCTCGATGAGATCTGACCGGGTTCTAATGATCGAGGCTGATCGCGCGCATGGAGCAGCACGAACCGAATAGGTAATCGGGGCGCGCACCCTTGCTATTGCCACGATGCCGCGGATTTGCTTCATGCAGTCGTGGTCGGTCTGTGAGGACCGGCGATGGAATAGGCGCGTCTCGGCAGGTGTAAAACCACCAGCAGATCCCCCGCCCACATAATTCGTGGCATGCCCGTTACCAAGCCTGGCTCGCCTGCTACGCCCGGCGCGGCAGACGTACGGCGAATGCGGTCTCTTCTTTATCTGAGCGCGCCTCGATCGCGCCGTGATGCGCCTTGGCGATTTCGCTCGCGATATACAGCCCGAGCCCAAGGCTGCCTTGCGCGTCCTCGTTGATTTTTCGCTCGGGACCTCGCTGAAGAGGATCAAAGATGCGCTCCAGCAACAGTCCCTCGATGGCTGGTCCGCTATTGCAGACTTCGAAGCGCACCTCGGCCTCCTCGCCAGTCACCACGACGCGCACGGGCGCGTCTCGCGCGCCATATCTGAGCGCATTCAGAACGAGATTGCCGAGCAGTTGCTGCAGACGCGGACCGTCCCAGACACCCTGAACGTCACCGTGCACCTCGAGCTCGATCTGCCGGTCTGGATGGACTGCGCGCAACTGGTCCAGCTCATCAGTGAACACGTTCGTCAGATCAACGGCAGCAGGTATGACGTTAATACCTAGCCCGAGCCTTGTTCGGTTGAAATCGCACAGATCATCCAGAAGTGCCTGCATCCGGGCGCCGCTGCGCACCAGACGGGCTGCAGCTTCTGAAACGCGCTCCCCCGCATTGAGCGCGGACAGATAGGAAGCTGTCACCTGGATCGTCTGCAGCGGGCTCCGCATGTCGTGTCCGAGCATCCCAAGCAACAGATTGCGAGCCTGATCGACTTGTGTGCTGAAAAACCCGAGTGATTCGGCCAGCGCCTGATCGATGGCCTCGTTGAAGCGGATGATGTCATCCAGATGAGGCGCATCGGGCTGACACTCATCCATCCACAAACGCAGCACGCTTGCACGCAAAGCGCGGTATTCCGCGGCCAGCTGGATGATGTTGAAACCGCCTCGAGCGCGCAGGACCGCATGGGATTGCGCAGCTGTCTCCGGCGCATCCGTCAGCCGGGGTGCCCTCCCCAAGGATTTTTCGTGCTGCGCTTCCCTGGTCTGCGAAGTCTGCAAATCCCTCGCTACTGCTTCCAGAATCTGCTGCGCGTGGTCGCGCAACGCGAGGGTGCCCATGTTGCCAGCGGCTGGCAGCAGCGTGGCGGCAAACGCCTCCCACTGCGCCAGAATGGGCTCCATTTCCTGCACGATAAAATCGGACAGTCGCATGCCTACTCCGGCGAAGAAATTGAGGAGATTTTTAGCCGAACCGATATTACGCGCCAGTTCGTCGCGGGATCCATCGGGTTTACACCGTCTTGGACTACCTGGAGGTAGTCCATGTACTTGTAATGAACCGCCTGGATTTTCTGGACAGTGGTGAGCGTTCGTGTCCGGCCTTTCATGAAACGCCACAACGATTCGCCGCACGCCCCTGAGCGGGGAGAACTGGAGCGGCAGGTCGAATCGCTTCGACGCGATATCCGCCAATTGCAGCTTGAACACGACATCCTGGAGAAGACCAATCAATTGCTAAAAGAGACCTGGGCGTCAACCTGCAACTCCTGACCGACCGGGAGAAGGCGTCGCTGGCCGGGGTGGCTCTCACGTATGCGCGACGCGAAGCTGATTCGGTCGATGTCGCGCAAAGGGTGCTCGCCCGACAATGCTGCCCACGCAGTCTCCGACGGCTCTTTCTCTTTAGACCTGACGCTTAGGTGATCCGATGTCCGTACGGCCCCTGCTTTTCGAGTTCTACTCTCTAGGGTACTGTGGCCGTCAAGCGGAGGCACCGGTTTACCAGAACCGACGGGCAAGCGATTGGATCGAAACGCGTGACCAACATCCCGCTGCATCTTCCTCTGATCGCGAATGGCCGGCCTGCACGCCAATCCCTCTCTCGTTGCGTCCGTAGGCGAGACGTCTGTCAACCGAAGCGCGCGTGCAGCCAGTCCTGCGCCCAGTTCTTCGCATAGGCTATCGCGTCCTCGCGTGCGTCGAAGCCTGCCAGATCGCCACTCGAATGAATCTCGTACCCGGTGCCGTCGGCACGGCTGCCGCTGATGCGTGCGTGGGCCATGTACTCGCCGTCGGCCCGCCGGGGGGTCGGGTCGATAACGATCAGGGTGGAATTGAAGCGCATGGTATTCCTTTGGGGTTATCGCTCGATTGCGACTGTCGCAGAGGGGCGTCGAAAAGCGCGATCTAGGTGCTCAGCATGGCCATGATTTGTCCGGCCTCGCGATCCGAATCGCAGCTTTCCATGCCGCGTTCGCATAGAAGCGCACGAATCGACATGAACATCAGAAACGCGCCCGCATCGATCTCGTGACGGCGGTCATGGATGAGACCATCCAGTTCGCCCTGCGCGCCGGGCGGCAGAAACCGATCGACGATGTCACCACCATCGCACCGAATCCATTTCAGCAGGTCGTTTCTTTCCATACCACACTCCAATGATTGCAACGGCTCTGAGTCAACCACCAGCGGATGAAGTTCGAGCCCGCGGTAGAGACGGAGAACCGGTTGTGATCGGTACCTTTGAGGCCGTCTCATTGTGTAGCGGAAAAGACGGAGCGTAGCGACGTGGCCACTGCGTCCGCTCCCGTTCAGGAGGTCGGCCACGTTTCGGTTTTGGGTGAAAGCGGATCTCCGGTTCCGTCGGGTAAGCAGCTTGGCGACGCGAGGACCGGTCGCAGGTCGAGTGACCATTTCATGCTACGCCCATTGATGGATTTGTACAGAAAAACCCGTGCTCCAGGCGCCGTCAGAGAAGCACAGGGAACATGCAAGTCAACCCGGCACTTACGTACCGCAGCGCCGGTAGGCGGCGGCGATCCGAAGATCCACATCGGGCTGCCTCTCTTCTCAGGCTCATCATGTGGCGACGCAGAATGCGCCTCTGACATGCGCGGCAAGCAGTCTCGACGTCAACAATTCAACCACGGCGAAACGAAGCGCGCGAAACTGCATTGCAGCCCCGTTCGCCCTTTTTGGCGGAAATCGATTCACCCTTTCGTCAGGTAATAAGGAGTTCCAGCGTTACCCGACCGCCTGCGAGGAGACCAATGCGGTGTTTGCGCCTCTGGCACGACGCGGACGCATCCGCGACCACGCGATTGCCGAGCGTGACATGCAACAGCTATCCGGACCGGCTTCATTTCGGGGGTACGTGTTCGTCGCGGAACAGTTGGGAGGGCGTGGCCCGATTGGGCGACGAGACGGCGTGAGCCAGCGACGCCAATTGCTGCTCGACTTGCTGGTCTGCGGTAGGTTTTTGCAGCCGGCCACATCGAATCTTCGGGGAAGGCAAAATCGCGAATCGTTCGGGAGGATGATCGCCGGCGAGCGTCCCGAGCAGCACGTCGATCGCAGCCCTGTCCCGCTATTGCGGCAGCCGCCTTTTATGTGGGAGCGACGATCAGATCGGCCATCAGGCACACAGCAATTCGTCGCACGATCGAGCACATCGATGGATGCTGTCCGTCAGCGGCGTTTTCATATGTCAACGACCGAAGCGCCGCTCACCTTTCCGTCGACGATGTCCTTTCCCTGCTGCCGGGCGGCTCGCCTTGCCGTACCGAAGTCAGAGAATGTATGCGTTTGGTTCAGCCTGAAGACCCGGCTTGCGGAGGGAATTGCTGTCGCCGCCGGACGACATATCCGTACTGCAATTTCGTAACCTTCCGCGTAACGGGAATGTCCGTCAAAGCGACTGAATGTGCGGGGAAAGACAAGGGGATGAAGTTCGTACCCCTTGTAGAGAAGAATCGGGTGTGTCGACATGTTGGTCACTCCACAGGGTATGGCTCACTATACGCTGGAACGGGTTACATCGGGCGGCGCAGACGCTGAGACTGTTACCAGAATTGTATTGACCGATAGTACTGTCGCGCGTACCTTGAAACGTGGGGTCGGCAAAGCGGGGCACTGCCCGGATTGTCATAGCGTTGGCTTAGATGGCCGGCGACGGCTGCCTGCCCAGTTCCACCTCTGCGCTTACGTTGCAAACCCTTCAAGAACACCACGATCAACAGCGTCTGCTTGCCACGCGCGATGAGGCTGGCCAAGGATACGGGAGCGACCCACTTCGTGAGTTCGGGACAGTGCAGTGCCCGATCGGACAAACGTGAGCGGAATGCCGGGTGAGGGAACGCTTGCGGATGTTAAGCACGAAGCTCGGGCATCCGCGTACCGGACAGCTAGCCAGGAAACTTCGTTCCGGTCGCCTCGTCGGTGTGGCTCGGGGGCGTATCTCCTTCGGCCAAACCTGCACAACGATCAAAAACGTGCTGCTTGCTGCGGCCAAAAGGAGTGACCTGATGACAACCATTCGCCATTATCGCGGCCTCGATATTTCCCTACTCGTGTATCCGCATCGCACGACTCAACCAGGATATGGTCACAATTACGAGGAAGGATTCGATGCGTCGATTCGCATCAGCGACCCGGATTCCATGACGGACAACCCGCGAAGTCGCTTATTCCGTGTGCCCGGCAAGAGGCCCTTCGTGAATGCCGGCGACGCAAGGCGCGCGTCGGTGGCCTACGCCGAAATGCTGATTGATACTGACGGCTTTGATCGCACCATTCTGGAATCCCCTGAGCGCTAGAGCCAGAACCCGAGTCTATGCAGAAGGTACCCGTGTTCGCGCGCGCCAGCGGCACGCCATCAACAATGTGTGTGATAAAGAAGTTGACCTTCTGATCGTCAGTCGCCACATGCTCGGCAGGCTATGCCAGTGCGACCGCATTGCTGCCAGTTCCGGTCATCGCCTCCTCAGGCGTCGACCACGAAGTAGATACCGTCATGCCCGAAGGGAAGCCATGTCCATTCCATCTCGGCCGCATAGTGACCGACGGGTGATTGCCGTCCGCCCGCGCCTGCGTTCACACTTCGACCCATTCTGAAAGCTCAAGAGCGTCGTCGACTTCCATGCCGTGCGTAGCATGCCGAAGACGTCGATAGAGAAAATCCAGAAGTTCGCACTGAGCGCGGCTCAAACCGAAAGGTAACCGATCGATCGCGCGCGCCTTATTGCATGCGTCCTGATGCCTGAGATGCGTTGAGCGTGCAGATCTGGGGCATCGCCGTTAACCGCGCGTGTCGACCCAGTTGCGTGCCCAGCGTGTCGAGTGCTGCAACGCCTGCTCCTCACTCGTGAAGTAATCGAGCGAATAGAACTGGTAGCGGCCGTCCGCGCGCCCGCTATCGGCGCGTTCTAGCAGCAGGTTGGAGGAAAAACTGCCGTCGGGCAAACGATGCGCCGAGGGCTGGACGGCATAGCCGTTGTATTGTTGAATTTGTTTGTTCTGCATTTTAGTTTTAATAATGTCGAGTGCGCGCGTGCCTTGCGAAATGTGCACAGGTACGCCGATTCAAAGGCATCTCAGGCCGAATCTGAAGCAGTCGGAAAGCGAAGACGTGGCGCTAATGCCAGAGGGGAAAATGAGTGCAATGAGACGTATGGCGCTTGGCCAGCTGCCGGCGAAACCGATGCAGCCAGGAGCGAACGCGCCACTTCAGGAAACAACGCTCCGTAAGGATGTCCCTGCAACCCGGCGTCCGTTGCGGAACGCCGGGCTCTTCAAACTTTACAGCGGCTTGATGTTAGCTGCCTGCAGACCCTTCGGGCCTTGCTTCGTTTCGAAGCTCACCTTCTGATTTTCAGCCAGCGTCTTGAAGCCGTCGCCGCTGATTTCGGAGAAGTGAGCGAAAAGGTCGTCACCGCCCTTGTCCGGGGTGATGAAGCCAAAACCTTTGCTATCGTTGAACCACTTAACGGTACCGGTATCCATGAAGAATCCTTGAGAAAAAACGGGAAAATGTGCTCCGTTGAAGAGCGTATGAAGCGTCAAGGAGGGAGAGGACAACGAATACCGCTGAGGAGCGAGCAATTGATGAACAGCAATCGAACTTCTTGAACTTCATGCGGCACCTTAACCGCCGAGTGGTACCAGCGTCAATACTTATCTTGTAACTGTTTCACGGGGCGGGGCCGTTTTGCAGACGAAGCGATCCAAAGACCGGGTGCGCTGCACGAAGCTGCGAACCGGCACGCCTCGATCGATTTACGGATTGGCATACGATTTCGCTGTGCCTACATCTGCGAACGTCTCAAGCTGGACACAACGCATACACCTTCTGAATTTTTGAATTCGCGCAGTCACAGCTGCTACTGCGCCATCTGCAGATCCACGATCGCCGCGGCGAGAAACCGAGCTGCTTCGCCGCCCGTGACGACCCGATGGTCGAACGTCAGACTAAGCGGCAAGATCCGATGCACGGCCGGAACGCCACTTACCGCCACGACCTGCTCGTGAATGCGCCCCGCTCCGAGGATCGCGACAGTGGGCGGCACGACCACGGGAGCTGCGTATTTGCCGGCGATCATGCCGAAGTTCGACAACGTGATCGTATTGCCGCGCAGTTCCTCCGGTGGAATCTTGCGTGCCCGGATGTCGACACGCATCCGGTCGAGGCCGCCGCGCAGATCCGCTGCGTTGCGGTGCGCAACGTCGCGCAATACCGGTACAAAGAGGCCATCCGGTAGATCGACGGCGATGCCGAGGTCGATCTTTTCCAGTACGTGGCGCCGTCCCGCATGTCCGTCGAACCATGCGTTGAGCCCGGGTTCGGCGCTGCATCCTGCTACCAGCGCACGGATCAGGCGGATCGTCACATCGGTATGTGGCGGCCACTCATGAATGTCGGCGTCGTCGATGACGGTCGCGGCCGCCACTTCGCTCTGCGCGCGCGCCATGTTCTGCGCCATCGCGCGCCGCACGCCGCGCAGCACTTCGGGCGGACCGAGCTGAGCGAGTATCTTCGCGACGCGCTGCACGTCAGCCGCCGTGATGACACCCTCCGCCCCCGACGGTGTCACCATCGCAAGATCGACATCAAGCTTGCGCGCGAGCGCCCGCACCGCCGGGATCGCCTTGATTGTGCCGACACCCGTGCCCGGGCTGCCGCCGAGCGCCGCCGGCGCTTCGTGCACCACATGCTGGCCGACCTCCATATGACCGACCACGGTACCGGCATCGGCTTCGTCGGCCGCTCCTTCGAATGCGACGAGCGGCGCCCCCAGATGCACGATATCGCCGGGCTGGCCGAACAGCTTCGCGACTCGACCGGATTGAGGCGACGGAATATCGACGATCGCCTTCGCCGTTTCCACCGACAGCAGCCGTTGATCCGCGCGAATGTCTTCGCCGCTCTTGACGTGCCACTCGACGATCTCCGCTTCCTGCAAACCTTCGCCGAGATCGGGCAGTTTGAAGATTTTCATGGCATCCCTACGCTTCCAGCGCCTGCCTGACCGCGCCAACGATGCGCTCAGTGCCTGGCATGTATTGATTCTCGAGTCTGTACAGCGGCACCACCACGTCATAACCGGTGACGCGCTGCACCGGTGCGAGCAGCGAGTACAGTCCGCGCTCGGCGATGTTGGCGGCGATCTCCGCGCCGACCCCTCCGGCATGCGAGCCCTCGTGCACGATCACGCAGCGTCCGGTTTTCGCCACCGACGCGAGAATGGTGTTCATGTCGAGCGGCTTGAGCGTCGCCACGTCGATCACCTCGGCCATTACGCCTTCCTGCGCGAGCAGATCGGCCGCGGCCTGCACGTCTTGCAACGCGCCTCCCCAACTCACCAGTGTGACGTCTGCCCCATCGCGCAACGTAAAGCAACTGTCGAGCGGCAGCGCTTCGCCGTCATCCTCCACCGGCTGCCTGAAGAGCCGGTACAGCCGCGTCGGCTCGAAGAAGATCACCGGGTCCGGGTCCCGGATCGCCGCCAGCAGCAAGCCGTACGCGCGTGCTGGCGACGACGGCGTCACGACGCGCACCCCGGGTATGTGGGTGAACAGCGCTTCAGGGCTTTCGGAATGGTGCTCTGGTGCGTGAATGCCTGCGCCGCATGGCGCACGGATCACTAGCGGACACGTCAGTCGTCCGCGCGTTCGATGCCGCAGACGCGACGCATGATTCAGGATGTGATCGATGGTCGGATAGACAAACCCGGCGAACTGGATCTCCACAACGGGCTTAACGCCCATCGCCGCCATGCCGATCGCGCAGCCGGCTAGGGCGGTTTCGGCCAGCGGCGTGTCGATCACCCGCTGAGCGCCAAAGCGCGTCTGCAACCCGACGGTCGCGCGAAATACGCCGCCGTTCACGCCAATGTCCTCTCCGAGCAGCACAACGGCAGGGTCGTGCGCCAGTTCATATGCGAGCGCCTGATTGAGGGCCTCGACCAGGTTGAGGTCAGCCATCGCCGTTCCCCTTAGCCGGCGCGAAACGTTGCGCCATCGCCAGTTGCTCACGCATCGCTGCGGGCAACGCCTCATACAGGTGATCGAACATCGCGGATGGGCCCGCAGGCGGTATCGCCAGGTACGCGTCGACGGCCTGCTCGACCTGCGCACGGCACGCCTTACCGAGTTCCTCGTCCTGCGCCTTGGTCCAGACGTTCACGTGCATCAGGTAGGTGCGCAAACGAAGCAGCGGTTCGTATTCCCATTGCTTGCCGATGACCTCGGCGTCGCGATAGCGCGTCGCGTCATCGGCCGTCGTGTGATCACCAAGGCGATAGCTGAGCGCCTCGATCAGCGTCGGGCCATCGCCGCGGCGAGCCTTGGCGAGCGCCGCGTGGACAACCTGATGCACGGCGATCACGTCGTTGCCGTCGACCTGCAGCCCCTCTATTCCTGCAGCGATCGCTTTTTGCGCGAGCGTTTGCGCAGCGCTCTGGTGGCTGCGTGGTACCGAAATCGCCCACTGGTTGTTATTGACGACGAGCACAAGCGGCGCCTGCCAGACACCGGCCATGTTCATCGCCTCGTAGAAATCGCCCTTGGATGTGCCGCCGTCGCCGAAGATCGCCACCGCAACGCGCGGCTCGTGACGCAGCAGGAACGCGTAGGCTGCGCCGGCCGCATGGCACACCTGTGTGCCGATCGGCACACAGTTCGGAAAATCGTTACGGGGCACGCTGAAATCGCTGCCGCGCTCGTCGCCGCCCCAATACAGGAGACTTTCCGTCATCGTGACGCCGCGCAGCAATTGCGCGGCGTGATCGCGATACGAAGGGAACAGCACGTCGTCGGGCTGCATCGCGCTGGCGACACCGACACCGATCGCCTCCTGGCCGACCGACGACGCAAAGGTGCCGAGCTTGCCGGTACGCTGCAGCGCGACCGCCTTCGTGTCGAACGCCCGTGTCAGCACCATCGCGCGATAGAGCGGAATCAGCGCCGCCGGGTCACGTGCGAAGGCTGGCAATGACTGGACAGGCTCGCCATCGGGGCCAAGGTATTGCGTATAGCCGATATGAAAGCTGACAGCCGTCGTCATGTCCGCCCCCCCATGTTCTTTCAGATTTCAAATACGTGCCGGAGTTCGCGCGCGAGCGCTACCGCGCTCGTGCCGTCAGAGTTCGGCGCGTACCAACTTGAGTTTAGGCAAGGGAAACACGTACAGGGGGCCAATTCCTCGCCGCCTCAACCACACGCGGCACGGCAACCAGGAATACGGACGCCCGATTGTCGCAATGCAGCAGCGGGCGGCCGGTTGCGCGGCCCCGGAAGCAGACGGGAATTGGGCCGGCATCCCGCCGGCCGCGGCCGCTCTAGGCGAATATCGGCCGGGCAGAATCGGACGAAGACCGGAACGCGCTCGCTCAGAGCACCTTGCATCCAGCGAGGAAGATGCGGACCGCCTCACGCGCGATTCTGTTGCGCTCCGATGCGCCGGGGCGCCTCCTGGTGGCGCCAAGCAGCAGCCGCGCGCGGACTCCGCCGAGTACCAGGTGTAGAAACTGCTCGGTAGCCAGCGCAACGTCATCGAGTTGCAATGCGCCATCGGCGACTGCCGAACGAAGATAGTCCGAAAGCGGCTCCATGCCGCGTAGTTCACCCGCCTTGTTGTAATACCCGCTGATGAGTTCGGGAAAACGATAGGCCTCGGTCAGAAGCAGGCGATGCAATGCGATCATGTCAGGCCGCGTGCACACATCCAGCAGATGGAGCGCGACCTTCTCGAGGACGTGCTCCGGACGGCGCGCATCGAGCACGATATCGCCGAGCTGCGTGATCCATGAACGACGCAGCGTCTCGACGATTGCGCTGAACAGGGCCGCCTTGCTGCCGAATCGATCGTACAGCGTTTTTTTTGCAATACCCGCCTCTCGCGCGATGCCTTCAAGGCTGGTCTCGCGATATCCAGCGGCAAGAAAATGGCGCTGCGCAACATCGAGCAGGCGCTGCAGACGAATTTCGGACTCTCGCAGCGTAGGACGCCCGCCTGATCGGATAGGTTGAGTCTGTGTTTCGCGCGTCACGATCCAGGCCTATTGACAATGTCTACCGACGGCGGAAACTATACCGGCGCGTTTCCGTCAAGCTACCTGGGACTCGGGGCGAGGTCAATGGTCGATTTCTTTATCGAGCGTCCGATCTTCGCATCGTCGATCGCCATCATCATGGTGCTCGCGGGGCTCATTGCCTGGTTCAACCTGCCGGTGGAGCGGTTTCCGCAGATCACGCCGCCACAGGTTCTGGTCAAGTCGACCTATACGGGTGCGAGCGCGCAGGTCGTGGCGGACACCGTCACCGCGCCGCTCGAAGAGCAGATCAACGGCGTGCCGGGTATGAGCTACCTGTCGTCGGTGAGTGCCAACGATGGCACGTCCACGATCACCGTCACGTTCAACGTCGGCTACAACATCGACATCGGCGCGGTCGACGTGCAGAACCGCATCTCGCAGGCGACGGCGCAGCTTCCCAGCATCGTCAATCAGGCCGGCATCACCATCCAGAAGCAGAACCCGAACTTTGTTCTGGCGGTGAATCTCTATTCGCCAGACGGCTCGATCGATCCTGTCACCCTCAGCAACTACGCTTATCTCCAACTCGTCGACTCGCTCAAGCGCCTGCCCGGCGTGAGCGATGTCACGATCTTCGGCGAACGCCGCTACTCGATGCGCATCTGGCTCGACCCCAACAAGCTCGCCGCGCTCGGCATGACAGCCAGCGATGTCCAGCATGCGATCGCCGAACAGAATGTGCAGGTCGCCGCAGGCAAGTTCGGCGAGGCGCCGGCGCCGGCGGGCACGACGTTTCAATACCAGATCAACACCCACGGCCAGTTGGCGGACGCGCAGCAATTCGGCAATATCGTGCTGCGCGCCGGCACGGCGAGCGACGCAACTGTGTATCTGCGCGACGTGGCGCGCATCGATCTGGGCGCACTTCAGTACACCTCTAGCGCCTCCGTGAACGAACACCCGGCGGCGCTGCTCGCCGTCTTCCAGTTGCCGAGCGCTAATGCGCTCGACCTCGACCAGCGTGTCAAGGCCACGATGCAGACGCTTGCAAAGCGCTTCCCGAAAGGGATGGCGTGGGGCATCACCTACGACACCACCATGTTCGTGTCCGCCTCGATGGTCGAGGTGATGAAGACGCTGACCTTTGCGCTGCTGCTGGTGCTGGGCGTCGTGTTCCTGTTCCTGCAGAGCTGGCGGACCACGTTCATTCCGATGATCGCCATTCCAGTGGCGCTCATCGGCACCCTCGCGATCATGCTGGTGCTCGGCTTTTCGCTGAACACGGTCAGCCTGCTCGGCATGGTCCTCGCTATCGGCCTCGTCGTGGACGATGCGATCGTCGTGGTCGAGAATGTCGAACGCCAACTCGAGAGCGGGCTTACGCCCATGGCTGCGGCCAAGGCGGCGATGCGGGAAGTGACGGGGCCGATCGTTGCCACCTCGGCAGTGCTCGGCGCCGTGTTCGTGCCGATCGCCTTCCTGCCGGGCGTGACGGGCCGTCTCTACAATCAGTTTGCGTTGACCATCGCCATTTCGGTGGCGCTCTCGGCGTTCAATTCCCTGACGCTCAGTCCGGCGCTCTGCGCGTTGCTGTTGCGACGGGACCGGCCGCCACGCTTCATCCTGTTTCGCAAGTTCAATCAAGGCTTTAACTGGGCGCGCAGCCACTACGCGAATTCGCTGCGCGGCTTGATCCGGCTGCGCTGGCTCGCGCTGGCGGTCTTCGCGTGTGGCCTGGGTGTGACCTGGCTGCTCCATTCGACGATCCCTTCCGCCTTTTTGCCGGTTGAAGATCCCGGCTATTTCTATGTGATTACGCGACTCCCGTATGGCGCTTCGCTGCAACGCACCGAGGCCGTAATGGAGCAGACCCGCGCGATCCTGAGGGCGACGCCCGGCGTGGCGAACGTGCTGTCCATCAGCGGTCTGAATTTCATCACTCGCAGCACGACGTCGAACAGTGCGGCCCAGTTTGTGATCCTGAAGCCGTGGGACGAGCGAGGTGCGAAGCAGAGCGTCGCCAACCTCATCGCCACGGTACAGCCGAAGCTCAATCAGATTCCGGAGGCGGTGGCGCTTGCACTGATTCCACCGACTATTGCCGGCCTCGGCACCTTCGGCGGCTTCGATTTCGAAATCGAGGACCTGAGCGGCCGGGGCAGTGCCGCACTCGGCGAGGCGACCCAGGCCTTTCTCGCCCAGGCGCGGCAACAGCCTGAACTCGAGCGGCGCACCCTGCTCACCAGCTACAACACGTCGACGCCGCAATACGATTTCAATCTCGACCGCGTGAAGGCGAAGCTGCTCGGGCTCAACCTGAGCGATGTGTTCAATACGATGCAGATCTATCTCGGCTCGCTGTACGTGAACAATGTGACGCTGTTCGGCCGCACCTTCGAGGTGTTGCTCGAGGCCGACGACAACGCCCGCGGGAACCGCAGCGACCTGTCGCGGCTCTACGTGCGCAACGCCGCGGGAAGCATGGTGCCGCTGGGCACGCTCGGCCGGCTCGAACCGACGGTGGGGCCGGACACGGTGCCTCATTACAACCTCTACGGTGCCGCGGAGATCACCGGCAGTGCGGCGCCGGGCTACAGTTCGGGCCAGGCGATCGCGGCGATGGAGCGCGCGGCGCGCGTTTTGCCGGCGGATTTCGGCTATGACTGGACGGGCATTACCTATCAGGAGCTGCAGGCCGGCTCGGTCGCGGGCCTGGTCTTCGCGCTCGCGCTGTCCTTCGTGTTCCTGTTCCTCGCCGCGCAATACGAGAGCTGGACGTTGCCGTTCACCATCATCCTCACGGTGCCGCTAGCCCTGTTCGGCGCGCTGGGGCTGCTGTGGCTGCGCCACATGCAGGTCGACATCTATGCGCAGATCGGTTTCGTCCTGCTGATCGGGCTGGCGGCGAAGAACGCGATCCTGATCGTCGAATTTGCCAAGCGGCGCCGCGAAGCCGGCCTCGATATCGTCGCGGCGGTGACCGAGGCGGCCCGCCTGCGTCTGCGCCCGATCCTCATGACCGCGTTCGCGTTCATCTTTGGCGCCGTCCCATTGATGATCGCCTCCGGCGCGGGCGCCGCGAGCCGCCGGTCGATCGGGACGACGGTGGTAGGCGGCATGCTCGCCGCCACCCTGCTCAGCCTGGGATTCGTGCCGATCTTCTACACGGTGATCGAGCACTTGCGTGAGGCCGTGCTCAAACGTATCGGTCGCGCGCCTCGCGATGGCGGCGAGGCGGCGTCCGGGGATTGATCGGGGAGCAACGGCGCAATGAGAGTCGGCAAACTTCGCGTTGTAGCCACAGGCCTGGCGATCGCCGTAGTCGTCTGCGTCCTGTCGTTCACAGGTGGGGGAGCGCGACAGGCTACCGGCAGCCCGCCCGCGCCGGACCCAGCCGCCCCCACCGAGGTGCCCGTAACCCAGGTGGTCGAGCAGACCGTGCCGGTTTACCTCGAATATGTCGGCACCACGGACGCGATCCGCACCGTCACGCTTCAGGCGCAGGTGACCGGCTACCTGGCGAAGCAGGGGGTGTCCGATGGCTCGGACGTGAGCAAGGGCACACTCCTGTATGAGATCGATCCGCGCAGTTATCAGGCGGCGCTCGATCAGGCGAGGGCGCAGGCGGCAAAGGATGCGGCGGCGCTCGAATATGCCATCGCCAGCCATCGCCGCAATACGCTGATGAGCGAGACGGGCGACGTGTCGATCGATACGCTGCAGCAGTCCGCGAGCACCGAGCATCAGGACCTGGCCGCGCTCGCGGCGGATCGTGCGCTGATCGAGACGGCGCTGCTCAATCTCGACTTTACGAAGATCCGCGCGCCGTTCTCCGGGCGTCTCAGCCTGAGTCAGGTGCATGAAGGTGCGCTCATCAGCAGCACGGGGACCCAGCTCAACACCCTCGTGCAGCTCGACCCGATCTATGCCACCTTCAATCCGCCGGACACCGATCTCGCCACTATCCAGCAGGATCAGGCGAAGGGGACCATCGCGGCCGAGGTCATCGTCGGTCAGGGCGCGAGCCCGCAGTACCGTGGCAGGCTCACGTTTCTCGACAACAACGTGGGGCGCAGCAGCGGCACCATCACCGCGCGCGCGACCGTCGAGAACCCGGATCACACGTTGCTGCCGGGGCAATTCATCCGCGTGCGCCTGCACGTCGCGGACGCACCCAACACGCTGCTGGTGCCACAAGTGGCCGTCGGCTCCAACCAGCTTGGCAAATACGTCTACGTCGTCGGCGCAGACAAGCGGGTCGAGCAGCGCTACGTGACCCTCGGCTCGGACTACGGGCCACTTGTCGCGGTCAGGAAGGGCGTCGTTCGGGACGATTCGGTCGTGGTCGGCAATCTCCTCAAGCTCAGCCCCGGCATGGCCGTGAAACCGGTTGCGGCGAAGCCTTCGTAAACGGCCCTTAACATGAGGAGCGCGCAGCAATGACATCGAACCCCGGCTTTGCGCGTCACCCCCGGGCAGCATGTTGCCGCAGCGCCGCCTGCGCGGCGCTTTCGGCGGCGACGCTGCTTGGCGGCTGCGAAGTCGGACCTGACTTCGCGCCACCCGGGCCGCCGCAGGTCAGCGGCTATACGCGGGAGCCGCTGCCGGAGCGAACCGTCGCGTCGGATGTCCACGGCGGCGAGGCGCAGCGCTTCGTGCAAGCTCTCGACATTCCGGGGCAATGGTGGACGCTATTCCACTCGGCTGCGCTGAACGCACTCGTAGAACGTGCGCTTGAGGCCAACCCGAGCCTGCAGGCGGCGCAGGCCACCCTTCGCGAGGCCAACGAAGCGCTTTACGCAGCACAAGGAGCGCTGTTCCCGACGGTGAGTGCGGACATCTCGACTGCTCGCGAGAAGATTTCGGGCTCGCCGTTCGGGATCTCGACCGCGGTGCCGGTCTTCAGGCTCAACAACGCCTCGGTGAGCGTCACCTACCTGCTCGATATCTGGGGCGGTACGCGCCGGCAGATCGAATCGCTCGCCGCGCAAGCCGAGTACGAACGCTTCGAACTCGAGGCGAGCTATCTGAGCTTGACGTCGAACGTCGCCACGGCCGCCGTACAGGAGGCTTCGTTGCGGGCGCAGATTGCAGCCACGGAGGAGATCGTCGACATCGAGACGCAGCAACTCGCGGGATTGAAACGGCAATTCGCGATCGGCGCCGTCGCCAATGCGGCGGTACTCGCGCAGGCGGCCACGCTGGCGCAAACACGCGCGCAGTTGCCGCCGCTGCAAAAGCAACTGGCGCTGACCCGCAATCAGCTCACGGCCTATCTTGGCCGCTTCCCGAGTGACGAGCTGGTCGAGACGTTTGATCTCGCGTCGCTGCAGTTGCCCGACACGTTGCCGGTCAGCCTGCCGTCGACACTCGTCGAGCAGCGTCCGGACATTCGCGCGTCGAAAGCGCAACTGCACGCCGCAAGCGCAGAGATCGGCGTCGCCACCGCCAATATGTTGCCGCAACTCACGCTCAGCGCCGCCTATGGCAGTGAGACCAACGATGCGCTGTTTTCGCCGGGAAGCGCGATCTGGAACCTGGGAGCGGGACTCACGCAGCCCCTCTTCGAAGGTGGAACGTTGCTGCACCGGCGCCGCGCCGCAATTGACGCTTTCGATGCAGCAGCGGCGCAGTATCGCAACACCGTCATCTCGGCGTTTCAGAACGTGGCTGATGCGTTGCGAGCGCTGCAATCAGATGCGGACGCAGTGGTGGCCGAGGCAGCAGCCGAGCGGGCGGCGGCGGACAGCCTCGCTGTGTCCCAGCGCGAGTTCCACGTTGGCGCGATCAGCTATCTTGCGCTGCTCGACGCGCAGCGGACGTACCAGCAGGCCCGCATCAGCCTCGTCCAGAATCAGGCCACCCGGTATTCCGATACCGTCGCACTCTTTCAGGCTGTCGGCGGCGGTTGGTGGAACCGCAGCGATGTGGTGCGTAACCGCGGCTAATGATCCTCATCGCGGGCATGCCCTTCCGTCGCCCGGAACCATGCGGCACAGTCATGGTCCTGGCAAGCCATTCCGGACCGCTCGGATTGACATCCTGTCGGCTCGCAAGCAGACCGTGGCAAATCTGGTTCGAGTGGTTCAGAGTGGCCGTAAGTGGAGGGTCGACCTTCTCTATAGCGGCCGTTCGCTGCCACGCAAGATCATGGCTTCTCGAATGGCCGGATTGGCCGATTATGCAAAGCTCGTGATTATGCAAAGTTGCCGCGGAAAACCGCAAAAGTCGCGGAACACACAGAAAGCCTGACGTTCTGCAACGGGGCGCCGGGTGCGTTCCAAGGCAGCGCCCACCTCTCGGAAGATTGGACGCATCACCGCCGACAAAACGCAAATTGTGGCGCCCAGTGAAAGCCGAAGCAGGAACGCCATGCTCACCGCACGGCGATCCGGGAATCAAGCCTCAATCGGCGTTTGTGCCATCAAACTCCACGAGTTCAACCCAGTTCGCGCCCTTGCCGACCGGATACTGTCCGATCGCACTCAGCTTGCCAGTCTTGCGATCGATGTTGTAAACGCTAAGGCTCGTCGATAATTGCCCGACAGCCAGCAAGTACTTGCCGGACGGATCGATATTGAATCCACGCGGTTGCTTTTCCGTCTGGTATGTACCGATACGCGTCAGCTTGCCAGAGGCAGCGTTCACCTTGTACGCCGCGAGCGTGCTCGATGTGCGCTCCGATGCAAACAGGAATCGCCCGTCCGGGGTCAGGTGGAGATCGGCCCCCCATGGCTTGTCGCCGGAGAAATCGGGCGGCAGGATCGAGACCGTTTCGACCGGCTTGACGGTGTCGCGGGTGCTATCGAAGGCGAGTACGTGCAGCTTGCCGTCGAGTTCATCAATCAGGTACGTGAAGCGATGATCCGGCGAGAATACGAAGTGACGTGGTCCCGATTTCGGCGGCAACGAATAGGCGGGCGCGGTGTCCTCGGTCAACTGCCCATTCGAGGCGTCGAACTTGAGACGAAGCCAGGCATCCGCGCCGAGAACCGACGCGAATACGAAACGGTTGTCCGGAGCGTTGCGGATCGCATGAGCCATCGGGCCGGTCTTGACGGTCTGCTGTACGTTGCCGACCACACCATCCGCGCCGATCTGGTTCACCGCCAGAAGGTTGCCGCCATATGACGCGGAAAAGAGGTAACGGCCGTTTGCGTCCGTCGAGATATACGCCATGCTATCCGCAAGCGGCGCCCTGCCGAGTTCGAGCAGCCGGCCATCGAGCGGATTGACCGCAAAGCTCACCACGCGATAAGGCTTCGAACGCAGTCCTGCGTAGAGCCGAAGGTGATCCGGCGAAAACGCCATCGGCATCACCGTTGCACCGACGGACACAGTCTCCACGGGCGCAAGCGAGCCGTTCGACTTGTCGAGACTGAAAACCGAGATATCCTGACTATCTGCATTCGATACATATGCGTACGTCGCGGCCTGTGACACGCAGGAGAGGGAAGCACCGGCAATCAGAATTGCGGTGGCGCCCAGCACGCCTTTAACGTTCATGTTCATACCCCAGTTAGAAATGGTTTAGATTGTCTGAATCGACCAGCGCTTTGCGTCGGTCAATCGGAGCTTCTATTGCGCGGCGAGGCGGAATGCCGAGACTGCATTCGTCATTGACTGCGCCTGCTGTTCGAGCGCGCTCGCGGCAGCGGCGGCTTCTTCGACGAGTGCCGCATTCTGTTGAGTCACCTGGTCCATCTGCGTAACCGCCTGGCCGACCTGCTCGATGCCCGTGCTCTGCTCGATCGTTGCTGCCTTGATTTCATTCATGATGGTGGCCACGCCGCGCACGGCGCTAACAATCTGCTTCATCGACTGACCCGCCTGCGCGACCAGGCTATTGCCGTTAGCCACGTCCTCGACCGAGGCGCCGATCAAGGCCTTGATCTCTCGGGCGGCGTCCGCGCTGCGCAGAGCTAGACTGCGAACTTCGCTTGCGACAACGGCGAAGCCGCGTCCCTGCTCACCGGCCCGTGCCGATTCGACCGCCGCATTCAGCGCAAGAATATTGGTCTGAAATGCGATGCTGTCGATCATCCCGGTGATCTCGGCGATCCTACGCGAACTCTGGCTGATTGAATTCATTGTCTCGATGGCGCGCTCGACCACTTCGCCGCCCTGCTCGGCGACATCGGCTGCGCTCGAAGCCTGTGCACTTGCCTGCTGCGCGTTATCCGCGTTCTGTTTGACGGTGGACGTCAATTGCTCCATGCTGGCCGCGGTTTCTTCCAGTGCCGCTGATTGCTGCTCTGTGCGGCTCGACAGATCCACATTGCCCGCGGCAATCTCGCGCGCGCCGCCGTAAATGGCCTCGCAACTGTTGCGCACGTTCGCCACTGTCTGAGCCAACCCACGCTGCATCCGCTGCATCGCCGCGAATAGCTGACCGATCTCGTTGCCGCTCGCCTCGGGGATGCGCGCTGTCAGATCATTCGCCGCGATTCGATCGAGCAGATTGGCGGCGTCGTTCAGCGGAGTCGTCACGATGCGCCGCAGCGCGAAATGCGCAGCGACGATCAGGACCAGCGCCGCGCTCACTCCGAAAATGACCAGGCTGACGACCCACGTATATTCGCGATCGAGCTGCGCGATGGCATCGTTCGACAACGTGTTAGCGATGCTCTGGAATTTCTCGACATTCACCGAATACGCCACACCGGTTGACGTAATGTCGTGATCGTTGATAGCGGCGTAGGCGTTCGTATCGCCGGCACGCAGAGCATCGGAGGCTTTCTTCAGAATCGCGGCGAGGTTGACTGACGATTCGATCAACTGCTGCTTCAACCCGTCGTCCCGGCCACGAAAAACGGCGGCGCTTCGAAACGACTCGGTTTCCGCAGCCGCCCGGTTCATCGTCGTTTCGGCGCTCTTCAATGCCGAGTCTCGCGTCGTCTCGTCGTTGCGCTCCTTTAGAGCTGAGTAGGCTCGTGTCAACGCGGCTCGAGTGCGTGTGGAGTCCTTGTATGCGTCGTTGACGAGAATTTCCTGCGTCGCAATCTGATGGATGCGGTTGAGATTGGCATTCGCGCGGCTGAGCGTGGCGACACCGATCACGCCGCCCAGCAAAATCATCGCCGCAAAGATCAGGAAGACAGTCAGGAGACTATTTCGAACCGATACGTTTCTCATGCTACTTTTCAACCCGGTGTTGTACGATGACCTGTTTATCGGCAGATTCCGCGATCTCTTTAGAAAATGGGCATGCAGATAGGCTTTATGCCGGGACATCAGACTTCTGGTGGGGCGCTTCAAGGGTCTTCGTTGCCCCCGTGCGGCGCTTTGACCAGCGGACCGATGACAGTGCGACCCTCCGCGTGACACCTTGAAACCCGCTCGCCCGGGTATTGGGAGGATTGACAGGCTCAGAGATGGGAAAACTTCTTCAGATACCGTCCTCAACTAACGTATGCAGTTCGTGGGAAACTGCAATGGCGATAGTCAAATACTCGTTCTCTCGTACCTGCGCAATTGCTACGCCTGATTCGCCTCGCCAAATCGACGCGAAGGGTTGCCCTGCCGATACAGGTAGCTTATAAGCCGAGATGCGCCGTATCCCTTCGCCACTCGGCGCGCTTTTCAGCCCACCATTTAGCGCTTATCGAATCAGGATTTCATAGCCGACATGCGAAACGCGCCATACATCAAAAGCCGATTGCTGATCGTCGCGGCGTTCGCATTGCCAGCGTTCGTGTTCACCAGCGGCTGTAAGTCCACGGTGACGCCGCCCTTGACAGCGCCGGGGAAGATCGCCGCTGACGACGCTGCGCTCGCCGCCCGGGTGAAGCAGGCGCTCGTCGCGAACCCCGAACTGAGATCCTTGCCGATGAGCGTCGCGACGTATCGAGGCGTCGTGCAGTTGTCAGGATACGTGGATTCGGAGGCACAGATTCAGAAAGCGCTTGCCGTGACGCGCGGCGTGCCGGGGGTGCAATCCGTGAGCAACGATCTGCACCTCAGGCCGCAATGACGCGCGTTTGCCGGAAAACAGATGAACCAGGCGCGGACGACCTGGACGAACATCGACAGATCGTTCGGATCGAGCGCGATATTTATCCAGGAAAGCTCAAACTTCCAGGTTATCGATCAGTCGCGTGTTTCCGAGGCCCGCAGCCGCGACGACAACGAGCTTGCCCGCATCCACCTCCTGTGCGACTGGAGACCGCAAGTTGACCTGCTTGCGCACCGCTCCCGTAGCCGACAGCGGGGAGTATACATAAATGAATGTCGTATACCAATATGAACGCGCAGGGACCAACAATGGCACGGCGCCTACGGGCGAAGCGCCCGCCCCGCCTCGTCTCAGAGCGGCGCTCCCCTCGACACGTCGAGAAATCCCCCGGTCTGGAGTTTCTCGAAGATCACCTCTACGGCCATTTCGGGAGAAACGGTCAGAGTGTTGATGTGGATCTCAGGATTCCGCGGCATCTCGTAGGGCGAATCGATGCCTGTGAAGTTCTTCAACTCGCCGCTACGCGCTTTCTTGTAAAGTCCTTTCGGATCGCGCTCCTCGGCCACTTCGAGTGGCGTGTCGATGAAGACCTCGATAAATTCACCCTCCTCCATCAGTTCGCGTGCCAGGGCGCGCTCCGCGCGAAACGGCGAAATGAATGCGGTAATGACGATCACGCCCGCATCTGCCATCAATTTCGCCACCTCGGCAATGCGTCGGATATTTTCCACCCGGTCCTCGGCCGTGAATCCGAGATCCTTGTTCAACCCGTGACGAACATTGTCTCCGTCGAGCAGATAGGTTCGCTTGCCCATCGCGTGCAAACGCTTCTCGAGCAGATTTGCAATTGTCGATTTTCCCGCACCTGAAAGCCCTGTCAGCCATACAACGCCGCTCTGGTGCCCGTTCAGCACCCGCCGCGCGCGTTTGTCTACCTCCAGCGTCTGCCAGCGAATATTGTTCGCACGGCGCAATGCGAAGCGCAGCATACCGGCACCGACCGTGCTGTTGGTCATGCGGTCAATGACTATGAAACCGCCCGTCTCGTGGTTTTGCTCGTACGGATCGAAAGCAATCGCGCGATCAAACTCCAGTTCCGCGACACCGATCTCGTTCAAGGCGAGAGTCTCACTCGCCACGCGGTCAAGCGTATCGACATTCAGCTTGTATTTGAGCGGTAATATCGTTGCCGTGACGGTCCGGGTGCCAATTTTCAGCAAGTAACTGCGCCCCCGGAGCATGGGTTGGTCGCTCATCCACACGAGCGTTGCTTCGAACTGGTCGGCAACCTGCGCGGGCGAATCGGCCGTTGAAATCAGATCTCCACGACAGACATCCACTTCGTCGGCGAGCAGCAGCGTCACGGACTGTTCCGCGAAGGCCTCGTCAAGATCGCCGTCCGCCGTCACGATTCTTGCGACAGTGCTTTCCCGTCCTGATGGCTGTACCTGTATACGCTGCCCGACACGCACCACACCGGATGCAATAGTGCCTGCAAACCCACGGAAATCAAGATTGGGGCGGTTGACCCACTGCACTGGGAAACGGAACGGCTGCGCCTGCAAATGCGTTTCGTCGATCTCGACAGTCTCGAGGTGACGCATCAAGGACGGCCCTTCGTACCACGACGTCTTCGTGCTCCTTTCAACAACGTTGTCGCCATTTACGCCCGAAATCGGCATTGCAGTCACACCAGGGATGCCAATCTTTCTGGCGAATTCGCAATACTCACGAGAAATTTCGTCGAATCGTTCACGCGAGTACTCGACCAGGTCCATCTTATTGACCGCGAGAACAACGTTGCGAATGCCGATCAACGACACCAGATAGCTGTGCCGCCGCGTTTGCTGCAAAATGCCCTTGCGAGCATCGACCAGAATGATGGCAAGATCGGCCGTAGAAGCACCCGTTATCATGTTGCGGGTGTATTGCTCATGCCCGGGCGTATCAGCAACGATGAACTTGCGCCGGTCGGTCGAGAAAAACCGGTAGGCGACGTCGATGGTGATGCCCTGCTCGCGCTCCGCAGCGAGACCGTCCAGCAGCAGCGCGTAGTCTATTTCCCCGCCACGCGTACCGACCTTTTTCGAATCGGCTTCGAGCGCGGCAAGCTGGTCCTCGAACAGCATTCTGGATTCGTAGAGTAATCGGCCGATCAACGTGCTTTTGCCGTCATCCACGCTCCCGCATGTAATGAAACGCAGAAGACTCTTTCTTTCGTGCTGCTTCAGGTACCGTTCAATATCGGTCCCGATCAGCTCAGAGACGTATGCCATCAGAAGTACCCCTCCTGTTTCTTCCTCTCCATGGACGCGGCGCCGTCATGATCGATCACGCGCCCCTGCCGCTCGGAGGTCGTCGTCAAGAGCATTTCCTGGATGATTTGCGGCAATGTCGTTGCGTTCGACTCGACTGCACCGGTAAGCGGATAGCAACCAAGCGTGCGAAAGCGCACCATTTTCTCCTCTACTTTCTCGTGCGGCTTGAGTGGCATGCGCTCGTCATCCACCATCACCAGCATGCCGTCCCGATTCACCACGGGCCGCCTCGCCGCGAAATAGAGTGGCACGATGGAGATGTTCTCGAGGTAGATGTACTGCCAGATGTCCAGCTCGGTCCAGTTAGAGAGGGGAAACACGCGGATCGACTCGCCGTTGTTCTTTCGCGCGCTATATAGGCGCCATAGTTCGGGTCGCTGATTCTTGGGGTCCCACTGGTGGGTTGCCGTACGGAATGAAAAGATTCGCTCTTTCGCACGCGATTTCTCTTCGTCTCTGCGAGCGCCCCCGAAAGCGGCATCGAAGCCGTACTTGTCGAGCGCCTGCTTCAAGCCCTGGGTCTTCCACATGTCGGTGTGAACCTGCGAACCATGATCGAACGGGTTGATGCCCAGTTCTTTCGCTTCCGGATTCTGGTGAACGATCAGCTCCATTTCGGTCTCGCGAGCCATCCGGTCCCGCATCGCGTACATGTCGCGGAACTTCCAGGTGGTATCCACATGCAGAAGCGGAAACGGAGGGGGCGCCGGGTAAAAGGCCTTTTTTGCCAGGTGGAGCATGCAGGCGCTGTCCTTGCCGATCGAGTAAAGCATCACTGGGCGATTTGCCTCAGCGACGATTTCCCGCATGATATGAATGCTCTCGGCTTCAAGTCGCCGCAAATGAGTCAACGTCGGCATGGCACATCCTTTACAAAGCAGAGTCACAGCGCGGCCGCGATGGCGGCCAGCATCGATTCGGCGATCTCTCGTCGACATATGAGTAAATCGGGCATCCAGACGTCTACTCCGTTATAGATGCACGGGTTCCCGTCTATGCGGCTGGCGTGAAGGCCAGCCGCGAGCGCGACGCCTACTGGAGCGCACGAATCCCACTCGTATTGACCGCCTGCGTGCAGATACGCGTGAGCCTCGCCACGCAGTACCGCCATTGCCTTTGCGCCTGCCGAGCCCATGGGGACAAGTTCAGCATTCAGTCGCTGGGCGACCCTCAGCGCCAGTTCCGGAGCGCGGGAACGGCTCACCAGAATTTTCAGGCGCCCTTCGGGCGCTGGCGGCAACTCCGGCGGCGATAACGTTCCGAATGTGACCCCACAGGCCGGAAGCGCCACAGCGCAAGCGCGGGGTTCGCCGCAAACCGTCAGTGCCACATGGACCGCCCAGTCCTCGCGCCCCTCGTGTCGTTCGCCATACTCGCGCGTGCCATCGAGCGGGTCGATGATCCATACACGATCGAGAGCTAGCCGCTTTGGATCCGGCGCCGATTCTTCCGACAGAAAGCCGTCATCTGGTCGGGTGCGAGCGAGAATGTCTGCAATCAGCTCGTTCGCCGTGGCATCGCCGACTGCGCCCAACGGTTTGCCCGCAAGCACGGCCGACGCGCGCATCGCGTTCAAGGCGCCGCCGGCCGCCGTAGCGATGTGCACTGCGAGACGGTGATCATCGTCAACCGGAAGCGCCGTGCTGACAGCGTTCATTGGACCGCTCCATTGCGAGGCACCTGTTCCATCGCAGCGAGACCGGCAGGGGTGTACCAGATATGCTCGATATAGTGTCCGAGCGTCCCCCGGTGATCCGTATAGAAGTACCGGGCGGAACCACGGGACTGGCCGTCGATGACGATGGGCACGCCCGCGGCAGCCATTTGCTCACGCTGTGTTTCGAATGCCGCTTCGCTCTCGATCAGCTGCGCTATGTGATGATGGCGAATCGCGAAGCCGTCTCGCGGCAGGGCATCGCGATACACGCGGTCGTCGCCGCACAGCGGCTCGATCAGTTCCAGCTGAAGCGACCCGACGAACGCGAGCGCGATGTTCAGCTTGCAGCGACGTCCCGCGATGGACTCTATTTCAATACCCGGCAAGCGCGCCCACGTCGGCACCTTCTGTTCTCTGCGAAAGCGCTCAATTGCCTCGTCCACATCGGTGGTGACGTACGCGATCTGCAGAAAGCCGGAAAACGGAGAAAGCGACGGCGTTTTCATCAGTGCAGTCCATAGGTGGTCATATAGCGGGAGAAGCGCTCCCTGATCGCTGCCGGTGCAAGGCCGAATTCGTCCTGCGTATATCGATGCGCGCCATAAGCGCGTTCGGGACTCTGCTTGACGCGTCGGCGCATCGCTTCCATCGTTTCGGCGGTCAGTCCGAAGCCGAAGTGGCCGTAGATACGCGTCATGGTGCCAATCGGATCGGCGTGGAAGTCGGCCTGCCTGATATCGAGGAACTGCCGGTTCGGCAAGGACGCGCGCGCCGCAATTGCCGCTTCGCTGGCGCGCGCCCAGTTATCCAGTTCGCGCCTGCCGATCTCGTGCCTGTCGACCTGCTCGCCCTCAGAAATCCGACGCGCCATCGCCAGCACGCTCGCGAGCGAAGGCAGCGCCGCCACCGGATCTCGATGTGTCTGTACCACGCATGCATCGGGAAAGACCTCGAACAGCGCGGGTAACTGCATCAGGTGTCCGGGATTCTTCAGGAGCCACGTCTTTTCGCTGTCGCGCGCACCGATGAGACTGATCGTCTTTGCCAGGTAACGATATGCAGGCAATTCGCTCTGTTCACGCCACCAGCGATCGTATTGAGGTACACGGAACGACGAGCCCCACAGATTGCTGCAAAAGCCCTGCTTGAGTATTTCGAGGCATTCATCTACCTCGTCAGCCACGATATTGTGTGCCGCGCGCATCTCTGGCGCTGACCTGAAAAAGGCCTCGAGCCCGGCCGCGGTCGCCTGGAACTGAACATGGCTGGTCCACGTATCGCGCGGAGGCCGCGGCTGCGGAAACACGGTCAGCCATTTTTCCAAACCCTGAAATTGTGGATCAACCGAAAGCAGCTTGTGCAGTGCGGTCGTACCGGTTCTCGGTATGCCAGTGATGACGAGTGGGCGCCGCGGCGTCCGCGACAACACATCGGCGTGCTTGCGCAGCCCCTCTACCATCGTCAGGCGCGAAACCAAAGCACCGACAACAGCGTTCCACGCAAATTCCCGTCCGCCCGGCGCGAAGCGCGGACCATCTTCGTCGAGCGCGTTCAAAAGCTGTGTCAGGCCCGGCCTGTACTCAGCGCTGGAGCCGAAATCCGTCAGGCCAGCGGCAGCACTCGCGCTCGCGTGAAGTTCGTCCTCCGCACCCGTGAATCGTTTCGATACTGACATCTGTCGTCTCCCGAACCATTCTTGTCGCTACCACCGCCGTCTCAACTGCGCACCTATGCGTCTCTCGCGCAGAAGTCTGCCGCGCTCGCTCGCGTCTATGAAGCGAGTTCCTGCCGGCAAGTGATTGCGCAACTCGCAAAGCGGCACACGTTTGAGTGTCGGAACTGGTTCCGAGCTACACCCATACCATCTGCCTATCGCAGTCCCACGATTGACGCCGCATGTATCCAGCCAGTTCAGGACACCGGGATCGCGATGAGCAATCACCGCGCGAAAATGGCCGTCGTCGTCGACGTGTGCCTGATGCCCATTGAGGCTGCTTTGGTGATCGATATAGTCAAGCGCGTTGAACAGTGTGTCGTTCAATTGCACGTTCCAGTAGCGGCGCGTCTGCGGCAGCGCGGTTTCGAGAATGAGCGCTTCGTCATCACCGAAATCGAAAATGGCCTGCCAGTACGCCTGCTTCGCGAGCCCACCGCCGAAAGCGAAAAACTCGAACTCGTTCACCTTGATTCGCGTGCGCAGTTGCTGCATATGTGTAAGCCAGCGACGTGACAAACGCTCCGCGTAGCCCATCAACTCGCCGGTACGCCTCGCGATCTCCTCGTGGCCCATCGACGGCTTCAACAGCGGGGCATCGAGGCACTCGATAGCGATTCGCGCGTCGCGTTCCCTTTTCCATGCATACGAGCGCTGGCGCAGCATGGCGAAGTCAGCCTCGCGATGCAGTTCGATCCAGTTGCCGTCGTACCCGGCAGGACGCTGCGCGCTCAACAAAATTTCGAAGCTGCCGTCATCGCCAATTTCTACGTCGTCGAGGTCGAACTGACCGAGCGGCGGATGGGCTTCATCGGTAGTGCCCATGATCCCGCGGCCGAAGTCGAGCGTCAGCAAATACACGCTGCCGCGCTCTCCGACTATCCGGTATCGCAGGTCTCCTCGCAACGGTGCGACGAAATAGGTATCGTCGGGATTCGGCTGCAGCATGAAGACTGAGTTAAGGAAGGGCAGCCAGTCAGGATGAAACGGATCGGATTGGAAGTAGATGAAGTAGGCCAGCGAAAGATTCATCTGAAACTGCCGATACAGCTCCGCGCGCGTTTGAGGATCGCTGGGTGTTTCAGTCAATTCGAGCAGACTGTCCGCGGTTGCCAACTGGGAGAGATAGTCGCGCCAGGATTTCAGCTCAGCCATGGATTCACCATTACCTTGCAGTGCGTCGAGCGATTGCGCAGAGCCTCAAACATCTCGGGTAACGCGTCGAGAGAGACGCGATCCGTGATCATCGCGCGCGGTTCGACACAGCCCGCGTCGAACACGTTAGCGACATGAGTGAACTCTTGCATACTGTAGGTGACAGCGAACTGAATTCGCACTTCCTTCCACACCGCTACTGCCGGGATAAATTGATCTGGCACCGTGCAGAAGCCGAGCACTACGACGTCACCCCGCGGCTTGACGCAATGAATCGCCTTCGCAATCAGATCCTTTTGCCCTGCGCATTCGAAAACGACGTCTGGTGAACCCTTAAGAGCTTCGCCAGCCAGCGCCGCCAGATCCTGCCCCTCCTCCGGAACTACGAACTCGTCCGCACCCATGTGCCGCGCAAGCGCTTCGCGGCGCAGTGAGGAAGCGGTGACGACGATGCGTCCGGCGCCGAGGCGGCGGGCCCAGAACGTCGCCGCGAGCCCGACGGGACCCGCGCCAATCACGAGCGCTTTCGCACCCGGCGTGAGTTTTGCCAACGCAACGCCGTGCAAGCCAACCGCCATTGGTTCGATCAGTGCGCCGTCCTCCATGCTCAGCGTCTTCGGGAGCCTGGTCGTTACGCGCTCGGTCACGACTGCATACTGAGCGAAGCCGGCGGCGGCGCCCTTGAAATGCGCGCAAAAGTTGGGCTTGCCGGATAGACAAGTCGCGCAGTGCCCGCATCCGACGAACGGCAGTGCGGTAACTGGGTCGCCAACCTTCAGCTTCTCTACACCCTTTCCCAGGGCAATCACCTCGCCAGCGAATTCGTGTCCAAGTGTTGAATTTTCTGGAAGCGTGAAATGCGGAGCGTGCCCATCCGTCATGTGAAGATCCGATCCGCAAATACCGCAGCGGTGAATCTTTAGCACGACTTCTCCGGCTGCTGGACTGGGATCGGCAACACTCCTAACTTCCAGCGGCAAACCTACCCTCGTGAAATACGCGGCCCTCATCGCTCGGATCTCCGTTTGGCGTGAATGTCCTGCTCGTCACCAACATCTGTAAATCTACTTTACTGGGAAAGTATCTCGGTTAATCCAGGTGTTTGTACCGAGCGAGCACGAGAAGACAGCGCTCCAATGCGTTGCCGCGGAGCTATCGCTCGGCAAGATACCGTTGTGGGGGAGTGGTGATTGCCACCGGATGCGTCGGAGGCAACAAAAGACGCAGAAGAAGGCCCGCTAAGAACGCGGGCCTGTGACTGGTCTTGCGTCTTGCGCGCTTGTTGCCAGCCGAGATGGCGATGAGTTAGGCGTTGCTATCGAGACGGTGAGCACCGCAACTATGTCAGGCGCGCTCGGCACTCCGACGTGCGGCCTCTGCGTCCGCGAACAGATGCAGTTCCCGCAACAAAATCGACAGTGCCGCTCGCCGCTCAGGCGTCATATGACTGGATGCCACCCAGTCGGTGCCATACGTCCCCTCATGGAGAATGTTCGTTAAAACCTTGCGCGCCCGTGACTTCATTCGCACGAGAATTCCACGCCCATCCGCCGGATCCGGCAAGCGCTCCACCAAGCCGATCTGCTCAAGTCTGCTGACGCACTTGGTGATGCCGCCGAGCGTCATCGCCAGCGGTTTTTGCAGCTGCGTTGGAGACTGGGTATAAGGCGGCCCTGAAACCAGCAGCGCGTCCAATAGCAATAGTTCGGCTGCCAGCAGGCCCTGACTCGCAGCGGCTTCCTTGAGCGCCCGGTCGATGTGCGCAGATAGCCGTAGAAGTCGTTGCCCGATCAGATAGATGTTCGCGTCCTCCGCTGGCCACTCGCGCGCCCACACTGCGGCCTGTTGGTCCAACGCATCGCCATCTTCGGGGCATGCTGACTTCTGCAACGCTACGCATTCCGTCAGGAATTGTGCTTCAGCCTGAGAACGTCTCGAATAGAACGCCTCGCCATTGTCATCGACAGCAACATCGATCCAGCCGGCCTCGTCAAGCGCATTCAGGTGACGCGTCACCCCCGCACGTGACATGTTCAGTTCACGCGCCAATGCGGCTGCGCTTTGCGCCCCCTTGCTCAGCAGCGCCAACAGTTGTCGTCTGGAAGCGTCCGCTAATGCGGCAAAAAGCGAATCTGCGGCCTTGCGAGCAGTCATGCCATCATCGATCGGTGGAGACCCTCGCCTCTCGGATCGCAAAAACGCGTGCCGAGCAAAGGGGCGATTGGCATGAACCGCAATTCGACGGCCATGCCAATGCCAGACAGGTGCCGTTTCCTGTAACGCGGGTCAAATTCGGCCCCGCTAAGTTACCAGAAAGCCAGGAAAGCACAGCGAAAAGTGACGCTTTGCTGCCCGACGTACCCCGCCCGATACGGTGGCTATTGCTGGACCAGTTCGTACGCCGCAAGCGCCGCAATCTGCGTCACGCCACCGTCCACGGGTAAGCACGTGCCGGTAATGAATCGCGATTCGTCGCTGGCGAGAAACAGCGCGGCGGCCGCGACGTCCCATGCATCTCCCTCCAATGGGAGGGGCGCGATCTTGCGGCGCCGTTCGCGAGCCTTATCGTCAAGCATGCTTTCCACCATTGGCGTAAAAATATGCCCCGGAGCAATCGCGTTGGCACGAACCTGATCGCGGCCGTACATCACCGCGAGTTCACGCGTAAAGCCGACCATTCCCGCCTTTGACGAGCCATACGCGGCCGACCCGTGGCTGCGGATGCCTGCGACCGAACCGATGTTGACGATGGCCCCGCCCCCGCGCGCCACGATCTTCGGCACCGCACTTCGGCTCATCAAGAACGCACTTTTCAGATTGACGTCGATCACACGGTCCCAGGACGCTTCGTCGACGTCCTGCAATCTCCCCGGCGCGCCTGAGATACCGACGTTGTTGATGAGAATGTCCAGACCTCCATACCGCTGAACGGTCTCTTCGACAATGCGCGCACAGACAGCGCCGTCCGTGACATCGCCGGTCGATACGAACGCTCGGCCGCCCGCTTCCGTGATCAGCGCGAGCGTTTCCGCCGCCCGCTCGTACTGCTGATCGACGAGACAGACGGACGCGCCCTCCGCCGCAAAAAGGCAGGCAATGGCCTTGCCCGTGCCAAAACCCCGACCGAGCGATCCTGCGCCGGTCACGATCGCGATCTTGCCGCTTAAACGTTGATGAAAGATTTTCGGAACAGGCATGCTGTAATCGGTCGATGAAAGTCGATTGTCATCTTGAACGTTCGAGCGAGCACTTGCACGTTCACGTTCAAGCCATAACTCGCCAGGAGGCTGCCGATGGTCGAGCTTAGTCTCGCGAGGCCAATAATGCAACATATGGTTGCATTATTGGCCTGGATCATGTCGATTCGCGCACCGTGCCGTGATCCAACAATGCCGCGCCAAAGCGTGCCGCATACGCGGTGTTCACTGCTTCGGTCTGGAAGCGGGTTTCGTTAATCGCAAAGATGAAGTATCCATACGCGAGATCGCGTCGATAGTCGTTCCACGCTTCGTCGAAATCGGGCGCCTCGACCCCGCCAATCGCCAGTTGCGAAAGATAGTGTTCGAGCAGCGACCGCTCCCATGAGCGACGGTCCTCGATATCGAGTGCGCACCCTATGTGATAGGCAACCTCGAGGCTCCAAGGCGCCCGACTGACCTGGGCATCGAAAAAACCGGGCGTCCCGTCAGCTTCGACGTACAGATTTCCCAGATGCGTATCGCCGTGAATAAGGCATACCGGTTTGCTCTTATGTTCGCGCGCAATGCGCGCGAGAGATGCCATCATCCAGTCCCGATCGTGCAGATACCGGCTTACTGCCGCTCCTCTCGGCAGCGATATGTAGTGGGCCCAGACGTCCGGTTCGAGGTATCGGTTCTGGTATTCCAGCGACCAGTCCGAAAAGCGCTCTCCCACCCATTCGAGCCGACCGCCCTTGTCGAACTCCCGGCTGTTCCATGTTTGCGCGTGATAGCGCGCCATCGCACTCAACCGTAGGGCGACTTGTTCGTAGCCCTGCGATTGCTGGGCACGGCAAAACTGAACGTTACGCTCGCGCAGGTCTTCCATCACGACGACCGATTGCCAGGCGTCAGGATCCGTGCCTGCAAAAAAGCATCCAGGCGCGTTCATGTTGATGAACGGTAGAACGTCGCGATAAAACCGCATTTCGTTGCGATACATGTCTCTCATCGAAGGACTGTGATCCTCGAAACCGCCCTTGACGATCATGCGCGCCGGCAGCGCCATTGCCTGTCCCGCGTCGTTGTACTCGAGTGCGACGCGTACCTTGGTCGACGTACCCGGCAATACCTCCACGTGCCGGCACGAAGTTACTTCGGCGCCGGGAAAGCGGAACGCGATCGCGGAGGTTAGCCACTTTGCGGTCACTTCCTCAACAGCGACAGGCAACGGCATGTCACTTACCACACCAGATTCCGACAAGGTTCCTCCCGAAGATTGCAAACAAAAAGACGCGTGCGCATCGTCGCGCATACCTGCTCCCCATCGCAACATGGGGAAAACCACACCTTGCCTATCGTTGCATATTTTGAATGCCGTGCATATAGTTGCTTGCAAATGCAGCTACTTTTTTGGCAGGAAATCGATGAATCTATCCGACTCCGTCACGCTCGAGCGAGAACCGGCTGGCGCCGAACTCGCAAAGAGACTTGCGCCAGAGGAATACCGTACTGAAGATAGTGTCGCGTTCAAGATGAACCTGGTTCATCTTCTACTTGGCGCGGAAATCGACGGAAAGCTCGCTGCGAGCGAGCTTTCAGCAATACAGTGGGGAATCCTGAAAGCACTGTACGACGGACGTGCTCGCACACCTACTGCCTTGTGCCGGGTGCTGCTCGCTGACAGCAGCATCATGACCCGCAAGCTCGATTCGCTTGAAAAAAGAGGATTGATCGAACGAATTCGCAGCACTTCGGACCGACGCTGTGTCGAGCTCACACTGACTGAAAACGGCCGCCAGTTGTTGCGCGGAACCCTGCCGCACATCGTCGATGCAAGCAATCGGCAGCTTCGCGGCTTCACGGTCGAAGAAGTCCGAACCGTCAAACATTTACTCGATCGGATGATCGTCAATCTGAGCTGACTAGCGATAGCAAGCTCGGAATGGACCAGCGTCTGCGCCCCAAGTCAACGCGTATCGATATTTGAAAGGAGCTTTTATGGAGCACCCCGAAACAACGGAAAGGCAACGCGGGAACCCGGCGCAGGAGCCCAGCCTCGTGCCGCTGCCGGTTCCTCACGTATACCGCGGTCGCACTGTCACCGGAAGCGCCATCAAGCACGTGTCGCGTGATCTTGGCCAAGGTTTCTGCACGCCCAGGATCGACCTTGACGACCTCGTGTGGCCGCGAGCTGAGTCAGGTCCCGCCTTCGATATGCCGATTGCGAAGGTTATCGACTTTCTTGTCGAGCTGGGGCCGCGTTTGCATCTGGACGTCAATCCGCTGATGCAGGCCGCGCTCGAGTCAATGATCAAAGTGAGTCCGCTCGGGCGACGGATTCTTGAAAACTGTTATCGCGACATTCCCAACCTTTTCGCACGCGAGGTGATCGAGGACGAGTTGCGCGTTAGTCTTGGCGACGCGCGCCTCGTCGACGGTTGGGTGGCACGCACGCTGCGCGGGCGCCCGAGTCGTCTGCGCGCGTTTGCACCGCGCCTCGTACATGTGCTCGCAGGCAACTCGCCGATGGTGGCAGCCATGACGGTCATGCGCGCGGCGCTGACGAAAGGCGTCCACCTGCTCAAGCTGCCTTCGAACGACCTTTTCACGGCCACTGCAATTCTGCGCACGATGGCCGACATCGACCCGGATCATCCCGTCACCCAGTCGTTTTCGGCTGCGTATTGGCGCGGTGGAGACGAAAATGTCGAGTCGATTCTTTATCGTCCGCAGTACTTCGACAAGATTGTCGTATGGGGCGGCGACAGCGCGGTTCGGCACGTGATGCGCTACGCTGGCCCCGGGCTCGAGCTGGTCGCGTTCGATCCGAAGGTATCTATCTCGCTGGTCGGCCGTGAAGCCTTTGCATCCGACGAGGTGCTGCGCGACGTCGCGCGTGCCGGCGCAGCCGATGTGCTGTCGTTCAACCAGGACGCGTGCAATGCGAGCCGGTATCAATTCATCGAAGGCGACGAAGACGACGCCGACCGCTATGCCGAGCAACTGGCGCTGGCACTCGGCCAGGACTTTCGCTATGGCGACGGCCAGGGCCCGCTGGTGCCCAGCGACATTCGCGAAGCGGTTGATGTGCTGCGTGAGATGGAGCCGCTCTACCGGGTGTTCGGCGGATACGACGGCAAGGGGCTCGTCATTCGCTCGGAAGAAATGGTCGATTTTCATCCCATTTGCAAGACCGTCAACGTCGTTCCCGTGGCAAGCCTGCGCGACGGTGCGCGCTATGCGACCGTCGCCACGCAAACGGTCGGCATCTATCCGCCGCACCGGGTCACAGAGGTGCGCGACGCGCTCGCGTGCGCTGGCGTGCAACGCATCGTGGCGCTGGGCGAGTCTATTTCAGATGGGGTTGGCGGCTATCCGCACGACGGCATGTTCCCGATCCATCGATTCATGAAATGGGTCTCGGAGGAATCGGGCCCGAATCCGGAGGAGACCCAATAATGCAAGCCCTTTCCACGCTGCTTCAACTCACGGATCTTCAAGACCCCTTCCGCAACGCGCCGGAAAGCCTCCATGCCGCGCAACTGCAAGCCGTGCGCGAGCGCTTCGCGCAGCGCCGGCAGCAGATTCGCATTCTCGACAAGCGAGCCAGCGAGGCCGGAGTGACGGAAGTGAAGAGCATGAGCGACGCCGTGCCATTGCTTTTTGCCGACTCCGTCTACAAGAGCTATCCCGATTCGTTCATCGAGCAGGGAAAATGGCGCCACCTCACGGCGTGGCTTCAAACGCTCACAACCCGCAGGATCGACGGACTCGACTACGGCACGATCGCCGATCTCGACGACTGGATCCATGCGCTGCGTCGAAACGGCCACTATGTAATGAGCTCGAGCGGGACCTCGGGCAAGCAGTCCTTCATTTACCAGAGCGAAGCCGACCGCGAACTCGGCTGGCGCCTCCTCTCCCAAGGCATTCGCTGGGCGGCGAGCGGCATGCGCGATCCGTCGCGTCGCTATCCCGTGTTCCTTCTGACGCCCTCCTCCGGCTCTTACACCGGAACGGAGCGCATGGCGAAATTCGCCGAATCGATTGCGATGCCGGGCGACCTTCATTACATGTCGCATGTGCCGCAAAGCGCCGCGCACACCACGCGCATGGCGCGCATGCGGCGGGCCATCGCGGACGGCACCGTGCTCCCGAGTGAAATCGAAGCCTTCCAGAACGAAAGTCGAGAACGCAGCGAACGCGTACAAGCCGATTTCCGGCAGTTCATCGACCAACTTCTCGAACGGCGTCACGAGCCCATGTTCATCATGGGCATGATGGGCATGCTTTATCAGATCGTCGCCACGGCGCGCCAGCGTGGCATTCCCGACGCCGACTTTCACCCCGACACGATCATTAGTATCGGCGGCGGCAAGAAAGGTGCGAACCTGCCAGAAGATTTCCAGCAACAGTGCGAGCGCTTCTTCAACTTCAACGCGACCAACTTCAACGACGGCTACGGCATGGGCGAAGTATCGGGCTTTTGCCCGTGGTTTCACGAAGCGAAGGCGTGGACGGTCCCGCCCTGGCTCGTCCCGCTGGTGCTCGACTCGACCGGCGAACAACTGCTCAATCCTGCGGACGGGAAAGGCATCGTCGAGGGACGGCTCGCCATGATCGACCTGCTCGCGGATGGGCGCTGGGGCGGCGTGATCAGCGGCGACAAAGTCACCGTGGAGTTCGGTCACGGCATCGACGGCGTGCGCACGCCGATCATTCGCGACGTGGTGCGCTACAAGGATTTGCCCGGCGGCGACGACAAGCTGTCCTGCGCGGGAACGATCGACGCCTACGTCCGCGGAGAGATCGCCGACATGACCGAGGCCCGGACCGCCAACTAAATCGATGTTTGCTACTCATCTGAAGGCCAATCGACAATGACTGAAACACAGACAAGCCCAGCCGTGTGGTTCATTACCGGCGTTTCGTCCGGCTTCGGCCGCTCGCTTGCGCAGGCGGTCCTCGCCCGTGGCGACAAAGTGGTCGGGACCGTTCGGAATGACGCACAGATCACGCCGTTCGAAAATCTCGCACCCGGACGCGCGCACGGTGTGCTGCTTGACGTGACCGACGCGGCAGCGGTGCGTCGCGGCGTCGAGCAGGCCATCGAGCGCGCGGGACCGATCGACGTACTCGTCAACAATGCGGGCTACGGTCTCTTCGGCGCATTTGAAGAGGTCTCCGACTCGGAAGCACGTCAGCTGTTCGATACCAACGTGTTTGGAACGGTCAACGTGATACGCGCCGTACTGCCTCATTTTCGCGAGCGCGGCCGCGGTCATATCGTGAACTTCTCGTCGGTCGCGGGCGTGATCGGCATCGCGGGCTGCAGTTTCTATTGCGCTTCGAAGCATGCGATCGAAGGGCTTTCGGAATCGCTCGCTCGTGAACTGAGCCCGTTCGGGATTCGTGTGACCGTGGTCGAGCCGGGTGGCTTCCGCACCAATTTCGCAGGCGGATCGCTGAAGTGGAGCGAGGTCGAATCACCCGTCTATACGGAGACCGTGGGCAAGATGCGTCGTTACATGAGCAGCTACCACGGCACGCAAACGGGCGATCCGGCGAAGGCTGCCGACGCCATCGTGCGCGCGGTTTCCGCAGACGTCCCACCGCTGCGGCTACCGCTAGGTCCGGACGCCGTCGACCTCGTTCGGAAGAAACTTTCGTCCGTGCAACACGACCTCGAAGCCTGGCTCGACGTGTCGAGTTCCACCGACTTCGACCACTGACGCCTGGCAACTCATAGCCCTGGAGACGACATGTCCGCTTTGGACCCGTTCTATGCAATGCTGCGCGGTGAAAGCGACCCGTTTCGCAAGCACCCCGAGAACCTTCGCGAGCTGCAGCTCGCTGCCATGAAAGAGCGCTTCGCCGAGCGCCGCGAACAGATCAGGCTACTGCGTCGCAGAGCGGAAGATGTCGGCGTCAACGAGGTGACCCGCCATGAAGATATGGTGCCCCTGCTGTTCGCGCATCAGATCTACAAGAGCTACCCCGAGTCATTCATCGACAACGGCCGCTGGAAGCATCTTTCGGCATGGCTGCAAACGCTATCGAGCAAACGGGTAGCCGAAGTCGATCTGGACGGCTTGGACAACGTCGATGCATGGATGGACCGTCTGCGCACAGCGGGACACCATGTTTTCAGCTCGAGCGGCACATCCGGAAAGTGCAGCTTCATCAGTCAGACGCAAGCCGATCTCGACAATGTCACCGAGTCGTGCGTGAAGCTGGGCGTCTACGGCAACGCAATGATCCGAAGAGATTTCGGCAAGCGCCCGGCTTTCCTCATGATGCCGCCTGCCGGCGCGCATCGGCATATCGAACCGGTACTGAACGCAGCGCAACGGCTCGGCGCGGAAACCACGCTGATGTTCGACGAACCGGTGCTCGCCTCCGCAACGATTTCGATGGGCCGCATGCGCCGCGCAATCGCCGACGGCTCCGCGAAACCGAGCGAGGTCGCGGCGTTTCAGGAGCAGGCGGTGGCGCGCCAACGTCATACCGGCAAGATGATCGACCGGTTTCTCGACAAGCTCACCGCGCAGCGCGAAGTTCCGGTGCTGGTCCAGGGCAACTGGTCGTTGCACTGGACGCTCGTCGAGCGCGCCCGTCAGCGCGGCAGCGCCGATGGCATCTGCCATCCGGATACGGTAATCACCACCGGTGGCGGCTTGAAGGGCACCTCGGCCCCCGCCGACTATCGGGAGCAAATCATCCGCTTCTACGGTATTCGTGCCGAGAACGTCCAGAACAGTTATGGCATGTCCGAGATGATCGGAACCGGCCCCTGGTCGGAAGTTGCGCAGGGTTATGCAATCTGCCCGTGGATCGTCCCGTTCGTTCTCGACAAGGCGGGAGAGCAACTGCTGAATCCTTCGGATGGACTGGGCGTCGTTGAGGGGCGCTTCGCGTTTTTCGACCTGCTGGCCGAAGGATACTGGGGTGGTTTCATCACTGGCGACAAGGTCGTGGTCGACTTTTCACCGGCGGGGAACACCGATGGCCTGCAGGGGCCGCTGGTCCGTCAAGTCGGCCGCTATGCCGATCTCGAGGAAGGCGAAGACAAGCTCTCGTGCGCAGGCACGATGGAGTCGTATGTACGTGGCATGATCAACGTTTGAGCCCTGCTGCGCGCGGTCCGAGCCCCAGGGGCGCCATTACTGGCGCCCCCCTGGGCTCATGAGTATACTGATGTCCTGATTCCGACATCAAACACTCCCCGATGTACAAACCTATGTCAGTTCAGGCTCCCAACGGAGCCTCGCGGCTCGCTGCGGCGGACAAACCTCGAACGGCTGGCCGGCCCACCCACGACGATGCAGTTCAGTTGCGCGAGCGGCTGCTCGACGCCGCCAAATCCGTGTTCATCAGAGAAGGTTTCGGCGCCGCCAGGGTCGAGGAAATCGCATCGCTGGCTGGCGTCAGCAAAACGACCGTGTATCGCCAGTTCGGCACGAAGGAAGAGCTTTTTCGCTCCATCGTCTGGCGCGGGATGGCCGATCTGCGGGGCAAGATCTCGGAGCACCTGGAACCGGGCCGCGATTTTTCGACGAACATGGCATCCCTTATCGATGCTCTCGTCGAACACATGGCAATACCGGACAGCATGCACACTTCACGCATGGTCATTGGCGAGGCGATTCGCTTTCCCGATGTCGCAAAGCAGTTTCTGCAGTTCGTGGTGACGATGCTGGAGCCGCTAACCGGCGTTCTGGAAGCCGCCGCGCTCAGCGGCGTGATCGCCATCGACGATCCCTCGAACGCGGCGCGCGATCTTCTCACACTGGTCACAGGCGCGCCCGAAGTGCACCTCGCGGTTCAGACCACACGTTCCGAACGGAAACGCCGGGCTGAGCGGATTCATCGGCTTCTGTTGACCGCGTGGAGGTACCGTGCGGCACTGGATAAGGTTCGAGCCAGGTCAATGCCGTAACGTTCGCGCGGCCATCCAGGTCTCGCCTCGCCGACGCACTAGCTGTCAATTTCACCCATCACCTGGAATTGCCCCGACGCCTGGGCGATGCATTTCGCATTCGCCCAGATCCGGCAGTCGGAGAAAATCACGCGCTTTCCCGAACGTAGAACGTCGACGTGTGCTTCCACCCAGTCGCCCGGCTCCGCGTTCCCCATGAAATTGACCGTCAAGCCCGTCGTCAACACCCTGACGGCCGGTTGACGCGAATACTTGCTCGCCCACGTGATGGCGGTGTCTGCCAGCATGCAAACAGCGCCCCCGTGCATCATCTGGCCAAGGTTGCGATGCGCTTCGCGAGCGTACATGCCGACGACGTGTCCGCGTTCGCTCTTGCGAAAGTAGGTAGGTCCGAACATCCGATGGAAGGGACCGAACTCCGGCATCAACGCAAAGCCCTCCGGGATGAGCTTTGCGCCGCTCTCTTCGAGCGCGTCTACCGCCAATGAGTCTGCTTGCTCCAATGCAATCCTCCTGTTCAACGCCGCCGGCGAGACGGCGCCAATATCTGCTTTTTCATCGATAGAACATAGCGTATCATTATCCGCACGTAAGTCAACTATGTGAATGACCAATGAATACCACTTCGCTCTTTTCGCCTCTCACCGTGCGCGGGGTCACGCTTGCCAACCGTATCGTCATGTCACCCATGACTCGCGGCTTTTCGCCGAACGGATTGCCCGGTAGTGACGTCGCCGCCTACTACAAGCGGCGTGCGCAGGGCGAGACAGGCCTGATCATCACGGAAGGCGTCGGCGTCGATCACCCCGCGGCGCTCGGCGAAGCCGGACTCGGAGAAAATTCGATTCCCGTGCTCGCCGGAGAGGAATCAGTTGCCGCGTGGCGACGCGTGACGGACGAAGTTCACACTAGCGGCGGAATCATCTTTCCTCAGTTGTGGCATATGGGACCCATGAAAGAGGCGAATACGGGCCCCTTCCCGGCCGCTTCGCCACTGCGCCCATCGGGACTGTGGGGACCGGAAGGACGAACGACATCGCTCAACGCAGGTTACATGGAGCGCGTCATGCCGCCAACGCGCCCGATGACCGACGCCGAGATCGCGGACGTCATTGCAGCCTATGGTCGAAGCGCGCGCTATGCGACGGCCGCCGGCTTCGATGGCATCGCGATTCACGGAGCTCACGGCTATCTGATCGACGCTTTTTTGTGGGCGGAAACCAATCAACGCACGGATCGATGGGGCAAGGATCTCACGGCGCGCAGCCGCTTTGCCGCCGAAGTTGTCCGTGCCATCCGCGAAGCGATCGGCGCGACGATGCCGATCTCGTTCCGCTTCTCCCAGTGGAAGCAGCAGGATTTCCGCGCGCGTCTCGCCAACGACCCGCACGAACTCGAGCACATTCTCGCGCCGCTCGCGGATGCTGGCGTCGACATCTTCGAGGCGAGCACCCGCTATTTCAACCGCGCGGAATTCGCGGGCTCAGAGATGAATCTCGCCGGTTGGGTGAAGAAGGTAACCGGCAAGCTTTCGATGACTGTTGGTGGGATCGGCATTAACAAGGGCTACTACGATTCAATGGCCGGGGCCGCGACATCGGCGCAGCCCGACCTCACTGCCCTGCTCGATCGTTTCTCACGCGGCGAGTTCGATCTTGTCGGCGTGGGACGCTCGCTTCTACATGATCCGAACTGGGCGCGGCGCGTACGGCTTGGCGAGCCGTTCCTCGGGTTCAGCAACGACTCGCTCGCACACCTCACCTGAAAGGTGATTTGCAGTTGGCGCCGTTGACTCCGGCGTCAACTGCTATTTCCGGTTCGGGATGTTTACGTACGCCCGGTGACAGGAATCAACGCACCGGTCACCCCCGACGCGGCGCCAGACGCGAGAAAGAGAATCACCTCGGCAATTTCTTCAGGCCGTACCCAGCGGGAAAAGTCAGCGTCGGGCATATCCGTGCGGTTCTGTGGCGTATCGATGATGCCTGGCAAGATAGCGTTGACGGTAATGGAACGGCCTTTGAGTTCTTCGGCCAGCGCCTCGGTCAAACGCATCACCCCCGACTTCGAGGCCGCATACGCTCCCATGCCCGCGCCCGCCTTCAGCGCAGCGCCGGCTCCAATATTGATGATGCGTCCGCCCTCCGCGCTGTCGGCAATATGGTCGAGTGCCGCTTTCGACGCGGTCGCCGCCGTGCGCACGTTCGTCCGGTACATCAGATCCCAGGTGTCGAGACTGCCGTCCGCCAGCGTTTCCCAGCGAAAGCCTCCCGCTACATTGACGATCGCATCGAGCCTGCCAAGCTGCTCGACGACCGCGGAAAGCGCCGAGCGCGCCGCATCGAGATCAGTCAGCTCGACGCCTCCTCGCCACCAGGAAGCGTGCAGCTGCTCCGCGCTCGCGTTCTCCGGCTCGAGCGCCTTGTCGATCAGCGCGACCTTCCAGCCGTTCTCGGCAAACACGCGACCAACCGTGCGCCCAAGCGTGCCGAATCCACCCGTTATCGCCACTACCCGTTGCATGTGCATCTCTCCCTCGCCGCGCCCGGCGCCGCCTGTATCGCTAGCGCCGGACACTGTAAAAGCTCAACGTCCCTTGAACACCGGCTCGCGTTTCTCGCGAAACGCGTTGACCGCCTCTTGATGGTCTTCCGTCAGGTTCGACAGCGCCTCGTATGCAATCGACGCGTCGAGAACGGCATGCGCAAGTTGCTTCAGGCCGATGTTGATCGACGCCTTGGTCCACTGGATGGCGCGCGAAGCGCCATTTGCGAGACGCTTCGCCATCGCGTCGACCACGGCATCCAACTGGTCGGCCGGTACGGCATGATTGATGAGACCGAGTCGTGCCGCCTCTTCCGCGGTGACGAGATCCCCCGTCAACAGGTATTCCTTGGCCTTCGCATAGCCCACGAGCTGCGGCCAGATCACCGCGCCGCCATCGCCCGCCACGAAGCCGACTTTCACGTGCGGATCGCCAATCTTTGCGTGATTGGCCGCGTAGCTCAGATCCGAGAACAGCGCGATCGTCGCGCCGAGACCGATTGCATGACCGTTGATCTTGGCGATGACCGGCTTCGGACAATCCAGCATCGAGAAGACAATTTTCTTTGCACGCTGCATGCCTTCGAGAAACAGCGTGGGGTTGTCGATGACCTGCTGCATATGCTCGATATCGCCGCCCGCGCTAAAAGCCCGCCCTGCGCCCGTCAACACAACGACACGGGTCTCAACGTCCTCGGCGACATCGAGAAAGAGCCGTGACATCTCGATGTCCATTTGCTCGTCGAACGCGTTCAACGTTTCCGGGCGGTTGAGCGTAACGGTCAAGACGCCGCCTTCGCGTTCGAGCAATAGCGCCTGATAGTCCGAAATATTCATGGCTAACCTGTTCGTAATGAAGAGATCGCGCGGGACGGACAGACCGTCTGCCGCCGTCGACGGGTGCAAGGCCGATCACACGTGCAGCGGAATGAACCGGCGGCCGTTGTCGTACATGATCTTGCGCGTGTCTTCTTCCGAGAGCTCATTGCATGCTTCCGACGCGAAGTCCTTCGGTTCGGGCACGCCTTCCGCGTGCGGATAGTCGGAGCCCATCAACAGGAAGTCCGACGATCCCGTTTGAGCGATGATCTGGGCGATGTCGTCCTCCGGATACGCGACCACGAAGACATTTTCCTTGAAGATCTGGCTCGGGCGTTTCTTCAGCTGACCGCACGGCCAGTAGCCATTCTTCGCCATCCCCCGGCACTTGTCCATTTTGACGAGCAGCGAAGGCACCCATTCGGCACCGTTTTCGGCGCTGCACAGCTTGACCCGCGGGAAACGCTCGAAGAAGTTGTAGAAGATGAACGACGACAGCGTTTCCATGACCGGCCGCTCGCCGTAACCGTGCATCCAGACAAAGGCGGTCTGACGCTGGCGCGACTGCTGTACGGGCTCGCCCCACACCGCCATATGATCCTTCATGTAGATCGCTTCCGACACATGGAAGGTGACGCGCACGCCCGCTTCGTTGAGGACCGACCAGAACGGATCGAAGTACGGATCCGCAGGTGCACGGCCATTGAACGGCCCCATCGGCATCAGGATCACCCGCACACCGTTCGCCACCAGCCACCTGGCCTCGGCGACAGCCGCATCGAGATCGTCGAGCGTGACGACCGGCGTCGTGTAGATGCGGTCTTTGTAGTTGAAGCCCCAGTCGTCGAGCATCCACTGGTTATACGCATGCAATACCGCATTTGCCGCAACGGGCTCGTTGAGGTAGGAAATACACGCGACCATTTCGCCGATGTACATCGTGCAGGCTTCAACACCGAAATCGTCCATCTTCTTCAGGCGCGCGTCGCGGTTGAACATGTCCGGCGTCGGCGACACCCGCATATCGACGTTATCCTTGCCATCTTTCATCGCGCGCAGCCATTCATGCAGCTTGCCCGGCGGCGGAACGTGCCCCTCGGCCGATGTGTAGCCCTCGCTGATTTCCACCTTCCGGTCGCCCACATACATGCAGCGGTTGCCGTCTGCCGTGACACGGCTGGTAAAAGACCAGTCCTTCCTGAACTTCTCGGGCAAATGACGGTTGAACGCGTCCTCGACTTCGTAGAAGTGCGTGTCGGCGTCGTAGATCTTCCCTTGATACGTTTGCATGGTCTCGCTCCTGATCGTGGGGAGCGCTTCAGAACGTGCGCCCTTGAGAGAAGTATCGGGTCAAGCCATCGACCTAAAAACTCTCATATCGAACTCGAAAACGTCGATATCGATTTGATATCGGGCGGTGGCCTCGCGATCCTTGCGGTCGGCATCGAACTCTCCAAAAACATCAATACGAACGCCGTTCGTATATAAGTATAATCGAAACGAAGACACACAACCGGAGACGTTTATGCAAGCCGAAGTACTCTCCCAGCCGGCACACCGAGCGCAACCCGTGGTGGGTCCACCGCGCGGGTTCACGATGGCGATCCTGCTTGCCGCGGTAGCGGCCTCGTCCGGCATCACCGTCATCTACACCGTGCTGGTCACGCTCTACAAGGCTTTTCCTGCGTCGAACTCCGTGAGCTGGACCGTCACCGCGTACTGGCTCGGCTCGGCCGTCTTTGCCGCCGTGAGCGGGCGACTCGGCGACCTGTTGGGCTACCGCCGCATCCTGCTCGTGGTGATATCGGTCGCTGCGGCGGGCACAGTCGTGGCCGCATGCGCGACCGATGTCGGCATGCTCGTCGCGGGGTGTGCGATGCAATCGATCGCGGCAGGCATTACGCCACTCTCCATCGGTCTGGTTCGTGAGAATCTGCCACCCGCCAGGCTGCCTGCCGCGGTGGGGTTGATCAGCGCGGCAGGCATGGTGTCGGCGGGGCTGATCTACATCTGCGCGGGCGTTGTCGTGGACCACTACTCGTGGCAGGGCGGCTTCTGGTTCAAAGTCGCGCTTTGCGTCGTGGCCGTCGCGGCGGTACGCGCGTGGGCACCGCCGTCGCCACCGAATCCCGGCGTACGGATCGACTACGTTCGAGGTCTCGCGTTCGCTCCGGCGCTTTGCGCCATCCTCTTCGCCGTGCAGCAAATCCGCACGTGGGGGCTCGGCGATCCGCGGCTGTGGGGCTTGATCGCTGGCGGGATGATCGTGCTCGGACTCTGGGCACGCCATCAACACGGGGCGCGTCATCCGCTCATCAATGTGCGTCTGCTGAAGAGGCGCGAAGTCATGTTGGCCAATGCATGCATGGCATTCCTCGCGGCAGGCGCCATGCAACTAGGACAGGTCTTCTCGCTGCTCGCCCAGCAACCTGCCGGCACGCACGCCGGATTCGGGTTGAGCGCGACGGCAGCCGGATTACTGATGTTCAGCGTCAACATCGTCGCGCTGGTCGCGAGCCCATGGAGCGGCCGGGTTGCGGCCCGCTACAAGGCCCGGCCCGCTGCCTTGATTGGCATGCTCATACTGGCCTTGGGCTGGGCCTCGCTGATCGTGCTTCATCGCAGCCTGCTGCTCTTCGTTCCAGGTGCGGTGCTGTGCTCGTTCGGCCTCGCCTTCGCAAGCACGGCGCTGTACAACCAGATCGTGGAAGCGACGCCTGCACATCAGACAGGCGAGGCAACGGGCATGCTCTACGTTTTCTTCTCGTGTTTCTTCGCGGTAGGCGCCCAGGCGGTATTTGCGCTGCTGCGCAGCGCGACGGCGGGACACGACGGTGCATCGTTTCCGGCCGATAGTGGCTATGTTTCGGTATTCGTCTACATCGCCTGCAGTTCGATCGCCGGACTGCTGGTCGCCTTCATGCTGCCGAAGCGTCGTACACACTGACGCTCGTTGCGACCGATCCGTTGCGCGCGGGTACGACGCTTCTTCGACCGCACCGCGACCGCGGCGCATTGAAGCACCCGCTTCACTGCGCCGCCGGCCGACTGGCGAGTCACTCCTCTTCTGCCTCACCCAACGCAGACGCCCGCTGGGCGACTCTGATCATGTGCTCTTCGAGCCGGTGACGTTCGCGGTCGAAGCGTTCGAGCGGCGCACCAATTGCCATCGCCGCGATGACATTGCCATTCGGTCCGAAGATCGGCGACGACACGCCGGCCGAATCCGGCAGTAGTTCACCGCGACTCACCGACAGGCCGCTTTCGAGGATGTGGTCGAGTTCGTCACGCAACGCCTTCTTCGTTGCGATCGTTTGCGGGGTGCGGCGCTCGAATTTGACCGTCTTCATGTAGTCGGTAACGAAAGCGTCCGGTGCATGGGCGAGCAGCACGCGGCCCGCAGCCGTGCAATAGAGCGGGCGACGCAAACCGATGTGCATTGAATAGCGCACCGATTGCTCGCTCTCGATCACGTCGACATAGGTGATCTCTTTGTGTTCGACGTCAAGGACACCGACATACACGGTTTCATTGGTGCTCTTCGAGAGATCCACCAGGAACGGGCGCAGTATCTTCGAAAAATTCCACGCGGCCATCACGCCTGCCGACAACCGGAAGATCGACGGTCCCAGGCGATAGCGGCCCACGTCGTGCATCAAGTACCCCTCCGCCACCAGAGGTCGCAGCAGATTGAGCAGGCTGCTCTTCGGTGACTCGAGAGCGACATTCAGTTCTGCTAGCGACATCCCGTCCGGAGACTTCGCCAGCACATCGAAAATTCCGAGGAGTCGGGTCAGCGAGCGCGGCCCGCTGACGTCCCGGTCCGCCGGCGCTGAGGTCTCTTTCAACATGATTTTCCCCATGAATTGACTGTATAGATTATACGGGAACTATTCACATAGTTTTACATCGATCACAATCTGGCACACTTTTACACCACCCGAATGCGGGAATACGCCAGGGCGCTCTCTCACACCGCTTGAGATATATTTGAACATCGTTCGAAAAACTGAAATGTGGAAGCGTCATCTTCCAGACCATTTACGCAATACGCTCGCGCGTCGAACAGCAACATCAACCTTCACTTCTGGATTCACTCATGTACACGAAAAAACTGGCAGAAAAGGTCGCCATCGTGACCGGAGGCGGCCAAGGCGTTGGACTCGGCATCGCCCTTGCGCTTGCCACCGAGGGGGCGAGTCTGGTCCTCACTGGCCGCACGGAGGCCAAACTCACGCGGGCTGCTGAGGAACTGAGCGCCCTCGGTTCGCAAGTGCTGGTCGTGCCCGGCGATACGCGCAATCGCGCCGACGCCGTGCGGACGGTCGAGCTGGCCGTCGAGCGATTCGGACGTGTGGACGCACTCATCAACAATGCCCAAAGCAGCAGCCCGGGGGTGCCGCTCGAATCCGTTACCGACGATGACTGGAGCAACACGCTCGAATCGGGCTTGTACGGCACGCTGTATTTCATGCAGGCCGCATTGCCGCGAATGAAGTCGCAGGGCCGCGGCGCCATCATCAACTTCGGCTCGCGCACCGGTATCGAAGGCCTCAAGGGATTCGGCGCGTACGCCGCAACCAAGGAGGGCATTCGTGGGCTCTCGCGTGTTGCCGCGCGCGAATGGGGCGTCTACGGCATTACCGTCAACGTCATTTGCCCGGCAGCGCTCACGCCTGCCGCCGAAGCCTACCTCGAAGCCAATCCTCAGGAACGCACTCGCTATCTCTCTGAAATTGCGCTTGGCCGCTTCGGCGATCCTCAGCGCGATATTGGACGAACAGTTGCATTTCTATGTAGTGACGACGCTAATTTCATAACCGGGCAGACTATCAGTGTGGACGGCGGACAGTCAATGCTCTAGTGCGTCTTTTTGAACACGGTGCAATATATGAAACGTCCAGTTGCATTATCGCGAGCCTCGATCCGAGCAGTGAGCTTCCCGCCGGGCGCGTACCACGAAGCTTGAAGAGCGATCAGTTGTTTCTCCTCTCACACACTTCGCGAGAGCGTGTGGAGTTTGGCCTTGGCTGCGGGACACGGAGCCAAGGCGTTTTTTCGCCGTTACCTTTGGGACTCGATCGCGTCGGTTGAGAAATTTCTTAAAACCATTCCGACGTGAAGAACGGCAAGTGCACGTCCATCCAGTCGAACTCGCTGCGGCAGTTCGCCCAAGCCCAATGAGGTGACTTTCCGCTACGCACGGGAGTGTCCGAACGTTGATGCGGACGCGAGATATTCGGGGCGTCCCTACCGGAGTGGATACACCCGACTTCTACGTGGTCTGTACATACGATACGGCTGTTGCTTCTCTCAGTCGTCATGACTCCCCCTTAGCTGCAACTTTTCACCATCTCCTCGATCACCTTCTTCGCGTCGGCCGAACACGAGCACCACGTTGATCTTGCCGAACTCGCCGTTGATGTCCTTTCTATAGAATTTTCTTTTCGCGCAGGATATCGATATCCGACTGCGACATACTCAGCACATCACGCAGCACGTCGTCCGTATGTTGTCCGAGCATCGGCGGCGCCCCGTACGAATCGATAGGCGTGCCCGACATCTTGACCGGGTTGGCGACCATCCGAACCGCCTTATCCGTGAGCGGGTGCGCAACTTCGACGCACATCGCGCGTGCCTGCACATGCGGATCTGCGAACACCTGCTCCAGATTGTTGATCGGTCCGGCCGGCACCCCGGCGGCGTCGAGCGCTGCGAGCAGTTCATCGCTCTGCCATTGAAGGATCAGCGGCTCGAACACTTCGCCCAGCGCGCGACGATTCTTCACGCGCAGCGCAATCTCGCTGAATCGTGGATCGCTGACTAGCTCGGGGTGCCCCAGAACGTTACACATCCGCGCGTATTGCTCGTTGTTGCCCGCCACGATCATGATGTCGCGATCGGCGCAGCGGAACATGCGGGACGGCATACCACCGTTGCCCTCGGTACCGCGCCGGATGGGAATCTGGCCTGAAACGAGATACTGGCTTGCATAGTGCGATGTGGCAGCAATCATCGCGTCCAGCAACGCCAGGTCGATGTACTGCCCCTGCCCGGTACCGCCTTGCGCCGCGTCGCGATGATAAAGCGCTGCGATGATCGCCGAAGCGGCGTACTGACCACACAGGATGTCCGCAAGACTGGGCCCGGTTTTCATTGGCCCGCCGCCCGGCACGTCGTCGCCGTTTCCGGTCACGCTCATCAGGCCACCCATCGCCTGGAAAATCGAGTCGTAGCCGGGGCGCGGGCTATACGGTCCGGTCTGACCGAATCCGGTTATCGAACAGTAGATCAGGCGCGGATTGACCAGCTTGAGGCTGTCGTAGTCGAGCCCGTAACGCTTGAGGTCGCCAACCTTATAGTTCTCGATCAACACGTCGCAGTGCGCCGCCAACGAGCGGATCAGCGCCTGGCCTTCGGCCGTGGAGATATCGCACGTGATCGACTTCTTGCCTCGGTTCGCGCTGATAAAAAACGTCGACTCGCGCGTGACCTTTCCCTCCCGATCCATCAGGAACGGGGGGCCGAATTGCCGCGAATCGTCGCCCTTGCCCGGACGCTCGACCTTGATGACCTCCGCGCCGAAATCCGCCAGCATCTGAGCCCCCCAAGGCCCGGCGAGAATGCGGCTCAGGTCGAGTACGCGAACACCCGCCAATGCGCCTTTTGTCATAGCAAACGGTCCCCTTGAATTCACACCGGCTGCGCCGGAAGCCTTGCATCAGCGTCCGACGAACTTCGCCGTACGTTTTTCGATGAAGGACTGAACGCCTTCCTTCGCGTCTTCAGTGTTGTAGAGAAACTGCTGGGTCGACTGAATCGTCGCGTAAGCATCCTGCCAGCCTTGTCCCAGCGAAACGCGCGCGTTCTGCATCGTGGCCTGCACGGCTAGCGGTGCCTGCGCCGCGATTCGCTCGGCGATCGCGAGCGCCCGGTCGAACTCCTGCCCCGCAGGCACGACATCCTGCACGAAGTTCATGTGCCGTGCGTCGTCTGCGGTGAATTCGTCGCCGGTAAGCAGTACCTTCATTGCGTTGCCCCAGCCGGCTCGCTGCACCATGCGAAACGTCGCACCACAACCTGCCATGATCCCCCGCTTGACTTCAAGCTGGGAGAAACGGCAGTTGTCGGCCGCAACAGCCACTTCCGATGCAAGCATCAATTCGACCGCGACCGTGAAGCAGATTCCCTTCAGCGCAATGACGACCGGCTTGGTACGCAGCGGCGCGCGCAAGTTGAACGGATCGACCTCGCCTTCAGGAAGCAGCGGTTTCCCTTCGCGGCGCAACGGCGCGACCTTTGGCATGTCGAGCCCTGCCGTAAAATGATCGCCTTCGGCGTATACCAGCCCGCAAAAAATATCGCCGCTCTTCTCGAGCTGCGTGTAAGCCATCGCAAGCTCGGTGAACATTTTCGGCGTGAAACCATTGCGCTTTTCCGGCCGGTCAATGCCCATCAAGAGCAGGTTCCCACGCTGCTCAACGCGAATCTGTCCGTCCTCGTGACGAGTGGTCATGCAGTGTCTCCTCGCGGTGTTTTCCGTTAGCAATTCTGACCTCGCGCTCAATTGACAAAGCTGGGTCGCACATTCAGAATCATAAACGTCGTTCACAAAATTGGCAACGCACGATACGCTCGGACGCTGCCGAGCGGCGCACCGCAGACACGCAAATCATCGGCGAGCAGGCCCCATCCGGGTCTAGGTGTTCACCCTCATTCGTTCAAGGAAGAACCATGGCCTACGAGACGATCATCGTCGAAACGCACGGGAAATCCGGCTTGATCAAGCTGCACCGTCCGCAAGCCTACAACGCACTGAACAACCAGCTGATGGACGAGCTGACGGCGGCACTCGACGACCTCGAAACCGACCCCGCCATCGGCGCCATCGTGATGACCGGTAGCGAAAAGGCGTTCGCCGCCGGCGCCGACATCAAGATGATGAACGAATGGACGTACATGGACGTGTACAAGAATCAGTTCATCACGTCGAACTGGGAACGCACGTCGCGTTGCCGCAAGCCGGTCATCGCCGCGGTCGCGGGTCTTGCGTTAGGCGGAGGCTGCGAACTGGCCATGATGTGCGACTTCATTCTCGCCGCCGACAACGCCCGTTTCGCCCTGCCCGAAATCACGCTCGCGACCATTCCCGGCGCCGGCGGCACGCAGCGCCTTACGCGCGCGCTCGGCAAATCGAAGGCGATGGAAATGATCCTCACCGGCCGCAGGATGGACGCCATTGAAGCCGAACGATGCGGCCTTGTGAGCCGCATCGTGCCCGCCGACACGCTCGTCGAGGAAGCGCTGAAAACGGCCGACGAGATCGCGCGATACTCGCAACCCGTCGTAGCGATGGCCAAGGAGTGCGTCAACCGCGCCTACGAATCGAGCTTGGCAGAAGGCATCCTGTTCGAGCGGCGTATGGCGTATTCGACCTTCGCCACAGAAGATCGAAAGGAAGGCATGGCAGCCTTCGCCGAAAAGCGCAAACCCCAGTTTCGCGATTGTTGAATGGCTAAAAAGCGCCACGCTGTCGTGGCGAACAAAGCCCGCCAGGTTACGCGCGTCACGCGCATTCTCTGGCACCCATACTTCCTATCCAGGCTACAGGCGCGCGATGAAACCGTATGTCAATCGCATTACTGAATTACTCGGCATTCAATATCCCATCATTCAAGGCGGCATGCGCTGGGTGGCGCGAGCCGAACTGGCGGCGGCCGTGGGCAATGCCGGCGGTCTCGGCTTCATCTCCGCGCACACCCATGCAAGCGCCGATGCACTCGCGCGCGAAATCGACAGGGTGCGTTCGCTCACCGACAAGCCCTTTGGAGTCAACCTGACCGTTCTCGGCGCCAATGTCGGTCTCGACTATGACGCGTATGTGCGCACGATCGTGTCTCAAGGCGTCCAGGTCGTCGAGACAGCAGGCAGCAATCCGGCGAAATACATCGCCGAGTTCAAGGCGCAGGGCGTCAAGGTCGTGCACAAGTGCGTGACGGTTCGCCACGCGGTGAAGGCCGAATCGCTCGGCGCGGACGCCGTCAGCATCGACGGGTTCGAATGCGCGGGGCACCCTGGCGAAGACGACATCCCTGGACTGATCCTGATTCCCGCTGCCGCCGACAAGCTGAAGGTGCCGATTCTCGCGTCCGGCGGCTTTGCCGATGGCCGCGGGCTGATGGCGGCTCTCGCGCTCGGCGCGGACGGCATCAACATGGGAACCCGATTCATGCTTACGCAGGAGTCCCCCGTCCACCCTGCGATCAAGCAACGGCTGCTGGAAGCGAGCGAGCGCGATACGGTGCTGGTTGGCCGCTCGATCGGCGATTCAAGCCGGGTGGTCAGGAACAGCGTGAGTCTCGCCGCGCTCGAACTCGAGCGCGCCGGCAACGTGACGCGCTCGGACCTCTACGCGCTGACCGGAGCACAGCGCTGGATGGACGCATTCGTGACAGGAGAAGTGGAAGGCGGCGCCTTCCCCGCCGGTATCGTGACCGGCCTCATTCACGACTTGCCGACCTGTGCGGAATTGATCGGTCGCATCGTGAAGGAAGCCGCCGCGATTGCGCAACGCCAGCTCGGCTTCAGCGCTGCTCTGGCATGAAACTGACCGGCCTTCGCGTCGTGGACCTGTCGCAATTCATGCCGGGTCCGTTCCTCGCCGCCAACCTCGCCGATCACGGCGCGCACGTCGTCAAGATCGAACCGGTCACCGGCGACCCCACCCGCGGCGCACCCGGCACCGACGGCGCGTTCTTCGCCGCGATCAACCGCGGCAAGCGCAGCATCGCGCTCGATCTGAAACATCCGGACGCACGCGAGGTCGCGCTCAAGCTGATGAACGAGGCCGACGTCGTGATCGAATCGTCGAGGCCGGGCGTGGCCGCTCGGCTTGGCATCGACTACGACACGATCAGCCGGACGAACCCGGGAGTCGTTTATTGTGCGATTACCGCATTCGGCCAATCCGGCCCGCTCTCTCATTTGCCCGCACACGATCCGGTAGTTCAATCGCTTGCAGGCACGCTGCCGCGCGATGGCCGGGGAATCCCAATTGCCACGGGACCGTCGCTCGCTGCGCTGGCCGGTTCATTGACGGCGTTGTCCGCCGTGTTGATGGCGCTGCTGCGCGCGCGGGAAACGGGGCGCGGCGACTACATCGACATGGCGCTTTTCGATGCGGCGCTCACCTCGCAGCCGTATCTGAGCGGCCGCTTGCTCAACGCGCCGGACAGCCAATTGCGAGGGCCGACTGAAGGCGACAGCGGGCTCGCGTTGCTCGACACCTATGAGACCGCCGATTCGAAGTGGCTCTGCCTGGGCGGCCGGGAACACAGCTTTGCAACCAACCTGCTTACACCACTCGGCCGTCCGGATCTCGTCGCCGACGCGATCGGCCCAGCCGGTGAAGGCCAGATACGCGTCCGGGCGTGCCTGACCCAAATCTTCCTGACTCGCACACTCGATGAATGGCTCTGCTGGTTCGAAGGCCGAAACATCAGTGTGGCGCCGGTGCTCTCGCTCGCCGAAGCGCTCGACCATCCGCATGCGCACGAGCGCGGGATGGTCCAGAGGGATCCGTCCGGACGCAACCACGTTGCAAGCCCGATTCACTTCCGTTTGGAGCCTGGGTCGCCACCGCTCGCCGTTCCACACCTTGGCGAGCACACAGAACTCGTGCTGCGGAGCATCGGCTACAGCGACGAACGGATTGCAGAACTCGTCGCGACAGGCGCAGTACGTGGGCAGCACGATGAAGCCCAGGCCCTTGCGCAACCCGCCACCTGACGCAAACAACACCATGCCCTTACAGCTAGAGGCGGACGCCGTCGATTTCGCGTCCATCATCCGCCCCGGCGATACCGTCGCATGGGGCCAATCGAACGCAGAGCCCCTTGCGCTCACGCGCACTCTACTTCAGCAGCGGCACAGCATCGGCGCGTTCCGGGTCTTTCTCGGCGCCGGCAACTACGACACGTGCCGGCCTGAGCACGCGGACTGCATCGATTTCGTTTCGTACTGCGGGAGCGGCTCCAACCGCGCACTGGCCAAGGCTGGCGCGCTTGATATCCTGCCCTGCCATTATTCGCAGTTGCCGGAGATGATGGAGTCGGGTCAGCTATCGATCGACGTCCTGCTACTGCAGTTGGCGCCACCCGATGCGCACGGCCACTACAGCTTGTCCGTCGCGCATGAGTATCTGATCCCGGCGCTCGAGCGCGCGCGCGTCATCATTGCGGAAGTCAACGAACAGGCACCCTGGACGTACGGCGAGCGATATCTTCGCGACGACGACCTCGACTTCATGGTCCCGACGTCGCGCGCTTTGCCCGAGAGTTCGCCCAGCGCCGTCAGCCCGACGGAGCTGGCGATTGCACGGCACACGGCCGGTCTGATCGAAGACGGCGCCACCATTCAACTCGGTCTCGGCGCGATTCCAGAAGCGATCCTCGCCTGCCTCGGCGACCGGCGAGACCTTGGCATCCATTCCGGCACGATCGGCGACAAAGTCGCCGATCTGATGGAAAGCGGCGTGATCAACAATGTGCGCAAGACCATCGACACGGGCAAGACCATTGCTGGCGTGATGATGGGGGGTCGCCGCATACACGAGTTCGCGCATCGAAACGACGCCGTGCAGTTTCGTTCGACCCGCTACACGCACGATCCGAACGTGCTCGCAAGCATCGACCGGTTCGTCGCCATCAACTCGGCGGTCGAGGTCGATCTGAGTGGCCAGATCAACGCCGAAATTGCCGGTGGCGTGTATGTGGGCGCGGTGGGGGGCGCACTGGATTTCCTGCGCGGCGCGCGGCGCTCGCGTGGCGGCGTTCCTGTCATCGCATTACCGTCCACAGCGGGCAAAGGCGCGACCCGCATCGTCGCGTCGTTGAACGGACCGGTCAGCACGCCGCGCAGCGACGCCGCCATCGTGGTGACCGAATACGGCGTGGCCGATCTGCGCGGCCTGACGCTGCGCGAAAGGCGCGAACGCATGCTGGCAATCGCCCATCCGGATCATCGCAGCGCTCTCGATCAGATGGCGGGCGTCCCGCCTTCCAATCGCTTAAGAAGCGCGACGCTCGTCGGCTGATTGCAACCGCACCCGAATCAGAACTTCAAACCTTGCAAGGAAACGTCCGATGAAACGCGCGGCAATTGTCTCCCCTGTACGAACGCCCGTCGGCACCTTTGGCGGTAGCCTGCGCGGCGTTTGCGTCGAAGATCTCGGCGCGCTCGTTGCGAATGAAACGATCCGGCGCGCAGGACTCGATCCCGCTCGCATCGACGACGTCGTCTTCGCGCAAGCGTACGCAAACAGCGAAACACCTTGCGTGGGCCGCTGGATTGCGCTGCAGGCGGGCCTGCCCGTGGAGGTGCCGGGCATGCAGCTTGACCGACGTTGCGGCGGCGGCCTGCAGGCGCTCGTCACCGCCGCGATGATGGTGCAGACCGGCGCCGCCGACGTGGTGTTGGCCGGCGGCGTGGAAAGCATGAGCAATATCGAGTACTACAGCACGGACATGCGCTGGGGCGCACGGTCGGGCTCCGTCCAGTTTCACGACCGGCTCGCGCGGGGCCGCGAGCGCTCACAGCCGGAATCGCGCTTCGGCTTTATCTCCGGCATGATCGAGACCGCGGAAAATCTGGCCACCGACTATGGCATCAGCCGCGAGGCCGCCGACGAGTTCGCGCTGCGCAGCCATCAGCGCGCGGCCGCCGCATGGGAGTCCGGCCATATGGCCGAAGAGGTCGTGGCGGTCAGCGTTCCTCAGAAAAAAGGCCAGCCGCTTCTGTTTTCCAAAGATGAAGGATTCCGCGCCGACGCCAGCATGGAAAGCCTCGGCAAGCTTCGCGCGTTGATGCCGGGCGGCACAGTCACCGCAGGCAACTCCAGCCAGCAAAACGATGCCGCTGCCGCTTGCCTCGTCGTCGCGGAAGACCGCCTCGAAGCGCTCGGACTCGAACCCATGGCCTGGCTGACCGGCTGGGCCGCAGCCGGATGCGAGCCATCACGCATGGGCATTGGGCCCGTGCCCGCAGTGCGGAAGCTGATGACGCGCATCGGGCTTACGCTCGAGCAGATGGATCTTGTCGAAGTAAACGAAGCATTCGCGTGTCAGGTGCTGGCAGTCCTCAAAGGCTGGAACTGGCACGATACCGACCGGCTCAACGTGAACGGCTCTGGCATATCGCTGGGCCATCCGATTGGCGCAACGGGCGTGCGCATCATGACAACGCTGTTGCACGAGTTGACGCGCCGGAAAGGACGTTATGCACTCGAGACCATGTGCATCGGCGGTGGCCAGGGTATTGCCGCCGTGTTCGAGCGCGCCTGATCCTGAGCGATGAAGCGCACGGCCTTGCGCCGTGCGCGCGCCCGCGCTCAGGCCTCCACTTCGAACATCACGAAGTCGGCCTTGGTCGCACCGCACTCGGGGCATGCCCAGTCATCCGGGATGTCTTCCCAGCGAGTGCCAGGCGCGATGCCCTCCGCGGGAAGTCCCGCTGCTTCGTCGTAGTAAAAACCGCAAAAAATGCATTGCCACTTTTTCATGATCGTCGATGAGTCGTTGAGGGTGGGGATACTTCAGGGCGCTACGTCCCAGACGAGCGGCAGATAGAGCATGCCGTTGACGGAGCCCGAGCCGCATCGGGGCTTGTCGCCCTCGCGAATGCGAAAATCGGGAATGCGTTTGAGCCACTCCTGGAGGAAAACCTTGATCTCCGTACGCGCAAGGAACGACCCCGGGCAGCGATGCGGGCCGTTACCGAACGCGGCGTGCAGCACTGGCTTGCGCGTCAGATCGACAGCGAGCGGATCGCCGAACTTGCGCTCGTCGAGGCCAAACAGGGAGTTTGGCAATTGAATCTGGTCACCCTTTTTGAACTGGATGCCCTTGTATTCCATGTCCTGCGTGATGAGCCGCGCGGTGTTCGCCACGCCAAAGCGACGAATCATCTCATCGACCGACGACACCATCAGATCGGGATTCTCGATCAGTTGCCTCCGGTGCGCCGGATTCTCCGCCAGAAAGCGCGCGATGAAACCCATCATCGACGCGACGGTATCGAGGCCGCCAAACAGCACGACGATAAACATCCCGAACATCCGCTCGGGGCTGATCGGCTTGCCGTCGATCTGCGCGTTGGCGATGAGGCTGACGAGATCGCCGCCCGCCTCTGCCTTGCGCTTCTCCACCCAGGTGGAGATATAGCCAATCAGCCGGTGCTGGGATTCGTTGCGCTGCTCGACGTTGCCGCGCACGGCCCATTCCGCCCATTCGAGCAATTGTCCTCGATCGCTCAACGGAAGATCGGCAAGACGCAGGAAAATCACGATCGGCAGGATCTTCGCGAACTCCGAGACGAACTCGCATTCGCCGCGTGGAGCGATTTCTTCCATCAGCTCGATTGCGAGGCTGCGCACGTCGCTTTCCAGCGAGGAGATAGCTTGCGGCAGGAAAGCGGGCGTGATCAGGTTGCGGTATGCGGTATGTTCGGGCGGGTCAAGCTCGAGCGGCACGAGCTGCGTTTCGTTGAGCGGCGGGATGTTGACACTGCGATGCGAAAAATGGGTGTGGTCCTTCTGCATCGCCTCGATGTCTTCGCCGCGCGTGGCGATCCAGTGGCCGCCATGATACGGGGACCAGACGATATCGGGCCCGGTGTGCAGCGTCTTCCACGCCATATGAACATCGTCTTGCACGCCTGGCGGATTCATATAGTCGAAATCGACCACGAGTTCTCGCGGAACATGGTCCGGCACGGTCCAGTCTTTCGTAGGGTTCATCTCGCGTCTCCTATCATTTGGTCGTCTTCGAATGGATGAGTCGTCACACTTTGCATCAACGTGCCAGCGTTCATATTATGCAACGCCGTTCAGTTTTGATATTATACCGAAGCGAGCTTTTTTACATCAACGCCTATCGAACGGAGACAAGAGTGAGCGATTTCGTCAAGGACAAGGTGGTAGTGGTAACGGGTGCGGGTGCCGGCATCGGGCGCGATTTTGCGTTGCAATTCGCGGCGAACGGCGCAAAGGTCATCGTCAACGACCTGGGTCGCAACGCCGAATCCGGCCAGTTCGCCGCAGAGCGCGTCGTCGAAGAAATCAAGGAGGCCGGCGGGCAAGCGCTTGCCTCGACGGATAGCGTCGCCGAATGGGATTCCGCGCAGAAGATCGTGCAGGCCGCGCTGGACACGTTCGGCCGCGTCGACTGTGTGGTCAACAACGCCGGCATCGTGCGTGACCGCATGTTCTTCAACATGAGCCTCGACGAGTGGAAGGCCGTAGTCGACGTGCATCTGAACGGGTCGTTTTTCGTGGCACGCGCGGCGGCTCCGCATTTCAAGGCACAAAACGGCGGCAGCTTCGTTCACATGACCTCCACCTCGGGTCTGATCGGCAACATCGGACAGGCCAACTACTCCGCCGCCAAAATGGGGGTCGTCGGTCTGTCGAAGTCGATTGCCCTCGACATGGCGAAATTCAACGTGCGCTCGAACTGCATCGCACCATGGGCATGGACCGCGATGACGGCCTCGATCCCCTCGGAGACGCCTGAGCAAAAAGCACGCGTCGAAATTCTCAAGCGCATGGAATCGCGCAAGATCGCGCCGCTCGCGGTCTACCTTGCGTCCGACCAGGCCGCAAAGGTTTCGGGTCAGATCTTCGGCGTGCGCGCCAACGAGATCTACTTCTTCAACCAGATCCGCATGATCCGCTCGCTGCATCGCGACGGCGGCTGGACGCCTGAAGCGATTGCCGAGCAGGTCATGCCGGCGTTCGAAGCGAGCTTCTTCCCGAACGTGCCGTCCATGGCGCTCACGCCCTGGGATCCGGTGTAAGCGATACCGTGTCACGCCCGTGCCACATGATGCGGTGGTGGCGCGGGCGGTGCGGCGCTCACCCGTCACACCACTCACCCTTCCTCTGAACCTCGCACGCTTTCCGACAAGCCAACGATGCGTCTTGCCTTGAGCAATACCGGCAAGTCCACCATCCGTCCATCTACTGACACCGCCCCGCCTTCTGCCCGCTCATACGCGTCGACGATTCGCCGCGCCTTGGCAATTTCATTCGCGCTCGGGCTGAACGCCGCATTGACCGCTGCAACCTGGCGCGGATGAATACATAGCTTCCCGCCAAAGCCCAGCGATCGCGCCTTCGACGAGTCGTGCGCGAGTTGTCGTTCGTCATCGATTGCCACGCTAACGCCATCCACTGGAGACTGAATGCCCGCTACGCGGGAGGCCAGCACGATACGCGAACGCGCGAGCAGCAACGCGTCCCATGAGCCGTCACAATCCACATCGAGCTCGAAGTCAACCGAACCGAATATGAGTCGCTCGACGCCGGGCATGCGCGCCACGTCCAGTGCGTTCCAGACGCCCTCGGCAGATTCGATGATCGGCAATATGGGTTTCGCCGTTGCCGCCGCGACAGCGGTCAGAGCAGCCGGATTCTCAGCCTTTGGCAACACCACGCCATCGATACCATCGAACGCTGCGAGCGAGAGGTCCTGCTGGAACCACTGCGTACCCGCTCCATTGATGCGCAACAGTACGCGAACCGCCGATGCCGAAAATGTTCGTACCGCACCGGCAACACGTGCACGCGCCGACGTTTTGTCCGCATCTGCGACAGCGTCCTCCAGGTCCACGATCACCGCATCGGCGCCTGCCGCGAGCGCCTTGGCGAATCGTTCAGGCTTGCTGCCCGGCACAAAAAGAAACGAACGCATAAAGTCTCCCATTCAGCGTCCGGTCCGGCTATGGCGACCCCGCCAGCGGACCGGCTCGACGAGCAGATCAGAGTAGCCGTGGCTTCCATGCGCAACGATCCGTCGCTGCCGGCGATCCACAAGCTCACCTTGCTTTGGTCCGATTCGTGTTGCTTTCCGCAAACATAGAAAGGCGAAGTGTCCACCACCGGTTTGATCGCGCGGAACGAAAACGCTCCGACGCGCGCGCCCGGCAGCTCCGATCCGAGCGAGTCCATCAGTAGCGTAGCGAGCAGCGGGCCATGCACGACGAGTCCCTCGTATCCCTCTGCGCCGATCGCGTAAGGCCGATCGTAGTGAATGCGATGACCATTCAACGTAAGCGCCGAGTAGCGAAACAGCAGCACAGGATCGGGATTGATCTCGCGTGCCCATTGAGCGCCGATGGGCGCGGCCTGTAATGCTGCGGGCTTTTCGCTGGCGGCCGGATGATCGCGATACACGATATCCTGGCGTTCGACGATCGCAAGGCCAGCAGCGTCGCTGACCTCGTGCTTGACCTTCACGAACACGAGATCGCCGGTACGTCCATGCTTGTGCGTAACACTCTCGATGCATGAAAGACGCGTGATCGCGCTACCCGCTTTCAGCGGCCGTAGAAACTCGAGTTGACTGCCCGCCCACATGCGGCGAGGCAAATCGACCGGCGGCAGAAAGCCGCCGCGTTTCGGATGACCGTCCGCCCCCACCATCGACTGGCGATGAACCGGCAGAAAATAAAGCCAGTGCCACAACGGCGGCAAGTCATCGCCACGTGCTGAAAGCGCGTCATCGTGGTCAAGCATGGCGCTGAGGGCCGCCATCGGCGTGGAGGTGACCTGGTCCCGCACTTCCTCAGTGCGCCCAGTCCATTGCTGCAAATACTCGATATCCATGCGCATCGTGCCAATCACTTCAGATCCAGTGCGTCGCGAATCGCCGCAGCGATCGGAAGCAGCGGATCTTCTTCCGGCGTGGTTGGGTTGAACAGCTTGTTATGGCAGATCGCGACGGCGAGCCCGGTATCCGGGTCCGCCCAGCCGATCGAATTGCCCTGCCCCGGATGGCACAAAGCGCGCGGTGAACGTGCCGCCGTCACCGGCGGATGGTTGCCGCCGAACCAGAAGCCGCCGATCGTGATTGGAATCGGAAAGCCGAACATCACCGGGTCGGGCTCCTCGCTATTGGCGCGTGGCGTGTTCAGCGTGGCGACGAGCTCCTTGGAGAGGATCCTCACGCCGTCCAACTCGCCGCCGCATGCCAGCATTGCCCAGAAGCGCGCCTCGCTGCGCGCGTTGAAGATCCCGCCAACGCCCGCGACTTCCGCGCGCCGCACGTCCGGGCGCTCGAACACTGGCGGCGCCAATGCGACCTGTTGCGGCATCGAGCGCAGGAACAGCGGCGGCAGGTATTCCGCGGGAACCGGCACCATCGCATCGGTGAGACGTGCGATGCGCGGTTCGACTTCGTCGGGAATGCCGATCCACAGATCGTCGATGCCGAGTGGCATCGCAATCTCCTCCCGGACAAAACGGCCCAGCGAGCGCTTCTTCGGATCGGCGCGCCGCACCAGTTCGCCAACGATCCAGCCGAACGTCATCGAGAGGTACAGCGTCTTCGTCCCCGGCTCCGCAAGCGGCTCAAGGTTGGCGATGGCGCTGGTCATCCACTGCCAGTCACACATCAGCTCCGGTGTGACGCCTTCGGGCATTTGCGGCACACACGCGCGATGAGTCAGCACATCGCGCACCGTCGTTTTCTGCTTGCCGTGGGCACCGTACTCCGGCCAGTAGCGCGTCACCGGCGCGTCGTATTCGATGAGCCCGCGGTCGGCCAGGATATGCAACGCGGTTGCTGCAACGGCCTTCGTCACCGAATACACATTGAACAGCGTTTCGCCGTCGACCAGACGGCCGGTGGACGGATCGGCCACGCCGCTCCATGCGTCGATCATGAGCTTGCCGTTCAGATAGGCCGCCACCTGCACGCCGACCTCACCGCCTTCCCGCGTGGCGCGGTCGAGCGCCTGCTGAACGATCGCGTTGCCCTCCATTGATGCTTGCACTACCAAGGTCATATCGTGTCTCCCATTCGTGAACATTCGCGTTGACGGGCTACCTCTTGCCGGACTGCGCGGCAATACCGGCAAGTCCTTCGAGCGCGAGCCCGTAGCCCAGTTCGTCAACCATGCGGCGCTTGAACGACTGCGTGAAGACCGCGCGCGTGTATCGCAGCGTTTCGATCGGCTTGGCCGCGAGTTCGTGCGCCATTTGCCACGCACGTTCGAGCAAGGTGTCGTGCGCGACGACTTCGCCGACGACGCCAAGCTCCCACGCGCGCTGCGCCGTGATGCGCTCGCCGCTGAGAAGAAAGTAGCGGGCGCGGTTGTGACCAATCAGCATCGGCCAGACGATCTGCACGCCGTCCGCCGGCACGACGCCGTGAACGAAGTGCGCCTGGTCCGAGATTTCGGCGCGACTGGAGGCCAGCACGATATCCGACAGCACGAGCAACTCGGCATGAATGAGTGCCGGCCCGTTGATCGCGCCGATCACCGGAACCGGAATGTCCAGCAGTTGCATCAGCAGGTCCTGCCCCTCGCGCTGCAGGCGCGGCCAGACTTGCACAAGCGGCTCCGCCGGCAACTCGGCGTCATTCATCGCGTCGCAGAACGAATCGCCGGTGCCGGTCAGGATGACTACGCGATTGTCGAGGTCGCGTGCGATCTGGTAGAACGCCTCGCCTAGCTGGCTGTGAATGCTGCGATCGAGCGCGCCCCACTTGAGCGGGCCGCCATCGGTATGCAGGCGCACTTGCAAAACGCCGTCGCGCCGCTCGAAGTCGATGTTCGTAAAGCGCCCGCTGTAGTCTTCAAGGCGGCTCATCACGCGTCCTCCAGGATCAGGCCGGCGGCGCGCCATGCCATCGCCATCATGGGGCCATTCGTGTTGCCGGAGATCATCGTGGGTGTTACGGAGAGATCCATCACGCGCAGGCGTTCGACACCGCGCACGCGCAGCCGCGAATCGAGCACGGCAAGCGTGTCCGATCCCATCTTGCAGGTACCGCAAGCGTGATAGCCGGATTGGCCTTCACGCCGGTAGAGGTCGAGAATCTCGTCATCGGTCTGGACGGCGGGGCCTGGGCGTGTCTCCCCTGCCAGCAGGCTGGCAAGCGGCTCGGCGGCCAGCACGCTGCGCATGAACCGGAATGCGTTGACAGCCATCTGCCGGTCGTACGGATCGGCAAGGTAGTTCGCGACGACTTCGGACGGCACGCGGGGGTCCGCGGACTGGATCCTGACGTGCCCTTCGCTGCGCGGGCGCAGCGGGTAGCTGAAGAGCTGCATGCCTGGGAACGACTCGAACGCGTAACCGGCCGCGCCGAAATCCATCGAGTACGGCGCCATCATCAGTTGAACGTCGGGACGCATCGCATCAGCCGCGGTCTTGACGAAGCCGCCCACCTGGTACGAGCCGAGCGACATCACGCCACGGCGGAACAGCAGATACTGCATCGCGTTGCGCCATAAGCGCATGCCGCTGAACTGTCGGTTCTGCGAATCACGCCAGTGCCGCAAACGGGCCTGCAGCATATATAGATAGTGCTCGCGCAGGTTCCGTCCGACCCCCGGACTCGCCGCCACGACAGGAATGCCAAGCGACTGCAGATGGCCGGGATCGCCAACGCCCGACAACTGCAAAAGCCGCGGCGACTCGATCGCGCCCGCCGAGAGCACGACCTCGCGACGCGCACGGTAAGCGATCTGCTGCCCCGCGCTTTCGCACTGCACGCCGACGGCGCGCGTGCCGTCAAACACGATTCGCGCGGCTTGCGTGCCGGTAGCGACCGTGAGGTTCTTGCGCGCCCTCGCAGGCTTCAGAAAGGCTTCGGCCGAGCTTTGCCGACGACCGTTGCGTATCGTATAGATCAGATAGGCCACCCCCTCATGATCGAGCCTGTTGATATCTTCCACGCGCCGCACGCCGAGCGACCGGCACGCTTCGAGTACGGCCTCGCCAATTCGATTGCGCTGCGCGTACGGTGACAGTTTCAGCGGGCCGCCCTCTCCACGCAGCTCATCGGCGCCGAGCGCGTGATCTTCGATGCGCCGGAAGCAAGGCGCCAGGTTCTGCCAGTTCCAGCCCTCGACACCCAGTTCGGCCCATCCGTCGTAGTCCTCGGGATGACCTCGCATATACACCATGCCGTTGATGCTGCTGGAACCGCCGAGCATCTTGCCGCGAAGCCAGATTTCGTTGCGATGCCCGTTGCCGTGATCGGGCTGCACCGGAATGAACCAGGCATGAGCTGGGTCGCCCAGCAGCTTGCCAAAGCCCTTTGGCATCCGGATCAACGGATTGCGATCTTCCGGACCTGCCTCGATGAGTAGCACGGTATGGTGCCCGCTCTCCGAAAGACGATTGGCTAGCACGCAACCCGCCGCACCCGCGCCAATCACGATAAAGTCAAACTCGGTCATCTATGCGTTCTCCACCGTCCGTGCCTTGTCGGCCAGCCCCATAGCACGCGAGGCCGGCGTGGTTCCTGTTAGCCGAAGATGACGGGAATCGAATGCGGAACCCGCATCATGATCCCGTTGATCGGTGGAGCTGGCGCGGCCGGATCGAGCCGAAGATTGGGCAGGCGATCGAGAATCGCGTTGAGCGCGCGCGTCATTTCCACGCGCGCCAGGTGCTGGCCGATGCACACGTGCGGGCCATAGGCGAATGCAAAGTGCCGGTGAGCCGCCTTGCGATAGATGTCGAACCTGTCCGGATCGGCGAAACGGCTGGGGTCGCGATTGGCGCTGCCCGCCACCACGTCGAGAAATGCGCCGGCAGGAATCTCGACACCGCCGAGCGTGACATCACGCGTCGCCATACGCGACTGCATCAGCACGGGGCCGTCCCAGCGCAGAGCCTCTTCGATCGCCGCCGCGACCAGCGTGCGATCCTGGCGCACCGCTTCGAGCTGTACCGGATCGCGCAGCAACGCGAGCAACAGTACGCTGGTCGCGCGATAGGTCGTGTCGCCGCCCGCATTCACCAACTGGCGAAGAAACGAAATGACGACCTCGTCCGGTAGCCGCTCGCCGTCCACCTCCGCGGTGGCCAGCGAGCTCACCAGATCGTCGCCGGGATGACTGCGGCGCTCGTCGACGAGCCGCGCGAAATAGGTGCCCAGCTTCGTCGATGCCTCCACGCCATGCTCGACATCGATCGAAACCAGCGTCTGTGCGATGGCGAGCTTGTGAAAGATCTTTACGTCTTCCGGCGGCAATGCCAGTTGCCGATAGATGATGTTGAACGGGTAGTGAAGCGTGAACTCGTTGACGAGATCCGCCTGTCCGCGATCCATGAACTTCGACATCAGCTCGCTCACCACTGGGTCGACCAGCGTATCGCCCCATGCCGCGACGGTGTGCGGCAAAAAGGCCTTCTGGAAGATGCGGCGGTAGCGCGGGTGCTCGGGCGCATCCATCGTCGAGATACTGCGCCCGAAGCTGATGCCGAGATTGCGCTCGTAAGACTTGTTTGAAAACGTTGCCGGGTCGCCAAGCACCTTCGAGACTTCGTCGTATCCGAATACGGAATAGTGCGCGACATCGGACATGGTCAGATCCGCCGCGCCGCCCATCAGCACACGGTAGTCACCCTGCTGAACCGCAGCCTTTTCCCGCAGTTCCGCAATGCGTGGATAAGGGTCCGCATCGGCACCGTAAGCGAGTGAATCCTCGAAAAAGGGGTTGAACTCAGGATCGTCGAAGTCCTCAAGTCGCAGCGCGCCGGCCATGGTTCCCGTCTCCATTGATCGTTTGTTTGCAGGCACCTCTGCTTTTGCGCGAGGTACCAATAGTTGAACTATGTTCTATTTTGCACAAGTGTGCAAGATCGATTTATCATTCACGGAAGGGGATGTTGCGCGCTTTCTGGCTCGCGCCCGCCATCAAAGGGAAACCATGCCGTCCAGCACCACGCACGCCGCCAGCAGACGGGCGACTGCCATCAATGTGCCGCGTGCCGCGGCGCGCAGCACGACGCCAGAGCGCATTCTCGATACGGCCGAGCGGCTGTTCGCTATGCACGGCTACTTCGGCACGTCGATTCGCGACATCATGCAGAGCTGTGGCATGGAGCTGAGCCTCGCGCGGTACCACTTCGGCAGCAAAGACGCGCTGTTTCAGCAGGCGATCGGCCGTCGCGCCGCGGTGATCAGCCGGCAGGTCATCGAATCGCTCGAGGCCGAACTGGCACCGCTGCAAGGCAAGCGCCCCGACGTGGAAGCAATCGTGACCGCACTTTCCGCACCGGCCTTCGCGCATCTGAAGAGCGGCGATCCGGGGTGGCGAAATTACTTGCGCCTGCTAACCCAGATTGGCTGTCTTCTGGAGCGCCCCGATCTCACGGCGCCGTTTTATGACCAATACGCGCCTGCGGCCGCGCGCTACCGTGACGCCTTCGCCAAGGCACTTCCCCGCGTCACGCGGGAGACCGTCGAACTGGTGCAGCATTTCGTCGAGTCCGTGTTTCATCTCGTGCTCAACGAGCTTTACGCGCAGGAAGCGCGCTCCGGAGCCAAGGCACTTACGACAGCACATATCGAGCGCATGCGCACCTATCTGATTCGTTTCGCGGTTGGCGGCATCGAGGCGATGGTCAGCTCCGCCTCGGCCCAACGGGGTTCATGAGCATTGACAGTCGCAGCGACCGTCGTTCACAATTTAGAACATTATTCAGACTTACTGTGGCAGCAGCGAGCCTGCGGCCGTGCGAGATGGAGTTAGCCTCATGACAGCTGGAGACGCAGAGAACATCGCGCTGATCGTCGGGGCGGGTCATGCAGCAGGAGAATGCGCGACCGCGATCCGAGAACAGGGATGGACGGGACGCATCGTGATGGTGGGAGAGGAACCGCATTTGCCCTACCAACGGCCGCCGCTCTCCAAGGCATTCCTGTCGGGCGAATCGACCGCCGAGCAGCTGTACCTGAAACCGCTGTCGACGTACGACAAAGCGCGTGTCGAGTTCATCCCGAACACGCGCGCGCAGCACATCGACCGTGATGCGAAACGGGTCACGCTGTCCAACGGCAGCGAAATCAGCTATACGAAACTGGTTCTGGCCACCGGCGGCCGCGCGCGGCGCCTCGCGTTGCCGGGTATCGAAGCGACCGAGAAGCTGCAGAATTTTCACTACCTTCGCACGCTCGATCACGTCGCGCGCATTCGAAACCAGTTTCATGCCGGCTCGCGCCTCGTGATCATCGGCGGTGGATATATCGGGCTGGAAGTGGCCGCGGTAGCCGTGAAGCGCGGCTTGCGCGTCACCGTGCTCGAAGCGTTGCCGCGCGTCCTCGCGCGCGTCACGGCTCCCGAGCTTTCCAGGTTCTACGAGGAAGTTCACCGCGAAGCCGGAGTCGACATCCGTACCGACGCGATCGTGAGTGGGTTCGAACTCGACGCATCCGGCGACGCCGTTGCCGCCGTGTGCTGCGCGGACGGCACGCGCGTCGCCGCGGATCTCGTCATCGTCGGCGTGGGACTGGAGCCCGCCACCGAACTCGCGCAAGCGGCCGGCCTTGCTGTCGACAACGGCATCATGGTCGACGAACACACGCGCACGTCCGACCCCGACATTTTTGCGGTCGGGGATTGCACCAACCACCCCAACCCTTCCCTTGGACGCCGCCTGCGTCTCGAGTCGGTCCCTAACGCGCTGGAGCAGGCCCGCACCGCCGCTGCGTCGTTGTGCGGCAAGGAGCGTGTCTACAACAGCGTGCCGTGGTTCTGGTCCGACCAATACGATCTGAAGCTCAAGATGGTCGGCTTGTCCCTCGGCTACGACGAGTTCGTCCTGCGCGGCGATCCCAAAGCCCGCTCTTTCTCGGCGTTTTATCTCAAGGACGGCGTCATGCTCGCAGCCGATACGGTCAGCCGTGTACCCGAATTCGTGCTGGCCAAGCGTTTCGTTGCCGAGAAAATTCCGGTCCGCGCCGCCGATCTCGCCAACGAATCGATCCCGTTGAAAAGTCTGCTTCCCTAGTCCAATTCATTTTTCATGAGGTTCACAAGCCATGCCGCTCATTCGATTCATCCAGCCGGACGGCAGCGAGGCCGCCGTAAGCGCCAACGTTGGCGATTCAGTCATGCAAACAGCGGTGAACAATCAGATCCCAGGCATTCTCGGCGATTGCGGCGGCAGCTGCAGCTGCGCAACCTGTCACGCGTATGTCGACGACGCCTGGAGCAGCCACATGCCAGCGGCGGAATCCTATGAAGTCGACATGCTCACCTGCGCGATGGACGTGCGCGAAAACAGCCGTCTGACATGCCAGATCTTCATGACGCCGGAACTGGACGGGCTGGTGGTGCGTCTGCCCGATCTGACGGCGTAAGCGCAATGGGCACAGAGGCCTGCCGCACGACGCTGATTACCACGATGCGAAAGTTTGCGCGGACCTCACTCCTTGCATTCCTCGCCCGTCCCACGAATGGCTACGTGGCGGGGCCAGGAGCCGAAGACGAGACCGCGCTTACGGCGCTTTCGTCAACGCGTCGATCGCGGGCTGTTCGCTGTTGCTCCAGAACGCCGCCCACGTCGGAAATCCTTGCGGAAGACGCGGCTGATACCGATCGCCTTCATACTTGCCGGGCCAGTTCTGCAAGCGCGGCGCACCGGGGCGAGCGAGCCAGTCCGTCGAATACCAATGCTGTTCGTCGCGACGCTCGAAGCACCACTGCCCGTCGCGCCGCACATAGTGATCGAAGTAGCAGATCGCCATCACCACCCACGCTCCGTTGTCCTCGTGCTCCGCGCGACAATAGACGCTTCCCGTCGCATGGTCGGCATCGATGAAATCGACGACGTGGCCGCAGATCTGGTGAATGCTGCGATAAAAGCCGCGCAGAATATGCTCGGACCCGTAGAACGTCTTCAATGCCGCGCGCCCGACGCCCCATCGGCCGCAATCGACGTCTTCGGCGAACAGTTGCACCAGGCTGTCCAGATCGCGCGAATCGACCGCGAGCGCGTATCGGACGGGCAACTGCTGGATGGCGAGCTGCGCCTCGATGCGCTCGATACGCGCGAGCAGCGCTGAATCCGTCGTCATGCCTTCCCCTTCGTAGCGTTGGCCATCGCGGCCGGGCGCGCGCGGATTTCGTCGGCATAGTAAGGCTGGTGTGAAAGAAGTCCGCCATCGACGTTGAACACCTGGCCCGTGACGAACGCCGCCTCATCCGAAGCGAGGTACACCACCGCGTGTGCAATGTCTTCGGGCTGCCCGAGGCGAGGCGTGAGATGGTGGCTCAGCATCATCTCTCCGGTGACCCCCGCGTAGTACGCCTGGGTCACCGGCGTGACGATCAGGCCCGGAGCGATCGCGTTGCAGCGTATCCCCTCCTTGCCGTGCTGCGCGGCGACGTAGCGCGTCAGCGCCTCGATACCGGCCTTGCAGACACCGTACGCGCTGTACCCCAGCGCGCCCGCCTGAGCGGCACCGGAAGAGGTATTGATAATCGAACCGCCGCCTCGTGCGCGCATCAGCGGCAGCGCGCACCGCGAGGCCAGCATGGTGCCGCGAAGATTGATGCGCATCGTGTCGTCCCAGACGCCGACGTCGAGTGCCTCGACTGCCGCATCGACCGTACTGGAAAGCGATGTGGCCGCGGCGTTGTTATGCAGGATATCGAGCCCGCCCCAAGTCTCGAGCGTCAGATCGAACAATGCATCGATCGAACTTTCGTCGCCGATATCGACCTGCGCCGGGACCGCGTGGCCCCCCGCTTCGTTAATACGACGAACCTGTTCCTGCGCGCCTTCGAGATTCAGGTCCGCCACGACGAGCAAGGCGCCCTCCTGCGCGAGCATGGCGGCACAGGCAGCGCCGATACCGGATGCGGCCCCGGTCACGATGGCAATCTTTTGCTTCACGCGTTGCATGATCTGCTCCCTGTCTCAGGCCGTTATCGGTGTCCGGCCGCCTGCTGCAACGCGGTCGAGATGAAAGTCGATATCGCCGAACATCTTCTCCATCATCGTCATCTTGCGGAAGTAGTGCCCTACCGGATATTCCTCGGTGAGCCCCATGCCACCGTGCAACTGGATGCCCTGCGCGCAAACGAAGCGATTGGCGCGCGCGGCAACGGCTTTGGCCGCCGAGATGACGCGGCTGCGTTCGGCCGCCGGGCCGTTCAGGTGCGCGATCCCGCAGTACAGCATCGAGCGCGCTTCCTGCGTGGCAACGAACATCTCAGCCATGCGATGCTGCAACGCCTGGAACTTGCCGATCGGCTGGCCGAACTGCGAGCGTCCCTTGATGTACTCCGAGGTGATCGCCATCACGGCTTCCATCATGCCAAGGCTCTCGGCCACGCTCGCGAGACTGGCGAGTTCCGTTGCCTGCGTGAGCACCTGCAGCGAGCGTTCAGGTCCGACGATCAATGCATCTTCACTGAGCTCGACGTTATGCAGGTCGATATCCGCGGCACGCGATCCATCGAGCAAGCGGTACGACCGGCACGTTACGCCCGCGGCCCGGCGATCGACAAGAAAAACGCCCACGCCTTGCGACGCGCCTTCGACTCGCGCGGTCACGAGCAGCTGGTCCGCCGACGCGCCGGCGATCACCAGCGTCTTCGCGCCGCTGATCAGGTAACCCGAGGCGCTCTTGAGCGCGTGCGTTTGCGCGTGGCATCCCAGCTTGTACCGGCTTCCCGCTTCGCTGTCCGCGAGCGACAGCAGCAGCGTGCCGTCGATGACGGCGGGCAGCAGCGACTCACGCCGGCGCCGCGCATCGCCTCGTTCGATGATCGTGGCGCAAAGCAGCGCCGTCTGCACGACCGGCTCGAGCGCCATACCGCGGCCGAGCGCCTCCATCACGATCGCCGTTTCGACGAACGAGCACCCGAGACCGCCGACGTCTTCCGGCATCGTCAGCCCGAGCCAGCCAAGTTCGGCATAGGCGCGCCAATGTTCGCGGCTGAAACCCTCTTGCCCCGATGCAATGCGCGTGCGCGCCTCGAATCCATACTCCTGCTGAACGTAGCGCTCTGCGCCGTCCTTCAGCATCGATTGTTCTTCGGAGAAGTTGAAGTCCATGGCTACAGTCCAAAAGCCAGCTTGGCAATGATGTTCTTCTGCACTTCGCGCGCGCCGCCATAGATCGTGGAAGCACGAGCGATCAGATAGCCCGACGTGCGGCCGCCCATGTAATCCGGCCAGTTTTCGTCGACCGCCAGATCACCCTGCGGCTCGCCGTGGTCGTCGAAACGCATCGCGCGGGGACCGAGTGCGTCCATTTGCAGTTGCGTCACGCGCTGTTGCATCTCCGACCCGCTGATCTTCAGCGCAGAGACGACCGCATCGAGATTGCGCTCGCTCTTCTCTTCCGCAAGGATGCGGAGCACCGACCATTCGAGCGCCATGAGGTCAGCTTCGACCTCCGCGACCTTGCGCGCGAACCCGGGTGTATCGATGAGCCGCACGCCGTCCTCCCGCTCCTGCTCCGCGATATCTTTCGCGCGCTGCAGCTCGCGTTTGTTGAAGTACAGGAACGCGCTCGCCGTGCGCTCCTTCTCGAGGAGGTACTTCGCATAGGTCCATCCCATGCCGGCCTCGCCCACGAGATGCGACTTCGGCACACGCACGTTTTCGAGGAACACTTCATTCAGGCCCTTGCCGCCCTCGATCGAAACGATCGGACGCACCGTGATGCCCGGTGTGTCCATGTTGACCAGCAGGAAGGAAATGCCTCGTTGCGGCTTGACGCTCGTATCGGTCTTGACGAGGAAGAAGCCCCAATCGGCAATCGTTGCGTCGCTGGTCCAGATCTTCTGGCCGTTGATCACGTACTCGTCACCGTCGAGCACGGCCGTGGTCTTCAGTCCAGCCAGATCCGAGCCCGCGTTCGGCTCCGAAAAGCCCTGGCACCAGAACTCGTCGCCGCGCAGAATAGGCCCGAGAAAACGCTGCCTCTGCCAGTCCGAGCCGAACGCGATGATGACGGGCGCCACCATCTGCGTCGACTGCCACCCATAGTCCATGGCATCGGCGTTGTACAGCTCTTCCATGAAGATATGCTTGCGAAGCGCGCTCCAGCCGGTGCCGCCATGTTCGACGGGCCAATGGGGCGCACCCCAGCCGCGCTCGTACAGAATGCGCTGCCATCTGCGGATGTCATCGCGCGCAGGCGGATGCACGCCGACACGCCAGCGGCGTGAAATGTCGGCCGGCGCATGCTCACTGAAAAACGTTCTGACTTCCCGACGAAATGATTCGTCTTCCTCGCTATAGCCGAAATGCATGCCTGACTCCTGAATCTCTTGCGCCCTCGTTGTCTGCTCTGTCGCGCCACTGCGCCGCGCTTGTGCGGGTGCTCCGCCTAGCGGCCTCTGAAAGCCGGGGCGCGTTTTTCTCTCGCGGCGAGCCGGCCCTCCGCGGCGTCCTCGGAGTTCACCGCGAGCGCCACCGCGTTCAGTTCCTGCGCAAGAAACTCTTCCATGCCACCGGGGTTCAACCTGAACAACTGCTTGGTCAGCCCGAGCGAGAAAGTCGGGCCAGCCGCCAGCTCGCCAGCCAGCTTTTCGGCGGCCACGTCAAGCTCGCCGTCCTCGACGAGATGGCTGGCAAGACCCATATCGAGTGCTTCCTTGCCGCTCAGCCGGCGATTCAGATACATGATTTCCTTGGCGCGAAACTCGCCGCAATGACGCGCAAGCAGATGCACCATGCCGCCTTCCGGTAAGGTGGCGCGCATCAGGAAGGCGGGAATGAACTGCGCCGTATCGGAAACGATGAGCTGGTCCGCGCACAGCGCAAAGCTCCAGGCAATTCCCACGGCAACCCCGCGTACCGCCGCGACCACTGGCTTGTTCAGGTTGTACAACCGAAGCGCGATCTTCTGATACACCGCCATCGATGCGCGCGCGTGCGCCACGCTCATCTGCGGTGGCGCGGCGCCGCTGCCCTTGATGTCGGCACCGGCGCAAAATGCGCGGCCTGCGCCAGTGAGAATCACCGCGCGAATCTCCGGATCCTTTTCGATGCGATCGAGGTGGCCGAGAATCAGATCAAGCATTTCCGGCGTCAGCGCGTTGAGCTTCTCGGGGCGGTTCAGACACAGCGTCGCAACCGCGCCGTTCAAAGTGAGTTCAACATCCATGATGTTCGGCTCTTCGTCTGAGTTTGGTTCGTCCGTTCGACGGTCTGGTCAACTGCCGCGAGCATGCAGGCGGATCATCCCGTCGCCGAACGGCTCGTCGCGGCGCTTGAGCGCTTCCTTCAGGCCAACCGCTTCCATGTCCGCCTTGAACTGCGCGCGGCGCGGCCCCAGGCTCTGGTGAGCCCGCGAGTCGTTTTCCACCGCGAGCCGCTGAAGCGTGCGCGAACCGGCCAGCTCCAGCCCGATGTTGACAATGCGCTTGTTGGCCGCAAGCAGATCGGCATCGACAAACGACAGACGGCGTGCCAACTCGCCCACCTCCGCTTCGAGCTGCTCTGCCGGCACCGCATCCATCACGAGCCCGATCTTCGCGGCATCGCGGCCCGTCAGCGAGTCGCCAGACAGCAGCAGGCGCTTCGCCCACTGCGGGCCGACGTGATAGAACCACATATGCGCAGGCGGCGAGCCGTTCGCGCGCGTGGCGGGAAAGCCGATCCTTGCGTTGTCGGCGGCGATCACCATGTCGCACGCCAGCGCGAGATCCGTGCCGCCCGCAAGACAGTTGCCATGCACCTGCGCGATGATCGGCTTGTGGATATCGGCCATCAGATTGACCGTCTCCGACTGCCGCTCCATCGACCAGCAGTCGTCGTCGAAGCTGCGAATCGTTCCACGATAGTCACCCGGATCAGCGGCGTCCGCGGCCCGATCCGAATACGTCGTCACCAGATCGTAGCCTGCGCAGAAGTCGCGGCCAGCTCCCGACAGTACGATCACGTTCACCGATTTGAGGTCGTCGGCTTCGAGCAACGCCGCCTTGAGTTCCTGCAGAAGCGGATTGTTGATGGCGTTGCGCTTGTCCGGACGACTCAGCGTGATGCGCGCAACGCGTTGCGCCACTTCAAACTTCACGTACTCCGATGTTTTCAGCCATTTGGCCATGGTCGATTCCCTCCAATTGAGGCGATTGCCGTTCACCGGGCAAACTGCGCGCGCAGACTGACCTTGCTGATCTTGCCCGTCGGCAGCCTCGGCAATTCGTCGACGAATGCAATGGCTTTCGGACATTTATAGCTCGCGATCAAGCCGCGACAGAACTCGATCAATTCGGCTTCGCCCGCTTGCTCGCCACGGCGCAACACGACGATCGCCTTGACGCACTCTCCCCACTTCTCGTGCGGCGCGCCGATCACCGCCACGTCGACGACTGCCGGATGCTGGAGCAGCGCATCTTCGACTTCACGGCTGTAGATGTTCTCGCCGCCGGAAATGATCATGTCCTTCTTGCGGTCGACGAGGAAAATGTAGCCCTCCTCGTCCTGGTAGCCCATGTCGCCCGAGCGATACCAGCCATCGCGCAGTGCTTCCACCGTCGCCACGCTGTTGTTCCAGTAGCCACTCAACTGCGTCTGCGAGCGCAGCCAGACCTCGCCGGTCTGGCCTTGCGGCAGATCGTTGCCGTGATCGTCGACGATGCGCAGGTCGATGCCGGGGCACGGGCGCCCTACCGATGCGAGACGCCGTACCTGTTCAGGGGACCCTTTGGGCTTGACCTCGTGCGCAGGCAACCAGCAGGCGTTGCTCTCGGTCATGCCGTACTGGACCGAAAACACCGGGCCGAGCACCTGAATGCCGCGCGACAGCAACGGTGCAGGCACCGGGGCTGCCGCCGTGACGATGTTTTCGATGCTGGACACGTCATAGCTCGACAGTTCGGGCACATCGAGGACCGCCTGAAGCATCGCGGCAACCATGAACGTGAAGGTGATGCGTTCTTCGGCGATCGTCTCGAGCATTTGCTTCGGCTCGAAGGTGCGATGCACGACCGTCGTGCCGCCCATCCAGGCCACCGAATTTACGAAGCCAATTCCGCCGACGTGGAACGCCGGCGTCGTCTGTAGCACGCGGGTATTGCCCGAAAACTCCGTCACCAGCGCGCAGCTTTCGGCGGTGACGCACATGGCATGGTGCGTGCGCACGACGCCCTTGGGACGCCCCGTGGTGCCGCTCGTGTACATCAGGTACGCGTAGTCTTCCGGTTTCGAACGGATCGGCGGCCCTTCCACTGGGCCGGCTTCCATCACCGCCTCGAACGAAACGGCCCATTCCGGCGCGTCGCCAATGCAGATGTACTGCTCGATTTCGGGCAGTTGCGAACGCAGTCCGTTCACGACATCGGCATACTGAGCCTCGAATACGAGCGCCTTTGGGGCCGCGTCCTTAAGAATATAAAGAATCTCCGCGGGGGCCAGCCTGAAATTGACGGTTGCCAGAATGAAGCCGGCCCACTCGCATGCACGGTAGCTCTCGTAGTACTCCGCGCAATTCATCGCGAGGATCGCAACCCGGTCCTGACGCCGCAGGCCGCGCTCATATAGCGCTCCCGACAAGCGGCGTGCGCGCTCCGCCAACTGACTGTGCGTCAGACGCCGGTCGGCGTACACGAGCGCCGTGTGGTCGGCATGCAAGCGAGCGTTTCGCTCGATCATCTCGCCAAGGGTTCTCATCTCAATCCTGTCGTTGTTTTGTCAGATCGACTGTTAGCCAGCGAGCGTCTGCGGATCGGCCAACACGGTTCCAATGAATGCGGCGAACCGCGCCGCGTCGGCTCCGTTGATCACTCGATGGTCGTAGCTGAGCGACAGGGGCAGCATCTTGCGCCAGCTGACGCCGCCGTCGTCCGCCGGCGCGGCTGCCAGCCGGGTTTTAGTCACACCGAGAATCGCCACCTCCGGCGCATTGACGATAGGCGTAAAACCAGTACCGCCAAAGCCGCCGAGCGAACTGATCGAAAAGCAACCGCCCGACATCTCTGCCATCGATAAACCCTTTTCGCGCGCCTTCTGCGAAATTGCTGCAAGTTCCACCGAGAGTTCTTCGACGCTCTTCCTGTCGCAATCGCGCAGCACCGGCACCAGCAATCCGAAGCGCGTGTCCACGGCGACCCCGATGTGGAAGTACTTCTTCAGAACGATGTTTTTGCCGTCACCGTCGAGCGACGCGTTGAATTGCGGGAACTCCTGCAAAGCCCGCACCACGGCTTTGATAAGGAAGACGAGCGGCGTCAGCTTAACCGCCGTGCTCGCCTCGTTACGGGCCTTGCGATAACTTTCGAGCGACGTAATATCAGCGTCGTCGTGGTGGGTCACATGCGGGATCGTCAGCCAGTTGCGCGACAGGAAGGCTCCTGTGAGCTTCTGGATGCGCGACACCGGCTTGACTTCCACTTCGCCGAATTCGGCGAAATCGACCTGCGGCCAAGGCGGCAGATTCGCGCCGAAAGCGGGGACTGCAGCCTCGCCGGGGCCGGTATTCACATCGGACTGCGGTCGCGTAGCAACGGATTCGACACTCATCGCGGATGCCTCTTCGAACGACTGTTGGACAGCGTGACGGCCTACGGCCAATCAGACGATTTCCGCCAGCACCGTGCCGACGGGATACACTTCGCCAACCTGGGCAACGATGCGCAGCGTGCCCGACGCGGGCGACTCGACCTCCTGAATCGATTTGTCGCTTTCGAGCGCGTAGAGAATCTGCCCTTCGCTCACGGTTGCGCCGTCGTCCGCCAGCCATTCGGCTAGCGTGCCTTCGTTCATGGAAAAGCCCAGTTTGGGAAGCAGAACTTGTGTGGTCATGGCCTTGCTCTATTGATGATGGAATTCCGGGTGTTCGTGCTGGTCATTTCAGCGTCGCGCGAACCGCCGATTCGATTTCGGCCACGCCCGGTACGAACGCGTCTTCGAGCGGCTTCGAGAACGGCACGGGGCAGAATTGCGCGCCTACGCGCTGCACGGGCGCCTTGAGCTCGCGAAAGAGGGCTTCGTAGATACGGGATGCGATTTCCGCACCCACGCCGAACGGTTTGACGGCTTCGTGCACGACAACGGCGCGCCCGGTTTTTGCAACCGAAGTCAGGATAGTTTCGGTATCCAACGGAGAGACGGTGCGCAAATCGATCACTTCGCAGGCGATACCATCTTTCGCCAGCACTTCGGCAGCAGCCATGGCTTCCTGCACGCGGCGGCTGTAGCTGATCACCGTCACGTCGGTACCCGCGCGAATCACGTTGGCTTTGCCAAGCGGAATCGCCACGCCGCGCTCCGGCGCACTGCCCGGATTCCAGTAGGTCGGCATGTTCTCGATGAAAAGGCAGGGGTCGTCATCGCGGATGCAGGACAGCATCAGGCCATACGCATCGGCAGGATTCGACGGTGTGACGACCTTGATGCCGGCAACGTGCGCAAACCAGGCCTCGAGGTAGTCGGCGTGCTGACCACCCGTGCCGAAGCCCGCACCCGTCATGGTGCGGATGACGATCGGCACATTGGTCTGTCCGCCCGACATGAACCGCAGCTTCGCGGCGTGATTCACGATCATGTCCATCGCGACGGTCGTGAAGTTCATCAGCATGATTTCCGCCACAGGACGCATCCCCGACCATCGAAGCGCCGATTGCCGCACCGATGATGGCCTGCTCCGAAATCGGCGTCGAACGCACCCGCGACGTGCCGTATTTCGACGACAGTCCCTTCGTTACGCCGACAATGCCGCCCTCCTGGCCGTCGGCAACGTCTTCACCCAGCACGATTACGTTGGCGTCGGCGGCCATCGCGTCGTCGAGCGCGAAGTTGACCGCCTGGATGGTGTTGATGTTGGTTGGCTGCTGGCTCATGCAAGCACCTCGTCCTTGAAGATGTCGCGCCGAAGCTCCGCGACATCGGGATATTCGCTCGACAGCGTGAATTCGACCGCGGCGTCGATCTGCGCCTCGTGTTCGGCTTCCATCGCAACCAGTTGCTCCTCGGTCGCATGCTTCGCATCGATGAGCCACTGACGGAACAGCGGCACCGGATCCTTCGCGAGCCAGGCGGCCTTTTCGTGCTTGTCCATATAGGCGTCCGGGTCGCCGAACACGTGCCCCTGAAAGCGGAACGTGTTCGCTTCGATCAGCGTCGGGCCGCCGCCATTGCGCGCGCGTTCGACCGCTTCGTGCGCCGCCTTGTGCATCTGAATCGGATCGTTGCCGTTCACCGTGATGCCCGGCATCTGGTACGCGACGGCGCGCTGGGCGATGTTCGGCGCGGACGTGCCATACGCGTATTTGGTGTGCTCGGCATAGCCGTTGTTCTGGCAGACGAAAATCACCGGCAACTTCCACACGGACGCCATGTTCAGCGACTCGTGGAAGGCGCCAATGTTTGATGCGCCGTCACCGAAGTAGGCCACGGCCACGCGCGATTCACCACGAATCTGCGCGGCGAGCGCAAGCCCATTTGCGATCGGCATCGAACTGCCGACAATGCCGGTCGTCACCATGACGCCCGACGCGGGATGCGTGACGTGCATCGGGCCGCCCTTGCCTTTGCAGGTCCCCGTCACTCGCCCTCCGAGCTCGGCCCAGAGTTCCTTGAGCGGCACACCTTTGGCGATCATGTCGTGGACGCCGCGGTAGATCGTGCAGATGTAGTCGTCGTCGGTGAGACACACCGACATCGCCGACGGAATCACTTCCTGGCCGCGCGGCGAGTAGTACGGCATCACCAGCTTGCCGGCCTTGATAACGGCACGAAAGCGCTCATCGTTCTGCTTGATGAGAGCCATGCGCCTGTAGATGTCGACCAGGATTTCGCTGCTGGGCGGCTGATAGGCATTCATTCGTCACTCTCCTGTGTCACCAGATCTTTTGCGCGCCGCTCGCATGCAGCGCCGCGATGTAACCGAACACGAACGATGCGCCGATGCTGCTGCCGGCGCCCGGATAACACCGGCCAACCACGGATGCCGTGCAGTTGCCGGTGGCGTACAGCCCAGGGATTTGCGAACCATCGTCCTTCAGCACGCGCCCGTATTCGTCGGTCACGAGACCGCCTGCCGTGCCCACATCCCCTGGATACATGCGCACGGCGTAGAACGGCCCCTCCTCGATCGGCCCGAGATTGGGGTTCGGTTTGATGGTCGGGTCTCCATGACAGCGATCGAATGCGCGCGAGCCGCGACCGTAATCTTCGTCGACGCCCGTTTCGCAGAAGTCGTTGAAGCGCTTGACGGTCCCGAGCAGTCCAGCACGGTCGATATTGCATTTCGCGGCCAGTTCTTCGAGCGTGTCAGCCTTGATCATGTATCCACTGTCGAGCCACTTCTGCGGAATCTGGCCCGGCATCGCCGTGCCCCACGGGTAGTACTTACGCTGCCGGCTGTCCATCACGACCCATGCGGGAACGGCCTTACCCGTCTGCTTGTGACGCTGGTACATGCGTTGACCGATTTCCATGTACGCTCCCGCTTCGTCGCAAAAGCGCTCGCCGTCCTGATCGACCATGATCGAAAACGGCAGCGACAGGTCGAGGTGATGCATGAACGGCAGCGGCGAACCATCCGGCGCGCGTGCACCTTCGGGCAGTTCCTCGTTGGGACCGAGCGACGTCACGACCCACCACGCTTCCTCCATGCAGTCCACTGCGCCGCCGAGCGCAATCGCGGCTTGCAGGATTTCACCGGTATCGCCCGGATTCGCATTGGTCCAGTCCGCGGACGACGGCTGCGGCTGGTACCTGCGGCGCATTTCCGCGTTGTGTGAAAAGCCGCCGGTATTCAGCAGGACGCCTTCGCGAGCGCGCACGCGCAACTCGCGGCCGCTGCGTACCGCGACGATGCCGGTCACGCGTCCGTCCTCGACGATGAACTCGCGCACCGGCGTGTCCGTCCAGATCGGCACGTTCGCGCGCAGCGCCATCTGCAGCATGCGCCCCTGAATCGCCGCGCCGTTGGCCACGAGTTCCTTGCCGGTGATCTTCTGATAGAGCATCCGGCCACCCAGTTGCATCGCCTTGCGCTTGCCGCCCCACGTCCGCTTCATCAGAAACAGTTGCGGATACTCGTCGGAGTTGGCCGGCATCGACGGGCCCTTGTAGCGCGACAGACGCGGCGCCCATTCGCCCAGTTCCTTCACGTCGAACAACCTGGCCAGCAGCGACCGGCCACGCGGCTCGCCGCCGGGCAGCGTGTCGTAGTAATCGGACCAGCCGTCCGCGTACACGAACTGCATCCCCTGCTGCTCGAGAAACTCGGCCATCTTCGGGCCGGTGCGCAAGTAAGCCTCGCGTCGCGCGTCAGAAGTCCCCGGCCCTTGATAAGTAACCGCCGCATCGAAGTACTGGCGTGCGCGTTCATAGGAATCGCTGACGCCGTGACGCTTCATCACATGATTGTTCGGAAGCCACCAGACCCCGCCCGAATATCCGGTCGAGCCGCCGACCTTCGCCTGCTTCTCGATGATCAGTGCTTCTTTGCCGACCGACTTGCAGGCAAGCGCCGCACACATCGAACCCCCGCCGCTGCCGACCACCACGAAGTCGTAGGTTGCGTCCCAGTTCGTCGACATCACTCATCCCGCGCGATGAATTCGCGCAGCGCGCGATGGAAGTTCGAAACCGACGATTCCTGCAGCGGATTGGTGCGCAAACCCTTGAAGCCGCGCGACTTCATGCCCTGCTGAACGTTGGTCATGTTCTGGAAGTCCTGCCACAGGATCAGGCCGAAGTTCTCCTGCGCGTTCTCCTTCCAGTCGTCCACGCCGTAATAGAACTCGCGCTTCAACGGCGGCTCCGCCCCAGGCGCGAAGCGCTGCAGCGACCAGATGTCGTAGATGCACGAATCCGGGTTGTCGCCGTCCGGCCGCGCGCGATAGAACAACGCGCCGTCCGGGTACGGCAGGAACACCAGATTCGGAAAGACGTGCCAGTCCGCTCCCGCGCGACCCAGTTGCTCGAAAGAGATCTCGGGCCAGCCCGCACCCTCGGCGATGGCCGCCTCGCGCTGAAATTCCATCGCCTTGCCAAGGACTTCGAACTGGTTACCCGACGGCGACATTTCGGTCATCAGGCGCTTCGCGGCTTCGTAATCGCGCGCGGTATTGATCGCCTTCAGAGTCTCTTCCATTACCCGGAAAAAGTTCACGAGCCCCTGGCGTACGTCTTCCGGCATCGGCTTGCCGGTTCGCGGCGAGGGCGCGCCGATCATCCGCGTCGCCGTCGAATAACCAAACATCCCATGGCGGCCATAGGAGAAACTGCGCGTCACGTCATCGCCGGCGACGTCGAGCAGTTGCGGATGGGTTGCCGCTACGTGATAACCCTCGTTGAACGCTTCGAGTGCAACCTTCCAGTTGCACGGCAGACGAATCGACTTGTACCAGCGGTAGCGCATCTTTTCGAACTCGAAGCAGTTCGTGATCTCCGGCACCGGGTCGAGAAATTTCGCGAGCGGCTCTGCGTCCGGATCCATATTGATGAACACGAACCCGCCCCACGTATCGACCAGCACGTCCGTGAGACGAAGGTCCCCGTCAGCCATGTCCGGGCAACCTTCCCAATCTTGCCTGTCGAGCACACGCGCAAGACTGCCATCCAGATTCCACTGCCAGCCGTGATAGGCGCAGTGAAATTTCGCGGCCTTGCCACAGCCATTAGTCAGGCGCCGGCCACGGTGCTGGCAGACGTTGAAGAAGGCCTTGATCTGATCTCCCGCGGTTCGCACCACGATGATCGATTCGCCGGCCACGTCGAAGGTCACGAAGTCGCCCACGTTGGGAATCTCTTCCAGACGGCAGGCGACCTGCCAGATTCGCGGCCAGAGGCGCTCTTTCTCGCGCTCGAGAAACTGCTTCGACAGGTAACTGTCCTTTGGGACAAAATCGAGGCGGACAGTGTGCTCACTCGAATCGGGACTGGTGTTACCCATTGTTATCTCCTTCGTCATATGGCCGGCGTAGGCACCGGTTCCGGCTTTTTATGTGGCGGCCGCGCAGTCGACTGCCATATTGCAACTAGCTGTTCAATTATCTTGAACAGCGTTCTGGTCGGTGTCAATCCGGGCGAACGTCAATCGAGCGCCGCGGTCATTGCCGGGACAGCGTCGAAAAGGTCGGCGCTCAGACCGTAGTCGGCCACCTGAAAGATCGGCGCCTCGCTGTCCTTGTTGATCGCGACGATGACTTTCGAGTCCTTCATACCGGCGAGGTGCTGAATCGCGCCCGAGATACCCACCGCGATATACAACTGAGGCGCGACGATCTTGCCGGTCTGGCCGACCTGATAGTCGTTCGGCACGAAGCCGGCGTCGACCGCGGCGCGCGACGCGCCGACCGCGGCGCCAAGCTTGTCCGCGAGCGCGTCGAGCAGTTTGAAGTTGTCGCCGTTCTGCATGCCTCGGCCGCCCGACACCACGATGTTGGCTGCCGCAAGCTCCGGCCGGCTCGATTTCGTCAGTTCCTGGCCGACGAAACGGGCCTTGTCGAAAGCCGCTGCGGATGCGACGGCGCGCGACGGCGCGGCGGCCGAACCGGTCGCGGCCGCATCGAAGGCGGTCGGACGAATCGTGACGACCTTGATTGCGTCGCACGATTGGACCGTGGCGAGTGCATTGCCGGCGTAGATCGGACGCACGAACACATCGGGGGCCTTGAAAGCGATCACGTCGGAAATCTGCGCGCTGTCGAGCAGCGCGGCTAGCCGCGGCATGAAGTTCTTGCCCACGGCCGTGGAGGCCGCGATCACGTGCGTATAACCGCTAGCCAGCGAAACGACGAGTGCGGCCAGATTTTCCGGCAGCCCATGCGCGTATTCGGGTGCATCCGCGACGAGCACTTCGGCGACGCCGGCAACGTTCGCGGCCTGCTCTACCACCGCCGACGCGCCGTGGCCTGCGACCAGTACATGAATGTCGCCGCCCGCAGCGCCCGCCGCCGTGATGGCGTTGAGCGTGGCGCGCTTGAGGCTTGCGTTGTCGTGTTCGGCGATAACGAGAATAGTCATGATCAGATCACCTTCGCTTCGTTACGAAGCTTTTCAATCAGCGCTGCAACATCGGGAACCATCACGCCGCCCTTACGCGCCGGCGGCTCGGTCACTTCGAGAACCTTCAGACGAGGTGCAACGTCGACCCCCAGCGCGTCGGGGCTCAGCGTCTCCAGCGGCTTCTTCTTCGCTTTCATGATGTTGGGCAGCGTCACGTAGCGCGGACTGTTCAGACGCAAGTCCGTCGTGACCACCGCCGGCAGATCGAGCGCGACACGTTCGAGTCCGCCATCGATCTCACGCGTGACGAGTAGTTGTTGACCGTCCACTTCCGTCTTGAACGCGAACGTGGCTTGCGGCCAGCCGAGCAACGCGGCGAGCTTCTGGCCGGTTTGTCCCGCGTCGTTGTCGATGGCCTGCTTGCCGAGCAGCACCAGTTGCGGAGTTTCCCGCGCGGCCACGGCGGCCAGCAGCTTGGCGACCGCGAGCGGCTGCAGATCCGCATCGCTTTCCACCAGCACCGCGCGATCAGCCCCCATCGCGAGCGCCGTGCGCAGCACCTCCTGCGATTGCGTGGTTCCCGCCGACACCACGACGACTTCACTCGCTACGCCCGCTTCCTTGAGGCGCACCGCCTCCTCCACCGCGATCTCATCGAATGGGTTCATGGCCATCTTCACGTTGGCCAGATCGACGCCCGAACCATCGGACTTCACCCGAGGTTTCACGTTGTAGTCGATCACGCGCTTCACCGCGACCAGTATTTTCAATTTGACGCTCCGAACGCTTTGTTGAACAATGTTCTATATTCTGAACTCATCTTTTTATAGCTGTCAACGAGAAGAATGAGGAGAACGTCGCTTTTCGCTCAATTCGACGCCCTCGTTCGACACCATGGAGACGACCAATGAAGCTCTATCGATGTGAACGGTTTGAAGGTATTGCGGGTCTGGCACTACGCGAGGAACCCGATCCGGCGCCGCCCGGCGCTCATCAGGTCCTGGTACAGGTCAATGCGAGTTCGTTGAATTTCCGCGAGTTGCTGCTGATCAACGGTGCGTATCGCGACTGGATGGCGCCCAACTTCATTCCGGCCTCGGACGGCGCGGGCGTCGTGCTTGCCGTCGGCCCAGGCGTGCGGCGCTTCCGACCCGGCGACCGGGTGATGGCCAATTTCGCGCAGAACTGGCACGGCGGCACCCGCCCGCAACACGCGGATACGCTGGGCCGCGGCGCTATCGTCGAAGGCATGCTGCGCGACAAGGCGGTGCTGAGCGAGGAAGAACTGGTTAGCGTTCCGGATCATCTTTCCGACGAGGAGGCCGCAACGCTGCCTTGCGCCGCGCTCACCGCATGGAACGCGCTGTGCCAGCATGCGCCGCTGCTGCCGGGCCAAACCGTGCTCGTACAGGGCTCTGGCGGGGTATCGCTGTTCGCTCTGCAGCTCGCCCGTCTGTTCGGCGCGCGCGTGATCGCGACTTCGTCGAGCGAAGCGAAGCTCAAACGGCTTGCCGAACTCGGCGCCGACGCCACGATCAACTACCGCGACACGCCGAATTGGGATGACGCCGTGCTGCGCCTGACCGATGGCTTTGGGGTCGATCTGGTCGTCGAGGTGGGCGGCGCCCAAACCTTCGGCAAGTCCATTGCCGCCACTCGCGACAGCGGGCGCATCAGCGTGGTCGGACTGCTGACCGGCGCCCCTTCTCCCGGCGAAGGATTCTTCACGCGCGGGCTGTCGATCGCGCCGATCCGCGTCGGCTCCCGTCAGGATTTCGAAGCGATGAACCGCGCGATCGGACTGCACAAGCTCAAGCCCGTCATCGACTCGGTTTATGACTTTGCGCGCGTACCGGATGCGCTGCGGCACCTCGAAAGCCAGCAGCATTTCGGCAAGATCGTCATTCGCCACCGGTAACCAGCCTTCGCATGATCCACGGAGTCAGACTATGAAACTCTTTTCACTGGAAGGACAGATTGCGCTCGTCACCGGCGCGTCGCGCGGCCTCGGTTTCGCCATGGCTAACGCGCTGGCGGCAGCGGGTGCGACGGTGATACTGTGCGCGCGTTCGCGCGCGAGCCTCGAAACCGCTGCGGAATCGATTCGTAAAGCGGGCGGCGACGTCGATATCGAACCGTTCGACCTCACCGATCAGGGCGCAATCAGAAACGGCGTTCGCAACGTCCTTGCACGCCACGGACGCATCGACGTCCTGCTCAACAATGCCGGCATTTGCGAGTGGAGTGATTTTCTGCAGTCGAACCTCGACATGTGGCAAAGAACGATGGATACCAACGTCACGGCCGCCTACGTGCTCGCGCAGGAAGTTGCGCGCCCGATGATCGAACGCGGACACGGACGCATCATCAACGTCGGGTCTTATGTGTCGGTGCTCGGTCGCGAGAAGCTGCAGGCATACGTGGCCAGCAAGCACGCGATTGCCGGACTGACGAAATCGCTCGGCGCGGAACTGGGCCGACACGGCATTCGTTGCAACGGCATCTGCCCCGGCTACTTTCTCACCGAAATGGCCGAGCCCGTCACGTCCAACCCGCAGATGAAGGAAATCGTGCGTTCGCATATCTCGGTGGGACGCTGGGGGAACCCCGAGGAACTCGGCGGCGTCGCGGTTTTTCTCGCCTCCGAAGCGAGCTCCTACATGAATGGGCAAATGCTGATGGTCGACGGCGGGGTCTCGGAGATCCTGAGCTTCTCGATGTCCGTGGTGTAGCGCAACGAGTGGCTCGCCCCAACGCGCCGCGTGACCTGCAGGCAACCCGGCCCGCTATCTCCATAGATAGCGGGCCAATTCTTTTGTCCTGCCAGGGTGCCGCGCGAAGAGCGGCACCCGTTCCGCAGTCACGACCGCAGCGTTGCCTCACCGCTACAGGCCTCGACCTTCGTGGAACCGGCGGCGCCGCCCTTCGCCACTGCTTTACGCGAAATGCCTTGCAGCAGGAAATGCGACAGCGCCGGAATGAGGATCAGCGCGCCGATCATGTTCCACAGGAACATGAACGTGAGCAGGATGCCCATATCGGCCTGGAACTTGATCGGCGAGAACGCCCACGTTATGACGCCGGCAGCCAACGTCACACCGACCAGCGCCACGACCTTCCCGGTGAACTGCACCGCGTGCCGATAGGCTACACGCAGCGGCTGCCCAGCGCGCTGATACGCGAGCTGCACACTCAGCAGATAGAGCGCATAGTCGACGCCGATGCCCACGCCCAGCGCGATCACCGGCAGCGTTGCCACCTTCACGCCGATGCCGAGCTTGACCATCAGCGCCTCGCACAGCACCGACGTGATCCCGAGCGGCACGACCGCCACCACGACCGCGCGCCAGCTGCGGAACGTGATGAAGCACAGCAGGATCACCGCTGCATACACCATCAACAGCATCGTGCGGTTCGCCTTGGCAACAACGACGTTCGTCACCGCGTCGATGCCCGCCGACCCGGCCACCATCAGGAACTGATGATCGGCGTCGCTATGGGTTTTCGCGAATGCCTCTGCAGCCTCCATCACGCGCGACAGCGTCGCCGCTTTGTGATCGGTCAGATAGGCGATGACCGGTGCGGTGCCGCAGGTCTGGCTCAGCAGATCAGGATGATCGAGCAGGATCTGCCACACCGTCTTGTTCACGATCGAAGGCACGCGGTCGATCGTGTACCACTTCGGGTAGCCCTCGTAGAACCCGGACGTCATCCAGCGCGCGAGACCGCCGACCGAGGTGGTGGTCTGCACCCCCGGCACACCCCGCAGTGCGGTTTCGAGCCGGTCCGCCTCGAGCACCAGCGGGAAGTTGTTGGCGTCGCAGGTGCCGTGCGACGACTTGCCGATCACGACGAACAGGTCGCTCGACAGACCGTAGTGCGCGTTGGTGTACGCGTTGTCGAGGTTATAACGCGACTCCGGCCTGAGTTCCGGCGCGCCCGAATCGAGGTCGCCGATCTGCAGGTGCTGACTGATCGACCAGCCGAACACCGTGAGCGCCGCCGCACAAACGATCGCACCGACGGCCCAGCGGCGCTCGGTGAAGCGATCGAGCAGATTCCACAACGCGCCCGCCGACGAGGTGCCGCGCGCGTCGTTCTGCTCGCCACGCACGCTGCGTCGTGCAGCCGACGGACTCACACCAATATATGACAGTAGTACCGGCAGCAGCAGCAGGTTGGTGAAGACCAGCACGCCCACGCCAACGCTCGCGGTAAATGCCAGATCCTTGATTACCGGAATGTCGATCACCATCAGCACGGCAAAGCCAACCACGTCCGCGAGCAACGCCGTGAGACCGGCGAGGAAAAGCCGCCGGAACGTGTAGCGCGCCGCCACGTAGCGATGCGTGCCACGCCCGATGTCCTGCGTGATCCCGTTCATCTTCTGCGCGCCGTGCGAGACGCCGATCGCGAAAACGAGAAACGGTACGAGCACCGAGTATGGGTCCAGCACATAGCCGAGCGTGCGAATGATGCCGAGCTGCCAGACCACCGCAATCAGCGAACACCCCACCACCAGCAGCGTGCTGCGATAGCAGCGCGTATAGAGAAAGATCACGACGAGGGCGATCCCCGCGGCCACGCCGAAGTACATCGCTACCAGCTTGAGTCCGTCGATCAGGTCGCCGATCAGTTTCGCGAAGCCCACCACGTGAACCCGGACCTCGCCGCGGCCCTCCGCTTTGATGACCTCGTCGATGCGGTGCGAGAGCTTCGCGTAGTCGAGCGGCTTGCCGGTATCGGCGTAATGATCGAGCAGCGGCAGCTGGATCATGCTCGAATGCAGATCGTTCGACACGAGGCTGCCCACGATGTTGGCGCGGGCAACGTTGGTGCGCAGCTGTTCGACTGCCTGCGCGGACGCGTCGAAGCCGTCCGGCATCACCGGTCCCCCTGCGAAGCCGCGCTCCGTGACCACGTTCCAGCGCACGATCGGCATCCAGAGCGACTTCACGCCAGGCCGGTCGACGCCCGGAATCAGGAACAACGCGTCGTTGATACGCCGCAGCGCCGCGAGATATTTCGGATCGTAGATGTCACCCGACGGATTCTCGACGACGATCCGCAGCGAATTGCCGAGTCCTTTCAGATCCGCCTTGTTGGCGAGGTAGTTTTTGATGTACGGATGCGACAGCGGAATCATCTTCTCGAAGCTCGCATTCACATCGAGCCGCAGCGCCTGAAATCCCAGCACCGCCGTGATGATCGCGCAGATGATGATGAGCCACGGACGCCGGTTGAAGATCAACCGCTCGAGCGCGTTACCCGAGCGCGTATCGAAGCTGGCAAGATCCGCCACCACGGGCATCTTGTCGAATTGGGCATTGTTGCCGCCAGCCATGTCTGCTCCCCCTAGTGCAACTTCGACAATGCGATCCGCGACAGGCCGGCCGCACCGGCCAGCACCGCGGTGTCGCCGCGCAGCGCCATGGCGAAGATGCCGCCCGGCTGGCTCGCGCCGAGTGTATGAAACGTTGCCCCCTGGTCGACGCTCTCGAGCAGCTCGCCCGCCTGGGTCGCGAGAATAAGGTGACCGTTCGGCAGTTCAGCCGAAGCGAGAATGCTCGCGCCGGTCGGCAGCGTGATCTTGTCCCACGTCGCGCCGCCGTCGGTGGAGCGATACGCGTTGCCGAGCAGACCGTAGACGATCAGCGCGTCGCCCGACGAAGCGAGACCGAAAAAGCTGCCCTTCGAAGGCGTCGGCACCGCGACGAAACGCTGCTTGTCGGGATCGAGCCTGAGCAGCAAGCCCTGCTCGCCCGCGATATAAAGCGTCCCGTTGATGCGGCGCATCGCATGCAGATTCAGTGCGTTGGGATTGTCAACTCGATCGAACCAGGGCACCCAGCTCTTGCCGCCGTCGTCGGTATGAAAAATGATGTTGAACGAACCGATGACCCAGCCGGAACGCTCGTCATCGAACCAGACGTCGAGAAACGGACGGCCTCCCTGGTCTGCTTCAAAGCGCTCGGCCTCTTCGCGCGATGCCTTGAGATCAGGTGAATCGCCGTGTTGCTTCGCGTAGTACTCGCTCATCAGCCTGGCCGCCTGCTGGCCGTCGAGCTGTCGCGTCCAGCTATTGCCACCGTCGGTGGTATGGAGCACCTCGCCGTCGTGTCCGACCGCCCAGCCCTGCGCGGCCGACTTGAACGTAACGGCCACCAGATCGGAACTCACCGGCACCTGTACCTGGCGCCAGTGCACGGCGGCGTCGTCCGATACGAGGATTGCTCCGCGCGGACCTACCGCGACCAGGCGCTGTCCGGCCTGCGCCAGCGCCATCAGCGGTTCATGCGCGGCCTGCGGGTTGATGACGGCGGGCGAGCGCATCGGGTCGGCGAATTCGGCGTAGACCGACCCGCTCGCGGCGCATGCCGCGGCGACGATTGCCAGCCAACGAAACAGGGTCTTGCGCATTGTGTCTCCTTCACAGTAACTGGCGATCGATCACGCGAACAGTTCTGAGCTTTTTATGAAAACTTCTTTGTGCGCCATGCCATAGCCGGCACGGCGCACGTGCTGCGCCCTTCCTTGTGCCCGCCAGGCAAGCCGGGCAGGACGCATCACTCAATACCTCATCCTCAACTCGGCGCGCAATTAGCGCACACCCGCGGATTGCATACGCTCCGGCGTGAAGTAGTCATTTGGGAAATTCACGTTGAAGAAAATCCCGGGCGAGTCCGCCGGATGGCTGCCGAAGATATAAATGCCGCTGTTGAAGTCGTAGAACCAGTTACCGAGCGAATACGGCACCTTGTAGTCGTACGCTGGAACCGTGGTCTCAAAGCCGGCCCGATAGAGCTTGCCGGACTGGTCGTAGGCATCCATCATTCCCCCGCCGCCATCCTCGTCGAAGTACAGCGTCTTCTTGCTGTAGATGTGACGCGCGCCCGGCTTGAGCGTCAGCTCCACGACCCATACGCGGTGCAGCTCCCACCGGACATAATCGGGATTCACGAAATGCGGCGTGGTGATCTTGCTGGCCGGCGTGTCGTACTGCTGCTTGTAGTCGTTGTACGGAATGTACATTTCCTTCTTGCCGACCAGCTTCGCGTTCCAGCGATCGATCTTGCCGTAGAACAACTGGATGTCGTCCATCGTGATCGCGCCGGAATAGCCGGGGTTCGGCGTGTCGTAGGCGAGATCGGGCGCCACGCGCACGCGGCGTTGGCCCGGGTTGTATTCCCACGATTGCTGATCGTGATCGGCCGAATCCGTGAAGTACCAGAAGAGCGTCGTGTCGCCAATCAGGCGGGCCGGCGACGCGTAGTCGTTATATACCTGATACCAGATCGCGAGGGGGCCCTTCTTGCGAAACTCCGCTTCGTCCTTCGGCTCGAAATACGGATAGAGCAGCGAACTCTTGAACTGCGCAGCAAGAATCGGCGTGCCGCTCGAATCGACGAGCCACGTCTTCACGTTGTTTTTCTGGGCCGTTCCGACGTAGCGTAATTCCCAGTCCCACAGCGCCTCCTGACCGTTTTTCGGCACCGGGAACGGCTTGCCGCCGAACGCCCCATCGATATAAAGGCCGTTTTTTTCGAGCTTGGCACTTTCCGCGTCCTTTTCCGAGTTCTGGAGATACCAGTCCGGATACGAAACCGAGCGGTGCGTCGGGTAAACGTCCATCCGGTAAGTCGGATAGCGCTTGAACAGCTCGATCGAGGCGGCGCTCAGTTTGTCGGCGTATTGCTGATAGTTCTGAGCCGTGATTTGCAGAACCGGCTTTTCACCGGGAAACGGGTCGGCCCATTTTCCGGAGTCGGCCTTGAACCCGGTCGGAAAGTCCTTGATGCCCCCCGTGTAGGCCGGAATCGTGCCGTCCTTGTTGCCGGCAATTTCCGCGCCGAACGGCGTGATCCCACTCTCGATCGCCAGCGTATACGGTGAGGCCCAAACCGCGGCGAGTATCGCCAGCGCCTTAAGAAGCTTTGGGAAACTTTTCACACGTGCCTCCATCATCAAAACGTTGTCTGATAGGTGATGCCGATCCACGACTTGTCGCTGTACGGTGCACCGAGCGCCGTCGCGGCTCCCGCCGTTGAGTACCCCTTCTTGTTCATGTAGTAGGTGTAGGTAATGTCCACCTCATGCTTGTTGTAGATCGTGAAATCAAGCCCGACCACGAAGGTGTTCTGCCCCTGTGCTTCGGCCGCTGGCGCGATGACAGATGAGTAGCCCTTCAGATTCAGATTAACGAACAGCGGCATCGTCAAATCAACCCCAGGGAATACCTGATACCACTGCGGGCTCGCACCAATGCCGATCCCGGCCCAGAAGCGCGTCGAGCAGTTGTTAAACGCGGAGTTGCCCGATGCCGAACATTGGCCCGTGGTGTCATAGCTGGAGTTGGCAAAATTCCGCGCATTCGATTGCACGCTTAGCAGCTGGTTGAACGCGAATTCCGCCTGCAGGAACATGTTGTCCCACATGGGCGTCTTGCCGAACGACTGCGTGACGTTCAGCAGACCGTGCAGCGTGCGACCCGTCGGCGCATCGTTGACCGTCGTCGTGTTGACGGCATTGAGTGGCATGTTCCAGCGATACGACAGCTCGCCTGCCACTGCCGCGCTGCCGATCGCACTGTTGAAGCCAGCGCCGATCAGGTTCACGTCGTTGCCGTACTTCGCCGTAACACCGGGAAGGTTGGTGCCCGGGAAGAGTTCGGGTCCGGCACCCGGGAGTAGCACCGCCGCCCACGGCATCTTCATGGCGAAGTGGCGGTACGTAAATTCATAGGTCGTAGCGATCGAATCGACACGCCACTTGCCGTCGATGCCGATATCGCCGATCTGGCCTTTCGTCGGCGCGATGCGCGGAATCGCGAATGTGCCCAGCCCCGGAATGTTTTGGTAGCTGGCGATCGGAGGGCCGTAAAGAATAGGATCGGCACCGCCGAAATATGTGCCGCCTTCAGGCAGCCGATCGTGATTCCATTCGAACGTGTACTGCGCGCCGAGAGAGAACGTGTCGGTAATGCTCGTCGTCACGTTGGCCTGAGCCGTCGGCAACACGATTTCCTTGAGCGAAGCGCTCGGGCTCTGCGTCAGTTTCATCAGGTCGAGCGGCTGCTGACCGATGGCCACCGAGTTCGCGCCACCCAGCGTAGCAAACGCCGACTGCCCCCAGGTGACTGCCGTCCGGCCGAGCTTGACGTTGACAGAGTGACCACCGAGGTCAAAAGTGTGGAACACGAACGCATCACGCAGCTCGGCGCTCGGCCCCTGGTAGTACTTCTTGATGTAGCTGGTGTACTCGTTGTTCGGATAGTTCGGAGGAAATGCAGGATTGCTCGTATTGTGATTCTTGAACGTCGGGTCGTACCACGCGTCCATACTGATGCGGAAGCCGGACGTGTCCTTGTACTTGAAATCGAATTCGCTGTAGAGGTTCAGCATCGACTGGATCGTGCTGAACTTCGGCGTCGATAGATCGCCCTCGTCGTAGGTCGGGCTGTTCGTGTAGAAGTGGCTCGGGTTCTGAAGCCGGATGCCGTAGTCCGCACGCACCGTGTTGTCCCATTCCATGTCGATGTCCGGGTTCGGCACATCGAAGTGGAAGGCGTTGGCGTTCGCGCTCCACAACCCGCACGCTGCAGCGATGCAGGTCGCGTGCACGCCAAGGCTGATCGCACCTGGCTTTAGACTCTTCTGTTTCATGCGTCTCCTCTTGTCTTTGTCGCGCTGCCGCAGAAAAGGCCCAGGCCGTTGGACTGCCGCAGACTTTTGCAATGAAGCGAAACCGGCCTCCCTACCTCGTCAGCATCGCGCCTCGGATACCTCCCACAGCGCCACCAGAATGCGAATGCTGTTCGGAAAGATAAACGCTCGAAACTCGACTGTCAACGCTCGCTCACCCCTAAGTGATGCAATTTTCCGAACGACGTTCAAAATGAGGGGTAAACGTGGATTTGAGTTTGGTGATGAACTCGAAGCGGTCCGCGCATGACCAGGGTCGCAGTGGTGCCCAATGCGTGCAGAGCGCGTGACGCTGACGAGACAGTGGCGACGCTTGCATTTGCGAAGTGTCCGATTCGACTGCGCAGATTGACGATGCAAACCATGGATGGCTTTCGGAACACCGTCCGAGCCGATGATGAATCGATAGGCAGGCCGGGCGCAGCCCGGATTCTTCGATTCTAGTCCGGTACGCGGTACAGGCCACGATGAGCCGGCCTTTCCGTCTTTCCATTCAAGCGCGAAAGCAGGACGAATCGCAGAAGCAGCCGAAAACGCTTGTGCGATCGGATCAGTTTCCTTTGCAGTCCTTTTATATAGGCTGTTCATGGACCGCGATCAGACGAATCCCTTATCCCGTTCCTGCGTAGAAGTGCCTTTCTGGTTTGCGGGGAGGAGGCGGGAACACGCGCCATGCCCCGTCGTCGTGCCGAAAGAAGAATATCGCGAGGGAGTTCTCAGCGGCGGACGACCGCGCAAGTACACACCTCGTCTGGCCTGAATTTGCGAAAGTACATCGGGTGATGTGCACCGAGGTGGTTGCAGTGGGCGCAATCCACTTGTCGATCAGCCAACGCAAAGAACCTTCCCCAACCTTCATGTCCAGCTCCTTCTACCGCCCTGTGCGCGCTGCTGACATCACAACCACGAACGCAAATTGGCGACTCTAACCGGCCAACCCCAAACCCTGCGGATCTGCTGCTTCGGCTTGCGACACACGGGAATGGTCGGTTTCCGGCGTAATGTGTCGATTGACTAAATAGTAGTAGTCAGCCGACCCATTATCAAGCCCAGATGACACCAGGGGAAATGCTGGTATGGACAAATCTACCCTTTATTCGGGTAGGATATGTGATGCCGCGAGTGACTGGATCAGGCTTTAGCTAAAAGCTAATTAGTCAGAAGACGCATATTTATTCGTCATCCGACTATCATCAGGTCAATGCCGGCGCTGCGCGATCAGGATCGAACGCCGTTCGTATCAGGCGGGGTATAGCCCGCAGATACACATCCCGGACTGGCAACAAGCGCGAGGGCAGCAGACGCCAAGGAGAGCACAACAGATGAAAGACCTGACCATCTCATCGGCAGACCTCGGCAACACGGCAGCAGACGGGCCCAGACGGCGCGGGAACAGAACGACCCGCGTGCCCGCCATCATCGAAGTGGCGATCGAGGTCTTCGCATCCGAAGGTAACGCTGGTTTCACTCAACGCCGAATTGCCAGCGAGGCAGGGATTCGACTGAGGACCTTGCAGCACTACTTCAGCACTCGCGAAGAACTATTGCGGGCCACGATCGAGGCATACACGGATCGCTATTTCGAGCACTATCGGACGATCGCCCAAGACCAATCCCGTCCACCGGAGGCGCGACTGGATGTCATCGTCGACGAGGCGTTCTCCGTACTGACGGCGACCGGCGGAAATCGCGTTAGCGCCTTTGTGCTGGAATCCTGGAGTCTCGCAGAGCACGAGCCCTTTCTGCATGCCCTGATGGCGAAATCTACTGCGGATTTTCAGGGTCTCCTGGCGGAACTGATCGCGCAGATCAGCCCAACCTTGCCCTCGGGAGAATGCACGTTGCGCGGCGCCCTACTCCTTTCACATCTGCAAGGTCTGGTCGTCTTTCTTCGCCGGTCCGACGCGGACACATTTAATGCGGACTCATTCCGTCACGCCATGAAGGTCGTCTGGCGAGCGTTGAGCAAGGCATCTCCGTAAAACTGCAAGGCAGCTGCTTGTGCCAGAATCGCGCCCGGCCCGGATGGAGCGGTCGGCGCCATGTGACGGGCGCACTGAGCCGCAGATCGCCTTCTACAGACGCACATGATCACAATGGCCAGCTCAGGCCATCGTGACCGATCCTCAGCGGACTACGTCCCAGACAAGAGGCAAGTGGTATAGCGTGCCGTTCACACCTCCGTGGACACCCGCTTTCTCGCCAGGCTTGATCTGGAAATCGGGAATCCGCTTAAGCCATTCCTGAAGGAAAACCTTCAACTCCACGCGCGCAAGGAACGAGCCGGGACAACGATGCGCGCCATTGCCGAACGTCGAATGAATCGGCGTAGGCCGAGCGAAATCGACGCTCAGCGGATCGTCGAACTTTCTCTCGTCCAGACCGTGCAGTGTGGTCGGCATGATGATCATGTCACCCGCCTTCATCTGCACGCCCTTGTACTCGAAATCGTGTGTGATCCGCCGCCCTTGATTGACCACCGGGAAGCGCCGCAGAAGCTCGTCCACGGCCTTCTGCGTCAGTTCGGGGTTATCGATGAGCTGCTTGCGGTGGGCCGGGCTCCCGGCGAGGAATCGCGCGATAAAGCCCATTGCCGAGGCAACCGTGTCGAGGCCGCCAATCAGCACGAGACCACAGAGCCCCCGCACTTCTTCGTCGGTGAGCGCGCGCCCGTCGATCTTCGAATGGACGATCTTGCTGATGAGATCGTCACCCGGGTTCGCGCGGCGTTCCGCAATCTTCACCCCCAGGTACTGAAAGATCGCACCGAGCGCCTTGAGCTTCTCGTTGGCATCGACCGGGCGGACCATCTTGTCAGCGAGGCCGAGCAAGTACTCGCGATCCTCGGCGGGCAGCGCCACCATGTTCATGAAAATGCCGATCGGAAGATGCTGCGCAAACCCCGATACGAATTCCACCTCGCCCTTAGGATAAAAGCCGTCGATCAGTTCGATCGCCATTTCGCGCGCCTTCTCCTCGAGCTTGCCGATTGCCTGCGGCATGAACGCGGGCGCGATCAGCGCGCGATAGGCGGTGTGCTGCGGAGGATCGAAGAAGATCGGCGGCAACGGTTGATGCTCGACGAGCGGCACTGTCAGCTGCTTCGACGAGAAATTCTCGTAGTCCTTGAGGATCTGATAGATGTCATCGCCGCGCGTCGCGATCCAGTGTCCGCCGTTGCGGGGTGTCCAGAGAATGTCGGGAATGCCTTCGGCGTGCAACTGCTTGAGCGAGAGATGGTAGTCGTCTTCGGCACCCGGCGGATTGTAGATATCGATGTCGAACACTCGTTCAGGCAATACGTGCGCGGGAATTGGCGCCAGATCCGGAGTCCCGCCATGAGCAGCTACTGACATTAGTTGTCTCCTTTCTTCGAATCGACCGGTATGGGCGGTCGGGACCATTCTTGTCGTCTGATTAACTGCAATTACAGGAACGCACCGTACAGCTCGAGATGGTGTTCGGTGTTTCCCCAAGTCATGTCGATGCAGGTGAGCCGCTTCACGTACCACCCCACCGCCAGTTCGTCCGTCATGCCCATTCCGCCGTGCAGTTGCACCGCTTGCTGTGCCACGAAGCGTGCACTACGGCCAATGAGCGCCTTTGCGGCTGTAACAGCACGATGGGCTTCCAGGTCATCGTCCTCGCCAAGTTTCGCGGCAGCAAAGAAGACCATCGATTTCGCCTGCTCTACCGCGGTCAAGATATCGGCGGCGCGATGCTGCAGCGCCTGGAACTTGCCGATCGGCGAGCCAAACTGCTTTCGCGTGCGCAGGTATTCAAAGGTCAGATCGCTCAGCCGCGACATCGCGCCGACCGCTTCCGCGCACAGCGCAAAAATGCCTTGATCGACGACCCACTCGAGCAACGGGTAGCCCTGAACGACGGCGCCGATGACAGCCGTTACACCGACGTGTACGTCGTCCAGCACTACCTCGGCGACACGCTGGCCATCGAGTGCCGGAAATCCTTTGACGCTCACGCCTTGCGTTCGCGCATCGACGGCGAAGAGAGTGATGCCGTGCTTGTCGGTCTGCTCGCCTGCGCTACGCGCCGAAACCAGCAGAATGTCCGCGCTGTCGCCGTGCAGTACAACGCCTTTGCGTCCATTCAGGATGAACCCGTCACGCGTTGGCTCGGCCCTCGTCGCAACGTTCCACAAATCGAAACGCGCACCAGGTTCGAGCGTCGCGAGCGCGGTCTTCAGGCTGCCGTCGGCGATACCGGCCAGCAGCTCGGCCTTGCGCGCCTCGTGTCCCGCGCGCCCGATCAGCTTCGCGCCGATCACGGCCGTCGAAACAAACGGCTCCAGTACGAGTCCACGGCCGAAGGCCTCCATCACGAGCATGGTCTCGACCGGGCCCGTGCCAAGGCCACCATGATCCTGCGGCACGTTCAGCGCCAGCACGCCCATTTCGGCCAGCGTCGTCCAGTGCGCAGCCGACCAGCCCTCGGGAGTAGCGGCGAGACGGCGCCTCGCCTCGAAGTCGTATTCCTTTTCGACGAAACGGCCGACCACGTCGGCCAGCATCTGTTCCTCTTCAACCAGCGTGAAGTCCATGGCGTGTCCTCAGATGCCGAGCGCCTGCTTGGCGATGATGTTTTTCTGCACTTCAGTCGAACCGCCGTAGATCGAAATCTTGCGCCAGTCCAGGTAGTGCGCGGCCAGCGCGTTGAGCAGCTCGCCGTTCGCGGTTTCGCCGCGCCAGTGCGCCTCCAGCGCTTCGCTTACAAAAGGCACCGCATAGGGGCCTGCGCATTCCATGATCAGCTCCGTAAGCTCCTGCTGAATCTCCGAACCGCGGATTTTCAGCACCGAAGCCTCCGGTCCGATGGGACGTCCTGCAGTTTCGGCTGAGACGACGCGCAGCAGCGACCATTCGTGCGCGATCAAATCGATTTCCACCCTGGCGATGCGATCGCGAAAGCGAACGTCCTCGATGAGAGGCTTGCCGTGCTTACGCTCGGTGCTGGCAATCTCCTTCAGACGTCGCATGAAACGCTTGCAGTTGCCGAGGCCGGCGATATTGGTCCGCTCGTGGCCGAGCAGATACTTGGCGATCGACCAGCCGCGATGCTCCTCACCGACGAGATTGCTCACTGGCACTGCCACATTGTCGAAGAACACTTCGTTGACGTCGTGGCCGCCGTCAAGCGTGCGGATGGGTCTGACCGTAATGCCGGGCGTCGACATATCGATCAGCAGGAACGAGATGCCTTCCTGTGGGCGGCCGCTGCCATCCGTGCGGACCAGGCAGAAAATCCAGTTCGCCCATTGGGCAAACGAGGTCCAGATCTTCTGGCCGTTGACGACGTAGAACGGTTGACCGTCGCGCTCGACACGGTCCGCACGCGTCTTGAGCGACGCCAGATCGGAACCCGCACCCGGCTCGGAGTAACCCTGACACCACCAGTCCTCCATCGAGATGATGCGCGGCAGGAACCGTTCGCGCTGCGCGTCGGTGCCGAACTTCTGGATTACAGGTCCAACCATCGAAAGGCCAAACGGCATCTGGCGCGGCGCGCCGGCGGTAAAGCATTCCTCGTCGAAAATGTTGCGCTGCGCGGCATTCCAGGCGGCGCCGCCGAATTGCGCGGGCCATGCAGGTGCGCCCCATCCCTTCCCGGCCAGAATGCGTTGCCAGCGCACGTAGTCTTCGCGCGGCACATGGCGGAAGTTCAGCACCCGTTCACGAATGTCGTCGGGCAAATGAGTCGCTACGAATTCGCGCACCGTGGCGCGAAATTCCTTGTCGGCGGGACTCTCTTTCAGGTCCATTTCAGCCTCCCGCCGGGCCGCCCCCAAGGGAGGCTGAAGCCCCCCCGGGGGGCCGCGAACAACAGTGAGCATGGGGGTCGTTTCATTTCAGGCTCCAGTCGCGGCCCGGCAAAGCTCGTTGGCGCTGCCGGGCGCGGTTTCAGGCAATTTCCACGATTCCGTTGTTCAGCACCACCACATCGCGTGCGTCGACGCGCGCCCGCAGATGCAGACGCGTGTCACTGTCCCGCCAGAACTGGAAGCGCACTTCTTCGCCGGGGTACACCGGCGCGGTCAGGCGCAAGGCGAGTCGCTTCAGACGCGTTGCATCGTTGCCCGCGAAGGTGCGAATCGCGGCGTAACCCGCCATGCCATAGGTCGCGAGGCCGTGAAGAATGGGCCGCTTGAATCCGGCTTTCGACGCCACCTCCGGGTCCGCGTGCAGGGGGTTGGCGTCGCCCGAAAGGCGGTAGATCAACGCTGCATGCGCGCCGGTCGAAAACACGTATTCCGCGTCCGGCGCGCGCTCCGGCACAGCCGGAAGGGCTTCGGGCGGCGCGTCGCTCGCGCCCGACCCGGCGCTGAACCCTCCGTCGCCGCGCAGAAAGGACACCTGCCGGACTTCGGCAAGTTGTTCGCCCGTCGAGGCGTCGATGATGTCACGCTTGAGCTCGACGATCGCGCCCTTGCCCGCGCCCTTGTCCGAGATGCGGCTCACCCGCGTCTTGCTGACGATGGTCGCTGCAACCGGCATCGGGCGCATGAAGCGAACGTCCTGCTCACCGTGCACGAGCTTCAGGTAGTCGATGCCCGTACGCGAATCGCGCATCCACGATTTCGGCCATGCGAACGCGGCCGCGCAAGTCGGCATCGCTTGCAGGTCCTTTTCATAGACGTAGCGCAGCTGTTCTGCGTCCAGCGGGTCTGCGCCCAACCCGAGACCCAGCGAATACAGCATCACGTCGCGCTCGCTATATGTCTGCGTGACATCTTCGATCGGCCAGTTCTTGACGACTTCGTAGTTCAGCATGAGGTGGTAGTCCTATGTATGCTCAGTAGTCCGTGAAGTTGGGCTTGCGCTTCTCGAGAAAGCTCGCCATGCCTTCCTTGTAGTCATCGCACTGGTTGGCGATCGGCATGTCCAACCCGGCGTGTATCACCGCCTCGTGGGGCGTCTGGAACGGCACCTCCCAGACCTGCTCCTTCATGATGCGCATCGATCGCGGCGAGCAGAACTCCGCCATTTCGCGCGCGTAGGCATAGGTCTCATCGACCAGCTTGTCCGCCGCAATTGCCCGATTCACGAGTCCCATACGTTCGGCTTCGCGCCCCTTGATCTTGCGTCCCGACAGCAGCAGGTCGAGCGCGTGTGCCTGGCCGACGTGGCGCGCGAGTATCCAGGCCATGCCGTATTCCGCGCTCAGGCCGCGGCGCGCGAATGCCGTCGTGATGGTCGCGTCTTCGGACGCAAAGCGGATGTCGCAGAAAAGGGCGTGGATCAGGCCAATGCCGACAGTGGCGCCGTTGAGCATCGCGATCACCGGCTTCGGAATGGCCGGGTAGTAAGAGCAGCGCGTTTGCCAGTCGGCGCGCTTGCGCATATCGAACGGACGCGGGAGCTTCGTCATGAGCGCGGCGGGATCACCGCCGAAGCTGTGAATATCGCCGCCCGCGCAAAACGCCTTGCCCGCGCCGGTGAAAATGATGACGCGAACGCCACGGTCCGAGCCGGCCGCCTGCATTGCCTCGTACACTTCGGTCGCCACCTGGTCGTTCCAGGTGTTCATGTGTTCCGGACGGTTCAGCGTGATCGTCGCTACCCGGTCCTTGACGTCGTACAGAATGGTCTCGAAGCGCATCAGATCCCTCCAAAGCTCAGAATGAACGCGGCAGGTCGAGCACGTGCTCGGCGACGTAGGACAGGATCAGGTTCGTCGAAATCGGCGCCACCTGATAGAGCCGGGTTTCGCGGAACTTGCGCTCGACATCGTATTCGCAAGCGAAACCGAAGCCGCCATGGGTCTGCAGACAGGCATTGGCGGCTTTCCACGAAGCCGTGGCCGCGAGATGCTTCGCCATGTTCGCTTCCGCGCCGCACGGTTGATGGTTGTCGAACAGTTCGCAGGCCTTGTAGCGCATCAGATCCGCCGCGCGCACGTCGATGTAGGCCTCGGCGATCGGGAACTGGATGCCCTGGTTCATACCGATGGGCCGGTCGAACACGATACGCTCGCTGGCGTATTTCGACGCGCGCTCGACGAACCAGTAGCCGTCGCCGATGCACTCGGCCGCGATCAGTGCGCGCTCGGCGTTGAGTCCGTCGAGGATGTACTTGAAGCCCTTGCCTTCTTCGCCAATCAGGTTCTCTTCAGGAATCTCCAGATTGTCGAAGAACAGTTCGTTCGTCTCGTGATTGACCATGTTCGGAATCGGCCGCACGGTCAGGCCATTGCCGATAGCCTGGTGCAGGTCCACGAGAAAGCACGACAGCCCATCCGACTTCTTCTTCACGTCCGACAACGGCGTGGTGCGTGCGAGCAGGATCATCATGTCCGAATGCTGCACGCGTGATATCCACACCTTCTGGCCGTTCACCACGTACCGGTCGTCTCTTTTTACAGCAGTGGTCTTCAGCTTCGTCGTGTCCGTTCCGGTGGTCGGTTCGGTCACAGCCATCGATTGCAGACGCAATTCTCCGCTCGCGATCTTCGGCAGGTATTTGCGCTTTTGCGGCTCCGAGCCGTTTCTGAGCAGCGTATTCATGTTGTACATCTGGCCATGACAAAAGCCAGAGTTGCCGCCGTTGCGGTTGATTTCCTCCATGATCACGGACGCCTCGGTCAACCCGAGACCTGAACCGCCATACTCCTGAGGGATCAGCGCGGCCATCCAGCCGGCCTTCGTCAGCGCGTCCACAAACGCCTCGGGATAGACGCGCTCGTGATCGATACGGCGCCAGTACTCGTCCGGGTACGCCTTCGAGAGGTCGCGCAAGGCGTCGCGCAGTTCCTGATATTGATCGGGTGGGGAAATTCGGCTCATGAATGGTTTCCGTTTGCTTGGCTGGACGCGCGGCTCACGCTGCTGCATCGATCAGTCCGCCTGCATTGGCGAGCTGGGTCAGATGATGTTCGGTCGAGCCGAACTGGATATCGATCACGCTCAGGCGTCTCAGGTAGTGACCGATCTTGCACTCCTCGGTCATCCCGATGCCGCCGTGCAATTGCACGCCTTGTTGACCGACGAACCGGCCCGAGCGCCCGATCTGCACTTTCGCCGCCGACATACTGCGATCGCGTTCCGCCGGGTCCGGCTCCTCGCTCATCATGGTCGCGAAGAGCGCCATGCTGCGCGCCTGCTCCACCATGACGAGCATGTCGACCGCGCGATGCTGGAGCGCCTGGAATGATCCGATAGGCACCCCGAACTGCTTGCGGACCTTCAGGTACTCCACGGTTTCTTCGTGCGCAGCTGCCATTGCACCTACGGCTTCCGCGCTCACCGCCGCGATCGCGTGCGCAACGACCGTTTCGATGAGCGGCAATGCAGCGCCCGCCAGGCCCAGAACGTCGCTATCCGGAACGCGCACCCGCGACAACTCGACGTCGGCCGCACGCAGCCGGTCTTGCGTCGGATACGTGTGGCGCGTCACGCCCTGCGCGTCGGCCCTGACCACGAACAGCCCGATGCCGTCACGCTCGCGCCTACCACCGGACACGCGCGCCGACACCACGAGAACGTCGGCGCTGCCGCCGTGGAGCACAACGCGCTTGGCGCCGTCGAGCACCCAGCCGGCGGCTTCGCGTCGTGCCGAGGTCGCAACGTCCGCCAGGTCATACCGCGCCTGCGCCTCGCTGTGTGCGAACGCCATCTGCAACTCGCCCTGCGCAATCTGCGGCAGAATCGCCGCGCGTTGCGCCGCGTTGCCGCCGAGCCGCACCAAGCCGCCGCCCAGCACGACCGTCGCGAGATACGGTTCGACCGCGAGAGCGCGACCCAACGCCTCCATCACGATCATCGTTTCGACAGGGCCGCAGTGGCTGCCGCCGTATTCCTCGTCAAACGAAAGGCCCAGCAGACCCATGTCGGCGTAACGCGCCCAAAGCTCGCGGCTGAAACCGTCCGGCTCAGCGAGATACTTCGCGCGCTGCTCGAACCCGTACTCGTCTTTGACGAGCCGGTCGACGCTGTCCTTGAGCATGCGTTGCTCATCGGTGAAATCAAAGTCCATATCTGATGCTTCTCCGCAGTTCGCCCGTCGCTCAAAGTCCAAGTACGGACTTGGCGAGAATGTTCTTCTGAATCTCGTTGGAGCCGCCCACGATCGAGACGTGGCGCGCGAAGTAGTGATTCGGCGCAACGGTGAGCGCCCATTCGGGTTCGCGAACCGGATCGGCAAGCCCACGCAGGAAGTCGAGGTCGAGCGGTAGAGCATCCGGCCCTGCCACCTCGAGGAGCAATTCAGCTGCGAGTTGCTGCAGCTCCGAACCCTTGATCTTCAGGATCGAGGTCTTCGGGTCGGGCACGTGGCTCTGCTGCGCGCTGCTCTCGGCGATTACGCGCATCTGCGTCATCTCCAAAGCCTTCAGTTCCACCTCTACGGCCGTGACTCGTTCGCGAAAACGCGGGTCATCCCATAGCACACCGTCGCCACAGGGCACGCGCTTCGCCAGATCCTTCGCGTGACGCACGCGCATCTTCGAAACGCCTACGCGCGCAATGCCGCTGCGTTCGTTGCCAAGGAGATACTTCGCGTAATCCCAACCCTTGTTCTCTTCGCCAATTCGATTCGCAACCGGCACGCGCACGTTGTCGAAGAACACCTCGTTGGTTTCATGGTGGCCGTCGATCGTGACGATCGGGCGCACGGTCAGGCCCGGTGTCTTCATGTCGATCAGAAGGTACGTGATGCCCTGCTGCTTCTTGCCGCTCGAATCCGTGCGTACGAGACAGAACATCCAGTCCGCGTGATGCGCCGTCGAAGTCCAGAGCTTCTGGCCGTTGATGACATAGTGGTCCCCGTCGCGCACCGCCTGGGTTCGCAGCGCGGCCAGGTCCGAACCGGCTCCGGGCTCGGAGAATCCCTGGCAGAACCAGTATTCGAGGCTCGCGATGCGAGGCAGGAAATGGCGCTTTTGCTCCTCGCTGCCGAACGCGATCAAAACCGGACCGATCATGTTCACGTTGAATGACAGCGTCTCGGGCGCCGGGGCCATGTGCAGCTCTTCCTTGAAGATGTATTGCTGCACCGCGCTCCAGCCCGTCCCGCCCCACGCCTTGTCCCACGCCGGCGTCGCCCAGCCGCGCTCGTAGAGCATGCGTTGCCAGCGGCGCAGGTCGGCCGCCGAATAGCGCTGCCCCAAGGTAGCTTTGCGTCGGATGTCGGCCGGCAGCGCTTCCTTGAAGAAGGCTCTGACCTCATTGCGGAACGCCAGCTCTTCGTCGGTATATCGCAGATCCATGAGTGTCTCGTTTCGTCTTTATGGGTCGCCTGTCGGGTGCGGCTCAGGCCAGCGTTCCCGCTTCTTTCAACTCGCCAATGCGGCCCGGTTCGAGCCATGCCGCCAGCGCGGCGTCGATCGTGGTCGCGTCGGGCGCCTCGGGCGCCGTCGGCTTCGCGGGCACCGTGGCGGAGAAGCGCGGCGCCGGCGCGGGCTGCACGATGCCGTCCACTTCGATGAACGTGCCGCGCGCCTTCAGATGCGCATGCTCGGGTGCCTCGGTCCACGACAGAACCGGTGCGAAGCACGCGTCCGTGTGTTCGAGCAAGGTGGTCCATTGCTCGCGTGTGCGTCGCTTGAATTTCAGCGCGAACAGTGCGCGCGCGGCGGGCCAGTTGCTTGCGTCGAGCTGCGTACCCAGCGTTTGCGGATCGATGTCGAGCAGGCGGAGGAGTTCGAGATAGAACTTGTCCTCGATGGGGCCGACCGTAATCCACTTGCCGTCCGCGCATTCATAAACGTCGTAGAAGTGCGATCCCGAATCCGTGATATTCGTCCCGCGCCCGTCGCGCCAGATGCCGGCAGCCTGCATGCCGAAGAACGTGGTAGCAAGGTTGGCCGTGCCGTCGACGATCGCGGCATCCACGATCTGTCCCGCGCCGCCGTTGCGCGCATGCAGGATCGCCGCCAGGAGCCCCATTGCAAGGTACAGCGAACCGCCCGCATAGTCGCCGATCAGATTCAGCGGTATCGACGGTGGCTGATCGCGGCGGCCAATTGCGTTGAGGACGCCGGTGATCGCGATGTAGTTCAGGTCATGCCCGGCGTACTGCGCGAGCGGACCTTCCTGGCCCCAACCCGTGATGCGTCCGTAAGCGAGCTTCGGATTGCGTTCGAGGCAGGCCTGCGGGCCCAGCCCGAGTCGCTCGGTTACGCCGGGTCGGAAACCTTCTATCAGGGCATCGGCGCGCTCCACCAGCGTGAGCACGAGTTCGACGGCCTTCGGGTCTTTCAGGTCGAGCGCAATCGTCTTCCGGTTGCGCAGCAACAGGTTGTAGCGCAGCGGACGCTCGATACCGAGCTTGACCGGCTGGCGACGTTCGATGCGCAACACCGTCGCACCCAGATCGGCGAGCAGCATCGCCGCCATGGGCCCCGGGCCGATGCCGGCCAGCTCGATGATGCGAACTCCTGCAAGCGGACCCATGGTTCAACCCTTGCGAGCGTGGGCGCGCATGGCGTCCCATTGCTCGTCGGTCCAGTCCTGCATCGCACGGAAGGTCGGGCCGCCAACCCCCTGCATCCAGCGGCCGCCGTCGATCACGATCATGTCGCCGGTGATGTAGCCGGAGCCATTGGACGCCAGATAAGCGTAGAGATTGGCAAGTTCCGCGTGATCGCCGAAGCGCCGCAGCGGCACCGAGCGCTCCTGCGGTTCGACCTGCGAGCCCGGCGGGTACAACTGCTCCCATGCGCCCGGCGTCGGGAACAGTCCGGGCGCCACCGCGTTCAGGCGAATGCCCTTCGGGCCCCACTCGACCGCAAGGCTGCGGGTCATGGCGAGAATACCCGCCTTCGCGGCCGCGGACGGCACGGTAAAGGCCGAGCCGGTCATCGTGGGCGTCGATACGGTACTGATCACGTTGCCCGGGTGACCCGCGTCGATCCAGCGCTTGCCCGCCGCGATCGTGCAATAGAAGCTGCCGTGCAGCACGATGTCGAGCACCGCATCCACCGCGCGCGCCGACAGGCTTTCCGTGCGCGCGATGAAGTTGGCCGCCGCGTTGTTCAGCAATACGTCGAGCGGACCATCCCGCCAGATCGTCTCCATCATCGACTCGACGGACTCGGCGCTGCGCACGTCCGCCTGCACCGTCGTGACACGCGCGCCAGGCACGACGCCGCGAAACTCGTCGGCCGTCGCGTCCAGCACTTCCTTGCGGCGACCGCAGATGACGAGATCGGCGCCCAGTTCGAGGTAGCGCAGGCCGATACTCTTACCAAGGCCGGTGCCTCCCCCGGTGATGAGGATTCGTTTGTTCTTCAGCAGGTCAGGCGTAAACATATGCGTTGAACTTCCAGTAGGGACAGCAACGGAGAATGGCAGCGTCAGGCACCCGTGAAAACCGGCTTGCGTTTTTCCATGAAGGCCGTCACCGCCTCCGCGTGGTCGCTCGTTTGACGGGTCAGCGGATTGAGGTCAGTTTCGAGGCGGCATGCGTCTTCGATCGAATTGCCCGCATTGACGAGGCTCGCCTTCAGGAGCGCCAGCGTCACTGGCGGATAGTTCGCGAAGCGCGCCGCGGCCTCGATCGCCGCATCGAGCGCGCCGCCGCTCGCGACCACCTCGCTGACCAGGCCGATGCGGCGCGCCGTGGCCGCGTCGATGACATCGCCTTTCAGCATCAACTCACGCGCCTTGCTGCCGCCGACCTTTTGCGGCAGCGTCCATAGAATTCCCGTGTCGGGAAGCAGTCCGACCTTGCCGAACGCACATGAGTACTTCGCGGTATCGGCACCGACCACGACATCGCATGCAGCCGCCAGCGACAGCCCCGCTCCATAGCACGTGCCCTCCACCGCCGCGACGACCGGCTTCGTGCCCGTATAAATCAGCTTGAACAGACGCACGCCCACCGCGATGCGCTCACGAAGCGCCAGCAACCGTAGAGTGGTCGCGTGCATTTCGGACAGGTCGCCGCCCGCGCAAAAATGGCCGCCCGCGCCTGTCAGCACAATGGCGCGCGTTTGCGGATCGTCGTGCATCAGCCGGTGCAAGACCTCGGTCAGCGCAACGCGCATCCTCATGGAGAACGCGTTGCGGCGCTCGGGGTAGTTCATCGTGACAATGCTCACGTCGCCTTGACGGCGCACCTGCACGATCTCGTCGGCGCCCGCGGCTTTTTCCTTCTGCTCGATACTCATCGCATTGCTCCCCGCGCTCACTCACCCGTGAAGACCGGTTTGGTCTTTTCCATAAACGCCTTACAGGCAGCCTGATGGTCTTTCGACCGACGCAGGATGGGCTGATAGTCGATCTCGGCTCGCAGCGCGCCTTCCATGGTCGTCGCCGCGTTGGTCAGCGCGTCCTTCAGCAGCGCCACGCCGAGCGGCGGCAAGTCGGCAAGACCGCGCGCAACTTCAATTGCCTTTGCGCGCGCAGTACCCGGCCCGACGACTTCGTTGGCAAGGTGAATCGTTCCGGCCTTGTCGCCGTCGATTTCAGTGGCGAGCGAGAGCATCTCCCTCGCGCGAGCCATGCCGATGCGCTTCGGAAGCGTCCACAGAATGCCGGTGTCCGGAATCAGGCCGACGCGCAGAAACGCCGCGCAAAAGCGTGCATTCGACGCAGCCACGACATAGTCGGTCGCGACCGCGAGCGACAGCCCGGCGCCGAAGGCTACGCCTTCCACGGCCGCCACGACCGGCTTGGGTCCCGCCTGCATTTCACGCACTACCACGCACGACTCCGCCAGAATCTCGCGGCTTTGCAGGATCGTGCGCTGCGTCATCTCGGAGATGTCGGCGCCGGCGCAAAAGTGCTCGCCCGCGCCCGTCAGGACGATTGCCCGCGAGTCCGGATCGCCCACCATCAGCCGATGCATCGTGTCGCGCAACAACTGACGCATCCGACGTCCCATCGCGTTGCGGCGTCGGGGATTGTTTAGCGTCACGATCGCGACCGGTCCCTCGCGGGTCACCTCGATCAGCGACGTCGTATCGTTTTCTGCCGTTTCTTTTTCGCTCATGTTGGCTTCCTTCAGTCGGCCACGAACACCGGCTTGCGCTTTTCCATGAAGGCGCTCACGGCCTCCTGGTGTTCGCGGCTGCGGCGCAGGATGGGCTGCAGGTTGACTTCCGCTTCGATGGCGTCGTCGAGCGTACGGATGCCCGTCGCGAGCGCGGCCTTCAGGTGCGCGGTGGCCACCGAGGGCAGTTCCGCGTACTGTTGCGCCACCTTCGAGGCCGCGTTCAGCGCCTCGCCGGGCTCGACGACCTGATTGGCAAAACCGGTCTCGCCCGCTTCGACGCCGTTGAACTCACGAGCACTCAACATGAGCTCGCGTGCAAGGCCACCGCCCACGCGCTGCGACAACGACCAATAGAGCCCCGTATCGGGCAGCAGCCCGACCTTGACGAACGCGCTCGCATAGCGCGCGGCCGATGACGTGACGACATGATCGCAAGCGGCGGCGAGCGACAGACCAGCGCCAAACGCAAACCCTTCGACGGCGGCGACGATCGCTTTCGGGCCTTCCACCATCAGTCTGAAGATATCGAGCGGCAGTTCATTGCGCTGCCGATATTCGAGCACCTTGCGCGTCTGCATCTCCGAGATGTCCCCACCCGCGCAAAACGTATTGCCCGCGCCGGTCAGTACGATCGCACGGCAGGCTTCCTCATGATGCATCAGGCGATAAAGCCGCGCGTACAACGTCTCGCGCATCTTTAGCGAAAACGCGTTTCGCCGTTGGGGATAGTTCAATGTGACGATCGCGATTGCACCGTCTTGCCGGACCTGTACGATCTCTGCTGCATCGTTGCTGGTCTCTTCGCTCATCTGTCCGTCTCCTGTCGATCGGGGTTAGCGCTTTAGCGCTTACTCCGATCCCATGCAAAGCTGTTGACAGTGACCCTGGCGGGCGGCGTGTCTTACAGCGTGTCTTTACAGGGTTTCCTGCGTCCCGAGAATCACCGTGGCCTGGCTCGAAAGCACACCACCGTTACCGTGCGCGATCGCCAGTTTCGCACCGGGTATCTGGCGCTCACCAGCGCGGCCCGTCAATTGCCGCATCGATTCTTCCATCAGGAACAGCCCATACATGCCGGGGTGAACGCACGACAAACCCCCGCCGTTCGTATTGACCGCGAGCCGGCCGCCCGGCGCGATGCCGCCGTCTGAAACAAAGCGGCCGCCTTCGCCTTTAGGGCAAAAGCCGAGGTCTTCGAGAAACAGAATGGTGTTGATCGTGAAGGCGTCGTACAGCATCGCGACATCGATATCGTTCGCCTTCACGCCCGCCATTTGATACGCACGCCTGCCCGATTCCGCTGCGGCAGTCACCGTGAGATCCGGCATGCTCGCGATTTCGCGGTGCGAAGTGGCCGAGGCCGCGCCGAGCAGATACACCGGCTTGTCGGTGAGATCACGCGCTCGACCGGCGCGCACCATGACGATCGCTGCCGCGCCATCCGTCACGAGGCAGCAATCGCGCACGGAAAGCGGATCCGACACGAGGCGCGCGCCCATCACGTCGTCGATCGACATTGGCGTGCGCATATACGCATCCGGATTCAGTTGCGCCCACTTGCGGGCGGCGACGGCCACCTCGGCCAGATGCTCACGCTTCGTGCCGTACTGATGCATATGACGCGCCGCCGCAAGCGCATACGACGACACCGGATTCATCGGCTTATACGGGCTCTCCCACGGCGAAGGACGCGACGACTGCACGAGCTTGCCCGCCGCGCTGCGCTGATTGCTCCCATATGCAATCAAGGCAACATCGATCTGTCCCGTACACAACGCCATGGCCGCCGTGTGCGCGTAGATTTCGAACGCCGATCCGCCGCTTCGGTTGTTGTCGGTGAACTTCGGGTTAATACCGAGGTATTCGGCAAACGTGAGACCCGACAGCATGTCGTCCGGTGTGCACACGAAAAGGCCGTCTACATCGCCAGGCGTAAGTCCCACCTGGGCGAGCGCGTCAACGGACGCACGCGCAGCAAGGTCCAGCGACGACAAGCCAGGTGCTTCCCCCATCCCATAGGTGGCGCCCGCCACCAGTGCGGTACGCCCGCGCAAGTTGAATTCCATTCGATCTACCTTTCATCGGTGTGACCGGCTGTTCACGGCCGGCTGCGGGTTAGCGGGCGTCAGGCTGGTTCGAACACAAGCAATGCCGCTTCCCCTCGGTACACGATCTTCGCCTGCACCGGCATGCCGATGCGCACGGCTTCCGGCTCGATGCCCTCCACACAACTCAGCATGCGCACACCTTCTTCCAGATCGATCACTGCGACGTTGTAGCTGGGCGTGGGCGATTTCTGGCGCACCACGGTAGTGGAATAAACCGTCCCCTTCCCGCAGGCTTCGACCCACTCCAGATCGCGCATCCCGGTAACCGGCTCAGCCACCCGCGGGTAGAAGACATAGCGGCCGCTGCCGCGGCTGCGCTGGATCATCAAGCGGCCCTCGGCCAGGAATTTCTGATAATCGACTTCAGGACAAAGAGAGTCCATTCCCCTCTCCTCCAAATTGTTTTGCCATGGGCTCGCGCCGAATCGAGCCGTTCTGTCGGGCCAAAATTGAACAAATAACCGAACACTGTTCCAAATCTTAAACGCACTGGGAGCGCGCTGTCAACGGCGGGAAAGCCCTGCCGTGCCCCGCCGCGCAAGGCTGAAACTACATCCCGACCAAATTCCCGACGCACCTCGGACAAACCCGCGGGAGCCGGTTTCAGCGCTTGACGATCACCCGGCCCTTCGTTTAATTTATCGAACATCGTTCATAAACGTGAAGACTTCGAATGTGATCAGGAAGTGGTCGGCGGGGGCGACGTATCCCCACTCCGGAGACGAATCCGCGGGGCCGGCCCGAAAAAACCGTTAGCAAGAGAGCTCGAAGTGACATACGAACTAACAGACGACCAGCTTCAGATCCGCGACCTCATCCGTCGCGTCGCACGGGAGCGCGTGGCGCCGCGGGCCGACGAGATCGACCGTACGGCCGGGTATCCGCACGACATGTACGCACTGCTCAAGGAACTCGGCCTCTTCACGTTGCCGTTTCCTGAAGCGTATGGCGGCGCCGGCAGCGTGATGTCGGCCTGCATCGCCGTCGAGGAGTTCGGGCGGGTTTGCTACAACACGGGCTATCTGCTGGTCGTGCAATGGACACCGTTCGGAGCCATTCTTGAAGGCGGCACGGAAGAGCAGAAGGCCCGCCTGCTGCCGGGTCTCGCCTCCGGTGACTTACGCGGTGCTCTCTCCATTACCGAAGCACAAAGCGGCTCCGACGTTTCGGGCATTCGCACGACAGCGCGCCGCAAGAACGGCGGCTATGTGCTCAACGGCTCAAAGATCTGGTGCACGAATTCGCATATCGCCGACTTCATTCTCGTCGCCGCCAGGACGCTCGACGAGGAAGGACAGGCGCTCGGGATCAATCTTTTCATCGTCGATCGCAACACGCCGGGCCTGACGATCGGCAACGAAGAAGACAAGATGGGCGCGCGCGGCGTGGCGTCGTGCCCCCTTTACTTCGACGATGCCTCCATCCGCGCGGAAGACCGTCTCGGGCCGGAAGGCGGCCAGGGGTTCAAGGTGGCCATGGAGGCGCTCAACACGAGCCGTCCCATCGTGGCCGCGCGCGCGGTTGGCATCGCGCAGGGCGCGATCGATCACACCGTCAAATTCATTCAGGACCGCGTTGCATTCGGCCAGAGCATCAGCAACTTTCAGGGTGTGCGCTGGATGATCGCTGACATGGTCACCCAGACCGAGGCCGCGCGCCAACTCGTCTATCGCACGGCGTCGCTCGTCGATGCGGGCGTTAGCGGCCGTGAACTCGCCCCAATGGCGGCGATGGCGAAGATGTTCGCGTCGGATGTCGCCATGAAGGTCGCGACCGATGCCGTGCAGCTATTCGGCGCCGCAGGCATCTCCAACGAGTACCCGATCAACCGTTATTTCCGCGACGCGAAGGTGGTGCAGATCATCGAAGGCACCAACCAGATCCAACGCAACATCGTCGCGGACAGCGTGCTAGGCCGCATCAAGAAGAACTGACAACGACAGCTCAGCTAACAGCCGAGCCGACAACGACAGAGGACAGGCAATGGAAGAAATCGAAACGGTTGGTCTGGGAATTCACTGGGAGGACCTGCCCGTTGGACGCAAGTTCAAGACCGTGGGCCGCACGGTGACCGAAACGGATGTCGTGAACTTTGTTTCGGTGACAGGCATGCTGGAAGTTCTGTTCACCAACACCGAGTTTCTTCGCGAGCAGTCGGCCATCAAGGGGCGCGTCGCGCCGGGCGCGCTGGTCTTCACGCTGATGGAAGGGCTGCTCACGCAGGCCACCATGCAGGGCGTCGGCTTCGCGTTCCTCAACATGGAACTCGACATCAAAGGCCCGACCTATGTGGGCGACACGATTCACGTGGAGTGCGAGGTGATCGAATGCAGGCCTAGCAAGGGGCGCCCCGGACTTGGGCTGGTGCGCACCCGCAACCGCGTGATCAGGCAGGACGGCACGGAAGTGATGGTGTACACGCCGCTCAGACTCGTTAAAGGCAAGGAATACAAGGCCTGAGCATGGAAAATCCCCAACAACCCCTCGAACCGGCGACCGGCCCGTTAGCCGGTGTCCGCGTGATCGACCTGACCATCAACGTGCTCGGTCCGGTCGCCACGCAGCTACTCGGCGACATGGGCGCGGACGTCATCAAGATCGAACCGCCCGAAGGCGACCAGAACCGCAAGAACGGCCCTGGCCGCAATCCCGACATGGCAGTGTTCTATACGATCATGAACCGCAACAAGCGCAGCGTGATCCTGAACCTGAAGCAGGCCGAATGCCGCGAAGCGCTGCTCAAGCTCGTCGAGACCGCCGACGTCATCGTGCACAGCATGCGCCCGAGTGCCGCCGAGCGCCTCGGCATCGACTATGAAACCGTGCGGGCGCGCAACCCACGCATCGTGTACGCGTCGGGTGCCGGCTATCGAATCGACGGACCCTACAAGGACCGCCCCGCTTTCGACGACGTGATTCAGGGTGAAACCGGCATTGCCGCGATGAACCGCGACGCGGACGGCTCGCCGCGATACTTCCCCACCGTGATCGTCGACAAGTTCTGCGGCTACGTGCTGGCGTCGTCGATCGGCATGGCGCTCTATCACCGCGAGCGGACCGGTGTCGGCCAACTCGTCCACGTGCCGATGTTCGAAACGATGCTGCAATTCAATCTTTTCGAGCATCTCTGGGAAGGTGCGCTGGGCTCCAATGACGGAACCGGCCTGGGCTATCCGCGCATGTTCTCGCCGCACCGCCGGCCCTATGCGACAAAAGACGGGCATATCTGCCTGCTCGCCGTGAATAACGAGCAATGGCGCCGCGTGCTGTGCGCAATCGATGCAGCGCATCTGCTCGACGACCCGCGCTTCCACCACATGGCCGAGCGTATGCGCAACATCAGCGAGCTGTATCGCATCGTCGGCGACGCCATCCGCAACAAAACGACTGCGGAATGGAATGCGATCTTCGCCTCGGCGGACGTGCCGCACGGTCCCGTGCGCGACCTGAAAGACCTGATGCACGACGCGTACATCAAGGAGACCGGGTTCTTCCAGCGCTTCGAGCACCCGACCGAAGGCGACATGGTCATGACCTCGATACCGGTGCACTTCTCCGAGTCGCCCGGCAACGTTCGCTATCTGCCGCCGAATCTCGGCGAGCACAGCGTCCAGGTTCTGGTCGAAGCGGGATATAGCGCGGACGAAGCGAGCGCGCTCCTCGCCCTGGCCACAGGAAGGGGCGAAGCCGTATCGGAAGCGCTGAGCAAGGATTAACTGGCGCGACAGCGCCTCGCACATCACGGAGGGAATCAATGAAGGGGCTCAAGGAGAAGGTCGTCGTCGTCACTGGCGCGGCAGGTGGGATCGGTTCCGCCATCAGCAGACGATTCGGCGACGAAGGTTCGACCGTCGCGCTATTCGACCTGAACGAAGAAGGCGCCGTGCGTGTCGCGGCGGAAATCGAGGCGGCGGGCGGCAAGGCGCGAGCCTACCGCGTCGACATCACGGATCACGAAGGTGTGCATGCTGCGGTGGCGAGAGTCGAGGAAGAACTGGGACCGATCGAGGTTCTCGTGAACAACGCCGGCTGGGACATGGGTGCGTTCTTCCTGCAAACCGAGAAACCGTTCTGGGACAAAGTGGTGGCGATCAATCTGTACGGACCGCTGAACATGCACCATGCCGTGCTGCGACGGATGGCCGAACGTGGCCGTGGCCGCGTCGTCAACATCTCGTCGGATGCGGGACGCGTGGGCTCCTCGATGGAAGCGGTGTACTCGTTCTGCAAAGGCGGCCTCATCGCCTTCACGAAGACGATGGCACGCGAAATGGCCCGCCAGATGATTCCCGTCAACGTCGTTTGCCCCGGCCCGACCGCGACCCCGCTTCTCGACAACCTCGCGCAGGGCGAGAAAGGCGAGCGCATCAAGGCCGCCCTGGTGAAGGCCGTGCCGTTCGGCCGCATGGGCGAACCTGGCGACATCCCGGGCGTGGTGGCCTTTCTCGCGAGTGACGACGCCGCGTTCATCAGCGGTCAGGTCATCAGCGTGTCGGGCGGTCTGACGATGGCTGGATAAACGGCAGCGCGAACGCAATCAATCAACAACATTGGAATACGACATGGAATTCAAGGACATCGGCTATCAGGAGGCGGACGGGGTCGCGACGATCGCCATCAATCGCCCGAAGGTGTACAACGCATTCAGCGCCAACACCGTCGAGGAGCTCATCAAGGCCTTCGGCCTCGCGGGATGGAACAAGGATATCGGCGTCGTGGTGCTCACGGGCGCCGGCGACAAGGCGTTCTGCACGGGCGGCGACCAGTCCGGCGACGGCTACAACGGGCGCGGCACCGTCGGTCTGCCGATCGAGGAACTGCAAAGCATCATCCGCGACATTCCGAAGCCCGTGATCGCACGCGTGAACGGCTATGCAATCGGCGGCGGCAACGTGCTGGTGACGCTCTGCGATCTCGCCATCGCTGCCGAGACCGCGGTCTTCGGTCAGGTCGGCCCGAAGGTCGGGTCGGTCGATCCGGGCTTCGGCACCGCCTACCTCGCGCGCATCGTCGGCGAGAAGCGCGCGCGCGAAATCTGGTACCTGTGCCGCAAATACAGCGCGAAACAGGCGCTCGACTGGGGTCTCATCAACGCCGTCGTGCCCGCGGAACAACTCGACGCCGAAACGAAGAAGTGGTGCGACGAGATTCTGCAGATGAGCCCTACCGCTATTGCGCTCGCCAAGCGCTCGTTCAATATCGATACCGAGAACATCCGCGGCATCGGCGCGTTCGCGATGCAGGCGCTTGCGATGTACTACGACACCGACGAATCGAAGGAAGGCGGCAATGCGTTCCGCGAAAAGCGCAAGCCGGAGTTTCGCAAGTACGTGAAGTGACCGGCGCAAATGCCGGCAGGGCGACGCTCGGCTTCGGCGTCGCCCTTTGCGCATACGCGCGCCGAAGTTCAGTATTTGCGGAAGTTCACGCCGACACGCGTGCCAAGCCCCGGGAGCCGGTTGATGGGGCGGCTGCCATGCTCCGGGGCGGCTTCGCCCCATGCGAACCACACGTCAGGCTCGCGCGCATCGCCCACGCGCCGCCAGCGGCCGTCCACCTGCGGATTCTTGAGCGTCCCGAGACCGACCAGACGCCCGCGCGGATCGGGCATGAATTCCCACTCTTCGCCGAACGCTGAGTAACGGATGCCTTCCTGCCAATACCCATTCGCGCCGAAATCGATGGTGCCCGTCACGTCATAGGTAAAGCGCACCTCGCCTTTCTCGTTGCCGAGAATCGCGAAGCCGAACATGTCGTTACCGAGCGTGAAGTGCCCGAAGTCGATGCTGCCATCCTTATAACGCGTCGCCCACGTGTACCAGACGAGTTCCAGCTTCTCCTGCACCAGCGCATCTTTCGTCTTGTAGATCTCGCCGCCCTCGTACATATGGATCGGATCGAAGCCGATCATGCCGCGCACCTTCTTTCCGAGTATCGTCCCTTCCATCTCGAAGATGTTCGCGACGTAGTACATGCCCGCGTCGCGGCCCGGCAGATACCAGTGCATGCCGGGCCTGACGAGCTTGCCCTCGATATCCATGCCGTTCTCTTCGTACCAGCTGCAATCCTCGGGCGTCCAGGTGACGTGAAAGCGATTGCCGGGCGCCTGCGGGTGGCTTCGCCAGTGGATGCGCTCCTCTTCGAGCGTTCTTGCGAATCCATCGTTCGGCACCGATTCCTTGCCTACCGGATGCATATGCATGCCGTCGTCGTGGCCGAGCGTCGTGCACAGGTAGAAACGCCGCCGCGTGTCCTTCGCGTCCGTCCGCAGGCCAGCGGGAATCCGCCGCATCGGGCAATAGATCTCGCCATCCTCGTCGCGCAGCGTTCCCCACAGGTAGAGCGCTTCGGGCGGCATGCCGAAGTAGGCGCGGTTGGACAGCATGTCCTCGATGGTGGGCTCGAAGGCGCTGACAAGAGGCTGCCAGCCAAAGTCGCCGCGGCGCGGCATGGATAGTTTGGTGTCGCTCATGGTCGTTACACCCGTCACGATGGTGAAGTGGTTGGAGCGGCTCACTATAGGTATCCTCGCGCGCGGCTGAAAACCGGTCGATCCGCTCGTCTGGCCACGAGCACGCCCGGCGCGCGATCAGCACAGGGGCACAGGAGCTAACGTATTGATTTACCGGCTTTCTCTGCGGTCCGGAAACGCGCGCTGCCTGCGCGCACGAAAGCTTCGTTACATGTAACGATCATGTGCGATATATTGAACGACGTTCGCATTTAATACTGATCTCGGACATGCCAAAGTCGTCTGCCGAACGCGTCGCCGCTTATCGCACCCGCAAGAAGGCCGAAGGCATGGTGAGCCTGACACTGGTCGTCCCGGCAGCCGACGTCGCCCTCTTCAGCCAGTTCGCCGCGCAACGCCGCGAAAAGCTGCGCGACAACATGCATCCTGGCCAAGCCCCGCGCCAGCAGTGGCTCTCGATGCTGGCCGCGATGACGCCTGCGCTGCCCCAAACTGCCGAGTCGCGCCGCAAGCGCAATGCGATCGGCGCACCGATCACGCGCGCGCAGACGCTCTTCATGGCGCTGCTGAAACACATCATCGATCTGGGATGGCCGGCAGGACTACCGCTCGGCTCCGAGCAGGAATTGATGAAGGTCCATGGAGTAAGTCGCGCTGCGTTGCGCGGAGCGATCCGCTTGCTCGAGCACCACTGCATCGTGAGGGTGCAGCGCGGCACCGCAGGCGCCGTGATCGTCGCCCAGCCGGACCTGAGCGCGACGATGCAGGCAGTCAGCGTCTATCTGGAGTATGCGGGCATCGCGCCGCGCGATATCCTCGCGACGCGCCGCACGCTCGAACTGGCCGTCCTGGATCTCGTCATCGAACGGCTCGACCATGAAGGTGAGCGACGCGTGCTCGACCAGGTTCAGGCCGAGGCGCCACTCGACGGCCGTGCCGGCGCCGATGAGTTGCTGCGATTTCATTTCCTGCTCGCTGAACTTTGCGGCGATCCCGCACTGCGTCTCTTCGACGGCATCGTCCTGCAACTTGCCGATGCGCATTCCACGTTTCATCGGCGCAGCCGAACGGACCGCGACCGCGTCGTGGCGAGGATCAAGGAATACCATCGCGAGATCGCGCGCGCGATCATTGCCCGCGATAAAGAGCAGGCTCGCCGGCAAATGGCCGACTACATCGCGGGGATCAGGACGTGGCTGGAGTAGCGGCCGCGCTGCACTTGCCTGTCCGCCTCAACGATCACCGATCCCGATCCGTCGCCGTGCTAGCCATCTACGGCGTCAGCGTGCTCAGCCGGTTCGACGCCGCCACCGCGTCGTCGATCATCTCGTCGAAAATTGCCTCGACCTTCCTGACCGCGTCGGCAAACACCGCGGCATGCCCATAGTCGATCATGCCCTTGCGCGTGTCGCCGGTCACGTAAGCCTGGTGCGCGAGTGCGCCCATCACGTGAGGGCGGAACCGCTCGAACTCGCTCACCTGCGCGCGATCCAGTTCCATGACCGCCTCGGCGCTCTCGTTGCGCAGCACGCGATGATGATCGCGAATCGCAGACTTGACCACGACGCTTTCGCTGCCGTCGCCCGCCACCACCTTCGCCTTGAAGCCCATGCCGCCTGCGTTGACGACGGCCGCGACATACCGTGCGTCGGACACGCGCGGCCCAAGACCACCGCAAAGTATCGGGTGACGAATGCCGAGCAGATCGGTGATTCGCGTCCTGAACATCTGGGGGCGCACGATGTCCTTCCCTCCTGCAGGTCAGCGAAACGAGATCGTGTGGCCGCCATCCACCGCGATCGTCTGGCCGTTGATATAGCCGCCCGAACGCGATGCGAGCATCACGGCTAGCCCGGCGATCTCGTCGACCTCGCCGAAGCGCTGTGATGGATTGCGACCCCGGTACCATTCGACCATCGCCTCGTCCTCCCATTGCGATCGCGCCATCTCGGTCTTGAAGGTGCCAGGCGCGATGCAATTGGCAGTGACGCCCTTTGCGGCGAATTCCATCGCGAGGTTTCTCACGAGCTGCATGTCGGCGGCTTTGGTGAGCCCGTAGGTTCCCGTCACGGCATCGCCGAACAGGCCAACCACGGATGCCACCGAAATAAAGCGCCCATAGCCACGCTCGATCATGCCGGGCACAGTCATCTGCGCGAGCCAGATATTGCTCTGGACGTTGACCTGCATGAACTTGTTGAACGTTTCGTCTTGCAGATCGAGTGCCGAGCCTATCCACGGGTGAATCGCGGCATTGGCCATCACGATGTCGACTCTGCCCCACTCGCCGTTCGCCGCAGCCACGAGACCTTGCAACTCCGCTTTTCGGCCGATGTTGCAGGCAAACGGCAAGGCCACCCGAGTTCTGACCTGTTCGTTGATGGCTTGCGCGGCAGTTTCGCAGGCGTCGGCGTTACGGCCGGAAACGACGACTTTGGCGCCATGTTCCGCCATGCCGAGCGCACTGGCATAGCCGATGCCGCGACTCGATCCGGTGACGATTGCGACCTTGTCCGTGAGGTCAAAAAGCGATGAGGGCATACGTACTCCGCAGAAAAGGAGGCTTGTCGATGAAAGCAAGATTCACCGGGCAGGATCAGGCTTGCTTGCGTTTCTGCTGGGCGATGAACGCCGACACGATCTCGTGATGCTCGTCGCTGAGCGTCGCCTCCAGTTGGCGTGCGAGGGTCGTGTCGAGCATCTGGGCCGCACTGCGATGGAGATGCAGGTTCATCAGCTTCTTGGTTTCGCGCAGTGCGTGGCGCGGTTGCTTGAGCAGCTTTTGCGCAAGAGTCGTAGCCTCTTCCATCAGCTTGTCGGGTTCGACAACGCGATTGGCCAGACCGAAATCAACGGCTTGCTGCGCTGTGATGCGATCTCCAGTAAAGATCAGTTCTTTCGCCCGCAGCAGACTGGTATAGAGCGGCCACGACACGGAGATCCCATCTCCGACGACGAGACCAATGTTGATATGCGGCTCGGCGAGAAAAGACTTCTCCGACATCAGAACGATATCGCACAGCGTAGCCATCGTCGCGCCCCAACCGACGGCTGGCCCGTTGACGGCGGCAATCAGAGGAATCGGCACGTCGATGAAACCGTGGATCGTTTGCCGCGCGTTCTCTTGCACGCTGCGCGCAAAATCGGGGTCGTCGAGCGTCTTGACGAAGTGATTCATGTCTCCGCCGGCGCTGAACGCCCTTCCCGCACCGGTGAGAATCCCGACGCGCGCCTCGGGATCCGAGGCTAGCGCAGCAAACAGCTTGGGGTAACTGAAGAGCATCTCGGTGGTCGACGCGTTCAGATCGTCTGGTCGATTGAGCGTAATGATCCGCAGGCCGCCGTCGGCCGTCACCTGAATGTCGTCTGGAAGATCGTAGAGATTTGCCATGCGAGTCCCCTCAGGGCGAAATTGTTGATTGAGCCAGCGTCACGGCCCTCGCGTCGCGCGCTTCGCTCAGGCAAGCGATTATTTCCCCACCTGCCACGCCATGCCGCCGCTTTGCTTTCTTTGCGCCAATGCCGCCTTCTCGATCCGCAACGCCTCTTCCAGCGAAGCTAGCGCACCCTGATCGATCACGCGCTTGACCGTCGCGACGAGATCGGGGCGGCGGCTCGCAATCGTCTTCGCTAGTGACGCTGCCCGCTCCATCAGTTGCTCGTGGCTGACCACCTCGTTCACGAGGCCGATGCGCAACGCCGTGGCCGCGTCAATCGGATCGCTCGTCAAGCTGAACTGCTTCGCCCACCGCGGACCCACGATATACGGCAATCTCGCGGTCATGCCGCCCCCCGCGAGCGCGCCGATTTTCGTGTGCGTGTCGGCAAAGCGCGCACGCTCGGACGCAATGATGAAATCGCACCCCATTGCGAGTTCCAGCCCGCCTGTAACGGCAGCGCCGTTGACCGCCGCGATTACCGGCTTGGTGATGCGCGGCCACATATCGATCATGTCCGCGACCCGCGTGCGCGGCGCTTCGGGCGCGGAAAAATCATTCAGGTCGAGCCCAGCACAAAAGGCCGGATCGGCGCCCGTCACGATCAGGACGCGCAGGCTTTGGTCCGCTTCGAAACGATGCAATGCGTCGACCAGCGCTTCGGTCAATGCAAGGTTCAGTGCGTTGCGGGCCGCGGGCCGGTTCAGTGTCAACGTGAGAACCGTTCCGTCACTCTGCACGCCGAGCAGATCGGTTGCTTTCGCGTTCATGGCAATGCCTCGAAAGGGTTCACGCCGCCGCGAACATTGCCTCGTGCTGAATCTGGCGTGCGTAGCGATTCAGGTGATAGTCCGCGTTGCCGAACAATGCGTCGAGCACCAGATGACGGCGATAGTGATGGCCCACCTTGTATTCATCCGTGATGCCGTAGCCACCGTGCAACTGGATACCCTGTTGCGTGACGAACTTTGCGCCACGAGTGGTCTGTGCCTTGCAGCCCGAGATTTCGACGCTCCGGTTCTCCCTGTCCTCGCTGATAGAGAGCAACGCACGGTGCAGTGTTGCGCGCGCCTGCATCGCTTCGATCGCCATGTCGGCCATCCGGTGTTGCAGCGCCTGGAAGCTGCCAATCGCCACCCCGAACTGCTTGCGCGTTTTCAAGTACTCCGACGCGAGCTCGATAGCGTCTTCCATATCGCCCACCAGTTCGGCACAGATCGCAACGACCGCTTCGTCAACGGCGGCCTGCAGTCCTTCGAACGCTCGCCCAGCCTCACCCAGAACATTCGATTCCGCGACGATCACACCATCGAGCAGCAAGTCCGCAGATGGCGTGCCGTCGAGCAACGCGCAAGTCTTCAGCGTCACGCCTGCCTGCTTCGGATCGACGACGAAAACCCCGATGCCGTCCGTGGCATCGGCTGCACCCGCCGCGCGAGCGACGACGAGCAGACGGTCTGCAACGGGCGCTCCAACCACGAGCGTCTTATAGCCGTCCAGCCGCCACGACCCGTCCTCTGTCTTCTTCGCGGTGGCCGTCACGCAATGCACCTGACCCCGCGCTTCACGTTCACTTTGCGCGACCGCATAGACAGTCTCGCCCGAAACGATCTCGCCAAGTATCGCCTCGCGCTGCCCGTCTCGCCCGCAGCGCGTGACAAGCGACGCAGGAAACACACCACACATCACGTATGGCTCCAGCACCAGCGCGCGCCCGATCTGCTCGGCCACGATGGCGCTTTCGACTGACGAGAAACCGAGGCCGCCCAATTCATCCGGCACCGCGACACCGAGCCAACCCATTGCGCCGAACGTACGCCACGTCTCGCGCGAAAATCCGCCTCCTTGCGAAGCAAGATTGCGACGATGTTCGAACGTATAACTCTTTTGCAAGAAGCGTTGCGCGCTTTCCTGCAACATCCGCTGTTCGTCGCTCAACTCGAAGTCCATGCTGCACCCTCTTTATGCCGGCAATTGATGCGATCCCACGTCTCGGGGATCGAAGACCGTTCGTGACTCGATATGGCGTCAAAGATCGAACAGTGCTTTGGCGATGATGTTTCGCTGAATTTCGGCCGTCCCGCCATAGATCGAGCAAGCCCGCCGATAGAAGACCTCTGCCGCCAGGCCTGGCGCGTATTCAGGTCCGATGAACTGGGCCTCGCGCAGTTCTCGCTCTTCATTCGGATCGGGATAGAACACGGCGCCATAATCGCCGATCACCTCCAGCAGCATCTCCGTGAGCTTCTGATGAAGTTCGGATCCGCGCACTTTGAGCATGGATCCGATCGCCATACCGCCGCTGCGCTCGTCTATCCCTTGATGCAGGATTTTCTGCACCGCCATGTCGATCGCGCGAACCTCCAATTCGTGCTGCGCCAAACGTGCCGCAAACGTCGGATCCTGGATCAATGGCTTGCCGGCCATCCGTTCGCGCGAGGCGTAGTGCCGGATCTTGCGCAGATAGCGCTTGAGGGCAGGCGCTTCAGCGCCAAGAAACGCCCGCTCGTTAAAGAGCAGAAACTTGGTGTATCCCCACCCCTTGTTGACCTCGCCGATAAGGTTTTCAGCAGGCACACGCACGTTGTCGTAGAAGACTTCCGCCAGGTGATGGCAGCCATCGAGCGACGCGATCGGCCGCACGGTAACGCCCGGCGACGACATGTCGAGCAGCAGGAAGGAAATGCCCTTTTGTGGCTTCGCTTCGCTATCCGTGCGGACCAGCACGAAATTCCATTGACCGTAGGCGCCGAAGCTGGTCCAGATCTTCTGTCCATTGACGATGTAGTGGTCTCCATCGAGAACCGCCGTCGTACGTAGCGATGCAAGATCGGAACCCGAGCCCGGCTCTGAAAAACCCTGTACCCAGAACACTTCACCACGCTGAATAGGAGGAAGAAAGCGCCGCTTCTGCTCTTCGTTGCCAAACTCGCAAATCACGGGTCCGACGAGCGACACGCCCGCCTGATTCTGTATCGGTGCGCCTGCCAGATAGCATTCTTCCTCGAAGACGTAACGCTGCATCGCGGTCCACCCCGTGCCGCCGTCGGCAACCGGCCAATGCGGCACTGACCAGCCGTGCGTTTCGTGCAAGATGCGAGTCCAGCGCTGTGAATCGTCGTCACCTGCCAGAAAGCCCTGCTGCCCGCGAAAGGCCAGGTCGGCCGGCAAATGCTCGTTGAGGAACGCACGAACTTCTTTGCGGAACGCGATGTCCGCGGGATCTACGCGAAAATCCATGGTTTAGCTTCCAGCGTTTTCAGTACGTTGAACCGCGGCGCGCGCCTCGATCTGCACCCGCTGCTGCGCCAGCGTTGCCGACCAATGTGCGCGGCGTGGGCGGCACGCAATAAAGCTCGTCCACGACACCGCGCCGTCGCTCGAGCACATTGCGTTGGCTGATTGCGCTCTTTGCACTCAATTCGCCGTTATCGAGCGTCGGCTGCTCGCTTTCGAGCACGATGCGCGCAATGCGCGTAGAGCTGCCGCCAGGACGCGCGGCGAGCTGGTCGAGTCCGGTCTGGAAGAACGCGCGCACGCCGCGGCTGTTGATGATCTGGTCGGCGCCCGGCATCGGATCGTGAAGGTCGTCGCAAAGCGCACGGCACGCTTCGATGTCAGGGAAGACGAGCGCGCTCAGGTAGTCGCGGTCGTGCCCGGCAATCACGATATCCCGCGCATACGGGCCCCACACGTTCAGCGCGTACAGTCGCAACTCGGCGACGTTGACCCAGGTGCCCGAGGACAGCTTGAAATTTTCCGCGATCCGTCCGTCGAAGCGCAGTCCCAGTTCGAGGCGCTGCGGGTCGATGAACGTTGCTGCGTCACCGGAGCGGAAATAGCCTTCCTCGTCGAACGCGGCGGCGGTGCGCTCGGGATCTTTCCAATAGCCGGGCGTCACACAGTCGCCGAGGAAACGGATTTCCAGCTTCGCGCCGACCGGCGCCACCTTCACTTTGACGCCGGGCACGGGCAACCCCGCAATCGCTTCGCGTCGCGGATCCCAGGCCGCCGATAGCGGCGTTGGGCCTGCTTCCGTGCTGCCGATGCCCGACATGATGAGCACACGCTGGCCGATGGTACGCACCGCGAGCTCGTCGAGTTGAGCCCAGATGTATTTCGGCAGACTTGCGCCGCCGTAGTAGATGAGCGCGAGTTTGCTAAAGAATTTCTCGCGCAGTGCCTTGTCCGCCTGCAGATGCGGAATGAGCGAGGCCAACCCTTGCGGCGTATTGAGGTAGACCGCCGGCGCGATTTCACGCAATGCCTGCACCGTTGGGCCAATTTCCTCCGGCGTTGGCTTGCCTGGGTCCAGGTAGTAAGTCCCCCCGCCGTACAGCACCATGCCGAAGTTATGCGTGCCGCCAAAAGTGTGATGCCAAGGCAGCCAGTCGACGAGATCCGATGGCCCGTCCTGAAGAAACGCGAACACCTGGGCGACTTGCTGTCGATTGCTGCACAACATGCGCTGCGGGTAGATCACGCCTTTCGGTGCGCCTGTCGTTCCCGAAGTAAACATGATCTTGCCCACCGTATCCGGGCCGACTGCCTTGAACGCCTTGTCGACGTCGGCTGTAACCGGCGTCTTCAGCCACTGCGCGACGCGCGAACCGCCACGACCCTCCGGCAACGGACCGACGACGGCACATTCCACGTCGCCGAACACCTCACGCAATGCGCGGCCATACTGCGCGCCGTCCTCCGCGAAGACGAGGCCGGGCGTGCATACGGCCGCGAGTTGCCTGAGCTTCGAAAAGTCCTGTGATAACAGCGAATACGCGGGCGTCACCGGGATATAGGGAATCCCGACGTGCAATGCGGCGAGCGCGAAGAGCGCGTGTTCAAAGCTTCGATCGGAAAGAATCATCAACGGACGAGACGGCGACAATCCTCGATCGAGCAGCGCCTGCCCCAGCGCACGCGCACCGTCGAACGCCTGGCGGTAGGTCAGAGACTCCCATGACTTGCCGTCCGGCGTCCGCCGCGCAAGCAACGCGCGCTCGGGCGTGACGCTCGCCCAGTGTTCGAGCCGCTCCGTCAAGCGGACGGGATACGCCTGGAGCGGTTCCTGCAGTTCATACACCACGCTTCCGTCTGGCCTTCGCTCGACGATGGCATCCATGCTGCCGACGCGAATCGGGCGAAACGGCACATCCATCAGGGCATCGTGCGAAGCCGTACCTGCATCCATCTGAGTCGTCCTGTTGTTATCTGGCAAATCATGTCCCGCGAGCTCTTGCATCGCCTTCCGATACCTGGAAATGTTGCGGGCCAAGTTCAACCAATAATTGAACGTCGATCATCTTGCTGAACCAGAATAACGCGAAATCCCAGCCACGTCTATCCGTCGTCACCCACGAGGAAGGCCTGATAGCACACACGCAATCTGGCGCGAATGACGCGCGCAATGTCCGGCACGATCGCAGCTTTGCGCATCGCACAACAACGTGGACAGAAAACAAAAATTGCGCTAATTTCTGAACGCCATTCTCATTGTTAAACACGACACCGGATCGTAACCGATTACCGGAACCAAGGAGCCATCATGTCGGAAGAGGTTGTCGTCACCGCTGCCGTTCGCACCGCTATTGGAGACTTCGGTGGCGCGCTATCGAGCATTCCGCCCACGACGCTAGGCGCAACGGTCGTTCGCGCGCTGCTCGAGCGTTCGAATCTGCCGGGTGAAGAGGTGGGTCACGTGGTGTTCGGCAACGTGATCCATACCGAGCCTCGCGACATGTATCTCGCGCGCGTCGCCGCGATGGAAGGCGGCGTCAGCGCGGACGCACCGGCGCTGACGCTCAACAGGCTATGCGGCTCCGGCCTCCAGGCAATCATCTCCGCTGCGCAAGCCATCGCGCACGGCGACACGGAAATTGCGATCGGCGCTGGTGCAGAAAGCATGTCGCGCGCAGCATACGTTGCGAGCAGCGCGCGTTGGGGTTCGCGCATGGGCGACATCCGCCTGATCGACATGATGGTCGGCGCGTTGACCGATCCGTTCAGCGCTTGCCATATGGGCGTAACCGCAGAGAACGTCGCAAAGAAGTACGGCATTTCGCGCGACGACCAGGACCTGCTCGCCGTCGAATCGCACCGGCGCGCTGCACAATCTATTCATGACGGCAACTTCCGCGAGCAGATCGTGCCCGTAGCACTGCGCACGAAAAAGGGCGAAACCGTTTTTGACACCGATGAGCATGTGCGGTCGGGCACGACCATCGCCGATCTCGCCAAATTGCGCCCGGCGTTCCAGAAAGACGGTACGGTCACGGCCGGCAATGCGTCGGGCCTCAACGACGGCGCGGCTGCAGTCCTGCTGATGGCCCGTCGCAGCGCCGAACAACGCGGCCTTCGTCCGCTTGCGCGACTCGTCTCCTGGGCTCACGCGGGCGTCGATCCGCAATACATGGGCATCGGCCCGGTACCTGCGACACGCAAGGCCCTGCAGCGCGCGGGTTTGACCGTCGCAGATCTCGATGTGATCGAAGCGAACGAGGCGTTTGCCGCTCAAGCTTGCGCCGTGGCGAAGGAGCTGGAATTCGACAGCGCAAAGGTCAACCCGAACGGATCGGGCATCTCGCTCGGCCATCCGATCGGCGCAACCGGCGCCGTCATTGCGGTCAAGGCCATTCACGAGTTGCATCGTTGCGGTGGGCGCTATGCGCTCGTGACAATGTGCATCGGCGGAGGTCAAGGCATCGCGGCCATCTTCGAGCGCATTTAGGGCTTCGCACAGCGTTATCCATTCAACCAGAGGGACATACGTGGTACGCCCCGAACAACGACTCCACCCGCAACGGCAGCCGGTGGCGCCACGCCCCGCTGCGACGATGCTCTTGCTACGCGACGCGCAATACGAGGGTTCGCGCGCCATTGAAGTGCTGATGACACGACGTTCGGCGCAAGCGAGCTTCGCGCCGGGCGCGTTCGTCTTTCCTGGTGGCGCAATCGACCCGTCCGATGGACGAATCGCCGGCGGCGTACGACGGCGCCCCACGCAAGACGATACTCAAGCGATTCAGGCCGTGGCAGCCATTCGGGAAACATTCGAAGAGCTCGGTGTGCTGCTGGCATGGCGACACGACGGCGGTTTCGTCGACGATCACGATATTGCGAGGCTAGACCGGGCAACAGCGATCGAAGACCATTGCTCGCAGCACGGCCTCACACTTGCCGCGGATCGGGTCTATCCGTTTGCGCATTGGATCACCGATCGTGACCTGCCGCGGCGCTTTGACGTGCAGTTTTTCGTGGCGCGCATGCCCGTCGGTCAAACCGCTGTTGCGGACGGCGCCGAGCAGTTCGAACCGGTGTGGCTCCGTCCCGACGAGGCACTGGCGCGCCATGCTTCGGGCGGCTTCACGATGATCTTCCCGACCGTGCGAACACTCGAACGCCTTCGCTCGTTCAACTCGGTTGATGCACTGCTCACGGCGTGCAGGTCTGAAAGGTCGCTGTGGAGCAGTTGTCCGCGCGGTGGGCTGAGCTCAGGCAATGTCGTGCGCTGCATGGAAGGTGACCCCTCATACGGGGAACTGCGTCTCGTGTGCCCCGACGGTCAGGTGCTCCACTCTCTGGATTGGCGATCGACGCAAACCGCCCCGCTTCTGAGAAACGTGACGCGGTTGACCGCCAGCAACAGCGGCTTGATGACGGGCCCAGGCACGAATAGCTACATCGTCGGCACGGTGGCGACCGGCTTCATCGTGATCGATCCGGGGCCGGACGACCAGGCGCATCTTCAACGCATCTTCGCAGCTACGGGCGGCGCTATTCGCATGATCGTCTGCACGCACTCCCACGTGGACCACGCACCCGGGGCGAGGCCACTGCAGTCCATGTGTCCGCACAAGCCACCAGTCCTCGGTCGGTCGGCCGGGCCTGCCGACAGGGCAAGCCATCACTTCGTTCCGGATCGCGAATTGCTCGATGGCGATGTGCTGACACTTGCGCATGACGGCGAGACGCATCGATTGCTGGTCGTCTCGACACCGGGGCACGCAAGCAACCACGTGTGCCTGGTCCTTCTTGAAGACGGACTGCTATTCAGCGGCGATCACATTCTGAATGGCAGCACGACCATCATCGATCCTCCCGACGGCAACATGACGGCGTACCTTACGTCACTCGACCGGGTGAACGCGATCTGCACCGAACGTGACATCGACTTTATTCTGCCCGCCCATGGGTACGTGCTGGACCGACCGCATGACCAGATCGCCCGCCTCAAGGCACACCGTCTCGCCCGGGAAGCAAAGATCGCCGGCGCGGTAAAGGCACTGCCGACCGGTTCGATCGACGACTGGCTGCGTCTTGCTTATACCGATGTTCCCGAAAGGCTCTGGCCAGCGGCATCCCGGTCGCTGCTGGCGCATCTCGAACGACTCGACGAACAACGTCGTCCGACTTCGCAGGCCTGATTGCGATCGTAATACATGCATCGGCTGCCACGCCCGCTAAAACCGGGGGCGCGGGCAGCCTTGTTCGACGGCCGTCTTGTTGCGGACTCAGCTCGCTTCTACAAGCGCGGCCAGCCGGCCATGAATGAGTGCGCGCGCCTCGCCGACCATCCGACTCACGAGTTCCGCGCAGGTGGGAATGTCCTCGATAAGCCCGATTGCGAGGCCAGCCGGAAACGTTCCGTCTTCGGTGTCACCCGTCTCGTACACTCGCTTACCGCGCTCACCGCTCACCAGCGGCTTGAGATCCGCAAACGTCACACCCTCTTTTTGCTCGAGTTCCAACACCTGCTCCGCTACCGAATTCCTGAAGATGCGCGACGTGTTCTTCAGCGTGCGGAAGATCAACGCCGTATTGCGCTCGTCATGCTCTACGAGCCTGCGCTTGACGTTCTCGTGAATCGGCGCCTCCCGCGTTGCCATGAAGCGCGTACCCATATTGATCCCATCCGCGCCGAGCGCGAGCGCGGCGACCATGCCGCGCGCATCGGCAATGCCGCCTGACGCAAGCATCGGAATATGCAGTTTCGCGGCCGCGGCCGGCAACAGGATCAGATTGGGCACGTCGTCCTCGCCCGGATGTCCGGCGCACTCGAATCCGTCCACGCTCACGGCGTCGCAGCCCAACGCCTCCGCTTTCAGCGCGTGACGCACCGACGTGCACTTGTGGATGACCTTGATTCCCGCAGCCTTGAATGCGGGCATATATGGCTCGGGATTGCGTCCCGCCGTCTCGACGATCTTCACACCGTTCTCCACGACCGCTTGCACGTACTCGTCGTACGGCACTGGCTTGATCGTCGGCAGAATGGTCAGGTTGACGGCGAACGGCTGATCCGTCATTGAGCGAACCCGAGCGATCTCGTTGCGCAGCGCCTCGGGCGTGGGCTGCGTCAGAGCGGTGATGGTGCCGAGCGCACCGGCGTTCGAGACGGCGGCGGCAAGTTCAGCGCGCCCCACCCACATCATGCCCCCTTGAACAATGGGGTATCGAATCCCAAGCAGCTCTGTAATGCGCGTTTTCATGTGCTGATCCCTGTGTAAGTGCAACCTGATCTTTCGACCGGCAATGGTCGAACGCCGCGTGTAAGATGCGCCGGTAGTTTGTATTTACGAACACCGTGCAATTATATACACTTCCTCCACATCGCCGACACTCGTGTGCCGCACTCGCGGACGCCGATGCGATTGCACCAGGCATGAATGATCAGGAGAGTTGATGAATAAACGAGACAATCAGATTGGCGCTGAGGAAGTGTCGATTCGCCCTACGCCGGACGAGGCGGAAGAAGCCGTGCGCACGCTGATCCGATGGGCCGGTGACGATCCCGAAAGGGAAGGTCTCATTCAAACACCTGCACGGGTCGCGCGCGCATACCGCGAGTTCTTCTCGGGCTATGACTCCGACCCGATGCAGATTCTCGCCACCACGTTTTCCGAAGTGGATGGCTACGACGAGATGGTGGTGCTAAAGGACATCCGTTTCGAGAGCTACTGCGAACACCATGTGGTGCCTATCATCGGACGTGCGCACGTTGCCTACTTGCCCGAGCATCGCGTGGTCGGCATCTCCAAACTCGCGCGCCTCGTCGATGTCTATGCCAAGCGCCTACAGATTCAGGAGAAGATGACCGTTCAGATCGCCGATGCGCTGAACACGGTGCTTCAACCGAAGGGAGTCGCTGTCATTCTCGAAGCCGCGCATCAGTGCATGAGTACGCGAGGCGTGCACAAGCCCGGCGCATCGCTGGTGACGAGCCGAATGCTGGGCGCATTCCGTGACGATCCTTCCACCCGCCGCGAGTTTCTGTCGATTGTCGGTCACAGCACGATTGCGCCATTACCCAATAGCTGAAAGCCAACGTCGGCTTGCTGCCGACGTTGGCTTTCATGGCAAATCGATGCTGGGATCCGTGGTGCCGTGGTGGCAAGCGTCGTTGCAGGCTTGCGTCTGGCCTTAAACCTCGCTGGGTTGGCGCGTCTTTAAAGGCCGTTCGTAAGAGACGTCTTCACGATTTCGTGCACTGACGCCATTGCCCATCAGGATTTCACGCCACGCAGTGGGCACTTCCGCAGGGGTCAGTTCGTTGATCGCTTCGGAGATGCAGACACGGGCGGCAATCGCCCACACGCCATCACGCTTTTCGAAGCGGTCGATATAGCGCCCCACCGCTAGCGTGTCTGGCTTGACGCGATTTTCTCCGAAGAAAAGCCAGTACGTCTCCCCGTGCGCCTCGTCGCCCTGCAATTCGACGCTGTGATTGAACACCATATGGTGGTGCGACAACTGATGCTCGGTATGGTACGCAAAGGCCCAGTCAACGAATTCCTCTGCATCCCCGACGAATGCACCGTGGTCGTCGATTGCGTCCGGATGGTACGCCGACAGCGTCAACTTCCGGTCCATGCGATCGACCCCGCGGCAATAGCGGTGTACGCATTCGAGTATGTCCTGCTTATCCAACAGTGCTTCGACGCGCGCGCTCAGTTCTTCATTCATGGCTTCTACCGTTAGATAGTCATGGCGACAAAAAAGACGACCGCACCGATCACGGCGCCAATGAAGCAACAACCCTCGCCTGTCGACAAATCGGCTTCCTGCGCTCGCGCACGGCTCGCAATCGCACATCCGATGATGCCCGCCAATGCCGTCGCCCCGAGCACCGCAAACATCATCACGACGTCGAAGAGTGCGGACCGGCCTAGCTCTTCCATGCGCACATCGCGTTGCAGCAGCCAGACCGCCGCCGCCGAAATCGACAGGAGAATGAGTGGGAGCCATACTCTACGCGCTTCCCGAGCGCTCTCGCGAGTCAGCGTTTTCATCGCGCCCGGCCCTCCGTCCGCAGCTTGCCCAGAGCACGAGGCGCCACCACGCCCAACACGCGCGCCGCCCAATTCGATTGTTTTGCGCGAGCCGATTCGTCCGACGACGGAGCGCCCTTTTCAGCGCGCTGGCGACGATAGTCGTACGTATAGTCTGCAAGAGGACCACGTAAATCGCTGTCGAGAAAGTACATCGCATGTCTCCGATCAGGCTTATGCTCTCGGGCGCTTGCATGGCGCCTCTTGATGGACATCCTATGCCATGGAATATGGTTATGCAACACGTCGTTCAATTAATGGCGTCGGTGTTTTCACTACCCGACAAGGCACAGACCGACGCGCATGCGCGAGCGCCCGCTGCACACACATGGACGTGTGTGCGAACGGGTCGGCAATCAATCGGGGAAAGGGAATGGCAGCGCCAAGCCGCGTTCTCGACGCAGCTTGGCGATTCGAAAATGACACGCAGACGAGTGATCAGGAGACCTGGAAGCCGCCGTCGACAGCGAGAAGCTGACCGGTGACGTAGTCCGATGCCGGCGACGCGAAAAACAACACTGCCCTGGCGATATCGGAGGCGACGCCGATGCGGCCCAGCGGCATGCGACCAGGTTGGGTGATCGGCCCGTGAGCCTGATGAACCTTCGTCGATGCGGCCGCGCCCTCGGTTGCCACGCCGCCGGGCAGCACTGCGTTCACGCGAATTCCGTCTGCTGCGAATTCGAGCGCTGCCACCTTGGTGAGGTTGTTCACGCCCGCCTTCGACGCGCCGTAGTCACCGTTGTCGAAAATCACCGGCTGCAGCGAAGCCACCGACGAAATATTGATAATGGAACCGCCGTTTTTGGCACCTTGCATTCGCTTGATCGCTTCGCGCATGCAGAGGAAGGTGCCGCGCAAGTTGATGCCGAGCACCTTGTCCCACTTTTCTACCGACGTCTCGACGAATTGCGTCTTCGGATAGATGCCCGCGTTGTTCACGAGAATGTCGAGGCGCCCAAGTTTGGCCTGCACCGTTTCGTACATCGCAAGAATCGACGATTCATCGCCGATGTCCACTTTGATCGCGATAGCCTTGCCAGACGCACTTTCGATTTGCCTGGCCGTCTGCTGCGCCGCTTCCTCATTCAGGTCCGCCGCGACCACCGCCGCGCCGGCCGACGCCAGCAGCAAAGCCGTCTCGCGGCCGATGCCTGAGCCTGCCCCTGTTACCACCGCCACTTTCTGATCGAGATTGAAAAGACTCGCCACATTCGTGCTCATTGCTCCTCCTTTGGCTCGCCGCGCGAGCGGGTTATTTTCTGAACGTCATTCGCAAAGATAAACACACCACTTTGGCGTGTCAAGATGAACGAGAAGCGGATGACGAAAGGAGCAGCATGGACGAAGCTGTCGAGCAGTGCGATTGCGCGTATCACCCCGCCGCCGGCGACGCGATATCGCGCATGATGTCGAGCATCGAACGGTGGTAGGGCTTGTGAGGTCTATCGGCCCACACCAGCGACACCTCAGTTTCGCCTGAAGCCGGAACATCCTCGATGTCGACGAAGGCGACACCCTCCACGGGCAGGTATCGCGCCGAGTCCAGCATCAGACCGATGCCCAGTTCATGAGACACGAGGTTGAGCATCGTGTATGGATGGCGCGCTTGCTGGGTCACCCGCGGCGACAGCCCCGCCTCGCGGCGCGCTGTCTCGAACGCAGCGAACAGCGGCTGCGACATCTGCTGAGGGAACATGATGAGCGGGTATCGCGCGAGATCCGCGATACGAATTGAAGGCTGCGCCGCCACGGGCCACTTCGCCGGAACCGCGGCCACCACACGCAGACGCTCGATGACCACGCTTTCCAAACCGGAGACGTCCGCCGAACTGGTGACTACCACGCCCAGGTCGATGCTGCCGTTTTTCACGCTGGCGACGGTCAAAGCACTGCCGCGCTCGATCAACCGGACGTCTACGCCCGGCCATTGCTTGCGAAGCCCCTGAATGGCTAGCGGCATGATTCGCAGCGCACACATCGGCACGAACGCTACGCTCAGACTCGCGAGTTCGTCGGCGGCTTGCCGCACGCGCCGCTCGGCCAGCTCCGCTTGCGCGATCAGTGGCTTCGCTTCCGCGAGCAACGCGGCTCCGGCGGCTGTGAGCGAAACGCCTCGCGGTGTACGTTCGAGCAGCTTGATACCGAGCTGCTCCTCCAGCCGCATGATCGACTGGCTGAGCGGCGGCTGCGCCATGCCCAGGCGCGCAGCCGCACGGCCAAAGTGCTGGGTCTCCGCAACCGCAACGAAGTGTCTGAGATGCCGCAATTCCATGACGTGATATGGCTTTGATATCGGGTGTCCCCAGCATATCGCCTTTGTCCCGTTGCGGTGCACTACGGACGAACCCTGGTCATATCGGGTGCGCACTATCTTGACGTCCAGCACCGTTCAACATACATTTTAGAATGTCGTTCTACAATGCGAACCATGACCAAGACGGCTCGGGTGAGTCGCATCCGCTATCAATAGCCGCGCCGCCGCGGTTAAACAGGAGACACAAGTGAAGAGCCTCGAAGAAAAACTTGCCTATGGTTTAAAGGTATTCGGCGAAATCATGGGTGAAGACAAAGCAGCCGGCTTACAGGCCGCAAGCGAGTCCACCGGCTTTGGATCCGACATTTCACGCCTTGCCATCAACTACGCGTTCGCGGATGTCTGGGGCGACGACAAACTCGAGCGCAAGCAGCGCAGCCTCGTCACGCTGGGCATTCTCATCGCGAGCCGGCAGACGCTCGAACTGAAGAACCACGTCCGCATTGCCGTGCGCAACGGTCTGAGCGCACGCGAACTCGAAGGGGTGCTGATTCAGGCGCTTCCGTATGCCGGGTTCCCAGCCGTCGCCTCCGCGACCACGGCCGTTCTGGAGACACTGCGGGAACTTGGCATCGACACCACGACCCGCACTTCGGAAGAACGCGGATTGCTGTGAGCCGACATCAGAGCGCCCCCGCGACCAAAGGAGACAATTTATGAGCACACCAGGCGTGGATATCGTGCCGACGATGCGCGAATTCAACGTTTCCAATGACCTGCTCGGCAATCACGCCGAGTTGCAAGAACGCTGGAACGAAGACGGCTACCTGTTCTTTCGCGACGTTCTCGACCACGAGCCGCTGAAGCGCATGCGCGGTCTGCTTGTTGATCACCTCGACAGCAACGGCTTCGTGGACCGCAACGACCGAGACGTGCGATGGACTGGCAAAGACCGCGAAAATTTCAGCTTTTTTCCCGTGAAGGCGATGAACGAGCAGCGTGCGGCACGCACCGTGATGGAAGACCCCGCGGTTCGTGCATTCTTTCAGCGGCTCTTCGGCGTACCGCTTTATTGGGTACCTTTCACCGAATACCGCACCTCGCCGCCCGCTATCGACAAAAGCCGCACACGGTTCGACTTCATTCATGAAGATGCTATCTACAGTGACCGCCTCGATTTCATCATCTGCTGGATTCCGCTCAGCGATATCGATGCGCAAGTCGGCGGACTGGCCGTCGCGGAAGGATTGCATAAGCTTGCGTGCCTGCACAGGAAGGACGGCGACAAGATCGTTCCTATCGATCTCGCGAGCGTGCCAGAAGACGCATGGCGCCGCACGAACTACCGCTTGGGCGACGTCCTGTTGATGAGCCGACGCACGCCGCACTCTGGTCTCAGCAATCATTCGGACCGTTTTCGTCTGTCACTCGACACGCGCATCCTGCCGCACGGCGGAAGTTTCCCGTTTGAGCCCCGGCTGCCCTATGTGGGCACGCTGACGTCGATCGCATCGGACCAGATCGTCGTGCGCGACGCGCATGGTGAACATGTGTTGCGACTCAACGACACGAGTTATCTGCGCGGCCTCCAGGGCAATCGCCTGCGCGGAGACGAAATTGCCGGGGTTTATCAGCCGGGATCCGAGGTGATCGTTGCACATGAAGCCGGCCTCGTTCAAACGCTGCGCCCGCAGCATTGATCGTCGTGTCAGGCGCAAAGACGAAGCTTCGTCTTTGCGCCTCGCGCCATTCGCCTTGCCCTTTGGCCTGGCAATTCTGAAGCATCGATCACGGGCAGCCTTTGCTCGCGGTTTTATGAACATCGTGCTAATATCGGAACGAATGCTTGTGAGCACCAGGCCGCGAGCCTGCAATGACTGTCACAGGGTTAGCGGCATCGCGCGCAAGCCGCCCAGGCGTGACACGCCTGGCCAACGTCTAACGTTCGACCTCGGGACAAGTCATGATCGATTCATCCGCCGCGGTACTCGTCATCGGCGCCACTGGCGTACAAGGAGGCGCCGCGGCTCGCCATCTTCTTGCGGCTGGACGCAAGGTACGCTTCCTGACACGAAATCCAGACTCGCCGGCTGCGCGGGCACTCGTCGAAATGAATGCGCAGGCGCTACGGGGAGATCTGGACGAGCGCGACTTGCTCGCAAAAGCGATGGAGGGCGTCGGTTCCGTCTTCTCCGTTCTCCTGCCTGATTTTGATCGCAGCGACAGGGAACGCCGCCAGGGTTTTGCGCTCGTCAACGCAGCGCGCAACGCGGAGGTCCCGCAGTTCGTTCACACCTCCGTGGCGCAGGCCGGCAATCATGAGACGTTTCCTGGCTGGAGCGAGAAACGTTGGAACCGAAAATACTGGACGGACAAATGGGACGTGGAAGAGGCCGTTCGCGCCGCGGGTTTCGAATCGTGGACGGTCTTGCAACCGGCATTCATGATGGACAATCTCGCTGAGCCGAAAGCGGGCGCGATGTTTCCGCACCTGCGCGAAGGCTTGCTGCTCAGCGCGTTGCTACCCGACGCACGACTCGACTGGATTGCCGCCGACGACGTGGGCGCGCTCGCGGCCAGCGCGCTAAACGATCCGCAACGCTGGCACGGTGAGACCGTGCCGCTGGCGTCGGAAAAGCTCACGATGTCTGAAGTTGCGAATCGCCTGAACAACGTTCTGGGCGCACAGATCAACGTTTCGCACGTGTCACCGGATGAAGCTCGAGCAAAGGGTCTCGCACCCGGATGGGTGAATGCACAGGAATGGATCAACGCGGTCGGGTACCGCGTCGATATCGATTCGCTTTCCAAACGTGGTGTCCAGCTCACCCCGATGGTGGACTGGATCGATGCGAATCGACAGCACATCGTACTCGCATAGCTGGTCGGTGGACCGCGTGTGCAAGCCTCAGGTAATGGAAAATCCGCAATGAATGATCGTGTCCCCTCATGGTTCGATCACGCCATGGCCCAGCCGCGTCGATCTCACTTCACCGAAGGCGGCGGGGTGACTGTCCATTATGTCTCCTGGAACGCCGCAGACACCGGTAAGCCGCCACTTGTCTTCGCACACGGTTTTCTCGGGCACACGCACTGGTGGGACTTCATTGCGCCCTTCTTCACCGATCGCTTTCGCGTCTTTGCTCTGGATTTCCGCGGCATGGGCGACAGCGCCTACAGGCAGGAATACAGCGCCGACGTTTTCGTGCGCGACCTCGTCGCTGTCGTGGATGCAATCGGCTCTGGACCGTGTGTCGCGGTGGGCCACAGTTTCGGCGGATCGCGTCTACTCCAGGCGTGCGCGACCTTTCCCGATCGTCTCTCGCATGCAGTCGTGCTCGATTCGTATTTCATGCTACGCGGCGAAACCTTGCCTGCAGTGGAACGACGCCCGCCGCCCCGTCCCTATCCGGACTGGCATACTGCACTCAGTCGCTTTCGACTCATCCCGGAACAAGATTGCGAGCCGTGGCTGCTCGAGCATCTCGCGCGGACATCACTTCGTCAAACCGCCGACGGCTGGGTATGGCGCTTCGACCCGAAGTTGCGGAATCTCCAGCCGGTCGAAGGCGAAGAAGACCTGCTGACCCGCATCGCGGTTCCCGTCAGCTACGTGCATGCCGAGTGCAGCAGCGTGGTCAGCGCCGATCGCGCGCGCCGCATCGTAGCTGCGATCCCCGGCGCGAAGGGTCCGATCACGATGCCACGCGCAGGCCATCACATGATGCTTGACCAGCCACTTGCGCTGGTGAGCCTCTTGCGAGCCTTGCTAGCATGAATTCCATTCTGCGCGAATCGAAAACTGCGCCGTGGTCGAGCGGTTTGCCTCTTGCGGGCCTGATTGCGCGCGCCGTCGAAAAGCACGGCGCGACGTCGCTCCATTTTCATACCCAAGCCGGTGCCTACACTTGCACCACCGAGTCGCTGCTGCACGACGCGAAAGAGATTGGCAAGTCCCTCACAGCCATCGGTCTGCGTCGAGGCGATGTGATCGCGATACAGCTTCCCACACAGCGCGAGACTGCGCTTCTGTATCTGGCTGCACTGGAGATCGGTGCGGTACTCGTGCCGATCGTACACATCTACGGTCCCGCCGAAGTCGGCTTCATCCTTCGACAATCCCGCGCCCGCGTTCTGTGCGTGCCCGATTTCTGGTCCCGAACCGACTACCTGGAGCGTGTCGCCGCGCTCGGCGACACGCCCGACCTCGAGCGCGTGATCGTCGTTGGCGATCGGGCGCCCTCGAACGGCATCACGTTTGGCGCGCTGCAACGACTCGCCGCGACAACGCATGAACAACGCCCTGCTGACCCGCCAACGTCGGAAGACATCTGCCTGCTGCTGTACACGTCAGGAACGACAGCTTCGCCCAAAGGCGTGCAGCACTCTCATCGCACAGTAGGCGCAGAGTGGCAGATTCCGTTCATCGACGGGCCTGGGCCGTATCTCACGCCCTTCCCTGCTGGCCATATTGCAGGCTTCAATTTCCTGTTGCGTCCATTCATTACAGGCACCGAGATGGTGTTCATGGACCGATGGGACGCCTCGCTTGCCGCGCGACTGGTCGATCAGTATCGCGTGCGCCTCTCGGGCGGCACACCGTTTCATCTCCAGGGGCTCCTCGAAGCCGCCCGCCGCGACGGGCGCAGCCTGGCGTCCCTCGCTTCTTACGGTCTCGGCGGCACGGGTGTCACGCCCGAGCACGTCGCCATGGCCGATCGGGCCGGCTTCGCGGGAACCCGCGCGTACGGGCTGACCGAGCATTCGACAGTGAGTGTCGGCTGGGCCGATTCGCCTTTTGATATCCGGGCCTGCACGGACGGTCGCATTCAACCCGGCTCGCAGGTGCGCGTTGTCGACGAGTTGGACAGCGACCTGCCTGCCGGACGCGACGGCGAGATTCTGATCAAGGGACCGGAGCTGTTTGTCGGCTACACCGACCCGGCGCTCAATGCGACCGCGTTCACTCACGACGGATGGTTCCGGACCGGCGATATCGGCCGTCTCGACGCAAACGGCTGCCTGACCATCACGGACCGAAAGAAGGACATCGTGATTCGCGGAGGAGAAAATATATCGTCGCTCGAAGTAGAGCGAGTACTTGCCACTCACCCGGCCGTGCGCGATGTCGCCGTCGTGGCGCAGCCAGACGCACGATATGGAGAAAGAGTCTGTGCGGTCGTCGTCTTGCACGAACGCACGTCGCTCGACCTGATCGCAGTCCAGACCCACTTTGCCGGCGCGGGCGTGGCGAAGCAAAAGACGCCCGAGCAACTTTGCATCGTTGCAGAGCTGCCGCGCACGCCTTCGGGAAAGGTGCGAAAAGGCGATCTGCGCAAGCAACTTTCCGCGTAGTAGCAAATCAGCTGGTGCTTATCGAGCGGAGCCGTCCCGGCGCGACTTGAAAAACCGATCTCGTTGCATTGACGCTTGATCGGACGAAACGAGCCGATCGTGGATCGCACGCGCTGCGGCCATGCCGGCATCGAAATCGGGCGACTCGGCTGCCGCGGCGATGGCATCCAGACACTGGCTTTCTACTGCATCGCTACAGCTGAGGCGTGAGCGCGCTTCAGCGACAATGGAAACCGGATCGCCATCAGGCAATGGCAACCGGCGAATCAATGGCAACGATGTACCGCCTATCTTCTCACGCGCAAGCTCGATCGCAAGGCGCGACATTTCATGCTCATCGCCATCGACGATCCGGTCAAATAACGCGGTGCCCCGGAAGGTTCCTGCGCGCACGATTTGAGCACCAAGAATGAATTCGATCGACTTCGCGAAGCCCAGCACACGCGGCAAGCGCTGCGTGCCGGACAAAGGGATCACGCCGAGCTTGCATTCGGGCAGACCGATCTGCGCATTGTCCGCGACCACACGGTAGTGGCACACCAACGCGGTTTCCAGACCACCGCCAATGGCAAACCCGTGGATAGCGGCTACAACCGGCTTGTCGCTCGCCTCGATCACCGCATGAACGTGCAGCGACAATGCTGGCCAAGCTGTGGCAGCGGAAGTGCCGAACTCGCGAATATCACCTCCCGCGGAAAAGCCGCGTCCACTGCCATTGAGTACGATCGCGCGAACCCGCGCGTCGCACCGGGCCGCTTCAAACGCGGCAACGAGTCCGCGACGGATTCCGAGACCTAATCCGTTGACTGGCGGATGGCTCATCGTGACGATAGCGATTTCGTCTTCTACACGATACTCGACGTCGGCGAAGCGATGCGGCTTGCAATGCGTCATCGGTTATCCGCTGTGGCGTTTGACGATGGCGGGCACTGTGCGCCTAACGGTTGTTAGCAAGCCAGCTCGGCATATCCGCCGGCCACGGAGCGGCATACAGCGCGTGCACACCCATCGCGCTCGTGTAGGCCAGATTCAGTATGTTGCAAAACGCGATGAAAGCCAGCACCCGAAGCGCCGTGCGCACCGCTGGATGGCAACCGACACGATCGACACCTCGCTCGATGGCCGTATATCCGTCTTCGTCGACGTTCAGCAGAAGGAAGGCCGACGCCACGAAAGCAGATGGAAACAGCGTAGGTGCGGATTTGTGCAAAAGCGAAAAGCGCACCGAGCCCTGCCCACGCATACACGCTGGGCCAGGTTGTGCTGCGTCGAGCGACCATTTCCGACATGCTTTGCCTCCTTTACTATTCCCCGCCATTCACATTTTTGAATATCGATCGTAAAAATGTACTCCCGCGGAAGTGGCGACGTCAAGTGCGTGTCGCTCAACGCCTGGTGGGTTATCGGCCCATGAGGTCATGAATCTCGTGATCGAGTGCCGCCATCGCGAACCGAGGCGCGACTGCACAATTGTTGACTTCGACCTGCCACTCCACCGGATTCACGAGCCAGAAGAACAGCCCATAGACGATGTGGCGCCGGTAGGCATCTAGCGCGCTTTCAAATGACGGCGGGTTGTTGACGCCGTGAAAGGCGAGCCGCTCAAGATAGTATTCGAGCAACGCGCGCTCCCATCTCGGCCGATCCGCGATATCCAGAGCCGATATCAGGAAGTACGTGACGTCATGAGCCCACGGTCCGCGTCGATATGACTGCCAGTCGAGAAAGCCGGGCGTTCCGTCGCGGTCGAAATACAGGTTTCCGAGGTGAACATCGCCATGGAGAAACGTCATCGGCCCGATGCGGTCGAAAGCGCGCAGATCGAGGAGCGCCCGCTCCATCCAGTCACGATCGTGAAACCGCTTTGGCACGGCGGCCCCGCGCGGCAACTGTGTATAGCTGGCGAACACCTCGGGTTTCAACTGACCCCAGTGATAGGTGCCGGACTCGCCATCGGGCAGCGGGTCTTGCGACGCGAGCCACGCCAGTTCGCCATCGCTTTCGAGCGCAGGCGATTGCCAGAACTGCGCGTGCCACCGCGCTTGCGCGTCCAGGTTTGCCGCCGCCTGCGCAAACGTCAGCGTCCGCTGCACGCGACAGAATTCCACTTCCCGTGAACGTAGATCCTCGAGGATCACGATCGACTGCCCGCTTCGACTGTCGGTCTCTGCATAGAAGCAGGCAGGCACATTTGCACGCAAGCAGGGATGGACTTCCTTGAAGAACTTCGCCTCGTATTCGTATATGTAGGCGTTCAGGTTCCGGTACTCGGGAACGAAACCGCCCTTGACGATCAGAGACTCCGGCAAGCGAAGCTCGCGCCCTGTTGCGTTGTAAGCAAGACGCACCCTGACTTTGGTAGCCGTGCCGTACATCACCTCGTCGATGGCCAGTGATTCGACGGCTACCCCTTCATGGCTGCGCGCGAGCGCCGACGTCAGCCACGAAGAGGTGATGTCCTCAACCTGCAAAGGAAGCGTGCCGGTATCTGGCTGCGGTCGGTGCGATTCCATCTGGGCGGGGCTTCTTTTCGCAACACTCATCTTGGCGCCTTCCTGTGAAGTTGTATGTGCGTTCGTGCCGACGTCATCATTGCCGGAGCGACGTTCTCTACGCGCATGTTGCGCGGCACGCCTGAAGACCCGCAACGAGGGAAATCCCGGCTGGTATTATCGTGGCGTTTTTAGAACGATGTGCGTATTTTCGCTCACCGTTTCGACGAGGCCCGCTAGCACCGCGCTGAGTCGCTTCATTCCTGCCGTTCGTTAGAGCGCGGGATTAGTGAAACCAGTTCACTCTAATTGTTCCCCACGGTAACCATTGCGCGTCGGACGTTGTCGCTAGAATTCGTAAAAAACGACACGCAGCCCCCTGGAGATAACTCGATGACCACATCCTTGCTTGAGCGGCCATTCGGCATCAGCGGAAAAATCGCTGTCGTGACTGACAAGGGATGCAATTCCAGCATCGATATCGCCCCTGTACTGGCCGAGGCTGGCGCACGGGTCGTAGTCGCCGATCACAGCGCAGCGCACATGCAATCGGTCGTCGACAAGATCGTTTCGGCGGGCGGCGAAGCAATCGCTATCGAGGCAGACGTGGAACGTGAAGCCTCCGTGATTGCGTTGTTCAATCAGGTCAGCGCAGCCAGACTGAAGCGAACCGAACAGCGCGACCTTCATCGACACTCAAAACGGAGCATTCCATGTTTAGTGAAACACAGATCGGCGCGCACCTCGCGCAGAGGTTCAATCTCACGGGCAAGACCGCCGTTGTTACCGGCTCTGCGCAAGGTCTCGGTCGCGAGACTGCGCGACTGCTCGCCGAGGCCGGCGCCAAGGTCGTGATTGCCGACTTGAACCCCGATGCCGCGTCTGCAACAGCGTCGGATATCAATGCGGACGGCGGCATTGCGATGCCATGCCAAGTCGACGTGGCCGACGAAGCATCCGTCAAGGCACTATTCGCAGCCGTCGATACGAAGTTTGGCGGTGTCGACATTCTGATCAACAACGCGGCGCACCGTTCGAAGGCCGAATTCTTTGAAATGTCCGTCGAACAATGGGACCAGATGCAAGACGTCACGCTGCGGGGGACGTTCCTGTGTTGCCGAGAGGCTATCACGCGCATGAAGGCGAACGGCGGCGGCTCGATCGTCAACATCTCCTCCGTTGGCGCGCTTCGACCCACGCTGTGGGGCGTCAACGCCCATTACGACGCCGCGAAGGCCGGCGTGGACAGCATCACGCGATCACTGGCCAGCGAGTTCGCGGCCGACGGAATCCGCGTCAATTCAATCCTTCCAGGCGGCATGGCCAGCGAGGGCGGCAAGAACATCAGCGCGACGTTCAAGATTCGAGGCCCGATCGTAGGCGCAGGACGGATTCCGATGGGACGAATGGCCGCCCCGATCGAGGTTGCACAGAGCGTATTCTTTCTCGCAAGCCCTGCCGCAAGCTATGTCACCGGGCAGATCATCGCAGCGGACGGCGGCTTCACGATCAGCTAGGCGGACTCCACGACCATGTTCGCTCGCGATGATCATCACCGATATCCTTGCGCGGACCGCGCCGATTCGCGCGCCACCCACGCCCCGGGGCGTGACATGAAGACAACTGTTCCTGAACGTGCGACCCGATGGCAACGCGGCCCACGAGCGCACGTTTGCGCCTGTCACCTTGCGCAGACTCACACACATCTGCTTCGTCTGCCCGATTGCGCGACTGCACCTAAAAGGTACCGGAACACCCGGGAAGCCATGACTGGCGGAAGGCAGCCGGAGTCGAACCGACCCGAGAGCGTCTGACGCCCTCAACTGGGTTTGAAGACCAAACACTACTGACTATAAATCAAGGGGTTAGATGATTTACAGTTCCGCAAACAGCTTAAAACGGGTGCCCCGAAAGCCAATCCCAGCAAGGACCCGTTCTGAATTGCGGAAATGGTTTAGGGTTCGGCGCGATTAAGGAAAAGGGCGGCAGCAAAGCCGCCCGAAGGCGGTTGCTCACTGCGCCGGCGCAACCGGAATCCGGGATATACTGTGTTTTTATACAGCATATTGGCGTGACTCAATTTCGATATCCCGACGCTGTGACCGACCGCCCCTGCCGTCTTTGCGAACATTGGGGCGGCGACGTTGCGGGCGGATCACATGCCCTATGCCTGTGGAACGAGCAGAAGCAGGTGCAAGCACAGCCAGAGCGCGGATGCGTGCATTGGGTGCGGGCCACCGGAGCGGATGACGGCGACGAAGAAAGAGAGCCGCACACCGCTAAACCGAAGAAGTTTTGACCTGAATGTGACCGGCGGTGTCAGAACGTCCGTCTCGGTTCGACCATTTTCTGCCCTTCGGCTGGGTGCTCAGCCAGACATACTAAGATCGATTCCGCCCCGCTATCAGCCGCTCGTGTCTGGAGCCTGATCAGAGTCTCTCGGCCGTCGTTCGTGAAAAGTACGGATCCCGAGTCGACGCAGAGACGCCGAAGGGCGGCGCTCCCCTATAGAATGACGGCGAAATGGGCCGTTTGCCGGGCTCTTCTGCCCTTGGCCCTCGCGAGAACAGGAACGACCGTCTTCGATCCGAAGAAGCGGATGTTCATCATAAAACTGGACAATCTATGTTTGAACACGTTGTCTTGCGCAGGGCTGAAGGCGGGTCGCCAGTGACCGCCGGCCAAGTCGCGGAAGCGCTGCTCTACTATCAAAAAGTGCAGCTTGTGATCGATCGTGGGACGTTGTTCCAACTGGTCAAGCAGGTCGGAATTAAGTGCCTTAGACAACTGTTGCAACGTCCGGAACTATCAAGCGTCTATTGTGAGGAGACCCTTGGTACACACAGCACGTCGGTGGGCGTAACGCAGTTTTACAACTACGTAGCGGTCTCGTTCACAGGTGACCAGAACAAGAGGCTTAATTCGCCCGAGGAACGCTTGGCGTTCGAACTCGAACGTCAAGGAATTCCCCGAAAGGCGGCTAGGGAGTTTTCTAAGTGGTCTTCTCTTCACATTCCAAATCGTACGTACTCGGGAAACCATTTTCTGAAGGGAGGGATTGTTACCGCCGCGAGGCGCGATCTTTCCGATGCCGAGTTTGTACGCGAAGCCATCCAGCAGGCTATCGCGGCGTTGACCCCGGGATATCGATCAAACGAGGATTTGCAGTTCGACCTCTTGGACACAGAACAAGGTTATTGTGCGTTTTCAAATATTGACTTTAGCGCCATCAACTCGCATCGTGCGAAGATGACACCGCCGATGGAGGCGATCACAGTCGCGCATCTTTTAACTAACATTTTGGAAGCGCGCGCAGACTTGGCAATGGCGTCGCACTATGCCGGCGATTTTGTAACATCCAGCGTCGCGTCGTCGATTATCCGCGTGCGGTACGCCGAGTTGCTGCGGCGTTCTCAGTTGAACTCAGAATCCCGTCAACAGTTTGTCGATGTTCTGCTTCCCAACGCCCCCAGCTTATGTGAAGCGATCGACTCGGGAGAGCGCTCGATCGAAGACTTTTTCCGCTTGTTGGACAAGGGCGATCGATTCAGGAACTGGCTCGGGGCGGCAAACCCCGATGAGAATTTGGTCCACGCCTACATCCGCGACATCGCAGCCGAACCCTGGACTCAGGGCATCGCCGTCAAAAGTATTCGATATGCGTTGACCACCGCGCTCGGGCTCGCAGGGCTGGGCATCGGGGTGGTGTCAGGAATCGCGGACACTTTTGTGATCGATAAACTCTTGTCCGGGTGGCGACCAAATCATTTCGTTGACAAAAATCTCTTGCCTTTCGTGCGTGGACACTGAAGTACGAACTTAGTGATGTCTGATCGGTCGCCGCAGAGCGGCCGCTGTTCTGACAAACAGGTCCACGCGTTCCCGATCGTTCGATCGCCGATGGTGGTGCAGTCTCTTTTCGAAGCTCCCGAGGTTCGCCCCCGCCGTTATCGCGAGCGTAAGCGCTGACATATACCCAATGCGGGCTGTGGTTGATGATTCTTGGATACGGAGCGTCGTTGACGTATTCCATCTGGTCGAACGCCTCCAAACCGCCGTCCATCGGACTCTCGATGACACTAACGAGATCCAAGATGCCCTGATCTTGTTCCGCGCACCACAGGATGGAGTAGACGCGGCCTCCCCGATTGTCCACCCGAAATTGGTATTCCTGGATGAGGCCGTCTGGCTCGAGCGTTCTTCTAACCGTCGCAAGCTTCGGCGTGTTCGACCTGTTCTCGAAATTGAACGTGGCCTTGTCAAACCACATGAATACGTCATCGACCGGTCCCTGCCTGCACCAACCGGGCGCGATCCCATCTATTGGCGGGCCTTCCTCGTTGTAGTTGCATTCCACGTTGCATTTTCGGGAAAGACCCATGTTCGTCTCCCAACTGTCGCTCCAGCATAGGGAGCAGAACTTTCTTTTCGCTAGTGGATCCCGCACACGCGCAGTGCTTCGCGCGCGTAGTCCTGCAACGCTGTCAGTTTCCGGATTGTCCTGTCGCCGTCCCCGGTGATGCCGAGAATAGCGTCAGCAGTCGATCCGTCAAGTTCGGCTGTTCCGGTTCCATCAGTTCCGCCGGCGGCGGCGCCAGCACCGGGCACGCCACTGCCACCGGCTGAAGCGGTGCAACTGGCAGTTGCGACGCGCAGCCGGACATCGCCAGCGCGCACATCGGCGCGTAGAGCATCGATCGTCTTTTGAGCATTCGTTTGTTCCGTTCGATAGATTAGTTCGACCGCGGCGACGGCCGATGCCGCACGCACGGTTTCTGCGAGCGCGGCGTCGGCCGCCGAGGCGGCCATATCGGAAATCGCTCTCAGTTCAGCCTCGTGTTGCTGCTGTGCGTTCGCAAGATCAGTCCCTGCGCTGGCAATCTGCCCGCCGAGCCGCCATTGCTGCGCGATGCCGGCAATACCGCAGCCGAGCACAAAACCCGCGATAAGTGCTTTCCAGTTCATCTGCTCCCCTCGTCGCGATCGCCGGGAAGCTTTCCGATGTACTTGTGCACAACGGCCTCAAGCACTACTTGCCCGCAAATGCCTAGCGCCGAAGCGATGCCGACCAGGCCCGTCGCCGGAAGATCCGGAAAAACAGTCAGCGCGGCCCCGGCGCTCATGGACAGGCCCGCACCGATAATGATCCGCCCGGCCACAACCCGCACCTCGAAGCGTTCGCCGCTCAACAGCCACTTGGCGAAACCGATCACAGCCCCCACACCGAACAGCGTCAAGAGCTCCTTTTCGTGCTCGTTCAGTTGCATCACGTCTCCCCTGCATTCCGATCGGGACCGACGGCGCCGACCGCCTGCCGATGGAACTCCGGCCATGACTCCGGTCGGGGCTTGCCTGGCCGCCACGTCCGTAGATAGACCGCCCACGCGCCAGCCGCATCATCGGCCGCCGGCAGCTTCGGCGGGTCCGTGAAGAGGAGCAGCCGCGCGACACCAGCGGCAAGCACATCGTCGTGCTCGAGCGCCCCGTAGATCGCGGCCGGATCGAACGCGACATGACGTGCCTCGCACAGCACGTTCAGCCAGTAGCGGCTCGCATCGTGCAGGTAGACGCCCCACACGCCGCCGCGCGACTTCGCCGTGCCCTGCTCGAACTGCCAGAAGCCACGGGCTGGACCACCGTTCATCTGTCGGCGAGCCTCGAAGTGACTCTCCTGCAGCCCGATTGCCATCAGCATGACGCGAGCGGGCCGCGAGTCCATCGCAGATGGCAGGATGGCGAGCGCGGGTGCAATGGCATCCCTGATAACTTCGTCTATCGACACTGCTACCTGTACGCGGATCGTTCCGTCTGCGTTGAAGCCAGCGACCGAAACGTGATCACGCAGGTCGTCAGGAATTTCGATGTCAGCCCAGATGTAGCCGCGGCCCAATTCGCCCCTCAGATGCGACTCGCGAACCGGGCCGTACAACCGCGTGACCGTGAACCATCCACCGTGAAACATCGATGCCCGGTTCCCGCGCACGCTGCGAGTCGACTTCAGCGCCAGATTCACAAACACCTGCGGTCGATCGTCAGCGTCTTGCCACGCTGCCGTTCCAGTTCGATCAACAACTCGGTGAACTCGAGTTCGGGGTTCGGCTTTTCGTTTTTCGAATCAGCAGCAGCGGCAGCAGAGTTGTCCACAGCATCGCTCGCGCGCGTTGCTGTTGCTGTAGTCTCTGCTGTAGTCACCCATTCGTTAACGGAATGGACTTTTCCCTCTCCCCGGACAGGGGTTTGGCCGGTTGGCGGAGGCGGGTTTTCCCAGTTCGGGGGATGGACTTTCCCCGTTCCGCGAACTGGACTTTCCCCATTTCCCGGAATGGACTTTTCCTGTTCCCCGGAATGGACTTTTCCCATTTCGGGGACTGGGCTTTCACCAGTTGGGGAAACGGGCTTTTTCGACTTCGGCGAACTCGCCTTACGCGCCTTCTTCGCCACCGGCCCCGCCTCAAGCAGACGTTCAAGCGCGTCCTCATCGATGCGGAAGTAGATCTTGTGTTCGATGCGCTTCTCGGTCTCGACCAGCACGCCTGTCGCACGCAAAGAAGCGCGCGCCGAGCGCTGTTCCTCGTAGGAGAGGCCTGTCTCGTCCTCCAACTCGGCAGAGGATTTGTGCACGCCGAATTCGCTCATTGCCTTGTCCTGCCAGTAGAAGATCTGGCAGAAAAGCACCGCAGCGTTCACCCCGCCAAAATAGCGGGAGAGGAACGGGTAATAGGCGATCGGCCGCCCCAGTTCGCGCAGTACGTCAGAAACCCTCATCTTCGCGCCGCCTGTTGTGAACTGTGGTTGACATAACGTGAACCATGGATTACACTCTCTCCATGCTGAATATTCGAACAACCGAAGTTTTCGACGCTTGGTTTGATGGTCTGAAAGACCGGATTGCAAAGCGCCGCATTCAGGCCCGCATTGACCGGCTGGCGATGGGCAACCCTGGCGACACGAATTCGGCGGGCGCACCGGTCACAGAAATGCGCATCGATCACGGGCCTGGATACCGGGTCTATTACGTGCAGCGCGGTGCGGTGTTGGTGATCCTGCTGTGTGGTGGCGACAAATCGACCCAGTCCGCAGATATCAAAGCCGCGCACAGGATGCTGCCGAACCTTGATACGGAGTGAATGATGGAAAAGATCAAAACCCGGCCGTGGGATTCGGCCGAACACCTGAGGACCGAAGACGACATGGCCGAATATTTCGAGGCCTGTTTGCTCGAAGGCGGTGATGACCCGACATTTATCGCGCATGCACTGGGCGTTATTGCCCGCGCACGAGGTATGGCGCAAGTCGCGCGCGACACGGGCCTGACGCGCGAGGGACTGTACAAGGCGCTGTCGAGCGACGGCAATCCGAGCTTCGGGACAATCCTGAAAGTCATCAAGGCGCTGGGGCTGCAACTGCACGGCTCGAGATCTCATGTTTAAGGGACGCCTGCGCCGTGTGTTGATGCTGAGGCGGCGCACTACACTGGACAGCCGGCGGCTGGATCGAGCAGCCGTGGAACAACGCGGGCCCATCGCCCCTGTTGCGCAATCTGCTGGTCGCAAAACACCGCCAGAGTCGAGCCGCCGATAGTCCGTGCAGGGTCCGTTCTCATTCATACGGCCACCTTCGCCGAGCTCGCCGTCGAAACAGCACACAGATGCTCGACAGCCTGAATGCGCTCCCCAATCCACCGCATCGCGTTGACGGCCATGCTGTTACCGAGCGCCTTGTAACGCGGGCCGTCAGCAGCTGGTTTGCCGTTGAATGGGATTGCGGTGTATCCGTCGGGGAAGCCCTGCAGGCGTTCGCATTCGAGCGGTGTGAGACGGCGTACGGCGCTGTCGTACTGCACAACGCCCGGATCACCGTTACGCGTGGTCTGCGGCATCGCCAATTCGGTCGCATATAGCGGATCGCTACCCATGCAAATCGAAATCGCGCCGACCCCAATGCCACCGCGGCCACCGTTCGGCGTCAACACCGCATAGGCTGTGCCGTCCTGCCGGTATTCGAGATCATGGCCGCCGGCGCGACCGCGGACCGCGAGCGTGTACGGCTGCACCACGGCAGCATGCCCGCCACCATTCCGATGCGAGGTGGTGTGTCCCATGCTCCGCAGCGTCGGAGCAACGTCGCCCACCATGAAGCCGTTCCGGCCCGATGTCTTGCAGTCGAATGCGATGGGAATGATCGGCGTTCCGCGCCCAGTGCCATCCTCACTTGCATCGAAGCCCTCGCCGCGCAGCGCATGCGCGACCACCAGCGTTTCAGATTCTGCGTCGATGCGCTGATTGCTCGTCGTCAACGCACGAGCCACGCGCGGGGTTAGCCGGCTGTCTGCCACATCGTTTTCGTCACTACCTCCAAGGCTAGCCGCAAGGGTTCCGGCAACTTCTTGCCCCGCTTTTCGGCGCGGCGGAGGATGCCCGCGCAGGCTTTCGCGCTCAAAAAGTACCGCCGCAGGTGGTCGCCAGTCTCCAAGATATCCGACAACGAACACACGCCGCCGTCGTTGAGGGACGGCGCGAGCGTGTGATTCCACTCGGACGTACTGAGCGTCAAGAACGCGGTAGGCGAACCCATACCCGAGTTCTGCCAGCCCCCCGAGCAGGGTTCCAAACGCCCGCCCTTCGCCGGTCGACAAGACACCGGGGACGTTCTCCCATACCAGCCAGCGGGGCCGATATCGCCGAGCAATGGCAAGATAGGTGAGCATGAGGTTGCCACGCGGATCGTCCAGTCCCTTTCGAAGTCCGGCGACACTGAACGACTGGCAGGGAGTTCCGCCGACGAGAAGATTGATAGTTGCATCGGGCCAGTTCCTGAACTTGGTCATGTCGCCGAGGTTCGGCACGTGCGGATAGTGATGCGCGAGCACGGCGCACGGGAATGGTTCGATCTCGCTGTGCCACGCCGCCCGCCAGCCGAGCGGATGCCACGCGACGGAAGCCGCAGCGATGCCGGTGCAAACGTCGGCGTAGATCACAGGGCCTCCAGCGACAACGCAGTCTGGATCGGCGCGTGCTCACGTTGCCAGCAAATGAGAGACGGGTGCGCCTCAATACGCTCGCGCATGACCTGAGCTCGTGCTTCTTTCGACGCGGGCGTATATGAGCCGCGCCAACGCGAGTCGATGCCGACGTTGCGCCCGATATTCGTCGAGTCGGCCGAGGCGAACGGGAAGCGCGTGAACACATCGACGTCAAGCATCCGCAGGCCATGCAACTTGCACACCGGCCGGCCATCCCGATCACAAACGACGTCCATCGCTTCGGCCATGCGCGTCCACCATGCGTCAGTGCCGATCGTCGCGTACTGCCCTGAACTGCCAAGACAAACACGTGGCCAAGCGAGTGCAAGCCGCTCGAGCCGCTCGAGCCGCTCGAGCGATTCGTGCAGATGCCAGACCGGCGCACCGGTCCATGGCGCACGGAAGCGCCACGGCCATTCAGCGATCAACGCGTCATTCGCTGCTTCATCGCCGTCGATCACATCGGGAATCACTGCGAAGTCGAATGGCGGATAGCGATGCAGTTCCGCGACCCATGCGTAATAGCGCGACCAATCCCTAACCGGCCGACCCGCGCACCATGCGCTAAAAGCGCCGTTGTCAACGGCGAACGACTGCGCTACGTCGAGCACAAGCCCCAGTTGCTCCGGATATTCGAACGAAACGAACGCATGCCCGGAACCCACGGCGCGCAGTGCGGCCGTGTTCGGGGTGATCGGAAGGCCGTGATAGTGAATCACGATTCGCCTCCAGTCGCGGTTTCGGACGACAGACCGAGCACCCACCGCAGCGCTTCAGCGCGCGCGCCCTGAGCCGACTCGAGTTCCTTCTCGATCTTCGCGCGCGTCTTCATGCGCGGCTTGCCGTCGCCCATCACGGCCCGCTGTTTGCGCGAGCGTTCATGCCCATTTACGCCGTCGCCGGCCGCGATCAGCTCGGCAACCTTCGCTCGCTGTTCGTCGGGCGTCAGTTTCGTCAGTTGCTTCGCATGGGTAACGTTCACCTTCCCAGCCTCGACAGCATCCTGAACGGCAGCGCAGCATTCGAGCAGTTCGAGCGACGCGCGCACGGTCTGCGGACCGACGCCGAACAGAATTCCGATATCGGCCTCGGAACGACCGAGCGATAGTTGCCGCGCCATCTTTTCGGCCCGCGTTATCGGGCTTTCCTGTTGCCGAATGGCGTTTTCGCTTGCCGTGGCGGCCGACAACACAAGCGCGCGGTCACGCGCCGCCACCTTCCGCACGATCGCCGGCACGAGCTTCGGTTCCTCGCCTCGGTCGCGCAAACGCCGGTTCGCCTCGCGGCAGTTTTTTACGCGCTGCCGGCCCATGACGACCTCGACGACGCCCGTCTCAGGATTCTTGTTGACCTCGATCGCCTGCAGCACACCTTGGTACATGATGTTGCGCACCATGTTCTCGTCGAGCGGCAAATACACGCGCGAGTCGAAAAGCGGATGCGCCGGATCTTCCACGAGCGTCAGCACCTCGGGATCGAAATAGAGGACGTTGCTTTTTCCGGCTGCGCCATATGCGTCGATGCTGTTTTTCGCCATTCTCGTTGCTCTCAATCGGTTGACCAAAGGCCGCCGGAAGGTCGGTGTTGGCGAGGGTCTGCCTCGCTTCCGGCGGTGGTCTCTGGCACTGCTCGCGTATGGGGGCCGTCACGGAAGCCGGGCGCAATCCCTCGCATTGCTATTGCACGCGTCCCTTCCGTAAGCCGCGCGCGCCATGACTTGACGGCCTGTCAACTACACAGGCTCGCCCCCTCTTGTGTTTCCAATTTCGATTTTCATGTCGGCCGGCTCAACCAATGCGCGTAAAAGCCGCGCGACCACACCAATGTGTACACGACCGATACCGCGAAAAATCCCCAAAGGTGGGCTTGCCATGACGCAAAAAGCCATGCCGGCTGACCAAGCAACCCGAACACGCTCGCGTATTTCCGATGCGACAAGCGCCCGTCCTGCGACAGATAGACGGCCACGACGCCGAAAATGAATATGCCGATCTGGTCGATCATCACGCAGCCTCCCTCCACTGCTGCACCCGCAAAGCCGTCGCGTATGCCTCGTCAGGGTCGATGTAGAGCAACCATCCGAGGGGCAATTGATACTCGACCGCAGTCACCCAGCCACGCGACCAGTAGCGCGCGAGTTCGGGGAACGCCTCCGGGGAAAAAGGGCTTTCCTCAAATGAGGCGCCACAGCGCTGCGCACGGCGGACGGCCCGAAATGCGGCAACTTCGAATGCGTCACGCATCGTCGCGCCCCTGAATGTCTGTCCCGCTTTTGCCCAAAATGTCCCGACGTTCAACCTCCATTACTGTCGGGTGCATCAGGCCGTAGGCACTACGCAGGACGTGGTAACCAAGATATTCGGGCGTCGGCATACCACGGTTCGCCGCATCGATGGCAAGATCGCGCGCCTCGTCGGCGGGCAGCACAACCGTCGCCTTAGCCTTGCCTGGGTTGGGTTTCGTCATGACGGCACCCGCGTCCCAATCCGGGACATTTCGTCGCTGACGTCAGCGAGCTTCGCGGGCAAACTTCCAATCACGCCGAATGCGGCCTGCTCCAGCAGGCGAACCGCTGCAGCGTTATCGCTGCTGTATCCGTACAGCTTGCGCTGGATGCGGATGGCATCGATCAGTTCGTCAGAGACCCGCAACCGCAGATCGTTAACGTTTTCGTTCTTCAGTGACATGACATTCAGTTCAGCTCCACCATCGGTTCAAGACAACATAACGCCGGGACTCGGCGATCGAATTAAGGCGTACTTACTGCAATGGCAAAATCGAGGACTCGCAACGGTTCCACAACCGCCCTCAACCACAACAGGAGTACGCACAGGCGAGGGTTCCGGCTCTCGCCAGCAAAATCAGCAGCTCTCACACAAACCTCATTTACTTTCATCACTGAAGGAACCCTCATGAACGAAAAAACCACACTGGTCACCGCCGAACAACTCGGTCTTATCGTCGAAAACTTTTCCGGGGCTATCGCAGCGTTAGTCGACGCACTCGACGAAAAAGGCTTGCTAACCAGGCAAGAGGCATCCGACGCATTGAATGAACGCGCTCTACGGATGCGGATTGACCAGGGAATCCCTCAGAAAGACCTATGGCTTTTAGAGCATATGGCCACCGGTCTCGTGGCAAACAAGCGCCCCTGAAAGCCGCTTCTGCCAGCAGCTGCCGAACATCTGGTCTGAAACGATCGTTAGACATCACACCTCCTCTGGTGCTGGGATGGGTTGCCCCAGTTCGCCTCTTGCCGCCTCACGAGCAGTAAGAGGTATGGGGGGAGATCCAGGAGCGCCGATTAGATCATCCCAATAACGGTGCCAGTCGTCAGGTCGGAGACGCGTTCGACTTACGCCGAATTTCTCCTCAATTGCCTTGCAATGCGCTGCCGCCACGGGGCGATTCCGTTCCGGCAGATCGCTCGTCCACTGGGAGACCATCTGGGGCGAAACGCCGAGTACCTTCGCAAGATTGCTCGGACCTTTTGCATTTACAACGGCCTCGCGGATAGCCGCCAAGGCCTGGGAGTTGATAGCGTTCATGCAAGCAATAGTAAAGCAACACTTCCTTTTCATCAAGCATTGCTGCATACACTAAAGCGATGATTTAATCCAATATATGAAGTCAACGAACGACACCGCCGATCTAGCACGCCGGGTCCGGCAGGCACTCGCCGAAGCGCGCCTCACGTCTGCTGAGGTTGCGGTCGCCTGCGGCGTTACTCCGCAAGCAGTGAACGGATGGAAAAAGACTGGAAGAATCGGCAAGGAACAGTTGCCGAAATTGGTCGAACTGACCGGCCGCCCGCTTAGCTGGTGGCTCGGAAGCGATGAGCAGGATCAGCAATCAGCGACGAACAGCGTCGTTGAACGGTTGACGCGGATCGTGGGAGGGCGAAGCCCGGCAGATGTTGAACGAATCGTCGATGCGATAGAAATCCTGCTGGACGCACCTCGCGCCTTTGAGGTAAAGGCGGGCGGCAGCGTCGCAGACGAAACAGAACCTGAGGTCGTCATCCAGCCGCCACCGCGCCGACGTCGCAAACAAGCAGCAAACGAGTAAGCCAGCCGCGCGAGCGGCTATTTTTACGGCAAATCGATAGTTTTTTACAATTAGTAGGTTTTTTTGAGATGTAGTGCCTATCTAAGGGAGGTGATCAACGGCTCGAACGTAATGCAGACGCGTTCTTTGTTTCGCAGTCCAAACGACGTGGCAATACTCCCGGCGCATTGACTTGAGCGCCGAGTTACCTTTTAACAACTAGCTGCCGCTAAAAATTAGCCGGTACTCGCAAGGAAGAATCATGCAAGCAATGCAACTTAAATCAGAATTGACCGTTGGAGATATTATCGGGCACGCGATCATATGGATCGTTCTGACCGTGGTGTCTTTTGGTTTCGCGCTTTTCGTCTTCCCCTACTACATGGCCCGATTCATTATCAGCCGAACCATCGTAGTTGATCGGCAGGGTGCGCGGATTGGTCGGCTCAACTGCACGATTGACCTTGCGAGCATAATCGGCAATATCGTGATATGGGCAATCATCAGCATCCTCACCCTTGGCCTCGGCTACTTGATATTCATGTACAAGATTTACGCCCATTGCATGAACCACACCGATATTACTGCGAACGGGTAGGCCTGCCGCGCAAGCGGCTACGGCCCTAGATCAGCAGATCGACCAATCGAAGCATCTGCCTGGTTTCTCGCGATCCGTTTTGTCTGCTGTCACGGATCGAGTCGATCAGGCATTCGATAAAGCCAGCCGCCGCAGGGTCCAGTGGACGTCCAGCCAGCGTGGCAATGCCAAACGTCTGCTCGTCCATTTCTTCTTTCACCGGGATCACGCACAGATTGTGGCGCCTCGCGCAAAGTTCGATCGCCGGCCACGAGAATATGCTCAGCATGTCCGTCTGCTGCAGCAGTTCGATGGCGATCGGAAGAGAGTGAACGTAATGTATTGCATCAGGATCCGGCAAGCCGTGCCGCAGGAAGATATTGGCAGAATAGCTCTCGCGCCCCGGAGCTCGGTTCAGTATCCACTCCTGATTGCGAAGTTCCGCGAGCGAGCGCCTGTCCGCGCAAGGATGATCCTGCCTGGCCACGACTCCAGCTCTGGTGGTAAAGAGAGGCCGGAAATCGAACTCCGCCCCAACTCCATCTGGCGCCGCCCGGCAAACAAGAACGGTGATACTGCCGTTGCGCAGTCGGGGAACCCCGAGAGCAAGATACCCTTCAGCGATCTCCAACTGGGTACCCGGGAACCTCTTTCGATGGCGCGAGAGCGTATCCGGCAGAAAGGCTGTCGCCATCCATGCCGGCATGGCAAACGAAAGTCGCCCAGGCCGCTGCTCATACATCGTCCGGAGATCCTCAAGTGCAAGTGCCCCCTGTCCAAGGATTGCACGCGCGTGTTTCAGCATGGTCTGGCCACGGGCGGTCAGCACTATCCCGCTCCCAACTCGCTGGATCAGTTGCATATGTAAGCACGTCTCCAGTTGATGAATGTACCTGGCGATTGTTGACTTCGGTACGCCGAGCATTTGTGCTGCAGCGCGGATGCTGCCTGCATCCGCGATAGCGACCAGCGCACGAAAGAACTCCAACCGCGCGCCATCCAGATCGTTAACCATGGTTAACCCGGACGTTTCGTTAACAATTTTCGTGCCTGAAATCTGACGCGTCGTTTTTACGTCGGGTAATCGCCCGCTAAGGCCCGTCCGCATTGGGTTTGCGCAGGTGTCCCGTAAACTGGGCCATGTCCCACTTTTCGGTCCCTTTCCCGGCAGTTCGCGAACCGGTACGGTATGGCCTGCTCAACACGATCCCCAGGCGCATGGTCCGAAGGCCTGAGCAAGAGGGTTGTCCAGATGACGATTCCATCAAAAGGCGGAACGCCGTTAGCATTATGCGACGCTGATAACGACGCGTTTCGCCCTTTTGCGGGAGCGCCGCTGTGAACGTCATTTCGTTCACGCCGTACTTGGAGCACCGTCGGCAGGGGTGTCACGTTGTTCCGCATGACCGGCCGTGCACTCGGACAATGGCGGGGCCGCGGTGACCATCTTATATTTCCCTGGATGCGACCCCGGTGGTCAAGAATCAGCGCGGAGCCGACATGCGGAATCGCCTTCGCCGCCCAGGAATGATTGCGACGCACTCGGTCGCATTGTTATCGAATTCGGACACGATGGCCGTCACCGCATCTACCGCATCGGGCGGTATCGCGCGAATGAAGCATTGACGCGCTACGCGTTAGTTGAGGCGCTCTCCTACTACGTCAAGCGCGATCCGGACCTGCCCGAGTAAAGCGTTGCTTTTGCAAAAAACAATTAATGCTTGTCATGCATGAAGCGTTGCTTTATTCTTCATCCATCGCCACCCAACCGATGGAGCAAGGATGCACCACCTTCCACCCTCTGCACCGCTGGCATCGCATCCCGCGAAAAAAATCGTCGACGAACATCTGGCAGTCGTCCGGTCGATCACCGTCGCCGACATCGCGGCGGCGCTGCAAACACAGCCCGAGGCGACGCAACAGCGCTGCTTGACCGCATTGATCGACGGTGAACCGTTCGACGCGGGACTCGTGCTGCTGCACGCCTTTAACCAGGCAATCGAGGCCCGGGCGTTACGCGCTCGTGACGCAGCAACGACGACCGCGGAGCCGGAGTCAACCGAGGTCGCGCCGGATCACCGCACATTCATCACTGCGGGGGTGCAGTAATGTCCGTGCTCGCCAAAGACCTGCTTGTGCTGCGGGCGTTGCCGGAACCGCACGGCGCGCCGACCGAACATCTCAAACGCGAACGCGCTGCCGGGCTGATCGGCGAAGGCGTCGACGCCAAGCCAGAGGCTGCCCGCCCGCGGCGCGACGCAGCAGCTGAAGCCGACCAGTACGCACGGCGCACGACGAAGCGCCCGCTGCTCTGCTTCGCGTTCCTCGCTGCGTCGCCGCTCGTCGCCGAGGGCCTTTGCCGGGTGCTGGGTGCGTGGTGATGTGCGCATTCCTCAAATACTGCGCGACATCAGCGCTGGCTCTTGCGATCGTGGTTCTGTTGTGCGCGCTCGTTCAGCAGTGGGATGAACGCGGTACCGCTGTCTGCCAGGCAACCCGCTGCATCTGATCCCGTAAAGGCTCACCGATGATATCCGCGCTCAAGCCCTTAGGAATCCTCTCCGACCTCGATGAGGCTGCGGTGCTGGAAATGCTCGAGCGCAAATTTCACGAACAGGGATGCAGCGGCCGGTTTTGCGACGCGAAGCCGCAGGTACTGACCACCCTTTTCGCGGCCGTACGTGCGGATCTGGCGCCAAGCCGCAGGGCCCGTGAAGCGCGGGAGGCGCGTGAAACGCAAAAGCGCGTCTCGCGCGCGCTGCCCGAGCCGCGAAACATCGGGCAGCACAGAAAGTGCCTCGCCGCCGGTGAGCGCAACGATTAACCACCAAACCCCACGGGGATCATCAAATGTCCGTAAGACCCATCACAGACACGCTGCGCCAGATTTCCGGTGGCGCCATGCTCGATCACGCAAGCGACCAGTTCGCCGACCTTGTCCGGACGATCGACGCCAACGGTGGCACCGGGAAGATCACGATCGAACTGAACGTGAAGAAGGCAAGCCGGGGCGGCGCCATGCTCGTCACCGGCAAATCGACTCTCAAGAAGCCTGCCGACGAGCCGATGGAGGCCATGCTGTTCGCCACCCCCGAAGGCAACCTCGTCGCCGACGATCCCCGTCAGCAGAAGCTCGACCTGAAGCGCGTCGACACCGCTGACACCCCGCCGTCCGAATTGAAGACGGCCTGACCCTCCCCCCACTGGAGTATTTCCCGCTATGGAAGATCTGCAAAACAATATCGCCGAAACCCTCGCGCGCGAAATGAAAGCGCCCGTTGAAATCGGCTCGAACACGGACGCCGCGGTGCGTCGTATCGCGCTCCCGCCCGACTGGACGTTGAAGGAGTACGACGACTCGAAGTATCGCGCTGCTCCCCTTCGGAAAAGCGCGACCGTCCGGCTGCGCGCGCCCGAGGACTTTATCGAGTACACCAAGCGGCACGGCTCGCTGACAGATTCGACCATCTGGTGCGAAGCCGATTATCCGCGCGGCCAGGTAGCCTTCACGGCCATCCTGAACGATAACGGCGAAGACGAAGCGAAAGCGGCATGGCGCGACCATCTCGCGCGCTTCCAGCCGGAATTCAGTGAGGAATGGAAACGCTGGATCGGCAACAACAAGCAAGCGCTGTCTCAGGGCGACTTCGCGGCGTTCATCGAAGAAAACCTGAAGGACATCACCGGCCCGACAGCAGGCGAAAACCTGCCGACCGGCGCGGAGATGCTCGAAATGGCCTTGGCGTTCGAAGCCACGCAGGACTTTCGTTTCAAGAGCGCCGTCCGCCTCCAGAATGGCGGCCAGAACCTGTCGTTCGTCCAGGACGACGACGACCAGACCCTGCAGAAGATGAAACTGTTCGAACGGTTCGCACTGGGCATTCCCGTCTTCCGCAATGGTGACGCGTACCGCATCGACGCACGGCTGCGCTATCGCGTTCGCGACGCAAAACTGACCTTCTTCTATGAGCTGATTCGCTTCGACAAGGTGCTCGAAGCCGCCGCGACCGGGATGATCGCAACCATCCGTGAGCAGACCGGCAATCCGTTCTTCTTTGGCGATCCGTTCGCCAAGTAACGAACCGGCGGCTCGCCGGCTGCCGCAGAGACATTCCACGCCTCGAAAGCCGGCATCTCTTTCCATATTGCGGGGGCATCAATCATGACAGCCCGAGAGTGGCACCTGTACTCGGCCAAGGTTTTTCTAACCGAACTTTCCACGCATAGGCATGCCATCGACTGGCCTCACTCATGGTGGAACGTTTTCGCGATGGCACAGGAAGCGCGCCGCCGTGCTGCCTCAATAAAGGTTTGAAGCGATGGATACAAAACAACCGATGGCGTGCCCGCTTTGTGGCGCAGATCTCTCGCCGGCCAGCAACGCCGACTTTCACTGTCACCCGCCAGCCGATTGCATTCTCAGCGGGTTCGAAGTTTCGCGCACTGAGGTGCCGAAGTGGAATCGCCGCGCCGTTCTCGCTGCTGCCACTGCATCCACTCGCGAAGCCGCAACTGTGAGCGACGAGCGGGAGGCGAGTTGGGATCGCCAGTTTCATGAGGCGGCCATGACCTATCGCATGGCAACGATGGCCCATGCTCCTGACGCTTACGAGAAGTTGCTAACTCTCGCCCGCGCCGCATCCACGCAAGCCACGGCCGCCGATGAACTTGTGGGCGAAGTCGTGTTGTTCGGCGGCGATCTGAAAGCGGTTTTGTGGCGCAACGGCAAGATGCCAGCGCCGGGCACGAAGCTCTACGCCACCCCACCCCAGGATGGAGCGCAGATCAGGGATGCGCTGAAGGGCGCGGCAGTCATCGCTGATGCGGCCGGTGCCGAGATTCGTTCATTGCGAACGCAAAACGAAATGTTGCGACAAGAACTCAGGAACATCGCCAACGCGGACACCGTCGAGTGGGACGATCCGACCGAGTTCGAAGCGTGGGCAAAGAGCCGCGCGAGGCATGCCCTGTCTCAACAGGAGGGGTGATTGCGACTTCAAACCCTCCCCTACCGGAGAAGAAAAGACGGAATGAGCCGCTTACTCAGCCACCCCGGCAAGGTGCTCGATGTTGTCCTCAATCCGTCCTCGCGCCTCCGCCTCGGCATCAGCGGCCGTCCCGGCGACCAGCGGGAAAACGAGTCCGTTACCTTTGAGCTCGTGATTGAAATGCACCCACGATTCGTAAGAATATACGCCGGCTTCCGAATGAGCGACGTTAAGCACCACGTCGTAGGTACGGCGCAGACCCTGTTGACGCGTGTATTGGAATTTGTACACCTCGGCATGAAGCATGGCAACCTCCGCGGTCACTTTCGAGGAATCCTGGCATGACGGCCTACCACAACGGGATCGACCCGTACCGCGCGCAAGGCCCCGGGCACGTCCTAAGAAGAGGTCCAAGATGAAACCGCTACATCGCGTCGATTCGACGCTCCGCGTCGAAACGAGCCTCTTCGATCGCAAGATCCTGACTTCTTGCAGGCGTCTCTTGGTTTCTCCAGTAGACGGGGGGCTTAGTCATCGTATATGCCCAGTTCCACCTCCCGTCCCTCTGCTCGGTCACATACACGCTGTAGTTGACTTCCTTATACGTGAAGTTGTGGTTCGACATGAAGGTCTCATTCTGGGCTTTCGAAAAATCGTAGGACGCTGGCTAAGCGCAGTTCGCATCGCACCATTGGATCGACCATCGCTCAGCAGCTTCAATTGCATCCGCGTCGGAAGGATAGTCTCCAAGGTCGCCCGAATACTTCACCTCGAACTTATCACCGTCGAACTGCATGATCGCCTCAGAATAGGTGCCTTACTCGTAGTCACGCTGGACAAGCTGCGGCTGCCCGGCCACATCTGGACCGATGTTCACCAACTTGTTCCGGTAGTCGCAGCCGGGGCAAATGAAAAAAAATCCTTCCTCATCGATTTGGGGCTCGATCTCACCGAGGGCAAACCGAACATTGCAGTTTCGACAGGTCCACATGTCGGCACTCCGTCTGTATACGGAGAAATCCTAGCATGAGCGCGATCATTAGCGAATGCGGCAAGTACCGCTACCTCCTGACCCGCGCGGCCGACTCGATGTGTCCAATGAAGTCGACCGCGTTGTTCTTGATGCTCAACCCGAGCACCGCAGATGCCAGTCTCGACGATCCTACTATTCGGCGCTGCCGCGGCTTCGCCAAGCTGTGGGATTGCAACGGCTTGGCCGTCGCGAACCTCTATGCGTTGCGCTCGACAAACCCGGCCGCCTTGTGGGCGCATCCCGACCCGGTCGGCCCCGACAACGACGACTATCTATGGAACTTCGCCCGCGAGTGCGGCGACGTCGTATGTGCATGGGGCTCGAATGCGAAGCCAGATCGTGCCGCACGCGTTGCCAGCATTTTGACCGACGCGGGCGCACGCCTGTGGTGCCTAGGCACGACGAAGGACGGCTCGCCGCGTCATCCACTCTATGTGCGTGCCGACCAGCCGCTTATCGAATGGCACCCAGCAGCTATCGCGGCATCCGCAGAGAAGGGAGATAAGGCAAATGGCTGATACGACTCGCCAGATCGACGCTCCCGGGCTATGGGTTGAGGCTGTTGCCCAGGCCAACAAACGGCACCGCCGCGTCTACAAACCGCTTATGTGCGCGAACCACCTCGGCCGCCTGCTCCAAGAGCTGCTGTCGATCGAGCGTTTTTTCCTCTCGAAAAATCGCCAGCAGGTCGGCTTCGTGCCGTTCCCGCAATTCGGTCCAAGCTTTATATGCCGCCTGAAACTCCGCGCGTTGCTCTGGTGTTTGCATTTTGACCTCCACGATTGTGTGCGAGGAAGCCTAGCATGAAGGCGCTTTCTATCCGCCAACCCTGGGCGTGGCTAATCGTGCGCCCAGACCTTTCGGGCCCCGCCCGTGCCACTGCGATCGCCGCCGGCATCCTGAAGGACATCGAAAACCGCAACTGGCCGACGAAGGTACGCGGGCGCGTGTTGATTCACGCTTCAAAGGGGATGACGCGCGCGGAGTACGAAGCCGCGCAGGATCCGCTTTGGCCTGTCGGTGGACCGTCGATCGAGCTGCCGCCGTTTGACCAGCTCCAACGCGGTGGGATAGTCGGCGTCGTGACGATCGATGAGTGCATCCATTCCGCCGATCGCACGTCGCGCTGGCACATCGACGGTGCTTTCGGTTTCCATCTGGCCGACGCGAAGCCGCTTCCGTTCATCGCCTGCAAGGGAGCACTCAACTTTTTCGAAGTTACGTCAGAGGTCGCCGCGCAGTTGCGGCAAATGCACGACTTAGGGGCGATCGCGTGAACGCCGAACGCCTGTCAGTGCTGCCCGGCGTTCAGCAGCATCCATGTCTGCCGGCTGGCCGGGCCAGCGAGAATTCGTGCAAATACGCCGCCACATTGCAGGCAGGTGTAGTGCGCCTCTGCTCGCGCGTCCTTCACAGCGCCCGCACCGTTGAGCGTCAGCGCTTCATGTGGCTCGGCGGTGGCCGGCTGCCCGTAGAGGTGCGCGCACGGTCCGCAAGGTTGAATCCAGAGGTGCATGAGCTGCGTTCCAAAGGTGAATGATGAAAATTGTATTCGATCAAATCGTACAGTTCGAAGCTTGCCGCGCCGCTGAAGCGTGGTGCGGCGATCGCGGCATCGCGGTCGGCCGCATGGAGCGTGGCCAGCCGCGCGGGCTGCTGCACGGCCCATATGACATTGCGAAGTGGCACAACCTGTCCGGTCCCGAACGGCGCGAGCTCGACGGCACAATGACCGGCGATATGCGGCATGGCCCGGTCGTGATCGAGTTGAAGGGCGAGGAAGCGGATTACCCGCTCATTTCCGAGGAGGCGCACGATGACTGATACGTTTCTGTCACCGGAGGAAGTCGCTGAGCTGACTGGCGTGCGGGTCGGTCGACGCGGGAAAACCCGCGAGGAACTGCAGGTCGCATGGCTGCGTACGTCTGGCATCCCGTTCTGGGAGAATGCGCGCGGGCGGCCGATCATTGCTCGCGCTGCGATCGAAGGCCGCATCGCACGCGACGATCTGCCAAAGAAGAAATGGCAGCCCAAGATGATGATGGCTGGTTAAAGACATGGGACGAAAGCCCACCCGAAACAAAAACCTACCGCCACGAATGCGAGCCCGCCACCGCGGGAAGGTCACGTACTACTACTACGACCTGGGCGGCAAGCCACGGCGCGAAGAGTCGCTGGGCACCGATTTCGTGCTGGCGGTGAAGCGCTGGTCAGAAATCGAGCAGGAACAGATACCGAAGGCGTTCATTCCCACGCTCAAAGCCGCCTTTGACGCGTATATCCGCGACATCATCCCCGGAAAAGCCGCCAGCAGTCAGGGCGCCAATCTCGTGCAGATTGGGCTGCTGAAAGAGTTTTTTGGCGACGACGCGCCGCTCGATGAAATCGAGCCCGTACATATCAAGCAGTACATGTATTGGCGTCACAAGAAAACAGTCGAATGGTACAAATCGAAGAACCGCGTTGTGCCAGCAAATGCCGGTCACGTTCGCGCGAACCGCGATATTGAGGTGCTCAGCCACGCGTTCAATTTCGCGCGCGAGATCGGGCTGACGAAGGCTGCAAACCCTTGTCTCGGCGTTAAAAAGAACGTTGAGACGGGGCGTGACGTCTATGTCGAGGATGAGATATTCACAAGGGTGTACGAAAAGGCCGACGTCCCCACTCGCGATGCAATGGATCTGGCATACCTCACCGGGCAGCGACCGCAGGACACACTGCTGTACGACGAGCGGGATATTCGCGACAACTTCCTGAACATCGATCAGGGGAAGACTGGGAAGAAACTCCGCATGGAGATGTCCGGCGAACTGAAAGCCGTGATTGATCGCATTCACCGGCGCAAGGCAGGATGCAAGGTAGTGAGTACCGCCACTTGGTCGTCAATGAGAAGGGCCAGCGGATGCTACTGGACACGCTGCAGCGACGCTTTCGTGAAGCACGCCGTGCTGCCGGCGTAGCCGATAAGGATTTCCAGTTTAGGGATTTGCGGGCGAAGGCCGGCACAGACAAAACTGACAGCTCCGGCGATATCCGACAGGCCCAAAAGCAACTCGGTCACACGTCAGTTGCGATGACGGAACACTACGTGCGAAACCGCCGTGGTGACAAGGTCAAGCCGACGAGGTAACGACAAGCGGTTAAATTCGTTCGTCGTTAATTTACGCTCTTCGCCGCGTCAGTCAAACGTTTGATGACGGCCTCATGCTCTTTTCGCTGCTGTTCGATAAGGCGCATCCGATCCGCGAATGCCGAAAGATCGTTGATCCACCGAGCCACGACCAACAGATACGTCACACCGACGAAGAGGAGAAAGCCGATAACGGCGCCATTGATGCGAGGGTTATCACTGATGGGAGCTTCACTCAGAATCCACATCAGCACGCTGCAGGAAAAACAAAGCCCGATCACGAGCCAGAAACGCTTGCGAATGTCGACACGAGCTACGGTGTAACGCTCCATCTCGCGGGACGAGAGAACCCCGACTCCTGTCGTGCTATTCAACTGGGAAAAAAACACAGAAAGAATGGTGGCGAGGAGTCCAAAAATCGCGGCGAAATACTTCACCGTCTTCCCCGACAACAGCTCTGGGAAATAGGGCGCCAGCGCCGCGAACGCAGCAGCGCCCATCACGATCAGCAAGGCTCTGGAGTAGGTCCTCATGGCCCTACGATGATACCACTCCGTTCTTTATCAGGCTCGACAACCAGGCAACCATGTCCGCGTAAAAGTCGTCCTCCTGCGGCACCCCGCCCACGCTCGCCATTGTCAGAGGATGCGAAATCTTGAGCTCTGAGCCCTTGACCTTGAAGCCGTCTGCCAGTTCGAGAGCAACCGAATCTTCGTCCTGATCTCGGAATGCGATTGCAAGGTCATCAATGAGCTTCATGGTATCCGCCGGCTGTGAACGGGAGCGGGTCGGGTACCTGATTTCAAGCCAGACCTCGAGGTTCCCGTCAAACACGGCGTCCTCTAGGTTCAGCTTTGCGAAGCGGTCGCCCGGGAGAATGCTCTTGATGAAATTCACGACCGCATGATCGGGCTCAAGCTTTGAAACATCCTTCTTCTTCGCCGCGACGTTGGTCGTTACAGCCAGGTCGCCCTCGTCGGCGCCCGGCACCATGAACGGCCGACCGAACGACAAAGCCTTCACATGAGACTTACGGATCCGGTCTTTCGTCGCTTTCTTGATTTCGTCGGCGAGGGCCAATCCCTGTTGGCTCCCCAACAGACCAACTTTGTCTCGCAACAGCCACGCCAGATGCCGCTCGAGCGCTGATGTCTTCAACGACTGCGAGTGCACGACGACCAGATGATTCTCGAATATGGCGAAAAAAAGTACGCCCGGCACATACTGCTGGTTTTTCTCATCTTTCTGCGGCGGCTCCAGAGCCCCGATAGGCAGACTGGTCGCCTCAGGATCGTCCACGATCACCAGCTGGAATGCACCGCGCTCGAAGGCAACCAGGGTGCCGCATAAAACACCGCCCACGACCTTGGTCGAACTGATGACTCGATGATGAGAAGCGGAAGCGTCGACGGCCTCCAGACGGTCTTTAACTTTCTTCTGTTGGGCTAGTGCAAACTGGACTAACTGCTGGAGCGTTTGCGCGGATGCCGGCACGATGGCTGCACGGCGATAGTATGCGGTCTTTGCGCTCTTGGTTTCTACAGCCATCTATTGCCTCATCGCTTGCTTCTATTGGGCGAGGGTCGCCAGAGCGGGAAAGCCTACGACATTCGGCAATCGACTAGCAAGCAATAATTGCGGAAAAGATTGACTTTTGCGGAAAAAAATACATCTCAAAAAACCGGAGACAGAAATCCCGCAAAGCCTTGTGGCGGAAGGCCGCCGGAGTCGAACCGACCTAGGAGCGTCTGACGCCCCCAACTGGGTTTGAAGCCCAGCCGCACCACCGGATACGAATGCCTTCCTACGATGATTGGATGACGCGAGCCCGATAGAAACAGACCGCCAGCCAGATCAAGGCAGATCGAGCCAGCGGCTATCCGTGCGCACGAGGTGCAGGCCACGGTGGAAGCGAGTATACCCAACCCGGTCGAAGAACTCCAAAAGCTGGATCGCGCGTTTTCGGCCGAGCCCGGTCGCGTCGCGAAACGGCGCGGCCGCCACGGTGCCGCCGTTCTTGTGCGCCTCCGCCGCCGCGATCGACGCAAGTTCGCGAATCACCTGCTGGTGGTAGAACAGGTCATGCACGACCTGGAACAGCTCGCCCTGACGCGCGAGCTTGCGCAGCAACTGACGCACGCGCTCCTCCGGCACACCGTGCGCGTTCGCGAGCTCGCGCACCCACGGCGGATCGAAACGCCCCGCCTCGATCTCGGGCAGCAGCGTCGCGGCAAGCGCCTGATCGGCGGCGTCGAGCGTCACGGCGTGGCCGGGCAAATGCAGCCACGGTCCGCGTCTGACGAGCTGGCCACGCGCCGCCGCATCGTCGACCAGCGCGCGCCACAGGGCGTCGTCGACCAGTGGCGCCGCGATGCGCCGCAAGCGCGACACGTCCGGGCCGAGTTCGTCGGGCGAGCGCTCGTGATATTGCGCGAGCGCACTCGTCAGGCGCCCCTCGAGCGTGTGCCATGTCGCGTCCGCGACCAGCAGCGCGTCATGGCCCGGCAGTTCGATCGTGCGTGTCGCGGCGGGCAACGCGAGCGCCGCCGCCGGCATCCCCGTGAGGCGCTCCAGCAACGCCCGCGACAAACCGTGCGGCGCGCGAGCGAACAGCGCGTCGAGTGAGCCGGTGTCGAGCAGCGTCTGCATCGCGTCGAGCCAGCCGAAGCGCTCCGGCGAGCGCCGCTTGCGCGCCGGAGCAAACGCATCGAGCACGTGGCCGCCGCCCACCGTGCGATTGGCCTGAGCGTTACGCACGACGAAGCGATCGCCCGGCACCGTGCACAGCGGCAGCTCGAACACGAGTTGCACGCGCGCGCGCTGACCGGGCGCGAGCGTGTCGCCTTCGAGCAGCGCGACATGCGCAACCTGATGCTGCGTGCCGAGATGCACGTGCAGCGGCTCCCAATGTTCGAGCGCGTGCGGCGCGTCGGCGAGCAGCGTCAACGCGACGTCGATGCGCTCGCTCGCTTGCGACAGTCGCGGATCGACGATCCAGTCGCCGCGCTCGATCGCACTCTTCTCGATGCCCGCCAGATTCAGCGCGCAACGCTGGCCGGCGCGACCGGTTTCGGCGGGGCGATTCTGCGCGTGGATGCTGCGCACGCGCACCGATTCGTTTTTCGGCGCGAGCAGCATCGTGTCGCCGACGCTCACGCTGCCCGCCACCACGGTCCCGGTGACGATCGTGCCCTGCCCCGCGAGCGTGAACACGCGATCGACGGCGAGGCGGAACAGGCCGTCGTCGCGCTTCATGCGCCATGCGGCGGCCTGCTCGCGCAGATGCGCGTTCAGCGCGGCGACGCCCGCATCGCCCGCGCGCGTTGCGCAGGTATCGAATACCGGTGCGTCGCGCAGCACGCTGCCAGCGACGAACACACTCACTTCATCGCGCACTTCGCGCAGGCGCTCGTCGTCGACGCGATCCACTTTCGTCAACGCGATTGCGCCGCGCCGGATGCCGAGCAGTTCGACGATCGCCAGATGTTCGCGTGTTTGCGGCATCACGCCGTCATCGGCGGCGATTACGAGCAGCGCGAAGTCGATGCCGCTCGCGCCCGCGGTCATCGTATGCACGAGCTTTTCGTGGCCCGGCACGTCGATCAGACCGAGCACGTCGCCATTGTCGAGCGGTACGTACGCGTAGCCGAGCTCGATCGAAATGCCGCGCGCTTTTTCTTCCTTGAGCCGGTCCGTGTCGACGCCGGTGAGTGCCTTCACGAGGCTCGTTTTGCCGTGGTCGATATGCCCAGCAGTACCGACGATCATGCGTGCCCGTCCTTCAGTTGCTTTTCGGTTGCGCGATCAGCTGTGCGATCAATTGCGCTTCGTCGGCGGCTTCGAGGCAGCGCAGATCGAGCCGCAACGCGTCGTCCGCGATCCGGCCGAGCACCGGCCGCGCCATCTCGCGCAACTGCTTTTCGAGCGCGAGCAGATGACGGCCGCCGCGCTTGCCGTCGCTCATCCTGATGACGAGGCCATAGCTCGGCAGCACGTCGACGGGCAATGCGCCGCTGCCGATCTGGCTGAACATCGGCTCCGCGGCCACGCTGTAGCGCGCGTCGATCGCCTGCTGTAGCGCCGGTAACACGCGCTGCGCGGCGCCGTAAATATCTTCGGCGGGCCGCGTGAGGAGCCGTAGCGTGGTCAGCCGCTCCGTCAACTTCTCCGGCGCGCGATACAGCTGGAGAACAGGCTCCAACGCCGCGAGTGTCAGCTTGCCGACCCGCAGTGCGCGCTTCAGCGGATGCTTCTTGATCTTCGCGATCAGATCGCGCCGCCCGACGATCAACCCGGCCTGCGGGCCGCCGAGCAGCTTGTCGCCGCTGAACGTGACCAGATCGGCGCCGGCCGCGACGGTCTCGCGCACCGTCGGCTCGCGCGGCAAGCCCCATTCGGCGAGATCGACGAGCGTACCGCTGCCGAGATCGACGGCGACCGCAAGCCCGCGCGCGTGCGCGAGCGGCGCGATCTCTTCGATGCCGACTTCCTTCGTGAAGCCACTGATCGCATAGTTGCTCGCGTGGACTTTCATCAGCAGCGCGGTACGCGCGTTGATCGCCTGTTCATAGTCCTTCAGATGGGTGCGGTTCGTCGTGCCGACTTCGCGCAGCTTCGCGCCCGCGCGGCTCATGATGTCGGGAATGCGAAACGCGCCGCCGATTTCGACGAGTTCGCCGCGCGACACCACCACTTCCTTCTTCGCCGCGAGCGCGGACAGCGTGAGCAGCACCGCGGCGGCGTTGTTATTGACGATGGTCGCCGCTTCGGCGCCGGTCAGCTCGCAGATCAGATCGTCAATCAGATCGTCGCGGTCGCCGCGCGTGCCGGTGGCGAGATCGAACTCGAGGTTGGCCGGTTGCGTAAGCGCGCTCATCACCGCGCGCACCGACTCATCGGGCAGCAGCGCGCGGCCGAGGTTCGTGTGCAACACGGTGCCGGTCAGATTGAACACGCTGCGCAGCCGCGACGCGTTACGCGCGAGCAGCGCCGCGGCGACCGTCGCATGCAGCTGCGCGGTATCGAGCGCGCTCACCGCCGGGTTGGCCGCCGCATCGCCCGATTGCGCGCTGATGCGCCACGCATCGAGCGCGTCGCGCAGCGCGTTGAGTACCTGGGTGCGGCCGTATGCGCCGATGAGCGGCACGAATTGTTCCGACGCCAACACCTTGTCCACCGACGGCACGCGCGCCATCAGCGCGCGCAATGCCGAGCTGCTCACATCGCTCACGAGCAATCCTTATGTCGTTTTGAACTTGGCTCCGGTCAGGTCGCCGTCAGGCCGACTCGTCGCCCTCCGTTTCGGTCGCGCCGGCCGTCTGCTCCGGCCACAGCCATGGATGCGGCGACGCGCGGCGGTAACCTTCCGCGCCCATCAGCAGATCGAGCGTGAGGCTCGCGAGGTCGTCCGCGAATGGATCGAACTCGTAGTCCTTCGCCTGAATGCCGATCTTGCGGTAAGTATGGCATTCGTCGCACGACTCCGCCTTCAGCGCGGCGTTTTTCGATTCGGCTTCGCGCGCGGCTGCGTCGGCGTCGGGCGAGCCGGCTACCTGGTACGCGATGCCCTTCGTCGAATCGCAGTTCGAGCATTTGCTACGGACCATATGCCATTCGGTCGCGCACAATCCGCATTGCAGATAGCGATAGTTGTCGTACGCGCCGCCGATGCGCAGCGTGCTCGCCACCGGATGCGAGCCGCACACCGGGCACAGGCCCGGTGTGTCGAGGTACGGTACGGCGCGCTTGTCGATGTCGGCGGCGAGGTCGGTCCATACGACCTGCAGCGCGGCGATGATGAACGGCGCGCTCGCCGGATCGACGTCGGCGAAGCGCTGCGCGAAGATCGCGTCGGCCTGCGCTTCGAGCGCGGCGACGTCGAGCGAGCGCAGGCGCGCGAACAACGCCACGAGCGGCGGCGTCAACGGGGGACCCGCCGCTTCGATCCTGTCGAGCAGTTGTAGCAGCACGTCGCGCCACGCCGGATCGCGCGCGCCGGACAGCGCTGGAATCAGCGGCATCGAATACTGCTGCGCGCTCGCGATCAGCTCGGGGCTCGGTGGCTGGGCCTTGAAGTGCGCGAGCACCGCCTGCTGCGCATCGGCAAGCGCCGCCATCAGCCGCAGGTAGCCGGCGATCGGATTGCCGCGCGAGGCGAGCTGACGCAGGCGCGCGGCGCGCGGCGCGAACACCGCGAGCCGCTCGGGCATGCGGATGCGGGGTATTGCCGAGGGATCGAGCGACTCGATGTCGGCGGCTTCGAGAATGCGTTGAGTCAAGATATCGACCTCTGAAAACTGAAGGGCCGCCGCCCGTCATCGACGAGGCGCGGCGGCCCGGTGCGAGGGGCGCTGCGTCCAGTGCATTAGAGTCCGCATCGGAGCAGCGTCTATAGAGCGTATTTACTTGCCGATGATTTCCCTGAACCAGTTTGGATGATGCTTGCGCGCCCAGCCATAGGTAACGGTGCCGCGCGTCATCGCACCTATGGAGCCCTTGACCCACAGCGCCGCATAGATATGCACGATGATGCCGACGATCAGCAGGAATGCCGTCACGGCATGCACGAGCGCCGAGAGCCGGATCACACCAATCGGGAAATAGAACGAAAAGTAGCGCCGCCAGATCACGATGCCGCTCAGCAACAGCAGCAGCATACAGATCACCATCACGAAGAACAGCAGCTTCTGCCCGGCGTTGTACCTGCCGATTGCGGGCAGGCGTTCCTCGCGATTGTTCAGCACGTCGCCGATCTGCTTCATCCACTGGATATCCGCCTGGTCCAGATAGTTGTGATGCCAGAAGCGCAACGCAAGAATCAGGAACGAGACGAACATCACGCAGCCGATGAACGGGTGCAGAATCCGCGTCCACTGCCCGCCGCCGAGTACCACGTACAGAAACGCCATCGACGGATGGAACAGCGCGAGACCGGACAGCGCAAGCAGGATGAAACAGATCGCGGTGATCCAATGATTCGTGCGCTCGTTCGGCGTATAGCGCACGATCAGTCGGTTGCCCTTCAGGTCCGTGAAGTCGGTGTGCTCAGAGTGGTTCATTGCGTACCCTCCCGCGAACGGCGTGCTTCTTCGGCTTCCTTGACGGCTGCGGCTTCGTCGGCCTCGGACACCTCGTTCGGGCCGACGCGCGTGTAGTGGAAGAAGCCCGCGAGCGCGGCGATCCCCATAATGGCGAGCCCGATCGGCTTGGCGATGCCCTTCCACAACGAGACCAGCGGACTGATGCGCGGATCGTCCGGCAGGCCGTGATACAGCGACGGCCGGTCGGCGTGGTGCAACACGTACATCACATGCGTGCCGCCGACCTTGTCCGGGTTATACAGGCCAGCGTTCTGAAAACCGCGCTCCTTCAGATCGACGATGCGGTCCTCGGCCTGCTGCTTCATGTCCTCCTTGGTGCCGAACATGATCGCGCCGGTCGGGCAGGTCTTCACGCACGCCGGCTCCTGGCCGACCGCCACACGATCCGAACACAGCGTGCACTTGTATACGCGGTGATCCTTCTTCGACATACGCGGGATGTCGAACGGGCAGCCGGCGATGCAGAAGCCGCAGCCGATGCAGTTCTCCTGGTGGAAATCCACGATGCCGTTCGTGTACTGCACGATCGCGCCCGGCGCCGGACAGGCCTTCAGACAGCCCGGGTCGTCGCAGTGCATGCAGCCGTCCTTGCGGATCAGCCATTCGATATCGCCGGCGGAATTCTCGTACTCGGCAAACCGCATGACGGTCCACGAATGCTCGGTGAGATCGGGCGGGTTGTCGTAGACGCCCACGTTCACGCCGATCTCGTCGCGCAGATCGTTCCACTCCATGCAAGCCGTCTGACACGCCTTGCAGCCGATGCACTTCGACACGTCGATGAGCTTCGCGACCGTGCCCGTGGCCGGCTCGCGAATCACCGGCGGCTGCGTGGTGGTGGCCGAAACGCGTCTGATGTCCAGTGATTGCAGTGCCATCTCTTTTCCTTATGCCTTTTCGACCTTGACGAGGAACGACTTGAATTCCGGTGTCTGCGAATTCCCGTCGCCCACCGGGGGCGTCAGCGTATTGATGAGATAGCCCGGCCTCGCGAGCCCTTTGAAGCCCCAATGGAGCGGCAGCCCGACGGTCTGCACCTTCTTGCCTTCGATCATCAGCGGTTTGATCCGCTTCGTCACGACCGCGACGGCAACCAGGTGCCCGCGGTTCGAGCTCACCTTGACCCGGTCGCCGGCTACCACGCCGATCTCCTTCGCGAGGTCTTCGCCAATCTCGACGAACTGCTCGGGCTGGATGATCGCGTTCAGACGCGCGTGTTTGGTCCAGTAGTGGAAATGCTCGGTCAGACGATAGGTGGTCGCCGTATGCGGGAAGTTCTCGTGCGTGCCGAACGTGGCCATGTCGTCCGGGAACACGCGCGCCGCAGGATTGCTGACGACCAACTTGTTGTCCGGATGCAGCGGGTTGTAGCCGAGCGGCGTTTCGAACGGCTCGTAGTGCTCGGGGAATGGCCCTTCCACCATAGCTTCGCGCGCGAAGAAGCAAGCCACGCCTTCCGGATTCATGATGAACGGATTCATGCCGTCTTCGGGCGGCTCGTCGACCTTGAAGTCCGGAATGTCGGCGCCCGACCACGTGCTGCCGTTCCACGCGATCAGCTTGCGCGTCGGATCGAACGGCTTGCCGCTGAGATCGCACGACGCGCGGTTGTACAGAACCCGCCGGTTCACCGGCCATGCCCAGGCCCAGTTCAGCGTGTTGCCGATGCCGGTCGGGTCCGAGTTGTCGCGGCGGCCCATCTGGTTGCCCGCCTGGGTCCACGCGCCGCAGAAGATCCAGCAGCCGCTCGAGGTCGAGCCGTCGTCGCGCAGCAGCGCGAAACTCGCGAGCTGCTCGCCCTTCTTCGCGAGCACCTTGGTCGTGTCCTTCGGATCGGTGACGTCCGCGAGCGCCTTGCCGTTGTACTCCATCGCGAGTTCTTCGGGCGTCGGGCTTTCCGGGTTCGCATACGGCCAGCTCATGTTCAGGATCGGATCGGGATACTTGCCGCCGTCCTTGCGATAAGCGTCGCGAATACGCAGCCACAGCCCCGCCATGATATCGAGGTCGCTCTTCGCTTCGCCGGGACCGTCCGCGCCCTGCCAATGCCACTGCAGCACCCGGCTCGAACTAACGAGCGAGCCGCGTTCCTCGGCGAAGCAGGTGGTCGGTAGACGAAACACCTCTGTCTGGATCGAGCCGCTGTCGACGTCGTTGAACGGGCCGTGGTTCTTCCAGAACTCCGACGTTTCGGTCGCGAGCGGATCCATGATCACGAGCCACTTCAGCTTGGCCAGCGCCGCGCCGTTCTTCGCCTTGAACGGCGCGGCGGCAAGCGGGTTGAAGCCCTGCGCGAGGTAGCCGGTCATTTTGCCCTGATTCATCAGCTCGAAGACCTGCAGCAGGTCGTAGGACTTGTCGAGCTTCGGCAGATAGTCGAAAGCGAAGTTGTTGTCGGCGGTCGCCTTGTCGCCCCACCACGATTTCATGAAGCTCACGTGGAACGCGCGATAGTTGCGCCAGTAGCTCAGCTGGTTCGGCCGCAGCGGCTGTTTGGCGCGCGTCGCGATGTAGGCGTCGAAGTCCTGCTCCGCTTCCATGGGCAGCGTCATGTAGCCCGGCAGCAGGTTCGACATCAGGCCGAGATCCGTCAGGCCCTGGATGTTCGAATGGCCGCGCAGCGCGTTCATGCCGCCGCCCGCGATGCCGATGTTGCCGAGCAGCAGCTGCACCATCGCGCCGGTGCGGATGATCTGCGAGCCGACCGAGTGATGCGTCCAGCCGAGCGCGTACATGATCGTGGCCGCGCGCCCAGGCACCGACGTCGACGCGAGCATCTCGCACACGTGCTGGAACTTCTCCTTCGGCACGCCGCAGATTTTCTCGACCTGCTCGGGCGTGTAGCGCGAGTAGTGCTGCTTCATCAGCTGATAGACGCAGCGCGGGTCCTGCAGCGTCGGGTCGACCTTGGCGAAGCCGTCGTCGCCGCGCTCGTAGTCCCACGAGGTCTTGTCGTAGCTGCGCGTGTCGGCGTGGTAGCCGGAAAACAGGCCGTCCTTGAACGCGAAATCCTCGCGCACGATGAACGGCACGTCCGTGTAGTTCTTCACGTACTCGTGCTGGATCTTGTCGTTCGTCAGCAGGTAGTTGATCACCCCGCCGAGGAACGCAATGTCCGTACCGGTGCGGATCTGCACGAAGTAGTCCGCGACCGACGCCGTACGCGTAAAGCGCGGGTCGACCACGATCAGACGCGCCTTGCGGTGCGCCTTGGCTTCGGTGACCCATTTGAAACCGCATGGGTGTGCCTCGGCCGCATTGCCGCCCATCACGAGAATCACGTCCGCGTTTCTGATGTCGACCCAATGGTTCGTCATCGCTCCACGGCCAAACGTCGGGGCAAGACCTGCCACCGTCGGGCCATGTCAGACACGCGCCTGATTGTCGAATCCGAGCATGCCGAGACTGCGAACAGTCTTGTGCGTCAGATAACCCACCTCGTTGCTGCCGGCCGATGCCGCGAGCATGCCGGTAGTCAGCCAGCGGTTGACCTTCTTGCCGTCCGCGTTCGTCTCGACGAAGTTCGCGTCGCGGTCTTCCTTCATCAGCTTCGCGATGCGGTCTAGCGCGTCTTCCCACGAGATGCGCTTCCACTCGTTCGCCCCGGCCGCGCGGTACTCGGGATAGCGCAGACGGCTCGAGCTATGGATGAAGTCGATCAGGCTCGCGCCCTTCGGGCACAGCGTGCCGCGATTGACCGGATGGTCGGGGTCGCCCTCGATGTGGAAGATGCTCGTCTTCACATTCTTGGCCTCGTCGCCAAGACCGTACATCAGGATGCCGCAGCCCACCGAACAGTACGGGCAGGTGTTGCGGGTTTCAGTCGCACGCGACAATTTGTACTGACGGACTTCGGCCAGCGCGGGTGTCGGCGAGAAGCCCATCAGGGCCAGGCTCGATCCGGCAAGTGTCGTGGCAGAGACCTTCAGGAATTGTCGCCGAGTCATTTGCGTCATTGCATGGCCTCGGCTCTTTTGGGGACAAAATTGATTATAGATGCCGTTTCGCGACATGCAGCGTAGTGCATTCGCCACCCCGGTAGATGGGACATGCGAAAGTCATTGGAAAGGACGGCACCCTGCTGGCACGATTTATTCCCGCTGCTGGGCACCATTCATGCTGCATCCGCGAATAGTGACTCCCACTGACCTCATCGGCGGACTGTTGCGCTCCTATGAACTACCCGGGCGCCGCGGAATTGCGTTGTAGCGTAAAGAATTCGTTTCATCGCGCGTACGTGCCGCTTGCTCGGCAAAACGGGGTTCGAAACGGGTTCGGCATAGAGCCGGTTTGCGCCCGTGCCGACGCTGCACAGTGTGAAAACAACCCTCATAATGCGGTCATTCGACGAACCCCAACTCTCGCCCCCATGACCCAAGTCCAAGCAAGCCAGTCGCCCCGCCTGACGAGCCTGTCGCACGGCGGCGGCTGCGGCTGCAAGATCGCGCCCGGCCTGCTCGCCGATCTGCTCAAGCGCAGCGCGCCGCTGCCATTCTTCCCCGACCTGCTGGTCGGCAACGACACCGCCGACGACGCCGCCGTCTACAAGCTCAACGAAGACCAGGCGATCGTCGCGACCACCGATTTCTTCATGCCGATCGTCGACGATCCATTCGACTTCGGCCGCATCGCCGCGACCAACGCGATCTCCGACGTCTACGCGATGGGCGGCAAGCCGATCATGGCGCTCGCGATCGTCGGCATGCCGATCAACGTGCTGCCGCACGACGTGATCGCGGCCGTGCTGAAAGGCGGCGAATCGGTCTGCGCGGAAGCAGGCATCCCGCTCGCGGGCGGCCATTCGATCGATTCCGTCGAGCCGATTTACGGCCTCGTCGCGCTGGGCATCGTCGATCCGAAGCGCGTCAAGCGCAACGCGGGCGGCCAGGCCGGCGACGTGCTGATCCTCGGCAAGCCGCTCGGCGTCGGGATTCTGTCCGCGGCACTGAAGAAAGACCGGCTCGACGAGGCCGGCTACGCGGCAATGATCGGCGCGACCACCAAGCTGAACCGGCCGGGCGCCGAGCTGGCGCGGCTCGACGGCGTGCATGCGCTGACCGACATCACCGGCTTCGGCCTGCTCGGCCACACGCTGGAACTCGCACGCGGCTCGAAGCTGACCGCGCGCGTGCGCTACGCGGACCTGCCGTGGCTGCCGAACGTCGCGAGCCTCGCGCAAGCAGGCATTTTCACCGGCGCATCGGGCCGCAACTGGGATGCCTACGGCCACGACGTGGTGCTGCCCGCCACCTTGCCGTCCGCCGGCCGCGCGTTGTTGACCGATCCGCAGACGTCGGGCGGGCTGCTGGTGTCGTGCTCGCCCGAAGCGGTAGACGAAGTGCTCGCGCTGTTCCGCGCCGATGGCTTTGCCGACGCACGGGTGATCGGCGAGCTGGTGAGCGGGCAAGCGCGGGTCGAAGTCATCTGAGGTAGGCGGCCGAAGGACGTCACTGGAGAACCCCGGGAAGGACGCATATAACCGGCCCGAACGAGCCGCCCATGCGATAATTTCGGTCTTCCCGCGGTCCGTTTTATCCCTACTCCCTTGAAAAGTCTTCTAGTCAGCCTCGACAAAGCCGGCGATTTCGATGAAATCGTCGACGTTCGCACTCCGCTCGAGTTCGAGGAAGACCATATTCCGGGCGCGACCAACGCGCCAGTGCTGAGCAACGAGGAACGCGTGCTGGTCGGCACGACCTACACGCAGGTGTCGCCGTTCGAGGGCACGCGGCTCGGCGCGGCGTTGGTCGCGCGCAACATCGCGCATCATCTGGAAACCACGTTCGCCGACCGGCCGCGCAACTGGCGCCCGCTGATCTACTGCTGGCGCGGCGGCAAGCGTTCGGGCTCGGTCACGACGCTGTTCAACATGATCGGCTGGTCGGCGCGGCAACTCGACGGCGGCTACAAGAGCTACCGGCGCGCCACGCTGGAGAGGCTCGAAACCCTGCCGCGCCGTTTCAGCTATATCGCGCTCGTCGGCCCGACCGGCAGCGGCAAGACGCGGCTGCTGTCGGCGCTGCATGAGGCCGGCGCGCAGACGCTCGACCTCGAGGCGCTCGCCGCGCATCGCGGCTCGCTGCTCGGCGCGTATACGGGCGTGGCGCAGCCGTCGCAAAAGCGTTTCGACACGCTGCTCGTCACCGCGCTGCGCGACTTCGACGTGAACCGGCCTGTGTTCGTCGAGGCGGAAAGCCGGCGCATCGGCTCCGTCACGCTGCCGCTCGCGCTGCTCGAAACGTTTCATCGCGGCGCGTGCGTCGAGGTGCGCTCGAGCAGCGAGGACCGCGCGGCGTTTCTGTTGCAGGATTACGCGCATCTGTTCGAGCATCCCGATTACTTCAAGGGACAGCTGGAACGGTTGATCGGTCTGCACAGCCGCGAGCGGGTCACGGGCTGGCTGCGGCTCGTCGACGAGAACCGGCGCGCCGAGCTCGCGCGCGAACTGATCGAACGGCACTACGATCCCGCATACGCGCGCAGCAGCGGCCAGCATTTCGAGCAGTTGCCGGGCGCGCTGCAACTCGATTTCCGCCCGAACGACGCCGACATCGTCGAGCAGGCGAAAACGCTGCTCGCGCAGCTCGATACCCGCACGCTAGTCGTCGGTTGATCCACAACGACATTCAACAACCATCATGCAATCAACCCTTCGGCAACCCCGCGTCACGCTTGGCTGGATCGTGTTCCTGCTGATCGCCGTCGTCGGCCTCTTCTATGTGAAGTGGTTTCCGTACTACAACCGCGCGTTCGTCGCCGCGAGCCAGCATTCGATCGGCAAGTCGATCCTGATGGGCACGTCCGCGAGCGCGCCGGCGGCCTCATGGCAGGCCGCGATCGACTTCGCGCTCGCTTACGGCAAGGCAATCTGGCAGGCGATGGTGCTCGGCCTGCTGCTCGGCTCCGCGGTACAGGCGCTGATTCCACCGCAATGGGTCGCGCGCGCGCTCGGCCGTGCCGACTTCAACAGCGTCGTCAAAGGCGGCCTGATGTCGTTGCCGGGCATGATGTGCACCTGCTGCGCGGCGCCGGTCGTCGCGGGCCTGCGCGCGCGTGCAGCGGCGCCGGGCGCGGCGATTGCTTTTTGGCTCGGTAATACCGCGCTGAATCCCGCTACGCTGATCTTCATGGGCTTCGTGCTCGGCTGGCAGTGGATGGGCCTGCGCCTCGCGCTCGGCATCGTGATGGTGCTCGGCCTTGGCTACGTCGTGAACCGCATGGTCACGCCGCAGGAAGCGCAAGCGTCGCGAGAGGCCGTCGCGCAACTGGTCAGCGCCGACGATCCAGGCACCGCGTTCTCGCGCTGGATCACGATTCTGGGGCGCATGACGCTGCGGCTCGTGCCGGAATACATCGCGCTCGTGCTGATTCTCGGCGCGGCGCGCGCGTGGCTGTTTCCGCACATCGGCCCGGACGTCGACAACAGCCTGCTGTGGATCATCGCGCTGTCGATCGCCGGCACGCTGTTCGTGATTCCGACCGCAGGTGAAGTGCCGATCATTCAGGCTATGCTGTCGTTCGGCATGGCCGCCGGCCCCGCCGGCGCGCTGCTGATGACGCTGCCGCTCGTCAGCGTGCCGTCGCTCGCGATGCTCGCGCGGTCGTTTCCGCGGCGCGTGCTGACGGTGGTGACCTGTGCAGTGGTGGTGGGCGGTGTCGTCAGTGGACTGCTGGCCGTTACGCTGGGCTTCTGAGTCGGTTTTTGAGTTCGAGTCGTAGAAGAAGGAAGCATGAAACGTATTGCCGCATTCGCTGTCACGTGTTGGTCCGCTGCCGGGCTGCTGTACCTCGGACAGCACTCGGTGGCGCTGATCGCACTGAGCGGCGTCGTGGCGTTCGCGGGATTCGATCTGCTGCGGCCGTGACGGCGGCGTAGTTTTTCCCTGCTGCGAAAGTGCGCTCGTCCCTTGCGTTCGCCGTATCGTTCGCGTGCGCCTGCGCCTAACCGGGAAGCGCGTTGCGAATCGCCGCGAGCCACAACGCGACCGCATGCGCGCCCGGGTCCATATGACCGAGCGCGCGCTCGCCGACATAGCTCGAACGCCCGCGCCGCGGATGCATCGATGCGGTACGAGACGTGCCGTCGCATGCCGCAGCGACGGTGGCCTGCAATGCGGCATCCGTCGACGCTCCCTGAGCGAGTGCGTCGTGCAGCGCGTCGGCAGCGGGCCTCAGCGCATCGACCATCGTCCGATCGCCCGGCCGCGCGCCCCCCAGTTCCATCAACCCATCGACACCGGCGCTGAACGCCGTCGCCCATTGCCGTGCGGTGGTCCCGCCCGACTGTTCGAGCGCGGCCGCCGCGCGCAGCAGCATCACCGCGTACAGCGGACCCGACGTGCCGCCCACCACGCGCCGCAGCGTCGCCGACATGCCGCGCAATACCGCGCCCGGGGTGGTTGCGCACGCGTAGGAATCGAGCTCGAGCTGCACCGCGCGTGCGCCGCGCGCGAGGCTGATGCCGAGGTCGCCGTCGCCGACGCGCTGGTCCATTTCGGTCAATGTCGGCTCGGCTGCCAGCAGGCACTCGCAGACCGCTTCGAGCGCGCGCCGCAGCGTCGCGTCACGCGCGAGCGTCGCGCCGCTCGCGCTTTGCGGCGCGGGTGGCGCCGCACGCACCGCGACCTGCGCGACGCGGCCGCTCAGCGCAGGCCATGCGCTCGTCTGTGAGGCGGCGTCGAGCAGGCTCAGCCGTTCGTCATCGATACGCAGCAGCGTCAGCGAGACGCCGGCCATTTCGAGCGCGCTCAGGAACGTGCCGGCCCACGCGCGCGCGACTTCGATGCCGCGCCCGGCAAGCTCGCGCAGCGCGGCACCAGCCACTACGTTGAGTTCGCTCGGCGGCGTGCCACCCAGATTGTTGACGAGCAGCGCGACGCGCTCGCCCGCCTGCAACGCGAGATCGTCGACGATCTTTGCAAGCAGCTTGCCGACGATCGCGTCGGCCGGCTCCAGCGCGCCGCGCGCCACACCGGGTTCGCCATGAATGCCGAGGCCCCATTCGATTTCGCCATCGCCCAGCGCGAAGCCCGGCTTGCCCGCGGCCGGCACCGTGCACGGCGTCAGCGCGACGCCCATCGTGCCGAGCGACGCGGCCGCTTCCCGAGCGAGCCGCGCGACCTCGGCCAACGGCAAACCGCGCGCGGCCGCCGCGCCCGCGATCTTGTGAACCAACACTGTGCCCGCGAGTCCGCGACGGCCCGCGTGATCGCCGCTCGCGCTCAGCGCGACGTCGTCGGCGACGATCATCATCTCAACGAGGATGCCCTCGGCGCGCGCGATTTCGGCCGCGAGGCCGAAGTTGAAGCGGTCGCCCGTGTAGTTCTTGACGATCAGCAACGCGCCAGCGGGGCCGGCCACCGCGCGTATCGCGTCGAGCACGGCGTCGGTGGAGGGCGAGGTGAAGACCTCGCCGGCCACCGCCGCGCTCAGCATGCCGTGGCCCACATAGCCGCCGTGCGCGGGCTCGTGGCCCGAGCCGCCGCCCGAGATCAGCGCGACCTCGCCGCGCGCGGCCATGGCCTGGGCATCGGCGCGCAAGACGATCGTGCCGCCTTGCAACAGCGAGAGTTGGGGATTGAGCGCGATGAGCCCGTCGAGCATCTCGGGGACCACGGTGGACACATCGTTGATGAGCTTCTTCATTGCGTCAGCTCCGTTGGATGCTGCCGGCATCGCATGATCGAAGATGCAATGGGAACGGCAGTCGGGTCGGCGGCGAAAGCGGAAGGTCTAACTGTACCGCGCATTGTCGAACGACGACGCAACGGCGAGAGCGCGCGCGTGAACGTGCACGAGCTTCGGGCCACGAGCGGACAACAACAACGAAGGGGACGTGATGCCGAACGGCGAAACTGAGGAAACGACTGGATCGATTTGACAGGACCGTAGACGAAAGCGGAACCGCTTTCGTCTACGTCACAGATGCGTTGGTAGGCTCGATTGGATTCGAACCAACGACCCCCACCATGTCAAGGTGGTGCTCTAACCAACTGAGCTACGAGCCTTTAGAGGCGCGAATTATAGAGACTCAATGCGGACTGCACAAGCCCTTGCCGCGACTTATCGAAACGCATGCATGTCGATCAGTTCGTCGCGGTCCATTCGGTGTGAGGGTCCAATGGATAAACCGGCCGCTTCACGTGCTCGAAGCTGAACAGACCATAGTCCGAACTCGTGACGCCGCGGCTATCGCATTCGACGAGTGCCTCCGCGATCGGCACGAAAACCGGCCGGCAATACATGCGTGATTTGAGCAGCAGAAAACGCGCGCGGCGCGGATCGATGCCGACGCTCTCGAACACGCCGAGATCCCACGGTTCATGCGTTCGTTCGGTCACGACGAGTTTCACCGTGCCGGTGTCGAGCACTGCCGCGCGCCCCATGTACGCGCGCTGGCCGGTGTAGGTCGGGCCGCTGATCAAGTATTCGCCGTCGGTCAGCGCGCGCACGACGCCGGTCAGGGCAAGCGGCGAACGCGAGGGCAATGCATCGTTTGTGAGCTTGTTGCCGATCGCGAGCGTGACCGTGCTACCGACACCCGAGGCCGCCAGGGCCGCGACCGCCTGCGGATCGCACAACGGCCCGCTGACGATGCCTTCGAGGCCCTGCCTCAACGCTTCCTCGAGCAAATCCATCGTGTCGCACGTGCCGCCCGACATGCAGTTGTCGCCGTGATCGAGCATTAGCACCGGTTTATCGGCAGCGCGTGCCAGCGACGCCGCCCGCGCGACCGATTCGGCAAGCGGCGCGCTGCGATAGACGAAATCGTCGCGCTCGTCCCAGATCTGCCGCGCGATGCGCTCGGCGACCGCCTCCGCATCCGCGCGCTCGCCATTGCCCACGACGACGACGCTAATGCATGGCGCTTCGATATCGGCGAGCGAGAAGCCGGCCAGCACCGACACCGCGAGCATGCCGTCGGCCTCGGCGGCGCGCGCGGCATCGAGCGCGCGTTTCATCGCGCCGTCAACGCTCGCGCTGCGCAGCGTGTGCGTGAGCAGCGGCGGCTGACGCCACGCGATCACCGGCTTCGCGTGGCCCTCGATCATGTCGAACAGCAAGCGCGCTGCATGTGCGCCAGTCTCGTACATGTCGACGTGCGGATAGGTCTTGAAGCTGACGATGACGTCGGCGTTGTCGATCATTTTTTGCGTGACGTTGCCATGCAGATCGAGCGCGACCGCGATCGGCGCGTGCGGCAGCGACGCACGCACGCGCCCGAGCAGATCGCCTTCACCGTCGGTCGAGTTCTCGGCGACCATCGCGCCGTGCAGATCGAGCATCACCGCGTCGCAGCCCGTCGCGGCTGCCACGATCGCGTCGCAGATCGTATCGTAGGCGGCGGCGTCGACCGGCCCGCTCGGATTCGCCATGGCGGAGATCGGCGTCACGATTTCGGCATGCACGCGCTCGGCGGCGTCGATGAACGCGGCCATCGCGGTTTGCATGCCCTTGTTTTCGTCGAACGCGGCGCGGCCGTAGCTCGGACCGTTGCGGCCGAATGCGGCCAGCGGGGTCTCTACTGGCGAGAACGTGTTGGTCTCGTGGTTCATTCGTGCGATCAGGATCTTCATGCGCGCATGCTCCCCGTTCTCGACGCCGCGCTCGGCATCACCTGCAGCAGCATATTGCAGCCGGCTTCCAGATGATCGGCGCGCGCGTCCTCGATTTCGCTGTGGCTGATGCCGTCCTTGCAGGGAACGAAGATCATCGCGCTAGGTGCGCCGCGCGCGAGATAGGCGGCGTCGTGGCCCGCGCCGCTGATCACGTCCATCGACGACACACCGAGCCGCTCCGCGCTCTGTCTGACCTCGGCGATCCATTGCGCGGCGAATCGCTGCGGCGGGAAGTAGACGACCTGCTCGATGTCGATAGTGATGGGGGCGTCCAAGCTGCTGCTCGCGCGGGTGGCGGCGGCGTTGATGGCGGCGTTGCCCCCATTGCTGCCCGCCTGCGCGCACGCTGCGCGCCATGCGAGGTCCATCGCAGTGAGCGATGCGTCATCGGCTGCGCGCAGGTCGACGCTGAATTTCACGCGGCCCGCAATGACGTTGTGCGAGTTTGAATGCACGTCGAGCCAGCCGACCGTGCTATGCCCATGCGGCGCGTGATCGAGTGCGATACGGTTCACCGCATGGATCGGATCCGCGGCGACGAGCAGCGCGTCGCGGCGCAGCGCCATCGGCCCCGCGTGCGCTTCCATGCCGTGCACGGTCAGGTCGTACCAGCGCTGCCCGAGCGCGCCCTGCACGACGCCGATGACCTTGTCGTGCGCTTCGAGCACGGACCCCTGTTCGATATGCACCTCGAAATATGCGCCGACAGCGTGCGACTTGCGATGCTCGCCGGCATAGCCGATCGCCGCTAGCGCGTGGCGCACCGCTACGCCGTCGCGATCGCGTTGCGCTAGCGCGTGCTCGAGCGTGAATGCGCCGGCGAACACGCCGGAGCCCATCATCACCGACAAGAATCGCGAGCCCTCCTCGTTGGTCCACATGGCAACCTCGAGCGGCGCGATGGTCTGCACGTTGGCCTCGGCCAGCGGGCGCAGCACCTCCAGCCCTGCCAGCACACCATAATTGCCGTCGAATTTGCCGCCGGTCGGCTGCGTGTCGAGATGGCTGCCCGTCATTATGGGCGGCAGATCGTCACGCAGCCCCGTCCGCCGCGCGAAAATATTGCCGATCGCGTCGACCGGCACCGTGCGGCCGATCTCCTTCGTCCACGCGATGAACTGATCGCGTGCCTCACGGTCGAGTTCGGTCAGTGCTGGACGGCAGACACCGCGTTTGTCGGTCGCGCCGATCCGCGCGAGCTGCATGAGACAGTCCCACAGCCGCGCGCCGTCGATCCGCAAATCGGCGGGCGTCGAGACAACGTTGGATGAATGAGTCTGCATCGATGCATCTCGGGTCGAAGACAGCTGGATGGCGCTTGCCGGCGGGACTTGCTCCGTTCCGGCTTGCTGGCCGAGGTTGTTCCAATCGTCATGATAGAGAGGTTTCGCCGAGGTAGATGGCCGGACGCGCGCGAGGTGGCAATGCGGCGCGACGCCTTTCCGTGGGCAAGCATAGGAAGCAAAGCCGCTGGATTCGTGGGGAGTGAACGGCGCATCGCGGGCGATATAGGTGTCAATTCGCTCGACGACGGACGCCGCGACGTGCCGGCAATCTGCGCGCAAGTGGCCGCCAGCAAACGTTTTCGTCGAAGGAAGCGGCTAAAACGCAATGAAGGCTCAACCTTTTGCGAAGCGCGCCGTTATTGCATGTGCTCAGGCAAACCCCTCGGATCTCCATGGCACAACCAATTCCTTTCCGCAACACTGGCGCCGCCCGCGCGCGGCATGCCAAAGCCATGCTGTTGCCCATCGCGCGCGAGATCGCCGACGATCTCGCGTTGCGAGTTCATCTGTCGCTCGACGCACTGCGCCGCGGCCTCGGTACGAAGAGCGATGCGCAGACGGTCACGCAGATCATGCTGTTGACCAGCTACCTCGCTGATGCCGGCTTTGGCTCGATGAGCCACGAAGAGCTCCACGCCGCGGACCGCGCCTCGGCGATGATGTTCGACGCAGGTCGGGAACGCAACGAATGGAAACTTGACGAAGCGGGATTCGCGCTCTTTGCATCCATCGCAACGAGCTACGATCGGCAGCTGCATCGCGCTCCGCTTTGGGCGATTACGGAGGCCAGCGAAAGACTCGACCGCTTTATCGCAGGGGGATCCGATCGAGCGCCGGCGCGTAAGCGGGCTTAGCGTGTTTGGAGGAGGTGCTGACCGGCCGAGCCAGAAGGACACGGATTTTGGACGACCGCGTCGGAAGTCGCCGGGTTACGCGGATGCGTCGCGGATCGGAAAGTAGTGAAGCGCGCAGTATCCGTCAGCATAACCCGTCAGAAGTTGGAATTTAGTACGAGACCAACAACGCTGCGAGAGATAAGGACGAGGTGGGCGAGATCCGCTGCGGCAGTGCGACGGCTCGCTGGATGTCAGAACGCGTAACCTTGCGCTGACGGATACAGCGCGCAAAGTCGGCCGCGTAAACGCAAAAACCCCACCGCGGCGGGTGGGGTTTCTGACTGGGGGGGAGCCTGACGATTACCTACTTTCACACGGGCAATCCGCACTATCATCGGCGTGGAGTCGTTTCACGGTCCTGTTCGGGATGGGAAGGGGTGGGACCGACTCGCTATGGTCATCAGGCATGACGGGTTGCTGCGTCGCAGGGCTGGAGTCAACCGGTTGCGCCACAGCCAATCGGGAAGAAGCGTAAAGGATTCGGGTGTGGGGGGGTTGTGTTGTTTCTGGCACAACACTGAATCCCAACCGTGCGTTTCTGTGAGCTCCCGCGGGAGTTCACACCAATCCCCTTCGGGGATCGGACCCGCGTAAGTGCTGAAGCACTACCGCGGGTCGAGACACACCTGTTATAGGATCAAGCCTTACGGGCAATTAGTATCAGTTAGCTCAGTACATTACTGTACGTGCACACCTGACCTATCAACGTCCTGGTCTTGAACGACCCTTCAAGGGGCTCGAAGCCCCGGGGATATCTCATCTTAAGGCGAGTTTCCCGCTTAGATGCTTTCAGCGGTTATCTCTTCCGAACATAGCTACCCGGCGATGCCACTGGCGTGACAACCGGTACACCAGAGGTTCGTCCACTCCGGTCCTCTCGTACTAGGAGCAGCCCCCTTCAAATATCCAGCGCCCACGGCAGATAGGGACCAAACTGTCTCACGACGTTTTAAACCCAGCTCACGTACCTCTTTAAATGGCGAACAGCCATACCCTTGGGACCGGCTACAGCCCCAGGATGAGATGAGCCGACATCGAGGTGCCAAACACCGCCGTCGATATGAACTCTTGGGCGGTATCAGCCTGTTATCCCCAGAGTACCTTTTATCCGTTGAGCGATGGCCCTTCCATACAGAACCACCGGATCACTATGACCTGCTTTCGCACCTGTTCGACTTGTCAGTCTCACAGTCAAGCACGCTTATGCCATTGCACTATCAGCACGATTTCCGACCGTACCTAGCGTACCTTCGTACTCCTCCGTTACACTTTGGGAGGAGACCGCCCCAGTCAAACTGCCTACCATGCACTGTCCCCGACCCGGATCACGGGCCAAGGTTAGAACCTCAAACAGATCAGGGTGGTATTTCAAGGACGGCTCCATTGAGACTGGCGTCCCAACTTCATAGCCTCCCACCTATCCTACACAGACCGGTTCAAAGTCCAATGCAAAGCTGCAGTAAAGGTTCATGGGGTCTTTCCGTCTAGCCGCGGGGAGATTGCATCATCACAAACACTTCAACTTCGCTGAGTCTCGGGAGGAGACAGTGTGGCCATCGTTACGCCATTCGTGCAGGTCGGAACTTACCCGACAAGGAATTTCGCTACCTTAGGACCGTTATAGTTACGGCCGCCGTTTACCGGGACTTCAATCAGGAGCTTGCACCCCATCATTTAATCTTCCGGCACCGGGCAGGCGTCACACCCTATACGTCCACTTTCGTGTTTGCAGAGTGCTGTGTTTTTATTAAACAGTCGCAGCCACCAGTTTATTGCAACCCTTTCACCCTTCTGGCGCAGGCCAGTCAGGCTATGAGGGCGTACCTTATCCCGAAGTTACGGTACCAATTTGCCGAGTTCCTTCTCCCGAGTTCTCTCAAGCGCCTTAGAATACTCATCTCGCCCACCTGTGTCGGTTTGCGGTACGGTCACTGTGAAACTGAAGCTTAGAGGCTTTTCCTGGAACCCCTTCCAGTTGCTTCGCCACCGAAGTGGCTCGCCTCGCACCCTTGAATTCTGCGCCCGGATTTGCCAAAGCGCCTTCTCCAATGCAAGGACCGGGACTTCCAACACCCGGACAACCTTCCGCGATCCGTCCCCCCATCGCATTTCACAATGGTGCAGAAATATTAATCTGCTTCCCATCAGCTACGCATTTCTGCCTCGCCTTAGGGGCCGACTCACCCTACGCCGATGAACGTTGCGTAGGAAACCTTGGGCTTACGGCGAGGGGGCCTTTCACCCCCTTTATCGCTACTCATGTCAGCATTCGCACTTCCGATACCTCCAGCACACTTTCCAGTGCACCTTCGCAGGCTTACGGAACGCTCTCCTACCATGCACATTACTGTGCATCCGCAGCTTCGGTATATGGCTTAGCCCCGTTACATCTTCCGCGCAGGACGACTCGATCAGTGAGCTATTACGCTTTCTTTAAAGGGTGGCTGCTTCTAAGCCAACCTCCTGACTGTTTTAGCCTTCCCACTTCGTTTCCCACTTAGCCATATTTGGGGACCTTAGCTGGCGGTCTGGGTTGTTTCCCTCTTGACACCGGACGTTAGCACCCGATGTCTGTCTCCCGTGATTGCACTCTTCGGTATTCGGAGTTTGCTATGGCGTAGTAATCCGCAATGGACCCCACAACCATGACAGTGCTCTACCCCCGAAGGTGAGACACGAGGCACTACCTAAATAGTTTTCGGAGAGAACCAGCTATTTCCAGGTTTGTTTAGCCTTTCACCCCTATCCACAGCTCATCCCCTAACTTTTCAACGTTAGTGGGTTCGGTCCTCCAGCACGTGTTACCGTGCCTTCAACCTGGCCATGGATAGATCACCTGGTTTCGGGTCTACACCCAGCGACTGGACGCCCTGTTCGGACTCGCTTTCGCTACGCCTGCCCTAATCGGTTAAGCTCGCCACTGAATGTAAGTCGCTGACCCATTATACAAAAGGTACGCCGTCACCCCTTCGCAGAGGCTCCGACTGTTTGTATGCATGCGGTTTCAGGATCTGTTTCACTCCCCTCCCGGGGTTCTTTTCGCCTTTCCCTCACGGTACTGGTTCACTATCGGTCGATCACGAGTATTTAGCCTTGGAGGATGGTCCCCCCATCTTCAGACAGGATTTCACGTGTCCCGCCCTACTTCTCGTACACCCAGTTCTTCCATGCTGTTTTCGTCTACAGGGCTATCACCTGCTATGGCCGCACTTTCCAGAGCGTTCGACTAACAATACAGATAACGTGTACCGGCTGATCCCATTTCGCTCGCCACTACTCTGGGAATCTCGGTTGATTTCTTTTCCTGCGGTTACTTAGATGTTTCAGTTCACCGCGTTCGCCTCACGCAGCCTATGGATTCAGCTACGGATACTCCATTAGGAGTGGGTTTCCCCATTCGGACATCTCCGGATCAATGCTCGTTTGCCAGCTCCCCGGAGCTTTTCGCAGGCTACCGCGTCCTTCATCGCCTGTGATCGCCAAGGCATCCACCACATGCACTTGTTCGCTTGACCCTATAACGGGTGTGTCTCTGTGTCGACCCACGTTAGCGCTTTAGCGCTTACGTGAGTCCCATCCCCGGAGGGGATAGACGCACTCGCTACAGGTTGAGTATTCGTGTTGCGCCGTATTCCAAAGCGATCTCTCGATCACCTTTAAAATACATCGATACAATCACAACCCTGATTCACCTACTCACACACCCATCTCCAGGTATGCTTTCGTGAATCTCTTTACTACTTCTTCCTGATTGTTAAAGAACGGCAGCCGGTATGAAGCCTGTGCCTCATACCGCTCTGACTGGCTCAATCGCCAATGCGCAACGCTCTGCCTTCATGCAGAACCCTGCGCATTGAGGATTGGTGGAGGATGACGGGATCGAACCGACGACCCCCTGCTTGCAAAGCAGGTGCTCTCCCAGCTGAGCTAATCCCCCAGTCCCACAGATACTCCAGCGGCCCCAGCCCTTCAGCTCACCAGACAAGACACTGGTGGGTCTGGATGGATTCGAACCATCGACCCCCGCCTTATCAAGACGGTGCTCTAACCGGCTGAGCTACAGACCCCTGAGCCTGTCTGCGTTTCTTCTAACCACAGCCGATAAGCGTGAGCACTTGAGTGCAATGAATGCACAGCTCTGGAAAGGAGGTGATCCAGCCGCACCTTCCGATACGGCTACCTTGTTACGACTTCACCCCAGTCATGAATCCTACCGTGGTGACCGTCCTCCTTGCGGTTAGACTAGCCACTTCTGGTAAAACCCACTCCCATGGTGTGACGGGCGGTGTGTACAAGACCCGGGAACGTATTCACCGCGGCATGCTGATCCGCGATTACTAGCGATTCCAGCTTCACGCACCCGAGTTGCAGAGTGCGATCCGGACTACGATCGGTTTTCTGGGATTGGCTCCACCTCGCGGCTTGGCAACCCTCTGTTCCGACCATTGTATGACGTGTGAAGCCCTACCCATAAGGGCCATGAGGACTTGACGTCATCCCCACCTTCCTCCGGTTTGTCACCGGCAGTCTCCCTGGAGTGCTCTTGCGTAGCAACTAGGGACAAGGGTTGCGCTCGTTGCGGGACTTAACCCAACATCTCACGACACGAGCTGACGACAGCCATGCAGCACCTGTGTTATGGCTCCCTTTCGGGCACTCCCGCCTCTCGGCAGGATTCCATACATGTCAAGGGTAGGTAAGGTTTTTCGCGTTGCATCGAATTAATCCACATCATCCACCGCTTGTGCGGGTCCCCGTCAATTCCTTTGAGTTTTAATCTTGCGACCGTACTCCCCAGGCGGTCAACTTCACGCGTTAGCTACGTTACCAAGCCAATGAAGGCCCGACAACCAGTTGACATCGTTTAGGGCGTGGACTACCAGGGTATCTAATCCTGTTTGCTCCCCACGCTTTCGTGCATGAGCGTCAGTATTGGCCCAGGGGGCTGCCTTCGCCATCGGTGTTCCTCCACATCTCTACGCATTTCACTGCTACACGTGGAATTCCACCCCCCTCTGCCATACTCCAGCGCTGCAGTCACCAATGCAGTTCCCAGGTTAAGCCCGGGGATTTCACATCGGTCTTACAGCACCGCCTGCGCACGCTTTACGCCCAGTAATTCCGATTAACGCTCGCACCCTACGTATTACCGCGGCTGCTGGCACGTAGTTAGCCGGTGCTTATTCTTCCGGTACCGTCATCCCTCACGGATATTAGCCACGAGGTTTTCTTTCCGGACAAAAGTGCTTTACAACCCGAAGGCCTTCTTCACACACGCGGCATTGCTGGATCAGGCTTGCGCCCATTGTCCAAAATTCCCCACTGCTGCCTCCCGTAGGAGTCTGGGCCGTGTCTCAGTCCCAGTGTGGCTGGTCGTCCTCTCAGACCAGCTACAGATCGTCGGCTTGGTAGGCCTTTACCCCACCAACTACCTAATCTGCCATCGGCCGCCCCTTGAGCGCGAGGTCCCGAAAGATCCCCCGCTTTCCTCTCCCGAGCGTATGCGGTATTAATCCGGCTTTCGCCGGGCTATCCCCCACTCCAGGACACGTTCCGATGTATTACTCACCCGTTCGCCACTCGCCACCAGACCGGAGTCCGTGCTGCCGTTCGACTTGCATGTGTAAGGCATGCCGCCAGCGTTCAATCTGAGCCAGGATCAAACTCTTCAGTTCAAACCTGTTACTGTGTTCGGGTTCTCTCGAACCCGGTCGCTCACTCAACGTACTGACGATGATTGATCCGTCTTTCGACAGACAAACCTTCCTCTAATACTGTGTGAGGCTTCTGATACTTCTGCCTGACAGCAGATTCCGGAGAATCCGCCGCCGCATTCCGCATCAAGCGCCCACACTTATCGACTGTTAGTTTTTAAAGATCGGTCCGCCAAACCCGCCGCGCCTGAACCACCACTACCCGGCACTGCTTCGTTTGCGTCGCTGCGTCTGCAGCAGAGAAGCGAGATTATGGAGAGCGGTCAACAGCACGTCAATACCCTTCTGCGAATTTCTTTTGGGGACAGCATGCGAGGATACGACTCCATATACAGGAAAACGACATCGAGCCCCCTTGCGCAAGGAGCAACTCGCCCCTATCTAGGTTAGGCCGCGCGCATGGCCACGGACTATGCACCTGCGTAGCCTCACGCAATGCCTGCGACAACAGCGACGATGATTTGATGTGCACCCATGAGCGCGAACCCCCAAGCTCGTATATAATGCGAGCCGCGCAAAATTTCGCATGTCCATCGGCCCGCTTCGAGCGGGCTCATCTTTTTTGCTCCCCAGAGCACAGCCCAACAACCGCGTTGAGTCACATCAGGTGATGCTGAGCCCTGCTCGAAACGCCTGACGGTAGCGTCTTGCGTCTCATAGCGAAGCCTCTAGAGGAAATTACGTGAACCCTTTCGATCGCGAAGATTCGCAACACGACACCGCCTTCACTGCCAAAGTTCCGTCCGGCCGTTCGGCCAAAGGCAAGGGCGCCGGCAAAGCGATTCCGGTGGCAGCCGAGCTGCTGCCGCAACAAGCCGAAGAACGCCAGCGCCTGATGCGCGCACTGATCCAGCTGGGTAAAGAGCAAGGCTACCTGACCCACGCGCAGATCAACGACCACCTGCCCGACAACTTCACCGCAACCGCCGCGATCGACAGCATCGTCAGCGCGTTCAGCGACATGGGCGTGCAGGTCTACGAGCAGGCCCCGGACGCGGAAACGCTGCTGCTCAACTCGAATTCCCCCGCCGTGGTGTCGGACGACCAGGCGGACGAGGAAACCGAAGTCGCGCTGTCGACCGTCGACTCCGAGTTCGGCCGCACCACCGACCCCGTGCGTATGTACATGCGCGAAATGGGCGCGACCGAGCTGCTCACCCGCGCAGGCGAAATCGCGATTGCGAAGCGCATCGAAGACGGCCTGCACGAAATGGTGCAAGCGATCGCCGCGTGCCCGCTCGCGATCTCCGCGATCCTCGCGAGCGCGCAGCAGGTTGTCGACGGCGAGCTGCGCATCGACGAACTCGTCGACGGCCTGAATGAAGAGACGGCCGCCGCGGAAGAAGTCGCGAGCGCCGACACGGATGCCGATGAAGACAGCGACGCCGACGGAGACAGCGAAGACGAAGAAGACGACGACGTCGGTCCGGAAGATTCGTCGGCGGCGGACGAAGCTCGCCTGAAGCAGCTCACGAGCGACTGCCTCGAAATCTTCGCCCAGGTCGGCATTCTGTACGACCAGATGAACGCGTCGCACGCGCGCGGCGACGTCACGTCGAAGGCCTATCTGCGCGCACGCGAAGACATTCAGCAGCACCTCGCGAAGATCCGCTTCACCGCACGCACGATCGACCGTCTGTGCGGCGACGTGCAGCGCCAGGTCGCGCAAGTGCGCGCGATCGAGCGCAACATTTTGCAGATCGTCGTCTCGAAGGCCGGCATGCCGCGCGAGAAATTCATCGAAACGTTCGCGGGTAGCGAGGCCGACCTCGGCTGGACCGAGCGTGCCGCGCGCACCGGCGCGTCGACCTATGGTGCGGCGCTCGAGCGTCACCTGCCGGCCATCCAGTCCGAACAGCAGAAGCTCATCGACATCGAAGCGACGGTGTCGCTGCCGCTCAAGCATCTGAAAGAAATCAACCGCCAGATGGTCGCGGCCGAATCGAAGATGCGCAAGGCCAAGAGCGAGATGATCGAGGCGAACCTGCGTCTCGTGATCTCGATCGCGAAGAAGTATGTGAACCGCGGCATGCTGTTCCTCGACCTGATCCAGGAAGGCAACATCGGTCTGATGAAGGCCGTGGACAAGTTCGAATACCGTCGTGGCTGGAAGTTTTCGACGTACGCGACGTGGTGGGTCCGTCAGGCCGTCACTCGTTCGCTCGCCGATCAGGCGCGCACGATCCGCGTGCCGGTGCACATGATCGAAACGATCAACAAGCTGAACCGCATTTCGCGCGAGATCCTGCAGCAGACCGGCCAGGAAGCGCATCCTGCGGTGCTCGCGGAACGCATGGAACTATCGGAAGAGAAGGTGCGCGGCATTCTGAAGATCGCGAAGCAACCCGTATCGCTCGAAACGCCGGTCGGCGACGACGGCGATGCGACGCTGGGCGACATGATCGAAGACGCTGGCGTATCGTCGCCGGCGGATGCCGCGATGCAGGCCGACCTGCGTGCCGCGATCGACGACGCGCTCGACTCGCTGTCCCCGCGCGAAGCGAAGGTGCTGCGCATGCGCTACGGCATCAACACGAAGTCGGATCACACGCTTGAAGAAGTGGGCAAGCAGTTCGACGTGACCCGCGAGCGGATCCGCCAGATCGAGAGCAAGGCGATGCGCAAGCTCATGCATCCGAGCCGCGCGGACCGTCTGAAGTCGTTCCTCGACCGATAAGCGTTTGCCACGCTTGCCGTGCGCGCTGCACGGCAAGCCGCCCACATCGTCATACACAAGCAGCGGGATGAACCGGTCGACGGTGAGTCCCGCTGTTTGCTTTTGTGCTGTACCTTTCCACAATTCTTCAGGTGCGAATTCTCCGCTTCGCTTCCCCCCTGTTGTCCACAGATTTTGGGAACAAGCTTGTGGACAACCTGCGCATGACTGCGCTAACTCATTGAGCGTACTGCGTTTCGCGCTCGCGCCTGAGATGAGTCGCGTGTCCCATTACTTGCCGCACATCGTGCGCCCTCCGCCCATTGCCGCGCTCTCAACGCGAGTCCAATCTCAGAAGGCGCCACCATGATCGAGCAGATTCAGCATGCCCTCGCCAGTCAGCGGCGCCGCCACGGTGCTTTGCCCCAGCATATGCGGATCGAGGTAGCCGGAAACCTGCAGCGTGTCGACGGCAAAGCGCATCAGCCGATGCAGCACGATTGGCGCCCCAAGGCCGAGCGTGAACACGATGATCGCAAGGTTGCCGCACTGCAAACTGAGCAGACGCGCCACGCTGACGTTACTGCCGAAATGCAATTGCGAGCCGAGCGACGTATTGCCCATCACGTGGCGCGTCAGCGCGGCGACATAGAAGCCGCGGATCAGCATCGTGCCGATGGAGAACAGCGCATAAAACAAAAACAGCGATCCGAGCGCGGCCCGCGACGGCGCCGTACTCGCCCCCGGCACCTGGCCGACATGCATCGATGCGAGAGCGCCCTTCAGAAACACCATGAACAGCACCGCGAACAACACGACCACGCCGACGAACGTAACGAGGAACAGACCGTAGACGACCCACGCGCGCCCCTTGAAGCGAAACGCCAGGCTACCGAAGCTGCTCGCGTTGATGCGGCACTCCATTAGACGCATTGATGTCCACGGCGTCATCTGGCCAAGCGTGACAACGCACAACAGCGCGTACAGCAACGCGCGCACGCCGAAGCCGAGCGCCGAGCCGGTCATGCCGCCGCGAATACCGCACCACTGCGTCCGGCTCAGCCGATAGCGCTGCGCGCCGAAAAAGGCACCCGCCGCGAGCACGACGATCAGCAGATACAACGCGATGACAGGCAGCCAACCGAGTGCCGCGCTTTTCGTCAGCATGCGCAAGACCACGCTTAGCGCGCCAGCCGCGACCACCGCGCTGAACACGACCACGATCGCGAACAGAAAGCCCTTGAATAGCTCGCCCCCGGTGCCCGTGTACTCGAAGCGCTCGTCCTGAAACCGCATGCGCGACCAGACATATCGGCGGTTGTTCGTGGTCGCCCAGAAGCGGTAAATACCGAGCGTCACGATTTGCAGCACAAGGTTTCTGAAAAAGATGCCGTAGAGGTCGCCAAGCGTGCCGTCGTAGATCAGCAGCGGCCGCTTCTCGTCGAGTGAATTCATTGCGTTGCCCCCTTTTCCTCATTTAACGTTTTTGTGGCCCACTCACGCATTCTCGTGCGGCACTCATATGCGGCATGCATGGGCGAACGCGACGGGCGACGATGCTTTCCCGTGCGAAGGCCGACCCGTGTGGCGCGAACCCGTGTAAAACCTGTCTTTCAGACATTCCGGGAATCACGCAAAACGGAAGCCGGCCGGCAAGCACGATAATTACATGGTTTCTTATCTTTATAAATGGCATTTCCGCATATAAATCGACAACTTCCATTACAAGATTTGGCAACGCCCGAATTTATTCGAATTGCATAATCTTGAAATTAAGGCGTGCAATAACGATTTCATTGGGGGCAATCATTTGAGGGGCCACTCGCGCGTATGCGCCGTTCGACGTGGCAATCCCGGGCGGCCTCATCTGCGGCTTGCCACGGTCGCTCTCATAGAAGGCACGCGCGGACGAAAACGATTGCGTATTCGAACTCAACGCGATTCGCGATTCGCGATTAATAAGGAATGCGGTGAATTCTGTTAAATCGCCACAATTGTTGGCATTTCGATAAACAAACCCGGCTGCACATTAGATGCTCGCCGGGTAATCTGCCGCATTCCACTGATTGTGTTGATGCAATCAGGATTTTATTGCTCGTCGCAGTACTGCTCGAGCGCGCGGTTCATTCGGTGCACGCCGGTTTCAATCTCCTCCACACCCGGCGCGGCAAACGACAGGCGCAGCGCAGCACTATCGGCCGCGTCCTTGTAAAACGCGACACCCGGCACGAACATCACGTTCTGTTCGATGCACACGCGCAGATAGTCGGACGCATCGCGTGCCGCGTTCAGACGCGCCCACACGAACATGCCGCCGGCCGGACGATGAAATGCGATGTGCCGCGCGAGATGCGTGTCGAGCGCATCGCATAGCGCGCGGCATTTGACAGAATACGCATCGACAATGCGCGGCAGATGCCGCTCCAACCCGCCGCTCGCGAGGTACTCGGCGGCAATCGCCTGGGTCCAGGGCGCGCTGCATAGATCGACGGTCTGCTTGGCGACTGCGCATCGAGCCATATAAGGCGCTACACCACGTTCTTTTCGATGATCGGCCGGTTTTCGAGCACGCGCGTAAAGCTTAGTGAACTGAGATCGAGCGTCGCATAGCGGCCATGCAGAATCAATTCGCTGATGCCGCGTCCGGTTGCCGGCCCTTGCTGCAAACCGTGGCCGCTGAAGCCGTTCGCGAAAATGCAGTTATCGATATCCGGGTGATGGCCAATGATCGCGTTCTGATCGAGCACGTTGTATTCGTAATAGCCGGACCAGCAGTTCTGCACGCGCAGCGCCTCGAATTGCGGCACGCGATTGGCGAGCGTCGGCCAGATCACGTCGTCGAATAGCACGTGATCGACTTCATCGAGCGGTAGATCGTCGGGATCGTTATCGGCCGACGGCGACGTGCCGCAGATATACGAATTGCCTTCAGGCCGGAAGTACACGCCGCTCGGATCGATCAGCAGCGGACAGCGTTCAAGCTTTGCCGGCGACGTGACGTTGAAGATACTGCGCCGCCGCGCATAGACGGGCAGATCGATGCCGACCATCTGTGCGACCTTGCGCGACCATGCGCCGGCCGCGTTGACGACGACGTCGCAAGCATAGGTCTCACCGTCCGCGGTTTGTACCTGCGTGACGCGATTGCCCTCGCGATGCAGCGCGGTGACGTCTGCCGCGACATAGCGCGCGCCGAGCGCCTGCGCTTTCTTGCGCAGCGCCTGTACTAAACCGTAGCCGTCGAACCAGCCCTCGCCGCTTTCGCCATAAGCGCCGGCAACGAGGTCGTCGGTATTGAGCCAAGGGAAGCGCGTTTGCAAGCCATGCGTGTCGAGCAGGCTGATATCTGCGCCGAGGCTTTTTTGCAGCGCGTGATTCTCGCGCAGCGTCGCTTCACCGGCAGGTGTCGCGAGAAACAGGTAGCCGCCTTCGTGCAGATCGATCGAGGGCCGGGTACCGTCGACTTCGAGCCGCTCGCCAATCGAGCGAAGAAACTCGATGCCGAACAGCGACATCTGAATGGAAAGCGGCGTAGAAAACTGCTGCCGGATCGACGCCGCCGACAAGGCCGACGACGAACGCGCATAGGTCGGATCGCGCTCGATTACCGTGACGCCGACTGTCGGATCGGACAGCCGCAAGAAATACGCAATCGAACTGCCGATCACCCCACCGCCGACGATCACGACTTTCGAACTCACGTCTTACTCCACGAGTAACGTGGCCGCTCCGGAACGCCGGGCGGCGCAAACGGATTGCTATCTGGAACGCGCGGCTGTGACGCGCCGGACGGGCGACGGCGGCGCACCGGCATCAACGCGATGCGCCGCCAACGTTTACGACGTCACACTTGCGCGCTCAGTCGAGATTGAAGTCGATACCCTGCGCAAGCGGCAACGCCGACGAGTAGTTCACGGTATTGGTCGCGCGACGCATATAAGCCTTCCACGCATCCGAGCCCGACTCGCGCCCGCCGCCCGTTTCCTTTTCGCCGCCAAACGCACCGCCGATCTCCGCGCCGCTCGGTCCGATGTTGACGTTCGCGATGCCGCAGTCGCTGCCCGACGCGGACAGGAAGCGTTCCGCTTCGCGCAGGTCGCTCGTGAACACGCACGACGACAAGCCGTGATGCGCTGCATTGTTCGCCTCGACCGCGTCGGCGAAATCGGCATAGCGCAGCACGTACAGAATTGGCGCGAACGTTTCCTTCAGCACGACCGGCGTTTGCGACGGCATCTCGACGATGGCCGGACGCACGTAGTAGCCGCCCTCATAACCCTTCACTTCGACTCGCTCGCCGCCGAACACGTTGCCGCCCTCGGCCTTCGCCTGCTGCAGCGCTTCCTGCATGCGGTCGAACGATTGACGGTCGATCAGCGGCCCCATCAGCGTGCCCTTGTCGAGCGGATTGCCGATCGGCACGCGGCTATACAGCTGCTTCAGACGCTCGACGGTCTTCTCGTACACGCTGTCGTGCACGAACAGACGCCGCAGCGACGTGCAGCGCTGACCGGCCGTACCGACCGCCGAGAACAGGATGCCGCGCATCGCGAGTTCATGGTCGGCCGTCTGCGTGACGATGCCGGCGTTGTTGCCACCGAGTTCGAGCAGCGAGCGGCCGAAGCGCTTCGCCACTTCGACGCCAACCTTGCGACCCATTTCCGTGCTGCCCGTCGCGCTGACGATCGACGCGCGCGGATCGGCCACGAGCTTTTCGCCCACGTCGCGCCCGCCGTTGATCAATGCGGCCAGGCCGGCTGGCGCGTCGCCGAATTCCTTCAGCGCGTCTTCGAGAATCCTGTTCACGGCCAGCGCCGAGAGCGGCGTCTTTTCCGACGGCTTCCAGATCACCGCGTTGCCGCACACCAGCGCGAGCGCCGCATTCCATGACCAGACCGCCACCGGGAAATTGAACGCCGAGATCACGACGCAGGTGCCGAGCGGATGCCACGACTCCGCCATCCGATGACCCGGGCGCTCGGACGCGATCGTCAAACCGTACAGCTGACGCGACAGACCGACCGCGAAATCGCAGATGTCGATCATTTCCTGCACTTCGCCCATGCCTTCCTGCAGGATCTTGCCCGTCTCCAGCGAGACGAGGCTGCCGAGCGCCTGCTTCTGTTCGCGCAGCCGATTGCCGAGCAGCCGCACCAGCTCGCCGCGGCGCGGCGCCGGCACGTTACGCCACACGGCAAACGCGTCTTTGGCCCGGGCGAGCGCCGCGTCGACCTCGACCGCCGTCTGGCTGGCCACACGGCCGATGAGCTCGCCGGTGATCGGCGAATGAACGGCGATATCGCCGGCTTGCGCGGCTTGGGCAATGCCGAGATCCGCGAGGATAGTGGACGCGTCCATGTGAACCCCTTTAATTTCCGATACGAAACAAGAGTAAGTTCGGAAACTATACACGCGGGTTTTTGTGGCGGCAAGAAGATGCTTGGGGGAGTGAAATACCGGTTGACAAAAGGGGGCGATGTTTCCAGAAGGAAACTTCGTCAGACTTCGGGCGGGTGTCACGCCCGCGCGTCAAGCCGCGTCAAGCATCTGGCCCCCCATCCTCCTCCAGCACCGCCATCAACCGGTCGACCAACACACGCGCGAACGGCGGCAAGTCCTTCAGACTGCGCACGCAGATCTTCAGCTTGCGCACGGCCCACGGATCGTTCAGGCCGACGATCGCGATCTGCATCGTCTTTCTGTGCCGCAGCGCGACCGACTCCGGCACGATGCCGATTCCGACACCCGCCTCGATCATCCGGCACGCGGCCTCGAAGTTGCCGACCTGGATGCGAAGTTTGAGACGCGCGCCGAGCGCATCGGCGGCACTCGTGATGAACGCGTGAATCGCGCTCGACGTCGGCAGGCTCACGAAGTTCGCGTTCAGCACCTGCGAAAAATCGACCGACGCTTGTCTCGCGAACGGATGCTCGCACGACGTAACCAGCACGAGCCGATCGTCGCGATATGGCAGCATCTGCAGATGCTCGGCATGCACATTGCCCGCGACGATCCCGATATCGGTCGCGCTGTCGGCGACGCCCTTGACGATCTCGCCGCTCAGCACTTCGCGCAGATCGATGTTCACGTCCGGGTGATCGCGCAGGAAACGGCTCAGCACGGCCGGCAGAAACTCGCTGATCGCGGTCGTGTTGGCCCAGATGCGCACGTGGCCCTTGATGCCCTCGCCATACTCCTGCATGTCGCCGGCCAGATGCTCGACGCGTTCGAGCACGAGCCGCGCGTGATGCACGAAGGCTTCGCCCGCGGGTGTCGGCGTCACGCCCTGGCTGGTTCGATAGAGCAGCTTGATGCCGAGCTGCTCCTCGAGATTCTTGACCCGGTTGCTGGCGGCCGGCGCCGACAGGTGCGAACGCTCCGCCGCACGCGCGAGGTTGCGCGTGTCGGCGATATGCAGGAGCAGGCGTAAATCGACGAAATCGAAGTGCATGATGAAAGCTGCTAGCGAAGCATGCGCAAAGCAAACTTTCATCTTAACCGGGTGAAGTGAAAATTTAGCCGGGGAAAGATCCGAATCGACAGATCACCTTGATGCGCGCACGGCTTAAGCCGACTCTCGCATCATCTCCGCTTGCGGTATCAGCTCGGCATCGGGCGAAATCTCTTCGAGCGTCTGCTGACTCGTTTCGATGCGCAGCGCGAGAATCGCGATACTCAGCAACAACAGCACGCCACCGACCATCGTCAGCACACCCGTCACGCCGAACTCCGTGTAGAGCAGCAGCGCGACGTAGGGTGTCGACATCGACGCCGCGCGGCCGCACGTGCCGGCCACGCCGGTGCCGCGCAAGCGATGCGCGGTCGGAAACAGCTCGGGGATATAGCCGAACAGGCCGAGCGTGCAGACCGTGTAGATCGTCGTGACGAGCGCGAAACCGACGACCGCGATCGGCACTGGCGCGCGCATCTGCACGTAGACGAAGCCGAGCACGATCGTTGCAAGCGAGAACAGCACGATGCCGTTGCGTCGCCCCAGGCGGTCCGTCACGAGATAAGCGACGACAGCGCCGGCCGGCGCACCGAACGACATCAGCAGCACGAAGCCGAGCGACTGCACGATGGTCAGGCCTTCCTTGACGAAGAACGTCGGCAGCCACGCGACGAAACCGTACAGCGACATGTTGATCGCCATGCAGGTCAGCGCGGCGACCAGCGTGCGGCCGATCATGCCGCGCGCGAACAGCGCCGAGAACGGCGCGGCCGGCACCTCGTGACTGACCACGCGCGAAACCGGCGGCAGCTTGCCGACACGCGCCTCGACCCGTCGCTCGATTGCCGAGACGGTGGCCTCCGCCTCTTCGAGCCGGCCGACCGTTTCGAGCCAGCGCGGCGACTCCGGCATCCGATGCCGCAGGAACCACACGACCATCGCGCCAACCCCCGCGATCGCGAACATGTAGCGCCAGCCGAGATGTGGAATTACCCAATAGCCGACTGCGGTCGCGCCGAGCAGACCGGAGTTGACGATCAGCGCGAGCAGAGCGGTCCAGCGGCCGCGTGTGGCGGGTGGCACGAACTCACACAGCGTGCCGGCCGCGACCACGAGTTCGGCGCCAAGGCCAATGCCCATGACGAAGCGCAGCAGGATCAGCCAGTAGATGTTCGGCGCGAAGCAGGCGGCGAGCGATGCGATGCCGAAGATCGCGAGATTGGCCTGATACGAATAGCGTCGACCGAAGCGGTCGCCGAGATAGCCTGCCAGCCCCGCGCCGATCATCATGCCCATGAAGGTCGCGGAGATGAAGAACGAGCCGAGGCGGAGATCGGTGAAGCCGGTTTTGACCATCGCCGCGAGCACGCCGTTGGCGAGATAGATGTCGAAGGCGTCGAGGAAAGCACCCGCGCCGATCAGGCCGAGGATGTTCCAGTGGAAGCGGGTGATCGGCAGGCGGTCGAGGCGTGCGCCGGAGTTGATGAGGGCTGGCAAATTGTGTCTCCTGTCTTTTTAGGCTTGCGCGCGGGCGAGAGGCGAGAGGCGCGAGCGCGGAACAGTTCTGCGCGACCGCCTTCGTTCGATGCGGCGGCTCGGGGCAGAGCGCTGAACGGCCGTTGTCGGATCGTGCAGGGCCGTTGGCTTCAAGAGTGCGACAGGTGACGTGGGCTGGGAATTGGGCTTTTTGGAGGTGAGTGTTCCGGTTTGATTAAGGGAATGGCAAAAAAGCGATTTGCATACCCGAAAGGCGGCAGCGCCGAACCGCAGCGCGAGGTCAAAGCCCTCGAGAACGAGATCGTCGAAATGGTCGCGCGCGATGAACTCGATTTCGAGTTCAGGATGCGCATCCATGAACTGATCGAGTCGTTGCCCAAAGCCGGTGACTGAGCCGGAATTATCGCCGGCTCAAGCCCCGTCGCGCCGTTTATCCCGCTGTCCGGTTCTGCACGGGCACTTCTGCGCCGGCGCTCCGCGTGACAGAGTCGCTGAGGTCCGTCCTCGTATTGATGAACCAGGCGGAAACCGAAGCCAACAAGAAGCAGCCGACGAAGAGGTGGAATACGACATTGAAGTCGTCATTCGTCCTGGTCAGGATGTAACCGACGATCAGCGGGGAAAGAAATCCTGCCAGCTGACCCGCCGCATTGACAAAACCGATTGCCGACCCGACGACCTTGTTCGGCAGCGCGACGTTCGGGATGGTGTACAGCGAACAGCCGGCCATGGTTGAGAAGAAGTAGCCGATCGTCTGAAAGAACACCGCCGTTTCCACGGTCTCCGCATGGGCCGTCAGATAGGCAAAGATGGCGGCCACGACGCAGCCGAGGACGACAAGCAATTCGCGACGATTGCGGAAGAACTTGTCGGAAAGAAAGCCCGTGATGCAATAGGCAATCGTGCCGACGAGAAATGGCACCGACGCCATAATGCCCATTCTGGCCGTCGAAAGGCCGCGCGCTTTCAGCAGATACGTCGGGAACCAGCTCATGATGCCCCACGAGGCGATGCTGAAAACGAACAAGGTGACGAAGCACCACCAGACCAGCGGCGTTTTCACCAAACCAGCAAAATCCGCTTTGCCGGCAGAGTCAGACAAAGACTTTTCGCTGGTACCGATTTCCTCCAATTCGATCTTCGAAACGTGCTTGCTGTCTTTCGGGCTGTTTCTGATATAGATCCAGCCGAATACGGCCATCGCGACACCGGGTATGAACAGACTCGTGAAAATCGCGCGCCATCCCCACGCGGCCATCACGGCCGCCACGAACAGCGGCGCCAATGCGGGTCCCAGCGCATTAGTGGTCATCATGAGCCCGGTTGCCCGTCCCACTTCGCGCTTTGGGAACCACGCCGACAGTGCCTTGAACGCGGCGGGAGGAAAGAGCGCTTCGCCGATGCCGAACGCGACCCGCACCACCAGCATCAAGCCGAGCGAATTGCACAGTCCGGTAAGCGCGGTGAAAATCGTCCACCAGGTGATGCCGATCGTCGTCATCAGCCGCGGACCGAATCTGTCTGCAAGCAGGCCAGCCGGGATCTGACATAGCGCGTAGCTAAAGAAGAACGCGCTCAGGATTCCACCCATTTCCATCGCGGACAGATGAAACTCGGACGCAATGAATGGAATAGCCGCTGCCATGATCATTCTGTCCATGTAACAGAGCAGATAGATTGCGAACAAAATAAGCAGCACGAGGTAGCGATGTCTCCAACGAAAGCGCATGAGATCTTCCTTATTATTAAATGACAGCGATGACACGAAATCCGAGCTTTAGCCGATCAGTTGGCGGTACGAGAACGACTTGAAATCGGCAGGCTCGCGAAAGCCAAGCATGTCGTTGACGGTGATACCCGCGAATGCCCCCGTGAAGCCGATGGGGGTTGCATATTCATCGCTGAGTTTCGTGAAATCCTTTTCCAGTTCAAGGTCATTCCAGTCACCGTGCGTCAAGCGATAGAAGAAGCGCAGTTTCGCGTCCACGACGCGAATCCGCAGGTCGATCCCGGTGGCCTCGGGCAGCGTCGCCAGTCGATTGCTGTAGGCGAAGCTGCCGGCATCCATTTCCATGTAGGACAGGATTTTTGTGCCGTCGTCGTCGCGCGTGACGAACAGATAGTAGAAGGTGTTCTCGTCGTAACGCGCCATGAGCCCAGCCATGTGCAGATATGACTTCGGTGAAAATTCCAGCGCGGTTTCGACTTCGAACTGCCAGTCACGGATGCGACAGGCCAACAAGCTTTGATGGAACCGCGAAGTCGGCGACTCTTGCCCCCTTATCCGCAGATAGCCCGGACGTTCGTGAAGATTGCACCAGTCGTCGCCGATGGGGATGCGCAGACTCTGCAGTTCCAGGGGCAGCGCGGCATGTTGTCCGAAATCGATCGTCCAACTGCTGTCGAGCCTTTGCTCGATATCCGAGCCGATCGCGAAAGATTCGGCGGGAACCACTCCGCCACTGGCGAGGCGGGGCCAGTCGGCATGCCATTCGATAGGTGCGACACAGGTTTCACGGCCTAGCGGCGAGCGCTTCGTGTGCGCATCGATTGGTCTCGATCCGAGGTACGTCATGTACCACTGGCCGTTCGGACCCTCGACCAGGTTGCCGTGGCCGGTCCGCTGAATCCGTCCATTCGCGTCGCGCGACGTGAGCATCGGCGTATCAGGATGAAGCTCGTATGGACCGAAAATGTCGCGGGACCTGGATACACACGTTGCATGTGTATAGCCTGTGCCCCCCTCCGCTGTGATCAGGTAGTACCAGTCTCCCTTCTTCAGCAAATGCGGAGCCTCGTAGATCTGACATTTCATGAAGTAATCGGTCTTCAGGTTGGCGCCTTTATAGATGACGTGCTCTTCGCCGATCAGCTTTTCCTCCTGCACCGAGTATTCCCGCAGAACGATTCCGACGAACAGGTCTTCGTAGATACCTCTGAAATCGCGCCGGATATAGGCGAGCCACTTTTTGCCAGATTCGTCGTGGAACAGGGATGGATCGTATCCACCGGACACGAGATGCACGGGCTCCGACCAGGGTCCGGTGATGTCCGGGGCGGTGACGAGGTAGTTGTGCATGTCACGAAGCGGGGAGATCTTCTGCTCGCCTTTCCATGCCTTGGTGTCGGTATAGACGAGCCAATAAAGACCGTCGTGATAGGAGAGGGCTGGCGCCCATATGCCTCCGGACGGCTGCTCTCCGATCAGGTTCAATTGCGATAGTCTGTCGAGAGGCGTGGCCTTGAGTTCCCAGTTGACGAAATCTTTTGATTCGTAAATGAGAACGCCCGGATACCATTCAAACGTTGAAACCGCGATATACCACGCATCTTTGCCACGGCACACGCAAGGATCCGGGTTGAAGCCGCGCAGAACTGGATTTTGAATAGTACTCATCGGGAGGGTATTTTTTGACGTGCTGAGAGGAACAAATCTTCTTTATCGACAACGTTGCGAGAAGACCGGCAGATGCTCAACCGGATGCCCTGAGCGCGCTCGCTCCCTCGACAAGGGGCGACGGAAAACGGCATTGTCAGAAGCTTTCGGAATCGCCCGCAACCCTCCGCGCCCGCAGAATCACCGGCATATCGACCATCCTCCCATCCACGGCAACCGCGGCGCCATGGCTCGCCTCGACAGCCGCAAGCACCCGTTGCGCCCACTCCACCTCGGCCTCACTCCATGCATACGCGCGATGCACCGGCTCGATCTGCTTCGGATGAATGCAAAGCTTGCCGCCGAAACCGAACCGCCGGCCGCGCCGCGCATCAGCTTGCACCGCGTCAGCATCGGTAATGGTCGTCGACACGCCATCCACCGGCGCACCAATGCCAGCCAGCCTCGACGCAAGCACGATCTGCGAGCGAAACAGATGCAACTCCTCGCCATCCCCATCGATGCCGAGATCGATCTGAAAATCCAGCGTACCGAAGACGATACGCAGCACGCGCGGCGCGCTGCATAACTCCGCAAGATTCGCGAACCCGCGCGCAGTCTCGACAATCGGCAGCACGCTCAACGCCGGATGCGCGTTGGCCAGCACCGCGCCGATCTGTTCGCGCGTCTGAGCCTTCGGCAGCACGATTCCGGCCACGCCGGTCTGCCCAACGAGCGCCGCAACGTCATCTGGAAACCATGGCGTATCCGAGCCATTGATACGCACCCAGGCGGCCCGCGATGCGTTAGCCGACACCGCGGCCACAACCGCCGCACGCGCCGGCACCTTCTGATCCGGCTGCACCGCGTCTTCCAGATCGAGAATCACCGCATCCGCGCCGGCCGCATAGGCCTTGTCAAACCGCTCAGGCCGATTCCCAGGCACGAACAGATACGACCGGGGCAACGCGCTCATGCCGCCACCATCGTGCGCGAAGTTGCATCGAATACCGAGCCAATCTGCTTCTCTTCGGCAATATGCCATGCGCGGCGAAGCAGTTGCGCCGCCTCCTCTTCGCTAGCCGCACCCGAAAACGCCGCCAGCCGATGCAGCTTCGTCGCAATCTCGTCGCGCGACAAGGTATTGCCCGGATCGCCCTTCGGCTCATCGACACGCCCATCGAACACGCGGCCGTCGGTCGTCGTCACCGTGACCTTGCCGATCCAGCGTGCGGGATAGGCGGCGTCGACTTCAGCGTCGAGCGCCATTGTGACCTTGTCGCGAAACGCGGCGATCTCGCTCGCGTCGAAACCCTGCTCGAATTCCGTCACGCCGGCATAGCCGTGATGCGCGACCAGCCCGAGCACTGTGCCCATGTTGAACTTCGCCTGATGTACGCTGCGCGGCGCGACCACGGGACCGAGCACATCGATCGCGCCTTGATGCACGTGCGCGACGACCTTCGCGATGTCGCGCGGCGCGAAACGATGCGTCTGCACGACGGCGAGCAGCGCATCGGCGGCCGGATGCGTATGGCGGCACGCCGCGTGATACTTGAACGACGTCTCCGCGGTCGCCCAGCGGCTGCCAAGCCGATCGACGAGGCGCGCCGGATCGGCGTCGCTCGACATGCCGGCGGCCATGCCCTGGGTGCCTTCGAGAATGTGCGTCGCGCCCTTGAAGCCGTCGGCGGCGAGTTGCGCGGCCATCAGGCCGTTCGCGGCGGCCATCGCGGTGTGCAGTTGCTTCGAGTCGGCGGCGTCGCGCAGAAATTCCCATAGGCCGCTCGCCTGCGTGCCCGCCGAGCCGAACGCATCGAGCATTTGGGACGGCAACAAACCCAGCAAGCGTCCTGCCGTTGCCGCGGCCGCGACCGTGCCGACCGTGCCCGTGGTGTGAAACACCTTGTAGTGCGAGCGCCCGAGAAATTCGCCGATGCGAATGCCGACCTCGTATCCCGCCACCGCCGCCGCGATGAAGTCGCGCCCCGACGCTCGCTTTGCCTGTGCCAACGCGAGCGCAACCGGAAACACCACGGTCGCCGGATGAAACACCGAGCCATTGTGCACATCGTCCTGTTCGGCGAAATGCGATGCCGCGCCGTTGATCATCGCGGCGAAATACGGCGTGGTTCGACCGCGGTCGATCAGCACCTCGCAGAGGCCCTCGTTCGTCGCCCCGGCTGCCGCGCGTGCGAACCGCGCGATCGTCTCGACCGGGCGCGCACCCTTGCCGGCCAGCGCCGAGCCGAGCCAATCGACGTACAGGTTGACGGTACGCTCGACGACCTCGTGCGGGATGCGGTCGAAGTCGAGTTGCGCGGAGAAAGTGGCAAGCGTGAGACTGGGATGGTAGTTCATGGGGTCGTTACCGAATCAGATCGTGCCCGCCGCGCGCAGCGCGTCGATACGCCCATTGTCGTAGCCAAGCTCACGCAGAATTGCTTCCGTATGTTGACCAAGCGTGGGCACAGGGTCCATTCGCGGCTCGAGGTCGGAAGGCAGACCGGGCGGCCGCAATGCGGGTATCGTCCCCGTTGCCGTGCCGACTTCCTGCCAGCGCTCGCGCGCCTTCAGTTGCGGATGCGCCCACACGTCGGCGAGCGTATTCATCTGCGCGTTCGCGATGCCTGCCTCATCGAGTCGATCGATCACGTGCGCCGCGCTCTGCTTCGCGAACGCCGCGACGATCACCTCGCGCAGGGCGTCGCGCGCCGCAGTGCGTTTCGGGTTCGATGCAAAGCGTTCGTCGGTTGCCAGTTCAGGCTGTTCGAGCACGCGCTCGCAGAACAGCTTCCATTCGCGTTCGTTCTGCAGGCCAAGCATGACCGTCTTGCCGTCGCCAGCGGGAAACGGGCCATAAGGATAGATCGTTGCATGCGCGGCGCCCGCAAGCGCGGGCTGCGACTGACCGTCGATCGCGTAGTACAGCGGATAACCCATCCACTCGACCATGCTCTCGAGCATCGATACATCGATGCGGCAACCGCGCCCTGTGCGCCCACGCTGCAACAGCGCGCTCAGGATGTTCGAATACGCGTACATGCCCGCCGCGATATCGGCGATCGAACAGCCCGCTTTCGCTGGCGCGCCGGGCGAACCGGTGATCGACAGGAAGCCGGACTCGCTTTGAATCAGCAGGTCGTACGCCTTCTTGTCGCGATACGGACCGTCCGCGCCGTAGCCGGAAATATCGCAGACGATCAACTTCGGATACTTGTGGCTCAATGTGTCGTAGCCAAGGCCAAGCCGTTCGGCCGCGCCTGGCGCGAGGTTCTGAACGAGCACGTCGGCATCGGCAACCAACGCATCGAGAATCCCGGCCGCCGCGGGCTGCTTCAGGTCGAGCGAAAGACTCTCCTTCGAGCGATTGGTCCACACGAAGTGCGACGACAGCCCATGCACACGTTCGTCATAGCCGCGCGCGAAATCGCCGACGCCGGGCCGTTCGATCTTGATCACGCGCGCCCCGAGATCGGCCAGTTGACGCGTGCAGAACGGCGCGGCAATCGCGTGTTCGAGCGTGATGACCTTGATACCGTCGAGTGGTCTCATGATGTCCGTCAGCGGGTCAGAACGAACGCGGCAGCCCGAGGATATGCTCGGCCACGTACGAGAGAATCAGATTGGTCGATATCGGCGCGACTTGATACAGACGCGTTTCACGAAACTTGCGCTCGACGTCGTACTCGCACGCGAAGCCGAAGCCGCCGTGAAATTGCAGGCACGCATTGGCCGCTTCCCACGACGCATCCGCCGCGAGCAGCTTCGCCATATTCGCCTGCGCACCGCACGGTTGACGTGCGTCGAAACGACGTGCCGCTTCGAAGCGCATCAGGCTCGCTGCCTCGACGTTGATGAACGAGCGCGCGATCGGAAACTGCACGCCCTGGTTCTGTCCGATCGGCCGGCCGAACACGACGCGCTCCTTCGCGTATTCGGTGACTTTATCGACAAACCAGTAACCGTCGCCGATGCATTCCGCGGCGATCAGCGTGCGCTCCGCGTTCAGGCCATCGAGAATGTATTTGAAGCCTTGCCCTTCCTCGCCGATCAGATTCTCGGCCGGAATTTCGAGGTTGTCGAAAAAGAGCTCGTTGGTCTCGTGATTGACCATGTTCAGAATCGGCTGCACGGTCAGGCCATGACCGATCGCCTCGCGCAGATCGACGATGAAGATCGACATGCCCTCTGATTTCCTCTTTACGTCCGCGAGCGAAGTGGTGCGTGCGAGCAGAATCATCAGGTCCGAGTGTTGCACGCGCGAGATCCACACCTTCTGACCGTTGATCACGTAACGGTCACCGCGCCGCTCTGCGGTCGTCTTGATCTTCGTCGTATCGGTGCCGGTGGTCGGCTCGGTCACGCCCATCGATTGCAAACGCAGGTCGCCGTTCGCGATCTTCGGCAGATACCTGCGCTTCTGTTCTTCCGAACCGTGCCGCAGCAGCGTGCCCATGTTGTACATCTGCCCGTGGCACGCGCCCGAGTTGCCGCCCGCGCGATTGATCTCTTCCATGATCACCGACGCTTCCGTGAGCCCGAGCCCCGAGCCGCCGAAGTCCTGCGGAATCAGCGCGGCGAGCCAGCCGGCCTTCGTCAGCGCGTCGACGAACTCTTCCGGATAGCCGCGCGCCTCGTCGATCTTGCGAAAGTACTCGCCGGAAAACTGCTGACACAGATCGCGCACGGCCTCGCGAATGTCCTGGAACGAATCGTGTTGCGTGGTTTGCATAGTCGAGTCTCGCGGAATTCAGGCGAGCGCGGCGGTCGCGCGCATGGTCAGATAACCTTCGTGATCTTTCGCCCACAGGTCGATGGTCTTGCCGTCGGCGGCGGGCTTGCCGCATACCGTGAACGGCTGGTCCGCGAACGTGGGGCGAAGCGCGCGAAACGCGAAGCTTTGCAGCGTCGCTTGCGGCAGTTCTCGGCGCACGAGATCGACCAGCAGCGTCGCGATCAGCGGGCCATGCACGACGAGGCCCGGATAGCCTTCGACCTGCGTGACATAAGGATGGTCGTAGTGAATGCGATGGCCGTTGAAAGTCAGCGCCGAGTAGCGCAACAGCATCACGGCATCGGCGTCGATCGTGCGGCGCCATGTTTCGTCTTCGGGCGCGGGCGCCGGCTGTTGCGGCCGCGCGCCCTCCTGCGGCGCGTCGCGATAGACGATGTCGTGCTCCTCTTCGAGCTTCAACTCGCCATCGACTTCGATCGTATGTTGCACGGTGACGAACACGAGGCGGCCCGAGCGGCCGGTCTTGTCCTCGATATTGGCGATCGTCGACGTGCGCCGCGCATGCTCGCCGATTTTCAGCGGCGCATGAAACGTGAGCCGGCCGCCAGCCCACATGCGGCGCGGCAGTGGCACGGGCGGCAGAAAACCGCCACGCTTCGGATGTCCGTCGGGGCCGACTTCGGAGAGCGGCGTGATCGGCAGAAAGTACAGCCAGTGCCACAACGGCGGCACGGTGTTACCGCTTTCCTCGCGATCGAGCGTGGCGGCAAGCGCCTTCAATGGAAACGCGGTGATGTCGTCTTCGGCCACCGCCTGCTTGTTGAGCCAATCGTCGAGTTTCTCTGGGGCAGCGGACATGACGGAGTCTCCAGATTCAGTGTGTTGGTCCTCGTTAGGGCCCACTATGACCGACGCGCTGCGTTCCGCGAAGTTCGATTTTCCGAAGCGGGCCTTTGTTTTTCGTTAAGACGTTGAGCCCAGCGAGCGGCGCTGACGATCTGTTGTCGGCGCGATCGGCGATTCGATGTGGCTTGACCTTAGTGCCGGGCCGCGACGGCACCCCTGCGCCTGTTCGCTCATTTGAGCCCGAGCCGTTTAGCCAGCCGATTCAGATTCGCCCGGTCCAGCCCCAGCTCGCGCGCGACCGCCGCCCAGTTCTGCCTGTTGCGGATCAGCGCTTCGAGAACGAGATTACGTTCGAACTCGGTGACCGCGCTGCGAAAGTCTTTCGTCTCGCTTTCCTCGCTCTGCGTGGCGATTTGATTGGCTTCATGATCTCGTGCGTCCGACAACGCGAAGTCCGCGGCCGTCAACGTCAGAATACGACGGCGCTCACGATTGGCCGCCAACGCTTTCAGCGCACTACGTCCGATCAGATGCTCCAGTTCGCGCACGTTGCCGGGCCATGAGTAGTGCAGCAATGCGGCCTGTGCGTCAGCCGCAAGACGCAGGCTCAGCAAACCGAGCCGGGAGCGATTGTCTTCGAGGAAGAAGCCCGCCAGCAGTAGCACGTCGCGGCCACGCTCGCGCAACGGCGGCACGCGTAGCGGATACACGCTGAGGCGATGATAGAGGTCGGCGCGAAAGCGGCCCGCGCGCACTTCTTCGGCGAGGTCGCGATTGGTTGCGGCGATGAGCCGCACGTCGACTCTGTGTTCGTGGTCCGAGCCGATGCGCTGCAACTGGCCGTTCTGCAGCACGCGCAACAGCTTTGCCTGCACGGCGAGGGGCAACTCACCGACTTCGTCGAGGAAAATGGTGCCGCCGTCCGCGAGTTCGAACTTGCCGCGTCGATCCGCCGAGGCTCCCGAAAACGCGCCGCGCACGTGCCCGAACAGTTCGCTCTCGACGAGCGTATCGGGCAACGCCGCGCAGTTCAGGCTGATCAGCGGCTTGTTCGCGCGCGGCGACAGCGCGTGGATCGCATTGGCGACAAGTTCCTTGCCGACGCCGGTCTCGCCGGTGACGAGCACGGTCAGATCGCTGGCGGCCACCACCTCGATCTCCTTGATCATGCGGCGATGCGCGTCGCTGCTGCCGATCAGCTCGCGCCGGCTCTCGCTGCTCGCCAGCCGATACGCTTCCGCGCGGCGCTGCGCCTCCTCGCCATTGCGCGCCAACGCGTCGATGCGTTCGACGACGCTCACGGTCGCGGCCGCGAGGCCGAGAAACGCCTGCAGCGAGGCCATGTCGAGTGTGTCGAAGCGCGCCGGGTCGAGTGCGTCGAGCGTGAGCAAGCCCCAAGGCTCGCCGCGGATGAACAGCGGGCACCCCAGACAGTCGTGCACTTCGAGGTGCCCGGGCGCCATGCCTTGCACGAGGCCATCGTAGGGATCGGGCAGATCGGAGTCGGCGGCGAAGCGCGTCGGCCCCGGCTGGGCCAGCAGCTCCTGAAAGCGCGGATGCTCGGCGACGCGAAAACGCCGCCCGAGCGTATCGCTGCTCAAGCCGTCGATGGCGAGCGGCACCAGCGTATCGCCTTCGAGGCGTAGCAGAGCGGCCGCGTCGCCCGGAAATAGCGAGCGCAGCGCGCTAAGCAGCCGCCGATAACGCTCGCGCTCGGACAGTTCTCGCGACAGGTCGAGAATCAGCGGGGTAAGAACATCGAGGACCGCCCCTGTAGTCAGATCGACTGCGGATTGAGTCTTTTCGACTAGGGTCGAATGAACCATCTTAATTGCCAGATCGTTGATCTAAATGCATTTTATACCTGGCACGAATCGTGGGTAGTAGAGGCAGTCTGCCGAAACCGGCTGTGACATTCGCTGATAGACAGACGCTCTCCCAGACTCTCACCAGGACTTAAAAACATGCTATCCGCCGAACACCGCGCCATCATCAAAGCAACCGTTCCGCTCCTGGAAAGCGGCGGCGAGGCGCTCACCACGCACTTCTACAATCTGATGCTCAGCGAGCATCCGGAAGTGCGCCCGATGTTCAATCAAGCCAATCAGGCAAGCGGCGCGCAACCGCGCGCGTTGGCCAACGGCGTGCTGATGTATGCGCGCCATATCGATCAGCTCGAGCAGTTGGGCGGGCTAGTCGCGCAGATCATCAACAAGCACGTGTCGCTGAACGTGCAGCCTGAGCACTATCCGATCGTCGGCAAGTGTCTGCTGCGCGCGATTCGCGAAGTACTCGGCGCGGAGGTCGCAACCGACGCCGTGATCGAAGCGTGGGCCGCCGCGTATCAACAACTCGCCGATCTGCTGATCGGCCTCGAAGGGAAGATCTACGCCGAAAGCGCAGCAGCGCCCGGCGGCTGGCGCGGCACGCGGTTGTTCCGCGTCGCGCGCAAAATGCGTGAAAGCGACGAGATCACGTCGTTCTATCTGCGTCCCGATGACGGCGGCGAATTGCTCGCGTTTCAGCCGGGTCAGTACATTGGCGTGCGTCTGGTGATCGACGGCGAAGAAGTGCGTCGCAACTATTCGCTGTCCGCAATGAGCGATGGCCGCGAATATCGCATCAGCGTGAAGCGTGAACCGAATGGCACCGTGTCGAAGTATCTGCACGAGCAGATCAAGGAAAACGACTCGCTCGATCTGTTCGCGCCGTCCGGCGAATTTACGCTGCAACCTGGCGACAAGCCGTTGGTGCTGATCAGCGGCGGTGTTGGCATTACGCCGACGATGGCGATGCTGGAGGCCGCGCTGAAGAACAATCGTACGGTGCATTTCATTCACGCGGCCCGTCATGGTGGCGTGCATGCATTCCGCGGCGCAATCGATGCATTGGCCGCACGCCATCCGCAACTGAAGCGCTTCTATTGCTACGAGGAGCGCCGTGATGGCGATGCCGAAGCGCACGCGCTCGGTTACGTCGACGAAGCGAATCTGAAAAAGTGGTTGCCGGAAACGCGCGATGTCGACGTGTATTTCCTCGGGCCCGTCGCGTTCATGAAGGCGATCAAGAAAGGGCTGAAGGCGAGCGGCGTGCCGGAATCGCAGAGCCGTTATGAGTTCTTTGGGCCGGCTGCCGCGCTCGAATAACGCACTCGAGTAATCGACGAGTACTTGCCCTCTTTGAATCGCTGCGAAGCGTATTCGAAGACGGGCAGTTCGGGCTTCGATCACGCCGGCGGGTTTGGCCTCGTAAAAAGCGGGCCAAATCTGCCGCGCCTTCTAGCGCTCCCTCCTGCGGCGAAACGCCCACCAGCCCGTCAGCCCGGTAAAGCCGGCGACCAGCACCACCATCAGCCAGAAGCCATGCTTGTTCTCGGCGAGCGGAATGCCGCCGACGTTCATGCCGAAGAAACCGGCGACGATATTGATCGGCATCACCAGCACCGTGACTAGCGTCAGCGTAAATAGCGTCCGGTTGTTCTGCTCCTCGAGGCGCGAGGTGATTTCTTCCTGCAACAATCTGACCCGCTCGATCAATCCCGCTACGTCCGAAATCACGACCGAGAACTCCTCCGTCGATTCACGCAGATCTTGCACGTCTTCCGCATGAAGCCAGCGAGGCGGCCTCGCCAGCAAGCGGAAAATCGCGCCCGGTTCGGGTGCCAGCATGCGTTGCAGGCGTGTCAGCGTGCGACGCATCGCGCCGAGGTCCAGGCGGTTTTGCGTCGGCCGTTGCGACAGAAAGCGATCCTCGATTCGATCGACGTCGGCACTGGTTCGGCGGACGATCTGCACGAGCAGGTCGGCCTGGTCGCGCATCAGATGAACTAGCAGTTCGGCAGGTGACCTGAATATTTCACCTTCGCGCACCGACGCGCGCAAACGGTCGACCGAGCGCAGCGGCTTCAGCCGCGCCGTCACGATGAGCCGCTTATGTGCGTAGATCCACAGCGTCGCGATTTCTGACGGGATGAATTCGAGGTTGAACATGACGTCGTTGACGACCGCGCGCAGTGCGCCGTCCGCATGCTCGATCCGCGTCGAATGCGAGCCTTCGCGCAAGGCGTCGAAAAAGGTTTCGGGCAGATCGAGTTGTGACCGCATCCAGCGCTCGCTCGCGCTATGCGCGAGATTGAAGTGAAGCCATAGAAACTCGCCAGCGTCCGTCGCGCTAGTGCCGGCATCGTCCTCGCGCTCGCGGTACCAGTCGATGACTTCGTCCGCGTCGATCGGCCGCCCGGCGAGCGTCGGCGAAAACCGGAAACCGCAGACCATACCCGACGAATCCGCGCCGTAGGTTTGCATTGCCAGATCTGATTTCATAGCTCGTTCGATGCCAGCGCTTCCGAAAGGAATACGTGAGCATAGCGCGAACAATTGAAAGAGAGTTGACGCGCGCACTTTCCGGCGTCGTATTGTCGAATTGTGGCGGCTGGATTGTCTCCGAAACGTCATCTCTGCCGATGACGGCCGCGTAAACGCAGAAACCCCACCGCGGCGGGTGGGGTTTCTGACTGGAGGGGAGCCTGACGATTACCTACTTTCACACGGGCAATCCGCACTATCATCGGCGTGGAGTCGTTTCACGGTCCTGTTCGGGATGGGAAGGGGTGGGACCGACTCGCTATGGTCATCAGGCATGACGGGTTGCTGCGTCGCAGGGCTGGAGTCAACCGGTTGCGCCACAGCCAATCGGGAAGAAGCGTAAAGGATTCGGGTGTGGGGGGGTTGTGTTGTTTCTGGCACAACACTGAATCCCAACCGTGCGTTTCTGTGAGCTCCCGCGGGAGTTCACACCAATCCCCTTCGGGGATCGGACCCGCGTAAGTGCTGAAGCACTACCGCGGGTCGAGACACACCTGTTATAGGATCAAGCCTTACGGGCAATTAGTATCAGTTAGCTCAGTACATTACTGTACGTGCACACCTGACCTATCAACGTCCTGGTCTTGAACGACCCTTCAAGGGGCTCGAAGCCCCGGGGATATCTCATCTTAAGGCGAGTTTCCCGCTTAGATGCTTTCAGCGGTTATCTCTTCCGAACATAGCTACCCGGCGATGCCACTGGCGTGACAACCGGTACACCAGAGGTTCGTCCACTCCGGTCCTCTCGTACTAGGAGCAGCCCCCTTCAAATATCCAGCGCCCACGGCAGATAGGGACCAAACTGTCTCACGACGTTTTAAACCCAGCTCACGTACCTCTTTAAATGGCGAACAGCCATACCCTTGGGACCGGCTACAGCCCCAGGATGAGATGAGCCGACATCGAGGTGCCAAACACCGCCGTCGATATGAACTCTTGGGCGGTATCAGCCTGTTATCCCCAGAGTACCTTTTATCCGTTGAGCGATGGCCCTTCCATACAGAACCACCGGATCACTATGACCTGCTTTCGCACCTGTTCGACTTGTCAGTCTCACAGTCAAGCACGCTTATGCCATTGCACTATCAGCACGATTTCCGACCGTACCTAGCGTACCTTCGTACTCCTCCGTTACACTTTGGGAGGAGACCGCCCCAGTCAAACTGCCTACCATGCACTGTCCCCGACCCGGATCACGGGCCAAGGTTAGAACCTCAAACAGATCAGGGTGGTATTTCAAGGACGGCTCCATTGAGACTGGCGTCCCAACTTCATAGCCTCCCACCTATCCTACACAGACCGGTTCAAAGTCCAATGCAAAGCTGCAGTAAAGGTTCATGGGGTCTTTCCGTCTAGCCGCGGGGAGATTGCATCATCACAAACACTTCAACTTCGCTGAGTCTCGGGAGGAGACAGTGTGGCCATCGTTACGCCATTCGTGCAGGTCGGAACTTACCCGACAAGGAATTTCGCTACCTTAGGACCGTTATAGTTACGGCCGCCGTTTACCGGGACTTCAATCAGGAGCTTGCACCCCATCATTTAATCTTCCGGCACCGGGCAGGCGTCACACCCTATACGTCCACTTTCGTGTTTGCAGAGTGCTGTGTTTTTATTAAACAGTCGCAGCCACCAGTTTATTGCAACCCTTTCACCCTTCTGGCGCAGGCCAGTCAGGCTATGAGGGCGTACCTTATCCCGAAGTTACGGTACCAATTTGCCGAGTTCCTTCTCCCGAGTTCTCTCAAGCGCCTTAGAATACTCATCTCGCCCACCTGTGTCGGTTTGCGGTACGGTCACTGTGAAACTGAAGCTTAGAGGCTTTTCCTGGAACCCCTTCCAGTTGCTTCGCCACCGAAGTGGCTCGCCTCGCACCCTTGAATTCTGCGCCCGGATTTGCCAAAGCGCCTTCTCCAATGCAAGGACCGGGACTTCCAACACCCGGACAACCTTCCGCGATCCGTCCCCCCATCGCATTTCACAATGGTGCAGAAATATTAATCTGCTTCCCATCAGCTACGCATTTCTGCCTCGCCTTAGGGGCCGACTCACCCTACGCCGATGAACGTTGCGTAGGAAACCTTGGGCTTACGGCGAGGGGGCCTTTCACCCCCTTTATCGCTACTCATGTCAGCATTCGCACTTCCGATACCTCCAGCACACTTTCCAGTGCACCTTCGCAGGCTTACGGAACGCTCTCCTACCATGCACATTACTGTGCATCCGCAGCTTCGGTATATGGCTTAGCCCCGTTACATCTTCCGCGCAGGACGACTCGATCAGTGAGCTATTACGCTTTCTTTAAAGGGTGGCTGCTTCTAAGCCAACCTCCTGACTGTTTTAGCCTTCCCACTTCGTTTCCCACTTAGCCATATTTGGGGACCTTAGCTGGCGGTCTGGGTTGTTTCCCTCTTGACACCGGACGTTAGCACCCGATGTCTGTCTCCCGTGATTGCACTCTTCGGTATTCGGAGTTTGCTATGGCGTAGTAATCCGCAATGGACCCCACAACCATGACAGTGCTCTACCCCCGAAGGTGAGACACGAGGCACTACCTAAATAGTTTTCGGAGAGAACCAGCTATTTCCAGGTTTGTTTAGCCTTTCACCCCTATCCACAGCTCATCCCCTAACTTTTCAACGTTAGTGGGTTCGGTCCTCCAGCACGTGTTACCGTGCCTTCAACCTGGCCATGGATAGATCACCTGGTTTCGGGTCTACACCCAGCGACTGGACGCCCTGTTCGGACTCGCTTTCGCTACGCCTGCCCTAATCGGTTAAGCTCGCCACTGAATGTAAGTCGCTGACCCATTATACAAAAGGTACGCCGTCACCCCTTCGCAGAGGCTCCGACTGTTTGTATGCATGCGGTTTCAGGATCTGTTTCACTCCCCTCCCGGGGTTCTTTTCGCCTTTCCCTCACGGTACTGGTTCACTATCGGTCGATCACGAGTATTTAGCCTTGGAGGATGGTCCCCCCATCTTCAGACAGGATTTCACGTGTCCCGCCCTACTTCTCGTACACCCAGTTCTTCCATGCTGTTTTCGTCTACAGGGCTATCACCTGCTATGGCCGCACTTTCCAGAGCGTTCGACTAACAATACAGATAACGTGTACCGGCTGATCCCATTTCGCTCGCCACTACTCTGGGAATCTCGGTTGATTTCTTTTCCTGCGGTTACTTAGATGTTTCAGTTCACCGCGTTCGCCTCACGCAGCCTATGGATTCAGCTACGGATACTCCATTAGGAGTGGGTTTCCCCATTCGGACATCTCCGGATCAATGCTCGTTTGCCAGCTCCCCGGAGCTTTTCGCAGGCTACCGCGTCCTTCATCGCCTGTGATCGCCAAGGCATCCACCACATGCACTTGTTCGCTTGACCCTATAACGGGTGTGTCTCTGTGTCGACCCACGTTAGCGCTTTAGCGCTTACGTGAGTCCCATCCCCGGAGGGGATAGACGCACTCGCTACAGGTTGAGTATTCGTGTTGCGCCGTATTCCAAAGCGATCTCTCGATCACCTTTAAAATACATCGATACAATCACAACCCTGATTCACCTACTCACACACCCATCTCCAGGTATGCTTTCGTGAATCTCTTTACTACTTCTTCCTGATTGTTAAAGAACGGCAGCCGGTATGAAGCCTGTGCCTCATACCGCTCTGACTGGCTCAATCGCCAATGCGCAACGCTCTGCCTTCATGCAGAACCCTGCGCATTGAGGATTGGTGGAGGATGACGGGATCGAACCGACGACCCCCTGCTTGCAAAGCAGGTGCTCTCCCAGCTGAGCTAATCCCCCAGTCCCACAGATACTCCAGCGGCCCCAGCCCTTCAGCTCACCAGACAAGACACTGGTGGGTCTGGATGGATTCGAACCATCGACCCCCGCCTTATCAAGACGGTGCTCTAACCGGCTGAGCTACAGACCCCTGAGCCTGTCTGCGTTTCTTCTAACCACAGCCGATAAGCGTGAGCACTTGAGTGCAATGAATGCACAGCTCTGGAAAGGAGGTGATCCAGCCGCACCTTCCGATACGGCTACCTTGTTACGACTTCACCCCAGTCATGAATCCTACCGTGGTGACCGTCCTCCTTGCGGTTAGACTAGCCACTTCTGGTAAAACCCACTCCCATGGTGTGACGGGCGGTGTGTACAAGACCCGGGAACGTATTCACCGCGGCATGCTGATCCGCGATTACTAGCGATTCCAGCTTCACGCACCCGAGTTGCAGAGTGCGATCCGGACTACGATCGGTTTTCTGGGATTGGCTCCACCTCGCGGCTTGGCAACCCTCTGTTCCGACCATTGTATGACGTGTGAAGCCCTACCCATAAGGGCCATGAGGACTTGACGTCATCCCCACCTTCCTCCGGTTTGTCACCGGCAGTCTCCCTGGAGTGCTCTTGCGTAGCAACTAGGGACAAGGGTTGCGCTCGTTGCGGGACTTAACCCAACATCTCACGACACGAGCTGACGACAGCCATGCAGCACCTGTGTTATGGCTCCCTTTCGGGCACTCCCGCCTCTCGGCAGGATTCCATACATGTCAAGGGTAGGTAAGGTTTTTCGCGTTGCATCGAATTAATCCACATCATCCACCGCTTGTGCGGGTCCCCGTCAATTCCTTTGAGTTTTAATCTTGCGACCGTACTCCCCAGGCGGTCAACTTCACGCGTTAGCTACGTTACCAAGCCAATGAAGGCCCGACAACCAGTTGACATCGTTTAGGGCGTGGACTACCAGGGTATCTAATCCTGTTTGCTCCCCACGCTTTCGTGCATGAGCGTCAGTATTGGCCCAGGGGGCTGCCTTCGCCATCGGTGTTCCTCCACATCTCTACGCATTTCACTGCTACACGTGGAATTCCACCCCCCTCTGCCATACTCCAGCGCTGCAGTCACCAATGCAGTTCCCAGGTTAAGCCCGGGGATTTCACATCGGTCTTACAGCACCGCCTGCGCACGCTTTACGCCCAGTAATTCCGATTAACGCTCGCACCCTACGTATTACCGCGGCTGCTGGCACGTAGTTAGCCGGTGCTTATTCTTCCGGTACCGTCATCCCTCACGGATATTAGCCACGAGGTTTTCTTTCCGGACAAAAGTGCTTTACAACCCGAAGGCCTTCTTCACACACGCGGCATTGCTGGATCAGGCTTGCGCCCATTGTCCAAAATTCCCCACTGCTGCCTCCCGTAGGAGTCTGGGCCGTGTCTCAGTCCCAGTGTGGCTGGTCGTCCTCTCAGACCAGCTACAGATCGTCGGCTTGGTAGGCCTTTACCCCACCAACTACCTAATCTGCCATCGGCCGCCCCTTGAGCGCGAGGTCCCGAAAGATCCCCCGCTTTCCTCTCCCGAGCGTATGCGGTATTAATCCGGCTTTCGCCGGGCTATCCCCCACTCCAGGACACGTTCCGATGTATTACTCACCCGTTCGCCACTCGCCACCAGACCGGAGTCCGTGCTGCCGTTCGACTTGCATGTGTAAGGCATGCCGCCAGCGTTCAATCTGAGCCAGGATCAAACTCTTCAGTTCAAACCTGTTACTGTGTTCGGGTTCTCTCGAACCCGGTCGCTCACTCAACGTACTGACGATGATTGATCCGTCTTTCGACAGACAAACCTTCCTCTAATACTGTGTGAGGCTTCTGATACTTCTGCCTGACAGCAGATTCCGGAGAATCCGCCGCCGCATTCCGCATCAAGCGCCCACACTTATCGACTGTTAGTTTTTAAAGATCGGTCCGCCAAACCCGCCGCGCCTGAACCACCACTACCCGGCACTGCTTCGTTTGCGTCGCTGCGTCTGCAGCAGAGAAGCGAGATTATGGAGAGCGGTCAACAACACGTCAATACCCTTCTCACAATTTATTTTAAAAAGTTGAAGAGCTTAAAAAATGAGCAGCGCCGCGTGCAACCTGAATTAGTTAGGCTTCCAATTGAATTCTCCGGAGCGCCGCGGCGAAAGGGAGAGATGAGTGGAGTTGCGAAAAGCCGTTAAGCAGCTTTTCCACAGAAAATGTTCGCAAGGCTGTGGATAACCACTCCACAACCGCGCCAAGTGCTTGATCCAAAACCATTCTCGCGCGTTGCGCGCGAGAATGGCCGCTTGCGCGGCCGCGTGTCACCGTCACAATCAGGCGGACTTCATCGTCACCCGCGCATTCGTACGCATAAAAGCGCTGCGCTCGACCATCGCGCCAAACAGCAGCCCGATCGTCGTCCACATGACCACCTGCATGCCGATCGCCGCGACGCGGAACTTCCACAGCAGCACAGCCGGGAACGCGGCCGGCACTTCATTGATGACCGGCATCGACAGTTGCACGGCCGCGATGACCACGACGAACAAGAGCCCCGCGACGATCGAACCGTTCCACGCACCCAGCTTCGCCGCCGCGCGACGCCGCACCTTCAGCGAAAACACCATCGTCGCGAGCGAAATCGCGATCATCAGAAAGAACAGGCCCGTGCGCGTGCCGATCGTCTCCGGATCACCGACCGACGGCGGATTGGCCGGATACTTGATATTCGGCACGATCACGAGCGTGATGAACGCGCCAAGCGCGAGCCACGCGGACAGCGCGCGCACGCTCAACGTACCCGCGCGTCCATACGCATACGCAAACACCAGCGAGAACAGACCGCCAAATGCCGCGCCATACGTGACCACGCCAGTCAACAGGCCGAGGCCAGCCTGCGTACGACGGCTCACGATTTCGGGCTCGCGCGCCTCGCCGCGCGCGGCGGCCGCTTTTTCTTCGAATGAAATGGCCTGATCGACCTGTGGTTCGCCGACGATTCGCGCGAACGCGAACGTGAGCAAGCCCGCGACGATGCCCGCGAGCATCCCGCGCACCAACAATTTACCTACCATGTCGAACTCCGTTAGTGGCAGGGAAAGCCGAGCAGATGGCGGCCGTCGTGCACGAACTCATGCACGTACATGCCGGGCACGAGCGACGTCGCGCCCTGTTCCGCACCAACGAAGTAAAGCGCGAGCAACAGCAGCAAGCCGCCGAACACGACCCATGGCAGCAGTTCGCGCAAAGGAATGGGAGTGGGCTGGGCCGCCGGTTGCGCGGCGCGATCGAGAACAGCTTCGGTCATGATGGACATCTCCTGGGGTGACGCGCCCCGAAAGTCGATTGCAGAGGAATGGTGCGAAGCTCGGGTCTGGCTTTCGGCTCTTGTGGATTGCAATGCCGATTACAGTGGCGCGACCGCGCCGGGCTCTCACCGGCTTCCGTGCTTCGCAGTGTCGGTATTCTACCCGCTAAACTGCGGCTTTCGTGACGGCGAGGGCTACCTCGCAACGCGCGCCGCGAGCCGCGCGCCGCGCGCCGATGAAACCACGCAGGCAAGTACGAATGAGGCGCCAAGGCAAAGAATGGATACGCGACTATTACTGGTGAGCCACGCGGCAACGGCCGCGCAGCGCGCGGGCCGCTTCCCTGCCGACGATCCGCTCGACGCGCGCGGTCGCGTCGAAGCCGAAGCGGCGCGACCGCGTCTCGCGCTTCCCGCCGACGGCGCGGTGTTCACCAGCCCCGCCGCCAGCGCGCGCGAAACGGCCGCCGCGCTCGGTCTGAGCGCCACGCCTGCCGACGCATTGGCGGATATCGACTATGGCGAATGGCGCGGCCAGCGCCTCGCGGCCATTGCCGACGCAACGCCCCGCGAACTCGCCGCCTGGACACGCGAGCCCGACGCCGCGCCGCCCGGCGGCGAATCGTTCGGTCAACTCGTGCAGCGGGTTGGAGAGTGGCTCGACGCGCAGCAGGCAGACGTGCGTTCATGCAATGCCGTCAACGAAGCAAGCTTCGCGGCCTCTGCGCAAGGTCGAACCATCGTCGCAGTCACCCACGCGACTCTGCTGCGAGCGGCAATCGTGCACGCCCTCGGCGCATCGCCAACCGTGTTCTGTCGCATCGAGATCGCGCCGCTGTCGGTCGTCGAATTACGCCACTCGCGACGCGGCTGGTCGTGGTGGCCGGCCGCCAGCGCCTGAACGGCACCGCCGCTTACCTGCCCGACACCACGAGCCGCAACCGGTTGGACCCCTCGGGCGTCAGGGTGATTTCGGTGCGTCGATCCTTCGCGCCGAGATAAAAGTGCTGACGTCCCGGCGAATTCTGATCGTGCGTTGCATCGGGCAGGCACGACGCGACGTCGGCCGCGACCGCTTCCAATGCATCCGCGTTCGAGCCCGCCGCCTGATGCGGCGTCCACGTGCACTGGAAACTTCGATGCGCGGCCGAACATTGCGCGTCATCGCCATAAGGTTGCGCTACGCCTTTGCCGTCGTCGGGTGTCAGCGAGGCGAAGCCGTCCGGCGCCGCGGCCACGATCCGTTTGAGCGCACCGCAAGGTCTGGGGCTATCGTCGGCGGATGCACTGACCGGCAGCAGCGCAACGAGCGATGCCGCGGTAAGCGCGATAGCGGAAAGTCGATAGCTTTTCATGGTGTGCGTGAAGCTTCCAAAGTGCTGCTGAAGAAAAACTCGCAGCGAGCCACCTTTAACAGCACGCTTCATGCCCATGCGCGTGAGGCCCGAGCACGCAGGCAATGCACGACGGCACACAAATTGCATAGCGCCATACCGGCCGCGACATCGCGCCCGTTTCGATCAAAGCCACTGCCGACGTCATTTCAACCATCATGTCGACCACTACCGCCGCCCCTACCCCCGCCCGCATATCGTCGGGCATCGAAGGCATCGACGACATTCTCGGCGGTGGTCTTACGCCGAACCGCATGTACCTCGTGGAGGGCGTGCCAGGCACGGGTAAGACCACCCTCGCGTTGCAATTCTTACTCAAGGGCCTGCACGAAGGGCAGACCGGCCTTTATATCGCGCTGTCCGAAACCCGTGCTGAACTGCTCGCGATCGGCGCGAGCCATGGCTGGGATCTGAGCCGTTTCACGATACTGGAGCAACTGCCCGAAGTTGGGCTCGAACCGCAATACGAACAGACCGTGCTGCACCCGGCCGAAGTCGAACTCGGCGAAAGCGTGCGCAACGTGATCGAGCACGTCGACGAACTGAAGCCGGCGCGCGTCGTCCTGGACAGCCTGTCCGCCCATTGAATCGCGGCGCACCGCACACCCAACGATTCTGTAAGCCCAGCTCCTGGCCACCGATTTAATGCCGCTGTCGCATTCGCGCCGCAGACTCCTCCGGTTCGGCCACGATTTCCAATTCAATAGTTTGCTAACGAATATTTTGGAAATACAATACCGGCCATGTCGAATCTCGATGCCCTGCGCCGCACCGTCAGCAGCACGCTGGTCGTCGCCGCCAGAAAGTGGCGGCGCACGAGTCATGGTGTGCTCGCGGCCTTCAACGTATCCGAAGCGTGCGCGACGCCGCTGCTGACCGCGAGCCGGCTCGGCTCGGCGGTGCGTCAGGTCACGCTCGCCGATCACATCGGCATCGAGGGGCCGTCCCTCGTGCGGCTGCTCGACCAGTTGTGCGCGGCCGGCCTGATGCGCCGCGACGAAGATCCCGAAGACCGCCGCGCGAAGACCGTCGTACTGACCGACGAAGGCCGCGCCGTCACCGCGAAGATGGAAGAGGAGCTGGTCACGTTGCGCGCGCAGGCGCTCAAAGGCGTATCGCGCGACGATCTCGAAGCCGCCCTGCGCGTGCTCGGCGCATTCACGGCCGATGCCGCCGGACGCGCCGAACCGGGAAGCGTCGAGCGCGACACGCGTCACGAACGCGCGCAGCCGGTGCGCCCGGAATCGGTCAGGCACGAGGCGACGAAGCGCACCTCGTCGGCGAAGCGCGAGCCCGCCAAAGGCGAGGCGCTTGCCAGCAAGGTCAAACGGACGAGCGGCAAAAGCGCTGCCAAAACGGCCGGCAAATCGCGCGGCACCGCCAAGGCGCGCAAGTCCACCAAGAGCCGCGCGCGAGCCACCGTGCCGCACAACGCCGATTCCGCGTAACGGTTTATGGTCTATCCCACTCTCCGCGACTGGCTGTTTTCCGTCAAAACGTTCGCCGCGGCCATGCTCGCGCTTTACATCGGCCTCGCGTTCGAACTGCCGCGGCCGTACTGGGCGATGGCGACCGTCTACATCGTGTCGAACCCGTTCGTCGGCGCGACCCGCTCGAAGGCGATCTATCGTGCGCTGGGCACTGCGCTCGGCGCGTCGGGCGCGGTGCTGCTGGTGCCGCCGTTCGTCGAATCGCCGTACCTGTTCAGCGTGATCGTCGCGGCGTGGACCGGCACGATGCTCTACCTCGCGGTGTCCGACCGCACCGCGCGCAGCTACGTGTTCATGCTGGCGGCCTACACGATGCCGATCATCGCGCTGCCGTCGGTGACGAATCCGACCGGCGTCTTCGATCTCGCCGTGAGCCGGACCGAGGAGATCATTCTCGGCATCGTGTGCGCGAGCATCGTCGGCAGCGCGGTGTTCCCGAGCCGGCTCGCGCCGACGATCATCGAGCGCACCGACGCATGGTTTCGCGACGCCGCGTTCTACGCGACCGAAACGCTGTCGGGCCGTATCGCAAGCTCGGCGATTTCCGGTGCTCGGCAACGCCTCGCGAGCACGATCAACGGTCTCGAACTGCTGCTGAGCCAGCTCGCCTACGATCACACGCGGCCCGACGTCCTCGCGCGCGCGCATGAACTACGTGGCCGCATGCAACTGCTGCTGCCGATCATGTCGTCGCTCGCCGATCCGCTGCTCGCGCTCTACAACAACGGCCCGCAACACTGGCCCGAAGGACTTCAGACGCTGATCGACGACGTCATCAAGTGGTTCAACCAACCGCTGCCCGCGCCGAGCGAGGGTTATCACGCGGACGAGACCGCCAACGCGCTGCGCGCGCGCATCGCCGCGATGCACCCGCCCGCCGCCGCGCTCACGCATTGGGACGGCGCGCTGCTGTCGAATGCACTATGGCGCCTCGCGCAAGTGATCGACGTGTGGCAAGACTGCCGCTCGCTGCGCATCATCATCACGCGCGAGGAAGGTTCGTGGCGGCCGCATTTCCGTCACTGGCGACTCGGCGGCACCGAGCGCTTCTACGATCGCGGCATGATGCTGTTCGCGACCGTGTCGGCGGCCGCGGCTGTGGTGCTCGCGTGCGCGCTGTGGATCGGCTCGGGCTGGAACGACGGCGCGAGCGCGGTCACGCTCGCGGCGGTCGCCTGCTGCTTCTTCGCCGCGCTCGACGAGCCCGCGCCGTTCGTGTTCCGCTTCTTCCTCGCGACTGGCGTCGCCGTCGTGGCCGCGGGTCTCTATCTGTTCGTCGTGCTGCCGCAGGTGCACGACTTCCCGATGCTGGTGATCCTGTTCGCCGCGCCGTTCATTCTGGTCGGCACGCTGATTCCGCGCCCGCAGTTCAACATGGTGACGGTGCTGGTCGCGGTGAACACGGCCACCTTCATCAGCATTCAGGACGCGTACGACGCGAACTTCCTGACGTTCCTGAACGCCAACCTCGCGGGCCTCTCCGGCCTGCTCTATGCATACCTGTGGACCCGTGCAACGCGCCCATTCGGCGCCGAGCTGGCCGCGGCGCGCCTGTTGCGCTCGAGCTGGGCCGACGTCGCGCTGAGCGCGTCGACGCGGCCGATCGAAGACCCGCGCAATCTCGCCGCGCGCATGCTCGACCGGCTGATGCAATTGATCCCGCGCCTCGCGGCCACCGACGACTACCGCCATCCGTCGATCGAGAGCTTCCGCGATCTGCGCATCGGGTTCAATGCGCTGGACCTGCGCCGCCTCACACGCAAGCTCGGCGGCGAAGCGGCCGGCGCGATCGACCATGTTCTCGATGGAGTGCGTACATACTACGAGAGCTGCATCGATCGACGCCACCGCGAGCCGGTGCCGGAGAGCCTGATGTCGTTGATCGACGTGGCCGTCGCGCGCGTCACCGCGCAGGGGCTCGCCAATGCCGCGGCGCCGACCGAGACCTCGCAGACCTCGGCGCGTCAGTTGCGCGATGCGCTGCACGCGCTGGTCGGCTTGCGTCTTTCGCTGTTTCCGGCGACCCTCACGAAACCAACGCCGACCGAACCGGAGGCCGCCGCGTGATGCACCCATTCTTGCGCCCCTGCTTGCGCCCGCTTGCGCACCCCGCCCTCCCTTTTTCCAGTTCCCGCGATGATCGGTGAAATCGATATCTTCGGCGTGTTCGTACCGTCCGTGCTGGTGCTGATGTTGATCGCGTATCTGATCAACCTCGGCATTCGCACCGCGCTCGATTACACCGGCTTTTACCGCTTCGTCTGGCATCGCTCCATCTTCGATCTCGGCGTCTATGTGCTGGTGCTGGGCCTTGTCGTCGTCGTTTCGCACAGACTAATAACGTGAAAAAAACCTGGTTCTCCGTCGGTCAGATCCTGCTGACCCTGATCGTCGTAGTGGTCGCAGCATTGGTGCTGTGGAAACTCGTCAACTACTACATGTTCGCGCCGTGGACCCGCGACGGGCGCGTACGCGCCGACGTGATCCAGGTCGCGCCCGACGTGTCGGGACTGATTTCGTCGGTCGAGGTCATGGACAACCAGCAGGTCAAGCAGGGCCAGGTGCTGTTCAGGATCGATCAGGCGCGCTACACGCTCGCATTGCGTCAGGCCGAGGCAACGGCGCAGCAGCGCCGCGCGACGCTCGATCAGGCCCGCCGCGAATACGCGCGCAATCGTCAGCTCGGCAACCTCGTCGCCGCCGAAGTACTCGAAGAAAGCCGCTCGCGCGTCGAGGCGGGCGAAGCCGCGCTCGCCGACGCGAACGTCGCGATTGACACCGCGAAGCTGAACCTCGAGCGCTCGACGATCAAAAGCCCGGTAGACGGCTATCTGAACGACCGCGCGCCGCGCGCCGGCGAATTCGTCGCGGCCGGCCGCGCGGTGGTCGCGGTGGTCGACATGCATTCGTTCCGCGTCGACGGCTACTTCGAGGAAACCAAGCTGCGCGGCATCGACATCGGCCAGCCGGTCGACATCATCGTGATGGGCGAGCCGAAGCCGCTGCGCGGGCACGTGCAGAGCATCGTCGCCGGTATCGAAGACCGCGACCGCACGCAAAGCGCCAATCTGCTGCCGAACGTGAACCCGGCGTTCAGCTGGGTGCGGCTCGCGCAGCGCATTCCGGTGCGGGTCGCGCTCGATGAAGTGCCCGCTGATTTCCGCCTGATCGCGGGGCGTACCGCGACGGTGTCGGTGCGTGACCTGTCGCCGCTCAGGAGACGAGCCGTGTCGGGCACGGGTGGCGCATCTGGCACGGTCGCCGCTTCGGCTGCGCCGGTGGCACCGGGTTCGTCGGTGGCGTCCGGGTCCGCTGGGTCGGGCACCGCACCGTCGGGCGCGTCGCAATGAAGTTCGTGCGTACCTTGTCCTCGCTGGCGCCGCGCTTGCCGCTGCTGCCGCTGCTGCCGCTGCTGCCGCTGCTGCCGTTATTGCCGCTCACCGTCGCGCTGAACGGCTGCATCAACGTCGGGCCGAACTACACGCTGCCGAAACAGGCGCTCGTCAATGCCCCGCTCGCGAACGGAGCGATCGAGGGCGCCGATCCCAAGCTGACGTCAACCCTCAATCTGCCGACCGTCTGGTGGAAGCTGTACGACGATCCGGTGCTGAACGGTCTGGTCGACCAGGCGTTGAAATCGAATACCGACCTGCGCGTCGCGACCGCGAATCTCGCGCGCGCTCGCGAGGCGCTGGGCATAGCGCAAGCGCAGGGCGGTTTTTCGGGCAACGCGTCGGTGGCGATCCAGCGCGCGCAGGAATCGGCCGAGCAATACCTGCTCTTCGAGAAACTGCCGGTCGCCAACCTGGGTGACATGGGCATCAACGTCTCGTACGAAATCGACCTGTTCGGCAAGCTGCGCCGCGGCGTCGAAGCGGCGGCCGCGGACACCGAGGCCGTGGAAGCCGCGGGCGACCTCGCGCGCATCACTGTCGTCGCGGACGTGGTGCGCTCGTACGTCGAACAATGCTCGGCGGCCGAGGAGCTGCGCATCGCGCAGCAATCGCTCGCGCTACAGAAGGAGCGCGTGGACGTGTCGCGCCGTCTGCGCGACGCGGGACGCGGAAACCAGACCGCGGTCACGAGCGGCCAGACTCAGGTCGAGACTCTGACGGCCGACATTCCGCGCTACACCGCGCGCCGCAAGATCGCACAATACCGGCTCGCGATGCTGCTCGCCCAGGCGCCGTCGCAATTGCCGCCGGCCGTGCTCGCCTGCGACCGGCTGCCGCAAATCCACCAGCCGATTCCGATCGGCGACGGCGCCGGGCTGCTGCGGCGACGCCCGGACGTGCACGAAGCCGAGCGTCAGCTCGCGGCGTCGACGGCGCGCATCGGCGTCGCGACCGGGGCGCTTTATCCGAGCATCAGCATTGGCGCGTCGGCGGGCTTCACCGGCATTCTGGAAGACATTCCCACCTCGCCGACGGCGCGTTGGGCCTTCGGTCCGCTGATCAGCTGGACCTTCCCGGCCAATGGCGCGCGCCAACGGGTCCACGAAGCCGAAGCGTCGAGCCAGGTCGCGCTCGCGAAGTTCGACGGCGTGGTGCTGACCGCGCTGCGCGAAACCGAGACCAACCTCGCGACCTACGCGTCCGATTACGCGCGCGCCGAATCGCTGCGCGCGGCGCTGAAGTCGGCGGCGCAATCGGCGGATGAAACGCATCGGCTGTATAGCGCCGGGCGCGAGTCGTTCATCTCCGATCTCGACGCGACGCGCACGCTGACGGCCACGAAATCGCAGCTCGCGGCGGCGGAGGGCCAGGTGGCGATCGATCAGGTCAATCTGTTCCTGTCGCTGGGCGGTGGGTGGGAAGTTGGCGGGCAAAGCACGCCGGGTGAAACGCGGCCGCAGCTGAAGGCAACACCTGTCGCGGCCAAGCCGTCCGCGAAGTCGGGAGCGTCGACGGCCGCAACTGAGAAAGCGCCTTGATCGGCCGTCTTACGATTTATTTTTGACAATCTTTCCTTTTGCTTTCACTTTCGGTTAAATACGTGACACCACTTCACGCTACGAGGTCTCGTATGTCGCCATTCATGCAGGGTGTAGTCACGTTGGGCGGATGCATCGGTATCTTCACCGCGGTGGTTGCGGTGGTCGAAATGTTGGCGAATTGAGTTGGGCGGGCGGTGGACCGAAAGAGTGGCTAGCTGTTCCGCACTTTCGCCGCCGCCTGATGTATCGCCGCCCGCACCCGCGGGTACGTGCCGCAACGGCACACCACCGGCGTCATCGCCTCGTCGATGTCGGCATCGGTCGGATCGGACTTGTGCTTCAGCAACGCGCAAGCCGCCATCAATTGCGCGCTCTGACAATAACCGCACTGCACCACGTCGAGTTCGATCCACGCGGCCTTCAGCGCCTGCGCCTCGCGTCCCTGCAAACCCTCGATCGTCGTGATCTTCTGCGTATGCAGGCTCGACATCAACGTCTGGCACGCGAAGCACGCGGCATCGTCGAGATTGATCGTGCACGCGCCGCAGATGCCCACGCCGCAGCCGAACTTGGTGCCGGTCATGCCGAGATCGCAGCGCAGCACCCATAGCAGCGGCATGTCCGGATCGGCATCGACCTTCACCTTGCGTCCGTTGATATTCAGTACCGCCATGCTTGCCTCCTGAGTCGCCGCGCTACACCGCAAGCTTTTGCTCATCCACCGTCCGTCATGCAAGCCGCAACGGCAGCGTCCGCAAACGCTGCCCCGTCAGTGCGAACACCGCATTGCCCACCGCCGGCGCGATCGGCGGCACGCCCGGCTCGCCGACACCTTGCGGGTGCAGCTGGCTCGGCATGATGTCGACTTCGATCGCAGGGCACCCGTTCATCCGCACGACCGGAAAGTCCACGAAATTCTTCTGCTGCACCTGGCCGTTGACGATCGTGATCTCGTTCTGCAACGCGCTCGACAGCCCGAACACGATGCCGCCTTCCATCTGCTGACGGATCAGGTTCGGATTCACCGGCAAGCCGCAATCGATTACGCACACCACCCGATGCACGCGAATCTGCCGGTTCGCGCCGATCGACACCTCCGCGACCTGCGCGACCACGCTGCCGAACGCCTCGTGCAACGCGACGCCATGAGCGCAACGCGCGCCATCGGCGGCGGGTTTTAGCGGACGCCCCCAGTCGGACAACTTCTCGACACGCTTCAGGACCGCCAGATGACGCGGATGCTGCACGAGCAGCATCGCGCGAAACGCGATCGGGTCCTGGCCGGCCGCGGCGGCGGCTTCGTCGGTGAAGCTCTCGGTGAAGAAGGCCTGATGCGAGTGGCCGACCGAGCGCCAGAAGCCGATCGGCACCGGCAATTCGACTATCTTGTGCGACACGCGCGCGGCCGGCCACTCGTAGGGCTGATCGAACGCGCCTTCGCAGGTGGTCTTGTCGATCGGGATGTGCGGCACGCCGTAGTAACGCGCGAGCGCATCCGGCACGATCGCCTGACCCGCCGACTTCGCGTGCCAGGCGACCAGCGTGCCGTGCTCGTCGAAGCCGGCCTGAAGCCATGCCGCGCATGCGGGCCGGTAGAAGTCGTGCGTGAAGTCCTGCGCGCGCGACCAGATGGTTTGCACCGGACGGCCATCGGCCTCGCGCGCGATCGCCGCGGCCTGCGCGACGAAATCGAGTTCGAGGCGCCGGCCGAACGCGCCGCCCAACAACTGCGTCTGTACATCGACGAGATCGACGTCGAGGCCGAGCACTTTCGCCGCATGATGCCGCGCGAGCCGCGGCATCTGCGTCGACACCCAGACGGTCGCCGCGCCGTCCGCGACCTGCACCGTGCAGTTCAGCGGCTCGACCGCGCCATGCGCGAGATACGGTGCGTGATAGACCGCTTCGATCGTGCGCGCCGCGCGACTCATCGCGTTGTCGACGTTGCCGACGTGGTAATACACGTGACCGTCCGTATGGTCGAGCGCCTCGACGAGGCGGCAGTCCACCGCCGCGCTCGACACCTTCGCGGCCGCGCCGTCATGCCAGGTCACGTTGATCGCCTCGACCGCGCTCATCGCGCGAAACGCGTTGTCCGCGATCACTGCCACGCCGCCGGTGCCGCCCGCGTACGGCGGCACGGCGAACGCCTTGATGAAGCCCCGTATCTTTTGCGCGGGCGTCGCGTCGAAATGCGCGACCGTGCCGCCGAGCGTCGGACACATCACGACGCTTGCATAGACCAAACCGTCGGGCAACACGTCGATGCCGAAGCGCGCCGCACCGTCGATTTTCGACGCGGCTTCGATGCGCCGCACGGGCTGGCCGATCAGCCTGAAGTCGGCCGGCTGCTTCAGGACGACGCTGCGCGGCAGCGGCTGGCGCGCGGCCATCGACGACAACTCGCCGAACGTCGCCTTGTGCCCCCACGGGTGCAGCACGTAGCCCTTTTCCGCGCGGCATTCGCGGACCGGCACGTCCCAGCGCTCGGCCGCCGCCGCGATCAGCATCACACGCGCCGACGCGCCGGCTTCGCGCATCGGCGTCCAGAGATCGTTCATGCTCGAGGAGCCGCCCGTCATCATCGTGCCGATCTCACGCGCTGCCTTGCTCGTGATCCACACGGTGCCGCGCCGGATGTAGCTGTCGTCGTCGGGGCGAAACGGCAGATCGTCGACGATGCTCTGCACCGCGTTGTAGATCCGGTCGATCGGCGCCTCTTCGACTTTCACCTGCGGCCAGTCGGCGTCGAGCTCCTCGGCGAGCAGCATCGCAAGCCCCGTATGGATGCCCTGCCCCATTTCGGCCTTCGGCACCATGATCGTCACGCGGTTGTCGGCGTCGATCTTGACCCAGCCGTTTAGCCCCACCTGAGTGCCTTGCGTCGGCAGCGGCGTCGACGTCATCAGGCGCTGGCGCGGCGGCACTACGGCCCAGCCGACCAGCAGCCCGCCCAACGCACTGGCGCCGCCAAGCAGAAAGGTTCTGCGCGTCAACATGGCATGGCTCGCCCGGCTGGCTCGATGGTAGGAAAGCGGCGACAGCGCCGATGCACCCGTCTTTGTCTGCGAATAGTAATAAGACGAATCGGCGAGCGTGAGACTTAAATGCGCGCGTGAACCTCGAGCGGCCGTGCGGCGTGGGAAGGCGGGGACTGAAAGCGGCGGGGGAAAGTCGTGGGGTGTTTCATTAACTGCGACCGCGCAGAGGCGGCGGTGTGCCGGCGTAAGTCACCGCCGGTACACCGCGAACCTTGCGCTTGAGTCAATCAGGCGATCATGCGACCGGATCAACGGCGGTTCGAACCCGACACCACGTCGATCCACACGGCCAGCACGAGGATGCCGCCCTTCACGATCATCTGCCAGAACGCGTCGACGTCGAGCATGGACATGCCGTTGTCGAGGCTCGCCATGACGAGCGCGCCGATCAGCGCGCCATACACGGTGCCGGAGCCGCCGCGCATCGAGGTGCCGCCGATAAAGCACGCGGCGATCGCGTCGAGTTCGCCCATCGAGCCCGCCGACGGCGAACCGGCCGCGAGCCGCGCCGTGTTGACGATGCCGGCAAACGCGCACATCAGCCCCATCAGCGCGAAGATCGCGAGCTTCACGCGGTCGGTGTTGACACCCGACAGCCGCGTCGCTTCGAGGTTCGAGCCGACCGCGTAGATGCGGCGTCCGAACACGGTCTGCGTCGCGATCCATGTGAAGACGCCGAGCAGCGCGAGCAGCAGCAACACCGGCACCGGAATGCCGCCGTAACTGTCGAGCATCGCGATGAAGCCGGCGAGAATCGCCCCTGCGCCGATCACCTTCGCGACGTCCTGCCAGAACGGCACGACGCGCAACTGATAACGCTGCCGATTCGCGCGCTGGCGGATCGTCAGGAATGCCAGCAGCAGGAACAGCACGACGGCGAGCGTGTCGCCGGCGAGCCGCGGCAGGTAGCCCTGGCCGACGAACACGAAGCTGTCCGACACCGGCGCGATCGTCGACCCTCCGGTAATGCCGAGCAGAATGCCGCGATACGCGAGCATGCCGCCGAGCCCGACGATAAACGACGGCACGCGCCGATACGTCGACCACCAGCCGTTGAACACGCCGACCGCGATGCCGAGCAGCAACACGACCGGAATCGTCACGCCGATCGGCCAGTGCCGGTTCACGTCGAGAATCGCCGCAACGCCGCCGAGCAAACCGAGCAGCGAACCGACCGACAGATCGATTTCACCGGCGATGATCACGAACACCATGCCGCACGCGAGCATGCCGGTAATCGACATCTGCCGCAGCAGATTCGACAGATTGCGCGGCGTGACGAACGCGCCGTGCGTGAGCGCCGAAAAGAAAATCCAGATCACGGCGACGGCGATCAGCAGCGCGAGAATCTTGTAGCGCGCGAACAGTTGCTGGATCCGTTGCGTGCCGCCGAATGCGCCTCGCGGCGCGGCGTTGTCGGTGCGTTGGGAAGTTACTTCGGGAGTCATGCGGCACTCGCTGCGGTTGGGTTCGAAGATAGGTGCACGGGGCGGATCGCGGCGCCGAGAATGTCTTCCTGCGTGAGACCGTCGTTGATGAAGTCGCCGCGCAACTCGCCTTCGCCGATCACGAGCACTCGGTCGCTGATGCCGAGCACTTCCGGCAATTCGGACGACACCATCACGATCGACATGCCGCGCTGCGCCAGCTGGAAGATCAGCTTGTAGATCTCGTATTTGGCGCCGACGTCGACGCCGCGTGTCGGTTCGTCGAGAATCAGCACGGTCGGGTTGGTCAGCAGCATGCGCGTGAGCACGGCCTTCTGCTGATTGCCGCCCGACAGACTTGCAATCGATAACATCGGATTCGCGGCGCGCACGGAAAGCCGTTTCATTTCCGTCTGAATCGTGTCGAGTTCGGCCGCGGAATCGATACGTCCGCCCGACGCGAAACGCTGCAACACCGCAAGCGTGATGTTATGGCCGACGCTCATGCCGGGCACGATGCCGTGGCGTTTGCGATCCTCGGGCACCATCGCGATGCCGGCGCGAATCGCGTCGATCGGCGCACGAATTTTCAGCGGCTTGCCGTCGAGCATGACGTGCGCCTCGCTGATGCCTGCATACGCGCCGAAAACCGCCTGCATCAGTTCGGTGCGGCCCGCGCCGACGAGCCCGGCGACACCGAGAATTTCGCCGCGCCGCAACGAGAACGACACGTCGTCCACGCGCTTGCGGCGCGGATTCGTCACGTCGAAACAGGTCACGTTGCGCGCTTCGAAGATCACGTCGCCGATCGGATGCGGCTCGCGCGGAAACAGGTTCTTGATCTCTCGGCCGACCATCAGCGAGATGATCCGCTCGGTCGTCAGGGCGTGCATCGGCTCGGTCGCGACATGGCGGCCGTCGCGAATCACGCTGATCGTGTCGCAGACGGCCGCGACTTCGTCGAGCTTGTGCGAAATGTACACGCAGGCAATGCCGCGCCGTTTCAGATCGCGCACGATATCGAGCAGAATCGCGATTTCGGAGGCGGTCAGCGACGACGACGGTTCGTCGAGGATCAGCAGCTTTGCGCGCTTGTTCAGCGCCTTCGCGATTTCGATCAGCTGCTGATGGCCGCCCCCGTAGTTCATCACGGGCTGCGCGGCGTTGATGCCGCTGATGCCGAGTTCGCGCAACAGTTCGTCGGCGCGCTGATACATCGCCGCGTAGTTCATGCGGCCGCCGGGCAGTGTGATTTCGTTGCCGAGAAAGATGTTTTCCGCGACCGACAACTCCGGCACGAGCATCAGTTCCTGGTGAATGATGATGATGCCCGCGCGTTCGGTGTCGCGTACGCTCGCGGCCTTCAGCGGCTGGCCTTCCCAGGTTATTTCGCCATCCCAGGTACCGTGCGGATACACGCCGGACAGCACCTTCATCAGCGTCGATTTGCCCGCGCCGTTTTCACCGCACAGGCCCACGCATTCGCCCGGCGATACGGTCAGATCGATGCCGTCGAGTGCCTTCACGCCGGAAAAAGCTTTGACGATGCCGCGCATCGTCAGAACAGGTTGCGTCATTCGCTATTGCCTCGCTGCAAGTTGGGCCGATGTTCGATCACGCTCCCGGGCGCGATGACCCGGGAGCGTGGCGTTCACATAGCCCGTCTCTGTGTTATTTGCTCGCGAGTTGCTCTTGCGTGTAGAAGCCGTCCTTCACGACGGTGTCGAGGTTCGCCTTGGTCAGCTTGGTCGGCTGCAGCAGCACCGTATCGACCTTCTTCTTGCCGTTGTCGTATTGCGCGTTGAACGCCGGCTTGTCACCCTTGGCAAGCGCGACCGACAGCTTCGCCGCTTCGCTCGCGATCAGCTTCAGCGGCTTGTAGACCGTCATCGTCTGCGTGCCGGCCGCCACGCGCTTCACGGCTGCGAGGTCGGCATCCTGACCCGAGATCGGTACCTTGCCGGCGAGGCCTTGCGCGGCGAGCGCCTGGATCGCGCCGCCCGCGGTGCCGTCATTCGACGCGACGACTGCGTCGATCTTGTTGTTGTTCGCGGTCAGCGCGTCTTCCATGATGCGCAGCGCGGTCGATGCGCTCCACTCCGGCACCCACTGCTGGCCGACCACCTTGATGTCACCCTTGTCGATCGCCGGTTGCAGCACCTTCAGCTGGCCCTGGCGCAGCATCTTCGCGTTGTTGTCGGTCGGCGCGCCGCCGAGCAGGAAGTAGTTGCCCTTCGGCCGCACGTCATAGACGCCCTGCGCCTGCATCTCGCCGACCTTCTCGTTGTCGAACGAGATATAGGCGTCGATATCGGCGTCGAGAATCAGGCGGTCATACGACACGACCTTGATGCCCGCTTTGCGTGCTTCGGCCACGACGTTGCCAAGCGTCTTCGAGTTGAACGGCACGATCACAATCACGTCGACGCCGCGCGAGATCAGGTTTTCGATCTGCGAGATCTGGCGCTCTTCGCTCGCATCGGCCGATTGCACCGACACCTTCGCGCCGAGCTTTTCCGCCGCGGCGACGAAATAGTCGCGATCGCGCGACCAGCGCTCGACGCGCAGATCGTCGATACAGAAGCCGATTTCCGGATGAGCCTTGCTGGCGTGCGCGAGCGGCGCGGCGAGCGACAGGCTGGCGAGTACCGCGCCGCACAACAGCGAACTCAGGACGTTACGACGCATTGCGAATTTCATTGATGTCTCCTTTTTGTGTAGTGATAGCCGGAATACCGGACATATCGGTCTGCGCTGCGAGCCGCAGACTCGGACAAGCGACAACCCACAGCTTGCTGGTGCGCGCGGTCGACGTGGCCGCGCGATCTTTATTCAACGTCCGCTATAAATCGCCTGATTTACGATGTTTTCCATGTGTTCCTGCTGCCCGCTCACATGCCGCGGATTCAGATCGCGCGCCAGCGTGTCCGCGGCGAGCGTCGACAGCGAATACCCGCCGGACAGGATCTTGCGGCCGAACTCGCCATCCCAGCCCGCGTAGCGTTGCCGCTTGAACTGCTCGAGGCGCTCGTTTTCGACCAGCACCGCGGCGCGTTCGAGGCCTAGCGCGAGGTTGTCGATCGCGCCGATGTGGCCATAAAACAGGTCTTCCGCATCGACACTCTGGCGCCGCACTTTCGCATCGAAGTTCATGCCGCCGCTCGTGAAACCGCCGTGGCGCAGGATTTCGTATAAGGCCAGCGTGAGTTCCTCGACGCTGTTGGGAAATTGGTCGGTGTCCCAGCCATTTTGCGGATCGCCGCGATTCGCATCGACGCTACCGAAGATGCCGAGCGCAAATGCGGTCGCAATCTCGTGATGGAACGAGTGCCCCGCGAGCGTCGCGTGATTCGCCTCGATGTTGACGCGAATCTCCTTGTCTAGGCCGTGCTGCAGCAGGAAGCCGTGCACGGTCGCGACGTCGTAGTCGTATTGATGCTTGGTCGGCTCCTGCGGCTTCGGCTCGATCAGCAGCGCGCCCTTGAAACCGATCCGGTGCTTGTGTTCGACCACCATTTGCAGGAAGCGCGCGAACTGCTCGCGCTCGCGCACGAGGTCGGTGTTCAGCAGCGTGTCGTAGCCTTCGCGGCCACCCCACAACACGTAGTTTTCACCGCCGAGGCGCAGCGTCGCGTCGAGCGCATGACGCACCTGGGTCGCCGCAAAGGCGAAAACCTCCGGATTCGGATTGGTCGCGGCGCCGGCCGCGTAACGCGGATGCGAAAACAGATTCGCGGTGCCCCACAGCAATTTGACACCGGTATCCTGCTGCTTGCGCGCGAGGTAGTCGGACACGCGCAGGAAGTTCTCGCTGTATTCCTTCACGCTCGCGCCTTCGGGCGCGACGTCGGTATCGTGGAACGTGTAGTACGGCGTGCCGAGCTTCGAGAAGAATTCGAACGCGGCGTCGGCCTTCTGCAGCGCCCGCTCCATTGCGTCGCCGGGTTGCTGCCACGGCCGCCGGAACGCGCCCTGACCGAAGATATCGACGCCGGGCCATACGAAGGTATGCCAGTAGCAGACGGCGATACGCAGATGTTCCTCGAGCGTCTTGCCGAGTACCTTCCTCGTTTTGTCGTAGTGACGGTACGCGAGCGGGTTGTCCGATTGCGGGCCTTCGTAACGGATCTCTGGAATGTGTTCGAAGTAGGACATCGGCGTCTCCAATGTATGCTGCGTTGCAACCCACGCGAGAAGCCGCGCAGGCCGACAAAGTGACGCCATGCTGCCGCTTGCACGATGTGCCGGCAATTGCGAAATTGCGCAGCGCGCTTGATGTTTCTTACCGCCCGCGCGTTTGTTTACTGCCGTCGCGCGATTCGGCGCCTAGAATAACCAGACGCTTAAAAACGGGGTTGCTCCCAGGCACCCGACACAATGGAGACAAAGGCGCGTGGTCCATCGAGCCACCCGCCGCTCACCGCCATGACCCGTCCACAAGCACCTCAGACAACCCATCGCATCGCGCTGCTGTTCAACGCGAACAAGGTCTACGATCGCGAGATCATCACCGGCATCGGCAACTACCTGCTGTCGACGCGCGTCGCATGGGATCTCTTCCTCGAAGAAGACTTCCGCTGCCGGCTCGCGGGTATCCAGCGCTTCGACGGCGACGGCATCATCGCGGACTTCGACGATCCCGCCGTCGACGAAGCCCTGCGCGACTGTCCACTGCCGGTGGTCGCGGTCGGTTCGTCGTACGAGGATCCGACGCAGTACCCCCCGGATTTACCCTATATCGCGACCGACAACAGCAAGCTCGTGTCGCTCGCGTACACGCACCTGATCGGCGCGGGCCTCGAAAACTTCGCGCTGTACAGCCTGCCGCAGGCGCAGGAAAACCGTTGGGCGCAACAGCGCGAACTCGCCTTCGCGCATCTGCGCAGCGCCGACGGACGCAGCGCGGCGCAGATCGATAGCGAGATCTATCGCGGTCTGTCGACGAGCGCGCCGTCCTGGAACCAGGCCATCGAACAGCTGACCACCTGGCTGCGGCAACTGCCGAAGCCGGTCGGCATCATCGCGGTGACCGACGCGCGTGCGCGGCATTTGCTGCAGGCATGTCTGATCGCGGGCATTCCGGTGCCCGAGGAAGTCGCGATCATCGGCATCGACAACGATCCGCTCACGCGGACGCTGACGCGCATTCCGCTGTCGTCGGTGATCCAGGGCACCGAGGAAATGGGCCGTACCGCCGCGCATATCCTGCATCAGATGCTGCACGGCGCGCGCTTTCCGGGGCGCCGCATTCTGGTGCCGCCGGTCGGCATCAACGTGCTCGAATCGACGCGGCATCAGCCGCTCGCGAGTCCTTACGTGATGCGCGCCCGCCATTTCATTCGCCAGTACGCGTGCCAGGGCATCCGCACCGAGCAGGTGGCCGACTATGTGGGCGTGTCGCGTTCGTCGCTCGAAGAGTATTTCCGGCGCGAGCGTCAGTGCACCGTGCATCAGGAGATCCTGCGCCACAAGCTCGACGTCGCGAAGTCGCTGCTCGCGAAACGCGATGCGTCGAGCGCGGAAGTCGCGATCCGTTGCGGCTTCACGTCGCTGCAATACATGTACGCGGTATTCCGCCGCGAACTCGGCTGCACGCCGCGCGAATACCAGGAGCGCGTGGGCCCGAAGACCAAAACCGCTGGCTGAGCATGCTTTCTATTTTTTCTTCGCACTGACCACATGATCAGCATCGCACAACTCTCTTCCGAGCCGTGGGGCACGCTGCAGGGCGGCGATCGCGTACGGCTTTACACGTTGCGCAACGCGCACGGCATGAAAGTCGCCATCAGCGACCTCGGCGCGACGCTGGTTTCGTGGCACGCACCGGATCGCGCCGGACGTCTCGGCGATATTCTGCTCGGTCACGACACGCCCGCCGAATACGTGGCGGCCTCGACCTACATGGGCGGACTGATCGGCCGCTGGGCGAATCGCATTGCGGGCGCGCGCTTTTCGCTCGACGGCATCGAGTACACGCTCGATCGCAACGAAGGTCCGAATCTGCTGCACGGCGGCACGGTCGGTTTTCATCGGGCGTTGTGGGAGGTCGCCGAGGACGACGGCGCGTTGCTGATGCGGCTCGAGTCGCCCGAAGGCGATGCCGGTTTTCCGGGCAACGTGACGGTGCAAGTACGCTATTCGCTCGACGACGACGGCACGCTGACGATCGGCTACGAAGCGATCACCGACGCGCCGACGCCGCTCAATCTGACGAGCCATCCCTACTTCAACCTGACCGGGCGCGCGGGCACCGACATTCGCGGCCACGTGCTGTCGATCGACGCCGAGCGCTTTTTCGAAGTCGACGCGACGATGATTCCGTGCAAGCTCGCCGACGTCGCGGGCAACGCATTCGACTTCCGGCAGAGCGCGCCGATCGGCGGCCGGCTCGACTGGCCGCACGCGCAACTCGCGCGCGCCGGCGGCTTCGATCATTGCTACGTGCTGCGCGAGGCGCCGGCAAACGCGATGCAGGGCAACGACGGCCACGCGCCGCCGCTGCGCGAAGTCGCCTGGGCATACGATCCGGGCAGCGGACGCGAACTGACCGTCGCGACCGATCAGCGGGGCTTGCAGTTTTACACGGGCAACGCGTTGAACGGCAACCCGGGACGCGGCGGTGTCCGCTATCAACGGCACGCCGGCTTGTGCCTCGAGGCGGGCGGTTTCCCGAACGAGGTCAATATGACCGGGCACAACGAAGTGATCGTGCGACCCGGAGATACTTATCGGCAAATCACGAGTTATCGCGTCGATGTGCGCAAAGGTGTGTGATCAGATTTACGGCCGCTTTTGCGCTGTTTTACGAGAACCCGCGACGGCGAGATTACAGCTCGCCGACTACCTGTTCTTTGCAATACTGAATTAGTCGGCTAGTGGTTTTCCCCAAGTTCACCCCCCTCTAGACTGCGCTTATGGCACCGGTATCGCTGCGGTGCCGGATAGACAACTACGGAGGGAAACATCATGAAATCGCTTATCCAGGCAGTTGCGCTTACGGCCCTGATCGCTGCGCCGGTCGCGTCGTTCGCGCAATCGGAACAGCCGATCACGCGGGCCGAAGTCAAGGCACAGGTGCAGCAACTCGAACAGATTGGCTATAACCCGGCCATCGTGCTCGATGCCCAGTATCCCGCGGACATCCAGGCGGCCGAGGCACGCGTCTCCGCGATGAACGCGAAGGGCCAAGGCGACACGTCTGGCTATGGGTCGTCGATGGGCGGATCATCGCAAGCGGGCCATCATCCGATGTGGGTCAATCCGGACGGTCAGTGACGAGTCCCGAACGTATAGCGAATGTCCGTAGCGAGGAAAGATTCTCGAGTTAACGGCCCTTTCCCCTCTTTGCGGTTTTCGCCGTTTCGAACCGATATGAAGCGGGCGCATGTTTTCAAGGCATGCGCCCGCTCTTTACGTTTATGCGGCACTAACAACGTACCGCCAATTCTGACGCCGCGGCAGATTCACCCAGCCCGTGCCTGCGGGCATTCCGCCTGATACCAGATGTCCACCTGCCTCTGCGCGCGCTCGAGACTCGCCGGATAGTCAGGATCAAAGCGTCGTTCAGGGTGGTAGCCCGCTTGCTGCAGCGCTGTCAGTTCGCTCATGCTCCGCTGGTGCGTGGCCGGTGCCTTGTTCCTGAGGTCGGTCAGATCGCGGCATTGCGTTGCACTCAGATGCGTTTGCGCGCCGCCATTCCCGCCGCCCGCGGCGCAGCCAACGAGCGTGAGCACCAACACGGCAGGGATCGACCGCATCCGGGTCGTGATGTTCATGTTGTGCCTCCTTTGGGGAAATGACCTCGTCGCGAATGCCGTCTTCCCACGCGGCCCTTCGCATCTCTGAACCGGCTTCTTCGCCTGTCGTCATTTTGAATTATTGGAAACGTCTGTGAAAGTCGCCACCCATTTCATCAACCACGGTTTCGATATGGACATAGACTTTCCCCTGGTGAATGCCGATTCGCCTGCGCAACAGTTGGCGCGGCGTTTTCCCCTCAACGAGGGAGCCGCTCCCTCACACCAAGGAGACATGCGATGCCCCGCACCGCCGCTGAAAAACGCGCCGCTTTCCGCGCGCTGCACTCGTCTGGCTGTTTCGTGCTGCCCAATCCGTGGGACGCGGGCAGCGCCCGTTATCTTCATACACTCGGCTTCAAGGCGCTCGCGACGACGAGTTCCGGTTTTGCGTGGTCGACCGGACATGCGGACAACACATTGCCGCGCGAAACGATCCTCGCGCACCTGCGCGCAATGGTCGACGCGACCGATCTGCCGGTCAACGCCGACTTCGAGAACGGCTTCGGCCGCGACCCGGAAGAAGTCGCCGAGAGCGTGACGCTCGCGGTGGAAACGGGCGTCGCGGGTCTGTCGATCGAGGACTCGACCGGCAACCCCGCCGCGCCGCTGTTTCCGGTCGACGTCGCCGTGCAGCGGCTCAGCGCGGCGCGACGTGCGATCGATCAGAACGGCGGCGACACGCTGCTCGTCGGCCGCGCGGAGAATTTCTTCGCCGGCAAACCCGATCTCGACGATGCCATTGCGCGTCTGAAGGCCTATGCGGCGGCGGGCGCCGACTGCCTGTATGCGCCCGGCATCAAGACGCGCGAGCAGATCGAAGCGGTGGTCGCGGCCGTCGCGCCGAAGCCCGTCAATCTGCTGATCGGCTCGACATCGACCCTGACGTTGCAGGACGTGGCCGCGCTCGGCGTGCGGCGGATCAGCGTCGGCGGCGGGCTCGCGCGCGCGGCGTGGGGTGGCTTCATGCACGCCGCTCAGGCGCTGGCCGATGGCCGCTTCGACTTCACCGGCGCGACGGCGGGCACCCAGCTCAATGAGCTTTTCAATCGCAGCGCGTGAAAACGCCGCGCAAAGGACGCCTCATCAACGTGAGATCGCCACGCTGCGTCGAACTCATTGGAAAAGCCACGACGTTTCCGATGAGAAAAGCGCACGAACGCCTGAATCGGCGCACAAAGGCCCCGGCCACGCCAAATGTTATGATCGGAAACATTATTCGCCCGATCAAGCGCATACCCGACCAGCAGCAAGCCTCATGGACACCCACCTCACCAAATCCGCCGACACGTCCTCCACCGATCTCGGCCGGCGCGTGCGCGCCGCCCGTCAAGCGCAGGATCTGACGCTCGAAACCGCGAGCCGCCTGTGCGGTGTCTCGCGCTCGACGCTGTCGAAAGTCGAAAACGGCCTGATGTCCCCCACGTTCGACGTGCTGCAAAAAATCGTGCTGGGCCTGAAGATCGAAATTGGCGAACTGTTCGGCTCGACGCCGAAAGTCAGCGCAAGCGGCCGGCGCGCGCTGACGCGCAAGAACGAAGGCCAACGCCACGCTTATCGCGGCTATCAGATGGAGTTGCTCGCCACCGACCTGGCGCACAAGGCGATGCTGCCGTTTCGCATCCGCATCTCGGCGCACACGCTCGATGCATTCGACGACTGGGGCCGCCACGAAGGCGAGGAGTTTCTCTACGTGATCAGCGGCAGCGTGTGCCTCTATTCGGAGCTGTACGCGCCGACACATCTGAACACGGGCGACAGCCTCTACTTCGACAGCCGCACGGGTCACGCGGCGGTGTCGACCAGCGAGGAAGACGCCGAAGTGTTGTGGATGGCGACCAATGCGGACCTTCCGCATACACCGCCTGCCGCGAACGAGTCAGCGAAGAAATAAAATAGCGCGCCCTGCACTCAGCGCGCCGCCAGCGCCCGTTGCGCGAGTTGCGCGATATGCAGTGCGTGTCGCCCTGTGCCGTGCTCGATCTGCTCGCGACAACTGAAGCCGTTGGTCAGCACGATCGTTTCCGCATTCGCCGCCATAGCGTCGCGCACGGCCTCAAACATGTCCTCGCCGATCTTTTCCGACAACGCGTGATGCTCGGCGTTGAAGCCGAACGATCCCGCCATCCCGCAGCAGCCGGTATCGAGCAGCTTCCACCTGACGCCGAGCTTGTTCAGCAACGCCGTGTCGCCCTGCATGCCGAATAGCGCCTTCTGATGACAATGGCCATGCACGATCACATCGGCCGCGAGCGTCGGCCACTCGAACGGCTGACGCGCGACGAATTCGGCAAACAGATATGTTTGCGCGGACAGCTTCTTCGCCAACGCATGATCGGGGAGTTGCTTCAGCAACTCGTCCTTGAACACCGATAGACAGCCAGGCTCCAGACCGACCAGCGGCACGCCGGCGGCGATGTCGTCCGCGAGGTCGTCGACGATATGCGTGAGCAGCTCGCGCGCGCGTTCGAGCAGGCCGAAGTCGTACAGCGGACGCCCGCAACACAAACGTTTCTTCGGCAACACGACGTGCCAGCCGAGTTGCGTGAGCACCTCAGCGGCGGCCTGCGCGATCTCGGGCGTGAAGTGCTCGTTGAATGTATCGACCCACAGGATCACCTTCTTTGCGTCGCCGCCGAGCGCATGAATCGCGGATGCTTGCGACGACGCACTCCGTCTATAAGTTGCAGCGGCGAACCGCGGCAACGCACGCGTCTGCGCCACACCCGCGATCCATTTGCCGAGCACGGACAAACCGGGCGCCGTCGTCAGAAAGTTCGTCGCGCGCGGAAAACGCGCGGCCCACGGTGCCCATTCGCCGATTCGTCCCATGAACAGCGCCTGACGCGGCCGACGATTGTTCTCATAGTAGTGGGAAAGGAACTCCGCCTTGTACGACGCCATGTCCGTATGCGTCGGGCAATCGGACTTGCAGCCCTTGCATGCGAGGCAGGTATCGAGCGCTTCTTTCACTTCGCGGCTGTTCCAGCCATCGGCGATCACGTCGCCTTGCAGCATTTCCCAGAACAGATGCGCGCGCCCGCGCGTCGAGTACTGTTCCTCGCGCGTGCCGCGATAGCTCGGACACATCGTGCCGCCTTCGAGCGAGCGGCATTTGCCCATGCCGATGCAGCGTTCGATCGCACGCTGAAAGCCGTCGCCTTCCTGGCTCGCGAACGCGAGCCTCGTATGCAGCGTCACCGGCTTGTACGCAGGGCCCATGCGCAGGTTTTCGTCGGCGCGGTATGCATGCACGACTTTGCTCGGATTCAGACGATTCGCCGGGTCCCAGATCGCCTTGAACTGCTCCATCGCCTGCATCAGCTCGGGGCCGTACATGATCGGCAGAAACTCGGCCTTCGCCTGGCCATCGCCGTGTTCGCCCGACAGCGAGCCGCCGAATTCGACCACCAGTTCCGCCGCTTCGCGCAAGAACCCGCGCCACCTCGCGATACCTTCCGCGCTGCGCAGATCGAAGGTGATGCGCGCGTGCACGCAGCCGTCGCCGAAATGGCCGTACAGGCTCGTCTCGTAGCCATGGCGATCGACGAGCGCCTGAAACGCGCGCAGATAATCGCCGAGCCGCAGCGGATCGACCGCCGCGTCTTCCCAGCCGACCACCGGATCGGGCTTGTCACGATCCACTGACAACGCGACCGCCGACGCCCCCGTCTCGCGAATCGACCACACCTTCGCCTGCAAGGCGCGATCTTCGACGAGCATCGTCGAGATTTGCGGCCCGGCCGCGCCCGATTGGAAATACGCGGCGGCGTCGCGTGCCTGTTGCAGCACCTCGTCCTGCGTATCCGCGCCGAATTCGAGCACGACCCACGCATCGCCTTCGGGCAGCAGTGCGATCTCGTCCTTCTTCAGGCCGCGCGCCTGCAAGCCGCGAATGATCGCGCGGTCGAGTCCCTCGACTGCGATCGGCCCGCAGCGCATGAAATGCGGCACCGCGTCCGCCGCCGTATAGATGTCGGTGAAGCCGACCACGACGATCACGCGCCTGGCCGGACTCTTCACGAGCCTCACTTTCGCCTGCAACGTGACCGCGCACGTGCCTTCGCTGCCGACGAGCGCACGCGCGACGTTGAAGCCGTTTTCCGGCAGCAGTTGATCGAGATTGAAGCCTGACACGCGCCGCTTGATCTGCGGGAATTTCGCGCGAATCCGTTCGGCGTACGTGTCGCGCAGTTGCTTGAGCGCCGCGTAGATTTCGCCTTGACGGCCACCCGCCGCGATGATGCGTTCGAGTTCTTCCGCGGAGGTCGGGCCGACCCAGAAACGCGCGCCGTCGAAGGTCGCGATTTCGAGCGCTTCGATGTTCTCGACGGTCTTACCGGCCATCACCGAATGCGCGCCGCACGAGTTGTTCGCGATCATGCCGCCGAGCGTGCAGCGGCTATGCGTGGCGGGATCGGGTGCGAACGTGAGGCCGTGCTGTTCGGCGGCATCGCGCAAGGAGTCACACACCACGCCCGGCTCGACGACCGCGACCCCCGCGAGCGGATCGATCGAGACGACGCGGTTCAGATACTTGCTCGCGTCGGCCACGACCGCGACGTTCACGCATTGGCCGTTCTGCGACGTGCCGCCACCGCGCGCGAGAAACGGCACGTCGTTGCGACGGCATGCGGCGAGCGTGGCGAGCAGATCGTCGATATCGGCCGGCACCACGACACCGAGCGGGACTTGCCGATAGTTCGACGCATCCGACGCGTACAATGCTTTGGAACCCTGATCGAATCGCACCTCGCCGCGCACGTGCTGGCGCAGGTCGCTTTCGAGCGCCTGCAATAGCTCCGCGCTGGCCGAGAAAGGCGTGGCGACACGCGGTTCATGCAAAGCGCCCCGCTGCGCGCCAAGCCGCTGCTCTTCATCCAATGACAATGACGTCCCCACTGCGCACCTCGTCTGCGATGCCGGCGCTCGCGCCGCCGTATGCGCTCAGGCCGCCTGGCTCGCGGTCATCCGGAAGATGCCCTGTGCGTTGCCCGCGTCGAAACGCAGGTCCGTTTCCCAGCGGCGCGCGTCCTGATCGAAACTGCGCTTGCGCGTAATGAATTCGTAGAACGAGCCCGGCACGTCGCGCGTGACGACGCTGCCGTCGGCCGCGCGAAATTCACGCTGCACGACATCCGCGCGATACGCGGTCTGGAACACGCGCCCGGAACGCGAATGTTCGACTTCGGGCTTCATCGGCCGAACCTTCGCCTTCTGTTCGTCCGACAGCTTGAAGACGTCCGCGACGCGATCGGTCGCGTGATTGAACGCGTTACCTTCGGTCGCGATCCACGCCATCTCCACCGATTCCTTCAACAATACTTCGTAATCGGCTTCGCGTGGCATCTCGTGCTGACGCGCGAACGCACCGACGATCACCGGTAGCAACTCCTGCGCCGCATCGAGCGGCAGCACGCCATCGCGTTCGAGTTCCCACAAGAGGCCATGGGCGCGCGGCGTCAACGGATCGCGCGAGGCACCGATCACGTTCGTCACCGCCTGCTGGAACGTCGCGGAAAAACGCTCCGGGTGCAGTTCGCTGACGAAGAACTGCGCGATCTCGTCGGCGGCGTCCTCATGCGCCCACGCGCGGCCGGTCATGCCGAGACGATCGAGCGGGTAACGGCCGTTGATCCGAAAGCCGAGCGGCCGCAGGATGCGCGCGAACGCGGCCTCGCCGGGCGGCAGCGCGCCGCTGTGCGGCCAGCGCACGGTGCGCAGCGCGCCATGATCGAAGTACACGCTGCCGCCGGCGGCGACGGTTTCCTCCGTATAGCGGCGGCCGTTTTCCGAGCGCGCGAGCAGATCGTCGAACAGCGCCACGTTCATCGCCTGTGCGAGTTCGGCGCGCGTGACGCTGCCGCTTTCCCACTCGTTCAACACACGCGGATGATTCAGCGTCGCAAACAGGCGCGCGGCTTTCTGCGCGCCCAGCAGCTTCACCAGCAGTTGTTCGACGTTCGCATTCTTCCGGTTTCGCATCCGGCTTCTCCACGCTATACGTTGAGCGCTGCACGCGCGCCTCATAACGGGCGAGATTATTCAAAATGCGCTGCGCCCCCGTAAAGCGAGATAAACTCGCCACTTGATGCGTTTTTGGAATTAACGTGCGAAAGTTCAAGATTCCCAACATGGGCGCGCTGCTCGCGTTCGAAGCCGCCGCGCGGCACCAGAGCTTCACGCATGCGGCGCGCGAACTGTTCCTCACCGAAAGCGCGGTGTCGCGACAGATCAATACGCTCGAAAGCAATCTCGGCGTGCGGCTGTTCGTGCGCGTCAAGCAACGCGTGGTGCTGACGCGCGCGGGCAAGGTCTACAGCGCGCAGGTGCGACGCTCGCTCGAACACCTCGATCGCGACACGCTATCGATCATCGCGCACGGCAGCGGCGGCGGCTATCTGGAACTCGCGGTATTGCCGACGTTCGCATCGCAATGGCTGATTCCGCGCGTGGCCACATTCAATGAACAATACCCGGACGTGCGCGTGAACATGGGCGTGCGTACCGCGACGTTCCCGTTCGCCGAGACGCATTTCGAAGCGGCAATTCATTACGGCAAGCCGACGTGGCCGGGTACGTCGGCCGATTTTCTCTTCCGCGAGGAAGTGGTGCCGGTCTGCGCAGCGAGTCTGCTGAAGCGGCCGGTCCGCAACGTCGCCGAACTACTCAACTATCCGCTGCTGCATTCGACGACGCGACCCGACGGCTGGGCGAGCTGGTTCTCGAATCTCGGCGTCGACGACAACCGCACGATGCAGGGCGTGCGCTACGAACTGCACACGATGCTGATCAACGCTGCCGCGGCCGGACTCGGCATCGCGCTGGTGCCGCGCTTTTTCGTCGACACGCAGTTGCAGCAGTTCGGTCTCGTGATTCCGTTCGACACACCCGCGCTCGCCGAGGCCGCGTACTACCTTGTCTATCCGACCGAGTTGAGTCACGGCAAGCCGCTCGCGAGTTTCCGCGAGTGGCTGCTGCGCGAGGCCGCCGCATACGGCGCGATTTATCCGGAGTTGGTGGAGCGGCCCGAGGGGGCGTGACGCGACGAAAGCCGCATGCGTGAGCGATCCAATCACGCATGCGACTACGCGCAGTGTTCAGCTGCCGGTGCGCGCCTGGGCCAATGCGGCGAGATTGCCTTCGCCGAAGCCATGATGTCCCTGGCGTTGCACGATCTCGAAGAAAATCTCGCCGGCGCGGCGGCGCACGAAGGTCTGGAAAAACAGCAGCGGCACGCCGTCCGCGCCGATCTCGCCATCTACGAGCACATGCGTGCGCCGCAGTCGCTCGACATCGAGCCCGTGGCCCGGCAAACGTGCATCGAGCTGCTCGTAGTAGCGCGGCGGCGGCTCGACGAATTCGACGCCGTTCGCGAGCAGACGCTCGACGCACGTGAAGATGTCGTCGCTGGCGAGCGCGATGTGCTGCACGCCTTCGCCCGGATGATCGGGCAAATACTCGTGCATCAGGTTGGTCCGGCCCGTGCCTTCCTCGTACAGCGGCACGCGGATCGCGCCGCACGGCGACACCATCACGCGCGATTCCGCCGACACATGCCAGTTGGCGTGCAGCTCGTGGATCTCGCGGAAATTCAGCAGGTCGCGATAGAAGTCGATCCACTCCTGCATGCGGCCTTCGCCAACGGTTTGCGTCAGATGGTCGACCGCGATCAGGCCGCTGCCCGCGTGATTCAGATCGGCTGCGGCCGTGTCGATCTCGATGGGCCGGAAGTCGATGTCGAAGATCGAGATATCGCCGAGGCCGCCGCGCTGACCGCCTCGCCCGCGCCAACGATCGACGAAATAGATGTGCGAATCGCCGATGCCTTGAATGGCCGGAATCAGCAGTTCGCCGGCACCGAGACGTTCGCCTTCGAACGCCCACGCGCCGAGTTCCACCGCGCGTTCGAACGCGCGCTGTGCGTCGGCGACGCGAATCCCGATCGCGCAGATGCCGACCCCGTATTCTTCCGCGTAGCGCGCTGCGAACGAATCGGGCTCCGCGTTGATCAGGAAATTCATCTCGCCCTGGCGATACAGCGTCACATCCTTGCTGATATGACGCGCGATCGCCTTGAAGCCGAGCCGCGTGAAAGTCTCGCCGAGCGCCTGCGGATCGCGCGCGGCGAACTCGACGAACTCGAGGCCGGCCGTGCCGAGCGGATTGTGCTGCGGCGCCAATACGGCGCGCTGCGCGGCCTCTGGAGTGGGCAAGTCGCTGGGCATGGCAATCTCCTTGTACGGTCTTTCGACGCGGGGCCGGTCTTTCCGGGTTCGGCGCGAAGTGTTCCGGTCTTTCGACGCGGGGCCGGTCTTTCCGGGTTCGGCGCGAAGTGTTCCGGTCGTTCGCGAGGGGCTGCGTGGTGCATGCTCGCTCGTGGCGCGCACGCGGCGTGCCGCAGGAACAACGGTCTGCGGCGGCTTTCGCACCGTGTTTTTACACCGGGTCGCGGGGCGTTCGCAACCGTCTGCCCCGCGCGACCTCGCGCACCGCCTCGATAAACGCGCGTCCCACCGTCGACGGCTGCGTATCCGAGCGACGAATCAGCCCCACCGGCTCGCCGGTGCCCGCAAACGGCAGCGGCAAGCGCACCAGCATGCCGTGCGCGAGTTCGTATTCGACCGCGCTTTGCGGCACGAACCACACCGCGCCGTTTTCGAGCGTCAGCGCGCGCCCCGTGGATACCGACAACACCTCGACGAACGCCGACAACGGCGGCACGCCCCACGCGCCGAGCAGGCTCTCGGCCGATTGGCGGATCAGCGTGCCGAACGGCGGCAGCACGATCGGAAATTCCTCCAGCGACGTGGCGGGCAAGGCCTTCCCTTGCGCCAGCGGATGCCCGGCGCGCACGACCGCGATCAGCGGCTCGGTAAACAGTTGCTCGAAACTCAGGCCGACCATCCGCTCCGGGTCCGCGAGGCGGCCGATCGCGAATTCGATCGACCCCGCTTTCAGGCGTTCGAGCAATTCCGGATTTGCGCCGGTCGCGAGACGCACGATCACGCGCGGCCACTGCGTCGCGAACTGTCTCAGCACGGGCGGTACCAGCACCGCGGCGACAGTGGGCAGCACACCGACTTCGAGCGTCGCGGCGGCCGCGCCCTCGGCCCGCGCAAGCAGATCGACGCCCTGGCGCAGCGCGCTCACGCAGGCGCTCGCGTGCGGCATGAAAAGCTGCCCCTCGCGCGTCGGCACCGCGCCGTGACGGCCGCGCTCGAACAGCTTCACGCCGAGAATGGTCTCCAGCTCGGCGACCGTCTTCGATACCGCCGGCTGCGTGATGGACAAACTGTCCGCCGCCCGCTGGACGCTGCCGAACTGCGCGACGGCCAGAAAGCACTGGAGATGACGGAATTTGACGCGGCTATCCGCGAGACTGCGTTGCATAACGGAAGGTTATACGAAACGGGCAAAAACGTCATTTTTCATAACCGCACGCTTTGTATAAAGTGCGAGTCATAACGTCGCATCCCCCCGATTCTTGCAACGGAGACACCTCATGGAAGATTCAATTCTTTCGCCCCGAGATTTCGCGTCCCATCCCGAGTACATCTATCCGCCGTACGGTTCGTCGGTCAAACGCGGTCCGTCGCGTCCGCTGATTCCGCTGAAGGAACGGCTGCGCGACCAGCGCGTACCGGTCTACGGCACCGACGACCTCGACCCGCTCGACAGCGACCTGACCCGCAACGCGGTGCGCAATGGCGAACCGCTCGGCGAGCGCATCATCGTGACGGGCCGTGTGCTCGACGAAGGCGGCCGCCCGGTGCGCAACACGCTGGTGGAAGTCTGGCAAGCGAACGCCGCCGGCCGCTATGTGCACAAGGCCGACCAGCACGACGCGCCGCTCGACCCGAACTTCCTCGGCGCGGGCCGCTGCATCACCGACAACGAAGGCCGTTACCGCTTCATGACCATCAAGCCGGGCGCGTATCCGTGGGGCAACCATCCGAACGCCTGGCGTCCGCAGCACATCCATTTCTCGCTGTTCGGCGGACCACTTCGGCTCGCGTCTCGTCACGCAGATGTACTTTCCCGGCGATCCGCTGCTCGCATTCGACCCGATCTACCAGGGCACGCCCGGGCACGCCCGTGAGCGCATGGTCTCGAAGTTCTCGCTCGACACCACGCAAGAGGCCTACGCGCTCGGCTACGATTTCGACATCGTGCTGCGCGGCCCGAACGAAACCCCGATGGAGCGCTAAGCCATGACGACTCTCAAGCAAACGCCTTCGCAAACCGTTGGTCCGTACTTCGCCTACGGTCTTTGCCCGCAGCAATACGATTTCGACTTCAAGAGCCTGTTCACGAACGTTCTGGCCGACATGGAAGCGGCCGGCGAGCACATCACGATCGTCGGTCAGGTGTTCGACGGCGACGGCAAGGTGATCGGCGACGCGATGATCGAGATGTCGCAAGTCGACTCGAACGGCCACTATCCGGAATCGCGCGAAGAAATTTTGAAGACCGGCTTTCACGGCTTTGCGCGCGTCGGTACGGGCACGGATCCGCACAAGCGCTTCATCGTCGAGACGGTGAAGCCGGGCCGCGCGAATCCCGACGAAGCGCCGCACATCGACGTAATCCTGACGATGCGCGGCATGCTGCTGCACACGTTCACGCGCATCTATTTCGAGGACGAAGCGCAGGCGAACGAGCAGGACACCGTGCTGGCGTCGGTGCCGGCCGAGCGCCGTAATACGCTGATCGCGCGCCGCGTTGCCGGTACGGCCAACGTGTATCGCTTCGACATCCACATGCAGGGCGATCAGGAAACCGTGTTTTTCGACCTGTGATGCGCGATTCGTCGCGAGACTCCGAGCAGTAAAGATCGAGCCCGCCTTGCGCGGGCTTTTTTTCGCGCGGGCGTTTCGCGGTGCGCCTGCGCGCGCTCAGCAGCGGAAATGATCGATGCTTTGTCCGGCGTGAATCGCGCGCGCGAGCCACGCCGGTTTATCGCCGCGACCGTCCCACGTGTTACCGAACGCGTCGCGATACAGCACCGCGGCCACTGCGTTCGCATCGGCTTCGAGCGATTCGGCCAGCGCTTCGAATGTGATGCCGTGGTCGTCCATGCGTCGGCGGATCCACGCGATCATGCGCTCGCGCAGGTTCTCGTCGCGTTCGAACAGTCGTTGTTGTTGTTTCATAACGTATTGGTGTCGCAGCTCTTGCTGGCATTAGACAAACGGGCAACTCGCATAACAACGCGAGGCTCGTGCGTAATTCAATTTGAATGGAAGCAATTCGACGAATTCACGCGATCCATGCAAATGCGTGAAAACCCGCATTTGCAAGTGATGCCTGTCAGATCCTGAATTAAAGCGCCTGAAGTAAAGCGCCTGAGTTGAAGCGCTGGGATCAAGCGAGTCGGCTACTCGAAAAAACGGCGTGGCTCGAATTGCGCCCGTGTTTCGCGTCGTGCGTCGCCTCGTCGTGACGAGGGAGCTTCCGCGTATGGAAAGTCATTCTAACATTCGATGTATTTTGGCCGCAGCAAAGAACTTTTTCTAATTGCACTGATTGCACGATTTCCGAGTTTTCGGTAATCGTGGCTTCCGCCGCGCGATTGGCGGACAATGCGAGACTCTGTATTCGCCAGAACATCTGGCATCGGCCCGACATCAGGAGACACGACCATGCCCGCCTCGACCGCCATCCTCACGATCCTCGCCGCGCTGCTATTGGGCGCGATGAGTCCGGGGCCCAGCTTCGTCATCGTCGCACGCAATGCGATCGGTCTGTCGCGCGGCGACGGTCTCGCGACAGCGCTCGGCATGGGTATCGGCGGTGTGTTTTTTAGCGGCATCGCGCTGCTCGGGCTCTATACGCTGCTCGCGACGGTCGAATGGCTCTACGTCGGGCTGAAAGTGGCCGGCGGCGTCTACCTGGTCTATCTGGCGTCGAAAATCTGGCGCGGCGCCGCGAAGCCGCTCGCGTTCAGCGAAACGCAAACCGGCAGCGGCGGCAATCCGCGCAAGTCGTTCTGGATCGGCTTGAGCACGCAGCTCAGCAATCCGAAAACGGCTGTCTATTACGGCAGTATCTTCGCTGCGCTGCTGCCGCAACATCCGCCGGTGTGGTGCTATTTCGCGCTGCCGCCGGCGATCTTCGCGATCGAGGCGGGCTGGTACACGATCGTCGCACTGTGCTTTTCGAGCCAACGGCCGCGCGAAATCTATCTGCGCTGGAAGGGGTGGATCGATCGCATCGCCGCGAGCGCGGTGACCGCGCTGGGCCTGCGGCTGATTTTTAACGCGCACAAGGTGGGAATTTGACGGCAACCCGAAGCGGCGCGCACCGTCGTGACTCGATGCGCGCCACTCGCGCCGCCCTGAATCAGCGGTAATCGCGGCGCGTTACCCTTTCCCCTCCGCCTTGATCCGCGCGCGCAACTCGAACTTCTGGATCTTCCCCGTCGACGTCTTGGGCAACTCGCCAAAGCGCACCGCCTTCGGCAACTTGTAGCCGGCCAGAAACAGCCGGCAGTGCGCGATGATTTCCTCCTCGGTCACCTGCGCGCCTTCCTTCAACTCGATGAACGCGCACGGCACCTCGCCCCACTTCGGATCGGCCATCGCGACCACCGCCGCTACCGACACCGCGGGATGCCGGTACAGCGTGTCCTCGACCTCGATGCTCGAAATGTTCTCTCCGCCCGAAATGATAATGTCCTTGCTGCGGTCGCGGATGCGGATATAGCCGTCGGCCGTGCGCACGCCGAGATCGCCGGTATGGAACCAGCCGCCTTTGAAAGCAGCTTCGGTCGCGCGCTCGTTCTTCAGATAGCCCTTCATGCAGATGTTGCCGCGAAACATGATCTCGCCGATCGTTTCGCCGTCGTCCGGCACCGGCGCGAGCGTGTCCGCATCGAGCACCGCGACCGCCGCCTGCAGGTGGTAACGCACGCCCTGGCGCGCGGTCAGGTCGGCGCGGATTTGATCGTCGAGCGCGTCCCATTCGTCCTGCTTCGCGCAGACGGCCGCCGGCCCGTAGGTTTCGGTGAGCCCGTACACGTGCGTCAGATCGAAGCCGATCTGCTTCATCTTCGCGATCACCGCGGGCGGCGGCGCGGCGCCCGCGACCATCGTCGACACGCGATGCGTGATGCCCCCGCGCCATTCGGCCGGCGCATTCACGAGCGAACTCTGTACGATCGGCGCTCCGCAGTAATGCGTGATGTGTTCGCGGCGAATCAACTCGAACACGATCTTCGCGTCGAACTTGCGCAGACAGACGTTGACGCCCGCGCGGGCGGCCACCGTCCACGGAAAGCACCAGCCGTTGCAGTGGAACAGCGGCAGCGTCCACAGATAGACCGCGTGCTTCGGCATGTCCCATTCGAGGATGTTGCTCAGCGCGTTCAGATACGCGCCACGGTGATGGTAGACGACGCCCTTCGGGTCACCGGTCGTGCCCGATGTGTAGTTCAGCGCGATCGCGTCCCATTCGTCGGCGGGCGGAGTCCACTCGAAGGAAGGGTCGCCGGTTTGCAGGAACTGCTCGTAGTCTGTCGCGCGAATGAACTGCGCGGCGTCGGCGGGCTGCGCGTCGGCCACGCTGATCACGCGGAGCTCCGGGAATTCTAGCGCCGCGCGATGCGCGAGCTCGCCGTATTCGGTGTCGACGATCAGCGCCTTCGCCTCACCGTGGCGCAGCATGAACAGCAGCGTCGCGACGTCGAGCCGCGTGTTCAGTGTATTCAGCACGGCGCCGGCCATCGGCACGCCGAAGTGCGCCTCGACCATCGGCGGGATGTTCGGCAGCAGCGCGGCGACCGTCTCGCCGCGGCAGATGCCGGCCTCGTGCAGCGCGCTCGCGAGCCGCCGCGCACGCTCATAGGTCTCGCGCCAGTTGCGGCGGATCTCCCCATGGACGATCGCGAGCCGCTCGCCATACACTTGCGCGGCGCGCACGAGGAAATCGATCGGCGTCAACGGGACATAATTGGCCTCGCGCCGCCCGAGGCCTTCGTCGAACATGTGCTGTGTCATTGATTCGTCTCCTGAGGCGCGAGCCGCGCCGCCGATTGTTGACCGTGTTCTATGAATGAACCAAGGTCTAGCCTAGCAATTGTCGTCATGAACTGTCTGTCATTCAAATGACAGAGTGGCGCGACTGACGCCCCGCCTTGACCTGGCTCAGCCGGCACCGCTCCCAAACCGCTTATCGCCGATGACCGACGCTCCGCTAACTGACCGCGCCGACAACCGGCCGCCCCAACGTGTCGCGCCCGCCGACCTCGCGCGACTGTTCGTCGCGTGCGCGTGGTTTCGCGCGCTCGCCGCCGATCATCAGGCGATGGTGCTCGCCAGCGCACACGCCGAGCACTTTGAAGGCGGTGCGTGGATCGCCCGCCGCCAGCAACCGTCCGACTATTGGATCGGCGTGCACTCGGGGCTCGTCAAGCTCGCTATCTAGAACGCGTCGGGCCGCAGCTGCACGCTGTCGGGCGTGCCGCCGGGCGGCTGGTTCGGAAGGCAGCGTGATCAAGCGCGAATTGCGCAAATACGACGTGGCCGCGATCCAGCCGTCGCTCGTGATGTTCGTGCCGTCCGCGACCTTCCATGCGTTGCTCGAATCGAGTCTGCCGTTCACGGGCTTCGTGATCCGGCAATTGAACAACCGGATGGGGGAATTCATCGCGTCGATCCAGAACACCCGGCTGCTCGACGTGGACGCACGCGTCGTGCAATCGCTCGCGCAGCTGTTCAATCCGGATCTGTATCCGGACACGGGTCGCACACTGGCGATTTCACAGGAAGAAGTCGGTCTGCTCGCGGGAGTGTCGCGGCAGCGCATCAATCAGGCGCTGCAGAACCTCGAGAAGCTGCGGATTTTGCGACTGTCGTATAACCGGATCGAGGTGCTCGATCTCGAGCGGCTGGCCGCGTACGGGCGGGAACAGATCTAGCGGCGCGACTGGCGCTCGCTACCCGGCGCGCACGCCGCCCTTGCGCGTCGCGCGCGTTTCGAGAGCGTCGTCGGTCTTGAACAGCGCGAGCATGATCGCGCTCAACACGCCCGTTTTTTTCCAGCGCAGATAGTAGCGATGCGCGGTCTGGTACGGGACGTAGTGCTCGGGCATTGCGCTCCACGGCGCGCGCGCGTGCAGCACCCACATCACGCTATTGAGCACGTGGCGAATTTCGATCGGCGGACGACCACGGCGCGGGCCGTCATCATAATTGTCAAACATGGCAATAGGTCATCGCGCGAGAGCGGCGACGGCGCGGCACGGACGGTGATCTATCATCGGCGCGCCCGGCGGCGGCGCCGTTGCCGTGACGTCCGAACGAGCTTCGGCACAAAGCGCGATCACCAACAGCCGCTGGGGTCTGCGCGGCTCGGAAGACCTCGGTGGCGGTCTCAAGGCGATCTTCGATCTGGAAAGCGGCATCAACCTGCAGGACGGCTCGGCCTCGGATAGCCAGCGCATTTTCAACCGCAACGCGTACGTCGGCGTCAGCAGCCCGTACGGCACGCTGACGCTCGGTCGCCAGAAGACGCCGCTGTTCGACCTGCTCGGCGACACCTACGACCCGCTCACGGTCGGCAACTACAACGAGAACTCGTCGCTGCCTGGCGCGCTCGGCGCGGGGCTTTACGCCGATAACGCGATCAGGTACACGGGCACGTTCAAAGGCCTGACGGTGGCCGCGATGTACTCATTCGGCACGAACTCGGAATCGACCGGCAGCGGCGGCTTCTCGGGCCAGGTGCCAGGCCATCTCGGCGCGGGCAACATGTACGGCCTCACGCTGTCGTACATGGCGGGTCCGCTGTCGGACATGTCGAACGCGGCGATCGGCGCTGGTCAGCTCGGCAGTGGCTATCGCTACACGTTCGTCGCACTGGCCGAGTACGCGCTGTCGAAGCGCACCGAGGTGTACGGCACCGTCGATTTCGACAAGGTGTCGGGCGCGGCGACGGTCGAACTGCCGGGCCGCGACAACCAGACCGGCGTTGCGCTCGGTTTGCGGACAATTTTCTGAATCGTTTCACGTCGTCATAGCAGAACGGGCGTCCCCAGGGACGCCCGTTTTTTTCGCCTCGCATACGGAAACCGGCTCACCGGTCTGCCGCGCGCATAAAAAAAGGTGCCGCGAACGGCACCTTTCTGTACTACAGGCAGCTTCTGCTGAAGCTTAGAAGCGGTGACGCAGACCGACCGTAGCAGCCGTCTGGTTCTTCGACGACGAGGTCGGAACCGTGTTGTCGCCGCTGTAGATCGAAGCCACGCCGCCGTCACCCATTGCGTGCTGGTACACAGCCTGAGCGTAGACGTCGGTGCGACGCGACAGCGAGTAGTCAGCCTGCAGGCCGATCTGGTGGTAACGGGTCTTCATGTCGTTACCGTCGGCGTTGATGCCGTAGCCGCGCGCGTCGGTGAACGTGTACGCGACGCCGAGAGCCATAGCCGGGGTCACGTTGTACTTGCCGTTGATTTCGTAGTTGTTGGTGTGGCCTTGACGCTGACCAGGAGCTGCACCAACCAGGTTGTCGACGCGCGATTGCGTCCATGCCACGCCAACCAGCGCCGGGCCGAAGCCGTACGAAGCGCCTGCGCCGAACTGACGCTGACGGAAGTCGCCTTGCAGCACGCCCGCGGTGTTCGCCAGAACGCCGTCCGATGCGCCGCTTGCGTTAGCAGCCGGGTTGTTTTGCTGAGCGTAGGCAGCACCGAGGTGCAGGCCTTGCCACTGGTATGCGGCGCCCAAGCTGTACTGACGGTTGTTTGCGAAGCCACCAGCCTGGTTCGAGAAGCCGTACGTGCCGCCGAACGTGAAGCCAGCGTAGTTAGCGCTCGAGTACTTGACCGAGTTGTTGACCGACAGACCACCGTTGGTGTTCAGGTTGTCGTTGTTGAACGGGTGCGCGAAGTACGTGCCGCCCCAGCTGCCCGTTGCGGTCAGCGGTGCGAGGTAGTCCTGCGCTGCGTCGTACTGGCGACCCAGCGTGACCGTACCGAATTGCGAGCTCGACAGACCGACGAAGGCCTGACGGTTGAACATGCCGTTGTTGTTAGCGTACTTGCCGTTGTTGATGTTGAAGCCGCTTTCCAACGTGAAGATTGCCTTCAGACCGCCGCCCAGATCTTCCGAACCACGCAGGCCGAACATGCTCTGGTTGATGCCGCCGCTACCTGCTGCCCACTTGGAGTTGTGGGCAACGTTGCTGGTGTACGTCAGACCTGCGTCGAGCAGACCGTACAGGGTCACGCTGCTTTGTGCGTGAGCGACCGAAGCGAACGATGCGGCAGCCGCAACGACGATGAGACTCTTTTTCATGGGAACTCCAATTCGAAAAATTTATACGGGGAGCAGGACCTGCTTCAGCAGCCGATGCATCGCATTTGCCGCCGCCCGCTTGGCCGAACCGTGGGGATCGACCGGGCACCCTTGAAGCGAAGCGTGAGTGTAGGGGGACACCCTGGTACCGACGCAGGCAATTCACGCAACAGGATTTTTCGAAATTCGCAACAATGTTGTAGCCGATGGGGATAACTTCTTGTTTTTCCACCGTTTATTGCAAGATCCAGGTGCCGGATCGCCAGCTCCACCCAAAACGAATTTGCAACGCGTCAATATTCTAAGTTGCGCGTTTGCAACAGTGCTTTAATACGCGTGACGTAATCGGGTCGGAGCAAATTGACGAAAAGACCGGCCGATATTTTTGTAATCGAATGGTTGAAGTGACGGTTTTCCGCGTCGTTTGAGATTTATTTTTGGAGCGCCGGAACTTAATAGAGTTAAATGCAGTCTTGCTCGCGTACCCGCCAATTAATGGTTTTCGGCGGGGCGATTAACTCGTCGAATCACCAAGACGGCTCATTCACCTAATCTTTATTGACCGAGGCAAGCAATCGCTGCCGCCCCCAGGCGGCGCAACGGTCCGAGCCCACCGCGTCGAATCAGTATTCACTATTGAGACACCGCCATTGCGGCGGTCTTCCGATTTCTCGCTTTAGTGAGCACCCTCTGTCACGTCTCTATAAGATGCGCGCGCGATTCGAAAAAGCCTTCAGCACGGACGTTGCCCGGAGGTGAATTGCGACGCCGGCCACCGCGTGACAAGACCCGCGCTGAAGGCGGACGGCATGCATCAACAAGCCTTCCGCATTCAACTAACGGCGGGGTTGCGCCCGCTTTTACACGGAGTTTCCCTGATTACGCGTGATCACCGCTTATGGCTGGCGCGGAGCGCGCTTAAGCGCCTCCTCGTCCGCGGGCGAGGAGCCCTGGCGCGAGCGGGTCGGTGTCGGGCGGTGTATGGGGGCAACGGACGCCGCTCGCCGGGGTTGAGGCTGGCACTGGGTCGCCCAGCTGAGGCAGCCGAAGGCCGCCCAAAAAACAAAAAAGGGTTCCGGAATTCGGAACCCTTTTTTCGATACTTTGGTGGGCCGGGTGGGATTCGAACCCACGATGTCCTTTCGGAGGTGGATTATGAGTCCACTGCCTGCAACCAACACGGCGTCCAGCCCAAGAAAAAAGACCCGGTCGTGAAGGCCGGGCCCGTTTCGTCGATTGGCCGACATACTACACGAAAAAGGAGCCTCCGCAACCGCTTCGCTTCGGCGAAACGACCGGGAGGCCCCTTTGATCGCATCATTTGCGGCCAACCGCGGCCGTCGCCGTCAATTCCCTTCGAGGAATGACTTCAGCTTGTCCGAACGGCTCGGATGACGCAGCTTGCGCAGCGCCTTCGCCTCGATCTGACGAATTCGCTCACGCGTCACGTCGAACTGCTTACCGACTTCTTCGAGCGTGTGATCCGTGCTCATCTCGATACCGAAACGCATGCGCAACACCTTCGCTTCGCGCGGCGTCAGCGAATCGAGCACGTCCTTCACGACGTCGCGCATACTCGCGTGCAACGCCGCATCCGCCGGGGCGACCGTGTTCGTATCTTCGATGAAGTCGCCCAGATGAGAATCGTCGTCGTCACCGATCGGCGTTTCCATCGAGATCGGCTCCTTCGCGATCTTCATGATCTTGCGGATCTTGTCTTCCGGCATTTCCATCTTCTCGGCCAGCGTCGCCGGATCCGGCTCGAGACCGGTTTCCTGCAGGATCTGACGCGAGATGCGGTTCATCTTGTTGATCGTTTCGATCATGTGAACCGGAATCCGGATCGTGCGCGCCTGGTCGGCGATCGAACGCGTAATGGCCTGGCGGATCCACCACGTCGCATACGTGGAGAACTTGTAGCCACGACGGTATTCGAACTTGTCCACCGCCTTCATCAGGCCGATGTTGCCTTCCTGAATCAGGTCGAGGAACTGCAGACCGCGGTTCGTGTACTTCTTCGCGATCGAGATCACGAGACGCAGGTTGGCCTCGGTCATTTCGCGCTTCGCCTGGCGCGCCTTAAGCTCGCCGGCCGCCATCTGACGGTTGGTTTCCTTCAGGTCCTTCAGCGGCAGCACCACGCGCGCCTGCAGATCGAGCAGACGTTGCTGCTGTTCGCGGATCGCCGGAATGTTGCGCGTGAGGATCGCGCTATACCCGTGACCTTCCGCGACGATCTTGTCGGCCCATTCGAGGTCCGTCTCGCTGCCTGGGAAACGCGCGATGAATTCCGCACGCGGCATGCCGCACTTGTCGACGACCGTATGCAGGATCTGACGCTCGACCTGACGCACTTCATCCACCTGCGCGCGCAGCGTGTCGCACAACCGCTCGACGGTACGCGCGGTGAAGCGGATTGTCATCAGCTCGTTCTGGATGGTTTCCTGCGCCTTCAGATACGACTTGGACTTGTAGCCTTCCTTCTCGAACGCGCGACGCATCTTGTCGAACCATTCGCTGATCGACGCGAATTTTTCGAGCGACGCGCGCCGCAGCGCTTCGAGCTGCGCGGCGTTGGCGGTGGCTTGCGCCGCGCCATCGTCTTCTTCCTCGTCCTCTTCGTCCTCTTCCTCGGCTTCCTCGTCTTCATTCTCGATCGCTTCCGCCTCCTGCGCGGAGAAGCCGTCGGCGTCTGCCGCGTCGGCGTCGATCAGACCGTCGACGAGTTCGTCGATGCGCGCTTCGTCGTTGGCGACGCGCTCGGCCATCGCGAGAATGTCGGCGATCGTGGTCGGGCACGCGGAGATGGCCATCACCATGTGCTTCAGGCCGTCTTCGATGCGCTTCGCGATTTCGATTTCGCCTTCACGCGTAAGCAGCTCGACCGTGCCCATTTCGCGCATGTACATACGCACGGGATCGGTGGTGCGGCCAAATTCGGAGTCGACGGTGGACAGCGCGACTTCAGCTTCCTCTTCGACTTCGTCGTCTGACGAAGCCGCGGGCGCGTTGTCGTTGAGCAGCAGCGTTTCAGCGTCCGGGGCCTGTTCGTAGACCGCGACGCCCATGTCGTTGAACGTGCTGATGATGCCTTCGATCGCCTCGGTCTCGGTGAAGTTGTCCGGCAAGTGATCGTTGATTTCAGCGTACGTGAGGAAGCCGCGCTCCTTGCCGAGCTTGATCAGGGCGCGCAGCTTGGAGCGACGCTCCTCGAGTTCCTCCACCGTGCCAGGCTGCGACGACGCGAACGCATCCTTCAGCAGCGCTTTTTCCTTTGCACGACGGTCGCGAGCCTTGACCTTCTCCGGCTTGCCCGGTGCGGCGGCAGCGGTTTCTTCGGTCTGGGTTGCATCGTCATCGACGGGTACTTCATTCAGCTTTTTCGTCATGGAGTTCGCCGTACCGGCTGTAGTCTCGACCCCCGGCTGTTGGACAACAGCCGGTTGAACCGTGGATACTGAAGTCACGCGCGCTACCGCATCGTCCTGAACGGCAGCCGCTTCCCTTGCGCTTCTGACACCCGCCCGCTTGGCAGCTGGCGGTGCTACAGCTTTCGCCGCCCGAACCGGTGCGGCCTGCGCGGCCGCAGTGGTCGACGACTTCTTCCCGGCAGCCGGTGCAACGCTGACAGCAGACGTTCTTCTGGCGGATGCAGTCAGCTTGGCTTCGGTAACTTTTCCGGTGCGCTCTTTAGCGCGTGAGCCCGTTGCATGATTTCCGCCTGTCGTCTTTGCCATCGCATCGCCTTTCGCCTTTGCTAGGAAAACCCTTGAAAAAACAAACCGCTAGAAACTTTTGATTATACCATCCGAGGTTTCGGCCTCGCCGCTACAGCCCGAGTTGACGCTTCATGTCGGCCCGCTTCCGGTTGAGCTCCGAAAACTCGGCAAACTCTTCCGGCGTATGCCGCGACTGTCGCGAAAGCTGTTCGAGACGATCGCAATAAGCGTCGTATCGCATCTTCAAAATCGCGGCTTTCAGCTCCTCGCCGACAATTCGTTCCTGCTCGCGCCGTTCCTCGATGACGGCCGCGTCCTGCGGATCTTTCAGCAGCAAATCCCGGACGTTTTCATCATAGTCTAGAATTTTGCGAAAGATTTCCTCGAAAGTTGGGGCGTTCGCGCCATTTCGCAAGAGATCGGACAACAACTGGAACGCTGCCGAATCGCCGAGGGCTCGCGCGTGCGTCGTCACTTCCGCGAACAGTTCGCCGTGCCGGGTCACGGTGAGCAGCGCCTCTTCGGCCGCTTCGTCGAGCATCGCGACCGTGCGCGGATACATCACCAGATTGCGCAGCGTCTTTTCCTCGATGCCGGTCACGCTGCGCCGGTCCTTGCGGGCCGGCGCCTTGCGCGACGCGGCCGCGATCCGCGCGTCGACTTCGCAAAGCGCCGCGACTTCGCTGAATGGCACATCGAGCCGGTCTGCGAACATATGCATGATCTGCGCGCGCAGCGCATTGGCCGGCAACGCCTGCAGCAGCGGTTTCGCGTCGAACAGCGCGCGGGCCTTGCCTTCGGGCTGATCGAGCTCCTTGCCGGTCAACACCTCGTTGAGCATGAACTGCGACAACGGCATCGCCCGTTCGACCTGCTCGGCGAAAGCCTCGGTGCCGAACTCGCGCACGTAGCTGTCGGGATCATGCTCGCTGGGCAGGAACAGGAAACGGATCGTCCGGTTGTCGGCGGCGTGCGGCAGGCACGCATCGAGCGCGCGACGCGCGGCGCGCCGGCCGGCCGCGTCGCCGTCGAAACTGAAGATGACCGTATCGGTCTGGCGCATCAGTTTCTGCACATGAATCGGCGTGCAAGCGGTGCCGAGGGTCGCGACGGCGTTCTGGAAGCCCAATTGGGCCAGCGCGACCACGTCCATATAACCTTCGACGACCAGCACGTAATGTTGCTCTCGAATCGCAAGACGCGCCTCGAACAGCCCGTACAGCTCGCTGCCCTTGTTAAATAGCGGCGTTTCCGGTGAATTCAAATACTTTGGCTCGCCGCCGTCGAGCACGCGGCCGCCGAAGCCGATCACCTGTCCTTTGACATTGCGGATCGGGAACATGATCCGCTCGCGAAAGCGGTCGTAGCGGCGGTTCTGACCCTGCGCGTCCGACTTTTCGCTGACGATCACGAGACCCGCTTCGACCAGGGCGTCGTCGCGATAGTTCGGGAACGCCGCCTCGAGGTTTTGCCACCCGTCCGGCGCATAGCCGAGACCGAAGCGCGCGGCGACTTCGCCGGTCAGGCCGCGCTTCTTCAAATATTGGATCGCGCCCGGCGCACCGCGCAGTTGCTTACGGTAGTAGTCGCAGGCGGTCTGCATGAGATCGGACAGCGCGGTTGTCACGGCCTTCGATGCCGCCGGCGCGTAGCCGCCGCCAGCTCCGCCTCCACCGCCGCCGCCATATCCGGGAGAAGCCTCGTGCGGTACGGTGAGACCCACCGATTGCGCGAGCTCGTTGACCGCTTCGGGAAACGACGCGCCCACGTGTTCCATCAGGAAACCGATGGCCGTACCATGCGCACCGCAGCCGAAGCAGTGATAAAACTGTTTAGTCGGACTAACCGTAAACGAGGGGCTCTTCTCGTTGTGAAACGGGCACAGCCCCATGAAGTTCGCGCCGCCCTTTTTCAGCTGCACATACCGGCCGACCACGTCGACGATATCGACGCGGTTGAGCAGGTCCTGCAGGAATGACGGTGGGATCACAGTAAATGACGCTGCCTGGAAAGCTTCAAAATCCAAGCCCGGAGCCCGGGCTCGACACCGCGCCCGGGTCCCGCGCCTCGCCTTCTGGAGGCGCGCGACCCGGACAAATCGACAGAGTTACTTAGCGAGCGCGGCCTTGACCTGTGCGGAGACGGCGGTCATGTCGGCGCGGCCGGCCAGCTTCGGCTTCAGCACGCCCATCACCTTGCCCATGTCCTGCGGGCCGGCAGCGCCGGTTTGCGCGACCGCCGCCTGCACCTCGGCAACGATTTCCGCTTCGGACATCTGCTCAGGCATGTACGCGGAAAGAATGGCCAACTCGGCCTTTTCCTTGTCCGCAAGATCCGTACGTCCTGCGGCCTCGAACTGGCTGATCGAATCCTTGCGCTGCTTGATCATCTTGTCGATGACGGAGGTTATGGCGGCATCGTCGAGCGTGACCCGCTCATCGACTTCACGCTGCTTGATCGCGGCGAGCAGCAGGCGGATCGTCCCGAGACGTTCGGTCTCGCGCGCCCGCATGGCAGCTTTCATATCGTCGTTGATCCGGTCCTTGAGACTCATCACTCACCTGAATTGCGTTGAAAAGTTGAAAAACCGGCCGGTCGACGGCGGCGATACTGCCGCATCAGCACAAAAACCCGCTTGGGACGTCTTCCTCAAGCGGGTTGGCGCAATTTTGCGTAGTGGATGCGACCCTGCCGGATGGCCCGATGGGCCGGGTTTGCCATGATGACACCTGTCGTGCCGCCATCGGCTTGGATGCTGCCGCGCCGTGTACAGCGGGGCAACGCCAGAATCAGTAGAGCTTCCTTGGCAGCATCTGGCCACGCAGACGCTTGAAATGACGCTTCACTGCCGCCGCTTTCTTGCGCTTGCGTTCGGCTGTGGGTTTCTCGTAAAACTCGCGAGCGCGAAGTTCCGTCAGTAAGCCGTTTTTCTCCATGGTGCGCTTGAAACGGCGCATGGCGACTTCGAACGGCTCATTGTCTTTTACGCGGATGGTCGTCATTTTTCAATAACGGAACTTTGTAAAGGTTCAGGAGTATAGCAGAGCTTTCTCACAAAGCCATTGCGCCGTCAAGCCCCCGGGCATATTCGGCCGCCGCCTCGCCCGCCGCGACACCCGACGCCCACGCCCACTGGAAGTTGTAGCCGCCGAGCCAACCGGTCACGTCGACCGCCTCGCCGATGAAGTAGAGGCCCGGCACCCGCGCGCTCATCATCGTGGTCGATGACAAACCGCGCGTATCGACCCCGCCGCGCGTCACTTCGGCCTTGCGATAACCCTCGGTGCCGTTCGGCGTGAGGGTCCAGCGCGACAGCGCCTCACCGATGCCGCGCAGCGCCTTGTCCGGCAGATCGGCGACGCGGGCCTCGGCAACCATCCGGTGAGTGTCGAGCCACACATGCGCGAGCCGCTGCGGCACCCATTCCGATAGCAGATTGGCGATCTGCCGCTTCGTGCCGTTTTTCGCGTCGATGAGCGCAGTCGCGGCGTCGCGCTCCGGCAGCAGATTGATGTGAATCGGCTCGCCGGGCTGCCAGTAGCTCGAGATCTGCAGCACGCCTGGGCCCGACAGGCCGCGGTGCGTGAGCAGCAGATCTTCGGTGAATTCGGCGCCGGTCTTCGTATTGCCAGTCGACAGCTGTACTTCAAGCGACACGCCCGATAGCGCCGCGAACGGCTCCCAGTCGGCCGGAGCGAAGGTCAGCGGAACCAGCGCGGGACGCGTGTCGATCAACTTGTGGCCGAACTGCCTGGCGATCCGGTACGCGAAATCGGTTGCGCCGATCTTCGGGATCGACAGACCGCCCGTCGCGATCACGAGCGCACGGGCGGCGATCGTGCCCGCCGTCGTGCCGAGCAGGAACTGTCCTTCGGCGTCCTGGCGCACCTCTTCGACCGACAGCGGCGTGCGCCATGCAACCCCACCGGCGTCGCACTCGTTCTTCAGCACGTCGATGACCGCGTCGCTCGACTGATCGCAGAACAGCTGGCCCTTGTGCTTCTCGTGCCATGTCACGCGATGCTGCTTCAGCAGCGCCATGAAATCGCGCGGCGTATAGCGCGCGAGCGCCGAGCGGCAAAAATGCGGATTCGCCGACAGATAATTGGCCGGCCCCGCATACAGATTCGTGAAGTTGCACCGGCCACCGCCGGAAATGCGGATTTTTTCCGCGAGACGCTGCGAGTGGTCGATCAGTGCCACACGCCGGCCGAGTTGACCGGCCACGGCCGCGCACATCATGCCGGCCGCGCCCGCGCCGATCACCGCGATATCGAAGGATTCCATGGGGCCGCATTGTACCTGCCGGGCCCTCGCGTCCATGCCCGTGCTCTGCCGGCCGCCTGCGGCCGCCTGTCCGCGCTGGTATACTTTTAAGCTTACCTTTCACTTCCGGACGCGCGTCGCGCGCGTCCGTCTCAAGCGATTCATCATGCTCGTTCTCGGCATCGAAAGCTCCTGCGACGAAACCGGTCTCGCGCTCTACGACACGGAGCGCGGCCTGCTCGCGCACGCGCTGCATTCGCAGATTGCGATGCATCGGGAGTATGGCGGCGTCGTGCCGGAGCTTGCATCGCGCGACCACATCCGCCGCGCGCTGCCGCTGCTCGAAGAGGTGATGGAGCGCGCCGGCGTCGCGCGCGGCGACATCGACGCGATCGCTTACACGCAAGGGCCCGGGCTCGCGGGCGCACTGCTGGTCGGCGCGAGCGTCGCGAATTCGCTGGCGATGGCGTGGAACAAGCCGACCGTGGGCATTCACCATCTCGAAGGGCATCTGCTGTCGCCGCTGCTCGTCGACGAGCCGCCGCCGTTCCCGTTCGTCGCGCTGCTGGTCTCGGGCGGCCACACGCAGTTGATGCGCGTGACGGACGTCGGCTTCTACGAGACGCTCGGCGAGACGCTCGACGACGCCGCCGGCGAAGCCTTCGACAAAACCGCCAAGCTGCTGGGCCTCGGCTATCCGGGCGGCCCCGAAGTCTCGCGCATGGCCGAGTTCGGTACACCCGGCGCAGTCGTGCTGCCGCGCCCGATGCTGCATTCCGGCGACCTCGATTTCAGCTTCAGCGGCCTGAAGACCGCCGTGCTCACGCACGCGAACCGGCTGGGCGGCGCGAACATCTGCGAGCAGGCCAAGGCCGACCTCGCGCGCGGTTTCGTCGATGCCGCCGTCGACGTGCTGGCCGCGAAATCTCTAGCGGCGCTCAAGCGCACGAAGCTGAACCGGCTGGTGGTGGCGGGCGGCGTCGGCGCGAACCGGCAATTGCGCGAAGCGCTGTCGGCCGCCGCGCAGAAGCGCAATTTCTACGTCCACTACCCGGACCTGTCGCTGTGCACGGACAACGGGGCGATGATCGCGCTGGCCGGCGCGCTGCGTTTGCAACGCTGGCCCGAACAGGCCGGCCACGACTACGCGTTCACCGTGAAGCCGCGTTGGGATCTGACGTCGCTCGCGCACTGAACCGCCGCCCCAAGAGGACAAAAAGCCGCTTTACAAGCGGCTTTTTTGCTTCAATGCCTTCGCAACGAAACGGCGTGGAGCGATCAGGAACGTATCAGGCGAGGCGCTTGTCCCGCTCGATCACCGCATACGCGCTGTGATTGTGAATCGACTCGAAGTTCTCCGCTTCGAGCACATACGCGACGATGCGCTCGTCGGCATTCAGACGCTGGGCAACGTCGCGCACGAGGTCTTCGACGAACTTCGGATTTTCATACGCGCGCTCGGTGACGAACTTCTCGTCCGGACGCTTGAGCAGGCCCCACAGTTCACACGACGCTTCTTCCTCGGCGATACGGATCAACTCTTCGACAGCGACGTCGCCGTTCAGCTCGGCATCGATCGTCACGTGCGAACGCTGATTGTGCGCGCCGTACTGCGAGATCTTCTTCGAGCACGGGCACAGGCTCGTGACCGGCACCAGCACCTTCAGGAACACCCGCGTCGCGCCATGGCGGGTCTCACCGGTCAGCGTGACTTCATAATCGAGCAAGCTCTGCACGCCCGACACCGGCGCGGTCTTGTTCACGAAGTACGGGAACGACACTTCGATGCGGCCCGCCTCCGCCTCGAGTTTTTCGAGCATAGCCGCGAGCATCGTGCGGAACGTGGCCGGTTCGAGCGGCTCCTTGTTCTCTTCGAGCAACGCGACGAAGCGCGACATGTGGGTGCCCTTCTGCTCGGCCGGCAGATGCACGTCGAGATTCCACGTGCCGACCGACGGCTGCACTTCGCCACCTTGCGTGCGAATCGTCAACGGATGACGCACGCCCCTCACGCCGACCCGCTGGATCGGAATCTGGCGCGTGTCGGGGGTGCTTTGCACGTCGGGCATCACGAAAGCGGGATTCATCTGATTCATTCTTTTGTCCTTTCTGGAAAGCGCCGGGCTGCGCCAAGGTTTCGCTGCATCGGCGACTATCGCGCAGCGAGTGCGAGGCACCCATCGGCCATGCGGATCAGTGCGCGCAACGGCGAACGCCGGCTCGCGCCGGCGTTGGGTGACGGCCCACAACACCCGTCGGTTCAAACTGGAGATTGCCGAAGCCGCCGTCGCATGACGGCGGCATGAGTCGCACCTACGACGGCACGACAGCCGACAGCGCTTTACGCGACGCGCTTCACGGACGACTGACCACCGACCGCGCCGCTCGCAAGGAAGCGTTCGCGGATCGACCGGGCGATACCCGCGGCGTCGAGACCGCACGCGGCGAGCAGCTTGGCCGGGTCCCCGTGATCGATGAACCGATCGGGGAGGCCCAATTGTAGTACGGGGCGCATAACCCCACTTGCGAGCAGGGCTTCGACGCACGCCGAACCCGCGCCACCCATGATGGAGCCTTCCTCGACGGTGACGATCGCGTCGTGCGTCTCGGCCAGCTTGCGCACGAGTTCGGTGTCGAGCGGCTTCACGAAGCGCATGTTCGCGACGGTGGCGTCGAGTTGCTCGGCGGCCGCGAGCGACGGCGTGACCATCGTGCCGAACGCGAGAATCGCGATGCGCTTGCCGGCCGGCGCTGACGTCTCGCGACGCACTTCGCCCTTGCCGAGCGGCAACGCGGCCATCTGCTTGACCGTTGCGACCCCGGTACCCGCGCCGCGCGGGTAGCGCACAGCGGTCGGATGCGACTGCTGCAACGCGGTGTACAGCATCTGGCGGCACTCGTTTTCGTCAGACGGCGCCATCACGGTCATGTTCGGAATACAACGCATGAACGCGAGGTCGTACGCGCCCGCATGCGTCGCGCCGTCCGCACCAACGAGACCCGCACGATCGATTGCGAACACCACCGGCAGGTTTTGCAGCGCGACGTCGTGAATCAGCTGGTCATACGCGCGTTGCAGAAAGGTCGAATAGATCGCGACGACAGGCTTCATGCCGTCCGCGGCAAGGCCGCCCGCGAACGTCACCGCGTGCTGCTCGGCGATGCCGACGTCGAAGTAACGATCCGGGAAGCGCTTTTCGAACTCGACCATGCCCGAGCCTTCACGCATTGCCGGCGTAATGCCGATCACGCGCGAGTCGAGCTCTGCCGCGTCGCACAGCCACTCGCCGAACACCTGCGTGTAGGTCTTTTTCGACGGCGTCGCGGCCGGTTTGATACCCTCGGCCGGATTGAACTTGCCGGGGCCGTGGTACAGCACCGGATCAGCCTCGGCCAGCTTGTAGCCCTGGCCTTTCTTCGTGACCACGTGCAGGAATTGCGGCCCGCGCAGTTCCTTGATGTTTTGCAGCGTCGGAATCAGCGAATCGAGATCGTGACCGTCAATCGGTCCGATGTAGTTGAAGCCGAACTCTTCGAACAGCGTCGCCGGCACGATCATGCCCTTCGCGTGCTCCTCGAGCTTGCGCGCGAGATCGAGCACCGGCGGCGCGACGCGCAGCACGCGCTCGACGCCCGCGCGCGCGGCCGCATAGAAGCGCCCAGACATCAGACGCGCAAGATGGCGATTCAGCGCGCCGACCGGCGGCGAGATCGACATGTCGTTGTCGTTGAGGATCACGAGCAGCGGCACGTCGTCTTCGACGCCCGCGTTGTTCATTGCCTCGAAGGCCATGCCGGCCGTCATCGCGCCGTCGCCGATCACGGCGATGCCCATGCGGTTGTCGCCTTGCAGCTTGCTCGCGATCGCCATGCCGAGCGCGGCCGAAATCGACGTGCTCGAGTGCGCAGTGCCGAAGGTGTCGTATTCCGATTCGTCGCGCTTCGGGAAGCCCGAGATGCCGCCCAACTGACGCAGCGTGTGCATCTGGTCGCGACGACCGGTCAGGATCTTGTGCGGATAGGTCTGATGGCCGACGTCCCAGACGATCCGGTCGTGCGGCGTATCGAAGACATAGTGCAGCGCGATGGTCAACTCGACCGTGCCGAGGTTGGACGAGAGATGGCCGCCCGTCTGCGATACGCTGTCGAGCACGAAGGCACGCAACTCGTCGGCAAGCGGGTGCAATTGGCGGCGATCGAGGCGGCGCAGGGCTGCCGGGTCGTCGATGGTTTTCAGCAAGTCGTACATCGTCGTTCCATTGTAGGAAAACTTACGCGCCCGCACTTCATACATGCACCCCGGGGATGGAGGGTGCGCGGCGGCGGGCTTTCGCGTTCAGCTGACCCGGTTCACCACCAGGTCGGCCAGTTCGGCAAGACGCTGCGCGCGCGCGCCGAACGGCGCGAGCGCGGCGTGCGCGTCGCTGCGCAGTTGCGCCGCGAGCGCGCGCGACGCGTCGAGCCCAATAATCGACACGTAGGTCGGCTTGCCGTCCTTCGCGTCCTTGCCGGCGGTCTTGCCGAGCGTTGCGGAGTCGGTCGTGACGTCGAGAATGTCGTCGACGACCTGAAACGCAAGACCGACCGCGGCGGCGTAGGCGTCGAGCGACGCCAGACCCTGCGCGTCCGGCGTCTCGCCGGCCAATGCGCCCATGCGCACGGCCGCGCGCAGCAGCGCGCCGGTCTTCATGCGATGCATGGTCTCGAGCTGCGGGCGGGTCAGCGTGTGGCCGACGCTCGCCAGATCGATGGCCTGGCCGCCGCACATGCCGATCGAGCCGCTTGCGAGCGCGAGTTCGCGTACGAGCGAGGCCTGCTGCGGCCGGCCGAGTACGTCGGACGTGAGCACGATGAATGCTTGCGACTGCAGCGCGTCGCCGACCAGCAGCGCGGTCGCTTCGTCATACTTGACGTGGACCGTCGGCTTGCCGCGGCGCAGTTCGTCGTCGTCCATGCAGGGCATGTCGTCGTGCACGAGCGAGTACACGTGAATCATTTCCAGCGCCGCCGCCGCCGCATCGAGGCATTCGGCACGCGCGCCGGTCAGCTCGCCGGCCGCGTGGCACAGGAGCGGCCGCACCCGCTTGCCGCCGCCGAGCACCGCATAGCGCATCGCCTCGTGCAACCTGGCGGGTTCGGTCGTCTCGGCCGGCAGATAGTGTTCCAGAGCCGTTTCGACGCGTTCGAGCACCGAGCGCGTCCATTGTTCGAATGTCATAGGTCGTCCCCGCTCTCAGTCGCGGCTGTTCCTGCGGTATTCATGGGCAGCGGCTTGAGGGTCTCGCCATCGAGGACCCGCACCTGCTGCTCGACCTTTTCGAGCTGCTGTTGACAGAATGCGACAAGTGCCGCCCCGCGACGGTAAGCGGCCAGCGATTCCTCGAGGCTCAGACTGCCGCCTTCCATGCGCGCGACGAGCTCTTCCAGTTCGGTCCGCGCGGCCTCGTAGTTCTCCGGCAGCGGCGCGCTATCGCCGCTTTCGGCTGGTGCGGCGGCGGAATCGTTCGATGCGGTCTTCGCCATGAATAGTCGCAAAATTAAAACAAGTCGGACATTCTACGGCAAAAGCGACATTTTCGATCCGCCCGCCGGCCTGCGCCCCGCCGTGCTGTCTCGCTTCGAGCCTGTCCGATGCCCACCCTTGCCCCGCTTCGACCCTGAAGTCTCGCAGAAAAAAAGCTCGAGGTCTGCGGCGAAAATGCCGAACTTTCTTGACATTTTTAACCCAAATCAGGGACTTAAGTGCCCCTGTCACAGGGAAACGGGTATAATTGCGGGCTCCCTAAATCGAATCTTCGATGGTTGGGTTGTTCACTGCTTTCACGTCTTCATCGGGAGTGGGAATGTCCAATCTGAGCAATGCATTGCAGTTGCGGTCTGTTCATAGCCAGCTGCCAGTCACGGCTTACTTTGACGAAGCGCTTCTTACGCGCGAAATCGACACCCTTTTCAAGAAAGGTCCTCGCTACATCGGCCACGATCTCATGGTGCCCGAAGCGGGGGATTATTTTGCCTTGCCCAGCGAACGCGAGGGGCGGGTACTCGTCCGTAACCAGCAGTCGCAAGTCGAGTTGCTGTCGAACGTGTGCCGCCACCGGCAAGCCATCATGCTCAACGGCCGCGGCCAGACGCAGAACATCGTCTGTCCGCTGCATCGCTGGACGTACGACCTGAAGGGCGAGCTGCTCGGCGCGCCCCATTTCGCCGACAACCCGTGCCTGAATCTCGGCGCCACGCCACTGCGGAACTGGCAGGGTCTCCTGTTCGAGGCCCAAGGTCGGGACGTCGCGAAAGATCTCGCACGCCTCGGCACCAAGCGCCATTTCGATTTCTCGGGCTTCATGTTCGATCACGTCGAAGTCCATGAGTGCAACTACAACTGGAAGACCTTCATCGAGGTCTATCTGGAGGACTATCACGTCGCACCGTTCCATCCGGGCCTCGGCAGCTTCGTCAATTGCGACGATCTGACGTGGGAGTTCGGCGACTGGTACAGCGTGCAGACGGTCGGCGTGCACAAGGCGCTCGAGCAACCGGGCAGCCCGACGTATCGCAAGTGGCACGACGAAGTGCTGCGCTTTCGCGACGGCAATCCGCCCGAGTTCGGCGCGATCTGGATGGTGTACTACCCGGGCATCATGATCGAGTGGTATCCGCACGTGCTGGTCGTGTCGTGGCTGATTCCGCGCGGTCCGCAGAAGACCACCAACGTTGTGGAGTTCTATTACCCCGAGGAAATCGCGCTGTTCGAGCGCGACTTCGTCGAAGCCGAGCGCGCCGCCTATATGGAGACAGCCCGCGAAGACGACGAGATCGCCGAGCGCATGGACGCCGGCCGCCTCGCGTTGATGGAGCGCGGCGAATCACAGGTCGGACCGTATCAGAGCCCGATGGAAGACGGTATGCAGCACTTCCACGAGTTTCTGCGGCGCGAACTCGGCACGATCTGATCCGCGCCGCGTGGCGCATCGATCGACTCAAGGAAAGACGGGCTTCGACCCGTCTTTTTTTGTTTAGACTACCGATATAGACCGGCCATGCGCCAGCCGCGTGAACGACGCGGCCCGCAGCCGCCATCGCCCGTATCGAGGAGACGCTCATGCCCCACACTCATTACACCACCCTGATCTCCGCGACCAATCTTGCCGAGCGGCTCACGGCCGCGCCGGGCAGCGTGTTCGTGATCGACTGCCGGTTCGACCTCGCCGATACCGACGCGGGCGAGAAAGCCTGGCTGGCCGGCCATCTGCCGGGCGCGCACTATCTGCATCTCGATCGCGATCTGTCCGGGCCGAAGAACGGCTCGAACGGCCGGCATCCGCTGCCCGATCGCGCGCGGCTCGTCGAAACGCTGGAGTCGCGGGGACTGAAGCAAGGTCAACAGGTCGTCGCATATGACGCACAAGGCGGCATGTACGCGGCGCGCGTCTGGTGGCTGTTGCGCTGGCTCGGTCACGACGCGGTCGCGCTGCTCGACGGCGGACTGCAGGCATGGGAAGCGGCTGGCCAACCGCTGACGCAGGACGTGCCCGCGCAGAACACCGGCGACTTCAAGGCGGCCGCGCCGCTCGCCGTGACCATCGATACCCAGGCGGTCGAGCGCAACCTCGGTTCGAAGGAGCGAATCGTCGTCGATGCGCGCGCGGCCGATCGCTATCGCGGCGAAAACGAGACACTCGACCGCGTCGGTGGCCATATCCCGGGCGCGCTGAACCGCTTCTTCAAGGACAACCTGACCCCCGACGGCCGCTTCAAGCCGGCGCACACACTGCGTGAGGAATTCCACGCGCTGCTCGGCGACACGCCGCCCGAACACGTGGTGCTGCAATGCGGCTCGGGCGTGACCGCCTGCATCAATTCGCTTGCGATGGAGGTTGCCGGCCTGCATGGTTCAGCGTTGTACGCGGGCTCCTGGAGCGAATGGAGTTCCGATCCGAAACGGCCGGTGGCGACGGGGGCGAAACCTTGAGCGCGAGCCGCCGCAAGTCGTAACCAGACGCGAGGAATTCGAACAGCGCTTCAAGCCACGCCGTGCTGCTTGAACCACACGAGCGTACGACGCCAGCCATCCTCGGCATCGGCCTTCCTGTAGCTCGGACGGTAATCGGCGAAAAACGCGTGACCCGCGTCGTCATAAACGACGAACTGTGAGCCGCGTCCTGCTTGCGGCCCTTGCGCGATCGCCTGCTTCATCTGCTCGAGCGTGTCCTGCGGATTGCTTTGATCCTGGCGCCCGTACAGGCCGAGCACCGGCGCATGAAGGTCAGCGACGAGATCGATCGGATTGGCCGGCGTCATCGCATTCTTCGCGCCGGTCACGCGACCGTACCAGGCGACCCCTGCCTTCACGCGCGGATTGTGTTCGGCATAGAGCCACGAGATGCGCCCACCCCAGCAGAAGCCGTTCACGCCGAGCCGGTTCAGGTCGCCGCCGTTTTCGCCGGCCCACGCGGCGGCTGCGTCGAGGTCGGCCAGCACCTGCTCGTCGGGTACCTTGCTGAGCAGTTGCTCGCTCAGTTGCTGGATGCTCGTGTAGACGGTCGGATCGCCCTCGCGCTCGAACAGGTTCGGCGCGATTGCCAGATAGCCCAGCTTCGCGAAGCGCCGGCAGACGTCCGCGATATGCTCGTGCACGCCGAAAGCCTCATGCACGACGAGGATCACCGGCAGATGCGTCTTGCCCTTCGGCTGCGCGCGGTAGGCCGGTATCAGCGTACCGAGCGAATGAAACGCCACCTCCCCTGCTTCGAGGCCGTCGCTGTCGGTATGAATGGTTTGCGCCGAGACTGGCAGCACCGCCGCCGCGAAACCGGTGCCCAGCGCCGCCTTGATGAAGGTGCGCCGATCGAAGGGAACGTGCGGGACCAGGCAGTCGACCTCAGGCTTCAGCATGTGGCGCTCCTCGAAGAATTGTTAGAGGCAACAGGATACGCCTTGCGCGCATCCCGTTGCACATTCAACTGAGGAGATCGTGCGCGCGCGTCAGTGCAGCTTGACGCGCGGCAGCGTGGTACGGCGCAACCAATGCGCGAAGGTGTCGAGCACCATGCGCGGATAGCCGTGCAGCGCCGCGATATGCAGCCGGTACAGCGACATGTACATGAAGCGCGCGAACAGCCCTTCGATCAGCATATTGCCGCCAATCACCCCGCCCATCAGATTGCCGACCGCGCTGAAGTGGCCGAGCGAGACCAGCGAGCCGAAGTCGCGATAAGTGAATTCCGGTTGTGGCCTGTTGTCGAGGCGCGCCGCCAGTCCTTTCATCAGAAAGCTCGCCTGCTGATGCGCGGCCTGCGCGCGCGGCGGCACGTTGCGCTCGTTGCCCGGCCACTCGCACGCCGCGCAGTCGCCGAGCGCGAAGATGTTGTCGTCGATCCCGGTTTGCAGCGTACGGCGCACGACCAGCTGGCCGAGCCGGTTGACCGGCAAGCCGTCGAGCTGACCGAGCACCGCCGGCGCCTTGATGCCCGCCGCCCACACGGTCAGATCGGCCCGCACGGTGTGACCGCTCGCGGTGCGGATGTAGCCAGGCGCGACCTCGGCCACCGTCTCGCCGATCATCAGCTTCACGCCGAGCTTGGTCAGCAATTCGGCGGTGGCCGTGGAAACGCGCTCCTGCAACGCGGGCAGAATGCGCGGCCCCGCCTCGATCAGCACGATGCCGACGTCATGCCGCGGATCGAGCTTGTGCAAGCCATACGCGGACAACACCTGCGCGGTATTGCGCAACTCCGCCGACAACTCGACCCCCGTCGCGCCGCCGCCGACGATCGCCACCTGAATGCGCGGCTCGCTGGACGTCCACGTGCCGGGTCCCGGTCTCGACTCGACGGGTTCGTGCGCCTGATGCTCGGCGCGCACGCATGCGGCGATCAGGCGCTTGCGGAAACGCTCTGCCTCGCTGACCGTATCCAGTGCTATGGAGAATTCGGCCGCTCCCTTGACGCCGAAGAAGGCCGTGGTACTGCCGATCGCGATGATCAGCGTGTCGTACTCGAGCTCGCGTTCGGGCAGCAGTTCAGCGCCGTCGTCGTCCAGCACGGTGCCGAGCGTAATGCGTCGGTTCGTGCGGTCGAGTGCGCTCAGGTCGCCTTGCTGGAATGCGAAGCCATGCCAGCGCGCCTGCGCCGCGTACGGGAGTTCCTGCGTGAACGGGTCCATGCTGCCCGCCGCCACCTCGTGCAGCAGCGGCTTCCAGATATGCGTCGGATAGCGGTCGACCAGCGTGACCTGGGCCTGCGCGCTGCGCCCCTTCTTGTCGGCCCCATAGCGATCGCCAAGACGCGTCGCCAGTTCCAATCCTCCCGCACCTCCGCCAACGACGATAAATCGATGCATTGCACTTCTCCGTGTAGCCGATGAATTATCTGTCGCGACCCTGCGCATGAATGCGCCGTCCTGAACCGATTGTCCTCGACCCGCCTAAGAAGTCACAAGTCGCCAAAACCCATGTGTCACATGCGCACGACGTTATCGTGCGCATGTCACGGGCATGTCAATGCGCTTCCTCCCAGTTCAGCCCCGCACCGACCTCGGCGACGAGCGGCACCTTCAGCGCGGCGACGCCGCACATCAGTTCTGGCAGGCGCATGCGGACTTCGGACAACTCAGCGTCGGGCACTTCGAGAATCAGTTCGTCATGCACCTGCATGATCATCCGCGTGCCGATCTTCGAGTCTTCGATCCAGTTCTGCACGGCGATCATCGAAAGCTTGATCAGGTCGGCGGCGGTGCCCTGCATCGGCGCGTTGATCGCGGCCCGCTCCGCGGCCTGGCGGCGCGGACCGTTGCCGCCGTTGATCTCGGGCAGCCACAGACGACGGCCGAACACCGTTTCGACGTAGCCCTTCGCCTTCGCGCTCAAACGCGTCTCGTCCATATAGCGCGCGACGCCGGGATAGCGCGCGAAGTAGCGGTCGATATAAATCTTCGCCGCATCGCGCGTGATGCCGAGGTTCGACGCGAGTCCGAACGCGCTCATGCCGTAGATGAGCCCAAAGTTGATGACCTTCGCGACGCGCCGCTGATCGCTCGACACTTCGAGCGGCGTCACGCTGAAGATTTCCGACGCGGTGGCGCGGTGAATGTCCTCGCCCCGCGAAAACGCGCGCAACAACGATTCGTCGCCCGAGATGTGGGCCATGATGCGCAATTCGATCTGCGAATAATCGGCGGAGACGAGCTTGTGCCCGGGCGGCGCGATGAACGCCTCGCGGATGCGCCGACCTTCGCCGGTACGCACCGGAATGTTCTGCAGGTTTGGATCGTTCGATGCGAGCCGCCCCGTCACCGCGACGGCCTGCGCGTAGTTCGTATGCACGCGGCCGGTGTGCGGATTGACCATGCGCGGCAGCTTGTCGGTATAGGTCGACTTCAGTTTCGACAGGCCGCGATGTTCGAGCAGAATCTTCGGCAGCGGATAGTCTTCGGCGAGCTTCTGCAACACCTCTTCGTCGGTGGAAGGCGCACCGCTCGGCGTCTTCTTGATGACCGGCAGTTCGAGCTTCTCGAAGAAAATCTGACCGATCTGCTTTGGCGAGCCGAGGTTGAATTCGCCGCCGGCCAGTTCGTACGCCTTGCCTTCGAGTTCGATCAGACGCGTGGCGATCTCACTGCTCTGCTGACGCAGCTTCTCCGCGTCGATCAGCACGCCGGTCCGCTCCATCTTGCGCAGTACGCGCGAAGTCGGCACTTCGATCTCGCGATACACGTGGTCGAGCGACTTCTCCGCGGCGATCTGCGGATACAAGGCCTGATGCAAACGCAGCGTGATGTCTGCGTCTTCGGCCGCATATTCGGCGGCTTTGTCGAGCGCGACTTCGTCGAAGCCGATCTGCTGCGCGCCCTTGCCCGCGACCTCTTCGTACTTGATCGTCTTCACGCCGAGATGACGCAGCGCGAGGCTGTCCATGTCGTGCGTGCGATGCGATTCGAGCACGTACGACTCGAGCAGCGTGTCATGCTCGACGCCGCGCATTTCGATGCCGTAATTCGCGAGCACCTGTTCGTCGTACTTCAGATGCTGGCCGACCTTCTTGTGGCCTGCGCTTTCGAGCCACGGCTTGAGCTTCGCGAGCACTTCGTCTCGCGGCAGCTGCACCGGCGCGTCGGGGCCGCGATGCGCGAGCGGCACATACGCGGCGCGGCCCGCTTCGACCGACAGCGACAAGCCGACGATCTGCGCGATCATCGGATCGAGCGACGTGGTCTCGGTATCGAACGAGGTCAGCTCGGCCGCATTGATCCTGTCGAGCCACGCGTCGAGCTGCTCCCATGTTTGCACGGTCTCGTAGTGGCGCTCGTGATCGACGGACAACGCGGGGGGCACGTCGGTTTCCGGACCTTCGACCGCATCGGCGATTTCGACTTCGCGCAGCCACGTCTTGAAGCCGTGGCGCGTGAACACCTCGCGCAACTCTTCGCGCGATTCGGGAAGGCTCGGCAGACTCTCCTCGATCGACACGATGTGCCCGGTCAGATCGCAATGACGCTCGACTGTGACGAGCTTGCGCGCCATCGGCAAAAAGTCCAGCGCGCGGCGCAGATTCTCGCCGACCGCGCCCTTGATCTCGCTCGCATGCCCGACGATGCCATCTAGCGACTCATATTGCGTCAGCCATTTGACCGCGGTTTTCGGACCGCACTTCTCGACGCCCGGCACGTTGTCGACGGTATCGCCGATCAGCGACAGATAATCGATGATGCGCTCCGGCGGCACACCGAACTTCGCGACCACGCCGTCGCGGTCGAGGGTTTCGTTGGTCATCGTATTGACGAGCGTCACGCGGTTCGACACGAGCTGCGCGAGGTCCTTGTCGCCGGTCGACACGACCACGTTCATGCCGAGCTTTTCCGCTTCGGTGCACAGCGTGCCGATCACGTCATCCGCTTCGACGCGATCGATCATCAGCAGCGGCCAGCCGAGCGCACGCACCGCGACGTGAATCGGCTCGATCTGACGGGCAAGATCTTCCGGCATCGACGGACGGTTCGCCTTGTATTCCGGATACCAGTCGTCGCGAAACGTTTTGCCCTTGGCGTCGAACACGCACGCGCTATACTCTGCTGTGACTTCCTTGCGCATGCGCCGCAGCATGTTGATCATCCCGTAGAGCGCACCCGTCGGGCCACCCTCGGGACCGCGCAGATCAGGCATCGCATGGTAGGCCCGGTACAGATAACTCGAACCGTCGACCAACAGCAGGGTCTTACCTTCAAGGCTTCGTTCTTCAGGCATTATGACTAAGAGAAAAGTGATTCCGAGTCTGCGATCGCTCGCAGATCAAGAGCGCGCAACGGCCAAGAAAGCCCGCGCATCGTGGCAGATGTTCACGATTATGGCAGAGTTTATCGAGGCGACCGAGTACCTGTCGGAGATTCGCCCGGCGGTCAGCATCTACGGTTCGGCGCGCCTGAAACCGAACTCGCCGTACTACAAACTCGCCACGCAGATCGCGCGCAAATTGTCGGATGCTGGCTTCGCGGTGATCTCCGGCGGCGGCCCCGGCATCATGGAAGCGGCCAACAAGGGCGCGCATGCGGGCAAGGCGCCTTCGGTCGGTCTGAACATCGAGTTGCCGCACGAGCAGTCGGGCAACCAGTGGCAGGACATCTCGCTGCGCTTTCGCCATTTCTTCACGCGCAAGGTCACGTTCGTGAAGAACTCGGACGCGGTGATCGTGATGCCCGGCGGCTTCGGCACGCTCGACGAACTGGCCGAAGTGCTCACGCTGATCCAGACCAAGAAGTCGCGCCATGTGCCGATCATTCTGGTCGGCGCCGAGTTCTGGGAAGGTCTGCTCGCGTGGTTCAAGAGCGCTCTGATTCCGATGGGTTTGATCAATCCGACCGACATCGATCTGATGCAGGTGATCGACAATCCGGACCAGGTGCTCGAAGCGGTGCTCAAGTTCTACGAAGACCGCGAGGAAGGCGAAGTTCATCCGGTCAAGTCGGAAGAAGACCGGATGTTCTACCTGTGATGGCAAGAGGCTGCGCGCCTCGCATTGCGCGTAGCACGATGCCTATCGTCGCGCACATGGCGGGCAGCCTTCGGGCTGCCCGCTTTCGTTTTGCAGGCCAGTTTGCGGCGCGCTGACTGTCAACCGGATTGGCGAACAAATCGTTTGCACGCTTGCCGTCCGGCGCTAACGTGCTCAGCTGGTACTCGAAGCTCGCAATCTGAACGAACTCACCTCACCCGAAGCCGCGCTCGCGCCGACGTTGCGTGAGATCTTCGGCGGCTTTCTCGGCCTCGGTCTCATTTCATTCGGCGGCGCGTTGCCGCTCGCGCGCCGTGCACTCGTCGATGCTGCGACTGCCGCTGCTGCCGACGATGCTCGTGCTCACGCCGCTCAGCATTTATCTTGCTGCAAGGAGCGCGCGATGAACGACATGCTCGATTCCCTTGCGGCGATTTTTAGTCAGCTGTCGCTGCTCGCGTTCGGCGGCGGCAATACGATCCCTCCGGAGATGCAGCGGCAGGTGGTCGACGTGCATCACTGGATGCCGGCCAGCGAGTTCAGCGCGCTGTTCGCGCTCGCTCAAGCCGCGCCCGGCCCGAACCAGATGATCGTCACGCTGATCGGCTGGCATGTGGCCCGCTGGGCCGGCATGCTCGTCACGTCGATTGCGAAGTTCGGGCCGACGTCGCTCGCGAGCCATCTTCAAAGCGGCACATCCAGCGTAAGCGGGCTGTTTATCAGTGCCTCGGCCTGAGTTACTGAAACGCGACTTCCGCGAAACTGCGCAGCTTGCGGCTATGCAATCGATGCAGCCCATTCATCCGCAGCAGTTCCATCGCCTTCACGCCGATCTGCAGATGCTGATCGACCTGCGCGCGATAGAACTGATCGGCCATGCCCGGCAGCTTCAGCTCGCCGTGCAGCGGCTTGTCCGACACGCACAGCAACGTGCCGTAAGGCACGCGGAAGCGGAAGCCGTTCGCGGCGATCGTCGCGCTTTCCATATCGAGCGCGATTGCACGGCTTTGCGACAGCCGCTGCACCGGCTCGCGATGATCGCGCAGCTCCCAGTTGCGATTGTCGACGCTCGCCACCGTGCCCGTGCGCATCACGCGCTTCAGCTCGACGCCGTCGAGCTGCGTGACCTGCGCGACCGCGCGCTCGAGCGCGACCTGCACTTCGGCGAGCGCCGGAATCGGCACCCACAGCGGCAGATCGGCATCGAGCACATGATCTTCGCGCACATAGCCGTGCGCGAGCACGTAGTCGCCGAGACGCTGCGTGTTGCGCAGTCCCGCGCAGTGGCCGAGCATGATCCACGCATGCGGACGCAGCACCGCGATGTGATCGGTGATGGTCTTCGCATTCGACGGCCCGACCCCAATGTTGATCATCGTGATGCCGCTGCCGTCCGCGCGTTTCAGGTGATAGGCCGGCATCTGCGGCAGACGTGGCGGCAGCGTGCCCTCCTGCGCCTGCTCGCCGAGATTCTCGTTGTAGGTGATGACGTCGCCGGGCTCGACGAACGACGTGTATTCGCTGCGATAGGCGCGCAATTCCTCGTCGTCGGTACGTGCCATCATGCCCCGGCCGAGCTTGACGAATTCGTCGATATAGAACTGGTAGTTGGTGTACAGCACGTAGTTCTGCACATGCGTCGGCGAGGTCGCCGTGTAGTGCTTCAGCCGATGCAGTGAAAAATCGACGCGCGCCGCCGTGAACAACGCGAGCGGATGCGGCTCGCCCGGCAGCGGCTCGTACGTGCCGTTGACGATGCGGTCGTCGAGCAGCGCGAGGTCCGGTATATCGAAGATGTCGCGCATCAGGAACAGGCGCTCGCGGTCCAGATCGCCTTCGAGGTGGATGCCCTCGGCGAACGCGAAATGAATCGGAATCGGCTGGTCCGACACACCGACCTCGATCTGCACGTGATGATTCTTCGCCAGCAGCCGCAGTTGCTCGCGATAGTAGTTGCCGAACAGGTCTGGCCGCGTGACGGTCGTCTCGAACACGCCCGGCCCCGCGACGAAACCGTACGAGCGACGTGAATCGACGTGCGTGTTGACCTCGGTACGCACGCGCACGAACGGATAGCAGGCGCGCACGCGATGGTCGAACTGCTCGTTGCGGCGATAGCGCGCGAACGCATCGCGCAGGAACGACGTGTTCGCCTCGTAGATCGCGGCGAGGCGGGTGACGGCCTCGGCCGCGTCGTCGAAGCCTTCGGTTGGGAAGCTGTTGGCGGGAGTCTGCACCGTGCGCTGATTGATATCGTTGTTGATCATCATCGTCCACCCTTTTTGATGAGACGACATTACCACGGAACCCGCTGTTGCCAAATGTCGGCGGCGACGCTTGCAACAGCGCCCGCGAGAACGCGCGCAGGTTGCGCGAAAGCGGCGCAAAATAAGGCTTGGCGCCCGTGCGTCAGGCCGGATTTGCTAGAATCCGGGCACCCAATCGGAGAATCACCATGAAGCTGCTCCTTCCCATCGCTGTTGCGCTGGCTCTGGCCTTCGGCAACGCCGCGATGGCTGCCCAGCCCGTCGACGAACCGCCGGCCGCCGGCGTGCCCCAGTCCGGCAATGAACGGGCCGGTCTGCCGGACCTGGACAAGATCAATCGTCCGGCCGCAGAGGTCAGCTCGAAGGTCGACATCAACGTTCCGCGCACGCCGAGCTTTCACGAAGTCAGCCCGAACGGCACCGAAATCACCGAATTCCGCGACAAGGGCAAGCCGGTCGAAATCGACGTGCATTCGAATTTCGGCACCCGCTACCAGATGAGCGCGTCGCCCGACACGTCGCCCACCGTCCACGACAGCGGCAAGCCCAGTACGCGCTTGCCATCGGTGAATCTCCACTATTGATCGTTACGAAAGCGGCACGCCGGCAACGGCGGCCGCGGCGCGACCGCGCCGCCGCTCAACCCGATCGCGGCCGCTGCGCGATGAACCCGCGCTGAATGCGGCGACGCTTGCACTTCGCCGTTCCGCTTTCGTCGCCCGCTCCGCCACATTCGTTTGTCTCACCTCGCACTGGCCGCACCGCGCCAGCCCGAACAACCTGATCCGACGTTTCCGCATGGCCGTCTTCACCGCTGTCAACGAATCCCAACTCGCAGAATGGATGAGTCACTACGATCTCGGCGATGTCGTCGAGTTTCGCGGCATCTCGTCCGGCATTGAAAACAGCAACTTCTTTCTGACGACGACGCGCGGCGAATACGTGCTGACGATTTTCGAAAAGCTGACAGCTGAACAACTGCCGTTCTATCTGAACCTGATGCGGCATCTTGCCGCGCATCGCGTGCCGGTACCGGATCCGATGCCGCGTCTCGACGGCGCGCTGTTCGGCATGCTGCTCGGCAAACCCGCGACCATCGTGACGAAGCTCGAAGGCGCACCCGAACTCTCGCCGGGCGTCGAGCATTGCGTCGAGGTCGGCCAGATGCTCGCGCGCCTGCACCTCGCGGGCCGCGACTATCCGCGCTATCAGCCGAACCTGCGCAGCCTGCCGTGGTGGCGCGAAACCGTGCCGACGATCCTGCCGTATCTGGAAGGCGAGCAGCGCGATCTGCTGGCGTCCGAGCTTGCGCATCAGGAAGCGTTCTTCGCCTCCGCCGATTACGCGGCAATGCCCGCGGGCCCGTGCCACGCCGACCTGTTCCGCGACAACGCGATGTTCGCTCACGCGGCGCCCGACACCGGTCACGAAGTGCGGCTCGGTGGTTTCTTCGATTTCTATTTCGCCGGCTGCGACAAGTGGCTGTTCGACGTCGCGGTGACGGTCAACGACTGGTGCGTCGACCTCGTGACCGGCAAGCTCGACGCCGAGCGCACCGAGGCGCTGTTGCGCGCGTATCAGACGGTGCGGCCGTTCACCGTCGAGGAAAAGCATCACTGGGGCGACATGCTGCGTGCGGGCGCATACCGTTTCTGGGTCTCGCGCCTGTATGATTTTCATTTGCCGCGCGCGGCCGAACTGCTGAAACCGCACGACCCCGGTCATTTCGAACGCATTCTGCGCGAGCGCCTGCACGGCGTCGCGAATCCAGGCATCCATACCTCATGCAACTGATCGAAGTCCCCGCGAAAACCGGCTATGTGTGGTTCCGCCAGGGTATCTGGCTGTTCCGCAAGAATCCGCTCGCCTTTCTGACGCTGTTCTTCACCTATTTGCTGGTGATGACGCTCGTGTCGCAGATTCCGGTGGTCGGCGGCGTGTTGCCGCTATTGTTCATTCCCGGTGTCGCGGTCGGCTTCATGGCCGCATGCCGCAACACGATCGCGGGCAAACCGGTGTTTCCGACCATCCTTGTCGACGGCTTTCATTCGTACGGCCCGGTGGTCGCGCGGCGGCTGCTCGTGCTCGGCGTGCTGTATGTCATCGCCATGGCGCTCGTGCTGGCCGGCTCGGCGCTCGCCGACGGCGGCATGCTGCTGAAGGTGATGCTCGGCAACGCGTCGATGGACGAGAACACGATCGCCAACAGCAATATCCCGCTCGCGGTGATCACCGCGCTCGCGTTCTACATACCGGTCGCGATGCTGTTCTGGTTCTCGCCCATCCTCGCCGCCTGGCACGACGTGCCGCCCGTCAAGGCCATGTTCTTCAGCGTCGTCAGTTGCTGGCGCAATCGCGGCGCTTTCGTCGTATTCGCGGCGCTGTGGTTCGCAGTCGCAACGGTCGTGTCGATCGGGCTGTCGGTGCTGATGCAGGCGCTCGGCGCGGCCGACTTCGCGTTCGCGATCCTGATGCCCGCGACGATGATCGTCACGACCATGCTGTACTGCTCGTTCTACGCGACCTATCGCGGCTGCTTCGGCGTGCAGACGCCGCAAACGCCGGATCTGCCGACCACGCCGGCGGCCTGATCCGTCGTTCCCGCGCGGGAGCCGTTCTGGCGCCCGCGCGCGCCGCGTGTTCCGCGCGCACCTTCCCGACGTCTCTGTCGACACACCTGATCCCGACGCTCGGCATCCTGAATCGACTTGCGGCACAATGGTTTGCGTGCAATCCATTTGCACGCTCTTTTTGCCGAGATGAATCATGACCCAGCGCCCCGCTCTCCCCTTCACGCTCGACGAGCAACTGTGCTTCGCGCTCTACTCGACCTCGCTCGCGATGACGAAAGCGTACAAGCCGCTGCTCGAAAAGCTCGGACTCACGTATCCACAGTATCTGGCGATGCTCGTGCTGTGGGAAACCGACGACGTCACCGTCAAGGACATGGCCGCGCGCCTGAATCTCGATCCGGCGACGGTCACGCCGCTGCTCAAGCGCCTCGAAGCGCAGGGACTCGTCGAGCGCGCGCGCGGCACCGACGATGAGCGCCTCGTCTACATTCGCCTGACGGGCGCGGGCAAGGCGCTCAAGCGTCAGGCGCGCGACGTGCCCGGCGAAATCTTCTGCGCGACGCAGCAGACGGCGGACTTCCTGCTGCGTCTGCGCGACGACCTCACACGCCTGCGCACGACGCTCAACGACTTCATGGACCAGTAGGGCGATAACTGAAAAGGACTAGTTCCGGTTCCATCGAGAAATTCATTTGCACACAAATTATTTGTGTACTATCTTGGTCATCTGTCGCTTCGCTAGCGCTTCGCTAGCGCTTCGCTAGCGCTTCGCCAGACCGGCGAACCGGCAGCCAGCGGCAAACAAGCCAACCCTGACACCCCAGACTAGGAACCGCACCATGAACATCCTCTACAAGGCAAGCGCAACGAGCACCGGCGGCCGCGACGGCCGCGCCGTATCGTCGGACGATGCATTGGACGTGAAGCTGGCGGCACCGCGTGAACTCGGCGGAAATGGCGCAGCAGGCACGAATCCCGAACAGCTGTTTGCAGCCGGCTACTCGGCCTGTTTCCTGAGCGCCATGAAGTTTGTCGCCGGCCAGCGCAAACAGGCCCTGCCGGCCGACGCGCAGGTTTCCGCCGACGTCGGCATCGGTCCGAACGACAAGGGCGGCTTCGCGCTCGACATCGACCTGCGTATCACTCTGCCGGGTCTGGCTGCGGACGCTGCCAGGGAACTGGTGGATGCAGCGCACCAGGTCTGCCCGTACTCGAACGCTACGCGTAACAACGTCGCGGTTCGTCTGCACGTCGCTTGAGGTCAGGCCGGCCGTTGCGCCGATCAGCAATGCTCAAGAAGAACCGCTCACGGCGCATTACCCTGCGCCGTCGCGAGCAGCGCCCGCACCCTGCACAATAGGGCCGGGCGCTGATTGTTTTCGCGCGCACGGCACGCATCCTGCGTAGCCGGTCCTCGACCACCTTCAGCCCGACTGCCTCTCCCGATGACACGCGCCCGCCGCCTGCAGCGTTCGCCGCCTGGTGCGACGGCCGCACCGGCTATCCGCTCGTCGATGCCGCGATGCTGCAGTTGAACCAGACCGGCTATATGCACAACCGTCTGCGGATGGCCACGGCAAGCTTCCTCGCGAAGGATCTCGGCATCGACTGCCGGCTCGGCGAGCGATACTTCGCCGATTTGCTGAACGACTTCGATTTCTCGGCGAACAACGGCGGCTGGCAGTGGGCCGCCTCGACCGGCTACGGCGCGCAACCTTACTCCCGTATTTTCAATCCGCTCACGCGATCCGAAAAATTCGATCCCGACGGGCGCTTTATCAAACGATATCTACCGCAGCTCGCGAACTTGCCGGCAAAATGGATTCACGCGCGGTGGCTGGCCGGCGCGGAGCGGCTCGCGGAATTCGGTGCATGGTACGGGGCGGGAATTATGCCGAACGGATCGTCGACCAGGCACAGGCCCGCGAGCGCACACTGGCCTGATACGGAAAGTGAGTGCCTGCTCACATTACTGAATAAGAAGGTCTGAAGGGGGCGAAGATGCGCCGTCTACCGTCGCTGCTCGTGTTTTTGATCCTGACGCTGGCGGCCGGCTGGGCCGCGAGTCTGTCTCTGCCGGACGCGTGGTACACGGGCGTGCAAAAGCCTGTGTTCAATCCGCCGAACTGGGTTTTCCCACCGGTCTGGACCGTACTTTACGTGCTGATGGCGTTTTCCGCGTGGCGCGTGTGGAAGCGCGACGGCCTGACCGCGGCGATCGTACTGTGGGTCGTGCAGCTGGTGTTCAACGCCGCGTGGATGTGGCTGTTTTTCGGCCTGCATCGGCCGGAGACGGCGCTGATCGACATCCTGATTCTGCTGCTACTGATCGTGATGCTGACGTATGTGTTCTGGCGGCGCGATCGCCTCGCGGGCATTCTGCTCGTGCCGTATGTCGTGTGGGTCGCGTACGCCGCGCTTTTGAACTACGCGTTGTGGCAGCTGAATCCGGCTGCTTGAGTGAAGTCTACCAAGCGGGCGCGAAGGCCGCGCGATGAGTAAAGGGGAGTTCGCGTTACGGGCACTAGCTTTGATGGCCAACCCCAAACACCAGCGCCTCACCACGCGCCGATGTTCCGATTGCTGACGGCCTGATGCCGATTACAGGCAGTCGGCTTAGCCGTAGTGCTGGCTCATCCACGACGGACGCGCGTTCGTCTCTTGATCGAGCTTGCGCATGCGGAATTCGAGATCGTAGAGATCGGTCGCTTCAGCGAGATAGGCGTCAGCGCGCTCCTTCGCGAGCTGGTCCGGCGATTTGGTCAGAAACAGGAACAGGCGGCTGATCAGATACATGGTTCACCTCGGCAATGATAGCTAGGCGGTTACGCCTAAGGGATAACCCGTATTATAGGGAAAACCCTGATTTCATGCCACTGCTCATTTTCGAGGTGTTGCTCGGACGTCACCGCCCGACCGATGATGCCGCCAATCCTTCCGCGATGCGGCCCGCGTCCGTGCGACGCTGATGCCGGAAAAACTCCCACAGCATGGCGCTCGCGTCCGGGCCCTTGGACGAATGGAAGGGCAGCGCATCGTCGCCGCCGGCCCATGCGTGACCCAGCCCCTGCACACGACAAAGCCGTACCACGCGCCGCCCGCCGCGCAGATAGTCGCGCATCACGACGCCATTTTTGCGGTCCTCGCGCGTCTCGCCGGCTTTGCGCGCGCCGTTTGCGTCAATGAGGCGGTTCAGACGCAGAAACTGTGTCGCCAACTGGTCCGCGTTGACCGGCGCCACCACATGGTCGGCATCGCCGTGGACGATCAATGCCGGCATGCCCGGGTATTGGGCGACGTTCGTGGTTTCGTCGACGAGTTCCGCCGGCTCGCGACGCGCGCCGCGCCGCATCACGTCCATCGCGGTAATGCCGGAGCGCGCCTCGCCGAAAGCGGGGCCGGAATGCAGCGCGACCGCGGCGAAATGCCCGGGGTACTTGACGGCCAATAGCGCGGTCAGCCCCGCGCCCGCCGAAATCCCCGCCACGTAGACACGCGCGCGGTCAAAGCCGTGCTGCTCGACCAGCGAATCCACCAGCGACACGACCGCGCGCGCTTCCGCGCCGCCCGCGTTATCGCCGGCATCGTACCAATGCCAGCAGCGGTGCGAGTGCGCGTGCTTCGACTGCTCCGGATACACGACCGCGAAGCCGTGGCGGTCGGCGAGCAGGTTCATGCGCGTACCCTCGGCGAATTCGTCGATCGACTGCGTGCAGCCATGCAGCATCACGACCAGCGGCATCGCCTCGTGCGCGTGCCCGGACGGGATATAGAGCCCGTACTGCAGGTGATTGACCAGCCGGCCCGGCGCGGCCGGCGCGGAATGGAACGAGCGCGTCCACGCGCCGCTCGCCCACGCTGCCGCGCGTGGACGCACGCGCGACTCGCGCGGCGCTTCGCGTTTCATCGGCGTGCGTAGCGCGGCAGCCGGCTTCAGTGGATGAGCCTTGCTCGACGGTTTGGTGGTGGCGGCGCGAACCGGTCGCGCCTGCGCTCGCTTGGCGGTTTTTTGCGCGTGTTCGGTTTGGATCGCGAGCAGGCGCTTGAAACCACGCAGCCAGATTTTCGACAGGCTTTTTGCCATCGGCGATAACCTCGCAAAAGGGACAAATGCGGACCCCAAAACTGCGGATCAGATGAAGTTGTGCAATGCACAATAACATCATTTTTCCTGCGGTGCTGAACACAGCGCCGCTCTTCGTGCCCCATTTCGATCGTCGCGAACCTTGCCGGGGCCCTGTCGTCAAACCACGTCGATAGCCGTTCGGCAGCCCACATTCGGCGTGCAGAAGCGCTGTGCGCCGCAAGACCGTCGCGCGACACCCGACTATACTGGCGGTTGATCTCCCGACGTGTCGATCCGGGCCGCATCGGCGTTTCGCGCCGGCCGCGCGCCGATTTCCACCAACCCGATTTCACGCGACCCGCGTCGCGCTCCCGCCATGCCCGATTTACCGATCCACCTGTGGTATTCGATCACCAGCCTCGGCGGCGCCGGCTTGACGCTGCCGCTCGCGCTCGCCATCGCGCTGTGGTTGGCGGTCGGCTACTCGTGGCGGCTCGCGGCCTGCTGGCTCGCGCTACTCGGTACGGCGATCGGCGTCGTGACCTTGACCAAGCTCGCCTTCCTCGGCTGGGGCGTCGGCGTGCGCGAGCTCGATTTCACCGGCGTCAGCGGTCACTCCATGCTGTCCACGGCCGTCTATCCGGTCGCGCTGTTTTTGATGCTATTGCCCGCGCGCCGCGCCGTCCGGCTGCTCGGCGTGCTCGGGGGGCTTGCCGCCGGCCTGGCGGTGGGCTTGTCGCGCGTGGTGCTGAGCGCGCATTCGCCGTCCGAAGCCGTGACTGGCTGCCTCGTCGGCGCGCTCACCGCGCTCGTGTTCGTGCGCATCGCGTGGAATGCGGAGCCGGGCCGGCTGTCGGCGCTCCCGGTCACCGTCAGCCTGATGGTGCTGGCAATCCTGATGCACGGCGTGCACGTGCCCACGCAGCGCTGGGTCACGCATATCGCATTGAAGGTGTCCGGCCACGACCGGCCGTTCATTCGAGCGAAATGGCTGTCCCCGCGCGACATTCGACCGTCGGCCGCGCCGCTGTCGCAAACGCGCAATACGCTCGAGCCGATGCGCGCGTCGGACATCTGAGCACGCTGCGCCGGCCCTTCCGCCGCGTTTTCAAGCTTCCTTTTACAGTTTCGTAGCAATTCCCTCGCGCTTCACGCCATACGTGAAGCGCTGCGCCGAATCGACCGTTTCGCGCACCGCTATAACCGCGCATATATTACGATAGCGTTTTTAAGCCACTGCTTCCCGTTCACGTCAGACTCCAGGTCCTTCATGACACTCTCTTGCCATCTGAAGCAGTACGCGCTGTGCGTCGCAGCCGCCGTCGCCGTCGTGGTCAGCGTCAATGCCCACGCCGATGAACTGGTGGTCTCGGCCGCCGCCAGCCTGACCAATGCGTTCAAGGCGGTCGGCGACGCGTTCGAGCAACAGCATCCGGGCACCAAGGTTCTGTTGAACTTCGGCGCGTCCGACGTGCTGATGCAACAGATCGTCAAAGGCGCGCCCGCCGACGTATTCGCGTCCGCGGATCAGAAGGCAATGGACAAGGCCGCCGCCGAAAAGGTGATCGTGCCGTCGACGCGGCGCAACTTCGCCGCCAACTCACTGGTGCTGATCGTGCCAGCCGACAGTCATTTCGCGCCCGCCAACCTCAACGCGCTGACGACCGCGAACGTCAAGCGAGTCGCGTTCGGCGATCCGGCTTCGGTGCCGGTTGGCCGCTACACGCAGGGCGCGCTTCAGGCCGCCGGCGTGTGGGACGCGGTCAGCGCGAAGGCGGTGCTCGCGTCGAACGTGCGTCAGAGCCTTGATTACGTCGCGCGCGGCGAAGTCGACGCCGGCTTCGTGTTCGGCACCGATGCCGCGATCATGCCCGACAAGGTCAAGGTCGCGCTGCACCTGCCGACGCAAACGCCGATCAGCTATCCGATCGCGCAGGTCGAAGGCAGCCATCACGCGGCCGACGCGCAAGCCTTCATCGACTTCGTGCTGTCGCCGGCCGGCCAGGCGGTGCTCGCGAAGTACGGCTTCAGGCCGGCGCATTGATTCACGGGGAGAGCACACGCTCATGCAACAGGCCTGGGTTCCGCTGCTGCTATCGCTGAAGGTCGCAGGCTGGGCCACCGCGCTCACTCTCGTGCTCGGCGTCGCGGCCGCGTTCGGCCTGTCGCGCTGGCGCTCCGGCGCGCGCGACGTGATCGATTCGCTGCTGATGCTGCCGCTCGTGCTGCCGCCCACCGTGCTCGGCTATTACCTGCTCGTGCTGCTCGGCCGACGCGGCGTGATCGGCGCGTGGCTCGACCGCTTCGACATCCAGCTCGTCTTCACGTGGCAGGGCGCGGTGATCGCGTCGACGGTGGTCGCGTTTCCGCTCGTGCTGAAGTCCGCGCGCGCCGCCTTTGAGGGCGTCGATCCGCAGTTGGAGCGCGCGGCGCGCACGCTCGGCGTCAGCGAAGCCGCGGTGTTTTTCCGCGTGACGCTGCCGCTCGCCGCGCGCGGGATCCTCGCGGGCGGCCTGCTCGCGTTCGCGCGCGCGCTCGGCGAATTCGGCGCGACGCTGATGATCGCGGGCAATCTGCCAGGCCGCACGCAGACACTGTCGGTCGCGGTCTATTCGGCGGTGCAGGCCGGCGACGACAGCACCGCCAACTTCCTCGTGCTCGTGACATCGGTCGCGTGCGTGACGATCCTGCTGCTCGCGGGGCGTCTCGTGCCGCAGCACACGCTTCTGAGAGCCCGCTGACATGCCGCTCAACGTCGCCATCCGCAAGACCTTCGAGACCGCCGAGCGGCGCTTCACGCTCGACGTCGCGTTCAGCGCGAGCACGCAGCGGCTCGTGCTGTTCGGGCCGTCGGGCGCGGGCAAGAGCCTGACCTTGCAGGCGATCGCCGGCTTGCTGCGTCCCGATGAAGGGACCATCACGCTGCACGGCACCACCTTGTTCGATAGCGCGGTCGGCATCGATCAGAAGCCGCAGGCGCGCAAGATCGCGTATCTGTTTCAGGACTACGCGCTGTTTCCGCATCTGAACGTGCGGCAGAACATCGGCTTCGGGCTGCACCGGGGCTGGCTCAATCCGCGTGCGCGCGGCGCGCATGCGCAGGTCGATTACTGGCTCGATGCGCTCGAATTGAGGGGCTTGGCGGGCAATCACCCGGCGCAGCTGTCGGGCGGGCAGAAGCAGCGTGTGGCGCTCGCGCGCGCGCTGGTTTCGCAGCCGCGCCTGCTGTTGCTCGACGAGCCGTTTTCCGCACTGGATAGTGAGTTGCGCCAGCGCATGCGACGCGAGCTATCGGACCTGCAAACGCGGCTCGATATTCCGATGGTGCTGATCACGCACGATCCGGACGACGTCGCCGCATTCGGCGATCAGGTCGTGCAGGTCAGCGACGGCCACGTGCGCGAGGATCATCCGTTCGCAGGATATGCGCGCAGCGAGGCGTCGCCTCGTTGAGCGGGTGGCATTGCGCTTCCGTTACGCCCCGGCAACCTCAATCCTTCACGCCAAGTATCACGCTCGACGCCTTGAACACCGCGACCGCGCTCGCGCCTTCCTGCAAACCGAGCATGTCGACGCTGCCATTGGTGACGACCGCCGTGACCACCGCGCCGCCTTCGAGCCCCAGCGACACTTCCGCGTTCACCGCGCCGCGCTTCACGCTGTGCACGGTGCCACGCAACTGATTGCGCGCCGACAGGCTCAACGGCGCATCGCGATCGCCATCACCCGGTACGAGCAAAACGACCCACGACGCCTTGATCAGCGCAAACGCCGCCACGCCGACCGCGAGCCCGAGGGCTTCGGTGCTCTCGTGCGTGAGCACGGCGACGATCGTGTGGCCGCCGGGCAGCGCGAGCGACACTTCGTCGTTGACGGTGCCGCGCTCGATCGCCGACACCGTGCCGTAGAACTGGTTGCGCGCGCTCGTCTTCACGCCGATGCGGCCGATCAGGTCCCAGTCCGTCGCGAAGCCCTCGCCAATCGCCGCGCCGGCGCGTTCGAGAAAGCGCCGATGCTCGCGCTCGACCGCGCGAAACGTCTCGATCAGCTTCATCGCGCGCGGCGTCAGCGTCGTGCCGCCGCCGCCCTTGCCGCCGGTCAGACGCACGACGAGCGGCTCGCCGGCGAGGTTGTTCATCGTGTCGATGGCATCCCACGCGCCTTTGTAGCTGATGCCGACCGCCTTCGCCGCGCTCGTGATCGAGCCGGTCTCGCCAATCGCCGCAAGCAGCGCGATGCGGGCCGCGCCGCCGAGCGTCTGCGTGCCCGCCTGAAACCAGACGGAGCCGCCGAGTTCGAGGGCATCGCGGGGAGGATCGGGGCGGTCGATGGTCATGGCAGAGAGTGGTTGAGGGTACGTGTAGGGCGGCGAATCATTATAGCGACGCGCTCTTCCGCCGCTGGCCCCTACGCTTGCCGTTCACCACGGCACGACTCTGCCGAGGTAATCGAGGTAATGCAAACCGGCACGGCCCTCGTATGCGTCGATCGTGCTGACCAGGTTCGGGATGCTTTCGTCGATGCTCAGACGCGCGTCCGGCCCGCCCATATCGGTTCGCACCCAGCCGGGCGCCATCAGCAGCAGGGTTCTGGTATCGCTTCGGTGACGCGCGGCAAAGCTTCGCATGAACATGTTGAGCGCGGCCTTGCTGCCGCGATAGACCTCGTAGTTGCCATTCTCGTTGTTGGCGACGCTGCCCTGCCCCGACGACATCACGCCGATCGTGCCAGTCGGCCGAACGAGATCCTGCAGCGCCTCGACGACCCGCATCGGACTCAACGCGTTCGTCACCATCACGCGCACGAATTCGTCGGTCGATACATCCGCGATCGTTTCACTATCGTCGTTCTTGACGCCGGCGTTGACGAACAGCAGGTCGATCGGACGTCCTTCGAGGCGGCCCCGCAACGCGGCGACCTGTTCGGGCATCGTGATGTCGACCGTTTCGACTTCGAGTGCGTCATGTGACGCCGTCGCAAGCTGAAGGAGCCTGGTCGTGGAATTTTGCCTGCCGGTCGCGATGACTCGCCAGCCGCGCTTCAGATACTCCTCGACCATCGCGAAGCCGAGGCCGCGCGAGGCGCCGATCAGAAGCACGGTTTTTTGCTGGTTTGCGGGTTGCATGGAACGTTTCCTGTCGATGGACTCGGGTTGAAGCCGGTCCAGGAAATATAGTCCCGCGTGATACGGCGCGGAAGATGCAATGCTTGCACTTACCGACCGTGAATCGTCGACAATGAGCAAGCGCACGAATCAGGAGACCGCGCGATGTCACCCTCTCGTGAATACTGGTTCCCAGCCAAACGCTATGGCTGGGGTTGGGGCCTTCCCGTGCGCTGGCAAGGATGGGTGACGCTGCTCGCGTATTTCGTGTCGCTCGGGGTGGTCGTTTTCCGGTTTCAACCCGCGGGTCATCCGCTCACGTTCGCCTTGCTGGTCGCCCTATTAACCGTGGCTCTCGTGGTCGTGTGCTGGCTGAATTGCAGGGGCGCGGCCTCCTTGCGCTCGCTGTATCGATCGGTCAGATAGTCCGAACGGTCCCGCACGAGCAGCGTGAACTTGAACAACTCTTCCATCACGTCGACCACGCGATCATAGCCAGTCGATCTGATTCTTGAATACGGCCGTGAGATTGCCGTGGCGTTCCGGGCTGCACCAAATCTGCCCCTCCGACCACTCGGACAGCTTGCGCAGTTCGACGACCTTCGGATGATCTGCCGGGACGCTATCGGCGAGCGGCAGGCCGTGCGGGTCGAATACCCGCGTTTGCGCTCCGAAATGACGGAGGATGCGCTCGGCTTCGAGCGTCAGCAGCCGGCTATACGACGTTGCTCGCAGCGACCCGTAAAGCAGCAGGATGCGTGGCGGATGCGTTGAAGTGGTCGGGTGCCAGCTTGTCCACGTCCGGTATATCGAGGTGAATAGGGCTGACGTTCGGCAGATCACTCATCACGATCCGTTTCTCCCCAAGTTGGGCGCGACTTTCGGCTGCCCTGATTCGTACCATGCTTGCGAACGGTTCACGACCCCCACGACGAGCAGCATCACGGGGACCTCGATCAGAACCCCAACCACCGTCGCCAGTGCGGCACCCGAATGAAAACCGAACAGGCTGATTGCCGTGGCCACGGCGAGTTCGAAGAAGTTGCTTGCGCCAATCAGACTCGACGGGCCAGCGACGCAATGTGCGACGCCCAGCTGGCGGTTGAGCAGGTAGGCCAGTCCCGAGTTCAGAAACACCTGAATGAGGATTGGCACGGCGAGCATCGCGATCACCAGCGGCTGCTCAACGATCTGCTGACCCTGAAACGCAAACAGCAGGACCAGCGTCACGAGCAAGGCGCAGATGGACCAGGGACCGAGACGGGCAACGACGCTACGGAAATGCTCTTCGCCCTTTCGAAGAAAGCGTTGGCGCAGCAGTTGCGCGAGGATGACCGGGATCACTATGTAAAGGCCAACCGAAGCGATCAGTGTGTCCCAAGGCACTGTAATCGCGGACAGCCCGAGCAACAACGCGACGAGTGGCGCGAACGCCACGACCATGATCGAGTCGTTCAGCGCGACCTGCGACAGGGTGAAATACGGGTCGCCCTTGCACAGCTGCGACCACACGAAGACCATTGCCGTGCACGGCGCGGCGGCGAGCAGGATGAGACCTGCGAGGTAGCTGTCGAGTTGCTCGACGGGCAGCCACGGCCTGAACACGTGACGAATGAACACCCAGCCCAACACGGCCATCGAGAACGGTTTGACGAGCCAGTTGACCGCGAGCGTCACGCCGATGCCGCGCCATTGGCTGCCGACCTGCTTCATCGCCGAGAAGTCGATCTTGATGAGCATCGGGATGATCATCACCCAGATCAGCACGCCGACGGGCAGATTGACGTGCGCGAGTTCCATGCGCCCGAGCGCCTGAAATGCGCCCGGCAACAACTGGCCGAATATCACGCCTGCCACTATGCACAGCGCGACCCACACCGTCAGATAGCGCTCGAAGAAGCCGATAGCCGGGCGCGCTGCGCGAGCCTCAGCGCGACTCATTGGTTTCCTCTGCCGGACGCTCGCCAATGGCACGCATTTCGCGCCGGATTGCGTCGTGGTTGAGCGCGTGCAGCGGCAGGTTCACGAACTGGCTCACGCGATTCATGATCTGTCGATAGACCTTGTCGAAAACTTCGCGCTTCTCGTCGTCGGTTCCCTGGCAGGCTGCGGGATCTTCAAAGCCCCAGTGCGCGCTGATCGGCTTGCCGGGCCAGATCGGGCAGACCTCGCCCGCGGCCTGATCGCATACGGTAATGACGAAGTCCATCTGCGGCGCGTCGGGCGTTGCGAACTCGTCCCAGCTCTTACTGCGCATCCTGGCGGTGTCGTAGCCCAGTGCCGCGCATTTCTCGATCGCGAACGGATTGACTGCGCCGGATGGATGGCTGCCCGCGCTGTACGCGCGAAACTGTGCTTTGCCGAGCACGTTGAACAGCGCTTCGGCCATGATGCTGCGTGCGCTGTTGCCGGTGCAGAGAATCAGTACGGAATACGGTTTGCCGCTCACGTGCGGCTCCGAAATGAAATGCTTGTCTGGGACGGAGCGCAGCAGGCTGCCGCGGATTCGTTTGCTGCCAATGCCTCCTGGGTATGAGATTGCCCATAGATGGGAGCCGATTCGAGGGTCAGAAAGGTTTCCCAGGCCACGCCTTGCGGATCGACGGTCCACGCCTTGTCCGACTTCGCGTAACAGCATGTCGTGCCGCTCTGATGCTGCACGGGAACTTCAGCGGCGGCGAAGCGCGCGTTCATCTCTGCCAGTTCTTCATCGGTTTCGACCTGGATGCCAATGTGATCGACGCCAGGTTTCGCCCCGCGTTGCGAGATCGTGAAGTTCACGACGGGGTCGCTCAACTCCCACTTGCAGTAATCGCTCTTGGTGACCGTCGGCTCGACGTTGCCAAACATCGCGCTGTAGAAGCGGATGCTGTCGGCAAGATTGTCCACAGCCACGTGAATGTGCATGCGTTTCATGTTTCGTCTCGGCAGCAGTTGGAAAGGTCGCTCGCGGCGCACGATGCACCGGAGCAGCAGTTCTCTGTGAGGAAGCCGATCAGCGACGTCATCGCGTCGAAGTTTGCGGTGTAGATGACGAAGCGCCCTTCCTGTCGCGGACTCACCAGTCCGGCGTGTGTCAGGTCTTTCAGGTGGAATGAAAGGCCGGAAGGCGAAATGCCTAACTGCTGCGCTATTTCGCCAGCCGCCATGCCTTCGGGGCCGGCAACGACGAGCTGGCGAAAGATCGCGAGACGGGATTCGTGAGCGAGCGCGCCGAGCGCGCGTACGGCATTGATCGTGTCCATAAAGACACTATATCCACTTCATCGTTATATTTCAATATTTGTTGAAATGTCGCAACTTAGTCGGTGGTTCGCTCTTTGATGACGCATGGCGCTAGTCGGGACGGCTTGCGTACTGCGCAATGCCATTCCCAAACGACCAGTTCTCCTTCTCGACCTCGACGAGATTGATGAACACATCCTCGGGCCGCACGCCCGGCGACTTCCCGAGTTCATCGACGATGCGCCGATACAGCGCCTTCTTCTGCTCGACCGAACGCGTGTTGCTAACGGTCAGCTGGATCACGACGAGATCGTCGCCGCGCTCGATATTCTGGTACTGCCGGTCATAGATCATGTTGTCGGGCGTGTGCTCGGTGATCAGCATGAACATGTCGTCCTTCGGCACGTTGAACGTGTCCACCAGCGAGCGCTGGATGCCGGCGCTCAGCGCCTGGCGGTAATCGGCCGGCTTGCCGGCGCGCAGTGAGATCCGGGTGAGCGGCATGATGGGCTCCTTGTTTGCGGTGTTGGGTTGAACACAGCTTAGGCGCGCTCAATCATAATAAACAGATATCTTTGTCTATTTCATCCATTTCCATCCGAAATGAAAGTCCTCGATCTCGATGCGGTGCGCGCCTTCGTGCTGGTCGCCGATCTGCGCAGCTTCACGCGCGCCGCGGACGCGCTCGACACCACGCAATCGGCCGTCAGCCTGAAGCTGAAGCGACTGGAGGCGCACCTGGGCAAGCAGTTGCTGGAGCGCACGCCGCGCGTCGTGCGTCTGTCCGCCGACGGCCACGCGTTTCTCGGCGCCGCGCGCGAGTTGCTGAACGCGCACGAGCGCGCGCTCGGCGCGCTGTCGGTGGAGCGGCGGCGGCTCGTGCTCGGGCTCAGCGAGCACGTTGCGGGCTCCGATCTGCCGCACCTGCTCGGCCGGCTCAACGCACACGATCCGGGCCTCGTGGTCGAGTTGCATATGGGCACATCGGCGGCGTTGCTCGCGCAGTTCGACGAACGCCGGCTCGATGCGGCGATCGTCCGCTACGGCGCCGACGAACCACCGCGCGATGACGCGCAGACGCTGTTCAGCGAACCGCTCGGTTGGCTCGCGACGCCGACATGGCTGCCGCGAGTCGGTGAGCCGCTAGCGCTCGCGCTATTGAGCCCGCCGTGCAACGTGCGTGACGTCGCGTTGCGCACGCTGACGGCGGCGGGGATCGCCTGGCAGGAGGTGTTTGTGGGTGGTGGCGTGGCGGCAGTGGGCGCGGCTGTGGCCGCTGGGCTCGCCGTGTCGCCGCTCGCGCGTCGGGTTGCGCCGCGCGGTCTGATCGACGTCGGCGCGCGGCTCAGCCTGCCGGCGCTGCCGGAATCGCGTGTGACGCTGCATTCGCGCGTGCGCGAGGCCCGCTCGGCGGAAACGCTGCGGCTGCTTGCAAACGGCCTCGCCACGGCGTGACGCCACGACCGATGCCACACCCCGCCGCTCGAAGCAGCCTTAGTGGATGATCGGCGGCAGCGAACCGCTGCTGGCGGTCGCCGGATTGGGCACGGAGCCCATCGGCGCGATGTCGCTAACGTTTGCGGACGCGTCCGACGAAGTCCGCACGGGCGGTTTGATCAGATTCGCACGGGAAATCGCGGGCTTCGCCGCGACCTTGTCCACATGCGGACGCGCGGTGTGAGCCGCCGCGAAATCGGCGTGCACGACCTTGCCCCGAGCCGGCTTTGCGTGCGCCAGTTGCACATGTGGCTGCGCGTGCTTCGTGGTCTGCGCGGTCACGGTCGGGTGCGACCGGTTCGGCCCCGACGCCGCGACTTTCGTACCGCCTTTCACGTTCCCGCCCGCCACGAGATGTTTCTCGCCGTTCCCATGCGCCGCGAGTTTGCCGCCGTGGGCCGCGCCAGCCGACGCGACATGGGTTGCCGCGTGCCGGGCGCTCGCCGTCTGCCGCGCATGCGCACCAACTTTGGTCTTGATTCCGCCCTTGGCGCCCGCCTTCACTTTCACCGCCTCGGGTTTTTTCCGCGCATGCGCCTGCCGGGTAACGTGTCCGCTCGCGATATGCCCGCTCGCCTCCGGCGGATTCCACACTTCCCCATAACCGGCAGCCAACGCCACCTCCGACACACACCACACGGCCAGCGCCGCTGCTACTGCTCGAACCCGCATCTGCTGCTTCTCCTGATCGACGACTGCCAAAACGAGCCGGGATTATATTCTCTTGCAAAAATCCACTTTTGGACTAATATCATTAAAAAGTACACATAGGGACTTACCCGCAATGACTCACGCTGCCCGAATTTCCTCGCCCGAGGCATCGCCGCGACGATCGCTTTCGGAACCCACGCTGACGCAGATGTCCGCGGCCGGTCTGCGTGCGTTCTTCAACATCGCGCGCGACTGGGACCTGAGCGCCGACGAGCAGATCGTGCTGCTCGGCAAGCCGGGCCGCTCGACGTTCTTCAAGTGGAGGGCGACGCCCGAGACCGCGCGCCTCAGCCACGACACGCTGGAGCGACTGTCGCTGCTGCTCGGCATCTACAAGGCGCTGCAGATTCTGCTGCCGCAGCCGAGCGCTGCCGACACCTGGGTCAAACGTCCCAACAGCGCGCCGCCGTTCGGCGGCAAACGCGCGCTGGACCGCATGCTGGCGGGCAACATCAGCGATCTCGTGGCCGTGCGCCAGTATCTCGACGCAATGCGAGGCGGCTGGGCGTGACACAACCGCAATGGCAGGACCGCTGGACCAGCGCAGCGCTCGATTGGTCGCCCGCGTATCGCGTGATTCCGACGCGCTTTCCGGCCATCAACCTGTTCGATCGGGTCGCATCACCGGAGGATTTCGACGCGCTGTACGCGCTCGAAGCGATGACCAACGACCGTCTGCGCACCGAAATCGGCGAACTCGATCTGGTGCCGCGCGAGGAGCGCCGTTTCGGGCCCGGCTACGGGCCGATCATGGCCGCGCTCACGCATCTGAATCCGCTCGGCAGCCGCTTTTCCGACGGCACCTACGGCGTGTTCTATTGCGCGCGTTCACGCGCGACTGCGATCGCCGAAACACGCTATCACACGGGTCAGTTTCTCCAGGCGAGCGCCGAGCCGCCGATGCGTCAACAGATGCGTCTCTACACGGTAGTCGCACAAGGCAGCGTGGTCGACTTGCGTCGCGACCCCGAGTTCGATCCCGCCGTGCTGTCGCCCGACGACTACCTTCCCGGACAGGCGCTCGGGCGCGCGGTACGCGCGGCGGGCGCGCCGGGCATCGTGTATCCGTCGGTGCGCGACAGCGCTGGCGAATGCCTCGCGGCGTTCCGCACGATGCTGCTGCGCGACTGCCATCACGCGGCATACCTCGAATACAACTGGAACGGCAGGAGCGTCGATATGGTGTTCGAGTTGAATCAGGTCGGGTGACAGAAGAGCGGCGAAGCAGCGCGGGGACTTCAGCCGTTCAAGGCAAGGCCAATTCCGCCGCCCCTTCCGCGCGCGCGGCCTCGACCGAGATCGACCAACGACGCAACGCCTGCGGCTGCACGATCGTCAACGTGCCGTCCGGCCCGAACGCGCCCGTATCGATGAACACTTGCGAGCCGATCTGCGTGATGTCGCGCACCGGCGTATGGCCGCAATAAGTCAGCGACAGCCCACGCTGCCGCAGCGGATCGCCGTTGCCCAGCGCGAGCTCGCGACCCCACAGCAATTGCTGGCGCGTTTCGGCCGAATAATTGCCCGCGTCGAGCTCGGCGTCGGAGCCGAAAAATTCGGCGTGCAGAACGTTGAAGCGCGCCTTGCCGCTGCCGATCACGCGCACGAGCGGCAGCGTGCGCAGATGCTCGGCGTAATAGCGCAGGCGCTCGTCGGGCACGTCGGCCGCCCACGCGCCGCCGATGCCATACCACCACTGCCGCCGCAAGCGGCCGTCGGCGACCGCGCACAGCGCGTCCTCGTGATTGCCGAGCACCGCATGGAACCACGGCTTCTCGAGCAGCGCGAGCGCCTGCTCCGAGTGCTCGCCCCGATCGACCAGATCGCCGACCGAAAACAGCCGGTCGCACGTCGGATCGAACGCGATCTGACGCAGCAGGTAGCGCAAAGCGTCGACGCAGCCGTGCAGATCGCCGACCACGAAATCGCGGCCGGCCTCGTTGGCGTCGTGATGCTGAACGAAGTTGGCGGGGGTGGAATTCATCCCACCATGATAATGCGGCCGACGCGCACGCGTATGCGGGGTGCCTATCGTATCCGCGCGCTTCATCGAGCAAGAAAGACATCGAACGACGCAAAAATGACGCTGAAACGCCACATTTGCGGTATGCGTTACCGGAAATGCACGTTTGCGCGAGTCACTCCTGGCGCGCGCCCGAGTCGTCCCGCGCGTTATTGCAGCGTGCGCAGCTTCGCCACCTGGTCGGCCGCGATCGTCGCCTGCGGATTGCCGAACTGTTTCGTCACGTAGTTGGTGATCGCCGCGATCTGCTCGTCGTCGAGATGGCCGCCGAACCCGGGCATCAGCACGTCCGCGTGCGCGGTCGTGCGATTCACGCCGTGCAGAATGACCAACGCGAGATTGTTGGCGTCGTTCGCGCCGACCGTCGAGTTGTGGATCAGCGACGGATACGCGCCCGGCGCGCTCGCGCCCACGCCCTGCCCGGTCCAGCCATGACAGGTCGCGCAATTGGCGACGAACAGCTGCGCGCCGTTCACGCCGGTGATCGCGGTGCCGCGCATGGCGGTGACGTCGCTGGCCGGCTTGCCCCATTGATGACGGGGACGCGCGTCGCCGCCGCTCACGGCCGGCACCGAGCGCAAGAACACGACGATCGAGCGCAGATCCACCGGCGTCAGATACTGCGTGCTGTTCGCGACCACTTCGCCCATCGGGCCGGCCGCGTTTGCGCGGCTCGGCGCCGCGCCGGTCGACAGATACGCCGTGAGTTCGTCGTCGCGCCAGTCGCCGACGCCGCTCAGCTTGTCCGGCGTGATATTGAACGCATGCCAGCCGGCCTGCACCGCACCGGAGAAACGCGCGCTCGACTTCAGCCCCTGCATGAAATTGCGCGGTGTATGGCATTCCTCGCAATGCGCGAGCCCTTCGACCAGATACGCGCCTCGGTTCCATTCGGGGCTCTGTTTCGGGTCCGGCACGAAGCGCCCCTCGGTGAAGTTGAACATGTTCCAGAACACCATTAGCCAGCGCTGATTGAACGGGAACTTGAGGCTGTTCGAGGGCGGCGTGTAGTGAATCGGCGCGAGCGTGTTCAGATACGCGCGAATCGCGAGCACGTCCTGTTCGGTCACGCGTGTGTAGGCGGTGTACGGGAACGCCGGATAGAGCCGCTCGCCGCCTTTGCCGATGCCTTCGTGCATCGCGCGCATGAAATCGGCGTCGCTCCATTGGCCGATGCCGGTGTCGGGATCGGGCGTGATGTTCGGCGTCACGATCGTGCCGAACGGTGTGCTGATCGGCAGGCCGCCCGCGAATGGGCGCGACTTGTCCGCCGTATGGCAGGCCGCGCAATCGGCAGCACGGGTCAGGTATTGGCCGCGCTTCACGAGTTCGCCATTGGCGGCCTTGCCGGCGAGCATGGCCGGGCCGCCGACCGCAGCCTGCGCCGCGTCGTCGGCGCGCGCCTGGGTGATCGGCATTTCGTCGGTCGAGTCTGCGTCCGGGCCGTGCGACTCGTGCCACGCTATCGACAGCGCAAGCAGCGAAAACGCGGCCGCGAGCGCCGCGCCGCCGAAGCGGCGGCGCTGGTTGACGTGCATCAGCACAGGGTTCGGCTGCGCGCGACAGGTTTTCTTCGTCATTGTGGCTCTCCGGTCGGCGCTCAGATTTCGCGCTTCAGCTTGTCGCCCAGTTTCAGCGACAGTGCAGCGATCGTCAGCGTGCAGTTCACCGACGCGGCGGTGGGCATCACGCCGCTACTCGCGATGAACAGGTTCGAATGATCGTGCGTGCGGCAGTCCGCGTCGACGACCGAACTCGCCGCATCGCTGCCCATGATCGTCGTGCCCATGATGTGATTGTTGGGCGCGAAGCTGTCGTCGAACGAGACCTCGGTGCCGCCGAATAGCGTCGCGATCTGCGCATACAGTTCGTGCGTATTGGCGGCGCTCTTCTTCACGTAGTCGTTGATCGAGTAGTAGATCTCGGGCTGAGGAATCCCGAGCGCGTCCTTGTGATCTGCCGACGGCACGATGCGGTTCTGCGGCTCCGGCAGATGTTCGTGAAAGCTGTTGATGTTCAGCGTGCGCGCCGCGCGGTCGCGAATCTGCCGGTCGAGCTCGGCGCCGGTCAGGCCTTTTTTCAGCAGGTCGGCGGTGACCCCCATCGTCGGCACGCCATTCGACAAATGCAGCTTCTTCGCCGCGTGATCGGAGCGGAACGCGCCGTCGCGGAAGTTGACGATCGAGGTCATCTCCATCGGGCCACGGCCGGGCCACAGCGGTTCGTTGGCGAGAAACGTGACGCCGGTGCCGGGATGGTCCATCAGGTTGCGGCCCACCTGATCGGAGCTGTTGCCGACGCCGTGCGGGAATTTGTCGGAGGTCGACATCAACATCAGCTTCGGCGTTTCGATGCCGTTCGCCGCGAGCACGAACAGCTTGCCGGTGACGCGTGTGCCATTGCCGTTCGGGTCCTTGTAGTGGACCGCGGTGATGAGCCCTTTGTCGTCCGCTTCGATGCGATACACGACCGCTTCGGGAATCAGTTTCGCGCCGGCCTGCTCGGCCTTCTCCGCGTGAATCACGCCGTTGTACATCGCGGCGATCGGGCAGATCGGCATGCAGTTGTTATTGCCGCAGCAGGTGGGCCGCGCATCGTACGGACGGCTGTTGCGCGCGACCGGTTCGGGCACGACCTTGAAGCCCTGCGCGTTGAGCACGTCGCTGAACCGCTGATCCATGTACGACAGTGGCAGCTGCTGCATCGGATAGGGCTTCGAGCGCGGCGAACCGAGATCGATCGAACTATCGGGACCGGACACGCCGAGCTGCACTTCGGCGGCCACGTACCACGGCTCGAGCGTTTCGTACGGATACGGCCAGTCGCGCCCGACGCCATACAGCTTGCGCAACTGGAAGTCCGACGGCAGCAGCCGCCACGCGGCGGCCGCCCAGTGCCAGGTCGTGCCGCCGACGAGCCGCACGTATTGTGAGTTGTACGGATAATCGCCCTTCTGGATCAGGTAGTTATTCGCGGGCGCGTACTCGGGATGCGGCGCGTAAGGCGTCGACGGATACGGCGTCGCGAAGTCGGACTTGGCCGGCGAGTTGCGGAAGTTCTCGACGATCTGCCAGCGCGGAATGCGCGGCCCCGCTTCGAGCAGGATCACCGACGCGCCCGCCAGCGCCAGCTGATGCGCAACCAGACTGCCGGCGACGCCGGAGCCGATCACGACGATATCGGCGGATTGTGTGTTTGCCATCGTTTCTCTCTTCGATGCCCTGCCTGTTGCGGGCTTTGTTCGTGCGACGCTTGCGGGTCCGGCGTGCTGGTTGCGCTGCTGGCTGGCGTGGCCCGCTCGCGGGCTCGCGCGGCTCACGCGGGCGTCGGCTTCTGCGTCCAGTAGAACGGCACGTCGCGGCAATAGGAGGGAATCGTGAGCACGTCTTGCACGGGCTCGAACATCAGCGCCTTTTCATACGCGATCACCTGGACGTGCGGCATGTCGCCGACGAGGCCCAGGTACCACGCGCGCATGATCGCGCCGACCGTTTTCGCGAGCGCGGGCTGGTCGGTCTGCAGCGCCTGCGTGACCGTATCGGACGGCACGCCGCCGTGGCCTTGCAGCCACGTGTTGAGCGCCGCGACGTTCTGCGCGAACTGGTTATCGGCACGCGACAGCGCATCGTAGACACGTTGGCCAAGCACGGTATCGAAACTGCTGCGACCGGTGAGGTGTTGCGAAAGCGCGAGGAAGGCATCGAGTCCGCCCCCGGCTGGCCGCGTATCGGCGAAGGCGGGCGCGATCCACGACAGCGAACGGCTCGCGCCGGCGAACGCGAGCGCCGCGGCCGTCGCGCACGAGCCGAGCACCCAGGCCCTGCGCGAAGCGGAAAACGACGGCGGCAAGCCGGTGAACCATGTGGCATTGCGATAAGACTTCGCTCCTTGCCGATGCGTCACGTGGGGATGCGCATCGTTATCCTCAGGAACATCTGTCATGGGGGCTCCAGATGATGAGTCGTTCTCGACGAGCAGCGCGGCGAGGGCATGATGCCGTTCGCCTGCCGCTTCGTTTGCTCTTCCCCAAACCTGGTCTTACGCCGCTTCAGCGGTCTCGTATCCGTGCGCGTGATTCACGCGCGCAGCATGTGTGGAGTTGCATGCATGATCGCAACGATTGCTGCCGTTATCTACCAATCGCCTTTCAACTGAAAGCGGCGCGCAAGGCCGCCGCGAAAGACTATAGCCTGTGACCCACCATTCGACAATCGGTCCGCGTTGCACGCGTAGAATCCGCGACACCGACTGCCCTACACTTCGTCGTTCATCGAGTCCATGTCCATCAACTACTATCCCCAGCTTCTTCGCAATCGGCCCCGCACGGTGATCGGCCTCGTGATCGGGATCGTCGTCGCGTTCCTCGTGCCCGGTCATACGAGTCCGATCGCCCGCACACTGATCGGCTGGGACGCGGCGATCTGGAGCTACCTGCTGATGATCTGGGCGCATATGGCTCTTGCCGACGAGCACCGCGTGCGCGAATACGCGATGCGCGACGACGAAAACGCGGGCGTCGTGCTGGTCGTCATCTGCGTCGCGACGATCGCGAGCGTCGCCGCGATCGTGCTCGAACTCGCGTCGGCCAAGGGCGCGGGGGGCGCAACGACCGTCTGGCACTACCTGCTGACCGGTCTGACGCTGATCGGCGCATGGTTTCTGATTCCGACGATCTTCACGCTGCACTACGCGCGCCTCTACTTCGACACCGACGCGCAAGAGACCGCGTTGAAGTTTCCCGATCACCATTTGCTGCCGAACTACTGGGACTTCCTGTACTACTCGTTCACGATCGCGGTCGCGTCGCAGACTTCCGATGTCGTGTTGCGCTCACGCGAAATTCGCCGCGCGACGCTCGCCCAATCGGTCCTGTCGTTCTACTTCAACGTCGCGGTGCTCGGCCTGTGCGTGAACATCGCGGCGGGGCTGCTGGGTTCGTGACACGGCCGCTGCGCGGCGTTCGGATGAATTTCATGCGAATGCCACGCGCGTGCCACATGGCTGCCACGCGAGCGGCACCCAGGCTTCACGCGTCCGCTTGAACCGCATTCCGTGCAACGCGGGCCGCCCGTGTAAAACCGGCCCCACACCACCCCGTTTTACATGCCGGCCACCCGCGGCGTGCGTAACAATGCCCGCATTTTTGCGCGCGCTCCGTGCGCGCGCGCACCTTCGGCACCCGCCATCTCACCGTAACCTCCCCGTTTCCGCGCTAGCGCGGTGCCCGGCTGCCCGCGCGTTGGCACACGGTTTGCTCCTTTCCGCGACGAGTGACGACCAGTCCCGCGAGACCGGCGTCTGGCGTCAAAGCACCCGCGACTGGCCAGCGGCGCGACGATCTTTGCACTACATTGACCAGTAGGTGCCCCCGCTGACGCATCGCGCGGTATCCGGCTCGGGAAGCCCAATGAGCGCTGTGATCGCATGCCAAGTGCATCCACACCGCAGCAGGACAACTCTGGAAACGACCGATGGAATCTCCAAACGGGTACGCGCCGCGGATTTACTTTTTTCATTCTCTTCTCGTCGGGCCCCTCGATGCCTGGCCCGCGCAGTTCGCTCATGCGGCCGGGCTCGGCTTCGATCATGCGTTGATCGGCGGGCTGTTCGAGCCCGGCCAGGCCGGCCATGGCCAGGTGGTCGGCAATCACGCTCGGCTGCATCCGGTGTTCGAGGCGCAGCATTCGGTGCACGACGCCGTGCGCATGCTCGCCGATGCCGCGCGCCGCAACAACCTGACGCTGCTGGTCGATCTCGTGATCGACCGCATGGCCGCCGACGGCGTGCTGTACAGCGAGCATTCGGACTGGTTTCACGCGCGTGAGTCCGAGCTCGCACGGCTCGATCCGCGCCACGTGCATCGCGAAGACAACGTTGCCTACGCGAATTTCGACGACCCCGCGACGAGTGCCTCGCTGAGCGTCTGGTGGACCCAGCAACTGCTCGCGCTCGCCGAGGCGGGTGTCGGCGGCTTCCGTTTCGATTCGCCGCATCGCGTGCCGGCTGCCGTATGGCGGCACCTCGGCGATGAAGTGCGCGCGAAGCATCCGCGCGTGCGCTTTCTCGCGGCAACGCCGGGCCTGTCGCGCGGCGATCTGCCCAGTCTCGAAGCAGCCGGCTTCGACAGCGCGTTTTCGTCGGTGCGCTGGTGGGATTTCCGTTCGAGCTGGATGGCCGAGGAGCATGCGGCGCTCGCGCGCGTTGGTGCGCCCATCGCCTTTCCCGAAGCACCGTACGGTACCCGCCTCGCCGCCGAGCTGAGCGACGTGCATGATGCGGCGATCGTCGAGCGGGCGTATCGACGCGCGCTGTTCACGTCGGTTGCATTGGGCAGCGGCTGGATGATGCCGATGGGCTTCGAATACGGCATCGCCGAACCGATGTCGCAAACGCGCGGCGACGCCGCGCAGTTCGCCCGCGCCGCGCAGTCGCGCCGCTTCGATCTGAGCGCCGCCGTCACCCAGGCCAACGACTTCGCGCGCAACACGCCGACACTGCACGCGAACGGTGAATTGCGCCCATTGAGCGGCCCCGGCGCATCGGCCGCGGTTCTGCTGCGCGGCGACGCAGCCGATCTGCGCGACGCCAGCGAAGCCGTTCTGATCGTCGTGAATCCCGAGCTCGGCGCGCCAGTGCGTGTCGATCCCGCGCGCTTCCTCGCGGGCGTGCCGGGCAGCTTTACGCGCTTCGCGCCGCTCGACGCGCGCGGCCGAACCGAACCCGCGGCACTCGTGCCGTTCGCGCTCGCGCCCGGTGCGGTGCGGCTGCTGCGCGCGTTCGCGGAACAGCCGATCTGCCTCGCGCCGCCCATCGACAAGGCGAACAGCAAGCGCAGCGGCCGCAAGACAGTGCTCGAGGCGATCGAAGCGCCGCGCGTCGCGATCGAGAGCGTGTCGCCGTCGGTGGAGAACGGTCGCTTCGCGGCCAAGCGCAGCGTCGGCGAGCGCGCGGAAATTCGCGCGGCGATCTTCGCCGAAGGTCACGACAAGATCGCGGCTGCCGTGCTGTGGCGCGCGGCCGACGAAACCGCGTGGCACGAAGAACTGATGTCGCCCGCGCCGCCGGCCGGGCTCGACTTGTGGAGCGCGCGCATTCCGCTCGAGCGGATCGGCCGCTACGAGTTCACCGTGATCGCGTGGCGCGACGACTTCGCGTCGCTCGTCGAGCACATCCAGAAGAAGCTGAAGGCGAACCAGACCGTCGAGATAGAACTCGACGAAGCCGCGCATCTGTTCGCGCTCGTGCTCGCCGAAGTCGAGACGACCGAAGGCGCCGACAAGGAGCCGCTCGAACACATCGTGCGCGACTTCCAGAAGGCCGACGCCGAACAGAAGCTCGCAGTGATTCTCGCGCCCGCCACAGCGAAGGCAATGACCGCCGCGCGCCATCGCCCGTTTCTGAGCCGCGACCCCGTGATCTACAAGATCGACGCGGAACGCACGGCCGCCTATTTCGCGAGCTGGTACGAGATCTTCCCGCGCTCGATGAGCGACGACGAGTCGCGCCACGGCACGTTCGCGGACGTGAGCGCGAAGCTGCCGCGCATCCGCGACATGGGCTTCGACGTGCTGTACTTCCCGCCGATCCACCCGATCGGCCTCGCGAACCGCAAGGGCCGCAACAACACGCTGACCACGCAGCCGGGCGATGTGGGCAGTCCCTATGCGATCGGCGCCGCCGAGGGCGGTCACACCGCCGTGCATCCGCAACTCGGCACGCTCGACGATTTCAAGGCGATGCTCGCCGCCGCGCATGCGCATGGCCTCGAGATCGCGCTCGACTTCGCGATCCAGTGCTCGCCCGATCACCCGTGGCTGAAGGAGCATCCGACGTGGTTCGCGTGGCGCCCCGACGGCACGCTGCGCTACGCCGAGAATCCGCCGAAGAAGTATCAGGACATCGTCAACCCGGACTTCTACGCGCACGACGCCAAGCCCGGTCTGTGGCTCGCATTGCGCGACGTGATCCTGTTCTGGGTCGACGCGGGCGTGCGCATCTTCCGCGTCGACAATCCGCACACCAAGCCGCTGCCATTCTGGGAATGGATGATCGCCGACGTGCGCGCGCGCCACCCCGACACGATCTTTCTCGCCGAAGCCTTCACGCGGCCGCGCATGATGAACCGGCTCGGCAAGATCGGCTTTTCGCAGTCGTACACGTACTTCACGTGGCGCGAGTCGAAGCGCGATTTCACCGAGTACATGGGCGAACTCACGCAGACCGGCGCGCGCGATTTCTATCGGCCGAACTTCTTCGTCAATACGCCGGACATCAACCCGCGCCATCTGCAATCGCAGGGACGCACGGGCTTTCTGATCCGCGCGGCGCTGGCCGCGACACTGGCCGGCCTGTGGGGCGTGTATAGCGGCTTCGAACTGTGCGAGGCCACCGCGCTGCCGAACAGCGAAGAGTATCTGGACTCCGAAAAGTATCAGTTGCGGGCGTGGGACTGGCACCGGCCCGGCAATATCGTCGGCGAGATCACCGCACTGAACCGCATCCGTCGCGCGAATCCGGCGCTGCAAACGCATCTCGGTCTCACGTTCCTCGCCGCGCACAACGACTACATCCTGTGCTTCGAGAAAGCGACCGAATCGCGCGACAACGTGATCGTCGTCGCGATCAATCTCGATCCGTTCAACGAACAGGGCGCGGACATCGAGTTGTCGTGGGACACGTTCCAGCGCTGGCATCTACACGATCACGCCACGCTCGAAGTGATCGACCAGATGACCGGCGCACGCTTCGAATGGCACGGACGCTGGCAACACGTGCGGCTCGGCTCGGGCCAACCGTTCTCGATCTGGCGCATCGCGCCGCCAGGCGGCCTGCCCGCCGATCGCCCCGAGGACAGCGACCACGATCCCGACAGCGCTCCTCACGCAGACGCTGTCAACCCAACCTGGATGGAAGGTGGAACATGAAGCGCGACGATCCAGCCCAAACCGCGCACGAGGCGCAAACGGCCGTGGCCGTCGGCACCGCGGCGAAGGTACGCACGCGCCGCCGCGGCAAACCCGCGGCCCTCAGCGACGATCCGCTGTGGTACAAGGACGCGATCATCTATCAGGTGCACATCAAGTCGTTCTTCGATGGGAACAACGACGGCGTCGGCGATTTCCCCGGTCTGATGGCCAAGCTCGACTACATCGCCGAGCTCGGCGTCAACGCGATCTGGCTGCTGCCGTTCTATCCGTCGCCACGCCGCGACGACGGCTACGACATCGCCGACTACCGCAACGTGCATCCCGACTACGGTCAGCTCGCGGACGTGCGGCGCTTCATCCAGGAAGCGCACGCGCGCGGCATCCGCGTGATCACCGAGCTCGTCATCAACCACACGTCGGATCAGCACCCGTGGTTCCAGCGCGCGCGGCGCGCGAAGCCCGGCTCGAACTATCGCAACTACTACGTGTGGTCCGATACCGATCAGAAGTACCCGGAGACTCGCATCATCTTCATCGACTCGGAGCCGTCGAACTGGACGCACGATCCGGTTGCGGGCGCGTACTACTGGCACCGCTTCTACTCGCACCAGCCCGATCTGAACTTCGACAATCCGGCGGTGTTGAAAGAGGTGCTGCAGGTGATGCGTTTCTGGCTCGACATGGGCATCGACGGGCTGCGGCTCGATGCGGTGCCATACCTCGTCGAACGTGAAGGCACCAACAACGAGAACCTGCCTGAGACGCACGAGGTCCTGAAGCGGATTCGCGCGACCATCGACGCCGAGTACCCGAACCGGATGCTGCTCGCCGAGGCGAACCAGTGGCCCGAGGACGTGAAGGAGTATTTCGGCAACGAAGACGAATGCCATATGGCGTTCCACTTCCCGCTGATGCCGCGCATCTACATGTCGATCGCGAGCGAAGACCGCTTCCCGATCACCGACATCATGAAGCAGACACCGGAACTCCCCGAATCGAACCAGTGGGCGATCTTCCTGCGCAATCACGACGAGCTGACGCTCGAAATGGTCACCGATTCCGAGCGTGACTATTTGTGGAACACCTATGCGAGCGATCGCCGCGCACGTTTGAATCTCGGTATTCGCCGCCGTCTCGCGCCGCTGATGGAGCGCGACCGCCGCCGCATCGAGCTGATCAACTCGCTGCTGCTGTCGATGCCCGGCACGCCGGTCATCTACTACGGCGACGAACTCGGCATGGGCGACAACATCCACCTCGGCGACCGCGACGGCGTGCGCACGCCGATGCAGTGGTCGTCGGATCGCAACGGCGGCTTCTCGCGCGCCGACCCTGAGCAACTGGTGCTGCCGCCCGTGATGGGTACGCTGTACGGCTTCGACGCGGTCAACGTCGAAGCGCAGAGCCGCGACCCGCATTCGCTGCTGAACTGGACCCGCCGCATGCTTGCGACGCGGCGCGCGAAGCAGACCTTCGGACGCGGCACGATCCGCTTTTTGAAGCCTGAAAACCGCAAGATTCTCGCGTATCTGCGCGAGATGCCCGGCGCGGCGCCGATCCTGTGCGTCGCGAATCTGTCGCGCGCGCCGCAGGCGGTCGAGCTCGAACTGTCAGAATTCAACGGCTTCGTGCCGATCGAGATGACCGCCGATTCGGTGTTCCCCGCGATCGGTCAGCTGACCTATCTGCTGACGTTCCCGCCCTACGGCTTCCTGTGGTTCATGCTGTGCGAAGGCGGCGGGCGGCCGACATGGGCGCAGGCGCATTCCGTGCCGCTGCCCGAGTTCGTCACGATCGTGATCCGCGAAGGGCAGACCGGGCCGACTCCCGAAAACGTGCGGCTGCTGGAATCCGAGGTGCTGCCGTCGTGGCTGAGCCGGCGCCGCTGGTTCGCGTCGAAAGATCAGAAGATGCACGCGGTGCGGCTCGCCGCGCTGACCACGATCCCGAACGGCGGCTTCGCGTTCACCGAAATCGAAGTGGACGTCGGCAACCACACCGAACGCTACGTGGTACCGATCGCGCTCACATGGGGCGGCGAAACCACCACGCCGCTGTTCCTGCAATTGGCGCTTGCGCGCGTGCGGCGCGGCCGCACCGTCGGCCATCTGACCGACGCGTTCTCGCTGCCGATCTTCGCGCACAACGTGCTGCGCAAGCTGCGCGAGCGCGCGGTCGTGCCGACCGTGCAGAAGAGCGAGATCAAGTTCCTGCCGACCGAGCGCTTCGCCGAACTCGACGCTCTCGGCGAGCGGCCCGAGATTCGCTGGCTCGCGGCCGAACAAAGCAACAGCTCGCTGATCGTCGCCGATGCCGCGGTGCTGAAGCTGGTGCGGCGGCTCGTCAGCGGCATCCATCCGGAAGCGGAAATCAGCCGCTATCTGACGCAGCTCGGCTATGCGAACACCGCGCCGCTGTATGGCGAAGTGGTGCGCGTCGATCCCGAGGGCGTGCCGCATACGCTCGCGATCCTGCAGGGCTTTATCGACAATCAGGGCGATGCGTGGAACTGGTCGCTCGACTATCTGCGCCGCTCGGTCGACGAACTCGCGATCGCGATCGACACCGAAACGCAGACAGTACCCGATCGCACGAACGAGTCGATTCTGCTGGACGGTTACGGCGAACTCGCGGGCATCATCGGCCGCCGGCTCGGCGAGTTGCACGTCGCGCTCGCCACGCCGAGCGACGACCCCGCGTTCGCGCCGGAACCGGCCAACGCCAAACAGGTGAAGGCATGGGTCGAGGCGGCGCAGACGATGCTCGCGGCCGCGCTCGATCTGCTCGCGCCGCGCATCGCGGACATGAGCGACGCGGACACGAAGGGGCTTGCGCAAAGTCTGATCGATCGCCGCGCCGCGCTCGTCGAGGCCGTCGACAAGCTGGTGCCGGGCGACGCGGGCGCGTTGCGCATCCGCATCCATGGCGACTTCCATCTCGGCCAGGTACTGGTCGCGCACGGCGACGCGTACCTGATCGACTTCGAGGGCGAGCCCGCGCGTTCGCTCGACGAGCGTCGCCAGAAATCGAGCCCGTTGCGTGACGTGGCCGGTCTGATGCGCTCGTTCTCGTATGCGAGCGCAGCCGCGCAATCGACCACCGAAGGCGCGCCGCAACAGACCGCCGATCGCAAGCGCGCGCTGTTCGAACGCTTCCGCGCGCACGCGACCAGCGCGTTCCTCGCGGAATATCGCGCGGCCGCCGCGCAGTCGCCGACACCGCTCGTCGCGCCCGAATCCGAGGAAGCGCTGCTCGATCTGTTCCTGATCGAGAAGGCCGCCTACGAAATCCGCTACGAAGCGGCCAACCGACCGGCGTGGCTCGGCTTGCCGGTGCGCGGCCTCGCGGCGCTCGTGAGCCGGCTGCTCGGCGACACCGGTGCGCCGCCGCACAGCGTTCCGTCAACCCAGGCGCCTGGCGCGGCCACGCCGCCTAACCCGGCCGAGGGCGACTATGAGTGAGCATGATCCGGCCGCAGGCCTTCAACCCGTCGATATCGACGCGCTCGTCGAAGCGCGTCACCCCGATCCGTTTTCGCAGCTCGGGCTGCATCAGACGGACGCGGGGCCGATCGTGCGCGCGCTGCTGCCGAACGCCGCGCACGTCACCGTGATTTCGCGCGCTGATGGCGCGACGCTCGGCGAACTCGAACAACTGCGCCCTGGCCTGTTCGCGGGCCGCATCACGTCGGCGATGCCGTATCGCTTGCGCATCGACTGGCATGGTGTGGTGCAGGAAGTGGAGGATACCTATTCGTTTGCTCCGGTGCTCGGCGACGAACCGCTCGAACGTCTCGCGCGCGGTGATCCGTACGCGGTGCTCGAATGTCTGGGCGCGCGGCCGGTCGACGTCGACGGTGTGCCGGGCGTGCGCTTTGCGGTGTGGGCGCCGAATGCGCGGCGCGTGTCGGTGGTCGGCGACTTCAATGCGTGGGACGGCCGCCGCCATCCGATGCGGCTGCGTCACCAGGCGGGCGTGTGGGAGCTGTTCGTGCCGCGCGTCGGCGCCGGCACGCGCTACAAGTACGAGCTGCTGTCGCGCGACGGCCATCCGCTGCCGCTGAAGGCCGACCCGTGCGCGATGCAGACGGAAAAGCCGCCGGGCACCGCATCGATCGTCGCACACGTCGACGAGATCGAGCAGTTTCCATGGAGCGATCACGAGTGGATCCAGTCGCGCGCCGACAAGCAGACCGCGCGCACGCCGATCACGATCTACGAAGTGCACGCGGAGTCGTGGCTGCGCGTCGCCGAGGAAGGCCAACGTGGTCTCGTCTGGGAAGAGCTCGCCGAGCGGCTGATCCCGTATGCGAAGAGCATGGGCTTCACGCACATCGAATTTCTGCCGATCGCCGAGCATCCGTTCGGCGGTTCGTGGGGCTATCAGCCGCTCGGGCAGTTCGCGCCGTCCGCGCGCTTCGGCAAGCCCGAGCAGTTCGCGCGTTTCGTCGATCGCGCGCACGAAGCAGGGCTCGGCGTGATTCTCGACTGGGTGCCCGCGCATTTCCCGAACGACGCGCATGGCCTGATCGATTTCGACGGCACGCCGCTCTACGAGCATGCCGATCCGCGCGAAGGCTATCACCAGGACTGGAACACGATGATCTACAACCTCGGCCGCAACGAGGTCAGCGCGTTCCTGATCGCGTCGGGGCTCGCGTGGTTGAAGCGCTATCACGTCGACGGCCTGCGCGTCGATGCGGTCGCGTCGATGCTGTATCGCGACTACTCCCGTGCGGCCGGCGAGTGGGTGCCGAACATCTATGGCGGCCGCGAGAATCTCGAATCGATCGCGTTCCTGAAGCGCTTGAATCACGAGGTCCGCTATGTGCCGGGCGCGCCCGGCGCGATCACGGTCGCCGAGGAATCGACCGCATGGCCGGGCGTGACCGCGCGCCTCGCGGACGGCGGCCTCGGCTTCGACTTCAAGTGGAACATGGGCTGGATGCACGACACCCTGCACTACATGCACGAAGACCCGATGTATCGCCAGTATCACCACCACAACATGACGTTCGGCATGGTGTACGCATATTCCGAGCACTTCGTGCTGCCGCTTTCGCACGACGAGGTGGTGCACGGCAAGGGCTCGCTGCTCGGCAAGATGCCCGGCGACCGCTGGCAGCGTTTCGCTAATCTGCGCGCGTACTTCGGTTTCATGTGGACGCACCCAGGCAAGAAGCTGCTGTTCATGGGCGGCGAATTCGGCCAGATGGCGGAGTTCGACCATGACGGCTCGCCGCATTGGCATCTTCTCGACGATTCGAACCACCACGGCGTGCAATTACTGGTGCGCGACCTGAACCATCTGTACCGCAACGAGCCCGCGCTGCATCTGCTCGACAGCGAACCGGGCGGCTTCGAATGGTTGATCGGCGACGACAGCGGCAACAGCGTGTTCGCCTATCGGCGCACCGACGGCGCGGGCCAGGAGTTCGTCGTGGTGTGCAACATGACGCCGGTGCCGCGGCTCGGCTATCGGCTCGGCATGCCGCGCGGCGGACGCTGGGTGGAAGTGCTGAATACCGATGCAGGCGTGTATGGCGGCTCGAACATGGGCAACGGCGGGCTGATCCATTCCGACCATGTATCGAGCCACGGCAGGCCACATTCCGCCGCGCTGATCTTGCCCCCGCTCGCGACGATCGTATTGCGCGCGGACTGAGAAAACGTGCCGTAACCCGGGCGCGCGGCGCACAGGCAGCCGCCGCGCGCCCGTTGCATGAAGACCCAGGCAGACCCGAGCTCCAGCTCGACAATCAGAACAGGAAAGGGAAATCATGTCGCATGCGTTGCCCGAGCGGTTGCTGCCCGGCTCGCCGTATCCGCTCGGCGCGAACTGGGATGGGCTGGGCGTCAACTTCGCGGTGTTCTCGGCCAATGCGCAGAAAATCGAGCTATGCCTGTTCGACTCAACCGGCCGCAAGGAGATTCGCCGCTTCACCATGCCCGAATGCACCGACGAGATCTGGCACGGCTATCTGCCGAACGCGCATCCGGGCACCGCGTACGGCTTTCGCGCGCATGGGCCGTATCAGCCGCATTTCGGGCATCGTTTCAATCCGCACAAGCTGCTGCTCGACCCGTATGCGCGCAAGCTCGTCGGGCAGTTTCGCTGGTCCGACGCGCTGTTCGGCTATCGCGTGCATTCGAATCGCGCGGACCTTTCAATCGACCGGCGCGATTCCGCGCCCGCGATGCCCAAGTGCGTCGTGATCGACGAGGCGTTCGACTCGTCGCACGACAGGCGGCCCGACGTGCCGTGGGGCGAGACCGTGATCTACGAAACGCACTTGCGCGGCGCGTCGATGCTGCGCTCCGATCTGCGCCAGCATGAACGCGGCACGTTCGCGGCGCTCGCGTCGCCGGAGTTCATCGACCATTTGCTGAAGCTCGGCGTGACCGCGGTCGAGCTGCTGCCCGTGCACGCGTTTCTGAACGACCGCTTCCTCGTGGAGCGCGGCCTGCGCAATTACTGGGGCTACAACACGGCGGCGTTCTTCGCGCCGGAGCCGACCTATCTGAGCACGCACCGGCTCGACGAAATGCGCATCGCCGTGCGCCAGCTGCACGCGGCCGGCATCGAGGTGATTCTCGACGTGGTCTACAACCACACTTGCGAAAGCAATGAGATGGGCCCGACCATTTCATGGCGCGGCCTCGACAATGCCAGCTATTACCGGCTGATTCCCGGCGACGAGCGTCACCATATCAACGACACGGGCTGCGGCAACACGGTCAATCTGCCGCATCCGCGCGTGCTGCAGATGGTGATGGATTCACTGCGCTACTGGTCGACCGCGTTCAATATCGACGGCTTTCGTTTCGATCTCGGCGTGACGCTCGGGCGCGAAAGCCACGGCTTCGATCCGGGCTCGGGCCTGTTCGACGCGTTGCGCCAGGACCCGGTGCTATCGCAACGCAAGCTGATTTCCGAGCCATGGGATCTCGGCCCTGGCGGCTATCAGCTCGGCAATCATCCGCCGGGATTCAGCGAATGGAACGACCGTTTCCGTGACACGGTGCGACGTTTCTGGCGTGGCGATGCCGGCCTGCGGCCCGACCTCGCCGCGCGCCTGACCGGTTCGGCCGATCTGTTCAACCGGCGGCATCGCAAGCCGTGGGCGTCGATCAACTTCGTCACGTCGCATGACGGCTTCACCTTGGCCGATGTCACCGCGTACGAGCAGAAGCACAACGAAGCCAACCTGGAAGACAACAACGACGGCCACAACGAGAATTGCAGCCGCAATTGGGGTCTCGAAGGCGCGACCGACGACCCCGCGATCCTCGCGACCCGCCGTCGCGTGTCGCGCTCGCTGATCGCGACACTGATGATCACGCTCGGCACGCCGATGCTGCTGGCCGGCGACGAAGCGCTGCGCACGCAGCGCGGCAACAACAATGCGTACTGTCAGGATAACGACCTATCCTGGATCGACTGGGACCTCGCGGATTCGCCGGAAGGTCAGCGCATGACCGAGTTCGTCGCGCGCGTGATCGGATTGCGCAAGCGCCATCCGCTGCTGCGTGAAACGCGCTTTCTGTTCGGCGACCGCGAAGTGCTGCCCGGCCTGTTCGACGTCGGCTGGTTCGACGAACACGGCGATCCGCTGACGATCGAAGCGTGGCAGGACCCGGAGGGACGCGCGTTCACGTTGCGTCGCGCGGGTCCGGGCCTGAATGGCGAAACCGAAGTATTGTTACTGATGCTCAACGCTCACGAGGAACCGCTGCAGTTCGCGCCTCCCGCGCCGCACCTGGAATGGCATGTGCTGTTAGACACGGCCGATCCGGAACGCGCGCCGCAGCGGCTCGCGACGGCCGAACTCGAGGTCGCCGCGCACGGCCTCGTGATACTCGCCGCGCAACCGACCGGTGAAGCGGATTGGCAAGCCGGCTGGGTGGCTGGCGCGCAGCACGGGCCGCGGCTGTTGACCGCGCTGCCGCCCGATCCGGGCGCGCAGACCGCAAACGATGTTGGTTCGCAATGAACGATGCACTGCGGCGACCTGGTTCGAGCATGGACAAATCGCGCCGCAGCCGGGGTGGCAAGAATGTTGCGACGCAATGCCTGCTTGCGTTGCGTCGCATTGCCGTCCAGGCTCGTTAGCAGATTCGAATGGTGAAGACATGTCTGAAAGTCCGATTGATCCTCACACGCATCATTACGCGCACTGCCTGCCGTTCAGCGCGCAGTTGATCGGCGCGAGCGGCACGCGACCGCGCACGCGGTTCCGTTTTTGGGCACCGTCGTGCAGCAGCGTGCAGGTGGTGGTCGAAAACGGCCCCGCGCAAGGCACGCACGACATGGCTCCGACCGGCAACGGCTGGTTCGAGACCACCGTGGAGAGCGGCGGGGGCACGCTGTATCGGTTCCAGCTCGACGACGGGCAGGCGGTGCCCGATCCGGCCTCGCGGTTCCAGCCGCGGGACGTGCACGGCCCGAGCGAGGTCATCGATCCGCGCGCCTACCATTGGGAACACACCGAATGGCACGGCCGGCCCTGGGAAGAAACGGTGCTGTACGAATTGCACGTCGGTGCGATGGGCGGGTATGCGGGCGTGCAAAAGCGCCTGCCCGAGCTCGCCGCGCTCGGCGTCACCGCCATCGAACTGATGCCGTTGAACGACTTTCCCGGTCGTCGCAACTGGGGTTACGACGGCGTGTTGCCGTACGCGCCCGACTCCGCATACGGCCGCCCCGAAGAACTGAAGGCGCTGATCGACGCCGCGCATGGTGTGGGCCTGATGGTGTTTCTCGACGTCGTCTACAACCACTTCGGACCGGACGGCAACTATCTGCATAGTTACGCGGAGCCGTTTTTCCGCGCAGGCGTGAACACGCCGTGGGGCCCCGCGATCGACTTCGAGCGCAGCGAAGTCAGCGACTTCTTCACCGACAACGCCGTCTACTGGATCAACGAGTACCGCTTCGACGGACTGCGCTTCGATGCGGTGCATGCGATCGACAATCCCGGGTGGCTGCGCGAGCTGTCGGACCATATTCGCGCGCGCGTGCAGCAGGGCCGTCACGTGCATCTGGTGGTCGAAAACGAGCACAACCGCGCGAGCCTGCTCGGCGCGCATTTCGACGCGCAATGGAACGACGACGCGCACAACACGCTGCACGTGCTGCTGACCGGCGAAACCGAAGGCTATTACCACGCGTATGCCAACGAACCGATTCGCCGGCTCGCGCGAGTGCTGGCCGAAGGCTTCGCGTATCAGGGCGAGCCGTCGCCGCTGCACGATGGTGCGCCGCGTGGCGAAGCGAGCGCGCATCTGCCGCCGACGTCGTTCGTGATGTTTTTGCAGAACCACGATCAGATCGGCAACCGTGCGTTCGGCGAACGTCTGCGCAAGCTGACCTCGGATGACGCGCTGCGCGCCGCGACCGCGTTGCTGTTGCTGTCGCCGCAAATTCCGCTGCTGTTCATGGACGAGGAGCATGGTTCGACGCAACCGTTCCTGTTTTTCACCGATTACACCGGCGATCTCGCCGACGCCGTGCGCGAAGGGCGACGCCGTGAATTCGCCCGCTTTGCCGCGTTCAGCGATGAGAAACGCCGCGCGCAGATTCCCGATCCGAACGATGCCCAGACCTTCGCCGCCTCGTCGCCACCCGCGCCCGATGTACAGCCGACGCCGGATCGGCTCGACTGGATGCATTACTACAAGTCCGCGCTCGCGGTGCGCGCGAAGCTGATCACGCCGCGCCTGAAACATACGAAGGCGTGCGGCGCGACCGTGCTGCGCGATGCCGGCGGCGGCGACGCGAACGCGCTGATCGCGCGCTGGAAACTCGGCGATGGCGAAACGCTGTCGATCGCGCTGAATCTGTCGCAGCAGAACGTCGCGTTCGACGCCATCCCCGACGGCAAGATCATTTTCGAAACACCGCCGCGCGCGCGCGAACAGGCCGACGCGCGGGTGTTGCCCGCGCATGCGTGCATCGCGTGGCTGACCGGCGACATCAACGAATTCGCGAGCCGCCACGATGCGCGCATCGCATCGCACGAGGAGCAGCGCGCGTGACGACCCGACGCCCCAACGACAGGCTTGCCGCGCTCGCCACCCGCGCAGGCTTCGAGGTGGAGTGGCAGGACGCGCACCATCATACGCAGCACGTGCCGGAGAAGACTCTTGGCACGCTGCTCGAACGCATGGGTCTGCCGTGCGGCAACGCCACGGATATCCGCCACAGCGCCGCTGCTCTGGAGGCCGAACTATCGGGCCGTAGGCTGCCGCCGCTGATGACCGCGGTGATCGGGCGTGGCATCGCGCTGCCCGCGGCCGCGGTCAGGTCGGGCAGCCATTACCGGATCGAGCTGGAGAGCGGCTCGATCATCGACGGCCGCTTTACCGCGCCGAAAGGCGAGGAAGCGCTGCTCGCGCCGATCGACGAAACCGGCTATCACACGCTCGTGATCAACGACCAGCGCATGACGCTCGCGGTCGCGCCGCCGCGCTGCTACACCGTCGCCGACGCATGGCGCACGCTGCACGGCGGCGGCGGAGAAGGCGAACGCGAAGCCGCGCCGCCCGCGCCGCCGCTGTGGGGCATCGCCGCGCAACTGTATGGCTTGCGCCGCACCGGCGACGGCGGCATCGGCGACTACACGGCGCTCGCGCAGCTTGCGCGGCACGGCGCGCAGCGCGGCGCGCACGCGCTCGCCGTCAGTCCGACCCACGCGATGTTCAGCGCGCAGCCCGAGCGCTTCAGCCCGTACGCGCCGTCGTCGCGTTTATGGCTCAACGTCACGCATATCGATCCGGCCGCGGTGTTCGGCGCGGATGCGTCCGCGTCCGCATCGGCGCAGGCCGGCAACGCGTGGTCCAAATACGAAGAGCTGCCTCTGATCGATTGGCCGCACGCGACCCCGCTGAAGCTCACGGTTTTGCGCGCGCTTTACGAGCAGTTCAGCGCCAACGAGCGCCCGCAGCACTCGCCGCGCGCGCTCGAATTTCACGGCTTCTGCGAACGCGCGGGGCGCGCGCTCGAAGATCATGCGCGCTTCGAAGCGCTGCAGGCCGCGCAGCTCGCGCAAGGCGGCGACGGCCATTGGCGCAACTGGCCCGATGCGTTGCGCGACCCACGCAGCCCCGAGGTCGAGGCGTTCGCCGCCGCGCATCGCGACGAGGTCGACTTTCATCTGTTCCTGCAGTGGCTGGCATCGCGCGGCCTGTTGCACGCTCAGCACACCGCGCGCGAAGCCGGCATGGCGGTCGGCCTGATCGCCGATCTCGCGGTGGGTTGCGACAGCGCCGGCAGTCATGCATGGTCCTATCCCGACGACATGCTGCAGGGCGTGTCGGTCGGCGCGCCGCCCGATCTCTTCAACCAGGCCGGCCAGTCGTGGGGACTCACGACCTTTTCGCCGCGCGCGATGCGCACACAAGGCTTCGCCGCGTTCATCGACATGCTGCGCGCGGCGTTCGCGCATGCCGGCGGCATCCGCATCGATCACATCCTCGGCTTGCGGCGTCTGTGGCTCGTGCCCGAAGGCGAAAGCGCGCGCAATGGCGCATATCTGCGCTATCCGTTCGAAGACCTGCTGCGGCTGATCGCGCTCGAATCGTGGCGGCATCGCTCGATCGTGATCGGCGAGGACCTCGGCACCGTGCCGTCCGGGTTTCGGGAGCGGCTCGACGAGCACGGCATCGAGGGGATTCGCGTGCTGTGGTTCGAAGGCGCCGCCGACGGCAACGGCTTCAAGGCGCCGGCCGATTGGGACCGGTACGCGGTCGGCACGACGACCACGCACGATCTGCCGACCGTCGCCGGCTGGTGGCGCGGCAGCGACATCATGTGGCGCAACCGCATCGGCCAGACGATGGCGCGCGCCGACGGGCGCGATCCCGAGGAAGCGGCGCTCGAAGAGCGCGCGCAGCAGCGCGCCGACTTGTGGCGCGCGTTCCAGCAAGCGGGCGTGGCCGCGCCCGAGGTCGCGCCGCCGGACGCCGACAACGCGCCGGTCGACGAAGCGCTCGCATTCGTCGCCGCGACACCCGGGCCGCTCGTCACGTTTCCGCTCGAAGACCTGCTCGCGCTCGACGAGCAGCCGAACCTGCCGGGCTCGATCGACGAACATCCGAACTGGCGCCGCCGCATGACGCTGCCCGTCGACGCGATGTTCGACGACCCCGTGTTCACCGACCGCCTGCTGGCTGTCGACGGCGCGCGCCGCGCCGCCGCGCGTTCATCCAACACTTCCGCGGAGCCTGACACGCCATGACCGTTCCACGCTCCACACTGCGCCTCCAGTTCCATCGAGGCTTCACGTTCGACGACGCCGCGCGGCACATCGACTACTTCGCCGCGCTCGGCATCAGCCACCTGTACGCGTCGCCGATCACGACGGCCGAGCCCGGCTCGATGCACGGCTACGACACCGTCGATTACACCGAGGTCAGTGCCGAATACGGCGGCGAGGCGGGCCTGAAGCACCTCGTCGACAAGCTGCGCGCGCACGACATGGGGCTCATCGTCGACATGGTGCCGAATCATATGGGCGTCGGCGGGTCGAGCAACGCGTGGTGGCTCGACATCCTCGAATGGGGCCGCCACAGCGCGTATGCGCGTCATTTCGACGTCGACTGGCATTCGCCCGATCCCGCGCTGCGCGGCAAGGTGCTGCTGCCGACGCTCGGCGCGTCGTACGGCGAAGAACTGGCGGCGGGCCGCATCGGGCTGCATTTCGAGGCCGACAGCGGACGCTTTCATATCGGCTACGGTCCGCACGTGTTCCCGATCTGCCCGGTCGATTACGCGGCGATCCTGCAAGGCGCCGACCGCGCCGATCTGAGCGCGCTCGCGAATCGCTTTCAGGGGCTCACCACGCAGCCCGCCGATCAGCCGCGCGCCGCCGAGGCGCGCGACGCGCTGCGCGAGTTCGTCGCGCGCGAAGGCGAGTCGGCGATCGAGTTCGTGCTGGAGACTTACGCGCCTGAGGATCCGGTCACGCGCGACCGGCTGCATCGGCTGATCGAGCGGCAGCATTTCCGGCTCGCGTGGTGGCGCACCGCCTCCGACGAAGTGAACTGGCGGCGCTTCTTCGACATCTCGACGCTCGCCGGCGTGCGCGTCGAGCGGCCCGAGGTGTTCGAGGCGGTGCACGCGCTGATCTTTCGCCTCTATCGCGAAGGGCTCGTCGACGGCTTGCGGATCGATCACATCGACGGGCTCGCCGAGCCGCGCGAATACTGCCAGCGTTTGCGCCAACGGCTCAGCGAGTTGCGCGACACCGCGCCGTATGTGGTGGTGGAGAAGATTCTCGGCCGTGGCGAGCCGTTGCGCGACGACTGGCCCGTCGACGGCACGACGGGCTACGACTTCATGAACGACGTCGGCGCGCTGCTGCACGATCCGGCCGGCGCGGACCCGCTCGCCGGTACGTGGGCCGAGCTCACCGGCCGCAGCGCGCGCTTCGCCGATGAAGCGCACGCGGCGCGGCGCAAGATTCTCGCGGAAAACTTCTCGGCGGAACTGGACCGCGCGGCGCGCGCGCTGCATCGGATCGCACGCGACTCGCTGAGCACGCGCGACTTCACGTACCCGGCGCTGCGCCGCGTGCTGACCGAACTGGTCGTGCATTTCCCCGTGTACCGCATGTATCCGCTGGGCGGACTGCGCAGCGCCGCCGACAACGTCTATTTCGAGGAGGCGCTCGCGGGCGCGCGCGCTTCGCTGCCGCGCTCGGACCATGCAGCGCTCGAGCGCGTGAATGCGTGGCTCGGCGGCAGCGCCGAAGAGGCCCCGCCCGCGCGGCCCGGCGCGCAGTCGCAGCAGCAGGCGCAAGGCGGCGGAGCGTCGCCGCATGCGGGCTCGTCCCGGCGCAGCGCGCAAACGCTGTTTTCGCAGCTGACCGCGCCGCTCGCCGCCAAGGCGATCGAGGACACCGCGTGCTATCGCTACGGCCGTCTGCTGTCGCGCAACGAAGTCGGCTCGGACCCGGGCGAGTTCGCGCTGTCGGTGGAGCAGTTTCATGCGGGCAATCTCGAGCGCGCGCAACGTTTTCCTCATGCGATGCTTGCGACCGCCACGCACGATCACAAGCGCGGTGAAGATGTGCGCGCGCGGCTCGCGGTGCTCAGCGAGATCGCCGACGAATGGGGCGCGACGTTGCGTGCATGGTCGACGTTGAACGCGCCGCAGCGTCGAGCGCTCGACGGCACGCCGATCAACAGCGTGAGCCAGGACAAGAGCGACGCATGGGCTCCCGGCCCCGCCGCCGAGGCGATGCTGTATCAAACGCTGGTGGGCTGCTGGCCGCCGCCGCTGCGCGCCGACGACGAAGCCGGCGTCAAGGAGTTGGCCGAGCGGGTCGCGCAATGGCAGTTGAAGGCGCTGCGCGAGGCGAAGCTGCAAACCAGCTGGCTCGCGCCCGACGAAGCCTACGAAGCCGGCTGCCGCGAATTCCTGTTCGGCATCCTTGCGCCGCAGCGGCGCGACGCCTTTCTGAAGGAGCTGTCGGCGTTCGTCGAGCGCATTGGTCGCGCGGGCGCGCTCAACAGCCTGCAGCAGACGGTGTTGCGCGTCGCGTCGCCTGGGATCCCTGATCTTTATCAAGGCACCGAGCTGTGGGACTTCAGCCTCGTCGATCCGGACAATCGGCGCCCCGTCGATTTCGCGAAACGCGAGGCGTGGCTGCCGCAGACGCAAACGCCGCCGTCGGAATTTCTGGCGGACTGGCGCGACGGGCGCGTAAAGCTCGCGGTGATCCAGCGCGTGCTGGCGTTGCGCGCGCATCTGCCGGAGCTACTGAGTCAGGGCGCGTATCTGCCGCTCACGGTGCGCGGCGCGCATGCGTCGAGTGTGATCGCGTTCGCGCGGCGGCATGGCAATGCGTGGGCCGTGGTGATTGCCAGCCGGTTGGCCGCGCGACTGCTTGGCGATGATGCTGGTCTGCCGCTCGTCGAGCCGGCGCAATGGGCGGATACGGCCATCGAAATGCCGCCCGATCTGTCGGCGCGTGCGCTGTTCGATTGGCTGAGCCCCGCCGCGCCGAAAGTCGACGATCACGGGCTGCTGTATCTGCGCGACGCGCTCGCCGCGATGCCGGTCGCGGTGTTGGTTGAGGATGGGGTACCTCGAAGCTGAGGCGGCTAAAAAGGGTTGAGGCTTCGGGTTGGCTCGGCCCTCAACCGCCCTCGTCGTCGAACAGCTTCGGATACACGCGCACGAGCACGATGCGCGGTCCCTTCATCTTCTTGACCACGACGTCGAAGTCTTCGAACTCGACGCGCTGCCCTTCGCTCGGCAGATCGTTGAGCGCCTGGATCACGAGCCCGCCCACCGATTCGGCCTTGCCTTCATCGATGTCGATACCCAGAGCACGTTCGAGCGACACCACCGGCAAGCTGCCCTTGCCCATCAGCGTGCCGTCGTCCATGCGGGTCCAGTCGGCGTCGCCCTGGCGGAATTCATCGTGGATCTGCCCGACCAGCGCGCCGAGCAGGTTGTCGAGCGTCAGGAAGCCGATCGGTTTCGCGTTCTTGTGGCCGACCAGCGCGAAGTGCGGCGCGCCCTTGCGAAAGCGCCGGAACAGATCGAGAGCCGGCATGTCCGGCTTCACGTACTGCACGGGGCGGACGTAGCGCGACAGGTCGTCGAGCGTGCTGCCCGCCTGGCGCGCGAGCAGCAGGTCCTTCAGATGGATCATGCCGGCCACGCGTTCGCCGGATGCATCCTCGAACAGCGGATAGCGGCTGAAGCGGTGCCGCGCGACCACCTGCATGTTGTCGCGCAACGGTAGATCGCGCCGCAGGCACACCATTTCATGCGACGGCCGCATCAGGTCCGATACGGTCATTCGCGAGAAGTCGAGCGAGTGCGCGATCGTGTTCCATTCGTCCTGGCTGTACGCGCCGGTCGACGCACCGAGTTCGCTCGCGACGTTCGCGCGGCGGCCGCGCAGGATCAGCTTGAGTTCCTCGGTCGAGTAATGCGAGTCGTGACCCTGGTCGGTATCGAGCCCCGCGGCCTTCAGCACCGCGTTCGCGCTCGTGTTGAGCAGCCAGATGGCCGGGTACATGGCCCAGTAGAAACCGTACAGCGGCGTCGCGGTCCACAGCGAAATTTTCTCCGCCTCGCGAATCGCGAGCGACTTCGGCGCGAGTTCGCCGACCACGATATGCAGGAACGAAATACACGAAAACGCGAAGAACAGTGAAATGCCATGCATCAGCTTCTCGGACTCGACGCCGATCACGGTGAAAAGCGGCATCAGCAGTTGCGCGAACGCCGGTTCGCCGATCCAGCCGAGGCCGAGCGACGCGAGCGTGATGCCGAGCTGACACGCCGACAGATACGCGTCGAGCTGTCCGTGCACCTTCGCGAGCAGACGTCCGCGCATGCCATGCTGGGTGGCAAGGCTTTGCACGCGGGTCTGCCGCAGTTTGACCAGACCGAATTCGGCGGCGACGAAAAAGCCGTTGAGTGCAACCAGAAACATTGCACCGATAAGAGCGACAACCTGGATCAAAGCGACGGGCTCCGGCAACAAAAGTTGTCAGTATAGGCGCTGAAAGCTCGATGAATTCTTGATTGTGCGCCAACGCATTCGCGCGCGACGCTCATTTCGGCGCCGCCGCGCTGAACGGCACGCGCAGCACGAGCGTGGCGGGGGTCGCGGTGACGCCGTCCGCTTCCGTCGTATCGCTTTGCTCGAAGCTTCCGCCGTGCGCCTCCGCGACGCGTTTGCACAACGCGAACACCCACGCGATGCGCTTCGCCTCGCGCGGTTCGCCCGCCTGCTTGCGCGCGAACGCTTCGAGCACATGCGGCAGCGCGGCGTCGTTCAACGCGGCCTCGTTCGGCTCGTACGTGACGCTCGCATGCCATGTGCCGTTGTCCGCGCGCGCGGCCAGTGCGACCTCGGTGCCCCGCGCGCTCGCTTCGACGGCGAACGTCAGCATCAGCCACGCCGCGGCGGCGAGCCGAGCGCGGTCGCCGTTCAGTTGCTCGGTGGCGATCTGCGAGTCGAGCCGCACTTCGACGCCGCGCGCGCGGGCGAGGCCGGCGCGGACTTCCTCGACGGTTTCGTCGAGCAGCGGATGCAGCGGAAAGGGTTCATACGTGAGCGCGAGCGATTTCGTTTCGGCGCGCGTCGCATCGACGATCGTCTCGAGCAGCTTCACCTGCTGATCGACGCCGCTGCGAATGCCGGTGATCGCGCGCTGCGAATTGGGATCGTTCGCGTCGAGCTTGCGCTCGAGCACGTACGCCCAGCTATGAATCGCATTCAACGGACCGCGCAGGTCGTGCGACACCAGCGACAGCACGTGATCGCGCATGAACAACGCGGTTTCCGCGCGCAGCAGCGCGCTGCGTTCGGTGATGACGAAGCCGGCCGACGCCGGCTGGGCGCCAGCAGTCCCGTTGGGTGACGTAGTCACGATCGAGTCCTCTCAGGCAATGCTGGATGATGGGGGGAAGCCTCATTATAGGCATCCCGTTCGGACCGACCAGTCGAGGCCGAATCGCGACGCGGGACGCAATCCGCATGCCATGCGCGGAACCGGACCAGACTCGGCGATCGACGTCAACGCGCCTACAATGTCGGTTTTACGTTTTGATCTGAGGAGCAACGCATGTCGACTGTGACGACCGAATCCGGCCTGAAGTACGAAGATCTCGTGGAAGGCACCGGCGCCGAAGCCGTGGCCGGCAAGACCGTGACCGTGCATTACACGGGCTGGCTGACCGACGGCCAGAAGTTCGATTCGAGCAAGGACCGCAATGACCCGTTCGCGTTCGTGCTGGACGGCGGCATGGTCATCAAGGGCTGGGACGAAGGCGTGCAAGGCATGAAGGTCGGCGGCAAGCGCAAGCTGACCATTCCGCCGCAACTCGGCTACGGCGTGCGCGGCGCGGGCGGGGTGATTCCGCCGAACGCGACGCTCGTGTTCGAAGTCGAACTGCTCGAAGTCTGAGTCACGTCTGAGTATTGTCGTGAGCCACGCCGCCGTCACCGCCCCCAACGTTTCGCTGCGCTGCTATGGCGCGATCGAAGCGTCGGACGTGCACGACTTCCACCAGGTCGTGCTGGGGCTCGACGGCGCAATGGTGATGGCGGTAGACGGCGTCGCCGAGCAGATCGACGCCGGCTCCGCATGGCTGATCCCGGCCGGCGCGCGGCACGATTATGCGGGTGTCGGCACGAACCGGCAGCTCGTGCTCGATTTGCCTGCGGCGTCGCTGGCGGTGCCCGAGCGGTTGTTCGAGCGCGCGCGCGCCGTGGCCGTCGATCCGTCGCTCGCACAGCTCGTGCACGCGATTGCCGCGCATGCTGCGGGCGGCGTGGGCGAAGCGCAAGATAATGCCTTCGGTCACCGTCGCTTTCATTGGGATGCTGCGGCACGCCTAGGCGCCGCGCTTGTCGCCGATTCCGGGGCACTTGCCGGTGTGCAGAGCGAAGGCGTTCGCCTCGATTTCGCGCGCATCGACCGCTGGCTGCGCGCGCATCTGTCCGAGCCGCTGAAGATCGCGGACCTCGCCGCGCACTGCGGTTTCGGCATGCGGCGTTTTCATCAACTGTTTATCGATGCGTTCGGCGAGACGCCGCATCGCTATTTGCAGCGGCTGCGGCTCGACACGTCGATCACGCTGCTTGCGGAAGCGCGTCTTTCGTTGATCGATATCGCGCTCGAGATCGGCTTCGGCGATCAGAGCGCTTACACGCACGCGTTCACGCGGCGTTTCGGGCTGGCGCCCGGGCAGTGGCGCGCGTTGCGGCACTGAGCGTGACGGAGGTGGCGCGGAGGGCTTTGAGACCCTTGAGGCCATTTGAAGCCTGTATGCCGCGCACAGGTTTTGCCCTGCCTGTCAGCTTTCGAGCCCACATTGCAGATCCGCACGGATATCACCCGCGTTTTCAAGCCCCACCGCAAGCCGGATCAGACCTTCGCTGATGCCCGCCGCCGCGCGCGCTTCGGGCGTAATGCGGCCGTGCGTGGTCGTCGCCGGATGCGTGATCGTCGTACGCGTGTCGCCCAGGTTGCCCGTGATCGAGCAAACTTTCGTGCCGTCGATCACGCGCCATGCGTTCGTACGCATCTGCTCGGGCGTGTCGCCCTTCAATTCGAACGACACGATCGCGCCGCCCAACTTCTGCTGACGCATCGCGAGCGCGTGCTGAGGATGCGATTCGAGCCCCGGATAGAACACGCGATTGACGGCCGGATGCGAGTCGAGCCAGCGCGCGATTTCGAGCGCATTCGCCGACTGCTTCTCGACGCGTAGCGACAACGTTTCCATGCCTTTCAACAGTACCCACGCGTTGAACGCGGACAGCGTCGGCCCGGCGCTGCGTACGAACGGAAACACCTTTTCCATGATGATTTTCTTCGAACCGACCAGCGCGCCGCCGAGCACACGGCCCTGGCCGTCGAGGAACTTGGTCGCCGAATGCATGACGACGTCCGCGCCGAGCTTCAGCGGCTGCTGCAACGCCGGGCTGCAGAAGCAGTTATCGACGACGAACAGCGCATTCGCGGCCTTCGCGATCTTGCCGATCGCTTCGATATCCGACACTTCCGTCAGCGGGTTGGAAGGCGTTTCGAGGAAGAACATCTTCGTTTCGGGACGCACCGCTTCGTTCCACGCGTTCAAATCAGTCGGATCGACGAATGTAGTCGTAATGCCGAACTTGCTGAAGATCTGCGAGAACATGCCGAGCGTCGAGCCGAACAGCGCCCGCGAGCTGACGAGGTGATCGCCCGCCTGCAACGTCGACATCACGGACCGACATGATCGCCGCCATGCCCGAAGCCGTCGCGATGCAGGCCTCGCCGCCTTCGAGCGCGGCCAGACGGTCCTGGAACATCGACACGGTCGGGTTCGAGAAGCGCGAGTACGTGAAATAGTCCTCGGAGTTTCTGAAGCGTTCGGCGGCGTCCGCGGCGCTCGCGAACACGAAGCTCGAGGTCAGGAAGATCGCTTCCGAGCGCTCGTTGAAATCGCTGCGCACGGTGCCCGAGCGAACGGCCAGCGTGTCGAAGTCAAAGTCGTGGAAGTCGTCCATGTTGGTTCTGGTCTCCAGGTTTCCGTGGCTGCTTCCGTGCCTAAATGAGGCAGCAACAAAAAAGCCCGCTTTTGCGTCGGCATAAGCGGGCTTCATGTACGGGGAGGCTGGAGCCAGGGCGGACGACTGTCGCGTGTACGCTCAACCCACCGACAGTTGCAGATGCAGCTGCGAACGCGCCGGGCCGCCACCGTCGATCGCTTCGCTCGCGGCATCGCGATCCGATTGCGACGACGGCGCGAGACGCGCGCTTTCGATGCGGTCGAGGTATTCGGTCGTGATGTCGCCGGTCACGTAGTTGCCGTCGAAGCACGAAGCCTCGAACTCCTTCAGCGCCGGATTGATATCGCGCACCGCCTGCTTCAGCGCATCGACGTCCTGATACACGAGGTGATCCGCGCCGATCATGCGCGCAACTTCCTCGTCCGAGCGGCCGTGCGCGACCAGTTCGCCGCGCGTCGGCATATCGATGCCGTAGACGTTCGGGAATTTCACCGGCGGCGCCGCCGACGCGAAAATCACCTTGTTCGCGCCCGCATCGCGCGCCATCTGCACGATTTCATGCGACGTCGTGCCGCGCACGATCGAGTCGTCGACGATCAGCACGTTCTTGCCCTTGAACTCGATGTTCATCGCGTTCAGCTTCTGGCGCACCGACTTCTTGCGCACCGCCTGCCCCGGCATGATGAAGGTACGGCCTACATAGCGGTTCTTGAAGAAGCCCTCGCGATACTCGACGCCGAGCTTCTTCGCGACCTGCATGGCGGCCGGGCGCGACGAATCGGGAATCGGCATCACCACGTCGATTGCGACGTCGGGCAGCTCGCGCCTGATCTTCTCGGCGAGGTAGTCGCCCATGCGCAAACGCACGTTGTAGACCGGCACGCCGTCGAGCACCGAATCCGGACGCGCCAGATACACGAGTTCGAAGATGCAGGGGTTCAGGCTCGTGGTCGTCGCGCATTGCTGCGAATGCAGCTGGCCTTCGGCGTCGATGAAAATCGCCTCGCCCGGCTGCACGTCGCGCACGAATTCGAAACCGACGCCTTCGATCGCCACCGATTCCGACGCCAGCATCCACTCGACGCCGTCAGCCGTTTCCCGTTTGCCGAGGCACAGCGGACGGATGCCGAACGGGTCGCGGAGACCAAGCAGGCCGTAGCCAGCGATCAACGCGACGATCGCATACGAGCCGCGCACCCGCCGATGCACACCCGACACCGCCTTGAACAGTGCGGCCGGATCGAGCTGCAGACCCGAGCTCGACAGTTGCAACTCGTGCGCGAGCACGTTGAGCAGCACTTCGGTATCGGAATTGGTGTTCACGTGGCGGCGATCGATGCGGAACATCTCATCTTTCAGCTGCTGCCAGTTGGTGAGGTTGCCGTTATGCGCGAGGATGATGCCGAACGGCGCGTTCACGTAGAACGGCTGCGCTTCTTCTTCGCTCGACGCCGAACCGGCGGTCGGGTAACGGACCTGGCCGATGCCCGTCGTGCCCGGCAGGCTGCGCATGTTGCGCGTGCGGAACACGTCGCGCACCATGCCGTTGGCCTTGTGCATGTGGAAATTGCTGCCGTTCGCCGTTGCGATGCCGGCGGCGTCCTGACCGCGATGCTGCAGAAGCAGCAGGCTGTCATAGATCAGCTGGTTGACCGGGGAATGGGAAACTACGCCTACGATGCCGCACATGGCATGTCCTTCAAAGGTACGAAATTCGTGATGGCGACCGGTGCCTGCGACCGCGCCCGCGCTTTCATGCGACGGCACGCGCTACGACGTCAAGGCAGCCGGTATGCGCCGGAGTCCTGTTGCGCATTGCTCGGGGCGCCCGAATCGTCCACATGGACGTAAGCGGCGAGCGCCTCGGGGAGCAGCGGTTTCATTGCGCGTACGCCCGCAACCGCATACGGACGAAGCAGCGCGTTGCGCCAGAATTCCTCTTTGGGCAGTTTAGTCAAGCCTGCGAGGGCGACCAGAATCAGCACCAGAACGACCCCACGCACGAGGCCGAACATCAAACCGAGCGAGCGGTCCGCACCACCCAGTCCCGTGACCTGCACGAGGCGGCTGAGCAGCGCGCTCACCACGCTCGTGACCAGCACTACGCCGATCACCACGAGCGAAAAAGCCAGCAGCCACTGCGTCAACGCGCCGCCTGGCCAGGTAGACGGGATATACGGGACCACGTAGCCCACGAACTCGCAAGCGATGAAAAACGCCGCGACCCAGCCGATCAAACCAAACACTTCCGACAGCAAACCGCGCCAGGCGCCTCGCAGCGCCGACAAACCGATCACCGCCATTACAGCGTAGTCGAAGGCAGTGAACATCGCTCGCTTACTGTGCTCTGCCGCCGTTCGAGCCCGACACGAGGCCCGCCTCGCGGACCTTCGCGACAGCGGCGGTGGCCGCGGCGCGGTCGGCGAACGGGCCTGCACGCAGCAATGTCAGCGTCGAGCCGTCGGCTTGCTTCCTATGTTCCGTATATGTGGGCACGCCTGCCGCTTTCAACTTCGCGGCCCAATTGCGCGCGTTCGCTTCGTTCGAGAAGGCGCCGAGCTGCACCGCGAAACGGTTGCCCGGCGGCGAGGCCGGCGTGCCGGAGTTCGCGTCGGCGCTGGCGGTGGCCGTGTTCGCTTCGTCGTCGGTCGACGCCGACGGTGTGGTGGCGGGTGCCTTCGTCTGTTTGGCGGGGACAGCAGGCGCGGTGTTGGCTGCAAGCGATTGCGTTTGCGGCTTCGCGGCGGGCTTCGGCGTCGCGGCGGTAACAGCGCCAGTTGCGGCGGAGGGGGTCGCGCCTTGTTTCGCTGCGGTCGATTGCGTCGATTTGGCGGCGGAGGCCGAGGCGGCCGCCGTGGTCGCCGCGCTCGTTGCCGGCGCGAGGCCGGACGCAGCCACGCCCGTGTCGGCGGCCGGCGGACTGTCCGGCGCGACGCCGGCCTGCACGTCTTCGTTGGCGGTGGATCTGGAGAGCTTCGGCGCGGGCCGGTTCGGAATGTCGATCGAGATGTCGTCGGTGACGGGCTTGGGGTGCGAGTCCAACACCATCGGCAGGATGATCACCGCCGCGACAACCAGTGCGATTGCGCCGACGAGCCGGCGGCGCGCGCGCTGCTTTTCCGGCAGCGTGGGGTCGAGCAGCATTGCATCTGCATCGACGGTGCGCTCGGTGCGGCGGGTGCGCCGCTCGACGCGTTCACCCCGGGTGGCCCGATTGGAACTGGTGTTTGCGCCGCGCCGGCTGGGCGCGTCGTCTTTCTTGCCGAACGAGAAAATTCCCATGAATCGCTTGGTTCGAGCCTGGTGCCCGCTCAGTGTTGCTGCGATTTCCGGTAGGCCATCACACCCGCTACCGTATAGAAACTGCCGAAAACGACGATTCTATCATTCTCTGACGCACGTTTTAGCGCGTCCTGGAAAGCCTGCGCCGGCGTTGCATAACGCATGACGCTGCTGTCGGCGCCGTCTTCCACGCCCAGCTCGCGCAACACGGTTTCCAGCTCTTGCGCGGACGCGGCGCGCGGGGTCGGCAGATCGGTCACGCACCAGTGATCGATCTCGCCTTTCAGATGACTTAGCACGCCGGCGATGTCCTTGTCGCGCATCGCGCCGAACACCGCATACGTGTACGGGAAAAAGCCCATGTTGCCGAGGTTCTGCCCGAGCACCGCGGCGGCATGCGGATTGTGGCCGACGTCGAGCACGATGGACGGCTTGCCCGGCAGCACCTGGAAACGGCCCGGAAGATCCACGTTGGCGATGCCGAGCCGGATGTCCTGCGCGGACACCGGCAGACGGTCGCGCAAAGCTTCGAGCCCGGCCAGCGCCGCCGACGTGTTGATCAGCTGATTCGCGCCGCGCAGCGATGGATACGCGAGCGCCGAGCGCCGCAGCGTCGGGCCGACATAGCTCCACTGCTGTCGCTCGCTGCCGGCCTGGCCTTCGTAACGGAAATCGCGGCCGAACAACCACAATCGCGCCCCGATCTTTTCCGCGTGATCGATCAACGATTGCGGCGGCACCGGGTCCGCGCAAATCGCGGGCTTGCCGGGACGGAAGATACCGGCTTTTTCGAACGCGATTTTTTCGCGCGTGTCGCCGAGATAGTCGGTGTGGTCAATATCGATGCTCGTGATGATCGCGCAATCGGTATCGAGGATATTGACCGCGTCGAGACGGCCACCGAGGCCAACTTCGAAAATCACCGCGTCGAGGCCGCGCGACGCGAACAGGCTCATGATCGCGAGCGTCGTGAATTCGAAGTAGGTCAGCGTGACCGGTTTGGCGAGGCTCAGGCGCGCGGCCTCGACGGCTTCGAAGTGCGGCAGCAGATCTGCGTCGCTTGCCATTGCCCCATTGATGCGCGCGCGCTCGTTGAACGACAGCAGATGCGGCGACGTGTGGCAGCCGACCGTATAGCCCGCGCGCAGCAGGATCGCTTCGAGAATCGCGCAGGTCGAGCCTTTGCCGTTCGTGCCGCCGACCGTGATGATCGGGCACGCAAACGACAGCTGCATCGCATCACGCACCTGGGAGATTCGGCCCAATCCCATGTCGATGCCGACCGGATGCGCGGATTCAAGGTGCGTGAGCCACGCGTCGAGAGTTGGGATTGTCGTCATCGGGTGAATCTTGAGTGAGTCGCGGTAGTTCGGTTCTGCAGTGCTGCGAAGGGTGCTGGTCAGGCGGTTACGGTCGAGGGTCGAGGGTCGCGGGTCGCCGGTCATGGGCGTAGGCCGTTGCGCGGTTTATGCGCACAAACCCGCGCCTTGAGCCGCGCCAGCTTCGGCTTCGACCGCTGCCGCATCGCAGGCGACGGTAATTATCCTGGAAATGACAGCGCGCCGCTTGATTGCTCACGCGGCGCGCTATTTTTTTGATTGCTTCTCTGGCTCCGCCGCGTCTTCGACAGCGCGGCGAAAGAGCGGCAAATGCGGTGCTGCCCGGCTTTTACGCGACCGCGTCCGCCGGCTGATGGCTCAACAGCGCCAGCAATTGCGCGATCTCTTCGCGCAGCTTGCGACGATCGACGATCATGTCGATCGCGCCCTTTTGCAGCAGAAACTCGGCGCGTTGGAAGCCTTCCGGCAGTTTCTCGCGCACGGTCTGTTCGATCACGCGCGGACCAGCAAAGCCGATCAGCGCCTTCGGTTCGGCGATCACGACGTCGCCGAGGAATGCGAAACTCGCTGACACGCCGCCCATCGTCGGGTCGGTCAGCACCGAGATGAATGGCAGCCTGGCTTCCGCCAGCTTCGTGAGCATCGCGGTGGTCTTTGCCATCTGCATCAACGACAGCAAGCTTTCCTGCATCCGCGCGCCGCCCGAAGCGGTGAAGCAGATGAACGGCACTTTCTGTTCGAGCGCGTTCTGCGCGCCGCGCGCGAAACGCTCGCCGACCACCGAACCCATCGAGCCGCCCATAAACGAGAACTCGAAATTCGCCACGACGACCGGCAGCGTGTGAATCGCGCCGCCCATCACGACCATTGCGTCGGTCTCGTCGGTTTCGTCCATCGCCTCTTTAATGCGCTCAGGGTACTTACGGCTATCTTTGAACTTCAGCGCGTCGACCGGAACGATTTCCTGGCCGATTTCGTAGCGGCCTTCCGGATCGAGCAGGCTGTCGAGCCGCTCACGTGCGCCGATGCGCATGTGATGGTCGCACTTGGGGCAAACATGCAGATTGGCCTCGACGTCGTTGCGATACAGCACGGCTTCGCACGACGGGCACTTGATCCACAGGCCTTCCGGAATTCCCTTGCGGTTTTTCGGGTCGGTTTGTTTGATTTTCGGCGGCAGCAGCTTATCGAGCCAGCTCATAGGGAATCCTTCTGGGTCAGCAGTCGCGCGAACGGCGGGACGAGCCCGCCGCTCACGTTACCGCGACAAAAAATAACTGTTATCGGGCAGTCGCGACGCTATCGAGCGCCTCGCGCACCTCGGCAACGAAACGCGTGAGCGTCTCGGCAGCGGCGTCGGGCGCTGCCTGTTCGAGCAATTGAACGATACGGCTGCCGATCACGACGGCATCGGCCACCTCGCCCACCGCACGCGCCGTTTGCGCGTCGCGAATGCCGAAACCGACGCCCACCGGCAGGGGGACGCGCGACTTGATGGCCGGGATTTTACTCGCGATGCTGGAAACGTCCAGATTTGCGGCGCCGGTGACCCCTTTCAGCGACACATAGTAGACGTAGCCGCTCGCGATGCGGCCGACTTCGGCAATACGTTCGTCGGTTGAAGTCGGCGCGAGCAAAAAGATCGGATCGATCCCGGCAGATTGCATCTGTTCTGCGAAGTTTGCGCACTCTTCAGGCGGATAGTCGACCACCAGCACGCCATCGACACCGGCTTCCTTCGCGGCTTTCGCGAAGGCCTCGGCGCCCATTCGCTCGATCGGATTCGCATAGCCCATCAGCACGACCGGGGTTTTGTCGTCGGCTTCGCGGAAGCGTTTGACGTCGGCCAGCACATGGCGTAGCGACACGCCCTTCGCGAGCGCGCGTTCAGACGACTGCTGAATGACAGGACCGTCTGCCATTGGGTCGGAAAACGGCACGCCTAGTTCGATCACATCCGCGCCGCCGGCGGCGAGGGCGTGCATGAACTCGACCGTGCGAGCCGGGTCCGGGTCGCCAGCGGTCATGAACGGGATCAGGCCTTTCTTACCTTGGGCGGACAGCGCGGCAAACGTGTTCTTGATACGGGACATGGAAGTACTCTCGAATTAGGGCTATTGCGCGCCCATTGCCGCGCGCTTTTCAGCGAACTTAGCGGCGCATCTCGCGCTTTTCACTGCACTTCGGTCGACGGCTGCACTTTTGGCCTGGCTCGGGTCCGACGGGGCGCAGCAGGCGTAGCGGCGGCGCTGACGCGCTCGCGCGCTATCGCACAATAGCTCTCGTTGATCTCATAGCCGACGAATTCGCGCTGATGACGGACGCAAGCGACGGCGGTGGTGCCGCTGCCCATGAATGGGTCGAGCACGCGGCCGCCCTTCGGGCAACTGGACAGTACCATCCGCTCGACGATTTCCAGAGGTTTCTGGGTTGGATGCGCAACGCGCTCGGCATGCTGCCGATGCAGACGCGATACCGACCAGACATCCTTCGGATTATAGCCAAGCTCCAACCACTTGCTTCCTTCGAACAACTTTCGCGAACGCGCCTTCTTCGTGACTGGATCGTACGGGATGCGGACAGGATCGAGATCGAAGAAGTAGTCCTTCGACACCGCGAAAAAACCGATGTTGTCATGCACTGACGTGAAGCGGCGCGTGGTGCCGCCCATACTCGGCACGCGCCGGTCCCAGATGATTTCGTTGACCATCGTGAGTTTCGTCTTCAGGAAACTGAAGATTTCCGGCGCGTATTGCCAGGTGCAGAAGATATAGAGCGACCCTGTTGGCTTGAGCTTCGGTACAGCGAGCTCGAGCCAGCCGCGCGTCCAGACGAGAAATTCCTCGCCCGTGCGCATGTCCGAGTCGTTGCCATAGTCCTTCCCCAACCCATAAGGCGGATCACAGACGATCAGGTCGATCGACTCATCGGGAATGTTCGCTACATCGGTTAGAAAATCGCGGTTCAACAGCTGAACGCCGGCCGGCACCTGCGCCAGCAGCGGTGCGGATGCCGCGGCCGCCGGGACTTCGGCGGCCGGATTCGTGGATTCAATCGCCGGCTGCGGCTCGTCGAACTCGTCGCGCATCGCCGCGGCTCAGAACTGGATACCCGATCGCTCAGCGACCGTGTGCATGTCCTTGTCGCCGCGGCCCGACAGGTTGACCAGCAGAATCTTGTCTTTCGACAAGGTCGGCGCGAGTTTCGTAGCGTAAGCGAGCGCGTGGCTCGACTCCAGCGCAGGAATAATGCCCTCGATGCGGCAGCAATCGTGGAACGCCTTCAGGGCTTCTTCGTCGGTGATGCCTACGTATTGGGCGCGATTGCTCTCTTTTAGCCACGCGTGCTCGGGGCCGACGCCCGGGTAGTCGAGGCCTGCCGACACCGAATGCGTCTCGATGATCTGGCCGTCTTCGTCTTGCAGCAGATACGTGCGGTTACCGTGCAACACGCCGGGACTACCGCCGATCAGCGATGCCGCGTGACGACCCGTTTCGAGGCCGTCGCCGGCCGCTTCGACGCCGATCAACTGCACGGAACTATCGTCGATATACGGGTAAAAGATCCCCATCGCATTCGAACCGCCGCCAACACACGCGATGACGGCGTCCGGCTGGCGGCCAGCGAGTTCTGGCATCTGCACGCGGCACTCGTCGCCGATCACTCGCTGGAAGTCGCGCACCATCATCGGGTACGGATGCGGACCCGCAACCGTGCCGATGATGTAGAACGTGTTTTCGACGTTGGTGACCCAGTCGCGCATCGCTTCGTTCAGCGCGTCCTTCAGCGTGCGCGACCCCGATTCGACCGGCACGACCGTCGCACCGAGCAGTTTCATGCGATAAACGTTCGCGGCCTGGCGGCGCACGTCCTCGGCGCCCATGTACACCACGCACTCCATACCGAAGCGCGCGCAGATTGTCGCCGTGGCCACGCCGTGCTGACCGGCGCCGGTTTCCGCGATCACGCGCGGCTTGCCCATGCGCTTGGCGAGCAGCGCCTGGCCGATCACGTTGTTGATCTTGTGCGCCCCCGTGTGATTCAGGTCTTCACGCTTCAGATAAACCTGCGCGCCGCCGAGCAGTTCGCTCCAGCGCTGGGCGTGATAAATCGGGGACGGGCGACCCACGAAATACTTCAATTCGCGCTCGTACTCGGCGACGAATTCCGGGTCTTTCTGATATTTCTCGTACGCTTCACGCAACTCGTTGAGTGCGGAAAACAGCGTTTCGGCGACGAACACACCACCAAATTGGCCGAAGTGGCCTCTTTCGTCAGGCAAGTTGTACATGGTGATCACTTTTCTCAGGATGGCTCGCGGCTTTCATCGGAAAGCGCCCGCGAGCCTGAATCATTCAGCGTCCGCAGCGCGCACCGCGCGTACGAACGCCGCCATCCGGGCGTGATCCTTCACGCCCCGGGCGCCCGCTACTTCGATGCCGCTCGAGACATCGACCGCGTACGGGCGCACGCGATGGATCGCATCACTGACGTTTTGCGCGTTCAACCCACCACTCAAAACGGCCCGACGCGCGAGCTCTGCTGGAATAAGTGACCAATCGAAAACCTTCCCACCGCCGCCGTAGCCTTCGACATGGGTGTCGAACAGAAGACCACTGGCTGCTGAATAGTTGAATGCCGATTTTACCAAATCGGCCGCTCGAGTATCCGCCGCAACTCGCAACGCGCGCAACCAAGGCAAACCCGCAACGCCGGCGAGCGCCTCGCACTGCTCAGGCGTCTCATCGCCGTGGAACTGCAACAGCGTCAGGTTCACGTTGCTCGCGACTTCGTGAACCCATTCCGGCGTCGCGTTGACGAACAGACCGACGACCGACACGAACGGCGGGACCTCATGCACGAGTTCGACCGCTTGCGCGACGCTCACCGAGCGCGGGCTCGGCGGATAGAACACGAGGCCGATCGCGTCGGCGCCGAGGTCGATCGCGTGGGCAATGTCGACGGGTTTCGACAGTCCGCACAGCTTGACGCGCGTGCGATGTGGCACGGCTTGCAAGGCGGTGGCGTCGGTCTGAATGGCGGGGTTCTCTGCTGCTTTCATGTTTCCGGTTGCTCGGTCCATACGCTGCTCCACGGCACGCTGCCCGTCGCCGGGTCGGGCACGCCGAATTTCTCAGGATAGCCCACTTGCGCGAGGTACAAGCCGTCGGGCATGAAGGTCGGCGCCGCGCAATCGCGGCTACGGCTCGCGAGCACGTCGGCCATCCACGCGGCCGGGCGGCGGCCGCTGCCGATTTCGATAAGACAGCCCATCACGTTGCGCACCATGTGATGCAGGAACGCGTTCGCGCGGAGGCGGAAATGCACGAAGTTACCCTGTCGTTTGACGTCGATCTGGTACAGGTGCTTGAACGGCGTCTTCGACTGGCATTGCGACGAACGAAACGCCGAAAAGTCATGCTCGCCGATCAGGTGCTCGGCGGCCGAGCGCATCGCGTCGACGTCGAGTGGCGTGTGCACCCAGCCGGCGCGCGTCGTGAGCATCGGCGAGCGAACCGGACTTACGTACAGCACGTAGTAATAGGTCCGCTCGAATGCCGAAAACCGCGCGTGAAAATCGTCGGGCATCGGCTTGGCCCATTGCACGCCGATCGTCTTCGGCAGAAACGCGTTCGGGCCGCGCACCCAGGAGATCTCGAGACGATCGAGGTCGGTGTCGAAATGCACGACCTGACCCAAGCCATGCACACCGCGGTCGGTGCGGCCGGCGACCACCGTCTGCACGGGCGTGCGCATGAATTCGCGCAGCGCCCGTTCGAGCTCGTCCTGTACCGTGTTGCCATGCGGCTGCGACTGCCATCCAGTGAACGCGGCGCCGTCGTATTGCACGCCTAATGCGATGCGCTTCACGACAGCGGTGCGAGAGTCGAAAGCAACGCGCGGGCTTCGGTGCGCGTGGCTGGATCGTTTGCTTCGATCACTTCGTTGATGAGCGCGCGGGCGCCCGCCAGATCGCCGAGCTCGATGTACTCGGAGGCCAACTCCAGCTTGTTGCGCGCGATGCGGCCGAGATCGGCCGGTGTGAAGGCCGGCAATGGCTGAGCCGGGCTCGGCGGCAACTCGAGGTCGAAGTCGAGCTTCAGCGCGCCGAAGCCGGCCGCGCCGAGGCCCGCGACGGCGCCGTGGCCGGCTGTGCCGGCGGCAATCTGGTCGGCGATGTGCGGGGCGTCGTCGTCCGCGCCATGGACGCCGAAGGCCTGCTGCGCGGTCGTGTCGGGCGATGCGACCGGTTGCGTCGAAAGCGACGTGGAAGGCTCCGCTTCGCCGACGGTGGGCACGTCGATGCGCGGTGGCAGCGGCATGTTGAGGCTGCCGAACGCGTCGACGGCCTCGCGCGGGAACTCGGTCGGTGCGGACAGCGCGGGTTCCGTCGGCACGGGGATGTCGCTGAACGGCTGACCGAACGACGTAGTGGCGCGCGGTTCGATCTGATGTTGCGTGAAATCGATCACTGGGGGTGGAACGTTCAAGGGGGACTGCGGTTCGGCCGTCGCGGTGTGCGACGCTGCCGAGGGCGGTTCCGCGGCGCTTGGGCTCGGGGTTGTCGTCGTGCCTGTCGTTTTCTCTGCGGTCGGACTTTCTGTGGGTTCCTCGTCCCATTGCAGGCGATGCGCGTTCTCGTCCTGCGTCGCGGCGCCAACCGGTTCGAGCGGTCCCAGCGGCAACGCGTCGGCGCCGAGTTCTGCCGCGGCGGCGAGATTGGCGGCCGTCGCGGCGGAGCGCAGCGTCTCGTCATGGGCGGGTGCGACCGCCGGTGGTTCGCTGGACAGTTCGCTTTGGCTGGGTAGCGGGATGCTGGCGAGTGGCGCCGTTAGTGCAGTAGGTTCGGGCGTGTCTGCTTGCTGTGCCGCCTGTTCTTCTGCGGCGCGCTCGGATGCGCTGCGTTCTGCTGCTATGCGTTCCGCTTCCGCATGTTCGGCGGCGACGCGTGCTGCTGCTTGTTCGGCTGCTGCTTGTTCGGCTGCTGCTTGTTCGGCTGCTGCTTGTTTGGCTGCTGCTTGTTCCGCTGCTGCGCGTTCCGCCGCGGCGTGTTCTCCGGCCGCTGCTCGCTCTGCTGCGGCTCGCTCCGCTGCCGTCTGTTCGGCTGCTGCACTTTCCGCTGCGGCTTGCTCGGCTGCTGCACGTTCGACTGCCGCGCTTTCTGCTGCGGCTTGCTCGGCTGCTGCACGTTCGACTGCCGCGCTTTCTGCTGCGGCTTGCTCGGCTGCTGCACGTTCCGCAGCCGCGCGCTCCGCTGCTACCCGCTCCGCAGCCGCGCTTTCTGCCGCTGCCTGTTCGGCTGCCGCACGTTCCGCAGCCGCATGCTCTGCTGCTGCGGCCTGCCGTGCAACCTCTTGATCTTGCGCGTCCGATCCTTCCGTGACCGCCGCCTGCCCCTCCGCCGCGCTGCCATTGCGCGAATCGGCCTCACGCGCGGATCTCGCCATTTCTGCATCAGTTGCCTGGGCAGCCCGTGCCGCGGCCTCTTTATCGCGCTTGCGGCGACCCATGCGCAGAGCAGCGAGCAGAACGATCAGTGCCGCGCCCACGGCCGCCGCGATGCTCAAATCGCGCTGAGAGATGCCGCCCTCATTCGACGGCGACGTCGTCACATTCGCGTGCTCCGGCGCCACGGCCACGGTCGCCGCGGAACCTGCCGGTGCCGGCTGCGCAGCGCTCGTCGGCGTTGGGCCTGAAGCGACGGGCGCCCCGCCGATACCGTGCTTCTGCAACTCCATCAGCACGCGGTTTTTCAGCGCCAGCAATTGCTGCAGACTCGACACCTGCGGATGCGGCTGCGAAGCCGCCTGCGCGGGCGCGCTCGCCGCCGGTTGAATCGATCCGGCCCATTCCCGCGTGCCACTCGTCGCCACCGGCGCCGAACCGGCCACTGGCGCGGACGAAACCGCACCGCCCGCCGCCGCGCCGGTCGATACCGCCGCGCTGGCCGCGCCGGAAACCGTGGATGCGGCTGGCGTCGTCGCTTGAGCCGCCGCGCTGGCCGCACTCGCGGCGGCGACGTTGACCTGCGCGACTGCACTCGCCGTGCTGGCGGCAGCCGGCGCGGCAGCCGGCGCGGCAGTCGGCGCGGAAGCGGGCGCAGCCGCCGTGGACTCCGACGCCCCTGCCGCGGCCCCAGTCGACGAAACCGCCAAGGCCCCCGACGCATCGAGCGCCGGCACGATCAACACCGCTCCTACACGCATCCGGCTCGGATCGTGATTCATGAAGGCGGCCGGATTCGTGTCGAACAATGCGTGCGTAGCGCGCGCGAGTACCGCCCGGTCATGCGACTGCGTAATAGCGATCGCGACATCGTTCAGCGACTGCCCTGCGTGTACGGTGTACTGAGAGCCCGCAGCGACAGCAACGACAGCGGTAGTGGAACTGACAGCGGAAGCGGCATCCGGCGCGCTCGTGGCACTAGCCGGCGCGGCAAGCGCATTGCCCGCGCCACCGCCGAGCAGCGCAAGAGCGAAAGTGGCACAAGCGGCCATCGCCGCCGGACGGCTGCTGAATCGCACCTTCTCGTGACGAATGGACATAGCCCGAAGAGCGGAGCGTCGAAAGTTCATCGGGACTCCTGGGTGCGTCAGCGCGCAGCCTTTTTTGCGAGTGGAAAGAGACAAGATGATCGGAGCACACAATGAAAAAGCGCCGCGCAAGCGCGACGCTTCTTGAGTTGTCTACGCGTCGTGAGCGCGTAGTTTACTTTACTTGTCGAGCACAATGCGAAGCATACGACGCAGCGGTTCAGCCGCGCCCCACAGCAGCTGATCGCCGACCGTGAAGGCCGACAGATACTCGCCGCCCATCGCGAGCCTGCGCACGCGGCCGACCGGCACCGTCAGCGTACCGGTGACAACCGCCGGGGACAGATCGCGCATCGACGCTTCGCGTTCGTTCGGCACAACCTTGACCCAGTCGTTGCCCGACGCGAGGATGCTGTTCACTTCGTCGAGCGGCACGTCCTTGTTCAGCTTGATCGTGAGCGCTTGCGAATGGCAGCGCATTGCGCCGATCCGCACGCACAGACCATCGACGGAAATCGAACCCGGCGTGCCCATGGCCGGCTTGCCGAGGATCTTGTTGGTTTCCGCGCCGCCCTTCCACTCTTCCTTCGACATGCCGTTGCCGAGATCCTTGTCGATCCACGGAATCAGCGAGCCCGCGAGCGGCACGCCGAAGTGGTCGGTCGGCATGCTGTCGCTGTTCATCGCTTCGAGCACGCGGCGGTCGATGTCGAGAATCGCCGAAACCGGGTCTGCCAGTTCGTTCTTCACCGCGCCGTGCAGCGTGCCCATTTGCGACAGCAATTCGCGCATGTTCTGCGCGCCCGCGCCGGATGCGGCCTGATAAGTCATGGCCGTCATCCAGTCGACGAGATTTTCGCGGAACAGGCCGCCCAATGCCATCAACATCAGGCTGACCGTGCAGTTACCGCCGATGAAATTCTTCTGGCCTTTGACGAGCGCGTTCTTGATCACGTCGAGGTTGACCGGATCGAGAATGATGACCGCGTCGTCCTTCATGCGCAGCGACGATGCCGCGTCGATCCAGTAGCCGTTCCAGCCCGCCGCGCGCAGCTTCGGGAACACTTCGTTCGTGTAGTCACCGCCCTGGCAGGAAATGATCGCGTCGCACTTCTTCAGGTCGTCGATGCTTGTCGCATCTTTGAGCCTGGTCTCGTTTTTGGCGAACGAAGGCGCGTTGCCGCCCGCGTTGCTGGTGCTGAAAAACACCGGTTCGATCAAGTCGAAATCGCCTTCCTGCTGCATACGTTGCATCAGGACGCTGCCGACCATGCCGCGCCAACCTACGAGACCTACGTTCATGACTTCATACCCTTCGAATGGAAACTTCCCCGCGTCTTTGCCCGCAGTGACCGCGCGGGGAAGATGGGCGGGCACGACGGACGATCAGCGCTTCGTGATCGTTTTCGGGGTAATGGTTTTGATGGTAATGGCGAACTCGATCGCACGGGACGTTGTGCCGTGCGTTTTGGAAATCGAGGAGATTTGGGAGATCTGAGCCATCACAAGAATATACACGAAAACGGAAAACTGGCGGCGTTCTTCGCCGTATGACGCGCAAATCGGCCTGTTTCAAGGCCCGATTCGCGTTTTTAAAAGGCCAGTATCGTTGACCTGACCACCGCATGCCTTCGCTCTGCGAGCGCATGCGGTGCACGCGTTTTACAGCGCGGCCACGACGGCATCGCCCATCGCGGCGGTGCCGACCTGCTTGCAACCCGGCGTGAGAATGTCGCCGGTGCGATAGCCCTGTTCGAGCACCTTCTTCACCGCGGTTTCGATGCGATCGGCCTGCTCCGCCTTGTTCAGCGAATAGCGCAGCATCATCGCGGCCGACAGGATCGTGGCGAGCGGATTGGCAACGCCCTTGCCGGCGATATCCGGCGCGGAGCCATGCGACGGCTCGTACAAGCCCTTGTTGTTCTTGTCGAGCGATGCCGACGGCAGCATGCCGATCGAGCCGGTCAGCATGGCCGCCTCGTCGGACAGGATGTCGCCGAACATGTTGCCGGTCACGATCACGTCGAACGACTTCGGCGCCTTCACGAGCTGCATCGCGGCGTTGTCGACGTACATGTGCGACAGTTCGACGTCCGCGTATTCCCTCGACACGTCGATCATCACGTCCTTCCAGAACTGCGACGTTTCGAGCACGTTGGCTTTATCGACCGAGGTGAGCTTCTTGTCGCGCTTTTGCGCCGCCTGGAATGCGACGTGCGCGATGCGGCGCACTTCGGGTTCCGAATAGCGCATCGTGTCGAAGCCTTCCTTTGCGCCGGCGAACAGGCCGTCCGGCGACGTACGCACGCCGCGCGGCGCGCCGAAGTAGATGTCGCCGTTCAGTTCGCGCACGATCAGGATGTCGAGACCCGAAACGATCTCTTCCTTCAGCGACGATGCGCCCGTCAGTTGCGGGTAGCAGATCGCCGGACGGAAGTTCGCGAAAAGTTCCAGGTGCTTGCGCAGACCGAGAATCGCCTGCTCAGGGCGCAGCGCGCGTTCGAGCTTGTCGTACTTCCAGTCGCCGACCGCGCCGAACAGGATCGCGTCGGCTTCCTTCGCGAGCGCGAGCGTCGAGTCCGGCAGCGGGTGGCCCTTCGCTTCGTAGCCCGCGCCGCCGACCGGCGCTTCTTCGAGTTCGAACTTCTCGCCGAGCACGTTCAGGACCTTGACGGCCTCCTTGACGATTTCGGGACCGATGCCGTCGCCCGGCAACACTGCGATCTTCATGCGAATTCCTTGATGATTTTTTCGGATCTTTCTGGCGCAAACCGACATTGGCGCGCGGACTTCACGCCCCTAACGCCCTCACGGTTTCGCTTAACGGACGAGGCGATTGTTCAGCCACGGTTGCTTCGCGAGACGCTCCGCTTCGAATTGGCGGATCTTGTCCGCGTGACGCAGCGTGAGGCCGATGTCGTCGAAACCGTTCAGCAGACAATACTTGCGGAACGCCGCGACTTCGAACGGATATTCGGTGCCGCCGTCGGCCGTGCGCACGACTTGCGCTTCGAGGTCGATCGTCAGCTCGAAGCCGTTGAACGCATACGTGTCGTTGAACAGATGATCGACCTGCTGTTCGGTCAGCACGATCGGCAGCACGCCGTTCTTGAAGCAGTTGTTGTAGAAGATGTCCGCGAAGCTCGGCGCGATCAGCGCGCGAAAGCCGTATTGCTGCAACGCCCAGGGCGCGTGTTCGCGCGAGCTGCCGCAGCCAAAATTCTTGCGCGCGAGCAGCACCGAGGCGCCCTGGTAGCGCGGCTGGTTCAGCACGAAATCCGGGTTCAGCGGACGCTTCGAGTTGTCTTGACCCGGTTCGCCGTGGTCGAGGTAGCGCCATTCGTCGAACGCATTCGGACCGAAACCCGTGCGCTTGATCGACTTCAGGAACTGCTTCGGAATGATCGCGTCCGTGTCGACGTTCTCGCGATCGAGCGGCGCCACGACGCCGGTGTGTACGATGAATTTATCCATGACGCTTGCGCCTGTTCAGGACCGGGCGATGCGACTGGCGGCTGGAACCCCCGCGCCGTATCGCCGGCAAAAATCAAAAACCGCTTATTTCTCAGCGTGATTGCTGATCGAATTGCCGAGGTGCGACATGTCCTGGCCGAATCCGTGCACCGTGTTGCAGCCGGCAAGACCGAGCAGGAGCCCGGCGAACGTGCCGAGTGCGAAGCGGCGCAACAGAGTGATGCGATTCATGTTCTTCATCATGCGATTTATCCGAGCTTGCGAATGTCGACGAAATGCCCTTCGATGGCCGCAGCCGCGGCCATCGCGGGACTCACCAGGTGCGTGCGGCCACCAGCGCCCTGACGACCTTCGAAATTGCGGTTCGACGTGGACGCGCAACGCTCGCCCGGCTCGAGCCGGTCGGCGTTCATTGCCAGACACATCGAGCAGCCCGGCTCGCGCCATTCGAAACCGGCCTCGGTAAAGACCTTGTCGAGGCCTTCACGCTCCGCCTGCGCCTTCACGAGACCCGAACCCGGCACGACCATCGCCAGACGGATGTTCGGCGCGACGCGACGGCCGAGCTTCTTCACGACGTAAGCCGCGGCGCGAATGTCTTCGATGCGCGCGTTGGTGCACGACCCGATGAAGATTTTATCCGGCTTGATCGACTCGATCGGCGCGTTCGGCTCGAGCGCCATGTACTTGAGCGCGCGCTCCATCGCGTCGCGCTTGACCGGGTCCTTTTCGCGCTCCGGATCCGGCACGCGGCCGTCGATCGGCGTGACCATTTCCGGCGACGTGCCCCAGGTCACCTGCGGCACGATTTCGGCAGCGTTCAACTCGACCACGCGATCGAAATGCGCTCCGTCGTCCGACTTGAACTGCTTCCAGTACTCGACCGCGTGATCCCACTCGACGCCCTGCGGCGAGAACGGACGGCCTTTCAGGTATTCGACCGTGGTGTCGTCGACGGCGACCATGCCGGCGCGCGCGCCCGCTTCGATCGCCATGTTGCAGACCGTCATGCGGCCTTCCATTGTCAGCGAACGGATCGTCGAGCCGCCGAATTCGATCGCGTAGCCGGTGCCGCCCGCGGTGCCGATCTTGCCGATGATCGCGAGCACGATGTCCTTCGCGGTACAGCCGCGCGGCAATTGGCCCTCGACCTTCACGAGCATGTTCTTGCTCTTCTTCTGCAGCAGCGTTTGCGTGGCCAGCACGTGCTCGACTTCCGACGTGCCGATGCCGTGCGCGAGCGCGCCGAACGCGCCGTGCGTGGACGTGTGCGAGTCGCCGCAGACGATCGTCATACCCGGCAGCGTGGCGCCCTGTTCCGGCCCGATGATGTGAACGATGCCCTGACGCAGGTCGTTCATCTTGAACTGTGTGATGCCGAAGGCGTCGCAGTTGGCGTCGAGCGTGTCGACCTGCAGCTTCGACACCGGATCGGCGATGCCGTGGCTGCGGTCCGTGGTCGGCACGTTGTGGTCGGACACAGCCAGGTTCGCGCTGATGCGCCACACCGGACGCTGGGCGATTTTCAGGCCTTCGAACGCCTGCGGGCTGGTCACTTCATGCAGCAGGTGACGGTCGATGTAGAGAATCGTGGTGCCGTCGTCTTCCGTGTGGACCACGTGCGTGTTCCACAATTTGTCGTAGAGAGTCTGTGCCATGGTATGCGGAGTAGTAGTGACTGCGGGCTGACTGTGTCGATTGATTATGCCACGCTGCGCACCGCGGTGGGCTGCTCAGCCGACGAAAAACCGATAAAAAACATGGAGTTGGCTGGTAGTGGCAATACCTGTATCGTCGTTACCCGGCAAGTGTTGGCCCCAGCGACGCCAATGCGCCGCATGCGCGACGCCTAGCTGCCGCCGAAACGGAAAACGCCCCAACGGTAAACCCGTCGAGGCGTTTTATTCACTCGGATTTCGCGCTTTTGCACGGCACGAATGCCGCTGCGAAGCGCGCGTATCGAGGTCGATCAGCGATCAGCGCTGTGCGATCGGCTTCGCTTCACGCAGCGTCTCGCCGATGAACAGCTGACGCGGACGGCCGATCTTCTGCTCAGGATCGGCGATCATTTCGTTCCACTGCGCGATCCAGCCGACCGTGCGTGCCATCGCGAAGATACACGTGAACATCGACGTCGGAATGCCCAGCGCGCGCTGCACGATACCCGAGTAGAAGTCGACGTTCGGGTACAGCTTGCGCGACACGAAATATTCGTCTTCCAGCGCGATCTTTTCGAGTTCCATCGCGAGCTTGAACAGCGGATCGTCGTGCAGGCCCAGCTCTTCGAGCACTTCGTAGCAGGTCTCGCGCATCAGCTTCGCGCGCGGGTCGTAGTTCTTGTACACGCGGTGGCCGAAGCCCATCAGCTTCACGCCCGAGTTCTTGTCCTTCACCTGCTTGATGAACTCAGGAATGTTGTCGACCGAGCCGATTTCTTCCAGCATGGTCAGCGCGGCTTCGTTCGCGCCGCCGTGCGCCGGGCCCCACAGACACGCGATACCCGCCGCGATACACGCGAACGGATTCGCGCCCGACGAACCGGCGAGCCGCACGGTCGACGTCGACGCGTTCTGCTCGTGGTCAGCGTGCAGGATCAGGATACGGTCGAGCGCGCGCACCAGCACGTCGTTGACCTCATACTCTTCGCACGGGTTCGAGAACATCATGCGCATGAAGTTCGCGCTGTACGACAGGTCGTTCTTCGGATACACGAACGGCTGGCCGATGCTGTACTTGTACGCCATCGCGACCAGCGTGGGCAGCTTCGCGATCATACGGATCGCCGACACTTCGCGGTGACGCGGGTTATTGATGTCGAGCGAGTCGTGATAGAACGCCGACAGCGCGCCGACCGCGGCGACCAGAATTGCCATCGGGTGCGCGTCGCGACGGAAGCCGCGGAAGAAGAACTGCATCTGCTCGTGCACCATCGTGTGCTTCGTGACGGTGCCGACGAATTCGACCTTCTGCTTCTGGTTCGGCAGCTCGCCGTTCAGCAGCAGGTAGCAGGTTTCGAGGAAGTCGGCGTTTTGCGCGAGGTTGTCGATCGGGTAGCCGCGGTAGAGCAGTTCGCCCTTGTCGCCGTCGATGTAGGTAATCGCCGAATTGCACGCCGCCGTCGACATGAAGCCCGGGTCGTACGTGAATTTGCCGGTCTGGCCGTACAGTTTGCGAATGTCGATCACATCCGGGCCAATCGTGCCCTTGTAAATCGGCATTTCGACGCTCGGCGAATTGTCGCTGAACGATAGCGTGGCTTTAACATCTGACGGGGTCATAGCACATCCTCAATCGAAGTATGGATACAGGGTTTCGATAATTGCACGCCTGGAACAACGGACTGGCGGCGCTCAAACGTTGCGCAGCAACTCCAGAACCCGGACCACGTCCGGGTCGGCCAGATCGCCTTCTGGTTCCTTGCGCGCGAGCAGCAAGTCCATCAGGTCGTTATCGCTCAGCTCGAGCAGGCGCGTGAGTGCGCCCACGTCGGCATCGCTGAGGTCATGCTCATATCGGCTGAAAAAACGCTCGAAAATCAGGTCGTTTTCCAGCAGGCCCCGCCGTGCGCGCCAGCGAAGACGCGCGCGGCGGAGAGGGTCGGACTGATGCGATGTTTCGGTCATGTCGGTACACCCCGCGCCGCGCCCGGGCGCACTGACCGCCCTCTCGGGGGCAGCGCGCGCCAGGGAGCGCGGAGCTCATTGATACTAGACAGCACGACGAACCATCAATTCCTTGATCTTGCCGATTGCCTTGGTCGGGTTCAGGCCCTTCGGACAAACGTCGACGCAGTTCATGATGGTGTGGCAACGGAACAGACGGTACGGATCTTCCAGGTTGTCGAGGCGTTCGCCGGTTGCCTCGTCGCGGCTATCCGCGATGAAGCGGTAGGCTTGCAGCAGACCAGCCGGGCCGACGAACTTGTCCGGATTCCACCAGAAGCTCGGGCACGACGTCGAGCAGCTCGCGCACAGAATACATTCGTACAGGCCGTCGAGCTCGTCGCGTTCTTCCGGCGACTGCAGACGTTCCTTCTCCGGCGGCGGCGTATCGTTGATCAGGTACGGCTTGATCGAGTGATACTGGTTGAAGAACTGCGTGAAGTCGCAGATCAGGTCGCGCACGACGGGCAGGCCCGGCAGCGGACGCAGCACGATCTTCTGCGGCAGGTCGTTCAGGTTCGTCAGGCACGCGAGGCCGTTCTTGCCGTTGATGTTCATTGCGTCCGAACCGCACACGCCTTCGCGGCACGAGCGACGGAACGACAGGGTTTCGTCGAGCGCCTTCAGCTTGATGAGCGCGTCGAGCAGCATGCGTTCGTGCGAGTCGATTTCGATCTCGTACGTCTGCATGCGCGGAGCGGCGTCCTTGTCCGGATCGTAGCGGTAAATTTCAAATGTACGCTTGGCCATTTCTCTGAATTCCTTTGACTTGTGCCTTAGAAGGTACGCGCTTTCGGCGGAACCGATTCGACGGTCAGCGGCTTCATGTGAACCGGCTTGTAGTCGAGGCGATCGCCTTCGCTGAACCACAACGTATGGCGCAGCCAGTTTTCGTCGTCGCGATGTTCGAAGTCGTTCTGCGCGTGCGCGCCGCGGCTTTCCTTGCGCGCTTCGGCGGAGACCATCGTGGCGCGTGCCACTTCGATCAGGTTCGCCACTTCGAGCGCTTCGATGCGAGCCGTGTTGAACACCTTCGACTTGTCCTTCAGATGGATGTTGTCGACGCGTGCGCCCACTTCGCGGATGGCTTCGACGCCTTCGGCCAGCAGAGCCGACGTACGGAACACGCCAGCGTGCTTCTGCATCGTGCCGCGGATGTCGTTGGCGACCGACTGCGCGTACTCGCCCGACGACGAGTTATCGAGCTTCGCCAGACGCGACAGCGCGAAGTCGGCTGCATCGGCCGGTAGCGGCTTGTGTTCTTTCAGTTCCTTCACGTGCTTGACGATGTGGTTGCCGGCAGCGCGGCCGAACACCACGAGGTCGAGCAGCGAGTTCGTGCCGAGACGGTTCGCGCCGTGCACCGACACGCACGAGCATTCGCCCACTGCATAGAAACCGTTGACGACTTCTTCGTGGCCGCGCGGCGTACCGACGACCTGGCCGTTGATGTTCGTCGGAATACCGCCCATCTGGTAGTGGATGGTCGGCACGACCGGGATCGGCTCTTTAATGCAGTCGACGTTCGCGAACTTCAGCGCGATTTCGCGGATCGACGGCAGACGCTTCATGATCGTCTCGGCGCCGATGTGCGACAGGTCGAGCAGCACGTGATCCTTGTTCGGACCCACGCCGCGGCCTTCCTTGATTTCCTGGTCCATCGAACGCGAGACGAAGTCGCGCGGCGCCAGATCCTTCAGCGTCGGCGCGTAGCGTTCCATGAAACGCTCGCCGTTCGAGTTACGCAGAATACCGCCTTCGCCGCGCACGCCTTCGGTGATCAGCACGCCCGCGCCGGCCACGCCGGTCGGGTGGAATTGCCAGAATTCCATGTCCTGCAGCGCGATGCCCGAACGGGCCGCCATGCCGAGGCCGTCACCGGTGTTGATGAACGCGTTGGTCGATGCCGCGAAGATCCGGCCCGCGCCGCCCGTGGCGAACAGCGTGGTCTTGCCTTCGAGGATGTAGACGTCGCCGGTCTCCATTTCCAGTGCGGTCACGCCGAGCACGTCGCCGTCGGCGTCGCGGATCAGGTCCAGCGCCATCCATTCGACGAAGAATTGCGTCTTGGCAGCAACGTTCTGCTGGTACAGCGTATGCAGCAGCGCGTGACCGGTACGGTCAGCCGCCGCGCAGGCGCGTTGCACCGGCTTTTCGCCGTAATTCGCAGTGTGGCCGCCGAACGGGCGCTGATAGATCGTGCCGTCCGCGTTACGGTCGAACGGCATGCCCATGTGTTCGAGTTCGTAGACGGCGTTCGGTGCTTCACGGCACATGAACTCGATCGCGTCCTGGTCGCCGAGCCAGTCGGAGCCCTTGATCGTGTCGTAGAAGTGGTAGTGCCAGTTGTCTTCGCTCATGTTGCCGAGCGAAGCGCCGATGCCGCCCTGGGCCGCGACCGTGTGCGAACGCGTCGGGAACACCTTGGACAGCACGCAGACCGACAGACCGGCACGCGCGAGTTGCAGCGACGCGCGCATCCCCGAGCCGCCCGCGCCGACGATGACGACGTCGAAGCGGCGACGCGGCAGAGAATTCTTGATTGCAACCATGCTTTTATACTCTCCAGAGAATCTGCGCAGCGTAGCCCGCACATGCGAGCAGCCAGAGGATCGTCAGCACCTGGAGGACGAGACGCGTGCCAACGGGCTTCACGTAATCCATCCAGATGTCACGGATACCAACCCACGCGTGGTAGAACAGCGAGAGAAGCGTGACGAACGTGGCGAGCTTCATCCACTGCGTCGCGAAGATCGACGCCCAGCCGTCGTACGAAAAGTCGCGCGCGAGGAAGAACCACGCGAGCAGAATCACCGTGTACACCGCCATCACGCAGGCGGTGACGCGTTGCGCGAGCCAGTCGCGCAGACCGTAATGCGCGCCGACGACGAGACGCTTCGAACCGATTCGGTTATTGGCTGACATTTTTTAGAATGCTCCGAACAGTTTTGCCGCGAATGCGATGGTAAGCAGCGACGACACGACGATCACCACGATGGAGGTCGATTTGCCCTTCTCTTTCGACACGGCATCATGATTCGTATCCATCACGAGGTGACGGATGCCGGCGCAGAAGTGGAACAGGAAGGCCCACGCGAGAACCAGCGTGATCAGCTTGACGATGATGTTGGAGAGGAAGCCTTTGAATACTTCGAAGCTCAGTTCGGAAGTCAGGCTCTGATCGAAGAGGAACAGCAGGAACGGAAGGAAGAGAAACAACAAGGCACCGCTCACGCGATGCAGAATCGACACGCGCCCCGCCAGCGGGAGACGGTATGCCGTCAGTATTTGCCCAATACCGATGTTCCGGAATTCCGGCCTCGGTTTTTTTACGGCTTCTGCCATGCTAGACCCCTACTATGTAGTCACACTAATCCGCAATTTTAGCGCCTTTTTATATCGCGCTGCAGCGAAAACCACGCTGGGTCCTTTGCGGCGCGCGCATTAAAAGCGCCTTCCGATTGGCACGCGTGTGGGACGCCGCGCCTCGTTTCAGCCCGATTCAGCTCAGATCGTTCTGATAGTAATACCCGGTTGTGACATACCAACCTCGCCGGACTTCGACCGGCCGGTCCCCATAGGTATAGGACACGCGCTCGACCGACAGCAACGGAAAACCCGCCGGCACATGCAGCAGGTCCGCCACGGAAGGCTCCGCCGCGACCGCGCGGATTTTCTCCGTCGCGCGAATCATGCGGGTCCCGAATTCCGTCTCGAACATCGCGTAGAGGGGACCCTTGTACTCCGACAGCCGCTCGAGCGTGAGCCCGCGGAACACGACGCCGGGCAGCCAGATTTCGTCGAGCACGGTGACTTCGCCGTCGAACTGCAGCAAACGCTTGATCAGCACGACCGGATCGGCCGGCTTCAGATCGAGCTGCCGCGCGATTTCCGCCGATGCGCGCAGCCGCCGGCATTCGAGCAGACGGCTCACGTGCGGATGCTCGGCGCCGTCGTCGGCGAGCAATCTCAGGAAACGGAACTGCGCGCGCTCTTCGTTGTGCGTTGCAACGAATGTGCCCTTGCCCTGGCGGCGCACCAGCAGGTTGTCGGCGGCGAGTTCGTCGATCGCCTTGCGCACCGTACCCTGACTCACCTTGAAACGCGCGGCCAGTTCGACTTCACTAGGAATGATCTCGCCCGGCTTCCATTCGCCGCTTTCGAGGCTCTGCGTAATCAAGCCCTTGATCTGCTGATATAAGGGGCTGAAGGTAGGCGACGCGGCAGCGGAAACAGCGGATACGCCTTCGCCGGCGGCCCCTTGGCCATTCGGGTTCACAGGATTCGCCGGGTTCGAATTCATGCGCGCATTTCATCATAAAGGGCTGGGACACGTCTAGGGTTTTCCCCGCGATAGATGTGTCTTATATAAGACATAAGATACTGTTGACTTTGTCTGTTTCGACTCCTACACTCCTTGTCGAGCAAGGGTTTGCGGGATTTTTCGGCGGCTGTTTGATGCAGCGCAGCGACGCTCCGGCAGCCACTCTGCACCATGCCGTCCCCTACGCAGTCCAGGTTTCGATTCGCCGCCATCCGTTGCATTCGCGCGCTGTCTCCGTGTTGCACCCGCTGGCCCGACGCTTGCCGAAACGCGCTGTTTGCAGGAGCCCGCACCGTGCAGTTGCGGCCCCGGCCCGGCGTAAGCCCTGGGCCATCCCGTCCCGCACCGCAGTACAGCTTTCCGGCACGGCGGTCTTGCCGTAACGCGCCGCCCGGTCTCGCCAATTCCGAGCCCGCACGCGAACAGTGAATTCCGCCGTGTTTCATCACGCTACGCTGAACGCGCATATAGAATGGCGTTTTCCCTAGCGTCTAACGCATCGTCCTGGAGATTTCTCAATGGCTAAGCCCGCAAAGCGCGTTGCCGTCACCGGCGCCGCAGGTCAAATCGCTTACTCCCTGCTATTCCGCATCGCCAATGGCGACCTGCTCGGCAAGGACCAGCCGGTGATCCTGCAACTGCTCGATCTGCCGCAAGCGCAAGCCGCCGTCAAAGGCGTCGTGATGGAACTGGATGATTGCGCATTCCCGCTGCTGTCTGGCGTCGTGATCACGGACGACCCGAAGGTCGCGTTCAAGGACGCCGACATCGCACTGCTGGTCGGCGCGCGTCCGCGTTCGAAGGGTATGGAGCGCAAGGATCTGCTGTCGGCCAACGCCGAAATCTTCACGGTTCAGGGCAAGGCGCTGAACGACGTCGCCAGCCGCGACGTGAAGGTTCTGGTGGTCGGCAACCCGGCCAACACGAACGCATACATCGCCATGAGGTCGGCGCCGGATCTGCCGAAGAAGAACTTCACCGCGATGCTCCGTCTGGACCACAACCGCGCGCTGTCGCAACTGGCCGCCAAGTCGGGCAAGCCGGTCGCGTCGATCGAAAAGCTCGCGGTGTGGGGCAACCACTCGCCGACCATGTACCCCGACTTCCGCGTTGCAACGGCTGAAGGTCAGGACCTGACCAAGCTGATCAACGACGAAGAATGGAACCGCAACACGTTCATCCCGACCGTCGGCAAGCGCGGCGCGGCGATCATCGAAGCGCGCGGCCTGTCGTCGGCGGCATCGGCGGCTAACGCTGCGATCGACCACGTGCGTGACTGGGTGCTCGGCACGAACGGCAAGTGGGTCACGATGGGCATCCCGTCGGACGGCTCGTACGGCATCCCTGAAGACATCATCTACGGCGTGCCCGTGACCTGCGAAAACGGCGAGTACAAGCGCGTCGAAGGTCTGGCAATCGACGCGTTCTCGCGCGAAAAGATGGACGGCACGCTGCAGGAGCTGCTGGAAGAGCGCGACGGCGTTCAGCACCTGCTCGGCTAAGCATCTGATGCCGATGAACCGGAACTCCGAAGCGTCAGCGCGGCGGGTTCCGGTTTTTTTCGTGTGAATGGCCGTGCGATCATCGCCATTCGCCTCTGATTCGAACGTGCTTTGCCGTTGCCCGACGGCACTCGCGCAGAGCACGCCCGAATCCGACATCCTTAATTTTCACCACGCCCCACACGCCGAAGATGCGCGTTCTCACACCCGCCGAAGTGCTGTTTGAGGGCGAAGCGCCGCCCGCTGTGCTGCCTGCCTGCGATCACTACGCGGGCAGCGAAAAGCTGATGCTGAAGTCGCTCGCGTTACAGCAGCAACTCGGCCCGGTGTTCGATATCACGCTCGATTGCGAAGACGGCGCGCAGGTCGGCCGCGAGGCCGAGCACGCGGAACTGGTCGCATCGCTACTGGGCACCGGGCATGACCGCTTCGGCCGCGTCGGCGTGCGCATCCACGACTTCGCTCACGCGCACTGGCGCGACGACGTACGCCTCATTCTGCGCGCCGCAAAGCGAGCACCCGCTTACATCACGCTGCCGAAAATCCGCAATGTTCACGATGCCGCCGAAATGATCGCGTTCATCGAGGCGACGCGGCGCGAGCTCGGCCTCGCGCAGCCGGTGCCGGTGCAGTTGCTGGTCGAAACCCACGGCGCGCTTACGCGTGTGTTCGAACTCGCCGCGCTGCCGGGCGTCGAGGCGCTGAGCTTCGGCCTGATGGACTTCGTCTCCGCGCACGACGGCGCGATCCCCGATACCGCGATGCGCTCGCCGGGCCAATTCGATCATCCCCTCGTGCGGCGCGCGAAGCTCGAGATTTCGGCGGCCTGCCATGCGTTCGGCAAGGTGCCGTCGCACAACGTCAGCACCGAAGTGCGCGACATGAGCGTGGTCGCGAACGACGCACAGCGCGCCCGCAACGAGTTCGGCTACACGCGCATGTGGAGCATCCACCCCGCGCAGATCGAGGCGATCGTCGCCGCGTTCGCGCCGCGCGACGAAGAAATCGCGACGGCCGCCGAAATCCTGCTGGCCGCGCAGTCCGCGCATTGGGGCCCGACGCGTCATGGCGATACGCTGCACGACCGTGCGAGCTACCGCTATTACTGGTCGGTGCTGCGCCGCGCACAAACCACCGGCCGCGCTGTTCCACAAGAAGCGGCGCCGCTTTTCGCGCAAGTGGGCGCCAACGGACAGTCGGTGACATAAGCGACGCGTTTTTCAAACGGCAGCGATGAGCCGGCACACAGGAGAAGGCGGAACATGAGCGAGACGACGCAAGCCGCTGGCGCAACAGGCGGCAACGAAACGCAAAGCGGCTTCAAACCGAAAAAATCCGTCGCGCTGTCGGGCGTGACCGCGGGTAATACCGCGCTGTGCACGGTCGGCAAGACCGGCAACGATCTGCACTATCGCGGCTATGACATTCTCGACATCGCCGAGGCGTGCGAATTCGAGGAGATCGCTTATCTGCTGGTCCACGGCAAGCTGCCGACCCAGGCCGAACTGACCGCGTACAAGACGAAGCTGAAGTCGATGCGCGGCCTGCCGGCCAACGTAAAAGCCGCGCTCGAATGGATTCCGGCCGCCGCGCATCCGATGGACGTGATGCGCACCGGCGTGTCGGTGCTCGGCACCGTACTGCCCGAGAAAGACGATCACAACCTGCCCGGCGCGCGCGATATCGCCGACAAACTGATGGCCTCGCTCGGCTCGATGCTGCTGTACTGGTATCACTACTCGCACAACGGCAAGCGCATCGAGGTCGAAACCGACGACGATTCGATCGGCGGTCATTTCCTGCATCTGCTGCACGGCGTCGAGCCGTCGAAGGCGTGGGTCGATGCGATGCACGTGTCGCTGAACCTGTACGCGGAGCACGAGTTCAACGCGTCGACGTTCACCGGCCGCGTGATCGCGGGCACGGGCTCGGACATGTACTCGGCGGTCACCGGCGCGATCGGCGCGCTGCGCGGCCCGAAACACGGCGGCGCCAATGAAGCCGCGTTCGAAATCCAGTCGCGCTACCAGACGCCTGACGAAGCCGAAGCCGACATCCGCCGCCGCGTCGAGAACAAGGAAGTCGTGATCGGCTTTGGCCATCCGGTCTACACGATCTCGGACCCGCGCAGCAAGATCATCAAGGAAGTCGCGAAGAAGCTGTCGAAGGAAGCGGGCAACACGAAACTGTTCTCGATCGCCGAACGGCTCGAATCGGTGATGTGGGACGCGAAGAAGATGTTCCCGAACCTCGACTGGTTCAGCGCGGTGTCGTATCACATGATGGGCGTGCCGACCGCGATGTTCACGCCGCTGTTCGTGATCTCGCGTACGGCAGGATGGAGCGCGCACATCATCGAGCAGCGCGTCGACAACAAGATCATCCGTCCGAGCGCGAATTACACCGGACCCGAGAATTTAAAGTACGTGCCGCTAAATAGGAGAAAATAGCGATCGCTGCGCGCTCCACAGCGCGTGCAGTTCAACCCGCGCGGCCGCCGGACCGGTCGTCCGCGCACTGTTTAACTGATTTTGATAGAAAGGTTTTCTCCATGAAAAAGCTGATGATCGCCGCCATGATTGGCGCCCTGTCCACGACGATGCTGACCGTCGCGACTGACGCCACCGCTGCGGACACGGCCACCACCACGAAGAAGCCGGCCACCAAGGCCGTCGCGAAGCGCCCGGAGCCGCGCGCGCCTGATCAAGCGCAAGCCGAGTCCGGCGAAGGAAGCGAAGGTCGATCCGATCCCGGAAGGCGCTGAAAAGTGGGCGTGCAAGGACGGCCTTGCTTTCGAAATGAAAGGCGACATGAAGCGTGACCAGATTGTCACGGTTCACTGGGCGAACAAGAACTACAACCTGCCGCGCGAAGCGACCACGACGGGCGCCGACCGCTTCCACGATGCAGCATCCGGTATGGACCTCGTCGTGATCCCGACGAAGGCCATGCTGTTCCAGGACAAGGACAGCTCGCGTCTCGCCGACGAGTGCAAGACGGTCGCCATGGAACAGGGCGCGCCGGCTGCAACGCAATCGAACGCGATCAACAAGACCGGCAACTGATTTTCGCCGCCAGGGAAGCCCCCGATGTCCGCCCCGATCTCCAACGTACGACCCGCCCCGGACGCCGTCCTGGCCGAGATCGTCGACTACGTGCTGGATTACCGGATCGACAGCGCGCTCGCGCTGGAAACCGCGCGTCATTGCCTGATCGACACGCTCGGTTGCGGACTCGAGGCGCTTACCTACCCAGCCTGCACCAAGCTGATGGGACCGATCGTGGCAGGCACGATCGTCCCCAACGGCGCGAAGGTGCCGGGCACGTCGTTCCAGCTGGACCCGGTTCAGGCCGCCTTCAACATCGGCGCGATGATCCGCTGGCTCGATTTCAACGACACCTGGCTCGCCGCCGAATGGGGCCATCCGTCCGATAACCTCGGTGGCATTCTCGCGACGGCCGACTGGCTCTCGCGCACCGCCATCGCAGCCGGCAAAGCGCCGCTGACGATGAAAGACGTCCTGATCGCCATGATCAAGGCGCACGAAATTCAAGGCTGCATCGCGCTCGAGAACTCGTTCAACAAGGTCGGGCTCGATCATGTGCTGCTCGTCAAGCTCGCGTCGACCGCCGTGGTCGGCCAGCTGATCGGCCTTACGCGCGACGAGCTGATCAACGCGGGATCGCAGGCGCTCGTCGATGGGCAGGCGCTGCGCACCTACCGTCATGCGCCGAACACCGGTTCGCGCAAATCGTGGGCCGCCGGCGACGCGACCTCGCGCGCCGTGCGCCTCGCGCTGATCTCGAAGACTGGCGAGATGGGCTATCCGTCGGTGCTCAGCGCGAAAACGTGGGGCTTCTACGACGTGCTGTTCAACGGCAACGCGTTCCAGTTCCAGCGTCCGTACGGCTCGTACGTGATGGAAAACGTGCTGTTCAAAATCTCGTTTCCGGCCGAGTTCCACGCGCAAACCGCCGTGGAAGCCGCGCTCGCGCTGCATGTGCAGCTCGCCGCGCAGGGCCGGCGCGTCGAAGACATTCGCCGCATCACGATCCGCACCCACGAAGCGGCGATTCGCATCATCGATAAAAAGGGTCCGTTGAACAATCCGGCTGACCGTGATCATTGCATCCAGTACATGATCGCGGTGCCGCTGATTTTCGGCCGTCTGACGGCTGCCGATTACGAAGATTCAGTCGCGCAGGACTCGCGTATCGATGCATTGCGCGCGAAGATGGAATGCGTCGAAGACCCACAGTTCACGAAGGACTATCACGACCCGGAGAAGCGGTCGATCGCTAACGCACTGACGATCGAATTCAACGACGGGTCGAAGTTCGGTGAAGTCGTAGTCGAATACCCGATCGGTCATCAGCGCCGTCGTGAAGACGGTATTCCGTTGCTGGTCGAGAAGTTCAAGACCAACCTCGCGCGGCGCTTTCCGGTCAAGCAACAACTGGCGATTCTCGACGTATCGCTCGACCAGGCCAAGCTCGAAGCGACGCCGGTCAATGAATACGTCGATCTGTACGTCATCTAGGTTGAGTACTGTAGTTCCGCGATCCAAACCAAGGAAAACACCATGGCCCACAACCTCCACAAAACGCTCAAGGAATTCGACAGCGGTTCCGGCAAAGGCAAGTTCTACTCCCTGCCGCAACTCGGCAAGGCTCTGAACCTCAAGATCGACCGCCTGCCGGTCTCGATCCGTATCGTGCTGGAATCGGTGCTGCGCAACTACGACGGCAAGAAAGTCGCCGAAGAACATGTCACGCAACTCGCGAACTGGAAGCCGACCGCGGCGCGCGTCGACGAAATTCCGTTCGTCGTGTCGCGCGTCGTGCTGCAGGACTTCACCGGCGTGCCGCTGCTCGCCGACATCGCCGCGATGCGCGGCGTCGCGAAGGCCATCGGCAAGAACCCGAAGTCGATCGAGCCGCTGGTGCCGGTCGATCTGGTCGTCGACCACTCGGTGCAGATCGACCACTTCCGCGAGAAGAACGCGCTCGACCTGAACATGAAGCTGGAATTCCAGCGCAACAACGAGCGCTATCAGTTCATGAAGTGGGGCATGCAGGCGTTCGACACGTTCAAGGTCGTGCCGCCGGGCGTCGGCATCGTTCACCAGGTGAACCTCGAGTACCTCGCGCGGGGCGTGCACAAGAAGGCCGACGGCGCGGACACCGTGTACTACCCGGATTCACTGGTCGGCACGGACAGCCACACGACGATGATCAACGGCATCGGCGTGGTCGGCTGGGGCGTGGGCGGTATCGAAGCCGAAGCAGGCATGCTCGGCCAGCCGGTGTACTTCCTGACGCCGGACGTCGTCGGTGTGCACCTGAAGGGCAAGCTGATCGAAGGCGTGACTGCGACCGACCTCGTGCTGACGATCACCGAACTGCTGCGTAAGGAGAAGGTCGTCGGCAAGTTCGTCGAGTTCTTCGGCGAAGGCACGCGCTCGCTGTCGGTGCCGGACCGTGCGACGATCGGCAACATGGCGCCGGAATACGGCGCAACGATGGGCTTCTTCCCGGTCGACGAGAAGACCATCGACTTCTTCCACGGCACGGGCCGCACGGACGCGGAGATCTCCGCGTTCGAAAACTACTTCAAGGCGCAGGAGCTGTTCGGCATTCCGGGCGAAGGCGATATCGATTACACGAAGGTCGTCACGCTGGATCTCGCGACGGTCGCGCCGTCGCTGGCAGGCCCGAAGCGTCCGCAGGACCGCATCGAGATCGGCCACGTGAAGTCGACCTTCACCGACCTGTTCTCGAAGCCGGTCGCCGAAAACGGCTTTGCGAAGAAGGCCGCCGATCTCGACGCGCAATACACGACGAGCAACGGCGTCGACGTCAAGAACGGCGACGTGCTGATCGCCGCGATCACGTCGTGCACGAACACGTCGAACCCGAGCGTGCTGCTGGCCGCCGGTCTGCTTGCGAAGAAGGCTGTCGAAGCTGGCCTGACGGTCGCGCCGCACATCAAGACGTCGCTGGCGCCGGGATCGCGTATCGTCACCGAGTACCTGACGAAGACCGACCTGCTGAAGTACCTCGACAAGCTCGGCTTCACGCTGGCCGCTTACGGCTGCACGACCTGTATCGGCAACGCGGGCGACCTGACGCCGGAACTGAACGACGCGATCACGAAGCACGACATCGTCGCGGCAGCGGTGCTGTCGGGCAACCGTAACTTCGAAGCGCGTATCCACCCGAACATCCGCGCGAACTTCCTCGCGTCGCCGCCGCTCGTCGTGGCATACGCGATCGCCGGCAACATCACGCGCGACCTGATGACCGAGCCGGTCGGCAAGGGCAAGGGCGGCAAGGACGTCTACCTCGGCGACATCTGGCCGACCAGCGAAGAAGTCAACGCGCTGCTGAAGTACGCGATGGATGCCGACGCGTTCCGCAAGAACTACTCGCAGCTCACGAAGAAGGGCGATCTGTGGAGCAAGATCGAGGGCGAAGAAGGTCAGGTCTACGACTGGCCGAAGTCGACCTACATCGCCGAGCCGCCGTTCTTCGGCAAGGACTTCTCGATGACGCCGGCTTCCAGCATCGCGCCGGTCAAGGGCGCACGCGCGTTGGGCATCTTCGGTGACTCGGTCACGACCGACCACATCAGCCCGGCAGGCTCGATCAAGGAAGACTCGCCGGCAGGCCGCTGGTTGAAGGAAAACGGCGTGCAAAAGGCCGACTTCAACAGCTACGGCTCGCGGCGCGGTAACCACGACGTGATGATGCGCGGCACGTTCGCGAACGTCCGTATCAAGAACCTGATGATCCCGGCGAAGGCGGACGGCTCGCGCGTCGAAGGCGGCCTGACGATTCACCAGCCGAGCGGCGAACAGCTGTCCATCTATGACGCAGCGATGAAGTATATCGACGCCGATACGCCGACCGTCGTGTTCGCGGGCGAAGAGTACGGCACGGGCTCGTCGCGCGACTGGGCGGCCAAGGGCACGCAACTGCTGGGCGTGAAGGCTGTGGTCGCACGCAGCTTCGAGCGGATCCATCGTTCGAACCTGGTCGGCATGGGCGTTCTGCCGCTGCAGTTCAAGGGCTCGGATAGCGTGCAGTCGCTCGGCATCACCGGCGAAGAAACCTACGACATCGAAGACCTCGGCGACGACTTCAAGCCGCAACAGGAAGTCACGCTCGTGATCCACGGCAAGGACGGCGACAAGCGCGTTCCGGTGCTGCTGCGTATCGACACGCCGATCGAAGTCGACTACTACAAGCACGGCGGGATTCTGCCGTTCGTGCTGCGCTCGCTGCTGGCTGCTTAAGCCGCGCGGCAACGCATACAGCCTCGCTGTTTTGCAGGGGCTGCGTCCTGTGGAGGGCGCAGCCGACTTTGAAGCCCGACCTCAGGTCGGGCTTTTTTTTATCGGCTCGCCGAACGCCACGGCTCGCGCGCCGCGCCGCGACTCCTCCATCACTTCAAGCCGAAATCGACCCGCGTCGTCGCACCCTTGTCCTTGATGTCGTCGGCATTCATCTTCGGCGCGACGATAAACACGCGGCTGCTGTCGATCTTGCCTTGCAGGTACTGCTGCACACTCTGCGCGCGCCGCTGCGCGAGTTGCCGCAAGCTCGCGTCGTCGATCGGCGCGTTGGCCGCGAGCGCGCTCTTCATGTCGTCGTCGGGCAGCGTCTTCGTCATGCCGATGAAGTTGTGCGGCTTCTTGAAGTCGGAGGACTTGTAGGCCTTGGTCAGATATTTGTCGTACTCTTTCTGATCGACCGTGACCGTCGACGGATCGACGCTCTCACCATTACCCACCGTGTCCTTGATCTTCTGCCGCTTGACCATCTGATCGACGTACTGCGTGCGCAGCGCCGGCTCGTCGACCTTCGGATCGACGCGTCCGATCAGGTCCATGCGGATCGACGGCTTGTCGGTGAGTGCCTTCACGATCGTGTCGAGTTTCTGCTTGTCGGCATCGGTGAGCGTCGCCGAGCCGGCCTCGAATTCGACGTAACCGAGGTCCTCACCATTGCCGCCGAACGCGTGCGCGATCAGCGTGAACGGCGCGGTCACCGCCTTTTCGAGCAGATTGAGCACCGCATGCCAGATCAGCCCGCCGATGCTGAACTCGGGGTTCGACAACGAGCCCGACACTGGCAGGTTCACGTCGATCTCGCCGCGCGAGTTCTTCAGCAGCGAGATCGCGAAACGCACCGGCAGTTTGGTCGCGGTGTCGTTGTCGATGTGATCGCCGAATGTCAGTTGATCGATGAACAGGTGGTTGTTCGCGTTCAGCTGGTCGTTCTCGAGGTTGTAATGCAAATCGACGTTGAGCTTGCCCTTCGTGATCGGATAGCCCGCGTATTTCGCCGAATACGGCGTCAGGTTGGTCAGCTCGATGTCGTGCGCGCTCGCGGTCAGATCGAGCGCCGGTTTCGCGATCAGCGGATTGATGGTGCCGCGGATCGTCAGCGGACCGTTGGCCGCGAGCTTCGCTGCCACGTCGACCGGCGCGGGCGTCGTCGATTCCGTACCGAACGCGCCGATCGTGCCCTGAATGGCGACAAGGTTCGCCGTGTAGTTCGGCTTGACGAAGTTGTCGGTATAGGTCACGCGGCCCTGCTGCAACACCAGTTGCCCGACGTGCATCTTGACCGGGTTTGCTGGCGGCGTCGCGGCCGTGGCGCTGGCGACGGCCGTGGCGGCAGGCTTGCCGGGCGTTGCAGCAGATGCCGCGACTGCCTCAGACACCGCCTCGGGCGTCAGCGGAATCGGGTGCGAGCCGCTCTTGTCGCGCGTCAGCGACTGCGTCGTACCGCCCTCGTGCGCGACCACATCCTTCAGATTCAGCTTGCCTTGCGCGTCGAGCAGTACACGCCCATAGAACTTCGAGAACGTCACGCGGCCCGCGTCGACGACGGTGCCGTGCTCGTCGTAATCGGCCTTCAGGTTCGACAGCGCGAGCGATCCCCAGCCCGCGAACGGGTCCGACGTCACCTTGTCGAGCATGCGCACGGCGACGAGCGCCATGTCGCCGCGAAAGTTCGCTTTCAGCGACTTAGCCTGGGTGACCGCGAGATCGCCGTTCGCGTTCAGCAGCGCGCTTGCGAGCGTCGCGTTCAGCTTGCTGCCGAAGTACGGCTCGAACGCGGCCGCGTCGAGCTGGTTCGCGTTGATCTTGACGGCCAGCTTTAGCGGCGTCGCGGTCACGTCGCCCTTCACAGCGAGCGTGCCCTTCTTGTTCAACGTCGCCTGCAGGTCGACCGGCAGCGGACGGCCCAAGTCGTCGCTGATCTGCCGCACCTTCAGCTGCACCGGCGTAAAGCTCAGCTTGACCGGCTGCGGCGTCGTGTTGTCGGTGAAATCGGCGGTCGCGTCTTTGAGCGTCAATTCGGCGATCTTGTAGCGCCATGCCGGGCCTTCGGCCTGCGCTTGTTTCGCCGCGTGGATCGCCGTGCGCTCCGTCGCCTGTTGATGCGCCCTCGCGAGCGCGTCCAGATTGATGGTGCCGTCCTTCAGGCGCTGCGCGTCGACCGCGAGACCGGTTACGTCTACGCTCGTCACGTCGGCCGTGCGCGCCGCGACGTCGACCTGTTTGACTACCACGTTGCCCTGCGCGAGCGAGATCACCGGCGTCTTGCCGCCGCGCGCCGCGAGCTTCACCGCCTGCATGTCCAGCTGCGTGTCCGCGACCGTCAGCGCCATCGGCGACTTCGACCAGTTCGCGTCGATATTCGTCGTCGCGGACAACGCGCCGTCGAGCACCTGCGCGGACGTCGCGGTATCCAGATACGGCTGCAACGGCGGCAGCTTCAGCGACTTCAGAACGAGCTTCGCGCTCGCCGTCTTCGCCGCGAGGCCGACCGTGCCGTCGGCGGCGAGCGAACCGCCGCTGTTCTTCAGGTTCGTGTTCAGCGTGTAGTGCGCTGGCGCCGACGCGAGCGTCGAGAAATCGGTCAGCGTAACCGCGAGGTTTTGCAGCCCGGCTTCTACCGGATGCGACACGGCTTCGTCGTGTACGTTCACGGTGCCGTCGTTGAGGGTGAAACGTTTGATCGCGACGTCGAACGGCGGGGCCGCCTTTTCGGCGGCGGCGGTTTTGGCGTTGGCATTCGCGTCCGCGGTTTCCTTTGCGGTGGTTTTTTCCGGCGCGGGCGCGAACATATGCTCGACGCTCAATACGCCGTCCTTGTCGCGCGCGAGGCTCGCGCTCGGCGCGTCGATGCGGATGTCGTCGAAGTGATAGATGCTCTTCAACGGTTCGAGCGATGCCGCCGCCACATGCACGGCGCGCGCCGCGAAAAACGGCGCCTTGCCCTGATCCTGCACGTTGACGTCGTTCAGATCGACGGTGCCGGCGACGCGCAGCGACGGCGTGTCGTTCGACATCTCGAAGTTCAGCTTCAGGTCGGTGGACAGCTTGCCCGACTGCACGATCACCGGCAGCTTCGACGGCGCGTAAGACACCAGCTTCGGCACGTCGAGCTCGTCGAAACGCAGCGACACTTCCGACTCGCGCGACGCCGCGAACGGCTTGGTCCTGCCGTCGATCGCGAGCTGACTGTCGCCGTCGATGCGCGCGCGCAGCAGCGGCTCGACGAAGATATCGGTCTTCGACGGCAGCGTCGCGATGAACGGAATGCCGAGCTTCCATTGATCGATCACGTGGCTCGTGCCGAGCAGCCGGTCGTCGAACCTGATCTGGCCGTTTTCGACACGAATGTTGGAAACGGAGAACTGCGTCGGCTTGCTATTCGGTTTTGCCGGCTGATTCGCGAATTTCTCGATCAGGTCGCTGAAATTGAAGTGCTGCGCATCGAGGCGAACGATATGAAAGCGCGGCGAATCGACCTGCACTTCGTCGACGATGGGCGCGCCGCGAAACAGCGAACTCCACGACGGCTTCACGATGAGCCGCGAAATATCGACGAAGTCGCCCGCGCCGCCGCGCTCGCCGATATGCACGTTGTCGGCCTCGAAACGCAGTGTGTACGGATTGAGCGCGATGCGGCCGATCGACGCCGGCCGGTCGAGCTGCTTGCTCAGTTGCTGGCTGGCGATGTGGCGAATCAGCGGCGGCGCCGCGAAAAAACCGAGCAGACCGAACAGGACGACGAAGATCAGCAGACCGACGAGAATCCGTCGCGTACGGCGCGACTGCGCGACTGCGCGCACGGTCTGTATGGAGGAGGCTAACGATGCTTTATTGAGGCTTGCCATGCTCGATGTGGAGGAATGCGGCGGCAAGCCCGCCGCGAAAAACAGAGATCCCGCAAGCGGCAGTATAAGGCGTGAATCAATGGTTAGACAGGAATGTCAGGCCCGCCTTGACGATTCGTGCTGCTGACTGACTGGCTTTCCCGCGAACGAGATTTTCGCGAGCGTCAGATAACGAAACCGGACGGCGCGCGGTTTGCCCGCGCGCCGTTCACGTCATTGCCGCACGACCGGCGGCGGCTGCCAGCTGCCGTCGGTGGCTTGCGGCTTCGGCGCATACAGGCGTAGCACCAGTTGCATGTCCGCGCGCGGTGCGGGCAGCCAGTTACCGGTCCGGCTGCGCGTCGACGACACGACCACGTCGAGCGAACCATCGCGATTGCGGCGCGCGCCATTGCGATCGCCAACCGCGAGCCGCGCCGGCGCGTTCTCGCTCAGCGCGCCATCCTTCGTATACGCGGTGATCGTCCAGAAACCGCGCACCGGCGGCAGCTGGTTCGCCGCGAAGTGGATCACATAGCGATTCGCGCCGTTCAGCGTGTTGCCGTCGCTGTCCTGCGTGACGAACGCGCGTACTTCGTCGTCCTTCGTACCGAGGCCCAACTGTGTGCTCGCCGCATACGCGCGCAACCCATAGTCGGGACCGTAGTTGCCGACGGCATCGCCGAACCAGCTCCAGCCGTTCGCGCTCAGCAGATTCGACGGCGGCGTCGCGAGGCGATCGCGACCGTCGGCGAGACCGGCCGCGAGCGCATCGGATGAGTTCGGCAGCTTCACAGGATCGCCCGGCGTCACGCCGAGATCGGCGAGAAATTTGAGCGCGTGCGGATCGGCCGGTGTCGGCGGATTGTCAGGCAACGCGTCGGCGAGACGGCCGAAGAAGCCGCTCGCGTCGAGCGCGGCGACCTGCTGCGCCGGCGTGCCGCTCGGGCCCGCGACGCCGCTTGCGTAACCGCGCGGCGGCACCGCCGGCTCCGCGTCGCCGACGAACACGCTCAGCGGCTCCAGACGGATCGCGTGCTGCAGCTTGCGCACCGCGTTCAGATCGCGCGCGCCGTTCGACTGGATGCGCACGCTGATCCATGCGTTGCGCGTCGGCACGTCGACGCGCTTTGCGCCCTTCGGCAGTTCGCCCTTCCAGCCCGGTGCGACGAACGCGATCGTCTGCGCGCGCAAGCCCTTCGCGGTGCCCGTGCCCGCGGCGAACTGCGGCCCGGTCGACCACGCGACGTTGGTCCACATGTCGAGCACGCGCGCATCGACGTAACGGCCATGCGAATCAGGTAGCGCCAGGATCACCGGCTCGGCGGCAAGGTCGAGCCAGCCGGTCGAGTCGAGCGTGTCGAGGCTCGGCTGCGGCGGATTGGTCGCGCCGATCGGCGGCAGCGCCTGCGCGTGACGCAGCGTGTTGAAAGGCGCCTGACCCGGCTCGGTGCCGACCGCCGCATCGCGCGCGGCGCTCATCAGCACGAGCGGATAGCCGAATACGTAGGAGTCGGCGACTTCGTCCTTGATCCAGCCGGTGGGTTGTTGCGTCGCGGTGGGGGTCGACGCACAGCTGGCCAGCAGTGCCAGACCCGCGAGCGACGCGCAGGTTCGTTGAAGCAAAAACAGTTCTCGGAGATTTTTTATCATTCGTTCAGAGTGCGGAACGTGCAGTCCTATGGGGGATGCCGGTGTGCAGCGCCTGGTGCATGCGCGGTTCTCCCGAAACACTGCGCAGCGAGTCCGCGGATTGCGATTCCGACAACATCGCGTTGTATCGTATCCTTGCTAGCCAGGCAAGCACAAAGCAGGGAATTTTGGCTGACAGCGCGCAGGCGCGTCACCGATGTGAAAATCGGCGTCGCTGTCACATTATGTTCCCGCGCCATGCTTTTTGGATTCGCGCATTCGTCGATCCGACAGCTTGGCCGTTCGCCTCCACTCTTTCGTCGTCCTGCATTCGGAATACTTCAATGTACATGCCCGCCCATTTCGAAGAGAACCGTCCAGGGGTTCTTCATCGCCTGATCGCCGAGCACCCGTTCGGCGCGCTGATTACGCACGGCCCCAACGGGCTCGATGCGAATCATCTGCCGTTCGAGGCGCAGGCGGATGCGGCGGATTCGTCACGTCTGGTGCTGCGCGCGCACGTCGCGCGGGCGAACCCCGTCTGGCAGGAAGCCGCGACCCATCCCGAAGCGCTCGTGATCTTCCAGGGGCCGACCGCGTATATTTCCCCGAGTTGGTATCCGAGCAAACACGAAACGCACAAGCAGGTGCCGACCTACAACTATATGGTCGTGCATGCACATGGCAGGATCGTGGTGCATGACGATGAATCGTTCGTGCGCGGTCTCGTCGCGCGACTCACGCGCGAGATGGAAGCCGGCGAGCCGGTGCCATGGAAGATGGGCGACGCGCCCGCCGACTACATCGCGCAGATGCTCGGCGCGATCGTCGGTATGGAGATCGAGGTAACGCGGCTCGTCGGCAAATGGAAGCTCGGGCAGAACAAGGCGGCCGAAGACCGGCGCGGCGCCGCGCAAACGCTGCTCGCGCGCGACGGCGATCAACAGAAGGCGGTGGGACAGGCGATGCTCGATGCGCCGCCGGCGTTCTGACGGCGGCCGCATAATCCGGCCTTGACCTTCCCGTCATGGGAAGGTCGATACTGGATTCACTATGCGGCCCAATGCCGCCACGAGCCTCGCCTGCCATGACCGCACTTGCCAACCCGCAGCGCCCCGCCGACGCTGCCGCTTCTTCTTCGCCCACGCGCGTCGTCGAACTCGATATCGGCGGGATGACTTGCGCGTCGTGCGCGAGCCGCGTCGAGAAAGCACTGACCAGGCTGCCGGGAGTGGCGCGCGCGTCGGTGAATCTCGCGACCGAGCGCGCCCGCGTGGAAAGCGACGCGACGCTCGGGCCTCAGCAACTGGCCGATGCCGTGCGCAAGGCCGGATACGAAGCGACGCCGGTCGCGAACGCCGAGCTTGCCGCGCCAAGCGCGACGCAAACCGCGACACCCGCCGCGACGCCGGGAACCATTGAACTGGAGATTGGCGGCATGACCTGCGCAGCCTGCGCGTTGCGCGTCGAAAAAGCGCTCGCGAAGGTGCCTGGGGTCGCGCGCGCGTCGGTCAATCTGGCGACCGAAACCGCCACCGCTCATCCGCAAGGCACCGCATCCGCCGATACCGGCGCGCTGATCGCCGCCGTCAGGAAAGCTGGCTACGAAGCGACGTTGAGCGCGCTGCCCGCTGCTGCCGCTCCAGCCGAGACAACGGCCACTATCGCCGCGTCCGGCAACGAAAGCGACATCCTCGACACGACCCGCGCCCCCGGCGTCGACCGCAAGCGGATTCAAACCCGCCGCGACCTCGCGAGCGTCGTTGCGTCCGCGCTGCTGACGCTGCCGCTCGTCGCACCGATGTTCGGCGAATGGTTCGGCCTCCACGCGATGCTGCCAGCCTGGCTGCAATTCGTGCTCGCGTCGATCGTGCAGTTCGTATTCGGCGCGCGCTTCTATCGCGCAGCCTGGCGCGCGGTGCGCGCCGGCGCGGGCAACATGGACCTGCTGGTCGCGCTCGGCACATCGGCGGCGTACGGAATCAGCGTCTACGAACTCGCGATGCATCCGGCCGACACGATGCATCTGTACTTCGAGGCATCGGCGGTCGTGATCACGCTGGTGCGCTTCGGCAAGTGGCTCGAGGCGCGCGCCAAGCGCCAGACCACCGACGCGATCCGCGCGCTCAACGCGCTGCGCCCCGAGCGCGCGCGCCTCCGCGACGGCGCCGGCGAACGCGAGGTGCCGCTCGCGCAGGTGCGGGTCGGCACCGTCGTGATCGTGCGGCCGGGCGAGCGCGTACCGGTCGACGGCGCGGTGCTCGAAGGCCGCACGCATATCGACGAAGCGCTGATCACCGGCGAAAGCCTGCCGGTGCCGAAGCAGACCGGCGACGCCGTCACGGCCGGCTCGATCAACGGCGAAGGCGCGCTCGTGGTGACGACCACCGCGATCGGCGCGGAGACGACACTGGCGCGCATCATCCGGCTCGTCGAAAGCGCGCAGGCCGAGAAGGCGCCGATCCAGCGGCTCGTCGACCGCGTCAGCGAAGTCTTCGTGCCGACGATTCTCGCGCTCGCCGCGCTGACGCTGATCGGCTGGCTGCTCGCCGGCGCGGGCGCGGAAACCGCGATCCTGAACGCGGTCGCGGTGTTGGTGATCGCCTGCCCGTGCGCGCTCGGCCTCGCGACGCCCGCCGCGATCATGGCCGGCACCGGCGTCGCCGCGCGCCACGGCGTGCTGATCAAGGACGCGGAAGCGCTGGAAATCGCGCATCGCGTGTCGATTGTCGCGTTCGACAAAACCGGCACGCTGACGCTCGGCCAACCATCGGTAACGGCGTTCGAGCCGATCGGCGGCTTGAGCCGCGACCAAGCGGTCGCGCTCGCGGCGGCGGTGCAGCGGCATAGCGATCATCCGCTCGCGCGGGCGGTGATGCGCGCGCACGAGGCTCAACTCGGGCAAATGGCCGGCGAACACGAGGGCGGGCCAAGCGCCACCGCCGCTCGCGCCGTCGCCGGCCGGGGCGTCGAAGCCCACGTCGACGGCCGCACGCTCGCCCTCGGCAGCACGCGCTGGCTGCGCGAGCTCGACATCGCGCTGCCGAGCGCGCTTGCCGCGCGCGCGCAGGAACTCGAAGCGGCGGGCAACACGGTGTCGTGGCTGATGACGCGCGCGCCTCACGCCCCCGAAGCGCTCGCACTGATCGCGTTCGGCGACACGGTGAAGCCGACCGCGCGCGCGGCCGTCGCGCGGCTCGCGCAGATGGGCATCCGCAGCGTGCTCGTGACTGGCGACAACCGCGGCAGTGCGGCGAGCGTCGCGCGGGCGCTCGGCATCGACGAATTCCACGCCGAGGTGCTGCCCGACGACAAGGCCCGCGTGATCCGCGACCTGAAGATGCGCCACGCCGGCATCGTCGCGATGGCGGGCGACGGCATCAACGACGCGCCCGCGCTCGCCGCCGCCGACATCGGCATCGCGATGGCGAGCGGCACCGACGTCGCCATGCACGCCGCCGGCATCACGCTGATGCGCGGCGACCCGGCGCTCGTCGCCGACGCGATCGACATCTCCCGCAGAACGTGGCGCAAGATCCAGCAGAACCTGTTCTGGGCATTCGTCTACAACCTGATCGGCATTCCGCTGGCCGCGTTCGGCTTGCTGAATCCGATGCTCGCGGGCGCGGCGATGGCGTTTTCGAGCGTCAGCGTCGTCACCAATGCGTTGTTGTTGCGGACGTGGCGAAGCGCGCCCGGCCGAACCGTCGATCCGGTGCGCTGAGCAACGCAGCAACACCTTCGGCATTCCGCCTCGTCCCTTTTTCGGGGCCGGTTTTTTGTGGCCCCTTTCAGCCTATTACGGGCGGCTTTCAGTCGCCCTAAAGCCGCCGTCTCCCGAGCCGTAAACCAGTAAATCGATGCCGTTCGCGGCCATGCCCGACGCGCGCGTCGCCCGTCCCCCTTTTCGCGCCTGCCCATGAACTCTCTCTTCTTGCGCCGCGCCAGCGTCGGCGCGCGGCTTGCCGTGCTCTCGTGCGTGCTGGTCGCGTTGATTTTCAGCACGTTCGCGTGGGCGCTCGCACGCGCCGTCGGCGACCAGGTACGCGACCAGGTGCTCGCCCGCATCGCCGAAAAAGACCGCTCGATCGCCGCGATGATCGAGCTGTTCGACAAGGCGCTGTCGGCCGAAGTCGATCGGTCGATGGCGCTGTTCGCGAGCTTCCTGCCCACCGACTTCTCGCTCGACGACACGCAGAAAGTCGACATCGGGAACACCGCGACGCCGACTTTCAAGGCCGGCGGCAAGGTGCTGAATCTCGACTTCACGATTCCCGACCAGTTCCTCGAACGCAGCGGCGCGGTCGCGACCGTGTTTGCGCGCAGCGGCGACGACTTCGTGCGCGTGACCACCTCGCTGAAGAAGCAGGACGGCACCCGAGCGGTCGGCACGCTGCTCGACCGCAAGGGGCCAGCGTATGCGCCGCTGCTCGCGAACCGCTCGTACACCGGCCTCGCCATGCTGTTCGGCAAGCGCATGATCACGCAGTACCGGCCGATCGCCGACGCGAGCGGCCGCGTGATCGGCGCGCTGTTCGTCGGCGTCGACGTGGACAAGGAGATCCAGTCGGTCCAGGACGGCATCCACGCGCTGAAGATCGGCGCGAGCGGCTATTACTTCGTGCTCGACGCGTCGAGCGGCGCGGAGCGCGGCAAGCTGCTCGTGCATCCGGCCGCCGCGGGCCAGAAAGCCGACGACGCCAACGCGCCGTATCAGCGCATGCTCGACATGAAGCAGGGCGAGCTCGACTACCGCTCGGCCGACGCGATGCTCGGCGAGAGCGACGCGCGCGACAAGTTCGTGTCGTTCGTCACGGTGCCGGAGTGGCAGTGGCTCGTCGGCGGCGTCGCGCCGCGCGACGAAGTGATGGCCGAGGTCGTGCGCACCCGCAACGCCTTCCTGCTGCTCGGCCTCGCGCTGGTCGGCCTGTTCGCGATCGTGTTCCTTGTCGCGGTGCGGCGGCTCGTCAGCCGTCCGCTCGACGAAGCCGCGCGTGCGTCGGAGCGTCTCGCCGCGGGCGATCTGAGCGTGCGCGTCGCGCAGCACGGCCGCGCGCGCGCCGACGAGATCGGCCGCCTGATGCTGGCGATCGACGGCATCGGCGAAGGCCTCGCGCGCATCGTCGCGCAGGTGCGCAACGCGTCGGCCGACATGTCGGCGGGCACCGAGAAAATCGCCACCGGTAGCGGCAACATCGCGATGCGCATCGCGACCCAGGCGAGCAGCCTCGAAGAGACCGCGGCGAGCATGGAGCAGATCACGTCGACCGTGCAGCAGAATGCCGATCACGCGACCGAAGCGAACACCCTCGTCACCCACGCCGCCGACGCCGCGCTCGAAGGCGGCCGCGCGGTCGAGCGCGTGGTGTCGACGATGGGCGAGATCGGCCGCTCGTCGCAGAAGATCGCCGAGATCACGACGGTGATCGAGGGCATCGCCTTCCAGACCAACATCCTCGCGTTGAACGCGGCCGTCGAGGCGGCGCGCGCGGGCGAGCACGGCAAGGGCTTCGCGGTCGTCGCGTCGGAAGTGCGCGCGCTCGCGCAGCGCAGCGCGGCGGCGGTGAAGGAGATCGAGGGGGTGATCGCGGCGTCGAGCGCGAACGTCGACAGCGGTTTTCGCATCGCCGAAGAAGCGAGCGCGACGATGCAGGGAATCGTCACTCAGGTCGGTCAGGTCCGCGCGATCATGAGCGAGATCAATGTCGCGTCGCGCGAGCAGTCGGGCGGCATCGAGCAGGTCAACCTGGCGGTCACGCAGATCGGCGAGGCGACGCAGCAGAATGCGACGATCGTCGTCGATGCGGAAGCCGCGGCGGCCGAGTTGCGCGAGCAGGCTGCGCGGCTCGCGCAGCTGGTCAGCGTGTTCAAGCTCGAAGGCGAGCGCGGCTGACGGATCTGCTTGATGTGGACGGCGGCGGACGGCGGCCGCCGCGCTCAGAACTCGACGTCCAGTTCATCGATCTCCTCGACCTCCTGACGCGCGAGCGCGATCCACTCGCGCATTTCGGGCAGCGCCATGATGCGCTGCCCGTATTCGACCATATCCGGATCGAGTTGCACGTCATAGGTCACGAAACGCGTAACCACCGGTGCGTACATCGCGTCCGCGGCGGTCCGCTCGCCGAACAGGAACGGGCCGCCGTACTCCTTCAGACATTCACGCCAGATCGTCACGATCCGCTCGATATCCGATTGCGCGCGCGCCCATACCTTGAAGCCCGGGAAATGCGCCTTCAGGTTCATCGGCAGCGCCGAGCGCAACGACGCAAACCCCGAATGCATCTCGCCGCAGATAGCGCGGCAATGCGCGCGGGCGCGGATCTCGTGCGGCAACAGCGCGGCTTGCGGCTTCAGCTCGTGCAGATATTCGGCGATCGCCAGCGTGTCCCAGACCTTGACGCCGTCGTGCACGAGGCATGGCACCAGAATCGACGGCGACAGCAGCAGTAGTTCGGCGCGCGCCGCGGGGTCGTCGATCGGCACCACGATTTCTTCGAACGGCAAGCCGCTGAACTTCGTCAGCAGCCAGCCGCGCAGCGACCACGACGAATAATTCCTGCTGCTTATCGTGAGCGTAGTATTTCCCATACGTGTGTCCTCCAGATCGGGCATCGCGCCGCGCGTGCCTGCGCCCATGCACGCCGCGGTGCGCGCGCGCACCAAAGCGCGGCAAGGCCGGCCCATTTCGCCTATGCACGCAAGTGATATGCCGACCCACGCAGATATGACGCGACACAGGGGCAACGCGCGCCGGCGCCTGGCGCACCACTTGCTTTTATTCGAGTTCCTGTCTTTCTGGCGCATTCGAGTGAAAGTATGAATCTGTTCGCCTATCCTGCCTATCAGGCCTGCGCCGACCTGCTGCTACCGCTGCGGCACGGCGCGGCGCTGGCGAACCGTTCGCTCGATGCATGGTCCGCATTCGCCGCTACGCCGCACGGACGCTCGCTGCGCGCGACGTGCGAACTTCTGATGCTCGGCGGACTCACGCCGAAGCGGCCGCCGTTCGGCATCGATAGCGTCGTCACCGAAGGCGAGCCGGTCGCGGTGGTCGAGGAAGTCGTCGCGCGCACGCCGTTCTGCTCGCTGCTGCATTTTCGCAAGGACGCCGTGCTTTCAACGCCGCAGCCGCGCGTGCTGATGATCGCGCCAATGTCGGGCCACTTCGCGACGCTGCTGCGCGCAACCGTGCGCACGATGCTGACCGAGCACGACGTCTATATCACCGACTGGCACAACCCGCGCGACGTGCCGCTCGGCGAAGGCCGCTTCGGCTTCGATGAATTCGTGCGCCACGTGATCGACTTCACCGCGGCGATCGGGTCCGGCACGCATCTGCTCGCGGTCTGTCAACCGACCGTCGCGGCGCTCGCCGCCGTCGCGCTGATGGCCGCCGAGGACCATCCCGCGCAGCCGGCCAGCATGACGCTGATGGCCGGCCCGATCGACACGCGCATCAATCCGACGCGCGTCAACGAACTGGCCAGGAGCCGGCCGATCGAGTGGTTCGAGCGCAATCTGATCAGCGCGGTGCCGTTCGGGTTTGCCGGCGCGCAGCGTCGCGTGTATCCGGGTTTCGTGCAGCTGGCCGCGTTCATGGCGATGAATCCGGGCCGCCACGCCGACTCGTTCGAAACGATGTACTACGAGCGCGGCAAGGGCGATCCGCAGAAAGCCGACACGATTCGCACTTTCTACGAAGAGTACTTCGCGACGATGGATCTGACCGCCGACTTCTATCTGGAGACCGTCGACACCGTGTTCCAGCAGCATGCGCTGCCGTTACGCGCGCTCGAAGTCGAGGGGCGGCTGGTGGAGCCGTCGAAGATTCGCCGCACCGCATTGCTGACCGTGGAAGGTGAAAAGGACGATATCTGCGCGGTCGGTCAGACGCTCGCCGCGCAGGACATGTGCGATCGTCTGCGGCCGTATCTGAAGACGCATCACGTGCAAACGGGCGTCGGCCACTACGGCGTGTTCAGCGGACGTCGCTGGGAGCGGGAGATTTATCCGCGCGTGCGGGCCGTGATTTACGACAATGAACCGCGCGCGGTGCTCGTCAGCTCGCGTGCGCGCCCGATCCAGCCCGTGCCCGCGGCGATTGCGGCGGAAGTCACGGCGGCCGCGCCGGTCGCGGCTGCGGTCGTCGAGGTTGAAGTGGATGCGCCCGTGGGCGGGAGCGGGAGCGGCAACAGTGACTCCGCGGCAAAAACGTCCGCGCAGTCCCCACGCAAGCCGCCGCCGGTGACACCCTGAGCGATCCGCTAATCAGTGGAAGCTGCTGAGGGCGAGTTCAGGCCGTTGGCCGGATCATCTGGAACATCTCGCCGATCTGCGCATAGTCGGCGCGATAACCCGCGCGCATGATCGGCTGCGCGGCGTGCGTGTCGAACAAGCCGTCCTTCAGATACGCGTCGTCGATATGCACGCCGACCACCTGGCCGAGCGACAGATAGTTGTCCATCGGCTTGCCGTCGACATCATGCAGACGCACGATCTGCAGCAGCTTGCATTCGAGCGCCGCCGGCGATTCGGCTACGTGTGGCACCGCCACGTTGCGGCCCGGCGCCGGCGTGAGCCCGGCCAATGCGAACTCGTCGACGTGCGGCGCGACCGGCGCCGACGAGCGGTTCATCTGCTCCGCGAGCGGCCGGGTGGCGAGATTCCAAACGAATTCGCCGGTCGCCTCGATGTTGGCGAGGCTGTCCTTGCGGCCCTCGCTGCTAAAACCGATGATCGGCGGAAAGGTCGCGAACGCGCCGAAAAAGCTGTATGGCGCGAGATTGAGCGTGCCTTCGGCATCGCGCGACGAAATCCAGCCGATCAGCCGCGGCGCGACGATCGCCTTGAAAGGATCGTGCGGCAGGCCGTGACCGGCGGCGGGGTCGTAGAAGTAGTGAGACATGAAGTGGCTTGGGGTTGGCTTGGAGTTGATTTAGGTTCGCTTGCGACGCGTGTGGCAGTTAGCGCGAAAAGCGGCGGAGTACCAGGCACGGAACGGCTATTTATACCGCACTAGCCGCGCCCGATCACGCGCTTGCGCCCTTCCTTTACCCGCGCGATGCGCGCTTCATCCCAGTCATGAAACCCCGCGCCGCTGCGCACGCCGACACGCCCCGCGTCGACCTGCGCGCGCAGCAGATCGATCACGTCCTCGTCTTTCGCGAGTTGCGGCATCAGATGCGACGCGATGTCGACGAACGTGTCGAGTCCGCCCATGTCCGCGCCCTCGAATGGTCCGACGATGCCCCAGCGACGTCCCAGCGAAGCTTTCATCACGCGATCGACGACCTCGGGCGTCGCTGCCCCCGAACGCACGATGTGCAACGCCTCGCGCAGTACCGCGAACTGCAGCCGATTACCGACGAAGCCCGGAATCGCCTTCGCGAGCACGACCGGCTCCATGCCGATCGCGCTCATCAGTCCGGCGGTTTGCCGCACGACTTCGGGCGCGGTCTCGGTGCCCGGCACGACCTCGACGAGCGGAATCATGTGCGGCGGGTTCCAGAAATGCGCGATCACGAAGCGTTCTTTCGCGCGCAGCGGGGTGGCAAGCTGGTCGGGCGGGAAGCCGCTGGTGTTGCTCGCGAGGATCGCATCATCGGCGAGCAGGCTGGTCAGCGTCGCGTAGAGGCGGTGTTTGAGTTCGAGCACTTCGGGAATCGCCTCGATCACGAAGCGCGCTTGCCCGATCGCATCGAGTTGCGCATTGGTTTCGATGCGCGCGAGCGCCGCCTGTTTGGCAGCATCGTCGATACGGCCCGCGTCGATCAGTTCGTCGAGCACGGCTTGCGCTTTCGGCGCGACGCTCGCGAGTCGCGCCGGATCAACGTCGTGAACGATCGTCCGGTATCCATGCAACGCGGCCTGCGTCGCAATGCCGACGCCCATCAGTCCCGTGCCCACCACCCCTATCGCTACATCCTGTGTCGTCTTGTCCACACGCGCTCCCGCTGCCGTCGATGAAAGCCCCGAAGCATAGCGCAGCACGCGCAATACCACGGTCGGACTCGCACGCCCAAATGCGACGAAGCCGGCCTTTCCCTCGAGGGAAGACCGGCTTCGTGGACTCACGCCGCCTGTTGCGACGCGATCAGGCGCGCTTTAGTAGCGCGGGGGCGGGGTGCGGTGATCGTCGCCGCGGTGGTGCGGATCGTAGTCGTGCGGATGACGGCGCATCCACTCGTCGTGCTCCCAGTAGCGGTGGCCGTCCCAGTAACGATCGCCGTGCCAGCCGATGTTGATCGACACGCCCACCGGCATCATATGCGGTTGGCCGTACACGACTGGTGCCGGACCGTGTTCGACGATCACGCGGTCTTGCGCGAATGCGCTACCAGCCGCGACGAGTGCGCCGCCCGCGAGCAGCGTTGCGATCAGCGAGCGCGATGCCTTGCCAAAGTTTTTCATAATGACCTCCCGTCAAAGTTTTATTCCAGGCCAGCGTCCGTGTTTGCTCGGATCGTGCGATTCGCTTCGTTCGCTTCGCTTGTGAGCCGAACCAGACGCCGTACGCTTGAGACTCACTTTAGCGGCCCGGATCGCGTGAAGACGTTAGCACTTGTAAGCGAGCATTTCATAGATGGGGCCTGTTGATGGAAGCGCGGTGTCGCTTTCGCGCTTCATTCAACAAAGGTTTACGGGCAATGCTTTCATTCGACTCGCTGAATCAGCGTGAAAGCTGGTTACATTCATTTCGGCCCCGAAATAATTCGCAAGGAGTCGGACAGACACGGGAGGCCTGGCGCTGATACGTCTGTCTCGTCGCGCAATGGTGCATCGCGACAAGAGAGCCCCGAAAAACAAAAAGCCACGATCCGCATTTCGCGAATAGTGGCTCAATGAGAAGCGCACTCGAGGTGCGCGCCCCGGCGCGTTGTCGCGCGCTCGGGAGGTGCGGCTGGTTTTTAGTCCGTCAGCTTGATGCCGAACAGCGTGGCCTGCGCGCGGCGCAGACGCTCGGCTTCACGGGCACGCGCTGCGTACGAGTAGTCCGAATCCAGCGGCAGATGGGGCGACGCAAAGAGGTCGCTGACCTTTTGGAACAGTGCAAAGATGTAGCTCATGGCGACTCCCGGTTAGTGACTGCGTTGCTAGGGTTTTCCCTTAGTTGTGATTATGGGGTTTTCCCTAGAGAAAAGCTAGTGCACTGCAGCAAATTTTCGCCGCGGCGGGTTGCCGCGATGTCATTGGGCCGGGAGGCGTTGCATCGCGACAACGTCCCCGATTTAGTGACTCGGCGGGCGCCGGTGCGAAGCGCGAGCGTGCCTCGCGCGCGTCGGCGTCGCGCTGGGCTGTAGGGGCGCTGCGGTGGGGGTCGTGGCGGCGGGCGCCGATGCGGCGTTCGCTGTCGCCGCATGCGCGTCGAGCAGGCTCACCATCGCCGCTTGCTGGTTCTGCATCATCTGTTCGATGCGGTGTTGCTGCGCCGTCGTCTCGCGCGTGAGGCGCATCAGCAGCAGCGTCTGCGCGATGCCGATCGCCACCGTCACCAGCAGCGCACCGACCACGATCGACAGCATCCATTTCACGCGCCGCGAATGATCGGTCGCAGCGCGGCGTTGATCGGCGATCACGCCATAGAGCGCATCGACCGTATCGGCGAACGCGGTGGCGCGCGCGCGGTCGAGTTCCGGCTCCGAGCGTAGCGCGGCGGCGGCCGCGTCGGTGCGGCGCGCGTCACGCGAGGAAGTGGCGAATCCGGCGTGGTTGTCTGCGGACGAGGACCGGGGTGTCGTCAACTGCGCGGTGGCGGAGAGCTTGTCGTCCTGTTTCGTGGTCAAGGCCTCTGGCGAGGCGGATTGGGTACGCGTCGCGGGCTCGTCGGCGGACTGGCTCATGCTACTGCCGTCGGTCGCAGCGGACGTTGCAAGCGAAGCCGGGGCGGTAGCAACTGCGGCATCGCGCGATGCCGTCGCGGCTTTCGCGAACGTCGCGGCGAAACGCTGCTGTGGCTTGCCCGCGCCCGCCGTCGCAGCCGACTCCGCTTCGGCCGCCTGGCGCAACGCGGTCACGCTGCGCGCGACGGTCGCGGCGGCCATCGCCGAGCTGGGCGGCGCGGATGGCTCACGCGACGTTGCCGCGGGCTTGTCGTCGGTGTTTGCTGCGGCGTTCGGCGCTGAGCCGTCGGGGGCGCCGTTCGCGGGCTCGTTCGCGGGCTCGTTTGCGGGCTTGTTTGCAGACGCATCCGCAACCGCCATCACCGGCTCGACGTCAAACCCGCTCAACTGCCCGTTCACCGGCATCGGCGCATCCAGCTTCGCCGCACGCGGTGCGCGGCGCGCAGTTTTGTCGAGCGACCCGTGTTCATCGAATACGCCGACCGCCTGCAGCACCACGTCCGGCAGTTCGAAGCCGTGCAGCGTGCCTTGGCGGACGTCGATATTCATCGCCTCGAGCGTCGCGCGGGTCGGATCGTCGGGGAACAGGTCGAGCGTGCTGTCGTCGCGCGCGACGCCGCTCAGTTGCGCGAGGCGTTGCGCCGAGCGCGCCGCGCGCGCCAGCTTGTTTTCGGTTTCGGTGGAGACGGCGCCCTGGCGCTGCTTCTTCGAAGCGACGCGCGGGGGCATGGACTGCGGGGATGCTACGGAATCTGCCATAGAGGAAAAAGCGGTCGTCGCCAGGAACGGGGCGCCGGATGCCGCTTGTCATTGCCATTGGAATATTTAGAGCCAGCATTGTCGCATGGCGCTCCGCCCGTGCCGAAGCCATTCCCCGTCGATTTGCGCCCTTTCGCGCGCCTCGCGCCTTTCACGACCTCGCGTCGTCGCCCTGGAATTCCCGCACGCCGTGCAATTGCCGAAGGCGAGCGCAGCGTCGAGCATTTCGGATGCTTGACCCAAGCTGTCAGCGCGAGGCGTTTGCTTTATGCTAGGCCGCACACCGCAGCAGTCTCGGCGAGCCGAATCCTGAACCGCCGCCCTGAACGCTGCCTCGACACACTGCGCACGTTGCGCGCCCGAACCAACCGACGATGCCAAGCATGCCCCCTCCCCCTGCTTCGACGACCACCGCCGTGACCGCGCTGCGCGAGCACTTCGCGAACGTGGTGCTGCCGATGTGGCGCGGGCCCGGCTTCAATCACGCGTTGCAGCTGCCCTACGAAGCGCTCGACGCCACCGGAGGCGAGCCGCTGCCCGCGCAACGCTATCGGGCGATGGCATGCGCGCGGCAGCTGTTCACGTTTGCACAAGCGGGCGACATGGAACACGCGCGCGTGCTGTTCGATTCGCTGACCCGCACCTTTCGCGACGCCGATCACGGCGGATGGTTCTACAGCGTCGACGCGCTCGGCCTGCCGCTCGACACCACCAAGGACCTCTACACGCACGCGTTCGTCGTGTTCGCGTGCGCGGAATACGCGCGGCGCTCCGACAACCTCGATGCGCTCAAGCTCGTGCACAACACGACCGCGCTGATCCAGTCGAACTTCGCGGCCGACGGCGATCTGTTCAACGCCGCGCTCAACGTCGACTTTTCGAAGGTCACCGCCACGCCGTTGCAGAATCCGCTGATGCACCTGACCGAAGCGTGGCTCGCCGCCTGCGAGGCGACGCGCGACAACGTCTTCGGCGCCGCGTTGCGCCGCCTCGCTGGCGCGGTCGCGCGACACTTCGTGCATGCGCCGAGCGGCTGTATCGCCGAATTGCCGATCGGCGCGAGCGGCAACCGTCTGGAGCCGGGACATCAGTTCGAGTGGTATTGGCTGGTCAGGCAGGCGGGCGCGCTGTTCGACGGCACGGGGCTAACCGACGCGCTGGCGCGCGCCTTCACCTTCGCGCAGCAGCATGGCGTGGACCCGGACAACGGCGGCGTGTGCGCATCGCTCGACGAGGCTGGCAAGGTCAGCGACGCGACCCAGCGGATCTGGGGGCAGACGGAATATCTGCGCGCGCTCGCCAGTCACGACGATCCGGCCGTGCGCGCGGCGCTGCCGCAACAGATCGCACGTTTTCAGCGATGCTTTTTGCATGAACACGGTTGGTTCGAATGCAAGACATCGAGCGGCGAAATTGCACGTACGGACATGCCGTCAACGACGCCTTATCATCTGGCCACCGCCTACGCGGCGCTGCCTGTGGACGCCGAATTTCGAGCGTGAACTTAGCCGAATTTGGCCAGTGATAGATGAAGTTCCACGCTTGATCGCCTCAATAAAGTGCGGCACGCACGGACGAATGTCCGCCGCCGGGTCGCGAGAGAAATTTGATGTTGGTGGTAAACCCTGGCGCAAAAAAGTTCTCGTCAGACGTTCTCAAAGCGCGAAAAAACATCAAAACCGGGGAATACCCGGACGCAGGTTGATTGGCGTCTGTCATAAAGACGTGATACAACTCTCCCCTCGCGCTCGCTCTCGCATTGGAGCGATTGCGGTCGCGATGCAATACACAACATTTATTTGGATCAAAAATGGCAACAGGTACTGTTAAGTGGTTTAACGATGCAAAGGGCTTTGGCTTCATCACCCCGGACGACGGCGGCGAAGACCTGTTTGCACACTTCTCGGAAATCCAGTCTTCGGGCTTCAAGTCCTTGCAGGAAAACCAGAAAGTGTCGTTCGAAGTCAAGCAAGGCCCGAAGGGCAAGCAGGCTGCAAACATCCAGCCGGTCTAAGTTCCTTCGGGTACTTTGAGACAGACTTGGACGTCACGATAGGCGCCTCTACAGGCGCTTGCGTCTAATGCAAAATGGCTCGCTTTACGCGGGCCATTTTCTATTTCTGCGTCCGTTTTCAAGCGTCGCCGCTTTAAAGCGCATGCATTCCGGTTAATGCGAATTCTGCGTTTGCGACGGACATTGCTCCGCGCTGTTGCGTACGCAACACACTTTCAGAAATTTCGAACACGGAAACGGCCTGTTTCAATTGCTCGGTTTGCTGATGCAGCGAAGCCGCCGCCGCCGCGGCCTGCTCGACGAGCGCCGCGTTCTGCTGCGTCATCTCGTCCATCTGCACGACCGCCTGATTCACCTGCTCGATGCCGGTGCTCTGCTCGAGCGACGACGCGCTGATTTCGGCCATCATCTGCGTGACGCGCGAGATCGACGCCGACACATGACTCATCGCTTCGCCGGCGCGCTCGACGAGCGTCGAGCCGCCCTGAATCTCCGCGACCGATTCGCTGATCAGCGTCTTGATTTCCTTCGCCGACTGCGCGCTGCGTTGCGCGAGGCCGCGCACTTCGCCGGCTACGACCGCGAAGCCGCGGCCCTGCTCGCCCGCGCGCGCCGCCTCGACGGCGGCATTCAGCGCGAGGATGTTGGTTTGGAACGCGATGCCGTCGATCACAGAGATGATCTCGGCGATCTTGTCCGAGCTCTGCGCGATGCCGCGCATCTTGTCGACCACCTGATTGACGACTTCGCTGCCGCGCGACGTCGCGTCAAGCGCGGTCTCGGCGAGCGCATTGGCTTCGCGCGCATGATCGGCGTTCTGGCGCACGGTCGCTGTGAGTTCCTCCATGCTCGATGCCGTTTCCTCGAGCGATGCTGCCTGGTTTTCGGTGCGCGCCGACAGATCGGCGTTGCCGGTCGCGATTTCGTTGGCGCCAAGATGGATCGAGTCGGCCGACTCGCGCACGCTCTTGACGGTGCGTGCAACGCTTGCCTGCATCGTCGCGAGGCCCGAGAACAGACGGCCGATTTCGTTGCTGCCGCGTGCGGCGATCGGTTGATCGAGACGGCCTTGGGCGATGCGCTCGAAGTGGCGGCCCGCTTCCTCGAGCGGTGCCACGACGCCGCGGCGCAGCGCCGTATAGACGGCGAGCGTGCCGGCGACGAGCACGAGCAAAATCACCACGCTGACGATGCGAAACGCCGCCACGCGCGCATCGATCGAATCGAGCGACGCGCGGCTCGCGGCGTCGCCGAATTGCCCAAAGTTGTGCACTTCCGCCAGATAAGCGTCCTGAAACGACTGCGTCGGCTGATCGAGGAAGGCCTGGATGTTGTCCGAGTCGAGATACTGCGCGAGCTCCGCGAGCGCGCCATGCAGCGTCTTGTAGCGTTCGGCGAGCGCGGCGGCGCGCGCGCTGTTTTCGTCGCTGGTCTTCTGCGCGCTCATGAAGGCCGCGAAAGACTGATCGGCGGCGGCGAGCTGTTCGCGAGCGTGCTGCACGATGTCCGTGGGCTCGGTGCCCCCGCGCACCATGCGCGTGCCGGCACGCGACAGGTTGATGCGCGCGTCCATCAGGCGCTGCGTCGTCTGGTTGACCGCGTCGACCTGCTTCAGCGCGATGTTCGACAGATCGCCGACGTCGTCGTGCGTGCGCGTCAGTGACCAGAAGCCCAACCCTACCGTGACGAGCTGGAAGACGCAGAACGCGGCCAGAACACATAGCAGGCCGGATGCGACCTTGATCTTGCTGAACATCGTGGACACCTGGGAACAAAGGATAACGGAGGTAAATCAGGGTTAACGGCAGGCCGATTGGCGGCTTGAGGCCAATTCCCGCAAAAAACGCTCTACGTGCAGGTTTCATCGTCGATCGTCGCGATTGCGGTTGCTTTGCGCAACAATGCGCCGCTGGTCGCGACGAATCACCTTGCGCAGCGCAGCGGCACTTCCTAGAGTGGGTAGGGACCGCATGGCACGCGCCGCGCGGATGTTTTGTTGCACCGATGCACTACCCAGACCCCTGCACGAAGGAACCACGATGACCGACCTACTCGACCGGGCGCGCGGCGCACTGCACGCCCAGCCGTTCAGCATGCTGCTAGGCGCGGAGCTGATGCACGCCGGCAGCGACGAGCTCACCCTATGTCTGCCGATTCGGGATGAACTGCGGCAGCAGCATGGCTTCGTACATGGCGGCGTCATCAGCTATCTCGCCGACAATGCGTTGACGTTCGCTGGCGCGCTGTCGCTGGGTCCGAGAGTCGTGACCGGTGAGTACAAGATCAATTATCTGCGCCCGGCAGTGAAGGGCACGCTGATCGCGCGCGCCAGTGTGGTCTATGCGGGCAGGCATCAGGCGACCTGCCAGTGCAGCGTGTTCGTGATGGAGGGGAATCGCGAGAAGCTAGTGGCGGTTGCGCAGGGGACCGTGAATCGGATTGGAGAGGACGGGGAGCAAGAGGCGGGGGCTTAAAGCCGGGACGCCATGAAAAAAGCCGCTCCTGCGCAAAACAGGAACGGCCTTTCATTTCACAGCGATATGACGGAAAGAGAAAGCGCGTTACTCCGCCGCGTAAGTCTTCTGCGTCTGCTCGCCCAGCCCTTCGATACCCAGACGCACCGTCTGCCCCGCCTTCAGAAACACCGGGTTCGGCTTCACACCCATGCCCACGCCGGGCGGCGTGCCGGTCGAGATAACGTCGCCCGGCTGCAGGCTCATGCACTGCGACACATACGACACCAGCTTCGCGACACTGAAGATCATCGTCTTCGTGCTGCCGTTCTGGTAGCGATGGCCGTCCACTTCGAGCCACAGGCTCAGGTTCTGGGGATCGGCGACTTCGTCGCGCGTGACGACCCACGGGCCGATCGGGCCGAACGTGTCGAAGCCCTTGCCCTTGTCCCACGTGCCGCCGCGCTCGATTTGCCATTCGCGCTCCGACACGTCGTTGACGACGCAGTAGCCGGCCACATGCTCGAGCGCGTTTGCTTCGTCGACATACTTCGCCGCCTTGCCGATCACGACGCCGAGTTCCACTTCCCAGTCGGTCTTCTTCGAACCGCGCGGGATTTCGATGTCGTCGTTCGGGCCGCTGATCGCGCTCGTCCACTTGTTGAAGATGACCGGTTCCGCCGGTACCGGCAGATTCGATTCCGCCGCGTGATCCGCATAGTTCAGGCCGATGCAGATGAACTTGCCGATCTTGCCGACGCACGGTCCAACGCGCGGATTACCTTCGACGACCGGGAGCGTTGCCGGATCGAGCGCGCGCAGTTTCGCGAGACTTTCATCGCCGAGCCCAGCGCCGTCGATATCGCCCACCACCTTCGACAAATCGCGAATCTTGCCTTGCGCGTCGAGCAGGCCCGGCTTTTCCTGGCCTTTCGGCCCATAACGAAGCAGTTTCATCGTTGCACTTCCCTTTACGTTCAGTAGTGTTCGGTTCGTCAGTCAATCAGAATCAGTTCGACCATCCGCCGTCGATTACATGGAGTTGGCCCGTCGTGAACGACGACTCGTCGGACGCGAGATACAGCGCGAGCGCGGCGATCTCCTCCGGCTTGCCGATGCGGCCCATCGGCTGACGCGCGACGAAGGCGGCCTGCACCGCATCGAGCGACGCGCCCTGCGCCTGAGCCTGCGCGGCGATTCGCTGTTCGAGCGACGGCGAGGACACCGTGCCCGGGCAAATCGCGTTACAGCGTACACCACGCGTGACGAAATCCGCAGCGACGGACTTCGTCAGCCCGACCACCGCGGCCTTCGACGCGCCGTACGCGAAGCGATTCGGCACGCCCTTCACGCTCGACGCCGCCGACGACATGTTGATGATCGAGCCGCCGCCCTTCTCCAGCATGGCCGGCAAGAACGCGCGAATCATACGGTACATGGCCTTCGCGTTGAGGTCGAACGCGAAATCCCAGTCCTCCTCGCTGCATTCGAGGATATTGCCCGAGTGTACGAAGCCCGCGCAGTTGAACAGCACGTCGATCGTGCCGACTTCCGCGGCGAGCGCCTTGATCGCCGCGCCATCGAGCACGTCGAGCTTGCGCGCCTCGACCGGCTTGCCGGCGAGTCCGTCGATGCGGATATCGGTGGCGATCACGCGCGCGCCTTCGCGCGCGAACAGTTCGGCGGTGGCGAGACCGATACCTTGTCCCGCTGCGGTGATCAGGGCCGTTTTGCCGGCCAGTCTTTGTGTCATCTACGACTCCAGTTGAATGGGCTGCTAACGAAATCAAAGCCGATAAAACGCGGCGGCGTTCTCGCCGAACACGGCGTCGCGCTCGGCGTCGCTCAACGACGCGACGAGCGTGGTCGCCACCGAATGCCAGAGCAAATAGTCGCCGTTCAGTTCGAGCACCGGCCAGTCGCTGCCCCACATCAGCCGCGCGGGACCGAACGTGTTCAGCAGATGCTCGACGTAGGGTCGCAGCGTGTCCTCGGTCCAGCCGGGCGAGGCCTCGGTCGCGAGACCCGACAGCTTGCAGTGCACCTGCGGCAGCGCGGCGAGCCGCGTGATCGCGTCGCGCCATACCGGGTAGCCCGCCTGGCCGTAGCGGATCGGCGGCTTCGCGCCATGATCGACCACCATGCGCAGCGCCGGAAAACGCTGCACGAAGATCTCGACGTATTGCACGTGACGCGCGTAGATCAGCGCATCGAACGCGAGATCGTGCGCGATCAGCGCCTCGATCGCCGGCGCGAGATCGGGGTTCGCGATCCAGCCGTCGTCGGGCAGATCCTGAAGCATCGGCCGCACGCCCTTGAACTTCGGCTCGCGCGCGAGCACCTCGATCAGATCGGGCGCGTTCGGCAACAACAGCGGCACCCAGCCGACCACGCCCGCGATCGACGGCTCGTGACGCGCGATGTCGAGCAGGTAGCGGGTTTCGTCGAGCGTCGGCGCGGCCTGCACGACCACGGTCCGCTCGATGCCGGCCTGTTCGCGCAACGGCTTCAGATCATCAGGCCCGAACGGCCGGTAGAGGATTTTCAGCTCCGGCGTCAGCCACTCGTAGTCACCCCGCGCGGGGTCCCAGTAGTGCTGGTGAGCGTCGATCGGCATGGTCGGATCAGTCCTCGGGGGCGGGCGCACGGGGGTCGAGCAGGCCCGCGTCGCGCAATGCGGACCACAAGGCCGCGGGGATCGGCAGCTCGAACGACGCGACGTTCTCGCGCAATTCGTCGGCGCTACGCGCGCCGGTCAGCACGGTGGCGACCGCCGGGTGCGCATACGGAAACTGCAACGCGGCGGCGGCGAGCGGCACGTCATGCGCGCGGCATACCGCCTCCAGACGCGCGACGCGCTCGATCACCTCGGGCGGCGCGGCGCCGTAATTGAACTTCAGATCGCCTTCGACGCCCCGCGCCAGAATGCCCGAATTGAACGCGCCGCCGAGCAGGATGCTGACGCCGCGCGCCTCGCAGGCGGGCAGCAGGTCGTCGAGGGTGGTCTGCTCGAGCAGCGTATAACGGCCCGCGAGCAACGCGCAATCGATATCGCACTCGGCCATCGCGTCGAGGATCACCGCGCCCTCGTTGACGCCGAGGCCGAGCGCCTTGATTGCGCCCGTCGAGCGCAGGCGCTCGAGCGCACGGAAGCCGCCCCCTTCGGTCAGTTGCCGCCAGTAGTGCGGATGCTGGTCGCCGTGCGTGACGCGACCGATGTCATGCACGAGCAGGACGTCGATATCGATGATGCCGAGGCGCTGCTGGCTGTCCTCGAACGAACGCAGAATGCCGTCGTGCGTGTAGTCGTAGATCGCTTCGAACGGCAGCGGATTCTGCCAGCCTTCGCGGTCGTCGAACGGTGACGTGCGCGGCACGAAGCGGCGGCCGACCTTGGTCGACAGCACATACTCGCCGCGCGGATAGTGGCGCAGCGCGGCGCCGAGCCGATGCTCGGCCTTGGTGTTGCCGTAATGCGGCGCGGTGTCGAAGTAGCGCACACCCGCGTCCCAGGCGGCGGCGATCGTCGCTTGGGCCTCCTCGTCGGACAGGTCGCGGTACAGGCCGCCGAGCGGCGCCGTGCCGAGCCCCAGTCCGCTCACCTGCAACGAGCCGCGGCCGATACGGCGCCGCTGCCCGATTTTCGATACGATCGATGCCGACATGAGCGTGTCTCCAGATTTGTGGTCTTTTTACCATGCGGCGGCGAGGGCGCGGCGGTCACACTCCGCGCACCGCTTGGGAAGTGCATTCATTCACCAATGAACGTATTATTCATATTCGAATTTTTCCAAGTCAAGAAAACTACGCGGCGCGGATGCCTGGGTTTTCCCTGGACATAGGCCATCCAGTTCGCGAAATGCTACGCACTCGCCCGCGCACACCAGATAATCAGAACTCCACACGGAATTCCCGGACCCTCACGATGGACGCCGAAGACAAGGACGACGACCGCTATCGCGCCCCCGCGCTGGATAAAGGCCTCGACATTCTCGAGCTACTGTCCGAGCAGAAGGAAGGACTCACGCGCGCCGAAATCACGCGGCAGTTGGGCCGCAACGCGAGCGAGATGTACCGGATGCTCGAACGCCTCGTCGCGCGCCAATATGTGGTGCGCTCGGCGGCTGGCGACCGCTACTCGCTGAGCCTGAAGCTGTTCGCGCTCGCGCACCGTCATCCGCCAATGAACCGGCTGATCGCAGAAGCGCTGCCGCTGATGCAGCGTTTCGCCGACGCGGCCGAGCAGTCTTGCCACCTCGTCGTCTACGACCGCGGCAACCTGCTGGTGATTGCGCAAGTCGACGGACCGGGCACATGGGGCATGTCAGTGCGGCTCGGTTCGCGGGTCGGCCTGATCGACACCGGTTCGGGGCGCGTGATGCTCGCGTTCCAGAGCGTCGAGCAGCGCCAGCAGATGCTGGCGGAGCACACGAAGGTGAAGGGCGAAGTGACGCTCGATCTCGCCGCGCTGGAGGAAGCCTGCGAGCGCATCCGCGCGGCGGGCTTCTGGCAGAAGGACAGCCAGCAGACCTTCGGCGTCACCGACGTGACGTTCCCGATACTCGCGCCGTCGGGACAGGCGAGCGCGGTGCTGACCTGCCCGTATCTGCGGCGGATCGACGAATACGTCGCGCCGACGCTCGAAGCGGCCACCACGCTGCTGCGCGACACGGTGCAGGCGCTGTCGATGTTCCGCGAGCAGGCCGCGTGATCGGTAAGTTGCGCGGTAAGTTCCGCGGCGGCGCGCACGCGCACATGGTTTAGAATGGCGGCCCTTCCAAAATAACGCCGCATGACGGGCTCATGCGCGCGCATCGATTGAGCAATGGCCAAACTTCTGACCGATTCCGAATTCCAGCGTTTTTCCGAACTCCAGCAGAAGCAGTCGAGCTTCACGATCACCGCCGAAGAAGCCGACGAACTGCGCGACATCGTCGCCCACGCGCAGAAGCGCCGCGACGACCGCGCCGCCGCGATGCAAAGCATCGAGACCTTCATCCAGCAGTTCCACATCACGCCCGACGAGCTGTTTTCGCCCGAGCAGATCGGCGAAGCGGCGCGCACCTACGGCCTGATTCCGGCCGTGCGCAAGGAGCGCGTGCTGCCGCCGTCGCTGACGTTCAACGGCAAGCCGTACCAATGGACCGCCCGTGCGCTGCCCGACGAAATTCGCGTGCCGCTGTTCGACGCGTTCACGGGCGGTGAGTCGGTGAAAGCGTTCATTTCGACGCTGAAGGACGCGAACCGCTGCGCCGCGACGATCGCGCGGCTCGAACGCGAAACCGGCGCCGTGTATGCGCAGGCATGGCTCGACGAGCTGTCGGTCACGCGCGCGCAGGTCGATGAGGCGGCACAGAAGCTGGCGGCGTGAGGCGGTGAAGCCATGCGTTGAGCGGCTCGCGACGTCAGCCGCTCAACGCGCCGGCTGGTTCTGCGCGGCGGACTTCGGGTCCGCCCCCGCCGTTTCGTCGAGCGCCATCCGCAAGCCGACCACACCGGGGTCATCGGTCCGCGTGATCGTGAAGCCGCTGGCCTTCGCGAGCGCGATCATCGCGGTGTTCTCGCGCAACGCTTCACCGATCAGCCAGTGCGTGTCGCGCGCCCGCGCGTACGCGATGATCCGCTGCATCAGCAACTGGCCGAGGCGCCGCCCTTTCTGATCCGAGCGCACGGTCACCGCGAATTCGGCCGTCTCGTTGTCGGGATCGGCCACCGCACGCACCACGCCGAGCGTCTGCGCGACGCCGTCTTCGTTGTCGACCGTCGCGATCAGCGCCATTTCCCGGTCGTAGTCGATCTGCGTCATGCGCGCGAGTTGCGAGTGGTCGAACGCGCCGACTGAAGCGAAAAAACGCAGCCGCAAATCTTCCGGCGTCATCGCCTGCACGAACTCGCGATGCGCGTTTTCGTCTTCGGGGCGAATCGGCCGCACCGTTACACGCATCCCCTGCCAGTCGATCGTTTCCTCGAAGCGGCGCGGATACGGCACGATCGCGAGACGGCTGCGCTGCGCGCCGAGCCGCAACACGGGATCGACCACCGTCACGCGGTCCCGGTAGACCCTGAGCTTCAACGACAGGCCGACGATCTCGCGCACGTCGCAAACCGCTTGCGACACCGCCGTCAACGCCGCGAGCGTCGGCTCCGGCGCGACCAGCCTCGCGTAGTGCGAACGCGTGACGATGTCGCGCGCGAGCATCGGATTGAGCGGCGGCAGGCCGTACACGTGCAACCCGCTGGAAACGCCGTCGATCGGCGGTGCGGCGAAGCGGAACACGGGGCCGAAGTTGTCGTCGTCGTGCAGTTCGACGGCGACGTCGACGATGGGTTTTGCGGCGCCGTCGGCATCGGCGCCCGACGCGTGGGCGCCCCCTCCTTGCGCACCCTCCACCCGCAACCCGAACCGCGACAGAAACCGCGCCGCCGCCGCCCCGGCCAGCTCGCTCGCGCCCGCCGCCACCGCTTCGCGAGCCTGCGCCTGGGCGGCGTCGATCGACTCGGGAATCTGCGCAGGCAGGCCTTCCGGCGTTTGCATCAGCAGTTCGCGGCCCAGCCGGTAATCGACCAGACGGGCGAAGGCGCGCGCGAGCCGCTGCGGCGTCGTGTGCACCGGGATGCCCTGCGCATGCAGCGCGTCGCGCCTCGTCGCATCGACACCGCCGAAAAAGCACGCGAGCAGCCCGCGATACGCAAAGCGCTGATGCTCGATCAGCGCCTGCGCGACGTCGTCGACGGGCGCGCCATGCGTCGATGCGTGCACCACGACGGCAGTGCCGGTCTCGCGATACTCGCCGAGCAGCTTCAGCGCGGTGCCGAAGTGCTCAGGACGCGCGCCGTCGCCGAGCAGCAGCGGATTGCCGCCGACCGCGAGCGGCAGCGCCTCGCGCAGCGCGTCCGACGCCGCGGCCGGCCACGGCGCGAGCAGGCCGCCGGCGGCGGTGAACGCGTCGCGCGCGAGCGTCGCGAGACCGCGGTCGCTAGTGATCAGCGTGGCGGTGGCGCCCGCCGCCACGCGGCCGACGCCGAGCGTTTCGATTTCGTCGAGCAGATCGTCGAGCGCGTCGACGCGCACGAGGCCCGCGCGCCGGAACGCCGCTGTGTAGAGACCGTCGGCGGGATCGTCGCGGCCGGAGCGCAGCGCGAGCACCGGCTTGTTGCGCGCCGCCGCGCGCGCGGCCGACATGAACTTGCGCGCCGCCCGCACGCTGTCGAGTTCGAGCAGGATCGCGCGGGTGCCGGGGTCGCTCGCGAGGTAATCGAGCACGTCGCCGGCATCGACGTCGGCCTCCGCTCCGAGCGCCACCGCGTGCGAAAAACCGAGCCCGCGCGCTCGTGCCCAGCCGAGCACTGCGTTGGTCAGCGCATTCGACTGCGACACCCACGCGACGCCGCCCGCCTTGACCATGCACGACGGCGCGCCCAGATGCGCGCCGAGCGCCGGCGACACCACGCCGAGACTGCCGGGTCCGACGATGCGCAACAGATGCGGCCGCGCCGCCGACAGCGCGTGCCGCAGTTCGAGCCGGTCTTCATCGCTGCGCACCTCGCCGACGATGATTACGGCGCGCGTGCCCATGCCACCGAGCTTATGGATCAGCGAGGGCCACGTCGCGGGCGGCGTGCAGATCACCGCGACGGTGGGCGCCTGCGGCAGATCGCCGACGTCGGCAATCACCGGATGGACGCCGAGCGTCGCGTGCTTCGGATTGACCGGCCACAGCGGGCCGTCGAAGCCGCCTTCCAGCACACGCGCCCAGACCATCGCGCCGGTGCTGCCCGGCCGCTCGGACGCGCCGATCACGGCGACGGATTTCGGGCGAAACAAGGCGTCGAGGTTGCGAACGGTCACGGGCGCTCCATGCGGTTGGACAGGAATTGGAGCCGGCTTCGCGGCGAGGCGGGTGGTTCCGTCAGCATAGGCGAAGTCGCGCGCTGGCGCGGGACGTTGTTGCGGCGGAAAAGTAAAAAGCCGCGTCGAACGACGCGGCTTTTTTGCTTCGAAACCAGCGGACTCGCGGTTTTACATCGCCTTTCTGAACGGCGCCCCCGAGTGCTCGCGCAACTCGTTGAACACGATCTTCGGCCACGCCTTCTGCGCGACTTCGATCTCCGATACGTGCGAGGCCAGATAGGTCGGCGCATCGGACGCATCGAGCGCGATTCGCGCCGAGTACGAGTCGGTGAAGCGGCGCAGTTCGGCCGCATCGTCGCAGGTCACCCAGCGCGAGAGCCGGTAACGCGCCGGCGCCATGCGCACGACGACCTTGTATTCCGTCGACAGACGGTGCGACACCACTTCGAACTGCAGTTGCCCGACCGCGCCGAGAATCATCAGACCGCCGGCTTCGGGACGGAACACCTGGATCGCGCCTTCCTCGCCGAGCTGCTTCAGCGCTTCGCCGAGCTGCTTCGCGCGCATCGGATCGACCACTTCGACGGTCTGGAAAATTTCCGGCGCGAAGAACGGCAGGCCGACGAACTGCAACTGCTCGCCTTCGGTCAGCGTATCGCCGAGACTCAGCGTGCCGTGGTTCGGAATACCGATGATGTCGCCCGGATACGCCTCGCTCACCGTCTCGCGACGCTGCGACAGGAACGTGACCACGTTGTTTGCGCGGAACGTCTTGTTCGAGCGCGTGACCTTCACCGCCATGCCGCGCTCGAAACGTCCCGAGCACACGCGGATGAACGCGACGCGGTCGCGGTGCGCGAGGTCCATGTTCGCCTGCACCTTGAACACGACGCCGGTGAACTTCGACTCTTCCGGCTGCACCGGACGCTGTACGGTCATGCGCATCGACGGCGGCGGCGCGAGGTCGACCAGCGCGTCGAGAATCTCCTTCACGCCGAAGTTGTTGATCGCCGAACCGAACAGCACCGGCGACTGCTGGCCGGCGAGGAACTGCTCACGGTCGAACTCGGGCGTCGCGCCGCTGATCAGATCGATTTCTTCCTTCGCACGCACCCACGCATGGCCGAAACGGCGCTCGCCTTCCTCGTTGCTCAGTGCCTGCAGCGTTTCGACCGCGCCGCCGGCCGTGTCCTGACCGGCGCGGAACACGCGCACCTGATCGCGCTGGACGTCGTAGACGCCCTGGAAATCCTTGCCCATGCCGATCGGCCATGTGAAAGGCACCGCCGCCACGCCGAGGTGCTGCTCGATCTCATCGAGCAGTTCGAGCGGCTCGCGCACTTCGCGGTCGAGCTTGTTGATGAACGTGACGATCGGCGTCTTACGGCTGCGGCAGACTTCCAGCAGCTTCAGCGTCTGCGCTTCGACGCCGTTCGCGCCGTCGATCACCATCACGGCGGCGTCGACCGCGGTCAGCACACGGTAGGTGTCCTCGGAGAAGTCTTCGTGGCCCGGCGTGTCGAGCAGGTTGATCACGCAATCGCCGTACTCGAACTGCATCACCGAGCTCGCGACCGAAATGCCGCGTTGCTTTTCGATTTCCATCCAGTCGGACGTCGCGTAGCGGTTGCTCTTGCGGCCCTTCACGGTACCGGCGATCTGGATCGCGCCCGAGAACAGCAGCAGTTTTTCGGTGAGCGTGGTTTTACCCGCGTCCGGGTGGGAAATGACCGCGAACGTGCGGCGGCGTTTGAGTTCGGAGACTGACATCGGGTCTGGCGGTCACGGAAAGGGGTTCAGGCGGTTCCCGGCGGCCGTGGGCGGCCGGTATGCCGCGCGTGGCGCGGCGGCGTCGAGCTGCGAGAATCGGGCGCGGGCCCGGATCGACCGGCGCTCGCGCCGCGTCCGAAAACGGGTGGCGAACGGGTCACGACCCAGCGTTCGACAATGCGGGAATCGCTGGCGCAAAAACGGCGCAAGGTGCGAATGATACACGTCTGGCGCGACGGCCGGGGGAAAGGGCCCCGGCGCCGGACGGGCGACGGCGCGAGCGTCGGCGCGCCGCGCATGCTTCTGGCAAAGGTGAGCGTTTTCGGGACTTACGGCGGCGAATATCGATTTGCGGTCAAAGGTGAGGATCGCGAAGCGCATGCACGCACCTGCCAGGTCGCGGGCGCCACCAACGCGATGCGCGGGAAAACGGCGATAAAGCTTCGCGCCGCTATGAACAGGTTCCGGCTCGACGCCTGGAAACGCCCGCCAGCAAAGGCTGTCGCGGGTTTTCGGCGAGCGGCGCGGGGCGGCGCGGCACGATGGCGATTCGCACCCGCGGAGGTGCGTCGCGCGACAAAGCCTGGCTCACCGAAGCATCCCGCGAGGTTCGAATGCATCGGTAAATATCGCCGTGTACGTTCAGGCGTCACGCAAAGGTGAGCGTTTTCGGGACCTTTGCAACGGTGCGGAACGGATCAAACCACGCATCACTTCAGAGAACACGGACGCATCGGCACCCACGATGAAGCTCAACCTTCGATCAGAAACCGCTCGCGATTTTTGCCGACGAGCCAGGCCGGCGAGCGCCCACGGCCGCTCCAGGTTTCGCCGGTCTTCGGATTGCGGTACTTGGCGACGGACGTCGTCGACGACGACTTGCGACGCGGCTTCGGCGAGGCGCTCGTCAAGCCGAGTTCTTCGGCGGTCAGGTCGTATTCGGCAATCTTCTGCTTGATATCGGCGATAGCTTGCGAGACTTCTTTTTCGCGCGCGGCTGCGACTTCCTTGTGGAGTTTTTCGAGTTGCGCAGTCAGCTGTTTGTAAGAGGCCATGCCGGTGTTCCCCCCTCGGTTGGACGCACTGCGATGAATCGCGATGAATGGTTGGCGGACACTATCAGACGAATAAATCACAGGATAGTGAATCGCGCGGCCGAGCGCATGCGCGGCGGCCCCGCTCAATCGTCGATCGCATCGTAGACGCGGCGTTCGAAGTCGATGGCCATCGGGAAGGGGTCGATCGAGCGGCGCTGGATCAGCATCAGGCCGATCATGTTCTCGACCGGATCGGCGAACCAGGTCGTGCCGTACGCGCCGGGCCAACCGAACGAGCCGAGCGAGCGGTAGCCGAGCGGCAATTGCTGCGCCGGATCATCGACGATCGACAGGCCGAGGCCGAAGCCTTGCCCCGCCCAGATCACGTGACCGAAGGCAGGCAGGCGGCGCTGCTCGCGGCTCAGGAAATTGCTGCGCATCAGGTCGACCGAGCGATGCGACAGCAGCCGCGTGTCGCCGACGCGGCCGCGCCCGAGCAGCAGTTGCGCGAATTGCAGATAATCCTCGGCGGTCGAGACCAACCCGCCGCCGCCGCTCTGAAAGCGTCGCGGATTGGCCCAGCGGCTCGCCGCCGCATGATCCTCGACCACACGACGCCGCGTGCCGGGATCGATGTTGTACGCGGTGGCGAGGCGCGCAAGCTGTGCGTCGGGCACCCAGAACGCGGTGTCGCGCATGCCGAGAGGCGCGAAAATGCGCGTGCGGAAAAACTCCCCAAGAGTCATGCCGCTCACGCGTTCTATCAGCGCGCCGAGCACGTCGGTCGCCACGCCGTAGTGCCAGCGCGAGCCGGGCTGGAACATCAGCGGCAACGCGGCGATGCGCGCAAGGCACGCGCTGTTGCCGCCGCTCGCCTCGAAGCCGTTGAACGCGGCTGCGTAGGCTTCGCCGAGCGGCCCCGTTGCCGTGAAGTCGTACGCGAAGCCCGCGCGATGCGTGAGCAGGTCGAGCACCGTAATCGGCGCGCGTAACGGATCGGTCTGGTCGAGCGGGCCGGTCGGGTCACGCAGCACGCGCGGCGCGGCAAGCTCGGGCAGCCACCGCGAGATGGGCGCATCGAGCGCGAGGCGGTCTTCCTCGATCAGCATCATGATCGCGGCGCTCGTCACCGGCTTCGTCATCGACGCGATGCGAAACAGCGTGTCGCGCTCCATCGGCAATTGCGCGGCTTCGTCGCGTAGGCCTGCCGGTTCGAAGTAGCCGATTTCGCCGCGCCGCCATACGAGCGACACCACCCCTGCCACTTCGCCCCGCTCCACGTAGCCCTGCATCGCGTTGGTCAGCGTCGCGAGGCCGGTCGCGGCAAATCCTGCTATCTGCATGTTCATCCTGTGTCGGTAAAAGCAAACGTGCGCGCGCCCAGGTCGCTTTGGGCGATCAAACCGAAAGATAAAACCTGTCCGGCGAAAGCGCACACGACGGCTTTCCTAATTGCCGATCCCGATTGGCGGACACAATGACGACATTCAGGCTTTCTGCCGTTTTTCCAATGCGCAAAGCGCGGCATCGAGGCGTTTGACGCGGGTTGCCTGCGCCGGCACGAGAACCGCGCCGGAAACGTGCTGAAGGCGGTTACGCCAGTAAGACAAAGGAATACGGTCTTCTGCCGAAATATGGGAAATTATCTGCTCGAGATGCTCGATGTCTTTTTCGAGTTGCTGATGATTCATTGCTTTCCCCGGATTCTATTGAATTAGTGTTGAAGCAAAAAAATCGAAAGCATGAAGCCGCGTTGGCCCGCGCGGCCCAAAGTAATGCCCGCCAGCAGCGGAAAAACCTTCCTGAACTTCTTCTGCGTCGGGAAAAACCGGCAATTTCTGCTCGCCGGGTTAAATCCCAACGGTTTAAAAAAGAATACTGCCGTCAAATTTCACGTTCCGTTGCCTGCCGCACTGACTGCGTTCGACGCCCCGAAGGTAAAGATAAATCATGGTCGGGGCGCAAAGGATAATCGGTGCGCGGTGACTCAACGTTGTAAAAATGCCGCATGCGGCCTACTTATCCCAATTCGCATGCAAACCGCTTATCGGACACGCATTAGGCGCATGAATTTATGACGGCCATGTGGTAGCCGGAATGGCACGAGCGTGGTCAGCGAGCGTATCGGGAACTGGCAGGGAATAACTGCGAACAGGTGAAAAAAAACCGAAGGCCGCCAACGGATCGGCCAGCCGCGCGCGCCGGCATTGCACCGGCACGGCATCAGGTGCTTACTTCGCGGTCGCGCGGCAGGCGTAGATCAGGCTCAACGTACCGCCCTCGCTCGACTGGCGCACGACGTCGAACGCGCCGTTGCAACTGGCGGCCGCCTGTTGCGAGCACGAGTCGGAACCGACCGGGCATTGCACGAGCGTGGTCGCACGGCCGTCCGGCAGGAACAGCGGCGCGCTGCTGCTGCAACCGCCAAGCGCGACGATCGCGGCGACGGCCAGAATGCCGCGCGAGCGGCGCGCGAAGAAGGAAAGGCATTTCATGGAGACCCCGGTCACGTCTTGTTTTTCGATCTCGCGATTGTGCCACGCTGCTCTCGTGCTGCGTCAGTTGGCGCGGTGCGGCTGGCCGGGCGCGGCGAGTCAAACGTCGATGCCGTGCGCGGCGATCTTCTTGTACAGCGTCGCGCGGCCCATGCCGATCTGTTTCGCAGTGTCAATGACGCGGCCGCCGTTCGCGCGCAACGCGTCGCAGAGAAAGCGCTTTTCGAACGCGGCCATCGCGTCGCTCCACGAGGTGGGTTCGGCGGTGGCGGCCACGTCCACGCCGGCGGCCGCGACAGTCGGGGTCCGCGCCGGTGCCATCGCACCGCCGTGCCCCGAGCCGATGAACGGCGCGAGCACACGCGCATCGATGCGCTCGCTGTCGGACAGCATCACGGCGCGCTCCAATGTGTTGCGCAGTTCGCGCACGTTGCCGGGCCAGTCGTACGCGCACAGCAGGCGCAACGCGTCGTCGTGCAATTCGAAGTGGCTGCCGCCGCCTGCCTGCGCGGCCAGCTCCTCGAGCATCGCGTAGGCAAGCGCCTCGATGTCGGACGGACGCTCGCGCAGCGCCGGCGCATGGATCGTCAGCACGTTGAGCCGGTAGAACAGGTCCGCGCGAAAACGCCCGGCCGCGACGAGCGCCGGCAGATCGGCCGATGTCGCCGCGATGATCCGCACATCCGCGCGCACGATCCGATTCGAGCCGAGCGGCTCGAATTCCTTGTCCTGCAGCACGCGCAGCAGCTTGCCCTGCAACGGCAGCGGCATATCGCCGATCTCGTCGAGAAACAGCGTGCCGCCGTTGGCGAGCTCGAACTTGCCGACCCGCCCCCTGCGATCCGCGCCGGTGTACGCGCCGGGTGCGGCGCCGAAGAACTCGACTTCGAGCAGCGTGTCGGGAATCGCCGCGACGTTGACGCTGACGAGCGGCTTGTGCGCGCGCGCCGAGCCGCCGTGAATCGCATGCGCGAGCAGCTCCTTGCCGGTGCCGGTTTCACCCAGCAGCAGCACCGGCGCTTCGAGTTGCGCCGCGCGCCGCGCCTGGCGCTTCACTTCGAGCGACGCCGCGCTCGTGCCGACGAAGCTGCCGAACGTATAGCGCGCGCGGCGCGCCTGCGCAAGCGACTGACGCGTCGCGATCAGCTCCTGCTGCAACCGCGAGTACTGCGAAAAGAGGGGCGACAGCGCTTTCAGCTCGTCGAACAGCGCGAAGCCGACCGCGCCGATCGTCACGCCGGCATCGTCCTTGAGCGGCAGGCGCGTGACGACGAGCGGCTCGCGATCGGTCTCCATGATGTCGAGCAGGATCGGCTTGCCGGTGTTGACGACCTCGCGCATCAGACTGTTTGGAATCACCGCTTCGCAATCGCGGCCGATCGCCTGCTGCGGGTCAGCAAAGCCGAAGCGCGCCGCATACCGCTTGTTGATCCAGACGACGCGCGCCTGTCCATCGACGATGAAGGTGCCTTCGCTGAAGTTTTCGAACGTGCGAAACAGCGAATCCATCGCCCGACGAAGCACGTCGTCATAGGTGGCGGGCAGGCCCGTCCAGTCGGTCAACATGCTGTCGCTGTCTCCGCTTATCGTTTTGATTGCATCAATCTCAATCGGTGGATGAATTTATCTCCAAATTGAGACACCAGATAGGCCTTATGCATCATGACTTACCCTGGTTTCAGGTGTTCTTCAGCGGATGGAAGTCCCGTTTCGGAGACGCTTGAGTACAATCCGCCAACGATGCCTCGGCCCGCCGCTGCGCGGCCGCGCCATGCGCCACGACGGGCCAGCAGCAAAACGGCAGCCATGGCATGGAACCTGCGTTCCGAGCGCGCCGCGCCGTCGCTCGATCGGGACGGCAAACATGTAGAACAACCGGGCTATGGAGACTCAATGACCTTTCTCATCGTTATCGCCGCGCTGGCGTTTCTGATGTTCGCTGCGTATCGCGGCTACAGCGTGATCCTGTTCGCACCGATCGCGGCGCTCGCCGCCGTCCTGCTCACCGAGCCCGCCGCCGTCGCGCCGGTCTTCACGAGCATCTTCATGGACAAGATGGTCGGCTTCGTGAAGCTGTACTTCCCGGTGTTTCTGCTCGGCGCCGTATTCGGCAAGGTGATCGAGCTGTCGGGCTTCTCGGAGTCCATCGTCGCGGCCGCGATCCGCTATATCGGCCGCTCGCGCGCTAACGCGGTGATCGTCGCGGTGTGCGCGCTGCTCACCTACGGCGGCGTGTCGCTGTTCGTCGTCGTGTTCGCGGTCTATCCGTTCGCGGCCGAGCTGTATCGCCAGAGCAACATTCCGAAGCGACTGATGCCCGGCGCGATCGCGCTCGGCGCGTTCTCGTTCACGATGGACTCGCTGCCCGGCACGCCGCAGATCCAGAACATCATCCCGACGACGTTCTTCAAGACCACCTCGTGGGCCGCGCCGACGCTCGGCGTGTTCGGCTCGCTGTTCATCATCGTGGTCGGTCTGTCGTATCTGGAATGGCGCCGCCGCGCCGCGATGGCGACCGGCGAGGGTTACGGCACCGACCTCGTCAACGAGCCGGAGCGCGTCGAGTCGAAGCAGTTGCCGCATCCGCTGCTGGCGGTCGCGCCGCTCGTCATGGTCGGCGTCGCGAACTTCCTGCTGACGCGCTGGATTCCGACCTGGTACGGTCCGTCCTTCACGGTCACCCCGGACATCCTGCCGGGGCTGCATGCACCGGTCGAAACGAGCGTCAAGGCTCTCGTGGGGATTTGGGCCGTGCTGGGCGCGCTGCTGCTTGGCATCGTGATGGTTGTCGTGACGGCGTTCAGTCGCGTCAGCCAGCGCTTCGCGGTGGGCACCAAGGCGGCAGTGGCGGGCGCGCTGCTGGCGTCGCTCAACACCGCGTCGGAATATGGCTTCGGCGGTGTGATCGCGGCGCTGCCGGGCTTTCTCGTCGTCAGCAACGCGCTGAAAAGCATTCCGAATCCGCTCGTCAACGCCGCGGTGTCGGTCAGCACGCTGGCGGGCATCACGGGTTCGGCATCGGGCGGTATGAGCATTGCGCTCGCCGCGATGTCGGATACGTTCATCAAGGGTGCGGAAGCCGCGCATATTCCGCTCGAAGTACTGCATCGCGTGGTCGCGATGGCGAGCGGCGGCATGGATACGCTACCGCACAACGGCGCGGTGATTACGCTGCTCGCCGTGACGGGTCTCACGCACCGGCAGTCGTATCGCGACATCTTCGCGGTCACCGTGATCAAGACGCTCGCGGTGTTCTTCGTGATCGCGGTGTATTACGCGACCGGCCTCGTGTGAACGCCGCACCGGAAAACAGTACTTTGATCTGATAGATCCGCATTACTCCCACCTCGACAGCCGGCCAACGAAGCACGAGGATGGAGTCGTCAGCGCCCAATGTTGCAAGGGCAGGCTGACCCGAGTAACAACGGCGTTTAACGGCCCGTCCCTGTCCGGACGGGCTATTTTTTTGCGCGCGCCCAACGCCTCCTAGCCCGCCCCCGCGTCACCCGCATGACAAAACCCGAACGCACGTCGCGCCACCGTGGGGCATGAAAAATGCGTCCGTCGCGACGAGGAGTCGCGTTAAACTGGTTGCTCGCTCCGCAACCGCGAATCCGCTAGCGGCAGCGTCACACCCGACTAAAACCCCGGCGAGACAGAGGCAGACGCGACACGGCACGACGACGCGGCAGACGGCACGCCGTCCGCCCCGTACAATGGTTCCATCACCAACGCAACAAGGACAACTTCGATGCGCATCACCGGGTCCTCCGGGTCAATGGCCCTGCTCACCGAATACGACGACGCAACGGCGCGCGAACTTCGCTCGCTGCGCCTCGAATCGACCGAAGACGGCAAAGGCATCCTGCTGATCGAGGTCGATGAGCGCAAGCCGGGCATACATCGCGAAGTGCGCTACGAAATCACGCCCGCGGAGCTGATCGCCGCGATCCGCGCGCATGGCGCCGAGTTGCCGGGCGAGCAGCACAATCATCGTCAGTGAAACAGGCGCGCGGCGGGTGTGACCGTCGCGCGACTCGTCAGCCTCTCGCGCCGGTTGCGTCGCGCTTCGACGCGTCAGCGCGGGATTATTCGCATTGGGCGCGCGTCGCCGTGCTTCCGTTTGTTCCGTTCACGCCGCCAATCCCCGCTTTCCTACGGGTTTTTGCAAGCGTCTTCGCGTCTCGTCGAGCGCGCTTACCCGGCCTTCAGCAACTTGTCACAAGCGGTTGCCACGCTTGTGTATCGAGGCATGCGGCCACATAGGGCGACCTGATCGCAGCCAGAAGACGGGCCAATTTCCGGGCCGGTTGCACGTCTCGAAAATACGTCCATAATCCTTGCATTCCCCTTTGCATTCCTTACCGCGCTGCGCCCGCAAGGGCCGCGGATGTTAAACCGATGCTACATGACCTCGTCGCGCAATATGGACCGGCGCTCGTCTTCCTCAATGTGCTGGCTGCCGCGCTCGGGCTGCCGGTGCCGGCCATGCCGTCGCTCGTGCTGTTCGGAGCGATGGCCGCGATGCACCCCGGCTCGGTCGGCACGCAACTGCTGCCGGTCCTCGTGCTGTCGATCTTCGCGACGCTGATCGGCGACAGCGCGTGGTACGTCGCGGGCCGCATCTACGGCGGCAATACGCTGAAGACGATCTGCCGGCTGTCGCTGTCGCGTGACACCTGCGTGAAAAAGACCGAGCGCTTCTTCGGCCGCTGGGGCGTGCGCGTGCTCGCGGTCGCGAAGTTCGTGCCGGGGCTGTCGATCGTGTCGATCCCGATGGCCGGCGCGATGGGCACGCGCTACCGCATCTTCCTCACCTATGACGGCGTCGGCGCCGCGCTGTGGTCCGGCACCGGGCTGATCATCGGCGCGCTGTTCGCGCGGCAGATCGACATGCTGTTCGCGATTGCCGGGCGGCTCGGGCGCACGGCGGCGCTCGTCGTCGTCGCGTTGCTGGTGCTGTACGCGGTGTACCGGTGGATCCGGCGCCGTCAGTTGATCGCGAAGCTCGCGTCCGCGCGCATCGAGGTCGACGAACTCGAGAAGCTGTTCGCGGCTGACCGGGCGCCGGTCGTGTTCGACATCCGTTCGGAGGAGAAGCGCAAGCTCGATCCGTTCGTGATCCCCGGCGCGCAATTCGCCGATGAACGGCAACTCGACGACATCGTCGCCACCTACGCGCACGATCAGAAGCTCGTGATCTACTGCTCCTGCCCGAACGAGATTTCCGCGGCATGGATGGCCAAGCAGCTCAACGAAGCCGGCTTCTCCGACGTGCTGCCGCTGCGCGGCGGCATGGAAGCCTGGCGCGATTCGGGCAAGCCGGTCGACTCGTTGCCCGCGATGCCGCCGCCGGAAGTCGCGGTCGACGACATCGCGCCCAAAGCCGTTTAGCCGTAATCAGCGGCGGCATCGTCCGCCTGACGCGCGCGGCACGGCTCGTCCCGGCGTACGAGCGCGCATCGCGTTGCCTCGCGTTCAATCGTGCAATGAATATCGAAGGAGCGGTTCAATGCTTTCGACTCAGGACGTTTCGACTCAAGAGGTGGAAGGACAGCAGGGGGTCGTCGCCGACGCGCCGTTTTCGTCGCTATCGACGCGCATGCACCAGATGTTTCCCGCGCTCAGCTGCGCGGAGATCGACCGGCTGCGCCGCTTCGGCGAGATCGGTCACTGGAAGTCCGGCGAACTGCTGTTCGAGACCGGGCGCACCGGGCCCGGCATGTTCGTGCTGCTCGAAGGACGCGTGAAGGTCTATCAGCGTGACGGCATCGGCCGCGAAGTCTTGATCGGCGAGCATGGCGCCGGACATTTTCTGGCCGAGGTCGGGCAACTGTCGGGCAAGCCCGCGCTCGTGAACGGCCTCGCGATCGGCGCCGTCGAAGCGCTGCTGATTCCGCCCGACCGCCTGCGCGCGCTGCTCGTCGCCGAAGCGGAACTCGGCGAGCGCATCATGCGCGCGCTGATTCTGCGGCGCGTGTCGCTGATCGAAAAGGGCGCGGGCGGGCCGATCCTCGTCGGCGATAGCAGCGACGCGCGGCTCGTGATGCTGCAAGGCTTCCTGTCGCGCAACGGCCATCCTCATTCGGTACTCGACGAACGCGACGAAGACGCGCTGCGTCTGATCGAGCAGTTCGCCGCGCAGCGCGAGGACCTGCCGCTCGTGATCTGCCCGGACGGCTCGGTGCTGCGTCATCCGAGCATGCCCGAGCTTGCCACTCGCTTAGGTATGCTGCCCGATCTCGACGACACGTACGTGTACGACGTCGCGATCGTCGGCGCGGGGCCGGCGGGACTTGCCGCCGCGGTGTACGCGGCCTCCGAAGGGCTTTCGGTGATCGTGCTCGACAGCCGCGCGCCGGGCGGCCAGGCGGGCGCGAGCTCGCGCATCGAAAACTACCTCGGCTTTCCGACCGGCATCTCGGGCCAGGCGCTCGCCGGCCGCGCGTTCGTGCAGGCGCAGAAGTTCGGCGCGCACGTGGCGATCCCAGTCAACGTGAAAGCGCTGCATTGCGGGCAGTCGCCGTATCGGCTCGAGCTGAAATGCGGCGGCCACATCAGCGCGCAGGCGATCGTGATCGCGAGCGGCGCCGTGTACCGGCGCCCGGCGCTCGACGGGCTCGAGCGCTTCGACGGACGCGGCGTCTACTACTGGGCGTCGCCGGTCGAGGCGAAGCTGTGCAAGCGCCAGGAGGTCGTGCTGGTTGGCGGCGGCAATTCGGCCGGCCAGGCGATCGTCTATCTGGCGACGCACGCGGCCAAGGTTCACGTACTGATCCGCCGCAGCGGTTTCGAGGCGACCATGTCGCGCTATCTGATCGACCGCATCCGCTCGCTGCCGAACGTGTTCGTGCATCCGAATTCGGAAGTCGGCCGGCTCGAAGGCGATGAGGACGGGCTCGTGTCGGTCGCGCTGAAGCGGCCGCTGCCCGGCGGCGTCGATCACTTCGACACCCGGCATCTGTTTCTGTTCACCGGCGCGGACCCGAACACCGAATGGCTGCGTACCTGCGGCGTGCAGCTCGACGCGAAAGGCTTCGTGCTGACCGGCATCAGCGCGGATGGCTCGGCCACCGCGTGCGACCTCGGGACCACGGTCGAAGGAGTCTATGCGATCGGCGATGCGCGTGCCGGGTCGACGAAACGCGTGGCCGCGGCGGTCGGCGAAGGCGCGGCCGTGGTCGCGCAGATTCACCAGTTGCTGGCGCAGACGAGCGGTGAAGAGGTGGCGCTCGGGGCGTGAGCCTCAGAGAGCATGAAAAAAAGCGCACGGTGAGTTACACAGTGCGCTTTTGTATAACAGACGGCACGATGGCTGCGCCGGCGCGGACCCGCGCGTTCAGCGGTCCACTCAGCGCTCCAACTTCGCGCGCAACTCGCGCGCGGCCTCCAGCAGTCCCTCATAACCCGAACGTGCGTGCTCCGGCAGATCGGGATCGCCGACCAGCGCGCCGAGCGTTTCGATCAGACTGTACACAATGCCTTTCGCGGCGCCCGATGCAATGCCGCCTGACGACACCTGCTGATCGACGTGACTGAGCGCCGCGTCGAGCTGCTCGATCTCGGGACGATCGTCGGAGGGCGGCTTGGGAGAAACGTCTTGCGTCATGATCGAACATCGCTCCATTGAGTGCATCGGTAAAGTTGTTATATACCGATCGTGCGCCGCCGTCTATTCGTGTTCGGCGCGACAGCGATCCACGTCAAGGCGTCCAGCGATACATCAGCAGCTTCGCGCGCGCGTCGTCTTCGACCAGCACCACGTACTCGCCGTTATCGCGCTGCACCGCGCTGATGCCGAGATACACGTCGACCCAGCCGCTCGTGCCGCCGACGCTCGCGCCCGGCGTCATGTAACCGACCGCCGTGCCGTTGCGCGCGTCGTAGACGTCGATGCGATCGGTGTACAGCTCGGCAACGAAGATATAGTTGCCCGCCACCGCGACGCCGACCGTGGTGGTCTGCGGATCGCTTTGCGTGTTCCACGGCAACGAGACCGTGTATGTCAGCGTCGGGTTGCCGCTGCTCCAGTTGTCGTAGCGGGCCAGCACCGGACCCGCTTCCTTCCAGTGCGTCGGGTCCCACGGAATCGCACTCGTGAAACCGGACAGATACATCGTGTCGGTCGCTGCGACGTAGACGAGCCGCGCGAGCCGCGTGAATGGCGCGGGCATCGCGAACATCTTCGCACTCGCGTACGTGTAGATCGGATTGCCGGCGGAGTCGAGACCTTGCAGCGGCATCTCGCGCAAGCCGCTCAATGGCGTGGCAAGCCACACGTTGCCGGGTTCGTCGACCCACCAGAAGCCGTCGCCGACCGTGCTGCCGGTCGACGGATTGCCGCTGATCTCGCTCGCGTCGACGGCGCCATTGCCATTGCTGTCGCGCCACAGCCATTCGCCGTACGTCGGTTGCGCGGCGGGCCATGCGCCGGGCAGCGGATTCTGCGCGAGCATCCCCGACGGTATCGCGATCTCGCCATGCGCGGCATCGAAGCGATAGACGTTCAGATAGTGCGCGCCCGGATCGAGCGTATAGAGAAAGCGCTGGCCATCGAATCTGCGCACCATCGGTTCGCCACGCACGCCGCGCGGCTCGTGAAAGGCGGGATCGTCGGGGTAATCGAAGCGATCGAGCGTGAACGCCGCATATGACCATTCGTGGCCGACCGGCTGCCTGTAATCGAGCGTGAAGCGCTTCGAGCCCGTGTAGATGGAAGCGGGCGTGGCCGGGTCGAACGCGCCGCTATCGACGAAGCTCAGACCGTAGAGCCGCCAGTTGAGCACGCGCGTGCCGTACACGTAGCTCTCCAGCACTGCGCCCTGCCCTACGGATGCCGAGCCGAGCGCGCGCGGTCCCTCGCCGTTTTGCGCGACGTACAGATTGCCGGCCGCGTCGACGCCGATGCCGGTGATGCCGTTGAAACGCGTATCGCCGGGCACGCCGCGCACCGGGTGGAAAATGCCGTTGCGCGTGCCGATCGACGTGCCCGCCTGCATCTGGCCGCCAGCGCCCTTGTTGAACACGAGGATCTGCTGCGAAACGCCGTTGTCGGCGACCAGCAGTTGGCCGGATGGCGTCACTGTGAGGTCGCTCGGCACGGTGCCGGCGGGCAGCGTCAATAGACCGGCGAGCGCGGTGCCGTCGGCGCGGTAGTGCAGGATGCTCAGATTGCCTGTGCCGAAGCCGCTGATGATCCACAGCGTCGCGTCGGTGTCGATCGCGATGCGGGCCGGCGACGCGACGCTCCACGAACGCAGCGGCTGCATGGACTGCGCGTCGTACACGGCGATCCGGTTGCCGTACGTGTCGGCCACGTAGAGCTCGCTGTCGGTTGCGGCGAGGCCGCGAATGCTCGCGTCGGTGCCAGTCTTCACCGTATCGACCGCGACGAAACTGTTCTTCGTCGCATTCGCGCTATTGCCGATGCCGCCGGAAAACGGCGCGCCGGTGGCGAGATTCGCAAGCGTGCGTCGCGTGATGCCGTACCAGGTCTGATTGGCCGGCGGATAGTCGGCGCCGACCAGCGCATTGTTCTCGTTGCCGATCGACATCGCCGCATAGAGGTACGTCTGGTTGACGGCCACCGCGTCGCCGCCGGCCGCGCCCCAGCCATGCGTCGAACCGGCCACCGCGAGCTTGTCGCCCGCGCGATAGGCGGCGATTTCACTGCCACTTTCGTCCCACGGCGCATTCGTATAAACGGTGCCATTGGCGCCGACGCTAATGGCCTGAATATCCTGCTGCATCCATTTGCCGTCGCCGAATCCGAAACTATTACCGATCCATGAGGTCGTGTAATTCAATTGAGATTGCGCGGAAACATTCGGCGAGATCAGGCTGTGGATTAACACCACGGCCAAGCCAAGGCGGGAGAAAGGCTTCACGGCAGTCGGTCCTTGCGAGGCGCGAGACGCGCACATCAGATTTGGCGTTTTATCCTCTCATATAAAAATAGTAAATTTATTGATGAAAAAATGATTATTGAATGCCGATTCGTCCAATTCATTCCATTTGCATCGAATCATGTTTCCGACACAATCTTTCCTTCGCGAAACCGGTAAAAACCGGTTCCCGTAAAGACTCACCGATCAGCGATTCAGTTGCTTTTTTCTGCTCCTGTAAATCCTCACCTTGAGCGAGACGCTCATCATGTCCGCGCCGCCCGGCGACGCTCGAAAATCCGCCGCGTCAGATCGAACGCCACCAGATTGCCGGCCACCACGAGCATTAGACCGACCACCGCGAGCGCTGACCACCGATAGCCCTCGAACAGCGTCGATGCCGCGAGCGCGACGATCGGAAACAGCACCGTGCAATAGGCGGCCCGCTCCGGGCCCATACGGCCGACGAGCATCAGGTACGCCGTAAAGCCGATCACCGAGCCGAACACCACGAGATACGCGAGCGCACCGAGATAGCGCGCCGACGGTTCCACCGCGAACGAATAGCCGGCGAACAGACTACCGAGCGTCAGGACGGCAGCACCGATCAGCATCGCCCAGCTGTTGGTCGCGAACGGATGCAGGCCCATCGACTGCATGCGGCTCGACAGCAGGTTGCCGGCCGAGAAGCACAGCGTGCCGAGAAACGCGACGCCGAGCCCGAGCCACGCGGTGTGATCGCCGAGATGCCCGGCCATCTGCTGCACGAACAGACAGACGATGCCGACGAGCCCGAGCAACGCACCCGCAATCGCGCTCGGCTGCAGAGGCCGGCCCATGAACAGCCGCCCGTTGATCGAGTTCAGCAGCGGCGCGGTCGAGAACACCACCGCGACGAGCCCGCTCGGCACGAGCTGTTCGGCGTAGTAGAAGCACAGGAAATTCAGGCAGAACAGCGCGAGACCCTGCGCGGCGAGGTAGCGCCAGGCGTCGCGCGGCGGCCAGATCGGGCGGCGCATGATGCGCGCCAGTGCGAACATCAGCAGCGCGGCGATCCAGAAACGCCATGCAATCGATACCGGTGGCGGCACCGCGCCGAGTTGCCATTTGATCGCGATCCACGTGGTGCCCCAGATCAGCACGGTGATGGCATAAAGGAGGAGATTCATGGTCGGGCCTCAGACTGCAATGACGGACTGCGATGACGCGCAGCATGGAAGAAAGCCCGACTATGGAACCGCGCCGCCGCCCGCAATTGTCCAAAATTGCGCACTTTTTCGCGCCGATGCGCGGGCTGACGGGACGCGCCGTATACTGGCCGCTCAACCACCACCGTACACCGGAAAACCTCCGCGCGCCGCCGTGAACCCCACCCCGTCCGTCCCCGTGATATCCACCGCCGGCATGCCTTTTGGCCTGCAGTCGGTCTGTCACACGCTCGCCAGTGCGAACGCGCATCTGGACCGCTTCGCGTGGCTCGGCGACGGACTCGCGATCGCGCTATGGACTCGCGACACGAAGGAGGACGAGACCGTCTACGAACGGCCCGGCCATCACACGCTGTCGTGCTATCTGGACGGCGGCTATCGCACCGAGCGCCAGAAAATGCCGGGCCACTACGGCGCGCCGTCGCGGCTGTGCGCACTGCCCGGCGATCACGAATCGCGCTGGTGGGTGCGCGGCCACATGCACTTCATGCATCTGTACTTCCTGCCCGAGCACTTCACGCGACGCGCGGTGCAGGAGCTCGACCGCGAACCGCGCGAACTGACGCTCGCCGATCGCACCTATTTCGAGGACCCGCGCATTGCGAGTCTGTGTCAGTCGCTCGTCAACGAGGAGTGGAAAAGTCCCGACGGTCTGCTGCGCACCAACGAGACCGCGCACGAAGTGCTGAGCCTGCTATTGCGCGGCCAGGGCGTACGGCGCGCGAACGTGGCGCTGAAAGGCGGGCTGTCGGCCGCGACGCGGCGCCGCCTGCGCGACTATATCGACATTCATCTTGCGCAGCCGTTGACGCTTGGGGAGCTGTCGGGTGTCGCGGCGCTGTCGGAGTTTCATCTTGCGCGGATGTTTCGCGAGTCGTTCGGGTTGCCGCCCGCCGCCTGGATCGCGCGGCAGCGGCTCGATCGCGCGCGCACGCTGCTGCGCACGACGACGTTGCCGCTCACGCAGATCGCCGGGCAGTGTGGCTATGCAAACGCGAGTCACTTTAGTCACCGGTTTCGCGAGGCTGTCGGGGTGACGCCGAGTGGGTTCCGGCAGGCTATCGGTGTTTGAGATTCGCGTTTGAGTTTCGCTTTTGCGGTTAGCTCCGTGTCATCGCAGCGCCATCGCCAGCACGCGCGCGACGTGGATCGCGTCGACGCCCGCGCCGTCGTGAATCTGATGCCGGCAGCTAGTGCCGTCGGCGACCATCACCGTGGCCGCGTCCAGCTTGCGCACCGCGGGTAGCAGCGACAGCTCGGCCATCGCCTGCGAGCTCGCGTAGTGCTCCGCTTCATAGCCGAAGCTGCCGGCCATGCCGCAGCACGACGATTCGACCGTCGATACCTTCAATTCGGGAATCCACTCCAGCACGGTCTGCACCGGCGTGAATGCGTCGAACGCCTTCTGATGGCAGTGGCCGTGCACGAGTGCCTGCTGCATCGGCAGCGGCTTCAATTCGAGCTGCAATCGTCCGGCCTTTTCTTCGCGCACGAGGAATTCCTCGAATAGAAACGCGTGCTGCGCGAGGCGCTGCGCCTCTTCGCCGAAACCGTACTGCAGGAATTCATCGCGCAACGACAGCAGACACGATGGCTCCAACCCCACCACCGGCACGCCACGCTCGACGAACGGCCTGAACAGCTCGAGCATGCGCCGCGCTTCCTCTTTCGCTTCGTCGACGAGACCCGCCGCGAGAAACGTGCGGCCGCAACACACGGGACGCTCTCCCGGGCGTGCATTGAAGTGGACCGTGTAGCCCGCCGCTTCGAGCACCTGTTGCGCGGCGCGCGCGTTGTCGGGCTCGAGGTGGTTGTTGAAGGTATCGACGAACAGCAGGACTTCTTTCAGCGCGCACGCCTGCGCAGCGTTGCGTGCAGGCTTCGCGGACACCGCATCGGCCAGAAACGCCTTCTTGAACCGCGGCAAACTCCGCTCGGTCGCGAAGCCGAGCGAGCGCTTGAACCACGCCGACAGCACCGGCACGTTGTCCGCGAGCGCCAGCAGCCTCAGCATGCGGCTCGCCGCGCCCGCATAGCGCGGCATGAACGCGACGAGCCTGTCGCGCAGCCGCACCCCATGCGTCTTGACACGCGCCGCCCGCGCCTCGATCTTGAACTTCGCCATATCGACGCCGGTCGGGCAATCGCGCTTGCAGCCCTTGCACGATACGCACAGGTCGAGCGTTTCCTTCACGTCATCGCTCGCGAGCCCGCTTTCGCCGAGTTGCCCCGAAATCGCGAGCCGCAACGTGTTGGCCCGCCCGCGCGTCAAATGTTGCTCGTCCTTCGTCACGCGATAGCTCGGGCACATCGTGCCCGCGTCGAACTTGCGACAGTGGCCGTTGTTGTTGCACATCTCTACCGCTTTCGCGAGGCCGCCGCTCAGATCGTCGCCGCTGCCGGGCGCGCTTTCTTCTCCCGTCAGCGGGTCACGCTTCACGTTCCACGTCGACCAGTCGAGCGCCGTTTCGATGCGCTGTTCGCGATAGCCCGGCGCAAAGCGGAAATTGCGCGCGTCGTCCATCTTCGGCGGACGCACGATCCTGTCGGGATTGAAGCGGTTGTCCGGATCGAACAACGCCTTGATCTCGCTGAACGCCTGGTTGAGCCGCGGCCCGTATTGCCACGCAACCCATTCGCCACGGCATAGCCCATCGCCATGCTCGCCGGAATACGCGCCCTTGTACTCACGCACGAGCGCGGCCGCTTCCTCGGCGATCGCGCGCATCTTCGTCGCGCCGTCGCGGCGCATGTCGAGAATCGGCCGCACGTGCAGCGTACCGACGCTCGCATGCGCGTACCACGTGCCTTCGGTGCCGTGGCGATGAAACACGTCGGTCAGCCGGCTCGTGTAGTCGGCCAGATGTTCGAGCGGCACCGCGCAATCTTCGATGAAGGACACCGGCTTGCCGTCGCCCTTCATGCTCATCATGATGTTGAGACCAGCCTTGCGCACTTCCCACAGCGCTTTTTGCGCATTTGCGTCCGACATCTCGACGACCGCATCGGGCAGGCCCAACTCGCCCATCAACTCCGTGAGCTGCTTCAGCGATGCGAGCTGCGCGTCGCGATCCTCGCCCGCGAACTCGACGAGCAGAATCGCCTGCGGCTCGCCGACCAGCGCCTTCCCGATCACCGGACGAAACGCGGGGTTGCTCAACGCGAGATCGATCATCGTGCGATCGACGAGTTCGACAGCGACCGGCTTCAGCTCGACGATGTGCTGCGTGAGCGCCATCGACTGCCGGAAGGTCGGAAAGTTGACCACGCCAAGCGCCTTGTGCGCGGGCAGCGGCGCGAGCTTCAACCTGATCTGCCGGCTGAATGCGAGCGTGCCTTCCGAGCCGACCAGCAGATGCGCGAGGTTCGCGCTGCCGTCATCGGTATAGGCGCGCGGATTCTGGCAATCGAACAGATCGATGTTGTAGCCCGCGACGCGGCGCAGCACCTTCGGCACGCGCGCGATGATTTCGTCACGCTCGCGCTGCGCGATCCGCGCGACGCCCGCAACGATCTGCTCCAAGCGCTCACCTTGCGGCGGCTCGCGCAGCGACGCGAAGCGCGCTTCGCTGCCGTCGGCGAGAATCGCGTCGATCGCGTCGACGTTGTGCACCATGTTGCCGTACTCGATCGAGCGCGAGCCGCACGAGTTGTTGCCGGCCATGCCGCCGATCGTGCACTGGGCAGCCGTCGATACATCGACCGGGAACCACAGTCCATGCGGCTTCAGCCACGCGTTCAGATGATCGAGCACGACGCCGGGCTCGACCGTCACGGTGCGCGCGTCGGCATCGAACGCGACGATGTTGTTGAGCCACTTGCTCGTATCGACCACCAGCGCTTCGCCGACCGTCTGCCCACACTGGCTCGTGCCCGCGCCGCGCGCGAGCAGCGGTACTTTCTCGCTGCGCGCGATCTCGAGCGCGATGCGCAGATCGTCCTGATCGCGCGGCACCACGACGCCGACCGGCGTGATCTGATAGATCGACGCATCGGTCGCGTAGCGGCCGCGGCTGGCAAGATCGAACAGCACGTCGCCGCGCAGCGCTTTGCGCAGATGCTGCGCGAGCGGACTCGTTGCGCGCGCGGCGGAGGGGACCAGATGGATCGGCTTGACGAGCAAGCCCGCAGTGGGATTCGTCATTTCGTCGGCCTGTGAGGAGCGCGCCTGAACCGCGCAGCTCGAATTACCTAGTACAGCGTCAGATGCACCGGCGCGAGTCCTTCGATATGCCCGCTCACGGTGCCCGCCTCGCGCGGAAAGAACATGCCGGTGTACGAACCGGCGGTGATCACCATCTCCGGCGTCACCGCAATGCCGCGCGAACTCGCGTGATTGACGAGCCACGTCAACAGCCGCCGCGGATCGCCGGCCGGATTCGCGGGCGTCGTTTCGACGACATTGCCTCCGTTGAACGCGAAACGCAGCGACGGCGCGACGAACGGAAAATCCTCGCGATACCGTGTGAATTCACCGACGATCAGCGCGCCGTGATTTTGCAGGTCCGCAAGCTGCGCGAGTTTGTCGATGGCGGGCCACGCGGCATAGCGGCTCGCGACGATCTCGATGGTCGCGCCGATCGAGCCGATGCCCGCGAGCACTTCGTCCTCGCGGTACGGTTTCGTGGACGGCTCGAAACGCCGGCCGAAACGGAACGCGACTTCGAGTTCGAGCCCGAGCGGCGCGAAGCCTTCGCGCGACAGACGCGCGGCGTCGGCGTGCAGATCGGTGTCGGGCAATGGCGCGCCTTGAATCGGTCCGCTCGCCGATTTCGCGCCGATCTTCCAACCGCCGATTCGCGCGCCGCACGCGCTCAAGATTTCGTGCTGGATTGCGTAGGCCGCGTCGGCATCGGAAGGAAGCAGCTCCGGCGGCAACGTATCGAGCACCGTGCGATTGCGACGCGCATCGGCAAGCAGCTGACTCAATGATGAAGTCATGTTTTACACGCCCATCCGGGTGGAAACGTGCGCCTTCTCAGACGCGCCAACTTCGAAGCGGCTCTCGGGCTGCATGCGGAACGCGAGCACGACGCCGATGCCCATCAGCAACATGCTGCCCACGAACGGCAGATCCCAGTTGCCAAAGCGGTCGATCAGAAAGCCGCCCATCACCGGCGAGATGATCGCGGCGAGCGCCGAACCCGTGTTCATCATGCCGCTCGCGGTGCCGGAGAAGTCCGGCGCGATATCCATCGGAATCGCCCACATCGGGCCGATCGTCATCTCGGCGAAGAAGAAGCCCGACGCGAGACAGGCAATCGACAGCGTCAGGTCATGCGTGAACATCAGAGGAATCAGCGACAGCAGGCAGAACAGCATGCACACCGACACCATCCAGCTGCGCGCGCGTTTGAGGCTGCCGGTGCGCTTGAAGATCGCATCGGTGACGATGCCGCCGAGCGTGTCGCCGATCACGCCGGCGAAGAACACGACCGACGCGAAGATCGCCGACTTCTTCAATTGCAGATGGTGGTTATGCAGGAAGTACAGCGGAATCCAGCTCAGGAACAGCCACAGCGTCCAGCCGTAGCAGAAGTAGACGATGGTGACCGGCGTCATGCGGCGAAACAGCTTGCCCCACGGCAGGCCGGAGACTTTCGGCTTCGGCGTGGGCAGCACCGCGAGTTCCTCGGGCGTGATGCGCGGATGATCTTTCGGATGCTCGGTGAACGTGACCGCCCACGTGACCACCCACACCAGACTCAGCGCGCCGCAGATAAAGAACGATTCGCGCCAGCCCCAGTTGGTCATCACGATCACGATGAGCGCCGGCGCGACCGCGTTGCCGACTCGCGACGCCGCGTGCGTGATGCCCTGCGCGAAGCCGCGCTTTTCTTTCGCGACCCAGCGCGACATCGCCGACGTTGCGGCCGGGAACGTCGCGCCTTCACCGAAACCGAGCACGAGCCGCGCGGCGAGCAACGAAGCGAGCCCGCCCGCGAAGCCCGTGAGCACCGTCGCGAGACCCCAGATGGCGCCGCAGAACAGCAGCGTGCGTCGCGCGCCGAAGCGATCGCTGACCCAGCCGCCGATCACCTGAAACAGCAGATACGGATACGCGAAGGCCGAGAACACCAGCCCGACCTGCGTATGCGTGAGATTGAATTCCTTGCCGAAACCCGCCGCCGCGGTGCTGACGTTCACGCGATCGAGGTACGTGATGAAGTACATGATGCAGAGCATCACTAGAACGATACTGGTCGCACTGGTCAAACGAAACCGCTTCATCGTCTCTCTCCATGGCATGTGTCGACGGCGCGCCTGAAGTGGCGCGCTGCATCGTCGCCCGTCGGCCGCGAGAGCCGCTATGGACGCATTGCATGTTGTTCTGGCCGCGTTCTGCGCGCGGCTCGATGAGGGAAGCGCTCCCTGCGCCCGACAATCAGGCCGCGGCCTTCAATCCCGACGTCTTCGGTGCCTGGCTCAGCCACTCCATCGCGGCCGGCATGCCGCTTTCCTTGAGCGGCACGCCAGCAAGCCGCAGACCCATTTCGCAGCCAGCCAGTGTCGCGAGCAGCATCAGATCGTTGCAATCGCCAAGATGGCCGATGCGGAACATGCGGCCTTTCATCTTGCCGAGGCCCGTGCCGAGCGACATGTCGAAGCGTTCGTAGATCAGCTTGCGCACCGCGTCGGCATCGACACCGTCGGGCATCATCACGCCCGTCAGCACCGGGCTATAGACGGCGGGATCGGCGCACTGGATTTCGAGCCCCCACGCGCGCACCGCACGGCGCGTCGCTTCGGCAAGCCGCTCGTGGCGCGCGAACACGTTGTCCAGCCCTTCGCCGAGAATCATTTCGATCGCTTCATGCAGCCCGTACAGCAGGTTCGTGTTCGGCGTGTACGGCCAGTAGCCGGATTTGTTCATCTCGACGATTTCCGCCCAGTCCCAGAAGCTGCGCGGCAGCTTCGCGTGCTGGCTGGCGGCCATCGCCTTCGGCGAGATCGCGTTGAAGCTGATGCCCGGCGGGAGCATCAAGCCCTTTTGCGAGCCCGACACGGTCACGTCGACACCCCATTCGTCATGACGATAATCAGCGCACGCGAGACCGGAGATCGTGTCGACGAGCAGCAGCGCCGGATGGCCCGCGGCGTCGATCGCGCGACGCACGGCGGCGATGTCGGACGTGACGCCGGTCGAGGTTTCGTTGTGCACGACGCAGACCGCCTTGATCGCATGCTGCGTGTCGGCGCGCAGACGCTCTTCGATCATCTGCGGCTGCACGCCGCGCCGCCAGCCTTCGATGCCTGGCAGCCCCAGGAATTCGGGCTTCAGGCCGAGGTGCTCGGCCATTTTTTTCCACAACGTCGCGAAGTGGCCGGTCTCGAACATCAGCACGTGATCGCCGGGGCTCAGCGTATTCGACAATGCGGCTTCCCATGCGCCCGTGCCGGACGCCGGATAGATGACGACCGGCTGCTGCGTCTTGAAGATCTTCTTGATGCCGTCGAGCACCTTGAGACCCAGCTCGCCGAATTCGGGTCCGCGATGGTCGATGGTCGGATAGCTCATCGCGCGAAGGATGCGATCCGGCACCGGACTCGGCCCCGGAATCTGCAGGAAGTGACGGCCAGCGGGATGAAAATCTAGCTTCAGCATCAGAGTCCTCCAATTGAATTTTGCATGCAAAAAACTATATCAGATGAACCGTGACGCTCCCAAGACGAAAATTGGCCTCTAAGGCCCGTGTTTACCCGCGTGTGCGCATGGATTAACTAATCGATATGGTTCCGATAAAATCCAATCCATGTGAAGCTGAGGATTTTTGTATGCAAAATTCGGATCTCGACGCGGGTCTGACCGCTGCCCCGCTGATGCCGAAGGTCGAGCGTCAGCGCCTGCACGACACGGTGGTGGAGCACATCCGCCGCTTTATCGTCGAGGGAGCGCTGGAGCCCGGCAAGAAACTGAACGAGCGGGAGTTGTGCGAAACGCTCGGCATTTCGCGCACGCCGCTGCGCGAGGCGCTGAAGGTGCTGGCTGCCGAAGGTCTGATCGAGATTTCGCCGAACCGGGGCGCGTCGGTATCGAAGATGTCGGAAGCGGAGGTGCGTGAGACCTTCGAGCTAATGAGCGGCCTCGAAGCGTTTTCCGGCGAACTCGCGGCCGAGCGCATCACCGCGGCCGAACTCGCAGAGATCAAGGCGCTGCATTACGCGATGCTGGCGTGCCGCGCGCAGAACGATCTGCCGGGCTACTACAGTCGCAACCAGGCGATCCACGACAAGATCAACGAAGCGGCGAGAAATTCGGCGCTGCGGCAGACGTATGTGTCGGTCAACCGGCGGCTGCAGGCGCTGCGCTTTCGCTCGAACTATCAGACGCCGAAGTGGGACCGCGCGATTCACGATCACGATGAAATGCTGAAGGCGCTCGAGGCTCGCGACGGCAAGAAGCTCAGCGCGATTTTGCGGCAGCATCTGCTCGATAAGCGGGATGCGGTTTTGCAGGTGCAGTTGCAGGAGGAGGTGGTCGCTTCGGCCTCCGGGTTGAAGGCGTGATGCGGACAACTGATGCCGAATCCCGCTCCTCGCCACTCCGTCGGCAACAAAACTTGTCCACCTAAATTGTTGGCAAGCCTGTGGACAACCTTCGCACAGCGAGCTTAAGTGCTTGAAGCATGAGAACTATCCGCGCGCGGTGCACGCGTAGGCAGTGAGCGTCGCTATGGAGTCCGTGATACTGCCGAGTGGGCTTCGCAAGGATGCCGTTTCACTCGCGCCGACCTCGAAGTCCAGTTGTCCACATAATTTGGGAACAAGCTTGTGGACAACCTGCGCACAGGCCTGCCAAGTGTTTGATACGGCAGGCCTATCGTACGCGGATGCGGGAGCGGGCAGCGGCGCGGCACCTCACGCGATGCAAGCCAACGGCCGCGCCCTCCACCCTCGATTTCACTGCCTCGTTTCACGACTGCGCAACGACTCCGGCAATCCATACAGCACGATCAGCGCGCACACCACGCTCATCGCGCCGATCACATACAGCGCCGGCGTCGTGCTGCCGGTCAGATCCTTCACACGTCCGACCATCACCGGGCTCACGATCCCGCCGAGTTGCCCGAGCGTGTTGATCGACGCGGTACCGCCCGCGACCACGCCCGCGCTCATCACGGCAAGCGCGACCACCAGCAAGGTGGTCTGCTTGTCGAAGAATCCCGCGGCGAAGAAGCCGAGCGCCGACATCAACAGCAGCCCGAACACGAACTTGCGCCGCTCGCCGCTTGCGTCCGACAGGCGCCCGACCACCACCATGCACCGTGCGCAGATGATCGAACAGCAGCCGGCTCACCGGCGATAACGCATCGACGTCGCGCGCGACGAGCACGAGGCTGCGCTCGGCCCAATCGTCGTCGAGCGGCATGCCGACGAGGCCGAGCGGGCGGCCCATCAGTTGATACACCTTTTGCGGCAGCACGCCGACGCCCATGCCAACCTGCACCATCCGGCACACCGCATCGAAGCCCGGCACGTGGATGCGCAGGCGCAGCGGCTTGCCGGCCTGGCGCGCCGCGAGGTGGGTGCGCGCGTTGATCGAGCTCGCCGAATGCAGGCCGACGTGATCGCCATCGAGCGTTTCGGCGAACGCGATGCTCGTGCGTGCCGCGAGCGGATGATCGTCGCGCATCACGATCACGAGCGAATCGCGTCGGTAGTGCTCGACGTGCAGCTCGCGCGTATCGGCGTCGCCCGAACAGATGCCGAGATCGGCGAGGCTTTCGTCGATGGCTTTGACGACGCTGCCGCTCGGCCGCTCCTCGAGATCGACCTTCACGCGCTCGTGCAGCGACTGGAACGCGCGCAGATCTTCAGGCAGAAATTCGACGATCACCGACAGGTTCGCCATCATCCGCACATAGCCGAGCACGCCGCTAGCATGACCGGCCAGTTCGATGCCGATGCTCTCGATGTCGCGCAGCACCCGGCGCGCGTGATGCAACAGCGTTTCGCCGGCCGGCGTCAGTGTCATGCCGCGCGCGTTGCGCTGGAATAGCGACGCGCCGACCGCCTGTTCGAGTTCGACCAGCCGCTTGCTGGCGGCCGACACGGCGATCGCCTCGCGCTCGGCGGCACGCGTGAGCGTACCTTCTCCGAAGCCGGCGAGAAAGAGCTGCAGCGTGGTGAGGTCGAGCTTGCGGAGAAGGTTTTTGATGACCATGGCGCGGCGACGAAAGTTCGGTCAGTGATAATCATCCTCTAGCTGATGGCGCACCGCCAGCACGGTCACGGTTTGGTTGTCGTCGATCTCGAACAGCGCGACGTAGCCCGCGCGACCGAATGGGATCAGCAGCTCGCGCAAAAACGGCGTATCGCGCTGAACCTTTCGGCAAGTGAACGGCGATGTGCGCAGCGTGGCGATACCATCGCGGATGGCTTGCAACGCGCGTTCGGCGAGCGGGAAATCCCCGTCGTCCCGCTCGAGGATGAAATCGTACAGTCTCTGCAGGTCCGCCGCCGCTGCGCGTGTGAAACGAACCTGATACGTCATCGGTGCTTCTTCGCGCGGGCCTTCGTTTTTGCTTCGCGGAGCCGCGTTTCGAGACCGGCGAGCACGTCGTCGGCCGATACGTAGTCGCCGCTTTGCTTCGCTTCAGCACGCGACTCGAGCCCTCGCACGACGAATTCACGCACATTCAGGCGCCGCGCGATGTTGTCGCGGATCGCCTGCTCGACGAAACTGGACAGGCTTTCGCCGTCCTGCAGCACGTCCTCGGCCGCGGCCCGCAGCTCGGGCTTGACCCGAACCGACGGGAAAGTAGCGCTTTTCATCGTTCTCTCCATGCATCGCATTAGCGATGCATTATCGCGCTACCTCATTTCTGCCGCAAGCAGCCCTTCACGACTTCCACGCCGAACCCAGAATCATCGTGCAGAAATTCTCGCGATGATAATGCGGGTCTTTCAGCGCGAGCACGTCGGCCTTCACGTTGCCGAACGTCGTGTGCGGCTTGTGTATCGTGCCGTGCGCGAACGCATCGATGATACCTTCCTTGAAGTGCGCGCCGCGCGGATGCGCATGCGTGACTTCCTCCCGTTGCTGTTCGCTGAATTCGTCATAGGCGAGGCCGAGCACGTCCATTTCGACACCCGCCGTGACGAGCGCGATCACCGGCTTCATATGCTGCGGAATGCCTGGTGTCGTGTGCAGCGCGATCGCGGTCCACACCTGCTCGATCTCGTCCTCGCCGATTCGACGCCGCCGCAGAAATTCACGCGCGGCATTCGCGCCGTCGACTTCGAAGCGCTCCTGCTCGCTGCTGTATGGCGCGACGAGGCCCATGTCGTGAAACATCGCGCCGATGTACAGCAGTTCGGGGTCGAACTTCAGCTGCTTGCGTTGCCCGGCCAGCGCGCCGAACAGAAACACGCGCCGCGAGTGGTGATACAGCAACTCCGTTTCGGTGTCGCGCACGAGCTCGGTGGCTTCACGCGCCATCATGCTGTCGGGAATCTGGATACCTGCGATCGTCGTAGTCATGCGGCGTACTCCTTCATATGCGAACGTGAATGTGAAAGTAATCCACCGGACGCGCGCCGCGGCTTCAGAGCGCGTTTTGGTATGCTGGTCCGCGCCGTGATGTCAATGCCTGTCGCCTGCCTGTGAGACCGCGCGTCCGACCGATCCAGTATTGGCCAGCGCGGCGCCGCGAACAATTGCCGCGAGCCGTTGAACACTGCCAAACGCACAGCGTTGACTGCCGCGGCGTGCCCTTCACGTTCCCCGTCAGAGGAAGTCATCCGATGCCCACCGTCGCGATCGCGATCTTCCCAGGAGTGCAGGCACTCGACGTCGCCGGTCCCGTCGACGTGTTCTCCGAAGCAAACCGCTTCGTCGCGCCCACGCGGCACTACGAGGTCAAGCTGCTGGCCGCGGACCCGGCGCCGCTGCGCGCATCGAACGGGATGACGCTGGTGGCGGACGCGACCTTCGAGCAGTCGCGCGAACCGTTCGATCTCGCGCTCGTCGCCGGCGGCCCCGCGCTACCGCACAACGAAGTGCCGGACGCGCGCCTGCTCGACTGGCTCGCCAACGTCGCGACACGTTGCGCCCGCTACGGCTCGATCTGCACCGGCGCTTTCGCGCTCGGTCACGCTGGCCTGCTCGATGGGCGCCACGTGACGACGCACTGGCAACACGCCGCGCAACTCGCCGCGCAGTTTCCGCGCGCGCGGGTCGACTTCGATCGCATCTATCTGCGCGACGGGCCGCTGGTCACCTCTGCGGGCGTGACGGCCGGCATCGATCTGTCGCTCGCGCTGGTGGCCGAGGATCACGGTCCGCATACCGCGCTCGCGGTCGCCAAGCGGCTCGTCGTGTTCGCGCAGCGGCAAGGCGGTCAGTCGCAATTCAGCCCCTATCTGACCGCGCCCGCCGACGACACCTCGCCCGCCGCGAAAGTGCAGGCGCACGTGATGGCGCGTATCCATGACAGCTTCACCGTCAAGCAGCTCGCCGACGTCGCGGGCATGAGCGCGCGTAACTTCGCGCGCGTGTTCGTGCACGAAACCGGCGTGACGCCGCATGAATTCGTCGAACGCGCGCGCGTGGATGCCGCACGCAAGCTGCTCGAAAGCAGCGCCGCGGCGCTGAAGACGATCGCCTACGATTGCGGCTTCGGCACCGCCGACCGCATGCGCACCGTGTTTACGAAGCGGCTTGGCGTGACGCCGATGCAGTATCGCGAGCGCTTTCGCCCGGTGTGAATACGGCGTGAGAAAATCGTCGACTTTGCACGTCAACGATCACCAAGAACGACATGACCTCCTCTTCTCCGATTCGCGCGATCGTCACCGGCCATACGCGCGGCCTGGGCGCGGCGCTCGCCGAACAACTGCTCGCGCGCAACGTCACGGTGCTGGGTCTGTCGCGCTCGCGGCATGGCGCGCTGAAGGCGCGCTTTGCCGCGCGGCTCGAAGAGATCGAGCTGCCGCTGGCCGAGCCCGCACGCGTCGCGCAATGGATCGCCACCGACGCACTGAGCAACTTCGTGCGCGGCGCGCAGACGGTGCTGCTGATCAACAACGCGGGCATGATGCAGCCGGTCGGTCCCATCGAAGGACAGGACGCCGCGAGCGTCGCGGACGCGGTGAGCCTGAACGTCGCGACGCCGCTGATGCTCGCGAGCGCGCTCGCCGCCGCGGCCGTCGACGCAACCGACCGCCGCATCGTGCATATTTCGAGCGGCGCGGCGCGCAACGCGTATCCGGGCTGGAGCATCTACTGCGCAACCAAGGCCGCGCTCGATCATCACGCGCGCGCCGTCGCGCTCGACGCGAATCGCGCGCTGCGCATCTGCAGCCTCGCGCCGGGTGTGATCGATACGGACATGCAGGCGCAAATTCGCGGTAGCGGCGAAGAGCAGTTCCCGATGCGCCAGCGCTTCGACGAGCTGAAGCGCAACGGCCAACTGTCGACGCCCGAGCAATGCGCGGCGCAGCTGATCGACTATGCGCTCAGCGATGCGTTCGGGCAGACGCCGGTCGCGGACATTCGCGAGATCGCGAAATCGGCCTGAACGGGCTATTGCTGTCGGGTATTTGCGCTCCCGAAAATCCTCACCTCAAGCACGGAGCAGTGGCGGATCGGCGTCGGCTACCGTCGTCGTTTCTCCCGAAAAGCCTCACCTTTGAGGTGAAAAGAGGACTCGAGGAGGCATTTCAGCGAGCGCATTGCGGCGCTCACACACCGCTCCCGAAATCCCTCACCTTTGATCGAACGCAGCCGGATCGCTTCGCCGATGCCGGCCGCTTACGCGGCAGATCGCCTGGACATTCAACGACTTACGTTACACAGCCGGCGCACGGTCACCGCGACGGATGCCATGATTAGCGACTGCATGAAGCGCGTTTTGTGCGTCGCACGACGGGCCGTCGCCCGATACAGCATCGACGGCTCCCGAATATCCTCACCTATGGCTGACCGGCATAAATGCGCGCATTCCCGCGAGCCTCTTGCCGCGCGGTTTGTGCCGTTCCTGGCCCGGCCGGTTAGTTGCAAAAGAACCGCCCGCGCGCGACTCCCGAAAGTCCTCACCTTTGACGCGATGCACGCGTCACATTCATTCGATCGGCACGTTCTTCAGCCCATGCACCGCGACGACGTTCTTCATCGCGTCGACGACCGCCGTTCTAACCTGCACGGGCAGATGGCCGCAAAATTCGTCGTCGTTCTGATCGTCCAATTGCGCGAGTTCGGGGACGAACGCCTGTGCGGCATCGCTTAACGCGATCAGATGATTGCGACGGTCTTCGTCGACCGTCTCGGGTTCGAGCAGCGCCTTCGTCTCTTGTGCGCGCCGCCTTCGCCGGCTTCCGGCCAGACGGTCTGACCGCATGACGCCTCCGACGGAAACGTTGCATCGACGTGGGCGAACCTGACGAAAAGGAAGCAAGGTTGGGAATGCGATATTAGTTTCTCAGGAAAGCATTCGCAATTTGTAGCGCCGTCCGGGCGACTCCCGAATTCCCTCACCTTCAATTTTGAAGTGCGCGTACAGGTGCGCATATTCTCACCTCGGCGGCTCCCGAATCTTCTCACCTATCAGTATCGACGCGTGCGCCGCAGAATATAATCGGGGCCGACGGTCGATGACTCGTCGCGAGGCGGTAGTGCGTTGCACCGCCTCTTCCCCGCTGGCAGCACGCGGCTCGAACGGCAGTTCCTGACAAACCGGCAAAGGAGGAAGAATGAAAACAAACGGCGCGAGCAGAATCCTCGGTGCAATGTTCGCGGTGGCCATCGCGACTTGCGCGACCTGTGCAAACGCACAGACGCGCGAGATGCCGAACGATGCGTCGATGCAAAGCCAGTCGGTCCCAGCGGCTTCAAACCGGAACAACAACCGGTCCGACAGCGCAATCGTCCGCGACGTCCGCCGCGCTTTCACGCGCACCACGAACCTCAATTCGGCGAACATCCGTGTCGAAGCGCGTCACGGCGTCGTTACGCTGACCGGCACCGTGCCGCGGCAATCGCAAATCGCGCGAGCCGGCAACGCCGCGCGATCGGTTCGCGGCGTCAGAAGCGTGCATAACCGGCTGACCGAGCGACGGCGCGCCAATCAGTGAGCACGGCGTGGTGGCATCGGCCGGACGGATCGGTGCCGCCTGTTCGACCTCCCCCCTAAATCGGCCTCGACCCACATGTCATTCAAAGTGCCCACCGTCGCGCGCCGCACATTTTTTCTGCTCTGCTTAAGAAACAGGTTGACCTCGGCGGAAGGCGAACCCTAGAATTCAAAAATCATCACCGATGGGGCTCGTGCCTTGGACACCTGCAGTAGCCGACTTTCGAACAGATTCGCTGCCTGACCGGCAGGACGTCCGCGCTCTCTTCATTAGCCGCCGTCTTGCCAGTTGGCAGACGGTGCGCGCCGCAGTTTCTTCCCGTGCACCTAAAGTAACGTCGTATCCGCATGACAGGAACGCCGCGTTCACGCGCGTTCCCGCGCCGATACGGCGTCGCATCGCGAGCCTTGCGCTTGCGGTCGCGTTTGCGCGTGCGTTGTCAGTCAACGCAAACAGTTCAACGCAATGCGCGCGAACGCGTGGATAAACACATGCGTAGCGAACGTGTGTAGCGAGCGTGCGTAGCGAACGCTTCAGACGCTCGAACGCAGTCCCCGCTACACACCGACAAGGAGCCGCCATGCCCGACAGTGACAGTTATCCCTTATGCCGCTTCCCCGTTCTATCAACTGAGGAAAGCGAGTAGACCTCCACCGCCGCGCCCGGACGTACGCGGCCTCCGTGTCTGCTGGCTTTCCACCAGCGCGTCGAAACCGGCGCACGGAGATCCCTCATGCAATTCGGCCTCCTTCTTTCGCAGTTCCCGCGTGTGCAGGAATCGCGCGCCCATTACGACGGCATGCTCGTGCTACACGCACCGCATCCGTTCATCGCCTTCTGCCGTCGCGTGATGTCGCGCGTGGCATAGCGTTTCGCGATCCGACCTTCGACAAATACAACCAGGAGAGAACGACATGTCTACTCCGACGAACATTTCCTCCGCGCGCAGCGCCGTGCTCGATTCGGCACACGTCGGCGATATCAAGGGCGCGCTCGGCACGATCGCTCACCATGACATCGCGCCACGCACGAGCTGGTGGGCGCGCCTGCGCACGCTGCTCGCGATCCTCGGCCCCGGTCTGATCGTGATGGTCGGCGACAACGACGCGGGCGCATTCGGCATCTACACGCAGGCCGGCCAGAACTACGGCACTACGTTGCTGTGGACCATGCTGTTGCTGGTGCCGGTGCTGTTCGTCAATCAGGAGATGGTGTTGCGGCTCGGTGCGGTCACAGGCGTGGGCCACGCGCGGCTTATTTTCGAGCGCTTCGGCAAGTTCTGGGGCGCGTTCAGCGTCGTCGATCTGTTCCTGCTGAACGCGCTAACCATCGTGACGGAATTCATCGGCATCACGTTCGTGCTCGACTTCTTCGGCGTCTCGAAGATCGCGGGCGTGTGTATCGCCGCGGCACTGACGATGGCCGCCGTCAGCACCGGCGACTTCCGCCGCTTCGAGCGTTTCGCGGTCGCGCTGTGCGTATTGAGCCTGCTGCTCGTGCCGGTGCTCGTGTCGATTCATCCGCCGGTCGGCCAGATCGCGCGCGACTTCTTCATTCCGAACTGGCCCGCGCACTCGAAGCTGTCCGACGTGATGCTGCTCGTAATCGGCATCGTCGGCACGACGGTTGCTCCGTGGCAGCTGTTCTTCCAGCAGAGCTATGTGGTCGACAAGCGCATCACGCCGCGCTTCATGAACTACGAAAAAGCCGACCTGTGGATCGGCATCGTGTTCGTACTGATCGGCGCGGTCGCGATGATCTCGTTCAGCGCGGCGTTGTTCGACGGACGGCCCGGGTTCGGCAACTTCACGGACGCGGGCGGTGTGATCGCCGGTCTCGAGAGATACGCGGGGCGTACCTCGGCCGTGCTGTTCGCGATCGCGCTGTTCGACGCGTGCGTGATCGGCGCGGCGGCTGTGTCGCTATCGACCGCCTATGCGATCGGCGACGTGTTCAAGATCCGCCATTCGCTGCACCGTAGCGTGTCGGATGCGAAGGGCTTCTACGTCGTGTACTTCGCGATCGTCGCGGCCGCCGCGGCATTGGTGCTGATTCCAGGCAGCCCGCTCGGTCTGCTGACAGAAGCGGTGCAGACGCTCGCCGGGGTACTGCTGCCGAGCGCGACCGTGTTCCTGCTGCTGCTGTGCAACGATCGCGCGGTGCTCGGTCCGTGGGCCAATTCGAAGAAGCTCAATCTGTTTACCGGCGCGGTGATCTGGGTGCTCGTGATGCTGTCGATCGTCCTGACCGCGTCGGTGATCTATCCGGACATCGCGGCGGAAACGATCATCGAAGTCCTGGCGGGCGGCACGTTGCTCGCGGTCGTCGGGTATGTGGCGAGCTTCGGGATGCGCAAGCTGCGCGGCGAGTCCGCGGCCGAGCCGGCTCCGGTCTATGCGAAGGACGCGTGCAACACGTGGCGCATGCCGCCGCTCGACGAACTCCCGCCGCCGCGTCTGACGCTCGCCAAACGCGTATGGATGGGCGTGCTGCGCGGCTATCTGCTGCTCGCGATCGCGCTCGTGATCGTCAAGGTCGTGCAGATGGCGTTGCTGAAGTAGTGCGAATGGTGAGGAGTTCCAGGAGGTCCGGGCAATGGTGAGGTTTTACGGGAGCCATGTCCGGAGCGACAACGTAAGCGCTGCCGGAGCCCGAGCTGGCCGGCAGCGCTTCAAATGACTCATTGCCCCTTCCACGCGCGCGGCACCCGGAGAAAATTCCGGTCGAAGTAAATCAGGCTGTCGCCGTCGGCGCGCACGCGAATCTGCGTGGTCTTCACGAACATGACCGAGTGCGAGCCGACTTCGTCGAGAAGCCGTACAACTCGCAGCAGATGCTCAAGCGCATTCAACGCGCGATGAAACTCGCGTCCCAGCGTCACGCGAAACACATGCGCCAACTCGAACTGCGTGAGCGGATCAACTCGCTCACGTCGCGCGAGAAGGAAGTGCTGCACGGTTTGATCGAGGGGAAGCCGAGCAAGGTCATTGCGGCGGACCTGTCGATCAGTGTGAAAACCGTGGACGTGCATCGCGCGAGCATCAGGGAAAAGCTCGGCGCTTCGTCTACTCCGACCCTCGTGCGCGGCGTGCCCGAAGTATGGAGCCCGCCGGACGAGCGGCCGGAATGACCCGGCCGCCTCGGCCCTTGCAGACGCATCAGCGCATGTACAGGCCTCCATTGACGTCCCAGCACGCGCCATTGGCGAAATAAGCGTCACCGGAAGCGAGCATCACCGCGACATCGGCAACATACGACGCGGCCCCGAGCTTGCCGACCGGTATCGCTTCGATCACTTTTGCCAGCTTGTCCGCCGCCACGCTCTCGTGAACGATCGGCAAATCGAGCGGCCCCGGCGAGATCGCGTTGACTGTGACACCGCACGCGGCGAGATCGCGCGCGAAGACCTTGGTCAGCGTCAGCACGCCGCCCTTCGCGGCCGCATAGTGCGCGCCCGTTGCCGAGCCGCCATTCTGCCCCGCCAGCGACGCGATATTGACGATGCGGCCCACGCCGCGCTGCGCGAAGTACTGCCCGAATACCTGGCAGCCGAACAGCACGCTGCGCAGATTCACGTTGATGACCTGATCGAACTGCTCGGCGGTAATGTCCATCACGGGCACGACCTTCGAGGCGCCCGCATTGTTGACGAGCGCGTCCACGCCGCCCCAACGTTCGAGCAACGCGTCGCGCGCCGCTTCGAAGTCCGCCTTGCGCGTGACGTCGAGCCGGATTGCGCAGGCGCTCGAGCCGTCGCTGCTGAGTTCATGCGCGAGCGCTTGCGCGGGTTCGATCGCGATATCGGCCAGCGCGACCCTGTAGCCTGCCTCGTGAAAACGACGCGCGACAACGGCGCCAAGTCCGCGCGCGGCGCCCGTCACGAGCGCGACTCTGTTCGACATGTTGCTGACTCCTGGATTGCGTTCAGACGGATTGCGCGAGGCGCGCTTCGAGGTGCGCGGCGACCGCGCACACCGTTTCGTCGTCGTTCTTGCGACCGATGATTTGCAGGCCCGCCTTCAGCGTCGAGCGTTCGATCGGAACGGGCAGGCTCAGCGCCGGATGCCCGCTCAGGTTGAACGGCCGGATCAACGACGACATGCCGATCACCGACGTGCCGGCGCGTGCCGCTTCGAGCGTGATCGGCAATGAGGGCAGCGTCGGCAGCACGAGTACGTCGACCCGGTCGAGCGCGCGGTCCACTTCGTCGGTGAAGGTGCGGCGCACGCGTTCCGCCGCGTCGAGATCGGCGGCGCTCGTGGCCGCGGCCGCGCGCAGGCGCGCTTCGATATCGGCGCCGAGCTTGCCGCTTGCCACCAGATGGCCGAATGCGCGCGATGTCTCCGCGTTGATCACCGCGAGGCCGGCCGTGAATGCGTCCTTCAGCGACGCGAGGTCGATCGCTTGCGTGGCGAGTTCGGACTTTCCGACCGCGTCGGCGATTGCTTTGGCGATGTCGTCATCCGCGTCGACTGCGACCATGCCGATGCGCAACTGCGAAACGTCTCGACGCGCATCGTCAGCGCGAAACGAAGGATCGATCGCCGTCATCACGCGAATCAGCGTGTCCGTCTCGCGCGTGAATGGTCCAACGCAGTCGAGTGTCGTGACGCGCGGCGCCACGCCGTGCCGCGACACGCGGCCGAACGTCGGCTTCAGGCCGATAACGCCGCAGCATGCGGCGGGGCCGCGGACCGAGCCACCGGTGTCGGTACCGAGCGCGGCGTCCACGAACTTCTGCCCGACCGCCGACGCGGACCCGCTCGACGATCCGCCCGGAATGCGTGCCGCGTCCTGCGGATTGACCGGCGTGCCGGAAAAGTCGTTGATGCCGGTCATGCCGAACGCGAGTTCGTGCATGTTGGTCTTGCCCGTGACGCGCCAGCCGGCGTCGAGCAAACGCCGCACGACTTCGGCGTGCTCCGATGCAAGCGGTGCGTCGGCAAGCGCGCGGCTTGCCGCTGTCGTCGCGTAGCCGGCGACGTCGATGCTGTCCTTGATCGCGATCGTCGGCGCGTCGGCGCTGTCCGTCGCGCTCAGATCGAATGTCTGCAGAAATGCGCTCATGCCGAAACTCCCTGGGCCGGGTTGACTTGCCACGGTGCATCGAAAAGACGCTCGGTACGGAAATGGCGGATCAGCCATGTCGCGCCCGCATCGTGAGTGGCGGGCACGAAGTCGATTTCGAGGCGCGCCGCGATCAGTTCCGCTTTCGCATCGACATAACCCGAAGCCTGCAACATGATCCAGCGACCCTTCGCCGTGTCGCCGTTCACTTCGATATGCTCCGCAGTCAGAAAGTGGACATTGGTCGCGAAGTGCGGCGTGGGCGGCAGATAACGCTGCAGCATCGCGACGATCTGCGCCGGCCCTTCGAGACGCCCGAACTTGTTCGCGTACTGCGGGCCGATGCCTTCCCAGATCGCGTCTTCGGCGAACAGCGCGGCGAGCGCCTCGCCTTCGAGCGCGCGCATGGGCACATCGCACAGCGCCATGTAGCGTGCGATCGTCTTACGCACCGCGTTCTGTGCTTCTAGCGCTTTGACGCGCGCGAGCAGCGCGTCGATAGCCGGATCGGTCATCGTGTCACGCATGGTTGGCGACCGCTGGCGGCACCGTCAGCGCACGGCCCACGCGCGCCTCGATCTTGCCGTAGCGCCACAGGTTGTAGTCGCCGACCGGCGTCGTCCGATACAGATTGCACACGGCCACCGCGGTATCGAAGTCGGCGACGTCGGCCATGATGTAGAACGTCCACGGCGCGCCATCGGCGTTGCCGACCACGAGCCGATCGTCGTCCATCACGCCCAGCACGCGCACGTTTTCCATCGCTTCGATCGCGTTCAGCAATTTGCCGTACGCTTGCCACACTTCGCCGATCTGTTCGCGCGGCAAGTCGAAGAAGTTCTGCGAGACGCCGCAGCAGAACAGCACACGCAAAGGCAGGTTTCGGTTGTCGCTCATGGGAACGTTCCTTGGTTCGGTTGATAGCCTTCGAGTGTCGGCATGATGACCGGTCAGAGCAGGAAGCCGATCGCGCTCAGCGCATCGGTGGAATCGATCAGGCGGATCACTTTCTCGACGAGACGCGGCTCGCCGCTCGCCATGCTGATCTTGTGCGTCAGATCGGCCGCGAAGATCGTCGACGTGCCCCGCTTGTACGCGATGATGATCTGCGACGACTTCACTTCGACCACGTCCGCGCTATCGCTCGCGAGCGTGAAGCGCGACACCGTGCGCACCGTGCGCGCGGCATCCGACGCGGATGCCGAATAGCCCGACGTCATGCGCTGCACGCGCAGCTCGCGCATGTGCCGATCGTCGTACGCGTAGTTCAGCGTTGCCGCGTAATCGGTCGTGTTCGGATCGATCGGCACCACGTAGTGGCCCGCCGGGTCCCACAACTCGAGCCACTCGCGATAGTCGCGTCGATCGAGCAATTCGGCTTCGCGCCAGATGAACTCGATCGCGCGCGCAAAGGTCTGGTGGGAAAAGAGTGCGTTTCTGTCGTCCATCATGCCTGCTCCATCATTGCGCGCCATTGCCTGTAGGCTTCGCGCATGCCGGTTTCATCGGTTGCGTGGGCGGTTTTCTCGCCGTTCGCGGCGGTCGTTTCGCGATTCAGACCGCGATTGACGAGGATCGGTACGTCCGGTCCCGCATGCGAGCCGCGCTGCACGCGCTCCCACGCTTCGGCGTCGTCGGGACTGCCGAAGCCGAACGGGCCCTGGAAGTGCTCGTGAATGCGCAGGCGCACGCGGTTCGCTTCTTCAGGACCGCCGTCCATCGCGAGCGCGACGTGGCGAATCTCCGTTTCCTCGGCGGAAATCGGCCGCAGCACGCGGAAGAACGCCATCGACAGCGCGAGATTCGGGAACAGGTTCAGGTTGAAGCCGACGCCCATCAGCGAGCGCACGATGCGGCGCACTTCTTCCGGCGGGTGCTTTTGCGCGAGTTGCGCGGCGAGTTCGCTGAAGCGCTCGGGCAGCGGCGCGCCGTCGTCGCGGTCCAGATCGACGATCTCGGGCATCAGCATCGCGAGGCTGTGACCGTTGCCGAGCGAGCGGCAGAACGCCTGGTCGCTCGTCATGAAGCTGGTGATCGCGGCGGCGGTTTCGTCGTCGATCGACTTCATCCACGACTTGTGCACGACCGGGAAGTGGTACAGATCCGTCGTGTTTTCGAGCTGGATCTTCCAGTTGCCCTTGAACTTGAACTTGTGCTCGCCGTTGGCCTTGATCGGATAGCCCGCGCCCTGCTTCATGAACAGGTCGATCCACGGCTTCGCGCCGCCGAGGAAGTCTTCGAGCGGTTCGATCGTTTCGTTGAAGCTCGCGAAAATGAGGCCCTGATAGACGCCCACGCGCAGCTTCTTCAGCGGCAGATCGCCCTTTTCGCATACGCCTTCGTAACCGTCGCCGTACGGCAGAGCGCGCAGCGTGCCGTCGAGCGCATAAGACCAGCTGTGATACGGGCACGTGAAGCCCTTCGCATTGCCCTTGTGCTCTTCGCACACGGTCGCGCCGCGATGCCGGCAGCGGTTTTGCAGTACGTTGACCGCGCCGCTCTTGTCGCGCACGACGATCACCGGCTGCCGGCCGATCGTCGTCGTGATGAAATCGCCGGGCTTCGGCAGCTCGCTGTCATGCGCGACCCAGATCCACGTCTTGTAGAAAATGCGCTCCAGTTCGACTTCGAACAGCTCGGGATCGTAGTACAGGGAAGGCGCGATGCGATCGGCCTCGGCGCGCCTGGCTAAAGCGCTGGTGTCGATGGTTTGATAGGTCGGCGTACTCATCGTATGCGGGGAATAGTTGCGTGGTTGGAATGAAGACGCACATCGACGCGACGAGTCGCGTGCAACACATCAGCGCATCCTCTCGTTGACATCAGTCTCGCTTTGCGACGATCATGCGTCAAATCGATTAAAAACAGGTTGCCGAATAAGTTCGGCTGATATCACAAGAGACGCCATGACCTCCATCGACCACGTCGATCTCAATCTGCTGAGAGTGTTTCAGGCGATCGTCGAGGAGCGCAGCCTGACGAAAGCGGGCGAACGCCTCGCGCTGTCGCAGCCCGCGGTCAGCTACTCGCTCGGCCGTCTGCGCACGATGTTCGACGATCCGCTCTTTATCCGCACGCGCGCGGGTATGCAGCCGACCCCCGTCGCGCTCGAGCTCGCGGAAATCGTCGGCCACGCGCTCGACACCGTGCGTCAGGCGCTGCGTTACGCGGAACGTTTCGATCCGGCGACGAGCACGCGCACGTTTCGTCTGTCGCTATCGGATGCGGGCGAAATGGCCTATCTGCCCGCGCTGTGCGCGGCGCTGCAGAAGTCCGCGCCGCGCGTGAAGCTGGTCGTCGAGCCGTTGCCGGTGGAGGAGATCGAGGAGGCGCTGCGCTCGAGCCGGTTGGACTTCGCGATCGGCAATCTGCCGTCGCTGCTGCCGCGCACGCGGCATAGCCTGCTGTTCGAGGAATCGTATGTGTGCATGACGCGCAAGCGCCGCGACCTGCCGAGCGGTGACACGCTGAAGCTCGAACGGTTTCTGGCCGCGTCGCACATTCAGGTGCGCTCGCTCGAACATAGCCACCATGCGCTCGACGACGCGCTGCGCGCGCAACGCGTCGGCCGCAATATCGCGTTCGCGTTGCCGCACTTCGTCGCGGTGCCTGGCGTGCTGGCCGCGACGGATCTGTTCGCGACGCTGCCCGAACGGCTCGCGCATATCCTCAATCGCGGCGACGCGTTCCGGATCTATGCACTGCCCGTGCCGCTGCCGAAGGCCGCCGTGACGATGCACTGGCACGAGCACTTCCACGAAGACGAAGGCATCGCGTGGATGCGCGGCCTCATCACCGAGATCCTCGCGGGCTTCGAGAAGATGTGATTGCGCGCAGGTGAATCAGAGGTCGAGCACGAGCACGGGAGTGCGCGAGCGCGACACACAGCAGCAGATCACGCTATTGCTCGCGCGCTCGGCCGTGCTCAGGCAGTGATCGCGATGCTCGGGCTCGCCGCTGACCACATCCACCATGCAGGTGCCGCACACGCCTTCGCCGCACGATGTGTCCACCTCGATACCGATCGACGCGAGCGCATCGACAATCGACGTGTTCGCATCGACTCGCACCGTCTGACCGCTACTCGCGAGCTGCACGTCGAAGCTATCGAGCAACGCTTCGGCCACGGGAGCCGGCTCCGCCTTGAAGCGTTCGAGATGAATCGCTTCCGGGGGCAAGCGTTGCTGAGCGCTCGCTACGACAAAATCCATGAACGGCGAGGGACCGCACGTGTAGACATGCGCGTTCGCGCCTGCATCGAGCAGGCACGCATCGAGCGCGGGTTTCAGATCCTCGGGCTGCACGCCGAAATGCAGCTTCACGTGCCGTGCGAACGGCTCGCGCGTGAGCAGCGTCATGAAGGCCGCGTGCGCCTCGCTGCGGGCGAAATAGTGCAGCGTGAAGCGCGCGTGCCGCGCGGCGAGCCGATAAGCCATCGACAGCAACGGCGTAATGCCGATGCCCGCGCCGATCAGGATGTGCTCGTCCGCGCTTTCTTCGAGACGAAAAAGGTTGCGCGGCGCGCCGACCGACAGCTCGGTGCCGACGCTCACCTCTTCATGAAGCGAGCGCGAGCCGCCGCGCGATTGCTCCTCCTTCTTCACCGCGAAAATCTGCGACTCGATACACTCCGGGTCGCCGCACAACGAGTATTGCCGCGTGACGCCCGAAGGACTCGTGACGTCGATATGGGCGCCGGGTTCGTAGCGCTCGAACGGTAGCCCATCGAGCCGCGAAATGCTGAACGAGCGGACCCCGTGTGCTTCTTCGCACAAGGCGTCGACCCGAACCTTCAGGGTTTGCGCTTGCATGATTGCCTTCCGATGTATTCCTGGGGGGACGATATGCCGAGATTAGCGCCCCGCATCGAATAAGCAAAATAGATTAAAAAACCGTGCTTGCATCAATGCGATTTATTTCATGCTGAAGTGTCAAGCGCCCGACAGCGCGTCCTCCTTGCGTTGCGATTCGCTGCGCGGCTGCGTCGCGTCATTCGAAAACGGTATGTTCGGCTTCATGAAGAAGCTCAGCACGATGCCGAAGAGCATCACGCCGATCGACAGTACGAACGTCAGATCCCAGCTGTGCAACCGGTCGGCGACCAACCCGGCGATGACTGGGCTCGCGATCGCCGCAGTGAAGCCGGTGCCGCTCATGATGCCGCTGGCCGTGCCGGAGCGGTCGTAGGCGACGTCCATCGGAATCGCCCACATCGGGCCGACGTTCATTTCGTTGAAGAACATCGCCGCGGCAAGGAAGATCAGCGTATTGCTGAGGCCGAGCTCGCTCTTGAACTGCCCCGCTGCCGTACTGATGTTGACGCGATCCACATAGGTGATGAAATACATCAGGCACAACATCACCAGCACGGTGGTGGTGGCCTTCAGCGACAGGCGTTTCATGTGTCGTCCTCCAGATGCGGTTTATTTTTTGTGGTGAAGCCACGCGACTAGCGCGTGCGATCCGGGACGCTCAGCCTTTCGGCGTTCCCGAGCCGAAGGCCGCGACGGCGTCGCGGAACCGCTGGCTGCCGTACACCTGCTCGACGAGATCCTCGTCTGCGAGGCTTTGATCGATCACGATGCGCCGCAAGCTCTCCTTGACCGCGTGCTGCGTCACGGGCGATAGCGCAACGAGCCGCTCGGCGAGCGCGCACGCCGCGTTGCCGACCTGTTCCTTCGCCGTGACGTCATACACATAGCCGCACGCGTGCGCTTCGGCGGCGCTGAGGAAATCGGAGAGCAGCAGCATCTTCTTCACGCGCGGCACGCCGAATGCCGCCACGAGCCTCGCGAGATTGCGTGACGACAGCGTGTTCGATAACGTCTTTGCGATCGGCGCGCCGAAGCGCGAGCCCTCCGCACAGATGCGGAAGTCACACGCGGTAGCGATGGCGAGTCCGCCACCCACGGCCCAACCGTCGATCGCGGCGACGGTGGGCACCGCAATGCGTTCGACCGCGTCGATCACCTGTTCGACGAGCGCTTCGTATTCGACGCCCTGCGAGCCTGCCGTAAAGTCGCGGAAGTAGTCGATGTCGGTGCCCGAGATAAAGGACTTGCCGCCCGCGCCGCGTAGAACGATGCAACCTACGGTTGCGTCCGCGCGGCATTGGTCGATCAATGCCAGCAAGGTCTCGTACATCGGAATCGACATCGCGTTGTGCCGCTCGGGGCGGTCGATCACGATCTGCGCGACCGACTCCGTCAGACGTTCGAGCCTGACTTTCTCACTCGTCGCTTCGCTCATTTCGCGGCCCCGTTGATCTCTGCGTAAAGCTCGTCGTTGTGCTCGCCCAGCCGCGGCGGATGGCGTCGCACGCGCTGCGGCGTACCGAGCATCTTGACCGGAAAGCCGATGTTCTTGACCTTGCCTTCAACCGGATGGTCGATCTCCATGCACATGCGGCGATACTGCGCATGTTCGCTGCTGAAGGCTTGCGGATACGACAGGATCGGTCCGGCGGGAATGCCCGCGGCCAGCATCGTCTCGATCCATGCCTCGCAGTCGCGCTGGCCGAACGACTTCTCGAGCGATTCGATCAGCGCCTCGCGGTTCTTCAGGCGCAGCGAAACGGTCTCGAACTCGGGATTCGTCAGCAGATCGGTCCGCTCCAGCAGTTCGCAAAGACGCGACCACAGCTTCTGGTTGGTTGCGCCCATCACGAAGTAACCGTCGCGCGCCTTCACGGCCTGATACGGCGCGCTCATCTTGTTGCTGGTGCCAAGCGGCGTCGGCTCGACACCCGTTCCCCAGTAATCCGACATGTCCCAGATCGAGAAGGCCATCGCCGAATCGAACAGAGACGCGTCGATGTGTTGCCCCTGCCCGGTCTTCTGCGCGCCGATATAAGCGGAAAGCACGCCGTACACGGCGAACAGCGCACAGCCGATGTCCGCCACCGGCACGCCGGCCTTCACGGGCTTGCCGCCTTTGTAGCCCGTCACGCTCATGACGCCGGACATCGCCTGCGCCATCAGGTCGAAGCCGGGGCGCTGCGACCACGGGCCGCTCTGACCGAAGCCCGAGATGCTCGCGTAGACGATCTTCGGGTTGATTTCACGGATCGTCTCGTAATCGATCCGCAGCCGCTGAACCACGCCGGGCCGATAATTCTCGACGATCACGTCGGCGGTCCTGGCCAGCTTGTAGAAAAACTCGCGCCCTTCGTCGGTCTTCAGGTCCAGCGCGACCGAGCGCTTGTTGCGGTTCATGTTCAGAAAGCCCATGCTGTCCGGGCCTTTCATCTTGAAGCCCATGGCGCCGCGCGTCTGGTCGCCTTCGAGGGGTTCGACCTTGATGACGTCCGCGCCGAGATCGGCGAGCATCATGCAGGCGAACGGGCCGGCCATCACCTGGCTGACGTCGAGCACACGGATGCCCTGCAGCGGCAACGGCCGGTTGTCCGTATCCGCGTCGTCGCTGGATGGTGTTTGTGCGTGGTTTTGCGTCATGTCGTCCCCTGTTTTTCCTGCCGGGCCGCTGTCGCGCGAAGCGCGTCGCGCGGCCGGCCGTTGCAGCACCGTGTTGGCGTGCGTCAACTGTCGCGCACGCGAGGGTGCCGCCGCAAGAATGCGACGGTCATACCTGGTTTCGCAAAAGACGAAGGGGGTGCTTTGCAGTCGAGGGCGTCGAGCGCAGGAACTGCTGCGCCCGCGCTTCAGCGGCCGGCCACGCGCCGTCCGGCCGTGAGCGCGGCTTCGACGTTGCGCAGCGTCTGCGCCTGCGCATGTCCTTCCACACAAGACAGTACGTAGCTACGTTGATGCCAGTCACCCGCGAGCTCGACGACGCCGAGGCCGTCCTCGGGATGGAAGCTGCGCAGCACGTCGGGCGGCATCAGACCCACGCCGAGCCCGTGGCGCACGACGGCGAGCATCGTGTCGAAACCATTGACCAGATAGTCGCAATCGAAGCGGCGGCCGCGGCTGTGAAACGCGCGCTGCACGGCGGCAAGGATTGCCGAGCCCTTGCCGAGGCTGACGAGCGGAAGCTCGAGCAAGGCGTCGAGCGTGACCGGCTGCGGATCAAGATGGAAATGTGCGCGGCTATAAACGAGCACCAGCCGGTCCTCGCGATAGCGCATTTGCGGCAGATCGAGAAAGCCGCTCTTCTTTTCGTAGATGCCGATGTCGATCATCTTGTCGCGCAACATCTGCTGCACGATGCGGCTGTTCTCTTCGACGATCTTCAGCGAGATGCCCGGATAGGCATTCCGGATCGTGACGATATCCGCGGCGAGAAACTCGATGATCACGGCTTTCGGCGCGCCGATCACGATGCGTCCGTCGAACCCGCTCACGAGTGCCTGCGCCTCGCTCGCGAGCCGGTCCACCAGCGTGTCGACCTGCTGCAGATAGCCGAGCAGCTTGCCACCCGACTCGGTCATTTCCACGCCGTGCGGTACGCGCCTGAAGAGCTTCGTGCCGAGTTGCTCCTCGAGATCCGACACGCGCCGCGACGCCGCCGCCACCGCGAGCCCCAGCCGGTTGGCCGCCCGCGAGATGCTGCCCTCTTCGACCATCGCGACGACGAGACGAACGGTGGTGGTGTCGACTTTCATGCGCTGACATGAGGACCGGGTCTTGGGGGAGTGCCATGTTACCGCACTCCTTTACCTCAGACTGCGCGGCCCAAAGCGAAGCCTTCGCGCGATACACGTCACCGCGCGAAGGCTTGCACGCCAGGCAGGCGAAGCATTACGGCTGACGCGTTTCGTGCGTGAACTTCAGCGTCACGACTGTGATGAGACCGAGCACGATGAGGAACACGGCAACCGGCCAGTAGGCCTGGTAGTGCGCGAGCAGCGCGGTCGCGATCAGCGGCGACAGGCCGCCCGCGAAGATCGACGCGACTTCGTGACCGAGCGCCACGCCGGAATAGCGGACTTCGGTGCTGAACAGTTCGCCGACGAGCGCTGGCAGCGTGCCGATCATCGCGCCGTGGCAGACGGCCGTGCCGAGCAAAAGCGCGAGCCAGATCAGCGGCGTGGACTGCGTGTTGAGCAGCCAGAAGAACGGAAACGCCATCACCACGAGCGACACCGCGCCGATCATATACACCGGCTTGCGCCCGATGCGGTCCGACAGCTTGCCCCACGCGAGCATCGCGCCCATTTCGACCACCATCGCGAGCATCACGCCGGTCAGCATCACCGAATTCGAAATGCCGACGAACTTGCCGTACACGAGCGAGAACGCGAGAAAGATATAGGCGCCGCCGTTTTCCGCGACCCGCAGACCCATCGCCATCAGGATCTCTTTCGGGTGACGCTTGATCGCTTCGAGCACCGGCATATGCGCGGTCTTGCCGGCTTTCTCCGCGTTCTCGAAGTCGCGGCTCTCCGGCAGGTTGTGACGGATGTACACGCCGAGCGCGAAAATCACGATGCTCGCGAGAAACGGCAGACGCCATCCCCATGACATGAACTGATCGTGCGGCAGCGCTTGCACCGCGAGGAACGCGCCCGCCGACAGCACGAAGCCGCCGCCCACGCCGAGCTGACTCCACGCCGCGAAATAGCCGCGTTTTTCGGGCGGAGCGTTCTCGCTGATCATCAGCACGCCGCCGCCCCATTCGCCACCTGATGCGATACCTTGCAGCAAGCGCAAGCCCGCGAGCGCCGCGGGGGCCGCCAGACCGACGTGCTCATAGGTCGGCAACAGCCCGATGCCGAAGGTCGCAAAGCCCATGATCAGCAGCGTCCAGACGAGCGACGCGCGGCGTCCATAGCGGTCGCCGATATGCCCGAACACGATGCCGCCCAGCGGACGCGCGACGAAGCCGATCGCAAACGCGGCAAACGCCCCGATCGTGCCGATCAACGGGTCCGCGTGCGCGGGAAAGAACAGTTGCCCGAGCACGAGCGCAGCCGCGGTGCCGTACACGAAAAAGTCGTACCACTCCATCGCGTTGCCGGCCACCGACGCAATGATGATTTTCCTGAGTGCGCGATCCGACTCTGCTGTGGCGCGCCCGGCCGCGATCGGGGATTGAACGGAGGACATGTCTGCTCGCATCTGAATTGGGGGGATGGCGGCCTTTCAGAAAAGGCTTCGCACGATACGCAGTGTCGAGGCGACAGATAGTGGCGTCAAATTAGCCGAAAAGCAGGGCGGGTATCAGTGCAGCTAATATGCCCGGCGTGCCCGGGCACCCGCGGGCAAGCTCACGGGCGCTCAGCGTGCCGGCTGATGAAACATCGTATGGATAGTCTCGCGCAGCCACGCGATGCCGGGGTCCGCCGCGAACTGCGAGTGGCAGTGCACCTGGATTTCGATCGGCGGCAGCGGAAACGGCAGCGGCAGAATCCGGAACGCCTTGCCGCGGTTGAAGCGCTTCGCGATGCTTTTCGGAAAGATCACGGCAAGATCGGTATTCATCACGATCTCGGGCGCGACGACGAAATGCGGCAGCCGCAGCACGACCTCGCGCTTCAGGTTCAGCTCGTCGAGCCATTGCTCGACCATCCGATGCCCGGTCGCATTGGTGCTCGCGTACACGTAGCGTAGCGCGCTCAGATCTTCGCGGCTCGGCCTCGTCTTGCGCAGCGGATGACCGGCGCGCACCACGCACACGTGCTCGTCGACGAACAGCGTCCGGCTCACGCAGCCCGCGTCGAGACCCGGCACATAGCCGAGCGCGAGATCGACTTCGCCGGCGCGCATCGCCGCGCTGACCGACTCGACCGGCACGTTGGCAACCTCGATGCGGATGCCGCGCGCTTCGCGATCGAGCAGCGCGGCGAGCGGGGGCAAGAAGTAGAACTCCGACATGTCCGACATCGACACGCGAAACACCCGTCGCGCGGTCGACGGCTCGAACTTCGCCAGCTGCTGCACGGCTTCGTTGATGATCGCGAACGCTTGCGCGAGCGGCGGATAGAGGCGGTACGCGGCATCGGTGGGGACCATGCCATTGGGCGTGCGCGAAAACAGCGGGTCTTCGAACAGCGTGCGCAGACGGCGCAGCGCATGACTGACCGCCGGTTGCGTGAGACCGAGCCGATCGCCGGCCGCCGTCAGACTGCGCAGGTCCCAGATCGCGAGGAACACGCGCAGAAGATTCAGATCGGCGATGCCGGGATTCAGCTTGTTCATGCGCAGCTCTCGCAAACTAAGGCACGTCGCTGGGCCGCGCGACGCGCCGGTCAATATGCGGCGAGGTTACCGTAGATGCTGCGCATTGCAAAATGCGGCGTCGCCCCGCTGTACGGCGGCAGCGCGTGGAAGTCGCGGCGCATCGCCTCGCGCACCGGCGACGCGAGCGCATCGGTGAGCGCGCTCGCATCGTCGAACACGACCTTGTTGCGTTGCATCGCGCTCGCGCGCGCAAACGGCAAACCGCTGCGGCTGTCGATGCGCGTGTAAATCTCCATTTCGCGCAGCGCCGGCAATTGCAGCATCAACGGCGGATGATGCGCCAGATAGTGCGTAAGCCACGCGTTGGAGTCTTGCGCGACGCCTTCGTATGCGACCAGATAGGTGCAGCGTTGCGCGTTGTCTTCGACCGACGCAGCCTGCGGTGGCGCGAAGATGCGCACGGCCATCGCCTGCTGCGAGAAGCTTTGCGGGCTGAATTCGGCGCGCGCGGCCGAATGCAACGCGTGGGCGATCGCGCCGTCAGGTTCGAGCGCGGCTTCGAGCGGCTCGAGTTCGTCGAAGTACCACTGCAGCACGCACGACGGCGCATCGGCCGCCGGCGCGATACGCGCATCGACCTGTCCTGCGATCGGCTCGTGCACGATCAGCTTGCGCAGCCCCGCGACTTGCGTGGCGGCCCGCAGCAGCGCGCGCGGGTCCGTGAGCGATTGCCGCGCGTCGCTCGTGCCGATCAGAAAGAGACAGACCTGCATCGTCATGCCGCCTCGCAAGCCGCGACACCGGCACGCGCAAGCCGGTGGAACTGCCTGCCGAAGTAGACGAGGCCATCGCCGTCATCGCGCGTGGCGATCCGCTCGATCCGCACGAACATCACCGAGTGCGAGCCCACCGTCTTGCTGTCGACGATCTGTCCTTCGAGGCTCGCGAGCGCGTCGCCAAGCACCGGAGCGCCGAGCGTTCCCGGCTGCCACGCGCATTGATCGAAACGCGCGTCCATCGGGCAACCCGTCATGCCCGCGAACACGCGCGCCAGGTCCTGGCAGTGCGCGCCAAGGATGTTGATGCACAGGTTCGCGTTTTCGTGCATCACGTCATGCACATAGCTCGATTGATTGATGCATACCAGCATGGTCGGTGGCGTATCGGTCACCGAACAGACCGCGCTCGCGGTGATGCCGCAGCGCCCGCGCGGACCATCGGTCGTGATGATGTTGACGGCCGCGCCGAGGCAAGCCATCGCGTTGCGGAAGTGCGTGCGCGTTTCGTCGTGCGTCATGACAGTCGCTCCTACGTCGCTCAGGGATAGGGCGTGACCGGCGGTATGCCGACGAACAGCGCGCCCGACGCGTCGTAGGTGCCTTCGCCGAGAAACGCGTGCTGCGTAACGACGATCGAATCGCGCACCATCCGCTGCATGCGGCTCTCGCGATAGATCGCGCCGATGCCAGCCATCTTGTACGCCTGCATGACCACCTCGGCGCACGTATGCGCGGCATGCGTCGCGGAGAGCCGCAGCAGATTGGCCTCGCTGGGCGACACGGGGTCGCCCGCCATGACCGTGCGCCACGAAGTTTGCGCCGACTCGAAGAAGAACGCGCGCGCGCTGCGCAGATTCGCTTCCGCCTGCGCGAGACCCGAGCGATAGTACGCGCGGTCGGCAAGACGCGGCGCGCCGGTCGTCGTTCTGGTTACGCCGGACATACCGGCCAGCAGGTCGAGCGCCGCGCGTGCGAGCCCGAGGTTCACCGCCGCATGCACCTGTGCCTGATATGCGACGGCGGGGTAGCGGTAGAGCGGCTCGTCGATCAGCGGCGCACCGCCGCGCACGAAGGTCCATTGCTCGTCGACGAACTTGTTTTTCAGGCGCAGATCGTGGCTCCCGGTGCCTTGCATGCCGACCACGTTCCAGTTGTCGACGATCTCGACTTCGCTCGCCGGAAACACGGCCGTGAACGGCTTGCCCGCGTTCGCGTCGCCGACCTTGCCCGGCGCGCCACCGATGCCGACGCCGAGCCAGTCCGCACCCTTGCAGCCGCTCGCGAAACGCCATTGACCCGACACGACGTAGCCGCCGGGCGCACGCTCGGCCGGTTGCAGGGGATACAGGCCGCCCGCGAAAACCTGGTCCGGACCGGACGCGTAGATGCGGGCCTGAGTCTCGACCGGCAGCGACGCAAGATACGTGTTCGCGGAGCCAAAGGCCGCGACCCATGCGGTCGAACCATCGGCGATCGCGATGCGTTCGAGCATCGCCAGAAACTGTGGCGGCGGCAGCGCGTCGCCGCCGAAGCGTTTCGGCGTGCTCGCGCGGAAGATGCCCGCGCGCTTCATCTTCAGGATCATGTCGCGCGGGACGTGTGAAACCGCATCGAACTCGTCGCGGCGACGCTCGACTTCGGTGATCAGGTCATCGAGCGACAGCGGGCCCGTGTATTCGGGGTAGTCCTCCTGCGTGTCGATGATGGGTGCGTCGGCGGTGCAAGCGCGGGCGCTGGCGGTATGAACGGCGTGCATGCGCGTTACCTCTTGAGTCAGTGATGTGAACGATGTCATTCGGTTTCCTGATGCGCTTCGATGCGCATCGCTTTCGGATAGGTCTCCCGGGCGAGCAGCGTCGCGATCACGGTGATCAGGCCGAGCACGCCGAGATACAGAGCGACCGGCGTCGCGCTCCGATAGTGCGCGAGCAGCGCCGTGGCGATCATCGGCGACAGGCCGCCGCCGAGCACCGAGGAGATTTCGCGCCCGATGCCAAGCCCCGAGAAGCGCAGATGTACCGGCAACAGTTCGCTGATGAACGCGGGCTGCGCGCCTTCGAGGATGCCGAGCGTGAGGCTGTTCGCCAGCACGAGGGCCGTGATCACTTTCCAGTATTCGCCGGAGCCGAGCAGCGCAAAGTACGGCCATGCGACAAGCACCAACGCAATCGCGCCGGCGAGATACACGGGCTTGCGTCCGACCTTGTCGGTCAGGTAGCCGAAGAACAGCGAGAACGGAATCATCAGGAGCATCGAAAGAGTCAGGCCGCCGAGCATCCAGCTCGATTTGATGCCGAGGAACTGGCCATACGCGATCGAGAACGCGAAGAAGATGTACGACGCACCGCCTTCGCCGAAGCGCAAACCGAAGATCGTCAGCACTTCGCGAGGACATTGGCGCAACACTTCGATCACCGGCATGCGGGTGTCGCGACGCGTTGCCTTCGCTCGAGCGAACGCGGCGCTTTCGCCGACCGAGCGGCGCATCCACAAGCCCAGTGCGACGAGCGCGGCGCTGCAGAGGAATGGAATGCGCCAGCCCCAGCTCAGGAAATCGGCAGACGACAGGTTCTGCACCAGCAGGAACGCACCGGTCGACAGCACGAAGCCGAGCGCCGCGCCGCACGGACTCCATGCGGCAAGTGCGCCGCGCTTCGATTGCGGCGCGTTCTCATGGATCAGCAGGATGCTGCCGCTCCATTCGCCGCCCGCGGCGAGCCCCTGCACGATGCGCAGACACACGAGCAGCGCCGGCGCGGCGAGGCCGATCTGCTGGTAGGTGGGCAGCACGCCCATCAACATAGTCGCCGTGCCCATCGCGAACAGCGTCAGCATCGTCACGAGCTTGCGCCCGTAGCGGTCACCGAGATGTCCGCACAGCACACCGCCGATCGGCCGCGCGATGAAGCCGACCGTGAAGCCGCCGAACGCGGCGATGGTGCCGGTGAGCGGATCGCTGCCGACGGGGAAGAACAGCTTGCCGAATACCAGCGCCGCGGCCGTTCCATACAGGAAGAAGTCATACCATTCGAGGATTTGACCCAGCACGGCGGTCGTGACCGCGCGTCGTACGCCGCTCGTCGCGACGGCGGACCGGCGTGATGCGAGCGGGGCGCTCAGATCGGAATTCACGGCGTCAGAGTTCATGGCTCAGGGAGAACGAAGATTGAGGTTCCCGCATGACGATGGCTCTACGCAGCGGGGCGAATCACATCCGGACGACATGGCTGCACGATATGAGCGGCGATAAACGCGGTCAAATTCGGGCCAAAAATGATCGATATGAATGGCGTGCATGGGCGAGGCCCGGGTCGGGCGACGCGCGAATGGTGAGGAGTTCCAGGAGGTGGCGCTACGGTGAGGGTTTACGGGAGCGGTGGGCGGGATGCGCGACGGCTCACGCGGTGTGCGTCGGAACGGCGATTGGGATGAGGTGCGTCGAAGTGCGCAGCGCGTGCTTCGCTGGCTTCAGCGTTGCGGTGCGCTCGGGCATGCGACTGGTGATTGGCTGATTGCCCGCCTGCGCCAAGCGAAACGGCAGGAGTGCCAGTGACGGAGGACTGGAGCCCGGTGGCGGCGTCCCGAGCGGCGGCGTCGGGTGTCCGTCCATATCAAGCAAGATCGGAAGTCGTTCGCCCGAGGTGAGAACAATAGCCTTGACGCGGTAACCGGAAGACATTGTTTACACTTTTTCAGGTACACGATTACACCTACTATAGGTACAAAATCGGAAAATCGTAAACAATGAAAAACCCCGGCAAGCGCAAGGCTTACCGGAGTTTTGTTTACAAAGTTATCTAGGTATACCCTAGAAGGGGTTTATAGCGTCCGCCTGAAAAACGTCAACAATTCGGTCCACCCGCGCTCGGCCGCCTCGTGGCTGTACACCGGGAAGTCAGGCATCATCCAGCCATGTGCTGCACACTTGTATGTCTCAGCACGATATCGCACGCCCACCTCTTGCAAAGACGCTTCAAAGCGCTCCGCCATGTCTGCAGGATAGTGCTCGTCGCTATCGGCTGCGGCAATGTACAACTCGGCTTTGAGCTCCGGTGCGAATCGATGAGGACTGGTCGGCGCATCGGTCGCGAGATTGCCACCATGAAAACTGGCCACCGCCGCAAACCGGTCGGGATAGGCGGCCGCGGAAGTAATTGCCATGCCACCGCCCATGCAAAATCCCACAGCGCCGTAACGATTGCCCTTTACGTCCGGTCTGCCATCGAGATACGCGATGAATGCCTCTGTGTCCCTAGCGGCTTTGTCGTTCCCCGTAGTTGCCATCAAGGGGCCGAGGATGGCCATAACGTCGCCCTTGAACACATTTGCAGGCACAAGAGGACCATACGATCCAAATCGATAGAACAGATCGGGGAACAGGACCACAAAGCCGGAATCCGCCAACCGACCTGCCATATCCAGAACAGCCGGACGGACCCCGCCTGCGTCCATGTAAAAGATCACGCCCGGGCACGGACCCGGGCCGACCGGACTGAAAACATGGATGTTGCAGTCGCCGTCGTCGGTACGGACAATTGTTTTCTCGTAAGGCATTGCGAAAAAACTCCAGATTGCTAAACCGCCAAACGCGCGTCAGCGAGATGCCCCGCATTTATCGGTGTGTCATTCGTGACTTCTTTTTCCGTCTTCCCACGCTCGACCCCGAGGATTGCCGGTAGCAACACGCTGTTCTTCGCCGCCGTCACTTCAGCGAGAATCGATATCGCGATTTCGGGTGGCGTGCGGCTGCCGATATAGATCCCGGCCGGGCCGCGTAATCGTGCAAGCTGTGCGTCGCTCAGATCGAACTCTTTAAGCCGCTCTCGCCGCGCAGCATTGTTGCGCCGCGAGCCAAGCGCGCCGACGTAAAACGCGGGTGTCTTCAGCGCTTCCATCAGCGCGAGATCATCGAGCTTTGGATCGTGCGTAAGTGTAATCATCGCACTGCGTTCGTCGAGTTTCATATCCAGGACCGTATCGTCGGGCATCGTGCGCACGAGCCTCGTACCGGGCACATCCCATGTGTGCACGTACTCCTCGCGCGGGTCGCACACCACCACCTGATAATCGAGTCCTGTCGCGACCTGGCATAAGTAACGCGAGAGCTGTCCCGCACCAATAACGAGCATACGGTAGCGGGGCCCGTGAATCGTCGTCAGACGCGTCTCGCTGAAGTACACGCCATCAGTCGTGCTCGCTGGACCAAGTGTGACAGCACCCGTTGCCATATCTAGCGTGCGCGCCACCAGTTCGCCGCGACTGAGCGCTTCGTGCAGGGTCTGAATGCCGCTTTGCCTCGTAATCGGCTCAAGCACGAACTGCATCGTGCCTCCGCAAGGCAACCCGAAGCGACGCGCCTCTTCGGCGCTCACGCCATATTCAACCACTTCCGGTGTCCTTTGCGTGACGCCGTACCGACGCACCTGGTCGATGAGGTCATCTTCGATGCAGCCGCCCGAAATAGAGCCCACCACTTGACCGTCGTCGCGCAGGACAAGCATCGCCCCCTCTGGGCGAGGCGACGAACCCCAAGTCTTCACCACCGTCACGAGCAGCATGCGGTGGCCTGCATCGAGCCAGCGCATCGTAGCTTCCAGCACCTCAAAATCGACACTGTTCATGCTCACATTTTCCGTCGGTACGTGGTCAAACACCGTCATGCACGCGCGCCTACTGACTGCCGAACGGCTCTTTGACCGTCAGCCTGTTGGTCACGGACGTCACGCCAGGAACGCCTTTCGTGATCTCCGTCGCCTCGCCGACCTGGGAAGCATCCGCCACCGTCCCGTCGAGCGTCACCGCGCCACGCTTCACGACCACGCTGATGTTGCCGGCGTTGATCTCCTTGTGCTGCGCGATCGCTGCATAGACCCTGCGGCGCAGCGCAAAATTGTCTTTCGGGTTGATCGTCGCGGTCATGCCCCCGGAAGCTTCGGTCACGGTGCCTTTCGACACGCCACGCGCTTCGCTCTCGCTGGCCTGCGCCCAGACGTGAATCGATGTTGATCCGACCAGTATCCCAACAGCGATCTTTAGTGCCCTGCTTGTCTTCATCGAATGCTCCAGTTCGGCCGGGGTGAGATCAGAAGGTGTGGCGAATGCCGATCATCGCCGCGGTGCTTGAGGTACCCTCGGGAACCGGCGCGCCATAGGCGATCGTCTGGCTCATCTTGCCCCGGTTATTGACATGGCCAACCTGTACATAGGCGATGGTGGTCCTGGACAAACTGTATTCCGCACCCACCGCGTACGAATCCGATTGATCGGATGAAACGTTGCGATCCTTGAGGTAATAAAAGCCCGAGGTGACCTTGAGAAAAGGCGTGAACTTGTAGCCGAGCCCCCCGGAAATCATCTCGAAGTCGTCCTGACCACTGTTCGCCGGATTCCTGCCGATGCTGTATGACGTCGACACTGACAGATCGTGGAACGTGTACATCGCGCCGAAATAGTAGAAACGATTGTTATCGAGCCCCGTAGATGGCGCCGTGATGATCCCGCCGGTGGCCGTCGTCGTGAACGGATTGGTGTCGTGGCCGTTATAGTAGACAGCCGAGAGGTTCAGACCGTAGTTCGAATACCGGACCACTGCCGACTCGCGCGTGCCGCCCTGGAATTGACCAGCGACACCACCCGGCGCGTACTCGAGACCAAGCGATATACCGTGAAACTTCGGCGACTGGTAAACAATCGCGTTGGAGTCGTACAACGCACCGATCGCTCCGTTTGTACTGGTGCCCTGCCAGCCTGCAGCCTGATTCATGCCAAGCCACGCGGTGAGGATACTGCCAAAGAATTGAGCACCCCGCACGTCAGTGTCGGCCATCGCAAATATCATTGGCACGAACTGACGGCCCGCGTCGATCGAGCCGAAAGGACCGGAGACGCCCAACGTCGATTGCTGGCTGAAGATTGCGGTGGAGCCTGGCGTGTCGGACAGCCCGAACCTCCCATTGGTGCTGGTAAATGCTCCCTGGAGCCTGAAGTTGACCTTGTAGCCGCCTCCGATGTCTTCGGCACCCTTGAGCCCCCAGAAACTGGTGAAAATCCCCGCGTCCTTGAGTTCGTACACGTGCCCGAGATTCACTTTCGACTGGAAATTGGGCGCATTCGCACTTTGATACAGCAATCCGGTGTCGATGGCGCCATACAGCGTCACCGATGATTGCGCGTGTGCCGCGACCGCCCAAGCAACGAGCGTCGACGCGACGATCACTTTCAAATTCATGTTGTCTCCAATGTTGTATTTTTTCGCCGGATGGGCCCAGCGTGGTCACCGCAAGGGCCGCAGTGCGTGCGAATTGCCGATCCACGATCATGCGCATTCACTAATCGGTATCCGCGAAGCTTGTTGAGCGGCGCGCTTCGAATTTCCGCGTCGTCTTTTCAGCCAGTTTCCGGGCCAAAAAATATAGCGGCCAGTCCCATTCCGAATACGGTTGCGAGAGCGATTCCCACCACACGAAATCCCAGATTTGCCGACGCAGACGACACGATCAACGGTCCAAGCGCGGTGAACAGACGTGCCATATTCCAGGCGAAGCCTTGACCCGTGGCGCGAACATGGAGCGGAAAAAGCTCAGTCAGGTACAGCGCGACTATCCCAAATCCCCCCAATCCGAAAAAGCCGAATCCAAGCATCGCGACATAAAACGTCCCCAGTGTTTTCGCACCGCCAAAAAGTGCAACGCCTGCAATCCAGGCGCCTGCGCAAAACACCGCATAGACGGTCCGTCTGGAGATACGCGGTATCAAAGTGACGAGGAGCAGAATCGAAGCGAATCCAAGTACCGCGCCGACGTTGGTCGCCATGAACGCGATGCCCGTCTGCCTCGTGAATTCCGCGTTGCCGGCGGATGGGAAGAACTCTCTCAGCAATGCGGGAAATAGGATAGATGCCCCCCAGCTACCGATCATCATTGCCGAGGCAATGAGCGTGCCCACCAGGGTTCGACGACGCAACTGACGGCCAAATATCTCGGAGATCGAGCCCATTCTCGGACCTGCGTGACGAATTCCGGTCGCACGCGACTGCTCCCAACTAGCCGATTCCGGTGTGATGAACCGCAGGCCAAGGCTCGCGACTGCCGGTACCGCCCCCACGCCAAGCACCCAACGCCATCCAGCACCTGACAGAAGGATCGCAATCGCGGACGCGGCAATCAGCCCTACCACATTGGCAACCTGCATGACCTGGACAGCCTTCGCCCTGTGTTTTTCCGGCCAGGTCTCCACGACAAGCGCGGCGCCAGCGGCCCATTCCCCCCCTATTCCAAAACCCGCAAGCATCTGAAACGCGAGGAGTTGATGCCAGTCCTGCGCTAAGGCACCGGCTGCCGTGAATACCGAGTAGATCAGCATCGTGCCGAGCATGACTCGAGCTCGCCCAAATCGGTCGGCCAGGACGCCAAACAGAATGCCGCCGATGCCCCAGCAAACCAGTTTCGCGCCGACAATGAGCGCTCCGATCTGCAGGGCGCTGCCTTGTGAAGGCCCGAGCAGGTCGTGAAGGGCCGGCACCATGATCATGGTGAAAAGGTAGAGATCCATCGCATCGAACATCCACCCTATAAACGCGGACGCAAGCACAATCCAGGCTGCCTTGCCCACGACAGAAGCACCGACATTGCCCCCGCGGTCTGTCGACTCGAACGGAGTCGAGTTCGTCTCCATCTGCTCATCTCCTTCGTCGTACTACTTATAATTATGGAAGCACTCGCCAACACTTCGATGCCATCGTGTGCCGTGCATCGCAAGGCTCAGTAGAAGCTTCTGCCTTTTGCCAACCCGACCAAATTGAAAAGAAAAATCAACGAAGAGAACTATGATGAATGCGCGCTGGCAAACCACTGCCTGCATTTTGCAACCACCGTTGCCCACACCAAGCCGAGCACCGAAATCTCGTTCGTTGAGCCCGCAGTGTTGTCGCTGCGTCTTGCCGCCACGGGTTTTTTTTCTCCAGTGGACGTTGAGGCGAACGCGTCCGCGCTGGCTAAGGATGCCTCTGTAGCAGCCGGACGATCCGCGAGTTCCTTCAGCAAATTTGCCGCGAATTGACGGACCATCTGTTCCGATACGGCGTTGATGATTCCAACCCCGCGGCCATACTGCGCCACCTGCCCCGCCATCTTCACAGTGGTGTGGACGTCGACCTGAGTGCCGGCGACGTCACTGAGTCGCGATAGAGAAAACGTCGTCACCGTAGTGGCTGATCCCCGGTTTTTGGTCTCCTGCCATGTGGCGGTGACAGTCGCCGTATACGCGTCTCCCAACGGTGCGCTCAATGTGACCGTGCCGGCGAATTCCATCGCGATGGGACCCAGCTTGACGCGAATCAGCCCCTTATACGAATCCTTGCCGAGTGTGTCAGTCAGCGTCGCACCGGGAAAGCAGGACACGACCAGCGGCACGTCGAGTAGTGCCTTCCAGGTATTCTCGATAGTCGAGTCGACCGAAAAGCGATTTACGATTTCCATGCTTCCCCACCTTCATCCGTGTATTTCTCAAACAAGCCTAATAAAACTTCCGCGTACGCATCGGGCGTATCGACACATGCGAGGTGAGCGGCAGCGCCCAGCGTTCGTTCCTTCGCGCCAGGGATCCCTTGTGCCAACTTCGCCGATACTGCTCTGGGTATGCTCATGTCCAGTTCGGCGTTCAGCACGAGCGTCGGCACCTCGATGTCGCGCAAAAGACCAGACACGTCATCCGTGGAAATGGCGCGCAATATTTCCAGGTAATCCGTTGAAGCCATGGCTGCAATCTGCTGGGCAAGTCGTTCGCGCTTCGGATACGCGGTGTTCCTGTGGAGGGTCTGCTCCACGTACATGCGCGCAAAGAGATGCATAGGCAGTTTATTCAACATCCCTTCGGCTGCGGCGAGCCGCTTTTCCACCGCGGGTCCTGAAACGCCTGCGTAAGCGCTCGACAAGACCATGACAGCAACGCGTCGACCCAACTTCGAGGCAACGCGTACCGCAGTCAGTCCGCCCATCGAGATGCCCACCAGGCCAAAACAATCGAGGCCGATGGCCTCCGCCACTGCGACAACGTCGTCGGCGACAGCGTCCGGATTCCACGCGCTTCGCTTCGTCGAGTCGCCATGACCTCGGGCATCTATCGCCACGACTCTATATTTCGCGGTGAGTGCGGGCAGAATGTCGTCCCACAGCGCGCTCGATGTGCCGAGACTGTGCAGCAAAACGACCGCGGGCCCATTGCCGACGTCAATATAGGCAATGCGTTCGCCGTCGACGGTCAGAAACCGCTTCTCGTGGGACGGCACGAACGGCGCTGTCACGTCGAGGCGCGCCGCAATCGATTCCGCCAGAACGTCGGCGGCAAGCGTGGCAAGCTTTGGCGAATGCAGACCGGGCGACTCGCGCAGGAAGGTCTTGACTCCGCGTAATGCCTGTGGAGCCCGGCTGTTCATGAAGGCGATGAAATCGTCCAGCGCTTTGTCCAGTTCCCAAGGAGCGACAATTTCGCCGATCAGCCCATAGTCCAGAGCGGTCGCCGCGTCGATGGGCTGGCCCGTTAGAACCAGACGCGAAATCGCTTTGACATGGACACGCGCGACGAGAACGGACATCAGCAGTGCAGGAGCAAACTGCTTCGCCAGTTCATCAGCCTCGAACTGGCTACGCACGTCGGCGACCGCATAGTCGCTCGCTGCAACGATTGCGCAACCCATACCCGAAGCGAGCCCTTTGACGAAACAGGCAACAGGTACCTCACTCGAACGGATTGCCTCATAGAGTGCGAGAATGGGCGCCGCACCCCGTGCCTTGATTGCGGGGCGTGGATCTTCCGTTGGGGAAAGCGCCGGCGGTGGCGATGCGGCTCGCCCTGCGCAGAAGTTCTCACCCTCCCCGGACAAAACGATGGCCACGGTACTCTCGGGAGGATCGCTGATCACCTGCGTGAGCGCTCGCATCATCGCGTCATCCAACTCGTTCCTGCCGTCAGCACTGTTCAGGGCGATATGCAGAACATCACCCTTCATCTTCAGCAGAAGATTTTCATGCATGCCGATCTCCTCGTTCATCGCGATTTCACGCCGGGTGATGGCATGCCTGGTACAAACTGCCGAACAACCCCCTGATTCTGAAGTGTCCTCAGTGCCTCGGCATCAAGGCCGATGTACTCCCCGAGTACGACGTTCGTGTGCTCCCCCAGATGGGGTGGGTAACTCGCATCAGCATGCCCCGGATCATCAAACTTGATTGGATTGCCGGGCACGCGCACATGAGATCCCGCTCGACTGCGAAGCTCGACGACCATATCTCGATGCGCGACCTGGGAGGCATTCAGTGCTTTATCAACTGTCTTCACCAGAGCAGCCGGAATCGAAGCCGAATTCAGCGATTCGAGCCAACTCTGCGCCGGTTCGTCACGGAAGCGCGCCTCCAGTATTTCCCATAGCGGCACCTTGTTCACGAGCCGTGTGGCCGAATCCTTGAATCGCGGGTCGTGTACGAGGTGTGGCAACCCGACGGCCTTGCACAGATCCGCCCACATGCGTTCCGTGTTGGCGGTCACGACCAGTGAAACGCCGTCGCCACATTCGAACGCGCGGTAGGTCGGTATCGAATCGTGGCCTCGTCCCTGCGGCTCCGGCACGTCTCCAGACAGCAGGTAATAAGCACCTTGATAACACAGCATCGCGATTTGCGCGTCGAGCATCGACACATCGACGAACCGTCCTTCGCCAGAAGTCTGGCGCTCGACCAGCGCAGCGAGAATGCCCATCACGCCATACATGCCGGCCGCCAGGTCGCCGATCGGAATGCCGGCGCGAACGGACGCCCTGCCGGGCTCCCCGGTCAGACTCATGCCCCCCGACATCGCCTGCACGATCATGTCGTAAGCGGGTAGATCACTGTCCGGGCCCGTCTGTCCGAACCCGCTGATACTGCAATAGACGAGCCGCGGATTGCGCGCGCGAAGCTCCGCCTCACCAAGTCCGAGCCGCTCCATTACACCCGGGCGATTGTTTTCTACAAGGACATCGAAATGCGCGGCCAACTCCCGAACGAGTTCGGTACCCTTCTCCGTCTTGAGGTCGATGACAACACTCTTCTTGTTGCGATTGACTGCGAGATAGTAAGCGCTGTCCCCCTCGACGAAATGGGGGGGTACGCCGCGCGCGAGCTCGCCGCCCGGCGGCTCAATTTTGACGATCTCAGCGCCGAGGTCACCGAGGATTTGCGTTCCGAAGGGGCCCGACAGGAACTGCGTGAGGTCTAGAACCCTCACACCGCTCAGTGGACCAGTTTTTCCAGAGTCCATATCGTTATCCAGCAAGTTCTTCGTTCAAGGTGTGTCGAGGGCGACGTCGCTGTACGCGCCAGCGGCATGCAGGCGATCAAAGATCATTTCAGGCAGCACGGGTGTTTCGTCAAAACGAATTGACCATCGGCTCAGCGCATCCTCAATGGCACTGACGATCGCCGCGGATGCAGGAATCGTCCCGCCTTCCCCGGCCCCTTTGACGCCGAGAGGGTTGTTCGGCGAGGGGGAAACAAGATGCGCCATCTCTATGTGGGATGGCATGTCGAGTGCGGTAGGCAGCAGAAACTCGGCAAAATTCGTCGCAAGCGGCTGGGCATTCTCGTCGTAGCCGTGGCGCTCGAGCAGCGTATTTCCGATCCCATGGGAAATAGCGCCAATCACTTGCCCCTCGACGAGCATCGGATTGATCACGGTCCCGCAATCGTGTGCAACGCCATAGCGCAAGACCTTTACGTAGCCAGTCCCGATATCCACCTCGACTTCCGCGAACGCCGTTCCGTTGGCGTAGACGCTGGCTTTCGGGGAGAAATAATGCGTGACGGTCATGCCCGCATCCAGCCCGTCAGGTAGCGTGAACCCAGGTATCCCATAAGACATTCGAGCGATTTGCCCAAGCGGCAACGCCTTTTCCGGCTGACCTCGCACGCGTGCGGTGCCACGTGCGATCTCGATCTGATCCAGCGGAACACGAAGGGCGTGTGCGGCGAGCCCCCTGATTTTTCCAGCGAGCTTGCCGCATGCGATGTGGATGGCATTTCCGGCGTTGACGGTGATCCGGCTCGCGAATGTCCCGATGCCCATTGCGAGCTTGCTCGTATCGCCGACGACTACCGTAATGGCATCCATCTCGACGCCGAGCTGATCGGCAGCGATCTGGGCAAAGATGGTTTTCATTCCTTGTCCTTGCGCACCGGCACCACCGACGTCCAGGTGTATGCGTCCGTCGTTTTGCAACGTGACTTCCGCCCCTTCATAAGGGCCGAGGCCGCAACCCTCGACATAGTTGGCAAAGCCAATCCCGAGATACCGATGCTGCGCGTGCGCGTCCTCCTGACGGGCGCGAAACGCATCCAGATCGGCAAGCTCGACGGCCTTTTCCTGAGTCTCCGGATAGTCGCCGGAGTCATATACCATCGGCGCACCGTCGCGGAATATCAGGCCAGTCTTGTACGGCATCTGGTCTGGCTGCACGAAATTGCGGCGTCGAATTTCCAGACGGGCGAGGCCGAGCTGGTCGGCTGCCGCATCGAGCATCCGCTCCATCGCGAATACCGCTTTGGGCCGTCCCGCGCCACGCACCGGCGTGGTGGGCACCATGTTCGTGCACGCCACTTTCAGCTTCACGTCGAATGCCCGGACGACGTACGGACCCAGCGACGAGGTCACCGCGATAATCGGCACGACAATGCCCCAAGGCACGTACGCACCGTTATCGTGGACCACGGAGCCGCGCACGCCGAGGATCTTTCCGTTCTTGTCGAGCGCCATCTCGAGATTCCACAATTGATCGCGCTCCTGGGTAATGCACAGGAAGTGCTCGCGCCGATCTTCGGTCCACTTGACCGGCACACCCAGCTTGAGTGCCGCCGAGGCCACGACCAACTCTTCCGGATAGGCGATGCCCTTGGGACCGAAAGCCCCCCCGACGTCCGGCATGATGACCCGGATCTTCGCTTCGTCGTAGCCGAGCGCTTGCGCGAGAAGACGTCTCTCGAGGTGTGGCGCCTGGCCTGAATTCCAGACGGTCAAATCACCGGTACCGGCATCTAGCCGCGCGAGGGTCGCGCGGCACTCCATCGGGTGCGCAGTACCGCGATGATGGAATATCTCGCGCTTGACCACGTGCGCGGCGCACGCGAAGGCCGAGTCGACTTCGCCGAAAGCAAACGGCATGTCGAGGAGGAGGTTTGTGGGAACGTCGCTGTGAGCCCGTGGCGCATTCGGGTCGAATATCTTCCTGATGTCGCTGGCGACCGGCAGTACCTCGTAATCGATCTGCACCAGGTTAGCGGCGTCTTCGGCGATGTACCGGCTTTCCGCAATGACAACGGCAATCGCCTCGCCGACGTAGCACACCTCGTCCGCGGCCAACGGCGACCACATGCGCGGCTCATTCAGCATGTGCATTGGTGCCAAGACCGGAATTGGCCGCCGATGTGCTTCATCCAGGTCAGCGAATGTCCACACATGGTGTACGCCCGGTACGGCCTTTGCTGCTTCCGTATCGATGTGCTTGATGCGGGCGTGCGCGTGAGACGATCGCACGAAACAGCAATGCAATGTTCCGGGAAGGTGGATATCGTCGACGAATTGCCCCTCGCCTTTGAGCAGCGCGGGGTCTTCGGTGCGCTTGACGGGTTTGCCGACATATCGCGCACCCACGCTCGAATCCGAGGGGGGATCGCTGTCTTTTGAGTATGCGGTAACCAGTCCGAAAACGGGATCGGGCTCGCCGCGCATTCGGGCGGCCGCGAGTAGCGCCGCTTCGACTATGGCCTGGTAGCCCGTGCAGCGGCAGATGTTCCCGCTGATCGCATCGCGAACTTCGGCCTCGCACGGGTCGGGGTTGGCTAGCAGAAACTCCGTTAGCGTGGTCAACATGCCTGGCGTGCAGTATCCGCACTGCAATGCATGGCGATCCTGAAACGCCTGCTGCAGGATGCCGAGCGAGCCGTCGGTATTCGCCAGCCCCTCTACAGTTGTGACCGTCCGCCCGTCGACCTGACCACAAAGCTGAAGGCAGGAGCGCATGGAACGTCCATCCACCAGTACCGTGCATGCCCCGCAAACACCATGCTCGCAGCCGTAATGCGTGCCCGTCTTGCCAAGCTGGTGACGAAGAAAATCGCCGAGCGTCACTCTGGGGTCGATGTCGCAGGTCATTGCCTGTCCGTTCAGTTCGAAGGCAATCTTTCTCTGTTCGACGATTTCGATTTTCTGATCCATGATGCCCTCAGCTTGCGTTCAATGCGCGAGCGAACGCGCGCCCAAGCGCACGCTCGGTCACGGTCCACGCGAGACGTTTCCGATATGCGGCACTGGCGCTCGTGTCGCTAAGGGCGTCAATCCAGCTTGCTCTGCTGGCTGCTGCCTTTGCCAGACCGGCGCTGGGCTGCTGTCCCTGGAGGACGTCGTCAAGCTGCAGACGACAAGGTTTGCTGCCCATCCCGCACAGGACCGCATCAGCGCGCGTGATTGCGTGATTTACGTCGACCGACACCATGGCCGCGGCGCCGACGATTGCGAAGTCCCCATGTCTGCGCGCGAATTCCTCGAACGCATATCCGTGTGGCTGATTCCAGATACGAAGGCGAATTTGCGTCACCATTTCGTCCGGCTCGATCGAAGTAGTCATGAAGCCGCGCGCGAATTCTTGAAATGGGATGCACCGCTCTCCACCGGGTCCCACGGCGACGATGGTCGCATTGAAGATTTCGGCAAGAGCGGGCTGCTCCGAGGCCGGATCGAGATTGCAAACGCTTCCGACAAAAGTGCCTCGATTGCGCGTCTGAATATGGCCGACCAATCGATAGGCCTCCACCATCAGCGGTGCGTATTGTTGAATCAAAGGAGATTGCTCGATATCCCGCTGGCGAACCAATGCGCCGACGCAGACCTCGTCGCCTTCCAACTTTATCCCGTCGAGGCCAGGTATCGCGTTCACGTCGACCAGGTGGTCCACATACGCGTAGCGCATGGCCAACATCGGCATCAGCGTCTGTCCGCCAGCGACGATGCGTGCGTTGTCCAGCGTGGAGAGTAGCTCAACGGCACGCGCCACGCTTTCCGGACGGTGCCAGGTAAAGGGTGCTGACTTCATTTCTCACCTTCCAAGAATGTGTATCGCGCACGCACCGTGATCGAAGCCGTAGGTGCCTCCACCGGTGATGTGCGCCAGCCCGACTCGTGGACCGCGCGGCTCGTCTTGCCCGACCTGCCGTGCGCCGCAGCGACCCTGCAGCTGGCGTGTTATTTCGACGATCTGCGCGATCCCTGACGCTCCAAGCGGATGGCCCCTGCAGAGCAGACCGCCGGACGGGTTGAACGGGATCCGTCCGTTCAGCGCCGTTTGACCGTCTCTGATCAAACCCGCCCCGTCTCCGTGGGCGGCAAAACCCAGTGCTTCGTAGTACAGCAATTCGGCGATGGTGAAGGCGTCGTGACACTCGACGAGATCGATGTCGGAAGGGCCGATACCGCAGGATTCGTAGGTTTCGCTCGCGCAACGCATCGTGACTTCGGGAGTCGTCATATCCCTCCCTCCCTGCATATAACGGCCCGACGTCAGATGGGACGCAAGAATCTTCACGGCGCCTTGCCGATTCGCAATGGGAAGGTCGGAGGCTTCAAGCACCACTGCGGCTGCGCCGTCGCCGAGCGGGCAGCACTGATGCAAAGTCAGCGGCGAGGCCACCTGCCGGCTGCTGAGCACTTCATCCACTGAGATGGTGCTGCGGATCTGTGCGTAGGGGTTGAGCGCTCCGTTCGCCCTGGCCTTGACAGCGATCTGCGCGAGATCGCGGGCTGATAAATCGAATTCATGCATGTAGCGCTGTGCGCGCATTGCATACAGCGCCGGCATCGTCAATCCGTTCGCCGCCTCGACATCCTCATCGCCCAGGTCAAGTGGCCCGGCTCCGAGACGAGTCAATTGCTCTACTCCAACCACGACTGCACAATCCACCGCACCTGCGGCAATCGCGAGGTAGGCGTGCCGAAATGCGCTCGCTGAGGACGAGCAGGCGTTTTCGAAATTCGCCGCTTCGATGCCGGTCAGCCCCGTCTCCCGTGCGATGCGTTGGGCAGCCAACGGACCACCGGATACCGTACCGCAATAGACTGCGCCGATGCGTCGGCGATCGATTCCGGCTTCATCAAGTGCCTCGATGACCGCTGGCGCGGCGAGTTGGGAAAGACTCACTTCCGGGAAACGTCCAAAACGAATCATGCCTGTGCCAACGACGCTCACACTCCTCAAACCGTTCGTCACGCTCATGAATTTTCCTGCTGAGAAATTTCACCGGGCGCGGTAAAGAAATAGATGAATTGGCTCGCTTGTTTGTTTGCTGGTTGCACTCGCAATTCGAGCTGCTGCCCCGTCTGTACGGCGCCAACGTGCATTTCGATGCGCCCGAAGACCCGCAGACCATCGCTCAGGTCCACATACCCGACGGTGTAGGGCGTGTCGACGCCTCGTGGTCCCATATGCACCACGCTGTGGCAGTAGAGGGTGCCGATCGCCGGCAACGGCGACGCGACGAAGTCACGACCGCCGCATTGTGGGCACACGGTGAGTACCGGATAGATCGGCGTTTCGCAATCGGAGCACTTCACCCCTAGTAATGACCAGCCCTTCCCGCCTCTTACAACTGAGGCTGTCCCTAATCGTCTGAAACCGTTCACGCTGACTCCACTCCTGTTCGTTTGAATGGTGTAGTGTGTAATACACTATACTAGCAAGCGGCAGCCAGGAAGGTAGGGCAAACCCGGTGCTCGCGGTTGCCTTCAGAGAGAATCGACATGCCGCCTGCTGGTCGGGAGCGCCGTCGCTATATGCTGTTGCCGATGCATCGGCAACCGGTCAGTGCAGAGCGTGAACCGCGAAGTCTGCTCATCCATCTGATTCCGAAAAATCGTCGGCGGCCTCGCTTGCTGGCGAGTTTCTCCAACGGCGGGCAGAATGCCTTGCAGACCGATAGTTTTGGAGCTTATAAGTGGCAATAGCGAAGGCAGGAAAGAAGACGGCCCTCTCGCGGGCAGAGAATCACGCGCCGGACGGCGTACAGGGGTATCAGCAGCGTGTTAGCAGGGAAAAGCGCGCGCTGATACTGGACGTCGCAATTGCAACGTTTCTGGAAAACGGATATGACGCGGCCACGATGGATTCCATCGGCGATCGCGCGGCAGTGTCATATGCGACCCTGTACAAGCACTTTCCCGGTAAGGAGATCCTCTTCAGCGATGCGATGGACCATCTCTTCCATCAGTTGTTCGCACGCTGGAAGGATCACGCCGTGCCCCCGGAGGTCGAGTCGGGCTTGCGCGAGATTGCCCGCGCATACAACGAGCTTGTTTCCGAGCCCAGCATGATTGCCGCAATGCGGCTGGTCATTGCTCAAGTGCGAAGCTTTCCCGACATGGCACTTCGCTTCCAGCGCGCGAAAGATCTCTTCAGCGACGTAACGGACGCCTGGTTGACAAAGCGGGTGGAAGAAGGCCGCCTGAAGATTGCCGACGTGCGGCTCGCACGCGCCGAATTCATCGGCATGTTGGGAGAAACGCTTTACTTTCCCCGTCTAATGCGGATCGATCATGCGATCTCCGACGAAGACGTTGAAAGGATCATCGGCAGCGCAGTCTTCACGTTCCTGACGCGCTATCACGCGCATTGAATAACGCGTCGCGACACCTACACCACGGTGAACGAGGCGGCGCCCCGCCTTTACGCGATACCTATAGAGACAGCAATCAGCCTGATCAACACATCTGTTCGTCGATTATCCTCGTCAACGGAGACTCGACATCGCCCGTGTGCTTCATCCGCACGGGCTCGATCAGGACGATCCAGCACCCGCTATCGGCCACCGGATTGCGCAACGTGCCCCTTGGGACTACGTGCATCGAACCCGCTTGCAAATCGACGACGCGTCCGCCTTCGTATTCGATCTTCAGATGTCCGCGCACTTTCGCAATCTTCAGGTATTGATCGTTGACTTCCGTGACGACTTTCGGTGACCAGTATTTCGACCACGTCGCCGAACGCGGCTTCGAGGTCGAACGATTCGGCAAACGGATGGATTGCCATGACTATATCCCGGTCGGAAAGGCGAAAATGGCGAGCAGCACGAGCGCAAGCAGAGCCATGTCCACCAGACTCAACTTAGGGAGTCTTCGCGTTAGATGGCACCTGCAAGAACGGGACGTTGTTGAACTTCGAATTCACTGCCCCCTTCTCGACGAGACGGATTCAAACGAACACCTTTCGCAGCCGACTGGGTTGAGCGCGAAGATACTGGTTCGGCGCCCTGACTTGAGCCCCAAAGTGAGCCGCAGCGTGCCAAGGCCAGCGAGGGTCAAAGAGCACGGCCCGAGCAAGCGCGATCAGATCGGCATCCCCCGTGCTGAGAATGGATTCGGCTTGTTCGAACTCAGTGATCATGCCGACGGCGATGACAGGGAGCGTCGTCTCCTGCTTCACTGCCCGCGCGAAGGGAACCTGATAGCCAGGCCCGATCGGAATTTGCACGGCTGGGTTCGAACCACCACTCGAGACATTGATCGCGGCACAGCCTCTAGCCTCCAGTGCGTGGACAAAGGCGATCGCGTCCTGCACGGACCACCCGCCGTCCACCCAATCAGTAGCCGATATCCGCATCGTAACGGGGCGATCATGCGAAAATGCGTCTCGCACGGCTTCGAAAACCTCGAGTGGAAAACGCATTCGGTTTTCCAATGAGCCGCCGTACTCATCGTCCCTGTGGTTTGAGAGAGGCGAGAGGAATTGATGGAGCAGATAGCCGTGCCCACCAAGGATTTGAATGAAATTCAACTCAAGCCGGGAGGCGCGTTGCGCTGCGGCCGCGAAGGCGTCGCGAATTGCGGCCAGACCATCGCGGTCCAAGGCGGTGGGAGGTGTCTCGCCGGCCGCAAAAGCGACCGGGGATGGGCCGTAGGTGTTCCAACCATTTGCGTGAACATATGGAATCTGTGCGCCGCCGTCCCATAATTTTTGTCGAGACCCTTTTCGGCCAGCATGGTTGAGCTGGATTCCAATCGGCGTATCAGACCACCGCCGAACGCCCTGCAGCACTCGTGCCATGGAGACTTCGCACTCGTCCGAATAGAGCCCCACGTCACCATAGCTGGTGCGTCCCTCGGGGGTGACCGCCGTCCCCTCAATGGTTAGCGCCGCCGCACCTGAAACCGCCAGCTGGCCGAGGTGAATCAGGTGCCAATCGCTCATCTGCCCGTCTTCGGCCGAGTACTGGGCCATCGGGGCGATCACGATCCGGTTGGCTAATTTCAAGTTGCCGACTTGTATCGGCGAGAACAGCGTTGGGTGACTCATAACAACTCCTTCCGGCGCGTTTTAGCGCCGTCGATGTGCTTCGTAAAACCCGCGCGCGACACGCTGATGTCGACGAGGCGCTTTTCGTTCCTGACCGCCACAGCGACACGGTCGAGGTCGTCGAGGTTCGCGGCGTCAGACGATGCCGCCGCGCCAACCGTCATCGCCCAGCCTTTCGGGTTGAGCCAGAGCAGCAGGAAACCGTTGACGAGCGAAACCGGCCGCGCGGGGCCGTTGTTCGCGTTTGGCGGCCCGCTGCGCGCGATGCGCCACGCGAGCCACAGCAGATACGCCGAGCCGAGCGCCCTCACCGCCGTTTGCAGCGACGGCAGCGTGAGAAGCAGGCCGCCAAGCCCGAGCGCAGCGAGCAAGGCGAGGCCCATCGCGATGCCCAGCATCAGCGGTATCGAGCGTACGAAGCCAAAGCGTGCGCCTGAGGTGATGGCGAGCGTGGTCGCGCCGCCGGGCGTCACGGTCGCGACGGCGACGAAGAGCAGAAGCGGCAGAATCGAGGTCATCGGTGCAAAATCGAATGAGCGAATTTGCACTGTACGGATCGTCGAAGCATCGTGAAAGCTAATAATGTTGATGCGGTACATTACGCGCCATAATGCATAGATGAGCCGAAACCTCGATCTCGATCTGGTCCGCACCTTCGTTGCCGTCGCCGATAGCGGCAGCATGACGGTCGCCGCGAATCTGCTGCACATGACGCAAGGCGCCGTGAGCCAGCAGGTGAAGCGCCTCGAAGATGTGCTGGATTGCCTTCTGTTCGTTCGCAAGACACGCCGCCTGGAACTGTCGCACCAGGGCGAGCAGTTTCTCGTGAAGGCGCGCAAGCTGCTGCGGCTGAACGATGAAATCTGGGCCGACATGACCGGCCAGCCGTTGCGCGGCGCCTTGCGTGTGGGCGTGCCTTACGATCTCGTGATGCGGCTCGCGCCCGCGATGAAGGCGTTCGCCGACGCGCATCCGCACGTCGAAATTTCGTTGGTGTGCGCGGCGTCGCCAGAGCTGAGCGAAGCGGTGAATAGCGGTCGCGTGGACGTGTCGTTGGTCGAATATGTTGCGAGCGAAGCCGAAGGTGAAGTGGTCTGTGCGGCGGCGGCATTAGAAGGGGTGCGAGTGCCGCTCACCTGATTCACGAAGCAGGCGTTCGATGAAACTCAGCAAGCGCCTGGCATTCTTGTGCTCAGATGCCCTGTCCGCCAGACACTTCGATGCGCTGCGCGTTGACCCAGCGGTTGTCCCCGGACAGCAGGCTGGCGATCATCGGCCCGATGTCGTCAGCCGCGCCGACGCGGCCCAAGGCGGTCATGTCCGCGAAGAACTGGTTGAACTCCGGGGTGTCACGCACAGGCCACCGAAGAAGTCCGTCTCGATCGCGCCCGGTGCCACGGCGTTGACCGTGATCTTGCGGCGGCCCAATTCCTTCGCCATGTAGACGGTGAGCACTTCGATAGCCCCCTTGACCGAGGCGTAAGCCGACCACCCTTCGGCAGACACGCGGGTCAGACCAGTGGAAAGGTTCACGATGCGGCCGCCATCGGCGAGTAGCGACAGCAGCTTCTGGGTGAGGAAGAACACGCCCTTAAAGTGCACATTGACCAGTTTGTCGAACGCTTCCTCGCTCATCTCAGCGATCGGCGCAACGTCACCATGGCCAGCATTGTTGATCAGGTGGTCATAGGCTGTCGCGCTGCCAGGTCTGGCGCAGCACGGTCTTCAGCCGCTCAGCGAAGGCCGGGAACGTCGATGCGTTGCTGGCATCGAGTTGCAGGGCAACCGCCTTGCGACCCAGCTTCTCGATCTCGGCGACGACAGCCGTGACCTCTGCTTCGCGGCTCTGGTAGGTGATGATGACGTCGCCGCCTTTGCGGGCGATCGACAGGGCGGTATTGCGGCCGAGGCCGCGGCTGGAACCCGTGACGAGGGAAACCGTGCTCATGGCTAACTCCTTTGCAGGTGGTGGAAGTAGGCGTTCATTTTGTTGCTGAGAGCGCCAACCACCTTTGCCTAAATCTCGGAGTCCTTGGCCTTTTTCTCCGAAGGTGGTATCTCCAGTCGCCTGAACCCGCTACGATGGCCATGTGAAAAAAGACCATGATACGCAGGTATGAGTGACATATTACTTGACGCGGTGCGCCGCTACGCCGAGGCGTATGCTGGCCCGACCGGCGTGGCCCAAACCCCCATTCCCGGCCTGACTACTATCCGGGCGACGAAGCCGAGCGGGATCGACTACGCAATCTCCCGACCGCTCGCCTGCCTTGTCTTGCAAGGAAGCAAGAGAGTGACGATGGGGACGCAGACGTTCGACTTCAGCTCAGGCGATTCGCTGCTGATTACGTCCGACGTGCCGACGGTCAGCCAGATCACGCGCGCCAGCTCCGCCGAACCGTACTTCTCGCTGGTGCTGGATCTGGACCTGACGGCCATCGCGGAACTCGCCGTGGAGATGAAGTAAGGGCCAGTGGCCCAAGGGTCATCCGTGCGGGTCGAACCGTCCGACTCCGAGGTTGCCGACGCGGTGCTGCGCCTGATGCGTTTGATCGAGCGTCCCACGGCACTGCCGGTTCTGCAAGTGCAACTCGTGCGTGAAATGCACTACTGGCTGCTGGTCGGAAAGCACGGCTCCGTGATTCGCCAGCTCGGCTGGCCGGAAAGCCACGCCCAGCGCGTGGCGCGCGCCGTCGCCTTGCTGCGCGCCGAGTTCACACAATCGCTTCCGATCGAGCGCCTAGCGTCAGCGGCCGGCATGAGTTCTTCGTCGTTCTACCAGCACTTCCGGGCGGCGACCTCGTTGTCGCCGCTGCAATTCCAGAAGTAGTTGCGCCTGATCCAGGCCCGCAGGCTGATGATGTGGGAAGGCGTGTCAGCCAGCAGCGCGGCGTTTTCAGTAGGCTATGAAAGCGTCCAGCAATTCACGCGGGAATACCGACGAATGTTCGGTTTACCGCCGGGCAAAGACACCGATGCGACCAGGAGCGCTGTCAGCGCGTACGCCTAAATGGCAGAAAAAGGACTCGCATCCCCAAGACACCACCAGGATGCTTCACCCATGGTGGTGTCTTGGGGATGCGAGCGAGTCGCACGATTCCTCCCGTTTAGAAGAATCCCTAACGGATACGTCCACCGTTCTTGGTGTGCTGGTGCGATCTTTCTATCTGGCGGAGGGAACGCCTAGAGCCGGGCACCGCCCGTCGCGTCGATCACCTGTCCCGTAGTCCAGCGTGCCTCATTCGATGCGAGGAAGGCGATGACGTCAGCCACATCGGCAGGTTGCCCCACTCGCGAGAACACCGACATAGCCTCCGCGCCGGCGCGCGCCTCCGGTACCGTTATCCACGCCGCATTCATGTCAGTCTCCGTCACACCCGGCATGACCGCATTCACCGTGATGCCGCGCGGACCGAACTCAGGGGCAAGCGCCAACGTCAGCGTTTCAATGGCACCTTTCGACGCGGCGTAGGCAGGATGCGTCGGAGCCGCGACACGCGTGAAACCCGTCGAAACGTTAATGATTCGTCCATTGTCGCGAATGTGATCGGCAACAGCCTGAATCAGGAAGAATGGTGCCTTGAAGTTGACCGTCATGATCTCGTCGAAGACGGACTCACTGGTCTGAGAAAGGGGAATTGCCGGTGCCACGCCAGCATTGTTGACGAGAATGTCAAGCCAAGGCTCGCCCGTGGCGGCGATCGCGGCAGCCTTGAACTGCTCCCAGATACTATCCGTTGCTTCTTTACCGCGATTCAAGTCCGCCTTGATCGCGATGGCTTTTGATCCGAGAGCCTCGATCTCGCGGATGGTGTCGTAAGCCGCATCGGCATTGCTGCCGTAGTGCACGCCGATGAGCGCGGCCCCTTCTCTCGCAATGGCCAGTGCTACAGCACGGCCGATACCACGCGAGCTTCCGGTTATAAGGGCTGCCTTGTTTGAAAGTCTTGCAGACATTGACAACTCCGTTTCGACTATTTGAATAGGGATCGTTATAATAATAACGCCGGAAGAGCCTTGTCAACGCATTTTATAGGAATCGATACAAAAATGAACGGACCCGCCCGGAAACGTGGCAGACCGAGGTTGCTGGATCGCGAAGTGGGGCTCGATATCGCCGCGCGGCTGTTCTGGGAACATGGATATGAAGGCACCTCGATAGCCGACCTGACCGGGGCCATGGGTGTCCCGCCGCCGTCCCTCTACGCAACGTTCGGCTCGAAGGAGGATCTTTACAGACAGGCGCTCGACCATATCAGCGAGCGTGAGAACAAGCAGTGGCTGGAAGCGCTGCACGGAACCATGCCGGCCTACGATGCGATAGCGTTCTACCTGCACGACGCCGCGGCACGCTTTACCGACCCGGGAAGGCCGCGCGGCTGCATGATTTCGACTGCTGTTCTTCAACATGCTGAAAAGAGCGAGTCCGTCGCCCAGACCGTGGCCGCACGGCGGGAGCTTGGGCTACAGGCCATCAAGGCACGCTTCGACCGTGCCGTAGCCGAAGGTGAGCTTGCCACTGACACCGACACCGAAGCGCTCGCACGCTTTTATGGCGCAGTGGTGCAAGGCATGTCCGCACAAGCCTGTGACGGGGCAAGCAGGGCAACACTGAAGCGGCTGGCTGATGTTGCGTTGTCGGCATGGCCCCGGCCTCAAGCTCATCGCCAGAAGCCGGTTTCGTGAGTGCGGTTCACTTTCGGCAAACACGACATGGGCGGTACCTGAGTCAATCAAGCAACGGGGTCGGCCGCGGGCCTAGCGGTGGCGTCCGCAGCGGAGCGGTCTGCGGTCACCCCGTCCGGGCCGGCCGGGGTCGGAGTCCGGCCAACAGCAGTCAGTCGTGAATTGCTTCAGAATAGTGGCCGATGGAGCAACTCCACGTTTTGTACAACCACAATTCACCGAGGCTACAAATGGTCGATTGGTCTGCTATTGCGACAGTCTTTTCTGTCTATGCGGCAGCTGCCGTTATACCCGGGCCGAACTTCGTCGCAGTCACTCACAAGGCGGTAGCCGGTAGACGCTCCGATGCGCTCGCGCTTGTCGCCGGAATCGTGACGGTGAATCTGTTCTGGGCGACTTGCGCCATCCTTGGTATCGGAATGGTGTTCGCTATTTTCCCGTGGCTCGCTGCCGGCGTAAGGCTTGCTGGCGCGGCCTATCTGATCTGGTTCGGGCTGCGGCTCGTTGTGTCGGCACGGGCAACCCCGTCAGGAGCACATTACCCAACGAAGACGCCTCTGTTTCGTGCCGCGTTCCTGCAAGGTATCGCGACAAATATCGCGAACCCGAAGTCCATCGCCTTTTATGCGGCAGTGTTTTCCTCAGCGGTGCCCGCCCACGTTTCCATGCCGACGTTCTTCGCAATGCTTGCTACTGTCGGTGCATCAGCGACGTGCTGGTACGGAGCAGTCGCGCTCGTTCTATCGCACGTGGCGATTGCGACGGCGTATCGTCGCGCGAAGGCATGGATCGACCTCACATGTGGAGGGCTCATGATTGCGCTGGGAATCCGGCAGGCATTTCGTTAACAAAAGCGCCCGGCGGAGCCTATCTGAACGGCCGCTTTGCGTGTGGGCGACCGTCCCTTGCGGGTCGCGTACAGCCGTCCGCCTTCGCGGCGGAAGCCAGCTCGATATGCAAGTCGCATGAGGCACCGGTCGGCCCAGAGCGTGTCAAAACGCGTGGCCCCTGGGAATTGACGAAACCTGTCTCGGCGCGGATCGCCGCTTGTCGATTGCGGCAAGCCGAACGTCAAATCACAGCCGCACGCATCACGAAGCTCAACAAGCCCGTCCGGGCGTCACGCCCGCATCGCCTTCATAATCGCTTCTGAACCGAGTAGTTTGATCACCCGCTTCATATTGTACGCCAGCACGTGCAGGCTCATCTCCGTGCTCACCCGCTCGATGGTCCGTGTCAGAAAATGAGTAGCGCCCATCCATGCCTTGATCGTGCCGAATGGATGCTCGACAGTCTGTCGCCGGATGCGCATCATCTCGGGCGCATGATCAAGTCGCACCTGCATCTCATCAAGAACAGCTTCGTGCTCCCAGCGCGTCACGCGACGTTGAGGGGCCCGGCGTGCATTGTGCTTTTAGCGAGCATTGCTGGCAGTTTGAACTCCAGTACTTACTGATCTTCAGGCCACGCTCAAAATGGTCGAGAATCGCCAGATGAGCCGCTCGCCTGCCGGGCACCGATATTCGTTCGTCTTTGCGTTGTAGATGAAGTCGTCCTTGCCGAAGCGGCCATCAGCCGTTGCGCTCGATGTTAAGGTCTTCGGGACGAACACGGTTATTCCTGCCTCGTGACACGCAAGTATCTCTTCGCTCTTGTAATAGCCGCGATCCGCAACTGCAGTGAGCCTGGGCACGCCCATCTCAGTACGGGCAAGCTTCGCCATCGACGTCAACTGGTCACGATCAATGCCGTCGTTGGTGACCACATGCGCGGCGATCAGATGGTGCTTCGTATCAACTGCCGTCTGGACGTTATAGCCGACAATTCCTGTTCCTCGCGCCGATGCCCACCTTCAGTTCTGACATGCCGGGTCTCCTCCTCTTGATATGAAAACGGCACCTACTGCGAGGTGCCGTTACGGCCACTACGTCACGGTTGATGCGGGCGATTTCCCTCCACCATGTGGAAGACGTGGCCCATGGGCTCTTCCCAGATCAGGTTGCGTTCCATCGCGCGCGCCGGCATGTCCTGGATCACGTACTGGATGGCGGGCTCGGTGCCCGTATTGATGTGCTCATGGCTGGCCATCGGCGGGCAGGCGAATGTGTCGCCGCGCTTCCAGTCGAAGCGCTTGCCGTCCAGGATCGAATAGCCCTCGCCCTGCACGATGTGGTAGAGCGCGTAGGAGTTATGACGGTGGGCGATGATGTGCTCGCCCGGATTGATACCCTGGATGCCGAGGAAGATCGACGGGAACACGCCACCCGCTTCGCCTGTATCGCCGTGAACCAGCGAGATGAAGCGGCGATCGGCGTTGCGCAGCGGATCTTTCATCACGACGTCTAGCCGCTCCGTCACATCCTGCCAGCGCCAGATTGCCGGGCGCAGGTTCTTCTTGACGAGGAACGGATAGTATTCGTCGTCCGTCATCATCTGCGCCCACTCGGTCCGGTCGACGACTTCCGTCACGGGTGACGTCTCGTGTTTGACTGCGTTGTCCTGGCTCATGTTTGTCTCCGTAAAAGAAAGGGGAAAGGTCGGGCTAGTGCGGATCAACGTGTCCGCACAGATACCAGTTCAGGAAGGTCCGGGTGCGCTCCCAGGCCGCCTTCGAGGCGGCCGGCCGGAACACGGCGGACCGGAACCACTCGTCGAACGCATGCGGCGCGCCCCGATAGATGAAAAGCTCATACGGCTTCTGGGCCGCGCGCAGCTGGCCGATAAATCCGTTGATCTCCTCCCGGCTGACAAGGCGATCCCAGTCGCCGTAATGACACAGCAGGGGCGCCTTCAACGAATCCACCACATCGACCGGTGCAACCGGCTTGCGCTCAGTGCGCGATGCATAGCTAAGCTGACCGTAATAGTCGACCGCACATCCCACCGCGTACTGTGCCGCCGCCAGCGCGGCATAGGTGCCGCCGATACAGAAACCAAGCAGGCCAGTTTTTGACAGCGGGAAGCCCTCGGTGTGCGCCCACGCCAGGATTTCGCCCAGATCCGCGAGCACGCGTGCATCGTCCAGCGACGCGACGGCCTCACCGATCAGCTGCGGCGTGGAAATGTCCGGAGCCGCGCCTTCCCGGCCAAAATAGTCGAGCACGGCGACCGTATAGCCGTCCGCGGCCAGATCCTTCGCGCGGCCAACGATGTAGTCGTTGACGCCCGCGATCGCCGCAAGCATCACGACGAGCGCCGGTCCTGCCTGCGTACCTGGAGCCGGCGGCAGAAGGCGGCATGAGGCGCCACCGGGAAACGAAACCTGCTGGATATCAGTGCTGTTCATGGGGGTACCTGTCCTTGTTGAATAGGAGTGTCATCGCAAAAGCTTCATGGCACAATGTGGATGATTTAGTTTTCACTATTCTCCGAATGAATAATCACCCCTCCCTGGACCTGAACCTGCTCCTCGTCTTCCGTGCGATCTGGGAGCATCGGAACGTCTCCCGCGCCGCGGAGCAGCTCGGTGTCTCGCAGCCATCCGTCAGTCACGCGTTACGGGCGTTGCGCGAGCACTTCAATGACCGGCTGTTCGTCCGGTGTGCCGGCGGGGTCATGCCGACGCCCCTCGCGCAGACCCTGGCCGACCGGATCGCGCAGGCACTGACCGCGCTCGAACAGGGACTCGAGATGCGCGACCGGTTCGATGCGCACACGAGCCGCAAGGAATTCACGATCGTCATGACCGACATCGCCGCGGCCATTATCCTGCCCCGCATCATCGATATCTGCCGGAAGGAGGCGCCCTTCGTCAGCTTCAGGACGATCGAGCTACCGACCGAAACGGTGCTGTCGGCGCTACGTGACGGCACGGCCGATCTTGCGGTCGAATTCAATCCCGCGCTTCACACTAGCCTGCTTCACAAGCCGCTATTCAGGAGCGAGTACGTCTGCATCGTCAGCGCGGACCATCCGCGCATTGGACGCAAGCTTTCGCGGACTGACTTCATGAGGGAGCGACACGCAGTCGCGCAGGCACAGGGGACGGGTCACTACGTGGTCGAGTCGACGCTGCAACGTCTCGGCCTAGTCCATCAGATCGGTGCGCGGATACCGCATTTCCTGGCACTGCCATTCATCATCGCCTCGAGCGAGATGATCGCCACCATTCCACGACCGCTGGCCGAAGTGATGCTCGGGGTCGCGCCGGTGAAGATCTTTGCGTCACCCGTGCGTCTGCCGAAGCCGACCATCGAATTGCTGTGGCACGAGCGGCTGCACGATGACATGGCCACACGCTGGCTGCGCGACCTGCTGCCCCGCGCGATGCAGCCCATCTTTGCCTCCGGGTTCAGCGGATTCGGTCATGCTCTGGAGTGACGTCGGTGTTTCAACACCGGCAGCCCGCACACGGGGATTGGAACGCTTCGGGACAGCGGGGGACCCGGCTATCAGGGTCAGCAAGTATGCGGGCTGGTTCTTTGCACGCCGGCGGCCGCGCACTGCAGTGCGGGCGGGTGCAAAGGCGTGCACCAGCGGCAGGCTCATCCCAGCCACACTCCGCTGTTTCCTCAGCCTGAAGGCGGCCCTGGAAACGAGGTGTCCGATTCGTGCGCGTCGCCATAGGGAGTCGCATGCACAGGGGAACTGGCTCATACGCCGACATGCCCGACAAGCCGCAACATGCCGATACAGCCCCCCGGGGCGCTCAAATTCGCCCGCCCCGCCCTCCCGGAAGGCTGGACTGCGCATTGCCTTGCCCCGGTCCTGAATAATTCTCGGGCCGCGGGAACGCCATGGGCGAACCCGGGCGCGACGTCATCGCATCGCGATGGTGTCGACACCATCTGTGGCACGCAGACCGTTACCGAAAGCGTCGGTGAGCCTGAATGACGAGACGGCGATCCTCAGTTGTGCTGCCTGATCCTCCAGCGACTGGGCCGCTGCGGCCGCCTGCTCGACGAGCGCCGCGTTCTGCTGCGTGAACAGGTCCATCTCGATGACGGCCTGATTCACCTGTTCGATGCCGCGACCCTGCTCCTCCGACGCTCCAGCGATCTCACTGACAATGTCGGAAACCCCGCTTCGTGGCACGTTTGATCTCGCTCATGGCCGTGCTGACTTCAATGGCTTGATGCGAGCCCTCGCGGATCGTGGCGACAGACGAAGCAATCAGGTCCTTGATTTCTCTGGCGGCGCCGGCCGATCGCTGCGCGAGGCTTCGAACCTCGCTCGCCACCACCGCAAAGCCCCGGCCCTGTTCGCCGGCGCGCGCAGCCTCCACCGCGGCATTGAGGGCGAGAATATTGGTCTGGAATGCGATCCCTTCAATCACGCCTGTGATTTCGGAGATCCGGTTCGAGCTGCCACTGATTTTCTCTATGGTACCCACCATGGCCTGGACCACGTCATCGCCTGTAGCGGCGATATCCGTGGCGTCCGAGGCCAGTGCCTGCGCCTGATACGCGTTCTCGGCGTTCTGCCTGACCGTCCCGGCCAGTTGCGTCACGTTGGACGCGGTCTCATCCAGGGACGAAGCCTGTTCCTCGGTACGGACGGACAGGTCAAGATTGCCGGCCGCGATTTCGCGCGTTGCCGTCGCAACTGAATCGGTCGACAGATGCACGGCGGACATGGCTTCTTCTACCCGACGCATCAGCCTGTCGAACGCAACCGCCGCGCGGCCGAACTCGTCCATGCGTGGACTCCTGGCGCGCATGGACAGGTCGAGCGTCGTCGCAATCTCCTCAAATCTGGTGCTCATGCGGTTCAGCCCGCCGCATACCACTCGATGCAGGTGAATGCCACCACTGACTGTGATGACGCACCCTGTCAATGCCACCGCGATGAGCGGTGTGAGCAGCAGGCGGTATGACGCAGGCGCGTGCCCATCCAGATGCCATAACCCGAGAATTCCCACCAGCCCGACGGCGCACATCAGTGTTGCGCAGGTGCCGAACGCGATCATTAACTTGAGCCTGATTGTGAGAGCAGATTTCTGCACTTCGCTTCCTTCGTGACAGATGATGCGAGGACGATGAGAGGGTTGTATCTTTTGCTGACGTGCCATTGCGCGTGCCGATGCGAGCGTCGCAGGCAACCAGTCTGCTAGGTTGGTATCGGGGACACGACAGGTCGGGACCGACTCCAGAGGACTGTCCCCCAACGCGCACCGACGCTTCATTTATGGCCCTGATGCAGATTTCTGCATTCGCGTTTCCCTGCGCGTCGCAAGCCGGTTCGGCCCGCGCGAGAAAATGCGCGCAGGCCGCATCGGACAATCCTCCAACGATCATCCTGTCCCGGCCTATCAGCGGGCCGGGCTTGCGAGATTCGACCGCAAAACATGGCAATCTACGCGGCACGCATCGCTGGCCGTTCCGGGCCAGGTGGGAACATGCGCCAAATGCCGTCCTGGTGACGAAAGAAACATGGCAACCGGACCTGCGGTCCTCAATGTCTCGACGCAGACGTAGCACTCGCGGCGTGACCGTCTGTTTTTGAACGCGCTGACCCGGACCCGCATGGCGGGGTCCTAAGCGAGCCAGTACGCAACCATCAACCGCGGCGACTTTTCCGCACATCCCATCAACTTCTCCTCGTATCGCTTGATGCGACAGTTGCATAGCCATAGCTGTGACGCAACCCTTTCGGTCGTACGGATGGTCACGATCCGCTGCGCATACACGAAACCAGTCAGGCGTGAGCCGAATCGTGCCCCGGTCGACGCGGGTGGGAACGACGCTTTGCCGGCTCCCGGCGGGATGAAAGAACGAACGCGTATACCGGGGGCCTTGCCGCGAGGATCGTCAGAACTGATGGAACATGCCCAGCATGACACCCGTCTGGTTCATCCCGGGTCCGGGTGTGGCGCCGGGACCACCCGAGCTGGCGCTATATCGGGCGTGCGCGCTGTTGGCAAGATAGGTACCCTGCGCATACACCCCGCTTCGCTTTGACAGCAGATAGATCGCTCGCACGGTCGCCATCGTCGCACGGGTGTCGTGCTGGGTGTTGATGATGCGAAACGCCTCGCCGTCCAGCTCGACGAATGGCGTGATGAAATATTGTGCCCCGGCAAAGAACATGTCAGAGCGCACACTGGCGACGGCCGCGGACCCGGACGATACATGGCGGCCCAGCCAGCCCGCGTCGAACTTGACGCCAAACAACTGCACATACACGTTGGCCTGCGCGCGCGCGTCCTTTCCGCCACTGCCCGTGAATGGGGCCGGCGCAACGCCATCGAAGAAGTTGAACGCGGCGTTCGCCCCGCCGCGCTGTTCTTCATACGACGCCGCGACCCCGAACGAACCCCCGTCATACCTCAGGAGTGCAGACCAGTCCGTACACTGCCGGAAGTCGCCCGCCACAGACCCGGCACAGGTCCCCTGCCCGGGGGAATTGCCGGTCCCGGCCGCGTCGCGGCCGAACGACCAGGCTGCCCCCGCCGTGAACTGACCCATCGTGACCTTGTAGACAACGCTGTTGTCGGCTCTCGCGTTCGGGATGTACGAGTCAAGCGACCCCATCCCGTAGATGTCCGGACCTATGATGTCATTGTCGGCCAGCGCCCAGGTGGTCATCGTGTACTGACGTCCGAACGACAGGGTCCCGTAGCGACCGCTGAGCCCGACCCAGGCCTGACGGCCGAACAGACGCCCGCCCTGCAGCGAATTGCCATTGCCTACACCAAAACCACTTTCCAGCACGAAGGTGGCCTTCAGGCCGCCGCCCAGGTCCTCGGCACCCTTGAACCCCCAGCGCGACGGATAGACCCCCGTAATTGCCGGCATGCGTACCAGCCGGTCGCCCTTTACGTTCGCATGCGTCAGGTACTCCACGCCCGTATCGAGCAGACCATACAGCGTCACACCACTCTGGGCCTGTGCCGTACCCGTTACTCCGCACAGCAGCACGGCCGTCGCCCCTATTGCGTACTTCCTCATCGTCTCCACCTTTGTTTCGGGTCGAATATGTTTCTTGTAATGCCCTACAGCCAACATTGTCAGGGCGGCCTCCTGCTGTAGCAGTCACGGGAATGATCGCAATCGTGACTTTATCAACAGGAGTCCTTATAGATATTTCTTTAAAGAATCATGAATTGTTTCCGACCGGAACAACCAGCATCCGGCACGATGTCACGCTTCTCCTCTACATGGATATCTTTACGGCACTATTCGGAATCAGGCTGCCTGTCGGGATGTGCTGCCTGGAATGCTTCGATCCACTGGCAGCGCTCATCGATGGCCTGAATCGCCGGGAATCGGGCCACATCCACGCCAAAACGCCGCGCATTGTAGAGCTGGGGCACCAGACAGCAGTCGGCCATCGTTGGTGTATCGCCGTAACAGAAGCCATCGCCCTCGCCGGCGAGCTCCCGTTCAAGCACGGAGAGCCCGGTCTCCAGCCAGTGCCGGATCCAGCCCAGCTTCTGTTCTTCCGATAGTGCCATCTGTCCCGTGAGGAACTTCAGGATACGAAGGTTGTTGAGCGGATGAATCTCGCAGGCGATGTACTGCGAGAGCGCCCTGACCCGCGCGCGCCCTTCAATGGATTCCGGTAGTAGCGGCCGGTTGGGATAGCGCTCGTCCAGGTACTCGATAATGGCGAGCGATTGTGAAAGCACGAGTGTGCCGTCCTGCACCACCGGCACCGTTTGCTGCGGATTGACCTTGACAAAGCTGTCCGAATACTGCTCACCACCGTTACGGTTCAGATGAATCGCAACACATTCATACGGCTGGCTCTTGAGGTTGCATGCTATGCGCACGCGATACGCAGACGAACTACGGAAATAGCTATACAGTTTCATAACGATTGGTTACTCGAATTGTGGGATAGCCGGAAGTTTGGGAGCCTGTTGCCGAGGCAGTCTCATCCGAGCGCGACGAAGAGGTCGTCACCATCCACCCGAGTCGGCCGGATTCGCAGATCTTCCTTAAGCGGCTCGCACAGCGCCTTCATGTGGCGCGCTTTGACCTCTTCCTGATAAAACGGACGTTCGAGTTCGTGGATATCCAGATAGCCGTCGCAGATCTGTACAAGCCCACGACTACAGATGTTGTCAGTCACGAACAGGCCGTTATCGACGTTGAAGACCGTGAATCCGCGGTTGCCCACTTCCGCCACAATGGCGCCGTGCTTCGGAACGTCTGTTACTGCGACCAGCCTTATCCACTTCTGCACGATAAGCACCTCAGATCGCCAAACTGCCGGAGACAATGACGAATCGCGGCAATAACGGTGCGCCTTGAATCGCCAGGTCGGGATTCCCGTGATCCTGGGACACGCACCAGCACCAGTAATCCCCGGCAGAAGATGGATTCAGGCCAGCCAGGGCAAGGCACCCATCTCCTTCTCATGCCCCTCATGTACGGCGCCGTCGCCCTTACTGCCCAACACGCACCACAATCGCGCCCAGACGGTCGATGAAGCCATGCATCACGTCGCCCTCTTGCACGGCATTCACACCCTCCGGCGTGCCGGTCATGATGATGTCGCCCGGCTCGAGCGCGTCATACTGCGAGAGATACGCGATGCACTCCGCCACTGACCAGATGAGTTTCGAGATGTCTGAGGACTGTCGCGACTGACCGTTGACCGTCAGCGTGATGGCCGCTGACGACAATTCACTCAGATCCGCGGCTGGCTGAATGGGGCCGATGGGTGCCGACCTGGCGAACGACTTGCCGAATTCCCAGGGACGCCCCTTGTCGCGCGCCTCGAGTTGGAGATCGCGGCGAGTCATGTCCAGGCCGACCGCATACCCATAGACGTGTTCAAGCGCCTGACCGACCGGGATATCGGAGCCACCCTTGCCGATGGCGACAACCAGTTCGATTTCATGGTGAAAGTTGCTCGTTTTTGGGGGGTAAGGAATCCGGGTCTCCGCCTCACCAGCCTGGACCACTGCGTTTGCAGGCTTCATGAAAAAGAACGGTGCATCGCGTTCCGGATCCTTTCCCATCTCACGCGCATGCGCGGCGTAGTTGCGGCCGACGCAGAAGACCCGGTTGACCGGGAACGTTTCGGGTCGGCCAGCAACAGCCAGCGTGTAGACGGTGGCGGGGCTCACTGCATATTCCATTTACTTCTCCGGTAGCACTTCAAACCATTGCCTCCTGGCCGACCGTTACCTTGGCAGCACGGGACGGTCAGAGAAAATAAAAAATGAATCATGTTTCGGCAAGAAACCTGAATTCATGCATTCCAGTTAGGGCCTGCCGCTCGCCTATTGCCCGGAGTCCAGACCTTCGGACGCTTCCCTGAGCACGACCCTGTCCAGTCCGCTGAACACGGCTGGTGCGCAGCGGGCGACAGGCAAACGTCAGTACCCGAGGATGTCGTCCCATACCACCAGTTGCGAGGATTTCGGTACGGGCCCGATTGCTTCGACCGGCGCGCCAGCCTCGCCCCAGCGCACGCAGGTCGCCATGCCGTGCTGATACTGGGCCACACGACGCCCGATGCGAGCATGTCCCGCAGCCCCCGGTTGCAGGACGTACCCGTGGCCGCATCGGCAAGGTTTGGATGGGAGAGCCAGCCCAGTGCATTCAGACGGTAACTCACGGTGACGACAACCACGCCCTGCGCCGCCAGGGCCGCGCCGTTGAAAAGCGGCATGCGGGTGGCGCCATTTCGCAGGCCGCCGCCGTGCACCCAGACGAGCACAGGCGCCTTCCCGCCGAGTTGCGGCGTCCATACGTTGAGCGTCAGACTGTCCTCGCTTTTGCTGCGTAATCGTGGGATAGATCCACGAGACCACTGAACTGTTGAACGTCTGGATGCTTGCAGGGCCGAATGAACTGGCCCTCACCGCGTCCGCCGTTGCGGGTACGTAAGGCTGCGGCGATCGGGTGCGCAGCGGACCAACCGGCGGCTCCGCATAGGGAATACTGTGATATCTGAGCGTCGTGCCGTCAGGCTGACCGATGAACTTGCCCGACGTCATACTCACGACAGTGGCGGCCTTGGCACTTCCGCCCCCTCGGCAGCCCCACAAGGGGGCCGTCGCCACGGCAGCGCTGGCGAGCAGCAGACGGCGACGGATGAGACTTGTCGGCTTCATGGCCTCCATTGAACTCATCAGGACTCCTCCATGTGTATTTTGGTAGGTCACGACTTCACGGCAGTTAAATCCCGGTTCCGGTATCCACCATGTCCAAGAGGCAGTGGTGGCCGCCGCGACCGAGTATGTTTCCGGCAGGCCTGGAACTCAAGCGTGATGTTTTAGTATTTACTATTCAAATCACGAATAAACCTTCCATGACTCGACCGCATCTCATCAGACCGTCCGGACCGGACAGGCCATCGGCCCTGCCGAAGACTGGTTCGAGCACTAGCATCGCTGCTGTCATACACAACCGATCTCGCAGGGTTGAGATGACCAGCGGCCTCAGCTTGCTATTGGCCTTCTGGATAAACACTCTTCGGGTGCAGACTGCGACACATCGCCGGCAGCCAGCATCAGCCCTGCCGGTGGCCGACAACCCGCCGTCTTCGCCATGAGGGGTTCATCACTGATATCAACAGTCAAGGGACGCCGTTCCTGCCGGACGTTCGACGGCGTATACCCCTCCCGAAAAGTGGATGCCCACCACACCGGCCACCGAGACCAGTGCCGGCACGGCCGCCGCGAGGAACAGGACCGACGACGACCATTGCAGATGCAGGAGCGCCCCGCCCACTACCGGGCCAATCACCGAACCGACGCGTCCGATTCCGAGGCTCCATCCGATTCCGGTGGCGCGCAGGGACGTGGGGTAATACATCGCAGCCAAGACGTTCAGTGCCGGCTGCCCGCCGATGATGGCGAAGCCGGTCAGGCCGATGCTGACCAGAACAGCGACGGGGGACGCTGTCACCATGGGATTGCCGATGGCGGCCGTCGCCACGCCAGCGACCAGAAAAGCTGTGACCAGCACGCGTGTGAAACCGATCCGGTCGATGACGCGGCCCAACGCCAGCGTGCCGATCAGCCCGCCACCCCACAGGGTGGTGCCGGCCAGCACGTCAAGGGACGTGGAATGCCCCGCATCGCGCATCACCGTCGGCAGCCAGTTCGACAAGAAATACATCGCGAGGAGGTTGGCGAAATTGATCAGCCATAGCAGCAGCGTGACGCGAGCCCGGCCGTCCTTGAACAGCTCGATGAACGGCACACCAACCGGTTCCTGCTCATCCATCACAAACTGCGCGTCCTCCGGGAACGGCGTTGCCGGAGGCACGCGTGCAAGACTGCGGCGAACCTGGCTGTCGCCGCGCTGCCTGAAGATCAGGAACTGGATCGATTCGGGCAGCGCCAGCCACATCAGCATGCCCAGCACCAGGGGAATAGCCCCGCCGGCAAGGAACACCGAGCGCCAGCCGAAGGCCGGAATCATCGCGGCGGTAATCAATCCACCGACGACGGCGCCTAGGACATAGCCACACGACACGAGCATCATCAGCATCACGCGAATCCGGCGAGGACTGTATTCGCCTGTCAAGGCCATCGCGTTGGGCATGATGCACGCCAGTCCAAGACCCGCCGCAAAGCGCCAGCCGATCAGTTCGGAAATGGAATGGGCAAACCCGGTGCCCAGCATGCAGGCCGAGAAGAACAGCGTGGCGCCGATCACGACGGGCCGACGGCCGATCCTGTCCGCGAGCGTGCTCAAGGTCAGCGACCCGACCAGCATACCGAACAGGCCGGCCCCGAAGACGGGCGCCAGCAGTTCCTTCGCGATGCCCCACTCACGAATCACCACCGCCGCCACGTACCCCATCGCCTGCACGTCAAACCCGTCCATGATGAGGCACATGGCGCACAGTGCAATGATCAACCAGTGATATGGGCAAAGCCGGCCGTTGTCGATCACGCCCGTCACATCGATTCTCGTCGTCACGTCTGTCTCCTGAAATGCGTCGCTTAATAGTTATGCGGGTCCGTTCGGTCGGACACGGGGTAAGAAGCCGCATGCGTCGCGTGCAACGACCGCGGATGCCGCACGAGCAACGACTCACTCACCCCATGAGAGATGATTCAACAGCCGGGGCGCCTCCCTTCCCAGGCTGCGTTGAGAATGCCCAAGACGGCCGCTTCGTCGATTGCTCGTGGATTGGAGTCGATGTGATGCATGCACTCGCTCGCGATCGCGCTGAGCCTGTCACGTTCAACGCCCAGTTCCTTCAACGACACCGGCGCGCCCAGCCTGTGTGCCACGTCGTACAATGCCTGCGCCGGGGACGCCTGCATGATCGGGCGCATGGCGTCCATCTGGGCTGTAATCGCCGGCTTGTTGAAAGCGAGGACATGGGGCAGGATGATGCCGTTGGTTTCCCCATGTGCGACACCGAAGCGCCCGCCCAGCACATGGCAGATCCGATGATGGATGCCAATACCCACGGAAGTGACCATCAGACCGCCAATCGCGGCGCCATAGGCAGCGAGAGTCCGCGCCTCAAGGTTGGCCGGTTCGTCCGCCAGCAGTTGCAGGGCGCGATACAGCGAATCAATCCCCGTCAGCGCAAGTTCGCTGGTCAGTGGATTGCTTTTCGGCACATACAGCGCCTCGACGCAATGCGCCATTGCATTCATGCCCGTTGAGGCCGTTTCCCGCATAGGCAGCGACTGCGCCAGTGCGGGATCGACGATGACGGTATTGGCGAGCGCCTTCGGTTCCCGCCGGCTGCGCTTTTCTCCCTCCACGAGAACACCAAAGAGCGGCGTCATCTCAGAGCCCGACAAGGTCGTCGGTATGGTGATATGCGTCGCACCGGTTTCCACCGAGATGAACTTACCCAGTCCAATGGTCGAGCCACCGCCGATGGAGACGACGCAGTCACACCCGGCCTCCCGGTAGCGACGTAACGCGACGTTGGCGACCTCGATCGGACAATGGGGTCGCGCATCGGCAAAGACGGCTTTCACCCGGTCGCCCATCGATTCGATCACCGGTGCGTAGCGGCTCCGTCCGGATACCGTCGTGACAACGAGCACCTGTGACCTGTCCAGTGCGTCTAGTCGCGCACCGGCTTCCTTCGCGCGACCGGGGCCAAACATGACCAGGGGTGACTGGCAGAAAAAATCAAAAGCAGGTTTCATGAAAAGCTCTCATAGGAACTCGCATCACTGCGCAGTCCGTTCACGACAGGTGATCAGATCGGATAGATGATGGAGTTGGGGATCATTTCGCTGTCGTAGATAACCTGGCGCGAGGCGAACCTGAGACCCGCGGCCGTCTCGACGACTTCATCGATATAACGCCCGACGTTAAACACCCACGACAGTTGATTCAGTTTCGTGCGGATCACTACATAATTCGCTTCACTGAAGGTGCGATCGCCTTCGACCTTATGCACCAGCGGGACGCCGACGATATGCCGCTGGTAGTACGGGTCGTGAAAAAGTGTTTCCTGGATGCCGTAGATGCGGTCCTTCAGCATCCCCTTGCTCTCGAACGACAGCGTCGCGAGCGGCAGGCCACGCTCAAAATTCTCCCGCGGCTGCAGGCGGTAGATACACTCGTCGGTGAAAAACTCCGGCCACAGGCTCCAGTCGCCGGAATCCACGGCACGGGCATAGTCCGCATACAGTTTTGTCAGTGCGACCCAGTCCTTGAAGCTATCCATCATTCCGGAGCCTCCATCACTTCGCGCCAGTACTGGTACATGCCCCGGATCAGCGTCTCGCTCACCATGTGATCAGTATCCCCAATATCGCTCCCCCCCAGTTGGGCCAGCGCCCGGTGGAAAGGCTTGCTTTCGAACCCCTGCTGGGAAAACTCAATCACTTCACCGTCGTCTGCGGAGACGAAACCGGCGGGACCAAACAGGTTGGCCTGGCGAAGCCTGCGCTGCACCATCTCGTCGGAATCGTCCTCGAACGCGAAGTGAGTCCAGTAAAAGTCAAAAGAGCCGGCGCCGTTGGGCTGGATCTGCCGGGTCGACACACTGTTGACCGACTGCTGGAGAATGACACTCGGAAAAATAGTCGTCATCACGGCCGTCGGGCCGCCCCACCACGGCTCCGGCACGATGTCCAGGAAACGCGGGTCATGCAGGTGCATGTCCTCCTTGAAACGCGCGACCTGCGACACCTCGGACGCCTTGAGCGCGTTGCCCTTCGTCGAAATCATTGCCGCATGCCGGTGGCGATCGTCCATCTTCAGCTCGGACCGGTTGTCGGCCCGCCAGAGTCCAAACGTCACGAACCACGTATGCAGCAGCCCGGGGTGATACGGATCCTTGATGTTCTCCTGCATCAGTTTCCAGTTGCCAGGAATCCGCTGCCGGTTGTAGCCCAGAATCCGCAGCTTGCGGCCGTTGAAGGTGCGATCGAAACATTGCAGGATCGTCGGGCCCAGATAGTCCTCCAACGACTCCACATCGTGGTCGAAGGAGGCAAACACGACCCCACCGCGCGTCGTGACCTTGAGCTTCGTGAGTCCGTTGTCTTCCAGCCTGAATTCAGGCGGCATGCCCCCGAGCACCTTGCCATCCTGCTTGACCCCCCGGCGGAACGGCACGCCCTGCAGGTCGCCCTTGAGCGAATAATTCCACTGGTGGTAGGGGCACGTGAACCCGTCCTTGCGGTTGCCGTGGCGCTCACGGCAAAACGCCATGCCCCGATGCGCGCACACATTCTCAAGCACATGGATGTTGCCGTCCTGGCTATGGACCATGATGACCGACCGCTCGCCAATCGCGGTGCGGATGAAGTCACCGGGATTCGGGATCTCGGCTTCGAGGCCCACGTAGCACCAGTGCTTGCGGTAGAAAAATCTTTCCAGCTCCTTCCGATGCGTGGCCTCATTGGTGTACACCATGAAGGGGATTCGGCTCGTGCCGCTGTCCTCCCACTGGACGGTGTCGGGAAATACAGAAGATGTCATTGAACTTGCTCCGTTGCTATGCGCTACTCGCGCGCCTCTCGCCAGAGGCCAAGTGCCTGATGGACCGGGCGGTCGCTGAAGCTGAACAGGTTTGTGTCCGCGATTGCATGAAGGCGCAACGCGGCCCATGACGGAACGACGAACACGTCGTTAGGTTCAAACGGATGGACCGAGCCGTTGATCTCGGCGTGACCATGGCCTTCCAGACAGACGTAGACCGTGCCGTCCGTGCATCGATAGGGCCGGGTCTCGAAGCCCTCGGGCAACCGCTGTGCAAAGGCCCCGATCGTAGGCATCGGCGCGCCGCCCGTGGCCGGATTCACGTAGCGGAGCTTGTAGCCGAGATGGCTGTCAGGCTCACCGCTAGCGATCGCTAGCAAGGATTCCGTTGCACGTTCGTAGGGATAGACGAACACGGGACTTGGGTCGGGAGCAGCGGAGTGATAGTCGACCGGCAGCATGTTCGCACCGTAGCGCTTCAGGCTGTCGCCTTCGGGGTAGACCGTCGATTGCGTCGTCACCCCGGACTTCTCCGAAAACCCGGCATCCAGAAAGCGCACCAGCGGTACATCCAGGCCGTCAAGCCATATGACCGGCTGATTGCCGGGATTGCCGTGGTCGTGCCATGTCCAGGCTGGTGTCAGGATGAAGTCCCCACGCCGCATCGTGGCGCGCTCGCCATTGACGGCCGTATACGCTCCATCGCCCTCCAGCAACAGTCTCAAGGCCGACTGCGTATGTCGATGGGCAGGCGCCACCTCGCCTGGCAGGATCAGCTGAAGTCCGGCATAAAGCGACTGCGTGATGCACGACCGTCCTCGCGACGCGGGGTTTTCGAGGACCAGTACGCGACGCTCCGCCTCGGCGGCACTGATCAGTCGCCCGGCTTCCATCACCCGCTCACGAACCTCCGCGTAGCGCCAAAGTGCCGGTTCAACCGGCGATTGGGGAAACGGCGGGACGAGCCGGTCAAGCACCTCCCAGAGCGGCGTCATGTTCTGCCGACTGATGCGATCGTAGTATTCGCGCCGTTCCCGCGCCTGCGGCGGCTCGAAGTTGTGGTCCTGCATGCTGGTTGTCTCCGGTTACGTGTCGTTGTCGGTATGATCACTAACTGGGCTGTATCAGTAAATGCATTGCCGAAAATACGATGCATCACCATCGTGAATGGAGGAGACGTGGAATTACACGAGATGGATATGAATCTGCTGGTGGTGTTCAACCGCCTGCTGGCCGAACGAAGTGTCTCAAGGACTGCAGAAAGTCTTGGCCTGACCCAGCCCTCGATCAGCAATTCACTGGCGAAGCTGCGCAGACTGTTTGACGACGATCTGTTCCTGCGCACCCCGCGTGGCATGGAACCGACCCCGTTCGCGGAAAAACTGGGGGAGTCACTCCCATATGCGATGGGGATGATTCACAGCGCGCTGAACCAGCAGATCTCGTTCGATCCGATGACCAGCACCCGAGCCTTCACGATCGGGATGACCGACATCGGCGAAATGTACTTTCTCCCGCGTTTGATGGACGAACTCGCGAAGGCAGCCCCGGGCGTGACCGTCACTACAGTGATCAACACGGCGGCGAACCTCAAGGACGAAATGGAGATGGGACATGTCGATCTGGCGATCGGTCTGCTGCCCCAGCTGAAGGCAGGCTTTTTCCAGCGCCGGTTGTTCCGTCAACGCTACGCCTGCATGTTCCGCAAGGGCCACCGGCTAGACAAGCGCAGGATCAACCTGGAGGAGTTCACCGGGGCGGAGCACGTGGTTGTGGTGGCCGCCGGAACGGGCCACGGCGAAGTGGACAGGGTACTGGAGCGCAGCGGCATCCAGCGGAAAATCCGACTGACGGTGCAGCACTACATTGCCGTTGGTCCAATCCTCAGTAGTACAGAAATGATCGCTACAGTGCCGGAACGCTTCGCGCAACGGTTCGCAGGCCCCTTCGGGCTGTCGCATGTGGCCCATCCGGCACTGCTGCCCGAAATTGCGATCAACCTGTTCTGGCACGCCAAGTTCCACCGGGAAGCCGCGAACCAGTGGCTACGGTCGCTGCTCTTTGAACTGTTTTCCTGTTAAGGCTACAGGCGGCCTCGTTAGAAGGCTGATATCAATGTGCATCAGCTGATCCACTGTCTTCACCGCCACATCCGTCCGGGCGTTCATCACAGGCTGTGATAACACGTATCAGGATTCGTCCATTTACCAATACCGCCATCTGCTTCACGATGTCTGCATCAGTCAAGGAAAATCCGGAGACACGACAGTGGAAGTATCCATCCTCCCGCTCGGGCGGAAACTCGACGTCCGTGCTGGCGACAACCTGCTGGACGTATTGCGGTCACATCAGATTCCCATCTCGTACAGCTGCATGTCCGGCCGCTGCGGCACCTGTCGATGCAAGGTTGTGGCGGGCCGCGCACGTGTGACGGGGCAGGACGAATCCGTTTCGCAGATCGCCGCCGGTCAGCCCATTCTCGCGTGCCAGACGACCCTTGTCGAAAGCTGTGTGATCGAACTTCCCGAAATGGATGAAGTCGTGGTCCATCCCGCGAAGATCATCAAGGCAACGGTCACAGGCCTGGACGACCTGACACACGATATCAAGCGCCTGCGGCTCGGGTTGTCGAAGCCGCTTGAATACTCGCCCGGTCAATACGCGACGCTGCAATTCACGCCTCACCATATTCGCCCCTACTCGATGGCGGGCACGCAGGACGGTAATGAAGCTGAGTTCCATATTCGCCTGGTTCCCGATGGTCGGGTTACCTCCTATGTCGCGTCGGATCTGAAGGTCGGCGATGCTGTGCGCATCAGCGGACCTTTGGGGACCGCCTACCTCCGGCGCACATTCGATGGTCCGGTGGTGTGCGTCGCGGGCGGAACGGGCCTCGCACCGATTCTCTCGATCCTGCGCGGGATGATGAAAGAAGGGATGTCAAATCTGGTTCACGTTTACTTCGGCGTGCGCTCGTCGCGTGACGTTTACGGCATCGAATGGCTGCGTGATCTGCAGACCCGTCATGCCGCGCTGAAGGTTCACGTGGTCGTGGCGTCGGCGGGGGGTGCGCACGGTCATCGCAGCGGCATGGTGACCGATGCCATTGCCAACGACTGGTCGCACCTGACGGGCTGGCGCGCGTATGTTGCAGGTGCACCTCCGATGGTTGAAGCCGCATCGGCCCTGTTCCTGCAAAAAGGCATCCAGCCTGACCACATCTACGCCGACGCGTTCCACGCCAGCACCGTCTGATTTCGTATCTTCAACCTTTCCCGATCTGGGGCATCTCATGACAGAACGATGGATGAAAGTAGTCCCGCTTGCCGCAATTCCGACGGACGATGTAATGGCCGTGCACGCGGGCGACTGTGAAATTGCCCTGTACCGCGTCGGAAAACAGGTCTATGCGACAGACATCATCTGCACCCACGGTCATGCGCGGCTGTGCGATGGCTTTCTTGACGGCCATGAAATTGAATGCCCGTTGCACCAGGGCAAGTTCGACGTGCGCACGGGAAAGGCGATCTGTGAGCCACTGACGACTGACATCCGGGCGTATCCAGTAAGGGTCGAGAATGGCGACGTATTCGTCGAGCTGTCGAGCGTTGACCCTGTGGTTGGCCGAGGGGCACGGGCGCAACGTTCCTCGGCCTTGCATTCAAGCTGATCGAGTCGACCGAAGAATCGTGGCGGCGCATCCGCGTCCCGGAAAAGCTCACTTCGCTGCTTGATGGAATGACGTTCAAGGATGGAGAACCGGTGACCGACAGCACACCAGCTCAGCAACCGCAGGCCGCCTGATTATGCCGAGACCCCATACACCAGATTTGACTTTAAGGCAATGCTGATCAAGTCCACCACTCATGGCTGTCATGCGTTATAGCGTGGACATGCAACGGTAAAAGCAAAAACGATGAAGCAACTGACACTGGCGATGGCGGTCGATCAATGCGCGGGATTCGGAGCGCAGCGCAAGCCTACGCGACGCGAAGCGTTTCTCGATGAGATGAACAGGCTCGTGCCGTGGGCTGAACTGTGCGCGGTTGTCGAGCCGTATTACCCGAAACGCGGCAGCGGTCGCCCGCCGATCGCGCTGGAACGCATGTTGCGGATTCACTTTGTGCAGCACTGGTTCAACCTTGCCGACCTTGCGTGCGAAGAGGCGCTGTACGACAGCCTCAGCCTGCGCCGTTTTGTGGGCATTGACCTGGGCAGCGAAACCGTTCCAGACGCCACGACGCTGCTCAAATTCCGGCACCTGCTTGAAGAGCACAAGCTGGGTGAGCGAATCTTCGCCGAGGTGGGCCGCGTGTTGCAGGCGCGCGGCGCTCAAGAGTGGCACGATTGTAGACGCTACGCTGATCGGCGCACCCTCGTCGACGAAGAACAGGGAGAAAGCACGGGACCCTGAAATGCATCAGACGCGCAACGGCCAGCAGTGGTATTTCGGCATGAAGCTTCATGTCGGCGTGGATAGCCAGAGTGGGCTTGCGCACAGCGCGGTCGTCACGGCTGCCAACGTGCACGACAAGCATCCATTGCCACAGCTTCTGCATGGGCAGGAACAGCGGGTCTATGGCGACAGCGCGTATGCGAGCCAGAAAGCGCTGATCCGGGGCAAGGCCCCGAAGGCTCGTGACTTCACGAACAAACGCACGCGGCGCAAGGACAGCGTCGATGAAGTGGCGCGCCGCAAGAACCGCAACAAGTCGAAGATTCGCGCCCGCGTCGAACATGTGTTCGCCGTGGTCAAGCGGCTGTGGGGTTTCACGAAGGTTCGTTATCGAGGTTTGGCGAAGAACGCCAATCGGGCCTTCGTTTCGCTCGCGCTGGCAAACCTTTTCCTTTCGCGAGGCCGATTTACGGCACAGGTGCGCCCGTAACGGGCGAAACACGGGCGAAAAGCCCGCGCAAAGCGCCTGCGGCGCGACAAAAGGAACCGGAATGACCATCTTCATTGGTGATTCGGAAAGTTTACGAATATGCCATCACAACCAGTTGCGTTTACACGGCTTGATCAGCATTGCCCTAACGTAGCTTTCGGGTCGGCCTATGCCTTTTGCATGACGGTACGTGCGCGAGACGATCGCCCGCACCCGGCGTGGGACTCTGTGCGGCTAATAAACGACATTCACTGGAGTACAATCATAGACACCCGAATGGATCGTTACCACGCCAGATGCTCAAGCATGCACGCATGGCACTCGCAGTAGTCTCCGCGAAGCGCCACGTTTCCACTCGGTCAGTCAATCGTAGGAAGGACGAACCGTTTATTGAACGTAAGATCGACACCCACGAGCGGTCCGCCGGTTTGCTGGAGCCGACCGCCAACCGCGAGGGAGCCAAGATCGAGACTGTAGAAACCAATCTCCTCGATAAGGTCGCTCACGATCTTTTTAGCGTCCGCGTCATCCCCAGACAGGAAGAACGCGGTCTTCGGCTTTGACGGCGAAAAATCCGAGATCCAGGACATCGGAACGGTATTGAACACCTTGACGACCCTCGCGCCCGGCGCAAGATCGGCGACGATCTCGCTCGATGTCCGACCGGTTATGTCACCGAGCGCCAGAGGCTCGATGCTGGCCACGCGGTTAGTCGTATCCACCAGGATCTTCCCCTTCCAGTTGCCGACCGAAAACAGCGCCGCCTGCACGTTCCACCATTTGGTCGCAAGCACGACTAGGTCCTGCTCTGCAGCCTCTTTCGCCGTTCCCGCAGCAGCGCCGGCACCCAACTCCGCCACAAGGGCGGCGAGCGACTCAGGCCCACGCGAGTTGCTCAGTACAACATGGTGACCCACTGACAGGGTGTGCTTGGCGATCGTCTGGGCGACGGGACCGGCACCGATAAAGCCTATTTTCATTTCGCATTTCCTTGCTGTCATGGAGTTCACTGTTCGTGGGTGGCTGGCGCGATCCCACAACCGCGCTCAACGTACAAACCACGCCGACACATTACTTGCAATAAGCAAGTGAACTCATCCTAGCCACATCGCTTGTAAAAGACAAGTTAACCGTTGAATTTCACTTGTAACATGCAAGTGATGCTAAGATTTGGCCATGAAAACGACGTGCAAAGAAGACATCCGGTCCCATTGCGCAGTGAACTACGGCGTGGAGATCTTCGGCGACAGGTGGTCGCTCTTGATCATTCGCGACATCGTTTTTGCCGGCAAAAAGACGTATGGCGAGTTCCTGAAGTCGGAAGAGGGAATCGCGACCAATGTTCTGGCTTCCCGCCTTGCCTTTCTTGAGGCGCAAGGGATTCTGTCGAGGGCGCCTAGCCCTGCCGACAGGCGCAAGGACTTCTACACGCTGACAGAGAAGGGGCTGGACCTCATCCCCATCCTGCTTAACATCGTCGTCTGGAGCGCGAAGCACGATTCAAAGTCGTACGTACAGCGACGCAAGGAATTTGTTGCCGACTTGAATCGAAGCCCCGTCGAGGTGAGCGGTGCGGTGAAGGCGTTGGTCCGCAACGGCGGGTGTGTCTTTCCTGAGAGCAAGGAATAGGCAAGACCGCCTATCAGTCGAACTTGACCAAGTCCTTGAAGATCAGTCGACCCCAGCTATTTCCACGCGCCTGCACAAGCAGTCCGCCGTCCGAAAGCCCGCCAAGTTTGATCGGCGCGAAACCGAGATTTTCCGCAAGCGCACCAATCTCCACTGCTGCGCCGTCATCGTCGCTCGCCAGGAATACGACTCTCCTGCCACCATGTTCGGCCGGGTCTTGGGCCAGGACCGCAGCGGCCAAATGGTTGAAGCCCTTGACCAGTCGTCCGCCAGCGAAGGCCTGCGCGACAACCCTGGAAGAAGGCTGTCCTCCCAGTTCCTCTGGGGGCACGCCGTAGGCATTGGTCACATCGACGATGATCTTCCCCTGCCAGATGGGGAGCGCCTTCGCGACATCCGGGTGCGACTCGATACGGACAGCCAGAAAGATGATGTCTGCCTTGACGGCTTCCACGAGGGTCGTGGGCATGATCGTGGGCCCGATTGCGGCGGCATCGGCTGCAAAGCTTGCCGGGTCGCGCGTGGTCGCAATTATACTTCGATGCCTTTGCGGGCAAACGCTCTGGCAAGCGCCTGGCCGATCTTGCCGAAGCCGACAATTGCGTAGCTCATATATTTTCCTTCGGTTTATCACGCCCTACGGCGCTCCGAATAATCGAATGGAGTACCGCAGGGCGTAGCGCGTCAGAGTTGCGCAAGACCGCCGTCGACGGCGACCTCGCTGGCGGTCATGAAGCTGCTGTCCGGCGACGCTAGAAAGGCGGCCACCGCTCCGATCTCCGCCGGATCGGCCATGCGCTGGAGCGGGGTCATCGCGGCGAAGGCCTTCTGACCTTCCTCGCCTAGCGCTTCCTTCGCGAGTTCGGTCGCCGTCGCCCCGGGCGACAGCACGTTGACCCGGATGCCAGTGCCTTTCAGATCCTCCGCCCAGGTCCGCGCGAGATTGCGCACGGCCGCCTTGCTCGCGCTGTAGGCGCTAAATGCAGGGGCGCCCGTGGTGCCGGCGCTCGATCCCGTCAGAATGATCGAACCACCCTGGCCCATCAGCGGTAGCGCCTTCTGGACCGTGAAGATCGTCCCCTTCACATTGGTGTCGAAGGTTTCGTCGATGTGCTCGGAGGTAATCTGGCCGAGCGGAAGCGCGCTTCCCCTCCCGGCATTGGCGAAAACGATGTCGAGGGTTCCACGCTCTGCCTTCACCGCCGCGTAAAGCCGGTCGAGGTCGGCCGGATCGGAAACCGAACCCTTCACCACGCGGGCATTCGGCCCGAGGTCGGCCACAGCGGCGTCGAGCGCATCCTGCCGGCGGCCGAAGATGAAGACAAACGCGCCCTCCTCGATGAAGCGCTTTGCGGCGGCACGGCCGATGCCGGTAGCGCCGCCGGTAATCACGGCGGTCTTTCCATTCAGTCTGGTCATGTTGTGCATCCTTTGTGGGAGTTGCACAACTATCCGACCTTGTTTACCTTTAGACAAGTATGCACTTTTTGGTAAGTACCAAAATATGACGACACCCTCTGAAATCTGCGATACCGGCTGCGGGCTCAACGCCACGCTCCGCATCATCTCGGGCAAATGGAAACCGCTGATCCTGTTTTTCCTGCGCAACGGCCCGAAGCGCTACGGCGAGCTTAAGCGCTTGATCCCGGACGTCAGCGACAAGGTGCTGATCCAGCAATTGAAGGATCTGGAAGCCGATCGCGTGCTAACGCGGACCGACTACAAAGAGGTGCCGCCGCGTGTGGACTACGCGCTGACCTCACTCGGTCGCAGCCTGGCCGACGCGATCGTCCCGCTGTGCACCTGGGGAACCGAACACGCGGCGGAAATGGCAAGCATCTTTGCAGAGCGCGACGCTTTGCCCCACGAAGTTCCGAAGCCGGACCAACCATCGCCGTGATTGCAAAACGACTGTCCTCTTCGGGTCGGCGTTGACAAATAAGCATCAACGCCCAGAGCAAGCTTGATGCAGATGATTACTTCCAAGCCAAGGTAAATCAGCGGACATCACCTCGGTCCACTGCGGACGTTGGAGCACAGTATAAATTCCTCCGAAACGGACAGTCGCACGATCGGCGAACGGGAACTAGGGCGAGCGAGGATATTGAGGAATTGCGTGGCTAAGGCAAACCCATGGTTGTGCATTACATATCCAGATATCCAGATATCCAGATATCCAGCATTGGCTGAAACTCCGACGGATTGTCCAGAGTAAGGAAACGGATGGACATAACTTCTGGAGCGGTCTCACCGCGCGTGAACAGAGGACAGCCGCAATTGGAACAAAAGCTGCGAGTCGCGAGCCTGCCACTGCTGGCACGAACCGAGTACGGTCTTCGGCGTGCCGATGACCGTCACGTCCGACACACGCACAATGAAGCCGGAAGCAAAAGGAGCACCACTTGAGCGCTGGCTGTCCGAGTAGTGACAGCTCAGTGTCGCAACTGGCGCGCCGAGCATACATCGCGGATCGATCCGCATGCACACCCGCCAGTAAATGGGGCAATCACGTCGCTATTTCGGCCTGCCGTCTAACTCGTTCTCACTGGCACGGCAGCGTGTTTTCGCTTACCTTACTTGGTCCTTACTCTCTTCAGCCAGCAGGTGCAAGCGAAGCCGCCGATACTTTGCGTACTTTATTTGCAGGAACGGTGATATCCTCGACAGATATGTCTTAAAAAGTACGCTAAGGGCTGATGCTTGGCTAATACAACCATACAACGTTTTCTGGAGAAGGCACCCCGTGGTCAACCTCTGGACCCGGAAATGCTACGGGCGCTCGCGATTGGGGCATCACAAACCAGTTACCTGGTTCGTGCCGGCTGGCTCAAACGCCTCTCGAAGGGGGCCTATCTACTCGTCGGGGACCAATTATCGACGGACGGCGTTATTGCTTATCTGAGCCGACGCGTGCCCGGCCTACATGTCGGGGGAAAAGCCGCGCTTGATTGGCAGGGGATAAGACACAACATAGCGTTCCGCCCCAGAATCGCTCTATGGGCTTTCCGGTCGTATAGGTTTCCGGACTGGGTACGCGAACACATGCCCTTCAGCTTTCAAACCACTCAACTGTTTCGGGACGATGCACCAATAATGGATTGGCTGCGACCATTGCCAAACAAGAATAAGGAAATTCTCGTTTCAATCCCGGAACTCGCGCTTCTGGAACTCGCGAGCGACATAGGCAAGGAAGGATGGAAAGGACAGACGCTGGAAGAGGCAATGCATATCGCTGACCTAATGCGAAATCTTCGCGTTGATGTTTTAACCTCCATTCTCGGGTACTGCGTCCGGGTAAAGGTTCTCAAACTTGTGCGAGATCTGGGACAAAGCAGTGGACACTCATGGTGCAACGATCTTCAGGCATACGTCGAAAAACGTAGTCCTGGAAAGCGTTGGTCAAGGAGCGGAAAGAATGTCCGCCGTCTTACATTGAAGCCGTAGGGTCGGCGGCTTGTTCGATCGGCCACACCGACGCGACGACGTCGCGGCGCACTCATCGTCCTCTTCTCCCAATTTAGAGAGCGTCAAGCAGCATGGCCGGCCATGCTAATTGTCGCCGCCCACAATTGGAGCTTGCTGTTGATTCGACAGCACCTGCACTAGGCGAGGTGAGTGTATTCGGGAGATGTTGACCTGCTCACCGTCTTACTCCTGGAAATCCTCACCATCCCGAATTCCTTCACCTTCGTTGACACCTATTCGCAGGCTTCGGTGAAATGGCGCGTGCCGGAAATTCTCACCAGCGGTGAGATATGAATATGACTGCCACCGCTTCATCCCGCGTCGCTGGCGCCCAAAAGGCCTCACCTATTGCATCGACAAGCAGCCGCAAGGTTTGCTTGCCTCCTGGAAGTCCTCACCATCCTGGAACCGCTCACCTATCCTCAAAAAGTTTTGAATCGGTGAATTAATTCCGATTCGATCGCTCACCGTAGCCAATCTTCGAATTTGAGACCGCATTGGATTGCGGTTCTGCAGAGCCTACGAAGTACAGTTGACCTGTGCAGACTTCTTGCATGGCTCGCCTCGGGAGCTGCGCGCAATAAGGAAAGTCGCAAGTTCTACTTAGAATAACGAATTAAATACACTGCCACAGAAGGAAAATTTCGCGGAGTTAAGTGCGTTTGGAATGCACGCACCCAATTGCTGGCGTCCACGCCCGATAAGGCTGAGCGACTCGTTTTCCATATTGTGAGATGTGAGGTCGCGATTTTATTGTCAGTTTCCGGCGATGTTCTAAAAGTCGCATCTTTTTTGTACGGTGATAGCTCCGTCAGAACTTTACCTTCAGCTGAAAACCAATCGTAAAGGGCAGATTGTCCGATGGGATCGGCGGAATGACGATGAAGTTCGCGCCGACGCGCTTGTATTCGAGCATCACGATCGGCGCGACCACCGGGCCGATCGTGTGATTGCTGCCAAGCCCCCAGTTGCCATAGTTATAGCCGGAGATGATCCCGCCGATCGCCGCGATCCGCACGATTCCCCAATGCGCGAACTCCGGCGCCCACACGCCGCCGCCGTAGTAGGACGGCCGACGCAGCGAGTTGCGAAAGCCGCCGGCCGTCAGCGCCCACTGGTTGTTCAGCCAGCATTCGACGCCAAGCCCGGGATTGAACTGCTCGAAGTGCGTATCGGGATCGGGGTTGATGTGATACGAGCCGAGCATCGCGTCGACCCATACACCGCCGTCACACCAGTTGCCCGCATGCGCCGCGGAGAGCGCCGCGAAGCTGGCGAAAAGCGCCACCGCGGCGCGCCGGATATTCTTGTTCATCTGCCTGAAGTGCATTTCTTCTCCGTCACCGGTCGAGCGCCGGTGTCATGGTGTTCTGGCGATCCGCGTGCCGCCCGTCGCGCACTGTACCTGAAGCCGTGCGGTCGATGTCGAGGACTCGCTCGGCCGGCCGGGCACGCGACGTGCCCCCGCAGGCGGAACCGCCACCATAACGGAGAACCGATGGCGCCGTGATGAACAAGCGGTGAAGAAGTTCGCGGCGCGCATCGGGTGCGCCGCCGGCGATGAATATGGTGGGAACGTCTACAGACCGAGATCGGACAGGCTGGGGTGATCGTCGGGCCGCCGGCCGAGCGGCCAGCGATACAAGCGGTCGGCTTCGCGGATCGGCAGGTCATTGATGCTTGCGTGACGATGCGCCATCAGACCATGCTCGTTGAACTCCCAGTTCTCGTTGCCATACGAGCGGAACCAGTTGTTCGAATCGTCGTGCCATTCGTACGCGAAGCGCACCGCGATGCGATTGTCGGTGAACGCCCACAGCTCCTTGATCAGCCGATAGTCGAGCTCCTTCGCCCACTTGCGGCGCAGAAAGCCGACGATCTCCGCGCGGCCATGCACGAATTCGGCGCGGTTGCGCCACACGCTATCCGTCGTGTACGCGAGCGATACGCGCTCGGGTTCGCGGGTGTTCCACGCATCTTCCGCGGCGCGCACTTTCTGGATCGCGGTATCGCGAGTGAATGGCGGCAGCGGCGGGCGGGCTTCGATCGTATCGGTCATGATGGTTCCTCAGTCAGGTGGTGGTGCGCCGCGATGGCGGCCGTTTGGTTGCGGCGGGTTTCGCTGCCGCATCGAGCAAGGTCTTGCCAACCGCCTGCGCGTCGAGCGCCGCATCGGCTTCGCCGCTCACGAGCGCCACCGCGATCGCGCCGTCGAGCAGCACGAGCCATTGCCGCGCGAGCGGCGCCGCGCGACGCGCATCGATTTCGGCTTCCACGACGAACGCGACGCATTCGGCACGCACGAAACCGAGCAGCCGTGCCTTGTGTTTGCGCGCGACGACGCGGATCGGATCGTCGGCGGATTCGATTTCGCCGGCCGCGTTCAGAAACGCGCAGCCATGAAAATCCGCCGATGCGAACCACTCGCGCAGCACGTCGAACATGCCGAGCAGGCGTCTGCGCGCGCCCTTGCCGCGCCGTTGCGTGCCGGCGATAAACCAGTTCATCCAGCGCTCGTCGCGCCGTTCGAGCGCGGCCGCGATTAGCGCATCTTTCGACTCGAAATGCGTGTAAAAGCTTTTGCGCGCGGTGCCGGACTGCCGCACGATCGCATCGACGCCGGTTGCATGGATGCCGCCGGCGTAGATGAGCGCCTCGGCGGCATCGAGCAGCCGCTCGCGCGCCGTGCCGGACTGGGCCGCGTCGTTTGGATCGGTCGGAATCGTTTCGTGTGTCATGGACGAAAAGGTAGAACGATCATTCTCCATCGTCAAGTTTTTCTTCGAGCTTCGGCGCTGTGGGTGCGCTTGCTGCTATCGTGATGGAGATCGCTTGATCGCCGCTCAACCGGAATCGCTTCGATGAAACCATCCTCCGTTCGCACCGCGTGGGTGCGCGCGCTGCTCGGTGCAACGCTGCTGGGCGCGGTGGCCTGCACGCCGATCCAGGTGCTCACGCATTCGGTCAGTCAGAACGAGGCGCGCGTGCCGCCCGGACGCTACGACATCGATCAGGACCATACGAGCATCACGTTCGATATCGATCACTTCAAATACACGCGCTTTACGATGCGTTTCGATCGCAAGCAGGGGGAGCTCGACTGGAACGACGCCGGCCTCGAGCGCAGCACGGCGTCGGTCGCGATCGACGCCGCGAGCATCGACACGAACGTGCCGCTGCTCGACAAGATGGTGAAAAGCGACAGCATGCTCGACGTCGCGCGCTATCCGCAGATCCGCTTCGCGAGCACGCGTTTCGAGCGCACCGGCGAAGCGCGCGGCACGCTGAGCGGCGATCTGACGATCCGCGGCGTCACGCAGCCGGTCACGCTCGACGTCACGTTCAACGGCTTCGCGCCCGATCCGCTAACGAAGAAGGACACGCTCGGCTTTTCCGCGGACGGTCATTTCAGCCGCGCGAAGTTCGGTCTGTCTACCTGGTATCCGGCCGTCGGCGACGATATTCACGTGCGCATCCAGGCCGAGTTCGTGAAAACGCCCGCAGGCGCGTAAGCGCGCTGCGGGCGTCAGCGTTCAGACGGTGAGGTGCCGACTCAGGCAGAGGTCCAGTCGAGAATCACCTTGCCGCTTTCGCCGGAGAGCATCGTCGCGAAGGCTTCCTGATAGTCGTCGACCTTGAAATGGTGGGTGAGGATCGGCGACAGATCGAGGCCGCTTTGCAGCATCGCGACCATCTTGTACCAGGTCTCGAACATCTCGCGCCCATAAATGCCCTTGATTTCAAGGCCTTTGAAGATCACCTGGGTCCAGTCGATCGCGGTTTGCGCGGGTGGAATGCCGAGCAGCGCGATCTTGCCGCCGTGGTTCATCGCTTCGAGCATGCCCGTAAAAGCACTCGGCACGCCCGACATTTCGAGTCCGACGTCGAAGCCCTCGGTCATGTGCAGATCGTGCATCACGTCGCGCAACGATTCGCGCGACACGTTCACCGCGCGCGTCGCGCCCATCTTGCGCGCGAGTTCGAGGCGATAGTCGTTGACGTCGGTGATCACGACGTTGCGCGCGCCGACGTGCCTGGCGATCGCGACCGCCATGATGCCGATCGGCCCAGCGCCGGTAATCAGCACGTCTTCGCCGACGAGGTTGAACGACAGCGCCGTATGCGTCGCGTTGCCGAACGGATCGAAGATCGCGGCGAGATCGTCGGAGATTTCAGGCGGGATCTTGAACGCGTTGAAGGCCGGAATCACCAGGTATTCGGCGAACGCGCCCTCGCGATTCACGCCGACGCCGATCGTGTTGCGGCACAGATGCCGGCGGCCCGCGCGACAGTTGCGGCAGAAGCCGCAGGTGATGTGTCCTTCGCCCGACACCCGATCGCCGATCGCAAAGCCGCGCACTTCCTGCCCCATCTCGACGATTTCGCCGACGTATTCATGGCCGACGTGCATCGGCACCGGAATCGTCTTCTGCGCCCAGTCGTCCCACTTCCAGATATGAATGTCGGTGCCGCAAATCGCGGTGCGCTTGATGCGGATCATCACGTCGTTATGACCGACTTCGGGCTTCTTCACGTCGGTCAGCGTGAGGCCCGGTCCGCGTTCGAGTTTTGCCAATGCTTTCATCTGCTTCTCCATTCGAATCACGCGGCGATCACGTGGTGATGACGCCGAGCTCGCGGCCGACGCGCGCGAACGCCTCGACGGCACGGTCGATCTGCTCCGGCGTGTGCGCGGCGCTCATCTGCGTGCGGATGCGCGCGCGGCCACGCGGCACCACCGGGAACGAAAAACCGATCACGTAGACGCCTTGCTTCAGCAGCGCATCGGCCATCTTTCCCGCGAGTTGCGCGTCGCCGAGCATGACCGGAATGATCGGATGTTCGCCCGGCACGAGCGTGAAGCCGAGCGCGCTCATCGCGCGGCGGAAATGCGCGCCGTTTTCGCGCACGCGTGCGCGCAGCAGCGCCCCTTCATCGCTGGCGAGCAATTCGAGTACCTTCAGCGACGCCGCCGCGATGCTCGGCGTGAGCGTGTTCGAGAACAGATACGGGCGGGAGCGCTGCCGCAACAGCTCGACGACTTCCTTGCGCGCCGCGACGTAGCCGCCCGATGCGCCGCCGAGCGCCTTGCCGAGCGTGCCAGTAATGATGTCGACGCGCGCCATCACTGCGCAATGCTCGGGCGTGCCGCGACCGTGTTCACCGATGAAGCCGACGGCGTGCGAGTCGTCGACCATCACCAATGCGCCGTACCTGTCGGCCAGATCGCAGATGCCGGCGAGGTTCGCGATGATGCCGTCCATCGAGAACACGCCGTCGGTCGCGATCAGTTTGAAGCGCGCGCCCGCCGCATCGGCTTCCTGCAGGCGCGCTTCGAGATCGCCGAGGTCGTTGTTCCTGTAGCGAAAGCGCTTCGCCTTGGACAGCCGCACGCCGTCGATGATGCTCGCGTGATTTAGCTCGTCGCTGATGATCGCGTCGTTTTCGTCGAGCAGCGTTTCGAACAGGCCGCCGTTCGCGTCGAAGCAGCTCGAGTAGAGAATGCAGTCGTCGGTTTGCAGGAACGCGGCGAGCGCCGCTTCGAGTTGCTTGTGCACGGTTTGCGTGCCGCAGATGAAGCGCACCGACGCCATCCCGAAGCCGTCGCTGTCGAGGCCTTGCTTGGCGGCTTCGATCAGCCGCGTGTCGTCGGCGAGACCGAGATAGTTGTTTGCGCAGAAGTTCAGCACGTCGCTGCCGTCGGCAAGACGCACGTCAGCCGACTGCGGACTCGCGATCACGCGCTCGCTCTTGTAGAAGCCGTCGGCGCGGATCTGGTCGAGGGTGCCGCGCAAATGGGCAAGATATTGGTCACGCATGAACGGGACTCCTGAGAGTGATGGCGCCCGCATTCGCATGCGCGCGGGAAGGGCGGCCTGTTATAGTCGGTTGTCAGCTTTATCGGATATTTTCGTTTTTCCGAACTAAAATCCGGTATATCGAACAACTCTAAACGATGGGTCTGGAAATGGCAAGTTCGGGTACACGCCGCACCGCGTCCAATGCGGCGCCCACCTCCGCCAGCGCGACATTACCGCCGAGTGCGGCGATTGCGGCGCCGCCGCGCGTCGGCGAACAGATTCAACGGCTGCGCGCCGAGCGGCGCATGACGCTCGATGATCTGTCGCGCGCGGCCGGCGTGTCGAAATCGATGCTCTCGGAAATCGAGCGCGACAAGGCCAATCCGACGATCGCGGTTGCATGGCGGCTGACCAATGCGCTCGGCGTAAGTCTCGATTCGCTGTTTGCGCCGCCGAAGTCGCCTGAGGCAATCGCCGTTTCCGGACCGCGCGATATTCCTACGCTAAGCGGTCACGAAGCGAAATACCAGTTGCGTGTGTGGGGACCGATCGAGCTGGCCGGCAAGTTCGAGTGGTACGAGTTGACGCTGCAGCCAGGCGGGGCTCTCGTGTCGAACGCGCACGAGCCAGGCACGCGCGAGCATCTGACCGTGCTGCACGGCTCGATCGAGATCGAGGCGGCCGGCGCGACGAAGCGGCTCAAGGTCGCGGACACCGCGCGCTACGTCGCGGATGTTCCGCACGCGATCCGCAACGTCGGCAAGAGCGAGGCGAAAGCGCTGCTGGTCGTGATTCACGGTTAGGCCGTTCGGCCAGGTTGCGCCCGGTACTGTATGTTTGTACAGTATCGGGTGTCGATTGGAGCCGAGAATGAACAACCTGAAAACCGACCCTACCGATCAAACTCTCGCCGCGCTGCGCTTCCAGACCGCCGCGCGCGATCTCGAACATATCGTGCGCAGCATCGCCGCGCGCTACATCGTCAGGCAGGTGCCGCTCACGTGGCGTCTGCTCCACGCCATCGAAGCCGAGGCGCTGGCCGATCTCGGTTTTGCCAGCCGGCACGACGCGCTGATGCTCGGGCTGTTCCAGCGCCCGTCCGATCTGCCTTATCCAGAAACCGATGACGGCGTGGATTTCGGCACCTCCAACGCATTGCCCGCCGTTTTTGCGTTTGCCGTCAATGCGTACGAGGAAGCGGCGCGCCGGGCGGCGCTGCCACGGCCGGCCGATGCGCCCTTAAAGCGCGCCCGGGCGTGGGGCGGCTAATGGCGGCACCACGTCGGGATGGCTCGGATCCTCATCCATTCCCCGCGGTCGGCCTTGCGGCGGTCAGCGCCTACAATACGCGGACCAAACGGTGCAACTAACGGAAGGATTGCCCATGTCACCTCCTCATCTGTCCGACCCCGTTCCCCGTCCCGCGCCCTCTACCGATCTGTTCGATCAGCAACGCGAAGACTGGCGTCGCGACCCGCAGGTCGCGTTCGATGCGTGGCTCGCGAAGCAGCACTTCCGTCGCTCTTCGGCGTTGGTCTATCAGGCGCAGTGGGGGCAGTTTCTCGATTGGCTCGGCGCGCGGCAACAAAGCCTCGCGACGGTCGACACGCCCGCGATCGCCGAATTCGTCGCCAGCCTCGAGATTCGCAGAACGCAGCGGATCCGCTATTTGCGGCTTATCGAGCGCGTGCTCGATCACGTGCGCGAGATCGAATCGGCGTCGACCAACCCGGCTCGTTTCATCGCGCAGGACGGGGAAGCCGCGTGGCGCAATGCGCGCGACAATGAGCCGACCGGGTTTCTCACGCATGCGGAACGCACTGCGTTGATCGCGCGGCTGTTCGCGCCGTTGCCGGCGTTGTCGACCGCGCAGCGCTGGAGAGAGCGACGCGATCGCGCGTTGATCGCGGTGTTTCTGGGCGCAGGACTGAAGACGGGCGAAGCGGGAGCGCTTACGGTTAGTTGCGTGAGAGAGGGCTCGCCGTGGGTCACGATCGAGTCCGCGAATCCAGTGCTGACGCGGCGCACGCGACTCGCGCCGTTCGCAACGGCGATTCTCGACGCCTGGCTAGCCGAACGCCGGCTGACGCAGCTGGCCGGCAAGCTTGTGTTTCCCGCATCGCCGTCGGGCAGGCCGATGCATAAGGCCACGATGCTGCGCGCGGTGGATGCGCTCGTCGATGCAGCGGGGATTGCCACGTCGCGCCAATCGCGCGCGAGTCCGCAGACCTTGCGCAACACGTTTGCGGCGGACCTGTTCGAAAGCGGGGTCGAGGCCGAACAGGTCGGTCAATGGCTCGGCTTCGTGCAGGCGGTGTCCGCGAACCGGCTATATCGCGCGTGGCAAACGTGGATTGATCAGCAGGATTCGCCCGCGAAAGAGGAGCCGGATCCAGCGGCGGCACCGTTGGCCGAGCCCCGCCGTGATGGGCGTTTGACGAGGAAAACGGGAGCCGGCGAACCCTGAAGAACCTCACCGTTGCGGTCCCGAATTTCCTCACCTTTGACGTTTTTCCCGTTGGATTGGCCGCCTCTGGTTAACGCATCGCGTGGACGGAGCGGGACGACGGCGCGGTGGCGCCATCGTTCGACAGGAACTGCTTCACCGCCGCGAGCCTCGATTCGCCGAGGCCCGAAGAGTGCTCGCATTCCGGGCAGAACAGTTCGAAACGGTGATCGACCTGCGACAGCTCCGGCTCACCTTCCTCGCATTTCGGGCATCTCGCGGGCAGCGTCACGTGGCCGTCAGCCGCGGTGCCGATCATGCTCAACTCTTTGCTCGTGAGCCGCCCCTCAGTAACCAGCGAGCACAACAGTACGGCGATGGCCGGATCGATGCCCTGCTGGCCACGCAGGGTGGCGACTTCTTTCGTCAGCGCGTCGACTTCGTCCGACTGCTCGCGCAGTTGCGTGTCGAGCCGATCGGCGCGCGCCTTGGCGGCGGCAATCTGCTGAATGAACTCGAATTCCTTGCGGCTCGCATCACGCACGCCGGACTGATACGTCGCGGCCATGCTACGCAGCGAGTCGAGTTCGACCAGCATCGGCTTGACGCGCCGCTCGGCTTCGGCCACCGCATCCTTGATCTGCTGTGCATAGTGCTCCGTGCTTTGCCGCAATTCGACGTGCAACGCGTCGATCCGGTCCCGCAACGCAGCATTGGCAGTCTGTTCGTTTTCGAGCCGTTGCCGCAGCGCCTCGTTCTCCTGGTCGAGCCGGCGCGTGGTTGCCTGCATGCCTTCGAGGTGAACGCTGCCGTGCGTAGTCGCGCTCGATAACTGGGTTTCAAGTGCGCGAACCCGCTCCCACGCGGTTTCGGCGCGCGCTTCGCTGCGCCTGATGGCGTCGTCGGCCGCATCCCGACGAATTTCCGCCTCGCGTACGCGTAGATCGGCGGCGCTGATCTGCGCGCGGATCTCTTCACGTTCGCCATCGAGCGACGCTTTGGCCTGCACGACCGCTTCTTCGAATAGCGCGCCGAGCAGTTCGCCGGCGCGATCTTCCAGTGCCTTTGGTATCGCGCCCGCTCCGACCTTGACCCGCGACACGCTGCGGATGCGCTCCCAGAAATGATCGATGTCCTTCGGGATGTCGCTCGCGCTGCCGGTTTGCGTGAGATCGCGCACGGCCGCCATCGATGGCCGGATGCCGAGATCGAAAAAAAGCCGTTTACATGCATGCAGCGACAGATCCTGGCGGCGCACGCCCTGCGCACGCATCGATTCAAGCTCGTCGCGAATGGCTTGCCGCTCCTGATCCAGATTCATGTTTACCTCGATGTGGCTCGAATTGGATGGATCATAACAATTTACGTAGTGTTTGCTACCGATTTATCGGTGGCGAACGGATTGGCGTATACCGACGGGCTTTTGCGTGCAAATTGCGATAGTAAACACGCGCCTGCCGTTTTTCTCCGTGAAACAAAACGAAGAATAGCCAATAAGCCATTGTATTAGAAGAATTTTGTTTGATTTCCGCATGATCGCGCACTGTTTCACGATGGATCGGCAATGGCTGCGGGGTGTTGAGCCTGTGTTTCACGGGGCTCGCGGGTGTAAGGCTTGAGAGTAATAAAAATAAACACCTTTGAACCCTTGTTAAAGACGTTAACGACTCGGCAAACCCTTATCTGGCGCGGCTTTCAGGACAGCAAGGTGAAGCTTTGCGGGAGACTTGGTGAGGGTCTGCGGGAAACTCGAGTGATGGGGTTCGGGAAGCTCGGTGAGCGGCTGCGGGACGGAACGTGAGCGGGTTCAGGAAACGCCGTATACGTGGGGTTTGGGCAAAGGTGAGGTTTTGCGGGACTTCGCAGCCGCGAAGCGCCCGACACCCCTCGACAGTGTCTGTTCGGTTTGGTCTGAGCAAGGTGAGGGCTTTCGGGAGGCTCGCGAGAATGGTTTTTTGCCGGTTTTTTGGGGTGGTTAACGGCTTTGGTGAGCCGTGGCGGGAGAAAACGTAAAACGAAGGTGAGATTTTTCGGGGCGCGGGGTCCAGTTTTGCTTTCTTTTTGAGCATCCATACTGCTGAGGTGAGGTTTTACGGGAGCCAACATGGAATTCGACGCATCGATTGCCCGAAAGACTGGTCGGCGGGAACCGCTGGCGATTGGAAAGGTGAGGGGATTCGGGGAACTGGCTGATCAGCTAGATCCTCAAGCTGATTTGGCCGGCGATTCCGTCAAAGGTGAGGCTTTTCGGGAAGGTCTGGATAGGGTTTTGCGCGTTAAGGTGAGGAGATTCGGGACTGAAACGCGGGCTATCGGCCGGAGATGCCCGGCGGATGGCAATTTGCGCGCGTAGGTATACCTGGTCTCTGATTGCAAAGGTGAGTCTTTTCGGGAGGTCCGCGGGGACGCAATGAAAAGTGCTGCGGTGCGAAAAACTGGCTTAAGGTGAGATTTTACGGGAACACCGATGGTTCGAGCGCTAGATGGGATTATCGCAAGTCACGGAAATCATTGATGTTTTTCCTGTCCTCCAGCAAAGGTGAGAGTTTTCAGGAGTTCTTTGGAAGGGGGCGCGGGGGCCTCCATAAAGGTCAAAGGTGACGCTTTTCAGGAGGTTGCATTGGGGAAATGCGGTACTGGCGCGGCATGAGCGCGTGTCGTGTTGTGCCGTTCTGCGGTGCTACGGTGAGGTTTTTCGGGAGCATCGGAGCGGTGAGGATTTGCCTTGGTTGGATCTCCCCTTTTTCGGCGGCTTCGGACGAGGCTCGAAGTCGAAACAGGTGGTTAACTCCGGCAGGTTCTCGGTAGTGAGGGCTGAATCGTCAGCGGAAGGTACCAAGCAGTCGAATGGCGCGCCCGGCCATAGGAAGCTTGATGCACCGACAACAGGGCTGACGGGGCGCCCGTCGCTGGCCCACGCCGCGTTGCGGGCCCAATACCGTGCGGGCATTCCATCTATCGAACCGGGACTGTGCATCGGCCGGCAGCACGCGACGATCGACGAAACGATCGCGAGGCCGCACGACGAAGTCATCAGCCGCCCCGGACGCCATCCGTTTACACGAGGTTCTCGAAAAAATCCGCGAAAATTTTTGAGGTGAGAAGATTCGGGATCACGTGCTCCCCGTTGCCGCACGCGGCGAAACGGGCCCGATTCGCAAACGCCGCGACCGGCAAGGAGAGCCCGATCCTGGCGGCACGCACACGAGGTGAGGGTTTTCGGGAGTTGGTCGAGGTGAGTTGCGCTTCGTAAACTCGCTTCACCGGCAATGGTGAGATGGGCGCTATAGACGCGTATCACCACAGCCGGTATGCTCTCGCGAAATCCCCTCCTCACCCCGACGCATGGCCACGAAGCGCGCGAAAAAGACCGATGTTGTCAGCCCGAGCTCGGCTGAGCTGCGCAAAGCCGTCGAGGCGATCGCGATCCAGCCCAAGAGCGGCAAGATCACGCTGCTCACGCGCAAGCTATTTAACGTGTTACTCGCGGTGGCCCAGCAAGCGGATGAATCGGGCGACACCTATCGGGCGCTGCTGTCCGACATCGTCGCCAATTCCGCGTTCGATTCCAATGACACCGCGCTCGTCAAGGAGCATCTGCGCCGCATGGTGTCGGTGCAGGTCGAGTGGAGCACCGGCACGTCGAGTCAGAAGCCTGGCCGCAAATGGGGTATTTCGACGCTGATCGCGGACGCGGAAATTCTCGAAGATCCGACCACGCGTCGCGTCTGGGTCGAGTTTTCGTTTGCGCCGAAGATCAAGAAGAAACTGCTCGATCCGGTTCAGTATGCGCGGCTGAGTCTGCAGTTCCAGAGCCAGCTGCGCAGTAGCGCGGGCCTCGCACTCTACGAGATCTGCGTACGCTACCTGACCAACCCCAGCCACCTGACGATGCGCGAGACCTGGGAATGGTGGCGGCCGATTCTGTCGGGCACGCCGGACACTGAAGCCGGCGACGAGGCGAAGCGCGAGTACAAGTATTTCAAGCGCGACTACCTGCGCCCGGCCATCGCCGAGGTCAACGCGGTCACGAACATTTTTGTCGAGCTGATCGAGCATCGCGAGGGTCGGCGCGTCGCTGAAATCCAGTTCCGCGTGACCGAGCGCAAGCAGCCGATGCTCGCGCTCGACGAACATCCGAACGTGTTCGACAGCACGCTGGTCGACCGGATGGTGAAGATCGGCATTCCGCTCAAGGAGGCGCAGACGCTTTATGCGGACAGCGAGGAGAACCGGATCCGCGCGGCGCTGCAGATGACCGAGCAGCGTATGCGCAGCACGTCACTGCCGCCGGTGCGCAGTGCGCCGGCGCTGTTCAAGGATGCGTTGAAGAAAGGCTATGCGCCGCCGGTCGAGGCGCTGCCCGCGGGTGGCGGCACCAGCAAGGCCGCGGCGTCGCCGGCCGACGATCTGAAGGCGCGTCTGCTCGGTGAATACTCGGCTTACCGTCGCAAGCAGGCCTACGAGTTGTACAACGAACAGGGCGAGTCGGAGCGCGATATCGCGCGACAGTCGTTCGAGGAAGATGAATTGCCGGGGCTCGGCACGCACATGCGCGACGACTGGCGGCGTCGCGGGCTCGATTCGAAGATCGTCGAAACGGCGTTCTTCGACTGGCTCGCGCGCAGGACCTGGGGCGAACCGACCGACGGCGACCTGCTCGCCTTTACGCTGAGCCAGTCGCGCGCGGCGTGATGGGTCGATAACTGCCTTTGAAATCCAGGCGGCGGTGCATGCGCACCGCCCTCACGTCTTACTTCAGCATCTTCTCGATCTGCCGCAGGATGTCGTCGCGCTTTTCACGCGTGAGGCCTTTCAGGCGCAACTCGAGCCGGTCGTCCCCATACGACTTCAGATCGCCGACCGACACACCACCAAGCTTGATTTCCAGACGTTGCGCGTAGCGCTGCCGGCCCGCCGGTTTGGCGCTTTCCTGCGAGGTCGCTCGGCCTTTGACGATGTCGGCGACCTGGCGTGTGCTCAGATCGTCGGAAAGGATCCGGTTGATCAGTCGCAGTGTCGCCTCCGCGCCGCGAGCCGTGTGGTAGCGGCCCACCTGATACGCCATGTTCGAGCCGAAGCGGTCAGGGCGCGCGACCATCTCCTGCATCACGGTTTCCGGGAGTTTGGCGATGGACAGCGCGACTGCGACCGTCGATTCGTCGAGGCCGAGATGTTCGGCCAGTTCCTTCTGGCTCTGGAAATGCCGCTCGTCGAGAAAGCGTCGCCACACGACCGCGTTGTCGAACACCGTCTGCGAGTCGCGCTGCACGTTGAGGTCGTAACCGAGCTTGTAGCTCTGGATGCCGATCGGCAGATCGATGACGATCGCTTTCACCGACTCCTTGTTCGCTTCTTTCAGCGCACGCACCCGTCTGCCGCCGTCACTGACGAAGTAGGTGCCAGGGTTGTCATAGTCGGGAATGACGTGAATCGCCTGCTGCTGCCCCTGCTTCGCCAGATTGACGGCAAGCTCCGCAATCGACGACTTCACATAGAAGTACCGTGGATTGAACGGGCTCGGCTTGATCGTCTTGAGCGCCAGTTCGATGATCTGGCCGGGACGATAGCCGTGCTCGAGCCTCCAGGCGCGGTAGGCCGCCGATTCGTTGTCCGGATCAGGAATCTTCGCGTCCTGCAGACGCGACGGCAAGACGGCCGGAATCGGACGCCCGGCGATCGTGGGAGTTTTCGCCTCGTTGCTGACCAGGCCGTCGATCGCATTCAGACGGTCGAGCGCGGTGCGCTTTTCGCTGCTGGTCGTGTCAGGACGTGCTTGAAAGCCTTTGGCGAACTGGGACGGTTTCATTCAGGGTCCTTTATGCGCATAAATTCATGGGAGCAAGGCGGCGATCTCGTTGGCGCACGCCCGTACTTCGAGCGCGGCGAGCTTCGCGCCGCGGTCGTTCATCTGAAGCACCGTTTGCCCTAACGCCATTGCCTGCTTGTAGGCTTCGCGCGTGGGAATCTGGGTCTTGAGGAGAGGGAAGCCGAGTTCTTCGAGCGCGCGCTTCAGTTCGCGCGTCAGCATCCGTTTCTCTTCAGTCTTGTTGAGCAGGAACACGGCTCGCAGGTCTTCGTTCATGACCTGCGCTTGCTGGACCAGCTTGACGAGGCCGATGCTCGACCAGTAATCGGCAGGGGACGAGGAAGTTGGGATTACCGCGACGCTCGCCGCGAGCAGAACGACGCCCGAGACTTTTTCGGTGATGGAGGGCGGGCAGTCGACGACGATGATGTCGTAGTCAGCCACGAACTTCTTGATCTCGCGATGGATCTGGCTGCCTGCTTCGGACAGGTTGACGACGGCGAATGGAATACCGATGTCGCCGTCGGAGGCAGCACTGGCCCAGTGAATCAGAGTGTTTTGGCCATCCGCGTCGACGACGAGAACGCGTTTGCCTTTCTCGTGAAATGCAGCGCCGAGATGCATCGCGATGGTGCTCTTCCCGACCCCGCCTTTCTGCTGTGTTACCGCGATGATTTCTGCCGCCAAATTTCACCTCCTCTTTTTAGACGCAAATGGATTTTACCTGGTTGAAGTGCTATTTCAAATGATTTGCGTAAGCGCAGTTCGGAAATTGGCCATTCGGCAAAGGGTTTATGCGCATAAAGAGGCATCGGACGCGTGTCCGGGGTCTTGCGGGATATCAGGGCAAGCGTGGACTGGGGCTTAAGCGTTGCTGATCGCTGTCCGGCGGCGGCAAAGGGAAAGTAACGAGTGCTCGCGCACTGCGTGCACAGTCGTCGGTGACTGTTCGCGATTCTCGGGCTGATGTGTAGAGAAAAGGAGCGCACGCATCTGAGCGACCAAAGGGGTGAGAGGTGCCAGACTTTATGCGCAAAAGTTCGCGTGCCAATTGGCCCGGAGGGACCATTCGTCATGAATTCGTCCGACGCCGATTCTCCCCAGACATGGCGGCAAGCGGCAAACTGCATCCGGCGCCTCATCAGCGGGGGATATAGGTTGTCGTTTGAATCGCGCCCGCGCGAGCAAATCTCAGGTGCGACTAGAACTCAGGGTGCCAGCATTAAACTATTCCCACTCGCCTCGAAGGCAGCGTCGGTTTATGCGCATAAACCGACCCACCTCGCCGATGGTTCAAACAACGCGGATGCCGCGCAGTCATCCCGCGCCACGTCGTCAAGTCACCCGCTAAAATTCCCGAATCGTTCTAACCGTCGCAGCAACCTTCAACGGCGTAAGCCCCGAATCCAGCCATGATCACCATCTACCACAACCCGCGCTGCTCCAAATCTCGCACCACCTGCGAACTCGTCGCGAACACCTACAACTCCGCAAACGAAGCGACGGAAATCGTCGAATATCTAAAGAAGCCACTCACCGTCGCAGAGCTTGAGAAGCTCAATGCTCAACTCGGCTGTCCCGTCCGCGAAATGATCCGCGACACCGAGGCTGAATATAAAGAGCTCAATCTTGCCGACACGGCGCTGACGGACGCCCAGCTCTATGACGCATTGGCGAAGCATCCGATTCTGTTGCAACGACCGATCGTCGTCAGAAACGGACGGGCTGTCATCGGCCGCCCGCCGGAAAATGTCGCCGCGCTTTTCGGCTGATCGCGCGACCGTCGAAGTAAAACGATGTGGGCAATGCGGACTCGAACTGCTGCGCTACGCTTTGCCGGACAGCGCGGCATCCTTGGTCACGATCTTCGTCGGGATCAGATGCAGTTCGGTGAACGTATCCGCGATGCGCTGTTGTTCCGCAAGCACGTTCGCGTCGACGGGCTTGTAGATATGCGCGTAATGCCGCAAGCCTGATTCGATCACGCTCGCGTCGAGCCCTTGAATCGGCGCGAGTTGGGCGGCGGCCTCGCTGTAATGGCCGCGCACCCACTCCCCTTCCTTGCCGACTTCATCGATCACGATCGCGAGGACGTCGCCGTTCTGTTGCGCGAAGGGCCGCGCGCTCAGAAAGAACTGGTGGTGACTCACGATACCCTCGGCATCGGCGAGCTGCCGCGCGTTCGTTTGCCGCCTGGCGGCTTCGAGGAACGGATCCCAGATCGCCCACGCATCGACCGCACCGCGCTCGAAGGCCGCGCGTGCATCGGCGGGCGGCAGATACACGGGTTGGATCTCGCTGAACTTCACGCCGTTCTTCTGCAACGCGGCGACGAGAAACCAGTGCACATCCGAGCCCTTGTTCAGCGCAATCTTCTTTCCCTTCAAATCGGCCAAGGTTTTGATTGGCGCGTCCGGATGCACGAGGATGCCTTCGGCGTGCGGCGTCGGAATTTCATACGCCGTGTAGACGAAATTGGCCCCCGCGGCCTGCGCGAACACGGGCGGCGCCTCGCCCACATAGCCGAAATCGATCGCGCCGACGTTCAGCCCTTCCAGCAATTGCGGCCCAGCCGGAAACTCGGTCCATTTGACCGTGATGCCAAGTGGCGCGAGCCGCTTTTCGAGCGTGCCGTGCGCCTTCAGCAATACCAGGGTGCTTGCGGCTTTCTGATATCCGATGCGAAGTTCTTTTGCATGTTCATCGGCGGCAAATGCGGCGGTGGAGAAGACCGGCAACGCGGCGGCGGCCAGCGTCGCGCCTACGCCGGCCAGAAACGTACGGCGCGTCAGCAGCGGATCACGGGACATGAGAATACTCGTCGAAAAAGAATTTAACGGACGCCAAAAGATGGTCCGATTGGCTCTGACGATAATTCGTCTGCGAGCCTGGACGAACCGATAAATTCGCATAAGCAAATCATGCGGCAGTCGCGAAGCATTGCCCAAAGCCCAACCTATCCCTCCCGCTACAATCGACCGGCAAAACAAGCGCCCGCACCACCAGCTCGCGGCTGCATCGATCGACTGCAAACGAAGAGAGGAAAAAAGCCGCCGTGCCTGTAACGACAACACTGACACCGTGGGCCGCCCACGACACCCAACTGATCCTGTCGTGCGCGCTTGGACTAGCACTGATCATCATCTTCATCGGCATGCTCAAGCTCGCGCCGTTTCTGTCGATCCTGGTCGGCACCTTCGCGGCGGGCTTCACGGCCGGCCTGCCGCTCCAAGCAGTCGCGAGCGCGTTCAGCAAAGGCGCCGGCGCATTGCTCGGCGACGTCGGCATCATCATTGCGCTGGGCGCGATGCTCGGTGCGTTGATGGCCGAATCGGGCGCCGCCGACCGGCTCGTGTCCACGATCGTCGCGCACTCGACCCCGCGCACGCTGCCGTGGATGATGGCCGTCGTCGCGCTGCTCATCGGCCTGCCGCTGTTCTTCGAAGTCGGCCTCGTGATGATGGTGCCGATCATCTTCGTCATGGCGCGCCGTGCGCAGCAGCCGATTCTGCGCATCGCGATTCCCGCGCTCGCCGGTATGACGACGCTGCATGCGCTGCTGCCGCCGCATCCGGGTCCGCTGATCGCGGTGAGCGCGTTGCACGCCGATCTCGGTTTGACGTTGGGCCTCGGCCTGATCGTGGCGCTTCCCGCGGTGGTCCTCGCCGGGCCGCTGTATGGCATCTGGCTGTCGAAACGCATGCACGTCGTCGAGCCTGAAGAAATGGGCAAGCTGTTCACCGCCGAGCAGAACGGCTTCGAGCCGCCGGGCTTCGCAATCTCTCTGATCACGATCCTGCTGCCCGTCATTCTGATGCTCGGCCGCACGGTCGCGAAGCTCCTGCTCGAGCCCGAAACGTTGCTCTTCGAGACACTGAATTTTCTTGGCGAGCCGCTGATCGCGCTGGGCCTCACCGTGCTGTTCGCGGTGGTCGCGCTCGGCTGGTCGCGCGGCATGGCGCGCGAGCGCGTCGGGGGCATTCTGCGCAAAAGCCTGCCGCCGATCGCCGCGCTGTTGCTGACGATCGGCGCGGGCGGCGGCCTGAAGCAGGCGCTCGTCGCAGCGGGCATCAGCGCGACGATCGGCAAGATCGCGGTCGGGGCGCATATGCCGCTGATCTTGCTCGCCTGGTTGATCGCCGTCGCGCTGCGTCAGGCCACCGGCTCGGCGACGGTCGCCACGACGACGACGGCCGGCATCGTCGCGCCGGTCGTCGCGGGCCTCGGCGCGACGCACAATTCGCTGATGGCGCTCGCGATCGGCGCCGGCTCGGTGTTCTTCTGCCATGTGAACGACGCCGGCTTCTGGATGGTCCGCGAATATTTCGGACTCCAGCTTAAACAGACTGTACTGGTGTGGTCGGTCTTGCAGACGATCGTATCGGTCGTCGGTCTCGCGTTGACGCTCGTGCTGTGGAGCGCGTTGACGTGAGCACGGCGCGCGCGACAGCCTCACCCATTTGGGCAGCGTATTGACGCGCGCACAGCGGAACACGCGCGCAGAACCTCACGCGACGCCAGGCAGCGAGCCGCGCCTCGCGTCATCAACAACAGGGCCACCGTCATGCTCGAATTGCGAATGCACGCTCTGCGAGGTCTGCGCGCTGACGAGGCTGCGCAACGTGCGTCCGAATTGCGGCGGCAATTTCGCGCATCGGCCGATTCGCACCCGCGCGCAACTCGCCAAACATCCGGCGAGTGCCGATGCGCGTCCTGTCGGCATCGATGAAGCATCGCATGCCCGCTTTTTCGAACGCTATCGCGACGTGCCGATCGGCGAGCGCTGAACTGCGGTGTGGCAAAGCGGCAAATCACTCGTCGCCGCTCAGCGCTCCGTCCACGTTCGCCGCTCCGCTCGCCACATGCGCGGCGACCCGCAGCAGGCGGATCTGTTTGCGATAGTTCCGGCACCCGCTGCAGGTCGGCAGATGCAGGCGGATCGCGAGCCATTCGCCAGTCGACAGGGAGCGGTCGAGCGCATCGGATAGCAGCCGCGTGATGTCCTTACATTTCCCCATTCGCATCCTCGCTGGATAGGCCTTTTTCGCTCAGGCACGTGCGCAGCCGCAGCCGCGCGCGATAGATCAGCACGCTGCAATGATTCGCGGTGATCTGCAGTTCCGCGCAGATCGCCGCGATGTCGAGGTCGAGAAACTCCCGCATCATGAACACGCGTCCAATGTGCTCGGGCAAATGCTCGAGGCACATCTCGAACAGCGTCCAGAATTGCTGCTGGCGCAATGCAGTTTCGGGTGTCGGCCACGGACGCGGTTTGGTCTCGCGCGACCAGTGGCCGTTGTCCTTGAAGAGCTCGCGATCAAGCAGCACCTCGCCGTCGAGTTCGGCTTCGAGCGCCGACAGATTGACCGTGCGCTGGCGCGCGCGCAGCGTGTCGACGAGCTTATGGCGCAGGATGCCGAACACCCAGGTCTTGTGCTCCGACTGCGCGGCGAAACGCGTGGCCTGAGTCCACGCGGCGGTCAGCGCTTCCTGCACGGCGTCCTCGGCGGCCGCGGCGTCGCGCAATTGCAGACGGGCGAAGCGCACGAGGTCACGCCGCAATTGGGCGAGATAAATGGGATCGTCCAGCGAGGGAGCGCCTGGCTGCGTCACGGCATGCTCCGTCGCTGCGCTGTCGGCCGCGCGCTGCGCTGCGCGTGTCGTCCTGAAACGTCGTGATTCATGAGCGGATGGTCGTCCTCGCACGGTTTGCGGATGCGTGCGCCATTCTCCCTCACGTTCCTGCCCTAGCGAATCGGTATTGAACATATGCCCCTTGGCAATCGATGCCCGAGGAGCTTCGTCGCGCGGCGCGGCCGCTTATGACACCGGAAATTAATTGTTGCAAGAAATGATATTTCGAGTCTGCGCGCGAAGGCTGTTGGATCGCCATACGGGCCGATCAACGCGTCGCAGTCGACCACCAATTCAAGGCAATCGCACAATAGCGATTATTTCAATTTATAAAATAATGTCTTCTCATCTTCGCTGTTTGTGGACGCGGGCCCGCTCGCTATTCTTCACGCCATCGATCGCATCAGATCGCGCAACCCACACACAAACGAGGACGCACACCATGAAACGCATTTTCTCCGCCCTGATCGCTTCGGCCGCGCTGTTCGCAGCGGCTTCGGGTGTCGCTCACGCCGACGCCCCGGCTTCGACCTGCAACGGCCCGGCGTCGTATTGCAACGTATTTTTTGGCAACTGATCGGCACGTCGAAATACGCAGCAAGGAAGCATGAGAAAAGGGCGCCGGCAACGGCGCCCTTTCATATTCCAGTATTCAGCATTCGGCCTGCATGGGGAGACGGCGGCGTCAAGCGGCCCCTTCTAGCCACGGCCGACGGACAACCCGCGAGTCCTAGCGGCTCGGCGCCTTCCCTCCGCCATCGAGTCCGGCGCCCGTGCGCCACACCTGTTTGCCTTGTTCCGACAACTCGCCGCAGCTATGCGTGGCATCGGCTTCGACGCCGTCGACGGCCATCTCGCCGCCCGCCGGCTCCTGCGCGCGCTGCCGCGCTTTCTTGCGCGCGGCGACCGCTTCGTCGTGGGATTTTCCTGCGTAGTCGAGACTCATGATCCGGTCCTCCAGAATGTCGATGATGTCCCATTTGCCTCAGATCGCCCTGGCCCGAAGGCATGCTTGATTGGCAAGGCAAAAGTTCCACTTATCCACAAGGTTATTCAGCGAATCTGTGGATAACTTTTCGAGCCGCGAGGTTATCCACCGTCAGGTGCCGCAAGAATCCTTCCCGATCCGCTATGAGCTGGCCACATCCGCCAGGGCCTGGGCGTTTCGCGCGGCTTTTGCCTATGATGGACAGTTCGTACTCTCTGCGCGTCGAGCGCCTTACCTGAGGAAGCGAACATGGCCTATCACATTGCAGTGGTCGTCGGCAGCCTGCGGCGGGATTCGTTCAATCGTCAGCTGGCTCAGGCGGTGATTTCCCTCGCTCCAGCCGATTTCACCTTCGAATACATCGATATCGGCTCCTTGCCGCTGTACTCCCAGGACTACGACGCCGACTATCCCGAAGCCGGCAAGAAGCTCAAGGAGCGCGTGCAAGCCGCGGACGGTCTGCTGTTCGTGACGCCCGAATACAACCGCTCGATACCCGGCGTGCTGAAAAACGCGCTCGACTGGGGCTCGCGGCCGTGGGGCACCAACTCGTGGGCCAACAAGCCCGCCGCGGTGATCGGCACCTCGGTCGGTGCGACCGGTAGCGCGCTCGCTCAGCAGCATCTGCGCAACGTGCTCGCCTATCTCGACGTCGCGGCGATGGGGCAGCCCGAGGTGTTCATCAAGCACGATCCAGCGGTGATCAACGAAAAGGGCGAGATCGTCAACGACGGCACGCGCAAGTTCCTGCAGACGTTCATGGACCGCTACGTCACGTGGATCAAGCGGCACGGGGCGGTGTAGCCGAGCCTCAGCGCCGCTGACCGCGTCCTGACCATCCGCCGAAGCAACGCGAACACAGCGCGCGCCGCGTAAGGCGGCCGCGCTCGTGTCGCTCGGCGCATCGCCTACACGTGGTGATGGCCGGTCGCCCGCTCCCAGCCGTGACGCACCGCGAGCTTGAAGCGCTCCCACGTGCTGTCCGGCGACGTGGTTTCCCAATGGCGGCGTGCTTCGGGCTCGATCTCATCCCACGGACGATTGCGGAATCGCGCGTCGCGAGCGATCTCCGCGCCGTAGCGATAGGCCGGCACATAGTCTTCGTAGCGCGCGTTCGCGGCGGCGTACTGCTCGTCGTAGTGCGCGCGGAAATCTTCTTCGTACTCCAGATATTCGTTCGGCATCTGCGCGCCGGGACCGGTGCCCGGCTGCCCGCCTTCGGGGACGATGTCGGACGGCTGCATCACCGCGCCCGAACCCGGTACCGAGCCAGCGGCGATCGCGCGGCGTCCCGCATCGCCGGCGAGCGGATCGACGATGGGTTCGTTGACCGGATCGCTCATCGGCCGTTCGCTGATCGGCGGCGGCGCGAACGGCTTGGCGGCGGCGCCGATGTCCGCCGGCGGCATGGCGGTCAGCGGATCAGGGCGCGGGGTGGCGGGAGGGGGCATGGTGTCGGGTGCGGTCGTACCGGTCGCCGAAGTGGCGCCCGTCGCGCCGGCGATTCCGGTCGATTCGGTCATGGCCGCCGCACCCGCTGCGCCGCTGCTCGAACTCACGCCCGCCGCTCCCGGTGTCGCAGTGGTGTCGCGCATCCCGGGCGTCGCACCCGCCTCGGTCGTTACGCTCGACGTGCGCGGCGTTCCCGGCATCACCGCGCCGATGCCCAGCTCATCGAGTATCGAGTGGTCGCGGTCGGTGGCGGCCGGCGTGTCCGCCTCGGGCGGGCGGTCGCCGATATCCGTCGCGCCGAGCCGCACGAGCGTATTGCGCGCCAGCTCCGCATGCGACTCGCTTGCCGCGTGGACGCACACGAGCACAGCGCCGCGCCGCATCGCCTCGGCATAACGCGCGGTGTCCGATGGGCGCGGCCCGGTCGAGAACAGGCTGGCGAGAAAGCGCTCGATATTCGCGAGCACGCCCGCGTTGGCGACTTCGCTGGTGGCCGAGCCAACCGAAGGTTCGGCGTTCGCCTGCAACTCGATCTTCTCGCGCGCAAAGCCGGTTTGCACGAGCGTGTCGCGGGCGGTTTCGGCCTGCATGTAAGTGTCGAATAAACCAATCACGGTATGTTGCATGGTTGTCTCCCGACATGTTCTGCTGGAACGGGCGGCGCTCGCGGCGTCGTCCCCTTGCCGTGTGCAGGCAAGCAACCTTCATGCCCCGCACCGCCGCGCGGCGCCGCCGCGTCCCATGCCCAGCCGCGCTGCCCGGCGTGCTACGCATGACGCGGGCTCACGATGAAAAAAGCGCGGCGTGTAAACGCCGCGCTTTTTACAAGGCCCGGTAAATGACGCCGGCACGGCGCGGACATCAGGTATCGGCCGGATGCGTGGCGGCATCGTTGCTCGTTTGCACGGCGTCGTGCTGGATCGTTTCGAGCAGTTGCTCCAGCAGTCCGATATCGAACGGCTTGGACAGCACGCGCACGTTCGCGTGCCGCGCGCGGTCGAGCTCTTCCGCGTAGCCGGTGACGAGGATGACCGGCAGCTGTGGGTCGAACCTGAGCACCGCTTCGGCCAGATCGATGCCGTTCATCTTGCCGGGCATGTGGATGTCCGACAGCACCAGATCGAACGGCAGCGGCTCGCCGGTGCTCGCGCGCTTCGCGCGGGCGTCGTCGAGTACATGCAGCGCCGTGTCGGCGTTGAACACGCAGGTGACCTGATGACCCATCGTCTGCAGCAGCGCCTCGGTGCCGGCGGCGACTTCTTCGTTGTCCTCGACGAGCAGCACGCGCAGGCCCTGTGGCACGCCGCTTTCGGTCGCTAGCGCTTCTGCAGGCCCGGCCGTGTGCGGCTCGGTCGACGCGCGCGGCAGATAGAGCCGCACCGAGGTGCCCGCGCCGATCGCGCTGTCGATTGCCGCGAGCCCGCCCGAGCCCTCGCAGAACGCGAAGACCTGCGGCAACCCGAGTCCCGTGCCCATGCCTTTGGGCTTGGTCGTGAAAAGCGGCTCGAACGCGCGCGCGAGCACGTCGGGCGCCATGCCGCCGCCGGTGTCCTCGAGCGACAGTTGCACGAACTCGCCGGTCAGCGGAAAGCCGTCCTCGTGACGGAACACGACATTGCTCGCGCGCACCGTGAAGCGCCCGCCGTTGGCCATCGCATCGCGCGCATTGACGGCGACGTTGATCAGCGCGAGCTCGAGCTCGGCGACGTCGACGCGCACCGGCCAGGTATCGACGCCGCTATTGATCACGAGCGACACCTTCGCGCCGAGCGACGCGCGCAGCAGTTCGCGGCACGACGGCAGCCAGCGTTCGAGCGACAGCGTCTCGGTGCGCAGCGGCTGCTTGCGCGCGACGCCGAGCAGCTGCCGCGTCAGCGACTGGCCGCTCTTCAGCGCGCGCTCCATCGCCGACAGTTCGCGCTCCAGTCCGCCGACGCCGCGCCGTCGCACGATCTGCACGTTGGCCGACAGGATCATCAGCAGGTTGTTGAAGTCGTGCGCGACGCTGCCGACCAGCCTGCCGAGCGCTTCCATCTTGCGCGACTGGCGGTACGCGGATTCGATCGAGCGGCGCATCGATGCCTCGGCCTGCCAACGCTGCCACGCTTCCTCTTCGGCGCCGAGGCGGCGCAGCGACAGCCAGATCACGCACCACAGCGCGATCGACGGCGTGAACATCGACAGGACCAGCACGCTCAGGTGCTTGTACCAGGCGGCCCAGATCGCCGACGTGCGATAGCCGCACAGCACGTAGACCGGATACGAGCCGACGTGCCGGAAGGCGACGATCAGGTTGCCGCCGGCGAAGCTCGAGCGCATCCGCACGACGCCGGAGCGCTGCCCCTGCCTGACCGCTTCGGCGAACGGCGAATCGGACGCGAGCGCGGTCGGCTCGCGTGGGCCGCGCGGGTAATGCGCGAGCACCGCGCCGTCGGTGCGCACGAGGCTCATGATGATCGGCGTAGAGTCGCTGCTGCCGAGCAACTCGCGATAGAACGCGTCGAAATAGCTGGGCCGCAGCGCGATCGACACGACGCCCGCGAACGAGCCATTGGGCGCCTGGCGCTCGACGCCCATGTTGAACACCTGCTCGCCGCTCACATGTCCCGTCATCACTTTCGACACGCGTTCCAGCACGTTGCCGTCGCGGATGCCGACGAAATCGTCGCGCTGGCCGACCGAATTTTCCGGCGACGGATACAGGCGGCTGCTCACGAGCAGCGCGCCCTGCTGGCCGAAGATCGACACCGAGGCTACCTGCGGATAGCCGCCGCCCATCGTGCGCAACTTGTCGTGAATCGTGTGTTCGCGCGCGCGAATGCCGTCGTCGTCGAGGCCGTCGGTCAGTTCGACGATGCGCGAGTTCAGCGTCTCGTTCATGTCGAACACCTTCAACGCGTGTTCTTCGGCGACCCGCACCGTGCGCAGCGCCAGATCGGTGGCGTCGGCCTCGCGCGAGCGCAGATCGGCGAATGCCATCGCCGCGACGTAGACGAACGGCAGCACGATCGCCGCGACCAGCAGCGCGATCAGCGTGATGCGACGCACCTGGAAATTCTGTTCCGGCACGGTGGGAAACGACGCGTCGTCCTGCTCGCGGGCAGGACGACGCGAAAGACGGCCCGCGCGGGCGGAGTCGACCCGGTCTGATGTCATTGTCGTTGACGCGAAAAGTCGTTCGGATGTGGCAGCCCCGTATCGGGCCGTTGCCGGCACCATGCCGCCTTCAGAACAAGCATAGACGCAGCACGGAATAATTTGCCGCAACGCGTTGGAGATGGGCGTCCGCCGTGCCGGCCGTTCTTTAAGAGCGGCTTTAAAACAGCGACGAATCGGGAAGCGCAAACGTACACAAAAGGATAAAGATAAAAAAATGTCCGCCCCGACGATAGATCTATTTCTGAAATTCGCCTAGCAGAGAAACAGATCGTTACCGTCAGCGATTCTGGCGAGTTGCTTTTGCGCGACTTTACTTCGACAATCCTCGTCACGATAAAAAGGGCCGTTGCCACCTCCGTGCGCCGGATCGTCAAGGTTCGCCAAACGCGTCCTGCTGCATTCGCACCCCCTCTCGCCAAAGGCAATTGCAATTCGACAGGCGCCACTGTACCTGGTCGCGCATCGGTCGGCATCACGCGAAGGTGTGCCACCCTCCGCTGTCGCGACGAACGAAATACGCACACAACCAGGCGCGGAAAGCGCGCAGACGAACCAGCCGATTCCTTTATCCGACCCGCCCAAACCGCCCGACCCGCCGTTGCCATGCTCCCCATTGTGATCGCCGACGATTCGCTGCTCGCCCGCAAGTTGCTCACGAAGGCACTGCCGCCCGACTGGGCAGTCGACGTGTCCTACGCGACGAACGGGCACGAGGCGCTCACGCTGTATCGCGAGGGCAAGGCATCGGTGATGTTCCTCGACCTGACGATGCCGGACATGACCGGCTACCAGGTCCTCGAAGCGTTGCAGCACGAGGACCTCAACACCTTCGTGATCGTCGTTTCCGCCGACGTGCAGCCGCTCGCCCAGCAGCGCGTGCGCGAGCTCGGCGCGATCGCGTTCATCGCCAAGCCGGTGACGCCGGAGGCGGTCCTGCCCATCCTCAAGGAGTACGGCTTGTATGTCTGAGCCCGCCTTCACCGAAGACCAGCGCGACGCGCTACAGGAAATCGCCAATCTCGCGATGGGCCGGGCCGCGACGCGGCTAGCGGGCCTGCTCGATTCGTTCATCGAACTGTCGGTGCCGCGCGTGCGGATGGTCGCGGTGAGCGACGCGGCGCGCACGCTGCGCGAGATGACCCATATCGACGACACAGTCAGCGCGGTGCGTCAGGGCTTTCGCTCGGACATCAAGGGCGAGGTGCTGGTGATCTGTCGCAGCGACAGCATCGCGCAGCTGTGTTCGCTCGTCCGCGACCCGTACGCGCGTTCGAGCTACGAGGAGGTCGGCGAGCGCGAACTGATGCTCGACGTCGCGAACCTGCTGTCCGGCGCGTGCGTGTCGTCGATACTCGACCAGCTCGGCCGCACGCCGGTGTTTTCTGCGCCGGGCATGCTCGGCGACACGCTGACGCTCGACGAAGTGTTCCAGCCCGGCGTGCTGCAATGGCAGGTGGCGCTGCTCGTCGAAGTGAATTTCGCGCTCGAACATCAGAGTTTTCGCGCGCATCTGGTGATGCTGATGGCCGAAGAATCAATCCGTCACATGAACGAAGCGCTCGATGCGCTGCTGTCCAGTATATGAACGTCTCCGTGGAATCGTTGAGCGACCTCGTGGTCGAGCGGGTCGGTTTTGGCATCTTCGTGCTCGACCGTGAACTGAAGGTGCTGATGTGGAATCGCTTCATGCAGGACCATAGCGGCCTGTCGGCGGAGCAGGTGGTCGGCCACTCGATCTACCAGAACTTTCCGGAGCTGCCGCGCGTGTGGCTGTCGCGCAAGATCGAGAGCGTGTTTCAGCTCGGCAGCTTTGCGTTCAGCTCGTGGGAGCAGCGCCCGTATCTGTTCAAGTTCGATCACGACCGGCCGATCACCGGTGGGGTCGACTTCATGCAGCAGGACTGCACGTTCATGCCGCTGATGCGCGGTCGTGAGGTGGTGGCCGTGTGCGTGACGATCTCCGACGTGACGCACGTGAGCATCGTGCAGCGCGAACGCGAGGAGGCAGTTGCGAAGCTGCAGGAGTACGCGAATCGCGACGGACTGACCGGCATCGCGAACCGGCGCTTTTTCGAAACGCGGCTGCGCGACGAGTTCACGCGCTGGCAGCGCTACGGCGGCGAGATGTCGATGTTGCTGTTCGACCTCGATCACTTCAAGAAGATCAACGACCAGTTCGGTCATGGCGTCGGCGATACGGTGCTGCGTGTGATGGCGCAGCGCGTCGCCGGCGTGGTGCGCGCACAGGACACGTTCGGGCGCTTCGGCGGCGAAGAGTTCGCGCTGCTGCTGCCGTGCACGCCGCTCGACGACGCGATGCTGGTGGCGGAGAAGATCCGTCGCGTGATCGAGGAAACGCCGGTGGAGCTGATCGGCACCAGCGTGCCGGTCACGGCGAGCCTCGGCGGCGCGACGGCGCGCGCCGGCGTGCCCGCCTACGACGTGCTGATCAACGAGGCCGACGCGGCGCTCTATAGCGCAAAGCGTCAGGGCCGCAACTGCGCGGTCGCGTTCCGGCTCGCGGGAGCCTGATTCGCTAGCGGAGGCGGCGCGGTCGAGGCCGCCGCGCCGGCGGCCTTCCTTCCCGTCCCCCTATTGACCGGCGAAACTGCGGTCACCGGCAAAGATTGCTATACTTTTCGCCGTTTCCGGCCGCCCAGCCGGATGTTTCGCGCGTGTCCGCGCGCGCGGGCCCACTGCCCTGCGGGTCGGCATAAAAACCTCTTTGAACGCCTTTCAGCGGGCGCCTCCAGCGGAGATCGTCTTGGCTGTTTCCAATCTTGTCGTGGACGATACTGAAATCGACGCCGCGGCCGCCACGTCCGGCAGCTCGTTTTATCTTGCGATGCGCATCTTGCCGGCGGCGCAGCGCGATGCGATGTACCAGGTCTACGCCTTCTGCCGCGCCGTCGACGACATCGCCGACAGCGACCGGCCGCGCGCCGAGCGCGCGGCCGGGCTCGAGCAATGGCGCGCCGAGATCGACGCTTGCTACGCCGGCCAGCCGCGCGCGTCGCTGCGCGCGCTGACGCGGCACATTCACACGTTTCATCTGCAACGCGAGGATTTTCACGCAATGATCGACGGCATGGCGATGGATGCCGCCGCCGACATCTGCGCGCCCGACGACGCCACGCTCGACCTCTATTGCGACCGCGTCGCGAGCGCGGCCGGCCGTCTGTCGGTGAGGATATTCGGGATGCGTGACGAGCCGGGCCGGCTGCTCGCGCACCATCTCGGCCGCGCGCTGCAGCTCACCAACATCCTGCGCGATATCGACGAAGACGCCGTCATCAACCGCTGCTATCTACCGCGCGAGCTGCTCGCGCGCGAAGGCATCGCGGCCACGGATCCGCGGCAGATCGCTGACGATCCGACGCTGCCGCGCGTCTGCGCGACGCTCGCCGAGCGCGCGAAGCAGCACTTCGCCGCGTCCGACGCGATCATGGATCGCGAGCCGCGCGCTCAGGTGCGCGCGCCGCGCATCATGTCGGGCGTCTATCGCGTGCTGCTCGAGCGCGCGCTGGAGCGCGGCTTCGACGTTCCGCGCACGAAGGTCCGCAAGCCGAAGCTGCGCCTGCTGTGGATCGTCGCGCGTTACGCGCTTTTCTGAGCTGATGCCGAAGCTCGTCCACGTGGTCGGCGCGGGCGTGGCCGGGCTCGCCGCCGCCGTGCAACTGCAGCGGCGCGGCGCGCGGGTCGTGCTGCACGAAGCGCAGGATCACGCGGGCGGCCGCTGCCGTTCGTACTACGACGCGAAGCTTGGTGCGACGCTCGACAGCGGCAATCACATCGTGCTGTCCGCCAATGCCGCGACGCTCAACTACGTGCGCGCGATCGGCGCCGCCGACGAACTGGTCGGCCCCGCGCAGCCCGAGTATCCGTTCGTCGATCTGGCCACGCGTTCGCGCTGGAGCGTGCGTCTGTCGCCGGGGAGTTTGCCGTGGTGGATTTTCGATGCGCACGCGCGCGTGCCGAACACGGGCCCGACCGATTACCTGTCGCTCGTGCCGCTGCTGTTTGCGAAACCGGGCCGCAGCGTCGCGCAGACGATGCGCTGTCACGGTCCGCTGTGGGAACGGCTGCTGCGGCCGCTGCTGCATGTGCTGCTGAATCTGGAGCCGCGCGACGCGTCGGCCGAACTGACCGGCGCGCTCGTGCGCGAAACGCTGCTCGCGGGCGGGCTCGCGTGCCGGCCGCTGGTCGCGCGTAATGGTCTTGGCAGCGCGTTCGTCGATCCGGCGCTGCGTCTGCTGCAACATGGCGGCGCGACGATCCGGCTCGGTTCGCGTCTGCGCGACATCACGTTCGCGGCCGACCCGGCCCGTGTGCAGGCGCTGCATTTCGACGATGAGAGCATCGCGCTCGGCGCGAACGAGGCGGTGATTCTCGCGCTGCCGCCCGAAGCCGCGGTGGCTCTCGTGCCGGGCCTGCGCGCGCCGACGCGTTTCGCGGCCGTGCTCAACGTGCATTTCGCGGTCGAGCCGCCGTTCGGCCTGCCGCAGATCACCGCGCTGCTGAACGGAACGGCCGAATGGCTGTTTGCGTTCGACGAGCGCCTGTCGGTGACGCTCAACGGCGCCGAGCGGCTCGTCGACACGCCGCGTGACGTGCTGGCGGCGACCGTCTGGGCCGAGGTCGCGCAGGCGGTCAATCTGCCGGTCGCGCCGCTGCCGCGCTGGCAGGTGGTGATGGAATCGCGCGCGACGTTTGCTGCGCTGCCCGCGCAGGAGACATTGCGGGCGGGCACGCGCACTCGCTGGAACAATTTGGTGCTCGCGGGCGACTGGACGGCCACCGGCCTGCCCGCGATGCTCGAAGGCGCGGTCCGCTCCGGCCGGAAGGCCGCGGATACGCTGCTGAATCAACCGATGGAACGCAGATGAACGACTTATCTCACACCCAGCCGCTCGACGCGGCGCTGCCCGAAGCCGCCGATGCGGCGCCGGACCTGGCCGAAGCTGCCGTGGTTGCCAACGCGCCCGCCGTGGCGGACGCATTGGCAACCGCAACGCCGGCGCCCGTGCGGCGCGCGAGCGCGCTCGACGCATCGATCACGCGCGCGACCGATGCGATCCTGGCCGCGCAGCAGCCGGACGGCCATTGGGTCTACGAACTCGAAGCCGACGCGACGATTCCGGCCGAATACGTGTTGCTGGTCCACTATCTCGGCGAAACGCCGAACCTCGAACTCGAACAGAAGATCGCGCGTTATCTGCGCCGCATCCAGTTGCCGAACGGCGGCTGGCCGCTCTTCACCGACGGCGCGCTCGACATCAGCGCGAGCGTGAAGGCGTACTTCGCGCTGAAGATGATCGGCGACCCGGTCGATGCCGAGCACATGGTGCGCGCGCGCGACGCGATCCTCGCGCACGGCGGCGCGGAACACGCGAACGTGTTCACGCGAATCCTGCTAGCCCTCTTTGGCGTGGTGTCGTGGCGCGCGGTGCCGATGATGCCGGTCGAGATCATGCTGCTGCCGGTGTGGTTCCCGTTCCATCTGTCGAAGGTGTCGTACTGGGCGCGCACGGTGATCGTGCCGCTGCTGGTGCTCAACGCGAAGCGGCCGCTCGCGCGTAATCCGCGCAAGGTGCGCATCGACGAGCTGTTCCGCGGCGCGCCGGTGAACACCGGCATGAACGAGCGCGCACCGCATCAGCACGCGGGCTGGTTCGGCCTGTTCCGTTGTGTCGATTCGGTGCTGCGCGCGGTCGATGGCCTGTTGCCGAAGGCGACCCGCGAGCGCGCGATCCGCGCGGCGGTCGCGTTCGTCGACGAACGACTGAACGGCGAGGACGGCCTCGGCGCGATTTTCCCGGCGATGGCCAACTCGGTGATGATGTACGACGTGCTCGGCTATCCGGCCGATCATCCGCATCGCGCGATCGCTCGCAAATCTCTCGACAAGCTGCTCGTCGTCAAGGACGACGAAGCGTATTGCCAGCCGTGTCTGTCGCCGGTGTGGGATACGTCGCTCGCCGCGCACGCTTTGCTCGAAACCGGCGAAGCGCGCGCCGAACAGGCGGCCGAACGCGGGCTCGCGTGGCTGCGTCCGCTGCAGATTCTCGACGTGCGCGGCGACTGGATTTCGCGCCGCCCCAACGTGCGGCCGGGCGGCTGGGCGTTCCAGTACAACAACGCGCATTTCCCGGATGTCGACGATACCGCGGTGGTCGCGATGGCGATGCACCGCTCGGCGGCGCTCACGCAATCCGATGTCGATCGCGAAGCAATTGCCCGCGCGCGCGAATGGGTGGTCGGCATGCAGAGCAGCGACGGCGGCTGGGGCGCGTTCGAGCCGGAAAACACGCAGTACTACCTGAACAACATTCCGTTCTCGGACCACGGCGCGCTGCTCGATCCGCCGACCGCGGACGTGTCGGGCCGCTGTCTGTCGATGTTCGCGCAGATCGGCGAGCTGCCGCAAAGCAGCGAGCCGGCGCGCCGCGCGTTCGACTACATGCTGCAGGAGCAGGAGTCGGACGGCAGCTGGTACGGCCGCTGGGGCCTGAACTACATCTACGGCACATGGACCGCGCTGTGCTCGCTGAACGCGGCCGGCATGCCGCACGACGACCCGCGCATGCGGCGCGCGGTGCAATGGCTCGTGTCGATCCAGAACGACGACGGCGGTTGGGGCGAGGGCGGCGAGAGCTACAAGCTCGACTATCGCGGCTACGAGCGTGCGCCGAGCACCGCGTCGCAGACAGCCTGGGCGCTGCTCGGACTGATGGCGGCGGGGGAGGTCGATCACGAGGCGGTGGCGCGCGGTATCGACTATCTGCAGCGTGAGCAGCGCGAGCATGGGCTGTGGGACGAAACCCGGTTTACCGCGACCGGCTTTCCGCGCGTGTTTTATCTGCGCTACCACGGCTATCGCAAATTCTTCCCGCTGTGGGCGCTCGCGCGCTTCCGTCATCTGAAGCGCAATGGGCTCACGCGCGTCACGGTCGGGATGTGACGGATGTCCGTGTCGATGACGCCGTCCGTGGGGACGGGCGATAGCGGCTTGCCGGTGATCGTCGTGACGGGCATGGCGTTCGAGGCGCGCATCGCGCGCGGCGACGGCAGCGAGCGCGTCGAAGTCGTGTACGCGGCGCGCGCCGATCTGCTCGAGCGCGCACTGAACGCCGCGGTCGCTCGCGGCGCGGCGGGGATCGTCAGTTTCGGCACGGCGGGTGGGCTCGCGCCGGATCTGCAGCCGGGCGCGCTGATCGTCGCGGATGCCGTGCATGGGCCGTTCGGGCGTATCGACACGGATCGGCAATGGGCGGAGCGGATTGCCGCCGCCGTGACCAACGTCAGGACGGCAGAAGGGCTCGCGGGACGTCTGCGCCGTGGCGCGATGGCGGCGGTCGCCGCGCCGCTGATCACCGCCGAAGATAAACGCGCGCTGCACGAATCGACCGGCGCGCTCGCGGTGGATATGGAATCGCACATCGCTGGCGCGACCGCTGCCGCGCACGGTCTGCCGTTCGCCGTGTGTCGCGCGATCGTCGATCCGGCCTGGCGCACGCTGCCACCGGCCGCGACCGCTGGTTTGCGCGACGACGGCAGCACCGCCCTCGGGCCAATTCTGCGCGAATTGCTGCGGCAGCCGTCGCAACTCGGCGCGCTGCTGCGCCTCGCCGGCGATGCGCGCGCCGCGCGGACTACGCTGGTCCAGGCGCGGGAGGCCTTGGGGAAGGGCGGCGCGCTGCGGATCGCGGGCGTCAGCAGTTGAGCGACGGGGATGGCGGTTAGCCATCCCAACTGCGTCTGGGGCCGGCAGCAAGTCGCTAGCGTGGGCGTGACCTACCCCTGGAGCGGCGACTCGAGTCTTCGCCCAGGTCCCTTAGGCGGTTGCGCAGCCGCTGGTTATCTGCGTAAAGCCCCGCAAATGCCAGTATGAACAGTAGCAGCGGAAACCACTGGCCGCTGTAGCGAATCAGCGCCCATGCGATCGCCGCACAGGCGATAGCGGCGAGCAGAAGCGCCACTTTATCGACGATCCAATTCATACCAATTCCGCTCGATGGAGCGCCAGACAGGCGTAGTGCCGGCGCGCTGGCCTGTTTGTCAGCACTTCCGGATGGCGACGGATGAATGCCAGCATGGTCTGTGGAACGACCAATCCGAGGCGATCAATTGCAGTGAGGCGGCGCGTTCGCTGATTCAATGGCTTTGGTGTCCCATGTTCCGAGTCGCACGTCTTCTGCCCGCATGCGTAGGGTCAGCGGCACCGGGTCCGCCTGCACGGCGGTCCCAGATATTGGTGTCAATCACGGCAGCCTGTCCTCGGGTAGCACCAGGCGGCCGAATGAATACCGGTTATTGCTCACAATGTTCACCGGTTAAAAAAGAGAAAATTCTAGCCGATGAATGCCCGTTTTTATTTTCGGATAGCATCCTCCGTAATAAAAATGGTGAATCTAATTGTAAATTCTGGTCAAATTCCATATTAATAATTGACTCGCCCATCGAGTGGCGGCAATTATCAGGCTCCTCTTCTTAAGGAGCCTGATAAAAATGGCATGGGACAAAACCGGTGCGGTACGATACCTGCAAGCTAACGCGAGGCTATCGAGCCAGAGCCGATGCGCGGAGTACACCAGGCGTGCGATTGAAGCGGGAGGACTGCGGATTACGCATACGGCGTACGCGAAAGATTACGGCTCGTCGCTCGTGGGAGCGGGGTTTCACGAGGTGGATGTCACTCCGCAGCGCGGCGACGTGGTAGTTATTCAGGCCATTACGGGTCATCCATACGGCCACATGGCGATGTTTGACGGCCAGATATGGATATCGGATTTTCGACAATTGCATGGGTTTTATCCGGGTCAGGCCTATCGAACCATGAAACCTACATACAAAATATTCCGGCACGACTGACAATGAGTAAATTTCTTTTGCGCGTTTTTGCCTCACTGGCTCTTGCGTTGGTACTCGAGCCGGGTGTAACCACCGCAGCGACTCCGGATACACCAGAGGCCGCAGTGAAGGCGTTTTACACTTGGTATTTGCAGCAGGAGGGCAGCGTTTATCAACTGACGGATAGCCACATTTACAACTATGTGGCAAAACCGACGGTCGATAATCTGCGGGACGACTATCGCCACAAACGCTTGCCGGGCGGAGCGGACTACTTCACGCGGGTGCAAGACCTCGATCCGCAAATATGGCTCACAACGATGACTTTGCATCCGGCAATCGCGCTCGGCGGGACGGCGGTAATTCCAGTCACGTTCGGGTTAACGGAAAAACAGAATCTCGTCGTGTTCGTCGCAAAGGAAAACGGGCATTGGCGGATAACCAAGGTAGAGGACACAACCGGCTATCAGGGATTCCACCAGTATGACCCGATGGATTAGGGAATACGTTCCCAACCTGCCCGCCCGCTGTCGAGCGGGCTTTTTTCCGTCGGCGCTGCATGGCCGCACGAGTATCCGTTCCGCGGACGAGCAGTTCGCTCACTATCGCGCGAACTCCAAGCCGGTACCGCAAACGGCACCCGTCAGGGCCGTCGAGGAAGGGTGACGTCTGGCTGTACTTCAGCGTGGGGCGCCCATCCAGGGCGCCCCGCTGTGCCTTGTAGCGCTGGACTGAAGCGCCAGGGCCCGGCGGCCGGCCCGGCGGCCGGTTCCCAGATCCCCTGGAGCGCTATTGCGGGGCCGACGCCGGCTCAGCAGGCACCGCTGGCGTAGCGCCCGCGCCACTGTCACCCGGATCGGTGTAGTTCGGCAGATCCCCGCTGGGCGCGTTGGTCGCTCCACCGGAAGCCCCATTGGGCGCCGACGAGGACTCACCCGGATCGTTGTAATTCGGCAGCGCGCCGGGCGCGCCCTTGGCCGCGCCGCCCGCTCCCGAAGCGCCATTGGGCGTCTCGCCCACATCGCCCGGATCGGAGTAATTCGGCAGGCCGCCCGCCGGCGCGCCTGCCGCTGGGGCAGCAGCCGGGCTCGTATTGCCGTTATCGTCGTAGTTCGGCAGCGGCGGAGGGTTATTGCTCGTGCCGCGCAGACGCGCGAGGCGCTGCTGCACATAGGCATCACGAACGAACGAGTACTTGTCGAGCGCAGCCTGCTCCAGAAGGCTGGTCGCGCCGAGCAGATCCGCACGTGTGCTCACGAACTGCAGCACGTACAGCGGATTGCGGGTCGCGGGTTCGATATAGTTCAGCGGATTGAACTTCACATCGACGACGAGCCCCATGCTGTCGCGCACCGTGCTCGGCCCGAACAGCGGCAGCACCAGATACGGACCCGACGGAATGCCCCAATGCCCGAGCGTCAGACCGAAGTCCTGATGATGCTTGGGCAGACCGGCCGGCGTCGCCCAGTCGAGCAGGCCGCCAATCCCAAACACCGAGTTGAACGCGAAGCGCATGATGTCTTCGGTCGCATCGGTGATCTTCAGTTGCAGCAGCGCGTTTGCGGCGTTGGTGAGGTCGCCGAGGTTCGAGAAGAAATTGCTGACGGCGGTGCGCAGCGGCTGCGGCGTCACTTTCTGGTAGCCCTTCGCGACCGGCACCGCGATATAGCGATCGACTCCGTCATTGAAATTGAAGATCACCCGGTTCACCGGCTCGAACGGGTCGCCCGGCTTGCGATCCGGAGCGGTCGCGCAGCCGGAAATGAGACCCGCGGCGGTGAGCGCCAGCGCGGTGTTACGCAGCTTCATGCTTATATTCCTTTTTGCTTCCCGCGACGTTGACGCGGCTTGCCCATCAGCACCGGCTGGAAAACCACCGCGCCGATCAGCGTGCAGAACAGCGAAAGCACGAGCAGCCTCCCCATGCTGGACGTGCCCGGATGGTGCGACAGCCACAGGCTACCAAACGCGGTGGCCGTTGTGGCGGCGCTGAACAGCACCGCATGCGTGAGGCTCGACTGCAGCAGGCCGGTCTGGCCGTGGCGCCACGCCATCACGAAGTAGATCTTGAACGCGACGCCCACGCCGAGCATCAGCGGCAGCGCGATGATGTTCGCGAAGTTCAGCGGCATGCCGAATACCACGCACAGTTCGAGCGTGACGATCGCGGACACCAGCAGCGGCACCAGCGTGCGCAGCACGTCGCCGACACGGCGCAGCGCGATCCACAGCAGCACGGCGATCGACAGCAGCGCATAGACGGCCGCCTCCAGGAACGCCTTGATGATCGTGTTGGCCGAATGCAGGATCGAGATCGGTCCGCCGATCGCGCCCGGCTCCGCCTTCTTCACCGCATGCGCGAAGCGCGCGAGCATCTGGTCGTCGTTTGGATCGACGCCGGGCGGCACCTTCGGCGCGATATCGACGAGCGCATGACCGCCCTTGCCGATCCACATCGCGGTGATGCCTGGCGGCAGGGTCTGCTGGGTTATTTCGGTCGGCTGCAGAAGGTTCTCAAGCTGCTTCAAGGCGATGCGCAGCGTGTCGGACATCGCGACTTCGGCGCGGTCGCGCGTGGCGGCGTCGGCGGCGGCGAGCTTTTGCAAGGTCGCGGACAGGTGCTGCGCATCCGCCGCGCCCGGGCCCGGATGGTCCTCGGCCGCGAGCGACAACTGATTCGCCGCGCGCTTCAATGCGGCGACGCGCAACTCGTCGGTGGCTTGCGGCGCGGGCTGCTGTTGCAGCGCCGGCAGCAGCTGTTGCGCGGCGCTCGCGATCAGCATCATCTTCTGCTGCTGGTCGGCCGGCACGAAGGTGCTCAGCGTGTTGACGCGGCCCACTTCCGGCAGCTTGCGCAGTCGCTCGGCCATCGCGTCGGCGTCGGCAAGCGACGGCGCCAGCGCCTGCACGTTGTTCACCGCGGCTTCGGGCGAATCCTTCAGCGACAGCAACGTTGCCATCGACTCGGTATGCGGGTCCTTCAGATGCAGCGGATTGAAGTCGAAACGCAGGTGCGTGAGCAGCGGTGTCGCGCCGATCACGACGAGCAGCGTGCCGATCAACACCGGCTTGCGATGGCGGTCGAGGAAGTCGTCGACGGGCTCGAGCTGCTTGAAACCGGGCGAGGCGACTTCGCCCGGCGGATTGAAGAGCTTCAGCAGCGCTGGCAGCAAGGTCATGTTGGTGAAGTACGCGACGAACATGCCGACGCCCGCGATCTGGCCGAGCTCCGACACGCCGCGATAAGCGGTCGGCAGGAACGAGAAGAAGCTCAGCGCGACTGCCACGGCCGCAAGTGTGAGCGGCACGCCGATGCTGTGCGCGGTGTGCATCAGCGCGGCCGACAGCCGGTCGTCGCGGTTGCGCTCCTCGCGATACTTGACGCCGAACTGCACGCCGAAATCGACGCCGAGCCCGACGAACAGCACCATGAACGCGACCGAAATCATGTTGAGCGCGCCGACCATCAACAGGCCGAGCGCGGCCGTGATCGCGAGGCCGACGAACAGCGTGATGAACACGGCCGCGATCATGCGGCCCGAGCGCAGCGCGAGCCACAGAATGATCAGGACGACGATGAAAGTGCCGATGCCGTTCAGCACCGCACCGTCCTGCACTGACGCGAACTCCTCGTCGGCGAGTGGCTGCTCGCCGGTCAGGCGGATCGTCGCACCGTAGCGCTGCTGGAGATGCAGCGAGACCGCGGTTGCGCGAATCGCCCTCGACGCGCTCGCGCCCGGCTCCAGCGCGTCGTAGTTGACGACCGGATGCACGACGACAAACGAACGCGCCGGATTGGTGGCGGCGCTTTTATCGACGAGAGCGCGCCACGAGAACGCGGCGGGCTGGCCGGCCAGCACGCGATCGAGCGTGTTCGCGCTTTGCGCAAGCAGCCGGCTCATGTCAGGGAGTTTGACCTGGCCGAGTTGCAGCGGCAGCAGCAGGGTCGTAGTCAGCGTGCCGGCGAGACCGGTCAGGCTCGGATCATGCGCAAGTTGATTGACGAGCGGGCGCGACTGCACGAGTTGCGAGGTGGTGGACATCACCTCGTCGGTGGACGGAAACAGCAGGCCGTTGTGTTCGAAGAAGGGGCCGCCGGCGGGCTGCGAGACCGACGTGAACTCCTTCGGATCGGCTCTGAGCGCGGCGGTCAGCGCGTTGGCGGCGGCGTCGGCGAATTCGGGCGCGCGCGCCTCGACCACCACCAGCACGGTGTCGCCACGGTCGGGGAAGGCGGCGTCGAGCGCGTTCTGGACTGCCGCCCATTGCTTGTCGGTCTCGATGAGACGGCTGATGTCCGTGTTGATCTTGAAGTTATGCGCGACGTATATGCCGCTCAGGACAGCGAGCACGATCGACAGCGCGATGATCCTCAGCGGATGACGCACCGAATACGCGACGAGACGGACGATAGATGACTTCAGCATGTAGGCGGACGTGGCCTTATCACGGGTGTTGTTTTTGACGAAGGTGCATAAGTATACAGAGCCCGGGCAAGCAAGCCCGACTTCGGTAGCAAGTACGGCTCCTGACGGCTTCGTCCGGATGGGAACGTAATCCCCGCTATACTGGTGTACCTCTCTTTAGCCGCGGGGCTGCGGCCCGTCGGCGCTACTTCTTTCGAGTCGTGACAAGCGTATGAAACGATATCTGACTGCTTTTGTGGCTGCGGCCGTGGTATCCACGGCGGCGTTTGCGCAGAGCGCACCCGACGCGGTGGTAAAAAGTGCAGTCCAGGGCACGGTGGCTGCAATGAAGGCTGACCCGCAGGCGCGCGGCGGCGACATGGCGCAGATCACCCAGGTCGTCCAGACGCACTTCCTGCCCGCCACCGACTTTCAGCGCACCACACGTATCGCGGTAGGCAAGCCGTGGGCGACGGCGACGCCGGAGCAGCAGAAGCAACTGTACGAGCAGTTTACGCTGCTGCTCACGCGTACCTATGCCGCATCGCTGTCGCAACTGCGCGACCAGGACGTGAAGTTCCAGTTTGCGCCGGTCAGCGTGCAAGGCGGCGCGACCGACATCGTCGTGCAATCGCACGTGATCAGCAACGGCGGCGATGACGCGATCGACTACCGGCTCACCAAGGGGCCGTCGGGCTGGAAGATCTATGACATCAACATGATGGGCGCGTGGCTGATCCAGGTGTATCAGACGCAGTTCGCCGACCAGATCGCCAAAGGCGGCATCGACGGGCTGATCAAATTCCTGACCGCGCATAATGCGCGCGGCGCGTAAGCGGGTCGGTCGACAGAAGTTTCAATCGGTAAAAGCAAAGCGCGGTGGCCTTGATTGGCCACCGCGCTTTTTTTCGAGTTGCTTGCGCTAACTAACGATCAGGCGCAATACAGGGGCGGCGCGCGGCCGCTCTCCTGTCGAACGCCTCAGTGCGCGGCCGTCGCGGTCTCCACCTTCTTGCCCTTGCCGGCGCGCGTGATTTCTTCGAGCTTGATCTCGACGTGACGCGAGAACACGTACTCGGCGGGACGCTGCTTGTCGAGCGGAATGTCCTGCGCGAACGCGCCCGTGGTTTTCGGGCCGCGCATGCTGACCTTCAGCGCCTTCAGCGGATGCGCAACCGTGTCCATCACGGCCGTCGCTTCGAAACCGCAGTGGACCATGCAGTCCGCGCACTTCTCGTAGTTGCCGGTGCCGTACTTGTCCCAGTCCGTGGTTTCCATCAGTTCCTTGAAGGTCTTCACGTAGCCTTCGCCGACCAGATAGCACGGTTTTTGCCAGCCGAACACGGTACGCGCCGGGTTGCCCCACGGCGTGCATTCGTAGGTCTGGTTGCCCGCGAGGAAGTCGAGGAACATCGCCGACTGGCTGAACGACCAGTTCTTGCCGTTGTTGCCGCGCTTGAAGATTTCGCGGAACAGCTGCTTGGTCTTGTCGCGGTTCAGGAAGTGCTGCTGATCCGGCGCGCGCTCATACGCATAACCCGGCGATACCGTGATGCCGTCGACGCCCATCGGGCCCAACGTGTCGAAGAACTTCGCCACGCGTTCCGGCTGCGCGTCGTTGAACAGAGTGCAGTTGATGTTGACGCGGAAGCCGCGGCGCTTCGCTTCGCGGATCGCGGCCACGGCCTTCTCGTACACGCCTTCCTGCGACACCGAGTGATCGTGCGCTTCCTTGTCGCCGTCAAGATGAACCGACCACACGAAGTACGGATTCGGCTCGTAGTCGTCCATCTTCTTTTCCATCAGCAGCGCGTTCGTGCACAGGTACACGAACTTCTTGCGCGCCATGATGCCCTTGACGATCTGCGGCATTTCCTTGTGCAGCAGGGGCTCGCCACCCGCGATCGACACGACCGGCGCACCGCATTCGTCGACGGCCTGCAGGCATTCTTCCAGCGACAGACGCTGGTTCAGAATCGGATCCGGATAGTCGATCTTGCCGCAGCCATTGCAGGCGAGATTGCAGCGAAACAGCGGCTCCAGCATCAGGGCGAGCGGATAGCGTTTGTTGCCGGAGAGATGCTGGCGCATGATGTATGCGCCGACGCGGACTTTCTGTAGCAGCGGAATAGACAAGGCGTCCTCCTTAAACTTCGCGTGCAGCGAGTGGTTGCATCAGTTTCGATGGCAACTTGAATTCGACTTTTTCTTCACGGCCCGCCATCGTCGTGACATCGACGGGCCCCAATGCGCGTAGCGCATCGATTACGTTTTCGACCATTTCTTCGGGCGCCGACGCGCCGGCCGTGATGCCGACCGTGTGCACGTTGGCGAACCATTCCGGCTTCACTTCAGAGCCGTCGGCGACGAGGTAGCTCGCCACGCCGCTCTCGCTGCCGATTTCGCGCAGCCGGTTCGAGTTCGAGCTGTTGGTCGCGCCGACCACCAGCAGTACATCGACCTCTTTGCTCAATTCGCGCACCGCCGCCTGGCGGTTCTGCGTTGCATAGCAGATGTCGCGCGTGTCGGGACCGACCATGTCGGTAAAGCGGCGCAGCAGCGCGTCGATGATGCCGCGCGTGTCGTCGACCGACAACGTGGTTTGCGTCACGTAGGCGAGCGGCGCATCGACCGGCAACTCGAGTTTCGCGACTTCTGCCTCGCTCTGCACGAGCAGCACCGTGCCGGGGATCTGGCCGATCGTGCCTTCCACTTCGGGATGGCCGGCGTGGCCGATCAGGATCAGCGTGCGGCCGGCGGCCACGTACTGACGACCTTGTACGTGCACCTTGGTCACGAGCGGGCAGGTTGCGTCGAGCACGTCGAGGCCGCGCGCTTCGGCATCACGTTCGACGGTTTGCGCAACACCATGCGCGCTGAATATCGCGACGGCACCTTGCGGCACTTCATCGAGTTCCTCGACGAAACGCGCGCCCTTCTGGCGCAGATTGTCGACCACGTGACGGTTATGGACAATCTCGTGGCGGACATACACGGGCGCGCCGTGTTGCTGTAACGCACGATCGACGATTTCGATTGCGCGGACAACGCCCGCACAAAAGCCGCGGGGCTGAGCAAGGATGACTCGCATAAGTTGGCGAACTCCGACTAACGCGGGTTTCGAAGAAGTCGTGAAACTGACTTTATCGCCGCGCCCATCTTGATTAGTTGACGTCTTGAGCCCCGGCGACCGGCCGGTACAGCAAAACCAAACGCGCATTCTAACGCTATCGGGGCCACTTTGCTTTTTGCTGCGGCCCGTGTGTTGGCCGCTTGCCGCACCCGCTGGGCCGTGCGGAGGACCGGGGCGGCGAGCGTTACAAAGATGTAAGGAGTCAGCGCGGGATTGCCTCTTAACGCGCCCGACCATGACCGCACACTGCACCGTCACGGCGGAACCCTTAAACTACCGATCCTTGCCGCGCGGACATCGCGCCGTATTACAGAATGGTTTCGAGGCTCGCTGGATGGACGTCGATCAGCACGAAAACTTTCCGATCGCGAGCGTGTTGCTGCCTAAGGCCCTACGCGCGCCTGTCGGTATTATCTATCAGGTCGTGCGCACCGCGGCCGATATCTCCGCCGAAGGCCAGTGGAGCGCCGCCGAGCGGCATGCCCGGCTGGCCGATTTCCGCGCCGGGCTCGACGCGATCGCGCAACGGCGCGCCGCGCCCGTGCATGCGCTGTTGTTCGGCAAGCTCGCTGGCGTGATCGCGCGACACGAGCTGCCGCTCGAACCGTTCTACGATCTGCTCGAGGGCTGCGCGCAGGACATCGATACGAATCGCTATGCGGATCGCGCCGCGCTCGTTGACTATTGCCGCCGCTCGGCGCATCCGGTCGGGCATCTGCTACTGCATCTGGTTGGCGCGGCGACGCCGCACAATCTTGCCGATGCCGACGCGATCTGCACGGCGTCGCAACTGATCAGCTTCTGGCTCGACGTCGCCGCCGACTTGCAAAGACAGCACGTGTACCTGCCGCAAGCCGATTTGCGCCGCTTCGGCGTGACCGAGGCGCAGATTGCCGATGGTGTCGTCGACGATGCGTGGCGCGCGCTGATGGCGTATGAAATCGCGTTCGTGCGCGCCACGCTGGTCCGCGGCGCACCGCTCGCGCTGCGCATGCCGGGGCGGCTCGGCATCGAGCTGTGCGGCGCGGTGCATGCAGGCTTTCGGTTTCTCGAGCGCATCGAGCGCGCGGATTACGATGTGTTCCGCGCGCGCCCGGTCCTCAATCTGTTCGACTGGTGCGTGGTGGCGGCGCGCACCCTGAAAATGAGACTATCCAGACGCGTCGGCATGGCGGCGCGCTCAATCGAGGGTAATGCTTAATGGCGGCGGTCCTGTTCGTTCTTTCGTGTGTTTCCCTGCTGATCTGGTGCGTGCTGCTGTTCGCGCGTGGCGGCTTCTGGCGCGCGCGCCCCGCCGCGCCGCTGGCCATCGCGGCGCGCGACGCATGGCCGGCCATCGCGGCCGTCGTACCGGCGCGCAATGAAGTCGACGTGATCGCCGAGGCGGTTACGTCGCTGCTCGAGCAGGACTATGCAGGCGCGTTCCACGTGATCGTCGTCGACGATCACAGCACCGACGGCACCGCCGACGCCGCGCGTGCCGCAGCGCTGCGGCTGCAATGTCCGGAGCGCCTCACCGTGCTGAGCGCGAAGCCGTTGCCCCCGGGCTGGTCCGGCAAGGTGTGGGCGCAGTCGCAGGGCATCGAAGCGGTGCGCACGCTCGATCTGCCGGCCGAATTCCTGTTGCTGACCGATGCCGACATCGGCCATCCCGCCGAGGCGTTGACGCAGCTCGTCGCGCGCGCGGATGCCGAAAAGCGCGACCTCGTCTCGCTGATGGTCCGGCTGCGCTGCGATTCGTTCTGGGAAAAGGCGCTGATTCCGGCCTTCGTGTTCTTCTTCGCGAAGCTGTATCCGTTCGCATGGGTCAGCAATCCACGCAACCGCACCGCGGCCGCGGCGGGCGGCTGCATGCTGGTGCGCCGCGCGGCGCTCGAGGAAGCGGGCGGCATCGAGTCGATTCGCGCCGAGCTGATCGACGATTGCAGTCTTGCCGCGCGCATCAAGCATCGTGGCACCGGCCGTCATCCGATCCGGCTCGATGTGGCGGCGAAGAGCGTGTCGCTGCGTCCCTACGATAGCTGGCGCGACATCTGGAACATGATCGCGCGCACCGCCTTCACGCAGTTGCGCTACTCGCCGCTGCTGCTCGCGGGCACGCTCGTCGGCATGGCGATCATCTATCTGTTGCCGCCGGTCGCGGCGTTGATCCTCGGGCCGCTCGGCTGGCCGGCCTGGATCGCGTGGGCGGCAATGTGCTGCGCCTATGCGCCGATGCTCGTCTACTACCGGCGCTCACCGCTGTGGGCGCCGTTTCTGCCGCTCGTGGCGCTGTTCTATGTCGGCGCAACGTTCGCATCGGCGGTGCGCTACTGGCGTGGCAAGGGTGGGCAGTGGAAGGCGCGTGTGCAGGCGCCAGCGCAGGAGCGCTGAAGTCTGTCGATGGCCGATGCGCTCGTCGGATGCAGAAGGCAGACGTAAAAAAAGCGGCTCCAGGCCGCTTTTTCTACGTAGTGCGTTTCATCACGCGTTCGTCAGCATCATGTACATCTGGATCACGATGTCCGGCGAGAACGTGAACGGCACCCAGCCGTGGCCGGTGTGGCGCATCACCAGCAAGCGGTCGCCGTTCGACTGCTTCTGCACGGCCATCATCGGATTCTTCGTCGAGACGAATTGCCAGCCCGGCGGGATGCCTTGCGGCTGCTCCGGCGTCATCGAGGCCCGTGCGTTCGACAGTTCCTCGATCAGCCGGCCGATCTGATCCGGGCGTAGCGCGACGGTCTGGTCGCCGATCGTCATCGTGATTTCGTCGCGCGCGGGGCGGTTGATTTCGAGCGTCGGCTGGAACTGCGGGGCGGCCGGCTTATCGATCGCTTCGGCGTGCGTTTCTGCGTTTGCTTCGGTGCTCGCGGGCTGTTCCGCTGCCGCTTGCGCCGCTGCTTCGTGCGCGGCATGCTCCACCGCCGCGGGCGATGCCGCAGCGTCAGCGCTTGTCTCGGGAGTGTTCTCGGCCTGCGTGGCCACGACAGCCTGAATGAGCTGATCGACGCCCATTTCCAGCGCGCCGAGCTGTTCGTGAAGATTCATGCGAGGTTTCTCAGGTAGGACCCGCGATTTTACCCGCTGCGCGCGGGCTTGGACCCGTCGCCGGCGCGGGACTTGTAACAAAATGCTTACGGCCGCTGTTCAGCCCTTCACTTAACCGTTCACTTACCCCTTGATCACCGCTTCAGATACCCCGCCTGCCGGAACCATTCGAGCGCATCGGCGAGCCCCTCGCGATAAGGCCGCGCCCGATACCCCAGCTCGCGTTCCGCCTTCGCCGACGTGAAATACATCTTGTTCTTCGACATCTTCAGTCCGTCGACGGTGACGAAAGGTTCGCGCTTCGTGAATTTGGCGACCGCTTCCGCGCCCATCGCGAGCGGATACAACGGCCAGCGCGGCAGGCTCAGTGTCGGTGCCTTGCGGCCGGTCAATGCCGCGATATCGGCGAGCATCTGCTGCAACGGCAGATTTTCGCCGCCCAGAATATAGCGCTCGCCGATCTTGCCGCGTTCGAGCGCAAGGAAATGACCGGCGGCGACGTCGTCGACGTGCACGAGGTTCAGCCCCGTATCGACGAATGCGGGAATCTTGCCGAGCGCTGCCTCCAGAATGATGCGCCCGGTGGGCGTCGGTTTCACGTCGCGCGGGCCGATCGGCGTCGATGGATTGACGATCACCGCGGGCAGACTGTCCTCGGCGATCATGCGCTCGACCGCGCGCTCGGCGAGCACCTTGCTGCGCTTGTAGACGCCGATCGCCTGGTCGGCGCGAAGCGGCGAGGTTTCGTCGGCGGACTGGCCGGAGCTCGTCACCTTCAGCGTGGCGACGCTGCTCGTATACACGATGCGTTCCACGCCTTCCTTCAACGCCGCGCGCATCGTCGCCTCGGTGCCTTCGAGATTCGCGCGCTCGATCTCGCCGGGGTCCGGCGCCCACAGCCGATAATCGGCGGCCACATGTAGCAGATAGCGCACGCCGCGCAGCGCGTTGCGCATCGATGCTTCGTCGCGCATGTCGCCGACGACGATTTCCGCGTCGAGCGATTCGACGTTCTTGCGCGGACTCGTCGCGCGCACCAGCACGCGTACGCGAAAGCCCTTGCTCTGCGCGATGCGCGCCACCGACGAGCCGACGAAGCCGGACGCGCCGGTCACGAGCACGAGATCGCGATGCTGTTCGGTCATTCTGTTTCCATTTCCTGCGTGACGGTCGACGGATTGTACGTGGCGCGCGCAAAGGATGGGCGTTGCCGAGCGCGCTCGCCGCGACACGACTAGAATGCCGGCTTGAAAGACTGTCAGGCATTAAAAGGAGGTAGCGGCATGGCCCCGGATCTGGATGAGCGGATCGAAACTTATTACGCGCGGGTGCGCGGCACCGTGCAGGGCGTTGGCTTTCGCCTTGCGACGGTGCGCCAGGCGCACGCGCTCGGCATCAGGGGATGGGTCGCGAATCTCGACGATGGTTCGGTCGAGGCGATGTTGCAGGGACCGGCCAATCAGATCGACCGGATGTTGTCGTGGCTGCGTCACGGACCGCCGGCGGCGCGCGTGACCGAAGTGAGCGGCGAGGAGCGCGTGACGGACAGGCGTTACGAGCGCTTCGAGCAGCATTGAGCTCGAGCTGCGCGAGTTAAAAAAGCGGCGCGCCGTCCAGAGGAGGGCGCGCCGCTTTTTCGTTTATGCCTTTATCGGCCGTTATTTGCCGCGTGGTCAGCGCTTACCGGGCCACCAACAAACTCTCCGCGAATCCCCACTCATCCTCGATCCATTGATGGCTGCACACGAAGCCGGCGTCATCGGCGATCGCGGGCAATTCTTCCGCGCGATACTTGTGGCTGCTTTCGGTCCAGATCGTCTCGCCTTCCTCCAGCGACACCGTCAGCTTTGCGGCGCGCACGTGAGCGGTGATATCGCGCTTCGCGCGCAGATGCATCTCGATGCTGCGCGCGTCCGGATTGAAGCGAGCGACGTGCTCGAACTCATCGAGCGGAAAGTCGCCGTCGAGTTCGCGGTTGACGCGCGCGAGCAGGTTCAGATTGAACGACGCGGTCACGCCGATCGCGTCGTCGTAGGCTGCGACCAGCACCGGCGTCGGTTTGATCAGATCGGTGCCGAGCAGCAGCGCGTCGCCGGGCGCGAGCATGTTGCGGATCTCGCGCAGAAAACGCGTCGCCGCGAGCCTGCCGAAGTTGCCGATCGTGCTGCCGAGAAACAGCACGAGCAAGCGGTCGCCGGGCGCGCGCTGCCGGCTCACTTCGGCGAGACCGGCCAGATAGTCGCGCTCATAACCGACGATCGAAATCCGCTCGATGTCACCGAGTTCGCGCCGGCACAACTGCAAAGCACTGCGCGAAATTTCAATCGGGCAGTAGGAAGTAGGGCGTTTTTTACACAGCGCCTCGAGAATGCGCCGCGTTTTACGGCCGCTGCCGCTGCCGAGTTCGGCGACCGTGACGTCATGCGGCAAATGCTCGACGATGTCGGCCGCGTGCTTCGCGAGCAGACGTTCTTCGGCGCGCGTGACGCCATATTCGGGTAATACGGTAATCACTTCAAAAAGTGCTGAACCGACCTCGTCGTACAGATATTTCGACGGCAGCTCTTTTTGCGGCGTATGGGTGAGGCCGGCGTACACGTCGGCGGCGAAGGCGCGACGCAGTTCGGAAGGCGAGTTGCTGAGCGATAGGGCTGGCTGGGTCATGCTGGCTCCAGTAGTCACATTCGATGAGCGGGATTGCTGCCGGGCGGTGGCATGCGCGATGAAACGCAGTTGAGGCATGCCGTGGGCGAGATGCGCGGGCGGTGATTCGTGGCGGCCTGACAGACTGCGCTCGAGGCTGCATTCGCCGACCCGGCTCGTGGGTGCTGCTCGTTGCGTGCCGCTGTGGACGTCGTTGTCGCGAGTGGTGCGGCCACAGCGTGCAAAACTTGGGTAGCAAGATTCGCGCGAGGCGAGGACGAACCGGAAATGGCTTCGCCGGCCGCGGCGCACGAAGTTATGTTCTAGTGCATCGACGCGCGACGCGCACGACTAATTGCAGCCGACTGACGAAAAAGCGCAAGCCCGTTGGCGAATAACCCGTCTAGAATGCCCGTTTTCCTACGGTTTTGCACCGCCGCTTCAGAACGACAACGCAGCGTCTGCCGCTTTGCCCGCGTGGCCGCCTGCTCACGAGACATCATATTCATGACGACAACGAACGCCGCGAGCCTGCGTCGCGCGCCGCAAGCCCACGCGTCACACCGATCCCCGACCGCGCAATGAATCACAACGACTTCAGGCGCGGGATCGCATTGTCGGTCGGCGCGTCGGCGATGTTCGCATTATTGTCCGCTTACGCGACGCTGCTCAAACCGCTGTCGGGCCTCGACATCTTCGCGTGGCGGATCGTGTGGACCGTGCCTGGCGCGCTGCTGCTCGTCGCGGTGCGCAAGCGCCTGCCGATTCTGCGCGCGCTCGTTGTCCAAATGATGACGCAGCCGAAGCTCGGTGCCGCGATGGCCGTGGCTGCGGGCCTGCTCGGCGTACAGCTGTGGCTGTTTCTGTGGGCGCCGCTGCATGGGCGCATGCTCGAAGTGTCGCTCGGCTATTTCCTGCTGCCGCTCGTGATGGTGCTGGTCGGGCGCTTCCACTATCGCGAGCGGCTCGACGCGTTGCAGTGGCTCGCGGTCGCGTGCGCGGCGGTTGGCGTCGCTCACGAACTGTGGGTGACGGGTGCGTTCTCGTGGCCGACGCTCGTCGTCGCGCTCGGTTATCCGCCTTATTTCGTGGTGCGTCGTCAGATCAATCAGGATTCGCTTGCAATGTTCACCGTCGAGATGGCGTTGCTGCTGCCGGTGGCTGCCGTGTGCATTCTCGGCGGCGGCTCGCTGCAAGCGATCGCCGGCCGCGCCGAAATGTGGTGTCTGCTATTGCCGGGCCTCGGTGCGTTGAGCACGCTCGCGCTCGCTTCGTATCTGAAGGCGAGCCGACTGCTGCCGGTCGCGTTGTTCGGCATCCTCGGCTACGTCGAGCCGGTGCTGCTCGTGTTCGTGTCGATCACGCTGCTGCGCGAAACGCTGAGCGTCACGCAACTCGCGACCTATGTGCCGATCTGGATCGCCGTCGCGCTGACGGCGCTGCACAGCGTACGCTTCGTTCGGTTCGCGTCGAACTGAACTACGGCGCTCGCTCAGCGATGCGCGTCGGTCCGCTGCGGATCGATGCGCGTCGGGCCTACCTCAGCCTCGATCGCATCGCGCAGTTCGGGGCGCCAGCCGACACCGAACAGCGCTTCGGCGAGCACGAATAGCGGGCCGATCAACAGGCCGATCACGTCGTCGACGAATGCCGGCTTGCGATGTTCGTAGGCCACGTGGCCGACGAACTGGAACACCCAGCCGACCACGAACAGCCCAATGCCGGTCGCGAGCCACACGAGCGTCGTTTGCGCGGCGATCCACTCGCCGAACCCGACGCAGAGCGCCGAGACGCAGGCCATCAGCACGCCGAGCGGCACGTCGAGCGCGAGGTAGTAGACGGTCGCCGCCACGAACAGCAGCCACGCCGGCGACAACGTGACCGGGAACATCCCGGCGCCAAACGACGGGCGGCTCAGCAACACCGCGAGCGCGAGCACGATCATCGGAATGCCGACGAAGTGCGTGGCGATATTGCGCCGGTCGCGATGGTAGGCCGCGTATTGCGTCAATTGCTGCGTCAGCGTTCTCATCAGTGCCGCTCCTGTGTCAAAGTCAGCATAATCGCGGGCAGCGGATTTTCAAACCATCGGGTAGCCGACAATCAGCAACGACCGTCCACGGATACCGTCCATGACAGCGCGTTCTTCATCGAAGGAGCTTGCCGGGCTGCTCGAGCGCACGCCGGCTTACTGGCATGCGTTCGGTCTGCTGCTCGCGCACAAGTTGCGTCTGGCGTTCGAGGCGATCGAGGAAGCCGCGCTATTGCCGGCCGCACCGCGTGTCGCGCGGCGCCTGTTGCTGATGGCGGGCGGCTATGGCGAACCCGGCGCATTGCGCAACGTGCTGAAGGTCCCGCAGGAAGACCTGGCGATGATGCTCGCGCTGTCGCGGCAGACGATCAATCAGGTGCTCAAGCACTTCGAGACGCAGGGCGCGCTGAAGCTGCGTTATGCGGAGATCGAAATCGTCGATGCCGACAAGCTGCGTAAACAGGCTTTCGTCGAGCGCATTTAACGCGCGCTCGGATGGCTGACGCGACGTTTCAATGGACCGATCGTCGCGGCGGGCAACGTGGTGAGCAGCATGTGCAACGTGAAGTGGAGATCTTCGCGCGCGATGTCGAGTTGCACGCGGTCTTCTTCGCGCACGGTTTCCGTGTTGATTACATAGACGCCGAGCGGCGAATGAAGCAGTGCGCGCAAGTGAGCGTGCGGCAGCGTCACGAGTAGAGCCGCGCGCGCCGACGGAAACGCAATGACGTTGCTGTGTTGAACCTGCTTGCTGGCAGGTTGCGGCGAGAGCTTGTCGAGCGATTGGGTAAGAGCCATGTGATGCGGCGTTGGTGCGACGCGATGGTGAATTGGAACAATTCGAGAGTAGTCGTCCGCGAGTAAAGACGGTGCAAAAATTCGCGCGTTTGTCGGCAAAAAGATACGACGGGGAATGACACGCGGCATAAAAAAAGGCGAGTCATAAGACTCGCCCTCCCTGAACGGCACAGTCCGGCTTCGATCAACTTCTATTTGAACAGCACCTGCATGGCCGGTCAGCGCCGAAACCGATCACGTGTTATTGCGTTTTGGTCGTGTCGGCTTGTGCGCCGTCGGCTTTCGCCGGGGCAGTGCTGGCCTCTTTCGCACTCTCCGTTTTAGTCTTCGCTGCGCTCGTTTCGACGGCATTTTTGGCCGTGGACTTGTGGGCCTTCTTCGTATGGGCGGAAGTCTTTTTCACGTGCTTTTGCGTAGCGGCTTCGGCAGGCGCTTTCGTTGCGGTCGCGCCGGCTTGTACCGCGGTGCTTGCCTTCAGATTCGCCTGGCCGGTGGCTGGCAACTGCGTGGGTTGCGCGGGTTGTGCGGCAGACGGTGCGGCCGTTTGAGCAAAGGCGGTCGACACGAGCAGTGCGGAAGCAACAGCGGCGAAAAGCGTCTTCATGATGTGACTCCAGGTTGAATCGGTGGATTCGTTTGTCGCGGCTGAATCATTTCAGCGCTGCCGGTTTAACGTAGGGCGGAATACAGAAGTTGACGCCGCGCTGGTGACAAAACGTAAGTAGTGCGTCAGCGCGGATACATGTTGCGACTCACAAAGCGAATCCCCGAAAAGGCGCCACGCTCAATGAAGACGCGACCGCGGTCTTGCCGAGCAATTGCGCTAAAGCCTCCGGCGAGACCGCTGGGCTAAACAGGAAACCCTGGGCCACCGTGCATCCGTGACGGACCAGAAACTCGCGCTGGACATCGAGCTCGACCCCTTCAGCGACGACATCGAAGCTCAGCGTTTCAGCAATCGCGATGATGGCAAGCGACAGAGCTTCGAGTTCCTTGTCTCTGCCGATTTCGCAAACGAAGGCGCGATCGATCTTGATGCGGTCGACGCTAAAGCGTTTCAGATAGCTGAGGCTCGAATAACCGGTGCCGAAGTCGTCGATCGCGATGGACACACCGAGTTCGCGCAGTTCGCGAAAAGCCCGTTGCGCTTCTTCAGCGTTGCGCATCAACGTGCCCTCGGTGACTTCGAGCTCCAGCAGTTCGGCGGGCCAATGGGCATCGTCGAGTGCCGAGTGCACTACGCCTGGAAGGTCCGCCCGTTCGAGTTGAAGTGGCGAAACATTGACCGATATGCGCACGGGCGGAAGCCCCGAGCGTACCCATGCGCTCGCCTGCAGACACGCCTGCCGCAATACCCACGTGCCGATGCTCTGGATCAGACCGGTTTCTTCGGCAAGCGGGATGAAGACGGCCGGCGAGACTTCACCGAGTTCGTCGTCGTGCCACCGCAAAAGTGCCTCGGCGCCGACGATGCATCCGGTTTTCATGTCGATTTGCGGCTGATACGCCAGATACAACTCATTGGCTTTCGCCGCGCGCCGCAGTCGCGTCGTGAGCCGCAACTTACCGGCGGCCGCCCGGCTCAGCTCCGGTTCGTAGAATTGATAGCCGTTTCTCCCGCGCGATTTAGCCACGTACAACGCGGCATCGGCATTTCGCGTGAGCAGTTCCGGCTGGGCGCCGTCTTGTGGAAAAGTACTGACGCCGATGCTTGCTTCGAGATAAAGCTCGTGCTCGCCGATGCGATACGGCTCGCTCATCTCGTGAATCAGCGTGTCCAGCATTTCGGTGAGTTGCTTCGCGTCGGCCCGTTCCGCGACGATGACGAATTCATCGCCCCCGTAACGCGCGACGAAATCCGTCGCGCGCAGCAGACGCTGAAGCCTTCGCGCCACGGCCTGTAGCAGCAAATCGCCAATGCGGTGTCCGAGCGAATCGTTGACGTCCTTGAAACGATCGAGATCGAGGAACAGGACGGAAACGTTCTGACCTGTCGCTGCCGCGCGGACGAGCGACTCTGAAAGATGTTCGCCGAGCAGCACCCGGTTCGGCAGATCGGTCAGTGCGTCGTATCTGGCTTGATGCTCGAGTCTTGTGAGCGAACGACGAAGATGCGCTCCAATGCGCCCGTTCCAGTGAATCAGCGAAAGCAGCAACAAGGCCGAAGCGACGCCGCAGCTCAACAGCATGCGCGTAAACCACTTCCCATCCAACGAGGATTTGCTGACGACTGAAGCGACCTTGGCGTCGGCCGCGAGTCGTACGTCGACGACCCGCTCGAGAACGCTATAGAAATAGGCGTCGATTTGTTCGAGTCTGGGGTCGCCCACTGCCACACTGCCGGGATGTTCCGCGATCTTGCGCGCAAGACCAAAGCTCAGCTCGCTAAGTCTGCCGATCATGTCGTCCAGATCCGACAGCCTCGATATGCATTCCTGATTCTCGCTGCAGCTCTCGCGCGCGTCGCGCGTCAACGCGAGCAGTTCCAGCATCGGAAAGCTATAAGCGGCGCGGTCGTAAAGCGGCACCGTTGCGATCGAGGTGTAGAGCGTCGCATGCTCATCGAGCATGACTTGCTGAACCTGGTCGAGGTCGTGGCGCAGCCGCCCGGAAGCCTGGATCGTCCGAAGCGAACTGTCCTGCTCGCTGCTCTGGCGGATTGCGAGGAAGGTACTCGTCGCAATGACAGCGAGAATGGCAAGTACGGCTATGACAGTACCGGCTTTGCGCGTTGCTTCCTGTCCCAAGGCCCTTCCCTTTCCGTCGACCCGGCGCGGGCGAACACCGACCCGCCCGGATAGTGAATGTTTAGGTGGCTGCATGACTTGCCTTAGGGCGCTCCGGATCTGCCTGTAACGGACGGCGCGCGATGGGTCTGCTTATCCGCCTATCGATCGGCAAATTCCACGCGGTTGCGCCCGCTTCGCTTGGCGCGGTACAGAGCCGCATCGGCGAGGCCATATGCGGTGTCGAAACAGGTTCCGACCTCGTTGATGCTGACGCCAAAGCTGGCCGTGATGCGGCGCTCGACGGGTGGAACGACCAGCGAGTCACCGATGGCTTCTCGCATGCGCTCGGCAAGAATGGCACCGCTGGCCGGTTCATGACCGGGCAGCAGGACGGTGAACTCCTCACCGCCCACTCGCCCGATGAAGCCTTGTTCCCCGACGATTCTGCGCAGACAATCGACGACCCCCGAAATGACCGCGTCTCCGGTGGGGTGGCCGTAGTCGTCGTTGATCCGCTTGAATTCGTCGATGTCGAGGATGATCATCACCGCGCTGCTGATGCGCAAGACCTTGGTGGTCCGTTCGATCACGGCACTGCGGTTCAGTACGCCCGTCAACGCGTCGTGCGATGCGCGATACGCCAACTGCTGGGCCAGCGCCTGCATCTCGCGTTCGGCCCGGTCGCTGCGGCCGATCAGGCGCCGTGTCTCGCGCATCAGGCGCTGGAAGTGCTCGATCAGTTCGCCCAACGACTGGCGATACTCCGCGGGGTCCGCATCGATGATCGAATGCATGGCCCGAGCCTTTGCCAGCGCGGTGCTTTCGTTCTGGAACAGATCGGGTGCGCCACCCGAGGACACGTCAAGGGAAGAGGTCGAACGCACTTTACTTTCCCTGCTGCGCAATGGGACGATCGGTGAACTCGATCGCGCGGAAATCGGCTTTCAGTTCTTCGCCGAATTCGGCAATGGTCTCGTCTTCCTCGTCGCGATACCAGTTCATCGACACGCGGCTTCCCGATTCCGCCGCCTGATCGAGCGCGTCGAAGATGCTGAACAGCATTTTGGTACTCGAGCTATTGAAGTACGTCAGCGCGACGTCGATAGTGATCTCGGCCCCGGCGTTCGCGGCTAGGTATTTGCGCATCTGCTCGATGATCGGCGCGTAAAAGGCGGCTGCGTTTTCGGGGTAAGACTCTCCCCTGATCGACAACGCGTGCTGGTCGAAGCGAAAATCGACTTCGGGCGACGTGGTCGTCGCCGGGATGTGTAGGTTTTCCATTGTTCGTGTGCCTTCCTGCTCAGATGATGGCCATGAGGCAAAACAGCGTGGTGCCCGGTTCGTCGGCACGCGGATGAAAAGCGAATTCAAGCGGCGCGCTCGCATCGCGCGCCATCGTCAGGAAGCCGAGCCCGGCGCCCTTGCTGTCTTTCGGAGCATCGGTGCGCAATGAAACCTTGTACGCTTGCTTGATTTCTTCGAGTGACATATTACGCAGAGGCTCCAACCTGCTTCGCAGGTCCTCGACTTCGGCGGTCGCGATGGGATTGACGCACAACATTACGTGATGTTCGCCGTGCCTGGAGATGCACACCGCGCCCTCGCGTATCTCGCCTGCCCGTGCGCCACCGGGCTCCAGCGCGTTCGACGAGTAATGAACGATGTTCTGTGCCAGCTCGATAAAGGACGAGAAGAGTTTGCGGCGAGTAGGACCGCTGACGCCGGCGACTTCGAGCTGCAGTTTCACGACTTCGCCCATCGACGCGACGATGTTATGGGAGAAGTAGCCCTTGTGATAGAAGAGCACGTTGCGCCGCTGCGCGAGTTCGAAAAAGGCGCTGTCTTGTTCTAGTAGTTGGGACATTCTGGCAATTCGCTAAATACGGGCACAGAAAAGCGTGACGTCGTCACGGCGCGGTTGCTTGCCTTGCCACTCCGCGAGCGCGAGCCGGACGCGCTCGCAAATCGTCGCCGGAGTTTCGGCGCGGTTTTCGAGTATCAGGTCGAGCGCACGGCGCCGGCCGAAAGAAATGTTGCGCGGGCCGCCGATCTGATCGGCGAGGCCGTCGGTATAGATGAACAGCAGGCTGCCCGCCGTGACCGGAATCGAGCGCAAGCTCCACGCATAGTCGGCGCGACTGTCCACATAACCGACACCCATGCGGTCGGCGCCAATCGTTTCGAACTCCGCGGCATCGGGTGACAGGATGTGCAGAGCGATCCTCGCGCCGGCAAAATGCAGCACGCTCTCCGTGGCGTCGAACCAGAAGAGTGCGGTATCCAGACCGTCGTTGGATTGGGTTCCTTCGTCGGCACTGTTCACTTGCCCAAGCAAGCCCTTGACGTTTTGATTGACGGCCGCCAGTAGCGCGGCGGGGTCGCGCGGACCGATCTGTTCGAGCGCCTTCGACAGTGACGCCGAAGCAAGCAAGGTCATGAAGGCGCCCGGTACGCCATGTCCGGTGCAATCGGCAACAGCGCCAAACCAGCCGTTCGGAAAGGCCGCGAAATGATAGAAGTCGCCGCCGACGACGTCGCGAGGTTCCCAGACCATCGCCGCGTCGCGCAGCTTCATCGACAGGGTCTCGCTGGAAGCACGCAACATGGCGCGCTGTATCACGCTGGCGTACTCGATACTCTGCATGATCTGGCGGTTCTTCTCCGCCTGCATTTCCGCGACCGCACTGATAAGCTGCAGACCACTGCCGAGACCCGAGAAGAGTCCGTCACGTGTCACGATGAAACCATCGACCAGCGCTTTTTCTCCCGCCTCGACGGTCCTGAACGTCAGCGCTTCGATGCTCACGTCGGCGTCGACGATGAGCGGTTCCTTGTCCATGAACGCGATGCAACTCTTCTTGTCGTAAAGCTCTCGATGGAACGGCTTGCTCATTTGCGACATGAAGATATCGCGGTTGATCAGGCCGATGGGGCGGTGGTCGTCGATGACAGCGAGACTCTGCATGTCGCGGCGCGCCGAGAAGATCTCCATGACCACGGAGTTGGGATCTTCAACGTCTACGGATGGAACTTCCTGGCACAAGTCGCCGGCAGTGCGCGGATTACCCTGTGCGGAAGAACGGCGAAATCTCGAGAACGCAGCATGCATGGCGACGCCAGTCGATGTGTGAAGAAACCTCGCACGCTAAGGTTTCTCTATGTACATTATGTGACAGAGGGGAGGCGATCCGCTCTATTGGCGCGAGATTAGAAAACTAGCGGTCACGCAAAGGTTTGCGTGACCGAAATCAGTAAAACTTACGATCTGCGAAGTTGCGCAAATGCAACGCCGCCGAATCCGTTATTGAAACGGGTTCTGCACGATACCCGGTTTAGCATCCGGCTCGTCCTGCACCTTTGCCGGTAAATCCTTCTGCGCCTGCAGGCTCGCGACGATCGCATCGAGCGCTTCCTTCAGCGCGAGCGCCGCCTTCAGTCCGCGTTGATCGCGCGTCAATTCGAGCGTGCCGTTCAGCACGACACGCGTCGTGCCATTGCTGAGCGTGAGCGCATCGCCTTGAATGTTGAGCACGTCGTCATCGTTCGAATAGGGCTTAAACACCTTTCAGTCCTCCTGGCCGCTGGTCCTTGAGTTTGTCCGGAATGCCCGGAAAGCGGATGCCCGACATCGCTTCGAGTTCGTGAATCGTGCGGATGTCGTAGCGGTTGGTCGCTACATTATCAACCACGACTGCGAAGGCCAGTTGACGCGACGGCACGTAGACGACCTTGTACAACTGGGTGGGCACGAACACGCGCGTCGGTCCGATCGTCTGCAATTGCTGGCCGGTGAACAACGGTCCGGTGACGACGTACGTGTCGTCGTAGGCGAGCGCGATCTTGCGCACGGCAGTTTCGATGCGTGCCCACAATCGTTGGTTGTTCTGACGATTTTGCGGCACGATGTTCGCGAGCGAGAACGATTGCGCCATCGCCTCGTCGTTCCACCGATTACCCGCCGGACTCATATGACCGCGATCGAAGCCGCTGCGTTTGTAGTCGGCGAGTGTCGCGCCTTCGCCTTCGGGCAGACGCGCGTCTTCGAAGAACTTGTTGGTGCGCACCATGTCCTTCGCTTCTTCGATGTGCTCACGCGTCAGATGCTCGGCAGACCACAGCGGACCGTGCGTGATACCCGAATGCAGCACCGCGAAATCGCTATAACAAAGCAGGCGCGTTTTCGGCGCCATCTTCTGATTGGTGAGGACGGGCCATTGCGCATTCGGCGTGAATCCGGTGCAGGAAGGCGCCGCGCTCGCATGAGCGGCGACGGCGAGTAACAGACAGGCAAGCCACTTCTTCATGGGTCGGTGGTTCGATGAACGGGGACGCAAGTATAGCGTCGTGGCCCGCATCGAGCGACTGCACAATGCGAATCGAAGGAAGGGAATTGGAAACGGCAGAGGCGGCGTGCGCCGGACAAAAAAGTGGGCCGCTTTGCAGCGACCCGAATGCGTGGACTTCCGAATCTACGCACGCAATCTTAAGAATGTCTTAAGGCTTTGCGATATCGCGGCACGTTATGTTCGATTGCGCACGAACAGATTTACGCGTACGAACAGTGCTGGCGTAGTGAGCCGGAAGTTTCGACCGGAAAAGAGAAGCGCGACGAATCGCGCCAGAACTTAATTACCGAACACGCTGTTTTCAGCGCGCACTTTTTGACGATCCACCGCCTGCAAACGCCAGAAGCCGCTAGTCGCCTTGCGTGTTTGCAGCGCGGTCCATGCAGCGGCGCCTTGCGCGGCGCTCACTCGCTCCTTGCGATCGACGTGCAGACCGCGCAACGTACAAAGCGGCGCGTCGGCGCTCGGTGCGCACAACGTGGTCACGCCGTTTTCGTCGCGCAGTTCGCCCCATGGGGGCAGGTCGATCCCTTGATGCGCTTCTCTCGACCACCGATGTTCATCGGTATCGAGCCAGAGCACAGCGTAATCATGGCTTACGGTGGGATCGGAACCGTTAATCAGGATGGTCAGTCGCATATCAGTTCCGTTCATAAATTGCGAAGCGCCTTATCAGTCTAGGCGGCGCGGCGCTTTATGCAAGACAAAGGCATGATGTGCGAATGGAAAATCAAGTCGCCAAAAGGTGTGGCGAGGTACGGTGAATCCTTACTGCGCCGCGGCGTACGCGATATGCATGCAGTAACGACCACATGCAGACCGCGAGCCGCGACAAATCAACGCAGCCGAGAGGCGCTCAAGCGAGATCGAGCGAAGCGGTCAGATCGCCGAGCGGCGCGAGTCCGTTGCTTGCGAATGCCTTGTCGCGCGCGACCACGCCATCGAGTGGCGCGAGTCCATGCACACGGTTAATGAAACGCAGAATCGAGTTCGTGTCGTACACCGTGTGATCGACATAAGCCTTCTTCGCCAGCGGCGAGATCACGAGCGCGGGAACGCGCGAACCCGGACCCCAGCGATCGCCGATCGGCGGCGCGACGTGGTCCCACCAACCGCCGTTCTCGTCGACGGTGACGATCACGACCGTGTTCTGCCATTGCGGGCCGCGCTGGATGTGCTCGATCAGCGTCGCGATGTGGCGGTCGCCCGAGGCGACGTCCGCATAGCCCGCGTGCATGTTCAGGTCGCCCTGCGGTTTATAGAACGTCACGGTCGGCAAACGTCCCGCGTCGATGTCGGCAATCAGGCGATTGGTCGACGCGTCGTTGCCCATGCCGCCGTCGCGCAGATAGCGGCGGCGCGCGGCGGTGCCCGGCGCGTAATTGGCGAAGTAGTTAAACGGCTGATGGTGGTACTGGAAGTCGGGCATCGACCCCGTATCGCGATGATCGAGCGCGAATTGCCACGCGCCGCTGTACCACGCCCAGTCGATGCCCTTGCCGGTCAGCCGGTCGCCGATCGTCGCGTAATTCTGCGGCGGCATTACCCGCGGGTTCGACGGATCCGCGAAAGCCGGGTCGCCGCCTTCGGCCGGACGCACGCTGCTGGGCTGATACGGCGGCGCCATCGTGTTGACTGCGTAGCCGTCGGCGGTGAAAGCGCCGTCATTGACGAACTTCGGCGGACCGTCGAGCGCCGACGCGGGCGAATTGGGCGCGAGCTTCAAACGGGTGCCGGTCGGATCGTCGCCTTCCACGACCGACACCATCTTCTTCGCCGGACTGTTGTGAATGTCCGGATAGTAGGGCGCCTGCGCCGAGATCAGGAAGATATGGTTCAGCCACGAGCCGCCGAAGGCGGCCATGAAGAAGTTGTCGCACAGCGTGTACTGCTGCGCGAGATTCCACAGACGCAGCGTGTCGGCGGAATTGCGGTAGTGCCCCATCACAAGGCCGCCGGAATCGCCCCACGCGGCGAACTGGTTGTTGCGCCCCGCGTTGATCTGCATCTGGTTCTGATAGAAGCGATGGATGAGGTCGCGCGTGATCACGCCGGTCGGCAGCGGCGCGCCGTGCGCATCGACGATGCGGAACGGCCGGTTGCGCAGATGATCGAGATCCTTTTCGCCGATCATGTAGCGCTTGCCGTCCACTTCCTGCGCCTGCGGCACGAGCCCGCCCCAGATCGCCGGCAGCCGCGGCAGCGGCGTCTTGCCATCGCGGTCGAGCTGGACGTATTGCTCGGCGGTGACCGCGTCGAGCGGATGCTGGACGCCCGGGTAGTTGCCGTACAGGTTCGCGAAGCTGCGATTCTCCGCGTAGATCACCACGATGTTCTTCACCTGATCGTGCAGCGCAGCGTCGAGCCGCAAGTCGGCGGCGTTGCGCGGCGGCCCGTTGCCCACGAGTCCCTCGCCTGTTTTGCAGCCGGTCAGCGCAAGGCCGAGGCCGACCACCGCGAGACCGGTCAGTACGCGCCGGCGTTCGGGATCGTCGGGGGCGTCGTTGGTGTGATCGCTTGAATCGGGGTTGTCCAGTTTCGGCGGCAGGTGAGGATCGTGGTCGGTCATCGGTGAGTTCCGAAGGAGACGTGACGGTCGCATCGGCGCCGCTCGAAGCGGCGCGCGCGACACCGGTTACGGGTCCGCCGAGGGCGGCAGGCCTCACGGCTTTACGGCAGCCGACGCTTGACGCGCCAACTGTGATGCGTGGCATCGACGGCCAATAGTAGCCAGTGCCGTGCGTCGATCGGATGACGTTTTTGCGTCGCATAACGGTCGACGGTCAATTCGAGTTCGTCATGTGCGCGCCGATGGCAGGTGGCGTGCGCACCGGAACCGTCCGCGAATTCGACGCGCGCCTCGGCGACGTTTGACGCGCAGGCCGGCTCGGGAAGATTCGCGATGCGCACCGCGCAGCCCGGATAAAGATGCGAGTCGGCAACCTGAATCTGGACCGCGCTGGACATGACGTGGCCTCCTACGCTTGGGCGGCGCGAGCGAGCGGCTGGAATACACCGCGCCGCCGGACCGGATCAAAGCATAGCACCGCGCATGGCCGATTCGCCGCATGCTTCGCGCTATCATCCTGAATTGAACCCGATGAACCGCATAGAGACGGCAGCCAAGATGGCAAAAGAAGAGCAGACAGGAGTGGGACGCAGGCAGGCCAAACCGCGTGCGGCGGCAGCCTCCGCGGCACAACACGAACCGGCGCAGTCGCACGCGCAAAGCGCGGACATGCCCGCTTCCGCCGCCGACGACGACAGCGCCGGCGGCTCCACATATCTGGTGCCGGGCCTCGAACGCGGCCTGCGCATCCTCGCCGAATTCAGCGCGCGCGAGCCGGTGCTCGGCGCGCCGGAGTTATCGAAGCGGATCGGCATCCCGCGCACCACCACGTTTCGTTTACTACAAACGCTCGAAGCGCTCGGCTTCCTCGAACGCGTCAACGGGGACCGCTATTTCCGGCTCAGCGTCGCGGTGCTGCGGCTCGGCTTCGAGTATCTGAGTTCGCTCGAGCTGACCGACGTCGGCACGCCGATTCTCGAACGCCTGCGCGACGCGACCGGGCTCAGCACGCATCTGCTGATCCGCGATCAGCGCGACGTCGTATTTGTCGCGAAGGCGCAGACGCACGAGCCGATGTACAGCTCGGTCAAGGTGCACGTCGGCACGCGCCTGCCCGCGCATGCAACGGTGCATGGCCAGGTGCTGATGGGCGATCTGAGCTTCGAGGAGTTGCGCCAGCTGTATCCGGAGCCGCAGCTCGAACGCTTCACCGAGCGCACGCCGGCGACCGTCGAAGAACTGTATGGACGGGTGCGCGAGAGCGCGGCGCTTGGCTATGCGGTCAGCGAGGCGTCGTTCGAGCGGGGGATTTCGGTGGTGAGCGCGCCGGTGCGTGACCAGAGCGGTAAGATCGCTGCCGCGTTGACGGTGACGATCCCACGTTCGGATATTGGCGAGACCGCCGAGCGCGAGCCGCTGATCATCGCCGTATGCCAGGCGGCGCTGGAGTTGTCCGAGCGCCTGAGCTATCGCCCGAGGCCGGACGATCCGACCGCGATGCAGGCGCGCCGCAGATCGGTTGCCGCGCATTGAGTGCGCGCTGATTTCACGGTGCTACTACTTCCAATACTTATTTCATATCTGTCGGCGAGTCCTGCTGCATTGCACATCCGGACTCGCCGTGTCACGTCGTCAAATCATCAGAACGAGTGATGGATGCCGCTCAGGACGATCGCCTGATTACGGCCGCTCGATACGCCCGCGGTGAAGAACGCCGCGTCGGTGTTCGAACCCGCGCGCTGATACAGCGCGTTGATATACACCTGCGTCGACTTCGACAGCGCATAGATGTTGCCGATCATGAACTGCGTCCAGCGATGGCCGGCCAGCGTCGTCGTCGCGGCGCCGCCTGCGATCGTGTTGAACGGCGTGACCTGCCAGTTTGCGCCAGCGTCGTAGCTCTGATAGGTGTCCGAGTGACCGGCGCTTTCGAGCTTCACGCGGGTGTACAGGCCGTGTACGAGCACACTGCCGAACTGGTACGACAGGCCCAGGCCCATGTTCTGCAGGTTGTCGGCCGTGTAGGTCGCGGCGGGCTGACCCTGGAAGGTCGTGATGCCGGTCGTCACGATAGACGGCGTGCGGTTGTTCTCGTTCGAATAGCTTGCGCCTGCCTTGAAGCCGCCGTTGGCGTACGTCGCCGCAAAGCCATACGAGCGGCCGATCGCGAAGTTGGTCTGATTGCCGAGGCCCATCATCGCGCCGAAGGTGAAGCCGTCGAACGATGCCGAACGGAATTTCGCCGAGTTGTCGTAGGGCACGACCGCGGTGTTGGCGAGCGCGTCGATGTTGCCCGGGTGGAACGCGTACCAGCTCGCCGCCTGGTAGCCGGTGCTGAACGGGCCGAGCACGTCGAAGCTGAACGGCGTCTGATGACCGAAGCTCAGCGTACCGATCCGGTCGGAAGCGAGACCGACGTAAGCCTGACGGTTGAACAGCACGCCCGCTTTCGCCATCGCGCCCGTGTTCGTATAGAAGCCGTTTTCGAGCTGGAACACCGCCTTCAGGCCATTACCCAGATCTTCGACGCCCTTCAGGCCCCAACGGTCAGGCTGCATGTTGCCCTGTTCCTGAATCCACTTCGAACTGCCGCCCACGTTGCTGATGTACGCGACACCGGCATCGAGGCTGCCATATAGCGTCACGCTGCTCTGCGCCCACGCGCCCGTGGTCATGCAAGCTGCCGTCAAACCGGCCGCAATGATTTGCTTCACCGTTGGTCCTCCTGATCAAACGACGTAGACACTCGCCGAATGCGCCGTCCTTGATCTGTTCTCTGGGGTTAATTCCGTTCTGGTTTCTGCGCCAGAACCACATCGGTCCTACGTTATGCGTTCCACCTATGGACATACGTATCGCCTATGGAAAGTATAGTGAAGCTGAGATCATCCAAAATAGATTTTGAGATCGGTACAAACCCGTGGTTGCCGATCGTCCCCCGTCTGGGATTCCGGCTAGGCCATGCTTGACGAAGGCCCGCGTGGATTGGGGCTGTGCGCGCGGCATGGCATGCCGATGTGTGCCAAAAACGACAGTCGGTGTTTTCCCCTAAGAGCTCATTTTTTTATTTTCTCGGCGTAGACCGACTCCTATAATCGACCATACACGAACTGCTGTTCCTTATATGGAACATAAAGGTCCAAGGAGAACGTGAGAAATGACCGAACCATGGCGCTGTGCCGGACATGCCGGTGACCTGTCCGAAGACTCCCCGCTCGAGTTCAAGCTCGACGGCACGGAGATCGGCATCTACAAGGTGGGCGACGAGATCTACGCGATGGAAAACGTCTGCCCCCACGCGTACGCGTTGCTGACGCAGGGCTTCGTCGACGGCGACACCGTCGAATGTCCGCTGCACGAAGCCGTGTTCCATATCCCGACCGGCAAGTGCCTGAAAGAGCCGGGCGGCCGCGACCTGAAGATGTACTCGGTACGTCTCGCAGGCGAAGAAATCCAGATCAAGGTGGAATGACATGCGAGAGATAGCCGTGAATTTCAATCCCTTCCTGAAGCCGTGGCTCGCGCCGCAACCGAACAACGTCGCAGGCAAGGGCGTGATCGAGAAGCCGGGCGAGAGCAGCAACATGGTCTGGCAGAACCGCAAGGCCGAGCCGACCCAGTACGAAAACGACTTTGGCGATGCGCTCGAGCGCGTTTTCGAAGCCGGCGCGACGGAACTGCAGGAGGTCGCCGACGGCTTGAACCGCGACGGTTTCCGCACCCCGGAGGGCACTCAGTGGAACGCCGAGCGCCTGGCCGCCGAATTCCGTCAGCTCGCCGACTAGGCGCGCTTTTCCGAACAGGTTTCATCGCATTCGTACTGGAGTCTCCTCATGACGTCCCCCACTACAACTGAAGGCACGGCTGATCCGGTCAAGTCGTATCTGGACCGCGGCCTGCGCAACTACTGGTATCCCGTCGCGCCGAGCTGGCAGGTCGGCAACGCGCCGATCGGCGTCACGCGTCTCGGCGACCAGATCGTGCTGTGGCGCGATAGCGAGGGCAAAGTCCACGCACTCGAAGACCGCTGCCCGCACCGCGGCGCGCGTCTGTCGCTCGGCTGGAACCTCGGCGATCGCGTCGCGTGCTGGTATCACGGCGTCGAAGTGAACGGCAGCGGCACCGTCATCAACGTGCCGGCCGTGTCGAGCTGTCCGCTCGAAGGCAAGACCTGCGTGAAGTCGTACCCGGCCGAAGAACACGCCGGCGCGATCTTCCTGTGGTTCGGGGACGACGCGCACCAAGAACCGGCGCCGCTAGTGCTGCCTGACGAACTCGTTGGCGAGGAATACGCAAGTTTCCTGTGCATGTCGAACTGGAAGTGCAATTACCAGTACGCGATCGACAACGTGATGGACCCGATGCACGGCGCCTATCTGCACGCGACGTCGCACTCGATGGCCGAAGGCGACAAGCAGGCCGAGATGCGCGTGCGCAAGACCGAAACCGGTCTGATCTTCGAGAAGATCGGCCAGCGCGACGTGAACTTCGACTGGGTCGAACTCGGTGACACCGGCGCGCTGTGGATGCGTCTCGCGATTCCGTACAAGAAGAAGTTCGGACCGGGCGGCAACTTCGGCATCATCGGCTTCGCGGTTCCGGTCGATGGCGACAACTGCCAGGTTTACTTCTGGCGCACCCGCAAGGTGCAGGGCTGGCAGCGCGACGCATGGCGCTTCCTGTATCGCAACCGCCTCGAAGGTCTGCACTGGGACGTGCTCGAGCAGGACCGCTACGTCCTCGAAAGCCTCGCCCCGAACGCGCGCGATCACGAGTTCCTCTATCAGCATGACGTCGGCATGACGCGTGTGCGCCGCATGCTGCGTCAACGCGCGCAGCAGGATCTCGCCGCGCTCGAAGCGCATCGCGCGGCCAACGCGACGCCCGCCGCCAACGAAGCCGGTCACAGCCATGCATAACGACGCACTCGCAGCGCTCAAGGGCCGGCGCGTCCTCGTGACGGGCGGCGCGCGCGGTCTCGGCGCGGCGTTCGTCCGTGCGCTCGTCGAAGCTGGTGCACAGGTCGTGTTCGGAGACGTGCTGCACGACGAAGGCCGCGCGCTCGCGGCATCGCTGCGCGAGCAGGGCCACGCGGCAACTTATCTGCCGCTCGACCTCGCCGATCCGGCCAGCGTCAAGCAGTTCGCGCAAGAGGGCGCGGCCCAGCTCGGCGGTCTCGACGCGCTGATCAACAACGCGGCGATCACGAACTCCGGCGGCAAGTTCGCGGACGAGCTGTCCGTTCAAACGTGGGACGCCGTGATGAACGTCAACGTACGCGGCACCTGGCTGATGAGCACCGCCGCGCTGCCGTATCTGCGCGAATCGGGCCGCGGCGCCGTCGTCAACATCGCGTCGGACACGGCGATGTGGGGCGCGCCGAAGCTGCTCGCGTATGTGGCGAGCAAGGGCGCCGTGATCTCGATGACCCGCTCGCTCGCGCGCGAATTCGGCGCGTACGGCGTGACCGTCAACGCGATCGCGCCGGGCTTGACCGAAGTGGAGGCAACCGCGTACGTGCCCGCCGAGCGTCATCAGTATTACCTGCAAGGCCGCGCGCTCGCGCGCGCACAAGTGCCCGACGATGTGACCGGGCCGGTGCTGTTTCTGTTGTCCGATGCCGCTCGCTTTGTGACCGGCCAGCTGCTGCCGGTCAACGGCGGCTTCGTGATGAATTGATCTTGTCGAATCGAAAGGAGAAAGAGATGGCGGACGCCGACAACGAACGCAAATCCTGGGACCAACCTGCGGACGCAAGCTTCCAGCAATGGCTGGACAGCCGCGTCGCACGCCTGGAGACGCGTCGCTACGACTGGGACGCGCTGAAGTTCCAGGCCGACTACGACCCGAAGTATCGCCGTGCGCAGATGCGCTATGTCGGTACCGGCGGTACCGGCGTCGCGAAGGACATGAACACGGTGCCCGCAGGCAACTTCACGTTCTCGACGATGGTGATCCCGGCCGGCAACATCGGCCCGAGCCATATTCATACGGATGTCGAAGAAATATTTTTCGTGCTGCGCGGCAAGATGAAAGTGATCTGCGAGCGTGACGGCGAGACGTGGGAAGCGGTGCTCGGCGAGCGTGACCTGATCTCGGTGCCACCCGGCGTGTACCGCACGGAAGTCAACATCGGCGAGGAAGACGCGCTGATGTGCGTGATGCTCGGTTCGCCGAAGCCGATCACGCCGACGTATCCGCCGGATTCGCCGCTCGCGAAGATCAAGCGCGGCTAACGCGCTGCCACGCCGTCCACGTCGTTCCACTTCACCCGCGAAGGAAATCATGTCCGCAGTCCCGTCCGTCAACGCCGAACAGCTTGCCGCGCTCGAAGCGCGTCTCACACGCTATCCGGCGCAGCAAGGCAGCCTCGCCGTGCAACGCGTGCTCAGCTATCGCGAAGTCGATCGCGCTGGCCACGACGCGCTGCCGCTCGTGTTGCTGCACGGCATCGGTTCGGGCGCGGCTTCGTGGGTGGAGCAGTTCGACGCGCTCGGCGCGACGCGCCGTGTGCTGGCCTGGGACGCGCCGGGGTATGGCGCTTCCTCGCCGGTCGCGGCAGCTTCGCCAGTTGCGCAGGATTACGCAGTCGTACTGAAGGAATGGCTCGACGCGCTCGGCATCGAACGCTGCGTGCTGGTCGGGCACTCGCTCGGCGCGATCGTCGCCGGCGCGTTTGCCGCCGCGCATCCCCGCTATCTGGCGGGTCTGTTGCTGCTGTCGCCCGCGGGCGGCTACGGTGCGGCCGCGCCCGAGGTGCGCGACGCCAAACGCGATCAACGGCTCGCGATGCTGAACGAACTGGGGCCCCAGGGTCTCGCCAACACGCGCAGCGCAAACATGCTGTCCGTCCACGCGAGCGACGACGCACGCGCATGGGTCCGCTGGAACATGTCACGAGTGATGCCGCATGGCTACGCGCAGGCCACGCATCTGCTCGCCAACGCGGATCTCGCGGCCGACCTCGCGCGCTACGACGGTCGCGTGAACGTCGCGGTCGGCGCCGAAGACACGATCACGACGCCCGAGGCCTGCGAAAAGATCGCTCTGGCCGCGCGGACCCGCCTGCAGACCGTGCCGCGCGCGGGCCACGCCGGCTATATCGAAGCACCCGCCGCGTACACCACGATCATCGATACGTTCAGCCGCGCAAGCGACAGCCCATTGAGCCAAAGCGGAGCCAATCAATGACGCCCGACACTCTTGACGCCGACCGCGACCTCGCCGCCGACGGCAACGAAACGAGCAGCGATTCGGGCTACCGTGTGCCCGGTCTCGAACGCGGCTTGAAGATCCTGATGGAGTTCTCGCCGCGCGAGCCGGTGCTCGGCGCACCGGAGCTGTCGCGGCGCCTGAGCATTCCACGCACGACGGTGTTCCGTCTGCTGCAGACGCTCGAATTCCTCGGCTTTCTCGAACGCGCCGACAAGGACCGCAACTATCGCCTCGGCGTCGCGGTGCTGCGGCTCGGTTTCGAATATCTGAGCTCGCTCGAACTGACCGATCTCGGTCTGCCGATCATCGAAAAGCTGCGCGACGAGACCGGCCTCACGAGCCACATCGTGATTCGCGATGCACGCGACGTCGTGTTCGTCGCGAAGGCGCAAAGCCATGCGCCGATTTTCAGTTCGGTGAAGGTCAACGTCGGCACGCGCCTGCCCGCGCATGCGACGACCCATGGCCAGGTGCTGATGGGCGATCTGACGTTCGAGGAACTGAAGAAGCTCTATCCGGAGCCGGAACTCGAGCGCTTCACGACGCAGACGCCGGCCACGGTCGACGACCTGTACGAACGGATTCGCGACGACGCGCGGCGCGGCTTCGCGATCAGCGAGTCTTCGTTCGAGCGTGGCATTTCGGTGGTCAGCGCGCCGGTGCGTAACGACTCGCGCCGCATCGTCGCGGTGATCACGACGACGATTCCGCGCCGCGAGATCGATGCATCGCTGCTCGACGGCGGTCTCGTCGACAAGGTGCGCCGCGCGGCCGACGAGCTGTCGCAGCGGCTCAATTACCGGCCGAAGTCTGGGCCGAATAGCGGCAACAAGTACATGAAGGCACTGGGGCTCTGATGATCCAAATCGATTTGACCGGACAGGTAGCGGTGGTGACGGGCGGTTCGTCCGGCATCGGCCTCGCAACCGCCGAACTGTTTTTGCGCGCCGGCGCTTCCGTCGCGATCTGCGGCCGTGACAGCGAGCGGCTCGCCCAGGCGCAAGCCGCGCTCACGAAGAAGTATTCCGGCGCGCAACTGCTCGCGCAGCGCTGCGACGTGCTCGACGCCGACGAAGTCAACGCGTTCGCGCAGGCGGTGCAGCAGCGCTTCGGCCGCACCGACATGCTGATGAACAACGCGGGCCAGGGCCGCGTGTCGACCTTCGCCGATACGACCGACGAGGCCTGGCGCGAGGAACTCGACCTCAAGTACTTCGGCGTGATCCGCCCGACCCGCGCGTTCCTGCCGATGCTGCGCGACACGGCCGGCGCCGGCCGCAACGCGGCGATCGTCAACGTGAACTCGCTGCTCGCGCTACAGCCGGAGCCGCATATGGTGGCGACGTCGTCGGCGCGCGCGGGCCTGCTGAGCCTGACGAAGTCGCTCGCGGTCGAACTGGCGCCGCAGCGCGTGCGCGTCAATTCGATCCTGATCGGCATCGTCGAATCGGGTCAATGGCGCCGCCGTTATGCCACCCAGGCCGAGCTCGGACAGAGCTGGGAAGACTGGACCGGCGAACTCGCGCGCAAGAAAAACATCCCGCTCGGCCGCTTCGGCCGTCCCGAAGAAGCCGCACAGGCGCTCTTTTATCTGGCTACCCCGCTGTCGTCGTACACGACTGGCAGTCACATCGATGTTTCTGGAGGCGTTGCACGACATGTCTAACAAAACCACCGTTGGCGAACTGATCGCCGCCTTTCTCGAGCAATGCGGCGTTAAAACCGCCTTCGGCGTGATCTCGATCCACAACATGCCGATCCTCGACGCAATCAACACGCGCGGCAAGATCCGTTATGTCGGCGCGCGTGGCGAAGCCGGCGCGGTGAACATGGCTGACGGCCTCGCCCGCGTCTCCGGCGGCCTCGGCGTCGCTTTTACGAGCACCGGCACCGCCGCGGGCAACGCGGCGGGAGCGATGGTCGAAGCGCTGACGGCGGGCACGGCACTGCTGCACGTGACCGGCCAGATCGAAACCGATTATCTCGATCAGGACCTCGCGTACATCCACGAGGCACCGGATCAGCTGTCGATGCTGCAATCGATCTCGAAGGCCGCGTTCCGCGTGCGCTCGGTCGAAACCGCGTTGCCGACGATCCGCGAAGCCGTGCGCGTCGCGCAAGCCGCGCCGAGCGGCCCGGTCAGCGTCGAGATTCCGATCGACATCCAGGCCGCCGAAGTCGAATGGCCGAGCGATCTCGGCGCCCCGCACGTGAGTACGCTCACGCATTGCAAGGACCGCGTCGCGCAACTCGCGCAGCACCTGACGAAGGCGAAGCGCCCGCTGTTGTGGCTGGGCGGCGGCACGCGCCACGCGCGCGCGGCGGTCGAACGTCTGGTCGCGCTCGGCTTTGGCGTCGTGACCAGCGTGCAGGGTCGCGGCGTGCTGCCCGAAGATCACCCGGCCACGCTCGGCGCGTTCAACGTGCACCCGGCAGTCGAAAGCTTCTACAAGACCTGCGACGCGCTCGTCGTGGTCGGCTCGCGTCTGCGTGGCAATGAAACGCTGAAGTACAAGCTCGCGCTGCCGCAGCCGCTGTATCGCATCGACGCCGACGCGCTCGCCGACAACCGCGGCTATCGCAACGACATGTTCATCCACGGCGACGCCGCCGCGGTGCTCGACGAACTCGCGACGCTGCTCGAAGGCAAGCTGAAGATCGATCCGGCGTTCGCGCAAGACCTGGCCGCCGCGCGCGAAAGCGCGGTCGCCGACGTCAGCAAGGGTCTTGGGCCCTACAAGCGTCTCGTCGACGCGCTGCAGGAAGCCGTGGGCCGCGACTACAACTGGGTGCGCGACGTCACGATCTCGAACAGCACGTGGGGCAACCGCCTGCTGAAGATCTTCACGCCGCGCGCTGGCGTGCACGCGCTCGGCGGCGGCATCGGCCAGGGTATGCAAATGGGTATCGGCGCGGCGCTCGCGGGCAACGCTGCGAAAACTGTGGCCCTGTGCGGCGACGGTGGCCTGATGGTCAACGTCGGCGAACTCGCGACGGCCGTGCAGGAAAACGCCAACGTGATGATCGTGCTGATGAACGACCAGTGCTACGGCGTGATCCGCAACATTCAGGACGCGCAGTACGGCGGCCGCCGCTGCTACGTGCAACTGCATCAGCCGGATTTCGCGCAGTTCTGCGAAAGCCTGAAGCTCACGCACTACCGCATCAAGTCGCTCGACGACGCCGCCGCGATCATCCGCGAAGGCATGGCGAAGACGGGGCCGGTGCTGGTCGAAGTGGACATGCTGTCGGTCGGATCGTTCGCGACCGCGTTCGCGGGCCCGCCGGTCAAGAAAGAGGAGCCGCAACATGCATGAGGCCGGCTACGCGGGACATCACGCGCCCATCGACATCGCGATGATCGGCTTCGGCGCGATCGGCCAGGCGGTGTACCGCTCGGTCGCCGCCGATCCGGCGGTGCGCGTGTCGCATGTGATCGTGCCTGAAAGTCATGTGGCGTCGGTGCGTGAAGTGGTGGGCGCGAGCGTCGACGTGGTGTCGTCGGTGGCGGCGCTGAGCACGAAGCCGCAGTTCGCGCTCGAATGCGCGGGCCACAGCGCGCTCGTCGCTCACGTCGTGCCGTTGCTGAAGGCGGGCACCGATTGTGCGGTCGCGTCGATCGGCGCGCTGTCCGATGTCGGGCTGCTCGATGCGCTCGCGGCCGCGGCCGATCAAGGCGACGCGACGGTCACGCTGCTGTCGGGCGCGATCGGCGGTGTCGACGCGATCTCGGCGGCGCGCTTCGGCGGTCTCGACGAAGTGCTGTACACGGGCCGCAAGCCGCCGGTCGGCTGGCTCGGCACGCCGGCCGAAGCGGTTTGCGATCTGGCCACGCTCGCCGAAGAGAAAGTGATTTTCGAGGGCAGCGCGCGCGAAGCCGCGCGGCTCTATCCGAAGAACGCGAACGTCGCCGCGACGATCGCGCTCGCGGGCCTCGGCCTCGACAACACGGCAGTGCGATTGATCGCCGATCCGAACGTGACGCGCAACGTGCATCGCATCGTCGCGCGGGGCGCGTTCGGCGAGATGGCGCTCGAAATGAGCGGCAAGCCGCTGCCGGACAACCCGAAGACGTCCGCGCTGACCGCCTATAGCGCGATCCGCGCACTGCGCAATCGCGCGGCGCGCTGCGTGATCTAAGACCCGTTAAGCCCCTGGCTTGAAAGAACCGGAACGACCGACATGACTCACTTCGATACCAGCCTCGTGCCCAACGGCGATATTTTCATCGGCGGCGAATGGCGGCAGGGGCGCGGCAACCCGTACAAAAGCCTGTATCCGGCGGATCAGTCGGTCAACATGGAAATCTCGACGGCCAGCGCCGACGACGCGCGCGAAGCCATCGAAGCCGCCGACGCGGCGTGGCGCAAGTCCAACTGGTCGGGTCTGAAGCCGCATCAACGCGCATTGATCCTGTATCGCATCGCCGATCTGATCATGGCGCGCCACGAAGCGCTCGCGAATCTGCAGCGCCGCGACAACGGCAAGCCGATCGGCGAGACGCGCGTGCTGGTCGCGAGCGCGGCGAACACGTTCCGCTATTTCGCGGCCTGCCTCGAAACGCTCGATGAAGACGTCACGCCGTCACGCGGCGACTATCTGACGATGAGCATCTACGAGCCGATCGGTGTGGTCGCGGCGATCACGCCGTGGAATTCGCCGATCGCGTCCGACGCGCAGAAGCTCGCGCCGGCGCTCGCGGGCGGCAATGCGGTGGTGCTGAAGCCCGCCGAAGTCACGCCGCTGGTGTCGCTCGCGCTCGCGCGCATCTGCGAGGAAGCGGGCGTGCCGAAGGGTGTGGTCAGCGTGCTGCCGGGCAAGGGCTCGGTGATCGGCGACGTGCTGGTGCGCCATCCGCTCGTGAAGAAGGTGTCGTTTACGGGCGGCACCGAAGTGGGCCGCGGCATCGCGCGCATCGCGGCGGACAAGCTGATGCCGGTGTCGCTCGAACTCGGCGGCAAGTCGCCGACCATCGTGTTCGACGACGCCGATCTCGATCATGCGGTGAACGGCGTGCTGTACGGCATTTTCAGCTCGTCGGGCGAAGCGTGCATCGCGGGTTCGCGCCTGTTCGTGCAGCGCTCGATCTACGACACGTTCATGCAGCGTCTGGTCGAAGGCGCGCGCAAGCTGCGCGTCGGCGATCCGTCGCGCGAGAACACGCAGATGGGTCCGCTGATCACGCAGGCGCATCGCGAGACGATCGAACGCTATGTCGCGCTCGGTCTAGAAGAGGGTGGGTGTCTGCTGTGCGGCGGCGAACGTCCGGTCGGCGATAACCGTGAAGCCGGCACCTACTTCCAGCCGACCATTCTCGAAGGCCTGACCAACGACGCGCGCATCTGCCAGGAAGAAATCTTCGGCCCGGTGCTCGTCGCGATGCCGTTCGACGACGAAGCGTCGCTGCTGAAGGAAGCGAACGACAGCGTGTTCGGCCTCGCCGCCGGCATCTGGACGCGCGACTACAAGCGTGCCTACCGGATCGCGCGCGGGCTCGAAGCCGGCACCATCTGGATCAACACCTACAAGCTGTTCTCGATCTCGACGCCGTTCAGCGGCTGGAAGGAGAGCGGCATGGGACGCGAAAAAGGCCGTGTCGGCATTCGCGAATACATGCAACAGAAGAGCCTCTACTGGGGCTTGAACGACGCGCCGTTGGCGTGGGCGAACTGAAGCGGGACGAAGAGGCACGTTATGACGATTCTCGGCATTGAACAGATTATTTACGGCGTGACGGATCTCGCCACCTGTCGGCAATTTTTCGCGGACTGGGGCATGAAAGAGACCGCCCACGACGAAACCCACGCGCGCTTCGAAACGCTGAACGGCTGCACGGTGCTCGTCGTCGAGGCGAACGATGCGTCGCTGCCGCCCGCGTTCGAAGAAGGCCCGACCTTGCGCGAAGTGACGTGGGGCGTCGCGACGAAGGCGGAGCTCGACGCGCTGCGTGGCCGCTTCGCCGGCCAGCCGGGCCACTTCGAAAACGACGAGGCGGTTGGCTGCATCGACCCGAACGGCCTGGCGGTGCGCGTCGAAGTCACGCGTAAGTGGGCGGTCGACGTGCACGGTTCGCCGTCGAACGTGTGGGGCCAGACGCTGCGCGTCGATCAGCCGTCGCCGGTCTATGAGCGCGCGGAGCCGGTCGAAGTGGGCCACGTCGTGTTCTTCACGAACAGGCTCGCCGAGCAGGAAAAGTTTTATCACGAGCTGCTCGGCTTCGAGACCTCGGACCGTTATCCGGGCCGCGGCGCGTTCATGCGCTGCGCGCCGCACGGCGGCCATCACGACCTGTTCCTGCTGGCCCTGCCGAACGGCAAACGCGGCCTGAACCACGTCGCGTTCACCGTGCGCGACATCCACGAAGTGTTCGGCGGCGGCATGCACATCAGCCGCTGCGGTTGGGAAACGCAACTCGGCCCGGGACGTCATCCGGTGTCGTCGGCGTACTTCTGGTACTTCAAGAATCCGGCCGGCGGCCTGATCGAGTACTACGCCGACGAAGATCAACTGACGCCCGATTGGCAGCCACGCGATTTCGAGCCGGGCCCGACCGTGTTCGCCGAATGGGCGATCGACGGCGGCATCGACGGCAACACGCGGCGCCAGAAAGACGCGAAGGCGCCGGAAGGCAAGTTCATGACGGAGCGCAAGAATGACTGACGTTGCCACCGAAAAGGCCCAGACCGCGCATGCGGGGCTCGAGGCGCCGCGCACGATCGTCGTGATCGGCGGCGGCCAGGCGGCCGGCTGGGTCGTGAAGACGCTGCGCCGGGAAGGCTTCGACGGCCGCCTCGTGATGATCGCCGACGAAGTGCATCTGCCGTACGAGCGTCCGCCGCTGTCGAAGGCCGTGCTGGCCGGCGACGCGGACATCGACACGGTGCGGCTCGTGAAGCCCGACGATTTCGACGCCTTGAACGTCGAGGCGTGGCAACCGGATCGCGCGACGTCGATCGATCGCGAGCAGCGCATCGTACGCACGAAGTCGGGCCGCGAAGTGCGGTACGACCGCCTCGTGATCTCGACCGGCGGCGCGGCTCGCCGTCTGCCCGACGCGCTCGTGAAGACCTCGCATATCGCCTATCTGCGCACGCTCGACGAAGCGGTCACGCTCGGCGAACGGCTGCGCTCAAGCAAGCGCGTGCTCGTGATCGGCGGCGGCTGGATCGGTCTCGAAGTCGCGGCGACCGCGCGCAAGCTAGGCGTCGAGGCGTGCGTGGTGGAAGGCGCGCCGCGTCTGTGCGTGCGCTCGCTGCCGCCGCTGGTGTCCGATTTCCTGCTGGAGCTGCATCGCGCGAACGGCGTGGACGTGCGTCTGAACGCGGCGTTGGTCAAGCTCGAAGATCATCCGAACGACGCGAACCGGCTGCGCGCGACATTTAAGGACGGCTCGACGCTCGACGCCGATTTCGCGGTGGCCGGCATCGGTCTCGCACCGCATACGGCGATTGCACAAGCGGCGGGCGTGAAGGTCGAGGATGGCATCGTCGTCGATCACTTCGGCGCCACCGACGACCCGCGCATCTTCGCGTGCGGCGACGTCGCGAATCATCCGAGCGCGTGGCTGAAGCGCCGCGTGCGGCTCGAATCGTGGGCCAACGCGCAGAACCAGGCGATCTCCACGGCGAAGGCCTTGCTCGGCACGTTCGAGCCGTACGCGGATATTCCGTGGTTCTGGTCCGATCAGTACGACGTGAACCTGCAGATTCTCGGCGACATTCCGGCCAACGCGGAACTCGCGGTGCGCGGTGATTTGCCCGGCAAACGCGCAACGCTGTTCTATCTGGAAGACAACACGATTCGTGGCGTGATCGCGATCAACACCCCGCGTGAGCTGAAGCTTTCGCGCAAGTGGATGAACCAGGGCCGGACCATCGACCTTGTCACCCTGACTGACGCCTCCACGGCGCTTGCCTAATCATTTCTACGGACGGCACCTCGGCATGAGAACCATCGAAAACACAACAGGAGACCGCAGCAGCGCCGGTGTTTCAGGCGCTGTGACGCAAGGATCGATCATCGCGCGTCTGGAGCGCTTGCCGAGGAACCGGATGCAGGTGCGTGCGCGCATACTGATCGGTCTCGCGACGTTCTTCGACGGCTTCGACGTCATCGCGATCGCGGCGACGCTGCCCTTGCTGATCGCGAAATGGAATCTGACGCCGTGGGACGTCGGCTTCCTGCTTGGCTCGGGCTCCGTGGGACAACTGATCGGCGCGTTCCTGTTTCCGTGGTACGCGGAACGCGGCGGACGCGTGAAGGCGATCGCGCTGAGCTCGGGCATTATCGGCATCACCAGTATCGCGTGCGGCTTTGCGCCGACCTTCGCGGTGTTCGTCGCGCTGCGTATCGTCCAGGGCCTGGGCCTCGGCGGTGAGTTGCCGGTGGCTGCGACCTATATCAACGAGATCAGCCGCGCGCACGGCCGCGGACGCTTCGTTCTGCTGTACGAAATCGTGTTCCCGATCGGGCTGCTCGCGTCGAGCGCGCTCGGTGCCTGGATCGTGCCGCGCTTCGGCTGGCAGGCGATGTACTTCATCGGCGGCATGCCGTTGATCCTGTTCTTCGTGCTGCGCAAGCTCGTGCCGGAATCGCCGCGCTGGCTCGCCGTGCGCGACCGGATGGCCGAAGCCGATTCCGCCGTGCTCGCGTTCGAACGTACCGCCAAGGTGCCGCTGCCGCCGGTCGCGCAGGCGTCGGAGTTCGACGAGATGATCAATCGCCATCCGAAGCGCCGCGTCGCGGACCTGTTCGGCCCGGCCTATCTGAAGCGCACGCTCGCCGTGGCGATGCTGTGGGTCACCTGCGGCTTCATCCAGTATGGTCTGTCGACCTGGCTGCCGACAATCTACCGCACGATCTATCACGCGCCGCTGCAACTCGCGCTGAACCTGGCGGTCGCGGCGTCGGTGCTCGGCGTGCTCGGATCGCTGGCCTGCGCGTTGCTGGTCGACAAGGTGGGACGCAAGCCGATCATCAGCATCTCGTTCGTGCTGTGCGCGTTGTCGCTGGCCATGGCGGGCGTGTTTCACGGCTCGTCGGTGTATGTGGTCGCAACCTGCTGCGCGCTCGCGCTCGGCTTTCTCGCCAGCGGCTTCATCACGGCCTATGTGTACACGCCGGAGCTGTACCCGACCAGTATCCGCGCGATGGGCTGCGGTGTCGGCGGCGCGTGGCTGAAAGTGGCGGCGATCTTCGCGCCGGCGATCGTGTCGAAGACGATGATCGGCGGCAACCTGGAAGTGGCGTTCTATATCCTCGCCGCCGTGCCGTTCATCGCGGCGGTCGCGGTGCACTTCCTCGGTATCGAAACCAAGGGCAAGGTGCTGGAGCAGCTCGAGGCTTGACCGGGACTGCGTGATGACCGCTTGAGCAGTAAAACGAAAGGCGCACCGGGTGGTGCGCCTTTCGCCGTTGATAGGCCTCTCTGATGAAGCGCTGTGCGTTAGAGCGCTTTGCGATAAACCACGAAGCCGCCCTTATCCGCGACCTTGTCATAGAGCTGCATCGCGGTGTGATTCGTCTCATGCGTCTGCCAGTAGACGCGTTGCGCACCGTCGGCTTTTGCGCGCGCATAGACGGCCTCGATCAGCGCTCGGCCGACACCCTTGCCGCGCTCGCTATCGAGCGTGTACAGGTCCTGCAGATAGCAGATCGGCCCCGCCATCGTCGTATGACGGTGATAGAGAAAATGCACGATGCCCTGCAATTGCCCGGCGCGTTCCGCGACTAATGCATGCATCGGCTCGTAGCCATCGAAAAAGCGATTCCACGTGATTTGCGTGATCTCGCGCGGCAACGCGGTCTCGCCCGAGCGGCCATAAAACGCGTTGTAGGCGTCCCATAGCGGGAGCCATGCATCGAAATCGTCACGGGTGACGGCGCGAATCTGCAGCGGGGCGGACATGTGGACGGCTCCTTTGAAAAGCTGTGGAACCGCCAGCATAAAAAATTTGCGACGCGATTGTTAGCTCCACCATGCTCGCAAAATCTGGAGCCACGACGCGTGCGACAGTGCGGTGAGCCGATGCATCACCGCATGCCGTGAGTCAGTGCTCGCGATGTTGCTTGTGACGCAGCTCGTTGCGGACCTTCTTCGCGGCGAACAGCGGCACGTAGTCGAACACGCGCGCCTCGTTCCGGAATTCGGCGAGCGTATCGGCGTACATGCGCGACACCGTTTCTGCCGGCGTGTCGGTTTCCTCGGCGATGCTTCGGACCACTTCGTCTACATTCGGCTCAGGCTGGGACATGGTCTCTCTCCGGGTAGGACGGCAGGCTGGATGGACGGTACGCGGACGGCAGGAGTCCATTACAGGATGCGAATCGCGAGCGCGCCAATTGAATCGACCTATCGTTCGACTGATTTCACAGAGATTTTTTTCTTGCGCTGCGGCAAGCACCCACGCGGTGAGGCCGTGCGGAAAATCAACCGGCTGCGCGGTGGTGAATACCCGGCAAACGCACAGGGCTAAGCGACCGCCGTCTCTACCTCTGCACTTTCTGCGCTACATGCGCGATCCGGTCGCGCACGACGCCGATCGCCTGCTTCAGCGCGTAAACGTCCTGAAAGTAGCGGTACGGAATTCGGATCTGACTAGCGTTCGCGTCGATGCTTTCAATCTCCTCACTCCATTGCGCGATCTGCGCGCGAGACGGCTCGGCGTTCTTCCACACTTCGTCCTCGAGCGCCTTGATCGCGCGGTACCACACGATCAGGCGTTTCTTCATACGCGCTTCGAGCATGCGCGGCAGCGCCTGCGCGAGGCCGATCAGCAGCGCGAGGAACGGCACCAGAATCAGCAGCCGCCGTTCGATCAGACTCGCGAGCCAGAACGGCAGGTAGCGATACAGAAACGGCCGGCCCGATTTGAAGTACCGCACGCTTTCGTCGGAGATCGGGAATTCTTCGGTGTTCAGGTTGGGGAACGTGCCGAGCGGCGTGAAGTAGTCCTCGCCGCCGTGCACCGTGCGCGCCGCGTCGAGCAGCAGATAGACGAGCGCCGGATGCAGCGTGTCCTTCGACACGAGCAGCGCCGTCGCCGCGAGCAGCGTGACGTCGCGGCGCGGCAGATCGTCGGCGACGCTCGTCGAGGCACGCGGCAAGATGATCTTCGACAGCGACGGGAATTTTTGCGCCAGTGCATCGGCCTGCGCGAAGCTCATCAGCTTCAGGTTGCTGTGGTGAGCAGCGTGTGCTGCATGTCGGCGTCGGGCCGGCCAATGAAGAACGCCGCGTCGACCTGACCGCTTTCGAGCCCCTGGTATGCGGCGTTCGCGTCCATCTGCAGCAGCGTCGAGTTCTGACTCGTGACGCCGCTATAGCCGAGCAGCACCTGCGAGACGTTGAGCAACCCGCTGCCTGGCACGCCCATCGAAATGCGCTTGCCGCGCAGTTGCGACAGCCGGTCGATCGTCGCATCGCCGCGATAGAACACCCAGATCGGCTCGTACGACACGGCGGCGATGGTTTCCAGATTGTCGGTGTCATTCGGACTGGTCGTGCCCGACTGGATGAAGCCGACCTGATAGGCGCTGTTCGGGTCCGCGAGCCGCTGGTAGTTTTCGACCGAGCCTGACGAGCTACGGATGTCGAGCTTGACGCCTTCGCGCTTGAGCAGCGGCGCGTAGCGATCGGCGAAGCCGCGATAGATGCCGCCGTCCGCACCGGTGGTGATGACGATCGTGCGCTGGAACGCGGGCTCGAGCACGAGCGCGAGCATCCAGCCGAATGCGGCGATGAGCACGATCGCGCCGACGATCAGAAGACGCCGGCGCCGCCGCGTCATCGGGGTTCTCGGGCTGCGGTACAGCGCGGGGTCTGGTCTCGGCATCGTTACCCGGTTTGGTCAGGTCCGGCCTTGGTGACTAATGGGATGGAGGCGGTCTCTATTTCCTCAACTTTACGATATCAGGGGGTTTTATTGGATAGTCAGTGATGTGCATTGAAAAGGTCTGGCTGACACTGTCATCGGGGCACAGGTCGGTTGGCCCTGATGTCGAAGATTCCGGTAACTACGCCGTTGCTGCCGCCTCTGGCATTTTGAACGATGTATTCCTGCTTGATCCTGGCAAAAGAGAGGCGAACCTGTTCGTGTTGTGCGGTCATCTCTACGCCCGTGATGAATACATCGTTCATTGTGAGCCTGAGGAAATCGAGGGGGCTGCCACCCGCCCTGCGCATGGTAAGAACCGCTTTCGAAACGTGCGTGCCGGTCAGGCAATAGGACATCAGGCTCGGACTCGCCCGGTCCACGTTGTGGAAGAACACGAGGTCGTCGACCGAGGCTTTGCTGACGCCGCTTCCTGGTCCGGACATCATGGAGAGCCGCTGTGCCATCTTCCATGTCCAGTTGATCACCTCGATTTCGTCCGGGTGTGTCGCGTCCTGCGACTCGCCCGTAATCCCGTCGATTTTTATGAAAACGTCATTTGACATCAAGGCGACACCTCTTTCTAACAAAAAGCACGGACCCGCCCCACGAGAGCCCCCAGCATAGTAGGAAACTGACTGCGAGCAGCAGCGTAACCACCACGTCCTCTTCGCCCTCCACACCGACGGCGCCAACGAGCTTGAAGAGGGGGCGAAGCATTTCTAACGTGGATTCGCTGCCCACCCAGCGCGCAAGCGGGTCGATCGTCGACAACGCAATGCAGACTGGGACAGTCAGCACGAAGGCCGTAAAAATCCGCAGGGCAGTTTTCATTGCACAAGTACCGTACCGTAGTACTGAAGTGTGGTGCCGGGTATCTTCCGGGTTGGGTGCGACAGCAAGAACGAGCGTAAGCGATCGAACTGGGACTGGTCCGTGACCGTGATGCATCCCTCACTTTCTCCCCAGCGACCAGTCGGATGCAGGCGGAAGTTGCCTCGCTTCACGCCATTGATAAATGTCCAATCGTCAATCACGCCGTCGTTTCGATAAAGCGCGAACCAGGTCGAATGATCGACATCGGACCATGCGTCCTTGACAAGGTCATACAGCCATCCCAGATGACCGCCACTCTGTCGGTCTACGATGTAGTACAGGCCTTGCGGAAGCGGACCGCTTTCGGCGACCGCTGCATCTGCGGGGTTGTTGACATGGGCTGGTTTGCCCGAAAAAGCAGACACGTTGCCAAAGCCTTTGCAGGTCAATACAGAGATGAGTCGACGGTTAAGCGTGAAATAGCACTCTGCGGGCATGGTTTACATATCGAAAAGGCATTCACTCCGTGGTGGCCACGGAAGCGAGAAGACGGGTGGCTCAAGGTAACGTTCGTGACACCGTCAGCTTCGGCGAAGACGGAACCATGCTCAATCAGACGACTCGGAAAGCGAGGCAAAATTGGGCCGATGTGCTGCTCGCTCTTTTGATGACATCACGAATGCGCACGATCGCTGTGCTGCACTACGCCCCCGCCCCCACCCCCACCTCACCCCCCCAACTCCCGCGCAATAAACTCGACAAACGCGCGAATACGATTCGACATCTGATGCCGCGGCGAATACACCGCGAAGATATCCGCATTCGGTGTGTCGTGATCGGGTAGCAACTGGACGAGCGATCCTTCCGTCAGATACTGCCGGATGTCCCATTCCGCGCGCATCAGGATGCCGTGTCCTTCGAGCGCCCATTTGACGGCGATCTCGCCGTCGTTGGTGGTCAGCGTGCCCTTGATCCGCACCGCCTCGGTCTTGCGCGCGGCGCCGCGTCCCGAGGTCAGCCGCCACACGCCGTACGCTTCGTCGCCCTGACGAATGCCGATGCAGTTGTGGCGCGTCAGATCGTGCGCCGTGAGCGGCATGCCGTGCGCCGCGAGATACGACGGCGCCGCGCACAGCAGACGCCGGTTCGGCGCAAGCCGGCGCGCGACCACGCGCGTATCGGGCGGCTCGCCGAAGCGGATGCAGACGTCGAAGCTGTCGTCGGTAAGCGGCGGGGGCGTGACTGACAACTGCAGTTGAACGGACACCTGCGGATACCGCGCGACGAAGCGCGAGATCGCCGGCCCGACATGGCTGCGCCCGAAGCCGAGCGTCGCGTTCACGCGCAGCAAGCCCTTCGGTGTCTTCTTCGCCGAGCCGAGCAGTTCGGCCAGTTCGTCGATCTCGTCGAGAATCCGCCGCGCGCGCTCGAGGTATAGCTCGCCTTCGGGCGTCAGCATCATGCGGCGCGTCGTGCGGTTCACGAGCGCGACGCCCGCGCGCTGCTCCATCTGCGTGAGGCGCTTGCTGACGGCCGCCGCGGTCAGCCCCAGTTCGCGTGCGGCCGCGCTGAGGCTGCCGCTCGCGGCGAGCGTCGAGAAAAAGCCCAGATCGGCTGGCTGGACGGTGTCGCGCATCGTCTTTTCCGCGCCTTCGCATTTGTGAATGCAAGTTAAAGATGCTTTGAGTTTAGCACCGGTTTTTACCCGTGGGATCGCGCTAGAGTCCACTCACGCCATTCACCAAGCACAGGACGGAGACATGAAGACCTATCGCATCGCAACCATCCCCGGCGACGGCATCGGCAAGGAGGTCGTGCCGGCCGGCGCGCAGGTGCTCGAGGCGCTCGCGAAGACCACGCGCGCCTTCACGTTCGAGTTCGAGAACTTCGACTGGGGCGGCGACTACTACCGCCAGCACGGCGTGATGATGCCGGCCAACGGGCTCGACGCGATCCGCAACAAAGATGCGATCCTGTTCGGCTCGGCGGGCGACAAGGACATTCCCGATCACATCACGCTGTGGGGTCTGCGACTGAAAATCTGCCAGGGCTTCGACCAATACGCGAACGTGCGCCCGACGCGCATTCTGCCCGGCATCGACGCACCGCTGAAGTACTGCAAGCCCGAGGATCTGAACTGGGTGATCGTCCGCGAAAATTCGGAGGGTGAATATTCGGGCGTCGGCGGCCGCGTGCATCAGGGCCATCCGATCGAAGCCGCGACCGACGTGTCGATCATGACGCGCGCCGGCGTCGAGCGCATCATGCGCTTCGCGTTCCGCCTCGCGCAGTCGCGTCCGCGCAAGCTGTTGACCGTGATCACGAAGAGCAACGCGCAGCGTCATGCGATGGTGATGTGGGACGAGATCGCGCTCGAAATCTCGAAGGAGTTTCCGGACGTCACGTGGGACAAGGAACTCGTCGACGCGGCGACCGCGCGCATGGTCAACCGTCCCGCGACGCTCGACACGATCGTCGCCACCAATCTGCACGCCGATATTCTCAGCGACCTCGCGGCCGCGCTCGCCGGCAGCCTCGGCATCGCGCCGACCGGCAACATCGATCCGGAGCGCCGCTATCCGTCGATGTTCGAGCCGATCCATGGCTCCGCGTTCGACATCATGGGCAAGGGGCTCGCGAATCCGGTCGGCACGTTCTGGTCGGTCGTGATGCTGCTCGAACACCTCGGCGAATTCGACGCGGCCAGGCGCGTGATGCAGGCCGTCGAAGCGGTGACCGCGAACAAAGCGCTGCACACGCGCGACCTCGGCGGCACGACCACGACCGCGCAGGTGACGGCGGCCGTGTGCGCGTTCATCGAGCAGGCGGCGACGCCCGCGGCGAACGCGGCTTGAGCGCCGGCTTCGCGCGAACTGAACCGGACTGAGCGGAACCGCGCGCAAATCAGGCGCGCGGTCTGCGCCCCGGCCACGACGTGGCCGGCACACAACCTTGACTCGATTAGCTCGGCCCAACGTCGGCCGGCGCGAGGTTCGCGCGCGGTCAATAGCCGCGCGCCGCAGGAGGAGACAATGACTTCGGAACTCGAAAGCCGGGTGTCCCGCAAGCTGATGCTGCGGATCATCCCGTTCGTCATGCTGTTGTACTTCGTGAGCTTTCTCGATCGCGTGAATGTGGGTTTTGCCGCGTTGTCGATGAACAAGGCGATCGGTCTTTCGCCGACCGCGTTCGGCCTCGGCGGCGGGCTCTTTTTCATCGGCTATTTTCTGTTCGAAGTGCCGTCGAACCTGATCCTGCACAAGGTCGGCGCGCGGCGCTGGATTGCTCGCGTGATGGTGTCGTGGGGGCTCGTGTCGCTCGCGTCGGCGTTCGTCGTCGGGCCGACCAGTTTCTACGCGCTGCGCTTCATTCTCGGCGTCGCGGAAGCGGGCTTCTTTCCCGGCATCATCCTGTATCTGAGCCTGTGGTTTCCGGCGCGGCAGCGTGCGGTCGCGGCGGCATGGTTCATGGCCGCCGCGCCGATCTCGACTGCGATCGGCTCGCCGATTTCCGGCGCGATCATGAAACTGCCGCCGATTGCCGGACTCGTCGACTGGCAAATGCTCTACATATTCGAAGCATTGCCCGCGATCATCCTCGGCTTCTGCGTGCTCAGGTATCTGACCGACAAGCCCGCGCAAGCCGAGTGGCTGCAGCCCGAAGAGCGCGACTGGCTGATCGCGAGGCTGAAGCTCGAAGCCGACGCGCGGCACGCGCATGCGGGCCACACGGCCGGCGCGCTCAGCGCGTTGCGCGATCCGCGCGTGCTCGCGCTCGCGCTGATCTACTTCGGCACCTCGGCGGGACTTTATACGCTCGGCTTGTGGGCCCCGCTGATCATCCGCCAATACGGTTTCGGCACGTTCGAAACCGGGCTGCTCGCCGGCGTGCCGAGCGTGCTCGCAGTGATCGCGATGGTGCTATGGGCGAAGCACTCGGATCGCACCGACGAGCGGACGTGGCACGTCGTGATTCCGTGTGCGCTTGCGTGCGTCGGCTTCGTGTTCGCCGGTAATGCGACCACCGCGTTGATGATCGTGCTTGCGCTCGTCGTCGTGAACGTCGGAATCAGCGCCGCGAAGGCGCCGCTGTGGGCGATGCCGAGCATGTTCCTGTCGGGCGCCGGAGCGGCGGCGGGCATTGCCATGATCAACTCGATCGGCAATCTCGGCGGCTTCGTCGGGCCGTTTGCGATCGGCTGGCTCAAGCACGTGACGGGCGGCTATACGGCAGGGCTTTATGTGGTCGGGGGGACGTTGGCGGTGTCGGCGGTCGTGACGCTGATGTTGAGCCGGCAGACGAAGCATGCGCCGGTCGCAGTGGGCGAACGGCCGGGGCATTGAGCGAAGCACCGATGAAGCGAGCGCGCCGCCGGTTGAAAAGCCGGCGGCAACCGCGAATTCATCCGATCCCGCAGTACCCCACTACCGGAAGCCGTAGACCAGAACCTTCTTCCCTTCGAACGCCTCCTGCACACCTTGCACGCAATCCATCGGGCAGCTGTAGCCGTCGGGGGCCGACGCGGCCGACGGGATGCTCGCCCGATAGACGACGGATTCGATCTGCGTGCCGTCCGAAGTGACCACGATGTTCAGGTCGGTCACGACGCCGGCTGGCGTGGGTCCTCCGGCGGTATAGACAACCGACATGGTGCCGGTGCAATCGGAGTTCACCGAATAAGTGCCTTTCTGCGCCGGATTGAAGGTTATCTGTCCACCTTTCGGCACGCCGTTGATGCTCCCGAAATCGGTGCGGGTAAATTTGCCGTTGCCGTCGAATGTCACGAGGGCGACGTCATCGAGGATCGACTGGGTGGCGAACGGATGCAGCACGTTGCTCGAATCCAGCAACCCAAGGATCACGCCGTGACCGATGAACCCATAGGGTCCTTTTAGCGTTGCGTTCGAGCAAAGACCGCCGCCACCGCCGCGGCCACGGTCGCCGTCATCACCACCGGCCTGCGCGGTGCCACTCAGCGACAGAAGTGCAACGGCTACAGCCGACCAAATGCTCAATTGGCGGGTCTTCATCTTCATCTCCTTGTCAGCGAATCAGGCGCGTGAAATCGCGCCGTGCAAGGGGCCTATCGGCTGCCGGATCAGGCGCCTGATTCAATCAAGCGAAAATAGTCGATGTGAAATGGCCGCAGCGATACCTGGTCGCCGTCGTGTGAGGGACCAGGGGCCGGCCAAAGTGGTGAATGGCGAAACGCTTTCACCAAGCAGTCGTATTTCGCCCGGTGTCGGCGGATACGTGCGGAAGGGATGCACGAAAGTCCGCGCAATGGTGACTTCGTGGGTCAGCCACGCTTTAAAGTCGCATAGCGAAAACCAGTGTAATCCACGCAATTTGCGGCGACCTGATGAATATCGGACAAAAGGGAGGCACATTCAGATCGCGCGCTGCGAGTCGTCGCGCTGTCTTTCGGGAGCGCCTCACCGAACCTTGTCCTCGGAGTACGCTCGCACCCGTCGACGCCGCACCACCATCAACAAACAAACCCCACTTGCCGCCCCGATATTCACCGCCGGATAAAACGCCACGGCCACACTCCATTTCGGCAGCGCAAGAATCGCGAGCGCGTATTTAAAAACACAGAGCGCAAAGTACAAAAGACTCTCACTCCACGGATCACGAATAGTCTTGCGCACCGTCGGCGCGAGGCCGACGAGTTCGATCAGCGTCACAAGACAGATCGACAACGTCGGATCATTGGTGAGTATCCAGAGCGGAATGGCCGACAAGGCAGCAGCAAGGCAAAGCCAATCAAAAGCGGTCCGCTGCCGTTCACCCCGAAAGACGCTCGATACGAGAACAAAGAAGCAGGTGGCCGCGATCGCCGCGGTACACCACGCCGAAGGACCCGCACCGGCGACGAACTGGCCGACAGCCGCAATCGCCGTGACGAGTGACCAGATCAACCAGGTAAAAAGATGAGGGCGTACGGTGCCGCGCCAGATCGCAAGTCCATAAGGCAGAAACGCGACCAAGGATACGATCGATCCCATGACACCGAACAGTCGAGTCATGTTCTGATCGATGCTCATCATAGGACGATCACACCCGGCATCGCCCCCGATACCGCGCCGGCGGCGCCCCACATGCACGCGTAAAAAACCGCGTAAACGCCGTCGTCGAGGCAAAGCCGACCCGTTCGCTAATCTCGCTGATCGACATCGGCGTATGCGCGAGCAGCGTGCGTGCTTCGTCGATACGCATTTGCATCAGCACCTCGCTGAAGGTTTTGCACTCCGCCGCGAGCTTGCGTTGCAAGGTCCAGCGCGTCAGCGACAGCCGCTCGCAGACGATCGTCTGCAGGCTCTTCGGCTCGATCGCATCCGCGTGCTCGCGCAGCACGTCACGCAGACATCGCTCGACCGTCGGAGAAAAGCGGCCCTGCTCGCGAATCCGCTGCAAGATTCCATGCGCGGCATGCATGTGAATCTTCGCGAGCGGCGCGTTGTAGACCTCGAACGCGCGATCCAGCGCGGACGACTGCAACACCATCCGATTGCGAGCCTGATCGAGGTGAACGCGCACGCCCAACGTCCCGCTCAGCGCCGCGATCGCACCGAGCCGCGCATCGGTGACACCCGCGTCGCGCACGCGCAGTCGCACGTCGTAGAGCTTTGCCACACTTGCTATCAGCGCGAAGTTGCCGAGCGCGCTCGATGCGTTGCGCCCTTCGCCTTCCGTCACGTATTCGAATGCGACTTCGTCGCCGTGCTCCTGCATGACGAGCCAGTCGACATTACCGATCAGGTCACGATACGTGACGTAATTGCGCAATGCATCGCGCAGCGTCGGGCTATTGCAGAGCACGCCCGCAAGCTCGGGGAAATACAGCAGACCATCGAACACGTCGCCCTCGGGCGCGCCGCGCATCAGGCAGCTTTCCGCAAGCTGGAGCATTGCGACGTGCTTGTCGCCCGGCACGCGCGCATCGGCCGCGGCGATGTCGGCCTCGTCGATGCCGATATCGTGGGCCACTTTGGTGCGATCGAGGCCCTCGCGCTCCGCCGCGTCGAGCAACCCTCGATAGATGCGCGCTGAAACGGACTTCTGACGCAAATCCACTTTGCCTCCTCCGGTCGAAACCTGTCTGCGGGTTTTCCTGACTCTTCATCGGTCAAGTGCTGCACCTATCGGTCAAGCGCGTTTCGGGCGCATCCCTAGAATTTCTTTCGGCGCATTACCACGAGCGCTTAGCGTAACAGGACGCGTCACGTGCCGGTAGCGCGTCGATACAACGTTACGCAATGCAAATCACATGACCGACAACGACAACACGGAGCGAGATGATGAGAAGGAAGCTGACGATACCCTTTGCCGCAAGCGCCATCGCCTGCGGTGTCGCGCTGGTACTCGCCGCCTGCGGCAATGGCAGCAACATCAGTGCCCCACCGTTGCCGTCCGATCCCGATGCGCGCGCCGATGCGCGTGCCGCCGCGCTCGTCCAGAAGATGACGACCGCCGAAAAGATTCAGCTCGTGCACGGCGTGGGTATCCCCAACGCGGGACTCGGCGGTCCGTATCCGCCCGGCGTCAACGGAGCCGGCTACATTCCCGGCATCGCGCGGCTCGGCATTCCGGGCCTTGCAATGGCCGATTCGGCCGGCGGCGTCAATGTCGTCAACTCGAACGCGACGGCGCTGCCCGCGCCGGTGGCGCTCGCGGCAAGCTGGGACCCCACGCTGGCGAACCAATACGGCGCGCGTATCGCGACCGAGCTGCGCGTGCTCGGTTATGGCGAAGGTCTCGGCGGCGGCGTCAATCTCGCGCGCGAACCACGCAATGGCCGCACCTTCGAGTACATGGGCGAAGATCCGGTACTGACCGGCACGCTGAGCGCCGCGCGCACGATCGGCACGCAGGCGCAGAACGTCATCGCGACGATCAAGCACTACGCGATGAACGATCAGGAAACGAACCGCATGGCCAGCAACTCGGTCGTCGACGAACGCACGATGCGCGAAACCGAACTGCTGGCGTTCGAGCTCGGCGTCACGCAGGGAACGCCCGGCAACGTGATGTGTTCGTACAACCTGGTGAACGGCGTGTATGCGTGCGAAAACCCGTATCTGCTGACCACCGTGCTGAAGAACGAGTGGGGCTTCAAGGGCGTGGTGCAGTCGGACTGGACAGCCACGCACAGTACGGTCGCCTCGGCATTGGCTGGCCTCGATGAAGAAGAGCCCGGCGATCTCGGCGGCGGAGCGTCGATTCCGGGCTTTACGCTGACGTCGTATTTCAACACCGCGCTGACGGGCGCGGTCAACGCCGGCAGCGTGCCGATGTCGCGACTCAACGACATGGTTCAGCGCAAGCTTCGCACGATGATTCGCTATGGCGTCTTCGATTCGCCGCCAACCACCGGAGGAAGCGTCGATCAGACCGCGGGCAATGCGCTCGCGTTGCAGGTCGCGCAGCAATCGTCGGTCTTGCTGAAGAACGCGGTGGCGAGCGGCGATTCGCAACCGGTGCTGCCGCTGAACGCGGCGGGGCTGTCGTCGATCGTGGTGATCGGCGCTCACGCGGATGCGGGCGTGCTGTCGGGCGGCGGCTCGGGCGCGGTGCCGGCGGCCGCGGGCAACGCGGTGTCCGGTTGCGTGTCGCCGTCGCCGCTGTTGAGCACCTGCGCGACGTGGTACAAGTCGGCACCGCTGGCCGCGATCCAGGCGAAGGCGCCGAACGCGAGCGTGACCTTCGTCGACGGCACGAACGCGGCGGCAGCGGCGACCGCCGCCGCGAAGGCGGATGTGGCGATCGTGTTCGCGACGCAATGGGAAAGCGAGGGCGCGGATCTGCCGAGCCTGAGCCTGCCGAGCAATACGACTGACAGCTATAACCAGAGCTACGATCAGAACGCGCTGATCAGCGCGGTCGCGGCGCAAGCGAAGCGCGTGATCGTCGTGCTCGAGAACGGCAGCCCGGTCCTGATGCCGTGGCTATCCAACGTGCACGGCGTGCTCGAAGCGTGGTATCCGGGCGTGCAGGGCGGTCAGGCGATTGCCGATCTGCTGTTCGGCGCCGTGAACCCGTCCGGCAAATTGCCGATCACGTTCCCGATGCAGGACGCGGATCTTCCGCAACCGACGATCTCGGCCACCGATACCACCGTTACCTACAGCGAAGGACTCTTCATGGGTTATCGCTGGTATGACGGCAAGCAGATCGCGCCGCTGTTCCCGTTCGGTTATGGGCTGTCCTACACGAGCTACAGCTACTCGGGCCTCAACGCGCAAGTGGATGCGAGCGGCAACGTGCAGGTGACCTTTACCGTCAAGAATACGGGCTCGCGCGCGGGCGCGGAAATCGCCGAAGTTTATGCCGCGTTGCCGAGCGGTCTGGGCGAACCGCCGAAGCGTCTGGTCGGCTGGCAAAAGGTCGCGCTGCAGGCGGGGGAGTCGCAGCAGGTCAGCGTATCGATTGCGCCGAAGCTGCTGTCGACGTGGGACGCGACCAACCACGTGTGGAAGCTCAACGGCGGCGTCTATCAGATGATCGCGGGGGCTTCGTCGCGCGATCCGAATGCGTTGACGGCGTCGGTGACGATCGCGGGGCATTGAGCGCTGAGGTTTTGAACTGGAAAGCCTGGTAGCGGGGTACGGGGTCGAGCGCCGTATCCCGCCGGCACGCGTTCGGCATGTCAGTGGCCGGGCAGACGATAAGCGAACTCGTACGAATGCGCGCCGTCGACGATGTCGATCCTGAACTCGCCTTCAATGCCGCTCAGCTCGCCCGTGCCTGAATCCGGCACGACCGTCACCGCCAGCGCCGCTGCGCCGCGATTCATCACGCCGATATGCTGCAGCACGAACGTGCCCTGCTTTCCCGCCAGCGTGCCAGTGACCTGTTCGAGCGCGACATAGCCGGCCGAGCCTTTGACGTTCGTCATCGCGCTCAGCATTTGCCCTTGGCTGGTCGCGGCGAGATCGCCGGAGATCTGCTTGTCGATCGACATGCGGCCGAGCTTCGATTCGGCCTCCGCGTTTTCGAACGGCATCGGTTGAAGGGAGACGATGAAGGTGCCTTTTGCGACGTGGTGAGTCATCGGGATTTCCTCCTGGCTTGAACGGGCGACGGCGAAGCGGCGATACGAACCGTGACGCTTCCGAACCGTAGCACACGTCGCTGTCAGGGCGCTGCACGCGCAGTGCCGTCGCTCGTGCCGAACGCGTCCGCGAACTCGCGCTTCAACCACGCGAGCGCCGGGTCCTGGTCGTGCGCCGCGGCCCACATCAGCGAAACCTCGTAGCCCGGCACCTCGAATGGCAGCGGACTCAGCGCGAGACCGAGCGTATCGCGCCAGACGCGGCCGATGAACTCCGGCACCGTCGCGATCGCCGCCGTGCGTTGCACGATGAACGGACTGGTCGCGAAGTTCGAGCTCGAAAACACGACGTCGCGCTTCAGTCCCTGCATCTCGAGTCGTTCATCGATGAAGCCGCGCAGCTCGGCGCTGAACGAAGTCAGCACATGGCGGTGGCGCAGAAACTCGTCCATCGACAATTGCTTGCGGCGCGTTCTGACGAGCCGGGGGTTGTAGACGCTCACGAAGCGCCATGAAAACAGCGGCGTGAGTCGCTGCCACGGCACGCATTCGCGGAATACGCCGACCGCGAGTTCGATCGCGCCATCGTCGAGCATCGCGGCGGCGCGCGTCGAATCTGTGGAGCGCGCGATCAGCTTCACGCCGGGTGCGGTGTCGGCGAGGCGCGCAATGATCTCGGGCATCAGCAGCAGTTCGAGCGAATCGCTGAGGCCGATGCGGAACACCCGCTGCGCGCGGGCCGGATCGAAGACGGACGGCTGCGTGAGCGCCTGATGCAGCGATTGCAGGAACGGCTCGATCTGCCGTGCGAGTTCGAGCGCGCGCGGCGTCGGCGTCATGCCCTGCGGCGTGCGCACGAACAGCTCGTCGCCGAACGTTTCGCGCAAGCGCTTCAGTGCGCCGCTGACGGCCGGCTGACCGAGAAACAGCCGCTGCGCGGCACGCGTGACGCTGCGCTCTTCGAGCAACGCGCGGAAGGTCAGCAGCAGGTTCAGGTCGAAGCGCCGAAAATCATTTTCAATGATGTTGGCCATGACATTAAACGATTTGAGTGATGGGCTCGCACCGCGCATTCTACTGCCACGGGGTCTTCCGTTCACACTCAGGAGCAATGACATGGACTGGCAAAATCAGAAGGTCGTGGTGCTAGGTGGCTCGTCGGGCATTGGGCTCGCGCTGGTGAAGCGGCTCGTGACGGCTGGCGCGAGCGTCGTCGCGGTGGGGCGCGACCGCGCCAAACTGGACGATGCGCTGCTTGGCATCGGTGGACAGGTGACGAGCGAGGCGCTCGATTGCGCCGATCGCGCGGCGCTCGGACACTTTTTCGGCGGCCTCGGCCAGGTCGATCATCTGGTGATGACGCTGTCGGGCGGCGAAGGCGCGGGGCCGTTTGCCGAACTGGATCTGGCCGCGCTGCGGCGTGGCTTCGAGGCCAAGTTCTGGCCGCAGCTCGAAGCCGCGCAGACCGCGCTACCCACGCTGCGTCGCGACGGCAGCCTGACGTTTCTGACCGCGATTTCGGCGCGCATCGCGAATCCGGGCACGGCGGGTCTGGGTGCGATCAACGGCGCGCTCGAAAGCATGATCGGCACGCTGGCGCGCGAGCTTGCGCCGCTGCGCGTGAACGCGGTGTCGCCGGGTGTGATCGATACGCCCTGGTGGGACAGATTTCCCGCGAGCGTGAAGAGTGAGCTGTTTCGGCAGCAGAGCGAAACGCTACCGGTGCGGCGCGTCGGGCAGGCCGACGATGTCGCGCACGCGCTGCAGTTTCTGCTGGAGAACACGTTTATGACGGGGGCGGTGATCGAGTGTGATGGCGGCTTGCGGCTACTGTGAAGTACGGGCGCGGGAATGCGTGGTCAGGCGTTCTTCGCTCGCTGAACGCGAACCGGCAGAAACATCGCCGCCGCGAAGCACGACAAATGCAGCCCGGCCAGCAGCACGAACGTCGGCAGAAAGCGGCCGGGCTGTGCACCCGAAACACCGTGCAACGTCGACGCTATCACCATCGAAAGCAGCGTCGTCGCGAACGGACCGCCCACTCTCTGCGCGATGTTCAACGCAGTATTCGCAACCGCGAGCCTTTCTCTCCCGATCGACGAATACGCGGCCGAGATCGACGGCACGCTGATCGTCCCCTGACCGACGCCCGCAAAGAACAGACCGACCGCGGCCCATCCGGCGGAGAACGAATCAACGCTCAGCCACAGAAACACGAGCGTGCTCAGAAACGCCAGCAGTGCGCCGCCCGCCGCGAGCGCGCGGCAGCCGAGCCGCTCGGTCAACCATCCGAGCAGCGGAAACGAGCACATCATGCCGACGCCGGTTGCCGCGAGCAGGCCGCCCGCGTGCGCGGCCGACAAACCGCAGCCCGCGATCAGAAAAAGCGGCACGGCGAGCTGCCGTCCATACATGATCGCGTTCGCGAAGAACTGGGCGAGTGCGGCGACCGAGAACGTACGTGTCGCAAACATGCGCACGTCGATCAGCGCGGTATGGCCTTTGCGCGCCGCGTACAGCACGAAGCCGGCGAGAAACGCGACGCCCGCGAGCAGACACGCCAGGCCCACCGCTCGCGACGCGTCCTGAAGTCCATAGACAAGCGCGACGAGCCCAGGGGAGATCAACGCAAAGCCGGTGAAATCGAACGGTCGCTTCTGCGACTCGGCGGCATCGCGCGGCAGCAGCAACACCGCCATCGCGACGCCGAAAGCGCCCACCGGAACATTGACGAAGAACAGCCAGGGCCAGCTCGCGTGCGCGAGCACGAGGCCGGCCAGCACCGGGCCGAGGATCGGACCGAGCAGAATGGGTAGCGCGGTGTAGCCCATCACCCGCTCGAGGTTCTTGCCGGCCACGCGTCCGATCATCATTTGTGCCATCGGCCCGAGCACACCGGCAACGAGGCCCTGGAAAATGCGCGCGCCGATCAGCTCGCCGATCGTCTGCGCCGCGCCGCACAGCATCGACGCTATCGTGAACGTCGAAAAGCAGAACAGGTACAGCCGCTTCGCGCCGATGCGGTCGACCAGCCAGCCGTTGAGCGGCAACATCAACGCCATCGCGAGCAGGTAGCCGCTGACGATCCACTGCGCGGTAGCGATCGACGCATCGAGCGTATGGCCGATCGCCGACAGCGACACGTTGACCAGCGTCGAGTCCATCTGCGACATGAACGAGCCGATCGACACGACCGCCGCGACTTTCCACACGGTCGGATCGATCCGCGTGGAAGCGGATGCGCAGGCGCGCTCGCGCATGCCGCTCATCGGTCCGCGCGTGTACAGATGAAGGTCTGGCGTTCGGTCGAACTCATGTGCCGGCTCACGCTGCCTTGCCGCTCGCGCTCGCCGTGGCCGCAGGCTGTACCTGCTCGAGATGGCGCAGCAGCTTCGTCACCATCACGACGACGACGAACGCGAGGACCACGAAGAACAGCGCGAGCGGTGTGAGCACCTGCACCGACACGAAGCCGGCCAACCCCATCATCGCCGACGACACCAGCAGCAGCGCGCAGCCGAGAATCGCGCTCGTCAGACCCGCGATGTGCGGGAACAGCGAGTTGCCCTTCGCCATCAGCGTCGGATACATCGCGCCGGCGCAGAAGCCCATCACGAGCACAGGCGTCGCGAGCGTCCACACGCGCAGACCGACCGTCAGCGCGAGCAGCAGCATCGCAAGCGACGCGGCCGCCATCAGCCGTGCGCCGATGCGCAGCCGCTGCTCGGCGCTCGGCAGGCCCGGACCGTGCAGGCGGTTCGACAAACCGCCAAGAAAGTACATCATGCCGATGCCGAGCGCGAGGTAGCCGAAGAAGGTCGGCGGCTTGTGCAGCGTGGTCTGCACCATGAACGGCCCGACGATGTTGAACACCAGCAGGATGCTGTAGCACAGGCCCTGCGCGAGGAAGCAGCTCTGGAACACGGGGCTCGCGAGCACTTTGCGCGCGTTCGCGGTCAGTGTGCGCGGTTCGAGATGGACGGGCTGCGGCAAGGTCTCGCGATAACGCCACAGCAGCGCCCACATCACCAGCGAATAGATCAGCAGAAACACGAGGCACGCGCGCCAGCCGAACGCGGTCTGCAGATGCGCGCCGATCACCGGCGCGACGATCGGCGCGAGCCCCCACGCGATCGACATGTACGTGAACGCATGCAGCAAGGCCTGACCCGCGAACGAATCGGTGATGATCGCCTTCGCCAGCAGGTTCGTGCTCGCGATGCCGAAGCCCTGCAGTGCGCGGGCGAGGATGAACGTCTCGAGATTGGGCGCCGCGAGCGACAGCAGGCAGCCGACCGTGTAGACCGTCAGACCGAACGCGAGCACGCGCTTGCGGCCATACGCGTCGGCGATCGGACCGAAGATCAGCTGACCGAACGCGTAGGCGACCATGTAGCCGGTGACGCTGATCTGGATCGCTTGCGGCGAGGTGCCGAAGTAGCGCGCCATCGCGGGCAGCGCGGGCACGTAGATGTCGATGGCGAGCTGTCCGGCGGACGCGAACAGGCAGATCAGGAATAGCAGGAAGCGCGGCGAGTTCGGGGCGGAGTCGGCGGAAGCGGGGTGGTCGGCGGTGGCGTGGCTCATGGGTGCATCGAAAGGGAACACTGGCGGCGCGGGCATCGATGCGTTCGGATATCGAACGGAAAAGGCGCGAATGCCCCCGGCATTATCGCCGGGTATTGTGCCCGTGGTATGGCAGGAAGTGGGATAGTCCCTGGCGGGGGTGTGGGTTGGCGCGGCCGACGAGCGTGCTATCCCGCCGCAACGAGGCTCATTTCGCGCAGTCCTCGATCGACCGCAGCAACGCGCCCTGGTCTGCCGGGTCCTGGAAGAACGCGACGAAGCTCGCATGCTCGTCATTTGCGATGTGGCCGGAGCAGTCCTTGCCTTTGAGCGGGGGGCGAGACGCCGTCCAGATCATCGCCATCACGGCGAAAGCCAGCACGACGCCTGTAAAGACGAGCCCGAGCAGTAACGACCTGGCGTCGTCCGATATTGCGTCTAGCCGATGCGAAGCCTCCTGCGGCTCGCAACTTCTGGTTGAAGGTGAGTTCATGCCAATGGTCCCGATGGTGAGCGTTGAAAAAACCAGCGACACCATCTTCCATCTGCACGTAAGATTGGAAAAGTTGAGTTTACTGACCGCGTGATTCAGCTTTTCTGACCAATGCCATTCCGATTCCCATTCCGATGAGAGAAATCAGTCTCGACCGCCTGCGCACCCTTGTCGTCGTCGCCGACCTCGGCTCTTTCGCCGAGGCCGCTCGCGTTCTGCATCTCGCACCGCCCACGGTCAGTCTGCATATCGCGGATCTCGAGAGCCGCGTCGGCGCGCCGCTGTTGTCGCGCAAACGCGGTCAGGTGCGGGCCTCGGCGATCGGCGAGACGCTGGTGGCCTATGCGCGTCAGATGCTGGCCAATGCCGAGCAGGCACTGGAGGACGTGCGGCGACAGGTGGAAGGGCTCGGCGGACGGGTTCGGCTCGGCGCTTCCACCGCGGCCATCGCGAATCTGCTGCCACAGGCGTTGGAGGGACTGGCCGCCGGGCATCCTGGCATCGATGTGCAAATCGCCGTGCTGACTTCGCAGGAAACGCTGACGCGACTCGCCCAGGAGTCGCTCGACGTGGGCATCGTGGCGCTGCCGCAAGCGCCGCTACGAGGGCTATCGATCGAAACATGGCGCCGCGATCCGGTGGTCGCGTTCATGCCGGCGGGGTGGACGTGTCCAGCTCGCATCACGCCGCAATGGATCGCCGCGAAGCCGCTGATTCTGAACGACGCGACCACGCGGCTTTCGCGTTTGACGACGGAATGGTTCAGCGCGGCGGGGCAGCACCCCACGCCGCGCATCCAGCTCAACTACTCGGATGCGATCAAGAGTCTCGTGGCAGCGGGATACGGCGCCGCGCTGCTGCCGCAGGAACCGAGCCGCTCGTCGGCCGACGCGCGCATCGTCACACGTGCGCTGCGCCCTGCGTTATGGCGACAGCTGGGCCTGGCCTTTCGCGCGGGTACCGTGGAGCGTCCGACTCAGTATGTGCTCGACGTATTGCGGAGTTTGCGGTTGAGCTAGCGGGCTGTGTTACGTCGCCGACGCTTTCCGCCTCTCCTGCTCCTCGCGATAAAGCACGAACTCTTCCGCCAACGCTTTTGCAACGGAAGCCCTACGCGTGATTCAAGGCGGTGTCGCGGCGTGCTCAATACTCAGGTCTCGATCAGATGCAGAAACTGCCTTACCCGTGGACTGCTGCCTTCACCAAAGAAGGCTTGCGGTGTCGTGTCTTCGGCAACCACGCCGCCGTCCATAAAAACAACCCGATCCGCTACATCTCGCGCAAACCGCACTTCGTGCGTGACGATCAGCATCGTCATGCCCGCTTTGGCAACGTCGCGCATGACGGTCAGGACATCCTCCCGCAGCGCTGGATCGAGAGCAGACGTGGGCTCGTCGAAGAAGATGACCTCTGGATCCATCGCGAGCGCCCGCGCGATCGCTACGCGCTGCTTCTGACCGCCGGACAGCCGTGCCGGATATTCGTTGGCTTTTGCGGCCAGGCCAACCTGTGTCAGCAGGTGAATTGCGCGCTCCGACGCTTGCGCACGAGGGACACCCTTGACGCTGACCGGACCTTCCATCACATTTTCCAGTGCTGTCCTGTGCGGAAAGAGGTTAAACGACTGGAACACCATCGCGGTGCGCTGGCGGATCGCGCGGATCTTCTTCTGATTCTGGCGTGACGGTTTTGACAAACCGTTGCATTCGACATCAATGCCGCATACTGTCACGCTGCCGGCATCCGGTACCTCGAGGAAGTTCAGCGAGCGCAGCAGCGTGGTCTTGCCCGACCCGGAGGGACCCATTACAACGACAACCTCGCCTTTCGATACGCTGAAATCGACGCCGCGCAAGACCTGGTTGTCGCCAAATGCCTTCGAAAGTCCACGGACTTCAATCGTCCTGATATCAGTATTCATACAAAACGCCTCGAAATGCGATTCTCGAGGACGGTCTGGACTATCGTGAGAATCTGGTTGATGCCCCAGTAGATCAGGCCGACCATCAGGAACATTTCCATGTAGCGGAAGGTGGAGGCGCCGACCTGGTCGGCGACGCGGGTCAGTTCTACCACCGTAATTGTCGAAGCGAGGGATGTATCTTTGATGAGTGCAATCATGCGGCTGCCGACAGGCGGAATGGCGATGCGTAGTCCTTGGGGAAGAATAACCCGCGACATGGCTTTCCAGTAACCCATGCCCAGCGACATCGCAGCTTCCCACTGGCCCTTGTCCACCGCGTTGATGCCGGAACGGAAGTTCTCGCTCAGATACGCGGCCGAAAACAGCGTGAGCGCGAGGAGCGCGGCGGGAACCGGGTCAAGTGTCAGACCGTACCGGGGCAAACCGAAATAGATCAGCAGTATCTGCACGAGCAGCGGCGTGCCACGGAAGATGGATACATATGCGAATGCGAAGGCGCGTAGCGCACCTATGCTGGAGATACGAGCCAAGGCGACCAGCAACCCTAGCGTCGAACCGAGCACAAACGACAACAAACCGAGAAAGAGTGTCATCAGCACCGCACTCTTTAACAGCGGAAGCGAGCGCATGAAAAGCTCGATCATGACTACTCCTTGTGTGCCTTCGCTTTGGTGATCGTGCCGGCCATATCGTAATCTTGCCCGACCCACTTCCTGGCAATGGCCTCGATCGTCCCGTCAGCCATCATGTCTGCAATCGCCTTATCGACCGCTGCGAGCAGGGCCGGTTGGCCTTTCTGCAAAGCCGGCGCTGATAGCTGGTAGATCAAGGGTTCGCCCACTTCCTTGACCGGTAAATGGTTGACGTTGGCGTACTTCATGCCGCCGAAGTGCGAGATGATGACTGCGTCGATACGTCCATTGCCCAGATCGCTGAAGACGAGTCCCCCGTTATCGTACGAACGGATGTCGGAGTCATGCAGGTGTGCTCGTGCCCATGTTTCATTGCTCGAGCCAGTGACCACTCCCACTCGCTTGCCTTTAAGGGTTTCCTTGCCCTTAATGTCCGTGTTGCCGGCGGGTACGAAAATGCGGAAATCCTCCACGCCGTATGGATCGCCGAAATCAACCTGTTGTTGCCGTTCAGGTGTAGGTGTGAGATCGTTCATCACGAGGTCGTACTTGCCCGTCTTCAACCCTTCCACGAAGTTCTTGAACGAATCGGCGACGAATACTACGTTCGGCACGCCAATGCGCTTGCCGACTTCCTTTGCAATTGCAACGTCGTAGCCGACAGGTTGATTGTTTTCGTCAAGCATGCTCCATGGGGGACTACTCTGGGTGTTGGCCACGCGCAATGTGCCATTCGCCTTCACCTGCGCGAGAAGATCCGCTGCCTGCACAGTAGCGGGTGAACTGAATGCCGCGGAAAGCGTCATGAAACTCGCTACCGTGACAAAGCGTCTCCATCTCTTGATTGATTTCATCTCGTACTCACTCATCCAGGTAAGTTGAATTAAAAAATCTACGCAGCGGTTGCCCGGGCGCGTCCGAATGCGTCAAGACCGGCATTCAGATCCGCAAGCAGCATCGCCGGGTCCTCCAACCCGATCGAAAGGCGCACGATAGGCTGGTCGGTAAGCGGGAACGCACGCTCGGCCTGCAACGGGGCCGGGTAGTAGGCAGCGAGGCTATGCACGCCTCCCCAGCTCGCCCCGATGGGGAAATACTGGAGCGTATCGAAGAATGCGTTGAACGCGTCCTCCGCCGCGGGCTGGAGGATCAGGGAGAAGAGACACCCGCTGCTCGCAAAATCCCGCTTCCAGATGGCATGACCGGCATCGGACGGCAGTGCCGGGAACAGCACCTTGCTCACTTCCGGGTGACGTTCGAGTTCCCTCGCAATCTGCAGCGTTGAGGCGCTCTGGGCAGCGAAGCGGACCTTCAGGGTTTGCAGGCCGCGCATGACGAGGAAGCAGTCATCAGGGCTGGTCTGCTGGCCGAGAACGCTCTGCGTCTCGCGCAAGGTCGCGTAGTAATCCGCGTCGTTCATGCTGATGCAGCCCGCCAGTAGATCCGAATGACCACCAAAAAATTTCGTCGCGGCTTCGACGCTGAAATCCACACCATGTTCGAGCGGTTTGAAAGCGAGCGGGCTTGCCCAGGTGTTGTCCATCATCGTCAATACGCCGTGACGTTTCGCGACTTCGACGATCGCCGGAATGTCGGGCATCTCCATCGTCACCGTCCCCGGCGACTCCATGCAGATCATGCGGGTGTTGGGCTTGATGTACTTTTGAATCGCAGCCCCGATTGCCGGCGGATACAGTTCGACCTCGACGTTGAAGTGCGCCAGCCACTTATGCGCGAATGTCTTGAACGCGCCGTAGCAGGCAGCGGACACCAGCAGGTGATCGCCGCCGCGCACGAAGCCCATCGCGGTCGTCATCAGCGCCGATTGACCGGAAGGCGTCACCACGCAATGCGCGCCACCTTCGAGCTCGGCGATGCGGTGCTCCAGTTCACGAGCCGTTGGCGTTCCGGTGATGCCATAGCTGTAACCGTCCGGTTGCCGCTCCTTGCGGCGCGAAAACTCGGCCAGAGAATCGAATACAACTGTCGATGCCCGCATGACGGACGGGGACAGGCTGCGGAACGGCTGCGGCGCTTTCTGGGGATTGCTTGTCATCTTGCTCCCGGCGATGCCTCAAGGTGGATTGATGATCGAAGTTTACTTTTACCCGGGATTGCATCAACATCGGAAATAATTAGCTCAATAAGTGTAGGTTATGCGGATCAGGGATATCGAAGTGTTCAGGGCGGTCATGAACGCAGGAAGCACGAGCAAGGCGGCGGCCCTGCTCGGCATTTCGCAACCGGCTGTCAGTCAGGCCATCAGGCGTCTGGAAACCATGGCGGACTTCAGCCTGTTCGAGCGGATACGCAGCCGGCTCGTTCCCACCCAGGAAGCCGTCGCCCTGATGCGTGAGGTTGACCAGTACTTTCGCGGATTCGAGGTCATCGAGCATCGAATCCGTAGTTTGCGGTCCTACGGATTGGGCCGCATGGCGATCGCCTCTCTGCCGGCACTGGGCACCGGCTTTCTGCCACGTGTCATTGCGGCGTTCGATGCCCCGTCCAGAAACGTGCAAATTTCGCTACAGGTGATGAGTTCGCGCGAAGTGCATGAGAAGGTCTCGGCTGGACAGGTGGATTTCGGCCTGATGTCCGACGAGATGTCGATGGCCGGCCTCGAACACTCGGTGTTCGCGCGTATGCGGGCTGTCGCAGTGATGAACTCACATCATCCTTTGGCCACGCGTCCTGTCATCGCTGTTGCGGACCTGCCTGAATTTCCTTTCATCGCGCTGAATCCCGAAGACAGCACCAGGCTACGCCTGGAAACGCAACTCACGGCACGCGAAATCCGTCTCAAACCGGTCGTCGAGACGCCGTATTCGCACACGATCTGCGAACTGGCGCTCGCAGGAGTCGGTATAGGAATCGCTCATCCGCTCGTGACGTTGGACTTCGCAGAGCGGGGACTCGTCGTGAAGCCGATCGACATCGAGGTAATGTTCACAGGAGTGCTGGTGTTTCGCCCTGGTACCCCACTCACGGAAACCGCGAGGCAGTTCATGCGGCACATGAGAATGCAGCTCGAACGTGACCAGAAGGCGCTCAAAAGGGCGCTGGTGAATTGATCGGATAGAAATCGGACACGCTTGATCGCTACATCGCGCCTGGCCTCGTCACGTTCGGCACCGCGTTCGAGCGACGGCTCGAACGCGCGCAAGCGTAAGGTGAACTCGATGCTGCCGGGCGTCCCGCGTTGATCTGCGGGACGCCAGCCAGAACATGGGCCAAAACACCAGTTAAAAAGCAGCCACGCGAGTGCGATTTGCGCGCGCGTCGTGCATCCAAAGCCCGAAACAAACTGAAACACGCAGGTTAAGCGCTTTGCGGAATAAAACGGCACACTTGGGCGTTTGCCTGATACCGGTAGCGTCGATTTTCAAACAGCTTTCACGGCATTCATCGCCCTCGCGAACGGAACCCCCATGAACACCCAAGCGAATTCCCTGACCGATTCGACCGATGCCTCTCGCCCGCCGCGCTATACGCGCACCGCGATGACGCTGCACTGGCTGATCGCGTTGCTGATGTGCGTCAATGTCGTGCTCGCTCTGTCCGCCGATTCGCTGCCCGACGACTGGGTGCGTCCGGTGATCGACACGCACAAATCGATCGGCATCACGGTGCTCGGGCTCGCGCTGCTGCGCATCCTGTGGCGCGTGTCGCACAAGCCGCCGCCGTTGCCGCGCGAGTTTCCGTCGTGGGAAAAGATTGCCGCGCACCTCGCGCACTTCGCGCTGTATTTGCTGATGATTGCGTTGCCGCTGTCCGGCTGGCTGCACGATTCCGCGTGGAAAGACGCGGCCACGCATCCGATGCATTGGTTCGGCCTGTTCCAATGGCCGCGCATCGGCTATGTGATGCATCTCGACCCGACACTGAAAGAGACGTTGCACGATCGCTTCGGCGCGCTGCATGCGTGGCTCGGTTATGCGCTCTATGCGTTGCTGGCGATGCACATCGGCGGCGCGCTCAAGCATGAGTGGCTCGATCGCAAATCGGTATTGAAGCGCATGACGCGGTGAAGTCGCCGCGTGTTTTTGATGGCGCGCGAACACAGCTTCGCCTACTAACCGTAACCCAACTGAACCTGAAACACTCGCCTTGAAGAAGACTCTCGAACAGGCATTCGCTGTCGCGTCGCCGCGCATTCTGCCGCGTCGCGCGACGCTATCGAGCACGCTGATCCATTCCAGCGTCGTCGTGCTGTGGGCACTGCTGTTCGCGCGAGCATTCTTTCTGCGTGGCGCGCTCGCGTGGTCGACCGGTATTGCGTATGTCGCATACGACACGTTGCTGCTCGCGTTCGTCACGTGGAAGTCGTTGCCGCTCAGGCGCCGCGCGGCGCCGCTCGAAGCCGACCACGAACGGCGCGAGTTGCCGGGCATGGGTGTCATCGTCGCGTCGCGTAACGAGGCGGCCGTGTTGCCGGTCACGCTCGCCGCGCTGCTGCGGCAAACGCACGGCCCCGCGCAGATCGTGATCGCCGACGACGGCTCCACCGACGCCACCGCCGAGCTGCTCACGCAACGCTTCGGCCTCACGCCCGCCGCCGATGGCGTGCTGAGCGCGCCGAGCTCGCTGCATCCGAACCTGTTCTGGCTGCGCGTGCCGCACGGCGGCAAGGCCCGCGCGCTGAACGCCGCGATCACCGTGATGACGACCGACACCGTGATGACCGTCGACGCCGACACGCTGCTCGACGACGACGCCACCTACGCGATGCGCGCCGCGTTCGCGAGCGAGCCGTCGCTCGTCGCGGCAGCGGGCATTCTCGTGCCGGTCTGCGGCAAGTCGCTGTCGGGCCGCGTGTTCCAGTGGTTCCAGACCTACGAGTACATGCGCAACTTCATCGCGCGTTTCGCGTGGATGCGCGCGGACAGCCTGCTGCTGATCTCGGGCGCATTCGCGTCGTTCCGGCGCGATGCGCTCGTCGCGGTCGGCGGCTTCGATCCGCAGTGTCTGGTCGAGGATTACGAACTGATTCACCGGCTGCGCCGCTATTCGGTGGATCACGAGCTCGGCTGGGACGTGCGCGTGGTCGGCGAAGCGCATGCGCGCACCGATGCGCCCGACACCCTCGCAAGCTTTCTGCGCCAGCGCCGCCGCTGGTTCGCGGGTTTCCTGCAGACCCAGTACTGGAACCGCGACATGACCGGCAATCGGCGCTACGGCACGCTCGGCATGCTGATGCTGCCAGTCAAGGCGGTCGACACGATGCAGCCGATCTACGGCCTCACGGCATTCGCATTGCTACTCGGTTTTCTGTTCGGCGGACACGGGGCGATCGTCGTGTCGATCTTCAGCGTGATCGGCCTGAAAACGGCGATCGATCTGGCGTTTTACCTGTGGAGCATCCATCTCTACCGGCGCTGGACCGGCGAGCGCAGTGGCAACAGTCTCGGCATGGCGATGCTCGCGGCCGTTGCGGAGCCGTTCTCGTTCCAGCTCGCGCGTCACCTGGGCGCCGCGCTCGGCTGGCTGCATTTTCTGCGCGGCGGCCGCGCGTGGGGCGTGCAACGGCGCTCCGGGCTCGTTGCGGTCGACGAGGATTGAGCAGCTCGACGAGCAGGTCAATGTTTCCGTAGGGCGGGTGTGGTAAAGGTAGCTCGTTCACCCTGATGCGCGCTGCCGCGCAATGTGTGCTGCGATGCATCGCGCATGCCGGCGAAAGTGCCATGCGGCGGCTGCATCAAGTAGACTGATGAAGATGCCGCACTGCGATGCAGCGCGGCAACCTTCCATCCGCTGGTGCACGGAGGCTTGACCTATGCATGCAGTTCCCCCGCTCGAACAGGACCAGGAATCCGCAGGCGCAACGCTCGCTGCCGCGCCTGCTCAAGCCACTCACGAGGCGCCGGTGCGCGATCTGCGCCGCGTCGCCATTCATCCGGATTACTGGTACCCACTCGCGTGGTCGCATGAAGTGAAGCGCGGCAAGACGCTCGGCGTGACCTTCGCCGGCGATCCGATCGTGCTCGCGCGCACCGGGAGCGGCAAAGTGTTCGCGCTGGAAGATCGCTGCGCGCATCGGCAGGTGCCGCTGCATCAGGGCGTGGTCGACGGCGAATCGATTCGCTGCGGCTATCACGGCTGGACCTACGACTGCTCGGGCAAGTGCATCGACGTGCCGTACCTCGGCCGCGAGCGTCTACCGAACGGTGTGCGCTCGTATCCGTGTCAGGAAGTGGAGGGGCTGATCTTCGTGTTTCCCGGCGACGCCGCGCTCGCGGAGGAGCGGCCGTTGCCGGGCTTTCGCTCGGTGTCCGACCCGAAGTACAAGACGCGTCGTTTCGGCCGTCCGGTCAAGTGTCATTATTCGTTCATGCACGAGAACCTGATGGACATGAATCATCAGTTCCTGCATCGCCGCCAGATGGGGCGCATGCGCGCGCGTTCGCTCGGGCGGCGGCGCGGTGAGGGCTGGGTCGAGGTCGACTACACGTTTGCGCGCATGGAGGGGCAGCAGCCGCTAGGCGAGGCGATGGTGTTCGGCGAGAGGCGCAAGACCGGTGGCTCCGGCGACAAAGACGTCATGACGATCCGCACCGAATACCCGTTCCAGACGCTGCAAATCCGCAACGACGAGCAGACGCTGGTGATGGACCTGTGGATCGTCTATGTGCCGCTCGACCGCGAGCAGCGCACCAACCGAACGTTCGGGCTGCTGTCGATCCGCAAGCCCGGCATTCCGGGTGTGATGAATCTCGCATGGCCGCTGCTGGTGTGGTTCACCGAGCGCATTTTCAAGGAGGATCGCGAGATCGTCGAGGCGGAGCAGCGCGCCCACGATTCGCAGGGAGCGGACTGGAATCACGAGGTGTTCCCGGTCATCAACGACTTGCGCGCGCTGCTGCGCGAGTGCGGCGCGCCGGACCAGGTGGTCGGCGCGGGCACCGGCGATACGGCGGTGATCCGTTTCTGGGATTCGCGTCACGGCGATCCGCTCGCCAAGACCTGAGCGCGGCGCGGCGCGGGTGTGTTCACCGGCGCCGCGCACCCCGTCCCGCCACGGCTTTCCCCCTCGCCTGGAATTAATCCATCTCCCCACGGTAGACAATGCGCGGCGCGCGAGCGGCGATAATATCGCCCGGTACTCTGATTGCGCGCGAGTTTGCGCCAATCGACATTCGTCGCGTCCGCACCCGTGTACCATTGCGCTTTTTCCGAACTTCAAGACTCGCTCGTGACCACGCAACAAACCCCCGCCAACTCGCGTAAATCCCTCACTCTGCTGCAGTTGCTTGGCCTGATCGGCGCCGCTGGCCTGATCGCCTCGATCGCGCTGAATCTGCTGGTCCACGCGCACTGAAGCAGCGCCCGCGTCGCGCGGGCAGCCTTGTGCCGGCGCGCGTCGCCGGCTTTCTCGAGATTTTTGATTGCCATGTACAAGAAGGGCGTAGCCGTAGAAATCCAGTTTTCCCCCGAGCGGCTCAACGACGGCGCCGGCGATCCGTACTGGATCGATCTGACCCGCGACGAAGCGCAGCGCCTGCTCGACAGCCTGAAGGCGCGGCTCGCGGGAACCGGTAGCGGCACGGTCGCGCCGCTCGTCGTGAGCCTCGATGCGACGGCGCGCACGTGCGCGGCGGATGCCGCTGCGACCGGTACGCCCGATGCGCGGTCGGCCGCGAACGTCGCCACAGCCGACGACTTCAAGCAATGGGTCTGCGTGATCTGCGGCTGGGTCTACGACGAAGCCGCCGGCGTGCCGGAAGAGGGCATCGCGCCGGGCACGCGCTGGGCCGATGTGCCGGCCGACTGGCGCTGCCCGCTGTGCGATGTGGGCAAGGAAGATTTTGCGCTGGTGGAGTTTTAAGCGGCGGGCCGAGGCTCGGCTGATAAACCCGCTCTACACCGTCCCTTCTGGATAATCTGCCCCTTCGCTCGTCGCTCGCCAGGTGTCGAAATCGCCGCGCAGAAAGTCGAGCTTCCTGTACGCGAGCTCGAGCGCGGTCTTGCCGAGCAGCAGACGCAGCGGCGGCGCGTCCGACAACGCCGCATCGATGATCGCCTGCGCGGCTCGCACCGGGTCGCCGGCCTGGTTGCCGCTGCGCGCTTCGGTCTGCTTGCGGCGCTCGCCGGCGGTCGACGCATAGTCGTCGATCAACGTTGCCGACTGCTTGATCGACGGACCCGCCCAGTTGGTGCGAAACGGCCCAGGCTCGACGATCAGCACGCCGATGCCGAGTGGTTTCACTTCCAGCGCGAGCGATTCCGACAGCCCTTCCACTGCGTACTTCGTCGCATGGTAGTAGCCGGTCGCCGCGAAACTCGCAATCCCGCCAATCGACGACACGTTGACGATCAAACCGCTGCGCTGCTCACGCATGATCGGCAGCACGGCCTTCGTGATGTCGACGAGGCCGAACACGTTGGTCTCGAACATCGCGCGGACTTCGCTGTCCTCGCCTTCCTCGATCGCGGCCAGATAACCGTAGCCCGCGTTGTTGACGAGCGCGTCGACGCGGCCGAAATGGCGCTTCGCCTGCGCGACCACGGTTTCTATCTGCGCGCGATTGGTCACGTCGAGCGGCAGCACCAGCGCGCGCTCGCCGTGCCCCTCTGCGATGTCCTTCACTTTCGATGCATCGCGCGCGGTGACGACCGCGCGCCAGCCGCGTTCGAGCACGAGCTTCGCGAGTTCGCGGCCGAAGCCGGTGGAACAGCCTGTGATCAGCCAGACGGGATTGTCTCGATTCATCATTTGGAACACTCCTGTTGAGGGTCTATGACGTGAAGACTGGAAAACGGCGCTAACAACGGCGCCCCGATGCGGCGCAGACGCGCGGCGCGTCGGTAATCGGTATGCGGGTGATGTCAGCTCGAAGCGTGCCCGGTTCGCGCGGCGGACGGTTCGGGCGGTGGCCCCGCGCGAACGCGCGTGGCGCTGCGCGGATTCGCCCGGCGATGAAGCGGGGGACGCCGCCGTGACTGCTATGAATGCGATGACCGCTTGGGGCTGGTGTGGCGCTTCAATTGTAGCCGCAGCGCGGCGGCTTCGCTTTGCAGCGCGCCGACGAACGCGTCCGCGAGCGGATGCGCGGGCCGGTGCTCGGGACGGATCACGCTGACGCGAAACGGCAGCGACGACGCGAGCGGCCGGATATGCAGATTGTGGCCCGCGAAATCGAGCGCGGTCAGCGGATTGACGATCGCAATGCCGAGCCCTTGCCGCACGAAGCTGCACACGGACACCGCGGTCGGCGTTTCGATCAGCAGGCGGCGCGCGATGTCGGCTCGCGCGAACGCTTCGTCGATTTGCAGCCGGTATGGATCGTTCGCGGACAGGCTGATGAACGCCTGATCGGCGAAATCTTTCAATGCGATCACGCGTTTCGCGAGCAGCGGGTGAGCGTCGGGCAGCACACACACTTCATCGACGGCGATGAGCGGCGTGAGCCGCGTGCCGGGCGGCGGCGCGTCGTGCTCGGTGAGGCCGAGGTCGTAGCGCTGCGCGCTCAGCCATTCTTCGAGAAACGGCGACTCCCGCGTCGCGATCGATACGCTGACGCCCCGCTGCACATCGTGAAAGCGTTTGACGGCGCCCGGCAGGATCGAATGCGAAAACACCGGCAGCGCGATCACGGACAGCTGGCCACCCTTGAATTCGCGCAGCGCGGCCGCCGTCGACGCGACGCGTTCGAGCCCGACATACGCGCGCTTGATCTCGTCGAACAGCGTCAGCGCGGATTGCGTGGGACGCAGCCGGCCCTGCACTCGCTCGAACAACGCGAAGCCGATGCTCTGTTCCATGCGCGCAAGTTCGCGGCTTACGGTGGGCTGCGACGTGAACAGCATCTCGGCTGCCTTGGTCACGCTGCCGGCCGTCATCAGCGCGCGGAAGATTTCGATGTGCCGGTGCGTGAGCGCCATGGTGGGTCCGTGCTATATCAAAAGTGAATAGGCGAGCAATAGATTGGTATTTTACTGAATGATCGCCGCGGCTCATCATGTCGGCTATCGCTTTCGCAAAGCTTCGACATGCAACCGACCATGACGCCATTCGACTCCCGTCAACTCGCCGACCTCGCGCGCCAGCACGGCACGCCGCTATGGGTCTATGACGCCGACACGATCCGCCGGCGCATCGCGCAGTTGCGCAGTTTCGACACGATCCGCTACGCGCAGAAGGCCTGTTCGAACGTGCACATCCTGAAGCTGATGCGCGACGAAGGCGTGATGCTCGATGCGGTCTCTTTGGGTGAACTCGCGCGCAGTTTTGCCGCGGGCTATGCGGCTCAACCCGCATCGAACGGTGGGCCCGAAGGCGTCGTCTTCACCGCCGACGTGCTCGACCACGCGACGCTGGCCACCGTGCTCGACGAGCGAATCACGGTCAACGCCGGCTCGCCCGACATGCTCGAACGGCTCGGGAGACACGCGAGCGAAGGCCATCGCGTGTGGCTGCGGATCAATCCCGGCTTCGGTCACGGCCACAGCAGCAAGACCAACACAGGCGGCGAGCACAGCAAGCACGGCATCTGGCGCGATGACCTGCCACGCGCGCTCGAACTGGTGCGGCGCTATCGGCTGAAGCTCGTCGGGCTGCATATGCATATCGGCTCGGGTGTCGATTACGCGCATCTCGCGAAAGTGTGCGATGCGATGGTCGATGCGGTGTCGCGACTCGATCAGGATATCGAGGCGATTTCCGCGGGTGGTGGTTTGTCGGTGCCGTATCGCGATGACGAGATAAGTGTCGATACCGCGCATTATTTCCGGCTGTGGGACGACGCGCGGCGCCGCATCGAAGCACGCGTCGGGCATCGCGTGCGACTCGAAATCGAACCGGGGCGCTTTCTGGTCGCGCAGGCAGGTGTACTCGTCGCCGAAGTGCACGCGCTGAACCGGCGGCCGTCGCGGCAATTCGCGTTGCTCGATGCGGGCTTCAACGACCTGGTGCGGCCGTCGTACTACGGCAGTTATCACGAGATCAGCGTGCTTCGGCGCAACGGCACGCCGAGCGATGCGCCGGCCGGCTCGTTCAGCGTGGCGGGGCCACTGTGCGAAGCCGGCGACGTGTTCACGCAGGCGCAAGGCGGTGTCGTCACGAGCCGGTCGATGCCCGCGCCTCGAGTGGGCGACCTGCTCGTGTTCCATGACACAGGCGCGTACGGCGCGTCGATGTCATCGAACTACAACAGCCGGCCGCTCGCGCCCGAGGTGCTGATCGAGCGCGGCAACGCGCGGCTGATCCGGCGCAGGCAGCGCATCGAAGAATTGATAGCGCTCGAAGCAACGGCGGCTTGAGCGGCGCATTGGAGCTCAACACTCAACACTCAACGCTCAATGCTCAACGCTCAATGCGCCCGCACCGCGCGCGTGTACGACGCGATCATCGTCGCGAACTCCTGCGCGGCTGGGGTCAGCGGAATCGCGGCGCGTTGCAGCAGACAGACGTTCTGCTGCAACGCGCGCTCGCGCACGGGGATCGTCGTCAGCACGTCCGCGAACGGCCCGCGCTTCGCGATGACCGATGATTCGAGCGACAGGCAATCAGTCGCGGCTACCAGGTGCAGCGTCTCGTACAAGCCCTCGACGGTCGCGACGATCTTCGGCGGCGGCAAGCCGTAGCTATCGAACAGATGGCTCAACCGGTTCACGTGCGGCTCCTCGGTCAGATTCGGCGAGCGCGTCGTCACCCACGTGCAATCGACGAGTTCGGCGAGCGACTTCGCGCGCGCCTTCGGATGACCGCGCCGGCACACGATCACCGGGTCGGACGGATAGAGCGGCGTGACCGACAGATCGGCGGTGTCGGTCTGCTTCGATACGAGCGCGACAGCGAAATCCAGCGTGCCTTCGCGGATCCACGAAATCATCATGCGCGACGTGCCCGTGCGCAGATGCACGGCGACGCGCTCGAAGCGCGCACGAAATTCCATCAGCACGGGCGCGAACGCGTCGACGAGCGGCTCTGTCGTCATGCCGAACGTGACCTCGCCCACGTAGTCGCCGCGCAGTTGCCGCACGTCCTCCTCGGCACGCTCGCATTCACCGAGGATCGCGCCGGCCCGCTGCAGCAGCCGCTGGCCCAGCGCGGTCAGCGCAATGCCGCGATTCGTGCGCGTGAACAGCGTCGCGCCGAGCATCGATTCGAGGTTCTGCAACTGCTGCGTGATGCCGCTTTGCGCGATGCCGAGCGCGCGCGAGGCCGCGCGGATGCTGCCATGCTCGGCGACCGCCGTGAACGCGCGCAGCTGGGAAATCGTCAATGCCATGGCGTCAGGGTTTGATGATCGGTAAAAGTGATCATGATAGTCCGAACGGGACTTCTTTGAGGCGCCACAGCGGCTTACGATCACGCTGTCCTGATCCGCTCATCGTCGCCTTCCATGAAAACTCCACTGATGACTCTCTGCGCCGCGCTGGCTTTCAGCAGCGGCGCGTTCGCCGCTGACGCCACCACGTTGCGCCTCGGCATCGATCCGACCTATCCGCCGATGGACTCGAAGGCGCCCGATGGCAGCCTGAAGGGCTTCGACGTCGATCTCGGCAACGAGATTTGCCGGCGCATCCACGCGCATTGTCAGTGGGTCGAACTCGAGTTTTCCGGCATGATTCCGGCGCTGCAGGCGCGCAAGATCGACGCGGTGCTGTCGTCGATGGCGATCACCGAGAAGCGCGAGCAGCAGATTCTGTTTTCGTCGAAGCTGTTCCAGTTCAAGTCGCGGCTGATCGCGCGGCAAGGCTCGTCGCTCGCGCCTACGGCGAGCGGACTTGCCGGCAAGCAGATCGGCGTGCAGTCGGGCACGCAGTTCGAGAGCTACGCACTGAAGAACTGGACGCCGCTCGGCGCGAACGTGGTCGCCTACAAGAGCCAGGACGAGGTGTTCGCCGATCTGCAGAACGGCCGGCTCGACGGCGCGTTGCTCGGCACCGTCGAGGCCGATTACGGCTTCCTGCGCACGCCCGCGGGCAAGGGCTTCGCGTTTGTCGGCGAGCCGCTTTCGATGGGAGATCGCGGCGTCGGCATCGGCTTGCGCAAGGACGAAACCGCGGTGCAGGCATCGATCAACGCGGCGATCGCGTCGATGCGCAAAGACGGCACCTATGCGCAGATCGCGAAGAAGTACTTCGACTTCGATCCGTACGGCAATTGATCCAGATTTCCAACATTATCTTCACGGCTTTCCATTCATGAACAGGCAATCGATTCCGCTTGTGTCGCCAGCCATCGGCACGCACCGCGAACTGGTGTCGTTTCATTTCGGCCCGGCCAATAGCGGGCAGAAGATCTACATCCAGGCGTCGCTGCATGCCGACGAAACGCCCGCGATGCTGACCACGGTGCTGCTGAAGCGGCGTCTGCGTGAGCTCGAGGAAGCCGGCGCGCTGAGCGCTCAAATCGTGCTCGTGCCGGTGTCGAATCCGGTCGGGCTCAGTCAATACGTGCTCGGGCAGTTCATCGGCCGCTTCGATCTCGGCAGTGGCAAGAACTTCAACCGGCATTTCGTGCAGTTCGCAAAGCTTGTCGCGAAAGCGAAAGAGGCGCTCGGCGCCGACGCGAACCAGAACCGCCGCATCGTGCGCGAGCTGCTCGCGGCCGAACTCGCGCAACAGAAGCCGCTGACCGAATTCGAGTCGCTGCAACTGGCGCTCTTGAAGTTGTCGTGCGACGCGGACGTCGTGATCGATCTGCATTGCTCGCTCGAAGCGGCGATGCATGTGTACACGAGCGAATCCGCTTGGGCCGAGTTCGAGCCGCTGTCGCGCTATCTCGGTGCAGAGGCGTCGTTGCTCGCGACCGATTCGGGCGGCGGCGCGTTCGACGAAACCCACAGCCTGCTGTGGTGGACGTTGCAGCAGCAGATGCCGGCGAGCAAGCCGGTGCCGACCGGCTCGATCGCGGTGACGGTCGAATGCCGCGGCCAGCGCGACGTGTCGTATGAAGTCGCGCAGCAGGATGCCGACGCGCTCGTCGACTATCTGGTGTGGCGCGGCGCGATTCGGGGCGAGGCCAAACCGTTGCCGCCGCTGCTGTCGGCGGCGACGCCGCTCGCGGGCAGCGAGCAGTTCTATGCGCCGGTGAGCGGGATTCTCGTGCACCGCGCGAAGATCGGCGACAAGATCCGCGTCGGCCAGCCGCTGTTCGATATCGTCGACCCGCTGACCGACGAGACGACCACGATCGAGAGCCAGACCGAAGGGGTGCTGTACATGCGGCGCGCGATCCGTTTCGCGACGGCCGGTGCGCCGCTCGGTCGCGTGACTGGCACGCGGCCGATCCGAACGGGCGTGTTGCTGGGCGCCTGATCGCGAGCGGCTATGCCGGACTCGGCATCCAGGGGCCGCCTCGAAGCCTCACGCGACGGTGCTGACGTGCGCCTCAGCCGCCTTGCTGCGAAGTCGCCGGCGCCGCCCGGCCGGCGATCCGGCGCCTCGCCTCTTGTGCGGATTTAATCTCTTTCAGCCACGAAAAAGCCCAAGCCCGCCTCCGGATAAAGGCCGATACTCGTCGTCATACTCAACGTGTGTCGGCGCGGCCGGCTTTTTGAAGGAGACGGACAAAGTGAGCAAGGCTATCCAATGGAGCGGGGTGTTTCCCGCCGTCAGCACCCAGTTCAAGCCGGATTTTTCGCTCGACATCGACGCGACGCACCGAGTGGTCAGCAATCTCGTCAAGGACGGGGTGTCGGGTCTGGTGGTCTGCGGCACGGTTGGCGAAAACACCTCGCTGAGCACGTCGGAAAAACTGCAGGTGATAGAGGCGGCGCGCGACGCGGCTGGCGGCAAGGTGCCGGTCGTCGCGGGTGTCGCCGAGTTCACGACCGAGTTCGCGCGGCAGACGGTGCGTGAAGCCGCGCGTGTCGGCGTCGACGGCGTGATGGTCATGCCGGCGCTCGTCTATTCCGCGAAGCCGCACGAAACTGCCGCGCATTTCCGCTCGGTCGCGACCAGCACCGATCTGCCGGTGATGATCTACAACAACCCGCCCATCTACAAGAACGACGTCACGCCGGACGTGCTGATCGCACTGCAGGACTGCGAGAACATCGTCTGCTTCAAGGATTCGTCGGGCGATACGCGACGCTTCATCGATCTGCGCAACGCGGTGGGCGACCGCTTCGTGCTGTTCGCCGGCCTCGACGACGTCGTCGTCGAAAGCATCGCGGTCGGTGCGCAAGGGTGGGTGTCGGGCATGTCGAACGCGTTCCCGAAGGAGGGCGAGACGCTGTTCCGCCTCGCCACGCAGAAGCGTTTCGATGAAGCGCTGTCGCTGTACCGCTGGTTCATGCCGCTGTTGCACCTCGACGCGCGCCCCGACCTCGTGCAATGCATCAAGCTGTGCGAGGAACTGCTCGGCCGCGGCAGCGCCGTCACGCGTCCGCCGCGCCTCGCGCTGCAAGGCGACGCGCTCGCCGAAGTCAAAGACATCGTCGCCAAGGCGCTCGCCACGCGTCCGGCGCTGCCGGACGTCGGTCTCTAAGCACCGCGTTTCAATACGAGCCTTAAAAAACATCGGCACCCTGTCCGCCACGTAGGCGGGACAGGATGCCGAATCTTACTGCGAGTAAGCAGGGCGGGGCGGTTGTCGCCTCAACTCGCGCTCAGCACCGGCGCAACCGCAGCCGGATCGCTGATACTCGGCCGGCCGTTCTCGACGTGACCGGCAAAGCGGCGCGAGAAGCTTGCGTCGTCACTGCTCGTCACCGTCAGGTCGTACCAGTGATGGCTCGACGCAAGCACCCAGCCTTCTTCGATACGCGCATTGGCCGGCACGACCACGGTGCGCGGGCGCGCGCCGTACGCGTTGTCGATCACCGTCAGATGCGCGATGCCGCCGCCGCTGTTGGTGAACTTCAGGAACGCGTTGCCATTCGCGACGTCGTATTGCACGGTCACTTCAGGCCGCGCCGGCTGGTTGTCGGCATGACCGTTGCCATGGCCATCCTGCGTGCTTTGCGTGCTCGCCTGGGTGTTGCCCGCGAACTTGCGCACGAAGCCGTTCGGGCCGAACACGTCGAATGCATACACGCCGTTCGTCGTGCTCAGGTCGAACGTGTCGCTGAGCGACTTGCCCGCTTCGACCGTGTAGCGCCACGGACCGTCGGTGCGATTCGTCGCGTACACGTAGAAGTGCGCGCCCTGGTCGCCGGTGTTGCCGATCGTGATTTCGAACGTGTCGTTGCCCGCGTTCGCCGCGCCGTTCACATGCAGTTCGTACGGCAACGCACGCGCGAAACGGATGCCCGCTTCCTGCGCATCGACCGGAGTCGGCGTCGTCGGCACGGTCGGCTTCGGTTGCGTCTTGCACTGGTTGTCGGCCATGCTCATGTAGTTGCTGGTGTCCGGCAGCGACGGCATCTTCGCATCCGGCGTGCGGAAGTCGAATGCGGTGGTCAGGTCGCCGCACACCGCGCGACGCCATGCCGTGATGTTCGGCTCATGCACGCCGAAGCGCGTTTCGATGAAGCGGATCACCGAGGTGTGATCGAACACCTGCGAGCACACGAAGCCGCCCTTGGTCCACGGCGACACGATCGTCATCGGCACGCGCGGGCCGAGGCCGTACGGATAGCCGTCGGCGGTGTAACTGCCGCCGCGCAGCGGATTGACGACATTGTGGATTTCGCCGTCGGTCGTGACCGTCGACTTGCCCTGGGTGGAGGTCGTCGGCGGCTGCGGCGGCACGAGGTGATCGAAGAAGCCGTCGTTCTCGTCGTACATGATGAAGAGCACGGTCTTGCTCCACACCTCGGGGTTCGACGTCAGCGCGTCGAGAATCTGCGACGTGTATTCGGCGCCGTACGCGGGCGTGTAGCTCGGATGCTCCGAGTAGGCGGCCGGCGGGCACAGCCACGACACCTGCGGCAACTGGTTCGCGAGCACGTTGGCTTTCAGGTCGTCGATCGTGCGCACGGTTTGCGCGCGCTCGTAGAGCGGCGAACCCGGCTGCGCGTTGATGAAGTTCGTGAAGTTCTGCAGGATGTTGGTGCCGTAGTTGCCGTTCAGCGGATCGGCGCCCGACGTGCCCTGCTGATAGATCTGCCACGAAATGCCCGCCGCCTGCAGACGCTCCGGATACGTGGTCCACGACAGCAACTGATAGTTCGGCGGACCATCGCCGTCGACCCAGTCGTTGTTGTCGAGCAGCGGGCCGCCCATCGTGCCGGTCGGGTCGACCATGCCGGTCATCAGATACGCGCGGTTCGGGTGCGTCGGTCCCGGCAACGAGCAGAAGTACGCATCGCAGATCGTGAAGGCGTCGGCGAGCGCGTAGTGGAACGGGATGTCGCTACGCAGGTGGTAGCCCATCGTCATGTCGGTCTTGTTGGCGGGCCACTGGTCGTAGCGGCCGCCGTCGATCGCGTACTGGGTCTTGTACCACGAGTGATCGAGATCGCCGACGCATTGCGCGCTCGTCGTCGCGGTGTCCAGATGGAACGGCAGCACCGGCTTGGTCGGGTCTTCCTTCGACGGCTGATTCCACACCGGCAGGCCGCTCGGCAGCGGAATCGGGAAGCGGTCGTTATAGCCGCGCACGCCGCGCAGATGGCCGAAGTAGTGGTCGAACGAGCGGTTCTCCTGCATGAACACGACGATGTGCTCGACATCGCGAATCGTGCCCGTGCGCGAAAACGCGGGCACGGCGAGCGCGTTGCGGATCGACTCGGGCAATGCGGTCATCGCGGCGGCGGCGCCCGCGGATGAAGCCACGGTTTGCAGGAAACGGCGACGGCTAGTTGATGTCATCGAATATCACCTTCTGCGTAGGGGAAGAATAGCGCGCGTGAGCGTGCCTGGGGGTGTTTCGTGGTCGGTTACGCGTTGCTCTTGCTGATCAGTTGCGAACTAGTTGTTCGCGCTGTCGCCGGGGCGCGTAGCGCATGACCGGCGCGACCTGCTGGCTGTCGGCCGCGAGACTGGCCTGCATGTTTTGCGTGATCGCGTCGGTGGCGGCTGCGCCACTTGCCGTGTTGCTCGCCGTGTCGTTCGCCGTGTTGTTCGCGAATGGCGCTGAGGCGTTGGGAGTCGCCACTGCCGCTGCCGCCATTGCGGGTCGTTGCGCCGCGTCGTTCGGCGCAAGGCTCGTGGTCGTCGCGTTGCTCGTGGAAGAGGAGTCGTCCGCGCCGCAACCGTTCAACGCTATCGTGGCAAGCACCAGCGATGCGGCGCTCGCGATGCAACTGATTTTTCTCATGTCTGCATCCGGTTCGATGAAAGCGGGTGCAGTCTCCATTCCTTTCAAGAAATAATTGTGAAACGTTTGCGCCCGGCATAACTTTCGATAAATCGTCGGTTGATCGAAAGAAAATGGAAAGTATCGGGAAGGTCAATGTTCATGGCACTGCCATCTGCGCTATGTTTGCTGCTTTATCGTTCGCGCATGGGCACGATTCAATGACTCGCATCGATTCACCCATCGACATCTCGCAACTCGAAAACGAATGGCTCGAAGCCGACGGCTTCGGCGGCTTTGCTTCGGGCACGCTCGGCATGTTGCGCACGCGCCGCTACCATGCGCTGCTGCTAGCCGCGACGCGCGCGCCGGGCGGGCGCATGGTGCTCGTCAACGGCATCGAGGCGTGGGTCGAGGCGGGCGGCGAGCGCTTCGCGTTGACCATGCAGCGCTATGGTCCTGACGTGATCTATCCGGATCTGCGCGGCCGCCTTGCCAGCTTCGACACCGCGCCGTGGCCGACATGGCGCATTCAAGTCGGTGCGCACGCGGCGATGATCGCCGACGTGTTCGTCAGCAAAGCGACGTGCGAAACGGTATTGCGCTGGCGGCTCGAAGGCGGCGAACTCGATGCGCCCGTGCTGAAGATCAGACCGTTGCTGTCGGGCCGTGACTATCATGCGCTGCATCACGAGAATCCGGCCTTCAACTTCGGCGCGCAAGTCAGCGCCGATCAATCGTGCGCGAGCTGGCAACCGTATGGCGGACTGCCGGTCGTGCGAGCGGCGACGAACGGTGCCTATACGCATGCGCCCGACTGGTATCGCAACTTCTGCTACGTGCGCGAGCAGGAGCGCGGTCTCGATTGCAGCGAAGATCTCGCGACGCCCGGCGTGTTCAGCTTCGATCTCGCGGAGGGCGACGCGGTGATGATTCTGAGCGCGTCGAGCACGTCCGCCACCGAATGCGCGAACGACAAAGCCCAAACCACCGCCCACGCCGCCCAACTCGCCCACACCGAACAACAACGCCGCGCCGCACTCGGCTCGCGCCTGCAACGTTCGGCCGACGCCTACGTCGTCACGCGCAACGAAGGCCGCACGATCCTCGCGGGCTTTCCGTGGTTCACCGACTGGGGCCGCGACACGTTCATCGCGATGCGCGGCCTGCTGATCGAGTCGAACCGTCTCGACGATGCCGAAGCGATCCTGCTCGAATGGTCGGGCACGCTGTCCGAAGGCATGCTGCCGAACCGCTTCCCAGACTATGGCGACGCGCCCGAATACAACTCGGTCGACGCGTCGCTATGGTTCATCGTCGCGGTTCACGACTATCTGGCGACGCCGCATGCGGGCGCGCAAACGCGCGCGCATCTGCAGCAGGCCGCCGAAACGATCCTGACCGGCTACACGAACGGCACGCGCTTCAACATCGGCGTGTGCGCGGACGACGGCCTGCTGCGCGCCGGCATCCCCGGCGTGCAACTGACGTGGATGGATGCGAAAGTCGGCGACTGGGTCGTCACACCGCGCATCGGCAAGCCGGTCGAAGTGCAGGCGCTGTGGATCAACGCGCTGCGAATCGCGTCAGCATGGAACCCGCAGTGGCGGCAAGCTGCCGAGCGTGCAACGCTCGCGTTTCGCCGGCGCTTCGTCGACCCGGCCACCCAGGCGCTGTTCGATAACGTCGACGTCGATCATGTGCCGGGCACGGTCGACCGCTCGATCCGGCCGAATCAGATCTTCGCGGTCGGCGGCCTGCCGTTTCCGCTGCTCGAAGGCGCGGCGGCGCGCGCGGTGGTGGGCCAGGTCGAAGCGCAATTGCTGACGCCGCTCGGCCTGCGCACGCTCGCGCCGTCCGATCCCGCGTATCGCGGCCGCTACGGCGGCGCGCCGCGCGAACGCGACGGCGCCTATCATCAGGGCACCGCGTGGTTGTGGCTGATCGGCCCGTTCGTCGAAGCGTGGCTGCGAGTGAATGGCGCGAGTGCCGATAATCTCGCGCAGGCGAGGGCGCGCTTTCTCGCCCCGCTGTACGCGCATCTCGATCACGCGGGCCTCGATCACCTGTCCGAGATCGCCGCCGGCGACGCGCCGCACGCGCCCGCCGGCACGCCGTTCCAGGCCTGGTCGCTCGGCGAATTGCTGCGCGTCGAAAGTCTGCTTGCCCGACTCGAGCACGACGGCGCGTAAACCGCGCTACGATGTGGGTCCCACCGCCAGGCCTGTTGCAAGGACGTTTTCATGCCACCGCTGCGCGCTGCCAATCTGCTCGCCACGATCGAAGGTTCCCGACTGCATTCGCCCGAATGCGGCCACTGGCAGCGCTGGGGGCCGTATCTGAGCGAGCGCCAGTGGGGCACGGTGCGGGAGGACTACAGCGCGAACGGCACCGCCTGGGACTCATTTCCGCACGACCATGCGCGCAGCCGCGCCTACCGCTGGGGCGAAGACGGCATCGCCGGTTTCGGCGACGACCGGCTCAGCTGGTGCGTGTCGCTCGCGCTGTGGAACCGCAAGGACCCGATCATCAAGGAGCGCCTGTTCGGCCTGACCAACTCGCAGGGCAATCACGGCGAGGACGTCAAGGAGTTGTACTTCTATCTCGACGGCACGCCCACGCATTCCTACATGCGCATGCTGTACAAGTACCCGCACGCGGCCTATCCCTACCAGGACCTGATCGACGAAAACGCGCGCCGCGGCGGCGATATGCCAGAGTACGAAGTACTCGATACCGGCGTGTTCGACGATCAGCGCTATTTCGACGTCCAGATCGAATACGCGAAGCACACGCCCGACGACATCGTGATGCGTGTGACGATCGAAAATCGCGCGGACGAAGCGGCGTCGCTCGATGTGCTGCCGCAGATCTGGGCGCGCAACTCGTGGTCGTGGAAAGAGAACAAGGACAAGCCGAAGCTCGTCGCCGGTACCGGTCATGACGGCGCGGTGCGTCTGCTTGGCCATCACCATGTGCACGAACCGATCGTCGTGACCGCGTGGTCGAAGGATGCGCCGCAACTCGCATGGCTGTTCTGCGAGAACGACACCAACGTGAAGCGGCTGTTCGGCATGGACGGCGCGGGCCCGTTCAAGGACGGCTTCAACGACTACCTCGTGCACGGCGACGCGAACGCGATCCGTCACGACGCGGGCACCCGGGCCGCCGCGCATGCGGCGCTCGAGTTCGGGCCGCACGGACGCGCGGTCGTGTATCTGCGCTGGCACCCGCAATCGGCGACCGATGAAGCGCCATTCGATGCCGACGCGTTGATCGCGCGCCGCCGCGCCGAAGCCGACGAATTCTATGGCGCGTTGCAACACGAGATCACCGACCCCGATGCGCGTCTCGTGCAACGTCAGGCGCTCGCCGGCATGCTGTGGTCGAAGCAGTACTACCAGTACGACGTGCAGCGCTGGCTCGACGGCGATCCGCTGCAACCGAGCCCGCCCGCCGCGCGCAAGCACGGCCGCAACACCGACTGGCGGCATCTGTGCAACGCGGACATCGTGTCGATGCCGGACAAGTGGGAGTACCCGTGGTACGCGTCGTGGGACCTCGCGTTTCATGCGGCCGCGTTCGCGCTGATCGATCCGGCGTTCGCCAAGAAGCAGTTGCTGCTGCTCGTGAAGGACCGCTATCAGCACCCGAACGGCCAGTTGCCCGCTTACGAATGGGCCTTGAGCGACGCGAACCCGCCGGTCCATGCATGGGCCGCGTGGCGCGTGTACGAGATCGACCGCGCGCTGACCGGCAAGGCGGACCGCGATTTTCTGGAGCTCATGTTTCACAAGCTGCTGCTGAATTTCTCGTGGTGGGTGAATCGCAAGGACGCCGACGGCCACAATATTTTTCAGGGCGGTTTTCTCGGGCTCGACAACGTCGGCATCTTCGACCGCTCGTCGCCGCTGCCCACCGGCGGCCACATCGACCAGGCCGACGGCACCGCGTGGATGGCCGCGTATGCGCTCGACCTGATGCGTATCGCGCTCGAACTCGCCTACGCGAACCATGTGTTCGTCGATATTGGTGTGAAGTTCTTCGAGCACTTCCTGTACATCGCGGAAGCGGTCAGTTGCGACGACGGCTGCGACACGGGCCTGTGGGATAGCGAGGACGAATTCTTCTACGACAAGCTGCGCCTGCCCGACGGCAGCAGCATGCCGATGCGCGTTCGCTCGATCGTCGGACTGATACCGCTGTTCGCCGTGCACGTGCTCGAGGAGCGTTTGCATGGCGGCTTGCCGGGCTTGCGCGAGCGCCTCGTGTGGTTTCTCGAGCATCGGCCCGATCTCGCGAAGCTGGTGTCGCGCTGGAACGAGCCCGGCAAGGGCAACGCGCTTTTGCTGTCGCTGCTGCGCGGGCATCGGATGAAGGCGTTGTTACGGCGCGCGCTCGACGAAAGTGAATTTCTTTCCGATCACGGCGTGCGGGCGTTGTCGCGTTGCCATCGCGATCATCCGTTCGTGTACCAGCACAACGGCAACAGCTTCTGCGTCAAGTATCTGCCGGCCGAATCCGATACCCGTGTGTTCGGCGGCAATTCGAACTGGCGCGGGCCGGTGTGGATGCCGGTCAACTATCTGCTGATCGAATCGCTGTACGAGTTTCATCGCTATTACGGCGATGATTTCCGCGTCGAGTATCCGACCGGGTCGGGCCAGAAGTTCTCGTTGAGCGAAATCGCCGACGAACTCGCGCGCCGCGCGACCACGCTGTTCCTGAAGGACAAAAACGGCGAGCGGCCGGTGATGGGTGCGTATCCGCTGCTGCAGGCGGACCCGCGTTCGCAGGATCTGATCCTGTTCCATGAGTATTTTCATGGCGATAACGGTCGTGGCGTCGGGGCTTCGCATCAGACCGGCTGGACCGGGCTCGTCGCGTTGCTGTTGCAGCCGCGCGCCATGGCGGCATCGGGCAACGTGCCGCTGGCGGGGGAACCGGCGCCGGCGCCCGCGCCGATTCCGGTGCCGGCGGCTTCTGCGTCCGCGGTAACGCCGGCGGTGGCGAAAGAACCGGTACCGTCGCTCGCGGCCACGACGACGAAATAAGCATGCCGCGCGCTCACGCGCGAACGCAATTGAACTGTGCGGCAGCGCCCGTGGTCTTTCATGTATCGCCGCGTTCGTTCTATCGGCTTACCGAGGTCCAAGTGAATCCCATGTCGAGCACACCGAACCCTTCCGCTTCTCCCGATCAACCCAACGCAACGCCCGCGCTGAGCTGCAAGCTCAGCGCGAACCGATACGACGCCCTGTCGTCGCCGGCCGGCAAGAAGCCCGCGCCGCCGTGCACGCTCGTGATCTTCGGCGCGGGCGGCGATCTGACCAAACGTCTGTTGATGCCGGCGCTCTACAACCTCGCGGTCGATGGCCTGCTTGACGACAGCATGAAGATCATCGGCGTCAATCACGGCGAGCGCGAAACGCGTGAATGGTGCGACGAACTGCATACCTCGCTGCAGAAGTTCGCCGCCGACAAGGCCAGCACCTTTCACGCCGGCAAGCTCGACGACAACGCATGGAACTGGGTCGCGCAGCGCCTCGAATACATGGCGGGCGAGTTCGAATCCGACGATACGTTCGCGAAGCTGAAGCAGAAGCTCGATCAGTCGAAAGGCGGTAACGCGATCTTCTACCTCGCGGTCGGCGCGCGTTTTTTCAAACCGATCACCGACCGGCTCGGCAAAGCCGGCCTGCTGAAGGAAGGCGACGGCGCGAACGGCGGCTTTCGGCGTCTCGTGATCGAGAAGCCATTCGGCACCGATCTCGCGTCGGCGCGCGATCTGAACGCGCACATCCTGTCGTATGCGCGGGAGTCGCAGGTGTACCGCATCGATCATTTTCTCGGCAAGGACACCGTGCAGAGCATCCTCGCGGTGCGCTTCGCGAATGCGATGTTCGAGCCGATCTGGCGGCGCGAGTACATCGATTGCGTGCAGATCACGGCGGCGGAAACGATCGGCGTCGAGGGGCGCGGCAGGTTCTACGAGCAGACCGGCGCGTTTCGCGACATGGTGCCGAACCACCTGTTCCAGCTGCTCGGCATCGTCGCGATGGAGCCGCCGAATTCGTTCGAGGCCGAAGCCGTGCGAAACAAGAAGGCCGAGCTGTTCGACGCAATCCAGCCGCTGACGTCCGCCGACGTCGTCTTCGGCCAGTACGAAAAAGGGCCAGCCGGCGTCGGCTATTGCGAGGAGCCCGACGTCGCGCCCGGCAGCACGACGGAAACCTACGCGGCGGCGCGCGTGTTCGTCGAGAACTGGCGCTGGGCCGGCGTGCCGTTCTATCTGCGTACCGGCAAGCGGCTCGCGGTGCGCCGCACCGAGGTTTCGGTGCAGCTGAAGCCGGTGCCGTTCCGCCTGTTCCGCGATACGCCGGTCAACGCATTGACGCCGAACGTGCTGACCATTCGCATCGATCCCGAGCACGGCTCGAGCTTCGATTTCAATGTGAAGGTGCCGGGGCCGGTGATGCAGGTCGGTCCGGTACAGTCGTCGTTCAACTATGGCGACTTCTTTGCGGAAAGCGCGAACGTCGGCTACGAGACGCTGCTGTACGACTGCATGTTTGGCGACGCGACGTTGTTTCAGCGCGCCGACAGCATCGAGACGAGCTGGTGCGCGGTCGACGACGTGCTGCATCCGAGGAGTGGCGGCGCGGTTGCCGTGCGCGGCTATGCGGCCGGCAGCGACGGGCCGGCCGAAGCCGACGCGCTGCTCGCGCGCGATGGCCACGCGTGGCGCCCGTTGCAGCAGAAAGCGCCCGGTGGCAAGTCATAGCGGCAACTTTGAACCAACCCGCAGACCCGCATCACAACCGCCTCAACACAATCGGGAGACATCGTGGCAACACGCAAGAAGAACGCAGTGAAACGGAATGCGCCGACAAGCGGCAGCGAGCACATCCTCGCGATCGATGTCGGCGGCACCGGCCTGAAGGCCGCGATCATCGACGCCGACGGGCAGATGAAAACCGAGCGCGTGCGCGTTGCGACGCCGCATCCGTGCACGCCGGATCAACTGGTGGACGCGCTCGCGCAACTCGTGGCTCCGCTCATCGAGCAGGTGCGGCCCGTCCGTATCTCGATCGGGTTTCCGGGTGTCGTGCGCAACAACCGCATTCTGACCGCGCCGCACTTCGGCATCGAAGGATGGCACGACATTGCGCTCGCGGATTCGCTCGCGCAGCGCCTGGGCGGACTGCCGGTGCGGATGATCAACGACGCCGAAATGCAAGGCTTCGCGGCGATCGAAGGCCACGGCCTCGAATTCGTGCTGACGCTCGGCACCGGCGCCGGCACCGCGATGTTTCGCGATGGCGAGCTGATGCCGCATCTGGAGCTCGCGCATCATCCGGTCAGCAAGAAGGGCGTGGCGTACGACGAATACATCGGCGAGGCCGCGCGCGAGCAGATCGGCAACAAGCGTTGGAGCCGGCGTGTCGAGAAGGTGATCGGCATTCTCGAGTCACTGGTCAATTACGACAAGCTGTGGATCGGCGGCGGCAACGCGGCGCGCATCAAGTTTTCGCTGCCGGCGAACGTGGCGACCGTATCGAACGACGCGGGGATCGAGGGCGGCGCGAAATTGTGGCATCCGCTGTCGGTGCGCGAGACGCGACAGTATCCGGAGGCGACGCAGAAGACGGGGCGGTTCAAGCCGAAGTGAGGCGGTGGATTGCCGCCGCCATCACGTATCCAGTGCCGCGGCTCCACGTCCAACGGTTCATATCAACCCCTCAACGATTGCCAAGGCGATCCGTGCCCGAGCACTGGTCAGCGCTTCGACGCTGGACGTGCTCATAACTACTTCGGCTCTGCTGGCAACGGATTATCTTGCCGGTAAGTGCGCTTGGGGTTAATGACCAAACGCTTGACCTGTGCGTCCAATTCCTTACTGTGATACAGGTCCAGACACTTCAGGAAATCGAAACGGACACCTTCAGTTTCCGATTCAACCAGCGGGTTTTGATAATTTCGCGCCAAATAATTGTCCACCAAGGTTTTGATCGCGTCTGGAGCCTTCTCCAAGTCGTAGTAAGTCCAGTCTCGCAATGCACTGACGCTGCTTCCCGCATCCATAGCAGCATCTTTGTCGTTCCTGTAGGCGGTCGCTATGCAAGTAGCCAGAACCATGTCTTTGTAATTCTGTGCATAAGTACGTGCTCCAGCTTGAGGAGTCGCACGTTGATCGCCTTTTGCATAGCAAGCAGACATGCCGAAGATGAGGGCAAAACCAGTTAGGATGCCAGCCCCGACCTTCTTCACGGCAAACTCCAGAAGTTCGCGCGGTCAGTGCGATACTTCGCCTCAGGTTCGTTGAAATAGCAGTGGTCGTAACAGTAGTTTTCGCGCAATCCAGTTGTCCATCACGGGGTGACGGTCTCGTTCACTGCTTCCGCGGTTTGTCTAACGCCCGACGTTTGTCGTACTCGCGCGCAAGGTAAATGTTTTGCCGTCGAACGCGTAGTAGTAGGTTCCGTGCTCGGCGTTTTCATTGCGGCTACCGTGAGCGATCAGCAGGCAACTGTCTGCGCGATAGGCAAGCGGATCCGTGATGTCCAGCGGCCAATCGGAAACCGTGAACGGCAGCGAAGTGACGCGGCCCGAGTTCGTATCGATTGCCGCCGCCATCACGCAGCCAGCACCGCATCCCCACGTAGCGAGAACGTAGTGGCCCGCGAAGTTAATCGGCTCCTTTGCGGCTTCACGAAGAATGCTGCGGTAATGACGTGCCGTCGCGTCCGTGAATATCATGCGTGGCATCGCAGCGTGCCTGGACTCGACAGTGGCGGGACAATCCTCAAACCTGAGAACCGATTCCGCAAGGGCCAAACCGGATACTGCGCCGAACATCAATGTGGCAATAAGCCAGGACGAAAGACGCATCGTTTTAATACCAGTGGTGTTGTTGCCAGAATCCTTTGGCCATATTGTTTGATTCTCGGAGCCCCATGCGCAATATGCCGCCTCTTCCATCTCAAAAATGCCGCCTCTTCCATCTCAAAACAACATTCTCGTTATAGTTGCTCTCTGAACTGCAAAGCTCTCAACGGCACGTCCAACCCCGGAGACTCCCAATGACTCGCATCCACCTGACCCTCGCGCGGCGCCTCCTCTCCGTCGGCGCGTGCGCGCTGCTCGCTTACGCGTGCGCGCATGCGTATGCGGCACAGGCCTTCGCGGTGTCGTCGCCGGGACTGGCCGATGGCGGCACGCTCAACGCAAGCCACGCGGCGAGCGCGAACAATTGCGGCGGCGGCAACGTGTCGCCGGCGCTGCAATGGCATAACGCGCCGGCCGGCACGAAAAGTTTCGCGGTGACGATCTTCGATCCCGACGGCGCGAAAGGCCTCGGCCTCGTGCACTGGATCGTCTATGGCATCGCGCCTACCACGACTGGACTCGCCGAAGGCGAAGCCGCGCCGGCGGGCAGCGTCGCCGGCACGAATCGCACCGGCGGCCCCGGCTATTACGGCCCGTGTCCGCCCGTCGGCGAGGTACCGCATCACTACGTGGCGCAGGTCTATGCGCTCGATCTGCCGCCCGACGCATTGCCGGCCGGCTTGACGCGCGACGCGTTCCACGCCGCGATCAAGGATCACGTGCTCGCCGCGACGAGCACCGTGCTGCGCTACGGACGATGAAGACGCGCGGCCGAACGCCGGGCCGCGCCTGATCTGCCGGCGGGTGGCTAGCGCGCCGCGTCCCCCCAGCGATACTGCACGCTCGCTTCATCGAGCTGGGTCTTGATCGCGGCGTCGAGCGTGAGCCCGGCCGCCGCGAGCGTATCGCTCAACTGCTCCGCGCGGCTCGCACCAATGATCGCCGACGTAATCAGCGGATTCGCGAGCACCCACGCAAGCGAGACCTTCGCCAGCGATTCGCCGGTCGGCGCGACGATCGCCTTCAGCCTTTCGATCGTGTCGAACTCGCGCTCATGCCAGTAGCGCTCCTGATACATCGCGCCAGCCTTGCCGACGCTTTCGGTGAAGCGCCCTTCGGCGGGCGTCGCGTCGAGCCGGTGCTTGCCGCTCAGCAGTCCGCCCGCGAGCGGGTTATACGGCATCACGGCCAGTTGTTCCTCGGCGGCCAGCGGCAGCAGCTCGCGCTCGATCTGGCGAAACAGCAGGTTGTAGCGCGGCTGGACCGACACGAAGCGCGCGACGCGGAGCACGTCCGCGCGCCCCAGTGCGCGCGCGAGCCGGTAGGCGAGAAAGTTCGACACGCCGATATAGCGCGCCTTGCCCGAGCGCACGATCGCATCGAGCGCTTCGAGCGTCTCGTCGAGCGGGGTCTTCGCGTCGTCGGAATGGAGCTGGTACAGGTCGACGTAGTCGGTGCCGAGGCGCTGCAAGGACGCGTCGATCGCATCGAGCAGGTGCTTGCGCGACGCGCCCTGGTCCCACGCGGCGGGCCCCATCTTGCCGACCGCCTTGGTCGCGACGATGAAGCGCTCGCGTTTGCCCTTCAGCCAGCGTCCGACGATTTCCTCGGTGCGTCCGGCCAGATTTTCGTCGCCGCCGAGCGGATAGACGTTCGCGGTATCGATGAAATTGACACCGGCGTCCGCGGCCGTGTCGAGGATGCGGTGCGATGCGGCTTCTTCGGTTTGCAGCCCGAAGGTCATGGTGCCGAGACACAGGCGAGAAACGGTCAGGCCGGTGCGGCCGAATTGGCGATATTGCATAAAGTCGACTCCAGAGGGAAGGAAAGCGCTGCCGAAGCGATGAAACTACATTGTTGTAAAAAGGATAAACCGAGTCGCGATTCAATGTGCCTGACGCACGTCGGGATTGCTGACTTCCAGTAGATATGAAATGATATCGATTCTCATTTAAACCTAGCCAGCCATCCCGTCATCTCCATCTCACACTACGGAGAGCGGCAGCCAGCCATTTGCGGCTTTGTCATGAATTCGACGTCAGTGATGCGAATTTGACAAACGCATTTCTGACGGGATTTCCATGCTCAATCACACGCCGCTCGCGACAGCGCTAGCGCTCGCTTTTGCCATTCCTTTGGCGACCCCGGCGCTCGCGCAAAGCGCGCCGCAGAACGCACAAACCAGCGCACGGAACGACACACCCGCCGCCGCGCAGACGCTGCCGACCATCGGCGTGCAGGCTCAGGCCGTTCAGCAGGACTTCCAGGCCGACCGCGCGACCGTCGGCGCCAAGACGCCGACCGCGCTGCGCGACATTCCGCAGACCGTCACCGTGATCAATCGCGACCTGCTCGCCTCGCAGGGCGCGACGTCGTTTGCGGATGCGCTGCGCAACGCGCCCGGCGTGACGATCGGCGCGGCCGAAGGCGGCCAGATCGGCAACAACATCAACCTGCGCGGTTTCACCGCGCAGAACGACATCTATCTGGACGGCTTTCGGGACCGCAACCAGTACTACCGCGACACGTTCAATCTTGAATCGCTCGAGGTGCTGTACGGTCCGTCGTCGATGCTGTTCGGCCGCGGCTCGACCGGCGGCGTGATCAACCAGGTCAGCAAGAAGGCGAACCTGACGGACTCGGCGGAAGTCTCCGGCATGATCGGCACCGACGACCGCTACCGCTCCACCGTCGACGTGAACCACAAGCTCACCGACACCTCGGCGATCCGCCTAAATGCATTCGGCCAGAGCCTCGGCTCGACGCGCGACGTGATGAAGAACGAGGACTTCGGCGTCGCGCCGGAACTGCGCTTCGGCATCGGCACGCCGACCGAGATCACGCTGTCGGCGCTGATCCAGCACAACCACGACATGCCCGACTACGGCATCCAGGCGCTGAACGGCCGCCCGTCGCCGGTACCGAAGAACACGTTCTACGGTTTGACCAGCGACCGCACGATCCAGGACGTGCAGATCTTCACCGCGGCGATCAAGCACAAGTTCTCCGACGCCCTGACGCTGACGAACCAGACGCAGATCTCGCACTCCATGACCGACGCGCGCGAAACCGCGCCGCAAGCGGTGCTGACCGGACCGCTGTCGTCCAGCACAGCGTTGACCAACGGCAACTTCACGACGCTGTCGCCGTCGCAGCTGTTCATCAAGCTGCAGAGTCATGACCGCGTGATCCAGAATCATGCGATCTACAACGACACGATGCTCGAATACAAATTCGACACCGGACCGATCAGGCACGACCTGATCGCCGGTGTCGAAGTGGGCCACGACAGCTATACGAACCAGGCGTACACGCGCAACAACCTGCCGATCGTGCCGATGCTCAATCCGCCGATCATGGGCACGCCGTCGAACGTGACGACGACGGTGGGCAACTACGCCGATTCGAGAGCGAACGAAATTGCCGCTTACCTGAACGACACGATTACGCTGACGCCGCACTGGAAGCTGATCGGCGGTGTGCGCTGGGATCGTTTCTCCGCGGGAATCCGCAATACGATTAGCGCGCCGGCTTATGCGAGCCAGACCAACTACTTCACGAGCGTGCGCGCCGGCGTCATCTATCAGCCGACCGACTGGCAGTCGTACTACGTGTCGTACGGCACGTCGTTCAACCCGTCGCTCGAAAACCTGACGGTCACGAACCTCACTCAGAACCTCGCGCCGGAATCGACGAAGTCGTATGAAATCGGCGGCAAGTGGGATCTGTTCGGCGGCAACATGTCGGTGACCTCGGCGTTGTTCCGCGAGGAAAAGGACAACGCGCGCACGCAGGTGTCACCGACCGAGTACCAGCTGGCCGGCAACATTCGCGTCGACGGCTTCCAGGCGGGCGTGACGGGACACATCACCGACAAGTGGCAGATTTTCGGCGGCTACACGTACATGGACGCGACGATCCTGAAAGCGGCCGACGGCACTCAGGGCCACACGCCGGCCAACACGCCGCGCAACACGCTGACGTTCTGGACCACGTATGCGATCACGCCGCATTGGGAAATCGGCGGCGGTCCGATCTACATGTCGCCACGTTATGCGTCGAATACGAACTACGTGAAGGTGCCGGGCTACACGCGCTGGGACGCGACCGCGGCCTATCACGCGAAGAAGTACGACGTGCGCCTGAACCTGCTGAACCTCACCAACAAGTACTACTACGACGCGTTGATTCCGTCGGACGGCGGACGTTCGGTGCCGGGCATCGGCCGCACGCTGCTCGCGACGTTCAACTACCGCTTTTGATACGCACTGAGCGCATGCGTACGGCTTGCCGCTTCTGCAAACGGCAAGCCGACGCGAAGGACACACTATGTTGCTGCACATTCCGAAGGTACTGGACGCCGGGCAATTGCGCTTCATGCGCGAGCGGCTCGATCGAGCCGGCGACGCATGGGTCGATGGCCGCGCGACCGCGGGCTATCAGGGCGCGCCGGTCAAGCGCAATCAGCAGATTGCCGAGCACTCGACGCTCGCGCGCGAACTCGGCGATGTGATTCTCGCGGCGATCGAACGCAATCCGCTGTTCATCAGCGCGGTGCTGCCCAACCAGGTCTATCCGCCGCTCTTCAACCGCTACGAGGGCGGCATGCAGTTCGGCAGCCACGTCGACGGCGCGGTGCGCGTGCTGCCGAACGGCGTGAAGCTGCGCACCGACGTGTCGGTGACGCTGTTTCTCAGCGCGCCCGACGAATACGACGGCGGCGAACTCGTGATCGAGGACACCTACGGCGTGCAGCAGGTGAAACTGCCGGCCGGCGACATGATCGTCTATCCGGCGACGAGTCTGCACCAGGTGACGCCAGTCACGCGCGGCGCGCGGGTGGCGAGCTTCTTCTGGGTGCAGAGCCTCGTGCGCAGCGACACGCATCGCGCGCTGCTGTTCGACATGGACACCGCGATTCAACGGCTCAATGCCACCCATGCCGACGAAGCTGCGCGACGCAGCCTCGTCGGTTGTTATCACAATCTGCTGCGTACCTGGAGTGAAACGTGAGCGTCTCGGACACCCTCGACATTCAACCGCCCGCGGCCGGCGAACATGACGCGCAGGAGCCGCGTCGGCTCGATGACCATGAACTGAAATCGCGCCAGCAGCGCTCGCGTCGCGCGACCTTCATCAAGTGGCTGCGCAAGGTGCATGGGTGGGTTGGACTGTGGGGCGCGGCGCTCGGTCTGCTGTTCGGCACGACGGGCTTCTTTCTGAATCATCGCGGCGGCCCGCTGCGCGTCTCGACCGGCGAGCCGCAGGTCTCGGTGATGCAGGTGCCGCTGCCGCAACCGGCGCCGCAAACGCCGCGCGAGCTCGCGAAGTGGCTCAAGCAGGAGTTGAAGATCGCCGGCAATCCGGGGCGCATGCAGAAGGAAGCCGAGCATCCCGTGGCATGGGGCGATCGCAGCGTCGTGCAGCCCGAGCACTGGCAACTGAGTTTCGGGTCGCCGAAGGAAAACACGTCGGCCGAATACTGGGTCGGCAACCACACCGTGACGGTCAAGCGCAGCGCGAACACCTTTCTCGCGATTCTGACGAACATGCACAAGGGTGTGGGCTTGAGCGTCGGTTGGGTGCTGCTGATCGATACGCTCGCGGGCAGCCTGATCCTGCTGTCGTTGACGGGCGTGCTGTTGTGGACCGAGTTGAACAAGCGCAAGACGGTGGGGCTCGCGCTCGTGGTCGGATCGATTGCGGCGGCGGTGGTGTTGGGGACGATGTAAGGGCGCAGCGCAACGCTTCGGGCGATGCCTGCGCGCTGGCGGGCAGGCTTTGAGCGGTACGCGCTAGAATCGTCGCAGACCTACTCCGCAGGCTCTGCCGCCATCCGCCGATGACCTCTTCCGCGAACCCCGTCGACACCGCGCTGACCACGCGGCGCTCGGTGCGCGCCTTTCTGCCGACACCGGTGCAGCGCGCCGACATCGAAGCGATTCTCGAAGCCGCCAGCCACGCACCGTCGGGCACCAACACGCAGCCGTGGAAGGTGTACGTGCTGACGGGCGAATCGCTCGCGCGTCTGTCGCGCGATCTGCTCGCCGCCTACGACGATCCGCAGCGCGACGAGCTGTACCAGGAGGAGTACGCGTACTATCCGCGCCAGTGGCAGTCGCCGTTCATCGACCGGCGTCGCAAGATCGGCTGGGACATGTATAGCCTGCTCGGCATCGAGAAGGGCGACAAGGCGCGTATGCACGAACAGCACTCGCGCAACTTCCGTTTTTTCGACGCACCCGTCGGTCTGCTGTTCACGATCGATCGCAGCCTCGAGCGCGGCAGCTGGCTCGACTACGGCATGTTCCTGCAGGCGATCATGACGGCCGCGCGCGGGCGCGGCCTCGACACCTGTCCACAGGCCGCGTTCATGCAGTTTCATCGACTGATTGCCGGACATCTCGGGCTGCCCGAAAACGAGCAATTTGTGTGCGGCATGTCGCTCGGTTTCGGCGACCCCAACGCGCCGGTCAATACGCTGCGCCCCGAGCGCGAACCGGTCGAGCGCTTCGCGCGCTTTCTCGATTGAACGCATCCCTCAGTCCCCACCCAGAGGCAAACGACAATGAAAACATCGCGGCGCCATTTCCTGTTGGTCAGCGCGGGCGTCGGCTCGTCGCTCGCGCTGTCTCGGCTCGCGTTCGCCGCGACCGTTCCCAATGCGCTCAGCGAGAGCGATCCGCAGGCGCAGGCGGTCAGCTATACCGAAGATGCGTCGAAGGTCGACAAGGCCAGATTTCCGAACTTCGCGGCCGGGCAATCGTGCGCGAACTGCTCGCTGTTCCAGGGCAAGGCATCGGACGCATACGGCGGCTGCACGCTGTTCGCCACTAAACAGGTCGCGTCGCGCGGCTGGTGCAGCGCGTATACGAATATGTGAGCACGCCGCCGTAGCGTTCGCAGCGGTGCTATAGCAGCGCCTTCAGCACGAGTTCGTGCGAGTGCCCGATCCAGACGGCGGCGTCGCGATGATCGCGCAGCGCGTCGCCGGTGTTCGGATGCAGAAAGACATCGAGCGCGCCGTGATTGAGCGTGAGCCAGCCGACCACGTCGGCGAACTGCGTGTGCGCAAAGGCGAGCTGATACGACCACATCGGATGCGGCCCGACCGGCCGTTCGTGGAAGCGCCCGATCTGCAGTTTGTCGCCCCAATGCGCGTCGATCTGCTCGCGAAACGCCCAGGCGGCATCGCGGCTCGCCGGGTCGAAGTAGATGTGCGCGTGCCAGCTTTGTATCGCTGAAGCAGCGCGAAAAGTCATATCAGAGTTCATTGCCAGGCTCGTTCCGTATCAGTCTTTATCCGACATTCGTTCTGCTTCGCTTTCCGCTGGCGCGCGCGCTGCAAGGCGCATGTGAAACTGTGTCTGATCCTCGCCGACGATCTCGAAGCCAAGACGATCGTACAGCCGTTTGGCGGGATTGCCCTTGAGCACCTGCAAGCTGACCGGCAACGCTTCGGCCGCGGCGGCGCGCAGGATCGTGCGCAGCGCTTGCTCGCCGATGCCGCGACCCTGCAGCGCCGGCGCGATCTGCAACTGCACGACGAACCATTCGTCGTCGTTGCGATGCGCCTTCAACAAGCCCGCGGGCGCGCCGTCGATACAGACCACCTGCGCCGCGTCGTAGCGATGCAACAGGCGCGCGCGATGGACGTCGTCGTCGGTCGGCTCGCCGGCGCGCGCCAGGTGTTCGGTCATCGTCGCCTTGCGCAGTTCGAGCAGGAAGGCTTCGTCGTCGGGTTGCGCGGGGCGCAAGGTCAACCCGGATCGTTGGTCGGGCAGTTGGGTGGACATGTCGGCAAGGTGGTGGCGCGCGATGATCGTGCGAAGCGCGAGTAAGAATTGTCGTCGATTGTCGCGCCGGCTGCGCTTTTTTACCACGCGGCTATGTTGCAGTCTTCTCACTTTGCGATGCAGGGAGAACGCTCGATGCGGCGAGGCGCCGCCTGCTGCGTTGTGTGGCATGCGCATTGCTGAAGGTTGAACCGCTTTTCGCGGGCACGGTCGTCGACCCATCGCGGCCGCGCTATCCGCACCACCGTACGAACAGACAAGACGAGGCCTCCGACGATTGGCGCGCGAACGTCCGCTTGCCGCGTCATCCGATGCGGCGAGCGTCCAGATGGTTATCCGGGGAGGTTCCCGTGATGCGGCGAACGTCGTAATCAACGTTGCGAGGTGGGCTATGACGATGATCGAGGTGGTACCCAGCGTCTCGGCAGATGGACGCGCGGTGATTTTCCAGCTTTCGTCGCAGGGACGAGACCTTGAATGCGCGGTCACGCGCGAGGCGCTCGAGCAGCACTTCTGGCTGCAACGCGGCGCGGGTGAGGCGCGCGTTCTGAAGACGTTCGCGGATGGGCGTAAACGTATTACGGCGATCGCCGAACGAAAAATGCTCGCGCGTCCCGGTGAGAAGGTCTTGCTGACGATCGACGATTTCTCCACACGCGGTTGACGTGCTTGGCGTGGCGCGCGTCATCGATCGAAGCTGCACACGCGATGACGCCGGCGCGACGGCACCGGCTCCGCTCGGCGTGAATGCGGCCGGCTTCGCACTTCGCGTTTTTCTCTCAGGCTTTCGCAGCACCGTTTCGGTGCAATCGCTGATTTCACGTCGAGCGCTCCGTGGGGCCGCTGTTACATCGATTCGGCAAATTAACCCACCAAAGCGCTTCGGTTCGCTGAATTGCTTTCGCGCGTGCGCGCATACACTCTTTTCCATGGAGCGAGGAATCACCGACCTCCATCGATGCGATCTTCCCCTCGTGTCGGATTTGAACCGTACCGTTGATGAAGTCTGCAGTTCGCAGTGCGTATCTGGCAGGTTTGCAGTCCGCAGTTGACGCAATACAAGCGCGCAATGCATCGAGCACGAGCGCGAAGCAACAGGGGTAGCGGCCAGAAGTAGCAGATAGCGAGGACCGGCCCACATGCAGTCGCAATTGAAGTGGTAGTTTGAATCGGCAGTTTGAAGCTTGCTGTCGAGCGGTAGTAATTGCCGGTGCAGTACACGTAAGCAATAGCTTTGCAGGTTAGGTGGTTATAGGTTGGCAGGCATCCACGCGCCTGCTCGGCCGTTCCATCCTGTCAGCCCTGTTCCTCGCGGAACAGGGTTTTTTTTCGTCGCAACGAAGCGGGCTTCTTGTTTCTGGCGGCGTCGAACCGATGTGCGGACACTGCGTTCTTCGATGCGTTCGAAGAACGGGCGCGTCGCATGGGGTGAACTGTCGGGCGCGAAATACGTCGGACGCTTGAGCGCGGCGTTTGCCGCCGTCGCGTGCCGAAGTCCGGGCGCGCTGCCGAAAGAAGGAGGTTGAATCGATGTCCAGCAAGTCGCGAGTTCGCAAGCCCGGCCGCACGGCCATGTCCCCGTTGTTGCGTTCTCTGACCCAGAGCCGCACCGCGCACGCGCCGGTCACGCAGACCATGCTGTTGCAGGCCTACGCCGCGCTCGATGCATTCCGCCGCGGCCACGGCGCGCGCATTCTGCACACGACGCTGAGCCGGCATTTGCTGGTGTCGCAGGAACTTGTGCATGCCGGACGGGGCGCCGACGCGCGCGCCGACATCGAAAGCGCGCATGCGGCGATGGTGCGGCTCGATGTGCGCGAGCGCCAGACTGGCCGCTGGTCGCTCAAAGACGACGACTACGCAAGTCTGTGCGCGGCGCTAGCGATTTTCGACGGACAGTTGTCGGCGGCGTCGCTAAGCGAGCTGGCGAGCGCGGAAGCGAAAATGATCGAAGGTTTGATGCGTTCCGCGCGACTGCGGGCGCTGGCGGAAGCGGCGGTTTGAGCGGCACGCATCTAGCGGCGAGCATTTCGAAAGCGTCGCGGGTCACCGGCGCTGCGCTCAATGCGCTATCGGCGAGCCCGGGCGAGTGGCTGCCCGCTGCGCTGCGTTTCGTCGAACGGCTGATACGACCGTTTCAGCGCGGACATAAATGGATTCCGGACACATTGAAAGCGGCATCGACATGTCGCGCGAGGCCGGCTGGTGCGCGTGGCGCGGCTTGTTACGAGTGTCCGTAGAAGTCCCGCCGGGCGCGTTTGCCGCTGCGATTCCCGCTTGCTAGACTGGCTGCGCCTACCTGCTCGCGTACCTCCTGCATACCGCCGAGGCCAGGCGTCGCTGGCGTCGTTGCGATTCCGACCCGCGCATACAACCGAGCCCTATCGGAGACATCATGTCCTACATGCTGCTGATCGTCGAACCCACGGACCAACGCGAGGAGCGCCCCGAAGCCGCGGGCCGCGACCTCTACGACCAGATGGTGCGTTTCTCCGAGAACCTGAAAGCGCGCGGCAAGCTGCTCGCGGTCGAGTCACTGACTTCGCAGAAGGACGCCGTGCGCGTGCAGGTCCGCCATGGCCAATCGAAGCTCGTCGACGGGCCGTTCGCCGAGGCGAAGGAGATGATCGGCGGCTTCTTTCTGTTGAACTGCGACAGCCGTGAAGAGGCCGTGGCGATCGCGCAAACCTGCCCGGCGGCGTCGTGGTGCACGGTCGAGGTGCGCAAGCTCGGACCGTGCTTCATCTAGGCACGCGTGACTCCCACGTCACCAGCTTCGGTGTTTTCCCTGGGATGTCGGGACCGCCGCGCGTGTCGATCGGACCGTGCATCGCGCGTCGTGTGAGTAAGGGGCGAGCCGGCGTGGCTCCGCCAGGCGATTCACAAGAATCCACTCACGACCAACCACTAACAACAAGGAGCAACGACATGCGATTCATGATCATCGTCAAATCCACGGCCGCGAGCGAAGCCGGCGAGATGCCCGAACCGTCCCTGATCGCCGCCATGGGCGCCTACCACGAAGAACTCGCGAAGGCCGGCGTGCTGCTCGACGCGACGGGCCTGCAGCCGAGCTCGAAAGGCTGGCGCGTGCGCTATAGCGGCGGCAAACGGAGCATCGTGGACGGGCCGTTCGTGGAGACCAAGGAGCTGATCGCGGGTTACACGTTGATCCAGGTGCGCTCGCGTGACGAGGCGATGGAATGGGCGCGGCGTTTTCCGGCGCCGTTCGGTGAGCACGCCGATGGCGAAATCGAAGTGCGGCAACTGTTCGAACTCGACGACTTCGAGCCGGGGCCGGAAGTCGAGCGCTTTCACAAGCTCGAAGAAGATCGCCGCTGATTTGATGGACGACGTCTGGGAGTCCGCGTACATGGTCCTGAACGCGCAACCGCCGGCAGCAGGTGAAGGCTGACGCCGTGACGATACAGGCCACCCATCGTGCGATCGACGCTGTCTGGCGGATCGAATCCGCGAAGGTCATCGCTCACGTCGCGCGGATCGTGCGCGACGTGGGACTCGCCGAGGAACTCGCGCAGGACGCGCTGGTGGCCGCGCTCGAACATTGGCCGGACGCGGGCGTGCCCGACAACCCCGGAGCGTGGCTAATGACGGCCGCGAAGAACCGCGCGCTCGATCGCCTGCGCCAGGAGGCGCTGCATGCGCGCAAGCGCGAGGAGCTCGGCCACGATCTCGACGCGATCGAAGCGCACGTGGTGCCCGATTTCGTCGATGCGCTCGACGCCGCGCGCGCCGACGACATCGGCGACGATCTGCTGCGGCTCATCTTCACCGCGTGCCATCCGCTGCTGTCGACCGATGCGCGCGTCGCGCTGACGCTGCGCCTGCTCGGCGGCCTCACCACCGACGAAATCGCGCGCGCGTTTCTCGTGCCGGAGCCGACCATCGCGCAGCGGATCGTGCGCGCGAAACGCACGCTGTCGGCGGCGCGCGTGCCGTTCGAGGTGCCGCAGGCGGACGCGCGCGCGGCGCGGCTCGCGTCGGTGCTGCAGGTGATCTACCTGATTTTCAACGAAGGTTATTCGGCCACGGCCGGCGACGACTGGATGCGCCCGACGCTATGCGAGGAGGCGTTGCGGCTCGGGCGCGTGTTGAGCGGACTCGTCGCCGACGAGAGCGAGGTCCACGGTCTCGTCGCGCTGATGGAGATTCAGGCGTCGCGTACGCACGCGCGCACCGACGCCCAGGGGCGTCCGGTACTGCTGCTCGATCAGGATCGCAGCCGCTGGGACCCGCTGCTGATTCGCCGCGGCCTCGCCGCGCTGGACAACGCGCATGCGCTCGGCGGCGAGAGCGGGCCGTATGCGTTGCAGGCGGCGCTCGCCGCGTGCCATGCGCGAGCGCGCCGCGCCGAGGACACCGACTGGGCGCAGATCGTCGCGCTCTACGATGCGTTGGCGCAGGTCGCGCCGTCGCCGGTAGTGGAGTTGAATCGCGCGGTCGCGGTGGGGATGGCGTTCGGGCCGGCGGCCGGACTCGACATCGTCGATGCGCTCGCCGCCGGTTCGGCGCTCGCGAATTATCACTGGCTGCCGAGCGTGCGCGGCGATCTGCTGGTCAAGCTTGGACGCGTCGACGAAGCCCGCGTGGAGTTCGAGCGCGCCGCGGCGATGACGCGCAATACGCGCGAGCGCGAGTTGTTGCTGGAGCGTGCGCGCGGGCTCGCGGATTGAGGTTGGCACATTGGTGCTGGCACATTGGTGCTCACGCACACGTCAGTGCCGCCTCAACGAATCAGCTGCCGCACCCCCAAAGCAACGATCAAGCCGCCGCACACACGATCCGCCCACATCTTGCCGCGCCGATAAGCCGACGCGATGCGCTGATGCGACAGCGCCAGCGCGACGAACCCATACCAGCTGCTCGCGACGACGAACACCATGCCGAGCATCGCGGCGAACGTGCCGGTGCTCACATGCGCTGGCGCCGCCGACGAAAACACCGCGGCAAAAAACGCCATCGACTTCGGATTCGCGATGTTGGTCGCGAAGCCCTGCGCGAACGCCTGCCTGAAGCCGCCCGCCGGTGCCTTGACGAGCACCGCTTGCCGCGCCGCCGAGGCATTGAAGATCAGCCGCCCGCCGAACCACAGCAGGTAACACGCGCCCACGATCCTGACCACGAGCGCGAGCCACGGGAACGCGGCGAACACGATGCCGACGCCAAGAATCGCGCAGCTGGCCCAGAACAGATTGACGAGCACGATGCCGGCGACCATCGCGAGCGCTTCGATGCGCGTCGCCGAAGCCGCCTTGTGCGCGACCGCGACGAAGTTCGGGCCCGGACTCACCACGCCCGCGACATACACGGAAAACACGCCGACCACGGCGGACCCATCGATCACGACACGCTCCCGATTGCAAAGCTCGGGGTGAAAAGTAACGCGAGCATCCCGCTCATAGCCCGAAAAACGCCGCGCCCGCGGTCAAGACGCCCACTCCCGCGACGAGGTACGACAGATTGCGCAGCCAGTTCTTGCGCGTAAGCAGCGTGATCGCGCACAGCGCAATCGCGACCTGAATCAGCAGCGTCGCCTGAGCCCAGCGATGATGGCCGTGCAACAGCGTTTCGCTGCGCGTATCGGCGGCGACGACCTGTTTTTCGATCGCTTCTGCGTTCGCGCGGATCGGCTCCTTCTGCTGCTTGTATTTCTCGACGTCGGCGACGAACTTCGCGTGCGCGTCGCTATTGGGCGCCGACAGCGCCGCGCCGAGTTCCGCGAGGTTTTCCTTTTCGCCCTTCGCCTGGTAGTAGCTCCACTGGTTCGACGCTTCGGTCTTCTTGATCGCGGCTTCGTTCTTGTAGAACAGCGCGAGGTTTTCGGCGTTGCCGCTCTGGTACGCGCACAGCGCGCCGATCGTCGCGAGGATCGCGGTCATCACGGCCATGCGGCTCGCGAACGGATCGGCGTCGTGATGCGCGGCGTGGCCGGCGTGTTCGACGGCATGGTCGTGCGGACCGTGCACTTCATATTCTTCAGACATCAGATTCTCCGAGGCAATGCTTTTGTCGTTCTCCCCGGACGGCGCGGGCGCCCGGCGGCCTCAATCTTAGCGTGTCGCGGACGCCCGGAGGCCGCAGCTTCAATGCACTGTGCCAGAGGGACGGTTATTGCATGCGAATCACGACGCGCCCGTGCGTGCCGGCGGCGACCGCCTCGTAGGCTTCGCGCGCGCGGGCGAGCGGGAATTCCTGCGCGATCGCCGGGCCGCTCAGCTTGCCGTTGTCGAAGCCCTCGACGAGCGCCGTCATCAGCGGCGCCGATTCCGCGACGCCGAGCTTCGCGCTGTCGACGCCGAGCAATTGCGTCTCGTTGTGATAGAAGTCGATCAGATCGAACTCGACGCGGCGCTTGCCGGTCCCGCTGATTTCGAGCACGCGGCCGCGCCGCTTCGCGAGACTCAGCGCGGTCTCGAACGCGACACCGCCTACCGTGTCGTATACGACTTCCGCGCCCGCGCCGCCGGTCAGCTCGCGCACGCGTGCGGCCGCGTGTTCGTCGAACGCCACGTAGGCGTCGATCAGGCGGCCCGCGGGCGTGGCGGGATCGAGCGGCCGGCGGTCGACGGCGATCACGCGCGCGCCGCGTGCTTTCGCGATCTGCACGACCGCGCCCCCGACACCGCCGCCCGCGCCAAGCACGGCAATGGTCTCGCCGGCCTGCAACTTCGCGTATTCGACGCTGCCGAGCCACGCGACCACGAAGTTCACGCCGATCGCCGCTGCCTCGACGTGGCTCAACGCCACGGGCTTGCGCGACAGCGCCGCGACCGGAATGCCGAGGTACTCGGCGTGCGTGCCGTCGCGCGTGAAGCCGATGTCGCCGCCGGTCCCCCACACCTCGGCGTCGAGCCACGCGGCCGGGCCGTCCACCACCACGCCGCTGAAGTCGCGCCCCGGCGTGCGCGGCAGCACCGTATGTTCGAAATGGCCGGACACGTTCTTCACGTCGCTCGGATTGACCGAGGCCGCCATGACCCGCACGACCGCATGCTCCGCGTCGGCCTGCGGCGTCGGCAGATCGACGTATTCGAGCACTTCGGGGTTGCCAAAAGATTTGAACTGAATCGCTTTCATCGTGCGTGGCTCCGGTTGGTCTTGCGCCGCGTTGCGCAGCGAATGCACCGTAGTCTAAGTGATGCGAGTAAAGGCATCAGGACAGCGGCTTTCAGATTTCGGACAACAACCCGCGCGCCGGGTACGCGATCACCCACGCTCTAACCCGCCTGACCCGCCTCGTCGGCCTTCGGCGCCTGAGCATGCCGCTGGTGTTCGGCGGCCAGAAACATGTACATCGCCGGCACGACGAACAACGTGAACAGCGTGCCGATCGACATCCCGGTGAAGATCACGAGCCCCATTGCGTTGCGGCCCGCCGCGCCCGCGCCCGACGCGATCACGAGCGGCACCACACCGAGCACCATCGCCGCGGTCGTCATCAGGATCGGGCGCAGCCGCACGCCCGCCGCTTCCTCGACCGCTTCGCGCTTCGCGCGGCCCGCGCGCTGCAGTTCGTTGGCGAACTGCACGATCAGAATGCCGTGCTTGCTGACGAGCCCCATCAGCGTGACGAGGCCGACCTGCGTGTAGATGTTCAGCGTCGTCAGGCCGATGTTGATGAAGATCAGCGCGCCGAACAGCGCCATCGGCACCGAGATCAGGATCACGATCGGATCACGGAAACTCTCGAATTGCGCCGCGAGCGCGAGGAACACGATGATCGTCGCGAGCAGCAGTGTGATGACGAAGCCGCCCGACTCCTGCACGAACTGGCGCGACTCTCCCGAGTAATCGGCTGAATAGCCGGCCGGCGCGACCTGCGCGGTCGCCTTGCGCAAAAAATCGAGCACCTGGCCTTGCGACACGCCCGGCACGATCACGCCGGAGATCGTCGCCGAGTTCAACTGCTGGAAGTGGTTGATCGATTCGGGCACGACGCTGTGCCGCAGATGCGCGATCGTCGACGCCGGAATCACGTTGCCGTCCGGCGTGCGCAGATAGTAGTCGAGCACTTGCGACGGATTGAGCCGGTCGATCTGCAACACCTGCGGAATCACCTTGTATGAGCGTCCCGCAATCGAGAAGTAGTTGACGTAGCCGCCGCCCAGCGCCGACCCGAGCGCCTGTCCGACGTCGCTTTGCGACAGCCCGAGCGAGGCCACCTTGTCGCGATCGACGACGAGCGTCACTTCCGGCTTGTCGATTTTCAGGTCGCTATCGACGAAGAAGAACATGCCGCTCGCGCGCGCTTTTTCCAGCACTGCTTGCGACACCTCGTTGAGGTTTTCGAACGGCTCGGTCGTGCTGATCACGAACTGCACCGGCAAGCCCTGCGCGCCCGGCAGCGGCGGAAACTGGAACGCCGCGACGCGCGCGCCCGCGATCTGATTCCACTTCTGCTGCAACTCCTGCTGCAGCACGGTCGCGTTCTTGCCGCGCTGGTCCCAGGTCTTGAACAGCACGCCGCCGATGCCCCGGTTGACAGTCGGCGAGCCCGTGAGCTGGAACATCTGCGAATATTCGGGCAGTGTCTTCGAAGCATCGAACACCTGGTCCGCGTAGGTCTGCATCTGCTGGATCGTCGCGTTGGGCGGCCCGATGATCTGCGAGAGCACGATGCCCTGGTCTTCCTGCGGCGCGAGTTCCGACTTCGAGGTCATGAACAGATACACCGTGCCGCACAGCAGCAGCGCGCCCATGATCACGAACACGGGCCAGGTGTCGAGCGTCGCATGCAACAGGCGGCCGTAGCCGCGATGCACGCGCTCGAACTGGCGGTCGACGAAACGCGCGAAGCGCCCCGACTCCTGCGCGGCGCGGAAGAAGCGCGAGCACATCATCGGCGACAACGTGAGTGCGATTACGCCCGACACCGTCACCGCGCCCGCGAGCGTGAACGCGAACTCGGTGAAGAGCGCGCCCGTCAGCCCGCCCTGGAAGCCGATCGGCGCGTACACGGCGATCAGCACGACGGTCATCGCGACGATCGGGCCGCCCAGTTCGCGAGCGGCGATCAGCGCGGCGTCGAACGGTGTTCTGCCTTCGTGCTTCATGTGCCGATCGACGTTCTCGACGACGATGATCGCGTCGTCCACGACGAGCCCGATCGCGAGCACGAGTGCCAGCAGCGTGAGCAGATTGATCGAATAGCCGAGCACCTGCATCACGAAGAACGTGCCGATCAGCGACAGCGGCATCGCGATCAACGGCACGATCACCGCGCGGAAGCTGCCGAGAAACAGGAAGATCACGACGGTCACGATCACGAGCGCTTCGACGAGCGTTTTGATCACTTCCCTGATCGCGGTGTTGACGAAGTCGGTCGCGTCATAAACGATGTCGCCCGTCATGCCGGTCGGAAACTGCTTCTGCAGATCCGGAAACACGGTTTTCACGCGCTTGGCTACGTCGAGAATGTTCGCGTCCGGCGCGACCTTGATGCCGATGAACACCGACCGCTTGCCGCTGAACGCGACGTTGAAGTCGTAGCTGTCGGCGCCGAGCACGACGTTCGCGACATCCTCGAGACGCACGATCGAGCCGTTCTTCTGCTTGACGACGAGCTGCTTGAAGTCGTCGACGGTATGCAGGTCCGTGCCCGCTTCCAGGTCGACGCTGACCATTTGCCCCTTCGTCGTGCCGAGCGTGGCGAGATAGTTGTTGTTGCCGAGCGCGGTGTACACGTCACTCGCGCTCACGCCGTGCGCGGCGAGCCGCGCCGAGTCGAGCCACGCGCGCATCGCGAACTGCCGTCCGCCGAGCACTTCGCCGGTCTGCACGCCCTGGATCGAATCGAGCTTGGGCTTGACCACGCGCAGCAGGTAATCGGTGACGTTGTTGCTTGGCAGCACGCTGCTGTAGAAGCCCATGTACATCGCGTCGGTGGTCTGCCCGGTCTGCACCGTCAGCACCGGCTGCTGCGCCTGCGGCGGCAACTGGTTGCGCACCGAGCCGATCTGCGTGTTGATCTCGGTCAGCGCGCGGTTCGCATCGTAGTTCAGACGCAGCGTCGCGATGATCGTCGACACGCCCGTGATGCTCGTCGACGACATGTAGTCGATGCCCTGTGCCTGCGCGATCGCCGCTTCGAGCGGCTGCGTGATGAAGCCGGCGATGGTGTCCGAGTTCGCGCCATAGTAGGCCGTCGTGATCGTGACGACCGCGTTCTCGGTCTGCGGATACTGGCTGACCTTCAGCACCGCGAGCGCGCGCAACCCGAGCACGAGGATCAGCAGGCTCACGACCGAAGCGAGTACCGGCCGGCGAATGAAGATGTCCGTGAACATGGTCGGGCGGCCTCGCTTATTGTTCCTGCGGCGTCGGATTCGGACTGTCCGACGGCTGCACGCGGTTGTCGATGATCAGCGGCGTGCCGTTCTTGAGCTTGATCTGGCCGCTGGTCACGACCTGCGTGCCGTCGTCGATGCCCTTCAGAATCGCCACCTGGTCGCCGCGCGTCGGCCCCGGCGTTACGAACACCTGCTGCGCGACGGGCAGCGTCTTGCCCTGCGCGTTGGGCCGCGTGCCGGGCTTCACGATGAACACGGTCGCGCCGTACGGGTTGTAGGTGATCGCCGTTTGCGGCAGGGTCAGGTAGCGCTGTTCGGCGCCCGAGTCGATCTTCACGTTCGCGTACATGCCGGGCAGCAGCTCGCGCTCGCGATTGTCGACGCTCGCTTCGATCTGCACGTTGCGCGTCGCGCTGTCGACTTTCGGGCTCATCGACTGGATCTTGCCGGTGAAGGTTTTCCCGCTGTACGCGTTGGTATCGACGCTGACGGTCGCGCCGATCGCGAGCTGGCCGAGCTGTTGTTGCGGTACCGAGAAGTCGGCGTAGATCGGATCGATGGCTTGCAGCGTGACGATCGCGTCGCCGGGATTCAGGTATTGCCCCGGATTGATCGTCGTGATGCCGAGGCGCCCCGCGAACGGCGCGCGAATCGTCTTCTTGTCGACGAGCGCCTGCTGTTGCGCGACCTGCGCCTTCTTGCCCTTGAGGTCGGCCGCATCGGCGTCGAGCTGCGCCTTCGCGATCGCCTTGATGTCGTACTGCGCGCGGTCGCGCTCGTAGACCGTCTGCGCGAGTTGGGCCGCGGCCTGCAGCGATTGCAGCAGCGCGACGTCGCTGTCGGCGTTGAGTCGCACGAGGATCTGTCCGGCTTTCGCTTCCTGCCCCGACACGAACGCGACCTCGCGCACGAGGCCGGCGACTTCGGTCGTCACGTCTACGCCGCGCACCGCGCGCAGGCTGCCGACCGCCGCGAGCTGCGGCTGCCACGACTGATAGTGGACCACCACCGCCGAGACCGTGGCGGGCGGCGCGGTGTTGGCCGTCATGAACTTCGCGAACATGTGCGCGCGGAACAGGTTGAAGCCGACCAGCGCGGCGAGCAGCAGGCCGACGCTGATCAACATGATCACCATCCGCTTTGTCATCGGTTTTCTTTCGGCCATCGTGATGTCCTTGCTCGGCTTGGGGCGAGGGCTGGGGTTGCGTCAGGGCACGGTCAATGTGGCGTTGCGGCGGTTGCCGTCGTTGCTGATGGCGACGACGTGTTCGACGCGCTCGCCGACGCGGCGGCCGGCGCGGCGGCCGGCGCGGCCGCGGACTCGGGCGCGGCGGCATTCCACCAGCCGCCGCCGAGCGCCTGGAACAGCGCCGCCGTGTCGGCGTAACGCGCGGCCTGCGCCTGCGCGAGACTCACGACCGTTTGCTGATACTGGCGTTGCGCGTCGAGCAGCGCGAGGTAGCTGACACCGCCGACGCGATACTGTCCGCGCGTCAGTTCGAGCGAATCGCTCGCGGCGCGCGACGCGTCGGTCTGCGCCTTGAGGCCGGTTGCGTCGTGTTCGAGCGCGCGCAGCGTGTCCGCAACGTTCTGGAACGCGAGCAGCACCGTCTCGCGGTATTGCGCGCCGGCCTGCTGGTAGGCGGCCTCGGCCGCGCGCTTCTGCGCGCTCAGCTGGCCGCCGTGAAAGACCGGTTGCAGCAAGCCCGCGCCGATGCTCCAGATCGTGCTGCCGGCCCTGAGCACCTGCGCGGGCGTCAACGCTTCGGCGCCGTAGCTCGCGGACAGCGTGATCTGCGGATACATCGCCGCGGTCGCGACGCCGACCTGCGCGCTCGCCTGATGCAGCGCGGCGTCGGCGGCAAGGATGTCGGGGCGCTGGTGCACCAGCGACGACGGCAGGCTCACGGGCAGCGTGTCGGGCAGCGAGAACATGTCGAGCGTGAAGTCGGGCACCGAGGTATCGCTCGGCAGCTTGCCGGCGAGTACCGCAAGCTGATGGCGCGCCTGATCGAGCTGCTGTTGCAGCGGCGGCAGCGTCGCGCGGGTCTGCGCGAGCAGCGTTTCCTGCGCGAGCACGGCCGTGCGGCTCACGCCGCCGAGTGAGAATTGCTGGTCGAGCACGTTCAGCTGCTGCTCTTCCTCGGTAGCGATCCGCTCGGTCGCGTCGATCTGCGCGCGCACCGACGCTTCCTTGACCGCCGCGGTCACGATGTTGGCCGATATCGTGAGATAGGCGGCCTGCAGCTGGAAGCGCTGATAGTCGATCTGCGCATGCAGCGCTTCGAGTTCGCGCCGCGCGCCGCCGAACACGTCCAGCTTGTACGAGACGTTGACCGACGCGTTGTAGAGATTGAATTCCTCGACGAGGCCGGGTTCGCCGAACGCGATGCCGTTGATCTTTTCGCGCGTGGCGCTCAGTTGCGCGTCGACGCTCGGCAGCAAGGTGCCGCCGGCTTGCGCCGTGTAATTCTCGCGAGCCTGTCGCAACGCCGCCTGCGCGGCGGCCATGTTCGGACTGTTGGCGATCGCCTCGCGGATCAGCGCGTCGAGCGGCTCGCAATGAAACAGCGTCCACCACGCGGCGGGAATGTCCTGGGCCGGCGCGAAACGCTGCGGCAGGCCTGCGGGGCCGGGCGCGGAGGCGGTCTGGTCGGGCAGCGGCGCGGTGGTGAAGGTGTCGGTGGCCGGCGCGGGCGGCGCGTGGTAGTCGGGGCCGACCATGCAGCCGGCCAGCGCGACGCAGCTGCACAGCGCAACGTAGAGGCGCCGCCAGACAATACGCTGACTCACGTCGATCATCGATCTACCTTGTATCGCCAATGGCGGGTGGACCGGACGAAGATGTTCAGGGCACCCGAACGTTCTTGGAGTTGTCTTGCCGACGCTGGAATTTACCATGCACGGCGCGAACCGCGCTTGGCCTCGCGTTCGCTGGCGGACGAAGGTGGATACGAGATCACGTAGGAGGGCGGTGATGGCAGGCGGTGCTGCCGCTGTCTGCCACGCCCGGCGCGGCATTCACGACAATTTCACGGATTCGGGCACGCGGTTGGCTCGGCATCGCGCTTGGCGAACTGGTCGAGCTGTTGCCTGGTTATCGATCGTCTGGTTTTACCGGGCCTCGTCCGCCGCTCGGCGCTGCGCGATCAGATTGGCGAGCCGCTCGACCTGCTGCCCTTGCGCATCGAAATTGCCCGCGTCGAGCCACCGCTCATAGCAAGAGCGCAATGCCGGCCACTCGCTGTCGATGATCGAAAACCACGCCGTGTCGCGATTGCGCTCGCGATAGACGATCGCCTGCCGGAAGATCCCCTCGAACGTAAATCCATAGCGCAACGCGGCCTTGCGCGACGGCTCGTTCAGCGAATCGCATTTCCATTCGAAGCGCCGATAACCGAGCTTGTCGAACACTTCGCCTAGCAGCAGGTACATCGCATCGGTCGCGATGCGCGTGCGCTTGAGCCGCGGCGAATACGTGACGTGGCCGACTTCGATCACGCCGTTGGCCGGATCGATCCGCATCAGCGAGAGCGTGCCGACCGGCTTGCCCGTCGCCAGGTCGATGACCGCATAGTGCAGCGGATCTTTCGATGCCGCCATCTGCGTCAGACGCTCACGATAGGCCGCGAGACTGTCGAACGGGCCGACCGCCAGATAGGTCCAGTCGCGGCCGTCGGTGGCCGAGCCGTACGCGTCGAAGAGGTCGGCCGCGTGGCGCTCGACGTCGACCGCTTCGAGCCGGCAATAGCGGCCGCCGAGCGGCTCGCGGCCCGGCGGCTGCGCGCCGTGCCAGCCGGGCAGGGGTGCGCCGATTGGCTGGCCGTAGGCGTTACGTGTGGGTTCCATGTCTGTTCTCCCGTCGATGAATGAGCGATGCCGGAGGATGCCGATGCGTGTCGATGCAGGAACGATACGGCAAACGTGGTATGTTCAAAAGATCCACGACATGCTTATTCGATAGATCCAGCCACCATGATCGAAATCATCGGACCGCTCGTCCATGCGGACGACGCGTTCGCCGCGCGCGGCGCCAGCGGGGCCAAGCGGCCCGCGCCGCTGCAAAAGCAACTGATCGAACGTCTGCAGCAGGCGATTCTCGCCGGTCGTCTGCCGGCCGGGTCGCTGCTACCGTCGTCGCGGCTGCTCGCCGCCGAAATGGGCGTGTCGCGCAACACGGTCGTGATCGCTTACGAGCATCTTGCCGCGGTCGGCTACGTGATCGCCGATCGCCAGGGCACGCGCGTGAGCCCGCTGTCGAGCCCCGCCGCGCGCGGCGAGCGGGCGGCGGCGTCGGCCGCGCCGGAGGTCGTATACGCGGCGCGCGTCGAGCAGTTCGCGGCGTCGCACAAGCACGCCGACAACGCGTACGCGCTGACCCCCGGCACGCCCGCTCTCGACCGTTTCCCGCTTGCCGCGTGGCGGCGCGCGCTCGAACGTGCGATGGAGCGCGCATTACCGCGCGCGCTCGGCTACGGCACGCCGGCCGGCGAGCCCGCGCTGCGCGACGCGATCGCCGCGCATCTGCGGATGGCGCGCGGCGTGCGCTGCGATGGCTCGCAGGTCGTGATCACCGAGGGCGCGCAGGAGGCGCTGAACCTGTGCGTGCGACTGCTGACCAATCCCGGCGATATCGCATGGATCGAGGACCCCGGCTATCGCGGCGCGAAGGCCGCTTTCAACGCGGGCGACTTGCGCACGCTGCCGATTCCCGTCGACGCCGAAGGCATGGCCGTGCCGGCCGACGCGTGGCACACGCATCCGCCGAAACTGATCTACACGTCTCCCGCGCATCAGTATCCGACCGGCGCGGTGCTGTCGGTGGGGCGGCGGCTTGCGCTGATTGCCGAGGCGCGGCGCTGCGGCGCATGGCTGATCGAGGACGACTACGACGGCGAGGTGCGTCACACCGGCGAGCCGATCGCGAGCATGCAGGGGCTCGTCGACGCGGCGCCCGTGCTGTACGTCGGCTCGTTCAGCAAGACGATGTTTCCGGCGCTGCGCATCGGCTTCGTCGTGCTGCCTCGCGCGATGGCCGCGCACGCCGCTGTTGCGCTGCAAGAGATGCTGCGCGGCGGGCATCGGCTGGAGCAACTGGCGCTCGCGCATTTCATCGAAAGCGGCGAATTCGGGCGGCATCTCGGGCGGATGCGGCGGCTGTACCGCGAGCGGCAGCAAGCGCTGCGCGACGCGCTGGCCGAGCATTTTCCGGCGGCGACGATTCTTGGCGGCGATTGCGGCATGCATCTGACGCTGCGGCTGCCGGCGTCGCTCGACGATCGCGCGCTCACGGCGCGGGCGCAGGCGTTGGGGTTGAGTCCGCGCGCGCTGTCGGGGTTTTCGATCGGGGCGTCGGAGCAGACGAACGGGCTCGTGATCGGGTATGGCAATACCGAGGCGGAGCGCTTGGGACCCGCGGTGAAAGCGCTGGCGGAGGTGGTGCGGGAGATGGAGGGCGAGGCGCGACCGGCTGCGAAGCGCGCGTCAAAACGGGGCGGAAAAACCGTCGTCCGGTCCCGCAAAAAACCCACCCCGCCACGCCGTACGCCCGCCACTCCGGGCATGTAAGTTTTACGTCTGTCCGCCTGGCCCATGTCGCGCTATCGTGTCGTATGCGCGGCGACTTCGCAGTTCCGACGTGCTGGTTTGCCCGCATGTGCCGCGGTTGCCCGTCCCGTCGCGCGGCGGATGTGGCGCCAGTGATGGGCACGAACAATGCGTTCAGTGTGGTTATCGATGACGATCTATCCGACCGGAGACGACATGAAGGAAATCGAACCGACCCCGTGGTTTGACCTTGCCATCCATACGCCCGTACGCGAAGGCTGGTACGAAGTGCAGTTGGCGAGCGGGGACACGGCGTTTGCGAAATTTGGCGACGGCGTGTGGACCGAAAAGCCGTTGCTCGTATTCACGCACTGGCGCGGCCTGTCCGCCGATCCCTCGAAAGCCGCGGACGGCGCGGCCGAGTCGGTCGGCGCCGAAGCCACCGCGGCGCAAGGCGTGCGCGCCGCCTGGAACGCGTTCTTCCCGGGACTCGGCGACGAGCAGCACAAGCCGCTCAATGCGGTGCCGAACGGCAAGGCGCCGCATTGAGGGTTCCTTGAAATTCGTTTGAAGTCCGGTCGGGTGGCGGCTTGTGGGCCGCCGCCCGGCAACTCGATTCGGCCGCCATCCGCGCGTGGTTCGAATCGCTCTCGTATCGCTCGGCCTTGCGCCGCACCGCATTTCTCCCGCCCCGCTACAATCAGCGTCATCCTTTCGACGCCATCACGATGCTATGAACGCCAGCCGAGAAACCGTGGAATTGTCGCGCGCGACTCAACTGCTCAATCACGGACCCGTCACGCTGATCACGAGCGCACACGATGGTCGATCGAACGTGATGGCGGCGTCATGGGCGATGCCGCTCGACTTCAATCCGCCGAAGGTGGTGGTGGTCGTGGATAGCCGCACGCTGACGCGTCGCCTGATCGAAGCGAGCGGCGTGTTCGGGCTGCAGTTGCCGAGCCGCGGTTTCGCCGCGCAAACGCTCGCGGTCGGCACGCACGCGGGCGTCGAACTCGACAAGTTCTCCGCGTTCGATCTCGAGACCTTCCGCGCGCAAAAAATCGACGTGCCGATGCTGGCCGGCTGCATCACCTGGATGGAATGCAAGGTGATTCCGGACGACAGCCAACGGCACGATCTGATCATCGGCGAGGTGGTCGCCGCGTATGCGGATAACCGCGTGTATTCGCGCAACCGCTGGCATTTCGGCGACGATCCCGACCTGCGCACATGCCATTACGTGGCCGGCGGTACCTTCTTCGCGACGGGCGATGCATTCGAGGTGGCGCCCGTCGCGGCGTCCGCGCAGTGACCGGGCTTAGGTGCTCCGTTCGGTTTCGCCTTCGGCGAATGCTTTGAGCGCGTCGCCGGCGAGACGATAACGTACCCATTCGCTTTGCGGATTCGCGCCGATCGACTTGTAGAAGCCGATGGCCGGCTCGTTCCAGTCGAGCACGCTCCATTCGAATCGGCCGCAGCCCGTTTCGCAGGCGATTTGCGCGAGATGGCGCAGCATCTGTTTGCCCGCGCCGCTGCCACGCGATGCGGGCGATACGTACAGGTCTTCCAGATAAAGCCCCTGTTTGCCGAGCCACGTCGAATACGAAAAGAAGTACACGCAAAAACCGACTGGCTCGCCGTTCATTTCGCAGATCAGTGCTTTCGCGGGCGCGCCCTCGGAAAACAGGCTCTTCTCGATGTCTTCGACGCCGGCGACGACTTCGTGCTCGGCTTTTTCGTAGATCGCGAGTTCGGTGATTAAGCGCAGGATCAGGGGGGCGTCGGAAGCGGTGGCGGGGCGGATGTGGATCGTCAAGGTCTAGTGCTCGGTGAGTTCGGTGATGACTCCTGGCCGGCGGGCGGTACGCGCCAAATGCGCCGGCTTCGGAACAGACTCACATCGTAGCAAAGAGCCAAAGGCCCCGCCGCGAACGGACGGGGCCTCGGGCGTTTCCTACAGACCGAAGGCGAACAATTTCAGCGGCCCCGGTCCACTCGTCGAGCCAGAGCCCCAGAACACCACGCCGTCCGCAATGGCCGGCCCGGCATTGCATGCACCCCCGCTATTGAATGACCACAGGACTTTTCCGTTGGAAGAATCGAGCGCGTACATCGTGCCATTCGTGTAGTCGAGATTGCATCCGAAGACCACGCCATTGGCGACACTGACGGCTGCCTGCGCGCGGCTTCCGAGCGGGTCCGGCGTGGTCCACGTCACTGCACCGGTCGCGACATCGAGTGCGACGACGCTGCCGCGGAAACTCCACTGCCAGGCAGGCGGAGGGACATAGGCGGCCATCAGTTCTTCGTTCGATGTGGTTCCTACGAAAGCCGTACCGTTCGCGATGACGGCAGACTGCGTGACCATTGAATAGGTGGTTGAATCGACTTGCGTGTGCCAAAGCCGAATCTTATTTCCGGTCTTTAAGCCCGACCGCAATTCGCGTAGTCACCAATGAAAGCGCGGCAACTCCACTTCAATCGAATGCCCTTCTACATCCCTGCCGGGTTCGTCGGCGAGAGTATGACGGGGTGGTGCGATTCGCGGCTGATTGGATGATTGCCCGGCATGAGCGCGTTCGGACAGGAAGAGAGACCGAAACGGCACTGCCGCGCTTCAACCCTCCGGCAACACCGACTTACCGCGCCGCTTTTTCGGCTTAGGCTCGACACCCACTCGCGGGTCCCGCTCCAGCACGAGTGCTGTCAACTGCTCGACAGTGTCTTCAAACGCAGGATCCTCCTGCGGCACGTAAAGCCATTTCCCAAGCACCGGGTGAGGCTGCAACGCAGGCATATCGGCAATCAGAGCAGCATGGCGTTCCCGCGACGTACAGACGAGCAGCCCATTCCACGGCTTATCGCGATCGGCGGCAACCAGGCACAACAGCCCATCGATATACGCAGCGTCGCTACCAAACATCCGCCGACGCATATACGTCGGATCGCGTTCGAACGCGTCGAAGATCCACAGGAGCGAATTGCTGATCGAAGAAGGCATCGGCGGACAATCTCAGGAAGCGCGGGTGAACGATAAGTTTACGTAAATTCTCCAGGCTCGGCAGCGAGCCAATTGAAGATCGAGCAAGTCCGGCTAGGTAAGATGTGTCCAACCTCGGCGACCATATCGAAACTCGCACGATCCAGACCATGTTAGCTCACACAGACGCCACCGCTGCCTACACGAAGCGCTTCGAAGCCGTTCTCGCCTATATCGATGCAAACCTCGAGGGCGATCTGTCGGTCGACGCGCTAAGCCGCATCGCAAACTTCTCGATGTTCCATTTTCATCGACAGTTTGTCGCGTATGTCGGTGTGCCCGTCGCACGCTACGTGCAGTTGATGCGCTTGCGTCGCGCGGGCCGCCGCCTCGCGTCGCAGGCGTCGTGCCCGGTTCTCGATGCCGCGCTCGATGCCGGCTTCGACAGTCCCGAAGCCTTCAGCCGTGCGTTCAAGCGTGCGTTCGGCTTGGCGCCGAGCGCGTTTAGACGACATCCAACATGGCAATTCTGGAGTGCGAGTTTTGTTGTTCCCTATGTTTCGAGGAAACTGACCATGCAAGTGAAAATCGTCGATTTTGCGGAGACCCGCGTTGCCGCGCTCGAACATTGTGGTTCGCCCGGACTCGTCAATGAAAGTGCGCGCAAGTTCATCGATTGGCGTATTCAAAGCGGACAATCACCGGTGGCGTCGAGCCGAACCTTCGGCGTCCCGCACGGCAATCCAGACACGGTGCCAGCGGATGAATTCCGTTTCGATATCTGCGGAGAGATCGACGAGCCGGTCGCGCCGAATCTCTATGGCGTGCGCGAGCTCGTGATGCAGGGTGGACGGTGCGCGGTGGTTCGGCACACGGGATCGACCGACCACATCGGCGAGACGATCTACCCGGTCTATCGCGACTGGTTGCCTTCGAGTGGGGAAGAGTTGCGGGACCATCCGCTGTTTTTCCACTACCTCAGCGTCTATCCTGAGACGCCGCTGGATCAGTGGCAGACGGATATCTACATTCCGTTGGTGTGATTGGGATGGGTGTGATGAGCATGTGAGATGCCTGCTAGTGCGAAGCAAGTCGCTCCCAATTCTTCGCGAATGCTCATGTCCGAAGCCGCGGTTCGCTCGAATTTCAATTCGATTTCGGCATCGGTATCAATTGCATTGAGCGAGTGTTGCCGGATTGCTAATCCGGCAAAAAATGCAATTTCGAAATGTCTCTCTGGAATAAAGCCCCGGTCTCTGCGAATAGTGGTTCGGAGCCGGTTTTTCTCGACCCGGCCGCCCGGCCATAACACTAGGCGCAAAGCCGGTTTTCGCTGCACGTGCCTCGCGTCCTCACGGGAACCACGCAATACCTCAAATGTCAAAGATGTCACCCTTCCATTTTGGGGAGATATCAAATGGCTGCCACGCAATCAGGGGCGGTGCCCCTCTCGGATGAGGAGGCTCGGCGCCAGTTGCGCCGTGCTGTCATCGCCAGCACGATTGGTACCACAATCGAATGGTATGACTTCTTCCTGTACAGCATTGTCACGGGTCTTGTATTCGCGAAACTGTTTTTTCCTCAGTCGGACCCGCTCGTCGGCACACTCCAGGCTTTTCTGATTTACGCTGTCGGCTTTATCGCGCGGCCGGTGGGCGCGGCGATTTTCGGCCACTATGGCGATCGCATCGGACGTAAAGCCACGTTAATCGTGACGCTGTTGCTGATGGGACTCGCGACGTTTGCCGTGGGCTTTGTTCCAACCTATGCGACGATTGGTATCTGGGGGGCAATCCTGCTCACGGCGCTGCGCTTCATTCAAGGTGTGGGCGTTGGAGGCGAGTGGGGCGGTTCGGTGTTGATGTCGATGGAGTGGGCACGTACCAACAAGCATCGCGGTTTCATCGCGTCCTGGCCGCAGTTCGGCGTACCGGCGGGATTGTTCGTCGCGAATCTGGTGGTGCTTGCCGTCAGCCAGATCTCCGGCAGCGCATTTCTCACCTGGGGCTGGCGGGTGCCGTTTTTCCTCAGTATCGTGCTGGTCGCGATCGGCCTTTATATCCGCTTGAGTATCCTCGAGACGCCTATCTTCGCGAAGCTGCTCGCTGAGCGCAGGATCGAAAAGGCGCCGATGCGTGAAGTATTGCGCCGGCAGCCGAAAGACATTCTTCTGTCGGCTCTTGCGCGTATGGCGGAACAGGCGCCGTTCTATATTTTCACGGCCTTTATATTCACCTATGGTGTGATGAGTCTGGGCGTCACACGCGATCTGTTGCTCACGGCGGTGCTGGCCGCTTCGGTGCTGGAATTCTTCACGATTCCGCTGTTTGGTCACGTATCTGATCTGATCGGACGTCGACGCATGTATGTGATCGGTGCCGCTGCTGTCGGGCTATTCGGCTTCCTGTACTTTTTCATGGTTGGAACCCATAACCCGATATGGATCTTCGCGGCCATCGTACTTTCGCTGGTGCCGCATGCGATGATGTATGGTCCCCAAGCCGCGTTGATCGCCGAATCGTTCACGGGGCGCTTGCGCTACAGCGGTGCGTCGATGGGCTATCAGTTGGCTTCCGTCATCGCTGGCGGTCCGGCACCGTTGATTGCGACGGCGCTTTATGCTTACTTCCATTCGGGATTTGCGGTGGCGTGGTATGTCTTCGCGTGCGCGGTGATTAGCGTGGCGGCCGCCATGAGATTGGGCGATTACACGAATAAGGACATTTCGCGGGAATACGACGACGTGCATGCATTGCATGACAGCAGCAGACATGCCACTCCGTGAACGATCAGGCGGATGGCCGGCCACAACGGCCATCCGCAACGGCCATCCGCCGAATCGACCATCAACTTTTCAGCGGCAACCAGACTTCGACTCCACCCATCCCCGTCACCGGGTCGAACTGCTCGCCATACCGTTCGAAATGCGGTGCATCGGCAGGCACGTGCCCTGACGCGGGCAACCACCGATTCCAGATCGTATTCATCGTGCGACGAATGCCTGAGATGTGCTCGCGATGAGCGAACACCGCATACCATTGCGCGGCGATGCGCACACGACTCAACTCTGGCGGCAATGCGGAAAAATCGCTGACTTCGACACCGCACATGTAGTCGAAGTTACCCAGTTCATCGGCGTTATAGCCAACGCCATAAGCCACCTTGCCGACCTGTCCCGGCACCCTGCCGTACCAGGCGCCAAAGCGCTGCCATTGGGATGGGATCGCCTTGCTGCTGTCGCACGTATAGCGCTCGCTCAGTCCAGCGACGAGAAACGCTCGCGCGTCTTCGAAGCGCGGCGGGTCCAGATGGGTGAGCAGGGTTTCGTCCATTTTGATCGGCTCCACGATGGTCAGGTTGTCGAGATGACCCCGCGCGCGCAGCGCGTCGGGCGTGAGCCCGAACTGTTCGCGAAACGCGCGCGTGAATGCTTCGTGAGAGCCGTAGCCGGCGTCGAGAGCGACTGCGAGGATGTCGGGCGCACCATCGGCCAGACGTCGTGCGGCCTCGCTCAAACGCCGGGCGCGAACGTAGCGCATCACCGGCATCCCGGTGGCCGCTTCGAACGCGCGCGCGAGGTGAAAGCGCGATACGCAGCCACAGCGGGCGATGTCGTCGAGCGTCAACTCGCCGGCGAAGTGGCTTTCGATATACCAGAGCGCTTTTCCAACCGGGTTCATCTCGGCTCTCATGTCAGCATGAAGCCAGCATAGTCAGCGGCGAACTCACGCATTTGATCGCGCTTGCGGTTTTGCGGTCGCGGCGGAGGGCCGAGACGATTCCGCCGCGTCACCATGCACGCCCGCGGCGCCACCCGCCTGCCCCGGCCTCAGCAACAGCCCACCCAGCACGCCGGCCGCCGCCGCAAAAACCGCCCCAAACAGAAACGCGACGTGATACCCGCTGTTCAGCGCAGCCGCCGCACTCGACGACGCCTGCATCGCCTCGCTACGCGCCGCGGCAAGACTCGCGAGCACCGCAAGCCCGAGCGCCCCGCCCATCATGAACGATGTATTGACGATGCCCGACGCGAGGCCCGAATCGGCGGGATCGACGTCGCTCATCGCGGCGAGCAGCAGCGGATTGAACGCGATGCCCGCGCCAAAGCCGAGCAGCAACATGCCGGGCAACACGTCCGGTACGAAGCTGCCGTCGACGGGCGCACGCGCGAACAGCGCAAGCCCGCATGCCGCGATCAGCAGGCCGGCCGCGAGCGGACGACGCAGCCCGAAGCGCATCACCACGCGCGCCGACAATCCCAGCGAAAAGAGTCCCATGATCAGGTTCGCGGGCAGAAACGCGAGCCCCACCTGCAATGGCCGATAGCCGAGCACGCGCTGCAGATACAGCGCCGAAATAAAGAACCACGCGAACATCGCCGCCGCCCACAACACGCCGACCAGGTTCGCGGTCGCGACATTGCGCAAACGCAGCAGAGCGAGCGGCATCAACGGGTGTTCGATTCTCGCCTCGATTGCGAGGAACACGGCAAGCAGCGCGAGCCCGACGAACAGCAGGCCGAGTGTTTGCGCCGAAGTCCAGCCCGCTTCGTTGCCGTTGACGATCGCATAGACCGCCAGCATCAGCGATGCGGTCACGCTGAGCGCCCCGGCCACGTCGAGCCGTTCGCCGTGCGCGTGGCCGCGCGCGGTGGGCAGTAGCGCGAGGCACAGCGCGTACACCGCAATGCCGATCGGCAGATTGACCAGGAAGATCCAGTGCCAGCTCAGCAGGTTGGTGAGCAGTCCGCCGAGCAGCACGCCGATGCTGCCGCCGCCCGCGCAGACAAAGCCATACACGCCCATCGCCTTCGCGCGTTCGCCGGCTTCGGTGAACAGATTCATGATCAGCGACAACGATACCGCCGAGACGATCGCACCGCCCAGGCCCTGCACGGCGCGCGCGGCGACCAGCAGCACCTGCGAATTCGCGAGGCCGCAGGCGAGCGAAGCGAGCGTGAAGAGCGTAATGCCGCTGAGAAACAGCTTGCGGTGTCCGTACAGATCGCCAAGCCGGCCGCCGAGCAGCAGGCAGCCGCCGAACGTCAGCATGTAGGCGTTGACGACCCACACGAGCGAAGTTTCGCTAAAGCCGAGATCGGCTGCGATGGACGGCAGCGCGACGTTCACGATGGTCGTGTCGAGCACGATCATCAGTACGCCGAGGCAGAGCACGATTAGCGCGAGCCAGCGTTGCTTGCCGTGGAGGGAATGGGTCATGCGGACGCCCCTTTACGCGGATTCGGTCGATCACCGACGATGGGTTTTCGAGTCTAGCACCCGCACATTTAGCGTCCAACTACGAAATCCTGGGCGGCGGCGTTGCGCGAAGCCGCGCGCGGTTCCGCTTCAATCACCGCCGAGGATTTCGTATTTGCCGCCGTCAACCCGCTGGGATTGTTTTCGTGGTGAAGAAGACGTCGACTTCGACGTCTTGATCGGCAACGGTTATCTGAATGAAATATCTTTGACGGCTCGGTGGTCTGTTCCGAGCCGTTTTCGGCATTTTCTGATTGCGATCAACTGACTTGACCGTCAAAAATCCAAAGGAGCAAGAGATAACTCCGTCCCGGGGTGCCGCGCATCCGGGCCCGAAGAAATTGAATAAGACGATCAGGTTATGAGCGACGGTGACAAAATTCCCTATTTCAAGGTGAACAAGCTTCTATGGAGGTGGACGCGATACGAAGGTGCCGAAGGTTGCACCGTTGTCCGCGAAGCGCGGCTCTCGATGGATAAAGGGCCGCCATGCCTGCCAAAGCCACCGGAACCGAAACTGACACCGCGCAGGTCTACCCCTAAGCCACGCCCACCAGAACCGTTGGTCAAATTTCTCGACGACATCGAGAAGATGTCCAGCGGCTTTTCGCGATTCAAGTCTTGGCTGAACACGCGCGAGCCGCCGAAGGAACTCCAACCGGTACCGCGTCCCAAACAGAAGATAGAGCAGATAGTCCCGCCGTTCGACATTCAGGAGATTCCCGGCGCTATGCGAAAGGAATTTATGCCAGTGTCGGCAAAGCTAATGGAGCGGTGGTTTGCTGGCGAACTCAACTACGGTCCTACCGACAAAGACGTTGCCGCCGAAATCAATCAGAAGGGGGAGCACTATCCTCCCGATATGTACGACACCACAACGATCAAGCTCGACTGGGTATTGAAATATCGACGAGCCAAAGATCAATACGACGAGTTGATAACGACGCAGATCCGCACGTCACGCGCAAGACAAGCTCTTAAGGAGATTCTCCTGCCATATGCCGCAAGACCATGTCTTGATGCGAGGACCGAGTGCGGAGAGAATCTCTCGAAGCTTCACCGGCAATTTCAGTTTCAGTATGTAAAGGTCGGAAGCTCGCTATCTCAGAAGATCGGAGAGCTCCTCTACGCAGATTTCCACAACAACGGCGTCCCGGACGATCTGACCGGCGCGTTGGGATCATTCGGCATATACGCTGCCGTGGAGTACGCCGACTTTTACAGGGAAGGCAATACCAGGGTTGCAGAAATCTCAGGTATCTACGTTTATATTAAGGATAGTTACGACTTCACCGACAAGCCTGGCGAGGCGTCGCAATATCTTGGCCATTGGAGCAAAAACGGGGTGATCGTTCTGGCGTACAACGGTGCGATGTCATATCTGAACGAACCGCGATTGTATTTTTCCTATCCCGTTGCACTGGGGAACCCGAAGGTCAGGGGCAACGTGTACTACCCGGTTCACAATAAGGACTTTAGAGAGTGGGCAATAAAACATCAGCGAGGAGGTGACTTCGTGATCTATTCGGATCGAAAGCTTGTTCGAATCGACCCACCGATCAAGGTGTATTTATGAAACCGGGGCGATCGATCGGATGGGGCGCTGTAGTGCTCACAGTCGCGTTTGCCGTGCTTCTCGTCGCGACGCGCCCCGATCACAGGAATGCGAGCGAATGCATCAAAAGCACGTCAAAAAACGGCCGCTACACTGCAGAGCGATGCCTGCTCCAATGGAGAGGCGGCAACGACCCGGCTTATCTCGGTCAGGTCTACGACGCCGCGTCAGGCAAACTGCTAGTGCGCAGAACCTTCAGCACACCGGTTCCTGAATTGATTTGGGTGGGCGACGAAGGCGTTTCATTTTCCCGCGGCGGCGACGACGCGTCGTTTATAAAGCTGCCGCCGTCATTCTATGACCGCATGATCGCCAGATTTTCGTCGATTGGATGATGAGTTTTTCGGTCGTGCACGCCGCCATTAATACGCGCTGCCGGCGCGAGTCATTCGGATGATGCACAGCGACGGCAGCACCACTTCCTTAAACCTTCGACTTACCCCCCATCAACCCATTCGACGGCAACGTCTCATCGAGCAACTTCCTCGCACTTTCAATCCCCGCCACCGGCAAGCCCTCCGGATCGAGCAGCCCCACCTGCACGAGCACCGAAGCCTGATCCCAATAGATATGCTCGTTATAAAGCTTGTCACCGCGGAAGCACACCACGGCGAGCATCGGCACCTCGAAGTACTTGCCGGTCGGCGCGACGCCCGGCAGCAGCCAGTCGATTTCGCAGCTATGCGTGCAGCTGAAAATGAATTCATCGACGACGCGATCCGAGCCGATCGTGCGCGAAATCGGAATCAGCTTCGTGTCGGGCGGATTCGAGTCGACGAAGTGATGCGTGTAAAAGCGCTTCAGATTGTCATGCCCGACGCCGCCCGTCATCGTCGGCACGTGATTGACGTAGGGCTCGGCGACCATCGTCGGCATCACCGCGTCGACGTCGCGTGTCGCGAACTCGTGATAGCAGTGCGCTTCCCACAGCGCGTTCAGATCGTAGACCGGACCGAGCACCTTGCGCAGCAGCGCGAGCGTGCGCGAGTACGCCATCATCGCGGCGGGCTTGTCGTACTGTTTGCGCTGCGGAGCGGCGAACGCGTGATCGCAGCCGGGGTACACGTGTTGCTCGATTTGCGGTCGCGTGCGCAGCGCGGCGCTGATGCGCTCGCGCGTTTCGGGTGGGCAGTGCGCGTCGTTTTCAGGGAAGTGGAACACCATCGGGCAGTTGATTGCCGATACTTCGTCGAGATGCGCTTCGAGGCCCACGCCGTAATAGCTGACCGCGCAATCGACGTCGGTGCGCGCCGCGCTCAGAAACGCGAGCTTGCCGCCGAGGCAGTAGCCGACCACGCCCACCTTGCCGGCCTGCTCGGGCAGTTCGCGCAACGCGGCGACGGTGGCGGCGATGTCCTTGACCGCGACGTCGGCGTCGAACTGCCCCAGATAGCCGAGCGCCTCTTTCATGTCGGCGTCGCCGTAGCCAAGCGCAATGCTCGGCTTGATGCGCCAGAACAGATCGGGCACGAGCACGACGTAGCCTTCTTCGGCGTAGCGATCGGCGGTCGCTTTCATCGTGTCGTTGACGCCGAAGATTTCCTGCAGCAGCACGAGCCCTGGGCCCGAGCCCTGCGCGGGCCGCGCGACGTATGCGTTGAAACGGCCGCCATCGTGGGCGACGACTTCGATGAAAGAGCCGGCCATGCAGTCTGCCTCCAGTCTCACGAAAGATAGGGGTTACGTCATCATGCGCAACTCGAAACGTTTGAGCTTGCCGGTTTCGGTGCGCGGCAGCGCGCCGACGAACGTGATGACGCGGGGATATTTATACGGCGCGACGTTATTCTTAACGAAATCCTGCAGTTGCGCGACCAGTTTGTCGTCGGCGGTGTAGCCCGGGTTCACCACGACGAAGGCTCGCACGATCTGCCCACGCGTTTCGTCGGGCACGCCGATCACGCCGCATTCGGCCACCGCCTCGTGCTGCATCAGCACGCTTTCCACCTCAGGACCGGAGATGTTGTAGCCGGCCGACACGATCATGTCGTCGGCGCGCGCCTGGTAGAACACGTAGCCGTCCGCGTCGAGATAGACCGAATCGCCCGGCAGGTTCCAGCCGTCGCGCACGAAGCGCGACTGCCGTTCGTCGGCCAGATAGCGGCAGCCGGTGGGGCCGCGCACCGCGAGTTTGCCGATCGTGCCGGGCGGCACGGGTTGCATGTCGTCGTCGACGGCTTGCACGACGTAGCCCGGCACCGCGCGGCCGATTGCGTTCGGCCGGATCTCCGCGCCTTGCGACGAAACGAAGATGTGGATCAGCTCGGTGCCGCCGATACCGTCGATCATGTCGATGCCGGTCGCCTCGCGCCACAGGCGCCGCGTCGAATCGGGCAGCGCCTCGCCGGCCGACACGGTCTTCTGCAGCGACGAAAGGTCATGTTGCGCGACGAGCGGCACCATCTGCCGATAGAACGTCGGCGCTGTGAACATCACGGTCGCATGAAATCGTTCGACCACCTCGAGCAAGGTCTGCGGCGTGAGCTTTTCGACCAACACCGTCGAGGCACCGACGCGCAGCGGAAAGCACAGCAGCCCGCCGAGCCCGAACGTGAACGCGAGCGGCGGTGTGCCGCAGAAGATGTCGTTCGCGCAAGGCTTCAGCACATGACGCGGGAACAGGTCGCACATCGCGATCATGTCGCGATGGAAATGCATGCAGCCTTTCGGCGCACCGGTCGTGCCGCTCGTGAACGCGATCAGGCAGATGTCGTCGGCGGCGGTGTCGCTGGCGGTGAAGTATTCGGGCTTGTTGACGGCGAGCGTGTCGAGCGAATCGGCGGAGTCGTCGTGAAAGCGGCGGGTCTGTTTCAGCACCGCGCAGTAGAACTCGTCCCGCGGATTTGTGCAGCGCTCGAGTTCCGCGCTCAGGCGCGCGTCGCAAAGCGCGGCGCTGACCTGCGCCTTCTCGATGATCTGCTTGAGCTCCTTCGCGCGCAGCAGCGGCATGGTCGGCACGACGACGAGCCCGGCCTTCAGCGCCGCGAGTGTAGCGACGGCCATCTGCAATGTGTTCGGTCCGCGCAGCAGCACGCGGTTGCCGGGGCGCAAGCCCATTTCATCGACGAGCACATGCGCGCTGCGGTTGACCAGCGCGAGCAGTTCGCCGTACGTGGTGGCTTGCGGCTTGCCGTCCACGTCGGACCAGATCGCCGGCCGGTCGCGATGCCCCGCCTCGATGGTCCGCTCCAGCAGTTCGGTCGCGCAGTTCAGCCTCGGCGGATAGGCGACGTCCGGATTGTCGAGCAGCAAGACGGGCCATTGATCCTGCGGCGGAAGATTGTCGCGCGCGAATGTATCGACGTGTGCTGACGGTTCCATCATGGTCTCCCGAGGCGTTGAGCCGGAAAATGCGCTTCGTTCGGTGTGAAGGGCTTGCCTGTGCGTTCGGTACCTGTACGACGTTCAGTGCGGAATCACCGCGGTGGCTTCGATCTCGACCTTCGCGCGGTCTTCCATCAGCGCGACGACCTGCACCGCGCTCATCGCGATGTCGTAGTCGCCGATCAGCTCGCGAAACGCCCGGCCGATGTCCTTCAGCGATGCGAGATACTCGCGCTTGTCGGTCACGTACCACGTGAGGCGCACGAGGTGTTCGGGCTTGCCGCCCGCTTCGCGCAGCACGGCGAGCAGATTCTTCAGCGCCTGCTCGGACTGCTGCGCGAAGTCATCGGACTGGAACTGCGCCTGTTCGTCCCAGCCGATCTGGCCGGCGATGAACACCTGCGTGCCGCTCGCAGCGACGCCGTTCGCATAGCCGCGCGGCTTGACCCAGCCGGCGGGAAGGAGAGCCTGTTTCATGAGCGATGCGCCTCGATGGAGGGGGCCGATGGAGCGTACGCCGCGAGCGCGCTCGCGACGTCGCCGGGAATATCGATGGATTTGCCGCTGTCGAACGATATGAACACGAGCACCTGTTTAGAGAGGAAACGCGTTTCGCCGTTGCAATGACCGTGAATCTCGATGCCGATCGAACTGCGGCCGACGGTTCGGACCTTGAGCGTGAGCAGGATCGTTTCGCCCATCTGGCTCGGCCGCGAGAACTCGCAGTCGAGCTTGACGATCGGCAGGCCGATGCGGCGCCGCGCGATCATGTGCGCGTAGTCGATGCGCAAGCCCTCGTTGAACCAGTCTTCGACGAGCACGTTGGTCATCACGAGGTACTGCGGAAAGAACACGATGCCCGCGGGATCGCAGTGCGAAAAGCGGATGCGTATGGGCCGCTCGAACGAAGTGCTCATCGTGCATTCCCGTTCGCGGCGGCATGCGCCTTCAACAGATCGCGGCCGACGATCAGCTGCTGCACCTCGGTCGCGCCTTCGTAGATGCGCAGCGCGCGGATCTCGCGGTACAGCATCTCGACCGCGCTGCCGCTTTGCACACCCATGCCGCCGTAAAGCTGCACCGCCGCGTCGATCACCTGCTGCGCGCCTTCGCTCGCGTGCCACTTCGCCATCGCGGCTTCGCGCGTGACGCTTTCGCCCTGGTCGCGCAGCCACGCGGCGCGATAGACGAGCAGCGCGCTGCTGTCGATCGTCAACGCCATCTGCGCGAGCTTCGCCTGGGTCAACTGGAAGTCGCCGAGCGTCTGGCCGAACATCTTGCGCGACGCCGCGCGCGCGAGGCCCTCGGCCATCGCATGACGGGCAAAGCCAAGCGATGCGGCCGCCACCGAGGTGCGGAAAATATCGAGCGTGCGCATGGCGATCTTGAAACCTTCGCCGGGCGCACCTAGCATCTGGCTCTTCGGCACGCGCGCGTTCGTGAAGCGCAGGCGCGCGAGCGGATGCGGCGCGATTACGTCGATGCGCTCGGCGATGTCGAGGCCCGGCGTCTGCGCATCCACGATGAACGCGCTGATGCCGCGCGCGCCCGGCGCTTCGCCAGTGCGCGCGAACACCACGTAGAAGTCCGCGATGCCGCCGTTCGAAATCCACGTCTTTTCGCCGTCGAGCACGTAGTGCTCACCCTCTTCGCGAGCCGCGAGCGCCATCGCGGCGACGTCCGAGCCCGCTTGCGGCTCCGACAGCGCGAACGCGGCGATCGCCGTGCCGCTCGCGACGCGCGGCAGATAACGCGATTTCTGCTCATGCGTGCCCGCGAGCGAGATCGCGCCCGAGCCGAGGCCTTGCATCGCCAGGGCGAAATCGGTGAGGCCCGAATAGCGCGCGAGCGTTTCGCGCAGCAGGCATACGGCGCGCGTGTCGATCGTGTCGCCGTGGCCGCCATAGGCGACGCCGCCGACGCCGTATTTCAGCCAGCCGGCGTGGCCGAGTTCGCGCACCAGCAGACGGCAGGTCGCATCGGTGTCGCCATGCTCGTCATGCGTGAGATGCGCGCGGCACCATGCGTCGATGCCTGCCGCGAGTTCGCGATGACGCGGTTCGAAAAACGGCCACGCGAGCGGGCTGTGCAAATCGATCGGGGTGTTCTGATGGTCGGCGCTCAACTCAGTCTCCTTCGAACACCGGACGCGTCTTCGCCGCGAACGCGTTGTATGCGCGCTCGAAATCGCGCGTGCCCATGCAGAGCGCCTGCGCCTGCGCTTCGGATTCGATCGCTTCGTCGATGCTCATACTCCATTCCTGGTGCAGCATCTTCTTCGTCATGCCGTGCGCGAAGCTCGGACCGGCCGCGAGATCGGCGGCGAGCTTCTGTGTTTCTTCGATGAGCGCGGCCGGGTCGCACAGGCGGTTGTAGAAGCCCCAGGCGTGAGCTTCGTCGCCGCTTGCCGAGCGGCCGGTGAACAGCAGTTCGGCGGCGCGTCCCTGGCCGATGATGCGCGGCAGCATCGCGCACGCGCCCATGTCGCAGCCGGCGAGGCCGACGCGCGTAAACAGGAACGCGAGCTTGCTGCGCGCGGTGCCGAGGCGCAGATCGGAAGCCATCGCGAGGATCGCGCCGGCGCCCGCGCAGACGCCGTCGACGGCTGCGACGATCGGCTGCGGGCAATGGCGCATTGCCTTGACGAGGTCGCCGGTCATGCGCGTGAACAGCAACAACTCGGGCATCGGCAGATCGATCAGCGGCGCGATGATGTCGTGCACGTCGCCGCCCGAGCAGAAGTTTTCGCCCGCGCCGTGCAGCACGACGGCTTTCACGTCGGTCGCGTACGCGAGATCGCGGAACAGGTTGCGCAGCTCCGCATACGATTCGAAGGTCAGCGCGTTCTTGCGCTCGGGACGGTTCAGCGTGATCGTCGCGACCTTGTCGGTCACCGACCAGCCGAAATGCTTCGCCTCGTGGCCTGCGAGGGTCAGGCGGTTGCCGGACAACAGTGCATCGGCGTTGGATCGTGTCATGTATTCCTCCAGTGCGAAGTCAGCCTCTCAGGCTGTCGAGCAGATGCTGCTTGAGCTTGCCGAGATCCTGATGCGTCTTCATCTTTTCGTCGAGGCTCAGGCCGCCGAACAGTTCGACGACCCATTGCTCGTGCGCGACGGCCATTTTGTCGAACGCCTTGCGGCCAGCGGGTGTCAGGCACACGCTGATCGAGCGGCGGTCGTTCGGATCGGTGTCGCGCGTGACGAGCCCTTCTTTTTCGAGCTGATCGGTGATGCCAGTGACGTTGCCGCCCGTCACCATCAAACGGCGCGATAGCTCGGTCATCTTCAGGCCATCGGGATGTCGTTCGAGCTGCGCCATCAGATCGAATCGCGGCAGCGTGGTGTCGAATTCGGTGCGCAGACGTTTGCGCAATTCGGCCTGGACGAGGTTGGTGGTGGTCAGCATGCGCAGCCACAAACGCAGGCCCATGTGGCTGTCCGCTCCGGTGCTCATTTCGAGGTCCACGACGTTCTCCGCGGGTTGAGCCACGCCTTTGCGCGACAGCTTCGCATCCGATGCCGCCGCCGACTTTTTTGCTTGGGTTGATTTGCTCACATCACTTCTCCACCCGAAATGGAAATGGATTGCCCCGTGATCGCATCCGAGCCGGGGCGGCACAGCCACAACACCGCGTTCGCGACCTGCTCCGGATTCACGAAGCGGCGCTGCGGATTCGAGCGCAGCAGCGTTTCGCGCGCCTGTGCTTCGGTGCGCGAGGTCTTGCTCGTGATCTGTTCGAGCGAGGCATGCAGCAGTTCGGTTTCGGTGTAGCCGGGGCACACTGCATTGACCGTGATGCCGCGCGTCGCGGTTTCGAGCGCGAGCGAGCGCGTGAGACCGATCACGCCGTGCTTCGCGGCGCAATACGCGGCGACGTACGCATAACCGATCTGCCCCGCGGTGCTCGCGACGTTGACGATGCGGCCATAGCCACGCTCGAGCATGCCGGGCAGGACGGCGCGCGTACCGAGAAACACGCCAGTCAGATTCACGTCGAGCATGCGTTGCCACAGCGCGATATCGGTGTGCGTGAACGGCGCGGCCTGCGCCTGGCCCGCGTTGTTCACGAGGATATCGACGGCGCCGGCCTGCTCGAATGCGCGCGCCACCGAATCTTCTTGCGTGACGTCCACGCTGATACACGCGACGTCGCCGAGCGCCGCGCATTGCTCGCGCTGCGTGTCGAGGCGTTGCGCGTTGCGGCCCATCAGCGTGACGCGCGCGCCGGCGCGCAGCAGCGCCTGCGCGATGGCCGCGCCGATGCCGCTGCCGCCGCCGGTGACGACCGCGTGTTGTCCGGCGAGAGGAGTGTCCGAGGTGTTCACACGGTTCCTTCGGCGCGTTGCGCGCGTTGTTGCGCCGTGAGGCCGGCATTGGCGATGGCCTGCGCACGCTCGCGTTCGAGGTTGCGTTCGAGCTGCATTTTCGCGGCGGTATAGGGTTTCGGCCACGCGACGTCGAGATAGCCGATCTTTGCCGCTTCGTTCAACGTCCACGACGGATTCGCGAGATGCGGACGCGCGATCGCGCACAGATCGGCGCGACCCGCCGCGATGATGCTGTTCACGTGGTCGGCTTCCGAAATCGCGCCGACCGCGATCGTCGCGATGCCGGCTTCGTTGCGCACGCGATCGGCGAACGGCGTCTGGAACATGCGGCCAAACACGGGCTTTTCTTCCTTGCTGACCTGGCCCGACGACACGTCGATCATGTCCGCGCCGGCCGCCTTGAACGCTTGCGCGATCTTCACGGCGTCGTCGGGCGTGTTGCCGCCATCGACCCAGTCGTGCGCCGAAATCCGCACCGAGATCGGCTTGTCTTGCGGCCACACCGCGCGGATCGCGCTGAATACCTGCAGCGGATAACGCAGACGGTTGTCGAGCGGACCGCCGTATGTGTCGGTACGGTGATTCGTGAGCGGCGACAGGAAGCTCGACAGGAAATAGCCATGCGCGCAGTGCAGTTCGAGCCAGTCGAAACCCGCTTCGATCGACATGCGCGTCGCCTCGACGAACTGCTGCTCGATGGCGCGCAGCTCGTCATGTGTGGCTTCGCGCGAATGCTGGCTGATACCGCGCAGATACTGCTGCGGCGACGCCGAAACGAGTGGCCAGTTGCCTACGTCGAGCGGCTGATCGATGCCTTCCCACGCGACGCGCGTCGAACCTTTCGCGCCCGAGTGGCCGAGCTGGATGCCGATCTTCGCATCCGATTGCAGATGGACCAGATCGACGATGCGTTTCCACGCGACCAGATGCTCGGGCGCGTACATGCCCGGGCATCCGGGCGTGATGCGCGCTTCGGGCGACACGCAGGTCATCTCGGTCATCACGAGCGCGGCGCCGCCCATCGCGCGCGCGCCGAGATGCATCAGGTGATAGTCGCCGGCCACGCCGTTTACCGCCGAGTACTGCGCCATCGGCGACACCATCACGCGATTTTTCAGCTTGACGCCGCGCACCTTCAAGGGGGGTGAACATCGGCGGAATCGAATGCCTGTCAGCGGCGCGCTCCACACCCGCGCGCTTCGCGAGCCAGTCCTCGAAACCGGACAGATACTGCGCATCGCGCTCGCGCAGGTTCTCGTGCGAGATGCGCTGCGAGCGCGTGAGCAACGAATACGCGAACTGTTCCGGCTCGAACGACGTATAACGATCGACGTGCTCGAACCATTCGGTCGAATTGCGCGCGGCGTTCTGGATGCGCAGCACGTCGACGCTGCGTACTTCGGTGTAGTGCTTCAATGCGGCGGCCAGATCGTCCAGGTGCGAACCCGGGTGCGCGCTGATGCTGTTCGCGAGTTCGATCGCGTCTTCGAGCGCGAGCTTGGTGCCCGAGCCGATCGAGAAGTGCGCGGTGTGCGCGGCGTCGCCCATCAGCACGATCGGCGTTCGTGTGCCGTTTGCATTGCTGCGCCAATGCACCCATTCCTTGTTGACGACGCGCGGAAAACGGATCCATTGCGACGAGCCGCGCAGATGCGCCGCGTTCGACATCAGCGCGTTGCCGTCGAGGTACTTCGCGAACAGCTTCTCGCAGAACGCGATGCTGTCTTCCTTGCTCATTTCGTCGAGACCGGCGGCGCGCCACACGCGTTCCGGTGTTTCGACGATGAACGTCGAGGTTTGATCGTCGAAGCGGTAGGCGTGCGCCTGGAACCAGCCGAATTCGGTTTGCTCGAACGCGAACGTGAACGCGTCGAACAGCTTCTTCGTACCGAGCCACACGAAGCGGCAGTCGCGCACGTCGATGTCCGGCTGGTAGGTGTCCGCGTATTTCTGGCGCACGAGGCTGTTCAGGCCGTCGCTCGCGATGATCAGGTCCGCGTCGTACGCGCTGTCGTCCACGACCTGGGTTTCGAACACGAGCTTCACGCCGAGTTCTTCGCAGCGCGCTTGCAGGATATTCAGCAGACGTTTGCGACCGATGCCGCAAAAACCGTGGCCCGATGAGCGCACGTTGCGGCCGCGAAAGTGAATCTCGATGTCGTCCCAGTGATTGAACGCGTCGAGAATCGCCTCGGCGCTCGGGGCGTCGGCGGCGCGCAGATTGCCGAGCGTCTGGTCGGAGAACACGACGCCCCAGCCGAAGGTGTCGTAGGGGCGGTTGCGCTCGATTACCATGACTTCATGGCCGGGGTTGCGTTGTTTCATCAACAGACCGAAGTACAAACCGGCCGGACCGCCGCCGATACAGACTATGCGCATGCTGGGTTCCCCAAAATGAACTCTGCGGTGAGATTAATTTAGGTTTTAATAGTTTAGATGTCAAGTAAATTTCGGCGACAGGTCTCGAGTCGTGTTCTTGATCCTGGAAATAAAAAGCGTCAGTGAAAAATAAAGAGTGTCACGCGTCTCTCACAATGCGGAATATCGGACTGACGTTTCAGTATGCGAAAGCAGGGGCGGGAGCCCCTTCGGGGACGCGCAACAAAGCCTGCATCGAAGCAGGCGAGAACTGGGAGGGCTTGGGCTACGCCCGGAGAAAAGCGCATTCGACTTGCAGCAAAAATCCGCGACGAACTTTTTTTGCGCACCGCAAAGCTTTCTGGCTATCGGGTTCTTCACTCATCGAAGGGCTACTTTGCTTCAGTCTTCCGCTCAAGTCGCATCCGGCCCGGTGGCTCGAAGTACGTGCCGAACCGCACCAGGCCGGCCTTCTTCATGTGGCACGTCATCTCGAAGCTCACGAGCACGCCGGGGTCCTGATTGTCGATGATCTCGACGTCGATTGCGCGAATCCGGGGTTCGTACTTCAAAAGCGTTGCCTCCATCTGCTGCCTGAGCAGGTGGGACGAAGCGGGCAGTGCCTTGTAGATGTTCGTGAGGTCCGGCAGGCCATAATCGGGCAGGTGCTTGAGCGCGCCCGCGCGCGTGTTGAGGATGCGCCGCACATTCTGCTGCACGCTCATGATTTCGAGCGTTCTGTCGTCGTAGGCATCGAGCGGCTCCCCGCCGATCTGGCCGAGCAGCATGTCGTAAAGGGACGGGCCTGCTGGCATCGTGCGCTCTCCTAGATGCCGGCGTCGGCCGGCACACGTTCGCCCGTTTGCTCCACTGCTGGTGCGTTCGCCCCGGCTGCCGGCACATCATCGTGCTCAACAAAGTCGATCGTGAGATTCCCTTCAGACGAACCGGACAGCTGGATTTCCGCCGGCGCCTCGCCGTTCGCCATCCGCGTGAGCAGTTCGCGCGACACGGCGGGCAGGATCCGCTGGTTGAGGAACGCATCGACGTTGCGCGCACCCGATTCACGCGCGAGGCAACGCTGCGCGAGTGAATCGGTCAGGGCGTCATCGGCGGTCAATGCGACGTCGTGCTGCCTGCGCAGACGGTCGGCGATTTTCGCGAGCTTGAGCCGCACGATCGAAGCGAGCGCACCTGCGTCCAGAGGGCGATACGCCAGCGTCTGGAAGCGCGCGAGCAGCGCGGGCTGGAAGTGCGCAACGAGCTGCGGATGGATCGCCTCGAGCAGTTCGGCCTGCGAGATGGCCGGGTGCAGCCACGCGTCCCACGCATCGAGACGCACGCGCACCAGTTGCTCCGCATCACGCGACGGAAACAGACTCTTGAACAGACCGGACAGCATTTACTCGACCTCCGGCATCGCGCCATGCGGCAGCGGCATCGAAGCGTGTTTCGCTGCTGCAATCGCTGACGGCGGCAGTGGCGGCGGATTGACGGCCGAGAGCTTCGGTCCGCCTTTCGCCGTGCTGGTCACGAAGATCCGCGGCGGCAGCGTGAAGTGGCGTAGTTCGAGCACGTCGAGCGGCCCCGCTCCAGCCTCGCTGCGAAGCTGTACACGCAGCGGAATGCCCTGGCTCTGGTCCGGCGTCCATGTCAACAGATAGCGCGCGCTGTCCTGCGGCGACACCTTCGCGTGCTCAAGCAGCCGGATCAGCCCGAACCGGCCCTGCGCGTCGAGCCCCGAGCGCAATCCGCCCTGCTCGGTCTGCCACTCGATATGCGAGAGATTCTCCAGCGAGTCGCCGGGCCAGATAAACGGCGTCCACTCTTCCTTCTGGTTGAAGTAGTGCAACTCGCGGCCAGACAGGACAAACCTCATGTCGGTTACCCGCGGGCACGAGACAGCGCGTACAACGTGCACGGGACGGCCTGCCCGGACCGGGCGGAAGCGGCGCGCCCGACTATCGTGAGCGGGCCTTCGCCGCGATCCGCAAACTCGCGCGGGCTTGGGGTGGGCAATGCGTCTCGGCCGCGTATGAGGGCTACAAGGTGCCGCTCGAGTTCGAGTGCGCAGCGGGACACCGGTTCCCGATGCTGATTCACATGCTGCGCATGGGTAGCTGGTGCCAGGCTTGCGCCTATGAGCGCGCAACGATTCACTCGCTGGAGGAGGCGCGTGCACTCGCGGCGGCAAAGGACGGCCAGTGCCTGTCGACCCAATACGAGAACATTAGGAAAAAACTGCGCTGGCGTTGTGCAGCCGGTCATACATGGCTCGCCAGCCTGGAGGGCGTGCTGGCGGGTGACTGGTGCCAGAGCTGCCATCACCAGAGTATCAAACCCCCGCAGGAAGCTCTTGAACGGGCTGCGGCCGAGCGGGGTGGACGGTGCCTGTCAGCATATGTCGACAAGGAAACGCCGCTGGAGTGGCAGTGCGCCGAAGGTCACATCTGGAAAGCACAGTGGTTCAGGGTGAAGAAAGGCCAGTGGTGCCACCGCTGCGCGGTGAAGGCCAGAACGCGCACGATCGAACAGATGCAGGAAGTGGCGAATTCGCGTGGCGGACGCTGCCTGTCGACGGTCTACCCGGGACCACACGGCAAGATCGACTGGGAGTGCGCCAAGGGTCACCTGTGGCGCGCCTCGGTCAACAGTGTCTGGCGAGGCAGCTGGTGCCCGGAATGCGCCTGGGAAAGCCGCCGTCTGGCGCGTAACCGCCGGCGGAGCAAGGGGTCCGTGCCGATCATGGTATGACGCGCCATGTGGATGATACGCTCGCCGCGATCCTGTTCGCGTGGGGATTTCTGCATGTTGCGCTCAAGCTGATTTTCGCGACCAACCCGCTTCACCATTGATTGCAATCATGCAACGACGAAAACTCATCGTCGCCGCGCTGGTTGTCGCCGCGTCGTCGCCGCTCGGCGGCTGTTCCCTGTTCGGCTGCGGCGGCTCGGCAACCAGTGGCGGCGCCTTTGGCGGATGCCACGCCGGCACCCGCTTTTAGACTGACTCAGAGAAGACGAAACAACATACGGATACCCTCAGCTTTCGCGGCCACCAACGGCTGCGTTGAACAGCGAACATGACGCGCACGCATAAACGTAAGCACACGGAGCACAAGGACCACCGCGGCTCGACCGCGTGCAGTCCAACGCAAACGTTGATCCCCGAGTTCGACGCGACGCTACCGGTCACGCATGCTGCGGGCCGCGCGTACAGCGACGACGATCCGTTGTTGACAACGTTCGTAACCGGAATCTGGGACGAGTTGTACTCGCGAGAGACGACGCCCGTGCCACCGTGCCCGGCCTGCAAGAGTGGCAACACGCGGGTGCAGAACCGGCCGAATCGCCATCATGCATTACCGTTTTTCCGGTACCGCGCGTGCAAGCGGACCTACTCGCGCCTAACCGGGACGCCTCTCGCGCATCGGATCTTGCCCGCGCGCGATGCGGCCAAGGATCTATATGAAGCTTGCGCCTCCGTTGACGGGGATCGTTTGGCCCGTGATGAATGCGTTGCCGACGACCATCAGCACGACCTCCGCGACCTCGCTCGCTTCGCCCAAGCGCCCGACGGGCAGCCTTTCTGCGACATTGGACGCCTTGAGCGGTCCAGCCATTTCGGTGTCGATCGGTCCCGGTGCAACGGCGTTGACGGTGATCCCTTCGCGGGCGAGCCGTGCCGCATAGCCGCGCGTCAAGCCTTCGAGGCCGGCTTTCGATGCGTTGTAGTGAACGCCAACCAAGCCGGGGCCGCGGGCGGCGGCCGACGAGACGTTGACGATGCGGCCCCAGCGCCTCGCGCGCATGCCGGGCAGCACTGCCTGCGTGCAGAGAAACGCCGATTTCAGATTGACGGCGAGCGTTCGATCGAACTCCGCTTCCACGAGATCGTCTATGTCGACGATCGTCGCGGTGCCCGCGTTGTTCACGAGCACGTCGATCAGGCCGAGGCGGTTTTCCACCTCGGCGATCATCGCTTCGACGTCGTCTGCGACCGATACATCGGCGCATACCGCGATCGCGCGGCCTCCGGCGCGTTCGATTTCCGCGACGACGTCGGCCGCGTCGTTCTCGCGTTGCCGATAGTTGACCGCGACTGCTGCGCCGGCTGAGGCAAGCGCGATCGAAATGGCGCGTCCGATTCCGCGCGAGCCGCCGGTCACCAAGGCGACACGATCGTTTAAGTTGAGCGAATGAGAATGAGCTGGCATCGTGGAACTCCTCGGTTGCGGGGGGCAGAACCGGTTATGGCCTCGTCTGCGAGGCGTGGTGTCGCCGAGCGAGGCGTTGCCGGAAAGCATCCTGGTTTGCCCCCTCCAAAGCGTCTTCGCCGGAAAGTCGCCCTGCTGCTTTCATCGATCTTTCGGCCGTTCTGGCTTCAAAGAAGCCGTTGCAGCTAGACTGGGCCGAACGGCAGCTCAGGGTCAGCGACAATCGCGGGCGGCGGCACCCTCGCAATGGATGTCGCTCGCCTGGTTGTAGCAAAATCTGGAGCCCGACCATGTATGCGATGCATTATGAAATCACCTTGCCCGCCGACTACGATATGCAGATCATCCGAAATCGCGTCGCGGACCGCGGGCACATGACCGACACGTTCGCTGGCCTTGGTCTCAAGGCTTACCTGATCCGCGAGCGCGACAAGGCAGGTGCGACGCTCAACCAGTATTCGCCCTTCTACTTGTGGAATGACACCGTTGGTATGAACCGTTTCCTGTGGGAAGGAGGCGGTTTCCAAGGCATCGTCGAATCGTTCGGACGGCGCGTCGTGCTGACATGGTCGGGCCTCCTGTGCCAGCGCGGACCAGCGTCCGGCGTATTGCCTTGCGCGGCGACGCGGGAGCGAGTGGTCGTTCCTCGCGAAGCCGATCTCGCGCAGGCCGCGCGAGATGCGGTCGCTGAAGTCGAGCGTATCGCAAGGCATAGTAGTGTGATCGCCAGCGCCTGTGCGATTGATCCGCGCTCCTGGGAGCGTGTCACCTTCACGCTTTGGGCCGACACACCAGAAGCAGTTGTCCCAGGCGAACGCTACGAAGTACTGCACTTGTCGCGCCCAGGCTTCGATGACCTCGCGCCGTCAACAGAATAGATAGCGCCAGCAGCCTAACGTTTCGTCCAGTCGGCGACCGCGTTCAATTGCCGTCAGGCAGTCCTCGGCCACGAACGGACGTTGGACGTCGCGGGCTAGATTGGCGACAATCGGGCAACTTTGCGAGAACGCGACATGTGGAGTCGGTGGTGTCCATCAACGTAAGCGGGACGGAAGGCTACGCTGAGAACGCTCAATCGCTCATCGAGCAATGGCAGGACATCTCATTTGAGAACAGCCACAGGCCCGTCATGCATCTCTTGCCGATGCCCCCGGCCCACATTCTTGACGTTGGCGCCGGTATCGGAACCGATGCAGCTGCGTTAGGAGCTATGGGGCATACAGTGATGGCCGTAGAACCAGTGGACGCGTTGCGCGTCGCAGGAATCGGGCTGCATTCGTCTTCCCGGATTGAATGGGTGGACGACAGTCTGCCGGATCTCATGTCTGTACGTTCGCGACGAAGAGAATTCGACTTGGTGATGCTCTCCGCCGTTTGGATGCATCTGGACGAAGACGAGCGTTGTCAGGCGATGTCGACGGTCAGCTCCTTGCTGCGGGAAGGTGCGATGGTGGTGATGTCTTTACGTCACGGTCCAGTCCCCGAAGGACGCCGAATGTTTGATGTTTCGGCAGCAGAGACCATTCGGTTAGCAAGCGCCCATAGCTTCAGGACTGTGCTAAATGTCCGGACCGAATCCACCCAACGAGGAAATCAGCGGATGGGTGTGACCTGGAGCCGCCTCGCCTTTGTCACAGGTGGTGGGCAAGATTAGCTTCGATCCCTTCCATCGGCGGTGTCCGGCCATCATCAGCCTTTCGTCCGTGCGTGAGAAGAGACATACGAAGGTCGGCTTCATATCCGACAACGGCTCCTTGCGCTCGAGAGGCCACAGCTCCATCGCGAGTCTAATCGAACATCTCGGCTAAAGATCGAGCACCAGTACCTTGCTTCTCGCGCGCGATACGCAGGCCGTCAGGAATTCGGCCTTCTCGTCGTCGTTGAGAATGCAGTCGTTGTGCTCAACTTCCCCGGACAGATACCGCACCTTGCATGTCCCGCACAGCCCCGCATGACACGATGTTTCGATTGTGACGCCCGCTTGTTCGAGTGCGTCCGCGATGCTCTGATCGTTCGCGACTTCGATCATCTGTCCCGTGCTCGCGATCTTCACGCTGAACGTGTCCGCCACATCGTTCGCCGCGCTCGCGGGTTCGCTTCGCCCCGGCGCCTTGAAGTGCTCGAAGTGGACGGTGCCGGCGGGCCAGTGTGCGCTTGCATCCGCGCATGCCTGCATGAAACCAGCTGGACCGCAGTAATACACGTGCACGCCGTGCGACGGCTCGCTCAGCAAGCGGCGGATGTCGAGCCCCGCCTTCGGATCACCGCCGTCGAAGTGAAAGTGCACGCGGCCGTTCACGCGCATCGGCTCGAGTTCCCCGGAAAGCGCGGCACAGTCCGCATCTCTCGCGCAGTAGTGCATTTCGTATTCGATGCCGGCGTCTTCCAGCCAATGCGCCATCGACTTGAGCGGCGTCACACCGATGCCGCCCGCGATGAGGATCACCCTGCGCGCATCGTCGACGAGCTGAAATTGGTTGCGCGGACGGCTCACGCGCACGATGTCCTGCACATGCACGCGCTCGTGCAGCGCTCTCGATCCGCCACGGCCGCGCTCGTCGCGCAGCACGGCGATCACATAGCGATGGCGCTCGTTGGGTGCGTTGCACAGCGAATACGGGCGCACGAGGCCGTCGCCGAGATGGATGTCGATATGAGCGCCGGCAGTGAAGGCCGGCAACTCGGCGCCGGACGGCTCGACCAGTTCGTAAGAGTTGATGCCTTTGCCTTCGAAACGAACCTGTCGCACGAGCAACTGGAGCGTGCTGCCGTCGGAGTTCGATGTCTGTTCGCTTGCCATTTTCCTGATCCCTCATATGTGCTGCCGAATCCCGATTCGCCGCACGAGGCGCGCAACGCGCCCCTTGCTTGTCGTGGCGCTTCAGTTCTTCATCGATTGTTCGAGTTCCTCGAACTTCTCGCGCACGAACACTGCGCGTTCATCCGCCTTTAGCCGCTCGCTCTCGTTGAGGATCGAGACGATCGTCTTCGTGACCTTGCGGCGCCGCGCGACTTCTTCTTCGACCGTGTCGCCTTCGGGAATCTCGAACACGTTGCCCGAGCAATAGCTGTTGGGTGCGCCCGCGTTCGCACGGAACCACTCGGCGAAGCTCTGCGCCGATGCCGCCGGATTCGTGCCGCGCAGCGCATCGCGTAGCAACTTGCGAAAGAGGAAGAGGCCGGCGTCGAACTTCGTCGGGTTCTCGAGCGCGTGCACGGCGATCGGTCGCTGGCTGATGATCGCTTCGTAGTCGCCGGGCGCGTATTGCGCGGCCTTGTAGTTCTCGCGCTCGCGATGATTCGGCGGAATGGGCGGCAGATCCTCGAGCTTGTATTCGCCGAAGCGCTCGGGGCGCCGCATCGCGACCTGTCCTTCGAGAAAGTCGATCGACTCATAGCCGACGAGTTCCTTCTTGCCGACGCCGCGCGTATCGATGCCCGGGCCCATCACGCGCCAGCCGATCATCTTGCTGTTCTCGTCGTCGACGGGAACGGTCCAGCGGATGATGTGAAAGCGGCTGAACAGCTTCTTCTTCGATCCGTCTTCCGACGTGTACGCATGCAGGCTCAGATTCGGCAGCACCTGATGTTGCACGCGCACGAAGAGCCGGTCCTTATCGACTCGACGCGCGCCCGCGCAGGCGAGGCTGCGGCCCTGCTGCACCGGCACGAAGTGCATGTCGGGCGCGACTTCCATTGATGCCGCGCCGACCTCGTCGAATGTCGTGCCCTGGTACTGCCCATTCACGACATTCTTGCCGGCATGCAGCGCGGTGGGGTGATAGTTGTCGGCGGCGTTGTCCTGCACCTGCAGCCAATTGCAATGCTGGAAGTTGCTGTACGGCACAAGCTCGTCGCCCGGCAACACCGTGAAGTCGCCTTCCCATTCGGGAAAGGGCGGCTCGGCATCGGGCGGTCCCATGTACGCGAACACGAGGCCGTTGCGCTCGACCGCCTTGTACGCACCCTGCTGGATCGAGCACGCGAATTTCTCGGCTTCCTTCTCTTCGCCCTTCGGAAACGGCACATGCAGGCATGTGCCGTCCACGTCGAACACCATGCCGTGATAGCAGCACCGGATGCCGCGCTCCTGGATCGCGCCGTATTCGAGCGACGCGCCGCGGTGCACGCAATGCGCATGCAGCACGCCCACGCGCCCGCTGCCATCGCGAAACGCCACCAGTTCCTCGCCGAGGATCTTGAGATAACGCGGTGTGTCCGTCAGTTCGATCGACATGCACACGGGATGCCAGAACGCGCGCATGAACTCGCCCATCGGTGTGCCGGGGCCGGTCTCGGTGAGCTCGGGATCGTGGCCAGGCACCTTGCTTGTGTAGTAACCGCCGTACGGAATCAGCTTCTTCGACACGACATTGCCGCCGCTCGTCTTCTGTCCTTCCAGCTTGTCTTCCTTGATCGTCATCGCAAATCCTATTTTGAGGTGGTGGAGTTGTCAGTCGCCGGCACTTTGAACGCCGAACTCGATATTCAGAACACCGTACTCTGTATCCAAAGATTAGTCGCGTGATACGGCGATGTCTCTATGGGTAAACGCGGAGATTCACCTTTTCGCTTCGGCGCCGGACATTGACGCTCCCGCGGTGCGGTTATACCCTTGCCGTATTCTGTATCCATAAACGAGCTTTGATCATGGCGACGAAACTGCTCAAGCTTCAGGCGCGCACCGACTACGTGGACGAGGTCTACAAGGTGCTGCTCGATGCCATTAGCTCTGGGACGCTCGCGCCCGGGACGCGCATCACGCAGGAAGAAATCGCCGAGCAACTTGCGGTGTCGCGCTCGCCGGTGTTGCAGGCGCTGCGCTTGCTCAAGAAGGACGGACTGGTGCAGGACGCGCCCGGGCGGGGTTTGCTCGTGACTCCGCTCGACGCGGCCTGGATCAGCCATCTCTATGAAATCCGCGGCGCGCTCGACTCGCTCGCCGCGCGTCTTGCCGCCGGTCGCGGCGCGAAGCTGGACAAGGCATTGATCACGAACGGCCGTCGCGCGTCGAAGGCCGACGACGTGAAGGCGATGATCGATGCCGACATGGCGTTCCACGCCGCGATCTATGCCGCGTCGGGCAATCCGCTCATCGTGGAGACCGCGCAGATGCACTGGGTCCATCTGCGACGGGTGATGGGCGCGGTGCTGCAGTCGTCGGGGCAGCGCCAGGCGATCTGGGACGAGCACGCAGCCATCGCCGCGGCCATCGCCGATGGCGACCCGCAGCGCGCGACGGAACTGACCGATCTTCATACGACTCGGGCGCGGCAGAATCTCGTCGAGCGGCTCGGGCAGGTGCTGAGCGATCGGCAGGAAGAAAAAGTGAGCTGATGCGATGATCCCGCGATCGCGGGATCTTTGCGTGGAGCGGGACTTCGCTCAAGCCCGCTTGCGCCGGCCGTTCACGAGTGCGGCCGGCACGGTGAAGACGAGCACGCTGCCGATGATCAGGCTCGCCGCCAGCCCAAGTACGCCGTTGCCGGTCGATCCCGTGCCTGTCTGAATCAGCCCGATCACGTAAGGGCTCACGACACCCGATACGCTGCCGACCGAATTCGCCAGCGCAAGCCCCGCCGCCGCGGCGGCGCCGCCCAGGATAGCGGGTGGCAACACCCAGAACTGCGAAATTGTCGTCATCACGCCCATCGTGCCGATCGTGAGGGCGATCATCGCGATTGGCGTCGAATGGGCGAACGCGACGCTCGTGCACAGTCCGGCCGCTCCGACCACCCCGGGCAACGCAAGATGCCAGCGCCGCTCGCCGCGGGCGTCCGAGCTCTGACCGACGAGCAGCATGGAGACGGCCGCCGCCGCGTAAGGGATCGCGGAAAGCAGGCCGATATTGAGCGGATCGGCCACGCCGCTCGCCTTGACGAGCGTGGGCAGCCAGAAGCTCACGCCGTACAGGCCCATCGTGAAGAAGAAGTAGATCGCACTCAGGAGCAGCACCTTCGGGTGCATCAGGCCGTCCTTCACCGAATGCAGCGCGTGAGCCGGCTCTTCGTCCTTCAGACCGGCTTCGAGCATGGCTTTCTGCGAGTCTGTGAGCCACTTCGCATCGGCGAGCTTGTCGTCGAGATAGAAGAACGCGACCAGCCCGAGGATCGCGGTCGGAATGCCTTCTATCAGGAACAGCCATTGCCAGCCCGCCAGCCCGTGCGATGCATTCATATGATTCATGATCCAGCCTGACAGCGGCCCGCCGACGACTCCCGACATCGGAATGCCCGTCAAGAAGAGCGCGGTGACCTTGCTGCGGCGCGAGGCCGGGAACCAGTACGTGAGGTAGAGCAGGATCGCGGGGATAAAGCCCGCTTCGGCGACGCCCAGCAGGAAGCGCATGATGTAGAAGCTCATCGGCGTTCTGACGAACATCATGCCCGCCGAGACGATGCCCCAGGTGATCATGATGCGGGCGATCCAGCGGCGCGCGCCGACGCGCAGCAGGATCAGGTTACTGGGCACTTCGAAGAGAAGATAGCCCACGAAGAAGACGCCGGCGCCCGCGCCATAGACCGCGTCGCTGAACTTGAGCGCTTGCAGCATCTGCAGCTTCGCGAAGCTCACGTTGATTCGGTCGAGATACGCGCATAGATAGCACAGGAACAGAAACGGCAAGAGCCGCCATGTCACCTTCGCATAGGTGGACGACTCTCTGCCCTGGTAATACGCAACCGGACTGGCGGAACTCATTGTGGTGTCTCCTGGTGTTCAGGTTGCGGCGCAACGCTGCGTTTTTTAGCGCTCGTCTCGCGTTGTCGCCGTGCTCGGACTGCTTCTACGGAATCAGTCGAACATGTCCGGCTGCGTGGCGACGAGGTCGTCCCAGATCGCCTGAAAGTGCAGCCAGCCGATGTAGTCGCTGCCGACGTGCTCGCGGCTGTAGCGCGCGCGCTCGGGGGTGACGAGCTTGGGTGCGATGCCGGTCGACTCGACCAGCAGTTGCTGCTGGCAGCACCGTTCGAGCGCGATGAACCAGAACGCCGCCGATTCGATGCTGTGCCGGCTTGCCGTCAGAAGCCCGTGATTCTGGTGGATCGCGGCCTTCACGTCCCTGAACGCGTTCGCGACCTTGTGACCCGCCTTCACCTCGACGGCTACTTGTCCTGCCTCGTCGCCGATCACGACGTGATCCTCGTAGAACGCCGCGGCGTCCTGCGTGATCGGCTCGAGTTGCCTGCCGAGCGACGCGAACGCGGTGCCGTAGACCGTATGCGCATGGCACATCGCGACGATGTCCTGGTGCATCTCGTGCACGGCCGCATGCAGCACGAAGCCAGCGCGGTTGATTGCATGGCGCCCCTCGACGACGTGCCCTTGATGGTCCGCGCAGATCAGGTTCGAGACCTTCACTTGCGAGAAGTGGATGGCCATCGGATTGGTCCAGTAAAGGCCGGGATTCTCGGGATCGCGCACGGTCAGATGTCCGGCGAAGCCGTAGTCGAACCCTTGCTGGGCGAACGCGCGACAGGCGCCGACCAGCCGTTCCTTCACATGCTGCCGCTGCGCGGCGGGATTCGAAAATGACGGAAGCTCCGGAAAGATGAGTCCTTCCTGTTCCGGCTGATAGATCGAAACCTTGCCGTCCTTGATCAGCGCCTGCGGCCGCGTTTCCATCACTGCTGCCATGGGTCGACTCCTTTTTGAAGTGAGGTTTGAACCGGTCGAAGCGGATTGCTTCGATGGGTCCTATGGTCGCGGTCGCTGCCGTCATTGACAAACGATGGCTGTTCATACAAAGATGAACCACATTCATGTTTCGGTGAAAGACATGAGACGAATTCCCAATTTCGTGCTGCTGCGCGCCTTCGAAGCGGCCGCGCGGCTGGAGAGCTTCACGCTGGCGGCCGAGGAACTGCATCTGACGCAGTCCGCGATCAGTCATCAGGTCAAGGAGCTCGAAGAATATTTCGGCCGGCCGCTGTTTCATCGGCGCAATCGGCGGGTGGAAGCGACATCGGAAGGACGGCGCCTTTATGAGAGCCTCGGACGCGTTTTCGATGTGATCGAGGCTGCATGCAGCGAGGTCGCGCTCGCGCCCGATGCGCAAGTGCTCGCGGTGCACAGCGCGCCGAGCTTCGCCGCCAAGTGGCTCGGTCCGCGCCTGCCTGAATTCACGCAGGCGCATCCGGGCGTGACGATCCGTCTGTCGTCCGGTCCCGAGCCGATCGACCTCACCCGGGTGCATGAAGTCGATGTCGCCATCTCATACGCGGTCGCACACGAGCGCGCGGGCATCGTGACACGCGCGCTCGGCGCAGAACGCATCGTGCCGATGTGTTCGCCTGCGCTCGTGCGAAGCGGCGTTGCCATCGAGAAGCAGATCGGGGAAATGACGCTGATCGATTCCCAGCTCAGCCGCGTGACGTGGTCCGACTGGTTCGCGCTCAACGGACTCCCGTTCCCGTCGCGGGCGCGGCCCTCGTTCGATCGCGGGGCGCTCGCGATCTCCGCCGCTGTCGATGGCATGGGCGTCGCGCTCGAAACCACGCGTCTCGCTGAGCGTGAGTTGTCGCGCGGCGAACTGGTTGAGCTGGGCGCGGATGTCTTCGAGCCGGTCTCCCGCGAGACGCATTTTCTGTCGTATCGCGTGAACGAGCGCAACACGGAGAAGGTGAAGTGCTTCTGCGACTGGTTGTGCGAGGAGGTGGGACTCGATGCTGTGGGCATCGGTTAATGCTGAGATCGAGTCTCCTTCTCCGGCTTCTTTAGAGAGGTCCGCGATCGCATATTCGATGAACATACGCGCGGCGATCCTCGTAGCCCGCCGCAGTGGAAGACTGCGTGGATTCTAAATGGGCTAGCCGCCCGGCCGCCCAAAGCTGATTGCGTGTACGTCTCCTCCGCATTGGCGGATTCAACCGGTCGATGCAACACAATGAACGTCGCATGAGCGGCGGGAGTGTTGCAAATGAAACAGAGGCGCCGGTCGCATACGCGAAAAGCAGACGTTCACAGCGCGGAGTCGGCAGCTATCTCAGCGCGCTGGCAGCGTGAATCCGGGGGGCGCCCATTTCCTGGGCCTTGTTCTCCAGCAATCAACGTTCGTGAGCAGCAAAGGTGCGATGACAATAATAGGTAAGCTCGTATCCCTGGTAAGCCGTCGGACCTTGCGGGCTGAAGGTCATGTCTTCGCCATAACGCCCGAGCGCATCGGGATTGCGGAAGGGATACACGCTGCGCTTGCGATGGCGCCGATGCTCTGTGCCGCGGCGATTCTCGGTCGTTCGGATATCGCTTTCGGAGCCGTCGCGGCGTTCTGGAACTGTCTCTGCGATCCGCAAGGGTCCAGGTCACAGCGCCTGAAGGCGATGGCCATCTTCACGGCCATGGGCGTTGTCGTCATGCCGCTGGCGTCCTATGCCGCGCATTGGGGCTATGCCGTCAGCATTGTCACCCTGTTTGTCCTGGTCTTCCTTTGTGGACTGGCACGGTCCTACAAGCCCTCGCTCGGGCCTATGCCGGCGCAGGCGGGGTTGGTTGCCTCGCTTGCGGTCGTGATCGGAATTGCGTCGCCCGAGCCGCTTGCCGTTGCACTCGCTCATGGTGGCTATTTTCTGCTCGGGTCAGCCTGGACCATGCTGTTTTGCATCTTCCTCTGGCCCGTCCCGTTCCCACAGTCCGCGGGCTTCACGCTCGCGACGATCTTCGGCAGGCTCGAGGACATGGCCGGTTTTTTGGAGTCGCTGGATTCGCGGCCTGGAATGGATGTGCAGGGCTGGACCGAGTTCGATACCGTTTATCGCCGCGGGGTGCGCATGTCGATCGAGCGCGGCAGGGCATTGGCGGCGCATGATGTTCGCAACGGCCCTGATCTCGGGCCGGGCGTCGATGCCGCGGGCAGGGTGTTTTCCACGCTGATCGCAATCGGTCATGCCCGACGCAACGCAGCGATTGCCGACGACGATGGATCGCGGCAATTGCTCCAGGGCCTGCGACAGTTGCTGCAAAGCGTGGCCGCGCAGGCACAGCAAGAACTGCCCATTGCCGATACGCTGGTAGCGCAAGCACACGCATTGTTGCGGCAGACGGCTGAACGGACGGACCAAACGGCAAGCGCCGTTGCCTTTGCGGCAAGGGCCATCGCTCGGCTCGCGGACGGGCGACATGCGCTCGCAATGGACCCCGAGACGCCCGCGCCTGCCGCCGCTCGCGCGGTCAAGATTGAAAGGCTGGTCTGGGACCATGCGCTGAGGGTGGCTGTCGCATCGGTGGTCGCTTTCATGATCGGCACATCGCTGAGTGTCACGTTTGCATACTGGGGCGTGATCGCTGCAATCGTCGTGACCCAACCGGTTTCCGCCAATACATGGTTGCGCGTGCTGGAGCGTGCATGCGGCAGCCTCATCGGCGCAACGATCGCCGCTGTTCTTCTGACGAGTCTGTCCGGTCCGGTTGCGGTGACATTGGCGATCTTGCCGCTTGCCGCGGTGACCGTCGCATTGAGGTTGGTCAACTACGGTCTGTTCGTTGTCTTCCTGACGCCGATGTTCATGCTGATGTCGGATTTCATCCATCCGGCGGAGGGATTGATTGTCGCTCGTCTTACCAATGAATTCGTCGGTGCCTGCGTAGGCGTGGCGGCGAGCTTTCTTCTCTGGCCGCCGAAGGAGAGTAACGCGCTGAATGCAGTGATCTCAGCCGCGATTTCGGCCAACATGGCATTCGCGTCCGCCGCGCTTCGGATGGCTGGAGGATCGACCGCCGCCCTCGATCGCCTCCAACGCGAAGCCGGTCTGGCCAGCTCACGGCTTGAAGTTGCGAGAGAACGTATGCTCCTGGAGGGCCAGCGGCGATCTGCGCGGCTCGAACAACTGCGGAACCTGACCGTCGCGGTGCGGGTGGTTTGCGGCGCCGCCGCGGTGATCGAAGTCCTTCGGAGCGGGGAACCGGAAGCACATGACCGGGAAAGGGCCAATCGCTACGATGAGATGACCGCCACACTGCTGGAAGCCCTGACGTCGAGGGAAGCGATGCCACTGAATCAGTCTTTTGAAACGCCGGCAGATGACCTCGAACAGGCGATCCAGCATCTCGTGACCGCATTTGATAGCTACGTGGGAACCGTATAAGAACGCCAGCGAGCCCCTGTTTGACCGCGGCCTTGCGTCGGAGAAATTCCGCGTTTTCATGACCGTATTCTTTCAGGCGAAATGACGGCAAGTCCGCGCTCGTTAGCATAGTCGCTAGAGCAGATGCTCACAGTTCCACGTGACAATTGACGACCGTGCACTGCAATTGAAAACGATCTATACACCAGCGTCGAACGGCCGGTCTTGGCCGGAGCCCCTTACCGCGCGAGCGGTTTCGTTCGTTTTGGCCCCGACATAAGCCGCAAAAAGCGTCACACTGACCACGAGCCCTGCGATGAGCAACAAAGAAACAGGCCGGTATGCGGCAGCGCACTCCATTGCGGAACGGTCGCTACGACAGAAAATATCGCGAAGCCCCCCGCGAGAGCCGTCGGCCATCCCAAGATCGCCAGCCTGCAATAGGCAATGCAAAAGGCCGCCTGCGCAGCAAAGGCGGGTCCATGCTCCAGTGCGGGAAACACTGAGATCGGCCCCGACGTGAGCGGCATTCCCACCAGCAAACCGCCGATCGCATCACCCCAGCGACGACCGGCAAGGCTTGCAGTCAATAGCAACAGCGGCGTAACGAGGAGCTTGAAAACAAGAACGATGACCACAGACTGGACTCCAGCAATGTCGGCTTTGAAGGACGTGCGAAGTGCCTCTGTTTTGCGTCAGATGAATGGCGCGATGTTCGCCATCGCCCGCGTCACGTAGATCTCCCTCTCGCCTACTGGGGCGACATGCTGCATCGCGGCGCGCGCAGCCTCGACGCCCTCCAGACGCGCGATCACCCACACGGCCAGATACTGCGAAGCCAGGCACCCGCCTGCCGTCGCGACATTCCCCTTCGCCACGAACGGCTGATTGAGCACCGGCACGCCCGCCTCTTCGACCCACGGTTTGGTAGTCAGATCCGTGCAGGCCGGAACGCCATCCAGCAGGCCCAGTTTCGCGAGTATCAGCGTGCCCGAACATTGCGCGCCCAGCAGTTGGCGAGTCGGATCGAGCCGCAACTGCGACATCAGCGCGGCATCGGCGGCCACTCCACGTGTCGGTATTCCACTGCCGACCAGCACCGCGTCGGCCTCGCAAGCGTCCTTCAGCGACGCTTGCGCCTCCAGGACCACTCCGTTCATCGAACGGATCTTCGCCGCTGGGCTGGCAATCGATACCTGCCAGCCCGGCTTTCTGACCCGGTTAAGGATATTCAGCGCGATTAGCGAGTCCAGTTCGTTGAAGCCTTCAAAGGTCAGAATGGTGATGTGCATGACGTCCTCGGGCAGATGGAGAGGTTGTGCAAGATCATGGTAGGGCCGATAATCAATACAATCAAATTATTGTCATGGATACATTGAGCCATGCCTGGGGCCCGTTACAAGCAATTGGTTGACCGCTTTGCGGCTGACATCCGCGACGGCCGCCTTCCCCCCGGGACGCGTCTGCCCACGCACCGCGAGCTGGCTGCTCGCGAGGGCCTGGCGCTGGTCACCGCGACGCGTGTCTATGCCGAGCTTCATACGATGGGTCTGGTGAGCGGCGAAGCTGGCCGTGGCACCTTCGTCAAGGAACCACTCCCTCGCGGGCAAGGCGTTGACTTGCACGCCTGGAGCGCCATTACGATCGACCTGAGCTTCAACTATCCCTCTGCACCGGGTCAGACAGACCTTCTTCGGGCAGCGCTGCGCCAGCTCGCGGCGGCCGGCGACCTCGAGTCGCTGCTTCGATACCAGCCGCACGGTGGCCGCGAGCACGAGCGCGCTACTGCGGCACGCCACCTGGCGAACCGAGGTCTGGCAGCAACAGCCGGAACGACGTTGCTCGTGAGCGGCGCGCAACACGGACTGACGACGGCCGCTATGGCGCTGCTCGAACCCGGCGACGTGGTTGCCGTGGACGCGCTGACTTACCCGGGATTCAAGCTGGCCGCCGAGGCCGTTCGACTGGAACTCGTGCCGATCCCAGCCGCGGGGCGCGGCCCCGATCTGGACGCGTTGACGGCCCTATGCAAGCGACGACGCGTACGCGCCGTCTACGCAATGCCGACGCTGCACAACCCTCTTGGCTGGGTAATGAGCGCGCGGCGGCGCCGCGAGCTTGTCGGTATCGCTCGACAGCATGGACTGATCCTCATCGAGGACGGGGCCTACGCATACCTCGCAGAAGATGCTCCGCCGCCGTTGGCATCGATTGCTCCGGAGACGACGATCTATGTCTCGAGCTTGTCGAAGAGTGTCGCGACAGGTCTGCGCGTCGGTTTCGTCTGCGCACCACGCGAATGGATTCCCAGGCTTGAACGGGTAATCCGGGCCACGACGTGGAACACTCCCGCAACCATGACGGCAATCGCCTGCAACTGGATAAACGACGGCACGGTGGCCCGGCTCGAAGACGAGAAGCGGCGGGATGCGAAGACGCGCCAAATCCTTGCCGCCGAAGCGCTCGGCAAGCTTAAGACGATGAGCCATCCAGCGTCGTACTTCATCTGGATCCCCCTGACGCAGGAAGTCCGCGCCGACGCGATTGCGATGGCGCTGATGCGTGAGCGCATTTCAGTGTCGACGGCCCTGCCGTTCGCGACATCGACGCATGTACCTCACGCCATCCGCCTCGCGATTGGGTCCGTCGATCTGGCCACGCTGCGCCGGTCGCTGGAAACAGTGGCCCGGGTTATTACCGAACAGACCTACTGACCGGCAAGCGCGAGGGCGCGGTCTGTCCACCAGGATTGTCCGGCCAGGACCTGTCGTCTCACTACGACGTACTTTCTGTTGCGATGCAATCGTAGAACACGCCGCGACATGCCCTTTCCCGACGACATCGCACGAAACGACCCTCGACATGGAATGCGTCGCTTTCGAGTTGCCAGCACAAGCATAAGACCGCTTCGTTCCTGCACAAACCGGTGCAAAACGGAAGGGAGAAATGTGCTGACTGGTGCGCAGCGCCCGCGCACGTCCGCAGCCACCCTGGATGGATAGCATCGCGTTGTAAAGCGTCGAGGTCCCATCCCCGGACTGCGACGTGTGTGGTAGTGCCCGCACCTTCGTGTGCGGATTTTTTTTGCCTTTTGGAGGTAGGGAAATGAGGCCTGGTGCAAATGTCTCCTATGTGCGTGAGTACCTCGGATGGACGCGAACCGAGTTCACGTATCGTTTCGCGCCCGCCACGTTCGACCATAACAACAGGAAGCGCTGCTACGACAATCTTCGTTCGCTCGAAGTGCGAAAGCAGCATTCGGCAGAATTGCTTGCGTGGATGGAACCCGTGCTGAGAATCAGCGCCGCCGTGTTGCAGACCGACGATCTGACCCAACTCACGCATGATGCGATGTCATCGTTGCGTGCCCGGTATGTCGGTCCGCCGATGGATGCGCTTACGGTGGTGGTGAACCGGTGCTGTGATGGTGTCGAGCCGACGCCTGATGAATACCGGGCCGCTATGGAACAGGCGGATAAAGCCGGCAACCGCGAAGAGGTGTTGCAGTTGCTGGAGAAAATCGCAACAGAACGGCGCAAGTGGCATCGTGGTGGATCGCCCCTGAGGCCCAATCGCTGGAATCAGGCGTAACGGCAAAAGGCCCGCGCAGTAGCGGGTCTCTTCGCAGAAAAAGTCGCATTGAAGCGGGACTTATTCGACGGGCATGTTAGCAATGTTTGCCGACGTTGATACACCGATGTCTACTACCATCACGACAGCCATGCCGGAAAACCGCGCTTAGGGACGTGCTCGCTTCACTTTCCGTCGCAGCAATTATTAGGACAACCGGGGGACAGTTCAATCTCCACACGTCGGACCTTTTCAGGCGGCTCGACGAAATGCTCAAGGGGCTTGTATATTCCAGCGCGGACGTCGTATGGAACTTGAGTAAGACCAAACTGCATCAGCATTGCCTTTGCTGTGTCCGCACGTTGCATTGCCAATTGCTTAGGCTCTTTTTCGCTTGCCTCAGCCACTCCACCAATGGACAGTACCTCTTGAATAGGATACTTAAGGCGCATGTCGATGGCCCAATTTGCCAATTTTAAAATTTGATCCGCCGATACCTGCGTCGAGTTTCTTTCAAAATACAAATCGATATTTTGACCCGGAAGGTTCTGAGATGTATTGCATGCTTGTGCGCTGATAGACAGCAGCCCAAATGCCAAGGCACCCAATTTAATATTCATATACGACGTATCCCGCCAGGCTATCTGCATTATTAATTGCTTGCTGCGGATTTTCTTGCCCCCAGGTTGCCAAGAATCTTGTGATCGTATATTTCCAATCTTTGCTCCCAAAAGTGTCCGTAAAGTGCGTGCACTCATGAATGATCGTTGACAGCTTCGAATCCCCTCCTGACGTGAAATCACGGGTTTCGCAAAAGACCTCGTGAATACTAATGGTATGCGTGGCTGTATCAGGGGCGCAAACGTGCGCAGCAGAACCACTGCTGACTGGATGGGGCAAACACCCAAGAACACGGTCAAGCTCAGGAGACTGCCGAACAAAATTCTTGGGTTGGAGACCACGCATAACTCTATTGACTGCGGTAAATCCTTGAATCAGAAGATCGCGCGTTGCATTGTCCTTCGTGCCAAACCAATTGGCGACGCGCGCTTGCTCTGAAGGACTCCATGTCTTCAATGCAGTTATTCGCTTGTCAACCAAAACAACCGCATCCTCGCGCAACTTCATGACCTTGGCGCGAAATTCGGCGTCCGTCATGTTTGGGCATATTGGTGTAGTGTCAATTGTCACATAAACCATTGAGCCCGGATTCGTGTTCGTCACTGCGCCAGAATGAACCTCGAACCATTCTTCATTTTCGTTCGCCTTGAAACCGTACTTATTGCGTTCACCAGATTCGTTCATTCCGGATTTCTCCTGTAATGTAAAGTATCAAGCTTGATACTGCATTCGTCTTGATGCGTTCGGTCTTCCCATGCGTCTCGATCCCTCACTACAGGAATCCCCATCAGACGCCCCCGCTGATTTCGAGTGTTAGCCGCCGCGCGTCTTTGGTGCTGATTCGCTGTGTGCGGCCTGCGGCGTCCGTGACGCCACTTGCTACTACGTTCAGGCCAACACGCGTTCGATAGCGCGCGTTCGCGAATGGTCGGCCTTTACGATCTCTCAGTACGAACTGTTCATCGAAACGATTCCGGGAGCGTTCCCGGCAATCGCACGCCCATGCGTAACCGAGGGCTTCAGCCATCTCGTAACCATTTGAATACGACTTCAGCCTATCGAACGGAAACCATTCGCCGGTTTCTGCGTTCAGCGCCATTGCGGACGGCATTGGCGGGAAGTTTGAGTAGATTGAATAGGTGATACGGCAAAGCTGGCATTCTTCCTTGCCCCCGGTTTCATCCTGTTTCTGTTGTTCCATCTGACCTCTGCTGATTTTCCAGAACACACCCGAGGAATTAACCATCCAAACCGCGACACGGTCAATGACTTTAATTCGAGATAAAACCGTTTTGACGGATATTCACAATTGCTCTGCCTATCTCATTTTCAGGTGCATTTTTTCAGTGTCACCGTCCAACAAAAAAGCGGCATTGAGCCGCTTTTTCCGTAAGTGATCGACGCCGGTTAGTGCTTTGTCCACGAAGCGTCCATAGCCGCCAGTTTCCCCTTCGCGCCGTGCGCAGCGTCAGCGAGAATCGCTGCGGCGTCCTGCGGTGTCAGTTGGCGGTTAGGAAGCCCCTTGGCGTCGAGCGCAAGCACCGTGAACAGTTCCTGATCGCAGCGATTGGCGGCGCGGTAGTCCTCGCCGAGCTGGATCATCACCTCCAGCAGGTTCCGGTGTTCGTGCCTTTCCTCGACAGTCACAGCAGGACTCCTGAGCATCGAGGTCGCAAGTGTAATCAGATGTCGGAGTTGCTGCCCCTGCCGGTCGCAAAGATGGAAGGCGGCCAGCGCGAGCCGTTCATACTGGAGAGCGTCTACAGGGGGACGGGAGGGAGATTGCTGCTTTCTGGTGGGTTTGGTCATGCGCGGTCCCTGTTATCGTGAAAGATCGCCCGGACACATAGGGAGGTCCCGCGCGCGCTGGAAACCGACGAGATCGCCGGCGTGGTTGCGGCCTACCGGCACGGCGCTGAAAACGCCAGAAAGGCAGGGTTCGACGGCGTGGAAGTCCACTGCGCCAACGGTTATCTGCTTGACCAGTTCCTGCAGGACTCCACCAATCAGCGCACTGACGCATATGGTGGATCGATCGAGAACCGTGCGAGACTGCTGCTCGAAGTCACGGACGCGTGCGTCGCCATATGGGGCGCCAACCGGGTCGGCGTGCATCTGTCTGCGCGCGGTGACGTGAAGTCGATGGGCGATTCGGACCCTGCGGCCACCTTCGGCTATGTCGCAGGCGAGCTCGGCAAACGCCGCATTGCCTTCATCTGCGCGCGTGAAGCGCTGGGAGACGACCGGCTCGGACCCGCACTGAAGGCAGCATTCGGTGGCAACTATATCGCCAACGAAAAGATGCCCAAGCACACCGCCGAACGTTTGCTTGCGGTCGGCGACGCCGACGCGGTTGCTTTCGGGCAGATGTTCATCGCCAACCCGGACCTGCCGCGCCGACTTAGATTGGACGCATCGCTCAATGAGCCGCGGCCCGAGATGTTCTATCACCCAGGAGCAGAAGGGTACACGGATTACCCGGCGCTTGCCTGACCGTACAAATAGCCACCCCCGGGCCTCGCACCGGCGAGCTTTCCTTGGGACGATCAGCCCAGACAACGGAGAAGCCCGCCAGGTCGGCGTACGCTTGCACCAGGAGATGCCGCCTCGGACCTCATCCGCATAGCCAGCCAGGTGCCCATGGGTCAACGCCGTTCTTACCGTATGTTTCACAACTCAAGGCGAACATGGAAGCAGCGATCGTCCCTATGCATGCACCGGCATCACAGACGAAAGCGAACGAATCGACAAGCCGTTTTTGGAGCAGGACCTCTGGTCCCCCAGCGGTCAGTCGATGGCTAGCGAACAAACTTCGCCGTCCATCGCACCGGGAGCGCGGCCCATCCCCAAAGAGTCCGGGTGGGCTGCATCAGCTTGCAGGCATGCCCGGAATGCTGACGCCGAACGACTGAAGCAATAGCACCGCATTCAGCGCGAGGATGACGACCGTCGCGGCAATCGCTGCAATGTCCGTTAGCCGTCTATTGACGAACTCGCCCATGATGTCTTTGCGGCGGGTGAAGAGCACCAGCGCCACCATCGGGATCGGCAACGCAAACGAAAGAACGACCTGACTGATCACCAGCGCCTGGGTGGCATTCACGCCGAGGCCGACCACCACGAACGCCGGCACCATGGTCACCAGACGTCGCACCCAGACGGGAATCCGGAAACCGACGAAGCCCTGCATGATCATCTGGCCAGCCATGGTGCCGACAACGGAGCTGGAGATACCCGAGCTGATGAGCGAAATCAGGAAAACCGCCGCCGCGCCCGCACCGAGCAACGGCGTGAGCGTATGGTAAGCAGTTTCGATTTCCGCGACGTCGCGGTGGCCGGCATGGAATGCCGCGCTGGCCATGATTACCATGGCCATGTTGATGAGACCTGCGAAGAAAAGCGCAACGATGACTTCCCGGTTCGAAAAACGCAGCAGTGCGCGATGCTCGCTCGCGTTGCTCGCCGGAGTCCGGCCCTGAGTCAGCCCGGAATGGAGATAGATCGCATGTGGCATCACGGTGGCGCCCACGATACCGACCGAAACGGTCAGCGCTTCCCGGTTCGGCATTGAGGGCAAGATCGAGTGCAATCCGGCCTGTCCCCATGCGACGGGCGCAATGAACAATTCGATCAGGTAACACAGACCGATCACAGCAACGAGCGCGCCGATGATGATCTCCATTGGCCGGTAGCCGCCTTTTTCAAACACGAGGATGCCGTATGTCACCACCGCGGTCACCGCCATGCCGGCCATCAACGGCATTTTGAACAGCAACGCGAGGCCGATTGCGCCACCGAGGAATTCGGCCAGGTCGGTTGCCATCGCAGCCACTTCGCTGACACACCACATGACGAAGACGGCCTTGCGCGGCAGTTGCTCGCGACACATTTCCGCCAGATTACGGCCCGTCACGATGCCGAGTTTGGCAGAGAGCGCCTGGAACAGCATGGCGATCAGGTTGGCCATCAGTACCACCCACAGCAGCGTGTACCCAAACTGGGAACCGGCCTGGATGTTGGTCGCGAAATTGCCTGGGTCCATGTAGGCGATCGAGGCAATCACCGCGGGTCCGGCGAACAGCAGCGCAGAGCGCAAGCCGCGTCGTTTGCCGGCCAGCACATCGCGAATCGCAACAGTCGTGCGATCTGTGAGCGTATTTTTGCCGGCAGTGCTGTTCATGGACACTTCCCGACTTCTCTGGACGAACGTGGCACTGCTATTACTCCAGGTTCTTTAGCGCGTGATGGCAATATACAACGGCCAAACTCCGCGGATGATCGGGGCGGGTGCTGCGCAAAGCGCGCCCGGGGCCGCGGGAAGCTCGGTCAAATACGGCGAAATCGCATGCGCATCGTCAGCTTCGCCCGAAATTTGTCAGGCTACTGACAGGAAGCGGTTGAGCATCGCTCCATATCAGCGCCATTCGCAATTCGTCCTTGCGTGACGGTGAATCCATCCAGCAGAATGAGTGGTTAATTCTCTCATGCATGCCCTCCATGAAGCTTTCACGTCGCGAAGTACTTGGCCGTAGTCTGGCCATTCCCCTGAGTCTCGGCCTGTCGCCTTTCCTCGCCCTTCGTTCAGGTATCGCCAGCGCGGCGCCCCCCAATCTCGCTATCGTAATGAATTCCGGCGAAGCCAGCGTTTCGGTCATCGACATGGCGTCGCACAAGATCGTCCGGACATTGCCGACGTTGCGCGAACCCAGTCACTGGGCGCTTTCGCGCGACAGAAGCAAGCTCTATATTGCCGACGCCAGCGGCAATGCACTGTTCATTGTCGACCCGCACACTGGTTTGGCGCTTGGCCATAAGGTGATCGCCGATCCGTACCAGCTTGGCTTCACGCCGGATTTCCGCTACCTCGTCGTCAATGCACTGCGGCTCAACTATGTCGATATCTACCGCCCCGACGACCTGACGCTCGTCAAGCGCTTCTCGCACGGCGGCATGCCGAGCCACCTCGACTTCTCGCCGGACTCGCGCTGGAGCTTCAATTCGATGCAGGAGTCCGGCACGCTCGTTTCATTCGACCTGACGAACCTGACGATCCGCTGGAAGTCGAACGTCGGATCGACCCCCGCCGGCGTGCTCTGGCACAACGGCAAGGTACTGGTCTGCGTGATGGGCAGCGACCATGTGGCGGAAGTCGATCCAGTGACGGGTAACGTGCTGCGGCGGGTGAAAACCGGCGTCGGCCCGCACAATGTCTTTCTTACGCCCGACGGCGCGACGCTCTACGTTAGCAACCGGATCGGCGGCTCGCTGGTGGCGCTCGATCCAACCACCCTCGAGCTTCGTCGTACCTATCCGTTCCACGCTGCGGGGCCAGATGATATTGCTGTTGGCCCCGACGGCAAGCTATGGGTGACGCTGCGTTTCCGGGAGCAGGTCGCCGTACTCGATCCAGCCAGCGGCAACTACGAGACCATCGATGTCGGACGCTCGCCGCACGGCATCTTCCTCACCACCGAAATGAGCCGCCCAGGTCTCGTTACCGCCGAAACGCTCTAACGCCCATCATGCTGATATTTCTCGACAGATTCTTCAATATGCTGGCCGGTGAAATCGACCAGTATCTCGTTCTGCCGTTGCTGTATCACTTCGGCTGGATGCAATGGGAAGAGCTTTCCTTCGACTGGGCGCTGATCTGCGTCTATGGCCTCTTCGCGGTTATCGTCACGTATGCGGTTTGCTGGCCGCTCGAAGCACTCTTTCCGATCGAACGCTGGGATGACCGCAAAGCCGTCGTAACCGACGCGTTCTATACGATCCTCAACCGCGTCGGGGTGTTGCCTGTCGTCAGTTTCCTGCTGTTCTACCAGGTGCAGGTGTGGGTGAACGGCTTCGTGGTCGATCACGGCTACATACCGCCAACGCTTGAGACGTTGATACCGCCGCTTCTCGGACATCCGGTCATTACCTTCATCGCGTACGCGCTGATTCTGGACTGTGCCGATTACTGGCGTCACCGCCTGTCGCACTCATACCGTAGCTGGTACGCACTGCATGCGTTGCATCATGCGCAGCGGCAGATGAGTTTCTGGTCGGACGACCGCAACCATCTGCTTGACGATCTGGTCGCCGCAATCTGGTTCGGCGTCGTCGGCCTCGCGATCGGTATTCCGCCGCTGCAGTTTCCACTGCTGTTCCTGTTCATGCGCTTCATCGAAAGCCTGAGCCACGCCAATATCAAGCTTTCGTTCGGCTGGCTCGGGGACCGGTTGATCGTCTCGCCACGCTTTCACCGGTTGCATCATGGCCTGCGCGCGGCCGGCCGCAATTCCTGTAACTACGGCGCCGTCTTCCCGATCTGGGACATCGTGTTTGGTACAGCGGACTTCTCCGCCGAGTACCCGCCTACAGGCGACCGGCGCGCACCGGAATCGATGGCCACGGGCGGCTACATCGCACAGCAACTAGGCGGCTTGCAGTTTTTCCTTGAACAGTGGCGGCAACCGGCAAAGGCTCGCCGCAGTTCCTCCTGAGAACATCCCTGCATTGCGCCAATGCCCAAACGGGCCGGTTCATGTGCGCCTGGATTTGGTCCGGACCGGCTGGTGCAAAGAACCTGTCAGTAGGCCGTAAGGCATCTGCTCTGTGCCTTTGAACCCGAGGTGCGATAATTGCAGTTGCCGGTTTCAGAATGCCCGGATACCGGCATCTACCCGCTCTATCCAGCTATCCTCAGTTCAAAGAGCTCGAAGTGGTAAAGACTGTCAAGCAAAGATCAGGGCAAGTAAACGTCGCGATACGGCCTGCGCTCCGGCAACATAGGGGGCTGTCTCTCCCCGACGCGACGCGCCCGTCAAGGCGTCCATGGAGTGAATGATGTTGCGCAGAACCAGTTCCTGGTCTGTGCGTTACACGCTCCGCGCGCGCGTTCGCACGCTCGCGCGTAAAGCGATCGGGCTGGCAATCTTTGTCAGCGGTTCCGCAGTGATTGTCGTGTATCTGCTACGACGCGTCTCCGATGGCTAAACGTCAAAGACAGGCGTGGCGCATTTGATTTCCAGGCAGTCCCGCGATGCAAACGTCGGGCGTCTGGAGCTACAGAGCAGCGCCCTCGCGGCTGGCAGCCCGACGCTTCGACTTCCTTTCCCTGGTGTTCAGGCGCGATCGCCGGAGGCACAAGGCAGCCGTAGAACTCCACAGCACGAAAAACGCATCCATACATGGCCGGAGACCGTCCTCTAATTAAACTGGTCATCAATCTCTACCGCGTGATTCGTATGAAGGTCAAATTGGAAAGGCAATGACGAAGACGATACGCTGCCAGTGGGACAGTGGAGAGTTCGCGCTGGACGTGGATGAGGCCGGTAGCGGCGCTTCGGTCGTCCTCCTGCCGGCCCTGAGTACGATTTCCACGCGCCTGGAGATGCGGCCGCTGCTCGACTTGCTCGCGCCTCAGTTTCACGTGACGACGGTTGATTGGCCGGGGTTCGGCGATCAGGCGCGGCCAAAGGAAGAATGGTCGCCGGAGCTTCTCTCGGAGTTTCTTAACTGGTTTTTAAGCGACATCGTGGCACCACCGCACGCCATTGTGGCGGCCGGACATGCAGCCACCTATGCGCTTTACCAGGCCGTCTTGCGCTCAGATACGGTTGATCGCCTGGTCCTCATCGCACCGACGTGGCGCGGCCCGTTGCCGACGATGATGGGTGGCCAGCGGGCCTGGTTCTCCCGTGTGCGCTCTGCCATTGATCACCCCCTCGCTGGCCCGCTTCTCTACCGGCTCAACGTCAGCCGCCATGTCATCACCATGATGGCGAGAGAACACGTTTACAGCGATCCTGACTGGCTTGGCGGCGATCGTCTCGCGGCCAAACTCGCCGTCACCCGTGCACCCGGAGCCCGGCACAGTTCGGTACGCTTTGTGACCGGTGCGCTAGACCGGGTCGCCAACCGTGCGGCATTCCTTGATCTTGCGCGCCGAGCCAACATTCCGATCCTCGTGATCTACGGCGATCAGACGCCGCCGAAATCGCGTGTCGAAATGGAGGCGTTAGGACAATTGCCAAATGTTCAGGTCGAATGGGTCATGAAGGGCAAGCTCGCGATTCACGAAGAGTTTCCAGAAATCGTCTCCATTGCCATCAGGCGGTTTTTGACGAAGGAATCGCCGCTTTAGACGATCAACGACAGACGGGCATAGCCGGACGCTCCGCATTACAGACAGCGGGTTATCCGGGCGTCGCATAGCCACGCCAATATGGCCGGATTACGAATCGATGTGCACCGACACGCCGGTCGACGAGTAGACCGGCGTCGCCTTGTGGCCGTCGACCGTGATCGTCGTGAACTGCTTCGTCGCCCCGTTGCCATCGATCAGATCGATGGTGTCGCCGACCTTGGGCGCATAGCCGCTCACGAACTTCACGTGTAGCGTGCCGCCGGCGATGGTCAGCTGATTACCAACGTGCAGTTGGCCGGCGCCTTTACCGTCAATGTCGAGTTCGAGTGTCGTGCCGGCGAGCTGCGTGTACTTGCCGACGATGGACACGGGCGACGCCGCCGCGATGGTGATGCCACCCGCACCCACATACACGTCGCCCGTGCCGAACGCATTCGGAGAATCGGCCTCGAGCACGCCGCCGCTTACCTGGGAGCCGCCCGACCAGGTGTTGTTGCCGCCGAGCTTCAAGGTTCCGCTACCCTGCAGCGTCAACTTCCCTGCGCCGGCAATGTCGTTGCGCCACAAATCCGACGCGTTGAATCCGCCCTGGGACGCATCCATCGAAACGATGACGCTGCCATGGAACGCACCATATCCGTCCCCGGCTGCAAACATGTTGAGGCGGCCCCACCCTTCCGCATCGTCCATGACCGGATAGCCGGAAGGAAGCTCGGTCGTTTTGAGCACCACGCGGCGCTGCTCAGCGCTCAGATACGGAAAGCGCGTCTCCAGTAACACCTCCGCACCCTTCGGCACAACGGGAGGCGCATTGGTCGATTCGATCGGAGCAAAGCCGAACGTCATACGGCGAGTGAAGTCCGCTTTGTTCGTCGCGTAGTCGGCGAAGCGGTCCGTCGCTGCCGTGCCGGAGTGGGCGAAAACGGCGAAGCTCGTCGAATTGGTATTCGTCGACTGCATCAGGGCCGCGTGCGCCTGGCTAAATGCGGCGCTCTTCAAGGTGGCGTTGCTCGGATCGGAAAGATTCGCAGCAGTCGCCGCAAGTGCAAACATTCGACCAGCAATGACGTCGAGCGGCGAGTGCATACCGGCGAAAATGCGGTTTTCGCCAAGTTCGAGGCCGCGGCTCGCCATCTCCTGGAACCGCTCCGGCAGCACGTAGGCCATCGTCATCGCGTCGCGCATGGCCTCCGCCTCGTGACCGCTGATAAATCCGCCATCGGTCGAAGGCGTGGTGCTCTCGGCAGGCACCAGAGTCGGATCTACCACGACACTCGTGCTCCAGCGGTATGGCCGGGCGTATTTGTAGAAGCGCTTGGCCGGCTCGGTGGACGCGTTGTTGCCCATGATGTTGAGCAGGTCGACAACCTGGCCGAAACTGGTGTTGCCGCCACTGCTGCCGACGCCGATGTTGTTGCCGTTGTCGTTGTACAGAACGGTCGTCGCATCCGCCGGAATCGACGTGATGGTCGTTACCTGCTGCGCCGCCGCGCGCCACGCATTGGTGAGCGGTCCCATGCCATCCGTCACGCTATAACCTTTGCCGCGCCGGTCGTCGTAGTAGGCTGCGTCGGCCTGTGCCTGAGTCCGGTTGGTCGTCTCGATGACCACGAATTGAATGTTTGCGGCATGGACGGCATTGTTCACGACAGCCCCACCCGGCGTACCGTCATTGGGTAGTCCTGTCCACGTGGACTGCACGACAGCCGGAAAGGAACCATTGGCGGGCGCGGAGACGCCCGCATCGACGATCTCGGTCAACGGTTGCCAGATGTCGAGGAATCGCGAGACGACACGCACGCCCGCATTCGTGGCGAGCGTCGCATATCGCGCATCGCCGCGCTGGTTAGTCGCAATCGTGTCGACGAACGCGGGCACGTCGGAGATTGCGGCGTTGTCGACAAAACCGGGGTCGGCAGGGGGCGCCGGGATCGTGGCCGTCGCCGTCGTCGTCGAAGTGTTCGAGGCGCTCGGCGTAGAAGAATCATTGCTACCACCGCACGCGGCTAGTGCCGCCACGCTTGCGAGCACCGTGAGGCGCAGCGGGAGAGGGACGCGAAAATGAGGCATCACGAGACTTTCTTGTGGTTGTTGGTGGCGTCGGATTGTGCGGATGAATTATGACGGCATTGTTTCGACTGATTACGCGGTATCGGATATCGTGGCGCGATTCGCAGGTATCCCGGAAGACCTGGTGGTGGAAGCTGCACATGCTTCGCAGACGTGGGAACGCAGAACTCCTTAGTATTTGATTGCGGCTCATCCACATTCGCGAAGCATGCGAAAGGTTTCATTCCGCGAGGTATTGGTGCAATGTCGATTCGGAACGCCAACCACAGGGCGATCCTTTAACGGACAAGCGTTTCGCGTGAGCCTAAAACCACCCCTTTACCGTCGCCACTCGCCAGACGACAAACATGACGAGGCCCACCGACGCGGCGGTCAACAGAATGAAGTCAATCGAGCGCACTAGCTTTTTCATATCGACGTTGGATCGGACGCGCGACGTCCGCATGAGAACCGGAAGTTAGGCGTGTGGAAGTATCGAAACGCGATCGTATGGAATGTCGAACGCTCACCAGTACTTCAGTGATGCGAGAAAAGCGCGCTATCTGAGGGCGTTGTGAAGGAAAGGCGATGTCCGGATTGCGAATTCACTACCGGCCCTGAACCGTAGTCGTTATTCGCGTGTGTCTGCCGCGGGCTGCTCTCGTCCGGATAGTGCACTTTCGACTGATGGAGCGTGCCGTTCTGTTCGGCCTGTATGACGTTCGCTTCCACCTCGGAGCGAGTGAGGGGCTGCGCCGACGAGAGCGCTGGAATGGCGATTGTGGTTGCGAGGATCGCATGAGCGATAAGTACTTTCATAAGTTGGCTCCTTGGTGAATAGGCAAATTTCGATGGATCGAATGGACCACGCTAACTGCATTGAAAGCGAGTCGATCTTCACGCTGAGGTGGACCGCGAACAGATAGCGATCGACGGGGTGACCGGTATTCAGTGTGTGGATATGAAGGTACGCCCTGCAACCTTAAAAGCCGCTTATCCCGTCTCCGAAAAATGCGCGGCGTCCGCGAGCCATGTTCCGACCGTTTATCGATAAAGGCGATCTGGCAGTTCTTTGACGAACCGGGTTCGCCTGACTCGCCAGGCACTGTGGACTGACCCGCCGCAATCGCGAATATCCGCACTGCGCCGTCAAACCGGGCCATCATGGCGAGCATTCAGCAGATGTTTTTCGAGCGGAAGGAGGCTGCGTTTGTTGCAAGCGCTTCAGTACCGCACGCTCCGACGCGCCTCGCGCTTGCTCGCATGGCGTGGACGACCGAACGGTCTGATCAAATCAGGCTCGGTAAATCTGTGCGCTATCGAACACACGCCGGTGAGTCGAATGTCCATGATTTACCGGTAAACGTCATTCCCCTAAGCCGTTTCGAAGTGGCCAGCCGGACTGACTTCGATGGGTGTCAGCATGGCTTGTGCGTAACGCGCTATATTTGAAATCTCACTGCGATGCGGCAATGCTCGTATTCGCCCGACAGGCGGCGATCTCGAGCTTCTTCTGCACGGCGACGCCCTACTTGCCGCGCGTGTATGCGCCGCGAAAGCTTCGTCTATCGTTGTGAGCGTTGGTGATTTTCAATCCCCGAGATTAACCGGGCTCGTGTTGGACCGTTGCAGACAGGCCTGGCTCGGGTCTTCCGCTTAACCACGACTTCACAGGACGGCAATATGTCACTTCGTATCAATGACACCGCGCCCAACTTCACCGCGCGGACCACGCAGGGCACCATCGATTTCCACGACTGGATCGGCGACCAATGGGCGGTCCTGTTCTCTCATCCGAAAGACTTCACGCCGGTTTGCACGACTGAACTGGGCTACATGGCGAAGATCGAGCCGGAGTTCACCAGGCGCAACGCGAAGCTGATCGGGTTGTCGGTCGATCCGGTCGAAGACCACGAAAAATGGGCCGCGGACATCGAGGAAACGCAGGGCGCCGCCGTCAAATACCCGATGATCGGCGACACCGACCTCGCGATCGCCAAGCTGTACAACATGCTGCCGGCCGACGCGGGCGATACCAGCGAGGGCCGCACCGCCGCGACCAACGCGACCGTGCGCTCGGTTTTCATCATCGGTCCCGACAAGAAGATCAAGCTGACACTGACCTACCCGATGAGCACCGGCCGCAACTTCGACGAAATCCTGCGCGTGCTCGATTCGATCCAACTGACCGCCAAACACAAGGTCGCGACGCCGGTCAACTGGAAGCAGGGCGAAGACGTGATCATCACGTCCGCGGTCAGCAACGACGAGGCGCAGCAGATTTTCCCTGGTTTCAAGACTATCAAACCGTATCTGCGCACCACCAAACAACCGGGCTGACAGATGTGGCACGGCGGCCGCTTGCGGCCGCCTCGCCGACCTTCCTAAGGGATACAGATGATTTTTCGTCAGCTGTTCGATCCTGCTTCGTCGACCTACACGTACTTACTCGGCGACAGCGGCGAGGCGGTGCTCATCGACCCTGTCTACGAGCAGGTGCCACGCGATCAGGCGCTGCTGCGCGAGCTGGGCCTATGGTTGCTCACGACGCTCGATACCCACGTGCACGCTGATCACGTAACCGGCGCATGGCGCATGCGTTTGCGTTGCGGCAGCGAGATCGGGCTTGCCGGGGTCGTCGAGGCGAAAGGCGTCACGCGAGCGCTCGCGCATGGCGATCGGATCGACTTCGGCACGCGTCATCTGAGCGTGCGCGCGACGCCTGGCCATACGAACGGCTGCCTGACCTACGTGCTCGACGATCTGAGCATGGCCTTTACCGGAGACAGCCTGCTGATTCGCGGCTGTGGCCGCACCGATTTCCAGCAGGGCAGTCCGCAGCAGTTGTTCGCGTCCGTGCGCGAGCAGATCCTGTCACTGCCGGACGACTGCCTCCTCTATCCCGCGCACGATTATCGCGGCATCACGGTGACGAGCGTGACCGAGGAGCGGCGCTTCAATCCGCGTCTGGGCGGCGACGTCGACGTCGGTGATTTCGCCGGTTACATGAACAACCTGAATTTGCCGCATCCGAAGCAGATGGCGGTCGCGGTGCCCGCAAACATGCGTTGCGGGCAGCCAGAAGGCGGCGCCGAAGTTGCGACCGAAACGCCGGATTGGGCACCGTTGACGCTGCGCTTTAGCGGCGTGTGGGAAATCGAGCCGATGGCGCTGCTCGAGCATGGCGCCGCGTTTCAGATCGTCGATGTGCGCGAGGCGCCCGAGTTCATCGATCGTTTGGGTCATCTGCCGGGCGCGAAGCTGGTGCCGCTGTCGCAATTGACGGGGCGGCTCGATGAACTGGAGCGCGAGCGGCCGGTGGTCGCGGTGTGCCGGTCCGGCGTGCGCTCGGCGCAGGCAAGCGTGTTGCTGACGAAGGCGGGGTTCGGCAAGGTGGCGAATCTTGCCGGTGGGATGCTGCGGTGGAGGACGGAGGGGTTGCCGGTTGCGTCGGATAGTGTTTGAGGGGGAGTCGGCGCTTCGAAACCCCCACAAGCTCAGCCTTGGCCTTGGCGACAGCCTCGACCTTGCCCCAAAGCCGCGCCAGCCCTCGAATAGCAAGCGCTCCGTTGCGCCGGCCGCGTGATCAGCCAGATCCCCCCACATACGAGCACCAGCGCGACGAGATTCTTCAATTCCATGATGTTCTCGTTCGGACATATCGCGGATAGCAAAAGGTGAACGCAAATTCAAACAGACCGCCGCCAAAATTGACGACCATCACGCCGACGAATCCCAGCAGGCATCCAAGTGCCTTGCGTGGGGAGACCTTGTCGTTCTTGTAGATGAAATGGGCAAGCAGCGCACTGAAGAAGGTCGCTGTCGAATTCAGGATCGAACCGCGAACGCCGGTCGTGTAGGCGAGACCGCACGAACCGGTAGCCTGCGAAGATCAGCTTTGAAGGAATATCGTTTTGCGTGATTCCGAGCAACGCATAGCCAATTTTAATTGCCGGGTACGAACTGCCCCACAGCAGGCAGCATACGGTCGCCACAATGACGAGCACTTTCGGTTGGGTGAATGACCGCGCGGAATCGCACGATCCGGTCGTTGCTGAAGGTACGGACATGTTTCTGGTGATGTTGTCTTTGTGCACTGTGTGGGCAGGCCACAGCAGTGCTTTTTTTGTAATGTCTGGCAGATGCGGCTGCTTCGCGTCTTGCCACGCGTCGCACGGGCACGCCAAATACGGCCGCTGAGACCCATCGGCCATCGAACGAAATGCCACGGGCGACCGGACGTTACGCCGGCTGCTATGTCCGCATCACTGTGTCGGGCGATCTTCCGACCATGCGCTGGCGAGTGGTGCGCACCTTCACACCTGCGGCGAAGGCACCCGTGGGTCCAGTCATTGTGCGCCGACCGCGCGATGCTCGCTCGCGCGGCTTCACCCGGTGCGCCCGAGGAGGATGCCAGTGGTGATTTTCGTTTGGGTGGGTGGATCGTCCCTTACGCCGACGAAGCGGTCGGCGCAAGTGTGCATCATCTGCTCGCGCAGCCGTTCGAGTTGCTGCTAGGGCGTTGCACGTACGACATATTCGCGTCGTATTGGCCATATGTACCGGCCGATTCACGCAACCGCGACATGGCCGACCAGTTCAATCAGGTCCGCAAGCACGTGGCCACGCATCGATCCGATACGCTCGGTTGGCACAACAGTCATGCACTGAAGGGCGACCTTGCCGACGCGATACGCGCGCTGTAACTTCAGGACGGTGCCGATCTATTGACGTTCGGCAGCGGCGACATGGTGCGCCAACTGCTGGCGGCGGGCCTCGTGGATGAACTCCAACTCCTGATTTATCCCGTCATGCTCGGGCACGGCAAACGCCTGTTCGGCAACGATGCGCAAGCGTCCGCCTTCACGCTGGCACACGCGACGAGCACCCCCGGCGGCGTGCTGATCACGCGCTACACCCGCAACGGCGAAGTCCGAACCGGAACGTTCGAGTAAGCGCGAAGCTTCCGATCGACGCTTACAAACGAAGGCCTATTGCTTCCTCACGTCCCGCGCTCGCCTGCCACCCGCCACGGTATCGGCGAACAGGTCGATCACGACCTCGCGCAGCCAGCGATTGCCTTCATCCTGATGGACGCGCTCGTGCCACAACAAATGGATCGGCGCGGCGGGCAGCGTCATCGGCAGCGCGCGCAGGCTGAGCGAGAACGGCGTGGCCAACTCCAGAGCGAGGCGCTCGGGCACCGTGGCGATCAGGTCGGTACGTTGCAGGATGTAGCCGACGCTCATGAAGTGCGGCACCGTCAGTCGCACCTGACGCCGCACGCCGCGCCGTTTCAGCCACTCGTCCACTTGACCGTGGCCGGTGCCGGCCGACACCACCACCAGATGCTCGGCTTCGCGCCACGCGGAAAGCGTGAGCGGCGCGTCCTCGAGTGGGTGAGCGCGTCTGAACAGACAGACGTAGCGCTGATCGAACAGACGCCGCTGATAGAAACCCCCCTTCAACTGCGGCAACAGACCGATCGCCAGGTCGACCCGGCCGTCGGCCATTTCGTTGCTCAGATTGACGCTCGTATTGCGCACCGTATTCATCGCGATGCCTGGCGCGACGCGCGACAATCGTTCCAGCAATGCGGGCAAAAACACGACTTCGCCGATGTCGGTCATACCGATCGTCATCGTACGGATCTCGCGCAGCGGATCGAAGCCCGTCACCGGATTGAGCGCGGCGTGCAAGGTGGCGAGCGCCTGCGAGACCGGTTCCGCGAGACGCAGCGCGAACGGGGTAGGCACCACGCCGCCCGGCGCCCGCACGAACAGCGGATCACCGAGCAGGCGGCGCAGCTTCGCGAGCGCATTGCTGACGCCCGGCTGGCTCATGTTCATTTGCTCGGCGACGCTCGCCACGCGCCGCTCCTGCATCAGCCGCTGGAACAGCAGCAGCAGGTTGAGATCGAGATCGCTCAGTTCCATGGTCTCGGCATGACCTAAGGTCATTCATTTCAGTGATGAAGTAGATTCATTTCATCTTATTGAGCAATGATCGTCTAGTGCTGAAAATACCAACACGGTATCCGCATGCGACGCGCCGGGCGCGCGTTCCAGAGTGGCCCGAATCGATAAACCCGCATATCGGAGACACAATCATGAACCGGATGGATCTGAGCATCGCGATCGTCGGCGCCGGCATCGGCGGCCTTACGCTGGCGCTCGCACTACGCGAACATGGCATCGATGCGCAACTCTACGAGCAGACCGATGAGTTGCGCGAAGTGGGCGCGGCCGTCGCACTGTCGGCCAACGCGACGCGCTTTTACGAGCGCATGGGGCTACGCTCCGCGTTCGAAAACGTGTGCGCCGAAGTACCCGGGCTCATTTATCGTGATGGCCGCAGCGGCAGCGTCATTGGACATCATCGCGGCATGCCCAGCTATCGCGAGCAGTTCGGTGGCTCGTACTGGGGCGTTCATCGCGCCGATCTGCAGGCGGTGCTGTCGAAGGCAGTTGGTCTCGAGCACATCGAGCTCAGCCATCGCTTGATCGATCTCGTGCAGCATCCCGATCGCGTGAGTCTCGCGTTCGACAACGGTCGGCGCATCGATGCCGATCTCGTGATCGGCGCCGACGGCGCACGCTCGATCACGCGACGCTGGATGCTCGGCTACGACGACGTGCTGTATTCCGGTTGCTCGGGCTTTCGTGGCATCGTGCCGGCCGAGCGCATGGACCTGTTGCCCGATCCGGAGACGATCCAGTTCTGGGTCGGGCCCGGCGGCCATCTGCTGCATTATCCGATCGGCGACAAGGGCGATCAGAACTTCCTGCTGGTCGAGCGTCATCCGTCGCCGTGGCCGTCGCGCGACTGGGTCATGCCGTCGACCGAAGGCGAGCAACTGCGCCTGTTCAAGGACTGGCATCCGGCCGTCGTGCAGATGATCACGGCCGTGCCGATCAGTCAGCGCTGGGGCCTGTTTCACCGTCCGCCGCTGGGCCGCTGGAGCAAGGGCCGCGTGACGCTGATCGGCGATGCCGCGCATGCGCTCGTGCCGCATCACGGCCAGGGCGCCAACCAGTCGATCGAGGATGCCGTGGTGCTGGCCGCGCAACTCGCCAAGGCGGGCCCAGGCAAGTGGCGAGAAGCGCAGGAAGCCTACGAGCGTCTGCGCCGGGGCCGCACGCGCAAGGTGCAGTACGCGTCGATCAGCACCGCGGACGTGTTGCATCTGCCGGACGGCCCCGCCGCGCAGGAACGCAACGCGCGGCTAGGGGCGCGCGACAGCATGCTGCATCACCTCGACTGGATTCACGATTTCGATGCGCTTGCGCAAGAGCCGAGCGCGCGACAAGGCGGCACGTGGCTTTGAGCCTCTCCATGAGGCTTCAATAGGGAGGCGGTGGGCCGCATGCTCATGCCAGGCGCCTCTCTCCAGCCACTACGCGTCACATGCAACCCATAGACCGAGTGGCGCGTCACCCTGATCACGTTACCTATATTGCCGCTCGTCTACTTTCCGGGAAACTGCGCGCCGGTGGCAATTGCACCTATGTCGCTGCGATCGCAGCCCTTTGTGCTTGCGCTGATTCGCGGCTGACGGTCATTTCTACCAGCTGTCAATGGCCGGTAGCGGCTGGCGACACCACGCTCGGGGTCGCCAGCGTGTTGTTGCTCTTGGGAGCGGCGGTGGTGTCAGACGTCGAGCTGCTATTGCTGCTCGGCAGGCCCGAGTTCGGTGCCTTGGCGCCCATGCCGCTGTCCGTGTTGGTGGTGCCCGGCATGCCCTAGCCGCCCGTCGTTGCGCCGTTCATCTGGTTCGACGGACTAGCCGTGCTGCCGGCTGTACCGGTCGAACCGCTGCCGCTCTGGCCTCCGGCCGCCTGCGCAAAAGCGCCGCCCGACAGCGAGAGTGCGGCGACGGCCGCGACTAGTGTGATGGTTGCCTTGCTCATGATCCGCCCCTCCTTAATTGGACTGGAAGATAGACGCAGACAGTTGTCGCCTGCGCTACAGCAATGTCGCAAACAGCGTGCGGCGTGCTTTTGTAGGTAGCGAAGCGATCGGCGGCGCACCGAGTGGCGGTCGTGGGGCGCGGATTCAACCGGTGGATCGCACGAGATCTGCCGCGAAATAAGCCGCTCTCCGCCGGAATAAACCCCGCGCCGTTCTCGTTCATTGACCGTTAAGTCCTTTGGGCAGAAGAAGGAGTGCGGTCATGAAGTCTCTACTCGCTCTATTCGGCGTCGTTGCATGCGGCGCGGCCGTCGCGACTCTGATGTCATGCGGCGGCGGTGGCGGCAGTGGCTCGAGTTCGAGCAGCGCGAGCCCATCCGTCCAGTCGTCATTCGCAGCGACGGCCCTCGTATCCGATGGCGCGGTGCCCGCTGCACACACCGACGCTAATCTGAAAAACCCTTGGGGCGTGGCCTTCAATCCCAAAGGTTTCGTCTGGGTCGCGGACAACGGCACCAACGTCGCGACGCTCTATGACGGCAATGGCGTGCCGCAATCGCTGGTCGTTACGATACCCGACGGCAAGAACGGCTCCGCATCGCCCACGGGCATCGTTTTCAATGGAACACAAAGCTTCCGCGTCACGGAAAACGGCAAGTCTGGAGTCGCTGCGTTCATCTTCACGGGCGAAGGCGGCACCATCACCGCCTGGGCGCCCGCCGTAGGGCCGACCAATGCGTTCGTCATGTACGACGACGGTACGGGCGGCGCCGTCTACAAGGGTCTCGCGCTCGCCGCGATGAACAACGGCAACTTCCTTTACGCGACGGACTTCCATAACGACAAGATCGACGTCTTCGATACCTCGTTCACGAAGGTCGCGATGCCCGGCGCCTTCACGGACCCGGCGATTCCAGCCGGCTTCGCGCCGTTCGGCATTCAGGCGATCGGCTCGAATCTGTTCGTCACCTACGCGATGCAAGACGCAGCCAAACACGACGATGTCCCGGGCGCGGGGCTCGGCATGGTCGATGTGTACGATACCGCAGGCAACCTGAAGCAACGCTTCGCGACAGGCGGTCCGTTGAACGCGCCGTGGGGCATTGCGCAAGCGCCCGGGAACTTCGGCTCGATGAGCGGCGCAATACTGATCGGCAATTTCGGCGATGGCATGATCAATGCGTTCAACGCGTCGAGCGGTCAGTCGATGGGACAGATCAGTGGGCCGAACGGCAGTCCGATCGTCGAGCAGGGCGTGTGGGGCATCGCGTTCGGCAACGATCTCAGCAATCAGCCTTCCAGCACGCTCTTCTTCGCGGCGGGGCCGAATGACGAAGCCGATGGCGTCTACGGAAGAATCGATCTGAATACGACGTCGAGCTCAGGTACGAACACGGGCACGAACACCGGCACAAGCGCGGGCGGCGGGATGAGCATTGGAATGTAGCGCTAAGCGCGCCATTGAGAAGCGCCGCTCTTGATGCGAGAGCGGCGGTACTACGACGAGTACATCTGCCAGTGGGACGCGTTGCTCAACGATATTGCTTATGCGGGGCGATGTACGCCTGAGCAGTGCGTGTGATGATCATCACATCCACGCGTGGTTGAGCACCAGACCTGGCCGACGCCCGTCTTATACTCGACCCGCGAGAGCGGGATCGATCTCGTTGTTTGTCAGGCCAAATTCCGCCATGCGAGCACGATGATCTGGCGAGCCCAGATATGAACGAAGGGCTTTGTTTACCGCCTGAATCAGATCGCTGTTACTTCTATTGAACGAGAATGCCCCGAGCGGAGGCTTCAGCTGCTTGCCGTTCGTTCCCGGTTCGTGCTCGATAGCCTCGAGCATTGAGCCTCCGATCCGGTTCGCAATGATCCGATTCCCCAGGGCCGTGCTCGCATACGCATCGACGGCGCCAGAGAGAACCGCTTCGACAGCGTCGGCCTGATGCTCGAAGACGACTATTTGGTCCTTGCTTACGCCAGACGCTTTCGCTGAGTCGTGCTGCACCTGTCCGGCTATGATGCCAAGGCGCGCATCAGCGCGTTTGGCAAGCGACACGTAGCTGTCGAGCGCTTTCGGGTTTCCAGTCCGAACCAGAAAACCGTCTGCGATCCCCCATACCGGGACGCTGAACGCAACCATATTGGTGCGTTCGCGTGTGACGAACAGCGGAACGTTCATATCCCACCTGCCTGCTTCAACGCCGGGCAGGAGTTCACTAAACGACGTCAGATGATGCTCGATCCGGGTTACGCCGATCGCCCGAAGAACCGCGTCGGCCAGATCGATGTCAGCGCCCGTGGGGGTACTATCTGCTTCCGTCCAACCGAACGGGGGTTCTTCGATGTACGCAATCGTTACCTTCATCGCTGTGTCTCGCCAATTGGGAACGGCCATCAAATGCCGGGCCGAATGTTGACGATTCTACTTACATGCGCGGTTGTCGTTGCGGCGGCTCTCTCTGAAACGAACGCGGTTATGCCTGGATCGGGTGTCGGTCTTATGGACGTTGGTTGGATTGCGCGGCATCGCTACGGAAACGCACCCACGTCTTCCGGTCAATCCATGGTCACAACCCTGTCACGCACTGCCTCAAGCGAACCGGCAGTTGCTCACGGAAAGATTTTTCGCGCTCACCACAATATTCGCGCTCCTGAAACGTCTTCAGGCGCATGGAACCGCCACCCACCTCGCACCCGATGACCGACCGAGACAGCGACATCACCGCGACCGTGGTGCGTGAGCGCACGAGGCTCGTCAATTTTATCCGGCGTCGAATACGCGACCCGGACGACGCCGAAGACATCCTGCAGGATGTGTTCCACGAATTCGTGCAGGCGTACCGGCTTCCCGCTCCGATCGAACAGGCGAGCGCGTGGCTTTTCCGTGCCGCGCGCAATCGCATCATCGATCGTTTTCGCAAGAAGAAGGAGCAACCGCTGACCGATCTGTCTGAGGCCGAGGACGACGCCACCGGTGAGTATCGCCTCGACCTCGCCCTGCCGGCGCACGATGCAGGCCCCGAAGCGCTTTACGCTCGCGCTGTATTGCTCAAGGCCTTGCAGGATGCGCTCGATGAGTTGCCGCCGAATCAACGTGAAGTATTTATCGCGCACGAGCTGGAGGGGCGGCCCTTCAAAGACATGGTGGCGGAAAGCGGCGTCGCGCTCAATACGCTGATCGCGCGCAAACGCTACGCGGTCTTGCATCTACGCGCCCGACTGCAGGCCATTTATGACGAACTGGATATATAGAGGAGTCGAGGGATGAAGTTTCGAATCAGATGTGTGGGCAAAGCGCTGCTGGTGGTGGTCGCCATAGCCGTGCTCGGATGGGTGGTCATGACGCTATGGAATTGGGTGATTCCGGCGCTATTCGTTGGCGCCCGTGCGATCGACTTCGCGCACGCGTTGGGCTTGCTGGTTTTGAGCCGCATCCTGTTTGGCGGATTCCGCGGACACGGCGGCTGGCGCGAACGGCGTCACTGGCGCAAATGGGAAGCGATGACGCCCGAAGAACGGGAGCATTTCCAGACGGCATGGCGATCGGGCCGCGACCGGCGCGCGGGAGATTGACCATGCGCGAGAAATCAACGGGCGACTGCAAACAGAAGCCGGGCGTGATTGCGCCAGTCGTCGACCTGAAACGTTGCGAAGGCAAGGGCGATTGCCTGGAGGTCTGCCCTGAGAATGTGTTTGAGATCCGGCGCATCGATGACGTCGATTATCTCAGCCTCGATTTGATGCACCGCCTCAAGCTACGCGTGCATGGAATGAAAGTCGCCTACACACCGAACGCGTACGCCTGCCGGTCGTGCGGTCTTTGTGTGACGGCGTGCCCTGAACGGGCGATCAAGCTCGTCAGAACGGCATAGCGTTACGCGTTTTAAGAAAAGCGCAGGCCGCCTGGCGCAGTGGTCAGTATTATCGATCTCCTCAAGGAGCGCACATGGCTTCATCAACCACGGATCTTCTGCGACAGCTTCACGAACAGAGCCAGACAGAAGTGATAGCCCGCGCACAGGCGCAATTTCAGGGATCGAGCGAGGAGTTTCTGAGTCTCGCGGAGGAATACGAAACGCTCGTACCTCGACTCCGTGGACGGTTTCTCGAAACGCTCGGGCTATCGAGCGAGGATTTCGAATCCTCGCAAGGCACTGCTCTATCGTTAGCCGTGTCAGCGGAAACGGGACGGTTCTTACGCAACATGGTGCTTTCGCACAAGCCGGCTCGAATCCTCGAGCTCGGCAGTTCCTGCGGCGTGTCCACGCTGTATTTCGCCGAGGCCCTTCGCACGTTAGGCAGTGGGACGGTTGTAGCGACTGAACTCGATGCTGTTAAGTGCGCACGACTTCGGGCCCACGTCAGAACGGCGGGCGTAGACGCTTATGTTGACCTGCGGGAGGGCGACGTCTTCCAGACCGTTTCCGAACTGGACGGCACTTTCGACATGGTGTTTATCGACGTCTGGGCCAACACCTATCTGAATCTGTTCAAGCAGATTGAGCGCCTGCTACGCCCGGGATCTATCGTTCTCGCCGACAACATGTACACCGCCGAGGACGCCGTTCGGCCATACAAGCACTACCTCGACGACGATCCGCGCTTTTCGACCACGACGCTGGACTTTGAATCAGGGGTCGAATTTACAGTCGTCGTGTCATAGGCTGACGAAGAGTGGACGCCGTCCAGAATCCGGTTCATGTGCCGTTCAATCTGGAAGGTTCGGCGATGCGATGTCTTGTCGATCTTCCGTGGGCGATGGCGGAATAGCCTGCGCTGCACCTGTGGACAGACAGGCGTCTTGACAGGTCATTTCAGTCCATATCCCAACAAGTTGCCCTTTAGTGAGGTCATTGACGCACTTCGCGCTCGTGGAGCATGCGTGCCATTTGCGCGATCTTGACGTTGTATTCGCAGAGAGATTCAGGGCGGTTCGAACGGAACATCTTTCAATAATCGGTTCGGTAGATGGCACGGCGCTCGCCGTCGAACGGAACTATCTCGGTCAAGACCTGAAAGATGCCGTTGAAGCGTTCCGGCGTTCGAGGGCACTTTTGCAATCCAAAGAGAGGACGACCGATATGAAGAACGACCCGCCCGTCATTTTCATTCACGGCTTGTCGATGCGCTTGTCCGGCGTCTGGCCACATTCGACCGTGAAACGCTCGGCGCCGCGAAAGCCCAGATCAATCGTTTCGGAATGTCGACGCCTGCCGAACTCCAGTCGAGCATTGACCTGTTCTTCCCGGCCCTGGCCTCGCCAAGTGGGCAGGCCCGCCGCGCCAAGCTCCGTAGCCTGGCCTACGGCGTTCCAAGCGACTTCGAAATGAACTTCGGCAGGTACCTGCCTACGCCAGGACAGGCGGGCGACGACGGCACGGAGCCGCCCTCACCGGCGCGCTAAAGCGCTGAGTCTCTGCGCGCAAATCGTGCTGCCCCCGCCGACCTACGCATTCCCACGCAGGGCCCCCGGGGCCGCAGGCGGCGTATCAGCCATCCGACCTGCTGCGGCGCCCGCTGTCCGGCGTGACCGGGTCGTCGAGCGCGTCGACGAGCGTGCGCCGCCCCGCGTCGAGGATTTCGTCGGCGAAGGCCGGGTCGGCGCCTGCGATCGCACGCGACAGCACGAGCGCCCCGACCATCTGACTGAACGCTGCAATCGCATCGCGACGGGTTTGTTCCGTCGTCGCGTCTTCCGTGGCGATCATGGCTGCAAGCCGGTCGAGATACGTGGCGAGGCCGCGCGTGTAGGACGCACGCGCCGCGTCGGTCATCCGCGCAGCGTCGCCAGCGAAGCCGGACAGCGGGCACCCTGCTTTGACGTTGTCGCGGTGCGAGGCGGACAGGTAGCGTGCCGCCTGCTTCCCCAGGCTGCCGCCGTTTGGCGAATCCGCGTAGTCTTGCATCGCCTTTTCCATGACCGCGGTGACCAGCGCATCCTTCGACTTGAAGTGGTTGTAGAAGCCACCCTGGCTAAAACCGGCTTCCTTCATCAACTCCGTCAGCCCCACGGCATCGACTCCGCGTACCCGGAAAAGCCGCTCGGCGGCCGCGACGATCGCGCTGCGGTTCTCGGCGGCCTGCTGTCGTGACACCCCCATCGATCTCTCCCTTATACAAGCGATCGCGTCGATTGAAAAACACAATGTCGATCACCATTGACATGCCGTAATTACGTCGACACAATGCGCCGTAAGACGATGGTGATCGACATTGACATGAGTGTAGCCGACTTTCGCGCACAACGCGAAGCAACGCCGGCGTGGCACGGATGGCAGTCCAGGTCCATCGCGGTTCTTTGATGTCGGCGGGCGGCGGGACGTTGGCGCCGTTCGGCGGGGCAACGGTTCGGTACGCAAGGGCAGGTTTGTTTTCTCCGAATTTCACGCGCGCTGCGAACCGGCGCCCATGCGATTCATCATGCGAAAGGATGAGATATGAAGATCGAAGGTGCTGTTGTTTTCGTGACGGGTGCGAACCGCGGGCTTGGCCTTGAGTTCGCGAAGCAGGCGCTCGAAAGAGGAGCGCGCAAGGTCTATGCGGGCGCGCGCGATCCGGCCAGCGTAACGCTGCCGGGCGTCGTGCCCGTGAAGCTTGACGTGACCGATCCGGCGGCCGTGGCCGCTGCCGCCGACGCGGCGGGCGACGTCACGCTTCTGATCAACAACGCGGGCATCGCGCGGCTCGGCAGTCTGACGGACGACGGCGCGCTCGACGCGTTACGCGATCACTTCGACACCAACGTGTTCGGGATGCTGTCGATGTCGCAGGCGTTCGCGGGCAACCTTGCCGGCAACGGCGGCGGCGCGATCCTGAACGTACTGTCTGTTGCGAGCTGGATAAACCGGCCGATCCTCGCGGCTTATGGCGTGTCGAAGTCGGCCGCGTGGGCGGTGACCAACGGCCTGCGTCACTCGCTGCGCGAGCAGCACACGCAGGTGATCGGGCTGCATGCCGGTTTTATCGATACGGATCTGACGCGCGGGCTGGAAGTGCCGAAGGCGACGCCGGCCGACGTCGTGCGTCAGGCATACGACGCGATCGAGGCAGGGGCGGAGGAAGTGTCCACCGACGAGTTCACGCGGCAGGTGAAGGCCGGGTTGTCGGCAGGCGTCTATCTCGACGCTCCGGCGCCGCACTGAAGGCGCCGGAGCGCCCGCTCGTCGCGCGCGGGCATCTGGACGGAAAAGCAGGTCGCGGGCTGGAAGGAGGTGACCTCTGCGGTTCATGCAGCCGGCGGTCCGATCGTCTCCCAGCTCTGGCACGTCGGGCGAGTCTCCGATCCCATCTTCCACGCCGCCGATATGCGCCACGACTGGCCGGTAGTGGCCGCGCGCTGCCCCATGCATGAGGGACCGTTTCCCGTGGCACGTAAAGCGGCGATCTGCGGCAGGCGACCCGGAGCGCCCAGCCATCGCTACAAAAAGCGGACGCATGACGCACGCGATCAAACTGGAGTTGCTCCAATGCAGCTATCCGTGTGCGTATTTCAAGTACCCGCAGCACGGATTGCCCGCACGGCCTGTTAGCGTCCCGGGCTCACTCGCCTGGTGGCAAGGAACCCTCAACCGCGGACCGCCGCAGTAACCACAATGAGAGCCGAGAAGATCAGCGCCGGGGCGAGATGCCGGAACGGTTCCCGATTTCGTAGCAACGTGAAGAGCGCACCGATCATGATCGCACCGGCCAGGGTTAGGCCTAAGACTCTGGTTTGTCGTCCAGCAAGAAGTGCCGCACTCAACAACTCGAGAGCGCCACAGAGCCACTGAAACCATGCCGGATAACCCCAGCGTGCGAAGTCGCGCTTCACCGCGCCGGGTCTTGCGAGATTGACCATCCCAGCAACCGCGAACAGAACCGCTACGATCGTCGCGAGGATCGATTCTAAAGACGCACTGTTCCACACCATCGTCATGCTCCGTTGATTTGCTGAAAGTGTTTTTGTGCAGAGAGGTCCGCAATCAGGCCGGGGCCATGGGGCTCCCACGCAAGAACTCGACGGGCATGCTGGCCGCTTACTGTCTGGTCGAGCGCCAGTGCGTCGGCGAACAGTCCAAGCGATTTGCGAGCATCGTCGAGCGACCAGAGTTCGACGCGATCGGCGCCGACCGAGGCCCGAATCGCTTCACCCATTTCGGCAACGGCAACGGCATCTTCCGCGACCACGTTGAAGATCTGTCCCGTGACCCGACCGTCCCCGCTTGCCGCCTGCTCCACAGCGCTCAGGTAAGCCGTGGCGAGATCATCGACGTGAACGGCAGGCCAGTGGTCGCGACCATCGCCGACGACCCTCACACTGCCGGTCTGACGGACCATCCCGGCAAGCATGCCGAAGACGCCACCGCCGTAGCCGTGCACCATCGCCGGCCTGAGAATCACCGCGGCAATCGAGCGGCTCGCCGCTAGCGCCCGCACATGTCGCTCCACTGCGGGCCGCCAGGCGATGAGTGGTGTCGGGTTCAGCGCCGAAGCTTCAGTCGCGGGCTCCCCCTCCGTATTGCCGTAGACCCAGGTGCCCGACGTATAGACAAACGCCGCGCCCGGCTGCAAATGCGAAAGCATCGCTACAGCCGCAGCCTCATCAACGGCACCGGCGGAAGCATCATTGGTCGACGCCATGTGCACCACGCCCTCGGCGGCACCGGCAGTCGCAGCGAAAGACTGTGGCTCACGCAGGTCGCCGGAATGCAGTTTCACGCCGAGATCTGTCAGCGCGCTGGCAGCAGCCGACCTGTCCTGGCGCACCAGCGCCGTCACCTGATGGCCGCGGCTGATTGCCTTGCGCGCGACCGCTTGCCCGATGTAGCCAGTACCACCTGTCATGAACAGTTCCATAGCGTTCTCCTCGATGATTGCCTGCGAAGTTGATAAGTCACACGAACGAGACTTACCGGTCTCGTTTTGACAAATCTAAACGAGACTGACCAGTCTTGTCAACTACTCGGCGATCTGTTATTTATCTGGGATGAACACACCCTCTCTCCCCGACCTGAGCCCGCTGCAACGCCGTAAGCGATCCGCCATCCTCGAAGGCGCGAGAACCGTTTTTTTAAGCCAAGGTTTCGGCCTGGCAACAATGGACGATGTCGCCGCGGCCGCTGGCGTCGGCAAACAGACGGTCTACCGCCACTTCAAGTCGAAGGAGGCGCTCTTCATTGGTCTGGTGAGTTCGATGTGCGCTCAGGTGGGTGGACTTCTTGCCGGGGCTCAGGACGAGCAATCCGATGGATCACCCGAAGTCGAGTTGCACGAGTTGGGGTGGTTGCTGGCACGAAGCCTTATCGTGCCGGATTACCTGCGGCTTTACCGGGCCATCGTCGCTGAGGCCGAGCGTCTTCCGGAACTCGGCCAGGTGTTTTACGAAAATGGCGCAAAGGTCGTACGTGCCTTCGCGGCAAAAATTCTGCGAAAGCGATTTGACGAATCGACTGCTGTATTGCGGGCAGCGACATTCGTTCAGTTGGTGCTAGGCGACGCGTATCTGGAACTGTCAATTGGCTACACGGTGCCCGATGTTGAAGCGCGCTTTGCGCTGCAGATTGACGAGGCCGTGGCGGCTGCACTTCGCTAAAATGGGCCAACCCTGTCGGTTTTCCGCGTAGCGACCCTCCACATCAGTTCATTTTGACGCCGCAACCAGACTAAGCGCGTATGCTGGGGGTACCACCTTCTCACGCAACGCATCAGGAGCAACACCATGGCCAAGAGTCAATTACGCAGCACTCGCGAAGCGAAAAAGCCCAAGCAACCCGCGAAGCCGTCAGTGCCGGCAAAGCCGTTCAGCACGGTTCGTTCGCGGGTTGCGAACGAAGGTGTCGCCAAGAAGAAGACGTAAATCGGTTGGCCGCGGACACGCGGCACAGCGATCACATGCAACCTGTAACGTTCACCGCAGTAAATTGATATCTCCACATTGAAGGCGCAAACCGCTTCGGGAGGTGCATCATGATCCATCACCACTCGGACCCCACTTTTCGTGGGCTTCCGCTCACGGCCGAGCAAGACTCGGAAATTCGTCATTACCTGAACAGGAAGGCCAAGCTGGGCAAGCCATGGAATACTCCCGAGCTGCGCGGGATGCTTGAGGACATGCTGCTGCCGCCAAGTACCGAAGACGACAGCGAGAGCGATATTCCGGGCGACGCGTCGAGCGCCGCTGAGCGCGCAGCCGCGTTCGTCGATCAGGACATGGAACCAATCGAGGCGTATGAGGAATTGCATGCCGCGATGGAAGCCGAAAGCATGAAAGGCGATCCGCACTAGCGGGAGCGCTCCGCGCGGGTAGTGAGCGTGCAACCCGGTCCATCCAAGGCGTAGAACGAAGGACGACACATGGCACTCAGTTTTTCCAACCCCAGCCGCAGCTATGATGGGATCAGGCATGGCGTGTGGTTCTGGGGATACGACAAAGCACGCGAGATTACCTTCTTTGTGGAAGACCGCGTACTGAAGCATTTCGACTCCGCCCTCGGTACTGACGAAGCCGAGGTGCTGGCCTCCTTCGACCGGAATCGCAATGAGATCCTGAAGGTCGCCATGACCCTCTATGCCGAGGGGCCGCAGACTCTCTACACGCTGCACTAAAGCTTCATCCGGTCACCCATGCTGAATGAGTTGATCCAGTTCAGGCGATCAACGCGTTTTCATACGGGCTCGATCCGTTGCTGCCGGTCGACGGCTTCCGCATCCTGAGGCTGTTTTTGATGCACTCTGGCCAGTCGCCGGGGCGATCGCTGACGGCTTCTCGACCGAAGTCGACTCTTGATATCAGGACTGGCAAGGCAGTTATAAGTCTCCTTTGCCTGCCTACATTTGTGCATCCACGACCTGGAAGGTCGGGATGCAGGACACCTTGCACTTTAGAGGCCCTACCATTGGTAGCGCACGCCGAGATCGCCCGCGACGCCGCTACGGCGGACATTGCTGTCTCCACTCACGGCGAACTGGTAGCCGAACTGTCCGTAAAGGTTCAGCCGCTCCTTGAGCCTGGCGGTGACACCGCCGGCGAATTCCAGTCGCGTGGCCTGCACATTCAGCGGCACCCGGTCATTGGCGAAGGTCGTGGTGGCCTCGGCATTGAAATCCCGCCACAGGTTGGCACGCACATACGGCTGCCACACCGCTCCCTGGCTGCCTTCGATGGTCCACTTCCCGCGCACGCCGAGGCGGCCACTCGCACCCGAAGTGGAGCCGAGGGAGACTTCACCCAGACCATCGTTCGCGTCGGAAAACGACACGTGCTGCCAGATGATCTGCGCCTGAGGCTCCAGCTCGAAACCCGGGCCGAGCGGCAGGGGGATCGGATAGCCCCCCTCGAGTGATGTCGCGAAGCCCGTACCCCGGACCGGCAGATTCGCAAACTGAGTGGTCGCGGAGCCGTCGTAGTGCGTACCCTGCACAACCGCATCGACATACCAGCCACTGGGGCCGTAGTGAGTCCAGTAGCCTCCGCCTGTATATGCATTCAGATGCATTGAGCCGGTGTGCTCCAGCGTGTATCCGGTTGCCGCTGCGTTGGTGACCAGGCCATCGACATCTGCACTGCCGTAGCCGTATGCAAAGTAGACGCCTGCAGCGTCGCGATGACCGGGCCAGACGCTTCCACGCCATAGGTCGAGACCGGTCTGCACGCCTCCGACTCCGCCGCTCACGCGCGGATCGGCGTAAGACTCGTAGCGGTTGTCGATCTGGCCGCCGAACACGCGTCCCCAGGCGGAGCTTGCCCAGCCCGAGCCGCCCGCGCCGCCGCTCTCCGTCGTGAGCGTGTCGCCGATGCGCTCATGGAGCGTCCCGAGCATCTCGACACCCATCTGCCGGGCGACCGGTTGAACTACGCCATAGGTGGCCAGTTCCGGCCCGATGATCGGGTAGACGCCTGGCGGCAGCGGATCCGGTGGGGGCTCGGTGCCAGGTCCAGTTTCCGGTTCCTCTTCGCCTCCCCCCGGTGGGGGCGGCACGACGAACGACGAGCGCAGAAACCAGTCCTCGGGATTGCTGCTGTTGACGCCGCCGCGAAACAAACGATAGTCTTCGGCGCCACCGCGCGCCTCGCCGACGAGCGAAAAGGCGTCCGACGCCGTGGTGCCACCGTTGGTTGTCTCGACGACGAGAATGCCGTTCCCCGTCGTCAATCCACCGGAGCCGCCTGCGTTCGTGATACGTACGGCTGAAGGATCGGCGCTGCCGCCGTTGATGATGAGTCTGTCCGACGGCGAGCCATCCAGACCGAGGAACGTGCGCAGCGCGAGCGTGCCGCCGGCACCCACGAAATTTTTGACAGTCATCGCACCGAATTGCCCTGCCGGGAGCCCGAAGCCCGGCTCAACCGTTCCGGCATTGGTGACGGTGTTCAAGTCCGTTCCTGTACCGCCCAGGGTTCCGTTCGCCTCCACATTGACCGGCGACTGCAACGAGCCGGTCAGATTGAGCACGCCATTGCGAACGTTCGTCGGACCAGTAAAGGTGTTCTGGCCGGATAACGTGAGCACGCCGTTGCCGGCCTTGGCCAGTGCCCCGCTTCCGGAGAGCACGCCGGACCATGTCGCGCCCATGCCGTTGGTGTCGATGGTCGACGTCGTGCCTCCGACCAGCGTTGCGTTGACGCCTGCGCTCAGCGCCGAACCCACCACCTGTATCGTTCCTCCACCGAGATTGAATGCATAGGTGCCACCCAGATTGTTGAAGTCGCCGAACAGCGAACTTCCGCCAATCTGCAATGTGCCGCCCGACAGGTTATACGTGCCGTTGCCGGCCGCCGCGAGGAACAGTCTCGACGCGCTGCCGATTGCAAGGGTACCGCCGGTCTGGTTGATCGTACCGGTGCCCTGGCTACCCGTGGACGTGACGTTCGAGCCGATGAACAGCGTCCCGTTAGCCACGTTGAAGGTGCCGCCGCTCAGGTTGAGCGTGCCGCTGCTCGGGTTGCCTTGCGTATTGCGGCCGAGCGTCATGAAGTCGGTGGTGCTGTTGCCGAATGCGACCGTTCCGCCCGCCAGATTGTAGGTGCCCGTACCGCCCTGGTTGCCGATGTTCAGCGACACCGGCGTGCCCGGCATACCGAAGACGACGTTGCCCGCGGTCTGCGTAACCGTGCCCGTGCCGCCGAAGTCGCCGACCTGGAGCGCGGAGTTGAACGTGAGCGTGCCGCCGCTCACGTTCAACGTGCCAGACGACGTCGATCCGGGGACCTGCGTCGCGAGGGTATTGCCGAGGCCCAGCGAAAGATAGTCGATCGCGGTGCTGCCGCTGGAGACCGCTAGTCCACCGCCCACCACAAAAGCCGAGCCGCCCTGAATCCGCGCACCGTTGATCGTGAACGTCCCTGCGCCAGTCTTGACGAAGATGCCTTGCAGCGCGTCGCTCGCCGTGCCGGCATTGATGATCGTGCCGGAGAAGCTGGTGCTCGTGTTATCGGTGCCAACCACCAGTATGTTCGTGCCGTCGATCACGGTGCCGCTGCCCGACAGGTTCGGCAGCGGCACGACGCCCGTCGCGACCCCCGGAATCGGAGTGGTTGTGACGCCCGAAATATCGAAGGTGCCGTTGTTTAACATCCCGCTGGTCAAATTGATGCTGCCGCTTCCCGTCAGCGCCAGCGTGCCAGCAGAGATGGTCGTCGTGCCGGTATAGGTATTCGCATTGGTCAGTGTGAGCACGCCGTTGCCGGCCTTGGCCAGTGCCCCGCTTCCGGAGAGCACGCCGGACCATGTCGCGCCCATGCCGTTGGTGTCGATGGTCGACGTCGTGCCTCCGACCAGCGTTGCGTTGACGCCTGCGCTCAGCGCCGAACCCACCACCTGTATCGTTCCTCCACCGAGATTGAATGCATAGGTGCCACCCAGATTGTTGAAGTCGCCGAACAGCGAACTTCCGCCAATCTGCAGTGTGCCGCCCGACAGGTTATACGTGCCGTTGCCGGCCGCCGCGAGGAACAGTCTCGACGCGCTGCCGATTGCAAGGGTACCGCCGGTCTGGTTGATCGTACCGGTGCCCTGGCTACCCGTGGACGTGACGTTCGAGCCGATGAACAGCGTCCCATCAGCCACGTCGAAGGTGCCGCCGCTCAGATTGAGCGTGCCGCTGCTCGGGTTGCCTTGCGTATTGCGGCCGAGCGTCATGAAGTCGGTGGTGCTGTTGCCGAATGTGACCGTTCCGCCCGCCAGGTTGTAGGTGCCCGTACCGCCCTGGTTGCCGATGTTCAGCGACACCGGCGTGCCCGGCATACCGAAGACGACGTTGCCCGCAGTCTGCGTAACCGTGCCCGTGCCGCCGAAGTCGCCGACCTGGAGCGCGGAGTTGAATGTGAGCGTGCCGCCGCTCACGTTCAACGTGCCAGACGACGTCGATCCGGGAAGAGTTGGGGCATTGCCCAGGCCCAGCGAAAGATAGTCGATGGCGGCGTCGCTGCTCGTCGCCGCCAGTCCACCGCCAATCACGAATGCGGAGCCCCCCCGGATCCTTGCGCCGTTGATCGTCAGTGTTCCGCCGCCCGTTTTGACAAACTGGCCTTGTTGCGACGTTGGATCGCTCGCAACGCCAGCATTGTTGATCGTGCCGGAGAAACTGGTGCTCGTGTTATCGGTGCCAACAAACAGGACGTTGTTGGCGGGGGTGTCGATCGTTTCGCTCCCGGAGAGATTGGGCCGTTCAGTCACCGTCTGCTGCGCCAATGCCGGCACGGGTGCCAGGCCCATGAGCCATATGGCATGGAGGATGCAGAAAGGGTTGAGTCGCTGGTGCCGCGTCGTCAGCGGAATCGTCAATCGACCACGCGCGCCGCCGGCCAACGTGCTTAACGATGCGCGATGAATCGTTCTTGCCGCCACGACGACCCTCCGTTACCTGCCGGTGGAAGTTTGCCAAGTCACGCGAGCTTGACTTCGGGAGACCGACCCATCGACGTTGACTTTGGAAAGCATCTCCCCGAACAGTCGTTGCCTTACTGGTTGTGCGCACGCGATTGAGTTGTTGCCAAGTTCTGCTAAGGGTAGGTAGGCAGATTGATTTGTCAAGAATTAACCTGGAAGGCTTCGATTGCGGTCCTGTCATGCGAGTTACCAACGGCTCGCCACCCGAGAAAAGCGCCTGAGCATATCGTCGTGTCCCGATTGGATCTCCGCTTTCCAGATTGTCACTGACGTTTGACTGTCCCGGCGATGCTTCCGGTGAGCGGCTCCTCGTGGCCGAGCGCAGCCGTTTACCAACCGCGCGACAACCCGGTGATACTTCGGCATCCACTCAGTCAGATCGCGCCCGCCTCAGTTAGAGATGCCTCGGACCCGCCGCGATGCCTCCCGCATCCGTTGGGACTTCTGCTTTCCCAACCATTGCAGCGATTCGCGCACGACCTCGGGCGGAACCTCATTGAATGACGCGCTGCGAATCAGCGCCTCGCTTGCGGCAATGTCGTTGAACTGCCCCAGCTTGTTCTGCACGGATGTCAATTCCTTGATGGTGCGACCGTGTCCGCCTTTGATAACGGGTTGAAAAAACTCCAGCAGGTACCTCAGTTTTTTGCCTGCCTTTCGAACGTCGTGAAGATCCTCCTCGTGGGTGTCCTCGCTGCGTGCAGCGCGTCTGCTTCGCTTTTGAAGTGCACGCTGTGCTAGACGGACACGCTTCTCGGCGAACGCCTGAATGGGTAGATTGTCGCAACGCGACAGCAGTGTGGTTTGCGCGCGAAGCAGGACATCGTTCAGAAACGCCTCGACATCGTCGCTTTTGATCATCGTCCGGCTATGCACCACCGCCTGCGCGCGCTTCTCGCGCGCCGCGGCCACCAGCAGTTCGATCGAGGCGCCGGACTCCTTGGCGGCTCTCAGCAGATCGCCTGCTATGTCCCAGTCACGGGTTCCGCCTGCCACGGCCGCAAGACGCTTGAATTCTTCGGTGGCTTGCGCGGTCGATTCCTCTCCGAGGTATGGAGAGTACGCCCAGTACAAAGCCCGAAGCTTTCTGAAAGCGACGCGAAGCTGATGAAACCCTTCTGCATCGCTCTGCGTGGATAGCTCTCTTGCCCTTTGCACGGCTTCGGCCACCACTGGCGCCGCCAGCGACGAGAAGGTACTGGCGATGGAACTCGTTTTTGAAAGTGATGAACCGGCCGTCCGGCGGTTGACTTTGAAGAGAGTGTTTGGCCGTGGCAAGGACCAGTCACCATCCATATCCATTGCAGCCTCGAGTCGGATAGAAAATTCATTTGCCGAGACCTTACCATAGCGACTCTCGAGCGCCGAGATTGTGACGCGGTGATGACATATTTTAAGCTGCCGCGCGTCCGCTGTCCTCGCTTCGAAACATTACCGGCTTCTGCTGCTCTGTATTAGGATGCTCAACTATGTCTGGCAACGCCCGATACGCCGCCGTGTGGTGCGCGTCTTGAGAGCATCTGGGGCATAAGTGGGAGTTCGGTTTGAAGAAACGCGCCACCGTGATCTGTCGCAGAGGTAAGCGAATCCTTCTGGTCGCACGTAGTCAAGCAAAGTGGGCTTTACCGGGCGGGATCCTCAAGCGTGGAGAACATCGCACGGACGCCGCACTTCGGGAACTCAAGGAAGAAACTCAACTATCCGGCAAGTCGGCCAAGCATCTCTTCGACTTCCGTGGCAAGCAGAAGCACCATCACGTGTTTTCCTGCGAAATCCCGAATCGGGCCAAAGCTCGCCCGAGTAACGAAATATCCAGGTGTCGCTGGGTTCACATGGACGAGATCCGTCGCCTCATGACCAGCGGGCCGACGACCGATATCGTGAAGCTCATGTATCAGCGGCGCAGGAAGTAGCCCAGACCTTCAACTGATACCCCGGCGCCCGGATTGCATTGCCAGGAACTAAACAAGCGAGGCCGGCGCACCAGCCTCGCTCAGAATTTCGAAGGCCCGAAAAACTACGCCGCGAACTTGAGCGCCTGTGCGAAATCCGCAATCAGGTCGTCGATATCCTCGATGCCCGCGGACAGCCGCAGCATGCCGTCTGAAATACCCATCGCCTTGCGCGTTTCCGGCCCGGCTTCGAAAAAGATCGTCGGCGCGACGGGAATGATCAGCGTGCGCGTGTCGCCGAGACCGGTCGCCTTGACCGGCAGCTTGAGCGCGTTGACGACTTCGACCATGCGATCCACGTTGAGTAATTCGAACGACAACAGCCACGACGCGCCCTTGAACAGCGTCTGTGCGATCTCGTATTGCGGATGGCTCTTCAGGCCAGGATAGAACACGTTGCCGATCGCTTCGTGCCCTTCGAGAAACTGCGCGAGCGCGAGCGCATTGTCGCTGCTTTGCTTCACGCGCAAGGCGAGCGTTTCCGCGCCCATCGCGATCGAGTGCGCCTGCTCGGACGACAATGCCGCGCCCATGTCTCGCAGGCCTTTCTTGCGGATCTGCAGCAGCCCCTGATCCTTTGCCGCCGAACGCCGATAGTCGTCGGCGATGTTCGGATACGCGCTCCAGTCGAACAGACCGGTATCCGTCACCGCGCCGCCGAGGGCCGCGCCATGACCCGCGATAGTCTTCGTCAGCGAGTTGATGACGAGGCTCGCGCCGACCGCCTTTGGCTTGAACAATGCGGGCGAGGTAATCGTGTTATCGACGAAGTACACGATGCCGCGCTCACGGCACACGTCACCGATACCTTGCAGGTCGGGAATCTGCGTGCCCGGATTCGCGATGGTTTCGACGAACACCATGCGCGTATTCGGCCGGATTGCGTTCTTCACGTCGTCGACGTTGCACGCGTCGACGGTCGTGACTTCGACGCCGAGCCCCCGCAACGTGCCGAACAGACTGTTGGTGTTGCCGAACACGTAACGGCTCGACACGAGATGATCGCCCGCGCGCAGCAGCGTCAGGAACGTCGCGGTGATGCCGGCCATGCCTGTGCTGAAGCAGACCGTGCCGACGCCTTCTTCGAGGCTGGTGATCTTGCGCTCGAGCGCGGCGGTGGTGGGCGTGCCCTGCCGTGCGTAATTGAAGCCGCCTTTCTTCGTGCCCTGGAACACGCCGATCAGGTCCTCGACGCGCTCGAAACCATATTGCACGGACGTATGAACTGGCTGACGCAAGGCACCGTGCTCGGTGCCCGCAATTCTGTCGCCGTGAACGATGCCAGTGGTGAAACCTTGCTTGTCCATTCCTTCTCCGCTTTTTTAGATCGATTGCTTCCAACCGATTATCACCTGTAACCGCTCGCCGGCGAAGTCCTTGGCGTCCCGTCCGGCGGCGCGCGACACCCCGAATGGGCAAAACCCGCTCCGCGATGTCGCGCTGCGGGGTTGACTAGCCTCGCTGGCACGAACAGGCTCTAAGTCTTCATCGACCAGCACGGGAGCGAACGTGGCCGACCCTGATCATCCTGGTAGCAAGCCGAGGACGGCGCACATCATCGCCGCGCAGGCGAGCCCGTGCGACGAGCTCGTCATCCGCACGCAGCCAATCACGACCGGCCGCCCGTGCCAGCGCAAGCGCCTCGCGCTGGCCGCGACGATCGGTGGTTCGAGCATGGCGTTCATCGATGGCTCCGTCGTCAACGTCGCGCTGCCGGCCATTCAGAGCGAACTCGGCGCGAGCGTCGCGGCGATGCAGTGGGTCGTCAACGCGTATCTGCTGTTTCTCGGCTCCCTCGTGCTGGTCGGCGGATCGATGGGCGACAAGCTCGGCCGGCGTACGGTGTTCATCGCGGGCGTCGCGCTTTTCACGCTGGCGTCGGCCGCTTGCGGGTTTGCACCGAATACGTTTGCGCTGGTCGCCGCGCGCGCGGTTCAAGGCATCGGCGCGTCACTGCTGGTACCCAGCAGTCTCGCGATCATCGGCGCAGTGTTCGACGACGCAGCGCGCGGACGGGCAATCGGGACCTGGGCGGGCGTCGGCGCGATCACCTCGGCCGTGGGGCCGGTGGCGGGCGGCTGGCTCGTCGACGCGTGGTCGTGGCGCGCGATCTTCTTCCTGAACGTCCCGCTCGCGGCGCTGACGATCGCGCTCGCCATATCGGCGGTGCCCAACAGCCACGGGGCCGATGCACCTGGACAGCTCGACTGGCCCGGCGCACTGAGCGCAGCCACGGGCCTCGCCGCGCTGACCTTCGGCCTGACCGAAGCATCGGCGCGTGGCTTCGCGCATCCGCTCGTATTCTGTGCGATTGGCGCCGGCGTGCTGATGCTCGCCGCATTCGTGACCATTGAGGCGCGCAGCCCCAACCCGATGATGCCGCTCGACCTGTTTCGCTCGCGCGACTTCGCCGGCGCCAACCTCGTCACACTGCTGCTTTACTTCGGCCTTGGCGGCACGTTCTTTTTCCTGCCGTTCACGTTGATCCGCGCGCATGGCTACACCGCGACCGAAGCGGGGGCGGCGCTGTTGCCGGTGCCTTTCATCATCGGTTTGCTCTCGCGCTTCACTGGCGGTCTGACTAGCCGCTTCGGTTCGCGCACGCTGCTGACCGTTGGCCCGGGCGTCGCCGGCGTCGGGTTCACGTTGCTGGGGCTGCCGTTCGTGCGCGGCAGCTATTGGGCTGAATTCTTCCCTGCGCTCGTCGTGCTCGGGCTCGGCATGACGATCACCGTCGCGCCGCTTACCACGACCGTGATGGGCGCGGTGCCGAGCGACCGCACAGGCGTGGCGTCCGGCATCAATAACGCCGTTGCGCGCGTGGCGGGCCTGCTGGCGATTGCGGTGCTCGGCATCGTATTCGTGTGGTCGCACCACGCGGCGCTATCGGCGCGCCTCGACGAACTGCATGTGCCGCAAGATACGGGCCAGATCGGACAATTGCTGGCGCCGGTCGAGCAAGCGGGAGGGGCGGCGGGCGACTCGCATACGCCGCGCGAGACATCCGTGGCGCGCGCGCAAGCCGATGCGATGACCGACGCGCTGCGGGCCGTCGCGCTCGTCTGCGCCGCGTGTGCGTTCGCCGGAGCGGGGCTTGCGATGGCCACCATCCAGCCGCTGAAACGGCCGGCGGTGGCGCGCCCGGAGTGAGATACGAAACTCAGTGGTGAACAGGCCGCACCGGGGACCCCGTCGGCCGGATCACCGCGGCCGCTCGCGCCTCGATTCTTGCCGCCGACGAAGTCGGTTGATGTGGCGCGCTGTCGTACCCGTTCATTTGTTCATCGATGACGAAATCCGCGACTCTCATCGCGTCCATCGCGTTGCCGTCCACGTCGTTCCACTCGCGAATCGCGCGATTGACCTTGGTTAGCGCGGTGACAGCAAGCAGTATGGCGTCGGTCTCGGTGATCTTGCCTTCGAGATCGTCTACGAGGTAGTCCGCAACACGTAGAGCCGCGCCGATCAGATTGCTGTCGTCGCTCAAGTCCGTCAGTACCGCATGAACCACTGCGAGGCAAGCATCTTTGCGTGCAAGTGCGATGTCTGTCATGAGGTTCTCCAGAGTCGAGGTACAAACACAATTTATTCCGGGTGCTCCCTGCATGTCGAATGCGCCCACCGCGAAGCCGCCACCGCGTTGCCTTTACCAGCGCTGGTGGACGTGCGGCGCGATATGGCGCTGATACACATCCCGGACCCGTTGCATTACCACGTCGGACAGCGGCGCGAGGCTCGCGGCCGAGACGTTCGACGCCGCCTGGGCCGCGTTTTTACTGCCCGGGATGATGACGGAGACGGCATCCTCCATCAGGATCCAGCGCAGAGCCAGTTGCGCCATGGAGGCGTTCACGGGTACCAGGCCGCGCAGTTCGTCGACCGCTTGCAACGCGACGTCGTAGGGTACGCCGGAGAACGTTTCGCCGACGTCGAACGCCTCGCCATGCCGATTGAATGCACGATGGTCGTCTGATGCAAAAGTCGAATCCGCGGACATCTTGCCCGTGAGCATGCCGCTGGCCAGAGGCACTCGCGCGATGACTGCAACGTCTTTCTTTTGCGCTTGCCTGAAGAACAGATCGGATGGACGCTGACGGAACATGTTGTAGATGATCTGCACCGAAACCACGTTCGGATATTCGATCGCCTTCAGCGCTTCTTCCACCTTTTCGACCGACACGCCGTAGTAGCGGATCTTGCCGGCGGCGACGAAGTCGTCCATTGCGTCGAACACCTCGGGACGGTAGTAAACCTCCGTCGGCGGGCAATGCAGCTGGACCAGGTCGAGCGTGTCGACGCCGAGATTCGAGCGACTCCGGTCGATGAAAGCTTCGAGCTCGCGCTTGTTCAGATAGCCGCTGGTCACATGCGGGTCGAGTCGGCGCCCGAGCTTGGTGGCGACAATCGGACGTTCGCCGCCTCGTTGCCGCAGCACGTCGCGGATGATCCGTTCGGAGCGACCGTCGCCGTAGACATCGGCCGTGTCGATGAACGTGACACCGTTATCGAGCGCGGCATTCAGCGCTGCCTTGGCGTCATCTTCCGCAACACTGCCCCACGAGCCGCCGATCGCCCATGCCCCAAAACCGATTTCCGACACATTCCAGCCGGTACGACCAAATTTTCTCGTCGAAAGCGTCATTTCGATGCTCATCCTCTGTTTTTTTGCGAAGTTGCGTCGCAGGTGGTTCATGACCCTTGCGGGAGCGCCGGCGGCCTTTGTACATAGTGTAGCAAGCGGACAGGGCCGTTGAAGTAGGGTATGCGTCCGGGCGGAATCGATGACCGCCCGCGCGATGCGATGAAGTATGATTTCCACGGCATCGAAGCGGCTGCTCCGACAACAGGACGTGGAACCCGGATGAAGGTGGCGTAATGACAACCAACGCAGGTTCTGACGGCATCGCGAACGACGGGCTCGGCGTCACGCGCACGAGTGCACGGATTCCGGCCATCGCACCATCGCGAACCGCGCTTGTCGTCATGCACTACCAGACCGACATTCTCGGACTCTTTCCGTCGGTCGCGCCCGCCTTGCTCGCCAATACGCGCAGCTTATGCGACGCGGCCCGGGCCAAAGGCGTCAGCGTCTATTTCGCCAACCTCAGGTTCAGTCCGGGCTATCCGGAAGTCAGCCCGTTGAACAGGAACGGGCAGGGAATCAAAAGTCTTGGCCTCTTCCTCGCAGACCGGATCGCGCCAGAGTTAGGCCAGCAGGCCAACGAACCGCTCGTGATCGCGCATCGTGCGAGCGTGTTCTTCGGCACCGATCTGGAGGCGAAGCTTTCCGGGCAAGGTATCGATTCGCTGATCATGGTCGGCATCGCGTCGACCGGCGTCGTGCTCTCCTCGGTCGCGTACGCCAGCGACGCGGACTTCCGCCTGTATACGGTGAAGGATTGCTGTTACGACCCGGACCAGGTGGTCCACGAGCATCTGTTTTCTACCGCGTTCGATTCACGCACAACGGTGCTGTCACTGGCGGACGCGTTACTGCTGCTCGCGTAGACCAATATCGCCAGCTCGATTACGTCTTTGCCCGGCGTTCCGTTGGTTTCGCTACGAATAAACCCCGCTATCGCACCAGCGCTTTCGGGCCTCCCGGCGTGACCGCGTAACCGTCGGTGCATGCCGTATTCGGCGATCACGATGAGTTACTCGCCACATCGGCATGTGATTTGCTGGCTGATACTGGAAGAGAAACCAACCGGATGACAAAACGTGGCGTCGAAAACAAAGGGCATCGCCCCGCTCCAGATGTTCGAAAGCGTCGTCATCCGGTTGTACGACGGCGGCGTCCTGTCGCCGGCCGTGCTCGAACGTGTGATCGGCGCCTTCGCGCAAGCGGATGTCGACTGGCATGACACGGTGGAGGGCCGCTCCGTCGACGGTCGTTCACTGCACGAAATCGTCGCGCTGACGATGCTGCCGGGACAACCTGTCCGATCGGCATCGGCATCGTTCATGACCGTGATCGAACACATCGCGGGCGTCGCGCCGGATACGGACGAGAAAGCAGCACAGCCAAAAACCGCGCGACGCAAAAAAACCGCGCCGCCCGTGGATGAAACGGACGCGGAGTCGGAGTCCGAATCGCAAGAACTGCTTGCGCAATTGTCGGGCGACGGACGATCCAGCAAGCGCCGCCGCGCGACCGAACAGGATCGGCCGGCGGGTTCGCGCGGCTATAACCCGTTCGTCGACGCACGGCCTCCGCGTCCGAAGAAGCCGTGACGCTGGTTGCCTTCGTCGACAGGAACGGTCGTTGGCCCGACGCGATTCCCCCCTGCCGTACACTATCCGCTGGCCGCATCGCCCGCTGCCCGCCAGCTCCAACCCATGCCCACTCCACTCAGTCCCGCCAACTGGCTAACCGCCCGCCGCGATGCCGAAACCGGCATCGAGAGCCTGCGCGCGCATTTCGGCGGCCACGCCTACGATCCGCACGATCACGACGACATGTTGATCGGCTATACGGAGCAGGGCGTGCAACGCTTCCAGTGTCATCGGTCGTTGCACACGAGCGTGCCGGGCCGCGCGATCCTGATCGAGCCCGGCGCGCTGCACGACGGTCACGCGCCAGAGGCGGCCGGCTTCACCTACGCGATGCTGTATCTGCCGCAAACCTGGGTCGAGCGCGCGGCGCGGCGGCTCGATCTGCCGGGACTGGCCGGCGTCGAGGCGGCGTTCGGCCATACGCTGGTCGACGACCGTGCGCTCATCGATGCGATCGGCCAGGCCTTCGCCGCGATCTACGGCAACGAGGGCCGGCTCGCGCGCGACGAGACGCTCGATCGTCTGCTGCTGCAACTCGGCGCCCAGCTACGCGATGCGCCGCTGACCGGCGACCCCGCCGCGTCACCTGCGATCACGCGGGTGCGCGATCTGTTGCACGAACACATGGACGGCAATCTCGGGCTCGACGAACTCGCCGAAGTTGCCGGCATCGACCGGTTCAGGTTGACACGTCTGTTTCAGCGCGCATTCGGCACCTCGCCGCACGCGTATCTGGTGCGCTTGCGCCTGCGCGCCGCGCGGCGCCTGCTCGCGACCGGCCGCACGCCCGCGCAGGTCGCCGCCGAAGTCGGCTTCGCGGATCAGAGCCATCTCGGCCGCTGGTTTCGTCGGGCGTACCGCGTGACGCCGGCGGCGTACCGACAGATGTGCACAAACGTTCCAGACTGATCGCGCGGCATCGTCGATCATGAGCGGCTCAACGAGGAGTCGTCATGTTCGATACCAAAGTGGCGCTGATCGTGCGCAGTGATCTCGCGGTCTGGCAGAAGCTCAATGTGGTCGCGTTTCTCGCGACCGGTGTCGCGGCCGCGGCGCCCGATGCGCTGGGCGAACCCTACGAGGATGCCGCCGGGCACCGCTACGGCCGCATGCTCGGCCAGCCGATGATGGTGTTCGCCGCCGACCGGTTCGGTCTGCAGGGCGTGCATCGGCAGGCGCTGTCGCGCGAGCTCGGAATCGTGCCGTATGTGCACGCGATGTTTTCGACGGGGCATGACGCGGCGAATCGCGCAGTCTTTCGCGCCGAGGACGCGGCGAATCTGGATCTCGTCGGTCTCGCACTGCACGGACCGAAGAAAGCCGTCGATAAGGCCGTGAAAGGTTTGGCCTTGCACGAATGAGTCAACGAGTGCGCGAGCCGCCCGATTGTCGACGTTACTCGCGCCGAACTCTAAAAGAAAAACGTTTGCCGCGCCGGACGCGAATTGCGTTAAAACAAAAAAGGCTTATTCGGCGAATGCACGGGGCATATCCAAAGGGCATAGATCAGAAAGGCACAAGTAACGCACCCCCTCAATAGCGGATCGGGCCGCCATCGTGACAATGCGATTGCAAGTCGTTGTCGAGAAACGAATTGTCGGCGATTGCCCCCGCGCGCTCGCCAACTCGTTTCAAATGGTTCTTTGCAAAAACGGCTTTCTACAGCACGAACATGCTCGCAAGAAATCCTTGCATATACGTTTCATCCTGAATTTGACTTCAGTCAGAATTGAACGTGTTGATGTTACACTGCAAGCCGCTGGAGCCATTCTGGCAAAGGGCTTTGGTGTTTCCAGCTCAACTGTGGTTTGAAACGCGTCCACGACTTGTCGCCGGTGTCGTGCGTGCGGCAGCCATTCACTGGACTTCTCCAACACCCTGCTGCGTTCCCGGATTCCTCAGGTACTAATACCGTGTACTCTCAAACGCAAATCGACCCGGTGATCAGCTTCCGCAACTCGCAGCGCGAGCACGTGCGTGGGACGATCATTAACCTCCAGAGAAAGTCTTTGGTCATGGAGGTCTATAACCCCTATTCCATCGTGCAGGTCAGCGAGGTGTTAAGCGAGCTGAGCGTGCGCATGGGCACCAAGAATGCCTATCTCGGCAAGGCGGTGGTGGTGAGTCTGGTGAACACCGGTCTGACCGCGGTGGTTTCGCTGGCACTCATCGACGAATGGCGCGAGCTTAGCGTTCTGCCCAATGAAGCGAAGTCGGTCGGCCGGGAAGCAGAACTCTTTATTAGCGACTGGGACGCGCGCTTCAATATCCGGCGCGACTATCAGATCGTCGTGAACGAGATGCGCGCATTCCTGTCGGAAGTGTCGCGCTGGGTCGAGCAGGTCGACCTGACCGAGAGCTTGCCGAAGACCGAAGAAGGCAGGCTGCGCGAGGACTTGTTCTACGAGCTCGCCACGCCGATCATGCTCAAGATCAAGTTCTTCCTCGACCGCCTGGAGGAAGAGGCCGAGCGCGTCGACGCCGAGACCGCACCCGTGCATCGCACGTATGCGCAAGCGGCACTGCATCCGTTGCTGCTGCGCGCGCCATTCGTCTACCGCACGTTCACCAAGCCGCTCGGCTACGCCGGCGACTACGAGATGGTCAACCAGATCCTCAGCGATCCGCAGCAGGGACCGACCACATACTTCCAGATCGTCAATACCGCGTTCCTGCACGCGGCGGTCGCGACTGCGCACCGCAACCGCATCACGCTGCTGATCGACTTTCTGACGCGTCAGGCCGAAGCGGCGCGCGCTGCCGGCAGGCCGTTGCGCATCCTCAACGTCGGTTGCGGGCCCGCTTTCGAGATCCAGCGCTTCGTGCGCGAATATCCGCATCCGGAGCTGCTGTCCTTCGAGCTGGTCGACTTCAGCGAGGAAACGCTGGCGTTTACGAAGGACGCGATCGAAAGCTCGGCGAATGCCGCGGGCCATAAAGCCTCGGTGCAAATGGTGCATCAGTCGGTGCACGATCTGCTCAAGCGTAAAATTTCAACGGACCCCTCCGCGCGCGAATTCGACGCGGTGTACTGCGCGGGTCTGTTCGACTATCTGTCGGACAAGGTCTGCGCGCGTCTCCTGAGTTACTTCGCCGCTCGCACGCGAGCTGGCGGCCAGTTGCTGGTCACCAACGTCCATTCGGCGAATCCGGAGAAGTACGGGATGGAGCATCTGCTCGAGTGGTATCTGATTTATCGGAACGAAAGCGGCATGAGCTCGCTGCTTCCCGCCAACTCCACTGACCAGAAGCTCTACGTCGACGAGACCGGGGTGAATGTGTTCGCGGAAGCCACGATCCTCTGAAACCGTGTCGACATCCCTGTTCATGACTACCAGTCCCCTGCAGAGCGGCTATCAAACCGAGCTGGCCGACTTTCGCGTCACGTTCAGCCGGGGCGGCGCGTGCACAGCGATTGCGCTCGTGCTGCTCGGCGTGGGGCTGGATTACGCGCAGTATCCGCAGTATCAGACGTCGTTCGCGCTCGCGCGCCTGCTCGTGTCGTTGATGATCGGCGGTATCATCGCCTTGCTCGACACCAGCATGGGGCGGCGGCTTACTCCATGGCTGACGCTGTCCTGGCTGCTGCTGCCGCAGGCGATGATTTCATGGATGATCTGGCGCACCGATGGTGTTCTGTCGCCCTACTACATGGGCCTGAATCTGGCCATCTTCGCGTCCGGCATTGCGTTGCCATTCGGTCTGTGGCAAAACCTCGTGTTCGGCGTGCTGTCCTGCTTTCTGTATCTGCTGGCCTGCCTGTTGCCTCCGCATGACGGCGTGCCGCTCGGCACGATGACCGTCAATGTTCTGCTCCTGCTGTTCGCCGCTGCCGCAAGTGCCGTCTACACGTTTTTCAACGAACGCGTGCGCTTCATGCTGTTTCGCCTGAAGGCCGAGGTGTCCGAGAAAAACGCGGAGGTCTCCGCGAAGAACGCCGAACTCGAAGTGATCAATCGGCAGTTGCTCGACATCAAGGGCCAACTGCTGCAGCAGGAAAAAATGGCGGCGATCGGTACGCTCGCGGCCGGCCTGCTGCATGAAGTGAACAACCCGGTGAACTTCTGTCTGATGGCAATCGAGGTTGCGCTGGAAGAGCCGATCTCGAAGAAGGAGCCGACGCTGCAGGAATGTCTGGTCGATGCGCGGCAGGGCATGCAGCGGATCCAGCACATCGTGTCGGACCTGAAGACGTTCGCGTATCGCAAGCCCGGCGCCGAGGCGGAGCTGGGCACGCCGTTCCTGTTCGAAAAGGCGCTCGATTCGGCGATCCGGCTCGTCGGGCATGAATTGCGCGGCGTCACCGTCACGCGCGAGCTGCCCGCGGATACGCTGGTGCAGGGCGACGAGGCGGCCATCATCGGCGTGCTGATCAACCTGCTGTCGAATGCGGTGCTGGCGATGCGCAAGGCGGGCACGCCCGCGCCGGCGATTCACGTCAACGTCAGATGGACCGAAGACCGCCTGCATGTGACGGTAAAAGACAACGGGCCGGGCATCGCGCCGGAGCATCTCGCGCGCGTGTTCGAGCCATTTTTTACCACCCGCGAAGTGGGACAAGGCCTGGGCCTCGGGCTGTCGATCAGCTATGCGGTGATCGAGCGTCATGGCGGCCTGCTGTTTGCTGAGAGCGAGCAGGGAAGTTGGGCTTCATTCAGTTTCGATCTGTCGCCCGCACCCTGAGAAATACCATGAATGACATCCGACAGACACAGCCCACTCTTCTCTACGTCGATGACGAAGAGTTGGCCTGCAAATATTTCGCGCGCACCGTAGGTGCCGATTACGAGGTCCTGCTCGCGACGAGCAGCGACGAGGCGATCGCTATCCTCGAGCAGGACAACGCCCGCATCGCGGTGCTGGTCACGGACTTCCGCATGCCGGGGCGTGACGGTGGCGACCTGCTGCGCCAGGTGGCGCTGGAATATCCGCACATCGTGCGGATTCTGGTCACTGCTTATGCAGACGTCGAGATGTTATTGCAGACGGTCAACACCGGCGAGGTGTTCCGCATCCTCGAAAAGCCGCTGAAGCCGGCGGCAGTGCGCGATACGCTGCAACTGGCGTTTGATCGTTACCACGAACGCACGATGCAGAATCAGCGCCTGATCGCCATCGACGAAACCCTGGCGTTCATCGCGCACGAACTGAACACGCCGCTCGCGGCGATCGCGCTGAACGCGCACAGCATCGAAGATCGCATCGACGCGGAGCGCGATGCGGAAGGCGAAATTCTCGGCGCCGCGAAATCGATGCGCGAGAGCGCGCAGTACTGCATGGCGGTGGTGTCGTCCTTCTGGCGCTCGGTGCACAACGGGCGGCGCCGGCAACTGGAGGGCGACGAGGCGCGCATCGAGAGTACCGCGCATGGGCTGATCTCGGCGTTGCTCGATACGTATCCGTTTACGACCGCGCAGCGCTCGTGGGTGCAGGTCGACGTCGACAGCGACTTTGCCGTGCTCACGCAGCCGAATTGCGTGGCGCTCGTGCTGTCGTCACTGTTGTCCAACGCGTTGCGCGCGCTCGCGGATGTGCCGTCGCCGTCGGTGCGCTTTACCGTGACAATGGAACCCCACCCGAGCATCGGCATCTGCGACAACGGGCCGGGAATTCCGCCCGAGATCAAAGACCGCCTGTTGACGGACCCAATTACAACGCACGCGAAATCCGGGGGGAACGGCTTGGGCCTGATTCTATGCAACCGTGTCATGCAGTCCTGTGGCGGCGGACTCAGGATCGAGTCCACGTCGTGGGGAGGCACCACCGTAGTGCTGGATTTCCCCCATATCAAAGGTCAAACGCACAGGAGTTGTTGATGAACGAAGCAAAAGCCACAGAGGAGTTGGCGCCGGCGATCATCTTCGTCGATGACGAAGCTACCGCCGTAAAGTACTTCCAGCGTGCCATCGGAAGCCTGGCGCCGGTCCTGACTGGCGGCTCGGTGGAAGAGGGCAAGGCGCTGCTCGACGAGCACGGCGACAGGGTGGGGGTGCTGGTCTCCGACCAGCGTATGCCGGGCGAGTTCGGCAACGAGCTGCTGCGCTATGCGAGCGAGCGCTTTCCGCATGTCGTGCGGATTCTGACCACCGCGTATTCGGAAATCGATCAGACCGTCGCGGCCGTCAACCTCGGTCATATCCATCGCTACATCAAGAAGCCTTGGGACATCACGGCGCTGCGCATGGAGCTGAAGCAGGCGCTCGAGCTGGCCGAGCTGCGCAAGGAGCGTGACACGCTGGTGCGCGAGAAGCTGGGCGTGCTGCAAAAGCAGGTGGTCGCCACTCGCATCGGTCTGGTGCGTTCGCTGTCGGCCACGCTGATCGGGCCCGAGCGCTTTCAGCCGGTCGAGACGTATCTCGCCGCAGCGGTACTCGCCGACGTGCCGAACTCCGAGCCGGACTGGCTGCTGCAGGACTACTCCGATCTGATCGCAGCCGAGAGTGCCCGCAGCGGCGCGTTCGGTCATACGGTGGCCGCGCACCTCGCCACGCTGCGCAACCGTCACGGCAGCGCGAGCGTGACCGCGAGCGACGCACTGACGACGCTGGTCGGGGTATTTTCCGAGGCAGGCATCAATGTGCGCCGCGAAGGCGATGGTCTCGTGTGCGACCAGCCGGCCACACTCGCGGAGTTTCTCGCGGAGCCGGGCAACAACGCGGTGTCGAGCGGGCACGCGGTATGGCTGGCGAGCCTTCTGTGGCTCGACGGCAATGACGTTGCACTGCAGCCGGCAAGTGAAGGCAATGCGATCGCGTTCCGGCCGGCGCAGCGCGGTAGCGAGTTCGCCGCCGATCGCCTCGCCACGTGGATCGAGCAGTTCTGATTACCTTGCTTCGGGGGCGCGGCGTCTGACGCGTCCTTCCTGCTACCGGCTTCGCGCTGCAGCCCGCCGCGGCTAGCAGCGCGACGCTGATCAAGGCTCGCGCGAGTCGTTCGAACGTTTTTCCACGCGCGCGGACAGACAGCACGCTCTTTTCACCTCGATAAGCGTTGCCTTTCAGGCCTGACTTCTCAAGCCTGAACGCGCGGCGCGAAGCGCCGCGTCCGAATCCACTTGGTAGCCACCCACTTGTCGCCCGTGCGCAGCGGCGTGCTCGCGTGCAGCGAGCTCGGATCGCACAGCCCAAAGCGGTTCCCATATTCGAAGTAGAGCGCGTGCCCGCGCTGCGGTGCGACCGACCAGCCAAGCTGCGGAAACACCGTCTCACCGCCGCCTTCGACATCTTTCAGATACATCAGCAGCGTGCCCATGCGCTGGCCGCTGCGCGCGATCGACTCGCGATTCGCTTCGTTGCTCGTCATCAGATAGTCAACGTGCGGCGTCGACTCCGCGCCTTCCTCATAGTGCAGCATTTGCAGGCCTTCGCCGTTCTCGACCGGGGTTGCCGTGAGTTCCGCGATGCGCGCCTCGATGCGCGAGATCAACGGCGTCTCGCCCAAACGGAAAAACATCCCGTGACTGCTGCGATGACCGGCGATCACATCGCGGCCGGTCACTGGATCGACGACGGCCGACCGGTCGAGCCGCGGCTGTGCGAGCGCGATCAGCTGCTCGCATTCATCGGCACTCAGGAAATTGGCGATGTGCACGGCGGCCGGTCGTTGCAGCCGCGACAGCACGCGCACCTTGCGCTCGCCGAGTTGGATCAGCGGAGCGTCGGGCACGCGCAGCGGCTCGGGCTGGTAGCTGAGCGGCGCGCTGCCGACTTCGAGCTTGTCGCCGGGCAGCGCCATACCGTACAGGAACGCCGATGCGACCGCATCGACCATCGCCGACGCGAGCTCGGCCGCGTTGTCGCGGCTCACCAGTTCGTTGACGATCGCTTGGGGCGCGACGCCGCGCGAAAGGTTGGCGGCGATCCAGTCGCGGACTTCGGCTGGGAAATTGACGGTGATGGACATCGGGGCGAGGTTGTGGGGTGTCGTGACAGTCGCGGCGCGCGCGACGCTGGCTCGCGATGATAGCGGACGATTGTGACGATTCTGGACGCACGGCCCGGTTGTCAGTTGGCTGTCGTCTGTTACCGCATATTGCGATGTCCCGCCGCGCCCATAACTCTGCCCGTGCGGGTGTCCGCCCCCACGTGCCGCCCGATCGATGCCCCGGACTCTTCCACCGGCCAACATGTTGCACCCCTGTAACTCAAGGCCGGCGCAAGCCGGTTACATTCACGCATGCCCGTATTCAAGCGCTCGCCCCACTTCCTTACGTCTTCATAACAACACGTCCGGAGGCGTTCGACTGATGACAACGCGCGTGAACCATGGCACTTTTGCGCAGTCCCGTCAGCGGACGAGCTTCCAACCGAGTATCAACACCAATATCCGTTCCCGGAGATCAACATGAGCGAAACCGTGTCCCCGCCGCCAAAGCGCTCCCGACGCGGGCTCATCATCTTCGCGGTTGTCGTGCTCATGCTGGTCGCGCTCGTCGTGGTTCATCTGATGACGCGCAAGAAGCCGGTGCGCGAGAACGCGGCGATCGTCGTCACCGTCGCGCAGGCGACGCTCGGTTCGATGCCGGTCACACTGAGCGAGCTCGGCACCGTCACGCCGATCGCAACCGTGACCGTGCTGCCGCAGCTGAGCGGCTATCTGACCGAGGTCGGCTATCACGAAGGCCAGGAGGTGCAAAAAGGCCAGTTCCTCGCGCAGATCGATCCGCGCCAGTATCAGATCAGCAAGCAGCAGGCGGAAGCGACGCTCGCGAAAGACCGCGCGTCGCTCGCGCAGGCGCGCGCCGATCTCGAGCGCTATACGCAGTTGAACGAACGCAAGTCGATCGCGCAGCAAACCTTCGCGGATCAGCAATTCCTCGTGCAGCAGGACGAAGCGGCGGTGAAGGTCGACCTCGCCAACATCGCCCAATTCGATCTCGACCTCGCCTATTGCCGCATCACCGCGCCGATCGCGGGCAAGGTCGGCTTGCGGCTCGTCGATCCGGGCAACTACGTGACCGCGTCGTCGTCGACCGGCATCGTCGTCATCACGACCGTGAAGCCGACCACGGTGCAGTTCACGGTGCCGCAGGATTCGCTTGCGTCGATCGTGCAGCGTCTCGCCACCGGCGCGAAGCTGCCGGTCACCGCGTATTCGAGCGATAACACCCGCGAGATCGCGACCGGCACGCTGTATGCGGTCAGCAACCAGATGGCGACCGCGACCGGCACCGTCACCTTGCGCGCGACCTTCGCGAACGACGACGAAACGCTGTTCCCGAACGAGTTCGTCAACGTGAAGCTGCTCGTCGACACGATGCAGAACGCGGTGCTCGTGCCGACCGCCGCGGTACAGTCCGGCGCGCCGGGCGATTTCGTCTATCTGGTCAATCCGGACAGCACGGTGTCCGTGCACAAGGTCAAGCTCGGACCGAGCGACGGCAAGAACACGGTGATCGTGTCGGGACTCGCGGCCGGCAACCAGGTCGTGACGGACGGCATGGATCGTCTGAACGACGGCGCGAAGATCCAGCCGGCGCATCCGAAGTCCGCCGCCGGCCCGAAAGCGCCCGCCGCCGCGTCCGAAGCCGCGCCGGCGTCGAGCGCGGCGGCATCGCCTGCGCCGGCCGCGTCCGAAGCCGCCTCGTCGTAACGGACCCCCGCGCCGATGAACATTTCCCGCCTGTTCATTCTTCGCCCGGTCGCGACGCTGCTGCTGATGATCGCGCTCGTGCTCGTCGGTCTGATCGCGATGCGCGTGCTGCCGGTGTCGTCGCTGCCGAACGTCGACTATCCGACGATTCAGGTGCAGACCTTTTATCCGGGCGCGAGCCCGACGGTGATGGCGACCACCGTGACCGCGCCGCTCGAGGTGCAGCTCGGCGAGATTCCGGGCCTGCAGCAGATGACCTCGTACAGTTCGGACGGGGCGTCGGTGATCACGCTGCAGTTCGATCTGTCGCTGAACCTCGACATCGCCGAGCAGAACGTGCAGCAGGCGATCAACGCGGCGAACAGCTATCTGCCGTCGGGCTTGCCGGCACCGCCGACCTACGCAAAGGTCAATCCTGCCGACCAGCCCATTCTGACGCTCGCGGTCACCTCGAAGTCGATGTCGCTGACGCAACTGGAGGACGTCGCGAACAACCGCCTCGGCACGAAGATCTCGGAAGTGGCGGGCGTCGGCGTCGTGACGACGAGCGGCGGCAACGTGCCCGCGATCCGCGTCGAAGCCGACCCGCACAAGCTCGCCGCCTACGGTCTGAACATCGACGATCTGCGCACGCTGCTGAGCTATGTGAACGTGAGCCAGCCGAAGGGCAATTTCGACGGCCCCGATCTCGACTACACGATCAACGGCAATGATCAGATCACCGATCCGAAGGACTACCTCGACACCGTAATCGCCTACCAGAACGGCTCGCCCGTATTCATGCGCGACGTCGCGCGTGTGAGCCAGGCCGCCCAGGACGTCGAGCGCGGCGCCTGGTACAACGGCTCGCCCGCGATCGTGCTGAACGTGCAGCGCCAGCCGGGCGCGAACGTGATCCAGACGGTCAACCAGATCATGAAGGAGCTGCCGCAGCTCGAATCGACGCTGCCGGCCGGCATGAAAGTGACCGTGGTGTCGGACAGCACCGGCGTGATCCGCGCGTCGGTCGCGGACGCCGCGTTCGAACTGATTCTCGCGATCGTGCTGGTCGTCGCGGTGATCTTCGTGTTCCTGCGCAACGTGCCCGCCACGCTGATTCCGAGCATCTCGGTGCCGGTCTCGCTGATCGGCACGCTCGCGGTGATGTACCAGCTCAACTACTCGATCGACAACCTGTCGCTGATGGCGTTGATCATCGCGACCGGCTTCGTGGTCGACGACTCGATCGTGATGATCGAGAACATCGTGCGCTATCTGGAAGAGGGCATGTCGCCGCTCGAAGCCGCCCTCGAAGGCGCGGGGCAGATCGGCTTCACGATCCTGTCGCTGACTATTTCGCTGATCGCGGTGCTGATTCCGCTGTTGTTCATGGGCGGCGTGATCGGGCGGCTGTTCAGCGAGTTCGCGGTGACGCTCGCAGTCACGATCGTGATTTCGGCGGTCGTGTCGCTGACGGTGGTGCCGATGCTGTGCGCGCGGATGCTGCGCGCGCAGGCCGAGCGCCATCCGAGCCGCTTCGAGCGTATCAGCGAGGGCCTGTTCGACAAGACGCTCGCCGCCTACGAGCGCGGCCTGCGCTGGGTGCTCGACCATCAGACGCTGACGCTGATGGTCGCGATCGCCACCGTGGTGCTGACCGGCATCCTGTATGTGGTGATTCCGAAGGGACTGTTTCCGGTGCAGGACGTCGGCGTGATCCAGGGCATCAGCGTCGCCGACAACTCGGTGTCGTACGCGGCGATGGTGCAGCGCCAGAGCGCGCTCGCCGAGGCGGTCCTGAAGGACCCGGACGTGGTCTCGCTGACGTCGTACGTGGGCATCGACGGCACCAATGCGACGCTGAACAACGGACGCTTCCTGATCAATCTGCGCGAGCGCGACCAGCGCTCGGACACCGCCCAGGAAATCGCGCGCCGGCTCGCGCAGGAAGTCGCGCACGTGCCCGGCGTGAAGCTGTTCATGCAGCCCGCGCAGGACCTGACGCTCGACACGACCGTGTCGCCGAACCAGTACAGCTTCGTGTTGCGCGGACCGAGCCAGCAGGCGTTCCAGAAGTACGTGCCGGAACTCGTCGCGCGCCTGAAGCAGATTCCGTCGCTGTCGGACGTGCAGAGCGATCTCAATAGCGACGGCCTCAGCGTGAACGTCGAAGTGAACCGGCAACTGGCCGCGCGCTTCGGCATCACGCCCGCGACGATCGACAACGCGTTGTACGACGCGCTCGGCCAGCGCATCGTGTCGACGATCTTCGAGCAGTCGGCCCAGTACCGCGTAATTCTGGTCGCAAAGCCGGAAACGATGCCGACCGTGCAGTCGATCGGCAATCTGTATCTGCCGAGCCAGACCAGCAGCACGGGTCAGGTGCCGCTTTCCGGCATCGCGAAGATCCAGATCGCGAAGGCGCCGCTCGTGATCAGCCATCTCGCGCAGTTTCCGTCGGTGACGGTGTCGTTCAATCTCGCGAAGGGCGCGTCGTTGAGCACCGCGGTCAAGCAGATTCACCAGGCCGAGCAGTCGATCGACCTGCCGCCGTCGATCACGTCGTCGCTGCAAGGCGCGACCGCGGCGTTCGAGGATTCGCTCTCCAGCGAGGTCTATCTGCTGATCGCGGCGCTCGTTGCCGTGTATATCGTGCTCGGCGTGCTGTACGAGAGCTTCATCCATCCGGTCACGATCCTGTCGACACTGCCGTCGGCCGGTATCGGCGCGCTGCTCTCGCTGATGCTCGCGGGTATGGATCTCGACGTGATCGGCATCATCGGCATCGTGCTCTTGATCGGCATCGTCAAGAAGAACGCGATCATGATGGTCGACTTCGCGCTCGATGCCGAACGCAATCATGGCAAGGCGCCGCGCGATGCGATCTTCGAAGCGTCGCTGCTGCGTTTCCGGCCGATCCTGATGACGACGTTCGCCGCGATGCTCGGCGCACTGCCGATGCTGCTCGGCACCGGCACCGGTTCGGAACTGCGCCGGCCGCTCGGTCTCGCGATCATCGGCGGCCTGACGCTGAGCCAGGTGCTGACGCTGTTCACGACGCCGGTGATCTATCTGTTCTTCGACCGTATGGCCACGCGTGTGAACCGCTGGCGCGCCGAGCGCGCTAAGCGCAACGGCGGCGACGAGCCGGGTGGGCGTCCGCCGGAAGGCGGCGCGGAGGGCACGCGGTGAACATCCCGGCGATCTTCATCCGGCGGCCGGTCGCGACGACGCTGCTCGCGATCGCGATCCTGATCTCCGGCACGCTCGCGTATTTCCGCATGCCGGTCGCGCCGCTGCCGAACATCGCGTTTCCGGTGATCGTCGTGCAGGCCAACATGGCCGGCGCGAGCCCGAATATCATGGCGTCGACGGTGGCCGAGCCGCTCGAGCGGCGGCTCGCGACGATCGCCGACGTCGCGGAGCTGACCTCGATCAGCTATGTCGGCTCGTCGTTGATCATCGTCGAGTTCGGCCTGAAGCGCGACATCAACGGCGCCGCGCGCGACGTCGAGGCGGCGATCCAGGCCGCGCGCGCCGATCTGCCCACCACCTTGCGCAGCAATCCGAGCTACCGCCAGTACAACCCGGCCGACGCGCCGATCATGGTGCTGTCGCTGACCTCGGACACGCTGACCAAAGCGCAGCTCTACGACTCCGCCGATTCGGTGATCCAGCAGCAACTGTCGCAGGTGCAGGGCGTCGGTCAGATCACGCTCGGCGGCGGCGCGTTGCCGAGCGTGCGCGTCGAGTTGCAGCCGGGCAAGCTCAATAGCTACGGGATCGGCATGGAAGACGTGCGCGCGGCGATCAGTGCGGCCAATGCCGACAGCGCGAAGGGGCATATCGACGTCGGCGATCAGCGCTACGTGGTCACGTCGAACGATCAGATCACGCACGCGGCGCCGTATCGCGATCTGGTGGTCGCGTATCGCGACGGCGCGCCGGTGCTGTTGCGCGACGTCGCCCAGGTGCGCGACTCGAACGAAAACATCCGCAACGCGGGGCTCTTCAACGGCAAGTCGGCGATTCTCGTGATCGTCTATCCGATGCCGGGCAGCAACGTGGTCAGCACCGTGCAGCAGATACGCAACGTGCTGCCGGCGATCGAAGCGACGTTGCCGAGCAACGTGCACGTCGATGTCGCGATCGATCGCTCGCAGTCGGTCACCTCGTCGGTCAGCGATACCGAGCGCACGCTGTTCATCGCGATGCTGCTGGTGGTCGGCGTCGTGTTCATCTTTCTGCAGTCGCCGCGCGCGACGCTCATACCGGCGGTCGCGTTGCCGCTGTCGATCGTCGGTACCTTCGGGCCGATGTATCTGCTCGGCTATAGCATCGACAATCTGTCGCTGATGGCGCTGACCATCGGCACCGGCTTCGTCGTCGACGACGCGGTCGTCGTGCTCGAAAACGTCGTGCGGTACATGGAGCAGGGGTTGAGTCCGAAAGAGGCCGCGCTGAAGGGCGCGGGCGAAGTCGGCTTTACGGTGATCTCGATGAGCCTGTCGCTGATCGCGGTGTTTCTGCCGATCATCCTGTTTCCGGGCATCGTCGGACTGATGTTCCATGAGTTCGCGATCACGCTGTCGATCGCGATCCTGATTTCGCTGGTGATCTCGTTGACGGTCACGCCCGCGATGTGCGCGTACGTGCTGAGCCGCGACAACGCCGGTCATTCGAAAGCGCGTTGGGCGCGGTGGATCGAGCGGCAGTTCGATCGCTTCAAGGGCGTCTACGCACGCACGCTCACGGCAGTGCTCGATCATTCGCTGCTGGTGATCCTGCTGCTGTTCGCGCTGCTGGTCGGCAACGTGTTCATGCTCAAACTCGTGCCTGCCACCTTCTTCCCCGAGCAGGACACCGGCATCGTGATCGGGCAGATCATCGCCGACCAGAGCATTTCGTTCACGGCGATGCAGAAGAAGCTCGCGCAGTTGCAGTCGATCGTGCAAAGGGATCCGGCGGTGCAGTCCGTCGCGGGCTTTACCGGCGGGCGCGCGCTCAATACCGCCAATGTGTTCATCGAGCTGAAGCCGCTGTCGCAGCGGCACGCAACGGCCACCCAGGTCGTCAACCGGCTGCGGCCGAAGCTCGACGAAGTGTCGGGCGCGCGGCTCTTTCTGCAGGCGCAGCAGGATTTGCGCATCGGCGGGCGGCAATCGGCGGCCGAGTACCAGTACACGCTGACGAGCGACGATTCCGCCGCGCTGTTTGCGTGGACGCCGAAGCTCGTCGCCGCGTTGTCGAAGCAGCGCGGGCGGCTGCTCGACGTGAACTCCGACTTGCAGCAGAACGGCCTGCAGAGCTACCTGACGATCAATCGCGCGACCGCCGCGCGCTACGGCTTTGCGCCGAATCAGATCGACAACGTGCTGTACGACGCGTTCGGCCAGCGCACCGTGTCGACGATCTACAACCCGCTGAACCAGTACTTCGTCGTGATGGAGGTCGCGCCTGAGTACTGGCAGTATCCAGAGACGCTGAACCGGATCTATCTGAGCACGTCCGCCGGCAATCCGACCGGCACGGCCGCGACACAGATGCCGCACGGCACGGTATCGGCAACGACTACCGCGACCACGACCGGCACGTCGTCGAACACGAACTCGCGCAACTCGGACGCGCAGTCGAACGCGACCAACAACAGCATCGCCAACAGCAAGGGCGGCAGTTCGACCGGTAGCGCGGACAGCACGGCCGCCGAAACGATGGTGCCGCTGTCGGTGCTGACCTCGTATAGGAACAGCCATACGTCGACGCAGGTGAACCACCAGAGCGGGCTCGTCGCCGCGACGATCTCGTTCAACCTGCCGGCCGGCGGGTCGCTGAGCCAGGCGGGCGAGGCGATCAACGAAACGATCCGCGAGATCGGCATGCCCGCGAGCATCCACGGCTCGTTCGCGGGCGCGGCGGCGGCCTATTCGCAGTCGATGGGCGTGGTGCCGCTGCTGATTCTCGCGGCGCTCGGCGTCGTCTACATCGTGCTCGGCGTGCTGTACGAGAGCTCGATCCACCCGCTGACGATTCTGTCGACGCTGCCATCCGCGGGCATCGGCGCGACGCTCGCGCTGCTGATCTTCGGCACGCCGTTTTCGGTGATCGCGATGATCGGCATCATCCTGCTGATCGGTATCGTCAAGAAGAACGGCATCATGATGGTCGACGTCGCGATCCAGTTGCAGCGCCAGCAACAGATGCCCGCGCGCGACGCAATCCACGCGGCCGCGCTGATCCGTCTGCGGCCGATCATGATGACGACATTCGCGGCCGTGCTCGGCGCGGTGCCGCTCGCGGTCGGCATGGGCCAGGGCGGCTCGCTGCGCCAGCCGCTCGGTATCACGGTGATGGGCGGGCTGATCCTGAGCCAGATGTTTACGCTCTATACGACGCCGGTGATTTATCTGTATCTCGACCGTCTGCGTGCACGGCTGGTCAGATGGTCCGCGGGGCTGCGCTGGAACCGCGACGCGAAGCCGGGACAAGCGGATACGAAGGCATGACGATGAAGATTGCGACTGAACGAATGACAGGATCTCGCGCCGGGTTGCCGAGCATCGCGACGCTCGCCGTCGCGCTGCTGGCGCTGTTCAACGCCGGCTGCATGGTCGGCCCGGACTATCATCGGCCGCAGGTCAGGGTGCCCGCCACGTACTCGGAACTGCCGGGCTGGACCCAGGCCGAGCCGAACGCGACCGGCCCGAAGGGCACATGGTGGAGCGCGTTCAACGATCCGTTGATCGACGAACTCGAACCGCTCGTCGCGGTGTCGAACCAGACCGTGCGCGTGGACTACGCGAACTACCAGCAAGCGCTCGCCGAAGTGCGCGCCGCGCACGCGGCCCTGTTTCCGACCATCGGCGCTACCGGTTCGGCGACGCGCGAACGCGCGAGCAGCGGTTCGGTCAGTGCATCGGGAAGCTTCGTCAACGGTACGGCGACGCGCATCGTCAATTCGGGCTCGCTGGAAGGCAACGTGAGCTGGGCGCCGGACCTGTGGGGCCAGGTGCGCCGCACCGTCGAGGAAAACGCCGCGAGCGCGCAGTCGAGCGAAGCGACGCTCGCGAATGCGACGCTCTCCGAGCAGGTCGCGCTCGCGACCGCGATCATCGAGCTGCGCACCAGCGACGCGAACATCGACCTGCTGCAGCAAACGGTCGTCGCGTATCAGCACTATCTCGACGTCGTCACCGAGCAGGATCGCGCGGGCACGATTGCGCCGAGCGACGTGATCACCGCGCGCAGCCAGTTGAATACCGCGAAGTCCGATCTGATCGCGCTCGGCGTCGCGCGCGCGCAGAACGCGCATGCGATCGCGGTGCTGGTCGGCAAGAACCCGGAAGAGCTGTCGATCACGCATAGCACCGCGATGCCGGCGCTGCCGTCGGCGCCGGTCGGCGTGCCGTCGACGCTGCTCGAACGCCGCCCCGACATCGCCGCCGCCGAGCGCAAGATGGCCGCGCAGAATGCGGCGATCGGCGTCGAGGTGGCCGCGTATTACCCGGACATCTCGCTGTCGGCCGTGGCCGGATTCACGCAGTCGCCGCTGTCCGGTCTGCTGAAGGCCGCGAACTACGTGTGGTCGCTCGGCGGCAGCGCGACCGAGACGCTGTTCGACGGCGGCCTGCGCAGCGCGGATGTCGACGCGGCGAAGGCGGCCTACGACGCGGCCGTTGCCAACTATCGCGGCACGGTGCTGGGCGCGTTCCAGAACGTCGAGGACGACCTGTCCGGCCTGCGCATTCTCGCCGAGCAGGCGCTCGTGCTCGAAACGGCGGTGCGCGACGCGGACCGTGGCGCGGAGATCGCGTTCAACGAATACCAGGCGGGCACCGTCGATTACACGACGGTCGCGATTGCGCAAGCGACGCAATTGACGACGCGGCAGACCGCGCTGAACGTGCAGGAATCGCGCTTGCTGCACGCGGCGTCGTTGTTTGGCGATCTGGGCGGCGGGTGGTCGACCGATGAGCTGCATGATCCGCGGCATCCGGCGGCGGCTTCTTCGGCTGCCTCGGCACCTTCTTCGGCTTCCTCGCCTTCGGCTGCGTCTGCTTCATCGGCTACGTCATCGGCGACGTCTGCGGCTATCGTGCCGGGCGCGCGGCAAGTGCGGCACGATCAAAACGACTAAGGACGAGCATTGGGCAAAGGCATCCACGGGCAAGACGTCAGCGACCCGGTATCGACACCCGAAGACGACGCGCCACACCACGCACCACCGCCGCGCGAAGTGACTTCGCTCGGCCTCTTTCTGATCTTCGCCCGCATCGGTCTGACGAGTTTCGGCGGCGGACTGAGCGGCTGGTTCATGCGCGAGTTCGTGCACGACCGCCACTGGATGAGCGAGGACGAATTTCTCAACGGCCTCGCGTTGTCGCAGGCGCTGCCCGGTGTCAACGTGAAGAATCTGGCAATCTGGATCGGCTACCGGCTGCTCGGCTGGCGCGGCGCTGTTGCGGGATTCTGCGGCATCATCTTTCCGGCGGCCGTCGTGATCATTCTGCTCGGCGCGTTCTTCTCGGCGATCGCATCGTTTCCGCTCACGCATATCGCGCTCGCTGGCGCCGCGGCCGGCGCGATCGGGCTGTCGCTGTCGATGGCGATCACCGCCGCACGCCGGCTGCCGCGCCGCGTGTTTCCGTATCTGGTGCTGCTCGCGACGTTCGCGGCCGCCGCGGTGTTTCGCGTGTCGCTGGTGTGGACCGTGCTGATCGCCGGCGCGTTGAGCGTCGGCTATGAATACGTGCGCGAGGCGCGCCAGCCCTGATCGGCTTTTATCGCCGCAAGTCAAACTCCACAAAAGCTTCTGCCGTGCTCAGAATTCTTATCGCCCTGTTTTCGGTGTTCGCGCCGCTGTCGATCGTCACCGTCGGTGGCGGGCAAGGGATCATCCCCGAAGTGCAGCGCCAGGTCGTCGACGTGCATCACTGGATGACCCATGCGCAATTTCTCAGCGACTTCGCGATCGCGCGGCTCGCGCCCGGTCCTGGCTCGCTGCTCGCGACGCTGATTGGCTATCAGGTCGGCGGACTCGGTGGCGCGCTCGTCGCGACCGTCGCGCTATTTGGGCCGACTGCGTTTCTGATGTATGGCGTCGTGCACGTATGGAACCGGCACGAAGGCGCGCGCTGGCTGAATGCGTTGCAGGCCGGGTTGCGGCCGGTGGCTGCCGGGTTGATTCTCGCGGCCGTCTATGTGCTGCTCAAGGAGCTCGAAGGCGGGTGGATTGCGTGGCTCACCGCGGCCATCGCGACCGTGCTCGTGATGACGACGCGTATCAATGCGTTGGTGCTGATCGCGGGCGGCGCGGTTGTGTTTGTGGTGGCGCATTTTGCGGGGTTGCTGTAGCGCGCCACCGGTACTTCTTCCTAGTTGTGTGTAATTCGCCTGATCGTACTGGTCACGAGATCCACGTAGAACAGGTCGCCATTCTGGCCCGCCTTCAGATCCACCGGTCCTCCCTGCAGACCCCTTGCGAAAGTCTGGGGCACATTGTTCGGAGGTTGCATGGTCCAGATGCATTGCCGCAGAAGATCACCAAAGTACAGTGCGTTTTTGAATTGAGCAGGGTAGGTTGTGCTCGTATCGTCGGTAAACCCGATCGCAGAGATGACACTGCCGTTCTGGTCCGGCCCTCCGCCGTTCCGCTTGCCGCCGCAGGTTCTTCCGCGACTGTCATCGGGTGAAATGTAGCTCGTGTGAGCGTACGCATAAAACGGCGCCGTGGCACCCACGAACTTTCCGCAGTAGCCCGTGTTTTGATAGTCGGGCTCGGGAGCCGCAGCGAAGTTGGCGCCAGGGCTCCATCCTTCGTAGCACGGCCAGCCGAAGTCTTGGCCGTCGACAGTGACATGATCGATTGCCTCCCAACTGTTCCAGCCCACATTGCCGATATACAGCTCGTCCGTACTACCAGGCAGGCGGGCGAACCGGAACGGATTGCGTAAGCCTTGCGCAACCAGGGCAACGCTTTGAGTTGTCGAACCCGGGTTCGTGATCCGGAGAACAGCGCCGTCGCTATAGGGAGACACGCCTTGACTGCGAAACGCGCCCTGCGGCAGATTCGTGCCATCGCCGCACGCAGTATCCAACTGTCCGTAGTCCACCTGATCGAAGCTCGCGCCCTCGCCAGCGCTAACGTACAGCGTTCTGTTGTCAACTCCGAAGACTAGTCCGCCAATACTGTGAGACGTGTAGAAAAAACACCACGTTTGATTGCCTGACCCTGCGGGAGGGAGGATCTTCGTTTCGGTCGTGCCCGCTCCCGCCGTTGTCAGCAGCGAAAGCTGGCCGTGAGTCAGAACGTTTCCGCTACAGGCGCCTGTAGCTGGAGGCGTCGTGTAAAGCACGTAAATTTTGCCGTCGTTCCGAGGATCGACCGCAATCCCGAGAAGTCCCCGGTCGACATCGTTGCAGACTTCATTGCTGAGGTCGGCAATCAACGTACAGGTAGGCGTCGCCAGGTCGCAATTCCAAACCCTGCCGCCTTTTTCGGCGATGAAGACCCTGGTCTGGCTTGCGTTGAAACTGATTGCCGTCGGCTGATTGAGACAACCGCTGTATAAAATCCGCTCTGTAAATCCCTTTGGAAGCACTGGCTGCGGCCTGGTCGTGGAGACGGGCTGACATATGACCGATTGCCCAATGGCGACGGAGGTCGGTACACCAGGGTTGCTGGGAGGATTGGCGTGCGCCGGATCGGCGAAACATGCCAACCCCAGCAGCGCTGCCAGTATGACGATCACGCGGGTCTGAGTTGCCCGCCAGAAAACACGGGGCGACACCTTATCCTCCTGTTCGCGAGTTGAATACAAAAACACCTGCAGACGTACGACCGGAGCATTGACTGCTGTATGTGCATCGCGATTCGCGAATTGTGAATGGTTGAATGATAGGACTCGTACCCGCGAATGGTGGCCAATTCTCTGCCGCCGCACGCCACCTCACGCAAGCCGCATAACGTCCACTCACGCGTTTTCCATGTTGAACTGGCGACGCTGGAATAGGTGGCCTCGTTCAACCGTCATCCTTGGATGGCGCCGCTTGGCGAGATCCTGCCCCACATTTTTTCGCGTTAAATGCCCTAGGACATTAATTTCCTCCCCCGTTTCTGCCGCACTATGGGAGATCAAGCGAGACGACGCCGACTCCTCACGGAGCCAGCATCCACCACGACATAGGAGCAGCGGTGATCGAGCAGTGGCGCGAGGCCGTGCGCGCGGTGCACGGCGTGGAATCGAAATACAAGCGGCTGGTCAAGGCGATTGCCGGCGACATCGAGAACACGACGCTGCCGCCGGGCGCGCGCCTGCCGCCGCAACGCGACGTCGCCGCCGAACTCGCGATCAGCGTGCAGACCGTGACCAACGCGTACAAGGAACTGGAGCGGCAAGGCCTGATCCGCTGCGAGGTCGGGCGCGGCAGCTTCGTCGCGGCGCGCGTCACCGAAACGATGTCGAGCTACATGCTCGATACGGCCGAGCGTTCGGTGGTCGACTTTTCGATCGCGCGCATCATTCACACGTCCGAGCATGACGCGATGTGGCGCAAGGTCTGCGCGACGCTGTCGACGCTCGACGATCAGCCGTGGATTCGCGCGTTCCGGCCGATCGCGGGCTTCGAGCATCATCGCCAGGCGGGTATTGCATGGCTCGCGTCGCTCGGCATGCCGGCTTCGGCCGATACGCTGCTCGTCACGAACGGCGCCGCCCACGGCATTTTTCTCGCGCTCGCTTCGCTGGTGGGGCCGGGCGACACCGTGCTGTGCGAAAGCCTGACGGATCACGGCGTGATAGGTTCGGCCAACGTGCTCGGCTTCACGCTGAAGGGCCTCGAGATCGACGAGTACGGCATTCACCCCGAGCATTTCGAGGAGATGTGCGACAGCGAGCGCATCTCGGCGCTCGTCTGCACACCGACGCTGAACAATCCGACCGTCGCGTTGATGCCCGATTCACGGCGTCGCGCGATTGCGAAAATCGCCGAACGTTATGGCGTATACGTGATCGAGGACGACGTGTACGGGCCGTTGCCGGCCAAACATTCCACGCCCATTTCGAGCCTGATTCCGGATCTTTCGTTCTACTGCACGAGTTTTACGAAGTCGGTGATGGCCGGCTTGCGCATCGGTTATATGACGACGCCGCGCCGGCTCGCGCTGCGCGCCGAGAGCGTGCTGCGCGTGAGCAGTTGGATGGCGACGCCGCCGATGGCCGAGGTCGCCACGCGCTGGGTTGTCGACGGCACGGCCGCGCGGCTCGTCGAAATTCAGCGCGAGCGGCTCGGGCGGCGTCAGTCGCAATTGCAGCAGACGCTCGGTAAATATGTGCTGGGCGCGCATCCGCAGGCGCTATCGGCGTGGCTGCGGGTGCCCGATCACTGGCGCACCGATCGGCTGGTGCGCGAACTGCGCAACCGCGACATCGCAGTCACGTCGCCCGATCCGTTTCTCGTGCGCGACGCCGACCGGCCCAACGCGGTGCGGGTTTGCGTCGGCGCCGAGGTCAGCGAAGACGCCTATAAAGCCGCGCTCGAAACGATGCGCGACGTGTTCGAGCAGTACCCGCAGGTGCACGATTTCACCTGATCGCGCCGGTGCGCGAATTGCGTAACGCTGACCGAAATGAACTAGGACAATAAAAATCCTTTTTTAGAACACTAGACTGGGCTGCATGGAAAGCGATGCGGTCGCGAGTCACTGCGTTTATCTGCGATAGCCGTGCCCGCATCGAATAGCGAATCGACCTCTTTGATGCAGGGCCTAGTGCATGTCCGTTCCATCGTTAGCCAATCTTTCGTTAGCCGACATTTACCGCGCGCGCAGCCGTATCGACGGTCGCGTATGCCGTACGCCGCTCGTCGAATCGCCGAGCCTGTCGGCGCACGCGGGCACGCCGGTTTATCTGAAGCTCGAAACCGTGCAGCCGACCGGCAGCTTCAAGCTGCGCGGCGCGACCAATGCGCTCGCGCAGTTGGCCGAGCAGGGCTGCACTCGCGTGGTGACCGCATCGACCGGTAATCATGGCCGCGCGCTCGCGCATGCGGCGCGCGCGCTCGGTATGGACGCGACCGTGTGTCTGTCGCGCCTCGTGCCCGCCAACAAGGTCGACGCGGTACGGGCGCTCGGCGCGCACGTGCGCATTACCGGCCAAAGTCAGGACGAGGCCGAGCACGAAGCATTGCGGCTCGCGCGTGAAGAAGGCTATGCGTACGTGCCGCCATTCGACGATCCGCGCGTGATCGCCGGACAGGGCACGATCGGGCTCGAAATCGTCGAGGCCTTGCCCGATGTCGCGAACATCGTGGTGCCGTTGTCGGGCGGCGGGCTGTTTGCCGGCATCGCGCTCGCGGCGAAAAGCACCAATCCTACGATTGGCTTGACAGGCGTCACGATGGCGCGCGGCGCCGCGATGCATGCGAGTCTCGCGGCCGGACGGCCGGTGCTGGTCGAGGAAGTCGACACGCTCGCCGATTCGCTCGGCGGTGGCATCGGACTCGAAAACCGCTATACGTATGCGCTGACGCGCGATCTGATCGACGAGACCGTGCTGCTCGACGAGGCGTCGATCGCGCGCGGCATCGCGCATGCGTATCGGCAGGAACGGCTCGTCGTCGAAGGCGCGGCGGCGGTGGGGATTGCCGCGGTGCTCGATCGCGCGCTGCCCGCTGAACGCATCGCGCGCGGGCCGCTCGTGCTCGTCGTGACGGGCGCGAACATCGATATGAATCTGCATCGGCGGATCATCGGCAACGAATCCTCGCAAGCCGCGCCGTCACCGAACTCACACACCCCATCATGACCTCGATCACGCTCCTTGGCGAAGCCGAGCTTCGCAAACTCGTGCCGCTCGATCTCGCGGCCATCGATCAGATCGAAGCCGCCTTTGTCGCGCTCGCGACCGAGGCGGTCGCGATGCCGCCGATCCTGCGGCTCGATCTGCCCGCGCATAACGGCGAAGTCGACGTGAAGACCGCGTGGCTGCCGCGCCTCGACAGCTTCGCGATCAAGGTCAGTCCAGGCTTCTTCGACAACCCGTCGCTCGGTCTGCCGAGCCTGAATGGTCTGATGCTGGTGTTATCGGCGAAGACCGGACTGACCGAAGCGGTGCTGCTCGACAACGGCTATCTGACCGCGATACGCACGGCGGCCGCCGGCGCGGTCGCGGCGCGCTGGCTCGCGAAAGCGCACACGCCGCAGGTCGCAGTGATCGGCGCGGGCGAGCAGGCGCGTCTGCAACTGCGGGCCTTGATGCTGGTGCGCCGCGTCGAACACATACGCGTCTGGGCGCGCGACGCGGCGAGCGCGCTGCGTTTCTCCGCGGAAGTGAACGACACGCTCGGCGTGCGATGTGATGTCGCGGCCAGCGTTCATGACGCGCTCGCCGAAGCGGACGTCGCGATGACCACCACGCCGAGCCGCACGCCGCTGATCGACGCCGCCGATCTGCATCCGGGCCTGCACATCACCGCGATGGGCTCGGACGCCGAGCACAAGAACGAAATCGCGCCGGCCGCGCTGGCGGCGGCGCGCTACGTGTGCGACCGCGCGCAGCAAACGCGCGTGCTCGGCGAACTGCATCACGCGCTCGCCGCGGGCACGATGCGTGACGATGCGGCGATCGTCGAATTGGGCCAGGTGATCGCGAAACAGGCCGCGGGCCGCACGAGCGACGCCGACGTGACGATCTGCGATCTGACCGGAACCGGCGCGCAGGACACCGCTATCGCCGCGCTCGCATTGCAGCGCGCGCGTGCCGCGAAGGCGGGAACGACATTTGGCAACGACGCGCCGCCTAAATGACGCGCGATGAACGGCAATACGCCGCGCAAGCGGCTCACGAAGGAGTAGCACAGATGCGGGCATCCCCGATTCAACCGACGGTCGATTTCAACGCCGACGGCGAACAGCATGGTTTCCTGAAGCTGCCTCATTCGCACGACGTCTCCGCATGGGGCGCGGAGATGATCCCCATCACCGTGATCCGCAACGGCGAGGGACCGACCGCGCTGCTAACGGGCGGCAATCACGGTGACGAATACGAAGGGCCGATTGCGCTGTCGAAGCTCGCCGCCACGTTGAAGGCGAGTGACGTACGCGGGCGCGTGATCATCGTGCCGTTCATGAATTTTCCGGCGTTTCGCGCGGGCACGCGCACGTCGCCGATCGATCACGGCAATCTGAATCGCAGCTTTCCGGGCAAGCCGGACGGCACCGTGACCGAGAAGATCGCCGATTATTTTCAGCGCTATCTGCTGCCGCTCGCCGACTATGTGCTCGATCTGCACGCGGGTGGCCGCACGCTCGACTTCGTGCCGTTCGCCGCGATTCACGTGCTGCCCGACACGACGCAGCAGGCGCGCTGCGAGGCAGCGATGCGCGCATTCGGCGCGCCGTACTCGATGCGGATGCTCGAACTCGACAGCGTCGGCCTTTACGACACGGCCGTCGAGGAAGCGGGCAAGGTGTTCGTGTCGACCGAACTCGGGGGTGGTGGCACGGCGACCGTGCACAGCGTGGCGATTACGGAGCGTGGCGTGCGCGGCTTTCTGCAGCATGCGGGAATCATCAGGCAAGACGAAGCAATGGGTCACTCGAGCGCGAGCGCGCCGCGCACGACGACGCTGCTCGATATGCCCGACGGCACCTGCTACACGACGAGCGAGCACGACGGCCTGCTCGAACTGTGCAAGGACCTCGGCGACATGGTCGACGGCGGCGAGGTGATCGCGCGGATCTACGACGCGAAGCGCACCGGCGCCGCGCCGATCGAATATCGCGCGCGACGCGGCGGCATGCTGGCCGCGCGGCATTTTCCGGGGCTCGTGCGGATTGGCGACACGGTTGCGGTGGTCGCCGACGTGCTCGAACGAGGCATACCGGTAACGCGTCTGAACGCGTGATGAAATTCGACCGCTACGATCTCGCGATTTTGCGCATTCTCGCGCGCGATGGACGCATCACGAAGTCGCGCCTCGCCGAAGAAATCAATCTGTCGATTTCGCCGGCATGGGAGCGCGTGAAGCGCCTCGAAGAAGAGGGCGTGATTCGCGGGTATCGCGCGGATATCGATTGGGTGCGCGCGTTCAAAGGCAGCCGCGTGGTGGTCGAGGTCACGCTCGCGCGTCATACCGCGCCGGACATGCGGCGCTTCGAGGAGCGCATCGCGGCCGCGCCCGAAGTCGTGCAATGCCTCGCGACGGGTGGCGGTGTCGACTATGTGATGCAGGTGTTGTCGCGCGATATCGACCACTATCAGCGCTTCATCGATACGTTGCTGACCGACGAATTGGGCATCGAAAAGTACTTCACCTATATCGTCACGAAGGTGGTGAAAAGCGGGGCCGAAGGCTTGCCCGAATGGGCGGAACAATCGATTGGCGAGAACGGCTGAGTGGCGCGCTACTTGCGGTCGACGTACGACGAAAAGCCCCACCCGAAAAAACGATAACCATGCGGCGAATTGCAGAAAAAACGTAGTCTTCGAGAAGCGACAACAAAAAAAACCGCAGTGCCGCCGGACCTACAGTGATAGCAGACATCGCACAGAGGAGGTCGTCATGTTGCTGGGTCATCCGGTCTTATTCAAATCGCTGTGCTACGTGGATGGACGCTGGGTTCATAGCGCGAGCGCCGCGAGCGTCGCGGTGCAGAATCCCGCGAATCAGGAAGTGCTCGGCCATGTGCCGATGCTCGACGCGGCGCAGATCACCGCGGCGGTCGATGCCGCGCAGCGCGCGTTCGACACGTGGCGCTGGGTGCCGGTCGCCAAACGTTCGGCGCTGCTGTTGCGCTGGCATGAGCTGATTCTGCGTCATCAGCAGGATCTCGCCGCGATTCTGTCGCTCGAACAGGGCAAGCCGCTTGCTGAAGCGCGCGGCGAAATTGCGTATGGCGCGAGCTTCGTCGAATGGTTCGCGCATGAGGTGCGGCGCCTGAATGGGCGCACGATTCCGACGCATATCGATGGCGCTCATCTGGGCACGATCATCGAGCCGGTCGGCGTGGCCGCGCTGATCACGCCGTGGAATTTCCCGTGCGCGATGCTCACCCGCAAGGCCGCCGCCGCGCTCGCCGCCGGTTGCACGGTGGTTGCGAAGCCCGCACACGAGACGCCGTTCTCCGCGCTCGCGCTCGCGCAACTCGCCGAAGAAGCGGGCTTTCCGGCCGGCGTGTTCAACGTCGTGCTCGGCGAGCCGCAAATGGCGATGGAAACGCTGGTTTCAGATAGCCGCGTGCGCTCGGTCAGCTTCACCGGCTCGACGCGTGTCGGCGCGCTAGTGATGCAAACGGCCGCACGGGCAGGCATCAAGAAGACCGCGCTCGAACTGGGCGGCAACGCGCCTTTCATCGTGACCGAAGATGCGGACTTCGAGCAGGCCGTGCGCGTCGCGGTCGCGGCGAAGTTCCAGACCTCGGGCCAGGACTGCTGCGCGGCAAACCGGATCTTCGTCGCGCGTTCGTTGTATGAAGCGTTCGTCGCGCGATATAGCGATGCCGTGAAGGCGTTGAAAGTGGGCGGCGCATTCGACCCGAACGTGGACGTCGGCCCGCTGATGCACCAGGCCGCGTTCGACACGACCGTGCAGCGCGTCGCCGACGCGCGTGAGAAGGGTGCGCGCGTCACGGTAGGCGGTGCGGCGCACGAGCGCGGCGGCTGGTTCTTCGAGCCGACCGTGGTCGCGGATGCGGCGCCCGGCATGCGCATTTACGACGAAGAAAATTTCGCGCCGATCTCGGCGGTCACGCCGTTCGATTCGCTCGACGAAGTGGTCGAACGCGCGAACGACACCGAGTATGGACTCGCCGCCTACGTGTGCGCGAAAGATCTGAACACCGTGTTTCAACTGATCCGCCGACTCGACTTCGCGATGGTGTCCATCAACGGCGCGAAGTTCACCGGCGCACCGATTCCGTTCGGCGGCATCAAGTCGTCGGGGCTTGGACGCGAAGGCGGCGTCGAAGGCTTCGAGCCGTTCGTCGAGACACGTTATTTCTGCCTTGGCCAGCTTGGCTTGCCGGTCAGCGACAGCGCCCCCGCTCGTGCCGCTGCACATGCGATGGCGACGGACGCAACGGCCTGAACCTACCGATTCATTCATCCAGACATCACACGAAGGAGCGACCCATGACTCAATTCGATCAACTGCTGAGCGCCGATCGCGCGCACTTCATGCATCCGTCGACGCACGCGCACGATCACGCGAGCGGCGCGCTGCCGGGCCGGATCGTGACCGGCGCGAAAGGTATCCGCATCGAGGACCATCAAGGCAAGACTTTTATCGATGCATTTGCCGGCCTTTATTGCGTGAACATCGGCTACGGCCGCACCGAAGTGGCCGAAGCGATTTACGAGCAGGCGAAGAAGCTCGCGTATTACCACACGTATGTCGGCCACTCGACCGATACGATCATCGAGCTGTCGTCGCGCATCATCGACTGGTCGCCGCAGGGCATGAAGAAGGTGTACTACGGCATGTCCGGTTCGGACGCGAACGAAACGCAGATCAAGCTCGTCTGGTACTACAACAATGTGAAGGGCCGCCCGAACAAGAAGAAGATCATTTCGCGCGAGCGCGGCTATCACGGCTCGGGCATCGTCACCGGCAGTCTCACGGGATTGCCGAGCTTCCACCAGTTCTTCGATCTGCCGATCGAACGCGTCAAGCATACCGTGTGTCCGCACTGGTATCGTCGCGCGCCGGCCGGTATGAATGAAACGCAGTTCGTCGCGTACTGCGTCGACGAACTCGAAAAACTGATCGCGCGCGAAGGCGCCGAGACGATCGCGGCCTTCATCGGCGAACCGGTGATGGGCACGGGCGGCATCGTACCGCCGCCGGCCGGTTACTGGCCCGCGATCCAGCAGGTGCTGAAGAAGCACGACATCCTGTTGATCTGCGACGAAGTGGTGTGCGGTTTCGGCCGGCTCGGCTCGAAGATGGGTGCACAGCACTACGGCATTCAACCCGATCTGATCACTGTCGCCAAGGGTTTGACGAGTGCTTACGCGCCGCTGTCCGGCGTGATCGTCAGCGAAGGCGTATGGGACGTGATCGATAAGGCATCGCAGGAATCGGGTGCGTTGGGGCATGGCTGGACCTATTCGGGCCATCCGATCTGCGCGGCGGCGGCGCTCGCCAACCTCGAGATTCTCGAACGCGAGAGCCTCATGCAGAATGCGGCGCAAACCGGCGCTTATCTGCTGGAGCAATTGCATGCGGCGTTCGACTCGCATCCGCTCGTCGGCGAAGTGCGCGGCGTGGGCATGCTGGCCGCGCTGGAGTTCATGGCCGACAAGGATGTCCGCACGCCGTTCGATGCGGCGCTGAAGGTCGGGCCGCGTGTGTCGGCTGCCGCGATGCAGCGCGGACTGATCGCGCGGGCGATGCCGCACGGCGACATTCTCGGCTTTGCGCCGCCGCTGGTGACGTCGCGCGGCGACGTGGACGAGATCGTGAAGCTGACGCGCGAGGCGGTGGATGAGGTGGCGTCGCAGGTGTTTGCGCCGGCTGCTTCGCTTTGATCAAGTGAGGTGAAGGAGAGCCCCGGCTGCTGTCTTGTCATGCGGTCGGGGTTTTTATTTGCTTCGTGCGGTAGTGGCGCCATAGCTTCATGATGGCCACATAGGCAAGCGCTGCCACGATCAATTCAATAGTCATCCACACCACGAAATACAAATCCTCGGGATCGCGAGTACCGAGCCAATCCGAAACACGCCACCATGCATGCGCTTCGCCTTCTGTCCACTCATTGGATAGTGGGATATAACGAGCTGATATAAAACACAACCCAATGAACAGCGCGACCTTGAATAGTCTACGGACAAGCGTTGCCATACGTGATGACCTCGATGACTGTCATTCGTTATCTCTCACTGTGCGCCTTGTTCGTCGATAGTGCCGCCATAGCTTCATGATCGCCACGTAAGCTAGAGTCGCCGCGATAAGATTCATCGCGACCGTCACCGCGAAAAATAGGTCATCGGGATCGCGGATACCAAGCCGGTTGGCCATATGTAGCCATGCAAGCTCCTGGCTTCTGGGCATCGGTATGGGGTACGTGTGAACGTAAGGCAGGAAAAGACGGAACAGGCCGCAAAACAGCACGACCTTGAAAAGTCTACGGACAAGTGTTGCCATACGTGATGACCTCAATAGTTCCGTATGCCCGCAGGCCCGAACTGCGCGCGGGGATGGTGACAGTATGCAGAAGCGCGTTTCGGATTCTCATGAAATCGCGATAGCTCGGCAGTGTGATGCAGCCAAGTGAAATACCGCGGCCGCCTGCCGGATGCAACCGGAACTGCCCGCGCTTAATTCCATTAACCCAGGTTATGTCGTCAACGCTGCCATCATCCCGGTACAACGCGAACCACTCTTCGTGATGGGACGGACGGCCGACGATTGTATTCAGGCTGTCTTTCGCCTGCCCGTAAAGCCGAGAGCCGATGCCGCCCGTGGGCCGGTCTACGATCCAGTATTTTCCGGCAGGTATCGGGCCGCTATTCGGCACCGCCGTGCATCCGCCCCGATTCAGGTATTGGTCATTACCAGAAAAGGCGTTGAATGTTCCAATCCCGAAAATGGTCAGCGGTGACAGAGGTTCGTTATTCACTAAAAACTTTCCCATATAAGCCATTTTTCAAGCCCCTTATTCGCGCTCATTCCACGAGTCTGTGTATTTGATGTTGCCATCAAGGTAATGCCACGTGATACGGTCATACATCATGGAGACCGATTCAACGTGATTGAGTGAGGACGCCTGCGCCAGCTTGGTATTGGCCATGCCGGGGCTGATGCCGCACACTTTCCCGCCTTCGAGCGTCATCGCAAAATAGACTTCTTCTTTTCCTGCATCGTTGATGCGATACCACTTGATCTCCGCAGACGTCAGGCGTTTGCCCCTTCGCCACGGCCTTGTAAAGATAGGGCGTTGCTGCATCAAACTCTTTTTCAAACGAAACCGGGGAGTGCGTGCGCCGGTAATTCTCCCGTTGGCGTTATCGACCGGCAGGTTAACGCCGTGACCGAAACTGATGAGTTCAATTCTTCCTTCCCGATCCTGAACGGTTGACGAACCCTTGATATCTGCACCGCCATCATCCTTTAGCCCATCGGCTTATACACAATTTCCAGCGTGACCGCCGACACGTAACTTCTGCAATGTCTTGGCAGCGATATGAACCTCTTTGAGTCCCAGCCAAATAGCTTTCGCGCCGGGTTCGCCATCGCCCTTGCGGCCGAGGAATCCGCCCAAGCGCGCGATCAAGCGCAGCACCTCGTTGAGCTTGGGCTTGGCCGGCTGCTTGACGTCGGTCAGCAAATACGCGCCGCGAATTTCATCGACATCGAAGAACAGTTCGGCATCCAGATCGGGGCAACTGCGGCCCATGTGCATCAGATGGACGATTCGCCAAGCCACGACCAGAAACAGCGCCAGCGCGCGTTCGAGCCGTTCGATCGCGCCCAGTTGCAGCGCCTCGACTCGGCAACCGTTCTTCAGCACGTTGAACAAGATCTCGATTTCCCAGCGCGCCCGATACCAGTCGATCAGTTCAATCGCTTCCTGCAGCGTCCTGGCTTCGCGGTTGGTCAGCAAGCGCCATTCGATCGGCTTGACGCCGTCTGGTGCATCAAACTCACGCGCCACCAGACACGTGGCCGCTACGCTTTGACCAACGCCTGCCGGCAGTTCGATGCGCCGCAACCATACGTGCTGGCGCACCTGGCGCGCCTTCACGCCGTGACGCGAGCCCATCGTGAAGGCAATCTCGCCGAGCGGTGCGCCTTCTGTCGTCGCCGTCCAAAGCTTAGCTCCCTCGGGCAGCGAGCGGTCGTGGGTCGAGCGAATCAGCCAATCCGCCGGCGTGCCCAACTCCTGCGCCCGCACCATCAGCGCGAGCATGTCTGCCTCGCGATCGGCGACGTACACCAGTCGCGTGTGCGGCAGGCTCGATGCCGTTTCCGCTACCCGCTCGTAACCCTCGATCCAGCGCAGGCTTTCCTTGAGCCCGCCGCGCTTGCCCTGCGCGTCCTTGGGCTCACGCGCCCACATCCACGCGTCGAGTACACCCAGCGGCACCCGCTCAGGTGTCACCGCATAGGTCGGATGCAAATACATTCCGCGCTGCATCTCGTAAGACAGTGGCCCAAGGCCCGCGGCCTGCCGGCCGTTGAAATCCAGTTCCGTGGTGTCCTGCAGGCACAACACGACCGACTGGGCGGCCATTCGTTGCTCGGTCTGCCGCCAGTGCGGCTCCAGAATCGCACTCCACTGGACCTCGCCGTTGTCGAAGAAGCGGTACGCCGCCATCGTCTCGCCCCAGCCCCGACACGCCTGCGGCACGCCAGCCGTCGGCTTGGCCGCCAATCGTTCCATCAATGTCCTTGCTCGCTTGTTCAAGCGCGCGTCGCCAAGGTCGAGCCCAGCAAATTCGGTTTCCGTCCAGCACGGTGCTTCCAGGGCCAAGGCGTTCACGCAAAAAGCAAGAGTAAACGCGACGCGCCGAAAGTTTACAAGCCCCGGTCGATCTCATTGCTCGACGACGGTTTGTTCCGGCCTACGGTGCGGAGGGCAGACTTGTGTATAAGACGATGCCTTTAGCCACATATGTGCGGGGATGCCCATGCTGAGTAAATGCTCCTTTGATTGAAAGCAGCGGTGATTTTCGGGAAAGGCGCACCTTGTCTGAGCGGCGCCTTCGCTACGCTGCCCCTAATGATGGACGACCGGACAGTGATTCAAGGCAAAGAAAAATGTAAATTGACAACAATTAACGATCGCTAGGCGCAAAAAAAAAGCCCGCCTTGAAGGGCGGGCTCGCAGTGTGCCTGGTTCGCCGTCGAGGATTAATTGCAGCGGCCGGCGGCTTTATTGCATCGAGCGTCAGCGTGCGACCGAGTCGCCATAATGCCGATCCGGAATCACAACGATATTGCCAACAAAGCGCTTTTCCATGAACCGCGTCTGCGCATCATGAAACTTCGACAACGGATAAGTCGCCGCCAGAACCGGCCGGATCGTCCCGTTCTGAATATAGTCGAGCACGCGTTTGAACGCACCGCGCGTGCCCTGCGACGATCCATTCAACTGCAACTGCTTCAGATACATCGTGCGCAGATCGAGCTGCACGACCGGACCTGCGATCGCGCCCGCGGTCGTATATCGCCCCTCGGGCCGCAGTACGTTCAGCAGCTTGCCGAACAGCGCCCCGCCGACAAGATCGGCGACTACATCGACGGCCCGCCCCTCGGTCATCCGTTCGACGTCCGCGACGAAATCGCTACTATCGCGCAGCATCACCCCTTGCGCGCCGAGCGCTATCACGGCCTCTTCCTTACCCTTGCTGACCACCGCATACGGAATCGCGCCGCGCGCGCGGCATAGCTGGATGATGGCCGAGCCGACGCCGCCGGACGCGCCGGTAATCAGCACCGTTTCGCCGTGCTTGACGGCCGCGCGTTCGATCATTTGCTCGCCGGTGTGATAAGCGCACCAGAACGTGGCAAGTTCGGCGTCGGAATAGCTGGAGTCGACCCGATGCGCGTTTTCCGCGGGCACGGCCGTGTATTCGGCGTAGCCGCCGTCGCCGCCGTGGCCGATGTAGTCGATATCGGCGAGGCTGTCGTCGTCGCGGTTGTAGATCGACGCGTCGACGATCACGCGCTCGCCGATACGCGCGTCGCTGACGCCGCGACCCACCGCGACCACGCGTCCGACGATATCCGCGCCCTGAATGCGCGGAAACGTCAGCGTCGAGCGGCCGCGTCGCCACGTCGACACCGCTTGCGGATCGTCGTCGGTGCCGTAGGCGCCCTGGCGGACCCACACGTCGGTATTGTTGAGACCGCATGCGGTGACGTCGATCAGTACCTCGCCAGCCGCGCACGAGGGAACCGGCACGTCGTCGCGATAGACCAGTTTGTCGAGGCCACCGTGCGCGGTCAGCACGACGGCCTTCATCGTTTTCGGAAGCATGTTTCCCCTTTCGTTGAAACGGGCGTCGTGCTTAGCGAGTTCACGCGGGCACGACGCCCGCGCAATCACGGTTTGACGAACAGCTTGCGTGGCGTCCTGCAAAAGGTCTCGACGCCGGTCCGCGTAATCAGAATGCTCTCGGTGATTTCGAGGCCCCAGTCGTCGAGCCACAGGCCCGGCATGAAATGAAACGTCATGCCGGGTTCGAGGACCGTCTTGTCCCCAGGGCGCAGGCTCATCGTGCGCTCGCCCCAGTCCGGCGGATAGCTCGCGCCGATCGGATAGCCGCAGCGGCTGTTCTTCTCGATGCCGTATTTATGCAGCACCGCGAAAAACGCATTGGCGATGTCCTCGCAGGTATTGCCGGGCTTCGCCGCGGCGAGCCCGGCCTCGATCCCTTCGACCACCGCACGCTCGCCCTCGATGAAATGCTTCGGCGGCTTGCCGAGGTAGACGGTGCGCGACTGCGGGCAGTGATAACGCTTGAAGCAGCCGGCAATTTCGAAGAACGTGCCGGCGTCCTTCGCGAACGGCGTGTCGTCCCAGGTCAAATGCGGGGCGGCCGCGTCGGCGCCGGTCGGCAGCAGCGGCACGATCGCCGGATAGTCGCCGCCATAACCGTCGATGCCGGTAATGCCTGCCGAGTAGATCTCCGCGACGAGGTCGTTCTTGCGCATGCCCGGCTCGATTCGCTCGACGATGTGCGCGTGCATCTTCTCGACGATGCGCGCGGCCACGCGCATGTACTCGATCTCGCGCGCGGATTTGACCGCGCGTTGCCAGTTGACGAGGCCGGTTGCGTCCTGCCATTTCGAGTCCGGCAAATGCGCGACGAGCGAGCGATAAGCGGCGGCGCTGAAATAGTAGTTGTCCATTTCGACGCCGATCTTCGCGTTGGCCCAGCCGCGTGCGGCGATCACGTCGCGCGCGAGGTAGTCCATCGGATGACGCGCGGTGGATTGCACGTAATGATCCGGATAGCCGACGATCTGATCGTGCTGCATGAAGACGGTGCGCTTGGCACCGTTCGCGTCCTGACCGCGGCCGAACCAGACCGGCTCGCCATCCAGCGCGAGCAGCACGCACTGATGCACGTAAAACGACCAGCCGTCGTAGCCGGTGAGCCAGGCCATATTGGTCGGGTCCGACACGATCAATAGTTCGATGCCGGCCGCCTGCATGGCCTTGCGCGTTTTCGCGAGACGCGCGGCGTATTCGTCGCGTTCGAACGGCAGGCGCACGACGGGCGCCGCGATTCGCGATTCGTGTTGCGTCGTATCTGACATCTTCCCCTCTCTCTGAGCGTGACGTCGTTGCGGAAAGTGGCGCCCGGTGCAAGTGAACGGGGCGTCCACGGGTATCTCTCGCCGCAGTCTAATGCCGCGAAAAAACGCCGCTGAATGTGCTAGTTCAATGTTCGTGACGTTGTCGACGGACGCTGGATGTTTGTTGCAGTGCACGCTGCGCCGCCCTTGTCCGCGCGTAAAAAGAATTGTTCTAGAGCAATCTGGATCGCAAATATGGCTGCGTATTCTGGTTCGCACTACATGTACGACGAACGGGATCGAATCGATATGAACACCGCGCGAGTCACCGATCTGTTGAGCGCTTCAGGCATCGCCCCGGCAAGTCTTTCCTCCGAGGAGCGCGCGGTCGCCTCCGCAAGCACACCGGCGCGCCGAGACGAAAGCCCGGCGAGCAAGCCATTGATCCGGCTCGACCGGATCACGAAACGATATGGCGCGCTGACCGTGCTCGACGAACTGTCGCTCGACGTGATGCCCGGCGAGAAGCTCGCACTGATCGGTCCGTCGGGATCGGGCAAGACGACGATCCTGCGCATCCTGATGACGCTGGAAACGATCGACGGCGGTCATATCGAAGTGGACGGCGAACAGCTGTTCCATATGCCGCGCGGCGGCCAGATAGTGCCCGCGAACGAACGGCATCTGCAAAAGATGCGCGAGAAGATCGGCATGGTGTTTCAGCACTTCAATCTGTTTCCGCACAAGAGCGTGCTCGACAACGTGACGCTCGCGCCGATGCTGACGAAGGGCGAGAGCCGTGAGTCGGCGCAGAGGCGCGCGCTCGAACTGCTCGACATGGTCGGCATGGCCGATAAGGCGAAGAGCCGTCCGGCGCAACTGTCGGGCGGGCAGAAACAGCGCGTGGCGATCGCGCGGGCGCTCGCGCTCGCACCGCGGATCATGCTGTTCGACGAGGTGACGTCCGCGCTCGACCCTGAACTCGTCGAGGAAGTCCTGAACGTGATGCAGCGGCTCGCGCGTGAGACCGATATGACGATGCTGCTCGTCACGCACGAAATGGGCTTCGCGCACGACTTCGCCGACCGCGTGCTGTTCTTCGATCGCGGCAGGATCGTCGAGGAAGGTAAGCCCGAAGACATCTTCACGCATCCGACGCACGAGCGGACTCAGACGTTCCTGCGCAAGATCCTCGCCGCGGGACATCGAATCTGAGCAGAGCCGTAAGAGATTGCTTTTCCCACGCTGCACGTCACTCACTACTACGCCATACCACTACGCCTTAGGAGCCAAAAATCATGAAGCTAAAGGGGATTCTGATTGCGGGAGGGTTGTCGCTGCTGACGCTCGCGAGCCTCGCACATGCCGCCGACGACAAGCTCACGCAGCTGCGCCAGCAAGGCTTCGCGCGGATCGCGATCGCGAACGAACCGCCTTTCACCGCAGTCGGCGCCGACGGCAAGGTGACGGGCGCGGCGCCTGATGTCGCGCGCGCGGTGTTCAAGAAGCTCGGCGTCAACGACGTCGTCGCGTCGGTCTCCGAGTATGGCGCGATGATTCCGGGCCTCGCGGCCGGGCGGCATGACGCGATAGCGGCGGGGCTGTTCATGACGCCGCAGCGTTGCGCGGCTGTCGCCTATTCGCAGCCGGTGCTGTGCGCGGTCGAAGCGTTCGCGGTCAAGAAAGGCAACACGAAGAGCATCAAGACCTACGAGGAAATCGCGAAAGATCCGAAGGCGGTGCTCGGTGTGGAAGGCGGCACGACCGAACAGAAGCTCGCGACCGCCGCGAACATTCCGACCGATCGCGTGATCATCGTGCCGGACGGGCAAAGCGGTCTGAAGATGCTGCAGGACGGCCGCATCGACATATTCGCGTTGCCGCTGCTGTCGATCACCGATCTGCTCTCAAAGGCGAAAGACCCGAACCTCGAATCGATCGCGCCGGTGCAGAACACGCCGGTGCAGTGCGACGGCGTCGCGTTCCGCAAGCAGGACACCGCGCTGCGCGATGCATTCGACGTCGAGCTGAAGAAGATGAAGGAGTCCGGCGAGTTCGCGAAGATCGTCGAGCCCTATGGCTTCTCGGCGAAGGCGGCAATGTCGACGAGCCGCGAGAAACTGTGCGCGGCGAAGAACTGAGTCCGCGATAAGACGCCATGCGCGCAACGCGATAGCGCGCATGGCCCATGACACATTGTGCGCGAGGTGCGTCGATGAACCACTGGTCCGGCTATTTGCAGCTGATTCTGCAGGGAGCGCAGACGACCGTCGAACTGACGCTGATGGGCGCGGTCCTCGCGCTCGTGATGGCATTCGTCGCTGGACTCGGGCGCCTGTCGCGTTTCTTCGTGGTGCGGGCATTGGCCACGTCGTATATCGAGTTTTTTCGCGGCACCTCGATATTCGTGCAGCTGTTCTGGGCGTATTTCGTGTTGCCGATGGCCGGCCTCACGCTGACGCCGCTGCAGGCCGGCGTGCTCGCGCTCGGTTTGAACGTCGGCGCGTATGGCGCTGAAGTGGTGCGCGGCGCGGTCGCCGCGATCGGCCACGAGCAGCGCAGCGCCTGCATTGCGCTGAATCTTTCCCGCTATCAGCGCATGCGGCACGTGATCTTGCCACAGGCCTTGCCGCTGATGCTGCCCACGTTCGGCAACAACGCGATCGAGCTGCTGAAGGGCACGGCCGTCGTGTCGCTGATCTCGCTCGGCGACATGACGTTCCAGGCGCAGGTGGTGCGCTCGCAAACCGGCAATACGTTGATCCCGTTCGCGACGATTCTCGCGCTGTACTTCGCCATGGCCTGTCTGATCTCGTTCGGCATGCGCAAGCTGGAAAGCCGGATGAGTTTCGGTCTCGACCGCATCAGGAGATAGACGAATGGAATGGGACTGGAGCTTCGTGCGCGAGATTCTGCCGACCCTGCTGCAAGGTTTGGAGATCACCGTGCTCGCCACTTTGCTAGGCGCGGTGGTGGCGGCCGTGGTCGGCATGGCGATTGCCATTTTGCGGCTGGCGCCGAATCGCGCGGTGTCGCGCGCCACGTCGGCGATCGCGAGTTTTATTCGCGGCACGCCGCTGCTCGTGCAGTTGTACTTCGTGTTCTACGTGCTGCCCGACATCGGCATACGGATGCCGGCGCTCGCAGCCGGTGTGCTCGCAATCGGCGTGCATTACGCGACGTATGCGGCCGAGGTTTATCGCGCCGGCATCGAAAACATTCCGCGCGGGCAATGGGAAGCAGCAAAGGCCTGCAACCTGAGTCCCGCGCAAACGTGGCAGCACGTGATCCTGCCCGAAGCGGTGCCGCCGATGGTGCCCGCGCTCGCCAATTATCTGATCTCCATGTTCAAGGAGACGCCGTTACTGTCGGCGATCACGGTCCTCGAATTGATGAATCAGGCAAAGATCATCGCGAATACGGATTACCGCTATCTGGAACCGATGACGCTTGTCGGCGTGCTGTTCCTGATCATCAGCCTGATCGCGGTGGCCGGTGTGCGACTCCTTGAAAAGCGTTTTCCGGCTCCGGGGCATTGAACGATGCAAATAACTATTCGACAGTTCGAGCGCGCGCCGCATCTGATCGAACGCGCTTTCGACAAACGTATCGGCCTCCTGATTCTCGCAACCGATCACACGACCGAGCCGGACTTCGCGGCACTCGTCGCAAACGAGCGTATCGGCATCTATGTGAATCGCGTGCCGTATGCGAACCCGGTGACGCCCGACAATCTGCGCGCGATGCAGCCATCGCTGAGCGCGGGCGCGGCGCTGATCCTGCCCGACGAAACGCTCGACGTCGTGATGTATTCGTGCACGTCGGCATCCGTGATGATCGGCGATGCGCAGATCGAGCGCGCCATTCATGCGGCGAAGCCATCGGCCAAAGTCGTCACCCCGACCGCTGCCGCGGTCACTGCGCTGAGCACGCTGGACGCGCGGCGTATCAGCGTGCTGACGCCGTACACCGCCGAAACCAGTCGGCCGATGTTCGAGTACTTTGCCGCGCAAGGCTTTGCGATCGACCGCTTCTCATGCCTGGGTCTGACCGACGACCGGGAGATGGCACGGATTTCGCACGACGATATCGTCGCCTTCGCGCGCGACGCGACAGCGCCCGACTCCGATGCGCTGTTTATTTCGTGCACTGCGGTGAGAGCTGCGCCGATCATCGCGCGAATCGAAGCCGCCATCGGCAAGCCGGTAGTGAGCAGCAACCTCGCGACCGCGTGGATGTGTTTGCGCCTTTGCGGCGAGAACGAGGCGAGGCCACAGCAGGGTCATTTGATGACGCTGCCGTTGCTGATGCGCTGAGAGCACTGCGCGACGCCAATCATGTTGTTTTTCCCGAACGCGCGCGACGCGTCGCCGACGCACGCGTACGGATTACCGCATCCGTTGCGGGCTTTATGGAAAACCCCGATGCCTGCATCGTCCTAGAACATCGTTGCAGGCGCGGGTCGCCGGTATCGTGGATTCGGGCGACGTTGCCTGTGTCGCATAGAAACATCCCAGGAGAAGACATGCACTACGTACATTCATGGACCGCGCAGAGCGCGCAACCGCAGGCGCGCAGCTTGCTGCGACGCGCAATCGCGGCGTCGGCACTCGGAAACGCAACCGAGTGGTTCGACTACGGTATTTACGCCTACGGCCTGAGCTATATTTCGGCCGCGTTGTTTCCCGGCAGCACCGCGCAGGCCACGTTGTTCGCGCTCGCGACGTTCGCCATTTCGTTTCTCGTGCGTCCGCTTGGCGGCCTGTTCTGGGGGCCGCTCGGCGATCGCCTCGGCCGCAAGCACGTACTCGCGTTGACGATCATCCTGATGTCGGTCGCAACGCTGCTGGTCGGACTCGTGCCGACTTACGCGAGCATCGGCTGGTGGGCACCGGTTATCCTCGTCGTTCTGCGGATGATCCAGGGCTTTTCGACGGGCGGCGAATATGGCGGCGCGGCGACTTTCATGGCCGAGTACGCGCCGGACAATAAGCGCGGCTTTTGTGGCAGCTTCCTCGAATTCGCGACGCTGTCGGGCTTCTCGCTCGGCGCGTTTCTGATGCTCGGTTGCTCCGTCGTGCTCGGCAACACGGCAATGCATGCGTGGGGATGGCGTCTGCCGTTTCTGATTGCGGCGCCGCTCGGCCTGATCGGTTTCTATCTGCGCTCCAGGCTCGAAGACACGCCGGTTTTTCGCGAGCTCGAACAAACGATGCACAAGGAGCAGCATAGCTGCGTCACGCTGAAGGCATTGCTGCGCGACTATTGGAAACCGCTGATCCAACTCGGCGGACTCGTGGTTGCTTTGAATGTCGTCAACTACGTGCTGCTCGCCTATATGCCGACTTTCATGCAGAAGCAGCTCGGCATGAGCGACAACATGTCCCTGCTCGTGCCGCTGATCGGCATGCTCGCGATGATGGTGTTTCTGCCGTTCGCGGGCACGTTCTCGGATCGCGTGGGACGCAAGAACGTCTGGTGGTTTTCGCTGATAGGCCTGTTCGTCGCGGCGATTCCGATGTTCCTGCTGATGAAGCTCGGCGTGGCGGGCGCGTTCATCGGCTTTGCGGTGCTCGGGCTGTTGTACGTGCCGCAACTGGCCAGCATCTCGGCGATGTTCCCCGCGATGTTTCCGACCCAGGTCCGTTACGCGGGGATGGCGATTGCGTATAACGTGTCGACGTCGATTTTCGGCGGCACGGCGCCGATGGCGAACGAATGGCTGGTCGCGCATACGGGCAATGCGCTGGTGCCCGCTTATTACATGATGGCCGCGTGCGTCGTGGGGGCGATTGCGTTGATCTACGTGCCTGAAACGCGCGGGTGTTCGTTGCGCGGGCAAGGCATTCCGGGGAAGCAGGAAGTGATTGTTTGAAGTGACATGGCGTGGCCAACCGCGTATCGATGCAGTTTGGCCACGCGCGTTTGATTGAGCGTTTATTTCAGCTGGCTTTGCGCGAGCCTCGACTTCAGCAGTTCGTATTTCTCCCGCGACGTATCAGCGAACGCCGCCTCACGACTCGAACGCGTATCGTCGAATGGAATCGGTTCGGCAAACTGGCTGACCGTCAGATCCCATCTGCTGCCGTCGATCAGGTTGTAGAAGTGCGTGCCCCCCGACGTACGCGTCGTCAGAATCTCGCCGCCGAAATAGTCCTGCATGATCAGAGACGTAACGCTGCAATGATTCTGCCCGGGATTCGTCGACGACCACGCGTGCGTGGGGCTCGACGTATCGCCGGCCCATACGCGTGCAAGGACGCGGTATAGATCGATGGGCGTCGCAAAGATCTTCGATACGGCAGGCGTCTGTGCTTCCTGTGTCATGGCGGCAATCCTTCGTTCGATGAGCGGAAAAGGTCGTGGAAAACAAAAAAAGCCCCGTCGTTGCCGGCGGGGCTTTCTGGCGCATGTCGCTGCGAATGATGTCTAGCGGCGTATGCGTATGCGAGTCCCCACAGGCAGTCCCACGCGGGCATGCGCATGACGATGCTTTGCAGTCGGGCGGTACGTGAGGGCTTGCATAGCGAGCGAGTGTGCCTTCGATTGCGCGACGCGTCAACGAATCATCGATAACTGCGTCGCGCTGACCGTGCTTACGACTTCGCGCCGCTCAGGATCGCGAGGCTCGGGCAGTAGTGCGTCGCGCTCAGATACGCGGCCTGCTGCGAGCGCACGCCTGCGCTGCTCGACGTCGGCGGATCGATGAATACCTGCGCGTTGTTCGATCCCGCAGGTGCCGTCAGCGTCATCGTTACTGGGGATAGAAATGAACGTGGCGCGCGTCGAATCAGGCGTTCGACCGCGGATGGCTTGCGCCGATGTGCTTCAACGCAATTCAACCGCCGGACAGAACCGTGTCCTCGACTTCGTAGCGCTCATTGCCAACTGAAATCAGATTGATGCCGGCATGCTTGCGCGTCAGCGTGTCGCCGGGCATCGGCCGATCGCTCGCGGACGCGGCCGTGCCGACTACCCGGCCGTTGACGCCGAAGAAAATCGCCCGCGTGGCGCCATCGGGCCAGTAGACCACGACCGTAGTCGATCGATCGCCGTGATGCACGACGCCGAACTTGCACATCGTTTTGGTCTGTCCGTTGCCGCGCTCGCACGGCAACGTGCCGCTCGCGCTGATAGGCGATTCCTTCACGGGCCCGTGGTCGTTCTGCGAGCCGGCCTGAGCGCTTTCAGTCGAAATCGAAATCAGCGTCACGCCTTCCGCTTCGCCGACCACACGCGCGTGCCGCCGATGCCCGACGATCGCGCGCACGGCGGCGCTGTCGCGCGAGCCCGGACAGCCGACCAGCATCGCCATATGGTCGAGATAGTTCACGGTCGCGGCCGACTCGCCGAGCCGCCGGCATGCATCGCCCGAGTGCGGATAGCCATCGCCGAGCACGACGAACGACGCGGGCCATTCGAACGGTTTCTCCATGCCAGCGGCCTGCGCGGAAGTCGAAGCGCAGGCGGCACCGAAAGCCATCGCCGCAATCGCCGCGTACGGCGCCGAAGCAAAAGACCGGATCGTGCGTCGCATCGAAGTTCTCCTCGGCTTGCTCACGCTCGAGCCGCGCCGGCCGCCAACGCGGCCTGCGCCCGCTGCAGCCACTCGCGATTATGCTCGCGCGCGTGGCGCGGCCAATGTTTGGCGTCCTGCACGATTTCCGCATAGAGCGCGCCGGCGCGGCGGCGGTCCGCATCTTCCGGTTGCGCGGCGAGCCAGTCGGCGAACAGGCAGCGCGGCGCGACGTCGGTCGCGCAGGTCAGCGCCTGTTCGAATGCCGCGCGTGCGCCCGGCGCATTCCGCGCGGCCAGCGTGCGCGCGTTCAGCAGCGCCGGCTCGCCCTGGTTGCGTGCCCGCGGATTGACCGAGAACAGATCCGCCAACGTCGCATCCGCGGCCGTGTAGTCGCCGAGCGCGAACTGCGAGCGCGCGAGACCGAGCAGCAGCGCAGGATCGTTTGCAAATGGGCCGTTCGCCGCGGTCTGGAAATGTTCGAGCGCTTCGCGCGGATTGCCGGCCGCGAGCAAGGCCTCGCCGAGCCGCATCCGATGCTGCACGGTCGGCGCGCGGTCGAAATCGGCGCGCGCTTCACGCAGCGCGCGATTCGGATCGACGAATTGCGTGATCGCCTGCGTGGCCACCCGCGCGCCGCGCGAGTGGCGCAGATCCGGCAGATAGATCGCGAAGAAGTACACGATGCTGCCGAGCAGCGGAAAAGCAAACAGAATGAATAGCCAGTAGATGCCCTGGTTATTGCGCATCGCGTGGACGGCGAAAAAGATCGCGATGAAAACGTGAAGACCAATTCCAAAAAAGTAGGGCATATCGATTCAACCTTCGAGCATGAGGAAAAGCGCGCCGCGAGCCCGTCATTGGCGTAACCGGGCCCTAATGCAGCGAACCGACCCGCAGATACGCGAATAGAAGCGACAACGCCACGACGATCACGCCGGTGGCAATGACGAGACGGTTGGCCAACAGTCGGCGCATCGCAAGTCTCCTAGACGAAACTGTAGCGTTCGGAATGGTAGCGGATGCGCGGCACTTTCATTTCGCCGAGCGCCGTTTCGATCGCATCCATCATGGCGTCCGGGCCGCAGATGAAATACTCGTGATCGGCGAACTCGGGCGGGAGATGTCGCCGGAACATCGCGGCGTCGATGCGCCCGACTTCCCCGCTCCAGCCTTCGGGCGGGTCCGACAGCACATAGACGATGCGCAGATCGAGCCGCGCTTTCAGCGCATCGAGCTCCTCGCGGAAAGTCAGCGAGTCCCAGGTCTTGCCGCTGTACAGTAGCACGAGCGGACGTTGGTCGCCGCGATCGGCGAGCGTGCGGATCATGCTCATCATCGGCGTGATGCCGATACCGCCCGCGATCAGCACGTGCATGTCGGTCGGATGCCCGATCGTGAACGCGCCATACGGTCCGTCCAGATACACACGCCGGCCTGTTTCGATCGTCTTCATCTGGCTCGTGAAATCGCCGAGATTGCGGATCGTCATTTCGACGCGGCCGTTCGCGGCCTCGGCGCTCGACGAGAACGAAAAAGGGTGTCCGGTGATCCTGAACGGGCTGCCCCACACGTTGAGCCAGCCGAACTGGCCGGGCTTGAAGCGAAAGCCAGCGTGGCCGTCGGGCTGCATCACGAGCGTCGTCGTGTCGCCGCGTTCGGCGCGCACTTCCGCGATCCGGTACGGACGCCTGATCATGAAGAGCGGCTTGAACAGACGCACGTACAGCAGCAGCGCTACCCAGAATACTGTCATGCAGATCCACAGCGTGCGCTTGAACGGATCGGTCAGATAGAAGCCCCAGCCGATCATATGCAGCACGCCGCCGAAGATCGCGACGAGCGCGAGTCCGATATGCGACAGATGCCACAGCTCGTAACCAATCCTCAATTGCTTGCGCCATAGCGCGGTGATCACCAGCACGATCACCGAGCCGATCGACAGGAACGCGAACCACGCACCCCACGGAACCTCGAGCAGCGAGTCGGGCATCGCGACCTTGTCCGAGCGGATCGCGAACAGGATCAGCGGATGCACGACGACCAGGCTGACCGCGAGCAGCGACACGCGTCGATGGAAATGATAGATAACGTCCTCGCCCCACGGCTCGGTCACGTGACGAAAGCGCGCGGTGAGGCCGAATTGCAGGCCCATCATCGCGAGTCCGGAATAGCCGAGCGCCACCGCGAATTCGGTGCCGAAGTTGCGCGCGGGCGGGAGCGTGCCGGTCAGCAGCGCAAACAGCGGCGCGAGAATGAACAGTAGATAGATGACCGACCAGACGGCCTTGTGCACGAGATCTCGAGACTGCATCGGTGCTTCTCCATGCCGGGTGCGGCGGTCGCGCTCGCGCTCAGTCCGCGTTCAAACGCAGGTGGTGAGCAGCAGCGCGGGCCCGAACGTGATCACGGTCGCGACCAGCGCCGCGATCAGGGTCCAGACGACGACGGTATGCATGAACGAGCTGATGCGTTCGGGACCGGGGTCGCAGGTCGCGGCGCGATAGCGCCATAGCCAGCCGATCGCGATCAGATGCAGCAGCAGAATGATCGCGAGACTCGCGCGCAGCGGGCCGGTGGGCCACGCGAACGCGCAGCCGATCGCGTGCAGCGCATACAGGATCACGAACGCGAGACACCAGATCGTGAAGCCGACGGCGAGCCACCACAACCGCCGCGGCGAAAGCGGACGCGCATTCATGGTCTGGCTCCCAGCACGGCGACGAGGCTCGGCAGCGCGAGCACGAGTCCAAGCGCGATGATGCCCGTCGCCAGCGTGTAATCGACCCACAGGCGGGTGAGGCGCAGATCGGTCAGGCGTCGCGCGGAAACGAAGCCCGCGCCGACGCGCAGCACGTTGCTGATGAGGAACAACAACCCGACGCCCGCGTGAACTGCGATGTACGTGAGCAGCGCCGCGGCCGTCGCGCCGAGCGCATGCTCGCGCGGATTCGGTGTCACGCCGTTGATCAGCATCACGCAGGCGATGAGCGCGACGATCAGCGCAATCGCGCTCAGCCCGATCGTGCCGTGCGGTTTGCGCTCGGCGGCGGCCGCGCGCAACGAGCCACGCGTGGCGGCTGCGGCGACCGCGAGCGCGACGGCCGCGACGAGCGCGAGCCCGCGGTTCGGATGCGGCGTCACGGCTGCCGGCCAGTTCGGCGCGGCAATCCACAGGTAGAACGTGCCGAAGATCAGCGAGGTGAACAGCGTGCTGTTCGCGATCAGCGCGCAGATCATCGAAAGCCACGACGGCGAACCGACGACCTCGGTATGCGGCGGCACGCTGACGCCTCGGCCGACCGGCAGCGCGCCGTAATCGCGCGCGTGCCCCGCGCTCTGGCCCGCGTAGATGAAGAGGCCAAACGTCACGAATGCGAATGCGACCGACAGCAGATAGAACTTGAACAGCATCGCGAGCACCGCCGCGGCCGTCACGAGCGCGGTGACGAGCGGCAGATACGTCGAGTTCGGCAGCACGATCACCTGTTCGGGCTCGCCCGATGTCATATGCACGCCTAGCGTCTCCTGCCAGCCGTTGCGCGTGAAACCGAGGTAACCCTCGCCGCGCGCCAGAGAGGTCGCTAGCTGGCCCGGGGGCACCTTTTCGGTTTCGGCGTCCATGTGCGGGATCGACGCGAATGCGTACGGCGCGGGCGGGATCGGCATCGCCCATTCGAGCGTGGTCGATTGCCACGGGTTACGTCGCACGCGTTGGCCGAAACGCAATTGCACGACGATGTCGATCACGACGAGCGCGAAGCCGATCGTCATCACGAAGCTGCCCACCGACGACAGCAGATTGAGCCAGTTCCAGCCTTCGTCGCCGCTATAGGTGAAGACGCGCCGCGGCATGCCTAGCAGGCCGGTCAGGTGCATCATGAAGAACGTCATGTTGAAGCCGATGAACACGAGCCAGAACGCCGCCACCGAAAGGTTATGCACGGCGGTGCGCCCGGTCAGCAGCGGCAACCAGTAATAGAACGCCGCGAGCATCGGAAACGCGAGCGCGCCGGCCACCACGTAGTGCAGGTGCGCGACGACGAAGTAGGTGTCGTGCGCCTGCCAGTCGAACGGCACGATCGCGAGCATCACGCCGGTCAGCCCGCCGCACGTGAACACGAAGAAGAAGCCGAAGATGTACAGCATCGGCACGTCCCAGCGCGGGCGGCCGTGCGACAGCGTGGCGAGCCACGCGAAGAACTGGATCGCGGTGGGCACCGCGACGATCGCCGAGCCCGCCGAGAAGAACGCGAGCGCCAGATGTGGGATGCCCACCGTAAACATGTGGTGCACCCAGATGCCGAAGCTCAGGAACGCGAGCGCGATGATCGCGACGACGATCGTGCGATAGCCGACGAGCTTGCGGCGCGCGAACACGGGGATCATCGTCGACAGCACGCCGGCCATCGGCAGGAAGATGATGTACACGTCCGGGTGGCCGAACAGCCAGAACAGATGCTGCCACAGCAGCGGATCGCCGCCGCGCGTCGGATCGAAGAACGGCAGGTTGAACGCGCGCTCCACCTCGAGCAGGATCGAGCCGAGAATCAGCGGCGGAAACGCGACGATCATCATCATCGCGGTGACGAGGATGTACCACGCGAAGATCGGCATGCGATCGATCGACATGCCCGGCGCGCGCATCTTGAGGATCGAGACGGTGAGTTCCACCGCGAGCGAAAGCGCTGAAATCTCCACGAACGTGATGCCAAGCAGCCAGATATCGGCATTGAGACCCGGCGTGTAGACGTTCGAGCTGAGCGGCGTGTACATGAACCAGCCGCCGTCCGGCGCGGAGTGCAGGATCAGCGACACCGTCAGGATCGTGCCGCCGAACAGATAGCACCAGTAGCCGTAAGCGGTCAGCCGTGGAAACGCGAGGTCGCGCGCGCCGAGAAACTTCGGCACCAGGTAGACCGCGAAGCTTTCCACCATCGGGATCGCGAACAGGAACAGCATCATCGATCCATGCATCGTGAAGACCTGGTTATAGGTCTCCACATCCATGAAGGCCGCATGCGGCGTCGCGAGCTGCACGCGCGTGAGCATGCCGAGAATCCCGGCGATCGCGAAGAACACGAACGACGTGATCATCATGCGCATGCCGAGCACCGTATGGTTGACCGCGGCGAGCCTCTGCACGCCTGGCCCGGTAGCCCAGATCGCGGCAAGCTGGCGATGCAGCCGCAGCGCGGTGATGCCCTGTGATGGCGGCTCGACGGGCACACTCATTTCTTCACCTCCCCGTTGGCGGCGGCGTTTTTGACAGCAGCCGGAAAATCTTCCGGACGATCGACGATCACGGTGAAGTGCATCCCCGCATGACCGATGCCGCAAAACTGGTTGCATTGTCCGGCGTACTGGCCGGGCTGATCGGCCTGGATACGCAGCAGGTTGTGGTGGCCAGGGACCGCGTCGATCTTGCCCGCGAAGCGCGGAATCCAGAATGCGTGCACGACGTCCATGCTGGTCACGACGATGTCGACCGGCGTGCCCGCGGGCAGGTGCAGCACGTTCCCGGTTTCGACGTTGCCGAGTTCCGGATAGCGGAAGGTCCAGCGCCATTGCTGCGCGATCGCCTCGATGCGCGCGGGCGCATGCGCGCGCAGCGGCAGCAGCAATTCGCCCGCGTACAGCGCGTAGCAGATCAACGGGATCAGGATCACTGCCGGCAGCACGAGACCGCCGAGCACGATCCAGCGCGCGGGCGACACGTGCGAGCCCCAGCCGGGCCGGAAGACCGTCATCAGAAACAGTACGAGCACCATCGCGAACAGGATCGCGGCGCCCGCCAGCATCACCCACCACAGCCCGGCGATCGATGCGGCGGCCGGACCCGATGGCTCGAGCGTCGAGAGCGGCCCGGTGCAGCCGGACAACGCGGCGAGCGATCCGGCTTGGACGGCCAGGCGCAAGCAGCTATGATGGTTTGCACCACCAGGCATCCGATGCGAGGACACACCATCATGGCAAACAAAGGCAATGCTGGAAACGAGACGCGAAGCGAAGTGATGCTCGAGCTGTTGCGGCTCGACAAGGGGTCGGTGGTGGCGCTCGTCGGTCATCCGATTCACGTGATGATGGTGCATTTCCCGATCGCGTTCGTCGTCGCGACGTTGGGCGTCGACGTAATCTACTGGTGGACGGGCGACCCGTTCTGGATTCGCGCCGGATTGTGGGCCGCCGGCTTCGCGTTCTGGAGCGGCGTGGCTGCGAGCGTGGTCGGTACCGCCGAGCTGCTGCTGGTGCGCGGTATCCGCCTGAAGGAGGCGAGCTGGTCGCATGCGGTCGCCGCGATGACGCTCGTCGCGCTCGCGGGTGCGAACTGGGGCGTGCGCCTTTATTACCCCGATGAGATCCTGCCGCATGGGCTCGTGCTGTCGGTGCTCAGCTCGGTGATGACGGGCTTCGCCGGCTGGCATGGGGGCAAGCTCGTGTTCGATCATGGCGTCGGAATTCTCGTTTCGCCGAAGGAGTGATGCAGCCAGCGGCCAAGTCCACCGGGCTCGAACAGATGCGGGGCCAGCAGGTTCGAGTCGATGTGAGGCTTGGCCAGCACGATCCAGATGATCGCGACGATCACGATCAGATAAGCGATGGTCAGCGCGATCGCCGAGGCACGGCTGAACCTGCCGTCGGGCAGATACAGATCGTGTAGCACGAGGCCGGCCAGCACATGCAGCATCGCCATGATGCCGACGAACACCATCTTCGCGGTGAACCATTCGACGAAGGTGGCCTGCAGAAAAATCAGTACGGTGCCGCTCGCAATCGCGACGAAAGCGGCGGGCGAGGTCAACTCCACGAACACGAGACGCGTGATGCGGTGCAGCCGGTCGAGTTCGGTGCCCGCCGCGAGCCCGCGGCGCTGCCAGAACAGATACGGCAGCACGATCAAACCGCCCGACCAGACGGCGATCGCAGCCAGATGAATGAACTTCAGCAGGGTCGTCACAGCGCGGGCTCTCTGACGCGCAGGCTTGACCAGACGAGCGAAAGTCCTGCCGCGAGATAAGGGATCATTGCCAGTACCCACATCAACAGTCCGGCGAGTTGCTGGTCGGCGAGCGGGGTGAGCCCCCACGCGGCGGTGGTCGCGAAGTGCGCGACGTAGAGCGGCACCGGCGCGAACACGATCAACGCGCCGAGCAAACCCATATGGCCGATCGTCGCGACGAGCGCCATCAGCGCGGGGCCGGTCGGCAGCGACGGCGAGAAGATGCTGCGCCACATGAGCCATGCACTGCCAAGCAAAGTAATCTGCATCAGCCAGTAGCCGGGTACCGTCGCGAGTCCCCACGCATAAGGCCCAGGCGCATGCCACAGCCAGATGATCACCGCATGAGCGGCGACCACCGGCACGAGCGGCGGATGCGCGAGGCGCGGCAGCGGAAACGCGAGGGCGAGCAATGGAGCGACGGCAGCGATCAGAATGACGTGATGAGTGACGCGTGCGGAGAACAATGCCGAGGACAACGCGCAGAGCGGCGACACGAACACGAGGGCCATCAACGCGACGGCGCCCCATCCCGCCCGTGCATTCGCCGAGCGGTTGCTGGCCACGAACCATGCGAGCGCCGCGAGCGCGACGAGCAATGGCGGATCGGTATTCCAGCGCAGCCACAAGCTTTCAGGGACAGCCGCGGGACCACAGTAGGCGACAGGAAAATATGGCATGGGCGATGTCTTCAACGAGTCCAGGTGCTTCTTCAGTACACGCAAGCAAACGCGTGACAGATAACGCCTTCGAATTGTCGGGACGGCTCACGATCCAACTGATCGCTCACGTACTCTAGCGCAAATAAACTGTTTAGGGACGGCTATCTGAATCCTGTTAGTTTTTGCGTGACAGAATGTTTTCAATTTGTCACTCGAGGCTTTTGCCGGCTGGATAAAAGCCGGTGTAATGGCGGCGGTAAGATTGCAATGGTGCGGCGCAATACTTCAGGCTGACCTGCCCGGCGTACTATGATGAAATCATGTGACGGAGACCCGCCATGTTTCATGATCCCATCCGAATTCCCGCAATGATCGAATTGACATTGCTTGCGATCGTGCTGATCGTTGTCAGCATCGTACGCGCGAGGCAGCAAAGGAAGCGGGCGCGGAATCGGGCCATGGCGGAGCAGCGAAGCTCTGATAAAACGCGAATGTAATATTCGCGTTTACTGCATCTTTTAATACCTCCGTATTCAGCTATTTTTCTGGTCTTTGTCACTTCTATCGATGGCTTTTCGGCGTGGCGGCAGCCACGCCGGTCGACTTTATAGCGATGGACGCTCCAGTTGGACCCACTGCTGCACGCTGGCGCGCTGCCATTGTTGCGTGGCGTACTCCTTGAGCTTGTGCGGAACGGGATCGCCGTTCAGCACGAGGCGATTGAGCATCAATGCGAGGTCCGTATCGGCGATGCACCACTCGCCGAACAGATTGGGCGAATTGGCCGGAAGCAATGCATCGGCGGCGGCGAAGAGTTTTTGTGCCGCTTCTTGTGCGCTGGCGGAAAGCGGGCCGCCGCGCGATCCGTAGAAAATGACTTCGGTGGAACGCTCCTGGCGAACCGGCAGCAGATCGCTGCGCAGCCAGGCCTGCAGCTGGCGCGCTCGCGCGCGCAGACGCCGATCTTGAGGATAGACCGGGGTGTCCGGGAAAGTCTCTTCGAGGTACTCGCTGATCGCCGACGACTCGGATAACGCAAAGTCTTCGTGTATCAGGGTCGGCACGCGCCGCGTCAATGAGCGGGCCGCATAGTCGGTGGCGTGATTCGCCTTGTTCGCGAGATCGACGGTCGAAAGGTCGAACGGCAAGCGCTTCTCGCGAAGCGTCACGAAGACGGACATCGCGTAGGGGCTTGCGAATTGGGCGTCGGTGTAGAGGTGGAAGGGCGGGTGTGCCACTGGGGCTCCGTTTTCGTTAGTCATCGATGTCGAGCTTCGAATACTAGCTGCTCGTCGCGCGCCGTGCAGCCTTTCACCAGTGCGGATTGGCCATCTCGCAGGCGAGCAGGCAGCCTAACGCCGACACGGTGCCGAGCGCGCCGAGACCAAATCCTACGGCAAGGTTCTCCGCCGTCGTTGCGCAACCCTGCAGCAGCGTTATCGACGTCAGCAGCGACGCGAGAAAAAGACGATACCGAAGTCGCGAAGAAGATGTGCGTCGTGGTGACATGATATGTTCGGCGTGAAGGGCGCTCTTTCAGCGCATCAGCGTACGAGCATAGCGGTCCGCCATTTGTCGCATTCACCCGAGTAGCGGCCCACAAGCGTCAGACCTTACGAGCTCTTGCGAGGCGCCGGGCCGCGCTCGAATCGGTCGCCGGGCAGCGATACGGGGTGAACGCCTCGTCAGTTTTTCGACCGGTATTGCAACTGCAGAACAATATCGCGCGTGGGGCTTCAAAAAAATGGGTCTTCGCGGAAAAGAGTGATGAAAAATCTCCATTTTTCAGATTCGAGGCAGCATGCAAGTGAGGATCTTCAGGCGCAGATACTGCTCATCTCGCAATCCGTACGCGCGTCGTTGGATGACCCGAATCTTGTTATTGAGTCCCTCAACGAAGCCGAGCGGCACCTTGTTTTCTGGCTTGCAATAGGAAGCAATCCCCTCCCAATGACGCTCGACCATCGCGGCAAACTTCTCATAGGGCTTCAAACGCTGCCACCTCAGGCTGGATTTCCAGTTCTCGAAGAAGCGACGTGCCCAGCCTTCGCGCTCGTAGTCCCACAACTGCCCGAACGACTCCTTGAGCAGGTACGCGGTATTCAGCCGTCGGTTCGCTGCGAGAAGCGTCTTCAACGAGTTCCTGCCTTCCATCGACAGGTTTTCGCGATGACTAAGCAGAACGTACTTCTGGCCTTTGATGTAGCGCCGCTGCTCGCCTTGCAGGCGAGCGTATTCGCTCTTGCGCACTTCATCCAGGGCTTCGTTGAGCTGCTTTATGACGTGGAATTTGTCGTACAGGATGGCCGCATGCGGCACGCGTTCCTGCGCGACGTTGTAAAACGGCCGCCACATGTCCATCACGACAAGCCGGATGCCGCGGGCCTTTTTCTCGCCCCGCCAGTCATAGAACTGATGCATGCTGGCCTCCTTTCGATCTTCGCCACCGAACCAGATCGCACGGCCCCGTATCAGGTCGCTCACAACAATGCGGTACGTCTGTCCCCTGCCAATCGAAATCTCGTCGATGCCGATGACCTTCGGCCCAGGCGTGCCGAACCGCTCCAGTTGCGCCCGCATGTACTGCATCTCGAGGTCCTTGACCGTGTGCCAGTGCAATCGCAGTTCGTCGGCCACGTCCTTGATCGTGCTCTCGCGACAGCGACGACCGACGTACCACGCGAAGCGCTTCGTGTAGTGAGGGTTGTCCGCCAGAAAGCTCAGTCGTTCGCCTTTCACGCTGCCATCGCATCGACAGCGGACCCGACGAGCTTCGAGTTCCAGGTAAATCCGTACGTCGCCGTTCGGCAGATCTCGAACGCGACGCACCGTGCGATCGTGGATCGAGCACCGTCGACCACATCCCTTGCAGGCCGTTTTTTTGAGCGCCGAACCAGCGTGACTACGCGTGCCATGCGATCACCGAAGACACCGCGCAGCGCTTCGCAAGGACGGAATCCGTCGAACCGGTATGCGTCAGAAAGACGCTTGAGTTTGCGTGAAGTAGCCATCGCGAAATCATGCCCGATTTCGCGAGGCCATCAAGACGCGCGAACCCTTACCCAGATTGGCTCTCCGACGTTTTCATCATGAAAAACCATCACACTTTTCCGCGAAGATCCAAAAAAATAATCAGGCTGATACAATGGCGCCCCTCTGCCCAGGTGGCGAAATTGGTAGACGCACTATCTTGAGGGGGTAGCGCCGAAAGGCGTGTGGGTTCAAATCCCGCCCTGGGCACCATTTCGAATCGTCGATTCGAATCTTCAAGCGCTTCGCGCTTTCTTCAGACAACGGCGGCCGTATCAGACCATCGCGTTGTCTCCGCTTCTGCGCTCAGAACTCGTTCCGATAGGCAAATAGCCCCGGAAGACCGCCGCTCATCACGAATAGAATTTTCTGTCCGGTACTGTACTTCCCGTTGCTCACGTTTTCCACAAGACCCGCAAATGCTTTGCCGCTGTACACGGGATCGAGCAACAGACCTTCCGTCGATGCCATCAGCCGAACAGCCGCGCGCATGTTATCGGTTGGAATGCCATAGCCGGGTCCGAGCTGCGCTTCGTCGATCGAGATCGCGTCATCACTCACGCTTAGGCCTGGGTCGATCAGCCGGACCGTCTGATTCGCCTTATCCAAAGTAACCGTGCGCGCGTGGCTAGCATTCCCATACACCGTGAATGCTGCAATACGCGACGGATCCAGGCCCAGCGCAATAAAACCCGCGACCAGCCCCGCATGCATGCCGCCGCTTCCATTCGGCACCACGACGCGATCGAAGGCCACGTTTTGCGCTTGCGATTGCGCGACGATTTCAGCTGCGCAGTCCGCGTAGCCGAGACAACCGACCGGGCTCGAACCGCCCAACGGACACACATAGACGTTACGGCCCTGCGCTCGCAACTCGTTCGCGCGTTCCTCGGCGAATTGCAATGGGTTGGCCGTGCCGGGAAGATCATGCACGCGCGCATCGAATAGCGCATCGAGCAGCACGTTGCCGTTCTCCATGTAGTCGTGGTCGAAACGTGGCACGGTTCTCGTCAGCACCAGCTCGCATTGAAGCCCGACGCGAGCCGCCGCGGCCGCCGTGAGGCGCGCATGATTCGATTGCCGCGCGCCGACGGTAACGATGGTGTCCGCGCCGCGCGCGAGCGCTTCGCCAATCAGGAATTCGAGCTTGCGCAACTTGTTGCCGCCGCCACCTAGTCCCGTCAGATCTTCTCTTTTGACGTAGATGTCCGCCCCGCCGAGGCGAGCGCTCAGACGCGCAAGGTGCTGAATTGGCGTCGGGCCTTCGAGAAGCGCATGGCGCGGAAACTTTGATAAATCGAGGCGGTGCGATGAGGCGGAGTTCATGGTCGTGTGCGCGCGATTGAGTTGAAAGAGACGTTTCCATTCATTTGACTGACGCAAAGTTCTCTTTGACTCGAGTGCTCAATGCGTCAACGTCCCTATCCCAGCCAGTAATTTATCAACTTCGGCGTCGGTGGTCAGATAGCTGACCGATGCGCGCGCGATCTGTGTCAGCCCTCTGCTAGTCATATCGAACGGCGTGTACGCGACGCCATTCGAGCCGATCGTGATGCCCTGTGCCGCCAACGCGCGTCGCACCGACATGGCATCGAGTCCGGCGACGTTGAACGACACCAGACCGGATCGTTCGACACCCTGGTCGAGCACCCACACGCCCTCCATCGCGGCCAACCGCTCGCGCAATGTCTGCGCGGTCCGGTCGATCTGCGCGCGGATGTTGTCGATGCCGATTTCCAGCGCTTCGTCCAATGCATTCGCCAATCCGCAATGCAGTGCAAGCGACGCTTCCGATGATTCGAAACGCACGGCATCGTCGCGCAGTACAGGGTCGCCATTGGCGTCGAGCGGCGCGGAATACGTGTCGACGAAGGCCGGCGTCAAGCGGGGCAGAAAATCCCGCCGGACGTATAGCAGCCCGGTGCCGCGCGGTCCACGCAGTGCCTTGCGGCCCGCGCCGGCCAGCACATCGCAGCCGACTTCGACGACGTCGATCGGAAGCTGTCCGACGGCCTGCGCCGCATCGATGAAATACGGAATGCCGTGACGGCGTGCTATCTGCCCAATCGCGGCGGCCGGATTGATCAGTCCGCCATTGGCCGGCAGCCATGTCAGCGCAATCAGTCGGACCCGGTCGTCGAGCATCGCTTCGAGCGCGCGAGGATCGACCTTGCCACTCTCATCGGAAGGAATCGTCTCTATCGATGCGCCCGCGCGCTGCGCCAGAAGGCGCATCGTCGCGAGATTGCCGCCCCATTCGTGCCGCGCAACGAGGATGCGTTGCCCCTCGCGCCACGGACCCAATGCCGCGAAAGCAGCGCCCCAGCCCGGCGAGTTGCCCGTCGTCAACGCGATCTCGGTGGGCTGAGCGTTCAGCAGTCGCGCGGCGAGCGTGCGCGCCCGTTCGGTCTGTTCGCGGGCAGCCGCGCCCGCTTCCATGGGTCCCATCGAGGCTTCGCGCAACAGATGCGCGTGAATTGCTTCGAGCGTGGCGGCCGACGGCAGCGACGCGCCCGCATGATTGAAGTGCGTGGTACTGCGCACACCGGGTGTGCGGGCACGTATTGCGTCGATGACAGCGGGCGACAGCGGAGAAGACATTGGCGGCTCCGAGTGTATGAGTTGAATTCAGACGTTCTTCAAGGCGACAACCGCTTCGACTTCGACGGCGACCCCTGCCGGCAGCGACGCAACACCCACCGCGCTGCGCGCGTGACGGCCGGCGTCACCGAAGATCTGCACGATCACGTCCGACCCGCCATTGGCAACCGTGCTTTGAGCACTGAATGCCGGCGTGCTCGCGATGAACACGTTCAGGCGCACGATGCGTGCCACGCGCTCGAGCCGGTCGCCCGTCGCCGCGGCGATCTGCGCGACGACACCAACCCTTCTCCAGCATCATTCCTGCCACGCCTCTCCTTCCGGATACCAGTACCTGTCCAGCGTCCCTTCCAGCATCTCGATGCTATACCCGGCCCTTTGCGGCGGCATATAGTGCCCGTTGCGGATCGCCACGGGATCCACGAAATGCTCATGCAAATGATCGACGTATTCGAGCACGCGATTCTCGAGCGACGCCGACACGCAGATATAGTCGAACAGCGAAATATGCTGCACGTACTCGCACAAGCCGACACCACCTGCATGCGGGCACACCGGCACACCGAACTTCGCGGCCATCAGCAGTACGACGATCACTTCGTTGAGTCCGCCGAGCCGGCAACTGTCGATCTGGCAGAAGTCGATGGCTTGCGCCTGCAGCAGTTGCTTGAACATCACGCGATTGTGGCAATGCTCGCCGGTTGCGACGCCAATCGAACCGAGCCGCCGGCGAATCGCAGCATGACCGAGGATGTCGTCGGGACTCGTGGGCTCCTCGATCCACCACGGGTCGAACTCGGCGAGACGGCGCATGTTCGCGATCGCCTCATCGACGTCCCACACCTGGTTCGCGTCCATCATCAGCTTCCGGTTCTCGCCGATCTCTTCGCGCAGAATGCGCGCGCGCCGTACGTCTTCCTCCAGATCGCCGCCGACCTTCTGCTTGAAATGCGTCCATCCCTGCGCGACGCCTTCGCGCGCGAGACGGCGAATCTTGTCGTCGTCGTAACCGAGCCAGCCCGCCGATGTCGTATAGGCCGGATAGCCGTGCGCGAGCATTTCCTTTTCACGCTCGCCCTTGGTCTTCGCATGACGATGCAGCATCGCGAGTGCTTCGTGCGGCGTGATTGCATCAGTCACGTAGCGAAAGTCGAGGCAGCGCACGAGTTCTTCCGGGCTCATGTCGACCAGCAGCTTCCAGACCGGCTTGCCGACGGATTTCGCCCACAGGTCCCACGCCGCGTTGACGACCGCCGCGGTGGCAAGATGAATCGCACCTTTGTCCGGGCCGATCCAGCGCAGTTGGCTATCCGAAGTAAATGCGCGCCAGAAAGCGCCCATATTCGCGGCGATATCTTCGAGCTTCTTGCCGACGATCAACGGCGTGAGTGCATTCACCGCGGTCACGCAGATTTCATTGCCGCGGCCAATCGTGAACGTGAGGCCGTGGCCCGTGAGATTCGGCGTGTCGGTTTCGAGCGTGACGTAAGTGGCGGAGTAGTCCGGCGCGGCATTCATCGCGTCGGAGCCGTCCAGCGAACGTGAGGTGGGGAACCGGATGTCCCGAACGGACAGCCTTGTGATCGTTGTCATCTGCGCACCCTCCGGGCTATGGCTATCGGCTTGTCGTCCGCGGACGCAGACGGATCGGTTTCGTGCGCACATTCTCTGTGTGCGCGTTCCTGCTACGCGTACGGGTAAGTCCGTAGTTCCCAGATACCAGGCATCCCTAGCTATTTCCAGGCATTTGTACGCGTTGACAACGCGGCATTCACTTTCTAGCATGCTAGCATGTCTTCTCGAAATCAAGGCCTTCGTGAATTCCTCGACCGAACTTGAGAATGCCGCCGGAGACCCGTATGTCGCACTGCAAAAAGTCGGCGGCGGCGAGCGCGGCAGCTTGACCGACGCGGTCGAGGCGGCGTTGCGGGAAGCGATTGTTACGTTGGCGTTGGAACCCGGCATGATGATCGACAAGATGGCCGTGTGCGAACGCATGGGGGTGTCGCGCTTTCCGGTGTCATCCGCGTTGGCGAGGCTTGCGCACGCGGGTCTCGTCGAGGTTTTGCCGCAACGCGGCACGCGCGTCAAACCGATCGCGCTCGACGACATCCGCCAGCATCTGTTCATCCGCAGCGCACTGGAAGTCGAGACGGTGCGTGGGGTCGCGCTGATGCACGACACGGCGACGCTCGACGCATTGGCAAGCAATCTCGATCAGCAGCGCAGTCTGGCCGGAAGTGGCGAACGTCTGGCGTTTCACGCGCTCGATCTGGCTTTCCATGAAATCCTGCTCGACGCGGTGAAGCTGCCGCGCGTGAAGGAGATCGTCGCGGTGTCGCGCAATGCGCTGGACCGCGCGAGACAATTGCTCGCGAGTCCAGAACGGCTCACGCATACGCTGGAAGAGCACGAGAGCATCTTCAAGGCCCTTTGCGCCGACGACGGCGATGCGGCCGCGAAAGCGATGCACGATCATCTCGACCAGGTCGTCGCCGAATTGCAGCGGTCCGCAAAAGAGCGCCCCGACCTGTTCGCGCCTTGAATGAAAGCTGGAATGAAAGCCGTTGTTCAAGCCGTAAAAAGCTCCACCGTAACAACGTTGGTGATATAGGCAGCCGTCGACAGATCAGCACATGAACCCACTCATTTCCGTCAACAATCTTTGCAAGAGCTTTCCGGGCGTAAGAGCGCTTCATGACGTCCGGTTCGAACTCATGGCCGGCGAGGTCCATGCGCTGATGGGCGAGAACGGCGCGGGCAAGTCGACGCTGATGAAAATTCTCGCCGGCGTCTATACGCGCGATTCCGGCGAAATTCTCTTCGACGGCAAGCCCGTCGATTTTCAAGGTCCGCGCGACGCGCAAGCTGTCGGCATCGGCATCATTCATCAGGAACTGCAACTGATGAACCATCTGAGCATCGCGCAGAACATCTTTATCGGCCGTGAGCCGCGCAAGGGTCTGGGTCTGTTCCTCGATGAAGACAAACTGAATGCGCAGGCGAGCGAGATCCTCGCCCGCATGCACGTGAAACTCGATCCGCGCACGATGGTCGGCACGCTGACCGTCGCGAGTCAGCAGATGGTCGAGATCGCGAAAGCACTGTCTTTCGATTCGCGCGTGCTGATCATGGACGAACCCACGTCCGCGCTCAACGATGCCGAGATTGCCGAGCTGTTCCGGATCATCCGTCAATTGAGAGAGCGCGGCGTCGGGGTCGTCTATATCTCGCACAAGATGGACGAGTTGAAGCAGATCACCGATCGCGTGACCGTGATGCGCGACGGCGAGTATGTGGCCACCGTGCCGACCGAGGGCACCGCCGTCGAGACGATCATCGGCATGATGGTCGGACGCACGCTGGGCGACGTGACGCCGGTCGAGAGCGCGCCGGTGAAAGGCGAACTCGCGCTCGAAGTGAGAAATCTCGTCGCAGGTCCGCTCGTGCGCGACGTCAGTTTCGAATTGCGCAAGGGCGAAATACTCGGTTTCGCAGGCTTGATGGGCGCGGGCCGCACGGAGGTCGCGCGCGCGGTGTTCGGTGCCGATCCGGTCGAATCGGGGGAGATACTCGTGAAAGGCGTGAAGGCGTCGATCAAGAGGCCCAGTGATGCGGTCAAGCGCGGCATCGGCTACCTGTCCGAAGATCGCAAGCGCTTCGGTCTCGCTACGGGAATGGATGTCGAATCGAACATCGTGATGGCCGATCTCGGCAAGTTCCTGTCAATCAATATGTTTCTGCGCCGCGGGCAGATTCGCAAAAGAGCGCAGCACTTCATCAAGCTGCTTGCGATTCGCACGCCTTCGGCGACGCAGCAGGTGCGGCTCCTGTCGGGCGGCAATCAACAGAAGATCGTGATCGCGAAATGGCTCGAGCGCGATTGCGACGTACTGTTCTTCGATGAACCGACGCGCGGCATCGACGTCGGCGCGAAAAGCGAAATCTACAAGCTGCTGCGCTCGCTGGCGGCGCAAGGCAAGGCGATCGTGATGATCTCCTCCGAGCTGCCGGAAGTTCTGCGCATGAGCGACCGCATCGTCGTGATGTGCGAAGGCCGCATTACCGGCGAGCTGTCCGCCAGCGAAGCGACGCAGGAGCGCATCATGCATCTCGCGACGCTGCGCGAAACCCTGAAAACGGTACAAGCCTGAAGAGGTCTACGACATGACATTGCGAACGAATGCCGCGGCGCTGGACAACGAAAGGCGCACTTCCGGGCTGAAAGCGCGAATTTTCGCGCCGACCGCCGTGCAAAAGATGCTCGCGTTCGCGAGCCTCATCCTGCTGCTGGTGTTCTTCAGCTTCGCGTCGCCGGCCTTCATGCAGATGGACAACATCCTCGGCATTTTTCAGGCGACAGCTGTGAACGGCGTGCTGGCGATCGCCGCCACGTTCGTGATCATTACGGGCGGCATCGATCTGTCGGTCGGTACGTTGATGACATTTACCGCCGTGATTTGCGGCGTGTTTCTCACGTACTGGCATCTGCCGATGTGGATGGGCGTGCTCGCGGCACTCGCGACGGGCGCGGTATGCGGCACGGTATCGGGCACGCTGACCGCGAAAATGAAGATCCCGCCGTTCATCGCGACGCTCGGCATGATGATGCTGCTGAAGGGATTGTCGCTCGTCGTGTCGGCGGACAAGCCGATCTATTTCACCGATACCGAGAACTTCTACCGTATTTCCCAGGATTCGCTGATCGGCTATTTCCTGCCGGGCGTGCCGATTCCGAATGCGGTACTGATCCTGTTCTTTCTCGCGATCGTCAGCTCTATTACGCTCAATCGCACCGCGCTCGGCCGCTATACGTTCGCACTCGGCAGCAATGAGGAAGCGGTGCGGCTCTCGGGCGTCAATGTCGATCGCTGGAAGATCGCGATTTACGGCGTGGGCGGCGCTATCTGCGGCATCGCGGGTCTGCTGATCGCGTCGCGGCTCAATTCGGCGCAGCCGGCGCTCGGTCAAGGCTACGAGCTCGATGCGATCGCGGCGGTCGTGATCGGCGGCACGTCGTTGAGCGGCGGTTCGGGAACGATACTCGGCACCATCATCGGCGCTTTCATCATGAGCGTGCTGACCAACGGACTGCGCATCATGTCGGTCGCGCAGGAGTGGCAGATCGTCGTGACCGGTTTGATCATCATTCTGGCGGTGTATGCGGACATCCTGCGGCGCAGCCGGAGAAGTTGACGCAGGAGCAGAAGCAGCAAATAAGCAGGGAACGCAGGAGCAGGAGAGAGAGGGCACGTGAAGGCTCCCTCGAACGCTCGATAGCGGCTTGATAGCCCAACCATTGGAGGAGGCCCCATGTTGAAGAGAAGACTGATCGGTATCGTGGTCGGTGTCGGTGCGCTCGTCGGCGGAAGTAGTCTCGCGTATGCGGACGAGCCGTATATTCCGCTTATTTCGAAAGGCTTCCAGCATCAATTCTGGCAAGCCGTCAAATCGGGCGCCGAGCAGTCCGCGAAAGCGAACAACGTCAGGATCACGTTCGAGGGACCGGAAACGGAAGCGATGGTCGATAAGCAGATCGACATGCTGTCGGCCGCGCTCGCGAAGAAGCCGCAGGCGCTCGGCATCGCGGCGCTCGACAGTAAGGCGGCCATCCCCTTGCTCAAGCGCGCCCAGAACGAAAAGATTCCGGTGATTGCATTCGACTCCGGCGTCGACAGCGATATTCCGTTGACGACCTGCTCGACGGACAACGTCGCCGCCGCCGCGCTCGCCGCCGACAAGATGGCCGCGCTGATCGGCAATTCCGGCGAAGTCGGCGTGATCGTGCACGACCAGACGAGCCGCACTGGTGTCGATCGCCGCGACGGTTTCGTCAATCAGATCAAGTCGAAGCATCCGAACATCAAGATCGTGTCCGTGCAATACGGCGCCGGCGATCACCTGAAGTCCGCGGAAATCGCCAAGACCATGATCCAGGCGAATCCGAACCTGAAGGGTATCTTCGGTGCAAACGAAGGTTCCGCGGAAGGCGCGGCGATCGGCGTCAAGGAATCGGGCAAGAAACTCGTGCTGATCGGCTTCGACTCCGGCAAGGAGCAGAAGGAGAACATCATGTCGGGCTTGATGGCCGGCGCGATTACGCAGAATCCGGTCGGTATCGGCAAATGCACGGTCGACTCGGCGGTCAAGGCGCTGCACGGCGAGAAGCTGCCGAAGAAGATCGACACCGGTTTTTACTGGTACGACAAGACCAACATGAACGATCCGAAGATCGCAGCCGTGCTGTACGACTAAGCGAGGCCGGCGATCGCGACTCGGCAAGCCGAGGCTGCGACAATCATCAAAGAGGGAGAGCCACGATCTTCCTCTTTTTTTATTGCCGTTCCGCAACTTCGGAATCGCGCTATATCGAGCGGTCCGTTGTGCCGCAACAACATGTAATCCGAACGCTCGTACTCCATCGAGCAAGTCGGGATTCGCGCCCATGCAGTGCTTTTGATCCACGGCTGCCGGTCATTTCACACCATTGCATGCATTAATCTGATACTTTATGTTGATGTAATCGCTGCACGAGCCGTCCATTCGCATGCCGATTCGGACCCACCCACCGTCGAATGCGCAGGTCATGGCTTTTACCGAACCAAGGTCTCCATTTTCCAGGTGGGTCGTGTCCTCGGCCCAGAACCTGAGTCCGGACAACCGGCAGATTCTGCTTGCCAACCTGTTCACGCGAACCGCATCGATCGTTTTCGCGTCGATTTGCGAAATCAGCGTATGCGCAACCGCGTATTATCTTTATCCGATTCCTCTATATGCCGCGTGGGGTATTGCGGTCGTCGCATTGCTGATCGCGCGGCTCACGCTGATCTGGTTATGCCGCACGCGGGCAGCCCTTGGGCTGCCCACGCCGACTTCCGCGTTTATTTTCGCGAGTCTGTTGTGGAGCGCGTTATTCGGGTTTGGCACATTCCTGTGCAATATCAGCGGAAGTCCCACGCTTTTTCTGCTTGGAAACGTCTGTGCGGTCGGTGTGATCGGCGGATTGTCCGGACGCAATGCGGGCACGCCGCGGCTTGCGTTATTGCAGATCGTTTTTATTCTCGGCTTTCTGAGTGTCGGCGCGGCGATGTCGCCGGGCAATGGCAAGCTCGTGCTGCTATTTCAGGCTCCGTTTTGCGCGGCCGGCTTCTTCACGGTCGCGCTGCGCAGTAATCGCGACACCGTTGCGTTGCTGCTCGCGCGGGAAAACAGTCATCGCCTCGCGCGCCAGGATAGCCTGACCGGTTTGCCGAATCGCGCGCGTATCAACGAGCTGCTGATCGAACGCACCGGCGAGAGTTCGACGCGGCAGGGCGAGGCGTTCGCGGTGCTGCTGATCGACCTCGACGGCTTCAAGGCGATCAACGACAGTCTCGGTCATGCCGCCGGCGACCAGATTCTGCAGGAAGCGGCCTCCCGTTTGCGCGATCTGCTGCCGAGCGGCGACCACGTTGGCCGCCTGGCGGGCGACGAGTTCGTCGCGATTTCGGACGACGCCGGGCAGCTTCGCGACGTGCGCGTGCTGGCCGATCGCATCGTCAGAACGCTGGCGCGGCCGTTCGTGTTGAGCGAAGCGCTCGTGCATATCGGCGCGAGCGTCGGCATCGCGCTCTATCCCGAACATGCGAAAACGGGTCCGCAATTGCTGATCTGCGCGGACCGCGCGTTGTACGGCGTCAAGCGCAGCGGCAAAAGCGCGTTCATGATTTTCGATGCCGAGAAGCACGTATCCGACGAAAGCCTGAGCCTGCTGCGCAGCGACCTCGAAGGCGCGCTGAAGTCGTTCAATGGTTTGCGCATGGAGTATCAGCCGATCATCGATCTGCATACCGGCGCGGTAGCGGGCCGCGAGGCGCTGATTCGCTGGGCCCATCCGACGCGCGGCGAGTTGTCGCCGTCCGCGTTCATTCCGACCGCCGAGCGCACCGGCCTGATCCTCGCATTGGGTGAATGGGTGCTGCTGCAATCGTGCATGGCGGCGTCGGCGTGGCGCGACAAGGTGATCGTCGCGGTCAATGTATCGCCGGTGCAATTGCGCGAGGAATCGTTCGCATCGACGGTGACGGCAATACTTCGGAAAACGAGGCTGCCGCCGACGCGGCTCAATCTCGAGGTCACGGAAACGGCACTGCTGAACGACGACGAAGTGACTCGCCGCAATATCACCAGATTGCGCGCATTGGGTATCGGGCTGGCGCTCGACGACTTCGGCACCGGCTTTTCGACGATGTCCACGCTCGTGCGCTTCTCGTTCGACAAGCTGAAGATCGACAGTTCGTTCGTCCGCGAGTCCGTGCATCGGCGCGAATCGGCGGCCGTGGTGCGCGGCATCGTCGCGCTGGCGCGCGAGATCGGCATGCCGACCACGGCCGAGGGCATCGAAACCCAGGAGCAGCTCAATTTCGTGCGCGTATGCGGTTGCACGCATGCGCAGGGTTATCTGCTCGGCAAGCCGATGTGCAACGAAGAAATCGAGCAGTGCGAAGCGGTGCTCGACGCGCGTGTCGCCGACAAGGCCGCGCCTGCGGACTTTTGATATCCGTTACCGATGCGATCGAGGTCGTGATGTCGTCTCCCTTGCAATTTCAACTGCGAATCACCGCGCCGATGGAACTCGCCAACTCGCTGCGTGCGGACCCTTCGTGCGCCGCGCATCCAGCGCTACGTGCCATTTTGCAAACGCATCACGCAACGCTCAAATGCCAGTTCGATGCATTCGCGGACTACGTGAGCGAAGCGGAGAGAATGGGCATCGAGAACTACCCGCTTTATCAATGGACACGGCAAACCATCGAGAACCCGCAGAAGAAAGCGAAGTACCTGCAGTCGTTCACGCTCCATGTGAATGGCGACGAAGTGTATGACAAGGACGTCGCCGATGCTCTCGAGGCCGGCTTGTCGAAGCTGATCGACGCGAACGGTATTGTTCGCGTGTCACGGTACGACACGAATCCCGGAAACAATCCGCAGCCGCCCGCGCGCGTGTGAGGCAGCCGCTTAAATTTCAGTCCGAAAGCTTCATGGTCAAGCGGTTTAACATTTGAGGACATGCCGCGAAGTTCGTGAGACGATGCAATTTCACTTATTTTTGTGGGAGCACGACATGGGACTTCTGGACGAAGTGGGCAAGATTGCCGGTGCGGTTGCCGCCGTTGAAGCCGCGGAGAAAGTCGATCCCGAAGCGGGTCTGCTGACCAAAGGCGTGGCCGCTATCGCCGGTTTCGAAGGCGCTGGAAAGCTGGAATCGCTGGTGGAAAAGAAAGAAGAAGAGAAGCAGGACGACGCCGACAACGCTCAAGCCGCGGACGATACAAGCTCCCAGACCTGAACGGACGTCAAGCGGATTGCCGGTTGCATGCGCGCGATCGAATCACGCGCTGCACCGGCAATCTGTGTTTATAAACCTTTCGATATCGAACTCTCCTTCCGCTATTCGCCCGATGTTTCATCGGGCTGTCATCGCCGTCCGGCTACGATCGTCCGTCACTTTCCGTCCGCGCTCGCCCCGCGGGGCGTTGTTTTGCGCTGGCATTCTTCCACCTGAACAACCATACCGGACATGTCGAACAGAAAAATCGTCAAGACAACGCCTGCCGATGAGCACGGCGCATCGATCGTCTCGCGTCGCGGCTTTCTGAAGTTCGCCGGCGCATCGAGTCTCGCGACGGCGGCGGGCGCGCTCGCATCGACCGCGCGCGGCGCCAATAGCGGCACACCCGATGGCACGCCCGAACAGATCCATCTGACCTGGGGCCGCGACCCGACGAGCGAAATTACCGTGTCGTGGTCGTCGCTCGCGCCCGCGGTCAATCCGCAGGTGCGCATAAGCGGCGTCAATAACGGGGACCACGCGAAACATACGGTGCACGCGGTGCAAAGCACGTACACCGACGGCATCAACGGCGAGGTCGTATTCAACTATCACGCGCGCGTGCGCGAGTTGAAGGCCGACACGAGCTATCAGTACGAAGTGACGGCCGATAACGACGGCAATGCAGCGCAACCCTTCACCGCGAGTTTTCGTACCGCGCCGCGCGGCCGCGCGCCGTTTCGCTGGACGAGCTACGGCGATCTCGCTACGCCGAATACGAACTGGGTGCTGTCGTCGCCGCAAAGCCGCTTCGCGGTGGCGGCCGTCGAGCGCTTTCAGCCGCTCTTCCATCTGCTGAACGGTGACCTCTGCTATGCGAATCTGAATCCGACGCAGCAGCCCGAGGTGTGGCGCGACTTCGGCGACAACGCGCAGACGTCGGCGTCGAACCGGCCGTGGATGCCGTGTCCCGGCAATCACGAGCTCGAATTCAACAACGGCGAGCAGGGCCTTGCGTCGTATCTGTCGCGCTACGTGCTGCCCGATAATCACACGCGTTTTCCGGGCCGCTGGTACAGCTTCCGCGTCGGCTCGGTGCTGTTCATTTCGCTCGATGCGGACGACGTCGTCTATCAGGACGCCGCCGCTTTCGTCGCCGGGCCCGCGCCGCTGACGCCGGTCGCGAGTACCGGCAATCCGCCGATTCCGGCGGGCACGTCGCTATACGTGCGCGGCTATAGCAATGGCGAGCAGACACGCTGGCTCGAAAAAGTGCTGCAGCATGCATCGCACGATAACGACGTGGACTGGATCATCGTGCAGATGCATCAGGACGCGCTCAGCTCGTCGAAGACCGGCAATGGTTCCGACAAGGGCATTCGCGAAGCGTGGCTGCCGCTGTTCGATCGCTATGGTGTGGACCTCGTGCTGTGCGGTCACGATCACGACTACGAGCGCAGCTATCCGGTGCGCGGTTGCAATCACAACAAGGGCACCGACATCGCGACGGGGCACCCGGTCGATACGTTGCAGCCCAAGCCGATCATGTCGGCGGTATCGGCGGGTGCATCGACGTTCGATACGAGCCACGGCACGATCCACCTGATTCTCGGCGGCGGCGGCACGAGCGCGCCGCTCGACGTGTATGGCGTCGATACCGGCACAGGCCTGCCGCAGGCGCGCATCTTCACGAAGCCGAATCGCCCGATCCCGTCGACGACCACGGGCACGTTCGTGCGCGCGAGCGCCGACGCGGTCGAAGACGCGATCTGGTCCGCCCAACGCGACACCGGCACCGGCTACGGCATCGCGGTGTTCGACTACGATCCGGGGCAGCCCGGCGGCGACACCACGATCACGATGAACTACTACCATGCGCCGGGCGCGGATCAGACGCCGACACCGGAATATGATCTGTTCGAGACGATCGAATTGAAGAAGAAGCGGCGCGGGTAGAAGGATAGATTCGATTCACTGATCGGCATTCAATTTTCAGGGGCCGCTCATCACGAGCGGCCCTTGTTTTTTCACGGTCACCGCAAAAAACAATGCCCCATTCATTTTGTTACACGTCTTACCGCCACGGACTGTCGTGGTTACAAAGGCCTTTCGAAAGCCCCGCTATACTCGGCGCCGTCTCACTAAAACAAAGACCCGATATGTCGAAGAAAATCATTCAGATGGTTGCCGTGGCTGCATTGAGCGCCGCGGCGTCGTTGCCGGCACTCGCCGGTGATATGAACAACATGCTCGGTGGCGCGCTCGGTGGCGTCGCTGGCGCGGCAGTCGGCGGCGCGGTGGGCGGCAGCACCGGCGCGGTGATCGGCGGCGCGGTGGGCGGCGGGGCGGGCGGCGCGGTCACGTCGAATCGTCACGAACGTACCGGCGCGATCATTGGCGGCGCGCTCGGTGGCGGGGCGGGCACCGCGGCCGGCAACGCGATGGGCGGCCGCACCGGCGGCCTGGTCGGCGCCGCGCTCGGCGGCGGCGCGGGTTCGGCGCTCGGCGGCAACATCTCGCGCTCGAACTCGTATGCCAACGACTACTCCCGCGGCCACCAATCGGGCAAGCACCATCACAAGCATCGTCGTTACGACTGAGACGGCATGACATCGACAGGGCCGGTCCGCGTCCGCATCACAGACGAATGCGGCGGCCCTCGTCCATCACGCATGCAAAACCAGTTTCTGAATACGCCAGTTCAGCAACTCGGCAACGAATAATACGTTTTCCGAAGGACACGCCATCTCGTGAATCCAGCCGAACTGCTTCGGCTGTTTGCCCGCTTTGCCAAGCACACCGAGCACTTTGCCGTCGAGCGTCATCTTGTAGATGCGGCCCGGAAACGCGTCGGCGCTATAGAGCACCTGATTCGGTCCCGGCGAGATGCAGATCGCCCAGGGCGAGCCCGGCGCGAACGTGCCCGCGGCGAGGTCCGCTTCACTCGGCATGTTACCGATCGCGGGGCGCGCGTCCGGCGGCACCGGTACGTCGATCGTGAACTGGCGCAGGAACGTGCCCTCGGTATCGAACACCTGGATGCGCCGGTTGCTGCGATCGGCCACATAAACGTGGTCGTGCGCATCCACCGCGATGCTATGCGGCGTATGGAACTGCCCCGGTCCCGTGCCGCGATCGCCCCATGACTTCAGCCAGTTGCCGTCGCGATCGACCTTCGCGACGCGCGAGTTGATGTATCCGTCGCTGATATAGGTGTTGCCCGCCTTGTCCCACGCGACGTCGGTCACCTGGCGAAAGCGTCCGGGTTCGGACGGCAGCGGCGGATTCGGATGCTTGAGCGGCGCGGTCTCCTCGTCCGATGCTTCCTGCTTGCGGCCGAACACCATCGCGACGCGTCCTTCCGGCGTGAACTTGATCACCATGTCCGAGCCCTTGTCGGTGACCCAGATGTTGTCGTGCCGGTCCACCTTCACCGTGTGGGCGAACGACCACGCATACAGGTTGTGGCCGATCTCGCGCACGAAGCGTCCATCGGGCGCGAACTCGACCAGTTGCGCGGCGGCCGCGCCATATGCGGGGCCGGTGGTGTTGCCGCGCGACAGCACGAAGATATGGCCATGCGAATTGAGCGCGACGCCCGAGCATTCGCCGAAGTACCTGTCGTTCGGCAAACGTACGGGGTTGGCAATCGAGTCGTAAGCAATCGTGGGCACGGCCGGTGTGTCCGCGGCGAACGCCGGCGGCATGGCGAGTCCGGCGGCGCTACCCGCGAGCAGGCTCATGAAAGTCCGTCGGCTCATCGCCCGGTGGTCGGGACCGCCGCAGCATGCACAAAACGACTCGTATCGCTCGCTCATTCGTTGTCTCCTTTGGTCCATCGCTTGAAGTGTGCAAAGGCAAGCCTAGTGCACAAAACGTTGAATGGCTAAATCGTTTTGGCGATGCTGAAAGAGACACTTCCCGGTATGCGCGATCTCGTGCTGTTGGTGGCAGATGCTGTCCAAGTCGCGGCGCGCGGCGGAGCGGTACCGCTCGGCATCGCGAGCCAGCCCGCTTTGCTACTATGTAAGACCGCGACTGCTTAGGTCCGCTTTAGTCCCGCGTTGGTCCATCACACAAGGAGATTCGAATGAGCAAAGGTTATTGGGTGTCGTCGTACCGCAAGACGAACGATCCGCAGAAACTGGCCGCGTACGCGCAACTGGCCCCGGCCGCGGTGGCGGCGGCGGGCGGCAAGTTCCTCGTGCGAGGCGTGGCGGACGAGGCGCGCGAGCAGGGCCTCAAGGAGCGCACGGTCGTGATCGAGTTCCCGACGTACGAGGCGGCCGTCGCCGCTTACGAAAGCGAGGAGTACAAGAAGGCGCTGGCCGCATTGGGCGATGGCGTCGAACGCGATCTGCGCATCGTGCGCGGCACCGACTGACGCGCGACCCGCAAGCGAACACTGCGCGGCAAGTAAGTGCCGCGCAGTCACTCACTTCACCGCGCCGAGCGCGAGCCCCTTCACCATATAACGCTGCAACCACGCAAACACGATCGAAACCGGCAACGTCGCGCACAAGGTCGCGGCCATCACCAGATGCCATTCGACCACGTACTTGCCCGCGACCATATCGGTCACCTGCACGGTCAGGGTCTTGTTTTCCGGCGAGCGGATCAGCGTATAGACGACCGCGAACTCGTTCCACGCATTGATGAACGTGAAGATGGCGGTCACGACGATCGCCGGCACCGCGAGCGGCAGAAACACCTTGAACACCGCGCGCGTGCGGCTGCAGCCTTCGAGCCACGCGGATTCCTCGAGATCCTGCGGCACGGTCTGAAAGTACGACGACAGCATCCACACCGCGAACGCGATATTGAACGCCGCGTACGACACGATCACGCCGATCCTCGAATCGACCAGGTTGCCGTCGCCCCACGGAATCATCGCCGCGAGCCGGAATAGGCCGACCACCAGCAGGATCGGCGACAGCATCTGCGTGACGAGCAGGAACTGCCGATACAGGCCGCGTCCGCGAAATGGGAAGCGCGCGAGCGCGTAAGCGGCGGGCAGGCACACCGCGAGTGCGAGCGCGGTGGACAGGAAACTGATGATCGTGCTGTTGCGCAGCGCGACGCCGAAGTTGGCCGCGTCCCACATGTCGATGAAATTGCGCCACTGCCACTGCACCGGCAGCCAGCGCGCCGGATAGACGAAGATCTCCGAGGCCGGTTTGACCGCGGTGAAGAACATCACCGCGAACGGAAACAGTATGACGATCACGAGCGGCGTCAGCGCGATCCAGCACCACAGCGAGCGTTTCGTCTTCGCGCTCAGACTCATGATGGCACTCCTTCTTTCGCGCGTTGCAGACGCAGATAAGCGATCGAGAACACGAACAGCATCACGAGCATGATCAGCGAAACGGCGGCCGCTTCGCCGGGCCGTCCGAGCCGGAAGCCGAGTTCGTACAGGTAGGTGACGAGGATGTGCGTGCTGTTGTCGGGGCCGCCTTGCGTCATCACCCAGATGATCGGAAACGAGTTGAACACGTAGATCACGTTCAGCAGGATCGCCATGTTGATGAACGGGCGCAGCAGCGGCATCGTCAATTGACGGAACTGCTGCCAGGCGCTCGCGCCGTCGATACGCGCGGCTTCGTAGATATCGCTTGGCACCGAAGACAGGCCGCCAAGAAAAATCGTCACCGTAAACGGAATCGACACCAGAATGCCGACCGCGATTTCGACGGGGAACGCGAACTCGGGCGTCGCGAGCCAGTGAATCGGCCCGCCGATCAGGCCGAGCCGCTGCAGCGTGACATTGACCATGCCGTAGTCGTCGTTGAAGGCCCAGCGCCAGACGACGGCGGTCATCGTCAAAGAGACGGACCACGGCAGCATCACGATCGTGCGTGCCACGCCGCGACCGTGAAAGTCCTGATTCAGAATCAGTGCGACAGGTACCGAGATCAGCACCGTGCCGCCCACCACGCACACGGTCCAGATGATCGTGCGGCGTACCGAATCGAGAAACACCGGGTCCTGAAACACGTTGATGAAGTTCTGCGCGCCGGTGAAGTCGCGGATCGCGCCGAAGCGCGATACCTCATGCAGCGATTGCCACACGATGTTGAAAATCGGATAGCTGATGATGAACAGCGCGAGCACGAGGCTCGGCGCAATCAGCAACCAGGGCGCCTGCGCGCGCGAAGAAACGGAACGGCTCATGCGTGCTCGATCGTAAGACGCGCCCGCTCTCTGGCGGCGGGCACGACGGAATGGGCCGGAGGGTGCATCGTGCTGCATAGGCTCGAATGTGGGAATGGCGCGGCGCAACGCGCGGCGCTCGAGCTACGGCGCCGCGCGTCCCCTGTTCGTCTCGTTACTGTCAAAAGCCGCGTATCAGTGACCGAGCGACTTGTTCGCCTGCGCAGCGGCCGCATTCAACGCTTCCGCCGGTTGCGCCTTGTTCAGGTAGATCGCCTGCATCGCGTCGGTCACGGCTTTCGCGGTGTCTTCCCAGCCGGTCACGGTCGGCGCGAAGTGAGCCGTGGGCAGCAGCGCGACGAATGCCTTGATGTCCGGATCGTTGAACGCCGGGTCCGCCGCTTCGGCCTTCGTGGTCGGCAGGAAGCCTTCGGTCGTCGTGAACTCGACGCGCGGTTCCTTCGTGAACAGATAGTCGAGGAATTTCCACGCGGTCTTCTTCACCTTCGAGTTCTTGAACATCACGATCGAGTCGGTGACCGCGTAGGTGGCGTGCGTCGTGCCCATCGGCACCGGATCGATGCCGTACTTCAGGTTCGGCGCTTCCTTCTTGATCTGCTTGGCGAGGAACGGCGCGGAGATCACCATCGCGACGCGGCCCTGCTTGAACAGGTTCTGCACGTCTTCGCGGCTATAGCCGGTGACGCCCGGTTGCGTGAGACCCTGGTCGATCATCTGCTTGTACATCGTCGCGGCCTTCACGCCCGCCGGCGAATTGAACGCGGCCTTGCCGTCCTTGCCGACCACTTCTCCGCCCATCGTCCACAGCGCGTAGTAAAAGTAGACGTCGGTTTCGATTTCCTTGCCTTGCAGACCGAAGCCGGCGATGCCTTGCGCCTTCAGCTTCTTCGATGCATCGATCACTTCATTCCAGGTCTTCGGGCCGTCGGGGTAGCCGACCTTCGCGAGCAGATCCTTGTTGTAGTACAGCGCGCGGGCGGAAGCGGCGATCGGCAGCCCGTAGGTCTTGCCGTTGATCTGGCCAGGCGCCAGGAACGGACCGATGAAGCGTGCCTTGAAGTTCGCGTCCATATAACCGTCGAGCGGCTCGGCGACGTCGTCCTTCACGAAGTCGAGGAGCCAGCGCGTGCCGACGATCGCGAGGTCCGCGTTGGCGCCGCCGGAGATGTCCGTTTGCAGCTTCTGTTGCAGCGTGTCCCAGTTCACGTCTTCGATCTTGATGGTCGTGCCGGGATTGGCCTTCTCGAAGTTGCGGGCCATTTTCTCGAAGTACGGCGCGGTCGCGTCGCTGTAGTGAGCGACCGTCACGCGGACCGTCTCGGCATGGGCCGAGACGGCGATACCTGCAAACGCGAGCGCCACGGCGACTTTGCCTAGCGCGAGGGAAGCACGGGCATGCAACGACATTTTTCTCTCTCCTGTGGGTGGTTTGCTGCCGTCGCCGGCCGCCTTGGGTAAATTGTTTGAAAAAATCCTACATGACGCAAAATAGCTTGTCACGTAGGGTCTGCGATATTTTTTCTCGGGCTGTTTTGTGCATAAGATGCTGTAAAGCATGGGGTATTCTGCACGGCGCGACGGGGATGGAAACCCACTCTTCGGGATGGCCGGCAGTCGTCGAGGGTTGGGTATGTAGGAAATTTACAGCGTTGCGCGTAGCGCGAGCCGGGTGGCGGACGGCGCCGGCAAGACGGCCGAAACGGCCAGGCCAACGAGCGAGGAACACATGGATCGTGTCGTATTGGTAACGGGCGCATGCGGCGGTATTGGCAGCGTGTTATGCGAGCGCTTCGTCGAGGCGGGTGACACCGTGCTCGCACTCGACATCGACGCGACCGCGCTGCAATCGTTGAGCGCGCGACTCGGCGCGCAACGGGGCGCGCAACAGGTCGTGCCGGTCGCGGTCGATCTCGGCGACGCCGCTGCGGTGCAGCACGCGGTGGCCGCGGCGGTCGCGCAGCGTGGACCGGTCGACGTACTGGTCGCGAACGCGGGCGCGGCGCTCGGCGCGTCGCTCGCGACCACCGACGCCGCAAGCTGGCAGCGCGACATCCATCTGAATCTGAACGGCACGTATCACACGGTGGAGGCGGTGCGCGCGTCGATGATCGAACGGCAGCGCGGCGCGCTCGTGCTGATCGGCTCGGTGAACGGTCTCGCCGCGCTCGGTCATCCGGCATATAGCGCCGCGAAGGCCGGCCTGATCGGCTATACGAAGGCGCTCGCGCTCGAGCTGGGCCGCTTTGGCATTCGCGCGAACATCGTGTGTCCGGGCACTGTGAAGACGCAGGCGTGGCAGGCGCGTGTCGACAAGAATCCGCAGGTGTTCGAGGAACTGAAGAAGTGGTACCCGTTGCGCGACTTCGCGACGCCCGACGACATCGCCGATGCGGTGCTGTTCCTCGCATCGCCGCAAGCGCGCGTGATCACCGGCGTCGCGTTGCCGGTCGACGGCGGCTTGATGGCGGGCAACCGCCTGATGGCGCAGGAGCTGACGCTCGAGTCGTTCTGAGCCGCGCGCGGCGCGTGCACTACGATACCGGCAATACAACATCGGCAATACAACACACAGCAAGACAATGAGGACAGCATGGCAGCAGTGCAACTGAGCGGCATCTTCAAACGCTATGGCGACACCCAGGTCGTGCACGGCATCGATCTCGACATCGACGATGGCGAGTTCGTCGTGCTGGTCGGTCCGTCGGGCTGCGGCAAGAGCACGCTGATGCGGATGGTGGCCGGGCTCGAGGAAATCAGCGGCGGCGATCTGATGATCGGCGGCACGCGCGCGAATACGCTCGCGCCGCAGCAGCGCAACATCTCGATGGTGTTCCAGAGCTACGCGCTGTATCCGCATCTGTCGGTGTATGAAAACATCGCGTTCGGTCCGAGAATCCGCAAGGAATCCTCGGAGAAATTCAAGCCGCGCATCGATGCGGCCGCGAAGATGCTGAACCTCAGTGACTATCTGGACCGCTTGCCGCGCGCATTGTCGGGCGGTCAACGGCAACGCGTGGCGATGGGCCGCGCGGTGGTGCGCGAGCCGTCGCTGTTCCTGTTCGACGAACCGCTGTCGAATCTCGACGCAAAGCTGCGCGTGCAGATGCGCACCGAAATCAAGGCCCTGCATCAGCGCTTGAAGAACACGGTGATCTACGTCACCCACGACCAGATCGAAGCGATGACGATGGCCGATCGCATCGTCGTGATGAACGCGGGACGCATCGAGCAGATCGGCCGTCCGCTCGAACTCTATGACCGGCCGGCGAATCTGTTCGTCGCGAGCTTCCTCGGCTCGCCGTCGATGAATTTCGCCGAGGGCGTGATCGTCAATCGCACGCAGGGTGCGGGCCTCGCGTTGAAGCTCGCGGACGGCAGCGAGGTCGCGCTCGAACGCACGCCTGCGTCGGCCGTGGTCGGTGCGAAGGCCACGCTCGGCGTGCGGCCCGAGCACGTCGAGATCACGACGCAGATACCGGATGCCGCGCTCGACGTCGAAGTGATCGAGCCAACTGGTGCCGAAACGCACCTGTACGGGAAAATAGGCGGCGCTTCGTGGTGCGTGACCACGCGCGAGCGCTCGAAGATCGAGCCCGGTCAGCGTGTCGCGCTGCGTCTGCCGGCCGAACACATCCATCTGTTCGATACGGAGAGTGGACGCAGGCTGGTCTGAACCGCGTGCGGCTTGAACTTTGATCAGGCCGATTCAAGCCGAACAAGCTGCGAGCGACGCGGATCCATATGAAACAGCCCCTAAGGAACACCGGGTGTCCGCACCGAACTTGATTCCTCACATCCGCAACGCACTCGCGAGTCTGCGGCCCGCCGAGCGCAAGGTCGCCGACATGGTGCTCGCCGACGTCGACTTCGCGATGCGCGCGAGCATCACCGAACTCGCGCAGCGCGCCGAAGTATCCGAGCCTTCCGTCACGCGTTTTTGCCGCGCGATCGGTGCGCACGGTCTGCGCGACTTCAAGATGCAGCTCGCGCAGAGCGTCGCGGGCGGGCTGCCGTATGCATCGACCGCGGTCGCGCGCGACGACGACGTGCAGACCTTGATGGACAAGGTCGGCGAAGCGGCGATCGACGGCATCACGCATGCGCGCGGCGCGCTCGATCCTGCCGTGGTCGAAAGCGCGATCGCGGCGCTTTCGAGCGCCCGGCGCGTGTTTTTCTTCGGCGTGGGCTCAGGCTCGGGGCTCGTCGCGCAGGACGCGGCGCTGCGTTTTTTGCGCATCGACATCGCGGCGGCCGCGTTTACCGATGGTCATTTGCAGCGTCTATACGCGGGTTTGATGGAGCCGGGCGACGTCGCGTTTGCGATCTCGCATTCGGGGCGCAGCGTCGAAGTGAATGAAAGCATCCAGATCGCGAAGGAGCGCGGCGCGACGACGATCGCGCTGACCAACGTCGGCTCGCGACTCGCATGGCTCGTCGATATTCCGCTGCTGCTGCGCGTGGCGAGCCCGATCGATCCGAACACGCCGGGCGTGTCGCGGCTCGTGCATCTGTGCATCATGGATGCGCTCGCGATCGGCGTCGCGCTGAAGGCCGGGCCCGAGACGCTGGAAAAGATGCGCCACGCGAAGGCGCGGCTCATGCCGCATGAGCCGGAAGGGGCGGGCGGGTAAGCCGCGCACATTCCGCGACTTTCGTCGTCGCTCCAGGTAGAATCGGCTCGCAGCGTTCCCGTTTACGTCCGTCCGCCCATGTCCTCCCGTTCCGCCGACACCGCATCGCACGCCCCATCAACGACCACCGCCGAACGTGTGCCGACCCTGCTGCTGGCCGCCGCGCTATCGCTCGGCAGCGCGACAGCGCTCGGCTTCGCGCGCTTCGCGTACGCGCTGCTGTTGCCGTCGATGAAACTCGACCTCGGCTGGAGCTTCGCGCAGGCCGGCGCGATGAACACCGCCAACGCGCTCGGCTATCTGCTCGGCGCGCTCGTGTTTCCGCGCCTCGCGCGCCGCTGGTCGGCCGGCGCGCTGTTCGGGGCCGGTTGCGTGCTGACCGCGCTGCTGATGGCCGGCAGCGGCCTCACCGCCAGCACGCATGCGCTGCTGACGCTGCGCGTGATCACCGGTGCGAGCAGCGCGGCGATCTTCATCGGCGGCGGCGTGCTTGCGGCGCGGCTCGCGTCGGCGCGACCGCGCGACGCGGGACTCGTGCTCGGTCTGTATTACGGCGGCACCGGCTGGGGGATCGTCGCGTCGTCGGTGCTGGTGCCGGTGGCGATCCTTGATGCCGCCCACGGCTGGCAATTCGCGTGGTTCGCGCTCGCGGCGGCCTGCGCGGTGTTCGCCGCGGTCGCGATCGGCGCGGCGCGCAGGATCGAGCGCGCGTACTCGAGCGCGGCGGCTGCGGCGCATGCGGCCGGCGCCACCCCTGCCCCGGGCTGGCCGCACTTCGCGGCCGCGCTCGCGGGCTACGGACTGTTCGGCGTCGGCTATATCGGCTACATGACGTTCATCGTCGCGCTGCTGCGCAACGCCGGCATGAGCGCGGCGGTCGTCACCGGTTTCTATCTACTGCTCGGCGCGGCGACCGTGGTGTCGGCGCGCATCTGGTCGACGCTGCTCGATCGCATGCGCGGGGGCCAGGCGCTCGCCCTGCTCAACGCGCTGCTGGCGATCGCGACGCTGCTGCCCGCGCTCTTCACGCAGCCGTGGGTCGCGTTCGTTTCGGGCGCGCTGTTCGGCGCGACGTTCCTGTCGGCGGTCGCGTCGACGACCGCGTTCGTGCGCCACAATCTGCCCGCGAGCCACTGGGCGAAGGGTATCAGCGCCTTCACGATCGTGTTCGCGTTCGGGCAGATCGTCGGGCCGGTCGTGATCGGCTGGGTGTCGGATGGCGCCGGGCTCGCGCGCGGGCTCGTGTATTCGGCGCTGCTGCTGGCGGCCGGCGCGGTACTCGCAGCGTGTCAGAAGGCGTTGCGCGCGCCGTGAGTCGCCTTGTGCGTGCTTCGTATTCAGCGATACGTCCAGCACCGATGCGCGACGAACGTGAGCGGCGGCACCACGCACACGACTAGCGCGATACCGAGCGCGGGCGGCCCGCCCGCAAGCTGCGTCAGGTGCGCTACGAGCGCGGTCGACGTCAGACCGCCCAGCGACACGACCACGAACCGCCCAGCGTTCAGCAACGCAGGCAGCGCAGAAAAACTCCAGAACGTGTTCAACAGATAAGAGGCCGCCGTCGCCCAGGTGAAAGCGATCGCGTTGGCCCACGGCGGCGACATGCCGGCGTCCGCGATCAGCGTCAGCGCAATGCATACATGCAGGCCGGTCGCGATGACGCCGCTCGCGCCAAAGCGCATCAGCCTGACCCGTTCGACCGGCATCATCGCGACGCTCCCTCGCGCTTGCGCAGGATCGCGAACAGCGATACGCCATAAGGCAGCGGCGCATGCGCGAGCCAGTGGCGCTCGGCGCTGAAGACGCGGTACAGCGCCGCGTTGAGCAGCCACGGCGGAATCGCGTCGCCGCTGGAATGCTTGCGACGCAGCAGCCGGTCGGCCCAGCGCGCGGCCACCGCGACCGGATACAGCAGCGTGTTGAAATAGCTGATGCGTTCGACTTCGTAGCCGGCCACGGCCGCGCAGCGCATCAGCGAGCCGCGGCTATAGCGGCGGTGGTGGTGCAGGAAAACATCGTGCGCACTCCAGAGACTTTGTCCGGCCGGCACCGTCACGATGATGCGGCCTCCCGGCGTCAGCAGGTCGCGCATGCGCGCGAGCGAGCCGGCGTCGTCGGCGATATGTTCGAGGCAGTCGAAGAAACAGATCAGGTCGAAGCGTTCGCCGTTGAACGGCACGTCGTCGGGGCAGTGGCCCGCGCGGATGTCGAACTGGTTGCCGGTCTTGCGCGCGCTCAGCGCCCGAGCGGTCGGGTCCATCTCGAGGCCGCTGACGGCGCCGAAGCCGGCCAGCATGTCGAGGTTGCCGCCGGTGCCGGAGCCCACTTCGAGCACGCGTGCGCGACGCGGTAACGCGAGCCGTTCGAGCAGCGTGCGCAGCACGTCGCGCCGCGCGCGAAACCACCAGTGCCCGGCTTCGGTCTCGGCCATTTCCAGGTAGGCATCGGGAGACATGGTGGACTCCTCCGCTTTCAGTGGCCGACTACGCGAAACCGCGGCGCGGCACGCCTGCGTGTCAGTTCGACGCGCGCCACGTGCGCCGCGCGCGCATCCTGACGCACGCCCGGCAACATGCTGACCTTGCTCTTCGCCTGATAGCGACGCCGCACCAGATAAACGGGCCGTTCCTTCGACTCGTAGTAAATGCGGCCGACGTATTCGCCGATCACGCCGATGCCGATCAGCTCGATGCCGCCCATGAACAGCATCACCGAGATCGTGGACGCGTAACCGGGCACCGGATTGCCCGACCACAGCGTGCGGCCGATGACGAACCCGCCGTAGACGAACGCGAGTGTCGCGATCGACAGTCCGATATAAGTCCAGCTGCGCAACGGTACCGTGCTGAAGCTCGTGATGCCTTCGAGGGCGAAGTTCCACAGCCGCCAGCCGGAGAACTTCGAGTGACCGGCGCTGCGCGGCTCGCGTTCGTATTCGACGATCACGGTGCGGTAGCCGACCCACGCGAACAGGCCTTTCATGAAGCGACGGCGCTCCGGCAGGCTGCGCAGCGCGTTGACGACTTGCCGATCGATCAGCCTGAAGTCGCCGACATTCTCCGGCAGCTTCACTTCGGACAGCGCGTTGTGCACGCGATAGTAGAGCGCGGCCGCCGTGCGTTTGGCGAACGTATCGCACAGGCGGTTCGTGCGTTTGGCCGCAACCACTTCGGCGCCCGCGAGCCAATGCTCGACCATCACCGGGATCAGGGTCGGCGGGTCCTGCAGGTCCGCGTCGATCGGAATCACCGCATCGCCGAACGCTTCGTCGATGCCGGCGGTCAGCGCCGCTTCCTTGCCGAAGTTGCGCGTCAGGTCGATCACGCGAATGCGCCGGTCGCGGCCGCTTTGCGCGATCAGCCGATCGAGCGTCGCGTCGCTGCTGCCATCGTTGATGCAGACGATCTCGAAGCGCGTGCCGTCGATCGATTCCAGCACCGGCACGACCGCCGCGAAGAAGCGTTCCACCGCATCCTGCTCGTTGTAGAACGGCACGACGAGTGAGATCAGTGGCGTGGTTGTATGAGTTGGCATGACGCTTCCCCGTTTATCGAATGATTCGAACCGCGTGCGAATAGGCGAGGGCGGTGCGCTCGCCGCGTTCTTCGTCCATCACGCGCACGCGGCGCACGACCATCAGCAGCACCAGCAGCAGAACGATCGGGCCGATCTGCGGCAACTCGGCCGTGCGGTTGAAAAATTCATAGACCGGCAGCAGCCACGCGAGCGCAATCACACTCTGCTCGCCGCGCAGCCAGCCTTTGTCGATGCCGAGCGCGGTCAGGCAGGCCGTCGCGATGCCGAGCCACGCCAGTTCGTAGTGCCACACGTAGGGGTTCGTCAGCAGCGTGGCGACGACGAGACTCGCCGCGCGCAGCCGCGTGTCGCGCGTGTTTCGCCACACCTGCCATGCGGCTGCCGCGGCGATGAGTCCGACGCAGGCCTGGGCCGCAAAGGCCGCGGCGATCGGCGCACCGCCCTCGCGCAGCACCGCGAACGCGGTCGGCGACGCGAGCCAGTAGCCACGGCATTGCTCGAGCAGCGTCTCACGCGCAATGCCGGTGTTGACGAAGAAGAGCCGCACCGATTGCACGCCGCATATCAGCACGCTGAACGCGCCGAACAGCGCCGCGCTGAACGCGGCGGCCGCCAGCGTGCGCCATGCGCGTGCGGCAATCAGCACGAGCGGAAACAGCACGGCCATCTGCGGCTTGATCGCGAGCAGACCGAGGCACAGCCCCGCGCGTACCGGATGCCTCCGGACCCAATGCAGCGTGAGCGCGGCGATGCCGGCGGTCAGCAGCGAGTTCTGGCCGAAGATGGCTGGCACGAACACGCACGGCGAGGCCGCGACGACGAACCATGCGAAGCGCGAGCCCCTGAAGCTGTCGGCAAGGCCCGACACGCGCAGCGTGCCCGCGCTGAGCAGCACGATGCCGCCGCCGACGAACACGAAGTACATGACGAGCCGCGGTAACAGCGCGAGCGGTGCGATCAGCACGAGGAACGTCGGCGGATAAAGCCAGGGCATCACGCTGTCGTGGCTCACGTTCGTGAATAGCGCGCGCTGTAGCTTGTCGAACGACGCGTGGTCGTAGATCTGCATGGCCGAACCGTGCAGCAGTCCATACGAGGCCGACCAGAAAATCGAAAAATCCTCACCGGGACGCGTGAGCCGCGGGTCGGAGAAGCCGTGGCTCGCATAGGCCCACAACGCGATGATCCCCACGTACAGCACGCACATCCCACAGCAGTAGAAGACGATGCGCTCGGGCGTAAGCCAGCCGTGAATCTCGCTGTCGCCGCTGCGCATGCGTAGTTGTGATGCGTACATGATCCCCGCCCCCCGCGTGATCCGGATCGGGTCTATCGACCCGCCGTTCGTTCTGTTTATAGGTTCCGTCTTGTATGTGTCGGCGCGTGACATCGAATTAAAAACCGTGTCGTTGCGCTGAACCGGTCAGCTCATTGTTGGCGGAAATTGATGCGACTTTCAAGCTCGCGTTTTTCTGGCCACGCGCCGCGCACTGCCGACTCCGCCAAAAAGCGGGCCAAACGGCCAGCTTTGTGTGCGCCAACGCACCAAGCCGTCTTGCCGATGAGACGCTTTGGACCGGCGCGCCCTTCGGGAACGGCGATTTTTCGATGGAATTTCTTTTTTACCGGAGTAGGGAAAGTCCTGGGAAAAAAATGCCGAGCCTTGCCCGGCGGGGCATTACGCGATCCGCGAAGTGTTCGGCGGGTCAGGCAAAACGTTGCGCATTCGGACATTTCGGACGCGAATAGGGCGCGAGGCTGGGGGCCAGTCGGCTCGAACCCGCGTCGTTACACTGTTTTCGCAAAGCTGGTCCCGTCCTTGCAATAGGGAGTGCGCGGAAGTCGACGACACGATGCTGCGGACCTGAACAGGCAGCACACCATGGCGAGAGAGGGAGCCAACGTCGACTGACTAGCGGATGCCGGCCTCGAGCCGACGCCAAGAAAAGAATCACGAAAGACGGGGGATGTATGCACAACAAGATCACGCGAGTGCGCGGCGATACCAGGCCCGTGTGCGGCGCACATCGTGCGGCCATGCTGCGCCAGCGGCACGCGGCCGCGATGCTGCGGCTCGCCCGGCAGTTGCCGCTTCACTTTCCCCGTTTCCTCCAGTTCGTGTCGCCCAGCGTTGCGACCATGCGGATCAAACACCGCGCGACGCTGATCGGGCGGCGGAACTAGCCAGCAGCTTCCCGCATTTCCCTGCAGTACCCGCAGTCCCATCGCCCACGCCAATCCTGGTAACGGGTTCCATTAGTTAGTCTTCCAGAGGAGTCGAATCATGAAGAACATCATCGCTGCCGCAGCCCGTTTCGTTCGTGACGAAGACGGCGTGACCGCCATCGAATATGGGCTGCTCGCCGGCCTGATCTCGCTGTTGATCATCAGCGGCGCAACATTGCTCGGCACGCATCTGCAGACGATTTTCAACAACCTCGCGGCCTCGGTCTGAGTCCTCGAGTCGACGGACGAACCTCGCGATTCGTCCGTCCCCTTCCCACTGGAAAAAGGAGGTCTGTCATGAAGAACCTGATTGCTCGCGCAGCACGTTTCATTCACGACGAGGACGGTGTGACCGCCATCGAATACGGCCTGCTCGCCGGCCTGATTGCACTGCTGATCATCGGCGGCGCGACCACGCTCGGCACCAACCTCAGCACGATCTTCAACAATCTCGCTGACTCGGTCTGACGCGGCTCAATCATCCTTGACGAGGTCATCATGACGCTGCCACCTCTGCCGCCACATCCTGTACCGCTGTGTGTGATCGTGCTGGCGATCGTGGCCGCGAGCACGGACATGAGCGCGCGGCGCATTCCGAATCGCCTGATCTCACTCGGACTCGCCGTCGCGCTTGCCGTGCAGATGTCGATTCACGGGCCGCTCGCCGGCGCGCTCGAGTGGTTGATCGGCGCGGCGTGCGGCCTCGCTTTGCTGTTGCCGTTCTATCTGCTGGGCGGCATGGCCGCCGGCGACGTGAAGCTGCTGATGATGATCGGCGCGTGGGTCGGCCCCGCGCTGACCTGGCGGATCGCGGTTGCCACTTTTCTGCTCGGCGGGATCTGGTCTCTGCTGATCGTGCTGTGTCGCGGCCGCTTCGCGCGCGTGCTCGCGAATCTGCGGCAACTGCTCGGCAGCCTCGTCGTCGCGCCGCTCGGACAGCCAAACCTGATCGATGCGGGCTCCGGATCGGTCGGGTCGATTCCCTACGGTGTCGCGATCGCGGCCGGAACCCTCGGAATGCTGTTCGCGGCCGCGCTATAGCCGGACGTTTCCACTGAACGATGCGGGAGTGTTGCCATGAAAAACAGTCGGGCTTTAGTGATGCTGACGATCGCCGTGCTGGCGGGCCTCGCGGCCGTGAGTTTCGCGTCGCGCTGGCTGCTGCAGACGTCGTCGGGCGCGGTGACGTCGGTCGCGGTGGCGTCGTCGGAAATCAGCCTCGGCCAGCCGCTGAACCAGAACCTGATCCACCTGGTCAGTTGGCCGACTTCGAGCGTGCCGCCCGGTGCGTTCGCCGATGGCAAGGCGCTTGAAGGACGCGTGCTGCTGACGAGTCTCGCGCCCGGCGAGCCGGTGCTCGAATCGAAGCTCGCGCCGCAGGGCACGAAAGGTGGCTTGTCAGCGGTGATTGGTGAAGGCAATCGCGCGATCACCGTACGCGTGAACGACGTGGTCGGCGTCGCGGGCTTCGCGCTGCCGGGCAATTACGTCGACGTGATCGTCAATACGCAGCAGACGAACAAGACCGACACGCCGCAAAGCATCTCGAAGATCGTGCTCGAAAAGATCCTCGTGCTGGCAGTCGCGCAGCAGGTCAGCCGCGACGACACCGCGCCGAAAGTGGTCAACGCGGTGACGCTCGAGGTGACGCCCGAGCAGGCCGAGAAGCTCGACCTCGCGCGCAGCGTCGGCACGCTGTCGCTGGTGCTGCGCAATCAGGTGGACAAGCAGACCCCGAGCACCGGCGGCGCGACCAAGCTGACCTTGCTCGACGTGCCGGCTTCGGCGCCGGCGGCGCCCGATGTGCATCCGGTGCGCACGCACTATGCGGCGCGTCCGGCGCCCAGGCGCGATTGCGTCGGTGTGCTGTCGGGGGTGACGGGCAGTGTCGAATGTTTCTAGCGCGGTCGCGGCGCGCGGGTTTGCGCGAGTTCACGTCAGGCGTCGCGATCTGAATCAGAAGGCCATCAAAAGACGTCTCGGTTCACACCTATCGAGCGACGGGGGCAGCAACATGAAAACACAACAACGGTTCTCATCCGGTGGCGGCAAGCATTGCCGCTCGCTCGGCGGCACGGTGCTCGCCGCCGCGCTATGCGCCGGATTGACGGCCGCGCACGACAGCGCGGCACAAACGATGGCCGCCGCGCACGTGCCGCCGGGCTGGGGTGCGCAGACAGCGCCGCTGCCGGTCGGCCGGGGCGCCGTGCCGATGCTGGTCAGCAACACGCCGATGCCGAGCGGCGCGACGAGCGGCAGGATGGTCGCCCCCGCGCAGCTGACCGGGCCGAACTGCACAGGCGAGATTCGCGACGAATCGAGCGTGTCGGTGGCAGTCGGCAAGTCGATTCTGGTGCCGCTCGTCGAGGCCGCGCGCAACCGTACGCTCGGCAATCCGGTCGTCGCGCAGGCGACGCTCGTGTCGCAGCGCACGCTGTACGTGGTCGGCATGAGCGTCGGCACCACGAACATGATCGTGCAGGGCCGCAGCGGCGCATGCCAGATCATCGACGTGAGCGTCGGCGTCGATGCCGAAGGGCTGCAACGCACACTCGCGCAATTGCTGCCGAACGAGCGCGGCATTCGCGTGTCGAGCGCGGCCGCCAATCTCGTGCTCGCGGGCCGCGTGTCGAGCGGGCAGGCTGCGCAGCAGGCGATGAGCATCGCCGGCGCTTACGCGGGCGCGCAGCCCACCCAGCAAGACCAGGCGAGCACCGCGAGCTTTGGTAACGGCGGTACGATCTCGCAGCAAAGCTCGAGTGTTAGCAAGGGTTCCGAAGTCATCAACATGATGACGGTCGATTCGCCGCAGCAAGTGATGCTCGAAGTAAAGGTCGCCGAGGTGTCGAAGACGTTGCTCAATCAGTTGGGCGCGGCGGTCAACATCCAGGGCGGCTTCGGTTCGTGGACCGGTGCGCTCGTGAGCAGCCTGCTGGCCGGTGTCAGCAGTGGTATCGCGGTGAGCAAGGCGAACAACAGGCCGTTCAATATCGCCGTCGACGCGCAGAAGAGCGACAGCCTCGGCAAGATTCTCGCGGAGCCGAACCTCGTCACGCTGAGCGGGCAGGAGGCGTCGTTCCTCGCGGGCGGCCGGGTCTTCATTCCGGTGCCGCAAAGCAACGGCTCGGGCGGCTCGACGATCACGCTGCAGGAAGAAGAGTTCGGCGTCGGCCTCAAATTCACGCCGACCGTGCTCGCGGGCAGCCGCGTGAATCTGAAGGTCGCGCCGGAAGTATCGGAACTGTCGCCGACCGGCGTCACCGTGTCGGCGAGCGGCACGAGCAACACCTCGGTGCTGCCGCTGATCACGACGCGGCGCGCGTCGACGACGGTGCAGATGAACGACGGCGAGAGCTTCGCGATCGGCGGGTTGATCCAGAACAACATCACCGGCTCGCTGAAGGCGTTGCCCGGCATCGGCGAATTGCCGGTGCTCGGTGCGCTGTTTCGCAGCACGTCGTTCCAGCAGGATCGCACGGAGCTGATCTTCATCGTCACCGTGCATCTGGTGAAGCCGCTGCCGGCGGGCGACTATCCGCTGCCGACCGATAGCTTCACCGGTGTATCCGACGGCACGGTCTACGCGACCGGCAACATGGAAGGCCGCCGGCCCGCAGCGCAGGCAGCGGGCGCCGCGAACCCGAATGCGCCACAGATGCCCGCGCAACCGCAAACGCAACCCGCGTTGCCCGCACCGGTTCCGACGCCGGCACCGACCGAAGGCTCGGCCGCGCCCGCCGCGCTGCTGCCGCCCGACACCCAGGCGGACCGGCCGGCACCGTCGGCGGCGGTGCCGCCACCGGACAAGACGACCGCAACGGCAGCGTCGGCAGCGCAAGCGCACACCAACGCCGAACCCGCATTCGCCAAAGCCGACGCCGTGAGCCCAGGCAACCCGACGATCAAGGGCGCACAGCCCAACCCGTAACGCGCCGCGAAGGAGACTCTCATGAAATCCGAACATCTTCTGATCACGCGCCGCGCGGCGTTGCTGCTGATGCTGTGCGCCACGCTGGGCGGCTCGTTGAGCGGCTGCATGTCGAGCTCGCCGATCTGGGACGCACACGTCGGCGACGCCGTGCGCACCGTGACGCAGATGCAGATCATCGATCCGCATGCGGGCGAGCACACGCCATCCACACCGGGCGTCGACGGCAAGGCCGCGGTCGCCGCGCAGCAGCAGTACGACAAGTCGTTCCAGACGCCGGTCACGACGTTCAATCCGTTCGTGATGGGTATCGGCAGCAGCGGCGGCAGTCAGTGATGGCGAACGCGGCGCATGGGGCGGACGCGCCGTCCGCCGGTTAATTCGACAGCTCGGTTGGGAACATCATGATCAACATCCTGGCTCTCTCTGAAGACGGCGCACGGCTCGCGCAGATCGCGCATCTGAGCGGCGAAGCCGGCGACTACCGGATCACGCGCGCGATGGGCACGCCGTCGCTGCTCGGCGAACGCGGCGACACGCTCGACGCGTTCGACGTGCTGATCGTCGACGCCGCGTCGCTGAAGGACGCAGAGCTCGCGGTGGTGGAGCGCCTGCATCGCGAGCATGGGCGGCTCACCTGCATCCTGCTGATTCCCGACGCATCGCCGCAGACGCTGATCGCCGCGATGCGCGCGGGCTTTCGCGACGTGCTGAACTGGCCGCTCGATTCGCGCCAGTTCGGCGACGCGCTGCAACGCGCGCAGGCGCAGAGCCTGCAGGGCGGCACGCGCGATACGCGGATTCTGTCGTTCGTGTCGTGCAAGGGCGGCGCCGGCACCAGCTTCATCGCCGCGAACGTCGCGCATGCGATCGCGACTCTGCCGCAGAAAAAGCGCGTTTTGCTGATCGATCTGAACCAGCAGTTCGCCGATGCCGCGTTTCTGGTCTCCGACCAGACGCCGCCGTCGACGCTGCCGCAAATCTGCGCGCAGATCGAACGCATGGATGCCGCGTTCTTCGACACGAGCCTCGTGCACGTGAGCGACAGCTTCCATATTCTCGCCGGCGCGGGCGACCCGGTGAAGGCGGCCGAGATCAAGGAAGACCGTCTCGAGTGGCTGCTCGGCGTCGCCGCGCCGCATTACGACTTCGTGCTGTTCGATCTCGGCCAGACGCTGAACCAGCTGTCGATGCTCGCGCTCGATCGCAGCGACCAGATTCATCTCGTGCTGCAGGCGAGCATGCCGCACGTGCGGGCCGGCCGCCGGCTGCAGGAGATTCTCTGCTCGCTCGGCTATGCGCAGGAGCAGATGCGGCTGATTCTGAACCGCTATACACGGCACGGCGAGCGGCCGCGCGCGGCGCTCGAATCCGTGCTCGGCATGAGCGCGTATCAGGTGATCCCCGAGGATGCCGAAACGGTGACCGATGCGATGAACCTGGGACTGCCGGTGTCGAAGACCGCGCGCGGCAGCGGGGTTGCGCGCAGCCTGCAGGCGCTCGCCGAAAACATCGCGGCACGCGCGACCAAACCGGGGCGTTCGCGCGCGAAGGGCGAGTCGCTGTTCGGGCGGCTGCTGGGCCGCCAGCCGTCGCCGAAACTCGAAACGCTTTAACCGTGCTCCAACGCTACACGATCAGAACAGGGGGAACGTCATGTCGCTTCGTGAGCAGATTTCCGCGCAACGCGTGCAGCCGCTGGGCGAACGCCAGGACCCGGCGGGCGCCGGCATGTTGCGCGGCGCCTACCAGAAACTGAAACGCGAGATTCATCAGGCGGTGCTCGAACGCGTCGAGCTCGAACGGCTGTCGCGCCTGCCGCCCGAGCAGGTCCGCCAGGAGATCGCGACGCTGATCGGGCGCATTCTCGAAGATCAGAAGGCGCCCGCCAACGATCTCGAACGCCGGCAACTCGTCGGCGACGTGCACGACGAAATGTTCGGCTTCGGTCCGCTCGAAGTGCTGCTGCGCGACCCGACCGTGTCCGACATTCTGGTGAATACGCATCGTCATACGTACGTCGAGCGCCGTGGCCGTCTCGAAGCGACCGACGTGACCTTCTACGACGACGCGCATCTGATGAAGGTCATCGAGAAGATCGTCTCCGGCGTCGGCCGCCATATCGACGAATCGAGCCCGATGGTCGACGCGCGCTTGCCGGACGGCTCGCGCGTGAACGCGATCATCCGGCCCTGTGCGATCGACGGTCCGTTGCTGTCGATCCGCCGTTTCGCCGCCAATCCGTTGCAGGTTGCCGACCTGGTTGAATTGCAGAGCCTGACGCCGCCGATGGCCGAAGTGCTCGACGCGCTCGCGCGCGCGAAGGTGAACATCCTCGTGTCGGGCGGCACGGGCAGCGGCAAGACCACGCTGCTGAACGTGCTGTCGGGCTTCATTCCGGGCGACGAGCGCATCGTCACGATCGAGGACGCGGCCGAGCTGCAACTGCGCCAGCAACACGTGCTGCGGCTGGAGACGCGTTCGCCGAACATCGAGGGACGCGGCGAGATTACACAACGCACGCTGGTGCGCAACGCGCTGCGGATGCGGCCCGACCGCATCATTCTCGGCGAGGTGCGCGGCGCCGAAGCGCTCGACATGCTGAACGCGATGAACACCGGCCACGAAGGCTCGCTGTCGACGATCCACGCGAACACACCGCGCGATGCGCTGACGCGCCTCGAAAACATGATGACGCTCGGCGGCCTGTCGCTGCCGACGCGCACGATGCGCCAGCAGATTTCGTCGGCGATTTCGGTGGTCGTGCAAGCCACGCGTCTGACCGATGGCCGCCGCAAGATCGTCAGCATTTCGGAGCTGACCGGCATGGAGGGCGACATGATCAACATGCAGGAGATCTTCGTGTTCCGCCGCTCCGGCGTCGATACGAAGGGCAACGTGCGCGGCCATTTCTGCGCGACCGGCGTGCGGCCCCAATTCGCCGAGCGCTTGCAGGCATTCGGCGTGGCGCCCTCGGAGCAGGTCTACGATCCGGCGCGTCGCTTCGAAACCACATGACAGGTATGGGCAACGCGCACCAACCGCTCGCCCGGTGTTTCAGGAGACTTGCATGAGCCCGATTTTCTACGCGTCGATCATTCTGCTGTTCGCGGCCGTGGCGCTCGCGACGGGCGGCGTCTACGAGTATTGGAACAGCCGGCACGGCCCGGTCGCGCGGCGCGTCGATTCGCGGATTCGCGCGCTATCCGCCGGCGGCGCGTTGAGCAGGCAGCGTCTTTCGATTCTGAAGACGCGCACGATGGCCGACTCGGCGGTGCTCACGCGGCTGCTGCTGCGCATTCCGCGCGTGCACGCGCTCGATCTGTTTCTGCAGCAGTCGGGGCTATCGTGGTCGGTCGGGCGACTCGTCGGCACCTGCGCGGTGTTGCCGCCGTTCGTGCTGATGGCGGGCGCGAGCCTCGCGATGCCATGGGTCTTCACCGCGGGCGCCGCGGCGCTGTCCGCATTGCTGCCGCTCGCCTACGTGCAGCGGCGGCGCAACCGGCGCATCCGTCAACTCGAACGGCAACTGCCGGACGTTTGCGACATGCTGTCTCGCGCGTTGCGTTCGGGCCATGCGTTCACCAGCGCGATCGATATGGTCGGCACCGAGTTCGCCGAGCCGATGAGCGGTGAGTTCCGCATCGTGTTCGACGAGATCAACTACGGCGTGTCGATCAGCGAGGCGCTGACGAATCTCGCGACGCGCGTGCCGATTCGCGATCTGCGCTACTTCGTGATCGCCGTCGTGATCCAGCGCGAGACGGGCGGCAATCTCGCCGAAGTGCTCGACGGCATCACCGCGCTGATCCGCGACCGCTTCAAGCTATTCGACAAGGTTCGCGTGCTCGCCGCCGAAGGCAAGATGTCCGCGTGGGTGCTCGGCCTGCTGCCGTTCGGCGTCGGCGCCGCGATGATGGCGATCAACCCCGGGTTCCTGAACGTTCTGTGGCAGGACCCGGCGGGCGTCAAGATGATCGCGGTGGCGAGCGTGGCCATGCTGTTCGGCATTCTGTGGATGCGGCACATCGTGAAGATTCGCGTCTGAGCGGGCGAGAGCTCATCGGAGAAGGACCATGCAAACACTGAACATCACGCAGATTCTGTTGCTTGCCGGCGTATTCGCGATCGTTGTCGCGGCCGTGTTCGGCGCGATGCATCTAGGCACGCCGCGCGACATGAGCCGCCGTATCGAGCAGGCGGGCGGCGCGAATGCAGTCCCGGCGCCGGAGCAACTCGACGCCGCCGCGCAGACGCCGTGGTACGAAAAGCTCGTCGAGATTTCGCAGCCGATCTCGAAGCTGTCGGTGCCGAAGGACGGCTGGGAGCAATCCGCACTGCGCCTGCAATTGATGAACGCCGGCTGGCGCTCGGCCAACGCCGCGCCGATCTATCTGGCCGCGAAGACCGCGCTCGCGCTGACGTTGCCGCTCGTGGCGATGCTCGCGCTGTACGGCTCGTCGTTCGCGAATTCGCTGCTCGAACGCGCGATCGTGCTGGTCGTGCTGGCCGCACTCGGCTACTACCTGCCGAACGTCGTGCTGTCGCGCCGCATCGCAGCGCGCAAGCGCAGCATCGTCGAGGACTTTCCCGATGCGCTCGATCTGCTGACCGTGTGTGTCGAAGCGGGTCTGGGCCTCGATGCGTCGCTGATGAAAGTCGGCGAGGAAATCCGCCTTCGCAGCGCGGTGGTCGCGAGCGAGCTCGAACTGATGCTGCTCGAAATGCGTTCAGGTTTCTCGAAGGAAAAGGCGCTGCGCAATTTTTCGCTGCGCACCGGTGTGGAAGACATCGACTCGTTCAGCGCGATGCTGATCCAGGCCGAGCGCTTCGGCACCAGCATCGGCGCGTCGCTGCGTGTGCTGTCCGATACGCTGCGCACGCGCCGCCGGATGCGCGCGGAGGAGCGGGCCGCGAAGATCGCGCTGAAGTTGCTGTTTCCGTTGATGTTCTGCATTTTTCCGGCGCTGCTCGTCGTGCTGATGGGGCCCGCGATGATTCATATCTATCGCGATCTGCTGCCGAGCATGGCGGGTGGTGCATGACCACGCACTTCCTCGCGGGTGGACCGACATGTGGAACGAACGGAGGGAGCCGGTGAAACGCACAAAACAACGTGGCGCGGCAGCGGTCGAACTCGCGCTCGTGCTGCCGCTGCTGCTTGCGCTGATCTTCGGCATCGTGCAGTTCGGCTGGCTGATCAACAACTATCTGGTACTGACCAACGCGGCCTCGCTCGGCGCACATCAGCTCGCGGCGGAGCGCGGTTACGCATCGCCATACTCCGACGCGACTGCCGCGATTCATTCGCAGACCGGTGCGCTGAACGGCACGTTGACGATTTCGATGAGCGTCGGCGGCACGTCCTGCACGAGCGATAGCGCGTGCGCCAGCGCACTGGGGTCGAGCACGTCGGCTCCGGCTGCGGGTACGCAGGCGAAGGTGCAGCTCGGTTATACGTTCGCGCCGCTCTTCGGCGGCACGCTCGATAACCTCAAAGGCATCATGCCCCGCAGCTTGAGCGCCACCATGTCGGAGGTCGTGCAATGAGTGCAGCCATTCGTCCGAAGCGGAGAACGACACCGCCAATCGGTTACAAGCAACAGAAGGGCGTCGCCGCGGTCGAGTTTGCGCTGGTCGCGCCGCTGCTGCTGCTGGTGCTGCTCGGCATCGCGCAGTTCGGCTGGCTGCTCGGCAACTACGTGATGGTCGTCAATGCGGCCTCGTCGGGCGCGCGCTATTTCGCGTCGCAACGCGGCACCAGCACGCCGTACTCGGCCACGCAAGGTCAGGTAAGCACCTCGGCGGCGCTTCTGAATACGTCGAATCTGTCGATCGCGACGTCGGTGAACGGCGTCGCGTGCAGCAGCGATTCGAGCTGCGCCGCCGATCTGACCAGCGCCGGCGGCACGAGCGCGGTCGGCACGGCGACCGTGACCGTCACCTACACGTTCGCGCCGCTGTTCAAGGGCAGCCTGTCGGGTCTGTACGCGATGATGCCGACCGCGCTCAATGCGAGCGCGGTGGAGCGGGTGCAATGACGACGCATGAATAACAAAAGCGGTGGGACCGTTTGGGAGGGGCGTGAAATCATGAAAACGACATACCGTAGTTCGGGTGGCTCGCGTCGGCGTCAGCGCGGCGCCGTTTCCGTTCTCGTGGCGGTATCGATGGTCGCGCTATTGGGCTTTGTCGCAATCAGCGTCGACTTCGGCTACCTCGCGTATAGCCAGCGGCGCCTGCAAAGCGCAACCGATGCCGCGGCGCTGTCGGGCGCGGTCGACCTTTGGACGCAATCGTGGACCACCGCGGCAAGCGACGCGCAGGCGTTCACGGCGGGGTACAACAACAGGCTGCCTGCCGCCGTCGTGCCCGCCAGCGCGACGATCACCGGTCTCACGTTGTCGAGCGTCACATTGCCATATAAGCAGGCGACCTCGGGCTATAACGGCATCCAGGTCACGCAAACGGCGACCGTGCCGCTCTATTTCGCGCGCGTGTTCGGCAAGAGTTCGCAGACCATTTCCGCGACCTCGCGAGCCGGGGCGGGCGGCGGCGCGGAGCCCGCGCTCTACAACGTGATGATCGTGCTCGACGCCACGAAATCGATGGCCACGACGACGGACAGCAACTGCAAGAACTCGAAGGGCGTCGCGCAGACGCGGCTGGCGTGCGCTCAGGCGGGCGCGTTGACGCTGCTGACAGGCTTGACCAATGCGGGAGACAACGTCGGCTTGATGGCGTTTCCGCCGCAAACGTCGTCCACCTATAACTTCACGTGCTCCGGCAAGGCGCCGACCATCGCGGGCAGCTATTCGGCGTCGGGCGCGACTTACCAGGTTTCGTCGCTGAACACCGGCTATCTCGGCAGCAACGGTTCGGTCAGCACGAGCTCGGGTATCGTGCAGGCGCTGGGCGGCGGCAGTTGCGGCGGCATGTCGGCGCCGGGCGGTCTCGGCACGTTCTACGCGCAGGCGCTTACGGCTGCGCAATCGGCGCTCGTCGCGAAGTCGTCGACGCAGAGTCCGGCTGGACAGAACGTGATCATTCTGTTGAGCGACGGTGTTGCGTCGTCGTCGACGAGTCAACTCGGCAACACGTACGGCAGCACTTATGGAAGCGAGTGCCAGGCCGCCATCAATGCGGCGTCGACGATCAAAACCAGCACCGGCACGTTGATCTATACCGTCGCGTATCTGGGCGGGGAGGCCGCGTCGGCGCCGAGCTGCGGCGACGGTAACGACAAGCTCACCGCGTGCAATACGATGCAGTCGATCGCGTCCGGTCCGTCGTATTTCTACTCGGACACCTGCTCGAATGCGGCAGGCGGCACCAATAGCCTCAATACGTTGTTCAGCCAGATCGCGTACAGCCTGACCAAGCCGCGGCTGATTCCGCAAACCGCGAGCTGAAGCGCGAAGGGCTCGTTATGAGTTGTCGCGTGTCTCGGCCGTGCGTCTGCCCTGGAAGACCGGCAGCCGCCAGCCATAGCGCAGCGACGCGAGCCGCGCCAACACGCAAGCCAATGTCGCGAACCACGGCGTCCACCAGGCCGTCCAGCCCGCGTACGAAAAACCGACTTGCACCGCCGCGCCTAACAGCGCGGCCGACGCATAGATCTCGCGTTCGAGAATCGCGGGTACGCGCGAGAGCACGACGTCGCGCATCACGCCGCCACCGACCGCGCTGACGATGCCGAGCAGAATCGCGAGTTCGGCATTGTGGCCATACGTGAGCGCTTTCTGCGCGCCCGACACCGCGAACAGACCGAGCCCGATCGCATCGAAGAACAGCACCGGCTGACGCAGCCGGCGCACCTGCGGATACGCGAGAATCGTCACGGCCGACGCGGCGAGCGCGGTCGCCAGATAGCGCCAGTTCGACAGCCCCGCAGGCGGGATCGCGCCGATGCACAGGTCGCGCACGATGCCGCCGCCGCACGCGACCATGAAGGCGATCACGACGATGCCGAGCAGGTCGAGCCGTCGTTGACGCGCGGCCACCGCGCCGCTGATCGCGAATACGAAGGTGCCGATCAGGTCGAGAATGGTGTAGACGGCGTGTGAATTCACTGAGTGGTTTCGTGTTGATCGAGCCAGGCACCGGCCGCGCACAGCATGGCTTCGAGGCCCGTGCGCAGGGTCGGGTCGAGCACCGGTGCGAATTTCGGCGAGTGATTGCTCGGAATTTCGTTGAGTTTTTTCGCGGCGAGCGCCTGGCGGAACACTTCGGGCTCGGTGCCGCCGACGAACCAGAACGAGTACGGCACGTTCCATTCGCGGCCGAACACGCTGAAGTCTTCGCTTGCGGCGGCCGGCGGCGATTCGTACGCGCGCTCGCCGAACTGCGCCTCGAACGCGTTGCGCACACGCTCGGTCGTGGCCGCGTCGTTGATCGTCAGCGGGTAGCTCGATAGTGTCGTGAATTCTGGCTCGCGCGGCGCGTTCGACGCCACGCATTCGGCGCAGCAGATGCGGCGGATCGCGCCGAGCATGTACTCGCGCACGTCATCGTCGTAAGTGCGCATGTTGAGCTTCAGCGTCGCGTCGTCGGGGATGATGTTCTCTTTCGTGCCGGCTTGCAGCGAGCCGATGGTCAGCACGGCGCTGTCGCTCGGCGCGATTTCGCGCGACACGATGGTTTGCAGACGCAAGGTCGTCGACGCTGCCATGATCACGGGATCGATCGACGTCTGCGGCTGCGAGCCGTGCGCGCCGCGCCCGAACAGCTTGATCTTGATGCTGTCGCCGGCCGACAGGATCGTGCCGCTGCGATAGCCGACCGAGCCCGCCGCGCCGACCATCACGTGCTGGCCGAGAATCACGTCGGGCTTCGGAAAGCGCGTGGTCATGCCGTCGTCGAGCATGCTGCGCGCGCCGCGGCCGACTTCCTCACCGGGCTGGAACACGGCCATCAGCGTGCCGCGCCATGCGTCGCGATGCCCTGCCATCAGACGCGCGACGCCGAGCAGCCATGTGACGTGCATGTCGTGGCCGCACGAATGCGCGACGCCGACTTCGAGCCCGTCTTCGTCTTTCGCCCTCACCGTGCTCGCATAGGGCAGGCCGGTCGCTTCGGCCATCGGCAGCGCGTCCATGTCGGCGCGCAGCATCACGGTGGGACCGTCGCCGTTGCGCAGCAACGCAACGACGCCCGTCACGCCGACGTTGCGCGTCACCTCGTAACCGAGCTTTTCCACGTAGTCCGCGACGATGCCCGCGGTGCGCACCTCCTGCATCGACAGTTCGGGGTGCGCGTGCAGGTCTTTGTAGATCGCTTCGAGTTCAGGCAGCAGCGCGTCGATCGCGCTCGACATCGTTTCGATCAGCTTCGACATGGAGGGCTCCTTGTTGCCATGAACGCCAGGGAAGGAAGGCGGCGGAATGCGGACCGTCTGTCAGGATCGCGCAGGCGGCGCGCTTGCGGACTCGCTTTCGAGCAGGCTGTGCGAAAGCTTGCCAAGCAGACGTTCGAGCGTTTTGCGTTCGTTCGCGCTGAGCGCCTTCGCCAGCTCGACCTCGAGTTCGGTGCCCACCGCTTCGGACGCCTGCGCGACCTCGAGGCCGTGCGCCGTGGCACGCAACGCGATACTGCGGCGGTCCGACGCATGCATGTTGCGCGTGATCAGGCCGCGCGTTTCAAGCTCGGCGAGGACTTTGGAAAGCAGCGTTTTTTCGATCAGCGCGCGCTGTGAAACGGATTTGGGCGTGATGTCGGGCTCCGCGCAGACGAGGCGCAGCACGCGCAACGCACGCACGTCGAGATCCCAGCGCTCGCGGTAGACCAGGTTCGCGCGGTTGATCAGCAACGCGCTGGTCAGATCGAGCCTGAAAGTCAGGAAGTCCGAATACAAGAATTTGCTCCGCTGTCCGTGTCATACGCAGTGCAGGCATTATAGGCAAGTAGTTGAAATTTTCAAATACTTGCGTGGACGCCGCCCTGGTGCGAGACAGGGGAAGTGTTAGCGAGCGTCGCGCCCGGAGCCGGATTGGGCCACGCGGGCGGCGACACCCATCGGTTCGATCAAAGCACTTGAATCGGTCTGCTCGCCGCTGAGCGAATCGAGGCTGATGCCGTTGGTCTCGGGCAGAATCCACGCGGTGACGATCACGCACAGATAACCGACGCCCGCGACCAGCGGAATCGCGGAGTCGAGCGCCATATGACCGGTGCTGAGCCAGCCCACGCCAAGCGGGAACAGCGAGCCGATGACGCGCCCCATGTTGTAGGCCACGCCGTAGCCGGTCGCGCGAATTTCGTTCGGGTAGCTCTCCGAGATCGTCGCGGCGATGCCCGAGAACGTTCCCTGCATCAGCACGCCGAGCAGAAAGCCGAGCACGAGCATCGCGCCGTTCGACGCGGGAATCGCCATATAGGCGAGCGCCATGGAAAACGCGCCCGCCGCGAACACGATATACGTGAGGCGTCGGCCGATGCGGTCCGACGAATACGCACCGAGCACGTAGCCCACGAACGAGCCGAGGATCATGATCGCGAGATAGGCGCTCGTGCCGAAGATCGACAGGCCGCGTTCGAGCTTCAGATAGGTCGGCATCCACGTCGCGATCGCATAGTAGCTGCCGAGCATGCCGCCCGACAGCAGACTGCACAGGATCGTCTTGCCGGCGAGCGGCCGCGCGCAGACACGGCGTAGTCCTTCGAAGGCGGCGGGCGAGTGCTGTTTTCCGAGCGCGCGCGAGAACGCTTCGGGCTCCTTCAGATCGCGCCGAAGATACACAACCAGCAGCGCCGGCACGATGCCGATAAAAAAGCAGCCGCGCCACGCCCACTCCGCCGGCAGCCACGAAAACAGCACGCTATAGACGACCGCCGCGGCGGCCCAGCCAAACGAATAACTGCTCGCCGCGAAGCCGGAGAATTTGCCGCGATGCGCGGGATTCCTGATGATCTCGGTCAAGAGCACCATGCATAGCGACGATTCGCCACCGAAGCCGAGCCCCTGCAGCATGCGAAACAGCGCGAGCTGTAGTGGCGAGTTGGCGAAGCCGCACGCGAAGCACGCGAGCGCGAATAGCACGATGGTCCAGCGCAGAATGCGCACGCGCCCGAAGCGGTCGGCGAGCAGGCCCGCGCCGATCGCACCGACGAGCGACGCGATCAGCGTGTAGGTGACGATGCTGCCCGCGATGGCCTTGTTCATGTGCCAGGTCGCGGCGAGCACGGGAATCAGGAACGAGTAGATCATGAAGTCGTACACATCGACGGCATGACCCATGAACGCGCCCGCAAAGGCTTTCTTCTCGTTGTTCGACAGCGATTCGAACCAGACCATGATGGAGGACTCCGGGCGAGGATGAGGTGGCGGCTGGCGCCTCGAGAATGCGAGTGGGTGTTATAGCGGTGGCGCGACGAACGACAGTCCCGCCTGCTCGAGCAGCGCGGCCACCCGCAGCGAACGCAGGTCGTGATAGAGCGGCGCGACGATCTGCACGCCGATCGGCAGGCCGTCCGCGGTCGTGCCGGCGCGGGCCACGGTCGATGGCAGGCCGCACAGACCCGAGTGGCCGGCCCAGAACAGCTGGGTCGTCATCGGCTGCGGGCGGCCGTTGACGTCGAGCGTGCGCTGCCACGGCGCCCCGGTTTCGTCGAGCGTGAAGGCGGCGGTCGCGGCGGCGGGGCACAGCAGCACGTCGATCGTGCCGAACAGCTCGCGCCATGCTTCGCAAAACGCGTCGCGCTGCTTTTGCAGCAGCAGCCAGTCGCGGTGACGCAACGCGGTGCCCGCGTATTGCAAGGCGGCGTACGACGACGCGTCGGCGGGCACGGCGGCGCTTGCTGTGAGCGCGGCGGCGAAGGCGTCGTCGTCGAGATAGTGCGAGGTCGACGCGCGCAGCAGCAGCACGTAGGCGCGCATCAGTTGCGCGGCGTCGAGCGCGGGGCGCGCGTCCCAGACCACCGTCGCACCGGCGTCTTCGAGCTGCCGGCCAAGACGCGTGAGGCACGCCTCTACCGGGCCGTCGACGTCGGCGAGCGGATGATTGGTCAGTACGCCAAAGCGGAATTCACGCAGGTCCGTGCGCTCGCAGGGTGGCAGTGCGAGCCGCAGCGCGCTCGCGGCTTCGCCGGCCGGACCGGCGATCGCGCCGAGCACGAGTTCGAGGTCGCGCGCCGAGCGCGCGAGCGGACCCGCGACGTTGATGTCGGGCTGCGCCATGCCGCCGCCGATGCCATGGCCTTTCAGCGACACGATGCCATGCGTGGTCTTGTGCGAGAAGACGCCGCAGAAATGCGCGGGGTTGCGGATCGACGAGCCGACATCCGAGCCGACGTCGAAGAATGACATGCCCGCGCAGACGGCCGCCGCGCTGCCACCCGACGAACCGCCCGGCGTGCGGGACGGATCGCGCGGATTGCGGGTCGTGCCGTAGAGGTCGTTATAGCTTTGCCAGTCGCGCAGATAGATCGGCACGTTGGTCTTGCCGAGCAGCACCGCGCCCGCGTCGAGCAGGCGTTGCACGACGTCCGCATGGGCGCTCGCGATGTTCTCGCGATGCGCGGGGTCGCCAAGGGTCGTCGGCCAGCCGCGGACGTCGAAAGATTCCTTGATCGTAAACGGAATGCCGTGCAAGGGGCCGCGCAGCCGCCCCCCGCGCCGTTCCTCGTCGCGTGCTTCGGCGGTGGCGTAGGCGGCGTCGAAATCGGATACGACGACCGCGTTCAGCAGGCCGTTGTCGGCCTCGAATGCGGCTTCGCACGCGGCGACGAGCGAGACGGCGTCGATCTCGCCGGCGCGCATGTCGTGCGCGGCCTGCTGGACAGTGGCGTAACGGTAGCGCGCCGCCTGACTGGCGGCGGGTGGGGAGGAGCTTGGTGTCATGAAAGGCCTGAGAGGGCGATTGATGGGCGGTATGTTGTATACCGTCTATCGCCAAATTCAGCCTGTCAAGTGGCTTGCAGCGTAGTCGACGAAATTATCGGGTGGCGTAAAGCGAGCGCGGTGGCGTGTGCCGCGCCTCGCTTCCTATGCCGCGCGTTTCAAAGGCCGTTTCAACGCGCATTGTTCGCCAGATAGTGCTGGGCGGCGCGCATCACATGCCGCTCGGCGAGCAGCGCCGACAGCGTCGCATCGCCCGACTGCACCGCGCGCAGGATCGCGGCGTGTTCGTCCCAGGTCTGGCGGACTTCCGCATCGCTCGCGTTCGTGAACAGCATGCGCGTGCGGTCGCGCAACGAGCGCATCAGGTCGCTCAGAATCGTATTGGCCCCGGCCGCGTAGAGCAGGTCGTGAAAACGCGCGTTGAGTTCGAGCAGGCCGGCCGTCTCGCCGGCGTCGACTTTTGCCTTGCCTTCAGCGAGCACCTGTTCGATCTGGCCGACCAGTTCGGGCGTTCGATGTTCGGCGGCGAGCCGGGCGTTGAGTCCCTCGAGCGTCGCGCGGATCTGGATCATTTCGCGTGCCGCCGACGGCTGCAGCGACGCGACCACCGCGCCGTGCCGCGGCCGCACTTCGACGAGGCCTTCCGAGGCGAGCGCGCGCAGCGCTTCGCGTACCGGCACGCGCGAGACGTCGAGCTCCTGGGCGATGCGTCCTTCGACCAGCCGCTCGCCGGGCGCGTACGTGCCCGAGACGATTGCTTCGCGCAGCCGCGCGGTGACGAGATGCGACAGCTGCTGATGCATGATCGGCGCGCTCGATTGCCCCTGTGCGCCGCTTGCCGCGGTCGTGTCCGCTTCAGTGTTCATAAGGATCTCCAACCTGTGTTGCTGATGGCGTGTGATGCAGGCGATTTTACCTCAGTGCACGTCACGAATACTGTAGACCTTATACGGAAATAGCCGGCTCGGCCTTGTCTGGCGGGGCATTGAAGCACGCGCCGCGCTTCCTCGTGGCTGCTGCCGCTCGATTCTCCTGCTTTGAAATGTCGCGACGAATGCGGGTAAACCTCAGGCAAGCAGCCGTTGATCCTGTTTTATTTAGTACATAGTATACCAAGCGGTTATCTCAAATCAGCCGCATCCACCCGCGCTCGCAGGTCCGCGCAGTCAGGAGAAGCAATGGAATCTCACGTCGTTCTAACGTCGGCGCACTGGGTTTATCTGTGTGGTGTCGTCTCTATCATCGCGACGCTGGTGTTTCGCGCCAACGTCGTCGCGCCCGCGATTCTCGCGACCTTCGCCACCGTCTACGCGTTTTCCGGCCAGGTGTCGACCGCGATCGAAGCGGTGTTCTTCGCGCCGCTTACGGCGGCGCGCGAGCTGTTCAATATCTTCCTCGTGATTTCGCTGATGACCGCGTTGCTCAACGCGCTGAAACGGATCAACGCGGATGTGCGCATGGTCCAGCCGTTTCGCGCGGTCATGGTCAACGGGCACGTCGGCTTCTTCGTGCTCGGCTTCGTGAGCTACGTGTTGTCGCTGTTCTTCTGGCCGACGCCGGCCGTGCCGTTGATCGCCGGCATTCTGCTGCCGGCCGCGATTTACGCGGGCGTGCCGCCGCTGGGCGCGGCGTTGTGCATCGGCATCGCGGGACTCGGCACGGCCTTGTCGTCGGATTACGTGATCAAGGTCGCGCCGGGCATCAGCGCGAAAGCGGCCGCGGTCGCGATGCCGGACGTTGCCGACAAGGCGCTGCTGCTGTCGCTGATCACGGGCGGCATCGCGTTCCTGATCGCCTATCTGCGTATCCGCAAGCAGATCCAGGCGCCCGATGCGCGCCATCTCGAACGCTGGGAAGCGACCCAGGTCACGGCGAATACCGTTGTCACGCCCGCGGCCGGCACGAGTCGCGCGCGCATCCGGCGCGGCAAACCGCAGCATGCGTCGGTCGGCGACGGCGGCCAGGTCAGCGGCGCGAGCGGCTCGCGGGCGTTGTTGTCGTCGCGCGACCTGTTGACGCCGTGGCAGGAGCGCTGGTCCCGCTGCTTCGCGATCGTGATCCCCGTCGCCTTTCTCGCGATCGTCGCTTACATGGTGTTGCCGCATCTGATCCCCGGCTTCAAGGGCGCGAGCGGTGCAGCGGCCGCGGCGCTCGTCGGTGGCGTCTCCGCGTTGCTGATGGTGGCGGTAGCCGCTGCGCGCGACTATCGCGCGATCTGCCGCAGCACGGCCGAGCACGTCACCGAGGGCTTCGTGTTTTCGTTTCGCGCGATGAGCTCGGTGCTGCCGATTGCGGGCTTCTTCTTCATCGGCGTGGCCGGCACTGCGGCGCCGATCCTCGGCTTGCCCGCCGGTACCCATGCCCCCGGCCTGCTTGCCGATCTCGTGAAAGCGGGCGAGGTCTACATTCCGCACAACGCGTTCTTCGTCTCGTACGGCATTCTGCTGGCCGGCATGGTGACGGGCATCGACGGCTCGGGCTTCGCCGGTTTGCCGTTGACCGGCGCGCTGGCGGGCGCGCTCGGCCGCACGGTGGGCTTCGACGTGTCGACCCTCGCGGCGATCGGCCAGATGGGTTCGGTGTGGACCGGCAAGACGCTGACCGCATGGTCGGCGCTCGCGGCGGTGGCGAGCTTCGCGCGTGTGCCGGTGTTGCAGGCGGTGCGCAATCTGTTGCTGCCGGTGGTGTGCGGCCTGGTGGTGTCGACGTTGGTGGCGATTCTGATCTGGTGATGGGGGGCTGGACGCGCGTGTCGTCCGCGCGGTTTTTGCCGGGCCTTGCGCGTTGGTTTGCCGATGCGCAAGGCCTTGGCGGTTTGATCGTCGGCGCGCTTTGCCCGCGAGTTGCGGCCTACGTCTTACGCCTCGCAACGACAAGCAAAAACGCCGGCTTCAGTGCATCGAAGCCGGCGTCCCAGTTTGACTCACTACGTTGTGTTGCTAACTCACCATGACACGCTGACATTGCCATTGACGAAAGTCTGACAGGCCATCCGATAGCCAGCTTTGATTTCGTCTTCGCTCAGATGGCGTTTTTCCTTGTCCTTCACGCTATCGGTATGTTCGATGCCGTGTTCGACCTTGCATTTGCAGGTGCCGCACAAGCCGCCGCCGCATTTGAACGGAATGCCGCCTTTTTCGCGCAGCGAGACGCGCAGCAGATTGCTGTTGGGCGGCGCGCTGACCGACTTGTTGTCGTTGCTGAGGAAAGTAATCTGGATCATTCGGAGGCTTACGTATTGGGTTCGGAGAGGAGGGGATGAAACGGCGCGGCAACTAGCGCGGGGTCAGTTGCGCGGCGCCGTTGCCGTGGCCCGCGAGCTGCCGCAGCGACTCGAGCGCGGCTTCAGGCGTCGCGAATTTTTCGAGGAACCTGGTGGGAACGAGATTGACCGCCGACGGTGTGGCTTCGTCGATCACCCTGATCTTCGTTTCTTTCATGAGCGCGGCGATGACGAACGTGGCGATATGCCGGTCGCCGTAGAGGTAGTCGAAGGTGGCGAGCGGCACGATGCCTTCGGTCGCCTCGGTGCGGTACTGGCCGGGCTTGCTCGTCAGAATCACGTGCGTGCCGGCCGCGACGGAGCGCGTATTCATGCTGCCTGCTCCAGATCGTCCTGCGCGAGTTCGATGTCGTGCTCGATCCATAGTTGGCACGCGAGGCGATAACCCTGCGCAAGCCGCTCGCCGAGCTGTTTTTTTTCCTTCCAGTTGGGCTCGGGCAGATACTGCGCGCCGGACATCACGCGACACGCGCACTTCGAGCACTTGCCCATGCCGCATTCGTAGCGCAGATGCGGAAACGGGAATTGCCTGATGCCGGCGCGCACGACGAGGTTGGTGTTCTCCTTGACCTCGCCCTGATGGGTCGCGCCATTTTTGTGAAATACCACTGTTGGCATAACGCTCTCCGTGATTCGCTCGGATCTAGTCTAGTTGAAAAAAAGGATATAGTATACCGTCTACTGCCGGACGGACCCCGGCGAGGGCCGAAGACAGCGCCGGCTGGCGCGCATTAGTTCCAGTTTTCTTAGGCTTTCCGCGGTGAGGCCGTAATGAAGCGGCGCGTAGACGGAGCGCTCTTCCCAAGAACGGCTCGCGCAATTCAGACATTGCGGTATACAGTATGCATTAAGGAGGCTACACTAGCTCAACTGTTCCTTCCGTGCCCGACGGCATTCGGGCTTTCGACAACGCCAACCTTTTCCCTACCTGTCAGGAGCTTGAAATGGCTGAATTGATGAACCGTGATGACTTCCGCGCCGCGCTCGAGGACGCCATCAAAGGCAAGAGTGCGAACAAGGCGCCGTTCAGCATCGCGTGGGCGAGCGGCAAGCTGAGCCGCGCGCATCTCGCGCGCTGGGCCGAGAACCACTATCACTACGTGGGCCCGTTCGCCGACTATCTGGCCTACATCTATGCGCGCACGCCGGACCGCTTCACCGAGGCTAAGGACTTTCTGCTCGCCAACATGTACGAAGAGGAAATCGGCGGTGACCGTCATACCGATCTGCTGATCCGTTTCGCCGAAGCGTGCGGCACGACGCGCGAGCGCGTGACAGATCCCGACAACATGTCGCCGACCACGCGAGGCCTGCAGGCATGGTGTTATTCGGTGGCGATGCGCGAGGACCCGATCGTCGCGGTCGCGGCGCTCGTCGTGGGTCTCGAATCGCAGGTGCCGTCGATCTATCGCAAGCAGACGCCGACGCTGCGCGACAAATACCAGTTCACCGACGAGGAAGTGGAGTTCTTCGATCTGCACATCGTGTCGGACGAGATTCATGGCGAGCGCGGCTATCAGATCGTGCTCGAACATGCCGACACGCCCGAGTTGCAGCAACGCTGCCTGAAGATCTGCGAGATCGGCGCGCAGATGCGTCTGCTTTATACGACCGCGCTCTATTACGACTACGTCGAGCAGGACCTGGCGCTGCCCGAACTCGAACTCGCGAGTTGAACCCGCGGCGGCGCGCGCAACGCGGCGCCGTCTTCCGTTGGCATCGCCGCGAGCCAGCCGGCCGGCATGGCGCCGGCCATTGCGGCAACAGCACAGGTATCCGTCATGAGCAATCCGGCAACACTAGAGTTCAAGAATCTCATCGCGGGCGAGTGGACCGCCAGCGTGAGCGGCGGCACGTTCGACAACGTGAATCCCGCCGATACGCGCGACATCGTCGGCCGCTTCCAGGCGTCTTCGGCCGAGGACGCGCGCGCCGCGCTGGCCGCGGCGGCTGGCGCGTTCGCCGCGTGGCGGCGCACGCCGGTCGCGCAGCGCGCGGCCGTTCTCAATCGCGCGGCGGCGTGGCTCGAACGGCATGCGGACGGATTCGCGAACGAACTCACGCGCGAAGAAGGCAAGCCGCTCGCGCAGAGCAGGGACGAAATTCTGCGCTCGGCGCAGGTGCTGCGTTTCTATGCGGTGGAAGGTCAGTCGTATGCCGGCGAGACGTTCCCGAGCGACGATCCCGACATGACCGTCCACACGCAGCGCGAACCCCTCGGCGTCGTCGCCGTGATTACACCGTGGAATTTTCCGATCTCGATCCCGGCGCGCAAGATCGCGCCGGCGCTGATCGCCGGTAATACGGTGATCTTCAAACCGTCGTCGGATGCGCCGCTGATCGGCTACCGGCTCGCCGAAGCATTCGCGCAGGCGGGCATTGCATCGGGTGTACTGAATTTCATCACGGGACGCGCGTCGGAAATCGGCTCCGTCATTACCGCGTCGCCGGTCGTCAGGGCCGTGTCGTTCACCGGTTCGACCGCCGCTGGCGAACAGATTCATCGCTCCCTACCGCTGACCACGCGCACGCAGATGGAACTCGGCGGCAAGAACCCGCTGATCGTGATGGACGACGCGGATCTCGACCGCGCCGTCGACCTGACGATCAAGGGTGGCTTCTCGCTGACGGGCCAGGCCTGCACCGGCACGAGCCGCGTGCTGGTCATGCAGAGCGTGCGCGATGCGTTCAGCGAGAAACTGCTCGCTAAAGTGAAGACGCTCAAGATCGGCAGCGGCCTCACGCCCGGCATGGACATCGGCCCGCTCGCGACCCGGACGCAACTCGACACCGTGCTCGACTACGTGGCCTCCGGCAAGGCACAGGCCACGCATCTGTACGGCGGCGAGCGCCTGAGCGGTCCCGATTACGAGCACGGCTATTACGTCACGCCGGCGATCTTCACCGACGTGACGCAGGACATGCGTATCTGCCGCGAAGAAATCTTTGGGCCGGTGATCGCGATCGTCACCGTGACCAGCTACGAGGACGCGATCGCGAAGGCGAACGACACCGAGTATGGGCTCTGCGCCGCGATCGTCACGTCGAATCCACGCCACATGCATCGCTTCGCGGACGACATCGAGGCGGGCACCGTGAAGATCAACCGAACGACGACGGGCAACGCGATCAACGCGCCGTTCGGGGGGCTCAAGCGTTCGAGCACGTCGACGTTTCGCGAATCGGGGCGTGGCGGTCTCGAGTTCTATACGCAGATCAAGACGGTCTATCGCGGCATCTGAGAGCGGCGAGATCAGCTTTCCGAATCAATGAATCAATCAACAATGAGGGGGTTGCAATGAAACAGATATTTCGCCTGGAACTGGCCGAAGCGCGCGAAATGATCCGCGCGGCCATCGGCCGGGCGCAGCAGATCGACGTGCTCGAATCGGTCTGCATCGTCGACGAGGGCGGCTATCCGCTCGCGCTCGAACGGATGGACGGCGCGCGCATCACTGGGCCGCAGATTGCGTGGAACAAGGCGTTCACGGCAGCCGGCCACAAGCGCTCGACGCATCTGTTCACCCAGCGGCCCAACGGTCCCGCGTTGCCGGGCAACGAAGCGTTCGGCATTCAATGGAGCTTCGAGGGTAAGTTTGCGGCATTCGTCGGCGGCTTTCCTGTTGTCGTCGATGGCCAGGTGGTGGGTGGTGTGGGCCTGAGCGGCGGCAACGGCGAGCAGGACACGCAGTGCGGCCTCGCCGCTTTGCAGGGGCTGCACGATCTGCTCGCGGCGCAGGGGCATAGCGTGCTCGTGGAAGCCGACATCAAGAAATGACGCCACGGGCCGCCTGTGCATGCCGGCGGTCCTGTCGTTCGCATCGCATCGTCATGAGGTGGCGTCATGTCATACCGGATTCAGGTGCTCGAAACAGGAGCGTGCTTCAGCGCCGAGCGCGACGAATCGCTGCTCGCCGCCGCGCTACGCGCGGACGTGCCGCTTGCGCACGATTGTCAGTTCGGCGGTTGCGGCACGTGCCGCGTGAAAGTGCACGAGGGCACGCTCGACTACGAGGAGTTTCCGCTCGGACTCACCGAGGAGGAGGCGCAGGCGGGATTTGCGCTCGCGTGTCAGGCGCGGCCGCGCAGCGACATTGTGATCGGCGCGGGCCACACCGGTGCGCCGACATCGGAGCCGGCGCGTCATACGGTGCGCGTCGAGGCGGTACGCTTGCTGGCGCACGACGTCACGCACCTCACGCTCGCGCTTCCAGAGGATGCCGAAATGATTTACCGGCCCGGTCAGTACATGAACGTGATGCTCGAAGACGGTAGTCATCGCAGCTTCTCGATGGCATCCGCCGCGCGCGCGGGCGGCCTCGTCGACTTTCATGTGCGGAAGATCGCGGGCGGCCGGTTCACCGATCGTGTGGTGGCGCAGCTCAAACCGGGCGACCGCCTCGACGTGGAGCTGCCGCTCGGCGGATTCCGACTGCACGAAGAGGACTATCGTCCGTTGCTGATGGTCGCGACCGGCACCGGCCTGGCGCCGGTGAAAGCGATGCTCGAATCGCTGATGGACGATCCCGATTGCCCGCCCGTCACGCTGTACTGGGGCGCGAGAACGGCCGACGGCCTGTATCTGCATGACGAAATCGGCCGCTGGGCGGAGCGTCTCTACGAGTTCCGCTATGTGCCGGTGTTGTCGCGCGCGGACACAGCATGGAGCGGGCGGCGCGGCTATGTGCAGCATGCGGTGTGCGAGGACCATGCGGACCTGTCGGAGCACGCGGTCTATCTGTGCGGCTCGCCCGCGATGATCGCCGAGGCGAAGGCCGCTTTCATCGCGAAGGGCGCGAGCGTGGATCATCTGAACTCGGACAGCTTTACGTTCCAGCACGCCGCAGCGGCGCTCGTGTAGCGCGCGGCACGCGCGCCATCCAGTCATCAGATTCGCACAAGGAAGCATTCTCCATGATTCATCTGAACGACGCGCAGATCGATGCGCTCGTGGGTTTCGACGAAGCGATCCCGACGCTCGAGCAGGCGTTTCGCGCACTGTCGCGGGGACGCGCGGCGGTGCAGCGGCGCGTGCGCACCGAAGCGGGCGGCGTGAAGCTATCGACGCTCGGCGCCGTGTTGCCCGAAGCCGGCGTGACCGGCGCGAAGGTGTACACGACGATCAACGGCCGCTTCTCGTTCTCGATCGTGCTGTTTTCAACCGACGACGGCCGCCCGCTCGCCACGCTCGACGCGAACGCGCTCACGCGAATCCGCACGGCCGCGACCACGGTGCTCGCGGTGCGGGCGCTCGCGCGCGAAGATGCGCGCGCCGTCGCGATCTTCGGCACCGGCGTGCAGGGGCGCGCGCATGCGCAGGCGCTCGCCGCGCATACCGGTTTGCAGTCGTTCAGAATCGTCGGCCTCGATAACGTGGAGCAGGTCGTCGACGAACTCAACGCGCGTCACCGTGCGCGCGGCGTGAAGGCCACCGCAGGCGAAGCCGCCGAGGCGGTGCGTGATGCCGACGTGATCGTCACCGCGACGCGCGCGACCGGTGCGCTGTTCGATGGCGCGACGCTTGCGCCCGGTGCGATGGTCGCGGCCATCGGGTCGAGCCTGCCCTACACGCGCGAGCTCGACGACACGACGCTCGCGCGCGCGTCGCGCATCGTGGTTGAACTGCATGAACAGGCAAGGGAAGAGGCCGGCGACCTGGTGCAGGCCGCGCCCGGCACGTTCGACTGGCGCAACGTAGTCGAACTCGGCGACGTGCTGGAAGGGCGCGCCAGCGCACGCGTGCGGTCCGAGGACATCGTCGTCTACAAGGCGGTCGGCATCGGCTTGCAGGACGTTGCGCTCGCCGGGCTCGCGTGGCGCAAGCATGTCGCTCGCGAAGCGGCCGCACAGCGCGCCTGAACGCCGATGAGCAACGGCACGCCACCCGGCGCCATACCGCACGGCACATCGCCGCCCAACACGGCCCGCTCGTTCCGTCAGTCGCTCTTTGCGATGCTTGGCTTGTCGAGCGTCGTGATGATGGTCGCGATCGATCAGACCGTGGTCGGCACCGCGTTGCCTACCATCGTCGCCGAGCTGAAAGGCTTTAATCTCTATGCGTGGGTCGCGACTGCGTATCTGCTCGCCTCGGTCATCACGGTGCCGATCTTCGGGCGGCTCGGTGACTGGTTCGGACGCAAGCCGTTGATCGTGATCGCGATCGTCGTGTTCACGGCCGCGTCGGTGCTGTGCGGTGCCGCGCACAGCATGCAGGCGCTGGTGCTGTTTCGCGCGTTGCAAGGGATCGGTGGCGGCATGCTGGTGGGCACCTGCTTCGCGTCGATTCCCGATCTGTTTCCCGATCCCGTCGTGCGTCTGCGCTGGCAGGTGCTGTTTTCGAGCGCGTTCGGCGTCGCGAATGCGGTAGGGCCTTCGCTGGGCGGCTTTCTGAGCGAGCACTACGGCTGGCGCTCCGCGTTTCTCGTCAACCTTCCGGTCGGCGTGCTCAGTCTTTATCTGACTGCCCGACATCTACCGAACATTCGCCATCAACTGCGCGGCAAGCTGAGCCCGGACTGGCGCGGCGCATTGTTGATCGCAGCCGGACTCGGTGCGTTGCAACTGCTCGTCGAATCGCTCGCGCAGCAGACGCTGAAGGTTTCGACGATCGCGTTCGGCGTGGTGGCATTGAGCGCGGGCGCGCTGCTCGTGCGCGAGGAACTGCGCGCGGCCGATCCGATTCTGCCGCCGGCGTTGCTGCGCGAGCGGGCCATCATCGCGTTGCTCGCGTTGTCGATGCTGATGGGCTTGGCGATGTTCGCGCTGCTGTTCTATGTGCCGTTGCTGCTGCAAGGCGGCATGGGTCTCAACGCGGATCGCGCCGGCGTGATGGTGACGCCGCTCGTGCTATGCATCACCGTCGGCACGATCGCGAATACGCGCGTCGTCACGCGTCTGCGTAAGCCCAACGTGCTGCTGTACGTCGGCTTCGCGTTGCTGGGCGTGGCGTGTTGGGGCGTCGCGGCCGAACGCATGGAGACCGGTCATGCGTTGATGGCCGCATTGACTGCGGGCGGCGTCGGGATCGGTCTCGTGATGCCGAATCTGACCGTGTTTGCGCAGCAGGTGGGCGGGCAAGCGTCAGCTTGGCATTGCGACCGCTATGATCCAGTCGGCGCGGATGGTGGGCGGCATGATTGGAACGGCCGTGGTCGGCACAATCGTGCACGTGCTGTATCGCCAACGGGTGGCCGATGTTTTGCAAGGGCACGGTATCGATACGGACGCGCCGTGGGTTGCGCCCGCCGCGCACAGCCCGCAAGTACTGCTGACGTCTCGCGACGTCGCGACCTTCATTCGCGATGCCCACGCGGCAGGGTTCGACGGCGACGCGCTGATCGCCGCGGCGCGCGTCGCGCTCGTGCAGGCCATCGACCACGCGTTGCTCGCGGTGAGCGCGGCAATGGTGCTCGCATGCCTCGCCGTGTCGCTCGTGCCGCTGATTCGCGTGCAGCGATTGGGACGCGAGGTCGCGTCAGTCGCAGTAAGCGAATGAGCGCTGGTGCGGGTCAAAGTTGCTTGCAATAGAAGGTCGTGGCGCAAAACGCCCCGTCGGGCATCAGCGCGTAATTCGGCACGCTGCCGACGCGTTGCCATCCGGCGCGCTGATAAAGCCGTTCGGCATCGCCGCCGGTTACGGTGTCGAGCACGAGAACCGATTTCTTCTCTTCTCGCGCAATGCGATCGAGTTCGCTCATCAGGGCGTGCGCGACGCCGCGCCGGCGTGCTTTTCTGTGCACGAGCATCTTCGCGACGTCGGCGCGATGTGACTGATTTTCGGGTTGCGCGGTAATCAGCTGCACGGTGCCCACGATATCGCCGCTGTGATCTTCGGCGATCAGCAATACGCGCTCGCCACGCGCGACGCTTTCCACGTCGTTGCGCCAGAACGCGAGCGCCGTGTTACGCGAGATCGGCAGCATGAAGCTGACCGATGCTCCGCCTTCCACGCAGTCGATCAGCACGTCGGCGAGCGCTTCGACGCAGGCGGAAGCTTCGTTCGCGCCCACGCGCCGTATGGTCACGTTATCGCTCATCCGTTTCTCCGTTCGTTGACTGGCGATGTGGTCAGCGCGACGAGATAGCGCGCGCGTTTGCGAGTGGGGTTACGGAACACGATCGGGCTGTCGAGCCGCATTGCCAGGCAGTCACCGGTCTTGAGCCGCCAGCTGGTGTCGCCGACCGTGATTTCCATCGACCCGTCGAGCATCCACACCTGTTGATGAATGTCCGCGTCGCGCGCCCCGGTTTCGTAACTGACGCGCTGACCGGCGGGAAAGTTGACCTCGACCAACTGGATCGCCGAGCGCGCGGTCGGCGACAGATGACGTCGCACATACCCCGAGCTCGGATCGGTCCACACCGCCTGCTCGGTCGCGCGACTGACCGGCGATGGCTCGGCAGCCGGCGCGCCATCCTGCTCGAATAGCGACGCGAGCGGCACGTTCAACGCGGTCGCGAGTTTGTCGAGCACGGTCGCGGTAGGGCTGCTCTGAGCGCGCTCGATCAGCGAGATATTCGAGCGGCTGACTTTGCTGCGCTCGGCCAGTGCATCGAGCGACCAATTTTGAGCGTCGCGCAGTTCCTTGATCCGGCGCGCGATCTGGGCGTTGATGTCCATGTAATCCAGTTTAAGGGATGCGGTTTCCAGTAAACTAGACGGCGGCTTTTTTGTTGTCAATGCGCAAATGCCCACTCACCAATTTGAATAAAAATCCGCACAACATTGCCGACTCTTTATTCGCTTTGATTCGCTAACTTTCAATTAGCCTGTGTCGGAAAAGCCTTACGCCCCATTACGCATAAAATTACACGTATTGGTATAAATACCGATGCTGTAGTGAGACTACATTCCTACATTACTCACCACGAAGAGTCGCTACAGCCCATCCAGTTGCGCCGATTCTTCTTCCCACAGGCAAACGTTTGCAGTCATCGCTGCATGCCTGTTTTCGCGTCCGTTTTCCATCCCCCGACGCGCTCCGTTGCCCCAGAAAAGCACAATTTCGGAGAGACACCTATGCAGAAGAAACTATGGCCGGCCGTCGCGATAGCGGCGGCCGTGAGCGCCGCTGCGCACGCGGAAACTCCCACTCCTGGTCTCGACTTCGCGCCCATGTCGACGGTGCTGAACGCGTTCGCGTCGGCCGCGGCGCATCGGCGCGCGGAAACGCTCGTCAACCAGATGACGATCGACGAAAAGCTGCAGTTCATTCACTCGCAGTACGCGATGTCCGCCGTGCCGGGCGGCGGCGCGGGCTACATTCAGGGCGTGCCGCGTCTCGGCATTCCCGACCTGAACATGGTCGACTCGGCCACGGGTTCGGGCAGCACCAACCAGCCATCGACGACCTTCCCGGCGACGCTCGCGGTAGCGGCGAGCTGGGACCGCGCGCTGTCGTGGAACTTCGGCAAGCAGATCGCGATCCAGTTGCGTCAGCAGGGCTTCGGCATGGGGCTCGGCGGTGGCACCAACCTCGCGCGTGAGCCACGCGGTGGCCGGCTCTTCGAGTATCTCGGCGAAGATCCGGTGCTTGCCGGCGAGATGCTCGCCGAGCGCACCGACGGCACGCAAAGCCAGAAGGTCATCGCGACGATCAAGCACTACATGGGCAACGAGCAGGAACATAACCGCGGCGGCGGCAATAGCCAGATCGACGAGCGCACGATGCGCGAGCTCTATCTGCTGCCGTTCGAAATCGCCGCGCGCCGCGCGCAGCCCGGCAGCGTGATGTGCAGCTACAACGAGGTCAACGGCATCCAGGCCTGCGAGAACCCGCACATTCTCAACGACGTGCTGAAGAACGACTGGCACTTCGAAGGTCAGGTGCAGTCGGACTGGGGCGCGACGCATAGCACGGCACCGGCGATCAATGCGGGTCTCGACGAGGAGGAAGACGTCGGTTCGACCGTCTATCTGACGCCCACGCTGGTCAAACAGGCGATCGCGAACGGCTCGGTGTCGACCGCGCGCCTCGACGACATGGTCGAGCGCAAGCTGTATGTGATGATCCGCACGGGCGTGATGGACGATCCGCCGAAGGGTGGCGCGACCATCGACTTCTCGGCCGCGAGAGCCTTCACGCAGTCGGTCGAAGAGCAGTCGATGGTACTGCTGAAGAACGCCAGCAATCAGTTGCCGCTCGCCGCTGGTTCGCTGTCGCGTATCGCGGTGATCGGCGGCCATGCCGACGCGGCGGTGCTGACGGGCGGCGGTTCAGGCAACACGCGCGATCCGGTGACGGGCGCGTTCGCCGGTTGCGGCGGCTTGACGTTCGGCACGGAGACGGGCTGCAGCTGGTGGACCAACCCGTGGCTGAAGCTGAATACGCCGATCGTGTCGGCGATCAAGGCGCTCGCGCCGCAGGCCACCGTGACCTTCGCCGGCAACAGCGATCAGCAGTCGCCGTTTGCCGCCTACACGCAGCAGCAGATCACCCAGGCGGCCACGCTGGCGGCCAACTCCGACGTTGCGATCGTCGTGGTCGCGCAGCCGGCCGGTGAGGATATCGGCGATCTGCCGAGCCTGGGCCTCGCGAATCCGACCAACCAGGATGCACTCGTCGAAGCGGTTGCGGCGGCCAATCCGCACACGATCGTCGTCGTCGAAAGCGGCAACCCGGTGCTGATGCCGTGGAAGGACAGCGTGTCGGCGATCATCGAAGCATGGTATCCGGGCGAAGGCGGCGGCAATGCGATTGCGAATGTGCTGTTCGGCAAGGTCAATCCTTCCGGCAAGCTGCCCGTCACGTTCCCGGTGCGCGACCAGGATACGCCGACGTGGGGCACGAATGGCGCGTTTGCGGCGAACCCGGTGTACGCCGAGAAGCTCGATATGGGCTATCGCTGGTACGACTCGCAGAACATCACGCCGATGTTCGAGTTTGGCTATGGCCTGTCGTACACGCACTTCGCCTACTCGGGTCTGTCGGTTCAGCATCTGCCGGGCGGCCTGATCGACGTGTCGTTCGACGTGCGTAACGATGGTCGCGTCGCCGGTGCGGAAGTGCCGCAGGTGTACCTCGGCGTGCCGTATCAGGGTGAACCGCCGCGGCGTCTCGTCGGCTGGGACAAGGTGGGTCTGAACCCGGGCGAATCGCGTCGTGTGCACGTTGTCGTGACGCAGCGCATGCAGAGCGTGTGGGATACGACGAGCAACCGTTGGCTCTATGTGCCGGGCAGCTCGGTGTACGTCGGCGCATCGTCGCGCGACATCCGTCTGCAGGGGCACGGCTAAATAGTGTGACGGTGTAGTTAATGCGGGCGCGCCAGGTTGCGCGCCCGCCTGAATTGTTGATTACGCTTTCAGCGTGTTCTTGTAGAACTTTCCATCCTTCATCACGATGCGCAGGTTCTGCTCCGGGTTCGCGATCAGGTCGAGATTCTCGAGCGGATTGCCGTCGACGAGCAGCAGATCGGCGTACGCACCTTCCTCGAGTACACCGAGCTTGCGCGGGTACGGATTGCGGTGCCCGGACAGCGCGAGTAGCTGGCCATTGGTGCCCGTTGCGATGCCCAATGCTTCGGCTGCGCCATACCACGCCTTCATATGCGTGAGCATCGTGCCTTGCCGCGCGGCCACGGCCTGCGAAAAGATCAGGTCCGTGCCGAACGCGACCTTGATGCCATGCTTGCGCGCGAGTTTGAAAACCCTGTCCGTGCCCGCGATCACCTGAAGAAATTTTTCGCGGATCGGTGGGGCGAGCGGACCCGCGTCGTCTTCGTTGACGAACGGCTGCGTGCTCAACCACGTGCCGTTCTTCGCCATCAACGCCGCAGTCCTGTCATCCATCAGATGACCGTGCTCGATGCACTGCACGCCTGCCACAACGGAGCGCTGAACCGCTTCGGGCGTGTACGCATGCGAGAGGACATAGGTGCCCCAGTCGGCCGCTGTTTCGACGGCCGCGCGCAACTGCTTTTCGGTAAACGTGAGCATGTCGAGCGGGCTGCGCGGCGTCGATACCCCACCGGCTCCGACCAGCTTGATCTGCGTCGCGCCCTGAATGAACTGCTCGCGCACCCGCAAGCGGACTTCGTCTTCGCTGTCGGCGATCGCGAAGCCACCGTCCCGTTCCAGTTGGGTGACCTGGTTGCCGGCGCGCGGCAGATCGCTCAGCGCACGAAAATCGCCGTGACCGCCGGTGGTCGTGATCATCGCGCCGGACGGATAGATTCGCGGCCCGGAAATCATGCCGCTATCGATTGCCTGCTTCAGCGCGAATGACGGGCCGCCCGCGTCGCGTATCGTTGTGAAGCCGCGCAGTAGCGTACGTTCGGCTTCAGCGCTTGCCGCAAGATGGACGAAAGCAATGTCGGATTGAAGGATGACCTGAATCGGCACTGCCGCGAGCAGCGCGTGCCAGTGCATGTCGATCATGCCGGGCATCATCACCTTGCCACCGCAATCGACGAGCGTTTTGCCGTCGATCGAAGCCGGTTGACCCCGACCCAACTGGCTGATGCTGTCACCCTCGACAACCATATAGAGGCCGTCACGCAACGTCGACGATTTGCCGTCGAACAAGCGGAAGTTCGTGAACAGCACCGGCTTGTCCGGCGGTGCTGGCGGTTGGGTGGTTTGAGCATTGCCAAGACCGGGCAGAACCAGGCTCAGCATCGAAGCGGCGAGACCGGTGACGAAGCCGCGCCGCGACAGATCGGCACTGATACGGCGGTTGGCATACTGCGCTTGAGACTTGTCACAAAGACATGAAAACGACGAACTGACTGTTTTATCGCCGATGTACTTTCCTGAAGGCATAGCTCACCCGTAACGTAGATCACCGTGCATCGAAAGCCGCCATCTGACTACATTTCACACCTGGCGACGCGAAAGTCAAGCCCGCACAGATTATCGCCTACGAACGAGGATGGCAAATTCCGCGTCGCTTGATACAAGCATTGAAATTGCATCTATTACTCGATTACGCGGCTGCAGCATGTAATTAGAAAAATATGCTTGCGACGGGCGAAAAGAACGGGCTATGCTCACGCCACGTATTCTGTAAGTGAATCCCCCGAAATAAGGCGCGATTCCCTACCCCGCTTGGGGGGAGATGCGCCAAACAAACGTCCCAATAAAGCGGATGCATCGGCTATTACAAACGTATTTTCTATCATCGCGATTATCGAGCGAGGCGATCGGTCATTCTTTTAACGCCGCTGCAATTAGAAACTCAACTATTTCACAATTTCGCCGCCACTCCATGAATGCCGGGATCGGAAAAGTCGCATTCAGTCTTTTTTAATTTTTTCACGGAGAAACAGAAATGATCGATGTGTCAAAGCCGCGTATGCTCAAGGTGCTGGCGGGGGCTGGCTTGTCGCTGTTTGCCGTCACCGCGATGGCCGACGATACGCTCGGTTTGTCGGAAAGCCTGTTCTCCATCGGCGCGCCGGAAGTGACGCAGGCGCCTGGCGCGGGTGCGAGCCCGTGGCGCTTCGCGGTTGGCGCAGGGGTCGTGAACATGCCGAAATTTCCGGGCGCGAGTGGCACGAAATGGGAGGCGGTGCCGTCGGTGAGCGTGAATTACGACCGCTTCTTTATCGGCGCGAATCCAGACGCGGGCTCGGTGCTATCGCTGGGCGCATATCTGTATCGTGATAGTAACTGGCGCGTCGGCGCGGCGGTGACCTACGATTTCATCGAACCGCGCAGCGAGTCCGACGACTCGCGGCTGCACGGACTCGGCGACGTCAAACGCACCGCGCACGCGGAGCTGTTCGGTGTTTATACGTGGGAGTTCGTCACGGCGCGCGCGAGCGTTTTGACCGATATTGCCGGCAACGATCGCGGCACCGTCGCGACTTTCGATCTGTTGGGACGCTATCAACCCATTGCGCAACTGACGCTCAGCGCAGGCCCGGGCCTGACGTGGGGAAGCGACAAGTACAACGAAACCTATTTTGGCGTGAATTCCGAGCAGAGCGCGCGCTCGGGATTGCCGACCTACTCGGCCAGCTCCGGTTTGAACCAGTTGCGCTTCTCAGTCAACGGGGTTTACCGGATCGCAACGCGTTGGAACGTTGGCGCGAGCGTGTCGTTCGCGTGGCTGCGCGGCGACGCGACCGACAGCCCCATCACCGAAAAGACGAGTCAGATTACGTACGGCCTTTTCGCCAATTACCTCTTTTAGTCGTCCGCCAAAAACGAAGGCCCGCTGCACCCGATCGCGTGGGTGCAGCGGGCTTTCCCGTTCTGCGAGTCAGCAAGCGCTTCGTCAATTCTTCTGCGCGAGCAGCGCCTGAATCCTGGCTTCGGTCTGCGCATAGTCGCCTTCTCCAAAGTGCGTATAGACGATATGACCTTGCTTGTCGATCAGATAGAACGCGGGCCAGTACTGGTTGTTATAGGCATTCCAGGTGGCGTACTGGTTGTCCTGCGCAACCGGATAGCTGATACCGAGCCGTTTCAGCGCGGTCTTCACATTGCCGGTGTCGCGTTCGAACGGATATTCCGGCGTATGCACGCCGATCACCGTGAGCCCCTGATCCTTGTACTTCTGGTTCCAGCTTTTTACGTAAGGCAGCGTGTTGGCGCAATTGATGCAGCTATAGGTCCAGAAGTCGACGAGTACCACTTTGCCGCGCAATTGCTGCAATTTGAGCGGCTCGCTATTGAGCCATTGCGTGATGCCTGTGAGCTCGGGTGCGGGCGAGCCGCTTTCCTGCGGCGCGGCGACGGCGACCGTACTCGTCGCGATCAACGCGCAGGCGGCAAACGCGGTGGACAGTGCGAAGGTTTTCAAGCGGGTAGTCATGTCAAAGTCCTTTGAGTGAGGGGAAAAGACCGGCGAGCCGCGCGTACAGCAGCACGTCGTACTGCAAATAGATGGCGAGGGCGGTCAGCATCACCAGTACGCCGAATACCTGTTGCAGGCGCTCCGCGTGACGTGAGACCACACGGACATGACGCGTCACGTAATGGCCGCCGTAGATGATCGCGAGCATCGGAATCGCCGCGCCGATCGCATACAGCGTGAGCAGCAGAGCCGACCAACCGAGATCCTGAGCCTTCACGACGAGCACCAGAATCGACGCGAGCACGGGGCCGGCGCAGGGCGTCCATACCGCGCCGAGCGACATGCCGAGCACGAAGCCGCCCGCGTTGCCGCTGCCGGGTTGCGTAGCTGGCGCAATGGCCGCGCCGATGCGCTCGAGCGGCCCTTGCAGTTGCGCGACGAGCCAGTCGTAAGGTCGCGGCCAGATACGCAGAAGCCCGGACAGTGCGAGCAACGCGATGCCGGTATTGCGCAGTACCTGTTGCGCGACGTGCACGGTGCTCGACACCGCGCCCAATAGCAGCGCGAAAGACGCGAAAGTCAGAATGAAGCCGGCGACGATGAACAGTGGCCGCGTGCGGCTCGGTCGTTCGACGGAAGTGCCGAGCAGGATCGGCATCACCGGCAGCACGCAGGGAGAGGCAATCGTCAGCAGCCCGGCGAGCAGGGCGAGCGGAGTTTCGAGAGTACTGTGCATGATGGGCGTTCCGTTGGCTGGGATGGCCGTATTGGAACGCCCGCACGTATCTGGTTTATGTCGGGGTCAGGCGCGCTTGCAATGTAGTGTGTCTGCGTATGGCGCGGATACATTGCGACACAAATCGGTTGAGCAACCGATGCGCGCGGGGGGCAAGGCGGCGGTAGCCGAACGCTGGATCAGCGCGCCCTGCGCTTACGCACCGCGGTTCCGGTCGCGGCTGCGACGCTATTTGCGCTGGACGTGGAGAACATCGGCATACGCTCCTCGATCCAGCGCAGCAATTCGAGAGGTCCCGGTGCGAGCGGCCGGCCGGTCTTGACGAGCACACGCGCCTGCGCGCCGGAAAACAGCGGATGCGCGATCGGTATCGTCGTCAATTCGCCACTCGCGATTTCGCGGTAGGCAGCGAATTCGCCGATCAGCGTCATGAAGTTGTCGACCGTGACGAAGCGCTTCAATGCGCTCAGTGAGTTGGTGGTCAGCGTCGCGGGAATCAACACGTTTTCGGCGAGTTCCGTCATCTTGACGACATGACCGATCCCAAAGGTGGGTGGCATCAACGCGAGCGGCCACGCGCGCAGGTCGTCGAGCGTCGCGGGTCGCTTGCGCTTCGCGAGCGGATGGTCGCTTCTTAGCAACAACACGACCGGCTGCGGCGAACTCGCGCGATGCTCGAGGCGCGCATGAGGCGGCGGATTGTACGCAAGCCCGATATGCGCACGACTTTCGGCGACTTCTTCCTGGATCGCGTCGACCGCGAGCATATCGAGGCCGATTTCGAGTTCTGGATATTGGACGCAGAATGGCGCGAGCACATCGTCGACCAGCGTATCGACGAAGCCTTCGCTGACCGCGAGCCGGATCTGCCCTCGCTGCAGGCCTTTCAACGCATGCAATTGATCTTCGAGCTTCTCCTGCTGCGAACGGTAGCCGCGCCAGAATTCGAGCAGATGCGTGGCCGCTTCGGTCGGCCTGACTCCGCGCGGCTGCCGCTCGAACAGCACCGCGCCGAGTTCGTCCTCGAGCAGCTTGATCTGCCGCGTGATCACGGAGGGTGACGTATTGATGCTTTCGGCGGCGCCGCGGATGGTGCCGTGCGTGAGCACCTCGTTGAAGTAGCGAAGGCGTTGCTGGTTGATCTCGCGCATGTGATTTGTCGATTGCGGTTAATGTGTTGCCCACAAGGCAACGATTTGTGAACTTAGTTGCTCTTGCTGATGAAGGCTTGCGCTGTCACTATCCATCTCAAGCGTCGCGACCGCGGTAAGCCAGTGGTTCAGTCGTCAAGGCATCTCCGGTTTCAGATTCGCTCTACCCGTCTCGTTCGATTCGTTTCAGATTGCCATTGAAGTCCGCTTTGCCTGCACGGCGCTCGCATGCGGCTGTGCGATATCACCCGCGAGCGGACCCGATCAATTCCATATCAAAGCCTTTGCTTGAAGGAGAACAGCCATGTCGGATCAGATCAATAGTCGCCGCCGCCGCTTTCTCGGAACGGCGGTTGCCGGTATCAGCCTGCTCGAATTGGGACTGAGCGGGCTCGCGCATGCGCACTCGGCCGACGCGGCCGGCAATGCGAAAGCGGGCGCGCGCGTGGCGTCGTTCGAGAACATTCGCTCGATCAATGCGGGCACGCTGAACGTCAGCTACGCGGAAGCGGGGCCGCAGAACGGACCGGTGGTCATTCTGCTGCATGGCTGGCCTTACGACATCTACAGCTTTGCCGAAGTGACGCCGTTGCTGACGGCGGCCGGTTATCGCGTGATCGTGCCTTACCTGCGCGGCTACGGCGGCACGCGTTTTCTGTCGGCGGATACGCCGCGCAACGGTCAACAGGCGGTGGTCGCGGTCGACATCATCAACCTGATGGACGCGCTGAAAATCGACAAGGCCGTGCTCGGCGGCTTCGACTGGGGCGCGCGCACGGTGAACATCGTCGCCGCGCTGTGGCCGCAACGCGTGAAGGCGATGGTGTCGGTGAGCGGCTATCTGATCGGCAGCCAGGACGCGAACCGCGCGCCGTTGCCGCCGAAGGCCGAGCTGGCGTGGTGGTATCAGTTCTATTTCGCCACGGAGCGCGGCCGCGCGGGCTATGAAGCGAACCGTCATGACTTCAACAAGCTGATCTGGCATACCGCCTCGCCGAAATGGAATTTCGACGACGCCACGTTCGAGCGCTCCGCCGAATCGTTCAATAACCCGGACCATGTTGCCGTGGTGATTCACAACTATCGCTGGCGTCTGGGACTCGCGCAGGGCGAGCCGCAATACGACGAACTCGAAAAGCGCCTCGCCTCCGGACCGACGATCGCGGTGCCGACCATCACACTCGAAGGCGATGCGAACGGCGCCGCGCATCCCGAGCCCGCAGCATACGCGAAGAAGTTTACCGGCAAGTATCAGCACCGCAATATCAGCGGCGGCATCGGCCATAACCTGCCGCAGGAAGCGCCGAAAGCCTTTGCGGATGCGATTCTCGACGTCACCCGCCTTTGATGGAGCCGGCGCGCGCCGGCTTCTTCTGAACGGAACCCCAGCAGTCGAACGTACGGCTGCTGGGGTTTTTTCATGAGCGGGCCATTTGCAACCCACCTGCAACCCGCACGACGCATGCGACGCCGGCCCTGCTCGGCAGGTTCGGAAGTGGGTTTTTGTATCGCAATGTATCAACGGCATACGCAGACAAACACGCTTGCAGAAATGGGGGATGACGAAAACATTGCAGATACGTTGGAGCGTTCTAATGTCTTCACGCAAGGTTGATTCACGACGTTGCGTGTGAATCAGGCGGGACGTCACAGTGTATCTGCGTCGATGGCTTCGCGTCCCGCTCAATCCTTATCCCTGATGGTTCGATACCCGGAGAAGACTCATGAAACTCGTTCAATCGCTGATCGTCGCCGCACTCGTCGCCGTTCCCGTCGTTTCGTTCGCGCAATCGCAGCCGCAACAGGCACTCACACGTGCCGAAGTCCGCGCGGAACTGGTCCAGTTGGAAAAGGCCGGCTACAACCCGGCCAGCGACAACACGCAATACCCGCAGAACATCGAAGCGGCCGAGGCGCGCATCAGCGCGGGCCATGACGCGGCCGCCTACGGTGGCGTCGCGAACGGCAGTTCCGCTTCGGGCTCGCACGTGCCGATGAAGCGCGCGGCGGCGGATCGCGTGTACGACGGCTCCCACATCGTCGGCCTCGGTTCCATCTACGCGCATTCGTGATCGATGCAAATGAGCAGGCCGTCCGCGTGCATCGGCTCACGTCGACGCGCGGACTCCTTGTTTAACTCAACCTGTCGAGACAATAACGATGACCACGCTGCTGAAAAAAATTCTGGGTTCCGTTCTGTTGCTGGGCGGACTGTTCGCGTTGCAGGCCACGGAGTCCGCGCAGGCGGCGCCGTCCGATGACCTGAAGGGCAAGAACGTCGTTCTCGTACACGGCGCTTTCGCTGACGGGTCCAGCTGGGACAAAGTGATCCCATTGCTCGAAGCGCGCGGCCTGCACGTGGTGGCCGTGCAGAATCCGCTGAGCTCGCTCGCCGACGACGTGGCGGCAACCCGGCGCGTGATCGCGCAGCAGAACGGGCCTGTGATTCTGGTCGGCCATTCATGGGGCGGCGTGGTGGTCAGCGAGGCCGGCAACGACGACAAGGTGAAGAGCCTCGTGTACGTCGCGGCATTTGCGCCGGACAACAGTCAGTCCATTGCCGACATCACGAAGGACCACCCCGCGCCAGTCTGGGCGAGCGAATTGCGCAAGGACTCGGCGGGTTATCTGACGCTATCGACCAAGGCGGTGCTGGACGACTTCGCGCAGGATCTGCCGCTGCCGCAAAAGCGTCTGATCGCGGCGACCCAGCAGCCTTGGGCCGCTGGCTGTATCGACGACAAGGTGACGAACGCCGCGTGGCATGGCAAGCCGTCGTACTTCGTGGTGTCGGGCCGCGACCGCATGATCGATCCGTCCTTGCAACTGGAGATGGCGAAACACATCGACGCGAAGATCACGCGCGTCGCCACGAGCCACGTCGCGATGCTGAGCCAGCCGCAGGCCGTGGCCGACGCGATCATCGCCGCCTCGCGGGCCGCGCATTGAAGCGCCCGCAGTCTCGTCAATCAGATTGCGATAGACGGAATGCTCTTCATGCAGCACAGCGCGAACATCGAGCGGCTATGGCGAATGCCTGCGATCTTGTTTTTGCTGATCGAGCAATGCGACATAGCCGCGGATATACCCTCCGTTTTCGAGGCTTCAGACAATGGAGATACGGCACGTTTGCGGCTTCACCGGTTCTGTCCCATCAGTACCTCGTCGAATGAAGCGCATTGGTCGGCCAATCATCAGTACCTTTTGCTGGGCAGTACTTTTGCGCTGATATTCGCGTTGGGCCTGGCATCGACGGCACTCTTCCCGCACCGTCTGCGTACGGGTTCTACAGCGGCCGACGCGGCTGCGCATCGTGAACCGTCTGAGGGGGGAGCTTGCTGGTAGGGATGGGCACGCTGATGGCGGCGGTACGCTGACCATGAAACGATCCGCATACCGCCGCCGCGGGAACAACGTCATCCTTATCGTCTGTACCGCGCGATATCAATGGAAAATGAGGTACAGGATGATCAGTACGATCACTGGAACGCCGAGCAGCCAGCCAAGTAGGTAAGGCATGATGTCATCTCCTTTCGTATTGGAGTTCGAATACGCAGGAGTTTCAGCAGGCAGCGTGCCTGGCTCGAAGATGTCGATCTATTCGAGCAATCGATCGACGGCAACGCCGATGGTCCGCGTATCGGGCTTTAGCCATATCGATGCCATAGCCGATTCCGAACTTGCGCCGGTAACCAGCGCGACCTGATTGGCCAGTAACTTTTCCATCGAGTGCTTCGGCAACCACGAAAAAGCGAAGCCGCCACCTACCGGCACGCGACATCGCGCGGATAGACGGCGGCCCGCCTCATGTTCCAGTCCACTACGCGTGGTCTATATCACACCGGCAACCAGCAGAACGATCACCACGATCAGTACGATGCCGAGTCCACCCGTCGGACCATAGCCCCACGATCGGCTGTGTGGCCACGCTGGAAATGCGCCGATCAGCAGCAGAATCAGCACGATTAGAAGAATGGTTCCTAGCATGTTATGACCTCCGCCTGGTTGAGAGACCTGCTTTATCTACGTTGGCCACAAGGCCGCAGGGTAATCCCCAAGGAGCAAAGCTTGTGCCCAAGGTCGATCCTTTAATCAGATCACCGGGACGGCGCGCGGCGCGTGCGGAGATTCTCGAGCCAATTGAAACGGCACCCGTCGCGCTCAAAACCTGAGCCGGGTGCCGTTTTTCCAATTGCGGACACGTCGCGCGTCCTATAGACAGGTTCCGCTGATGCGGCCTTCGAAGATCGCGGTGTTGATGTCCCAATCGTCGACGGTACCCGTGCCGCCACCGTCCACCTTGACGACTACCGAGCGGCCGCCGCGCAGCGTCTTCATCTGTTCGGCGGTCAGCGTTGTCTCGTCGGATGGCTCGCCCGCGCCGGGCGGCAGGTCCTTGATGATCACAGTGGCTTTCATGGCATTTCTCCTTGACGTGGAAAGGCGAGCACAGTGCGGCGCCCGCATCGATTTCTGCAAGGCCTATGCCAATGTGAGGGAACGTGCGCCGCAACATGGAGCGGGGGCCGCGATGCGAAGCCTGGCAAGGATCCGCGCGATAGCCGCGTTGAATCGCACTGAACACGATCGCGATTGCGCGTCGAAGTGTTTGCGCGCGTCCCACGAGTCACGTGCGAATGGTTGGGGCGCAGTGCAGCGTCGCGCGTGGCGAACTCAGGCGTCCAACACTCGATCGCAAGCGCAAACAGAAACGGCACGCGCCATATGCGCGTGCCGTGATGGTGAAACGCCCCGGCGAGGAATGCTAGCGGCGCTGGCGTCTACGCGGCGAGGCTGCTTCCGCGATACGCAGATGCGCGGCCGGAAAGCCCGGCGGGTATTCGACGACTCGCATCGCGGCCGGCACCAGCGGCGCGGCGAGACTCGAGCGCGCGCCGACACGGGCGCCGCCGACGATCGCGGCCATCGCCTCGCGGTCCAGTTCGACGCTTTCGGTCAGATCCTTGATGCTCAGCTTGGCCATGATGGCTCCAGAAAAACGCTCCGGCGGCCAGACCCGTTCGGGTGCCGGCCGCCGTGCTCGGAATGTGTTCGGCGTGTCATTCGTTGTATTGAGGTCTCAACGCACGATCAGTATAGGAAATCCATTCGCGACGCGCATGGCCGTGGTGTTGCCGCGGCAGTGAAGGAACCCCCAGTCCCCCGCTGCTGCCCCGGCTTACACGGCGGAGTAATTGGCGCCCGACAGGACAGGGTCGACTCTCAGCTTCAGCGGCAGCACGACGCCTGGGCCGATCGAACCGATGTCATTGAGCGCTGCGACGTTGACGATTTGCTGCTGATCCAGATTCTGAATGACGTTGACGTTGACGTTGACGTTGGCGAGGCCGGCAAGGCTGCCGAGACCACCAAGGCCCGAGGGCATGGGCACGTTGCTGCCGGTGCCGCCGGCGATCCCGGACATGGCCCGGCGGTCGAGTTCGCGCGTGCCGGACAGATCGCGAATCATGAGGGATGACATGGCGTTTCTCCAAAGACGTACGGAAAGCGGACATGAATGGCTCGCGGCGAAGCGGCCCGCGGCTGCGGGCGCCTCGCCGCACCACGCACTATTAGTGGTTGCTGTTGCTCGAATCGATATACGGCGAGAAGTCCGACGTGATGCCGGTGGCGAGCGCAACATCGTTGCCGTTGGCGTTCTGGAAGTTCAGTTCGTTACTGATCAGTTGCGTGGTGGTGGTGTTCTTGACGCTGGTCGGCGCATAGACCGGGGCGAAGCTGTAGTACTTGCTCGGGCCGAAGCCGCCGCGTACGGCTTGCATGGCTTTGCTGTCGAGTTGTTCGGTGACGGACAGGTCTTTGATCATCAGCGTTTTCATGGTGAGTCTCCTGAAAGAAGTTTTTGCAGTGTTGCCAGTGGTTTCGAGCAATTCGTTTGCTCGGACATCACTAACGCACAGGCTGTGCCAGTATTAATCAAGGATCCTGAGGAAATCGGCGAAGCCCTGTCGTATAAGGGTTTTGCGCGTGGAGGGACCACCGTGCCGGTCAGCTCGAAGCACGCTGACGCGCTCGGAGCGGTGGCCGCCGTCCGACATCGCGGCGGACCCTGTTGGATGGCGCACGACATTGCGCGAGCCAGCACGCGGCGCGGCGCGCGGCTCATGCCTGGTTTGCCTGGTTTGCGAAAGCGCGGACCGGGAGCTAGTATCGAAACGGCACATGTAACTGGATACGACAGGTTTTCTATCGACCCGCGTGGCGTCGGTCGCATGCGACACGGTCCAGCGGCAACGGCGGTGCTTCGCACAAATGGCTAGCCTTGCGCGTGTGATTCTCGACTTCCAGAGCGGCGAGCTATCGCGTGACGAGTTCGTCGCGCAGCTCGACAGCGCGTTGGCGACCGAGCAACTTGGTCCGACGCGGCTGCTGGAGACGCTGTACGCCGCGCATCATCGGTCGCCGTTGCCCGACGATCTCTACCTGGAAGTGCGGCGGCGCATCGAGCTGCTGCGCGTGTCGAACGTCGCGGCGGGTGGCGAGGAAACCGGCATCCAGACCTCGGTCGATCTACCGTCGCTGCGTTCGTCGAGCGCTGCGAGTGCGGGCGCCGCGAGTACTGCCGGCAGCACCGCGCACGAGACCATCAAAGGCATCGGCGATACGCTGAACAACCGCTTCGTGCTCGAGGAGTGCCTCGGCGTGGGCGGCATGGGCACCGTGTACAAGGCGCTCGATCTGCGCAAGCTCGAAGCGTCGGATCGCAAGCCCTATCTCGCGATCAAGGTGCTGAACGTCCAGTTTCGCGGCAATCCGAATTCGCTGGTCGCGCTGCAGCGCGAGGCGCGCAAGGCGCAGGTACTCGCGCATCGCAACATCATCACCGTCTACGACTTCGACCGCGACGGGCCGATCGTCTATCTGACGATGGAGTACCTGAGCGGCAAACCCTTGAGCCAGCTGCTGCGCACGCCGGGCTATCAGGGCATGCCGGTGCGGGCCGCGCTGCCGATCGTGCGCGGCATGTGCGCGGCGCTCGCGTACGCGCACGAGCGCGGCTTCGTCCATTGCGATTTCAAACCCGCGAACGTGTTTTTGACCACGAATGCCGAAGTGAAAGTGATCGACTTCGGCATCGCGCGCGTATTCCAGCGGCCTGAAGAGGAGAGCGACGCGACGGTGTTCGATCCCGGCAGTCTCGGCGCGTTGACGCCGGCCTATGCGAGCCCGGAGATGATCGAGCATCGCGAGCCGGACCCGCGCGACGATATCTACGCGCTTGGCTGCATCACGTACGAGCTGCTGACGGGACATCATCCGTTCGATCGCCTGTCGGCCACGCAGGCGCGCAATGCCGATTTCAAGCCGCAGCGTCCGGCGAATCTCGATGCGCGACAGTGGCGCGCGTTGCGTGCCGCGTTGTCGTTCGATCGCAATACGCGGATACCGAGCGTCGTGCGCTTTATCGCCGAGTTCGACAATGAAGCGCGCGCGGAGAAGTCCGGGACGCTCGCGTGGGTCGGGCTCGCTGGCCTCGCCGTCGTGTGCGCGGTCACCGTGGGCGTGTTCGCTTTTCGCTCGGGGTCCAGCCGGCAGCAAGCCGCGCAAACCGAGGCGGCGCGATCACAGGGCGATCAGGTCGATCGGGCGGCTGGGGCGTCCGCTGTCGCGCCCGCACCGAAGCCCGCGTTGACGCTCGCCGCGATTACGCCCACGCTTGCCCAGGTGCCGTGTTCGGCTTTATCGGGCGCGGTGCAGGACCACGCACTGACGGTACGCGGTTTCCTGTCGCAGCGATACGGTGCCGCGCATCTGAAGGAGACGTTGGCGGCGCTGCCTGGCGTCGATACGGTTTCGCTGGACGTGCGGCCGCTCGCCGACGATAAATGCGACTTCGTCAAAACGCTCGCGCCGTTTCTGGTGCGCAACTGGCAGGCGGGGCGCGTGGCGTCGCTGCAGATGCGTCCGCCAAGCGGTTTTCTGACCGAGAACGACTCGCTGGTGGTGGACCTGAAAGCGCCGCCGTTCGATTCCTTTGCGACCGTCGACTACTACCAGCTAGACGGCCACGTCGTGCACATGGTGCCCAGTCGTCTGTGGCCGGACAATCAGATGCAGGCGAACGGCGGTCCGTACACGATCGGCAGCAATGCGGGCGATTGGACCGTATCGAAGCCGTTCGGCTCGGAAATGGTGGTGCTGATGGTGACGCCGGTGCCGCTGTTCGACAAGCTGCGCCCGGAAAGCGAAGCGCGCGCCGATTATCTGCGCGCGCTCGAGACCCGGCTCAAGCAGATTGGCGGTCAATACGGGCAGGATCGCCTGTTGGCGGACTTCGCCCCGATTACGACCAAACCCGCGACGCGATGATCCGTCAGGGAGCCAATCGACACGGCTTTTAGTGCAGATCCTTGACGACGCGAAAACCGTTCTGCGATTGCCGCACGCCCGCGCTGTATTTGAAGCGCGTCGCGCTGAGCATGTAGTCGCCGCCTTCGCGCCATGAGCCGCCGCGAATCGCGCGCATCTCGCAGCCGGGCGAGTCCCACGCGTGGCCATCGACCGGCGCGCCCTGATAGGTGTTGTGCCAGCAGTCGGCGGTCCATTCCCAGACGCCGCCGTTCATGTCGTACAGACCCAGCGGATTCGCGGCGAACGTGCCGACGTTTTCCGGGCCTTCCTTGTGCCACGGGTCGCCGCAGTCCTTGCAATTGGCGTTGCCCTTGCGCATCTGCTCGCCCCACCAGTACGCGGTCGTGGTGCCGGCGCGGTCCGCGTATTCCCATTCGGCTTCGGTCGGCAGACGGTACGGTTTGCCGGTCGTTTTGGCGAGCCACTTGACGTACTGCTGCGCGTCGTCCCAACTGAGATCGCGCGCGGGTGCGGTCTTGATGCTATTGCTCTCCGGCGTCAGCTTCTGGCAGGCGCCGGCGGCGACGCACGCATTCCATTGCTCGACCGTCACGGGGAATTTACCGATCGCGAAGGGCGCGCCAATGCTCACGTGATGCACGGGCTTTTCCGACGGATCGTCGGTATTGCTGCCCATTGCGAACGAGCCGGCGGGTACCGCGATCATGACCGGACAGGCCGCGCAGTCGCGGATTTCACCGGCCGTCGGTGGATGGGCGACGGTCTTTTCGGCGAATGGCGCGGCAGCGGGGCGCGGTGGCGCCGCGGCTGCGCTGGCTTGCGTCGCGGGATGCATGACCTGGGCAGGCGGCGTGGGTGGCGCGACGTGACCGCTTTGCGTCGCGGGCGCGGCTGGCGGTGCAGCCGGCGCGGCACTCACCGCGGGAGTCGATGCCGCCGCGCGCAATCGATCGATACGCGCATGCGCGAGTGTGGCGAAGCGGCCATTCGGATAGGCCTTCAGATAAGCCTCGTAATCGGCCGGGTAGTTGCTGTCCTTGATCGAATCCCAGAACGTGATTTCGTATTGTTCGCCGCTTTCCTTGGGCATGATGCCGCGACTGCGCGGCGTGATGGCGCGACGCTCTGACGTATTCGACGACTCGATAGCGCCTTCGCCACTTGTGGGAATGGATGAACGCGCGACAGAGAGCCACGGTTGCTGCGTTCCGCGTGTAGCGGCGCGTACTTCGGCGCCGACGTCTCGGAACAGCGCGGCGAGCGATCGAGACGATGCGCCGGCGTCGTTGAGCGCTTGCAGCAAGGCATCGGTATAGACGCCATGCCGCGGACCGTCCGCCGCGAAACCGCCCGGTGCGGTTGCATAGGCAATCACGGTGTTGGCAGCGATCCTCGGTTTATCGATCGCAACCGCGGCGGGGGCAAATGGATTGTCGAGGCACGTATCGAGAATCACGAGATTGAGCCGGCCGACACGGGCGGATTGCATCGCATGCAAAACGGTATTCAGATCGACGCCGTTATTCAGTAGCGACACCGGCGCGCGGATGTCGCCTCGCGCATCGAGTCCCGCCGGCAAAAGCAGCGTTTGTGCGCCTACCTGCATGCCGTGTCCGGCGAAATAGAACACTCCGATATCGCCTGTTTGCAATCGTCGTTGAAATTCGTCGATGGCCGCGCGCATCTGCGGCGGCGTAGCATTCGTGCGCGTGATGACTTCGAAGCCACGCGCACGGAGCGCAGCGCCGATCGATTCGGCGTCGCGCGGCGCGTTGGCGCGGATCGGGTTAGTGGCGTCACCGTACTCGCCATTTCCGATCACGAGCGCGACACGCCGCGAATGCGTGTCGTCGCGTGACGAAGCAAAGGGTGAAAGGAGCAAAGCGGTGTCCGCCGGCCGCGCCGGATGACTCGCTACCCAAGCCGGGCTCGGCTCGATGCTTTCATGTTGCGTCGCGGCACCCGCACTGTCCCACTGCGCCTGGATTGCCCCAACCATGCACACCAGCAGGAATCGTCTCCACATCTTTATATCCTGTTTGTACCGGACAGAGTTCAGGCATTCGTGCACCAGGCTCGCGCTGCCTGCGCTCTTTATTAACGATAGCACGCGCTTTGCGTCACAACTGTCCGGGAGTCCTTAACGCATCATACGGTTAACGAGCATTGCGTATCTTTTTGGCAAGTTACGTCCTAAGCTGATTCACAAAGTCACGTCACACGGTCGTTTTAACTAGGTGGGCTGCCTGCCGGTTTCGACCCGCGACATGCCGCTCGAACACCCGGAAGGTCATCGATAGCCGGGCCCCAGCCATGACTCCTGTTCGGGAGAGTGCGCTATGCGAAGAACCCGTGTTTCCTTTCTTTTCGGCAGTCGTGATCCGGCGCAAGCGCGTCGCGGCGGATTACGCGCGGCGGTGTGCGCGGCGCTCGTCGCGGTCTGCCTCGGTATCGGCGCTGGCGGCGTTGCGCGCGCCGAGCAGACGCCGTCACCGCCGGGGGCCGAGGAGTACATCATCTGGCCGTCGGATGGCGCGGTGATTCACGGCGGCAAGCTGTGGGTGCGCATGGGGCTGCGCAATATGGGCGTGTGTCCGAAGGGCGTCGCGTTTCCGAATACCGGCCACCATCATCTTCTGATCGACACGGATTTGCCCGCGCTCGATCAGGAGATTCCATCGGATCGCCAGCACCTGCATTTCGGCGCGGGCGAAACCGACGCGCGCATCGAGTTGCCGCCCGGCAAGCACACGCTGCAGCTGATTCTCGGCGACCATAATCACGTGCCGCACGTACCGCCCGTGTATTCGAAGAAGATCACCATCACCGTGCTAAAGAACTAACGCGGTCCGTTCGTTCGAACTGGTCAAGCCGGAACGGAGAGTCCTGATGAAGAAGATCATTGCGGCCGCGGCATTCGTCGCAGCGGCGCTGACGGTATCGACCGCGCCGCAGGGCGCGTGGGCAGCGACGCCGTCGCCGCCCGGCGCCTACGCGTATATCGGCTATCCGAACGATGGCCAGGTGGTGCCCGCCAATAAACCGTTTCGCGTGTGGTTCGGTCTGCGTTTCATGGGGGTCGCGCCGAAAGGCGTGAAGTACCCGAACACCGGCCACCATCATCTTCTGATCGATACCGATCTGCCGCCGATGGATCAGGAGATACCCTCGGATCGCCATCATCTGCATTTCGGCGCGGGCGAAACGGAAACGATGATTTCATTGCCGCCGGGCAAGCATACGCTGCAGCTGTTGATGGGCGACGACATGCATATGCCGCACAACCCGCCGGTGTATTCGAAGAAGATCACGGTGATCGCGCGCTGACTGTCATCGAACAGCCAACAATGTCGCGCGCGCTGTTGGCTGCGATCCACCATTCACTGGTCTCGCTGTGCCGCTCGTCAGCGTCGGGACAGCGGGTGCGAACTTCCAGGCCTTTGCTATAAGGCGTTCAGGACGCGAATGACGAAAGCAAGGCACTCCTGGCATAGCCCATGCGTCAGTAGCGCCCGAGCAGACAAGTTGCTCGAACCCCGACGCTCGATGATGCGCTTTCCCACTCCCAGGAGATTTGCCATGAACACGCTGATGATCAAGGACCTGTCCAACACCGAACAACTCGACAGCAAGGCGATGAGCGCCGTGCGCGGTGGCAACGGCTACTATTCGATGCCGTCGTACCTCAGCTATGCGCCCGTCTATGCGCCGACCAGCATCAAGAACGTCTCCACGACGCAGATGATCAACACGGAAATGAACATCCAGAGCGCTAACGGCAACGACTCGGCGCTAGTCAGCGGTACGGCCACGTACATCCAACCGACCATTTACTCGAGCAACGTCAACAACGGGTAGTGAGCGGCGCACACGCGGCCCGGGCGGCCGCGTGTGCGTGCCCCAACAGGCGCGTCGCTCAAAAAGACCGCTAATCCAATCGTCCTTTCCACGCATCCTTCGCGTATCCGCCGCTCCCCGCATCGACTTTTCCGCCGCTTCATTGCCGAAGCCGCGCGGAAGCGGCTCGGCCTGAAAAACCGGGCATCTCGCGCGAAACAGGCGGGTGCAACTGGAGACCAACGTGTCAGCGCTGCCGGAATCATCGTTCGATTCGTCGTGTGATTCGCTGGACCTTCAGCGGGTTCCTGCTGAAGCCAGGACGCCTCGCCGCATAGCCCGTGTACTGCGCGGGATCTGCGCGGCAACGATGTGCGCTTTGGCAGTGAGCGCGTGCGTCGACGTCAGCATGCCGGCTTATCAACGCCCGGACACGCCGGCCAAGACATCGTGGTCGGATCGCAATGGCGCGCCGGTATCGGCCGCGGAGACGATCGAGCGCGACTGGTGGAAGGGCTTCCAGGACCCGTACCTCGATACGCTGATCGACAAGGCGATCGACGGCAACTTCGATATCCGGGTGCTGGCCGCGCGTATCGAAGTCGCGCACACGCAGATCAGCGAGACAGGCGCGGCCGCATTGCCGACGGCGGACCTCGGTGCCGGCGCCGACTACACGAAGACGACTGGCCAGCCTTTGACGAAGACGTACAACCTCGCGCTGCAGGTGAACTGGGACATCGACATCTGGGGCAAGGTCGAAAAAGGCGTGCAGGCGCAAAAGGCCGAATTCCACGCGAGCGAGGCGGATTGGCGCGCGGGGTATCTCGAACTCGTCGCGAATGTGGCCAGTACCTATTTCCAGATCCTGCAATTCGACGACCAGATCGCACAGCAGCTAAAGACCATCGCCACGAACAAGCAAATCCTGGCGATCTACGAAGGCCAGGCGCGCAATGGGCTCGTGCCGCAAACGCAGGTGTTGCGCCAGCAGGCGGAGATCAACCGGCTCACCAACGATCTCTATGATCTGCGCCGATCGCGGGCGGTCTCCGACAACGCGCTATGCACGTTGCTCGGCGTGCCGGCCGGCGAATTCCATGTGCCGCAGGGCCATTTACAGGAGCGCGTGAAATTGCCGGGCGTGCCCGATGGTTTGCCCGCGCAATTGCTGTCGCGCCGCCCCGACGTGGTGGCGGCCGAATTCAGGGTGCTCGAGGCCTATGACCTCGTCGGTCAGTCGAAGCTCGCGCAATTGCCGAGCATCGGCCTCACCGCGCAAGGCGGCACGGCAAGTTACGCGCTTAACCAGTTGCTGAAGTCGTTCACGTTCGGCCTGATGCCGAGCATCAATTTTCCGCTGTTCGATCCGGGCGTGCGCGCACATGTGAAGGTGACCGAGGCGCAATCGAAAGTCGCCGAGCAGCAATATCGCGTGGCCGTGATGGGCGCATTCGAGGAAGTGGAGAACGCGCTCGTCAATCTGAGTGCCCATAAGGCGCAGCACGCGGAATTGCAGCAGCAGGTGTCGCGCCTGCAGATCGTCGCTGATCAGATCCAGTCGCAACTGCGCCTTGGCGTCGTGTCGCAACTCGAAGTATTCGAAGACGAGCGGACCTTGCTGGAGGCGCAACAGGCGTTGCTGGAAAACCACCAATTGATTCTGTCCGACACGGTAACGCTTTATAAGGCGCTCGGCGGCGGATGGCCCGGTGTCGACGTGCAGGCGCAGGTCAAAGAGAAGTAACGAAACATTGAGCTAATCCACGAGTTGGCGTACCGCGCGGGTATTTCGTCGGCTGACGGCTTATCCGCGGTCTTCTCATCCGGCGATATCCAAATTGACACTCTCGATGCGTGACTTACAATCCTTTAGGGGTCAGCGTTTGCGTGGCTCTTCACGACAATATCGTTGCGCCGTTGTTCTTCGTCCAGTTCGCCCCGCGTTCCCGCCGCGGCAGGTAAACGCTTAGCGATCCAGATAAAATGGCCACCGGCGAAGCTCCGATTGCTGAAATGCGCGTGACAGTGGACGCTGCCTTCGACGTGGTGTTGTCACCGGTTGCCTGCGCGCAGCGCCCCGCGCTCGACGCCATTCGCATCGTCGACAACCTGTTCGCCATCGGCCGCAGCGAAGCGCCGTTCAGCGACTATCCCGCACCATGGACCGCCGCTCTCTCGCGCCGACATGCGCGCGTTTTCATCGAGCATGGCGCGATTTATGTTGCCGATCTCGGCAGCAAGAACGGCACGACGGTCAACGGCATCGCGGTGCGACAAACCCCCGCGCGTGTACGCGCCGGCGATGAACTCTGCTTTGGCGGTGAACTGCGCTATCGCGTCGGCATCGAGCCGCGCGCGCGCGTCGTCACGGGTGGAAGCGCTTCTCCCCTCATTCATCTATTGCTGGTGCCGCAGCGCGATGACCTGGGTCTGCAACCGGTCGACGTGCTGGCTTTTCCGTTTCTGATCAGTAAAACGGACGAGGTTTTCTCGCGCTACAAAGACCGTTATCCGCACCAGGTCAATTACATATCCCGGCGCCATGCGCACCTGTTTCTGAAGGGCGGCGAGCTGTATGTCGAGGATCTCGGCAGCACCAACGGCACGTTCGTGAATGGACAGCGGATCGGCGAATCGGCGCTTGCACTGGCGGACGGCGACGTCGTTGCATTTGGCGGCGACCACTTCGTCTACAGGGTGTCGCTACAGAACTCCGCCGACGTCGAACCCACCGTGACCCAGCTCTCTCTTCAGCCCGCTGCCGACAGTGCCGCCGATGCCGACAAGACGACCTTCGTCGGCGCTGCGCATTCGTTTCTCGACATCTTTTGCGTCGATCCGGCGCTGCAACGCGAAGACGAAGTGAATGAAGCGGCGCAGCCGGGCTCCGCGCGCGCGAAGCGTGACGGAGTAGGGACGGCAAATGGCGCGCAGGGCGCCAAAGGTGCGCAGGCGGGGCATCCCGCCGATACGAGAGACGGCGCGAACGAAAGAAGCGGCAAAGCTAAAAGCGCGGCAAGAGGTAAGCCGCGTCGCTGGAAGATGGTCGCCGGCGAACTCCACAAGGCGTTAGCGGACGGCGAGCGCACCAATGTGCGGCGCGCGGCGGCATGGGGCGCAGCGGCTATCGCGATCGTGGTTGCGCTTGGCGTGGGCCTTTATCTGCACGGTTCATCGGAACGGGAGTTGAAGAGCCTGCTCGCGAGCGGTGATTACTCGAGCGCCCTCACGATGGCGCGCGGCTATCTGGCCACGCATCCGGCGGACACGAAAATCAGCGCGCTCGCGAGCGAGGCGTTATTGAAAGCGAACTTGCCGGGCTGGATCGAAGCCGTGCAAAAAGCGCAGTTCGACCAGGCCGACACGCTGCTGAAGAACATGAGGGCGTTGAGCGGAAATGACGCCGATGCCGCGTCGCTGGTCGGCGAATTGCAATGGGTCGGCGATCTCGAACGCTTCGTCGCGGCGCGTGGCGGCGTCGACGCGCCGATCCGCATGTATACGGACGAAGCGACGATCAACGGTCTGCTGCACCGCTGGGACGACGACGCGGCGAGTCACCAGCGCGCGCTCGATCGGATTGCGAGTTACGTGCCGGTCTTCGCGGAGCCCTACGCCCACACGCTCAGCCATCTGCGCAAGCTCGAAAGCGACGATTCGGTGTACGTCGCCGCGATCGATCGGCTCAATGGCGTAATTCGTACCGAACTTTCGCGCGACAAACCCGACGCGCTGCCGCCGGTACTCGACGATTACGCGCAGCGTTATCCGCGGCTCGCGGGGCTCGATAGAGTGCGCGACGATTTGCGCCAATACACCGGGTTGCTGAATGCCGCGTTGAGCCGTCAATTGACGTCATTGCTGGCGATGATGAAAACGGTGCGCTTCAGCACGCCGCCTTTTCAGGCGCAATTCCAGCAGCTTGCGGCGACGCGCTTGCCGTCGGCGGACATCGTTCAACGGCAGGACGCGGTCGATGCCGCGTGGCAGCGCGGCGACGCGCAGCAGGCGCTGAACGATTTGCAGTCGATGCCGGCGAGCCCGTGGTCCGATGTGCTCTCGGCCGAAGCGACGCACAAGCAGGCGTTGTCCGATCAATACAACGATCTGCGGAAAACGCGTGACGGGAAAGATTACGACCAGCGTCTGCTGTCGTTCTACGCGAGCCTCGATCCGCGGATAGACGCATGGTTCGTGCAGGCGATCCAGAAAGACGTGGCCGCATTGCATGACAAGGCACTCGCGCATGCGCAAGATCTGCTGGTGCGCGCGCAAAGCCTGTGGAAAGAGTACCGCGCGAACGGCCCGATCGGCGGCACGCAGCGGCTCGAAGCCGGCATCTCGCCGGGCTTTCGCAACGAGGCGCGTCTGCTGAGCGAGGCGCAGACGGCGGCACGCCAGGGCATGCGCATCTATACGCAGCTGAAGGCCGATCATCCCGCCGACTTCGATCGCCTGCTCGCGGATATCGAAGCCGAAGCGAGTTTGCAGCGCCGCTCGTTGACCGAGTTGCGCATGGTGCTGGACCCTGGGCTGCTGAAAGCGAAGCTCGCGTTGATTGGAGGCGATCAGAGTGAAACGCGATCCTCACCCTAGACCGTTGTCGGAGGCGCTCGAAGATCATAGCGTCGAAGGCATTGCGATTCTGACGTCCGAGCCGGTGCGGCTTGCGCGCGCGCTGATCTGGGCGATGGTCGCGCTCGTCGTGTCGGGTTTGCTGTGGTCGTTCGTCGGCCGCGCGGATGTGATCGTCAGCGCGCCCGGCACGTTGGCGCCGGAGTCGGAGGTGCGGCGCATCTATACGCCGATCGACGGCGAACTCGCGGATCTGTATATCGCCGAGGGGCAGCCGGTGTCGAAAGGCGACGTGCTCGCGCGGCTCAATGCGCGCGGCGCGATCGAGGCAGCGAGCAACGCGTTACAGGCACAAGTGAAGCTCGAAGACGCCGAACGCGAATGGAAGCAGTTCCCGGAGAAGAAGGCGTTGATGGAACGCAAGGCCACGTCGTTGAAGGCGCAACTCGAAGTCGAGGAGCGCTTGCACGAGAATCGCGTTTCAGAAGGCACGACGAAGCTTGCCGAAGGGCAGAAGGCCGAACTCGACGAAGCGCGCAGCTCGCTCGACAACGCGCGCCGCACGCGCGAAGCGGCGAATCAGGAACTCGATCGCTATTCGCGGCTGTTCGCGCAGCCGGGCGGCGGTGGCATTGCCGAATTACAGGTCGAGCAGAAACGCACGGCCGCGCTCGAAGCGGATAACGCTTACCGTGTCGCGCAGTCGAAGCTGGCCGAGCTCGACTTTCGTCTGAGCCATGAATACGCGCAGGCCAATGCGCAACTCGCGACGAGCGGGCAGCAAAGCACCGATCTGCAGCTGCAATACGATCAGGCGGTGCGCGACATCACCGATGCGGAAGACAAACTGCGCGTGCAACTGCAAAGCGCGCGCCTCGAAGCCGATGCCGCCGCGCGGGTGCGTTTCGAGAACATCGATAAAGACAATTTTCTGCTGATTCTCGCGCCGGTTTCAGGCGTGATCACCGACGTCACGTCGACGCAGCGCGGCGACAAGATTCAGGCGAACGCACCGCTCGGCGGCATTGCGCCAAAAGACGCGCGGCCCGTGCTGAAGATCGAAATCTCCGAACACGACCGCGCCTTTCTGCACGTCGGCCTGCCTGTCAAATTGAAGTTCAACGCGTTTCCTTACCAGCGCTACGGGTTGATCAGCGGCACGCTCGCCTATATCTCGCCGGCCACGAAGCCATCCGCGCAGGACAAGCAACCGGTCTACGAAGGCCGTGTCACGCTGGACAAGGACTACTACCAGGTGGCCGGCACGCGTTATCCGCTGCGTTACGGCATGACCGCCAATGCGGAAATCGTCGTGCGCGAGCGGCGCCTGATCGACCTCGGTCTCGATCCGTTCAGAGAGGTGGCGGGTTGAGCGCGCGAATCAAAACATCCACGAAAGGAGCCGGGCAAATGACCGCGATAGTGCGTATCGATGACGAAGTCGTGGACGTGGACGAGTTCATTCGTCTTCTGAAACTGACCGGCCAGTTCGAGAGCCTGGTCGAGCAGATCGTGCGCGACAAGCTTACCGTCCATGCGGCGAAGAAGCAGGGCGTCGCCGTCAGCGCCGACGAAATCCAGCAGCGCGCGGACCAGTTTCGCCGCGTGCGCGGGCTGCATCGCGCGGCGGACATGAATCATTATCTCGACGCGCTGCACGTGAGCCTCGACGAATTCGAGGCGTTCATTACCGACGGGCTTTATCAGGAGAAGATGCTCGACGACATCGGTAACGACGCGGCGATCCATGATTACTTCGCGCTGAATTCACCGAAGTTCGACGCGATCGAAGTCAGCCATATCGTGCTCGATAGCGAAGGCAAGGCGAAGGAAATGATCTCGTACCTGCACGACGACCCCGACGCCTTCGGCGAGATGGCGCGCGAGCATTCGATTGCCGATACGCGCGAGTCGGGCGGCGTGATCGGCAAGGTACTGCGCGGTTCGCTGAAGCCCGATATCGAGGCGAAGATCTTCAATGCGGCGGTCGGCGATCTGCTTGGGCCGTTTCCGTCGGCCGACCGTTCGTGTTTCGAGATCTTCGCGGTCACGGCCAAATATCCGGCCACGCTCGATGCCGACGTGGCCACCGAAATCCGCCGTTTGCTGCGCGAGAGCTGGCTCATTGCCCGCGCCCAGGAACACGTGATCGAAGCGCGCTAGCGCCCGACTAGCGCCCGATAAAGCGAGGCTCACCGATACATGGACGCCCTCCAGACCGCGCCATCCGCGCCTTCCACCGCCGAATTTCTCGCTTCGGTGGAGATCCTGTCGCCGTTCTCGCGCGACGAAATCGAGCGGCTTGCCGAGTACGCGCAGGCAAAGTTCTATCCGTTTGGCGAAACGGTGTGCTCGGCCGGTGACGTCGCCGAAGGTCTCTATGTGATCCGCTCGGGCACGGTACGTATCTTCTCCGAGGAGCACGGCAAGGAAACCAGCATGGGCGTGCGCAAGTCGGGCGAGATCTTTGCCGACATTGCGATGTTGCGCTCGTACGTTCACGAAGCGTCGGTACGTTCGTCGGGCAAGACCGAAGTGCTGTTCATTCCGCGCAGCGCGATCGAACCGGTGATGGCGGGCAACGCCGCCGCGTTGGCGTTCGTCGCCAGCTATGTGGCGATCAATTCGGCCGGGGGCTTCGTCGCGCAATTGTTCGATCTGCGCGGCAAGCTGAACAAGGCGGAACTCGAAGAGTACGTGCGCAGCGTCGGCGCAAAACGGGTCGCTGCCGGCAAGGAGATTCTGAAACAGGACGGCCGCGACGACAGGCGGCTTTATGTGGTGCGGCAAGGCCAGGTGCGCATCGTGCGGCAGGAGGAGGGCCACGACTATACGCTCGCGACGCTCGGCAAAGGGGAGATATTCGGCGAGAAGGCGTGCCTGATGCGCCAGGAACAGATGGCATCGGTCGTTGCAACCACCGACACGCGGCTGCTGGTCATCCCCGAGCGCACCGTTCATTTCATTCTCGAGCGCAATCCGAAACTGCGAGAGGTGCTCGACGAGCGCATCCGCTATGGCGACCGCGAATTACAGCGGCAAAAGCGGCTCGAACAGCGGCGCAAGCTGCCGTTGATGCTCGACCTGCAGAGCAAACCGGAACTCGGCGAGAAGATCATCCGGCGTTTCGCGCTCGTCGAGCAGGCCGAGGAGATGGATTGCGGCGCCGCGTGTCTCGCGATGATCTGCCGCCATTACGGCATTCCGATGACGCTCGGCAAATTGCGCGAACTCGCGAACGTGACGACGCAGGGTGCGACGCTCGACAGCCTCGCGCGCGCGGGCGAGTCGCTCGGCTTCACGACGCGCGGCGTGCAATGCACGTTCGATTCGCTGCGCGGCTTCGATCTGCCGTTCATCGTGCATTGGGAGGGTTATCACTATGTGGTCGTGTACGGGCTGTCGAAAGACTATGTCTGGATGGCGGACCCGGCACTCGGTTTCAGAAAGCTGAGCGTCGAAGATTTCGAACGCGGGTGGAGCGGCACCTGCCTATTGTTTACCGGCGGATCGCAGCTGCTGCAGATGTCGGCCGAGCGCTCGCCGTGGATTCGCTTTGTCGGCTATCTGAAGCCGTACCGCAAGATACTCGGCTATCTGTTTCTGGCGACCTTCGTGATTCAGGTGCTCGGGGTGATTCCACCGCTGATCATTCAGAACATTCTGGACGGCGTGATCGTGCATCAGAACGTCAGTCTGCTGCATATGCTGATCGGCGGGCTCATCATCTCCAATGTCTTCACGCAGTTGATGTCGACGATTCGCGCGTATCTGGCGAACTTCATGGTTCGCAACATGGACTTCGCGATGATGTCGCAGTTCTTCAAGCATACGTTGTCGCTGCCGTTCTCGTTCTTCGCGAAGCGCAAGACCGGCGATATCTTCGCGCGCTTTCAGGAAAACCAGACGATCCGCGCGTTCCTGACCGAATCCACCGTGACGACCGCGCTGAATCTGCTGATGATCTTCATCTACTTCACGATCATGTTCGTGTACAACGTGAAGATGACGCTGGTGTTGATCGCGTTCGTCATTCCGATCATGGGACTCACGGTAATCGCGACGCCGAAGATCAAGGGCTACGCACGCGAGGTGTTCACGGCGTCGACCGAGGCGAAGTCGTTCCTGATGGAAGCTCTGTCCGGCGTCGAGACCGTCAAGGGCATGGGCATCGAGCGGCCGGTACGGTTGCGCTGGGAGAAGAAATACGCAAAGGCGCTCGAATTGCAATATCGCGCGCACGCATTCAATATTCTGGTCGGCTTTGGCAGTCAATTGCTGAATGCGGCAACGACGATTGCGATTCTTTGGGTCGGCGCGAATCTGGTACTCGCGCGTGAGTTGACGATCGGTCAGCTGATCGCGTTCAATGCATTCATGGGCAGCGTATTGAGTCCGCTGATGGGTCTCGTCGGCTTGTGGAGCATGCTCAACGATGCGGGTGTCGCGATGGAACGGCTCGGCGATGTGCTCGATATCGAGCCCGAACAGAAGCCGCAGGATTTGCCCTCGCGCGTGATGCTGCCGGAGCTGCAAGGCGAGATCAGCCTGCAAGGCGTGTACTTCCGCTATGGCGAAGAGGATTCCGCTTATGTGCTGGAGAACATCAGCTTCGATATCAAGCCGGGTGAACTGGTCGCGATCGTCGGGCGCAGCGGGTCGGGAAAAACCACGCTCGCGAAGCTGCTGGTTGGCTTCTATCGGCCGAGCGAAGGGAAAATAACGATCGACGGCTATGACTCCGGCGTGATCGACAAGACTTATTTCCGCGCGCAAATCGGCTACGTGATGCAAAGCAATCTGCTGTTCTCGGGCACGATCGCCGAGAACATCGCAAGCGGGGACGACGCGCCGGAGCGCCGCCGCATCGAGGAAGTCGCGAAAATGGCCGACGCGCATGGCTTCATCAGCAAGATGCCGCTCGGATATGAGCAGATCGTCGGCGAGCGCGGCATCGGTTTGTCGGGCGGTCAAATCCAGCGGCTTTGCATTGCGCGTGCGTTGTATCACGATCCGCGTCTGCTCGTGTTCGACGAGGCGACGTCGGCGCTCGACTCGCAATCGGAAAGCAATATTCTCGGCAATATGCACGACATCCTGAAGGGCCGCACGGCGGTGATCATCGCGCATCGGCTCAGCACGATCATGCGCGCGGACAAGATTCTCGTGCTGTATGAAGGCGCGATCGTCGAACAGGGCCGTCACGAGGAGCTGATCCAGCGCGGCGGCATGTACTATCAGCTCGTGCAGAAACAGTTGAGTGCATCATGATGAAGATACTCGACCAGATTGAAGAGGCGAGTCCCGCGATATCGTACGCGGGACTGATCGAGCGGATCGAGATCCTGCGCTCCACGTTGCGCTGGTCGTCGCGGCTCGAACGCGCTGATATCGACAAGCTGCTGAGGCAAGCCACGTCGTTGCGCGACGAAGTGATGCAGCTTTCGCACAAGGAGCGCTTCGTGCAGGCGGCCACCGCGGGCGAGCCGCAGACGAGCGCGGAGCAATCGCGCGGTGCGCGCCGCAAGGCACTACTCGAACGCAGCTTCATTTTCGAGGGCACGTTCGGCGACAACCCGCGTTTGCTCGAATCGCTCGAAATCGCGGAAAAAGCGGCGCCAACCGATTTGCCGGTGTTGATCGATGGAGAAAGCGGCACCGGCAAGGAGCTGATGGCGAAAGTGATTCACGCGAATGGCTCGCGTGCGGACAAGCCGTTCGTTTCGGTGAACTGCGGCGCGATTCCGGAAAATCTGCTCGAATCCGAACTTTTCGGGCATCGCAAGGGCGCATTCACTGGCGCGTCGAGCGACCGCAAGGGAAAATTCGAAAGCGCGCATACGGGCACGATCTTTCTCGACGAAATCGGCGAGTTGCCGCTCGCGGGCCAGGTCAAGCTGCTGCGTGTGCTCGAGGCGCACGAGATTCAACGCGTCGGCTCGGACGAAACGATCGCGGTCGATACGCGCATCGTCGCGGCGACCAATCGCAATCTGCGCAAGCTCAGCGAGGAAGGCCGGTTTCGCGAGGATCTGTTCTACCGGCTCAGCGTGATTCACGTGACGCTGCCGCCGCTGCGCGAACGGCGCGACGAAATTCCGTTGCTGATTGCGTGGTTCGGCGACGAAGCGGCGGGCACGCTGAAACGCCGGCCAGTCAGGTTGACGCCGCGTTTGCGGGACTTTCTATTGAGCTACGCGTATCCGGGCAACATTCGCGAATTGCGCAACGTGATGTACCGCATCTCATGTCTGGCTGCCGACATGGCCGACATCGAGCATTTGCCGCTCGATATGCGACCCGCCGCACCCGGTTCGGCGGCGGCGCAGGCGGAGGGCGGACAGGCGAGCGGCGAGCAGCCGATCAGCGTCGCGAATCTGATGTCGTTGAGCGACGCGAAGCGGGCGGCCAGCGACGACGCCGAGAAAGCGTTCCTCGAACGCGGACTGCGTGAAGTCAGCGGGACCGTCGCCGAACTGGCGCGGCGCATCGATATGAATCGCTCGCACTTGCAGATGCTGCTGAAAAAGCACGGCCTGCATTCGAAGGATTTCCGCAATCGCAATGCGTCGCCCACGAAGAACGGCGCGAACGAGCGCGACGAGGAAGAAGACGAAGGCTGAGTGAACGACCACTGAACGCTCGGTGAAACGCGCGCCTGAAGATCATCAAGGCGCCGGGTTCAGCAAGGTCTTGTCCGCGGCATTCGGGTCCTGCGCTTCGACGACCACTGCGGTGATATTGTCGCGCCCGCCGCGCGCGAGCGCGAGGTCGACGAGTTCGCAACTTGCGTTTTCGCGCTCCGCCGTGGTCAGCACGGCGGCGATCTCGTCGTCGCTCAGTTCGTTGCTGAGACCGTCGCTGCACAACAGGAACACGTCGCCGTCGGCGACTTCGATCGCGTCTTCGTCGAGTTCGAGCGAATCCGTTGCCCCGACCGCGCGCGTGATCATGTGCTGCGCGGGATGATGGCGCGCCTCTTCGTCGGTGATGACGCCGAGCGAGCGCAGCTCCTCGACCTGGCTGTGATCGCGCGTCAGTTGCCGCAATTGCCCCGCGCGGTACAGGTAGATGCGGCTGTCGCCGGCCCACACGTAGCCGCAGAAGCGATCGCATGCAAGCAGCACGACCACGGTGCTGCCGATGCGCTGCACCTGGCGGCGCGCGGCTTCGTCGCGCAATTGACGGTTCGCGGTTTGCAGACGCGTGCGTACATCGGCGATCAGCATTCTGAGGCCGTGCGGCGCCGCCAGTTGAGTCAACGCGTCGATCACGGTGCGGCTGGCAACGTCGCCGACCGCGTGACCGCCCATCCCATCGGCGACAGCCCAGCGTCCCGCTTCGGGCTCGTCGAGGCAGGCATCTTCGTTGATTTCGCGGACCCGTCCCGTGTCGGAACGCGCGGACGACGTCCAGCGAAATTGGCTCTCGCATGTCACAACGGCTACACCATATCGTTTCGGTTGCGTGCGTCCGGAGACACGGTGAGGTTCGCGTTCGCGCCGGTATTGCGTACGTCGACCGACTGGAACTGGTTGATCATCTGGTTAGCATAGAAGTTGTTGGAGACCTCGTACAGATTGACCACCGGCCCAATGCTCGGCGTTTGCGGCACGTACGGCTGAATCCAGCCATAGATCCATGGCGCGCCGCCGCCACCGCGAATCGCCGCCATCGCTTTGCGATCGAGCGCGAGGTTCAGCGAGAGGTCGTTCAATTTGATGCAGGACATGTCGTTCTCCGGTTGGCCGCGTGCGCAATGCGCGCGGCTGAATGGACTCTGCACCACACGGCGCAAAGGCCATGCCAATCGGGGGCGGATTCGACGCGAAGCCCGCGGCGCATTGACTGGCGCGGCTTGCGCGGCTTTACCACGAACGCGGTCGACGCGATCGGTCGGCTCGCGGCCAACAAGCCCCCATTCGAACAGGTGTGAGACCCAACACATTCAGCGGGGTCCCACGGGTTCTCCATTCGGTTGAAATCAACCCGCGACACGGCTCGCAAATGAGCGTCACACACCAACAGATCAGCGCGATTTCTGTTGGTCCCGTCCTGACATCTACCTCTTCAGAAAACCGCTCGATCAGCCGTCAACCCTGTAAACAGGGGTTTTCCGGCGCCTGGCCCGGATGATGCAAAAGCTGTCGCAACAGTGTTGGAAATGCGAACGAGGCCAGCCATGAACACGCCAAACGCTCGATACACGCGACGACGACCCGCAATCCGCAGCCGCTTGCGACACCGCATCATCGACGATCGATCTGCCGATCGGCGCACATCTGGTCACGCAACGCAACGGCTACGAACATCACGGCATCTATGTCGGCAATGGCCGCGTCGTGCACTACTCGGGCTTTGCGGCCTCCGCGCATCCCGGACCGGTCGAGGAAGTCGAACTCGCGCGCTTCGCCGCCGGCCATTCGCTGTCGGTTCGCGCGACGCCGAGCGCGATCTACGTCGGCGCCGATGCGGTGCGCCGCGCGCGCTCCCGCCTCGGCGAAAACCGCTATCGCCTGCTGACCAACAACTGCGAACACTTCTGCGCGTGGTGTCTGCTCGGCGAAAGCCGCAGCGAACAGGTGCATTGCTGCTTGCGCCATCCGAGCACGGGCATGCGCGCACTGCTGTGCCTCGTGAAGGCGTTTGTCGAGAGCGGGGCGAGGAACGAACACCGCGTGGCGCAACTCGCGCAACTCGCGTGAACGCAGCGCGTCGGGAACGGGACGGATTCGAGGAGAACATCATGGTAGCCGCAGAAAAAAGCTTGCACTGGGCCGTCGACAAATGGCTCGCGCCCACGCCGTCGATGCCCGCGCGCGTGGTGCGGTTCTGCCATCACGCGTCGCAACAGCAACGCTATGTATGTGTGCAGGCGTTGAAGCCGGAAGGATTGCTGTCGATTTTCTTCTTCCGCCACGGCGACGGTTCGTGGAACGTGTTCCCGCCGCAAGCCGAGCGGCCCGCGATGAACGGGTATTGCCGCACGGCCGCGTAGAAACTCATGCGTGACCCGCCGTGGCCGCTTCCGTGGCGAGCCACTGACTGAACAGCAACATCGCCGGCGTCATCGGCTTGCCCTTCAGGCAGGTCAGCCAGTAACTGCCCGCCTTGACCTCGACGTCGAACGGGCGCACCAGACGCCCGGTATTGATCTCCCTTTCGAACATCAACGCAGGCACGAGCGCGATGCCCGCGCCCTGTATCGCCGCTTCCACCATCAACCGCGACGAATCGAACACCGGTCCGCGCACCGGCCGCGGCGCGATGCCCGCGGCCGCGAACCAGTTCATCCAGTCGTCCATGCGGTACGAGCGCAGCAGCGTTTCGTTGGCGAGATCGTCGGGCCGCGCGAGGCGCGCGGCGATCTCGGGCGTGCAGAGCAGCGCGAGCGGCGCGTCGAGCAGTTTGGTGGCGAGCGAGCCGGGCCACGTGCCGTCGCCGAAACGGATCGCGAAATCGAGGCCCTCGGTCGCGAGGTCGACGAGGTTGTTATTGGTCAGCAGCCGCAGCTCGACGAACGGATGCGCGTCGCGAAACGACTTCAGGCGCGGCATCAGCCAGCCGACCGCGAACGTGCCGACCACACCGACCGTCAGCACCTCGTGAAAATGCCCGCCGTCGAACTGCTTGAGCACCGCCTCGATACGATCGAACGCGTCGGACAGCACGGGGCGCAACGCGAGCCCTTCGTCGGTCATCGCGAGGCCGCGCGGCAAACGCTTGAATAGCGCGGTGCCGAGCCGCTCCTCCAGCGAGCGCACCTGCTGGCTGACCGCGGCTTGGGTCACGTTCAGCTCTTGCGCCGCGCGCGTGAAGCTCAGATGCCGCGCGGACGATTCGAACGCGCGTAGCGCGTTGAGCGGAAGATACGGTCTCATGGTGCAGATACAAGATTTTCTTGTGAGTGGACTAACTTATCACCATCGGCCCACTTCGCCGACTCCCTGTCTCTTATTCGCTAGTCGAATTGTGCGACACTAGGGCCACATCGACGGGGGCAATCGCATGCCCGGCGCCGCGCCAGACGCGCGGTGGCGAGTCGGCAATGAAGAGCCGGCAATTGTGAGCAACGGTGAACGGCCGCCACGGATTGCCTCGATGTAGGTGGTGAGAAGTTGACTGTCCAGATGGAATGCTCGACATGTTCTGCCGACGTTCGTCCAGGTAAGCCGTCGGCTCGTGCAACCTTGCATCATTGCCCTCGATCGGGAGTCCGCTATGTCCGTGTATGTTCTGGCCTTGCTGATTGGCGTCGTCGCCGGCCTTCGCTCGATGATCGCCCCCACCGCCGTCAGCTGGGCCGCGCGTCTGGGATGGCTGCCGCTGCAAGGCACATCGCTTGCCTTCCTCGGCTTCGCGGCCACGCCGTATATCTTCACCGTGCTGGCGGTCATCGAACTGATCACGGATCAATTGCCCGAAACGCCGAGCCGCAAGGTGCCGCTGCAGTTCGGCGCGCGAATCGTGCTCGGTGCGCTGAGCGGCGCGGCGATCAGCGGCGCGCACGGCGGCCTGGCGGGCGGCATGATCGTCGGGGTGGTGGGCGCGGTGGTCGGCGCGGTAGGCGCGGTGATCGGCACGCTCGGCGGCGCGAAGGTGCGCAGTTCGCTCGCCAGCATGTTCGGGCGCGATGCGCCCGCGGCGTTGATCGAGGACGTGGTCGCGATCGTCGCGGCTGCGTTGATCGTCGTGTCGTTGCACGGGTTCTGACACAAACGCAAAAACGCGGCGGGACGCTTTGCGCGTCGCCGCCGCGTTCGGTCGCTGCCCGCAGCTTATTGAACCCGGGCGATTCGCGCGGCCGTCGTGACTTGCGTGACCGGCGCCGCCGCCGTCGAACTCGCCGCCACGGGCGGCATCAGCTTGCCTTGCACGAGCAGTTGAAGCGTCTTCACGACCAGAATCGCGATGATCGCGTTCGCCACCACGAACAGAACCGGTGCGGCGAATTCGATCGGACCCGTCGCGCCGCGTTCGACGAGACGCAGGGCCATCGTCGGCAACGCCGCTACGCCGAAGCTGAACGCCCAGTAGCCGGGCACGAATGCCTGTTGGCGGATCCACGGTAGCAAACGCAGCAGCATCAGCGCCTGATAGAGACCGTAGCCGAGCAGCGCGTAGGCGAGCAGGTCGGGCGTGCCGCTGGTGAGGCTCAAATACGCGACACCACCGACGACTGGCGGCGCGAGTTGCACGCCGAGGGTCGGGCGCAGCGCTTCGGGCAGCGGTTCATGCACGGCGGCGCGATGCAGGATCATCGATTCGAGCGCGAGCCACGCCAGCATGCCGCCGCCGAAAAACAGCTCGCCCAGTTGATGGAAGCCGAATGCGGCCGAGCTCGCCGCCGCGACGAAGCCCGCTCCGACCGTCGGCAGATAGATCGCCGGCGTGGTCAGTTCGGGCTTGCGGCCGCCTTGCCACAGCTTGCCCTGTAGATAGACGCCGAGCCCAAGTTGCGCGATCGCCGCGATGCCGTACAGCGTCAGCGCGAGGGTATGCGCGTACGGCTGCAGCAGTTGCGCGGCAAGCAGCGTCGAGATCGGCGCGAGCGCGACGAACGAAGACTGCACCGGATGGTCCAGTTCGGCGCGTGCGTCGGCGCTCCGTGCGAACCACTTGTGCGCGTAGGCGAACAGAATGATGACCCAGACGGCGAGCGCCGCGATCGTCACCACGCTGCCGGCGACGGCCGGCAAGTGCCACAGGCGGATTGCTACGCGCCACAGGTTGGCCAGCGCCAACGAGCCCACCGCGATGCTCAAGAAGCCAGCGGGAACCGCACCACGATTGCTGTTCATGACGACCTCCGAAAGTTGCGTCGCGCTGCGGGTTGCTGGCCATGCGCGATCGATGGCCTACTGTAAAAGGCCACGGAGAATCGCAGAACGCTGCAAACGCTCGACAAATGGCGCGAGCGTCTCAAGCTGTGTTTTAGCGGGGGAAAGGGGCAGAGAAGGCGGGGGAGGAAGGGCGGCCGTCAACCGCCCATGCGCACCAGCATCGCCAGCAGCTGGTCGAACGAAAGCGGCTTGCGCGCGTAGGCAAAATGTGGATTCGGCTGCACCGGAATGTCCGACGCGGCGCTGCACAGGATGATCGGAATCTCGCGCAGCTCTGGGTCCTCATACAGCGTCGCGCACAACTGGAGGCCCGACATGACCGGCATCATGCAATCGGACACGATGATATCGGGCCGGCTCGAACGGACCAGTTCGAGCGCGACGGAGCCGTTCGACGCCGTCCGTACCGCATAGCCGTGTCGTTCCAGCAGCAGCCGCCACACCGTGAGGATGTCGAACTCGTCGTCCACCACCAGAATGGTTTTCATGGGCGGCTAGGTTTTTCGCCCCAATTGCAGCGTGGCCGACAGGCCCGGCGTCGATTGGATGCCCGCGGCGCTGGGCGAGCCGTCGATCACGTCGAGTCCTTGCGACGAAATCGACAGTTCGCGCAGTGACGTGTCGTGCGCGCTTTCGCGTTGCTTCACCACCGAAATCACGCGCCGCAGTCCGCCTTCGGTCTCGGCGTAGCGCAGCAGCACGAGGTTTTCGGTCAGCGCCGACACGCGCACGGCCTTCGCGTGACCCGGATCGCTGTACAGCGGCAGCTCCTCCGTGACGAGCGTCGTGACGGTCGCTTCGCGCAACTGATGCAGCAGTGCATTGAGGAACAGGCCGAAGCGCTCGGTACGCAACGCCGAATCGCGAAAGCCCTCGACGCCGTCGATCACGATGCGCGTCGCGCCGGTCTGCTTGACGGTGGTGAGCGCTTTCGACGCGATTTCATCGACCGCGAGTTCGATCGCCGGCTGCCAAAGCACCATCAGACGACCGTCCTGCCACGCATCGGCAAGCGCGATCGACACCGCTTCGGCCTTGCCGATGAGTCTCTGCGGACTCTCGTAGAAGCCGAGATACACGCAACGCTCGCCGCGTGCGAGACCGGCCGCGAGGAACTGCAAGCACAGCAGCGTCTTGCCGACGCCCGACGGGCCGATCAGCGTGGTCGTCGCGCCTTGCGCAAAGCCGCCGCCGAGCAGGTTGTCCAGGTGCAGCAAGCCGAAGCCGAGCCGTGCTTTCAGATCGACGGGGCCCGCTTGCTCCGCGCACTGCGCTTCGAGGCGCGGGAACATCAGCAGCCCGCTGCCGGCGATGCGGAAGAAGTGCTTGCCCATCAGATGATCGCGCGCGCGCATCTTGTGCACTTCGATTTCGCGCGCGCGCCGCATGCCGTCGTGATAGCTGTTCAGCTCGATCAGACCGTCCACCAGCGTGTGCTCGGGATGCGACTCGTTGCCCGACAGCGGCGCGAGCAGCAGTGTCGTGCAGTCCATCGCGGCGACCAGCGCGTTCAGCTCGTGGATGAACTTCGACAGCGACAGCTCGGTTTCGCTGAATTCGCGCGCGCTGCGAAAGCCGTCGATGATCATCAGGCTCGGCCGATAGTCGTAGATGCTCGACGCGATCAGCTTCAGGAAACCGTCGAGTCCGTCCTGCATCAGCTCGTGATAGCCGGACACGAACAGCATCTGCTGCGCGACCGCGGCTTCGTCGAAAAAGCTCAGGCCTTTCAGGTGACCGAGCAGCTTGTCGTGCGATTCGGCGATCAGCGTCATGTACAGCACTTTCTCGCCTTGCCGCACCCGATGAAAACCGATCTGGCTCGACAGGATCGTCTTGCCGGCGCCGGCCATGCCCTCCAGTAGATAGACGCCACCGCTCACCAGACCGCCGCCGAGGATCTCGTCGAAACCGGGCACGCCGGTTTCGACATTGCGTCGGGCCGCGTCAGGCCGGGCCGTGTTAGGTCGCGCCGCGTCGGACGGGCGGGACGTGTTGGATGCGTCGGTAGTCATTGTCGATGTGTCGTTCAAAGTGCAAGCGACGGCCTGGTCGTAACCGTCCTGTGCTCAACCCCGTTGCGGCAGCAATCCCCATTCCCGATCGCGAGCGACAGTGTCCCGCGGCGTGAAATGCGGGGAGTCTATCCGGCAACGCGTGCTCGGCGAACGGCATGTGCTCGACAGGGCGGCGTGAGAGGGCGAAAAAGGCCGGCGGCGAGAAGCCCGGTGCATGCGGTATGAGGGGGAGTGAAGTGCGGTGGCCGGTCGAACTTGCAAACCGATGCAATGAAACGGAAAGGCGAGCGCTTCGCTCATACGGCGCCGCAGGCTGCGCTCGAGGCTGCCGACCACATAGGTCAGGTGCAGGTTCGAACGGCGGCTGCGAGTGGCGCCGGCTTCGGCGGACGGCTTCTGATGCTGGTTCATGGTGTACCGGGTGACGCGCCTCGCCGTATACAATTCGGCAGCGCCTGATCCCAGCGGGCTTTCCCCCGCCTATTTGCCAACCGATCCAACCCATGCCGAATCCGACCCGGGCCTTTCTTCTCGGCCCGCTCCTGAAAGGCGTTTCACGCTCCTTCTATCTGACGCTGCGCGTGCTGCCCATCGGCATGCGCGATCCGATCGGCCTTGCGTATCTGCTCGCGCGCGCGGCCGATACGATTGCGGACACCTCGCTGATCGCGCCGGGCCAACGCCTCGAATTGCTGCTCGCGTTGCGCGATCAGGTCAATGGCGTGGCCGTCGACAGCGCGCCGTTCCAGCGCATCGCCGCGGAAGTCGCGGGTCAGCAGGCGCAGTCGGATGAAAAGCTGCTGCTCGAATCGTTGAGCCCCGCGCTCGACGTGCTCGCGCAACTGAGCGAGTCCGACCGCCACGCGGTGCGCGCGATCGTCACGACGCTGACCGAGGGCATGGAATTCGATCTACGCACGTTCCCCGACGAACGCTCCGGCCAGATCGCGGCGCTGCGCGAATACGACGAACTCGATCGCTATACGTATCTGGTCGCGGGCTGCGTCGGCGAATTCTGGACCACGATGACTTACGCGCACATGCCGGGCACGCTGAAAGAACAACCCGACACGATGAAGCAGCGTGGCGTGCGTTTCGGCAAGGCATTGCAAATGACCAACGTGCTGCGCGATTGCGGAAAAGATTTGCGCATCGGCCGCTGCTATTTGCCGCAGAGCATGTTCGAGCGCCACGGTCTGAGCGCGCGCGATCTGCTGCAACCGGCCAATTCGATGCGCGCGCGGCCGCTGCTCGTCGAACTGCTGCGCAAGACGCTCGATCATTTCCGCGCGGCGCTCGACTATACGCTCGCGATTCCGGTGAGCGCGGTGCGCTTGCGGCTCGCCTGCCTGTGGCCGATCCTCATCGGCCTCGACACCTTACTGCTGCTCGCGGATAACGACGCGTGGCTCGATCCGGCGAAAGTGTCGAAGGTGACGCGCCATGACGTGTATCGGATCATCGCGTCATCGCTGCTGCTGGTGCCGTCGAATGCGCTGGTGCGCCATGCGATCAATAGCCGCATCGCGCGGATCGAAACTCGGCTGTAGGCGTAAACGCCTACGGTTGCGCGCACAGTCACGCGCATCGAATAAAACTGAATCGCTTCAATGCACTACGAATCGCCCGCAGTAGCCGCGATTTATTCTGGATCATTGAATCTTCAACAATCGGGAAAGCCCCAGGCCACTGCATTCGCGCTTCACGTTAGTCTCTTCGAAAAGGAGGCGACCCATGCGACAAGCGTTCAATATTGCGTTGGTGCTTTTGCTTGGCTATCTGATGGCGGATCGGGCGTTGATGCGTGCGCAGGCGGGCGAGGTCGGCACGATTACGTGTCACCAGGGCGCGGCGCTCGTCAAATCGGACGCGTTGAAAAAGGGCTTTGGTGACGCTGGCGCGAGCGCGCAGAGCGAGAGCTTCCTGTCGAGTTGCCTCGTGACCGGGCGCGGCCAGGTCGGCAATCTGATCGCACGCGACTGAGCGCGGGCAGCTGAGAATTCATCGCGACGCACGCAGAGCGGCGCGAAAAAGCGCCCAGACCGTGAAGGCCTGGGCGAAGTCATCGGGAGCCCGATGACGGAGGTAACCACATACGAACTGGCCCGCGCTCGGAGATACCCGAGTCGCGGGCCAGTTCATTTGAATCGGGGTGCGCGTCGCAAGGACGCGCTATTTGGAAGTGCTCGCGGTTCGTTTCGCCGTAGGGCTTCGTGGCCACACAGCTGCGCTTGACGAACCGCCTGCCACCTACCGCTTACTGACCGAAGTAGACCGACTTCGGGCCACTCGTCGGAGCCGCATGGCTCGTTTGCGACGTACCGCTCACCACACCACCGAAGCCGGTAGCGGCTTGACCGACGCCGTTTTGCGCGTCGACGCGGGCTTGCGCAGCCTGGATGTCAGCCGGGTAGTGCGGGTCGGCGTGACCAGGTTGATAGCCGGCCTTTTCCAGTTGGATCAGTTCGGCGCGCACTTGAGCGCGGGTCACGGGCTGGTTGGCTTGCGCGAACGCGGCGACCGGAGCGGCGACAGCGACGGCGATGACAACGGCTTGAATCAGCGATTTCATGATACTTACCTCCAGTTCAGGGTTTTATCTTGCTGCGAACTTGCTTGTTCGTAGTCAGTGATTGCATTGTAATTTGGCGAACTGGACAGAGTAAGTCGTGAGGTAGGTAATGTTTGTTGCTAAAATTGATATAAAGCGACGGAACTTTTAGGGTTAACGCGTAGACGTGTGGCCGGTGTCACAGGAAATGAAAACTATTCGAGGTCGGTGAACGACTGCTAGCACAGTTCGTGATTGATCCGGGCGGTCGACATCCCTTGCAGGAGTAAGGTGGTCCGCGATTGCCTCAAATCGACCCCAAGCCGACCGTGAACCCATCACCACATATTCGGCAGCTTCCAAACTACAGCGGCGATCCATTCCTGCCAGTCGCTCGGCGGGTCATCGGCCCTGAGCGGACGACCGGAAGTACAGGCGTTCCCTTCAGTTAAAGTATCTGCGTCTGTTGCCGATATGCCGTGTGAGTGCCTACCCGTCAAGAGCTCTAAGCAGCCCTGTTTTATAGACATTCAGGTGCCGATCGATAGGCGTCGTCGATGACAAAAGATCGGCCGGCAGCGAGAAAGATTTGTGATGAAATGCGCAGCGGCATGCCGGGCTTCGTCACAACTGACCGCTGCAGGGACGCCGCCATGGTTATGCAAGTGATTCGACCGCGATGAAAGTTTCACCGGTTTGCCGTCGAATGCGCCCATAGCCTCTGCCGAGGGCCGCCCAATCCAAGCCGAATCTGAAAAAGTGAACCCCACGTGCGACAACACTGAGTTTGGCTCCTTGCTGTCGGTCTTGGCCTGTTTCATTCTTTTCTCGTTGTGCGGTTGCCATCAGCGAGACCACGATTCTTCGAACACGAGCGGGCCGGCCAGTACCACCATCACCGCCTTGATCTGGGCTCCTGACTGGCCGGAAGAAATGCTTCAGATTGCTGCCGAATTCAGCAAGCTGAATCCGGACATACACGTGGATGTGCAGTTCATGATTGGCAATTCGGTGGAAGAAAATATCAAGCCGCGGATCGCCTCCGGCAACTTGCCCGATCTGGTGAGTATCAATCCGAATGCCTACGCGGCCGACCTGGCCGATCAAGGGCTCCTAGCCGACGTTAGCAAGACAGCCGCCTGGAACAACATGCTCGATCCTCTCAAAAAAGACTGGACCAGTCGCCAATCCAGGCACTTTGGAATAGCGGGGGGAATGGCTACGACTTTGATCTATTACAACCAGGACATGTTTGCGAAGGCGGGGATCAGAGAGCTGCCGACCAATTTCAACGAATTCCTGGCGGTTTGCGAACAGCTCAAACGTGCGGGCTATACGCCAATAATGTGGAACGGCGGCTTCCCAAATATGCTCGGCAACGGCCCCTTCAGTTCAGGCTTTGCTAACAATGTGGTTGCGCGCGAGCCAGACTGGAAGGACAAAATCAGCGATGGCACGCTGGATTTGAACACCCCCGAGGTAGCGGATATTTTCGCCAAGATCAGGCTGATGCCGGAACGGGGTTTCGTACAGGAATCGTTCATGACAACTGGCTACGATGATGGCATACGGCTATTCAAGGAGGGCAAAGTCGCAATGGCTTTTCACGGTAGTTGGGCAGCCGGTCTGTTGCTGCACGGCAATCCGTTTGAAGTTGGCGTGCTCATCCCGCCCTGGAACGCGCCAGGCGAGCAGGTGGTGCCCGTGATCGGCAGCGAAACCGGGTTTGCGGTGTCGGAAACGCCCAACAAGGCCGCGGCAATGCGTTTTCTCGAGTTCGTCGCTGGGCAGGGGTTTTCCATCCTCCAGATCAAGCGCCAGAACATTTCCCCATTCAAGCAGTTCCCGGGCATGGTGGTGAGCGATCAGAAGATTGTCGACTACACGAACATGGTCAGTCGCTATGCTGTGACCGGCAGCCCGTACTATTCGTTTCTACCTTCCAATTCCATCGAGCGCTTGCATCGATTGATACAGGATGTGCTGTTCAGGAAAATAACGCCAATGCAGGCTGCAAAACTCCTGGACGAGTCTGTTAAGAATGAAGCGAAGATGCACTACAAATGAGCCCACTGATCGCCTGGCTGCGAAGCGCATTCGCCTACTTCTCGTTGGATCTGCTGCGCCGGGTCGAAATTCGCTACCGGCTGATAACCGCGTTTATCCTGCTTTCGCTGATACCGATACTTGTCTCCAGCTACATTTCGTATGTGGAGTCAACAGCAGAGTTCAAGCACAAAGCGGAGATATTTTCCAAAGAGGTAGTCAAACAGGTATCCAAAAACATCTCGTTGCGGATGGAGCAGATCGAGACGGAGAGCAGTCTTCTGGTGCTCTCCGATCAGGTTCAAGACGCGCTGACCCGCGTCGCACACGGCAATGAAAAGGAGCAGAGCGAAGCTCGCCAGGATCTGACCCGACTGCTCCTGGAGCACTACGGCGCGGTTGATTTCATCAATCAGAAATATTTGCTCGACAAGGACAACCGGATCACGGACACCCAGGCGTTCGCGCAATTGACGCGAAGTGTGGTGCATCTGGTCCAACAGGCTCCCGATCGAAATGGCCGGCCTTACTGGGGCAGCTATGACAACGGGGCCGGTCAGCAAGATCTCGGGATGGTGCGCGCCATCATCGGCAAGAGCGACAATCGACAGATCGGTAATCTGGTTCTAGTGATTCGCCCCGAGTATTTCTCATCGATTTTCAATGACGTCGCCGTGGGCAGTGGAACGGAGATCTATGTACTTGACGCCAGCAGCGACAAGCTGATTGTTCGTGCCGACGGCTCTTCAATGAGCACCGACGGAAAGGCTGAACCGGGTCTGCTCGAAAGAATCACAAACGCCGATCCGCACGGCGAGCCAAATGGCTTCGTCGACTTCCATGGCAAGAATGGCGACCGATATCTCGCTGCATACACGGGTATCGCCGGCACAAAATGGTTTGTGGTCAGTACGATCCCGGAGAAGAAGTTGACGGCGGAGGCACAGTCCGTACGCGATCAGATCATACTGGTGGGCATTTCGGGGTTTCTGCTTTCGATCTTCCTCGCCAACTTCATTTCACACAGCATCTCTGTACCGCTCAAAGATCTGGTGCGAAGGATGGACGACACCGGTAGCGATGCAGGCGCAGAGGCGGAGGCATCGGTGGACGCGCGCAGTGAGATTGGCGTAAAGGATGAATTGGGCAGATTGGCGCACAGGTTCGAACGAATGAGTGCGGCGATCGGGCAGAAGATCCAGAAGATCAACGAGATCAACGCTACCTTGGAGCAGACGGTCATCGAGCGAACGGCCGAGCTCGTCGCCAAAGAGCAGGAGTCGCGCACGTTGATCGAGAATTCACCTGACACGATCACGCGCTACGACCGGGAGCTGCGCCGCACCTACGCCAATCCGGCCTTCTGTGTCTCGGCGGCCCGCAGCCTTCGCGAATCGCTCGGCAAACGGCCCTCAGAGATACCGGGCGGTGCTAACGCGCTGGCTTACGAGAAGAAGATCAGCGAAACCATTGCAACCGGGAAAAGTCGCCAATTCGAACTGAGATGGCTCAGTAAGGACGGACAGGAACAGTGCAGCCATATCAGGCTCACTCCAGAGATCGACGCGTCGGGCGAGGTGAACTCCGTGTTGGCGGTCGGTCGTGATTTGTCGGACCGGATGGCATTCGAGGCAACGATATGGAAACAGGCTAATTACGATGCGCTGACCCATCTCCCGAACCGCCAGATGTTTCATGCCCGTCTCGAGCACGAAGCCGGCGTGTCCCATCGCTCCGGGCGGCCGATGGCCTTGATGCTGATCGATCTCGACCGCTTCAAGGAGGTCAACGACTCGCTCGGACACGATATGGGCGACATCCTGCTGATCGAGGCCGCGAGGCGCATTACCTCGTGTGTGCGTGAATTCGACACGGTCGCTCGACTTGGCGGTGACGAGTTCACGGTGATTCTGCCCGAGTTGGACGACACCGGGAGCATCGAACAGATCGCGAAGACGATCATCGCCGCGCTGGCCCAACCCTTCAAGCTTGGTCCGGACGAGGCTTTCATTTCTGCGAGTGTCGGAGTCACGCTTTACCCTGACGACGGGACAGAACTGGATGTTCTCTTCAAGAATGCCGACCAGGCCATGTACGCGGCGAAAGCCGCGGGGCGCAACCGTTTCCACTACTTTACGCCCGAGTTGCAAGTGGCGGCAGAAAAGCGCCAGCGTCTCACGAGCGATCTACGTACCGCCCTGCAAGTCGAACAGTTCCGTGTTTATTACCAGCCTATCGTCAATCTGGCGACTGGCGAAATTTATAAAGCTGAAGCGCTAATTCGCTGGCTGCACCCTGTGCGCGGCACGATCAGTCCATTGGATTTCATCGCATTGGCCGAAGACACGGGGCTCATCGTTCCGATCGGCGATTGGGTGTTCAAACAGGCCGTGCGCCAGGCGCGTCAATGGCGCCGACGATTCCATCCATCGTTTCAGATCAGTGTGAACATTTCACCGGTGCAGATTCGCCAGGACAATCTGGTGTGTATCCAATGGTCGGAATACCTCATTCGGCAAGGCATGCCTAGACAGAGCGTGGCAATTGAAATAACCGAAGGGCTGTTACTGGACGCCGAATTGAACGAGAAGTTGCTGAGTTTCCGCGAGGCAGGAATCGGGATTTCGATCGACGACTTCGGGACCGGTTACTCGTCCTTGGCCTATCTGAAGCGCTTCGACATCGATTATCTCAAGATCGACCGTTCATTCGTACAGAACCTCGGTTTCGACGGCGGCAATCAGGCGCTCTGCGAAGCAATGGTCATGCTCGCTCACAAGTTGGGATTGCAGGTTATTGCCGAGGGGGTCGAGACGACGGATCAACGTGATTTTCTCGCCGCCGTGGGTTGTGACTTTGCGCAAGGCTTTTTGTATTCGGAGCCGGTTCCGTCTGATCAATTTGAGGAGCGGGTGTGGCCGACAGCCAGGCAGGCGGCTCACCAAGAGGTGCGCGACGAATCGTGAGCTATCGCCGAACGAGTGTATGCCAGGTATCGAGAAACGAGCCCCGGTCACGGTAGTCTCGAACGGTCGAAAACAGTTCGACCTCAGTCTTCCGAGTTTTCGGGAGAAGCCATTGGACAGGCTGCGATCGGACGGGGCGCCAACGGCCGCAAAGGCCGGTCTCGCGACAGACGGACTCAACGCTCGAAAGTCCGTTTGCAGGCTTGAAGATACGCCTGAACGTGTATATCGAGGCATCGACCAACGGCGGCTTGTGGCCGAACCCAGTCCGACGTTTAACACGCCGAGTGAGCCGCCATTCATCAGTCCGCGTCGGGCAGAGGTCGACCCATAAGGGCAACTCAATTGCACTCGCGGCGAATGACGGGTTTTGGGTAGCCGCCGCCATATAATCCCTGGATTCGAAGAAATCGAGGAAGCAATGACAATGTGTCCATTGGTTCGAATATTCCCGCACCAAAGACGATATAGTCAGCGTGATAACCGACTACACCAAAAAATCGTGGAATAGCGTTTGATGACACGCGACCGGGAGCCAGACGAGATGACCCTTGAGGAGTTGTACGATCAAGCAATCGGCAACATGGAACGCACCGTCCATCGTCTCGCCCAACGCCTTCCCCAACCGGAGATGGTTACTGTCGGCAAGACTGCTATCGGCTTTCGGTATTCCGACAAAGGCACACCTCAGGCAATCGTGCAGAAAATGGCCCGAGTAGTTAGCTCACTTAGGGCGGCTAGACTGCTACTTGCGCACGGATTCATCGGGGAGCAGGCCGCGATGCACCGAATGATTGATGAAGCCGAACAAGACATAAACTTTCTTTCACTCGGCATGGTGTATGGCGAGACCGAGCTGCATAGGACGTTCCTTGAAAACTTTTATCAAGAAGAGTTTGAGGACCCGACTCGCCCTGTTCAAACGAGAATCAAGCGCGGCAATGTTCCACGGGCGCGAATCCACGCATACCTGGCCCAAAACCCAGCAGCCGACGCGGACCCAAGCACGGCCTCCACGACGATGCAGACCATCCATAAAACGTATTCTGGCTACATCCACGGCGCGTCACCTCATCTGATGGAAATGTATGGAGGTGGGCCAGCGAGGTTTCATATGGCAGGAATGCGCCGAAGCCCGTTGTGGCAAGACCACGCGGACGATCTCTAGAACTACATATATCGCGGTATTTTGTCCTTTGGCATGGCCGCGAAGGCGTTCGGCGATGAAAAGCTCTTCAGCCAGATCCGCGCTTACGCTCACGAGTTCGAAAGGAGTGAGCCACGATGAAGTAACATGCAGATCACTGCGTTCACCGTGTTCGCGGTGCCAACGACACAACGAGCCTTACTATGCGCGAAGGTCCGTTGCTTGAGCGGAATAGCCGTTCTAGCGTCCGCGCGCGTACGCCAGCGAGTGTCAGCAACTGGCCGCACCCGGTCCGACGATGAGCTGACGGCGTGCTCCGCCATTGATGCCTCGGGTCGGGCAGCAGTCGGACCCGAAGCGGACCTTGGCATTTTCCGGAAGCAGCCGTTCGTGCCAGTGTCTCGCCACGTCTCCACGGGGCGAGGTCAATGAACGCAATCGAAATTAAATCTTGCGAATCTCAGGGCTGCAATCGTCAATGGCGTCCGTCCTACATCTGATTTTGACGTCGGCATGCATGCAGTATCTCGTTGACCGCAAATGCTCCTCTCACGGTCTGCACATTTTGCAGGACACACAGGTGATACGCTCTTTCGCGCGGCAAAAGCATTGCGCCATTTCTGTAAATCGCGTCGCACGAGTTGCTGATCTGGCGAGCCGCAAAGCTGCTCTGACTGTTTCCCAACGAATGCAGAATGCATTGATCGTAGTCTGGATTATCACTACCGTACGCTAGGGCCGAGAGCGGGGTGGCGAGCGTGATCGAGAGAAACAGATAGGCGAGTTTGAGCATGATTGCGACCAAGACTCAGGGATATAACGGCGGGCAGTTACCGATTATCAGCGATTCAGGCGTCAGTGTCGAATGACCGGTGGTGGCAGGGCCGAGTCAAACACTCGGCCCACCTATGTGAATGCCTCAGACCGACCCTCAACGGCCAGTCACGGTGCGCGCTCTCGCTCGCAGAAAACTGACCGGTCCGTACGTTCAAGTGGCATTTTCGGGAACAACTATTCGACTTAGCCGCCGCTGGCCGGTCGCCACACCGACGGCGGCTTAAGCCAACAAGGTGCTGGGACCTGCGTCGTCATGGTGTTTCGCGTCCGCGGTCCGCGTGGGAGTCCGTTGTTTTACGAGGAGAAAAGTTGAGCACGCCTGGTGAGGAACCGGAAGCCTAGTACCTCATCGATCGTGAACAAGAAGACGGTCGTAATGCCCTCAGAAAGAATGCTCACGCTCACAACAACCCGTCGAATTGAAGCGGAACGGTCGGTATCGGGGCAGCGCAGATAAAGTCACCGGAAGCGAATTCAAAGAGGCCCCTCGTTGGCGGGGCCTTGAGCTACGAAATCACCGTGTTTCTGTTAGTACGTCACAGAAGTCCCACTGCCAGTAAAACTGTGCTGGGTAGGAGCGTCATTTGCATAGTCGCCAACGGCCTGGATGATGTTCACGATCTGCTGCGGCAACCTGCCGCCGCTGACGGCGGTCATTGCAGTACGATCCATCTCAACGACTACGGGGAGGTCTTTGATTACCAGCGCGTTCATTTCGATTCTCCAAGGGTAAATTAGTCAGTCAGGAATGTCAGAGCTTGTTTTGAGGGTGTAGATACTCCTCGATGAGGATCAAGGCAAAGTGCGTGCCAAACGGTGGCACCGCGGTAAGCGATCACACAACTAATTGAAAATATTGGATTTTTAATGGCGACCAGTGCGAATTGGTAGACAGACATGCGCGCTGCGACCGGTGGGTCGGATCCAACTCTCCGTCTGGCGCTGTGGGTTAGATCGCGACACATGCGGTCCGCCTCCGTATCCCGTGTTTGTACGATGTCCTCGAGGCTTAGAATCCGATCGAAGCCTGAGGACAATGAGTCTGTCGCACGGTCGCTGAGGGAAACGCCGATTCGCTCCGCGGCTTTCCTCGTTTCAATGACGGGAGATGCTGTCAGTCAGCGAGAAATTGCCCGGCTCTTCGATGTCTATCTGCACAAGCCGTTCTCCTGCGAGGCACTCATGCAGGTCATCGAAGACGCTCGCTGCAGCAGCGATGCGAATACTCGCCAAGCCGCCTGGACTAACTGTTGTCGACGGAAGCGCATACAACCCATAGTCGGAGGTTCAACGGCAAGCCTCTTCCGGGTCACGGAGCAAAGCGAGCGGCAGCTTTCAGCATGAAAGCGACTTTTGAATGTCTGGCCGAGTGAGCGGGCGACCGGCTGAACATGGCCGAGAGCGCCACTTCAAATGAAGGTCGCGCGAAGCGGGCGTGAACGGCAACGTCTGTTTTTCCGTATTCAAGGGCGCGGATGAGACAAGCGTGCCCCACTACACAGGCAAATCCAGCGTCGAAAGGCTTGTGCGAGCCGTCTGTGCATATGGCGAATGGCATATAGCAGGGAGTACCGCCGCGTCTAAACTGAAATTGCCGCCACATCACGATCACGACTTTTCTCTGCCCACATTCCGACGTGTCTGGGTCCTTCGGCGCAGTTGCCGGACTCGACGAATCAATCCACCTGCCTTTGTCATCCGCTGAAAAGGGCGTAGAGACGGGCTGACGGGCGTTCAACGATGTGAGATCTGAACCATGGCCAGAAAATCTACGCGCGCACCAATTCTCGCTCTTTAATAAAGTGAACTAACGCCTTTGAACCGGAGGTCAGAATGGAGCAAGTTCTGCGTGCAGCGGTCATGCAAACGGGATCGGCCATGTTCGATGTCGAACGAACGCTGGCCAAGCTCGAACGGGACGTAGTCGCGGCGTCGAAACTCGATTCGCAATTGATTGTGTTCCCGGAAGCCTTCGTATCCGCCTATCCCAAGGGACTGCATTTCGGCGCTCCCGTCGGCGAGAGGACGCCTGAAGGCAGAGAGGACTATCGCCGGTACTTTGACAGCGCCATCGAGGTGCCATCCGTGTGGACAAATCGAATCGCGCAGATCGCAGGCGACCTGAGGCAATACCTGATCGTCGGTGTGATTGAGCGCGACGGCGGTACGCTCTACTGTACTGTCATCTTCCTGGCGCCCGATGGAATACTGCTGGGAAAACATCGAAAGCTGATGCCCACAGCGGCCGAGCGGTTGATCTGGGGGTTTGGCGACGGGTCGACGCGTTCCCGTATTTGATACGCCTTTCGGTCGGCTGGGTGCGGTGATCTGTTGGGAAAACTACATGCCGCTTTTGCGCATGGCCATGTACGCGAAGCGAATACAGATTTATTGCGCGCCGACAGCGGACAGTCGGCCCACCTGGGTTGCTTCAATGCAGCACATTGCGATGGAAGGCCGCTGTTTTGTGCTCTCTGCGTGTCGGCATTTACGGCGCCGCGATGCGCCGGACAACTATGCTGCCGTCCAGGGCAACAATCCGGATACCGTCCTCATGCGTGGCGGCAGTTGCATAGTGGGACCACTAGGAGAGGTGCTTGCCGGGCCCGTGTTCGATGAAGACGCCCTGCTTGTTCACGAACTGGATCTCGCTGACCTCGCGAGGGGAAAATACGACTTCGATGTCGTAGGGCACTACGCACGTCCGGATATATTCCGCCTCCATGTAAATGAGTCGGTTACCCCACCCGTCGTCTTTGAGCAGAACCGTTGATTGCGCCTTGTCGGGCTGTTTCTCCGAAACGGCCTCGCACGGATGCCTAACGTCGGTCGCGACATCACCGAGGACAATCGGTCTCAGTATGCATTTCATTGCGGCACTTCACCGTGCCTTCCTGAAACAGGCGAATGATGCCCGGTTCTCGGGCGATGGAGGACGCTATGTATTCCTTGTTGCCAATATTGGGACCTGATCCTGACGCCCCCGTGAGCGCGGAAGCATACTCATTGGGTAATGATGGTCAGGCAGCCGGAACCACATTTGTGAACGACGAGGGGCAATCGCGGCCGGTTGGCGCGCAATGGCTAAACGGCTGGCTTACCTCTACCCTTGCGCCTCCGAATCACACGACCCTCTGGGGTATCAACGACGGCCTTATCGCTGTGGGCAGCATGACAACGGACAACTACGCAACCGAGTCCGCCATCATCGTCGACGCCGGGAATGTGACTGACCTCTCGAACCTGGTCGGGCCGATCTCATGGGCGGCCGATGTCAACGATCAGGGGCTCGTTTGCGGCGGCGGCACTAACGGAGAGGGTTTCCTGTTCAGCGTGCCCGCAAACCGTCTCGTTGCCACTGTTCCGGCGCTTAATCTTGCCGTGATAAACAACCAGGGAGAAGCAGTTGGCTTTAGTGATTCCGGGAAGCCGGGAGTACATAGCGTCGCGAGCGGCGCCACAAAGATGCTGGATGCGATGGAAAGCGCGTACGGCATTAACGACGCCGGGGTAGCCTGCGGAGCAGCCGGCACGCCGCCCACATACAAGGCCGTTCCGGGAACGTGCGACACACGGCAGGCGACGCCGGTCTTTCAGCCTATCCCGCTGCCCGCTGGAGCAGCCGAGGGTACTGCAACGGCAATCAACAACAGTGGTGATGTGGTCGGCAGTTGCGTGTTTGACGATCCGTCGTTAAACAACGGCTTTCATTTTGGAGCTTTTCTCTATCAAAACGGGACGACGACGCTTCTGGACAAGCTGATTTCGGATCCCGGATGGCATCTGGAGGTTGTGTTCGATATCAACGCTAGCGGACAGATCATCGGGATGGGGAAGCAGAACGGCACTTTGACGGCTTTCATGCTGTCACCCACGACGAGCTGGCCATGGTGGCATTTTCCGTTGCCGGTACTTGTAGGGCGCCTTCTCGGGGGTGTGGCCGATGACGCAGGTGGTTCGCTAGTTCTTGGCGGAAGGCCGATTCCAATCGATCCGTGGGGCCCCTGGCTGCAACTACAGCCGGAAAAGCGCGATGCGCTCATTGCACTAGCGATCGACGAGATCGCGAGTTCTATCTTTGACGAAGCGACCCGCGTGCAGGTGCGAACGACGTTGGTCGAAGCCGCAACCAGCCGCCTGAAAGGTATGAATGTCAGACGCGGTCGAACCGGACCGCGGCAAACCTCGAAACGAAACGCGGAGATTCCCAGAAAGCACGGGCTTCCGGTGAGCTGGCTAAAGAAGTTTGGCCGCTAGCGTCAACCTGGCGGATTCAACCGGTCGATGCAATAGTTCGATCGAATCGTTCAGCCGGTGTTTCGTAATCCAGGGTCTTTCGTGGTCGCTCGTTCAGCCTTCGTCCCACTCGTGTAGACTGCGCGGTTGTCCCAACAGATCGACCACCTCGGCCCGGCTCTTCCTCCTGGGTCCGGCGTGTGTCAATGCCCGCGTTCGACGCGCCCCCGACAACGCTTGATGGTTTTGACCAGCTGGTAGCAGACCCGAGCGAGTACTCGATCGAGCCGCCAGCGGAAGAACAAATAAAACGGATGCATTTCTGGAACACCCCCTGATTGAAGCGGAAATCGAATTGCTGGTTGATTGCCTGATCGGCGACGCCGCGCCGGACGAGGCAATCGATGTCGCGTCGAATTCCCGATCCAGCGAATTCGACATCGCGACACGCGCGCTCGCCGTCGACGGCTGGTGTGTCGTGTCGAACTTTTTGTCACAGAGCCAGACGCAGGCCTTATCGACCGAATGCATGGCCATGCACGACGCGCAGCTGCTGACACCAGCCCGTGTGGGGGCCAATCGCGCTGCCACACTTTTGCGCGGCGATAGCACGCACTGGTTCCAACCCGACGCGCTGAGCAAGCGGCAGCAGGCGTTCGCCGATCGCATCGACGCGCTACGGAACGCGCTCAACCGCGACCTGTTTCTCGGTCTGGTCGATAGCGAATCACACTACGCGATATATCCGCCAGGTGCCGGATACGCACGCCACCTCGACTGCCTGCGTAACAGCGACAGCCGCGTGATTTCCGCTGTGTTCTACCTCAACGAAGCGTGGCAGGACGCCGAGGGCGGCGCACTGCGGCTATACCTTGCCGATCAGTCTTATCACGACGTCTTTCCGCGCGCCGGAACGCTGCTCTTGTTTCTCTCGGCGGAGTTTGAACACGAGGTGCTGCCCGCCACGCGCGACCGCATGAGCATTGCATGCTGGATGAGGCAGCGGGTGTAAGCCGAACCGCGTGCGCATCTGTGGTTAGCGTCCAGGATCGCGCCCTTTCGGATCAGCTTGACAATCAATTGCCGGATTTCGTTAGTGTCCAGTTCGGCATGGTGCCGATGGCATACGCGCGAAGCCAACGCCGAGTCACGACAATGTGGCCGAGCTCGGAAGCTCAATCAAGCCGTGAGCCCTCCTTTCGCCCCCGTCACCCTGGGTGCAGCAGACGCGTGAACAGAGTCCCCAAAAAGTAGCTCAGTGTTGGAGATTTTCCTCGCAATCTTCCCAGTACCGAAGCGGGTCGCGATGTTGTGGATAGTGTAAGTTGAGCCACTCTGACAACCGGGCCCAATCGGGATGGTTGGTACCAGTTTGAGCCGACCAGATCGACGACCTCTCAAGTACTCGACCGTTCGCGCGATCACGGACGAGCAAGCTGCCCAGTCCGCTTGAACTGTTCGTCTGTGACTCAACCAGATACCGCGGCAGAATCCTGAGCTCAGCATCCTCGGCCCACCCGTATATGGCGCGGACCACGCCGGACGGATCTCGCAACTCTATGGGTCCGCTTTCCGGGCGAACGGCTGTCCAACCTTCAGGAAACTCAGTGACAACCCCGTTTTTACCTTCCCTTACCCACTTCGCCCGCCATGCCCTCGCCATCGACTCGCGCATGCGAGATACCGACTCGTAGGCAGCAGGCAACTCGATCGCCATCGGAAGAGTAATGAGGTTGTCTTTCCAGAGTTTGGCTTCGTCGTCGACGCGCTCGACCTCGTCGAACACCCCTGCATCGAATGGGTTCTCTGGCCGGCTCGATACTTTCACGTTCCCATTAGGCAGACCCTCGAAAAGGCGCTCAGCATCATGGCGGGTAAGTTTCGTCTTTCCTTTCTTCATTTGGCTCTCTGCAACAAGGTTGTCGCTAACGCGTAGGCCATAACGACCGAAATCGGGCGCCACTTCCTCTCACGCGCGGTTGAAGATGCTCACGATCCTATTCTGCGCTATTCGCATGTTATACCGGCTTGCGCGGCGGCAATGGCACGGCTTATGCCGCCGCTCCTGCCGCCGGACATCAGACGGGTCGATCCTCGCACAGGATCAGAGGATGAGCGGACGGGCGTCTAACGATTCCAGCAAACTATTGCATCCACCGGTTGAATCCGCCACCCTTTGCAGACGGTCACGATAAGTGGAATTCTACGGCCGGTATCAGAGGCGATTCAGCCACTTGGCACGCCTGCATTCCGACTAGCTTCTCCCGCGCCCCGGAAGGAATTGACCCAGTTATCAAGCAAGCGCCGTGGCGGCTGATCGCAAAGGCTTACCACTAGAATTCGGACTGCGGGAACGGCGATGCACCATTGAGCCAGTCGTAATGCTCAACATTGACTCTTGACTTCAGTACACCTTTGTTGCGAACGTTGCCGTCGTCATCTTGAGCGTTATCCGACGAAAATCTCAGCGCCACACCGACGGTGGCGTCCGCAAACCGTGCTGTCAGATTTGCGCTGCTCGTGCAGTCTACCGGTGCACTCAGGGTGCCGGTTGTCACGATCGCTCCTCTTTCCAGCGTCCGACCTTGGCGCGCGAACTCCTTCCAAAGGAACGCAAGGGATTCAAACGGCCGAGTTCGATCATCGCCATTAAGCGTTGATGCGATACGCTCACCGTTGCGCCAGATGCCCGCATCCTCATCAAAGGAACAATCATCTGCAAAGGGGATTTGCTCGCCGCAGATTAGTGCGTGGAATCCAAGGTTATCGGCAACGAAGCTAGGCTGTGCGACTGCTTTCCTGTCGATGTATCGGCTACACACGACCTCGATGGCAACAAAAGCACGATCAAGCATTGACGTATCGAACGCTTCTTTTGCAGGAGAAACCGTGCGACCGAAGCGAAAAGCAACCTCGGTTTCAAGCGTCGCACGACTATCGACGCGAAAATTGAGGATGCTGCCCGAAGGTGGGGACTCGCGATTGGACCAAGCACCCGGTGGCAGGAGCGTTGATTAACTCGCCGCGCAGTCCGCGCGGCGAGGCACCCGCGATTTTCCATCCAATCACTGGCTCGCCGATACGCTCGACAAAAAGCGCCTGTGCGGCGTAGCCGCCACTCAGCGAACTGGGTCTTGATCCGGGCGGCAAGTCTCCAAGCCCCAGCCCGGTCTGCCACGACCATTCCAAGTGGGCCGCGGCGGCAGCGGGATCGAAACGCATCTGTTCCATTCCTTCAACGTAGGCGTGCTCTGTTACACAGTGGACGAATAGCTCGGGGAAAAGGAAGCCCCGCCCTAACGGCAAGGCTGTCGTTCCGAGTTGGCTTAGACGTCCTTGGCTCGAAGTTGAGCCGGGAAGGCCCAGATAGCGATCGCTGCGCAAAGCACGCACAATGCGACGATCGTGTAGAGCGCAGGAGTTGTGCTTCCGGTCAAATCGCTAATACGGCCGACCATCACAGGGCTGACGATGCCGCCCAATTGCCCGATCGAATTGATCAGTGCGATACCGCCCGCAGCACCCACACCGGTCACAACCTTAGGCGGGAGTGTCCAGAACGCCGGAATCGTGGTCAGCATGCCCGTACCGAGAACAATCAGGGCGACGACCAGCGCAACCGGGTTCTTCGCGAAGATGCCCGCGCCAAGAAAGCCTAAGGCGGTGAGCAGCATGCAACCTGCGAAAACCATTCGACGATTCCCAGAACGATCGCCCAGCTTGCCCATCGTGAGCATCCCGATGCCACCAAACAAGTACGGGAGGGCTGTGAGTAGACCGATGGTAGAGGGGTCTTTAATTCCCGACGAGCGAATGAGCTGTGGCATCCAGAAGTTCATTCCGTAGGACGCGATCTGAACGAGGAAGTACGCCAGCGCCAGAATCAGGAAGGCCTTCGACTTCAACGCACCGAGAAACGAGTGGCTTTCGGCCTTCTTCGCGTCGGCATCGAGTTTGGACCGCAAAAGAATCTTCTCGTCGTCATTGAGCCATTTGGCATCTTCGACACGATCGTCAAAGCGGAAGAGCACCACGAACCCCAGCAGCACGCAGGGCAAGCCACCGATCAGAAAGATCCAATGCCATGCGGCCATGCCCATGAAGCCATCGAAGTGCGAGAGGATGAAACCCGACAAAGGTGCACCGACGACGCCGGAGAACGCCAGGGCGAGAAAAAGCAGCCCACTGACTCGGCCGCGATGCTTCGCAGGAAACCAGGTCGAAAGGTAATAGAGTACGCCTGGTGCGAAACCCGCCTCCATCGCGCCGATGATAAAGCGAGCAATGTAGAACTGCGTCTCGCTCCGAACGAAGACCATGCACGCCGTGGCGATGCCCCACGAGATCATGATGCGCGCGATCCATTTGCGCGGTCCGACACGAAAGAGAAACAGATTGCTCGGAACTTCGCAGGCAACGTACCCCACTACGAACAGGGCAGCACCCAGGCCGTAGGCAGTATCGCTCAGCGCAAGCTCCTTCTGCAGATGAAATTTCGCAAAGCTGATGTTGATTCGATCAAACCATGCGAACAGATAGCAGATGATGATGAGCGGAATAACGCGAAGTTTGACCTTCAACATTAGCGCTGTTTCGGCATCGCGTATTGCTACGCCACCTTCCAATGCCTTATTGATTTGCATATGCTGCCCCTTATGTCTCTGGTAAAGGGTAGGTGTCGCGGCGTTGTTTTAACGCAGCGTCCAAAACCGTATGTCCGGGTAAGTTCGGCTCGATAGGAACGGCTCAGTTCAACTGCGCAGGCCCGGAATCTTTTTTTGCGTTCTCGTTTCCAAGGAGCTGTTCCTGCACGCGACTGATTCGCTATTTGCCTTGGCGGCTCATGATTGTCTCCATTTCGCTTGTTTAGTATCGGTGCGATGCACCTGTCACTGTCGGACGAAGAACGACACCCACCCGTTGCCGGGTGGGTGGATCTCATTACTTGGTGAAGTTGGCTTCGCGCGCCTTGATGATCGCGACTACCGTGTCATTGACAGGAGTCGGCACGCCGTACTTCCTGCCTTCGCGGGAAATTGATCCGTTGATCGCTTCGACTTCGCCGCGACGGCCGAGGTTATAGTCGAGCAGCATCGAGGGGCGAGCATTGGGAATCTTGCTTCCAAGCTTGCGAATGTGCTCGATCGGATCGCCCACATCGAGGCGGATGCCAGCGGCTTTCGCCACCGCAATCGCTTCTTCCGCCGCGCCCTTTGCTACACTCCAGGCACTGGGGTTCGCCATTACTTCGCCGATGGTCATTCCCGTTGCACACGTGGTGCCCGAGAACGCGACGTTCATGATCAGCTTTTCCCAAACCATCTGATCAAGATCGCCGAAGATCGCAACCTTGAAGCCCGACGAGCGCCAGATTTCAGCAGACGCTTCGAGGTCATCACGCGACAGACCACGATAAGCGCCGAAGCGAATCATTTCCATGCCGTTGTGGTGTGCATGACCGGGTGCGCGAATCGATGCTCCAAAGCCTCCTACAACGCCTATCGCGATCCGGTTCTCTCCGAGGATCGTCGCAGCCTTTTCGGCAGACCCCAAACCGTTCTGAATGGTTTGAACAACTGTCTTCGGACCGAGGAGTTGTTCCGAGGCACGAGCGGCAGCCTCAACGTCGAACGCCTTCGTCGCGATGATGACGAGATCGCACTCGCCAATACCATCGGTTGTCGTGCTGGCGTGAATCGGCACCGTGCGGTCGCCGCTGGCACCTTCAACACGCAGTCCTTTCTTTTGCATCGCGGCCACGTGATCGGGCCACAGACAGATCGCATGTACTTCGTGGCCGGCGCTCACCATCAGACCAGCGTATACGGAGCCCATTGCTCCGCTGCCTACAATCGCTATCTTCGCCATTTCCGTGCTCCTTAGTGGCTAAGCACGGAGATGATTGCCTTCGTGACGCTTTCCGTGTTGCCGTTGCCGCCGATGTCCGGGGTGCGCGGACCGTCTTGCAACACCTTGGCAGTCGCCTGGCGAATCGCCGCAGCAACCTTTTCGCAACGCGGATCGTCATTCTGTCGGGCGATCCATTCGAGCATCATCGCAGCGGACAAGATCGTTGCAATCGGGTTGGCTACGCCCTTGCCGGCGATGTCCGGCGCGCTGCCGTGGCTCGGCTGGAAGATGCCGTGCTTCAGGCTCACGTCGCCCGAGGGTGCGACGCCGAGACCACCCACCACACCGGCTGCGATTTCCGAGGTGATATCGCCGAAAACGTTCTCAGTCACCACCACGTCATAGCGTTCCGGGTTGGTGACAAACATCATCGAACCGGCGTCGATGTAAATCCGGGCAGTGCCGATGTCGGGGTGACGTTCCGCGACTTCATCGAACACCTTGCGCAGAAAGGCGTTGCTGCGCAGCACGTTCGACTTGTCCAGCAGCGTGACGTGACCGGGCGTGCCATGTGTCTCGCGACGCTGCCTGGCTTGCTCGAACGCCAGTTCAAAGAGTTTTTCGCTGGTAGCGCGGGTGATCGTCAGGCGATCGCTGACAGCTTCATTGCTGGATTCCTGCTTGTCGTGACGACCAGCGAACAGACCTTCCGTCGTCTCACGGATGACGAGCATGTTTACTTTCTCGGCCTTTACACGCGTCGGCACGCCGGGGAACAGCTCGCAGGGACGCAAGCTCGCGAACAGGCCATAGCGTTCGCGCAGATCGATTTGAGGCGCAATTTCGGTACCGTCATCCTTGCGAACAGTCGGCAGACCCATCGCGCCCAGGAGAACAGCGTCTGCCTCGCCGACGGCAACCGCGTCAGCTTCGGCCATTGATTCGCCAGTGCGCTGGTAGAGGTTTGCGCCTGCTTCGTAGGTCGTGTATTTCAGCTCGACGCCTTCGTTCCCAGCCGCCGCCTTCAGGACGCCAACCGCAGCGTCAACCACTTCAGGACCGATACCGTCGCCCGGCAGGAGGGCGATTTCGTATTGCGCCTTGCTCATCTTCGTGTCTCCAGATCTAACCGGCGCCGTTGCGGTGCCGTTGGGTCAAATAATGGAGAAGGCGGGCTGGTCCGTGAATTAGTCTTTCGCTAGCCAGCCGTAACGAACCGTTATGGCTGCCTTACGCGTCACGGCGCGCGGCCGCGCGAGCCTGAAGGTGCACTACAAGGCTCTCAGCCGCTGGCGAGAGGGCTTTGCGGTTGCGAATCGCGATGCCGAGGCGACGACGTGCCCAAGGCTCCTCGAGGGGCACTTCGGTAATTCCTAAGCGTTTGACGAAAAGTTTGGTGAGGTTGCGAGGGGCAACCGCAATGCCAAGGCCTGACGAAACCATCAAGCAAAGAGCATCGTAGCCGGTGACCTGTATCCGGAGCCTGAACTCCTTTTGGAGCCGATTGGCGATCTGGGTGAGCTGAGTGTTGATCGCACTCCCAGTACGAAGCCCTACGAAATCCCACGAGAGAGTCTCCTCGAACCGGGTATGTCTTCTGCCTGCCAGCGGATGGTCGCGCCGCACCACCACGGCCAACTCGTCTTCCTCATAGGGCAGAGTCTCGACGCTCTCTGCGTGAGGCTCGACAGTGAAGATTCCGACGTCTGCGGCGTTCTCAGCGACTGAACGCAGCGTGACAAGGCTGTTGCGTTCCTCGAGCCGGATCTCGACTGCCGGATGGTCGGCAAGAAAGGTCCCGAGGTCATCGGGCAGGAACTGGGTTATCGCCGAGATATTTGAAAAAACTCGCACCTGCCCCCGCGTACCGGAGGCGAAATCCAGCATCTCGCTGTGAATGTCGTCGAGGTAGTTGACGGCGCGACGTGCAAGATTCAGCAAAACATACCCAGCAGCAGTTGGCTCGACGCCTTTATGATGGCGCGTCAACAAAGTGGTTCGCAGTGTTTCTTCGAGCGCGCTGATGCGCTTACTCACGGCCGGCGCGGCGATGTGCTCTCGTTCCGCGGCGGCTGCGATGCTTCCTTCTTCGACCACAGCGATGAAAAAGCTGAGAGAAACGGGATCAAGCTTCATAGGCGGCTCTCTGGCCATTCGTTGCACGCACTAAATTCATTGCTTCAGCGTCCCTTTGGCATCAGGGGAGAAGTTTAACTGACCCACTCGTGGCGCCCCCCGGGCGAACGCCCAGTGCCCAGTGTATTGATCCCGCGCTAGCCCAATGTCAACGGTGCAATCCCTCAAAGGGCGCCTCTCGAGGTCGCACTTTGATAGCGCTTGTTCCGGTACTGATGCATCGATTCGCCTGGATACTTGGATGGCTGGCCGGTACCAGGGTGGGACTGGTCATTTGGATGTCGGATTGCGGCGGCTGTCAAACGTCGACTTATGGCCGAACCCAGAAATTCGGGTTCCGGCCGAGACTCACGGAGTGCGCCAGCGCCGCGAATTCGGGATTCCGCTGAATGCGAGCAGGCCTGCGGAGTGGCCGCTCGCCCCGCTCCAATCAGAGGTTCGACACGCAGCCATTATTCGACTAGGCTTATCAGAAGCCCCATGCTGCACAAACGCGTTGAAAACCCGCCAAGAAAGATTCGATTCAAACATCTGTTTGCAGGGTATCTCACGATAGGCTACCGACCATGGACGACATCTCTCCGCAGGCCTTCGTCGATGCCGCGATAGCCTATCAGAAGACTGCCGCGGTGAAAGCCGCCGTCGAGCTCGATCTGTTCACCGCGATAGCGGACGAGCACGGCGACGTTAAGCGTATAGCCGAGCGGGTAAAGGCCGCCGAGCGCGGTGTGCGCATACTCTGCGACTTTCTGACCGTGCACGGGTTTCTGCAGAAGGAAACGGGACAGTACCGATTGACGCCGTCGACCACCGCATTCCTGACGACTTCCTCGCCGGCCTGGATGGGGAGCATCGTGGATTTCCTGGCGGCTCCTGAAATGACGGCACTGTGGCTGGACGACCCCGCCGCGTTCGTTCGCAACGGAGGAGCCGTGGGGCTGGGCAACATCGAGCCCGAGCATCCCGTCTGGGTGAAGTTTGCGCGTGCGATGGCACCGTTCGTGACACAAACCGCACAGAGCATCGCGCAACACGTGAGTGCGCGGCCTCAGGCACCGAAGCGCGTGCTGGACATTGCAGCCGGGCATGGGCTGTTCGGAATCGCGATCGCCGAAGCGATTCCCGGCGCGGAAATCGTGGCGACCGACTGGCAACCGGTTCTCGAGGTCGCGACGGTGAACGCCGCAGCGGCCGGTGTCAGTTCGCGTTACCGCACGGTCGCCGGCAGTGCGTTCGAAGTCGATTGGGGTACGAATTTCGATCTGGCGCTGGTCACGAACTTCCTGCACCACTTCGATCCGCCAACCTGCGTGGAATTACTCTCGAAAGTCCGCAGGAGCCTCAGTCCCGCAGGGCGAGCGCTCGCGGTGGAATTTGTTCCCGACGAGGATCGCGTGTCGCCGCCGTTCGCCGCCGCGTTTTCCTTTATGATGCTTGCGTCCACGCCGCAAGGCGACGCGTACACCGCGCGCGAACTCGAGCAAATGGGCCGCGAAGCCGGCTTTTCCAACGTAACGGTGATGCCGCTGCCACCTTCGCCGCAAGCCCTCGTTGCATTCGAGTAGCGCACACCCCTCGCGCTCCAGGCACCGCATTTCGTAATGGAGACGGCGTTCAGACGATGTCGATGTTGAAGGTTGCGCTGCCGGCCGACCTGACGGTCGACGCCGGGGTGTGCTCGGCACGGGCGCGGGCGGCTATCTTCCGCCGTCGCGAACGCCCGACGACGTATGCTCTTGCTGACGTACAAAACCTGGTCGATCTTGCTCATCCTGCGGGTCGATGCCGCTCGCAGCCTCGTCGATACCGGAGAACTCTCACTTGCAGTGATCGCCAGAGAGACCGGATTTGGCGATACCGAAAGAATGCGCAGAGCATTCGTCAGGACGCTCGACCACCCCCTCATTGCTTCACGGAATTTTCAAGAAGGGTTCCGCACCTTGTCCACGGCTCAGTCCCCGCACATGGTTGCGGCGCGATTGGCAGCAAACGTGTACACGGCGATCCGTCAGCGGGCCGCGCATAATCGTTGCCTGCCTGAAGGCGGTACGTTTCAGCGGAGATCGAAGTACGGATGCCGAAAGCAGGCGCGTCCGGCGACGCCAAGCACATCACTTGCGGGCTGGATGGTCGCCACCGCGAGACCCGCTCCTGCGAACGCGCACGCGCCGGACACCAGCGCGACTCCGCGCAGCGCGTCAGTGATGGCGTCGGCTTCCGCCTTCGCCACGGGTGTCTGCGGCGGCGTATGAGCATCGCCGGCCGCCGCCGCGGCTTGCGCGTCCGGCTCCAGCAACCGCCCGGTCTGGCAGCTTGTCGCCCATCGATCCGCCCACCAGCACAAAGGACCCGAGAAAGAGCAGGTAGGCGTTGACGATCCACTGCATCGCCGCAACGCTCGCGTGGAGCTCCCTCTGAATGGCAGGCAGCGCTGCGCTGCGGCGGTCCCGAACCGAAATTCCCGGTTTCTGTGGCACGATTCACCGTCCGCTTCACTGATACCGTCACTGCCAACCGGGCACTGCCAACCGGCCACTGCGTCAAGACGATTGAAATAGTCGAAGAAATCCAAGGTCCCCGATTTCACGAACTCTGGCATCCGCCGACGTTCCGCACTACCACCGCTTTGCGGCGTGCTATTTCTCCGGGACCGGATTGACGGACGAGGCCGTTTCTTCCGCATCGTCTCGCGCGATGCCCGGCGTCGCCTCACGGACCGATTGCCGCAAACGCGTGAACGCCTGGCTCGTGCGTGCATCGCGTTGGTCGCGTGCGTCGTAGAAGTCCTTGCTGAGCCACTGGCCGAGACTCATCATCAGCGAGCCCAACGCGCTCTTGAAGCGCACCCATGCGTTGCCGGTGCGCGCCAGTTGCGCGGCCGCCTCGACCGCCTCGGCGGCGAGCCGGTCCAGTTCCGCGTGCAGATAGTCGGCGAAGTGATGCAGGCCATGCTGATTGCCATTCGACGATTTGCGCTCCAGTTCGACGTGCTGCGCAATCAGCGATTGATTGGGTACGCGAATAAACGGCGGCGTATCGGTGCGCGCGCCGCCGCCACGGCGAATCGCCACACCGAGGTTCGCGGACGCCTCGGTGCGCTTGCCGAGCGGTGGCATTTGCCACTTGTCGCACAGGTACTTCAGCAGGCTGCAATGATCGAATCGTTCGTTGCACACGCCGGCTTCGCACCACGGTGACACCAGGATGGCGGGAACACGCACGCCGAGTCGTTTGAAATCGAAGCTCGCGGTGTGGTCGTCGGGTGCGAGCACGTCGGCCGGCGGCGATACGTGGTCGTAGAAACCGCCGTGCTCATCGTAGAGGACCACCAGTAACGTGCGCTCCCACAGCGCCTGATTCGAGCGCAGCGCATTGTAGGTATCCGCGATCAGCTTCTCTGCCTTCATGATGTTGTGCGGCGGATGATCGTCGTTCTGCGCTTCGCCGAAGTACTTCGGCTCGATCAGTACGAATTGCGGAAACTGACTGGCGGGTCCCGCTGCGTCCTCGAAGAATTGATCGAAAGAGCGGTAATTCGCGAGGTTTTCCGCGCGTCGCTGGTTCTTCAGCAGCAACGAGGCGGGGAAGTCGTAGAAATAGACGCTCCACGTTTTGCGCGCGGCGTTCAGCCGATCGAAAATCGTGTCCTGATCCTGCTCGGTGTACCAGTGCGGATTGAGCCCGTCGAGTCCCGAAGGCATTCCGATCTCGCCTTTCGACGTACCCGTCAGCGCGAAAAAACGGTTGGGCCACGTCGGCCCCGGCAATGACGAGAACCACCGGTCGCACACGGTGAATTGCGAACCGAGCGTGTGCAGCGCGGGCAGAAAGCCGAGCGGGTAATAGCCCATCACGTCTTGCCGCGCGGCGAGGCTGCTCTTCGGGTAGTCGTTCACGAACGTACGCACGAAACCGCTGTTGTCGGCGGCGATCTGTTCCATCACGGCCTTGTGCTCGTGATTCGGATCGTCCTTCATCTGCCGCTCGCGCGTTTCACGCGGATAGAAGGTGTGGCCTTGACCGTCGGCGTTCGATTTGCCGGCCGCGTTGCGCACGCCGTCCAGTTTGTCGTGCACGGCGTCGAGGCAGCCGAGCATCTGGTCGAACGAGTGATTCTCCATCAACAGTAGCACGACGTGTTCGATCGGATCGTTCTGCGCGTTCTGCTCGACGTCACTCATCTTTTATCGCTCCACTCGGGACGGGATGGACTTCGCGTTGCCAACTTAGCGCAAAACGCGCGCTGGCGAAAGAGCCCTGCTTTGAGGCGGACATGCACGCGACGGTCAATGTACTTCGTCGTATGCATGATTCGCTTAACGTAGCATCGACTCAACTGCCGCCCGAGAAGATCGGACCTTGCCCGCCCGGCGCGAACGATGGGAAGTGGTCGCCGGACGGCGCGGCCGTCGCCGGTGCTTGCGCTCCCGACTGCGACGCCGGTTCGCGCAACGTCAACGCGCTATCGGCCGTGATCGGCACGCTCGGCTTCGCGAGCAGCTCGGTCTTGCGCATCGAGCCGACCGACGTGCCGAAGTAATAGCCGATGATGCTGATCCACGCGGTTCCCAACGCGCCGACGATCACGTTGACGAGATCCTTGTTGGTACCCGGCAAAGGCTGGAACGCCATCAGCAGCAAAATGCCGAAGAAGCCGGCGGTGACGGCCATCGCGAGCACCTTCGGGACCCAGTCGCGATTGGCGACACCCATCGCGCGTGCATTCGCGGTGTCGCTCGTGGCGATGCGGGCCATGTCGGCGTCGTGCGCGAGGCTCGACTGCGCGGCCGTCACCATCAACTGCTGCAATTGCAGCGAATTCGCGCTTTCGGCCTGGCGAAGTTTTTCGAGTGCGCCGGGGTCGTTCAACGCGGGTTCCACGAAGGCCGGGTCGCCCGGCGTGCCGAGCGCGTGCGAGATGATCGCGGCGGCAGCGGTCACGCCGAGGCCGACCGGCCCCCCTACGAGCCCGGCGAGAAGCGGGGCGGTGCTGTTGATATTCTTCGCAACTTTAGACCAGTCCATCATGCTGCTCCCAGGAGAAGATTGGCTGCCATGCGTTCGGTCCAGCCGCGGCTGAAACTCGGCCACGAATGCAGGTTCCGCAGGTACCGCAGACGATACGCGGCGAAGCGCATCACGAACTTCATCGGATCGGCGTTCTTGACCGCATCGAGCGTGTCGGGGCCGAACTTGCCGTCTTCCCTGGCGCCGGACGCTTTCTGCATCCACAGCACGACGAGGCCGCCGTTGTAGTTCGCATCGAAAATCTGGAAAGCCACGCGCGGATCGAGTTCGTCGAGATGCAACGGGTCCCAGTACCTGCGCTTGGCGATCTGATGGGCGGTATCGAGCGGCAGGTCTTTCATCGCGCCGTTATAGCCCTCACTGCGCGCGACGCGCGCTGTCACACCCCACATCGTTTCGCCGCCTGGATCGGCCGGATTGAAGCTGTACCCGCCTTCGTTTCCGATCAAGGCTTTGAATGCATCTTCGAAGCTGTCCATCGAACTGTCTCCTGTTCGGCTGTGTTGCCAACTCAAATGGCGAATGCGCGCGGCTCAGGCCGCTCGCATCGCCCGTCCTACGGCGTCGCTTACCGTATCGAGCGATGCCCGAAGCGGGTACGACGTCATGGGATTCGAAACGGGCTTGACGCGCAGGTCAGGCCTCGATGTCCGGGTGTCGGCTTCGTCGGGCGATGCGTCCGTCGAGAGCGCCAGCTCGCGTTCGCGCGCCGACAACGTGCCGGCGTCGAGCTGCAATGCCTGTGCATACTTGCGCGCGGCCTCGCGCAGCGCGCCTTTGTGTTCCAGCGCGTGGCCCCATTCCACATAGGACGGCGCGAGATCGGGACGCAACGCGACGGCATGCGACAGCTTGTCGATTGCTTCGTCGTCGTGGCCGGTTTTGACGAGCGCCTCGGCCCAGTCGTGCAGCGTGTCGACGGAGTCGGGGTTCATCTTGGCAGCCTGCCTGAATGCTTCGAGTGCTTCGCGATCGTGCTTCTTCGAATGCAACAGCACGTCGCCGAGCAGTCGCAGGTTTTCAGCGGTGCGCGACTTTTCCTTCGCGGCGGCCCGCAGTTCCTTTAGCGCATCGTCGATGCGGTTCTGCTGTTCGAGCGCAATGCCGAGACTCGCGCGCAGCACCGCCGAGTGCTTGTATTGGGTCAATGCTTCACGGATCTGCTGCTCGGCTTCTGTCGAGCGCTGCTGACTGTCGAGCAACCACGCCTTACCCGCGACTGCCCATTGGGCTTGCTCGGATGAGGGCAACGCGAGGACTTCGTCATAGATCCCGACGATCTCGCGATAGTCGCATTGCGCGAGCGAGCATTTGGTCTTTTTTTGGACCTGCGTGAACAGATGACTGGCGAGGATGTTAGGTTCGGCGAGGCGCATCGCCGTGACTGCGATGTCGTGCACGAGCTTTTCGAGGTCGCGCCCTTCGAACGGCACCGTGCTTTCGCGGCCGTTGAACGGTCCGTGTTCTATCTGCACGTGCGCGACGTATGAATCCGCGCTGCCATTCGTCTTCGTGATGCCGATGTGCACGGCGACATCGTCGCGTTTGAGCACGCCTTTGATGAAGCGCACCGTCGTCGCATACGACATTTCCTGACCCGGAATCTGGATGTCCTGCTGCGCGTCGTTGCTGGTCATCGTGTCGTGCGGAATCGATTCGGCATCCTGGCCGATTTCCTTCATCGCCGACATGATCCGCTCGGCGAGAAAGTTCGCCGTATAGCCGCGCTCGGTCAACGTTTGCGGTGTCTCCACCGGCGGTACCAGCAATTGACGCGTGAGCACGCCGCGCACGACGAGGCAGATGGAACCGATCGTCAGTAGGATGAACAGCCAGGGCAGGACATACGGCCAGAGGCGTTTCGGTCCGCGGCCGATCACACCGGCGGTGCGCAAGCCGAACAGCACGAATCCGCTCGAATGATGACGATCGCGGCGATTCGCGGCGCGCATGAACGGGCCGCCGTACCCGTTGGTTGACCGGCGTTGACTCTGTGCACTCGACATGACTCACCTCGCTTCGATCCGCGATCGATGTTGGCAATCGCCTGACTTGCGCGGTGGGGTATGCATCGAGCGTGCCATAGCGCATGGAACCGGCTGGCAGCCGGATGTTGGCTTCTGGTGGGGGATTGAAAGAAAGAAGTGTTGCGAGGTGACCAACGTATTGCGAAAAACAGTTTGCTGGCGGGAGACAGGATGTGCGTTAGCAAATAAAAATGCCGCTCAGTCCAGAAGACTGAGCGGCATCGGTGAAGCGAACTACTGTTTGTGGATTCTGCGCTGCCGTGGCTTAAACCGAACTCGGCCGCCACTTCAACAATCGACTCTCCACCGCGGTCAGCAGGTAGTCGGCGGCAAGCGCGACCACCGCCAGCACGATCATCGCCGCGAACACGCCGGCGGCATTGAACGCGCCCTGGGCGGTGGAGATCAGCAAGCCGATGCCCTGCTTCGAGCCGAGAAACTCGCCGACCACCGCGCCGACCAGCGCAAAGCCGAAGCTCACGTGCAGGCTCGCGAGAATCCAGCTGAGCGCCGACGGAATCACGACCGAGGTCGTCACCTGACGGCGCGACGCGCCGAGAATCTGCGCATTCGCGATCATGTAGCGATCCGCTTCGCGCACGCCCTGGAACGCGTTGGCGAACACGACGAAAAACACCATCACGACCGCGAGCGCGACTTTCGACGCCATGCCGAGCCCGAGCGCGATCACGAACACCGAGCCGAGCACGACGCGCGGGATCGAGTTGGCGATCTTGATGTAGAGACTGAACACGTCGGAGAGCAGCTTGTTGCGGCCGAGCACGATGCCGCAGAAGATGCCCCCGATCGAACCGATGATGAAGCCGAGCCCCGTTTCCTCGAGCGTGACCCACACCTGCGTGAGCAGCGGCCCTTGCGAGGTACCGTTCACGAACCAGTCGATGATCTGAGCGAAGATCTCGGTCGGCATCGAGAAAAAGAAAGGGTCGATCCACTTCAGGCGCGCGGACAGTTCCCAGCCGCCGAGCACGACCACGAGCAGGAGAATACGCAGCGAAATCACCAGAATCTGGCGCTGGCGGATCTTCTTCTGCGCAATACGCTCGACGTGAGCGAGCGACGCGGCGTCGATGCCCGAGGGCATCATCTGTTGAGAGGTTGTAGACATGTTTGCCGTTCCTTGATTAACCGATCTGCACTTCTTCGCGCAGGTCATGCCAGATATCGCGCGAAATTTCGATGAAGCGTGAGTCGTAGCGGATCTCCGATGTGACGCGCGGTCGCGGCAGATCGATTTCGTAGACTTTCTTCAGCGTGGCGGGGCGGGCAGTTAGCACGAACACGCGGTCGGCGAGCGCAATCGCTTCTTCGAGGTCGTGCGTGACGAACACGACCGAGCCGGCGCCGCCCCACAATTGCAGCAACTCGTCCTGCATCAATGTGCGCGTCTGCATGTCGAGCGCCGAGAACGGCTCGTCCATCAGCAGGATTTCCGGCTTGTTGATGAAGGTCTGCGCAAGCGCGACGCGCTTGCGCATGCCGCCGGACAGTTGATGCGGATAGTGCTTGCCGAACTTGTCGAGGCCAACGCGGCGCAGCCATTCGTTTGCTTCATCGTAAGCGGCCGATTTCGAGCGGCCGCGATACAGCGGACCCGCCGCGACGTTGTCGAGCACCGAGCGCCACGGAAACACCGCATCGGCCTGAAACACGAAACCGATGCGCGGATCGATGCCGTCCACCGGCGCGCCCATCACGCGCACTTCGCCGGTGGTCGGCTTCAGCAAGCCGGTGATCATGCTGAGCGTGGTGGACTTGCCGCAGCCGGTCGGGCCGACCACCGCGACGAATTCGCCGCGTGCCACCGACATGCTGAAGTCGCGCAGCGCGATCGTGGCCTTGCCGTCCGGGGAAATGAAACGGCACGACACGTTGCGCATTTCGATCGCTGGCGTCTCGCGTGACATAGGTTGATTCATCGGCGGGTGCCTCGCAGTTCTGTGAAGATGAAAGAAGCGTTACTTCGACGCGGTCTTGACCGGCGCCGACACGTAGTCGTTGGTGTAGGTCTTGGCGAGATCGATATGCTTGCCCTTCACCGACGGATTGAATGCGGACAGCACCTTCAGCACCGTATCCGGGCCGTCGGCGGGCATCTTGCCGTCCTTCGTGAACATCGGCAGCGACGCCTTCAGCGCGTTCACGTACAGGTCCTTGTTGTTGCCGTAGTAGTCTTTCGGCATCTGCGCGGCGATGTCCTCGGCGCTATGCGTCGCGATGTAGTTCAGCGTCTTCGCGAACGCATGCGAGAGCTTCGCGGCCTCGTCCTTGTGCGCTTCGGCCCACGCGCGCTGCACGTAGAAGCTCGAAGCGGGGTAGGTGCCGCCGAGCGCGGCGCGCGTACCGTCCACGTTGCGCATGTCGACCAGCACCTTCGCGTCGCCGGTCTTGAGCAGTTGCGAGACGGTCGGCTCGGTGGTCATGCCGGCGTCGATGCGGCCTTGCTTGACGGCGGCGATGAAGCTGTTGTCCGCGCCGACCGGCAACATCGTGTATTGCGTCGACGGCACGCCCGCGCGCTGCGCGAGGTACTGTGTGAGGAAGCTGGTCGACGAACCGAGGCCGGTCACGCCGAGCGTCTTGCCTTTGACGTCGGCCATGCTCTTCAGCGAATCGGCCGCCTTCGTCGAGACCATCTCTACTTCGCCCGGCACCTGGCCGAAGACGACGAGCGCCTGCACTTCCTTGCCCTTGCTCTGCAGGTCGATCGTATGATCGTAGAAGCCGACCACGCCTTGCACCGCGCCCGCGAGCAGTTCGTTCTCCGCATCGACACCGGCCGGCTGCGACAGGATCTCGACGTCGAGGCCTTCGTCCTTGAAGTAACCGAGCTGCTCGGTGAGCTTGGCCGGCAGATAGATGATCTTGGTGGCGCCGCCGACCATGATCGTGATTTTCTCGGCGTGAGCGGCGGCCGATGCGGCGGCAAGGGCGAACGCAACTCCTGACACAGCGGCAATCTGGCGCAAGGTACGCATGAAGCAGTCTCCTTAGGTGGGTCGCCGCGACCCCGTGGTGCGCGGCGCTTTTCTGGGTCAATGGGGGCGATTATAGAAACGCGAAACCTTCTGGCAGCTTTCGGGGTTTGGCGCAAAACATGGGTGTTAACCCGAAAATGCGCCAAAAATGCGCCGAAATTGCGCGCGATCGGCACTACGCTCGCGGCGGGCACTGGACGTATGCGGCAAACCACACGGTATGCGCGCGGCCCTCTTGTTTTAAGGCACAATCGACGACCTGACTTTTGCCGTTGCCGCCATGAAGCTGCTGCTGATCGAAGACAACCCCACGCTTGCGCACTGGCTCGCGAAGATGCTGGAGCAGGAGGCCTTCGCGCTCGACGCCGTGCAGGACGGCGATGAAGCCGACCGCCTGCTGCGCACCAATCACTACGACGTGATCCTGCTCGACCTGAACCTGCCGAAGCTGTCGGGCAAGAACGTGCTGCGCCGGCTGCGTCAGCGTGGCGACGCGACGCCGGTGCTGATCCTCACCGCGAGCGGCTCGATCGACGAGAAGGTGGAGCTGCTCGGCGCCGGCGCCGACGACTATCTGGTGAAGCCGTTCGAAGTGCGCGAGCTGATCGCGCGCATCAAGGTGGCGATTCGGCGGCAGTCACCGTCGAAAGCGGGCGAGGTGGTGTGCGGCGATCTGTCGTTCGACATCGACACGCGCCAGTTCACGCTGAAGGGCGCGCCGCTGAACGTGACGCCGCGCGAGCGTTCGGTGCTCGAAGCGCTGATCCTGCGCCTCGGCAAGACGGTGACGAAGCCGGCGCTCGTCGATGCGATCTTCACGCTCGCCGACGAGCCGAGCGAGGATGCGGTCGAGATCTACATTTCGCGTCTGCGCAAGAAGCTCGATGGCAGCTCGGCCGCGATCGTCACGCTGCGCGGGCTCGGCTATCTGCTGCGCAAGCGGGAAGACGACCAGTAACGATGGCCAATAGCCTACGCATACGCCTGCTGTGGTGGCTGCTCGTCCCGCTCGCGCTTTATGTGTTCGTGACCGGCAAGACCGAGTACGACAACGCGCGGCACACCGCGAATCTGGTGCAGGACAATCAGCTGGTCGCGTCGGCGCGGATGATCGCGGGCGAGGTCGAATGGAGCGACGGCTTTCTGCGTGTCGATGTGCCGCCCGCCGCGCTCGAGATCTTCGCATCGCCATATCGCGACCAGGTGTTCTATAGCGTGCGTGTCGACGATGGGCGGCTGCTCGCGGGTACGCCTGATTTCCCGCCGCGTCCGCTGCGGGCGCCGGACGTGCCGGATTCGTACTACACGCAGTTGCACGGCCAGCAGGTGCGCGCTGTCGACATCGTGCGGCTCATGTACGACAACGGCGCGACGCGTCCCGTGCGCGTGACGGTCGGCAAGACCGTGCGCTCGCGCGATGCGATGACGCAACAGCTGTGGCGGCCGCAACTCGTGCGCCAGCTCGAAATGATCGCGCTGGCGGTGGCGCTCGTTTGCATCGGGCTCACGTTCGAGTTGCGGCCGTTGATGAAGGTGAAAGACGAGGTGGCCGACCGCGATCCGATGCAGCTCGAACCGATTCGCGTCGAGCGTCTGCATACGGAACTGCGGCCCATCGTCGATGCGATCAATCAGTGCATCGCGCGGCTCGGCGTGCAGGTGGCGGCGCAGCGGCGCTTTATCGCCGACGCCGCGCATCAGTTGCGCACGCCGCTCACGCTGCTCGGCACGCAACTGCAATTCGCGCGGCAGCAGGAAGGCCTCAATCCCGCGCTCGACGAAGCGCTTGCCGCGATGCATCGCAGCAACCGCTCGATGGTCGGGCTCACCAACAAGCTGCTTTTGCTCGCGCAGGCCGAGGCCGCCGACAACTCGCAGCTCGCCATGGAACGCGTCGATCTGGTGCCGCTCGCGATGGAGGTCGTCGAAGATCTCGGCCTGCTCGCGCAGGCACGTGAAATCGATCTGGGCGCGGAATTGCACGGCGCGGCGCCGGTGCTCGGACATCGCGGCTTGTTGCAGGCACTGATCGCGAATCTCGCCGAGAACGCGATTCGCTATACGGGCAGCGGTGGTCACGTGACGGTCGCCGTGAACGCCGATACCGCGGCCAATGCGGTGACGGTCAGCGTGACCGACAACGGCCCCGGCATTCCGGCCGAATCGCGCAGCCGCGTGTTCGAGCCGTTCTTTCGTGCGTCGACGGATACCGAGGGCACGGGCCTCGGTCTTGCGATCGTGCGCGAAATCGCGGACGCCCATCACGGCGAGATCACGCTGAAGGCGGGCGAGGGCGGCAAGGGTGTGCATATCGCCGTGACGTTTCCGCGCGCGACGCCGAAGTGATCGGGATAAGCCCGAGATTCGCGCAACATGCACAGCCGTGAAAGCATCGGGAAGGGTTCGCACCTTCCAAATCACGGGCAGGCGACCCGCGCGGCGCCCGGACACAAGATAACGGAGACACCCCCAATGAAGCTTTCCTTGACGCGTTGCTCGCGCGCGGCCTATGCCGCCGTCGCGGCGTCGCTCGTGCTGTGGGCGCTCGCGAGACTCGCGACGCCTGCGCAAGCCGCCGCGCCGGAGAAACTCGCGATCATGGTGGGCGGTACCAACAAGCTCATCTATCTGCCGGCGCGTCTTGCCGAACAGCTCGGCTATTTCAAGGCCGAAGGGCTCGACGTCGAACTGCTGTCGCAGCCGACTGGAATAGACGGCGAAAACGAAATGCTCGCGGGCGCGGTGCAGGGCGTGGTCGGCTTCTACGATCACACGATCGATCTGCAGACACGCGGCAAGGAAGTGAAGACGATCGTCGTGTTCAGCCAGGTGCCCGGCGAAGTGCAACTGGTCGCGGCGAAATCGGCCGATTCGATCCGGAGCATGGCCGACGTGCGCGGTAAAACGCTCGGCGTGACGGGGCTCGGCTCCTCGACGAGTTTTCTCACGCAGTACCTCGCACAGCGCGCGGGCGTGCGGTCCACGCAATACACGCTGCTGCCGGTCGGCGCGGACAGGAGTTTCATCGCGGCGATGCGGCAAGGACGCATTCACGCGGGTATGACGACCGAGCCGACCGTCACTCGACTATTGAAAGCGGGCGACGCCAAAGTACTCGTCGACATGCGCAATGTCGATGGCACGCCCGCCGCGCTCGGCGGCATGTATCCGGCGTCGAGCCTCTACGTGCAAAGCACGTGGCTCGACGCGCATGCCGATGAAGCCGCGAAACTCGCGCGCGCATTCGTCAAGACGCTGCGCTATATGCGCACCCACAGCGCGGAACAAATCGCCGCGCAGATGCCGAAAGAAGACATCGGCAACGACAGGGCGCTGTATATCAGCGCATTGCAGGCCTCGCTGCCGATGTACACCGTCGACGGCAAGATGCCAGCCGACGGTCCGCAGACGGTGCTGAAGGTACTGTCGAGCTTCAATCCGGCGGTGAAGGGGCGGCATATCGATCTGTCGCGCACGTTTACCAATCGGTTCGTCGATGACGTGAAGCCTTGAAAGCGGGCTGACCGCGGGGGTCGCTTCGAGCACAAGATGAAGCTTCACAATGGTTACGTCGTCGCGACGACGTTTGGCGCGAAGAACCAGTTGCAATTGACGACGAGTATTCGCACGCGGTTCTGAGTTGCGGGACGGCTTGCGAATGCCACCTCACGACTTCCGCTCACGTCCCGCACGCGTCTTGCCCGCTCTGCTGCTCGCGCGGGTCTGCGTCGCGAGTTCCTCGACCATTTCCCGCGCGGCCGTCTGCAACTCGGGCACATAGCGCCGCTTCGCTTCCGCGAGCGACACCGCGCGCGACAGAAACACTACGTTCAAGCTCGCGAGCACGCGTTCCTCGAACACGATCGCGACGGCAACCGCGCCGATCTTCCCCTGGTCCGCCCAGTCGCCGTGATTCGAGCCGAACCCATCCGCGCGCACGCGTCGCACGAGACTGCGAATCAACGCGTCGTTCGACGCGAGCGCCTTCTGCTCCTCGCCGCCCGCGCCCGCGCGCAGCAGATCGAGAATGTCCTCGCGCTCCTCGTCGGGGCACATCGCGAAGTACGCGCGACCCGCCGCGGTCAGCAGGATCGGCAAACGGCGGCCGACCATCGCGCGATGAAACGATAGCGGACTGAAGCGGTGCGTGGTCTCGCGGACGATCATCGCGTCGCCGTCGGGCGTGGTCAGATCGGACGGCCACGCGACGCGTTGCAGCAGACGCCCCATCACCGGCGGCGCGATCGTCGCGATACGTTCGTCGTCGGTGAAGCCTTCGCTCAGCGCGCGCACCTTCAGCGTGAGCCGGAAGCTGTCGTCCGACGCGCTGCGCCGCACGAAGCCTTCCTCCATCAACGTTTCGAGCAGCCGCCGCGCGGTGGTGCGATGCAGGCCGGTCAGTTCGCTGATCTGCTGGCTCGTCGCGCGGCCGCTGTCCATCGAGTTGAGCGCCTGCAGCACCTGCAAGCCGCGCGACAGACCTCGCACATTCGTGTATTTGGTCACTTTAAACCTCAATAAAATCAACTATGTGCATTCTATGCACAATTTCCAGATTTTGTTGAGCGGGCAGGTGGCCGGTCCTAGACTGCCAACAAATCAACGATTTCATGGAGACAGCAAGCTGTTGTCCGCAGGCGATTTTTCGCCATGGCGACAGCCGGTTCCCGCCGCCGCGCTCCGTGAATATCTCGACCCGGTCACTCTGGTCGACATACGGAGACAACATGCCCCAACCGCTCGACCCGGTGGCCGCGCAAGGCCACAGTGGACCCGTCACCACCGACGTCGCGATCATCGGCGCCGGCCCGGTCGGTTTGATGATCGCCAACTATCTCGGCCTGCAGGGCGTGCGCGTCGTGCTGATCGAAAAGCTCGACGGGATCATCGACTATCCGCGCGCAATCGGCCTCGATGACGAAGCGCTGCGCGTGTTTCAGTCCGTCGGCCTCGCCGATGCATTGCTGCGGCACACGACCCCCGATCACTGGATGCGCTTCGTCACGAGCAACGGTCACTGCTTCGCATCGATCGAGCCGCGCACCGACGAATTCGGCTGGTCGCGCCGCAACGCGTTCATTCAGCCGCTGGCCGATCGCGTGTTGTACGACGGCCTGCAACGCTTCCCGCACGTCGAGGTGCGGTTCGGCCACACGGTCGACTCGTTCACGCAGGACGGCAGCGGCGTCACGATCGAAGCGCAACACGCGCAGAGCGGCCGCCGCACGATCCGCGCGTCGTACATGGTCGGTGCGGACGGCGGCAACAGCTTCGTGCGCCGCACCCTCGACGTGCCGTTCGAGGGCCGTACGAAACCGAATCAGTGGATCGTCGTCGACGTGCGCAACGACCCGATCGGCTCGCCGCACGTGTACATGCATTGCGATCCGCGGCGCCCGTATGTGTCGGCCGCGCTGCCGCACGGGATTCGCCGCTTCGAATTCATGGTGATGCCCGGCGAGACCGAGGAAGAGCTGTCGAAGCCGGAGAACATGGCCGCGCTGATCCGCAAGGTCGTCGCCGAGCCGGAGAAGGTCGACTACATCCGCAAGCGCGTCTATACGCACAACGCGCGCCTCGCGAGCAGCTTCCGCGTGAAGCGCGTGCTGCTCGCCGGCGACGCCGCGCACATCATGCCGGTGTGGCAGGGCCAGGGCTACAACAGCGGTATTCGCGACGCGAGCAACCTCGGCTGGAAACTCGCGATGCTGGTCAAGGGCGTCGCCGGCGATGCGCTGCTCGATAGCTACACCGCCGAGCGCCGCTCGCATGCGCGCTCGATGATCCACCTCTCTGAGGTCGCGGGCGACATCTTCGCGCCGACGAGCCGCTTCGGCATCAAGTTTCGCGACGCGTTCGTGCGTACGTTCAACTGGTTCCCGGCGGTCAAGCGCTACTTCGTCGAAATGCGTTTCAAGCCGATGCCACGCTATGAAAGCGGCGTCGTATTGCTGGCGCGCACGCCGCGCAAGCGTGGCTGGCTCGCGCGCGTGCTCGAACGCTCGGGGCATTCGGCGCCGGGCCGCCTGCTCGGTCTGATGAGCGAGAAACGCGAGTCGCGGCTCGGCCGTCTGGTGTATGGACGCGACCCGCATTGTCATTCGCCGGTCGGCCGCATGTTCGTTCAACCGCGCGTGCGCACGGTGAGCGGCGAGGTCGTGCGACTCGACGATGTGCTCGGCAACCGCTTCGCGATCGTCGGCTGGGGCGCGGAACCGACCTTCGGTTTGTCGGAGCAGGCGCGTGCGATCTGGCAGCGGCTCGGCGGCTGCTTCGTGGTCGCGAAGCCGGATACGCAGCTGTCTTTCCATGACGACGTGCCAGAAGACGTCATCGCGATCGGCGATGTGAACACGCGGCTGAAGGACTGGTTCACGCGAGTGCCGGAATCGGTCGTGCTTTTGCGTCCCGATCGTTTCGTCGCGGGCATGGGCTCGCCGCAGCAGGTGTCGCAACTCGTCGTCGAACTCGCGCGGCAACTGCATCTCGACGTGGCGGGGCGGGCCGACGTGGCCGGTTCTGGCAACGAAGCAGCGTTCGCGCCCGATGCCGTCGCCACTTTCGCCACCGCAGCAACCGCCGGAGCCTGATATGCCGATGCTGCTCGAATGCCTTTCGCACACGCCGTTGCACGGCTATTACGATCCCGCGCCCGAAGTCGTCGCGGAAGTCGAGCGCGTGCATGCGGCAGCGCGTGCGCGCGTCGTCGAGTTCGATCCCGAACTGGTCGTCGTGTTCGCGCCCGATCATTACAACGGTTTCTTCTATGACGTGATGCCGCCGTTTTGCATCGGCGCATCGGCGAGCGCGATCGGCGACTTCAAGAGCCTCGCCGGTCCGCTGGACGTGCCCGTCGATACCGCGCTCGACCTTGCCGAAGCGGTGCTCGCGAGCGACGTCGACGTCGCCGTCTCGTACCGCATGCAGGTCGATCACGGTTGCGCGCAAGCGCTGGAGATTCTGACGGGCGGCCTCGATCGATATCCGGTCGTGCCGGTATTCATCAATTCGGTGGCCGCGCCGATGGCTTCATGCCGCCGCGCGCGTCTGCTCGGCGATGCGTTGGGTCGAGCGCTCGCACGCTCGATGCAACGCGTGCTCGTGATCGGCTCGGGCGGCATCTCGCACGAGCCGCCGGTGCCGGAACTCGCGGGCGCGAGCGAGGAAGTCGCCGAGCGTCTGATCGCGGGCCGCAATCCGTCGGCCGAATCGCGTGCGGCGCGTGAGGCGCGCACGATCGCGGCGGCGCGCGCGTTCGCCGCGGGCGACAGCCGTCTGCATCCGCTCAATCCGGAATGGGATCGCGCGTTCCTGAAGCTGCTCGAAGACGGCGAACTCACCGCGCTCGACGGTTTGACCAACCGCGCGATCACGCGCGAGGCCGGCAAGTCCGCGCACGAAATCCGCACGTGGATCGCCGCGTTCGGCGCACTGAACGCGAGCGGCCCGTATCGCGCGTCGCTCGATTACTACCGTCCGATCCCCGAATGGATCGCGGGCTTTGGCGCGATGCATGCCCGACCCGTGACTTCCCACGTCTAACCGAATCAGGAACCCGCTATGACCACTCAAAGCAATATAGACGCGCTCGCCCTGCGCCTGCGCGAATCGGAACGTACGCGCGCGACCATCGCGCCGTTGCGCGACGACCCGCGTTTCGTCGAACTGTCGAACCCGGCCGACGCCGAGGAGCTCGCGTACGCGGTGCAGCAGGCCAACGTGGCCGCGCGCATCGCGGCGGGCGAGCGCGTCGTCGGCCGCAAGATCGGACTCACGTCGCCGGCGGTGCAGCGTCAACTCGGTGTCGACCAGCCTGACTTCGGCGCGCTGTTCGCATCGATGGCGTATGGCGACGGCCAGCCGATTCCGCTGGACGAGCTGATCCAGCCGAAGGTCGAAGCGGAGATCGCGCTCGTGCTCGAACACGATCTGCTGCACGAGCGCCACACGTACGCCGATCTGATGCGCGCAACCGCGTATGCGGTCGCGGCGATCGAAGTGGTGGACAGCCGCATCGAAGGCTGGAACATCCGTTTCGTCGATACGGTCGCGGACAACGCGTCGAGCGCGCGCTTCGTGCTCGGCAGCCGGCCGGTCCTACTGCGCGATATCGATCTCGCGGCCTGCGCGATGACGCTATCGAAGGATGCGGAAGTCCTGTCGCGCGGCAATGGCGCCGCGTGTCTCGGCAATCCGCTGAATGCCGCCGCCTGGCTCGCGGATCGCATGGTCCGGCTCGGCACGCCGCTGCGTGCCGGCGACGTGCTGATGACGGGCGCTTTGGGCCCGATGGTCGCCGTCAAGGAGCCGGGCACCTACTGCGCGCAGATCGAAGGTCTCGGCAGCGTCCGCGCGACTTTTTCCGCATAAAACATGCACTCGCAAGCACTCGATTGGGAACTCATATGGCAAGCGAAAAACTGAAGGCCGCGATCATCGGCTCGGGCAACATCGGCACCGATCTGATGATCAAGATCCTGCGTCACGGCAAGCATCTCGAAGTCGCGGCGATGGTCGGCATCGATCCGAACTCCGACGGCCTCGCGCGCGCCGCGCGGCTTGGCGTCGCGACCACGCATGATGGTGTCGAAGGTCTGACTCGTCTACCCGTGTTCAACGACATCGACTTCGTGTTCGACGCGACCTCGGCCGGCGCACACGTCAAGAACGATGCGCTGTTGCGAAAGCTGAAGCCCTCGATTCGCGTGATCGATCTGACGCCGGCGGCGATCGGCCCGTACTGCGTGCCGGTGGTGAATCTCGACACGCATCTCGACGCGCCGAACGTGAACATGGTCACGTGCGGCGGACAGGCGACCATTCCGATGGTCGCGGCCGTGTCGCGCGTCGCGAAGGTGCATTACGCGGAGATCGTCGCGTCGATCAGCAGCAAGTCAGCGGGCCCAGGCACGCGCGCGAACATCGATGAATTCACCGAGACCACGTCGAAGGCGATCGAAGTGGTCGGCGGCGCCGCGAAGGGCAAGGCGATCATCGTGCTCAACCCGGCCGAGCCGCCGGTGATGATGCGCGACACGGTCTATACGCTGTCGGAGCTGGCCGACCTCGACAAGGTCGAGCAGTCGATCGAGCAGATGGCCGCCGCGGTGCAGGCGTACGTGCCGGGCTATCGCCTGAAGCAGAAGGTGCAGTTCGACGAAATCAGCGCGAGCGCGCCGCTGAACATTCCGGGCCTCGGCAAGTTCAGCGGTCTGAAGACCTCGGTCTTCATCGAGGTCGAAGGCGCCGCGCACTATCTGCCTGCGTATGCGGGCAATCTCGACATCATGACTTCGGCCGCGCTCGCGACCGCGGAGCGCATGGCGCAGGCGCTCGTGCAGGCATCAGAGGCTTAAGGAGACTTCCCGCATGGACAAGAAACTGTATATCTCCGACGTGACGCTGCGCGACGGCAGCCACGCCATTCGTCACCAGTACTCGATCCAGAACGTGCAGGACATCGCACGCGCATTGGACCGCGCAAAGGTGGACAGCATCGAAGTTGCCCACGGCGATGGCCTGCAGGGTTCGAGCTTCAACTACGGCTTCGGCGCGCACAGCGACCTCGAATGGATCGAAGCGGTGGCTGACGTGGTCGAGCACGCTCAGATCGCGACCCTGCTGCTGCCCGGCATCGGCACGATCCACGATCTGAAGGCCGCCTACAACGCGGGCGCTCGCGTGGTGCGCGTCGCCACGCATTGCACGGAAGCGGACATCTCGAAGCAACACATCGAATACGCGCGCGAACTCGGCATGGACACTGTCGGCTTCCTGATGATGAGCCATATGACCACGCCGGAGAACCTCGCCATCGAAGCGAAGAAGATGGAGAGCTACGGCGCGACCTGCATCTATGTGGTCGACTCGGGCGGCGCGCTGACGATGAACGACGTGCGCGACCGCTTCCGCGCGGTGAAGGCGGTGCTGAAACCCGAAACGCAGACGGGCATGCACGCGCACCACAACCTGTCGCTGGGCGTGGCCAACTCGATGGTCGCGGTCGAAGAGGGCTGCGACCGTATCGATGCATCGCTCGCGGGCATGGGCGCCGGCGCGGGCAACGCGCCGCTCGAGGTGTTCGTCGCGGCGGCCGAGCGCATGGGCTGGAATCACGGCACCGACCTCTACACGCTGATGGACGCCGCCGACGACATCGTGCGTCCGCTGCAGGACCGGCCGGTGCGCGTCGATCGCGAAACGCTCGCGCTCGGCTATGCGGGGGTGTATTCGAGCTTCCTGCGCCACTCGGAAGTGGCCGCGAAGAAATACGGCCTGAAGACCGTGGACATTCTCGTCGAGCTGGGCAAACGCCGCATGGTGGGCGGCCAGGAGGACATGATCGTCGACGTCGCACTGGATCTGAAGCGCGCGCACGCAACCGACGCAGTGGCTTCATGACCCGGACGCTGCGCGACCGTGCCGCATGCCGCGCGCGCAGCGTTCATTTCATCCAGCAAGGTCGCCGCAAGAGCGACGCTGACTCAACATTGGAGACATTTATGCGGCAGTCAACGCAAGCAACGCAAACAACACAGTCGACGAAACCTCTTGCCGGCGGCGCGCTGACGATCGGGCTCTGCCTGATCGTCGCGCTGCTCGAAGGCGTGGACCTGCAATCGACCGGCCTCGCGGCACCGCGCATGGCGCGCGAATTTCATCTCGCGGTCGCGCAGATGGGCTGGGCGTTCAGCATCGGCGCGTTCGGGCTGCTGCCAGGAGCCGCGATCGGCGGACGTCTCGCCGACCGGCTCGGGCGCAAGCGCGTGCTGATGTGGTCGGTCGCGCTATTCGGCATCTTCTCGCTCGCGACCGCGCAGGTGTGGGACCTGAACAGCCTGCTCGCCGCGCGCTTTCTGACCGGCCTCGGTCTTGGCGCAGCGATGCCGAATCTGATCGCGCTGTGCTCGGAAGCGGCGCCGCCCCATCAGCGCAACACCGCGGTCGGCGCCATGTATTGCGGCATGCCGTTCGGCGCGGCGCTCGCGGCGGTGGTCGGCATCATCAGCCCGGGCGACGCGGGCTGGCGGCATATCTTCTACGTCGGCGGCTTCGGGCCGTTGCTGGTGCTGCCGCTGCTTGCACTGTTCCTGCGCGAGTCGGCGCAGTTCGTCGCGGCGCGTGCAACCAAAGGCGCGCGATGCGATGCGTCGGCGAGCGTGACGCACGCGCTGTGGCAGGAAGGACGCGCGGGCACGACGATCGCGTTGTGGATCAGCTATCTCGGCACGCTGATCGTGCTGTATTTCCTGATCAACTGGCTGCCGTCGCTCGTCTTGACGCGCGGTCTGACGCGCGTCCAGTCCGGTGTCGTACAGATGATGTTCAACATCGGCGGCGGCATCGGCGCGATCGTGATCGCCGGCATGATGGACCGGATGGGCCGGCGCCGCACGGTCGCGGGCATGTATGTCGGCATCGTCGTTGCGCTCGGCGCGTTGCTGAGCGCGAATGGCGGCACGTCGATGGCGTGGGGCGGTCTGCTCGCGGGGCTGTTCCTGGTCGGCGGGCAGTCGGTGTTGTATGCGCTGGCGAGCAGCCTGTACCCGACCGAAGTGCGTGGCACCGGCGTCGGCGCGGCCGTGGCGGTGGGCCGTCTCGGCTCGATCCTCGGACCGTTGATCGCGGGGCAACTGCTCGCGATCGGTCAGGGTGCGAGCGTCCTGCTCGGCGCGAGCATTCCGCTGATCGCGCTCGCCGCGATTGGCGCGTGGCTCGTCGTGAATCGCTCGACACTTCGTTATACCCCGGTGGCCGCGCAATAGCTTGGCAGCCCGAAATACCGCGCGGGTCCGCCGTCAACGGCGACTCGCGGTCACTTAATCCGTGAAACAAAGGAATTCGACATGAGCAACACCAACACACAAGCAGCGGCGATCACCGAGGAAGCGACCAGCCGATTCGTGCGGATCACCGAAGACGGCCGCGAGATGCAGCTCCACTACAACGACGTGGGGCAGGGTGAGAAAACGGTCGTGATGCTGCACGGCTCGGGACCGGGCGCGACCGGCTGGGCCAACTTCAATCGGAACGTCGAGCCGCTCGTCGCGGCGGGCTATCGCGTGATCCTGATGGACTGCCTCGGTTGGGGCAAGAGCGACCCGATCGTCTGCAAGGGCTCGCGCTCGGAACTGAACGCGCGCTGCCTGAAGGCGCTGCTCGATGCGCTCGATATCGAACGCGCGCATATCATCGGCAACTCGATGGGTGGGCATAGCGCGGTCGCGTTCGCGCTCGCCGAGCCGCAACGCGTCGGCAAGCTCGTGCTGATGGGCGGCGGCACCGGCGGCCCGAGCCAGTTCGTGCCGATGCCGACGGAAGGCATCAAGCTGCTGCAAGGGCTGTACCGCAACCCGACCATCGAGAACCTGCAGCGCATGATGAGCGTCTTCGTGTTCGACACGAAGGCGTTGACCGAAGACCTGATGCAAGCGCGCCTCGCGAACATGCTGGCGCGCCGCGATCATCTCGAGAACTTCGTCGCGAGCCTCGCCGCGAATCCGAAGCAGTTCAATGACTACGGGCCGCGCCTTGGCGAAGTAACCGCCTCGACGCTCGTGATCTGGGGCCGCGACGATCGTTTCGTGCCGATGGACATCGGCCTGCGGCTCGTTGCCGGGATGCCGAACGCCGATCTGCATGTGTTCGGCCGCTGCGGGCATTGGGCGCAGTGGGAGCATGCGGACAAGTTCAACCGGATGGTGGGGGAGTTTCTCGGACGCGGGCAATGAGCAGGGTTGTCGTTGTGGGCGACTGGTGCGTCGTTGCGGCGGCGGGCTGGTTGCCTCGTTTAGGTTTGGGTTCTTTTCTTCGCCGACTAATAGGCGATTTCAAGGTCCAAATGTAGAGTCAATGTAGATACGGGCGACTTGCTGTTTTCGCTGTGCGTATCTACAATGGATATACATTTGGAGCTGGGATATGAAACTCAAGATTCAGAAGTGGGGCAACAGCGCTGCAGTACGGTTGCCGGCCGTGTTGTTGGAGCAAATTCATGCGTCGGTGGGCAGTTCGCTGAACGCGGACGTGCGCCCCGAGGGGGTGTTGCTTACGCCTGCGCGTCGCAAGTATTCACTGGATGAACTCGTCGCGCAGTGCGATCCGAAGGCGCCACTGCCAGCCGATCTCGACGTCTGGAGTGAAGTCAAGCCGGCGGGGCGCGAAGCATGGTAAGGCGCATCAAGTTCGAGCGCGGCGATATCGTGCGCGTGAGCCTGAATCCGACGCTTGGCAAGGAGCAGCAAGGCGATTTCCGTCCCGCGCTGGTTTTGTCGCCTGCCGCATTCAATGCTCTTGGGGTCGCGCTCGTTGCGCCGATCACGCAGGGGGAGTTCGCTCGATACGCTGGATTCGCGGTACCGCTCTCGGGTTCGGGAACAGAGACTCAGGGGGTGGCTCTGGTGAATATGGTGCGCACTCTGGACCTCGAGGCCCGCGGCGCACGCAAAGTCGAGCGCGCTCCGGCCGAGGTAGTCGAGGACGCGCTCGCCCGACTTCAAACGATTCTGGAATGACGGGAAAGACGATACGAACTAAACCAATCCGCGGCGAGCGACCCCATCACTGCGCCGCCGGCATCCGGGTCACACTCTTCGGCACCCGCCCATCACTACCCGCGGCGTCGTCCGCTGCCTCTCCCAACTCCCGCCTAACCATCGACTCCCGCACCACCAGATGCAGATCAAGCATCGAATAACCCGCGCTTTCTTCGCCCTTACCGTGCAGTTCGTCGATCAGCTTCATCATCGTGAGCTCACCCATCTTCTCGCTCTGAAAGTCTACCGAGGTCAGCGCCGGCGACGCGTACTCGCCATACGGCACGTTGTCGAATCCAGCGATGGAAAAGTCGCGCGAAGTCGGCACGGTGACGGGACTCGCCGCGCTCGTCGCGGGGCTCGGCAATTTCGCGTTCACGATGACGATGGACTGGTTCGTGAGCCGCGTCGGCTATACGCCGTTTCTCGTGGCGCTCGGCTTTGGCGATCTGATCGGCGCGAGCCTGCTATGGACGCTCGTGTGCCGCCCGTCGACGACGCCGGCGCAGGACGTCGTGACGCGCGAAGCGCGGGCTTGAGGAGCCGGCGGCGCAAGCGCATCTTCGAGGCGCCCAATCGTCGGCAAGTGGAGGGCCAGCAGTCACGGCTCGGTGGGGGCATTTGCGGCGCGTCAATGCGACCAATTCGCATTCATCCAAAAATAATATTCCCCAAGTCCTCTATAAGATATCTGTCTTAAGACCGGGGTAATCGGCCGCAACCCCTTGCCAGTCAGGGCTCGACCCCTTTGGGTAGGGTCTCGCGACCTGTTTGTCTAGTCACATTTAGTGGAAAACGCGCATATACTCTCGGTCGTATCGCAAAACGAAGGTCGCGGGGTTGCGTCGTGCCGAACTGACGCCGTCGCCGTCGCGCCACGATTTGCGCTGGCTTCGACTGCCAACGCTCTGTCTATCACTTCCTAGCAAAGCATTAATCATGTCCACACCGCCGAAGATCATCTACACCCTGACCGACGAAGCGCCCGCACTGGCGACGTACTCGCTGCTGCCGATCGTCAAGGCGTTCACGCGCTCGTCCGACGTGCTCGTCGAAACGCGCGACATCTCGCTCGCCGGCCGGATCATTGCCGCATTTCCGGACTACCTGAGCGCGGAGCAGAAGGCTTCCGACGATCTGGCGGAGCTCGGTGGACTCACCATGCGCCCGGAAGCGAACATCATCAAGCTGCCGAACATCAGCGCGTCGGTGCCGCAGTTGAAGGCCGCGATCGCCGAGCTGCGCGACCAGGGCTATAAGCTGCCGTCGTACCCGGACGTCGCGACGAGCGACGCCGAGAAGGACGTCAAGGCCCGCTACGACAAGATCAAGGGCAGCGCGGTGAACCCGGTGCTGCGCGAAGGCAATTCGGACCGCCGCGCGCCGTTGTCGGTGAAGAACTACGCGCGCAAGCATCCGCACAAGATGGGCGCATGGAGCGCGGACTCGAAGTCGCACGTCTCGCACATGAGCGCTGGCGATTTCTACGGCAGCGAGAAGTCGGCGCTGGTCGCGCAGGCCGGTAGCGTGAAGATCGAACTGGCCGCCGCCGACGGCACGATCACGGTCCTGAAGGCGAAGACGCCGGTGCAGGCAGGCGAAATCATCGACGCGTCGGTGCTGAGCAAGAACGCGCTGCGCAGCTTCATCGAAGCGCAGATCGCCGAGGCGAAGGCGAACGGCGTGCTGTTCTCGGTGCACCTGAAGGCCACGATGATGAAGGTCTCGGACCCGATCATCTTCGGTCACGTGGTGTCGGTGTTCTACAAGGACGTGCTCGCGAAGCATGCGGAAGCACTGGCCAAGGTCGGCTTCAACCCGAACAACGGTATCGGCGACCTGTACGCGCGTCTGAAGGATCTGCCGGCTGAGACGGCCGCGGCGATCGAAGCCGACATCGAGGCGCAGTACGAACAGCGTCCGCCGCTCGCGATGGTCAACTCGGACAAGGGCATCACGAGCCTGCACGTGCCGAGCGACGTGATCGTCGACGCATCGATGCCGGCGATGATCCGCGAGTCGGGCAAGATGTGGGGCGCCGATGGCGCGCTGCACGACGCGAAGGCGGTGATTCCGGACCGTTGCTACGCCGGTGTGTACCAGGCGGTGATCGAAGACTGCAAGAAGCACGGTGCGTTCGACCCGGTCACGATGGGCACGGTGCCGAACGTCGGGCTGATGGCACAAGCCGCCGAAGAATACGGTTCACACGACAAGACGTTCCAGATCCCGGCGAACGGCGTGGTCCGCGTCACCGACGAAGCTGGCGCGGTGCTGCTCGAGCAGCCGGTGGAACAGGGCGACATCTTCCGTATGTGCCAGACCAAGGACGCGCCGGTCCGCGACTGGGTCAAACTCGCGGTGAACCGCGCCCGCGCTTCCAACACGCCGGCCGTGTTCTGGCTCGACGCGGCGCGCGCGCACGATGCGCAGATCATCAGGAAGGTCGAGCAGTACCTGAAGGATCACGACACGAACGGTCTCGACATCCGCGTGATGACGCCGGTCGAAGCGACGAAGTTCTCGGTCGAGCGCATCCGCGCCGGCAAGGACACGATCTCGGTCACCGGCAACGTGCTGCGCGACTACCTGACCGACCTGTTCCCGATCATGGAACTGGGCACCAGCGCGAAGATGCTGTCGATCGTTCCGCTGATGGCCGGTGGCGGCATGTTCGAAACCGGCGCGGGCGGTTCGGCGCCGAAGCACGTGCAGCAGCTGGTCGAGGAAGGCTTCCTGCGCTGGGATTCGCTCGGTGAATTCCTCGCGCTGGCGGCATCGCTCGAGCATCTGGGCACCGCGTATCACAACCCGAAGGCGCAGATTCTTGCGAAGACGCTCGATCAGGCGACCGGCAAGTTCCTCGACAACGACAAGTCGCCGGCGCGCAAGGTCGGCGGCATCGACAATCGCGGCAGCCACTTCTACCTCGCGATGTACTGGGCCGAAGCACTGGCCGCGCAAACCGACGATGCCGCGCTGCAGGCGCAGTTCGCGGGCGTCGCGAAGGCGATGGCCGACAACGAGGCGAAGATCGTCGCGGAACTCGGCGCGGCGCAGGGCAAGCCGGTGGATATCGGCGGCTACTACCGTCCGAACGTCGAGCTGACTGGCAAGGCGATGCGCCCGAGCGCGACGCTGAACGCAATCGTCGATTCGGTGGCTTGAACTCGCGCGGGCGACTGATGCGGTAAGCGCCGCGGCCGCACCTGCGCTGGCCCCGAAAGCCGCGCGGTAAGCACGCAGTACAACCGCGGACAAAGCCGCAAGCAGGACCGCAAATACGACAATGGCGCCTTCGGGCGCCATTGTCGTTTCTACTGTCACTGCTACGTCGCCGTCGGTCATGCCCGTCCTTATACGTGAACGATTTCCCAATCGGCGAGCTTCTCCGGAATTTCGAGCGTCGACGTGTCGAGCTCCGACAGATGCTCGCAGCTCAGACCGCGCGCGAGGTCGTCGGCGGCCTGTTGCGGGCTCGGGAATTCTCCGAGCGTTTCGTTGCCGTAGGTGGCTTCCCAGCCGTCCTGACCCGGCAGAATGTAGAACGCTCCCTGCGTCGAACCAAAGCGAAAGCCTTTCATTTTTAGTCTCCCAGTTGCCAATAAAAAAAGCCGCGATTCGTGACGGCTTCTTCGCAATCTGCGGGATTTGGCTGGCCATGTCGTGAGGCCCCTCGAATCCGACTGCGTGAAGCGCGTGCTCTTGTGAAAGAGTCTACGTCAGCGAATCGGCGGGCAATTGGGCGTCGAACCGGTCTTTATATTAAAAATATGCTTGTAAAAACAAAGGCTTGTGCGATCCGTTTTGCGATGTGCAACGCCGCCGGGCATCGTGAAATGGCCGCTTTGTGCCCCGCAACATGATTTTTTACGACGCGCGGCATCGTTTCGTATCGTGAAAATTAGGGGCTGCGCGCGACGCGCAAAACGACGCTGTGCGGCCCTATGACGCGCCGAGCCGTTCGATCAGCATCGCGACGAAGGTCTCGGTCACCGGCGGCAAGGTTCGGCCGCGCTTTTTGATCAGCGCGATGCGTCGCGTGAACGCGGCTTCGTCGATCGGTCGCGCGACCAGCTCGGGCTCCGCGCGCACCTCGCGCGCCGACGCCGGCAGGATCGTGATGCCGAGCCCGGCGCGCGCCATCGCTACCGCGCTCATCATGTAGGTCGGTTCGCAGGCGATGCGCGGCTCACATTGCGCGTCGGCGAATGCGCTGTCGACGACCGCTCGCACGCTCGTGCCCTGCGCGGTCAGCACGAGCGGCTCGCTGGCGAGATCGGCGAGCGTGACGGGCCGGCGCCGCCGCGCGAGCGCGTGCTGCTTCGGCAGCACGGCGACGAGCCGGTCGATGCCCGCGTGCAGTACCTCGAGCCCGCTGTCGTTCAGCTCGCCGCCCGTCAGTCCGATATCGGCTTCCTCGTTGCGCACCAACGTGTTGACCATGCTCGCGACGACATCGCGCACCTCGAAGCCGACGCGCGGCACGGCTTTTCTCAGCGCCTGCACGAGCTCGGGCAGCACGCTCGCCGCGAAGGTCGGCAGACACGCGATGCGCACCGTGCCGCTCCCGCCTTCGCCGAGCGCGCGCGCATCGAGCAGCACGTGCTCCATGTCGTGCAGCGATTTCTGCAGCACGGGCAGCAGCTCGCGGCCGGTCGGCGTCAGGGCGACGTTGCGGCTGTTGCGATCGAACAGGCGCAGGCCGACCGTTTCCTCGAGCCGGCGAATCTGCACCGTCAACGCCGGTTGCGACAGATGCAGCCGCGCGGCCGCACGCGTGAAGCTGCCCGTTTGCGCGACCGCGATAAACGCGCGGATGTCCCGGAGATTCAGATCCATGATGATATGTGATTGCTGCAATCAATTCATTTCAATTGCTTTATTGCTGCCTCGAACTTACGCTCGATCACACTAAAAAACAACCTGGAGACAAGCTCATGCTGCCATTGCTGGGGCTGGCTACCATCGTCGTGCTGCTCGGCGCGATCCTGTCCAAACGCATGTCGCCGCTCGTCGCGCTGATCATCGTGCCGCTCGCGGCCTCGCTGCTCGGCGGCTTCGGCTTGCAGACGAGCAAGTTCGTCGTCGATGGCCTCAAGAGCCTCGCGCCCGTCGTCTGCATGTTCGTCTTCGCGATCCTGTACTTCGGCACGATCACCGACGCCGGTACGCTCGACCCGATCATCGAGCGCATCCTGCGCGCGGTCGGCACACGGCCCACGCGCATCGTGATGGGCACCACGCTGCTCGCGCTGCTGATCCACCTCGACGGCTCCGGCGCTGTCTGCTTCCTCGTCACCATTCCGGCGATGCTGCCGCTCTACGACCGCCTGAAGATGGACCGGCGCGTGCTCGCCGCGGCGGTATCGATGGCGGCCGGCATCAATTTCCTGCCATGGACGGGGCCGATGATTCGCGCGTCCGCGTCGCTGCATCTGCCGATCTCGGCGTTGTTCAATCCGCTTATTCCGGTGCAGGCGATCGGCCTCGTATTTGTGTTCTCGATGGCGTACTGGCTCGGGCGGCGCGAGGAAAAGCGCCTCGGTCTCAACGCTGCGAGCGGTTCCGTGCCGATGCCCCAACGCGAACTGACGCCGGAACAACAGGCGCTGCGCCGCCCGCGAAACTTCTGGTTCAACATCGTGCTGACGTTCGTCGTGCTCGGCACGATGGTCGTGATGGGCGAGAAGATTCCGCCGGCGATCATGTTCATGGTGGGCCTGTGCATCGCATTGATGGTCAACTATCCGAATGTGGACATGCAGCGCAAACGGATCGACGCGCATGCGCGCGCCGCGCTGATGATGGCCGGCATCCTGCTCGCGGCCGGCGTGTTCACCGGCGTGATGCAGGGCAGCGGCATGCTGAAGGCGATGGCGCAGGCGGCCGTCGGCTTCGTGCCGCCGGCGATGGCGAGTCATATTCCGATCGTGCTCGGCCTGCTGTCGATGCCGCTCAGCATGCTGTTCGATCCCGATTCGTTTTATTTCGGTGTACTGCCGGTGATCGCGGAAGTGGCCGGCCAGCTCGGCGTGCCGGCGGTGCACGTCGGTCAGGCCGCGTTGCTTGGACAGATGACCACCGGTTTTCCGGTCAGTCCGCTCACGCCCGCGACGTTCCTCGTGGTCGGGCTGTGCGGTATCGATCTGGCCGATCATCAACGATTCACGTTTCCCCTGCTGTTCGGCGCGTCGGTCGTGATGACGATCGCGTGCGTCGTGCTCGGGATCTTTCCACTGTGAGCTTCACTGAAGGAACGGGAGCACCATGACAGCCACTGAACCTCGACGCGTCGTGCGCATCGGCGCGGGCGCGGGCTATTCGGGCGACCGTATCGAACCCGCGCTCGAACTCGCGGAACACGGCCAGCTCGACTATCTCGTGTTCGAATGCCTCGCCGAACGCACGATCGCGATCGCGCAGCAGGCGCGCAGCAAGGACCCGGAGCTCGGCTACGACCCGCTGCTCGAAGCGCGCATGCGCGCGGTGCTGCCCGTCGCGGCGCGCAACGGCGTGCGTATCGTGTCGAACATGGGCGCGGCCAATCCGCTCGCGGCAGCGCGCCGGACCGCGCAGATCGCGCGCGAGTTGGGTCTCGGCGGCCTGAGGATTGCCGCAGTCACCGGCGACGACGTGCTCGACGTCGTGCGCGCGGGCGACTTCCATTTCGTCGAATCGGGCGAGGCGGTGGCCGCGTACGCGGACCGGCTGATATCGGCCAATGCGTACCTCGGCGCGAGCGGCATCGTCGAGGCGCTCTCGGCCGGCGCGCAGATCGTGCTGACCGGGCGCGTCGCCGATCCGTCGCTGTTCGTCGCGCCGCTGATCCACGAATTCGGCTGGCGCATGGACGACTGGCCGATGCTCGGCCAGGCGACGGTAATCGGCCATCTGCTCGAATGCGCGGGGCAGATCACCGGTGGCTACTTCGCGGACCCCGGTTTCAAGGACGTGCCGAATCTCGCGCGGCTCGGCTTTCCGATCGCCGAAGTTGCGCGGGACGGTTCAGTGGTGATCACGAAGCTCGCGCAAAGTGGCGGGCTCGTGACCGAGGCGACCTGCAAGGAGCAGTTGCTCTACGAGATCCACGATCCGCGTCGTTATCTGCAGCCCGACGTGGTCGCCGATTTCTCGCAGGTGCGCGTCGAGCAGGAAGCCGTGGACCGTGTGCGCGTCACCGGCGGTGGCGGCACGGAGCGCACCGCGACGTTGAAAGTGTCGGTTGCGTATTTCGACGGCTATATCGGCGAGGGGCAGATTTCGTACGGCGGACCCGGCGCGCTTGCGCGGGCGCGGCTCGCGCTCGATATCGTGCGCGAGCGTCTCGCGCTGACCGGCGTGCAGACGCGCGAGTTGCGCTTCGATCTGATCGGCGTGAACGCACTGCATGGTGACGCGGTGGCGGCCGGTCATGGCGAGCCGTACGAAGTGCGCGCCCGGGTGGCGGGACGCACGGCGTCGCTCGCGCAGGCGCTGCGCATCGGCAACGAGGTCGAGACGTTGTACACGAACGGACCGGCGGGCGGCGGCGGCGTGACGAAGGCGGCGCGCGAGGTGGTCGCGGTGCAATCGGTGCTGCTGCCGCGCGAGTATGCGGCGCCGGCTTTCTCGCTGATGGAGGCTTGAGATGAAACTACGAGAACTGGCCCACTCGCGCACCGGCGACAAGGGCAATACGCTCAATATCTCGGTGATCTGCTACGACGCGCTGCATTACGAGCGGTTGCGCGATGTGCTGACGCCCGAGCGCGTCAAGACGCATCTGCGCGATGTGGTGCGCGGCGAGGTGGTGCGCCATGAGTTGCCGGGCCTTGCCGCATTCAACTTCGTGCTCGGCGACGCGCTCGGCGGCGGCGTTACGCGTTCGCTCGCGCTCGACGCGCATGGCAAATCGCTGAGCTCGGCGTTAATGGATCTCGACGTGGGGCAGTGAGGGCATTGCCGGCGGCGTGTCGTATTGCGGAGCGGCCGCTCGGCCCCGCATGTGATCACACGCCAGCCTTCGTCAGGTCATGCGCGCGGCGCAGTCGCTCGCGGCTGTTGCTCAGATGCATGCGCATCGCGGCGCGCGCGTCGTCGGCATCCTGACGCTCGATCGCGCGATAGATCATCAGATGCTCGCCGAGCACGCTGCGCAACACCTCGATATGGTCTAGCTCCGCGATCTCGGCCGAACCGAGCCGGGTGCGCGGGCTGACCGAGCGGCCGAGCTGGCTCAGCACGTCGAAGAAATAGCGGTTGCCGCTCGCGCGCGCGATCTGCAGATGGAACTCGATGTCGTGTGCGAGCGTGTCGGTGCTGCCGCGCTCGAGCTCCGACTCGAATCGATCGAGCGCAGTGCGGATCTGCTTCAGGTTCTGCTCGGTGCGCCGCGATGCCGCGAGCGCGGCCGCGGCCGCTTCGACGTCGATCCGGAACTCGATGATCGCCATCACGTCGAGCATGCTGGTGAGATCGGCGGCGGGAAGCTGCATCGGCTTTTCGGCGGCGGGCGCGAGCACGAACGTGCCAATGCCATGGCGCGTCTCGACGATCCTCTCTGCCTGCAGACGCGAAATCGCCTCGCGGACCACGGAGCGGCTCACGGACAGCTGCTTCATCATCGCGACTTCGGTGGGGATGCGGTCGCCTGGCCTCAGCGCCCCGCGGCGAATCTCATCGGAAAGGGTGGCCACCACCTTTTCAGTTAGGCTGCTCATTTTTGTGGCTGGTTGACTGATCCTGCAAAGTATCGCACAGGACTGTACTCGATTCTGCCGCGTTCGGCGGCATCGGCGCGGGCTATTTTTTGCGTGCGGATGCGCGGTTGGGGGCGGGGATGAGGCGGACATTTGCGCAAACGCATGGGCTGCAGACGACAGTCTGTCAATTGGAGACATCAGACGTCCTAGTTCGAGGCGGATGCCGGGTTAGTCAACAGGGCTATGAACCTTTGAATCTGCCGTCATTTCAAGGCGCTCACTTTGGAACCACAGGGTAAACACCCCGCTGGATTTGACAAAAGTAACGCGGTAGACTGTCGTCAGACAACATATCGGGCGTAGAGCAGGGTCTTGCACCCACCGGGTGCGCCGCGCTGCGTTCCACCAGGCCTTGTGGCCGACAAGGAGACACAACTTGACATCAGTTCTGACCACCGCGCTCGACCCGCTGGAATCGGCGGTCGCGAAGGTGAAGCGCAACGTGTTGCCGCTTTTCCTGATCATGTTCATCGCGAACTATATCGACCGCGTGAACATCGGCTTCGTCAACGCGCACATGAAGGCCGATCTCGGCATCGGCGCGGCCGCCTACGGGCTCGGCAGCGGGCTGTTCTTCATCGGCTACGCGCTGTTCGAAGTGCCGTCGAACGTGCTGATGCAGAAGTTCGGCGCGCGCGCCTGGCTCACGCGCATCATGGGCACGTGGGGGCTGGTGGCGGGCGCAATGGCGTTCGTCTGGAACGACACGTCGTTTTACGTGCTGCGGTTCCTGCTCGGCGTCGCCGAGGCGGGCTTCTTTCCCGGCGTCGTCTTTTACTTCACGCAGTGGCTGCCGCAAAAGGAACGCGGCAAGGCGATGGCGATCTTTCTGTCGGGCTCGGCGCTCGCGTCGGTGCTGTCCGGTCCCATCACCGGCTCGCTGCTGTCGATTCGCGGCCTCGGCCTGCAAGGCTGGCAGTGGATGTTCCTGATCGAAGGCGCGTTCTCGATCGCGCTGTGCGTCGTCAGCTGGTTGCTGTTGAAGTCGCGCATCCGCGACGCGCATTGGCTCACGGCCGAAGAACAGCGTGTGCTCGAACAATCGATCGCGGCCGAACAGGGCGAGCGCGAAGCGCAAGGCGGCGCGCATCTGCCGACGGTGAAGCTGCTGAAGGACCCGCAAATCGCGCTGTTCTGCTTCCTGTACTTCGCGATCCAGCTGACCATCTACGCGGCCACTTTCTGGCTGCCGACCATCATCCGCAAGATGGGCGGCCTTTCCGACTTCGAGGTCGGCATGTTCAACGCGATTCCGTGGCTGATCTCGATGGTCGCGATGTACGGCTTCGCGGTCGTATCGGCGAAATGGCGTCATCAGCAGGGCTGGCTCGCGGTCGCGCTCGTCATCGCGGCGGTCGGTCTGTTCGCGTCGACGTCGGGCAACCCGGTGTTCTCGTTCGTCGCAATCTGCTTCTCGGCGATCGGCTTCAAGGCGGCGTCGTCGCTGTTCTGGCCGATTCCGCAGGGCTACCTCGATGCGCGCGTCGCCGCCGGCGTGCTCGCGCTGATCAATTCGCTCGGCAACCTCGGCGGCTTCTTCGCGCCGGCCACCTTCGGCTATCTGCAGCAACACACGGGCTCGATCACGGGCGGGTTGTACGGTCTCGGCGTCGCGTCGCTGCTCGCGGCGGCGGCCGGCTTCCTGACGCGCAACAAGCCCGGCAATCGCGAGCCGTTGCCCGATTCGTTGCGCGGCAACACGCATTGACTACACTGACGGCTCGCGTGCGGCCGTCGATTTTTCTGTATTCGAGTTCTCATCCGGTCCGGTCGAACACGCACGCAGCGCGCGGCGGCTTCCGCCGGCCGGCCTACTTCATCACACAGGTGCTTTTCCCATGTCCACCAAACCTACCGAATCGAACGCCACGCCGGTCGTCACCGAACTGCGCGTCGTGCCCGTCGCCGGTCGCGACAGCATGCTGATGAATCTGAGCGGCGCGCATGGTCCGTTCTTCACGCGCAACATCGTGATTCTGCGCGACAGCGCGGGCCATACCGGCGTGGGCGAAGTGCCGGGCGGCGAGAACATCCGCAAGACGATCGACGACGCGCGGCCGTTCGTGGTCGGTCAGTCGATCGGCAATCTGCAGGCGATTCTGAACAAGGTGCGCACGCAGTTCGCCGATCGCGACGCTGGGGGGCGTGGCCTGCAGACCTTCGACCTGCGCACGACAATTCACGCGGTGACCGCGCTCGAAGCCGCGCTGCTCGACCTGCTCGGGCAGCATCTCGGCGTGCCGGTCGCGGCACTGCTCGGCGAAGGCCAGCAGCGCGACGAAGTGGAAATGCTCGGCTACCTGTTCTATATCGGCGATCGCAACAAGACCGATCTGCCGTACGCGAACAACGCCGGCGCGCGTGACGACTGGGAGCGCGTGCGCACCGAGGAAGCGCTGACGCCGGAGACGGTCGTGCGTCTTGCCGAGGCCGCGAAGGCGCGCTATGGCTTCAACGACTTCAAGCTGAAGGGCGGCGTGCTGCCAGGCGACGCCGAGATCGAAGCGGTCACGGCACTCGCCGAGCGCTTCCCCGAAGCGCGCGTGACGCTCGACCCGAACGGCGCATGGTCGCTCGCGGAAGCGGTGCGCTTGTGCCGTGACAAGCACGATGTTCTCGCCTACGCGGAAGATCCATGCGGCGCGGAGAACGGCTATTCGGGCCGCGAAGTGATGGCCGAGTTCCGTCGCGCAACCGGCCTGCCGACGGCGACCAACATGATCGCGACCGACTGGCGTCAGATGGGTCACGCCATCCAGCTGCAATCGGTCGATATTCCGCTCGCCGATCCGCATTTCTGGACCATGCAGGGCTCGGTGCGCGTCGCGCAGATGTGCAACGACTGGGGCCTCACGTGGGGTTCGCATTCGAACAACCACTTCGACATTTCGCTCGCGATGTTCACGCACGTCGCGGCCGCGGCGCCGGGCAAGATCACCGCGATCGATACGCACTGGATCTGGCAGGATGGTCAGTTCCTGACGCAAGATCCGCTGCAGATCGTCGGCGGGAAGGTCAAGGTGCCGCGGAAGCCGGGGCTCGGCATCGAACTCGATACGGATGCGCTCGAGAAGGCGCACGCGATGTATCAGCAGCACGGCCTCGGCGCGCGCGACGACGGCATTGCCATGCAATATCTGATTCCGAACTGGAAGTTCGACAACAAGCGGCCGTGTCTCGTGCGTTAAGGACGATTTAACTCAATCAAAAAGCCTGGCGGGCCGCACGAAAGATGCGGTTCACCAGGCTTTTTTGTTTCCTTTTGCATTGCACGGTGCGAGATAGCCGCACCGCGGATGTCGGCGGCCATCATCGGGCCACTTGTCAGCTCTTGCGAAACACCACATGCGAAATCCGCTGCACCAGCAGCGCGGCCGCGAGCGATGCCACCGCCGTCAGCCACACACCGATATGAATCGACTGTACGAGCGCGTCGCGTGCGCTATCGATCAGCGCGAGCGTATCGAGTCCCGACTTCTTCATATCCGCAATCAGCTGTGTGCGCGACGCGTCGTCGATCAGGATGCGCAGATCGACGAAACGCGGCCGCCATTGCGATGAGGCCGGCTCTCCGAGCACGCTCATCGTGCGCGTGACGACGTTGCGATAGTGATGCTGCACGACAGTCGCGACGATGCTGGTGCCGAGCATGCCGCCGACCATGCGCGTCGATTGCAATAGCGCGGTCGTGATGCCGAAGCGCTCGCGTCCGGCGATCTCCTGGCCGAACACGTTCAGGTTGTTCAGGATGAAGCCGAGGCCGATGCCGACCGCGCCCATCGGCAGCACGATGCGCCAGTGCGGCGTGTTCGGATTGGCGAACGCGAGCGCGATCGACGCGAACATCAGCAGCGCGAAACCGATCGTCAGAATGCGCGTGGGCTTCTTCATGTGAATCACGATGCGCGTGTTCACCACACTACCGAGCGCGATGCACGCGGCGATCGGCGTCGCTAGCAGGCCGGCCTGCTGCGGCGAAAGACCGAAGCCGCCTTGCAGCAGCAAAGGCGCGAAGAAGATCAGCGAGAACATCACGAACCCGGACAGCATGCCGAGCGTGAATAGCGTGACGAGCTGCGCGTCCTTGAACAGATCGAGCGGAACGATCGGATGCGTGGCGCGCTTTTCGCACCTGAAGAGTGCAATCGCGCCGGCGATCACGCACGCGCCGAGCACGAGATTGCCCACGGTGAGGCCGTGCTTCGGCACCGCTTCGATAAACGCCTGCAAGCCGCCGAGCACGCCCGCGACGAGCCCCGCGCCGAGCCAGTCGATCTTTACTTCGCCGTCATGCGGCCGCCGGAAATTCGGCAGATGCATCCAGATGAAATAGAGCGCCGCCGCGCCAACCGGCAGATTGACGAGAAACGTCGAGCGCCAGCCGAGGTGCTCGCTCATCCAGCCGCCGAGCGACGGGCCGGCCGCCGTGCCGATGCCGTAGGCCGCGGCCAGCACGACCTGCCAGCGCACGCGGGTGCGCGGGTCGGGGAACAGATCGGGAATCGACGCGAACGCGGTGCCGACCATCATGCCGCCGCCAACGCCTTGCAGTCCGCGCGCGATCGCGAGAAACAGCATGCTGTTGGCGAGGCCGCACAACACGGACGCGACCGTAAACGTGATCACCGCGGCGATCACGAAGCGCTTGCGGCCGAAGTAGTCGCCGAGCCGCCCGAACACCGGCACCGTGACGACCGAGGCAAGCAGGTACGCGCTTGCGATCCACGCAAAATATTCGAAGCCGTGCAGCTCGGCGACGATCGACGGCAGCGCGGTGCTGACGACGGTCTGGTCGAGCGCGACCAGCATGTTGACGAGGCCGATGCCGAGCATCGCGTAAAGCGCGTGACGAAACGGCAGGGCGGGGGCGGCGGCGGCGGAACTGGCGGGGGCGGTGGAATTCACGGATCGGGCAGAAGGCGGTTCGGGGTGGACGCTGCACGGCGGATCGCGGTCAGGCTGCCGGCGATTGTACGCAGGTTGTCTGACGTCTTGAGGATTATACGGGTTTCCCCTGGTCAAAAGAATTCGTCGCGCGAAAAACCACACGGCGCGGGAAAAAGGTGGTGCCCCCCGGGCACGGCGTCGCACACGGGCCGCGGCGACTCCTGCATCGCCGTCCTCCAGTCGCGGACGCTGGCGCGCGCTTGCATCGTAGGGATGTGCGCGAGCGTACTGGACGGTGCGCACGGGTTCGCCCGAACGTGGTAAGTTCGCTCGCGGAATATCCGATCGATGTGTTCGAGGAGGAACTCATCCTGCGTCACGCCATGGCTTGCCTGCTGAACACAGTCCGCGAAGCCTTGACGATCAGCGTCGGCGCGAGAGCGGCTTGGGGAGGTGGCGCGCTTCTGCTCTATGCGCACGGCGCAGCCGCCGTCACCGACATCGATACCGGCACCGGCGCCGCCTCAGGAATCGACACCGGCTTGGTCTCGCTGTATGGCGTGATCGATACGAGCGTCGAAATCACCGACCCCGGTTCGGGCTGGGTCGCGCGCATGGACTCCGGCGCGTATCGCGGCTCTCGGGTCGGGCTGCATGGCGCGCAGCCGCTCGGGGGCGGCAACGCGATCGTGTTCACGCTCGAAAACGGCTTCAGCTCGACCGACGGCAGCTTGCAGGTGCCCGGCTCGATCTTCAATCGTCAGGCATGGATCGGCGCGAGCGGCAGCTGGGGCGAACTGCGCGTCGGCCGTCAGTATTCGCCGATCTATATCCCGTTCAAGGGCGATCTCGACGCGTTCGGCGCCGGCACGATCGCCTCGGGGCTCAACAATCTGTCGAAGATCACGCCGTATGCGAACAACGCGGTTGCGTATCTGTCGCCGCGCATCGCCGGCTTCAGTGCGACGCTAATGATGGCGATGCGCGATCCGTCCGAGGCCGACGGCAACGGCATCGACGGTTATTACGTGAGCGCGTCGTATCGGCTCGACCACCTGCATCTGCTGTACGCGCGCCAGCAGACGCACGGTGCCGGCGCGCTGCGCGCGAACCTCGGCGGCGCGAACTACGCCTTCGGCAAGCTGCGCGTATGGCTGTCCTTTTTCAACGGCGATGGCGGCACACCGGTCTATCACGGTGCGGGCGGCTCGCTGTCGGCGCAGTACAGTTTTTCGACCAATGCGCGTGCCTCGCTCGGCTATGCGCACGTGCGCGACTACACGACGCCTGGCGGCAGCGCGGACCAGTTCAGCGCGGCATTCGAATACAGCATGTCGCCGACGCTGCTGCTGTATTTCAGCGCCGCCTATCTCGCGAATCACGACGACTCGCGCTTCACGCTGCGCGGCGTCAACGTGACCGGGCTGCCCGTTGCCTATCCGGGCGCGCCGGTCGCGGGCGTCCAATTCGGTGTGATAGAGCGGTTCTAGCGCGCATCGCAATACGTCTAGCTTTCAGTCGAGTCATTCACCCAATGGATAAAAGCGCTTGAATGCGTGCGCGAAATCACATGTCGCGCGGGCCTGATTTCTGCGTCGCGTTTTACGCCAGCTTTCAACACGAAACGGCTGAGGGCGTGTTTCGCGTCGACGAATCAATTAACGAATTTTTGCTTATGTTGATCCTCATATTGTTCAATTCACATAACGCGCAGATTCCGGGGGATCACGCTCGCGCGTTGGCACGATTCCGATTGAACAGAAAACGGGGTAGCGGCGCTATGCTAGCGGTTTCGTCTACTCGAGGAGCGACCGATGACCCAACACGCAGGTTCGATGATCACGTTCAACCGTCCCGACGGCAAGCAGCTACAGGGCTATCTCGCGAAGCCTGAAAAAGCCGCGGGCGCGCCCGCGGTCGTCGTGATCCAGGAATGGTGGGGCTTGAACGACCAGATTCGCGGCGTCGCCGATCGCCTCGCGAAAGCCGGCTACTTCGCGCTGGTGCCCGATCTGTATCGCGGCAAGTCGACGGTCGAAGAGGATGAGGCGCACCACTTGATGAGCGGCCTCGATTTCGGCGATGCCGCAACGCAGGACGTGCGCGGCGCGGTCCAGTATCTGCAGCAGCACGCGGCGAAGGTTGGCTTGACCGGCTATTGCATGGGCGGCGCGCTGACGTTCCTCGCGCTGTGCAACGTGCCTGAAGTGGCGGCCGGCGTCGTCTGGTATGGCTTCCCGCCGCTCGACTATATCGACGCGTCGAAGATCAAGGTTCCGGTGATGGGCCACTGGGGTCTGCAGGACGAGTTCTTCGCCGCCGACACCGTCGACGCGCTCGAAAAGAAACTCACCGACGCGAAAGTCGACGTCGAGTTTCATCGCTATCTGGCGCGTCACGCATTCGCGAACGAAACGGCGGTCGGGTCGGGCCGCATCGCGAGGACGCAATACGACCCGGTCTGGGCGCAACAGGCGTGGGATCGTACGTTGACGTTCTTTGGCCGCACGCTGTGGAAATGAGTTGGTGAATGGCGGAAGCGGACGGCTCGTCCGCTTCGTGAGAGTGCCCGCGGTCTTGGCGCTTTCTTGATACGGCCGTCCGAACTGTGCCGGACGCTGCCCACGATGGACGCGTCCGCGGCTCAGGAAGCGCCCCACATCTGCGCGCTGTTGATGGCGGCGGCGTTCGGCAAGGAAACAGGCTTGACCGGCAGTGCGCGGGTGGTGGCACGCACCGCGATGTTCACGGCAGCGCGCCGCTATATCGACGCAAATCTCGGCCAACCTGATCTGACGGTCGACAGCGTGCTGGCCATGTCGCGAGCTGTCGCGGCCCACGCTGTATCGATTGTTCGAGCCGGAGGGTGGGCTTCATGCGTATATCCGCAATCAATTCATGGAGATGACAACGTGGTGAAGATCGATCCTGACCGACTGATGGCCGACCTCAAACGGCTGCGCGGTTTCGGCGCGACCGGTCCCGGCGTGGTCCGGCTCGCGCTGTCGCCGGTCGATCTGGCGGCGCGCGAATGGCTGGTCGGCCGGATGACGGAGGCGGGGCTCGACGCCCGCATCGACGGTGTGGGCACCGTGTTCGGACGCTCGCGCAATAGCGGGCCCGCGCTCGTGATCGGCTCGCATACCGACACGCAGCCGACCGGCGGCTGGCTCGATGGCGCAATGGGCGTGATGTACGGGCTCGAAATCGCCCGCGCGCTAGCGGAGCATGACGCGACGCGGCACCTCGCCGTCGACGTCGCGTCGTGGATCGACGAGGAGGGCACGTTCTCGGGCCTGCTCGGCAGCCGCAGCTTCGTCGGCGAGGTGGTCGACGATTCGATTCGCGGCGCGACGAATCGGCAGGGCGAACGCGTCGCCGACGTACTCGAGGCCGCTGGACTGGCGGGCCGGCCGCGTGCGCGTTTCGAGGCAGGGCGCCAGGTCGCGTATCTGGAGCCGCATATCGAGCAGGGCGGACGTCTCGAAGCGATCGGCAAAGCGATCGGCGTCGTCACGACGATCGTCGGGCTGCGCGAATCGCGGCTGCGCTTCACGGGTCAGCGCAATCACGCGGGCACGACGCCAATGGCGATCCGCCGCGACGCGGGCGCGGCGCTCGTCGCGTTCATCGCGCGGATGAACGACGCGTTCGGGCAGCTGGCGGACGCGGATACCGTCTGGACCGTGGGCCGCATCGATCTCGATCCGGGCTCGATGAGCGTCGTGCCCGGCGCGGCCGACATGTACCTGCAATTCCGCGATGCGAACCCGGCACGGCTTCAGGCCATGGAACGCGCGCTCGCGGAACTGGTGCGCGATTTCAACGCGCACGACGCGGTGAGCGTCGAATTGCAGACGCTCGACGAGCCGATCGAACCCGTCAGCATGGACGCCACGCTCGCGGAGCACATCGCGCGAGCCGCCGAAGCACTCGCGCCGGGCCAGTGGCTGCGCATGCCGAGCGGCGCCGCGCACGACGCGCAGGTGATCGCGCGTTGCATGCCGGCGTGCATGATGTTCGTGCCGAGCATCGGCGGCGTGAGTCACGACTTTATCGAGGACACGGCCGAGGCACATATCGTGCTCGGCTGCCAGGTCGCGGCGACGGCCGCGGCTTCGATACTGCTGCAGCTATCCGCCAGGCATTCCTGAGGGCCGCGCTACTTCCACTTGTCGCCGAGCGCGTCGAGCCCGGCTTTCATCAGATCCTCGGGCAGCATCGCGATGCGCAGCTCGCAGTCGGCGTCGAGCGTCAGGAACCACGGTTCGGCAAGCGCGGGGATCGCCGATGCATCGGCGACCTCGACGACCGCCACCGCGCCGCGTTTGCCCTGCTGCTCGGTGAAGTAGATGGCTTCTGGTTTCATGTCATCGAGGATCTTTCTCATCAGGTCGCCGATTCGGCCTTCGCGCACGAGTGTGCTGAACGGTTCGTTCGGTATTTGTATGTTGAGAAGCATGCGCATGTCATCCTCCTGTTCGATGCCCCAAAGGGCATCTTAAGGATAGGTGTTGCATGCGCGGGCGATGGTGCTGATCGCGGACGAAGCATCGGCGATTACGGCCGGTGGGTGGCGCATCGTGCCGGGTGTGCGCTGCTTTAGCTACCGAACAGCGAACCCTGCGTTCCCCGGCTCGGCTGACGATGCGCCGGTTTCGCGGGCGCATCGTCCTTGACAGCTTGCGCCGCTCCCCGGTCAGGCGCCTGCCTTTGCGCGTGGTCCGCCGCTGCTTCGAGCGAGGTCTGCCCCGCCTCCAGCGAAAGCAGCAGCATCTTGTTGGCGAGGCCGCCGGCGAATCCCGTCAGCTCGCCCGACGCGCCGATCACGCGATGACACGGCGCGACGATCGAGATCGGATTCCGGCCGTTTGCCGCGCCCACCGCGCGTACCGCATTGAGTTTGCCGATCTGCTGCGCGATCTCCGAGTAGCTGCGTGTCTGGCCGAACGGGATGGTCAGCAGCGCGCGCCAGACCTGCTTCTGGAACTCGGTGCCGTGAAACTCGAGCGGCAGATCGAAGGCCTGGCGCGTGCCCGCGAAGTACTCGTGCAATTGCCGCGCGGTCTCCACGAGCACCGCTAGCTCGTTCGCTTCGCTCATCTCGCCGAGTCGCACGCGGTCAGGCTTGTCGTGCTCCCACAAAATCGCGGCGAGGCATTCGCCTTTCGCCACCAGCTTCAACTGACCGACCGGCGAATCGATCAACTTGTATGCGTACGTCACTTTCTCAGGCTCCTGACAGGGTGGCGGCGCAAGGACTTGCGAGGCGGCGTTTCGACTACCGGACGCGCAAAACTGCATGAAGGCTGCGCCGTTATCCGATAGTGTGTCGCTTGCGTGGCCCGAACGCGCTCCAGATATTGCTGTCTCATTCGCATTCGACATGGCCGCGACGGCCGTGACCCCCGCGACGCTCGCATCACTGTACCGCAGAGGACCCCAGATGACCTTCGACTCAGTAAAATCGACAGCTTCGGTACGACGCGCTGCGGGCGCTACCCGATCTTCTTTCCCACGACTGTGACCACGACTCTAGAACAACTGCGGGCCGGGCGACTGGCGGGTGCGCGCGAACTCAAACTCGCGTGCGGCCTGAGCGAATTTCCGCGCGAGATTTTCGATCTCGCCGATACGCTCGAAGTGCTCGACCTGTCGAACAACGCATTGACGACGCTGCCGGACGATCTGCCGCGTCTGCGCAAACTGCGCATCCTGTTCGCGTCCAACAACCCGTTCACCGAATTGCCCGGCGTGCTCGGCGAATGCGCGCAACTGAGCATGATCGGCTTCAAGTCGAATCGCATCCGCGAGGTGCCGGCGCGCGCGCTGCCGCCGCTGCTGCGTTGGCTGATTCTGACCGACAACGATCTCGAACGCTTGCCCGCGGAGCTCGGCCGCTGCACGCAACTGCAGAAGCTGATGCTTGCCGGCAACCGGCTGCGCGCGCTGCCCGAGGAGTTGGCCGCATGCAAGCGGCTCGAATTGCTGCGGCTCGCGGCGAATCGTTTCGATGCATTGCCGCGTTGGTTGCTGCGTCTGCCGCGGCTTGCGTGGCTCGCGTATGCGGGCAATCCGTTCAGCGCGGCGCTCGAACAGGCGGCGCTCATCGACACACCGATCAGCGGCATTCGTTGGGATGCGTTGCAGCTCGAACGGCCGTTGGGCGAGGGCGCATCGGGCGTCATCTATCGCGCGGCGCTGCACGCGGACAACGAGCCCGCGCCGCGTGCGGTCGCCGTCAAGCTGTTCAAGGGCGCGGTGACGAGCGACGGTTTGCCCGACTGCGAGATGGCTGCTTGCATTCGCGGCGGCGAACATGCGAACCTGATCCCCGTGCTCGGCAAGGTGATCGGGCATCCGTCGGATACGCATGGCCTCGTGATGGGATTGATCGATACGCGCTTCGCCAATCTCGCCGGTCCGCCGAGCCTCGCATCGTGTACGCGCGACATCTATCGCGACGACGCGCGCTTCGACCTTGCGACGGTGCTCGGTATCGCGAGCGGCATCGCCAAGGTCGCGAGTCATCTGCATCGGGGCGGCGTGATGCATGGCGATCTGTACGCGCACAATATCCTGCACGGCGGCGCGGGGGGCGCGCTGCTCGGCGATTTCGGGGCGGCGTCGTTTTTTGACGCCGGCGATCGCGAGCTCGCTATCGCGTTGCAGCGGCTCGAAGTGAGGGCGTACGGCTGTCTGCTCGAAGAACTGCTCGAGCGTTGCGACGTATCCGGTGGACTCGACGCGCAACTCGCCGCCTTGAAGACGCGTTGTCTGAGCGAAGATATCGACAGCCGGCCGCTCTTCGATGAAATTGTCGCCAGCGTCGCGTCGTTCGATCGGCCCGTCCGCAACCGGCACGTCCGCAACCGGCACGTCCGCAACCGGCACCTCCGCGAAGGAGTCAAGCCATGACGCAGAACATGCGCCGCCGCGTGCTGCTCGCGGGCGCGCTGGCCGCAACCGGTCTCACTGGCATCGCGCTGTTCGCGGACGATGCCGGCGCCGAAGTGCTGCCCGGAACGAAGCCGAAGATCGCGCTCGTACTCAAATCGATGTCTGACCCGTTCACGGTCGCGATGGTCGACGCTGCGCGCAATTACCATGACCACTTCTCGTCGCAATTCAGCCTGACGATTCGCGGCACGGCCAAACAGACCGACACCGCCGCGCAGATCCGCATGGTCGAGGAGGCGATCAGGGCGAAGGTGAACGCGATCGTGATCGCGCCGACCGACTCGAAGGCGCTGGTCCCGGTGATCGCGCGCGCGATCAAGGCCGGCATCATCACGATCACGATCGACAACCCGCTCGACGATGCGGCGCAAGCGGCCGCCGGCATCTCGGTGCCGTTCGTCGGGCCGAACAATCGCAACGGCGCGAAGCAGGTCGGCCAATATCTGGCCGCGCGGCTGAAGCCCGGCGATCAGGTTGGCATCATCGAAGGCATTTCGGTGAGCAGCAATGCGCAGCAGCGCACGGCCGGCAGCCGCGATGCGATGGATGCCGCGGGCGTGCAGGTCGTCGCGGTCGAGTCGGGTGACTGGGAGTACGGCAAGGCCCGCGACGTGGCCGCGAAAATGCTGGCCGAGCATCCGCAGTTGCGCGCGCTGTTATGCGGCAACGACAACATGGCGATGGGCGCGGTCGACGCGATTCGCGACGCGGGTCGCGGCGGCGGCGTCTATGTCACCGGCTACGACGCGATCGATGCGATCAAGCCGCTACTCGCCGACGGCCGCGTGCTCGCGACGATGAACCAGTTCGCCGGCCGCCAGACCGTGTTCGGCATCGACTTCGCGTTGAAGGCGGTGACCGAGCGGCGCAAGCAGCGCGAGTTGTCGAAGGTGATCGAGACGCCGCTGCAACTGGTGACGGGCTCGAAGCGTTGAGGCGGCGCGCGACGCGGCAGCGATTTTTTCCGTGGCATGATGATGTCCGGTGTATTGGTATTCAACCACAACGAACCGCTGGGCCTGCCATGTCCTTCCATACCTGGTTGCTTTTCGCCGGTGCCTATCTGCTCACCACCATTTCGCCGGGACCGAACGTTCTGCTCGTGATCCGCAATTCGGTCCGCTATGGAAACCGCGGCGCGGCGGCGAGCGTCGCCGGTAATCTGCTCGCGCAAGGAGTCGTCGTCGCTCTCGTGGCGCTAGGTGTCGGCGCGGTATTGACGACGCTGCCGCCGCTCTTCGTCGCGATGAAAGTGCTCGGCGCGGGTTATTTGGTGTATCTCGGCATCAGGCAACTGCGCGGCGGCAACAAAGAGGCATCGCGGGCCGCGCAGCCGGCGGGCGTCGCATCGTCCGCTTATACGTTCGAGCGCAAGAAGGTATTCCGTGAAGCCTTGCTCGTGTCGAGCAGCAATCCGAAGACGATGATCTTTCTATCGGCGTTCATGCCGCAATTCATCGACCACGAGCGCGGCCTGTCGGAGCAGTTCATCGTGATGTATCTGACGATCGCGGTCACCGTCGCGCTCGTGCACACCATTTATTCGCTCGGTGTGCGAGGTATCCATACGCGCGTCGGAGCCAGCCGTTGGGTCGCGGCCATCAAACGCGGCAGCGGGCTCGTCTTCGTCGCGCTCGGCATCAAGCTGCTGACCGCGCAACGCGGCTAGTCCGTCATGATGCCGGCAAGAAAATGAGCCGAATGCAAAGCATCGTCGATGTGAACGTGCTGTTCCTGAATGGGCAGGGCGAGTGCCTTTTCATCCAGCGCGCGAATACCGGTTTCAGGGACGGCCAGTACGCGTTGATTGCCGGCCATCTCGAACCGGGCGAATCGATCGAGGCATGCGCGATTCGAGAATCGAAAGAAGGATCTTCGCGGAAAAGTGTGATGGTTTTTCATGATGAAAACGTCGGAGAGCCAATCTGGGTAAGGGTTCGCGCGTCTTGATGGCCTCGCGAAATCGGGCATGATTTCGCGATGGCTACTTCACGCAAACTCAAGCGTCTTTCTGACGCATACCGGTTCGACGGATTCCGTCCTTGCGAAGCGCTGCGCGGTGTCTTCGGTGATCGCATGGCACGCGTAGTCACGCTGGTTCGGCGCTCAAAAAAACGGCCTGCAAGGGATGTGGTCGACGGTGCTCGATCCACGATCGCACGGTGCGTCGCGTTCGAGATCTGCCGAACGGCGACGTACGGATTTACCTGGAACTCGAAGCTCGTCGGGTCCGCTGTCGATGCGATGGCAGCGTGAAAGGCGAACGACTGAGCTTTCTGGCGGACAACCCTCACTACACGAAGCGCTTCGCGTGGTACGTCGGTCGTCGCTGTCGCGAGAGCACGATCAAGGACGTGGCCGACGAACTGCGATTGCACTGGCACACGGTCAAGGACCTCGAGATGCAGTACATGCGGGCGCAACTGGAGCGGTTCGGCACGCCTGGGCCGAAGGTCATCGGCATCGACGAGATTTCGATTGGCAGGGGACAGACGTACCGCATTGTTGTGAGCGACCTGATACGGGGCCGTGCGATCTGGTTCGGTGGCGAAGATCGAAAGGAGGCCAGCATGCATCAGTTCTATGACTGGCTGGGCGAGAAAAAGGCCCGCGGCATCCGGCTTGTCGTGATGGACATGTGGCGGCCGTTTTACAACGTCGCGCAGGAACGCGTGCCGCATGCGGCCATCCTGTACGACAAATTCCACGTCATAAAGCAGCTCAACGAAGCCCTGGATGAAGTGCGCAAGAGCGAATACGCTCGCCTGCAAGGCGAGCAGCGGCGCTACATCAAAGGCCAGAAGTACGTTCTGCTTAGTCATCGCGAAAACCTGTCGATGGAAGGCAGGAACTCGTTGAAGACGCTTCTCGCAGCGAACCGACGGCTGAATACCGCGTACCTGCTCAAGGAGTCGTTCGGGCAGTTGTGGGACTACGAGCGCGAAGGCTGGGCACGTCGCTTCTTCGAGAACTGGAAATCCAGCCTGAGGTGGCAGCGTTTGAAGCCCTATGAGAAGTTTGCCGCGATGGTCGAGCGTCATTGGGAGGGGATTGCTTCCTATTGCAAGCCAGAAAACAAGGTGCCGCTCGGCTTCGTTGAGGGACTCAATAACAAGATTCGGGTCATCCAACGACGCGCGTACGGATTGCGAGATGAGCAGTATCTGCGCCTGAAGATCCTCACTTGCATGCTGCCTCGAATCTGAAAAATGGAGATTTTTCATCACTCTTTTCCGCGAAGACCCCGAAAGAAGAAGCCGGTGTGACGATCGCGCCCGGCGCGCTCGAATTCAAACTCGTGATGCGGCGCGACTCGGACACGAACCGCATCAGCTTCTTTCTCGTGTGCCGTTCATGGCAGGGCGAACTGGCGAACATGGAGCCGCACAAGTGCTCGGGCTTCGTGTGGGCGAAGCCGGACCATCCACCGGCACCGGTCGTCGACTACGTGGCGGCCGCTCTCGCGCATATCCGCGACGGTGTGATGCTGGCCGATTTCAAGCCGTGGTGGGCCACCTGAACTCGCGCGTCGATTCCGGCCTCGAAGATCTACAGCGACGCTCGTGACCGGCGAAACGACGTTCGACGCGAAGGGCGACCTTCAGCACGGCGTGATCTCGCTGTACGACTACAAGGACGGCAAAAAGACGCTGCTGGACGTCGTCAAGCTGTAACAGCGAGCGGTACGCCGCAAAAGCACAAAGGGCCGATCAAGCATTGCTTCATCGGCCCTTTGTTTTGACGGTAGCGAGATCGTTCGACTCAGGTCATTGTGGTTACGGCACGAGCCACAACGCCACCGCGTAAATCACCAGCGACACCGCGAACGTCACCGCCGTATAGCCCATGACGCGCTGAATCCGGATACCCGCGATCGCGACGATCGGCACGGCCCAGAACGGCTGCAGCATGTTCGATACATTTTCGGCCATCGCGACGCCCATTGCGGTGCGCGGCACCGACGCATGCAGGCTGAGCGCCGCGGGCAGCACGAACGGACCCTGCACCGCCCAGTGGCCACCGGCGCTCGGCACCAGCAGCGTGATGATCAGCGAGCTCAGATAGCTCCACAGCGGCAGAGTGACCGGTGACGCGATCGTCACGAACGCTTTCGCGATCATCGACGCGAGACCCGTGCCCTTCATGATGCCCATGATCCCGCCGTACATCGGATATTGCAGCAGCATCGAGCCGGTCTGACGCGCGGCGCGGCGAATCGAATTCGCGTACGCGATCGGCGTGCGTTGCAGCGCGAGACCGATCATCAGGAAGATCAGGATCGTGTTGTTGATGTCGAGATCGAATCCTTCCTTGTGCCACGTCAGCGCCAGATAGCCGATGCCGAGCGCGAGCATCAGCAGTGTGCCGAGCATCGACTGTTCGAGGCGCGCCGCGAGCGATGTCTCGCTGCTCGCGCGGGCATGCGGGTCGTCGCTCGGCGCGTCGGCGGCTGCTTCGCCGCTCTGACGAAACGCGACGACGTTCTCCGCCTTCGGATGCATCTTGATGAAGATCGCGGTCATCACGACGACGACCAGCACGGTCGGAATGAACACGAACGGCGCGAAGATGGTTTCGCTGAGCGGCACTACGTGGCCGGTCGCTTTCTCGACGAGATTCAGCGCATTGCCGTGCGATGCCTGTGATAGCGCGATCGAACTTGACAGCCCGCTGTTGCAGATCGACCAGGCCGAATAGCTGCCCGCGACGAGCCATGCGAAGTCGACGTCGACGCGCCGCGCGATTTCCCGCGACAGCAACGCGCCGACGATGAGCCCGAGCCCCCAATTGAGCCACGCGGCAACCGCGACGACCGGAAACACGAGCAGCGCGGCACGCGTCGGCGAGTTCGCATGCGAGGCGAGCGCGCGCAGACCGCGTTGCACGATCGGCGCTTCCGCGATCGCGTAGCCGGTCGCGAGGATCAGGATCATCTGCAGCGCGAAGCCCAGAATGCCGAACGTGCCGGTGTACCAGGAATCGAGCAGCGTCGGCAATGTGCCGTTCGGTGCGATCAGCATCGCCAGCACGGCGACGAAGAACGTCAGGCAGATCGACAGTACGAAGGGGTCGGGCATGACCTGCTCGAAAACATAAACCAGCCCTTCGACGATGCCGCGCGAAGCGGCCGGTCGGCCGGCGGCGTGAGGGGGAGTGTCTCGCTTCATGTGTGTGACTCTGTGTAGTGCCCGGCCCTGTGCTGGGCGGAGGGGCGGGTACGGCGCGCCGGCGCGGGGTGCTGGCGCGTATTGGCGGCAAACTTGCCTTACCTGATCTTGATCACAGCGGACAGATTGGCGCGAATCCAGGAAGGTGGGCCCAGGCTTGGGCGCGCCTGGCCTCGAACCCGGTGTTGCGCTCGAAAAGACCTCTGTTTCCGTTTCAATGTTCTTACGGTGAACACGGTTTCGTTAAACGAACACTGCATTATTCGCGGTGGGAGCGTGCAATGTCAAGAAAGGTGAAATCGGCCGAGCGGTCGCGGCATCGTTTAATACTTTCCTCGACCTAATTACGCAGAAAAAATATATTGGACGTCTTACTGGCGTTCTTGCACTATTCGTTCCCAGCGCAAAGTCCGCGCTGCGATCCCCACGCCCGCGCGGGCGCTCATCAAAACCGATAACAGCAATACCTGAGGATACAGATGCCTAACTATCGCTCACGCACTTCGACTCATGGCCGCAACATGGCCGGCGCCCGCGCGCTGTGGCGCGCCACCGGCATGAAGGACGACGATTTCGGCAAGCCGATCATCGCGGTCGTGAACTCGTTCACGCAGTTCGTGCCGGGCCACGTGCATCTGCGCGAGCTGGGCGCGCTGGTCGCGAAGCAGATCGAAGCGGCCGGCGGCGTGGCGAAGGAATTCAACACGATCGCCGTCGACGACGGCATCGCGATGGGCCACGGCGGCATGCTGTATTCGCTGCCGTCGCGTGAACTGATCGCGGACTCGGTCGAGTACATGGTCAACGCGCACTGCGCGGACGCGATGGTCTGCATCTCGAACTGCGACAAGATCACCCCGGGCATGCTGATGGCCGCGATGCGCCTGAACATTCCGGTCGTGTTCGTGTCGGGCGGTCCGATGGAAGCGGGCAAGATCAAGTCGCCGACCGACGGCCAGGTGATCGCGAAGATCGACCTGATCGACGCGATGATCAAGGCCGCCGATCCGAAGATCAGCGACGCCGAAGTCGCCGAAGTCGAGCGCAGCGCGTGCCCGACCTGCGGTTCGTGCTCGGGCATGTTCACCGCGAACTCGATGAACTGCCTGACCGAGGCGATCGGCCTCGCGTTGCCGGGCAACGGCACCATCGTCGCGACGCACGCATGGCGCAAGGGCCTGTTCGAGCAGGCGGGCAGCCTGGTCGTCGATCTGTGCCGCCGCTACTATCAGGAAGAGGACGCCTCGGTCCTGCCGCGCAGCATCGCCACCAAGCAGGCGTTCGAAAACGCGATGACGCTCGACGTCGCGATGGGCGGCTCGACCAACACCGTGCTGCACCTGCTGGCCGCCGCGCAGGAAGCGGGCGTCGATTTCACGATGTCGGACATCGACCGTATCTCGCGCAAGGTGCCGTGCCTGTGCAAGGCCGCACCCATGACCGACAAGTACCACATCGAGGACGTGCATCGCGCGGGCGGCATCGTCGGTATTCTCGGTGAACTCGCGCGCGCGGAGCTGCTCGATCTGTCGTGCGGCAACGTGCATAGCGGCACCCTCGGCAACGCGATCGCGAAGTGGGACATCGCCGGCGACGCGGGCGAGGAAGCGCAGAAATTCTTCCGCGCGGCGCCGGGCGGCATTCCGACCACGGTCGCCTTCAGCCAGGAAGCGACCTACGCGACGCTCGACACGGACCGCAAGAGCGGCTGTATCCGCAGCAAGGACAACGCGTACTCGAAGGACGGCGGCCTCGCGGTGCTGTACGGCAATCTCGCGGAGAAGGGCTGTATCGTGAAGACCGCGGGTGTCGACGAATCGCAGTGGCTGTTCTCGGGTCGCGCGCGCGTGTTCGAAAGCCAGGACGACGCGGTCGACGCGATTCTCGGTGACAAGGTCGTGCCGGGCGACGTCGTGGTGATCCGCTATGAAGGTCCGAAGGGCGGTCCGGGCATGCAGGAAATGCTGTACCCGACTTCGTATCTGAAGTCGAAGGGCCTCGGCAAGAGCTGTGCGCTGTTTACCGATGGCCGTTTCTCGGGCGGCTCGTCGGGCCTCGTGATCGGCCATGCGTCGCCGGAAGCGGCGGAAGGCGGCACGATCGGTCTGGTCGAAGACGGCGACGTGATCGAGATCGACATTCCGCAGCGCAAGATGCATCTCGCGGTGTCGAACGAAGAGCTCGCACGCCGTCGCGCGGCGATGGAAGCGCGCGGCGACGACGCATGGCAGCCGACCAATCGCGAGCGTGTCGTGTCGCAGGCATTGCAGGCGTATGCGGCGCTCGCGACCTCGGCCGATCGCGGCGCGGTGCGCGATATTTCGCAATTGAAGCGCAAGTAAAGCGCCAATAAAGCGCGGACTGGCGCGGATCAGCGCGGCGGCCCTGTTCGCGGTGACGCGACTGGGCCCCAATAGAGACCGGTATGCGGGCGACTGCATGCCGGTTTTTTTTGCAGTGCCAGCGCGAATGGACGATCGCTTAGGCGTCTCCTGCGCAGCCCTGCGCGGAGCCTTTCCTAAGCCGGAAACTGGAAACGATGTCATCGGCACGCTGCGACGACCCCGCCAGCATCACGCAGTTTCTGCCGTTGGCTTTCGCGGCATAGAGCGCTGTATCGGCTCTCGCCATCGCCGAGGCAACGGTATCGCCGTCACCGAAAGGCTCCTGGCGCAACACCAGGTCGCGCCAGTTACATCCGCTGCCTCCGCACGAAGCGCATCTCGTACCGGAAGAATTTTTCGCGCCAGATCAAATTTCAACGATTTTCGCCCGACGATTTCCTTTCGAATCGCTGGACAGACTCATCTGGCGTCGACGTAACGGGGCGGTTGCCACGCATAGCCGGATTTCGGCCTCATGCAACCTTCGCGTTACGGCCTGCTTGCGTCTATGCTTGACTCACTTGTTTGGCTGCCAACAACGCCGACGAGGTCTTCTGCAGTCTTCAATAATCGCCCGCTCACCAAGGGCAAACCCAACAGGAGAAAACCAGATGTCACGATCCATCACGCGGCGCGCTTTCATGGTGTTCTGTGGTTTGGCCTTGGCGGGTACGCTGACCTTGGCGCAAGCGGCGCCCGTCTCGTTCGAGGTGCCTTTGACGGGCGCCCAACAGGTTCCGCCGGTGCAGACGCCTGGCAGCGGCACCGCCAAGCTCACGTACGACCCCAGCACGCGGGTCGTCACCTGGAACATCAGCTTCAGCGGATTGACGAGTCCGACCACGATGGCGCATTTCCACGGACCCGCCCCGGCCGGTAAAAACGCTGGCATAAAAGTCTGGTTGTCGCAGAAGGGCAACATGGAGGTGACGAGCCCGATCACCGGTCAGGCCACCCTATCTCCGGACGACGCCAAGATGTTCGAAGCCGGTGACATGTACATCAACGTTCACACGAAGAACAATCCGAATGGCGAAATTCGCGGCCAGGTGAAGCCGCCGAAGGGCAGCTGAAGCAGGCACGGTAGCCGCGCCCGGAGAGCGGGTTTGCGGCAGGCTCACAGATAAGCCGCGAGCAGCATCACCACGGCAACGCCGACGCCGAATGGCAGCAGCGCCAGCAGCGCTGGCGCCTGCCGCGGCGCGTCCACGGACGAGGGCAGCAGTTTGTAGCCGGTCAGCATCGGGCGCAGCAGGTTGTGTCCCTTCGCTACCGCGTAGAGGGCGATCACGAGCACGTGCAGGACCACCGCGGCGAGCAGCACGTACCAGACAAGGCCGTGCAACGCCGAGATTGCGTTGGCGAGCCACACGGGCACCAGTTCGCTAAACGGCCCTTCGTCGGCGATGTCGTTGTTGACGTAGAGCCCGCTCAGCGTCTCGGTCAGCAGCAAGACGAGCAAAAATAGAACCATCCAGCCGCCGGCCGCATTGTGGCCTACCTGCACATCGGGCTCGCGATGAAACAGGCGGCGCAAATGACGAAGCGCAGCCGCGGGTGATGCCACGAAACTGCGAAAGCGGGCGGTCTCACTGCCAAAGCAGCCCCACAGCAGCCGGAAAATAACAAGGGCGAGCAGCGTCTCGCCGACGCGCACGTGCCAGTCGATCCAGTTCAGCTTCAACGTGACATACGCGGCCGTGACCAGCACGACCACCAGCCAGTGAAACAACCGCACCGGCGCGTCCCAGACAAGGACAGGGCGGGTTACGGGCTGGGTCGGCCGCGTGTCGGGTTCGTGAGCATCCATGTGTCGTACCTGCGTGCGCGATCGCGCTCGGACGAAAATCCCCGTGGCTCCTCGGCCACGCGGAAAATCGACGGAGCCGTGCTGGCAAACGAATTCAGTGTTTCGAGCGGGACCGGAAACTTCCCCACACTCTAGCCGGCGGGAGCTTAAATCCGATTGCCACTCGAACAGCAACTGGCGGCGGCGAGCGCGGTCGTTGGCGTCTGTTCAAGCCGATTGCCGCCCAGCGACTTGGCTCGATACAACGCCTGGTCGGCGGCTGACAGCAGGTCGGTGAGGGAAGCCGTTTCGCGACTTGACTCGGCGAGTCCAATGCTGACAGTGGCGCGAATCCGGTCGCCGTCGGCGCCATGGGACATTGCGGCGAACCGGCTGAGAACGGTCTCGCCTAGCTTTTTTGCGCGGTCGCTGTCGTAGCCCGGCAGCAGGGCGGCAAATTCTTCGCCGCCGATGCGTGCAAGAATCGCGTCCGTACCCGTCACGGCTCGAACGGTTTCCGCGAATGACCTCAAAACCTCGTCGCCGGTCTTGTGCCCAAAGTGGTCGTTGATTCTCTTGAAGTGATCGAGGTCGAACGCAAGAAGTGTGACGGGTAGTCGATTTATGCCGTGGTCGCTGATAACCCGCTCCCCCTCTTCGAAAAACAACTTTCGATTTCCGAGGCGAGTCAGGTAATCCGTGCGGGACTCCTGCAAAAGCTCACCATGAATTTCTTCCCGGGTCAGCCGGAGCAAGGTCATCGGCAAAATGACCGAGTAGAGAACCCCTTCGTACATCGTGATTTCGCTGGAGACAGCCAGCACGCGCGGCCCGAAGATCGGCACCAGCCATGGCAGCACGAAAGCCCGGGCGACGTAAAACAGCGCGTGGATGCCCGTTACCGCCACGGCGACGCGCCGGGATTGAACCGCCGGCATGCCGTCGCCTCGCAGCAGTTCGAGCGACGTCATGGCGGAAGCCAGCGCGATCGGGATGGCGCTGACGTACATCCAGACGGCAGCCTGCCAACGCACGCCAGCCACGGCCCACGTGAGCCCCATCAGCAGAAGCAACCCGATCGAGCTCGCGAGATATCGCCGGCCGTTGGACATTGCCACACCGTCCAGGACGAGCAGATAGCCGGTGAGAATCACGAGATTACTCACTGCGGGGCCAACTGCACCGAGCAGTTGAACCCGAAATGCAGCCGCCGCGCAACCGATTCCGAGGGTCGCATAGCCGGCCGCCAGCATTCGCAATTCCTTGCCGCGCTTGGGATGGGACAGGTGTTCCCAATACATCATGGCGGAACTGGCAAACAAGGTTCCGATCACAAGAAGGTAAAGCGTGGCTAGATCGACTTTCATCGCTGACTTCAGAGCGCGTCCCCGCTGCAACGGGGAAAAGGTTAGAGACTACATACGTGATAACGGCAAATGCCGCGCATCCTTGCGAAATGATATCGGAATGGGTCGTGGGGAGATTCGCAACCGGTCTCGTGACTCAGCCGTCCTATCAGCCGATCGGCATCGCGCGGGCCAATACAGGCACGATCGGGAACGATGTGTACTGGGACACCGACACCACGACCGCCACAGCCGGCGTCGTGTACGGCACGCCGATTCCCGCGGTGAACGGGCTGACCACCGCGCAGATGAGCACACCGGCATCATTCGTCGGTGATGACTTCGGTCCGACGGGGGTGTGGGCGATGCCTGCCGGCGCGACGCATCCGGTGCTGCGCTGGCAGCTGGCGCAATGACGCGTGACTAATCAAGCGGAAGTTGGAAAAAAATTCTAGCTTCCGCTGATTAGTTACCCCCTGACAAATGAAGCAAAAGGCGGTCAAATTATCGCGGCCAGCGCACGAGCTGGCCAGTTGGGTCAGGCCCGCCCGCTCAACCCTCGCATCCGCCGGGCGAAATGGGCGCGCTCCGCATCGTCCATCAGCATGAGGAACTGATCCGCTTCCATATGAATCAGTTCTTCGTGATCGCCCGCCTCGAAGTAGACGTCGGGCTGGCCTGCCAGGCTGGATTCCAGGTAGGTTTTCATGCCATACGCCATACAAATTGGCGGCACCGCACCCACATCGCAGTCCTTGAATAATTCGCGCAGTTCGACTTCCGTGGCCAGGGCGAGCCGGCGCCCTGTCTTGCTCCAGAGTTCGGAGAGCTGCACGGCGTAAGTTGACGGCAGCACGGCGGCCACGTAGCCGTGTTCGTCTTCGAGGAGCACGGTCTTGGCGAGGCGGTCGCCCGGAATGTGCGCCGCAGCAGCCGTTTCGATACTCGAGTGGCTGTATGGGTGACGCACGACTTCGTAGCGGGAACCCTTGCTGCGCAGGCAGTCCTGCAAGGTTGGCGACATCGACATGGCACACCTCCTGTCGAATACCTGAAAAGGAATGAACAATTGCGGTCTTTTCAGAATAGTTCACGCACCGGCAATACGCACGCCAGCTGAACGATTCCATCGAGCGATCGCATCCACCGGTTGAATCCGCCGTTCCTCAGCTGACGTTGGTCGGCCGGTCCGGCGAACGACACCTTTGGTCCGTGCGAGGCATGGCGCCGCCGCGGACCGAAAAAGTTCGCAAGCTGTTGATCGTTAAGGAACTGCGTTCTACCGTTCTCGCAGGTGCAGCCGATTTACAGGTAGCCTGCATTCGTCAACTTGACAACGCCCATCGTGAACCTCGAACGCAGCCATACCTTCTCCTTTAGCCCCGACGGCGAACATTTCCTGCTCGACGGCCTGCCGTTCCAGATTCGCAGCGGCGAGGTGCATCCAGCCCGCATCCCGCGCGAGTACTGGCGACACCGGATCCGCATGGCAAGGGCGATGGGGATGAACTGCATCGCGTTGTACATCATGTGGAATTACCACGAGACGCATAGAGGCGTGTTCGACTTCCGCAGCGGGAATCGCGATATCGAGGCCTTCATCCGCCTTTGCCATGCCGAGCAGATGTGGGTGCTGTTGCGCCCCGGACCTTACGTGTGCGCGGAGTGGGATCTGGGCGGCCTCCCTTCCTGGCTGTTGCGCGATCCGGACATCCAGTTGCGGACCGACTCGGCCACCGATCCTCGCTACATGGCGGCGGTGGCTCGCTATATCGACGAACTGGTTCCGCGTATCAAGCCCTTGATGAGCGAGCACGGCGGACCGATCCTGATGATCCAGATCGAGAACGAATTCGGTTCGTATGCGAGCAATCCGGCTTACCTCGAAGAGCTCAGGCAGCTTTGGCTAGCAGGAGGCATAACCGGGCCGTTCTACACCGAAGACGGTCTGCCGCAACTCGAACGCAATCGCACCACGGTAACGGGCGGCGCGATCGCGCTGAGCAACGGCGACGCAGCGCAGATCGCAACCGTGCGCCGCGAATTCCCCTCGGTGCCCGCGATGGCTGGCGAGGTGTACCCAGGGTGGCTCACGCATTGGGGCGAAGCGGGGTTCGCGGGCGTGGACTACGACCTCTCCAGTACCTTGGCCACGTTCATGCAGGCGCGACTATCGTTCAACCTGTATGTCATTCACGGCGGCACGAGCTTTGGCTTTTTTGCCGGCGCGAACGTGGACGCTTCAGGCAACTATCAGCCCGACATCACGAGCTACGACTACTGCGCGCCGATCAGCGAGCAAGGCATGGCGACGCCGAAGTACATCAAGTACCGAGACCTGATCGCCAGCTATCTGCCCGAACCCTTGCCAGCCATACCCGAGGGCATCGCCACGCTTGACTGCGCAGGCGCTGAGGCCTTGATGCCAACGCTCTACGCCTCGATCTGGGACAACCTGCCCGCGGCACTGCCACGCGAGCATGGCGTCGAGCCGCAGTCGTTTGAACGCTACGGTCAGGCGTTTGGCTTCGTGCTGTATCGCAAGTCTTTGCCGGAGCACGCGCGCGGTGTGCTGGATATCAGCGCCGTTCACGACTACGCAACGGTTTTCCTTGGTGAACGGTACGCGGGCGGCGTATCGAGAGCGCAACTGCCGCAGAAGTACGCGCAGTCGCTCCACATGATGCATCGCGCGCCGCTTGCCCTGCCTTCGGCGCGGCACAACCACGGGTCGAACCCGGACGGCAAGGTCGCGCTGGAGATACTCGTCGAGGCCATGGGGCGCGTCAACTTCGGACCCGCGATCGTTGACCGTAAAGGTCTGCTCGAGCCGGTCACGATGAAACACGTCGACGGCTCGCTCGCGTTGCTCGAGGAATGGGACATCTACCTGCTGCCGATGGATGAAACGTTTATCGCCAACCTCAACGAAGACTGCACGAACCCACGGAAACCCGGTCTCTTTTATAAGGCGAACGTGCTGCTGACTGAAGTCGGCGACACCTGGCTCGACATGAGCAACTGGACCAAGGGTATCGTCTGGGTCAATGGCCACAATCTCGGACGCTACTGGAACATCGGCCCGCAAAGGCGCCTGTATTGTCCCGCGCCGTGGCTCGTGCAAGGTAACAACGAGGTGCTGGTCTTCGACCTCCATCAGATCGAGGCAAAGCCGATTCAACTGGCCGACAGGTTGTACTAGCGCCTACGTATCGTCCCCCCTTCACCGCTTCGCGGCGGCAACCGGCAGCAGTTCGAGCGTAAGCACTTCGAACGGCGCCAATTGCACTGCTTGCGACAGATCAGCGTCCAGTTGAGCAGGAATACCGGAATCCCCCGCACGCCCAAGGCTGCGCGATTCGAATCGTGCCGCCGCGTGATCCGGCAGTTCCAGTTGGCGCCGCAGCTCGAGTGTGAAGCGTTGCGTGCGACTGTGAGGATTGCGCAGCGTCACGATCGCCTTGTGCGGCGCCCACGCTGCCCAACCGTAGGCCGCCTGTTCGTCCGGCGCTCCGCCGATCCAATGACTGTCGCGAAGAATGTCGCCGTTTTCGCGCGCCCATTGGGCGGCGCGCGCAAGCACATCCCAGTCGTGCTCGCCCAGCAGCGCCGGCGTAATGTAGAGCTCCTGCAATTGCGTGCCGGTCCCGAAGTACGACCACACTTCGTTGGAGAATGCGTCGCCCGCCGACGCATTGAGGCGTGGATTGCACTGCGCGTAGAGGATGCCGTGCAGCATCAGCGAATTGAGTGGAAAGAGCGGACTGCGCTCCACGACGTTGTGATACGTCTGCATGTCGCGGTATGTGATCCAGCGCTCGCGGTTGGTGCCGCTGCCCGCCAGGCCATCGTCGCTGCCGCCGCGCCAGATGGAGTCGACGTGGCGCAGCCAGAACGGCGACGGATGCGTACCTGTGGTGAGATTAATGAAAATTTCAGGCTTGGCCGCGCGGATGTCCTCGATCAGTTGAATCGCCGCGTCCCAATCGCTGTCGAACAGGCTGCCGGGGAACACCCTGTCGGCATTGCCTGTGCCGTCGAACTTGAAATGGTTGACGCCGCCCTTGTCGAGCAAGTCCATCGCGACTTCATGAAAGCGCCGGTAATACGTCGGCCCCGATAATGCGAGACCGTTGTCGATGACCTCATAACCAGCGGCACGTCCTCGCGTCACGCGTTCCTGTTTCGGCGCACCGTAGCCGCCCCACGGGGAAAGCCATATGCCGGGAGCGGCGCCGAATCGCGCGGCAGCGTCGCGCAGCGGAACGAAGCCATGTGGAAATGCCTTGCTGAATTGCCAGCCGCCGCCAAGGTCGTCCCAGCCATCGTCGAACAGAAGCGAATCGATCTGCACCCCGCGCGCTGCGTGCAACTCGTGGCCGATTGTTGCGATGCGCTCGAGGGCCTGCTCCTGCGTGTACGGCGTGAGGTAGCCGATGTCGCCCCAACTGTTGTAGTGCAGAAACGGGCGATACGGGCGAGCCCGTTCCCGCTCCAGATAGATGCCGAAGTCGCGCCGAACCTGGCCGTCGCTGGCTACACCTGCCACAGCGGAGTAGACCAGCGTCCTGTTTTTCTCCAGCGGCAACGCGCGATGCAGCATGAAGCTGAGGCTGTCGCCCTTCACCTGACTTGTCGCCAGCGGGTGCTCGAAGCCCAGATAGAAGTTGCCCGCAATGACCGGCGTGCCCTTGCGCTCACTACTGGCCCTGGCGCCTGGAGCGCGCGTCTTCAGCAATGAGACGGCAGCGATCTCTTCGTCCTGAAGAAGCGCCGTAATCGCCAGCTGGACGCGCAGATATCGTGACCCTTCGCGCTGTTCCACGCTCAATTGCACCTTTAGGCGTCCATGTGTATCTACCAGGGAGACGCTCGCGCGTCGCCCTGCGATTCGTTCGCCCAAGCGGGACGCATGAGGGTTGGGTTCGAGCGCAGCGTCGCTCACGGGCGCAACGACCCTCAGCTCGGCCAGGCCGATGGTGGTTCCGTCAGCGAGCGTGAGCGTGAACGGCGCGACGATGCGCAACGTGCGTTTGCGCTCGCAATCGATCAGCGAGAAACCGGCGAGACGTTTGTCCTCGTTCGTCCAGCGCAATGCAATCGCGTCGTTGCCGAACGAGGAGATATGGCCCGTCGTCTGGAGCACGGGCATGCCAGTTTGCGTGGACAAAGCATGGTTGGCGCGCATGGAGAAACCTGTCTCGGGCCAGAGGAAGAGATTTTCGCCGCTCCGCGAATGGCGTCAGATAACGAACTGCGCCGTGGTGGAAGGCGCGAACAGTTCGTCGATAGTCATTATCCGTTCGGAAAGCCCCTGCGTATGGCGGTAGCGCAAGAACGCGTTGAGCACCGCTTCGTTGCCGGGCACACCGTAGCGCTCGCCCGAGGCGGCTCCGGAGCGGCGACTCTCAAATCCGCCAGCGCGTACTGACGACCCACTGCCGCCCTTCGGCCCGGTGCGAAACCAACGGCTGCTTGCGGTGGCGGATTCAACCGGTCGATGTTTATCGGGAGACGGCTGGTCAGCCGGCGTCGCAACGTTACTGTCCCGATGAGGGCGAGCCTTAGACAGGATTCGAGGCGGGCCGTCCTTCCAGCACGGCGGCGATATTGTCCAGCGCCGTAAAGCCCATCTGGTCGCGGGTCTCGATCGTTGCGCTGGCCATATGGGGCGTCAGGAACACGTTGTCGAGCTCAGCAAACCGCTTGTCGACGTTGGGCTCGTTCCGGTACACATCCAGAGCCGCGCTGAACAGATGACCCGACGTCAGGGCGTCATAAAGCGCATCTTCGTCCACCAGGCCGCCACGCGCCGCGTTAACAAAAATCGCGCCTGCGGGAAGGAGTCCAAACTCTCTTTTCGTCATGAGCGGGACGCTTCCACCCGGCACGTGCAGCGTGAGGACCTGGCAGTGCGGCAGCATTTCGTCGAGAGTGGCATAGAAGGTCGCGCCATTTTCCAGCGACGGGGCCGCACGGTGCATGTCCGTGTAGATCACGCGCATGCCGAATCCCTGCGCACGCTTAGCGACCGCCCGTCCAATACGCCCAAATCCGACGATGCCGAGCGTCTTGCCATTCACTCGCATACCCAGCATCTCGGTCATGCCGAACGATTTGCCCCATCCGTTGCGCATGATCCGTTCGTATTCTGACGCGCGACGGCACGCAGCCAGCAAGAGCAGCATGGAAAAATCGGCTGTGCACTCGGTCAACGCGTCGGGCGCGTTCGTCACGACGATTCCCCTTTCACGGGCCGCCGCTACGTCCATGTGATCGAAGCCCGCGCTCGCGTTCGCAATAATCTTGACCGTCGAAGGCAGCGCGGCAATGTGTTCCGCTTGCAGGCCGGATTTTTTCCCGATGAGTACGGCCGGCACGTCGTGCTTCTTGCAGAAGTCGACGACAGACCACGAGTTCATATCGGACTCGGTCACGAAGGCATGGAATTCGGCCGCAGCGCGATTCGCCACGGCGGTGGGAACCGTTCGCGCAATCAACAGGCTGGTGCGTTTATCTTCCGACATGGTTTTTCCTCTGGTAGGCAGACGTCGAGAGACTACGAAATCGCTGACCGGGCCGTCAATGTTGATTGGATGAATCAACTCCTCGGTGATGACTCGCCCCTATTGTTCGCGGCGCCTGCGCGTTGCGATTTGTTTCCGTCTTGCCCCTCTTCAATCTTGCTTGCGGCCACACGCGCATCAGGAAAACCCTGATGCGATCCCCATCCGCAAGGCCCGCGGATGTTGATTCAATGAATCAAGATTGCTCAACCCCTGATGCGAATGCAACTCTGTTTCCCATGTCCAATTGACTTGACGAGAGGAAAGGAAATGTCTGCATCGAAGAAGTTCGCAGCCGTGACGGGCGCCGGCTCCGGCATCGGCCGAACCGCCGCCGTCGCACTTGCTAACGCAGGATTCGCCGTCGCGCTGATCGGGCGCAGAGCCGAGCCGCTGCTGGAAACAAAGGAAGCAATCGGCAGGGCGGGGGGAGAAGCGGATGTATTCCAGGCCGACGTTGGCGACGCAGCATCGGTCGAGCACGCGTTTTCGGGAATTGCCGAGGCATTCGGTCGGCTCGACGTGCTGTTCAACAACGCGGGGCGCAATGCTGGGGCTGTCCCTCTGGAAGACTACGAAGTCGACTTCTGGAACGACGTCGTGGCCACCAATCTGACCGGCGTTTTCCTCTGCGCTCGCGCCGCTTATCGTTTGATGAAGGCACAGTCCCCGCAAGGCGGACGAATCATCAACAACGGATCGATCTCCGCCCACTCGCCAAGGCCGCACACCATTGCCTATACGGCAACAAAACATGCTGTGACTGGCATCACCAGATCGATCGCGCTGGACGGACGCGCATTCAACATCGCCTGCAGCCAGATCGACATCGGCAACGCCGCCACATCGCTCACTGAACGGATGAACCACGGCGTACTGCAAGCGGACGGACGCCTGGCACCCGAAGCAAGAATGGATGTGACGCACGTGGCGAATGCAGTCGTGCACATGGCCAGTCTTCCGCTCGAAGCCAATGTTCTCAATATGACCATCATGGCGACCGCCATGCCGTTCGTCGGCCGCGGATAAATCGCCCTTAAGCCAACTAAAAAAACAACAGGCTAATGTTACGGAGACACCGATGAAAATCGCAGAGGAACAAACATTGCCGGTGGGAACCCCGGCTTACGCGGATACCACGAATCGCTCCAGAGTCCGCTACGTCGTGCTCTCGATGTTGCTCATGGCCACCATTCTGAATTACGTGGACCGGTCGGCGCTGGGCATCGTTGCGCCGGGCCTCTCGAAGGGGCTGGCGCTCAACAAGATGCAGATGGGCGAGCTGTTTGCTGCATTTGGTCTTGCCTATTCCATTGCGCTGGTGCCCGGCGGAGTGCTGACCGACATTCTCGGCTCACGCCTCGCCTATGCGCTGTCTCTGGTCGGTTGGTCGTTCGCCACGCTGTCGCAGGGTTTCGCGACCGGCTATCAGATGCTGCTCGGGTCGCGGCTCGCCATCGGCGCACTGGAGGCGCCGGCCTTCCCTTCAAACGCACGCGCCGTGACCTTGTGGTTTCCCGCCCGGGAACGCGGCTTCGCGACCAGCGTCTACGTAATGGGGCAATACATCGGGACGCCCTTGTTCACCGGATTGTTGCTGTGGATCTCCGCCGCGTATGGTTGGCGGACGGTCTTTTATGTGACCGGTGGCTTCGGCATTCTGTTCAGTCTGCTCTGGTACCGGGTTTACCGCGATCCGCATCAGCACCCGCGCGTGAATGCCACCGAGCTGCAATACATCAATGAAGGTGCCGCGGCGACGCGCAAGCCCCGCGAGAAATTCAACTGGCGCATGGCGCTCAAGCTGCTCACCTACCGCCAGGTTCTCGCCATCTGTCTCGGAAAGTTCTGTAACAACACGCTGCTGGTCTTCTTCACCACGTGGTTCATGACCTATCTGATCGAAGCGCGTCACATGTCGATGATCAAGGTTGGGATCTTCCAGGCACTGCCTTTTATCGGCGCCACGGTTGGCATCCTCGCGGCCGGCTCCCTTTCGGACTTTTTTATTCGGCGCGGAGTGGCGCTTTCGACAGCGCGCAAGGCTCCGCTCATCATCGGCACGATGCTCGGCGCGTCTATCGTGCTTGTCAATTTCGTCGAGTCGAACGAGCTGGTGATCGCCATCCTGACGATCGCGTTCTTCGCGCAGGGCGTCGGGTCGATGTCGTGGGCCGCCGTTTCCGAAATCGCGCCTCGACAGTACGTGGGACTGACCAGCAGCATCACGAGCCTCGCGGCCAACATCGCGGCCGTCACCACGCCGCTCATGATCGGCTACATCACCCAGCACACCGGCCACTTCTACTGGGCCCTCAACCTGATGGGCGCGATCTGCCTGCTCGGAACGTTTTCGTATTCCGTGCTGCTGGGCAAGCTTTCCCGCATCGAACTGTGATGCTTTCAACTATACGGTGAAATCGGATGATTGAATTCAAGTGGGATCATCTGCAACTGTGCTCGGCGGACGCCGAAGCCACTGCGGCATGGTTTGCGCGCTGCCTGAACGCCGAGATCGTGCGTCGTCCTGGGCGAGTGGATTTGCGCATCGGCAGCATCAACCTTTTCATCACCTCGCTGGCGAGCGTCCAAGCCGGCCACCCTCGCTGCGAGCGGCAGCAGGGCATAGATCATTTCGGCGTGGTCGTGGACGATATCGACGCGGCGTTCGTGCATCTGTTGCTCTGCGACGCGGAAATCGTCGAACCGATCAAGCAGGTTCGCCCCGGCGTCAGAGCCTGCTTCGTGCGCTCGCCCGGTGACGTTCTCGTTGAGATACTGGAGCGGCGACCCGCCGAGATGACTTTTACCTGAAAAAAAGTCAATATTGGCGCTGGATCGGTCGTGCTCGAGTGCAAGGCGCGATCTGCGTCGTCACTCCCCCGTTGCCCCGTTGCGCTGCATCACCTTGCTTGCCATCCCATGCGAAACTGGATCACTCTGACTGAAGCGGCTCGACAACTCGGAGTGCAGGCGCAGACTGTCTATGCGTATGTAAGTCGAGGTACCATCGCCGTCATGCCGGATCCGCTCGACCCACGCAAGAGCCTCTATCGCGCGGAGGACGTCGCCGGTCTGTGCCGAAAAAAGCAGGTGGGACGCAAGCGCGAAGCGCTCGCCGCCGGGACCATATTCGGTGCGGAACCCTGCATTTACAGCAGCATTACCACCTTCTCAAAAGGCCGGCCCTACTACCGGGGGCGGGATAGCATCCGGCTTTCGGACGCGGCGACGCTTGAAGACGTGGCGGCCATTCTCTGGAACGCGCGCGCCCCCGTTTCCTTCGAAAGCGGCGAGTTGCCGCTACAGGGCGACGAGCGCGGCAGGCAATGCGCGTTCACATCGCTGGCAGCGCTCGCGGCCTGTGGACACTCGACCCTCGGACGCACGGACAGCGCACTGCATGTCGAGGCCGGCCGGCTCGTGGCGCTCATCGCACAAGCGTTTGGTGCGCGACGCGGCGCGAACGCACAAATGACGCATGAGCGGCTCGCGCTTGGTTGGGGCCAGGACCGCGATGGCGCCGAACTTATCCGCCGTGCCTTAGTCCTCGTGGCCGACCATGAGATTACGAGTTCCGCGTTCGCCGCCAGGATTACCGCCTCCACCGGCGCGTCGCTGCCCGGATGCCTGCTCACGGGACTCGCGACTTTCTCCGGCCCACTGCATGGCGACGCGTCAGGCCGCGTGCGGGCCGTGTTCGACGACGTCGGAAGACTCGGTGCGCAGCACGTGGTTGCCCATCACTTGCAGTCGGCCATTCCAATCCCCGGGTTTGGACATCATCTGTATCCGGACGGCGATCCGAGGGCGGCCGCGGTGCTCGAAGTGCTGAATCCGCCTCAAGAGATCATGTCGTTCATCAACAAGGTGGTTGAGCTGACCGGGCTCAAGCCAAATATCGACGTTGCGCTTGCGGCCCTGACGGCTCAACTGGCGTTGCCGCGCGATGCGTCGTTCGCGTTGTTCGCAACAGCCCGGAGCGTGGGTTTGCTCGCGCACTGCATTGAGCAACTCCGGGTGAGCAAGGTCATACGGCCACGAGGCCGCTATACCGGGCCGGCGCTGGAAGACGCCGCCCCCGAGTCGCCTGCGGAAGGCAGCGAGAATACGCTCGATCCAGCCATGCTCGACAAGAATCGCTTATTCAGGCCGGTTGGGCGCTGAGAGACGTGGCACCTGGATCTTTGCCGAAACAAAAAACCTCGACGCCGATCGGCTCTTGCCGAGAGGGCCGGCTTGTTCCAGTGGACGTAAGCGTTTTGAGCGAAGCGGCGTCGGTAGCTTCGAAGACGTTGCCACCATGCTTATGGCGATGGATGGGGCATGCGACGCCAGACCATGGCCAGATTGCGGACGGAAGGTCTGGAGTCTGGGCGGGAGCCCACATTCCAGGGGTTGCATCAACGTGCGTCCGAGCGGCCGCTCTTGGGCCGACTCCTGCCTGACGGCGGTCGGCGGCTCGCGACCCGGATCTGCCCTTCGCCCCAATGCGGACTCGGCCGCGGCTTTCAAGGTAGAACGGCCGCCTGGTGGTGCATCCGCGGTGCAGGCGCTTGCTGCCCATACGCAGTCGTTTTCGCCAGGGAGAACCGAGAACCCCTGGCGTCCACCTGGGTAGCCCGTCACAACGCAGTACGTGCGATACTTCGCTGCCATCGCCATGCTATGCCACCAGGATCTCGAACTTTGTTATACATCCGTAAGTATTCGTATTTTTCCGTGTCGCGATGAGTGATTCTCGCAAGCGGGGGAGGTTCTTGGGGCGATTAGGCTATGTCTTGATTGTAGTGCTGCTGCGCGTCTTTGCAGTCCTTCCCTATACGCTCGTCGCAAGGTTCGGCAGCGCGCTTGGGGCAATGTTATACGCACTTCCAAGCTCCCGAAAACATATCGCTCTCGTCAATCTGCGTCTCTGTTTTCCGGGCAAGAGCGAGTGCGAGTACGACGACCTTGCCAGAAACCATTTTCGCCACGTCGTTCGAAGCTATCTCGAACGAGGGATTCAATGGTATGGCAGCGCGCAAAGGATACGGAAGCTGGTCCACATCGAAAGTCGAATCGATCTGGAAGACAGGAATGCTCCACCGACCATCTTTCTGGGCTTCCATTTCGTGAGCATCGAGGTCGGCTGCATACTCTACTCAACGCGCCTGCCCGCCGCCTCACTGTATACACGCATGTCGAACGCGCGCCTTTGCAGTCTAGCCAAGCGGCAACGCGGCAGATTTGGCGCCGAGATGATTGAACGTTCGACAAGCGCCAGAAAGATCGTCGGCTTACTTCGTTCAGGCAAACCAGTCATGCTGGCTGCTGACATGGATCACGGCATACACAACTCCGTTTTTGTGCCGTTTTTTGGCGTCCCCGCTTGCACACTCACTTCGGTTTCGCGCCTTGCTCGACTGGCCCATGCGCGGGTTGTACCATTCATGACTGAAGTATTGCCCGACTACCGCGGGTATAAGCTGACCATCTTCGAGCCGCTCAGCGACTTTCCTTCAGAAAGTGAGACGATCGACGCGCGCCGATTGAATGAATTTCTTGAAACGCAGATCAATCGGTGCCCAGAGCAATATTACTGGGTGCATCGACGCTTCAAGAATCGTCCACCGGGCGTACCAGGTGTGTACTGAGTACACCGTCCGTAAGGCATGCGACCGTTCCTGGTTGTGTGCTTCCGTGAGGTAACGCAATGAGCTCGACTGACAGGCATAGGTCCGCTATCTGAGTGGACCGGACGTTTGAGTGTCTGTCCGAATGCTCGAGCGTATGGCCGTTCGTGGCCGGATGGCGACCGTCTCAGTTCGCCCCACTCCGGGCCAAACTCCAGCCGCGAAATGAAACTACCTTCCGCAGCGAGACGACGCGCACATGCTCCCAGATACGAGCGTCCGCGGCCCGGCACCTGCATCAAATGCGCTCGCCAACACGAGCAGGGCACCGCCGGGAACCCTGTCCGCTTACGCGCCGGCACCCGTCTCATCGAAGAATGAGGTTTTGTCCGTCCCGTTCGCTTTGGCGCGATACATCGCGCTATCGGCCTGGCGCATCAGGGCGTGTACATCAAGACGTTCGTCCGCGCTATTGGTACCGAGCATGCGCACGCCAATGCTGGCCGATACGGCGACGGGATGACCGCCGATCTCTCGAAGCCCATGAAGGATGTCGTGAATACCGTCGGCAATCGCGCGCGCGCCGGCGTCGCCATGCACGTGGCGGGCGAGCACCGCGAACTCGTCGCCTCCCAGGCGGGCAACCGTATCGCCGCGGCGAATGCGTGTCTGCAGACCGTTGGCGAAGCACTGCAACAGTTCATCACCCACCGCATGCCCATAAGCGTCATTGACGTACTTGAAGCCGTCGAGATCGATGAACATCAAGGCAGACTGTCCTTTATCGTCGTCTCGCGCCGCAGTCGCTTTAGCGATCGCCTGCTCGAGGCGAGTGCGGTTGCTGAGTCCTGTCAGAGGATCCGTCGCAGCCTGCCGTTCGAGCCGATGCACGAGGGCCATCAAGTACACGGAAGTCGCCGCGATGCTGAGCATGATGCCCAATCCCACCGCGAGGTTTTCTCTCCACCACGACTCGACGCGCATCAAAATCACGACGCCTGCAAGCGCAACTGCACATGAAAGTAGCAACGGCCGCTTGCCGTGGCGGCAACCGGCACCCACAAGGAACCAGAACACGACCCAGAGCAAGGGCAGCGCCACGCGCCCGCCGAGCGCCAAGGCAGTCATGACAAGCGCCTGGTCTGCAATGGTGGTGACCGTCAATCGAAGGCGCGGCCGAACCGTCGCGGCGGTCGCGGCTATGTATGTCACCACGCCGAATACCACGTATGCGAAAACCACGCCCAGAGTGTCATACGCGGCGGCCGTGCGTTGGAGCGCGGCGACGGCGATATAGCCGATCAACACGACCGTGCCCATGCATATCCGGAGGAGCGCCTGCTCCTTCTCAGGTTGTCCGCGAAAGACACCTGGAAACGTTTGCTCATGCCAACGCTGCGCGCCCGGCCGCTCCATGCCGTCTACCCGTCAATATTGTCTTTTGCAGCGGGCATTCTATCGCTTTTGCCGGCGACCAATGCTTCTTGCCGCTCTCTCCGTCCGCTTCCGAGGGTTGAACGGCCATTCCTGCCGCCGCGGCGACCGACACACATCCCCGCCTGAAGCGGTACCGGCAAGCACCGGGTGCATGCCCAAATACCGGTTGGTCTTTTGAAACGCGCTGCTGCCATTAGGCTGTGTTGTGCGGTATGGCGGCTTTCGCGCCTTGCCTGGTCGCAACAATCTGCGTTCCGCGACGACGCCCCCAACCCCGCGCAATGGGCTGTCCTTTTCGCTGGCGTATGCCGGCGCGGCACTCATCGCGCCTCGGTCGCGGCCTTTCGCGTGGAACCGTGCTCTGCGCCCGCTGACGCTTGCACTTTGGGTGCCGCTCGCGCTCGCCGCGTGGCGCGTGCCGATGGCCCACGCGGCCGGACCACTGCCGCAGGGCGGCGCCTTCGTCCGGGGCCAAGGCGCGATGACGAGCGGCACCACTTCGCTAACGATCGACCAGTCCTCGTCCCGCGGCGTGATCGACTGGCACAGCTTCTCGATCGGCAACGGCAACACCGTCGCCTTCAACAACGGGTCGGGCGCGACGCTGAACCGTGTCACGGGCGGCGATCCGTCATCGATTCTCGGCAAGCTCACCGCCACCGCGGCACACTCACAGCCATGTGAATGAGGGCAGATGTCGAATAACCTTTAGCGCGTGCAGCCAACCGACGTCAGGCACAGGTCGTTGCAAACCGGCCAGTTCTCGTCGGAGAAGGGTAGCCATCACCTACATCGACTGCATTTCGCTGGCGCCTATGGCCTGGGACCTGGGGCCTCAATCAGCATCAGGTCGAAATCGGCTCACCTAATCCTGGCCCGCTTGCAAGTGTCGAGCGAGTGCATGCGAGCAGCTCGCCGTTGCAGTTCGAGCCGGATCGATTCTTTGGGAGACGGTGCGGAAGCAGGAAGGATATCGTCCCTTGATATCAACTCCATATGGTCTATATACAAGCAGAGTGATTGTTGAAACCGGCAAGGAATTGGGAATGGACGACGCTACTTTCGGGGAGCAATTAGCTCCAAATGGAGACGCCGGGCTGCCTTGGTCAAGCAGCATCACGGTGACGATGCGTGTGAACGGCCAGCCGCGGGCCGCTACGGTGAACCCGCGCGTCACGCTGCTGGACTGGTTGCGCGAAGACTCGGGTCTCAGCGGCGCCAAGAAGGGCTGTAATGAAGGCGCATGCGGCACCTGCACCGTGCTGGTCGACGGCAAGCGGATGAACAGTTGTCTGACGCTCGTCGTGCAATGTGACGGCTGCGAGGTCACGACTGTCGAAGGTCTGGCCGCCTCCGACGGGACGCTGCATCCGGTACAGCGGGCATTTATCGAGCACGATGCCTTTCAGTGCGGCTATTGCACGCCCGGGCAAATCGTCTCCGCGGTCGCCTGCATCGCTGAAGGGCACGCGACCGATGAGGCGAGCGTTCGCGAATGGATGAGCGGCAATCTGTGCCGCTGCTCTTGCTATCCGCAGATCGCGGCGGCTGTGCTCGATGCCGCCGGCGCGGCCGGGGACAAACGATGAAAAACTTCGAATACGCGCGTGGCGCAACCGCGCAACAGGTAGTCGCGTCGTTGGCGGCGGGCAACGTGGCGATCATCGCGGGCGGTACGGAGCTGCTCAACTGGATGCGGCTCGGCATCGCAGCGCCCGATCGCGTCATCGATGTCGCTGGACTCACAGGTCTCGTTCGTATTGTGCGCGAGCGTGACGATCTGGTGATCGGCGCGCTGACGGACCTGAACGTGATCGGTGAAGACGCGCTCGTCGGCGCCCACGCGAGCGCGCTGGCTCAAGCCTGTCTGCTCGCCGCCTCGGCGCAGGTGCGCAACCGCGCGACGCTCGGTGGCAATGTGATGCAAAAGACGCGATGCGCTTATTTTCGTTCGGAAGCGCCGTTGCCATGGGGCTGCAACAAGCGCAATCCCGGGTCGGGCTGCCCCGCGCGCAATGGCATCAACGAACGGCATGCAATTTTTGGCTGGACCGATGCATGCGTCGCGGTTCAACCGTCCGATCCGGCTGTGGCACTGGCTTGTCTGGATGCGACAGCTGAGGTCATCGGGCCGAACGGCGGTCGAATGATCAAGATGACGGAGTTCCACCTGACGCAGCAGGAAGCGGCCGGCGTGGGCGGCGATGCCGCCCGGCTCGAGACGAGACTGGCTGCCGACGAAGTGATCGTCTCCTTTCACATACCCATCCGCGCGGACGCACGATCGGCCTACGTAAAAGTCCGCGAGCGCGCCAGCTACGAATATGCGCTGGTCTCGGCAGCCGCATCCGTGGAGCTCGATCGGGATCGCATTGTGTCGGCGCGCATTGCACTTGGCTCGGTGGCGCAACGTCCGTGGCGCCTTCCAGCCGCGGAGGCGTCGCTGGCCGGGCAGGCGCCGACCAGGGAAGTGGTCACGCCGATTGTCGACGCGGCAATGAGCGACGCCCGGCCGCTCGCTCACAATGGCTACAAGGTGACGATGGCGCGCAATGCCGCGGTGCGTGCGTTACTGACGGCAGCAGGGCGATCATGAGCATCGGCACGGCGGTCTCCCGCGTGGAAGGCCAGGCGAAGGTCACGGGACAGGCGAAATTCGCGGCTGACAACACGCCGCCCGGCACGCTTCATGCGGCGTTGGTCGGCGCGCCCGTCGCGTCGGGCCGGCTGATCGACGTGGATGCCACCGCGGCACTTACCTTACCGGGTGTGGTGCGGGTGCTTACCGCGCACGATATGCCGCGATTCGGTGCGGTTCAGCCGCCCGCGGCGGTGCTCGCACTGCCGTTGCAAAACGACGCGATTCGGTACGAAGGCGAGCCGGTCGCAATCGTGCTTGCGGAATCCATCGAGGCGGCGGAAGCCGGCCGCGATGCCGTGCTTGTCCGTTGCGAGCGCGACGACCCCGTCCTTCCCGGCGCCGCGCCGCGCGAGCCGCCGCCCGAGCCACGCATGCTCGGCGACGATCTGGAGATGGGCGACGTCGATGCGATTTTCGGAACCGCACAGGCAAGCGTGGCGGCGACGTATATTCAAGCCGCGCGTCACCACAATGCGATGGAGACATCGGGCACCGTTGCGCGATTCGAGCATGGCAAGCTCACGCTGTGGGATGCGGTTCAGGCGAGCGAGAATGTGCCGCTTGTCGTAGCCGCGGCACTCGGCATGAGGCCGGACGACATTCACGTGATCGCACCGCACACGGGCGGCGGGTTCGGCTCGAAAGGATATGTGTGGCCGCACCAGATTCTTGCCGCCGCCGCGGCACGCGTCGCGGGGCGGCCCGTGAAGCTTCATCTGCGGCGTCACGATCAGTTCGTCTGCGTCGGCTATCAGCCGTGGGTCAAACAGGACATCAAGCTTGCGGCAACGGCGGACGGCCGGCTCAGCGCCATCGATCACGAAATCGTCAATTCGAGCGCGATTGCGGACACGCATCTGGAGCCCGCAAGCGAAGCAAGCAAGACGCTTTATGCGTCGCCCGCCATTCGCACCAAGCAGTGGCTGGAGCGGCGCAACATCAACGTGCCCACGCCAATGCGCGCGCCGGTGGAAGGTCCGGGACTATGGGCGCTCGAAAGCGCGATGGACGAACTCGCCGTGGCGCTGAAGATCGACCCGCTCGATCTACGACTGGCGAACTACGCCGAGGTCGATCCGCATACGAACAAGCCTTGGTCGTCAAAAAAGCTTCGCGAGGCGTATGAGGAAGGCGCGCGGCTTTATGGCTGGCGCACGCGCGGCGAGACGCCACGACGAGACGGAGCGTGGCGCATCGGACATGGGATGGCGACGAGCTCAATGGGCAATTTCCGCTTTCCCGGCGGGGCGCGCGTGCGCCTGAGGTCCGACGGCACGGCGCTGATCGAGGCGAACACGCACGATATCGGCACCGGCACGCAGACGGTCTTTTGCCAGATCGCGGCCGAAGAGCTGGGCTTGCCGATCGAGAACGTGTCGATTGTGTGGGGCGATACCAACCTTCACCCGGCGAGTCCCGTCTATGGATCGAGCGCCACGGGCAGCACGGGAAGCGCGATCGCACTGGCTTGCCGGGAAATCAACGCGAAGCTCGATGCGCTCGGCGGGAAAGACGTTCGCGCGAGCCTGCGGCGGGCTAATCTACCGGAGATGGTCGCGGACGGTGCGTTCACGCTTCCGGGTGGCGCCAGCTTCAGCGCGGACGGCGACGGTACGCCATACGCGATGCGGACGTGGGGTGCGATCTTTGTCGAAGTAGGCGTCGATCCCGAGCTTGGCCTCGTGCGCTTGCGCCGGGCGGTGGGTGCCTACTCCGCGGGCCGGATCATCAATCCGAAAACGGCGCGAAGCCAGATGACGGGCGCGATCATCTGGGGTTGGGGCAAGGCGACGATGGAAGAAAGCGTGCAGGAGCCCAATACCGGTGGCTGGCTCGCGAAGAATCTGTCGAACGTGGCGGTCCCGGTGAATGCGGACATTCCGCTCGATATCAAGATCCACTTCGTCAGTGAGTATGATCCGCATGCAAGTGCGATCGGTACCCGCGGCATCGGAGAACTCGGCGCGACCGGCGTGGATGCCGCAGTGGCCGCAGCCGTCTACGACGCCATTGGCTTGCGTGTGCGCGACCTGCCCATTTTGCCGGGCAAGATACTGGCCGGCCTTTCGAGTCAGCACGCCGCTGCGGGATAGCACCATCTGTGCCTTGTGTGACAACGCTCGCTGACATATTGCACCCGCACACCGGGAGTTACAGGTTTATTTCAGCGAGCGGATGTTCCCGCTGACCGGCGACCGGGAAGTGTTCCCACGGTTTTTCGCGATCCTGTACAGACTGTCGCGAGGCGCCTGCGAACGGCAGTTGACGAGCCCAATTGCGGCACATCGGCAAGTCGGGCATGTCCCGAAGTGCCCCCTCGGCAGATTGCTTTTCGCAGCAAGCCGGAAAAACGCTCAGTTCAGAGCCTATACACCCGCTCCGCATTGTCGTGAAATAGCGCGCGCCGCTCGTCGGACGAAAATTCTTGCGTAATTTCCTTGAATGCGTTGAATACGGCGTCATAGCTGCTAAACAGTTTGTCGACCGGGAAATTGCTCGCGAACATACAGCGGTTCGCCCCGAACGCTTCAATCGCGTGCAGCACGAACGGCCGGATGCTATCCACCGTCCATTTCCAGTCTCCCATGCCCAGTCCGGATATCTTGCAGAAAACGTTGGGAGCCGATGCGAGCGATTTCATGCCCTGCTTCCAGCCTTCGATTTCTTCCGGCATCCGGTCGACTGGCATGCCGGTGTGGTTGAGCACCATCAGCGTATCGGGAAACTCCCGTGCGAGAGACAAGGCCTCTTCCATCTGGGTGTAGTAGAGCTGCAGGTCGAACGACAGGTCGTAGCGCTTGAGCAACGCATAGCCTCGACGCCATTGCGGATCGCTCATCAGATTTGGGTTATCGATAAACGTCTTCACCGGATCGCGGTGGAAATTCAGACACTGACGGATGCCCCGCACGTTGGCGAATTGACAGTGTTCCTCGATCACAGCCTGCGTGTTCGGCGCGGCGAGGTCCGCGAATGCGACGATACCGTGCGGATAACCGTGAACATCGGCGACGCCCTGGAGCCAACGCGTCTCGGCGACAGGATCGTTGTGGTCATATTCGACCTGCAGGTGAACCGACTTCACGACGTTCTGGTTCCTGATGTCGGCGAGGAAATCGTCGATGAGATAGTCGCGGCGAATGGCCGAATAGTCACCGAATACGCGCTCCAGCATCGGCCCCTGCAGCCAGGGATAGTTACCGGTTTTGAGATCGTAGAGATGATGATGCGGGTCGATGATCGACAGATTGTCCATGATGTCTCCCGTTTAGAGTAAGCCGGAATGCGTTGCCGCTCGCGGCGTACGAACGTCAACGCCACAACCGCCATGCACTATTAGTAGTTGCCCGCCGAAGGCGGATAGACTCGCTTGACCGTCGCCTGTACCTCCGGCTTATCGATGGTCTCTTTCGTCACGAGCGGCTCCTTGAGCGCCAGTTCCTGGGTGGTCGGCTGATGGTTCAGTGCGTTGAAGACCTGCGTGGTCGCGTCGATTCCCTGCCCGACCGCCTCCTGCAGGAATATCCCCTGGATCGCGCCATCGCGCAGCAGCCTGATCGTCGTCGGACTGCCGTCGGCGGTCACGACGGCAACCTTGCCGACCATGCCGCGCGTTTGCAGCGCCTTCGCGGCGCCCGTAGCGGCTTCGTCGTACATGCCGTAGATCGCCTTGACGTCCGGATGCGCCGTCAGCACGTCGTTCGCCTGGGTGACCGCCTCGTTGACGGTCAGGCCGTGCGTCTCCAACACCTGGACGACTTCACACCCATCAGCCTTGAACGACTCCTGCGCGCCCTTCAAATACTTCTGCGCGTTCTCGCGATCCTGCGGCAGCGACAGCACTGCCACCTTGTTGCTGCCGCGCTCCTTCGCGAGCTTGCAGACATAGGCACCCTCTGCCTTGCCGGTGTCGTAGTTATTGGCGGTGACCGCCGACGTATAGTCGGTCTGACCGGCTTGCGGCCCGATGCCGGTGAATGCGACCGGGACCGACTTCGACTTCAACAGACGCAGCACCGGCGGCGTGCTGGTCGAACTGACCGGCCCCATGACGATCGCGCTGACGCCGCGTGTCATCGCCGTGCGGACGTTGTCCATCTGCTTGGCCGGGGAATTCTCGGAGGTGAACTCGACGTAATCCATGCCGAGTTCCTTCGCTCGTTGCTTCACGCCGTAGGCCACCCACTGCCAGTACGAAATATCCAGTGACGGCGCGATGTACGCGACGGTCTGCCGGTCCGCCGCGAACGACATCTGCGACGCGAAGGCCATGCTGATCGCCAATGCCGATGCCCCGATCAACCGTCCAAGCGGACGGTCTGAAAACCTGCCGGCTGATTGCAACGTGTGCTTGTCCATCTCCGTCTCCTGAGCTGGCCCGTGCTTAACGCCGGGCTTTGGTAACGCGGTCGACGAGGACCGCAATGAGAATGACGACGCCTGTGACGGTGCCTTGCCAGAAGCTGTTGACACCGATAAGATTCGCGCCGTTCTGAATGATGGTGATCATGAGTGCGCCAAGCAGCGCGCCGATCGCAGAGCCTGTTCCGCCGAACAGACTCGCTCCGCCGATCACGACTGCCGCGATTGCCTGCAGCATCAGGCTCGAACCCGCGGTCGCTTCCGCATTACTGATGTAGGACACGCTGACGATGCTCGCGAATGAAGCGAACAGTCCCGACAGCAGGTAGGCGCCCAGCCGCACGCGATTGACCGGGATGCCGATCACGCGGGCCGATGAACTGCTGCTGCCGATCGCATACAGCCACCGCCCCGCGACGACCTTGCGCAGGCAATACTCGATCGCGACGAGCAGCAGCACGCACCACAGCGCGTAGTTCGGCAGGCCGGGAATCAGCGTTCCGGAATTCAGCAGGTAGTAGTTGGGATCTGAAATGGGCAGCGAATGACCATCTGTGACGATGAACGAGAGGCTTCCTGCGATTGCGTACGTGCTCAGCGTCACGACGAACGGCGCCAGCCCGACGAAGGTCACGAGCGCACCGTTGAGCGCGCCGATCACGATTCCGACCGACAGCCCCGCGAGACTGCTGACGATTGCGCCGTAACCGTGCGTCATGGCCAGACCCGTGACCATGCCGGTTAGCGAGAACACCGAGCCGACGGACAGATCGATCCCGCCCGTGATGATCACGAGCAGCACGCCGAACGCCATGATCACGAGCGGCGCGGCCGCTTGCGTCACATTGGAAATGTTGCCACCGGACAGCGCCGCCGGCACGATCATGCCGACCGCGAGTTCGATCACGACGATGGCGATCGCAATGGCGATCTCCGTGCGATACGTCGACAGCAAACGGCGCAATGCGCCGCCAGACTGGCGATGCTCGCCCGCGATCGGCTGAGTGACTGATTTCATGACTGTCTCCAGATAAATATCGTTCGTATGCAAAGCGGTCTAGGCAGCCATGCCGGTCGCGGCAGCCAGTTGCGTCTCGTTCACGTCGGCATGACGCAACACTTCGGTCGGCCTGCCGTCGAGGTCGAACGCAAGTACCGTGTCGCACAACTCGACGAGTTCGATGTATTCGGTTGACCACCAGACGATCGTCGTGCCCTGCTGCGCCATCCTGCGGATCAGCCCGTAGATTTCCCGCTTCGTGCGGATGTCTACGCCGCGTGTAGGTTCTTCGAGCACCAGCAGCCTGGGCCGCAGTAACAGCCAGCGGGCCACCAGCAGTTTCTGCTGGGTGCCGCCGCTGAGCGTTGCGGGCAAGTCCCACAGCGAGCCTGCGCGGATTTTCAGTGCGTCAAGTAGTTGGGTGCTTTGCTCGATCTCCGCGCGACCCACGACTTGGCGCCGCCCGACGACACGCGCAGCGGCGACGAGGTTGTCGACGATTGGCAGGGTAGCGAGGATGCCTTTGTTGGAGCGGTCGCCGGAGACAAAGCCGACACCGTCGCGTGCGCCGGCGGAGGGGTGGGCGTATCTCACGCGCGTGCCATCACGCGTGATGGCCCACGCTCCGGCGGGTGCGATACCGGTTAGCGCATCGATAAGCGACGATGGACCGACAGGTGCGCCAGCGAGGCCGACAATCGCGCCTTGGGGAACCTCGATCGCCACGCCATCACGTTCGATGCGAAGCACGCCGGCGGAGTGGGCCTTGGCGCCATCGTGAGGTTCCCGGTCGGCAAGCGGCGCGGCTTGTGTCAACTGCGCCGAGCCCGCTACGCTTTCCGCCGCGTCGTCGACCACGACGCTTTGTCCCATGCATTCAATGATTTCGCGGTCCGTGATCGCGCCGAGCGCGGCACGGTCGACCGCTGTCTTGCCATCGCGGATGATCGTGCAGACATCGGCTATCTGGCGGATCTCGCGCATTCGGTGCGAGACGAACAGCACAGCGAGCCCCGCGTCGGCGATCAACCGGCGTATCACCGAAAAGAGCCGGCCCGTTTCCGCCGCGGTCAGATTTGCAGTCGGCTCGTCGAGCAGCAGCAGCTTCGCCCCTGAGCCGAGCGCGCGGGCGATCTCCACCAGTTGGCGCTCATGCAGCGTCAGGCTGCTGACGAGCCGTCCTGCCGATTCGCGCGCGAAGTGAGGATCGATCAGTGAGAGCGCTTCGATGGCGATGGCCATCGAAGCCCGTTCGCTGTAGCGGGCGCACCCGCGCTGTAAGCGCGGCATGGCGATGTTCTCGGCGACGGATAGATGCGGCAGCAGCGCCAGTTCCTGATTGACCACGGCAATGGTGCCCGCGGCGACATGGCCGCCCACGGATGTGCCGATGTCCTGTCCGTCGAATTCGAGCGAGCCGCCGTCGCGGTCGAACTGGCCAGAGATGATTTTGATGAGCGTCGATTTGCCTGCGCCGTTGCCGCCCAGAAACGCGTGCACTTCGCCTGCGGCGATTGAAATATCAAAACCCTTCAACACGCTCGTGGGTCCGAAGCTTTTGACGATCGAACGCGCCGTCAGCAGAAAGGACGGATAATTCATCGCTGTCTCCTGCGCAGCTGTTGCGCTGCGCAATATATGTCTATGGTTTACCGCGGTGCTGCCGGTGCATTGACGCTGTCAGCATCAGGAAACTTCACGGCCCCGGGTTAAGCGGCTTGCCCACAGAATGGCAGTGCGGATGGCGTGCTAACAAGGCGGTTTCATTCAACTTCGACTGAAATAAATTTCACTATGCGCATCCCACCCGTGAAAGCTATCGTCGCTTTCGAGAGCGTGGCCCGAACCAGGAGTGTCAGCCGTGCATCCGAGGAACTTGGTCTGACCGCTTCGGCGGTGAGCCATCAGATCAGCAACCTCGAATCGATCATCGGCCAACCACTTTTCTATCGGTCGGGCCGGGGTCTCGTCCTGACACCGACAGGCGAGCGCTATCTGTCGGACGTGACGGGCTCTCTTGCTGATCTGAGCCGCGCGACCGAGCGCGCATCGAGCCGCGCCGACGTCGATATCCTGCGTGTGCATTCCAGCCCCAGCTTCGGGCTCATGTGGCTGTTGCCCAGGCTCGCGTCGTTTCAGGAAGCCAATGGCGATATCCAGTTGAATCTGGCCTGCTCGTATGAAGATGTATCGTTTACCAGTGGCTACTACGACATCGACTTGCGGCATGGCTATGCGAACTGGCGCGATCTCGAGGTCAGGACACTGCGCAATGAATTCATCGCGCCGCTCGCCTCGCCGAGATATCTGGAAAGCCATCCGGTCAGAACGCCGGAAGACCTTCTGGAGCATCGTCTGATCTATTCGGAGACGCCGCTCGTCCAGTGGAAGCAGTGGTTCGGACGCACCGGCGTGTCCGCTGCGCACAAGACTTTCGATTTCTCGTTTGACCGCTCGTACATGTCGCTCGAGACGGCCGCACTTGGCCTGGGCATTGCGTTAGAAAGCCTGATGCTCGCGTCGGTACGAATCAAGGAAGGTGCGCTCGTGCCGGTATTCGCTGATTCGCACTCTGTCGAAGTGGGCGCGCATCATCTGGTCTATCCGCCCCAGAACGCGGAGCTCCCACGCGTTGCGCGGTTCATCGCCTGGATCGAGCGGGAAATCGGTCACAGGGACCGTACGGCGTAATGACTGCGCCGAATCGGCATCAGGGTATTCCGGTACGTGCATGAGCATGCGGGTTGTTTCGGCGCGTCGACACAGCGACCCGGCATGCCTCGCGGGCTGGCAGCCGGTTACCTGAAAATTTCTCAAGCATAGTTGAGCGCCACGGTGTTGATGCGAGTGACCGCGTGCCGGACACTGCGTCATCAGATCAACACCCAGGAGACAATCATGCTGCTCGACAACAAGGTCGTTATCGTCACGGGCGCGGCTTCACCGCGCGGAATCGGCAAAGCCACCGCCAAAGCACTGGCCGAGCAAGGCGCGCGAATCGTGATCCTCGACTTGCGCGAAGAAGACGCGAAACAGGCCGCTGCCGATCTCGGCGAAGCCCATCTCGGGCTCGCCTGCGACGTCACCGACAAAGACGCTTGCGTGAAAGCCGCGAAGGCGACGCTCGAACGATACGGCCGCATCGACGGCCTCATCAACAACGCCGGCATCACGCAGCCGGTGCGCACACTAGACATCACCGCCGAGGGCTTCGACGCAATCGTCGACGTCAATCTGCGCGGCACGCTCTATATGTCGCAAGCCGTATTGCCGGCGATGAAAGAGCAGAAAGGCGGCAGCATCGTATGCATGTCGTCGGTGTCGGCGCAACGAGGCGGTGGTATTTTCGGCGGCCCCCATTACAGCGCCGCGAAGGCCGGCGTACTCGGTCTCGCCCGTGCGATGGCGCGAGAGTTCGGTCCCGACAGCATTCGCATCAACTCGATCACGCCCGGTCTGATCCAGACCGACATTACCGGCGACAAACTCACCGCGGAGATGCGCGTGGACATCATCAAAGGCATTCCGCTTGGCCGGCTTGGCGATGCTGCCGATGTCGCAAACGCGTGCCTCTTTCTGGTGAGCGATCTGTCAACGTATCTCACCGGCATCACGCTCGACGTGAACGGCGGCATGCTTATTCATTGACTGACACCGTGCGCCCGAGAGAGGGCGCTGAATTCCAGGTACCCGGGCCAACCCGGGGCCAGTGGATGGAGACAAAACATGAAATCCAAGAGTACCGCTTCGCCCATCGAAGGCGGCGTGTTGCCCCTTGCCGACTCGCCCAGCTTCGAATCGAAGACCTACGCGAAAGTAAGCCGCCGGCTCATCCCATTCCTGATGCTGTGCTACCTTGGCGCATATCTCGATCGGGTCAACGTCGGCTTCGCGAAGCTTCAGATGCTCAACGATCTGCGCTTTAGCGAGACGGTATACGGCATGGGCGCAGGCATCTTCTTTCTCGGCTATTTTCTGTTCGAAGTGCCGAGCAACCTCGTCCTTCACCGTGTCGGCGCGCGCAAATGGCTCGCGCGAATCATGCTCACGTGGGCGGTGATTTCCGCGAGCTTCGTTTTTGTGAAATCACCGACGGCGTTCTACGTGTTGCGATTTCTGCTGGGCGTCGCTGAAGCGGGCTTCGCACCTGGCGTAATTCTCTATCTGACCTACTGGTTTCCGGCTGCCCGCCGAGCGAAGGCGCTCTCGCTGTTTTTTATGGCGATTCCGCTGGCCGGCATAATCGGCGGCCCGCTTTCGGGCTGGATTTTGCACTCGCTGCATGGCACGCTGGATATGGCCGGCTGGAAATGGCTGTTCCTGCTCGAAGCGCTGCCCTCGCTCGTGCTCGGTATAGCGATCCTGCTGTATCTCGATGACAGCATTGTCAAGGCAAAGTGGCTCACCGAATCGGAAAAGACCCTGCTCGCACGCAATGTCGCGAGCGATAACGCGCATAAGATCGCCCACATCTCGGTCAGATCGTTCATCGGGGACCGTCGCTTGTGGCTGATGGCCGCGATCTACTTCTGCGTCGTGCTCGGCCAGTACGGTCTGACGTTCTGGCTGCCGACGATCATCCGCAAGTCCGGCGTTGCCGATCCGCTGTGGGTGGGACTGTTCACTGCGATCCCGTATCTGTGCGCCATCATCGCGCTGCCCTTGATCGGCATGAGCGCTGACCGTCGCCGCGAGCGCCGGCTGCACCTGGCGATTCCCATGCTGGTCGCCGCCGCGGGCTTCGCCGTATTGCCCACGCTCGGCAGCATCCCCGCCTCGATCGTCTGTTTGAGTATCGCGGCAGCAGGCATCCTCGCCTCGTCGTCGCAGTTCTGGTCGTTGCCGACAGCCTTGCTAGGCGGCATGTCTGCCGCAGCCGGAATAGCTGCCGTGAACTGCGTCGCCAATCTCGCCGGCTTCTTTTCTCCAGCGATCGTGGGCTGGCTGAACGACCTGACAGGTAAGTCAACAGCGGGGCTGATTTTCATCTCGACCGCTATCACGCTCGGTGCCTGCCTTGTCTTCCTGGTGCCCGCTAAAACCGTGAACCGCTGAACCTCCTTCACCCATTCCGACTGATCACAGGAGACGACATGAACAGTCCATCCAATGCCTCGACGGCATCGCTTGCCGAGCACGCTTACCGTATCCGCAGAAACGCCCTGTTGATGGGCGAAGTCCAGGGACAAGGCTACATCGGGCAGGCGCTCGACATCGCCGATGTGCTGGCCGTTGCTTACTTTGGCGCGATGCGCTATCGCCCCGAAGACCCTGAGTGGGAAGAGCGCGACCGCTTCCTGTTGTCCAACGGACATTACGCAATCGCGCTGTATGCGGCGCTGCTCGAAGCAGGCATTCTGCCGGCCGAAGAGCTAGAAACCTACGGCAGCGACGATAGCCGCTTGCCGATGTCCGGCATGGCCAGCTATACGCCTGGCATGGAGATGTCCGGTGGTTCGCTCGGCCACGGCCTGACCATCGCGGTCGGACGGTGCCTCGGACTCAAGCGCAAGCATTCTGCTTCGTTCGTGTACACGCTGTTCTCTGACGGCGAACTGGATGAAGGCGCGATCTGGGAAGGCATCATGTCGGCAAGCCACTGGAAGCTCGACAACCTGATCGCGGTGGTCGACGTGAACAACCAGCAGGCCGACGGCCCGTCCACGCAGATCATGGCGTTCGAGCCGCTTGTCGAAAAACTGGAGGCGTTCGGCTGGTTCACGCAACGCGTCGACGGCAACGATATTGCCGCCGTGGCCGCTGCGTTCGACGCGGCCCGCGCGCATCCCATTGCGCAACCGCGCATGATCATCGCCGATACACGCATGGGTTGCGGCGTGCCGTTTCTCGAAGAACGCGAGAAGAACCACTTTATCCGCGTCGATGCCCACGAATGGCAATTGGCGCTGCAGGCACTCGAAGCAGGGAGACAAGCATGAGCAACGCAACGACAAGCAAGCCGCGCCTGAAGACCTCGGCCATGATCGCCTCGATCGCCGGCGAAGGACAGATCACGCGTTCGGCGCCTTTCGGCCACGCACTGGTGGAATTGGCACGGCAGAACACGAACGTCGTCGGCATGACGGCCGACCTCGGCAAGTACACCGACCTGCACATTTTCGCCAGGGAGTTTCCCGAGCGCTACTACCAGATGGGCATGGCGGAGCAATTGCTGATGGGCGCCGCGGCCGGCCTTGCGCACGAGGGGGCCCAACCGTTCGTCACGACCTATGCGGTATTCGCTACGCGCCGCGCCTATGACTTCATGCATCAGGCCATCGCCGAGGACAACCTCGACGTCAAGATCGTCTGCGCATTGCCGGGTCTGACTACTGGCTATGGTCCGAGCCACCAGGCGGCTGAAGATATCGCGTTGATGCGCGCGATGCCGAACATGACGGTGATCGACCCGTGCGATGCGCTCGATATCGAACAGATGGTGCCGGCGATTTCCGCACATAAAGGACCGGTGTACGCGCGCCTGCTTCGCGGCAACGTACCTGCTGTGCTCGACGAATACGACTACACCTTCGAACTCGGCAAAGCGAAGATGCTGCGCGACGGCGCCGACGTGCTGATCATCTCCTCCGGCATCATGACGATGCGCGCACTTGAAGCGGCGAAGGCGTTTGAAAAAGATCGGATCGACGTGGGCGTGCTGCACGTACCGACCGTCAAGCCGCTCGACACCGAGACGATTCTCCGCGAAGCGAAGCGCTCGGGTCGGCTCGTGGTGGTAGCGGAGAATCACACGGTAATTGGCGGTCTCGGCGAAGCGGTGGCGGCGGAACTGATGCGCGCGGGCGTGTCCTGTCCGTTCCGGCAGGTGGGACTGCCGGATGCGTTCCTTGCTGCCGGTGCGTTACCTACGCTCCATGACCGCTACGGAATTTCCACGTCGACGATGGTTGAGGCGATCAAGCGGTGGTTGGTCTGAGGCAAGGCACTCGCCGTCAGACGGGTGACTCGGAATCAGGGGAAATTCGCGGCTGGCGAGGTGCGAATGTCCGGAAAGCAATCTGTAACTGCCTCAGAAACGCAAGCGCGTGTCAGCGCCTTCTATCGGTTGAATGAGACAGCACACGGGGAGCGGCGATACGTTACGTGCCTACGCCTGCCGCGCTGTCGGCGCCGCCGTCCGGCACCTGTATGTAGTCGTCCTGCGAAAGGTCCCTTATTCAGGCTCCGTCGTTGGCTCCGCACGCTCCGACACATCATTCCCCTTCGCGTGCATGCACTCCAGGTACGCGAGATCGTATCTTTGTTGCACGTTCAGTTGTGCCCGCGGCACGTGGGCGTCGCTCGCGGCGCGCGTGTCGACACCGCTCGCCAGCTGCTCCCTCGCATACTGTTTGCACTGCGCATCGTCCCGCAGAAAAACGGTGAATGGCTTGTCGCGCCCCGGCTTCACGGCTACCGCCGGCCCTATGGGCTGCGACACGCATCCGGCGGCAACCGAGCAGGCCGTCACGGCAATCTTGATTCGACAAAGAATACTCACGGCGTCCGTCCCTATCCGAGGCTATCAAGATAGCAGCGTCCCGACGGAGAGGAAGTAAAGGGTAATAAGGTCGACATGCATGCTCTCGCTTGCCTGGTACTTCGCGAAATGGGGATTCCCTACGACGGGTTAACGGCGAGCGGCCCGACGTCTTAAGGGCGACGCAAATCCCGCGCGGCGTTACGATATCTGCGTTCAACCGACAGCCGATTCCTTCCGCCCGACCGCCGCCCCATGGAACTGAAGCAGATCCAGTATTTCATCGCTCTCTTCGAGGAGGGCACCGTGACCCGCGCGGCCAAGCGGCTGAACATCGCGCAGCCCGCGCTCAGCATGCAGATTTCGAAGCTCGAAGCCGAAGTGCGGCAGACACTTTTCGCGCGCGGCCCGCATGGCATGGCTCCGACCGAAGCGGCGCGGCTCATGTACCGCCTCTACACGCCGATCATGCGCGACATCGAACATGCCCGCGAGCATCTGAGCCGGCGCGATGTCATCGTGACGGGACGCGTGTCGCTCGGGATGGTGTCGTCGGAGGCGCAAAGCGTGCTGCCCGAATCGCTCGCACGGTTCGACGCCCTTTTTCCGCAAGTCGAAGTGTCCGTCGCGGACGGCTTCAGCGCGCAACTCATCGACGCCGTCGAAGCGGGCCGACTCGATGCCGCGATCATCAACAAGCCGCGCGGGCGGCTCACGCTCGACGTGGAGCCGCTGCTGGTGGAAGAAATGGTGCTGGTGACGAGCGCGGCGCACGGGCCGGATCTGCCGGAGACGATGCATCTGGTCACGCAGTCCGGTATCGAATTTATGCTCCCCACGCGCCGCAACGGACTGCGCGGCGCGCTCGACGCCGCCTTGATGGCCGCCGACGTCGTCATTCAGCCGAAGTTCGAGATCGATCTGCTCAGCACCATCGTGCAGTTCGTCGAGCAGAGCAGCATCGCGACGATCCTGCCGCGCGTCGTGGTGCAGGCGAAGGTGGACGAAGGCCTGCTGCGGGCGCGCACGATCGACTCGCCGCCGATCGTGCGTCACATCATTCAGGTCACGCACCCGAAGCGCCCGATCGGGCCGGCGGCGCAGGCGCTCATTGCGATCATCACCGAGGAGATCCGGCGCGTGACCACTGGCGCGCGGGCTTAGTGAAAACTCAACCGCCGCTCGGGCTCATCGGTTCACGCGCGCTGCACGACGCATCGCTGCGCGTGCCGAACAGCGTGTCGCAGATCGGGAACGTGAGGTTGAAGTTCTGCGTCGCCATAAGTTCGGGATCGTGATGCGTGACGTGCAGGCGCCGGACTGTGTTGATGAGCGGCACGCGGTCGAGAAACGGGCTGTCCGTCACATGCGAAAGCGTGCGCAGCCCTTCGTACATCAGATAGTACGCGGCCATGCAGCACATAGCGGTGCGCGGCCCATTCCGCCCAGTTGCCGAACAGAAAGAGCGGCACGACCGCGAGCCATTCCGCGAACGTCGGCGCATGAAGCTGCGCGGCGCAATAGACGATCACCGCCGTCGTGAAAATGAGCGTGAAACCGAGATGCATCTCTCCGCGATACCACCACGGCGTCGCCTGCACATATTCGTCGCGAAACTTGTAGGATCGCGCGCGAATGTCGTCGTCATACTTCATGATGAGCGTCTCCTTTTTCTATCGGACGATGCGCGGGCGCGCTCTTCGGCGCGCCCGCCGATGCTTGCATGCTTCAGGACGGATTGCGCGCCGCCCCGTTTTCGAGCTTGCCGAGCGTCTCGGGCACGACGAACGCGCCGATCAGGAAGATCACGCTGATCGCGCCGACGAAGATCGCGAGCGTCGACGGCAACTGGCTCGCATCCTTCGCGACGAGCGAGACGAAGGTCGGCATCATCCCGCCGATCGCGAAGCCGATGTTCCATGAAAGACCCGTCCCGGTCGCGCGGATCGCAGTCGGAAAGCGCTCGTTCAGGAAGATCAGGATCGGCGCATAGCCCGCGCTGCCGAGCGCGGAGAGCAGCACCGCGTACACGCCGATCATCGTGATGTTCTGCGCGGTCGGCAGCAGCACGAAGAGCGCAGGCAGCGCGACCAGCCGGATGAGGCCGAGCCACACGAACGCGCTCTTGCGCCCGATGAACGTGCTCAGATGCCCCGCCGCAACGGAGGCGACGACCACCGCCACGCTGCAGATCATCAGGATCGCGGCGGCCGCGCCGTTCGGCACGTGGCTCACGACCTTGAGGAAGGTCGGCAGATAGCCCGACGTGAGGTAATAGCCGCTGCCGCCACCGATGGTCAGCAGCAGGTTCACGAACAGCACCTTGCGATAGTCCCGCGAGAACAGCGTGCGAACCGGCGAGCGCACCACTTCCACCTGCCCGCTCTTGACCTGCGCGGCGGCCTTGGCGGCCTTCTCGGCGGCGAGCTTCTTCCAGAGCGGCGATTCTTCCAGGCTATTGAATACGAAGAGGCCGAGCAGCGAACTCAGGATGCCGGTAAAGAACATGCAGCGCCAGCCCCAGACGTCGAAGAGATCGCCGGGAAAAAGCGACGACATCGCGAGATACGTGAGCGACGCGAGCAGTGCGCCAAGGCCCGCGCCACCGCCGCCGATCAGCCCCGAAACCGCGCCGCGATACTTCGGCGCGACGGATTCCGTGCCGATGGTATGCGTCGAAGCCACCACGCCGCCGACAAACACGCCCTGCACGAGGCGCAGCAGCATAAACAGGACCGGCGCGACGAGGCCCACCTGCGCGACCGTCGGCAGCATGCCGAAGGCCGCCGTCGAGAGGCCAACGCCAACGACCGCGACGATCATCGCCCCCTTGCGGCCATGACGGTCCGCGTAGGAGCCGAAAAGCGCGGAACCGAGCGGGCGCATCAGCAGCGTCACCGCGAACGACGCATAGACCGCCGCGAGCGAGAGCATCGCGTGCTCGGATGGGAAGAACAGACGCCCGACCACCGGTGCCACGTACAACAACACGAACAGGTCGAACAGATCGAGCGCCCAACCCATGCACGAGGCCACGACTGCGCCCATGACCTGGCGCTGATTGACGTGAAGCGCGGCGGCACCTTCTTGCGCTGCTACGGACATTTGCATCTCCTTGTATGTCACTGGGCCGTCTTTCGATCGCCCCCGTGTCGCTGGCACGTTTGTCTTTTGGCGTGCTCTTGTCGAGGTTAAAAAATCGTCAGTGCGCGGCGGCGAGCGGCGGCGCAGCGGAGTCGCTGGATGCGCCCGATGCCAAGCTCGCGCGTCGCTGCGCGACCATCGCGTGGGCGATCTTCTCGGCGATCATGATGGTCGGTATGTTGGTGTTGGCCGAAGGCAGTCTCGGCATCAGCGATGCATCGACCACGCGCAGTCCCTGCGCGCCGTGCACGCGCCCGTCGGTATCCGTGACGGCGTCGCGATCCTGCGCGCCGCCCATGCGGCATGTGCCGCTCGCATGCCACACGCCGAACACGTTCGCGCGGATGAAGTCGGCAAGCGCGCGGTCGTCGGCCAGGAGCGCGGCCATGTCCAGCCCGCGCGTGAAGAAGCGTTCGATCAGAAAACGACGCAGCGGCGCGGGCGTATCGAGCAGCGTGCCGAGCATCGAAGTCAAAAGCGCGTTGCGCTCGCCGACCTGGCTCAACGCCTTGACGCGCGGAGAAAACGCCGCTGGAAAGAAGTCGCGCGGATCGCGTCCGAGCCCCGACGCCTCGACCACGCTCGCGAGCATCCGCACGCCGGTAGCGAGCCGTTGCAGATCGCGTTCGTCGTCGAGCAGATTCAGGTCGACACGCGCAGCGGCGGCGGTATCGGCGGATACGAGCTGCACGCGGCCGCGCGAGTACGGCCGATTGCACCACAGGAAGAAAAGGCCCAGCCGGTTGCCCAGCTCGTGCCATGCCGCGCGTGTCGCGCTCGACAGATACAGGTCCGACTCGTCGCAGCCCGCGACGCCGGAGCTCATGCGCGCGGCCATCATGCTGGCGCGGCGTCGCGCGAGCGGCATGCGAAAGCGCGGTTCGAGAAAATGACAGAACGTGAGCGACGGATGATCCTGCAGATTGCGCCCGACGCCCGGCCGATCCACCGCACACGCGATGCCGAGCGCCGCGAGTTCGCGGGCATCGCCGATACCCGCGCGCATCAGCAGCGCAGGCGACTGAAGCGCGCCCGCGCTCAGCACGACTTCGCCCGCCTCGAAACGCACGCGCTCGCCGCTTTGCGCCAGCGCGATCACGCCGCGCGCCGCCGCGCCTTCCATCACGATGTGCTCGACGCGAAGGTTCGAATACACCGTGAGATTCGGGCGCTTGCGCGTGGCTTCGTCGAGATAGGCGATGGCCGTGGACACGCGCTTGTCGTCGATGTTCGAGAACGCGCCGGGGAAAAAGCCGTCGCCAAATTCGCCGTTCTGATCCTGCAATTGCGCGACGCCATTCGCGCGCAAGCCCTTGGCGAACGCATCGCAGAACGGCGGCCAGTCTTTCGGCATGATGCGGCGAATCGGCACGGGGCCGTCGCTGCCGTGCAGTTCGCCGCCCGGAAAGTTGACGTCGCGTTCCAGCTTGCGAAAGTACGGCAGCACGTCACGCCACGCCCAGCCATCGGCGCCGTTCGCAGCCCACTCGTCGTAGTCGCGCGGCAGGCCGCGATTGGCCGATTGCACGTTGATGCTCGACCCGCCGCCCATCACGCGGCCCTGCTCGTAGACGCGCGGCGCGGCGTCCTTGGTGGCTTTCGCCTTCAGGTCCGGCCAGATGTAGGTCTCGCCACAGAAGACGGGCATCGGATAGCTGTCGAGGATGGCGGCGGGCACCGCGCCCGGCGGCGTATCGGCGCCTGCTTCGATCAGCGCGACGCGCAGCGACGGCACGGCCGACAGCCTATGCGCCAACACGCATCCCGCAGAGCCGCCGCCCACGATTACGTAATCGAAGCGTTCCATCCTCTGTCTCCTGTTCTTCTGTGACGCTGCTTATCAACTTCCGCGAAACACCGGCTTGCGCTTGCCATGGAACGCCTCGACGCCCTCGCGGAAATCGTCCGATGTGCGCAGCCGGCTATAGCAATGCCCTTCAAGTTCAATAGCAATGGAAAGCGGCGCATCTTCCGAATCGTTCAGCAGCTTCTTCGCGGTGCGCTGAGCGAGCGGTGAGAACGCGCGCAGTTCGTCGACGAGCGCATCGGTGGCGGTTTCCAGTTCCGTGTCGGCCACGCAGTCCACCGCAATGCCCCACTCGTAAGCCTGCTTCCCCGGAATGCGGCGCGAGCGCATCACGATGTCCTTCGTCCGGCCGATGCCGACCATCGCCTGAAGACGAGCCGAGCCGCCCGAGCCGGGAATCTGCCCGAGCTTTTGCTCCGGCAGCGCATAGAAGGTCGTTTCGGTGACGATGCGGAAATCGCAAGCCAGCGACAGCTCGAACCCCACGCCGAAGCAGAAGCCGCGATTGGCCGCGATCACCGGCTTCGAGCAACGGGCGGGCGCCGCGATATTCCACGCGAGCTTCGACACGTGCTCCGGCGACGCTTCCAGAAAGCCCTTGATGTCACCGCCGCTCGAAAAGTGCTCGCCCGTCGCGCGCACGACGATCACGCGCACGCGCTCGTCGTCGTCCAGCGCCTCGAAGACGAGGCGCAACTGGTCGCGCGCGCGCATCGAAATGACATTCAACGGCGGCCGATGCAGGATGATGTCGGCGCGCTCGCGTTCGGCGTCGATCTCGACCGAGAAGCCGTCGAGTCCTTGCAGCAGCGTCTGGCCGCGATGGTTCAAATCGCTCATATCGGGTTACTCCTTTGTGGTCTGTGTGGGTTGAACGTTGCCGTCGGATGCGTATTCGCCCGCCGAGAGCTTGCGGCGCAGAATCTTGCCGACCGGCGACTTCGGAATATCGTCGACGAACACGTAGTCGCGCGGGCGCTTGAAGTTGACGAGGTCGGACTGGCGGCACCAGGCGTCGAGCGCCTCGGCATCGACGTATTCGCGGCGCTTGATGAACGCGACCACGCGCTGGCCCCAGCGCTCGTCCTTGACGCCCGCGACCGCGACTTCATCGACGGCCGGATGCAGCGAGAGCACCGATTCGATATCCACCGGCGAGATGTTTTCGCCGCCGCTGATGATCATGTCGTCGACGCGGCCGGTCACGTACAAATCGCCGTCGCGGTCGAAATAGCCGGTGTCGCCGGTGAAATACCAGCCCTCGCGCAGCGACTTCGCGTTCGCGTCCGGGCGGTTCCAGTAGCCTTCGAATGCTTCGTCGCCGAGCAGGTCCGCGATGATCTGGCCTTCCTCGCCGGCCTGTGCGATCTCATCGGGCGACACGGCGTCGAGCTTCACGACGCGCAGCCGCGTGTTCACGCCCGCGCGCCCGGCGCTGCCCGGCTTGCGCGTCGCGTCCTGATCGATGCTGACCGTGTAGACCTCGGACGAACCGTAGTGATTGACGAAGATCTCCGGCTCGAACGCAGCCGACAGGCGCTTGAGCAAACCATCGTTCATCGGCGCACCCGCGAAGCCCAGCTTTCTGACCGACGACGTATCGGTGCTGGCGAACGCGCTGTCCGCGAGCAGATCGTGATAAAGCGTCGGCACGAGATAGAGGCACGTGAGCGCGTACTTCGCGATGGATTCGAGCGCGAGCTTCGCGTTCCAGCGACGCACGCAGACGAAGACGCCATCGACGAGCGCCATCGAAAGCAGCGAGCGCACGCCCATCGTGTGATAAAGCGGCATCACGCCGAGCGTGCGTTCGCCGCGCCGGTACAGGTTCTGCGCGACGTGCGCGAGCGCGCCCGCGCGTTCATGCCGATGACGGCGCGGGACACCCTTCGGCTTGCCGGTCGTGCCGGACGTGTAGAGGATCAGCGAGATATCGTCGGCGGTGGCGTGCGTCGTCTCGCCGGTGCGCGTGCGTTCCGCGAGCAGCGCGTCGAAGGCCATCGTGCGGCCGGGGGCGTCGTCCAGACCGATGCGCGGCACGTGCTGCGCGGCGGCGCTTTCCACGACGGCATCGGCGCAAACGGGTTCGTAGACGATCGCCTTCACGCCCGCATCCGTCACGCAGTACTCGACTTCCTCCGGCTTCGCGCGCCAGTTGAGCGGCACGATCACGATGCCCGAGAATTGCCCCGCCCAGTGCAGCGTCGCCATTTCCCAGCGGTTTTGCAGCACGACGAGCAACCGGTCGCCGCGTTGCAGCCCGAGTTCGCGCAGGGCATCGGCGACATTCAGAATCATGCGATGCCACTGCGCATAGGTCAGTTGCATGTCGCCATCGACGAGCGCGAGCGCGTTCGGGCTGCGCTCGACGCTTTGCAGAAACGTGCGGCCGAGATCAAGCATGTTCGGCCTCCTTCTCGCCGCGCGCCTCGACCTGACGACGCGCTGCCACATCGAGCACGGCCGCGACGATCGGCGTATAGCCGGTACAGCGGCAGATATGGCCCGAGAGCATGTCGCGCACCTGATCCTCGGTCGGATTCGGCACCCGCTGCAGATAGTCCGCACATGACATCAGAATGCCCGCCGTGCAGAAGCCACATTGCAGCGCGTGATGGCGCTGGAACGCCTGCTGCAAATCGCCGAGCGTCTGGTCGGGCGCAAGACCTTCGACTGTGTCGATGCGCCGCGCATCGGCCTGCACCGCGAGCATCAGGCACGAGCGCGCCGCGACGCCATCCACGTGCACCGTGCATGCGCCGCACACGCCATGCTCGCAGCCGACATGCGTGCCGGTCGCGCCCAGTTCGTGGCGGATGAAATCCGACAGCAGTTCGCGCGGCTCGCAATGGCCGCTGCGTTCGCGGCCATTGAGCGTCAGCGTGATGCGCCGCTGCTCCCCTTGCCGCATGATGTTGTCCGATGTGTTGCTGCTCACGTAGCCTCCTCGATCGCGCGCCATCCCAGTTGCCGGACGAGATTGCGTCGATATTTCGCGCTGATGTGCGCGTCGTCCTGCGCGTTCAGTTTCCAGCTCAGGTCGTTCAATGCGCCGCGCAGGTCGTCGCCTGTCAGACGCGGCCAGCTTTCCGCCACCGGCCGGTCCGCGACGCCGCCGACCGCGATACGGATCGAATCGTCCGTCACCACCGCCGCGCACGCGACGATCGCGAAATCGCCGTGCCGCGCCGAGAACTCGGTGAACGCATAGCGTTCGCCGGGCTTCCTGAGTGGAAAGCGCACGGCTTCCACGAGTTCGTTTGGCTCGCGCGCGGTCATCAGCATTCCCTGAAAAAAGTCCTGCGCGGCGAGCGTGCGGCGCTTCTTTTTCGAGCGCAGCATCACGTCGCCGCCGAGCGCGGCCAGCACCAGCGGCAGTTCTGCGCTCGGGTCCGCATGCGCGACGGAGCCGCACACCGTCCCGCGATTGCGAATCTGAAAATGCGAGATATGCGGGAACGCCATCGCGAGCATCGGCACTTCGTCGCGCAGCGTGGGACGCCATTCGACGCTGCCTTGCGTCGCCGCCGCGCTCACGACGAGATGGCCTGCTTTGTCATCTACGCGCACGGCGTCGAGTTCGGCGGTGCGCGAGATATCGACCAACACGCGCGGCTGCGCGAGCCGCATGTTGAGCACGGCCATCAGCGATTGACCGCCCGCCAGCACGCGCGCGTCGTCGCCGGTTTGCGCGAGGGCGTCGAGCGCGTCTTGCGTCGTCATGGCGCGCAGATAATCGAACGGCGCGGGCTTCATACGTGCCTCCTGAAGCGGGCCAAAATCCGCGCAATCCACGACATGCGCTGCTCGACGGGCTGGCCCGCCGCCTGCCGTCCGAGCGATTCGAACAATTGCTTGAGCACGACCTTCGCCGCGCCTTCGAGCATGCGTGCGCCGACCGCCGCCACCTTGCCCGACACCTGCGCTTCATAGTCATAAGTGAGGCGCGTGCCGGTTCCCTGCGGCGTCAGTTCGACGAGACCGTTGCCGCGCGCGCTGCCGAGCGGCGAGATGCCCGCGCCCGCGAGCCGCAGCCGGTGCGGCGCGTCGATCTCCGACAAGCCGATGCGCGCCTCGAAGCGCGCCTTGATCATGCCGACGCCCACCGTCACGTCCGCGCGATACTGATTCGGCGCGGTCTCGTCGAGCGCATGGCAGCCGGGAATAACCTTCGCGAGCGCCTTCGGGTCGAGCAGCACGCCGAACACGGCTTCGGGCGTCGCGGGCAAATCGACCGTGCCGCGCGCCGTCAACGCCTTGCCGCCCGGCGTCGCGGGCTTCGCAGCCGGTGCTTCGCGCAGTTCGGGCCGCGACGGTTCGGGATCGTCGATGCCGATCAGCGCCATCACTTTGGGCGGCGTGAGGGGCAGGCGGATATCGTCGACGCCGAGGGCATCGGCCACCGCATTCGCGATGCACGGCGGCGTGCTCATGTTGTTGCCTTCGCCGAGCCCCTTCGCGCCGAGCGGCGTGAAGGGCGACGGCGTCTCCAGATGTACGATCACCGGGTCGGGCACTTCGCAGGTCGTCGGCATCAGATAGTCGGCGAGCGTGCCGGACTGGAAACTGCCGTCCGCGCCGTAGCGGAACTCTTCCATCAGCGCCGCGCCGACGCCTTGCGCGAACGCGCCGCGAATCTGGCCATCGGCGAGTGCGGGATTGAGTAGCGTGCCGGCGTCGTGCGTCGTCACATAACGGTCGATGCGCACGCGCCCCGTCACGCGGTCTACTTCCACGCCGCACATGTCGAACGCGAAGCCGTACGCCGCCGACGTGTTGATGCGATCCTGTTCGTCGGGCGCGTCCATGTGCGGCGGCGACCAGAAGACGCTCTCGCGCAGACCCGGCTCCTCGCCTTCCGGTAACAGCGCGGGCGCCCAGTGCGGCGCATTGCTTGCGGCGCGCGCGAACGGCAACGCGCGCTCTTCGGCACCGTTCGGAAAGACGCGCGCGCCTTCGAAGCGCACGTCGCCGGGCGCGCAGCCGAACTGCTTCGCGAGAATGCGCGCGAGCTTTTCGCGCACGCGGGTCGCGGCCAGATGCACCGTGCCGGCCACCGCGCCCGCGAATCGGCTCGAATAATTGCCCGCCGCGACGGACCACGCGTCCTTGTGCGTATCGAATTCGACGTTCACGACGATGTCCTTCGGGTCGAGCCCGAGCACATCCGCGACGACTTGCGCGCATACCGTCATGTGGCCCTGGCCCGCTGGCGTCGACGCGATGGTGACGACCACGCCGCCGAGCAGATCGACGCTCACCGTCGCGCTGGCGATCGCGCCGTTCTTCGGCCCGGCTTTCTTGCGGGCGTCGGGCGGCATCACAGTCGTGATGTATCCCATGTTCGATACCGACGGCTCCACGATCGCCGCGAAGCCGATGCCATAAAGACGCCCAACTTTGCGCGCCGCGTCGCGTCGCGCGACGAGTTCGTCATAGCCGCCTTCGGTCATCGAGCGGCGCAGCGCTTCCTGATAGTTGCCGGAGTCGAGCAGCGCGCCCGCCGTCGCGCGATACGGAAAGGCATCGGCGGGAACGAAGTTGCGGCGGTACACATCGAGCACATCGAGCCTCAGTTCGACGGCGATACGCTGAATGAGCCGCTCCAGCGCGAAGTAGACCTGCGGTCCGCCGAAGCCGCGCACGAGGCCGGTCGGCGTCTTGTTCGTGAGCACGACGCGGTTGCGCACGACGAGATTCGGAATGGCATATGCGCCCGTCAGGCAGCCGTGCATCCGGTAGAAGGTCGCGGGTTCGGGCGCGCGCACGTAGCCGCCGATATCTTCCAGTTGATCGTAGGAAAGCGCGACGATGCGGCCATCGCTTTCAACGGCCGCTTCGATGGTCGAAAGGCGCGCGGTCGCGGAAGTCGCCGCGCTCAGGTGTTCGAGCCGGTCCTCGACCCATTTCACCGGCGCGCCGGCCTTGCGCGAGGCGAGGCACATCAGCACGACATACGGAAACACCGCCTGCTTGACGCCGAAGCTGCCGCCGGAATCGCGCGGGGCCTTATGACGCAGACGGTTCGCGGGAACGTTGAGCGCCATCGCCATGACGGCGTGCAGCGAAAACGGTCCCATGAAATTGGATGTGACGTCATAGCCTTCGCCGCCCGACAGATACTCGGCGATGACCACGCCGCATTCGATCGGCGCGCACGTGTTGCGCGGATAGTGCGCGACGAGCTTCACGCGATGCGGCGCATTTTCGAACGCGGCTTCCGGTTCGCCATAGCGGAAACGCCGGTCGCTGATCACGTTGCTGCCGACGCGCTCGTGCAGCACCGGCGCATCGCCCCGCACCGATTGTTCGATGGACGTGACCGGATCGAGCATCGCGTAGTCGACCTTGATGAGGTCGAGCGCGTCTTCCGCTAGCGCGCGGGATTCCGCCATCACCACCGCCACCGGCTCGCCGACGTAGCGCACGCGGTCCATCGCGAGCGCCCACTGCTCCATCGGCGACTTCACGCCGACGACGAAGGGTCGCGACCACGCACGCAGATCGTCGCGCGTGAGCACGGCGTGCACGCCGTGCAGCTTCGATGCGGCTTCGGTATCGATGGAAACGAGTTCCGCATGCGCGTGCGGCGAGCGCAGAATCGCTGCGTGCAGCGTGCCGGGCTTCACGGCGATATCGTCGCCGTAGCGGCCACGGCCCGTGAGAATCGCCGGGTCTTCGAAGCGCTGCATCGGCTGGCCGACGTGGCGCTGCGGCTTCGCGGCATCGCTGTCGGCCACGCGCGCGTTGATATCGGCAAATCCGGTTTCGCGCTGATTCATGGCGTCACTCCGTCATCTTCGCCGCGGCTGCCGAATTCATCGGCGAGACCGCTCCAGCGGCGCGCAATCTCGCCGTGCTCGATGCCGAGCAGATCCAGAATGCGCCCGACCGTGTGATCGACGACATCGTCGATGGTCTTCGGATGCGCATAGAACGCCGGCACCGGCGGCATTACGATGGCGCCCATTTCGGTCGCGAGCGTCATGTTGCGCAGATGCGCGAGATTGAGCGGCGTCTCGCGCGCGACCAGCACGAGGCGGCGGCGCTCCTTGAGCATCACGTCGGCGGCGCGGGTCAGCAGATTGTCCGCGAAGCCGTTCGCGACACCCGCGAGCGTTTTCATCGAACACGGTGCAATCACCATGCCTTCGCTGAGGAACGAACCGCTCGCCACGGCCGCGCCGATATCGCGCACGTTATGCACGACGTCCGCGAGTTGGTCGACGTCGCCGCGCGTGAGGCCGAGCTCCTGCGCCGCCGTCACTGCACCCGACGCCGACACGATCAGATGCGTCTCGTGCGTGCCGAGGCGCCGCAGCGCAGCGAGCAGCCGCACGCCGATGACCGCGCCGCTCGCGCCCGATATGCCCACGACGATGCGCTTCTTCCGCTCAGCCATGATCGCGCGCGAGGTAGGCGTCGAGCGCGCTGTTGTCGGCGGCGACGAGCGCGGTCAGATCCGCGGTGTCCTGACCCGGGATGCGCACGCGTGTGAAGACATGCGCCGGATAGACGACCGGGCGCGTCGCGTCGAGTCCCATCTTCGCGCTGATGCCTTGCAGATGCGCGGGGGCGTCGTCGGGCTGGCCGACCGTCGTCGAGGGATCGAGCGGCGAGCCTTGCGCGCCCGCGACGACGACGAGATCGCGGTCGGCCTGAAAGCGCGTCGCAATCGCCCATTCGATTTCTGCGGGATCGTGCACGTTCACGTCCGTATCCACGACGACGACCAGCTTGATGTCGTAATGCGCGCCGAACGCGCAGAGAATCACGTTCTTCGCTTCGCCTTCGCGTTTCTTGTCGAACTGCACCCACAGGTGATAGCGGCACACACCGCCTACCGACAGATGCACGTCCTTCACCGCCGGATGGCTGCGCTGAAGGTGCGCGAGGAGCGTCGCTTCGCGCGGAATCGCGCCGAGCAGCAGATGCTCCATTTCGGCCGGCACGATCGTATGAAAAATCGGGTCGCGCCGATGCGTCACCGCCGTCACTTCAATGACTTCGCGCGCTTCCTTCGCGCTGTAGTACTTTGGGAACTCGCCGAATGGGCCTTCCGGCTCGCGCACGTTCGGCAGAATGCGTCCTTCTATGACGATCTCCGCGAACGCGGGCACATGCACACCGCTCGTCACGCATTGCGCGACCGGCAGCGGCGCGCCGTGGAGCGCGCCGGCGATTTCGAGTTCGTCGTTATCGATGGGCGTGATCGCTTGCGAAGCGAGCATCGTCAGCGGATCGACGCCAATGGCGACGGCCACGTCGAGCGCATCGCCCGCTTCCTCGGCGGCGCGCTGGAACGCGTAGAGATGGCGCGGCAGCAGCAGTATCGCCATGCGATCGCGGCCATGCACCTGAATGCGGTTGATCGACACGTTCTGCACGCCGGTGCGCGGATTGCGCGCAATCACGAGACCCGCGGTGATGTACGGGCCGTTGTCATGCTCGCTATGCGTGGGAATAGGCAGAAGCGCGTGCAGATCGATTCCGCTCGTATGCGCCACTTGCTGGCACGGCGCGTCCTCACGCGCAATGACTTTCGACGCGAGCGGCTCGGCGGCAGCGGCGGAAAAACGTGCGAGCAAAGCGGCTTCGTCGACGCCCATTGCTTCGGCAATCCACGCCCGCTTCGACATGAATCCGCTCACGACCGGAACCGCATGGCCGCCGGGGCGCGTGAAAAACGCCGCTTGCGTGCCGTCGAGGCGTTTGGCGATAGCGGCGAGTTCGTGTTCGAGCGCAACCGGCTTGTCGATGGTCGCGAGGCGTCCCGTCTTCGCGAGATGCGCGAGCCAGTCGCGCAGCGAGAGCGAGCCCGCCTCCGAGCCTTCCGGGGCCCACGAGAATGAGGAAATGCCGTTCTTTGCGGCATAGCGTATGTTCATCAGCGTCTCCATCTGTGCTGTGCCCGGCAAAGTGATGCCGCAGCGATCGATGGGGTCAAGCGTAGCGATATCGCGCCATAACTTCTAATAGTGTTTTCTGATGCGCTGGATCATTCACTCTTATATCAGTGTTAGCCCCGATGACAGCGTTCTTACAGTTACGTATCAATAGATCCGTCCCGCAACCCGTACTGGCGGGCGCGGGCGGCAACGGCGCGCGGCAGGCACGCACCGTTCGACGTGATAATGCAGGTGGCGGCTATTAGCATCGCTGATGCACGAGGGATGAGATGGACCTCAAGCAAATTCAGTACTTCATCGCGCTGTTCGAGGACGGCTCGGTTACGCGGGCGGCCAAGCGCCTGAATATCGTGCAGCCCGCGCTCAGCATGCAGATCGCGAAGCTCGAGGACGAACTGCATCAGCAACTCTTCGAGCGCGGCGCGCACGGCATGGCGCCGACCGCGGCGGGGCGGCTGATGTATCGCCTGTTTCTGCCGATCATGCGCGACCTCGCACACGCGCGGCAGCAGATCGTTCAGCGCGATGAAGTCGTGACGGGACACGTCGGCATCGGGCTGATTGCGTCCGTCACGGAGAGCGTGCTCGCGGATTCGCTCTCGCGCTTTCACGCGCAATATCCGGACGTCGAAGTCACGGTCGCCGACGGCTACAGCGCGACTTTCATCGACTGGGTGGCGGGCGGTCAGTTGGAAGCCGCGATCATCAACAAGCCGCGCGCGCGTCTGTCGCTCGACTCCCGCGCGCTGCTCGACGAAGAGATGGTGCTCGCAACCAGCGCCGCGCACGGCCCCGATCTGCCGCACGCCATTGAACTCGCGCAGCTGCCCGAACTGGAACTCGTGCTGCCGACCAAGCGCCACGGCCTGCGCGGCGTGCTCGACAGCGCCGCGCAGCATGAAGACGTGCTGCTCGCGCCGCGCTTCGAAATCGACGTGCTCTCGACCATCCTCAAGCTCGTCGAAAACACGCGCTTTGCGACGATCCTGCCGCGCATCGTGGTCGAGCGCGCCGCGCGGCATGGCACCTTGCGCGCGTGCCCGATTCTCGCGCCGCGCATCGTGCGGCATGTCGTCTGCGTGAGCCATCCGCGAAGGCCGTTGAGCGCGGCGGCCGAAGCGCTGATCGCGATCATCGGCGACGAGCTGCATCAAGCCTCGAATATTTCGTGTAACGAACCATCCCCTTCTTTGAAGGAACGCTCCGCATGAACGCATCACGCTGGATTGCCGGCGAATGGACCGGCACGCCTACGCTCGACAGCATCGATCCCGCCACGGGCGAGGCCATCGACCGGTTCGCCGACGGCGGCGCGGATGAAGCCGATGCCGCCATCGCCGCCGCGCGCCATGTGTTCGATCGCACGACGTGGGCGCAGGATGCACGTCTGCGCCAGGACGTGCTGCGCGGCTCGGCGGCGGCGCTCGACACAACGAACGGGAAACGCTGGCGACGCTGCTCACGCGCGAGAACAAGGCGATTGCATCGAGGCCGCTTGCAGAATACATGCCAATAAATCGGCTGACGATCGTCAAAAAACCGCCCGCGAGCCTTGATACATAAGGCGAAGGCGGCCAATTTGGCCAGAGGAAGATCCGTCAGGAGATGGCTTCGCATTACTTCGTGGCGGTCATTCCAGCCCGGAGTAAAAAACCCCGCGATAAGCCGAAAGCAGAGTTGTCGCTCCTTCTGGCGCTGAGATGGGTCATCGCCCGCCTACGCAATCAGCGCTTCTTCAGCCTGGACGACGCGCTCGGTGACTATCTGCCCGATCTCCGGCGACCCGTGCCTCCGCTCGATCCGACGGTCGATTTCGCATTAAAATCAGTGGCTTAGGTCGAGATGGGAGAGGCGGGATACGGCGGATTTTTTGCGAATCCCGGCCGACCCTCCGCCTCGCTCAAAATACCGGAAGTCGAATCAGCGCGCTGAAAACCTGGCGCTCTCGTTACAACGTAATGGCGGGAATGTTCTATGACGCCGACTTTTGGTCCCTTCTACTCTCTACCGATCCTCACTTTTTGAAGCGCGATCGATTACGCATGTGGGTGATGCTTTCACGGCACGCTCACAGCAACTACGGGAGTATCGAATGTCTAAGGCACCGTCCCCTGAAGTCGATATTAGAACACTGCGCAAAGTCATCATGGCTGCCTCGATTGGTAACTTTGTTGAATGGTTCGATTTCGCAGCGTATGGTTTCCTCGCAACTATCCTCACTAGCGAGTTTTTTCCGAGCAGCGATCCATCCGCGGGCCTCCTGAAGACTTTCGCGGTGTTTGCAGTGGCTTTCGCATTTCGTCCGGTCGGTGGCATAGTGTTTGGCGTAATTGGAGATAGGATTGGGCGCAAACGCACGCTGGCGCTGACCATCTTGATGATGGCCGGGGCGACCACACTGATCGGCCTGCTGCCGAACTACGCCGCCATCGGTGCTCTCGCGCCGTTGTTGCTAACCGTGATTCGCTGCGTGCAGGGCTTTTCGGCCGGTGGTGAGTATGCTGGCGCCTGTGCCTACGTAATGGAGCACGCGCCGCAAAACAAACGCGGCTGGTACGGCAGCTTTATTCCCGTGTCGACTTTTTCTTCATTTGCGATCGCGGCCGTCGTCGCTTATGCGCTTGATGCAACGCTTTCGGCTGATGCAATGCGCGCGTGGGGATGGCGCGTGCCGTTCCTCGCGTCCGCACCCATCGGGCTCATCGGGCTGTACCTGCGCATCAGTCTCAATGAAACACCCGCCTTCCGCGCTCTTGAAGGCGAGCACCAGGTGGCGCATGCGCCGTTACGCGAAACGTTCCGTACGCAGGCGGGCGGCATTCTGAAGCTCGGTGCATTTATTTCAGTGACAGCATTGTCCTTCTATACCTTTACTACCTGTTTCGCGACATATCTGCAGGTCGTAGGACACATGAGTCGCGCAACTTCGCTGCTGATCACCGTTGTGGCACTTTTGTTTGCTGCGGCCATTTGTCCGCTTGCCGGCCTGTATTCTGATTTCGCCGGGCGCCGCATGACATTATTCACCACGTGCGCGCTGTTGATTGTAATCGTCTATCCCTCGTTCTCGCTCGCGGGCTCGGGACAATTTCTGTCAGCACTGATCGGCGTGGCAATGCTCGCGACAGGCGCGGTGTTGTCGGGCGTGGTGACGGCTGCGTTGTTGTCGGAAGTGTTCCCAACCAGGATGCGCTATACCGGGTCGGCCATTACCTATAACCTCGCCTACACGATCTTCGGGGGCACCGCGCCGTTGGTCGCTACCTGGTTGATCGGCACGACCGGAAACAATATGTCGCCCGCTTTGTATCTGATCGCCGTATCTTTCATGGGCCTGATCGGCGGGATGATGCTTCCAGAAACTTCACGAATGTCCTTGCAAGATGTGGGCACTGACAACGACCCAGCTATAGGCGAGATGCTCGGAGCGCAGCGACCGCTCAGGTAGCCCGGATCGTTCGAAGCTTTCCCGAGACTGCCGGCCGGCACGACGCGCGGCCTTGGCGTCGGCGAATTCCGCGAGGTTGGCCGCCTGATCCTCCAAGCTTGCGCACAGCCATAGCGACCCCACGCGCCAGAAGCCTATACGGAGCATCGAATGAGCAATCTGCATGAGAACAGCATCATCATCGACGGCCTGAACATTTCGAAATTCGACCGCTCGGTGTTCGAGGACATGAGGAAGGGCGGCATCACCGCGGCCAACTGTACGGTGTCGGTGTGGGAGAGCTTTACGAAGACCGTCGACAACATCTCGTTGATGAAGCAGCAGATCCGCGCAAACAGTGAGTTGCTGACGCTCGTGCGCACCACCGAAGACATCGCGCGTGCGAAGAAGGAAAACCGCACTGGGGTGATCCTGGGCTTCCAGAACGCGCATGCGTTCGAGGACAACCTCGGCTATATCGAAGCCTTCGCCGACATGGGCGTGCGCGTCGTGCAGCTTTGCTACAACACGCAGAACCTGGTCGGCACCGGTTGCTATGAGCGCGACGGTGGGCTGTCGGATTTCGGCCGCGAAGTGATTACCGAAATGAACCGCATCGGGATCATGGTCGATCTGTCGCACGTTGGTGGCAATACGTCGTCGGAGGCCATTGCGTTCTCGAAGAAGCCGGTCTGCTATTCGCATTGCCTGCCGTCGGGTCTCAAGGCGCACCCGCGCAACAAGTCCGATGAACAGCTGAAGGAAATCGCCGAGGCCGGCGGCTTCATCGGCGTGACGATGTTCGCGCCGTTCCTCAAGCGCGGAATCGATGCGACGGTCGAGGACTACATCGAAGCCATCGACTATGTCGTCAACCTGGCCGGCGAAGATACGGTGGGCATCGGCACCGATTTCACGCAAGGCTACAGCGTCGACTTCTTCGACTGGCTCACGCACGACAAGGGCCGCTATCGCCGTCTGACGAACTTCGGCAAGGTCGTGAACCCGGAAGGCATCCGCACGATCGGCGAGTTCCCGAACCTCACCGCGGCCATGCAGCGCGCAGGCTGGAGCGAGACGCGCATCCGCAAGATCATGGGCGAAAACTGGGTGCGCGTGTTCCGCGATGTCTGGGGCGCATAAGCACCGAAGCCCGATCCTCATTCATCGAAACGCGACGGGCGCCGTGACGAGCGCCCGCGCGAACCGAAACTCACCCCTCGGAGCACCCTCGCGATGCAACCGCAACTGCCGATCGACGTCGATCCGAACACTGGCGTCTGGACCTCTGACGCACTGCCGATGCTGTACGTCCCGCGCCATTTCTTCACGAACAATCACACGGCTGTCGAAGAGGCGCTCGGGCGTGATGCCTACGCGGAGATCCTCTACAAGGCGGGTTACAAGTCGGCCTATCACTGGTGCGACAAGGAAGCAAAGCAGCACGGCATCAGTGGCATAGCCGTATTCGAGCATTACGTGAAGCGTCTTTCGCAACGAGGATGGGGCATCTTCACGATCGTCGAAGTCGATCCGGTGAGCGCGCGTGCGCGCGTCGAACTCCGTCACTCATCCTTCGTGCTGGCGCAACCGGGCAAGCACGGCAAGCTTTGCTACATGTTCGCGGGCTGGTTCGCCGGCGCTATGGACTGGGTGAACGACACTACTGAAGCCGGCGAGGGCGCTCCGCGCTCGCAGTCGAAGGAAGTGCAATGCGCAGCGGAAGGCCACGACCACTGCGTGTTCCAAGTGTCGCCAGTCGCGCAATAAACCGTTTTCTCGCAATAAGCTGACCTGAGTTGCTGAGAGACGGCGCCAGAGCGTAGGCCATTGCAGTACGCGAGAACGGACATCGTGTCCCTGACGCGACGTACAAGTGCGTATTCGACGGCAAGTCGAGCGCAGATTCCACGCTTGCCCGAGCGCGGATTCCACGACTGCCCGAGCATGAATTTCACGTGAAGTCGAGCGCTGGAATGTGAGGTAACGACGCGGGTAACCCATGGCACCCTCGACGTTTTTGCGTCGGGAGTGCGAATGCCGAACAACAGGTTATCCATGCGTCAGATCAAGGAAGTCTTACGGCTCTATTAGGTCTATTAGGGGGGCCCCGGTAGGCGCGATTTCCTGTCATAAGCGCCGGGGTTATGTACCATTAGCGACTCCCCCGCAAAAGTGTCATAGCGTGACATATAAAATCCGCTGTGCGAGTAGGGCCGACAGGGTCACGGGAACGAAATCCGGCCCCCGCATTCGCCTCCCTACGGAGCGGTCCGAATTCAAAGCAGATATCCGCGTCGCTACTGAGCACCCTGGGGACTGACCGCTTAGGCCGACAATGTGCTGGCCAATCTGACCGAGCGAATGGCCGTTGCACCTGGCGGATGCCGCCGATCGCCGTCCTTTCCACTCCGCCGTAAAATAGCTTCGCCTGTGACAGCGGAGAGTACAAGGCGCTATGAAAATCCGTACGCGGTTCGTCACCGCAATATTGGCGGTGCTCGTCGCCATCGCGGTGCTCTTTATCCCGTTGCCGCAGCGAATTGCGCTCGACACGCGCATCATTTCGGTTGCGTCGATACAACGCCCTCCCACGGTCGTGTTCGACTATGTCACGACGCCGGCTCACTGGCCAATCTGGCATCCGTCATCGCTCGCGGTCAGCGGTTCGGTGGAACATTCGCTCGATGTGGGCGAGCAGGTAACGGAGGAATTCAGGGTGGCGGGCAGGCGTGGCCGCGTTGTGTGGACAGTCGCGGCACGTGTGCGTCCGAGCAAGTGGGTGATAGCAGGAAAGATTGACGGCAGATCGGCCGGCACCGTCACTTATTCGCTGACATCGACTGTGAGCGGAACCCGTTTCGAACGTGAATTCACCTATCGCGCGCCGTCGTTGTGGTTCGCGATATTGAACTGGTCCGTGCTGCGCGCGCGGATTCAATCTGAATCGGATACGGCAGTCTTGCGACTTAAGAGCCTTGTGGAAGCGTCACCGCAGCATTAGCAACGTCGCTCGGCTGGCGTTGTGACTTGGCGTTTTCACGACCAGACTGAATCCTTGGGTACAAGTCTGCTAGTGGCCATTCGTGAGGGCAATCGAAGCGCAAGAGGGTGCCATATGCGGTCGTTCGCCATTGCCACGATTTGGACATTTGAGTGTCCGTTCACACAGGTTGAATCCGCTATTCATTGGAAAGTCCGCTTCGGATCGCGGGCCTAGACCGCTCGCGCGGCAGGGGCTCCGATAGACGGTGGCGCAATGGAGAGGAAACCGACTCTGTCTTCATGTCGTCGGGCGGGGAAATCCGCCTCGTCTTCCATCGTGGGAAGCATCGACGGCCACATGTCGCCGAGATCGGTGGGGCAGGAGGTGAGCAGAACTTCCTAGCGCCAATCGTCGAGGACGAAGTCGTTAGGGCGGCTGTAGGCAGGCTCGTTAGGCCGATGCATGGTCACCACCTGCATTTGGCTGCGGAAACCGCGTGCCATCATCTGGCGATAGGCTTGCTCGCGCCCGGTATTGACCCCAACCAGGACCCTCGCCATCCCCAATGCGGTGGCGAGCGCGCCGGCGGCGTCGAGCAGCGCGCCGAACCGATCGGAGGCACCCGGACCGGGGCGCACCGCGCCGAATTTGATGAAGAGACAATCGGCACCGGCCTCGCTCGCCGGTCCCCAATGGCAAACCGCGAAGCCGCCCAACTGGCCCGAACGCTCCCATAACAGCAGGGCGTCGCCGAGGCCGCGCGCGGCGACGGTGCGGATCTCAGCGGAGAGATCGAGACCGTCGAGGATCTCGTCGCTGAGCGCGCGGCTCGCTTCTTCCGCCGCCCGCCGCTCGCCGGCCGCGAGCGCCGTATAGCGCGCGTCCTGCGGCAGCGGGCCGGACGCCGCCGGCGCCGCCATGATCGCGGTGAGAAAGCGCGGATAGAAGCCGAACTTCTGATAGAGCCAAATGTGCTTCGTGCTTTGGGCGAACGTGCACAGGCCGGCATGGCGCGTGCCCCAGTCCGCGAATTGTTCCGAGACCGCTGCGACCAGCGGCTGGGCGATGCCCTTGTCCCACAGATCAGGGCGAACCGAGAGTGGGCCGAAAAAGCCGACACTGCCCCAGTTGGTGGCGAAGTTGACGCCGGCGAGCGTGCCGTCGTGGTCGGCAGCGAAGGCGGCGGTATGCTCGCATCCGAAGCGGCCATAGACGTAGTCGAAATCGGTCCAGAAATTATCGGGATCGGCGACGCCGAAGAAGGTACCGAAGGCGCGCCGCACGATGCGCTGCCCCTCCGGCAGGTCGCGCTCTTCAAGTGGACGAACGTTGAGCATGTTGGCAATCCCCCGTCCTCGGCCATGACCTGCAACGATCGTAGCATACGGTCGGGTCCTCGCGAATAGGCGGGGCGGAGGTCTGTTGAGGTTTACGGGCGCCCCCGTCAGGCCGAGGTCGTTAAGGTTTATTCGATGCCTGCCATCGGCCGCAGGAATGTGCATGCCTCCGCGCATGTCGGCAGGCGTCGAATAAGCCCGATGGAGGAAACCGCGGAGTGCTCCGATGCGCTCGGAGCTTCACGGCTATGGCGATTGATAGACCGGGATGCTGAGTGGCGTCGGATGCGGCACGGTCAGGCGAGGTGCCAAGCGGGCGCTGACGCCGTGGCGGAGCGGTGCAGTCGTGCATGCGCGAGGATGACGCGCGCGGGCGAAGCGCTTCGCGAAGCGACACGCGCAAACGTCCGCCCCTGGGCCGCGTTGCCGCAGAGCGAACGTTCGACAGGCAGGTCGAGGAACCGTGGAGTTCATGTCTGATCCCGGCGCATTGGCGGTGCACGGATCGGGGCGCTGCGCGCGAGGATGTCGATGACGATCATCGGTGCGCCGCAGTGCCGGCAGATGAAGACGGGGCGGGTTGCGACGATGGCCTCGTCCGGTGACGGGCTGATCTCGGGTGCGACGTGCAGCAGATTGCGCACCCTCGCGAGACTGGTACGGCGCACCGGGTTGGCGAGCAGTCCGTAATGACCGATCCGATGGAAGCCGCCGGGTAGCACATGGAGCAGGAAGCGGCGTATGAATTCGCCGGTTTCGAGGGTCAGGGTCTTGTAGCGGGTGCGTCCCTTCGCACGGTAGTCCTTCCAGCGGAACGTCACGCCACGCTCATCGAAGGTGACCAGGCGCTGGTTGGAGATGGCGACGCGGTGCGTGTAGCGTGAGAGGTACTCGAGCACCGCCTTCGGTCCGGCGAACGGGCGCTTGGCGTAGACCACCCATTCGCAGGTACGTAGCGGCGCAAGCCACCGGGCAAAGGTGGCGGGGTCAGCGAGCCCGGTGTACTCGCCGAAGAACTGCAGGTCGCCACGGTGGTGAACCGACTGGAGTGCCTCGAGGAAGCGGCGCCGGAACAGGCGTGACAGGACGCGCACGGGCAGGAAGAAGCCGGGCCGGCAGGCGATCCAGCGCTCACCGTCAGGCGACAGCCCGCCACCGGGCACGATGCCGTGCACATGCGGGTGATGCGTGAGCGCCGAGCCCCAGGTGTGCAGTACGAGCGTGGCGCCGACCCGGGCGCCGAGGTTCCTGGGATCCGCGGCGATGGTACGCAGCGTGTCAGCGGCGATGTCGAGCAGCAGGCCGTAGATGATCCGTTTGTTGTACCAGGCGATCGCACTGACGGGCGCGGGCAGCGTGAAGACGACGTGGAAGTATTCGACGGGTAGCAGAGCGGCCTGGCGTGCCTCCAGCCAGCGGTGTGCGGCGCTGGCCTGGCACTTCGGGCAATGCCGGTCACGGCACGAGTTGAAGGACACCTCTGTGCTTGCGCAGCCTGAACAGCGCAGCACATGTCCGCCCAGTGCCGCCGTGCGGCACCGTTCGATGGCCGACATGACCTTCAGCTGCCCCAGGCTCAGGTGTGTCGTGGTTTGCCACGCTGGTCCATGGCTGCGGAAGATGTCCGCAACCTCCAGCATGAGGCGTTACAGCGCGCGGGCCTACCCGGCAGGCAGGCGGTCCAGCGGACTGGTGACCTCGTGCAGCAGGTCGGTGGCCACCTGGACGCAGAGCGCGGTGTTCTCAAGCTTCGCATGGCCGGGCAGCACCTGGATCACGCGGATGTCCACCTTCTGTTCAAGCAGGTGTGTCGCAAAGCTATGCCGCAGCGTGTGCATGGACATGCGCTTGTCGATGTTCGCAGCCTCGGCGGCGGCATGAATGGCACGGTTCAACTGTCGCGTGCTTAACGGATCGAGCGAATCGAGCCCGGGAAACAGCCACCCGCCATCGAGCATCCTGCCCTGCGCACGGGCCACGCGCCCACCACACACGCAGACGCTCGAGCAGCACCGGCGAGAGCATGGCGTAGCGGTCACGGCGCCCCTTGCCCTGCTCGATGCGCAGTGTCATGCGTTCGCTGTCGACGTCGGTGACCTTCAGCGCTACCACTTCGCTGGCGCGTAGCCCCGCGCCGTACGCGACCGACAGCGTGGTCTGGTGCTTCAGGTTGCCGGCCGCCTCGATCAGTCGCCGCACTTCATCGGGACTGAGCACGACGGGCAATATGCGGGGCACGCGCACCGGTTGCATCCTGACCATCAGCTCGGGCCGGTCGAGCGTGACTGTGAAGAAGAACTTCAGGCCCCGTTACGCCGCCATTTTCTTCGCTCGATTAAACGGAGCCAGGAGCAGAGACTACACCGGACAGTGTCCGAAACGATCATGCGAGATCAAGGGTACGCACGAACTTCAGCAGTTGATCGCTGACATCGGCGGCGGCCTCATGCTGAACCCAATGCCCCACGTTATCGAGTTCGAGTCCTCCTACAAGGCCCGGTAAGCCGGCGCGAAGGTCGTCGAGGCTAAGCGGATATAGCTCTTTCAGACCGTCCGCCTTGCCCCAGATAAAAAACGACGGCTGAACGATCTTCGCGCCCTTCCACGGAGCGGACAAGGCGAAATACGGCTCCGCCGCGCGGTAGTAATTCAACCCTCCGTGGAAACCGGTACGCTGAAATTCCGCGATGTTATGCGCTACATAGTCTGTTGGGGCCCACGAAGGCAACGGTCCAGGGGCAGTACGATGAAGGCTTCGAGCCGGATCCAGTGGACTCCACTGCTGGCCAGCTGGCGCGGTACCCGATGCCCAATACAGAATGCCGGGAATGGTCACCGCTGCGTTGGCCCAGATTTCGTCGGCGTCGGCCCGAATTTGCTCGAACATATAGAACTTGTCTTGAAGCCCCGCCTTTCGCATTCTGTCGAAAACACTAGCGTCTCCGCGCGGCACGAAAGGGACACTGAGGCAGAACACCGCCGGAAATCTGTCCGGGCGCATCAGCGCCGCGTTCCATGCATGGGTCGCCCCCCAGTCATGTCCGACGAGGACGGCGCGGGGAATCGCTAGCGCATCGAGCAGGCCAATCAGGTCGCCTGCCGTGTGCAACGGTGTGTAGAGGTTTGCGTCGACTGGAGCCGAGCTTCGCCCATAACCGCGCATATCCGGGGCAATCGCACGAAAACCCGCCGCCGCAATGGCCTTCATCTGCCGCCGCCACGTATAGGCGGTGTCCGGGAAACCGTGGCAGAACAGCACTGCTGGCCCCTCACCTTGCTCCGTTACGTGCAAGGTAATGCCGTTGGTCGCAATGTCGTATTGTTTGATGCCATCGCTCAAATCTGAAATCACTTCATCGCTGTTCGATGCGCTCATTTCATTCAACTCCTTTAGTCGACCTGCAGGACCCTATCCGGGTCAGGATGTGACCGTGATGGCTACGACAGCCTTTTCGCCTCGAGCCAGGCGCGGATTACCTGGACGAGTTCAGCCTTGCGTTCGAGCGGAAGCCAGTGGCCTGCGCCCAGCGTCGCCACAGACAGATCCGTGCAGGCGTTTCGCATGGGCTCGCCGAGAGCGCTGCGGGTGATATCGCAGATGCCATCAAATTCGCCGTTCACGAACAGCACAGGCTGGCTCAGGCGGCCGCTGTCGGGCGCAATTCGAGCGTAGGCGATGTTGGCGTCATCGTTCAGATACCAGGCGTTACCCGGACGAAAACCGGTCACACGGAACACATTAACCAGCGCGTCGAAGTCAGCCGACGGCCAGAGCGCCGCGTCCGGCGCCACCGTCGGCGCGCGACGTGCCGACCCGAACCAGCCTCCATTGCGCGAGACCAGCGCAGAGCGATAGATGTGGTCCACGGATTTCGGGTCTCCAGACCGATAGATCGCCGCCAGTGTCGCCGCTATGTCGGCATTGAAGTCGGTAACGGTCTGATCGAAATGAGTCAGATAGAAGCGGTAGTAGTCCCATTGCCCGTCCGGATACTGGTCGGCGGGATAGAGCGTGCGATCGACCAGGGGCAGCAGACTGCGCAACCCGAAGCTCTCGGGCATATACGGAACGGAGACGAACACAACGGCACGGCTGCGCTTCGCGTGATGCGCAGCCAGCGCCCCGGCCACCGGGCTTCCGAGGTCGTGGCCGACCCATATTGCCGGACTTGCGCCCAGATGGTCATGAAGCTCGACCATATCGTCAACGATCTCTTTGAGTGCATAGGCATCGGGCGCGCCTGGTGTCGATGAGCCGCCGTATCCGCGCATGTCCGGTGCAATGCAGCGCCAGCCCTCCGACGCGAAAGCCTCGATCTGCGCGCGCCACATCAGACCGAGCCCGGGCCAGCCGTGAAGGAGGATCATCAGTGGCCCCTCGGCGGGCCCGGCCTCCCAATAGCGCGTGGAATGGCGGGGTGAGGCGAACGTGTGGGCGATCATGGCAGGAGCATTCTCCGGTGGTCGGTCGTCCAGAAAGGACGCGGTTTTCGATTCCATTTGCAGCGTGAGTTCGCAAGCGCAGCGTGACTCACTTGCCGCCCGCCTCGAGAACGGCATTCCGCAAAAGACTAGTACGGAATTCTCATCTATCGCCGTTCAGGATTATGACTATACTCCAGCTCAGATCCGGTGACTGAAACGTTCATCACCCTCCCAATTAACGAATGGAGCGGAGCTTTCAAATGGCTTTTCGTAAATTTTTTATCGCAGGCGCGACTGGTGACACGGGCGGAGCAGCGACAACGGCCCTTTTAGCTGCAGGCGAACAGGTACGAACCCTGGTGCGACGCGAGGACGCTCGCTCAGAGCGGCTGCGCGCACAGGGCGTCGAGGTGCTGGTTGGCGATCTCTCGGATATCGACGATGTCGCACGCGCTCTTCAAGGCATCTCATCGGCCTATTTCGTTTATCCGATCGAGGCTGGTGGGATAGCGGCCAGCGCTTCGTTTGCACAGGCCGCCCGTGAGACCGGAATCGAATCGATTGTGAACATGTCGCAGATTTCGGCTCGCCGTGAAGCGAAAAGCCATGCCGCGCGAGACCACTGGATCTCGGAACAGGTGTTCGACTGGGCCGGCACGTCGGTAACGCATCTGCGCCCCACGTTCTTCGCTCAATGGTTGACCTACCCGGGTCAAGTCGCGTCCGTCAAAAAGGACGGGATGCTGCGTCTGCCTTTTGGCGAAGGGCGCCATGCGCCGATTGCAGCCGAGGATCAGGGTCGCGTGATTGCCGCGATCCTTCGCGATCCGGCGTCGCACGCGGGCAAGGTCTATCCGCTCTACGGGCCGGTCGAGATGAATCACCATGAGATTGCGGCGGAGATGAGCAAGGCGTTGGGTAGGACGGTCTCGTACCAACCAGTCGATCTCGATCTGTTCAAACAGCGCCTGAATACGGATGCAAAATTCAGCGACACCTTCACGCAGCATCTCCTGTCGGTTGCCGTCGATTACCAGGAAGGCGTTTTCGCCGGCACCAATTCCTTCATTGAGGATTTGACCGGTACTCCGCCGATGACGGTCCAGGCTTTTATCAGGAAGCACGCGGCACGGTTCGCCTGACCGCGATTCCACAGCAGAGAAGACGAACAAAACAGGAGCTTGTCATGCAGTCCTCCCGCATTGATGCAGCCAGTGAGATCGGGACCGAGGAATACCTCGCCAATCCCGTATGGATCGCTCTGAGCGAAGCGCCTCCGGCCTTCATCGAGCGCCGCGAAGGCGGTGCCCGGTATCGCCCGGAATTTGCGCCGTTCGGGGCCGCGCAAAATTACACTGCGCAAAGCGTCTCTCAAGTTGCAGCAATGCTCCAGCCGGGACAGCGCCTTTCATTCTTCACGGCGGCCAAACCGGACTTGCCGCCCGGCTTCGAAGTGGTGCGCGAGGCTGTTGCAAATCAGATGGTTGCCGCCAACAGGTTCACCGTATCGTCCGATGAGCGGATCATGCGACTCGGTGTCTACGACACACCTGATATGCTCCGACTCGCCGAAATGACGGAGCCTGGACCATTCAACGCCCGGACCAACGAATTGGGTCACTTCTTTGGCGTTAGGGAGAGCGGCCAGCTGGTGGCGATGGCGGGCGAACGAATGACTGCCGGCAAGTACGTCGAAATCAGCGCCGTGTGCACGCACCCCGAGTGGCGCGGCCGAGGGTTGGGTCGACTGTTGATGGAGCACCTGGCGGCAACCATCCAGGAACGCGACAGAATACCGTTCCTTCATGTGTTCACGAATAATGTTTCCGCCGTTCGTCTGTATCGGGAGCTCGGTTTTCGCATTGCCAGGACTTTGCAACTGACGGCAATTGTGAGGTCGTCGGGCGAGAGCTAACCGCTGCTGCGGGAGCACCGGGCGAACGGCATTGCCTGAGGTTGACTCGTAGCACAATGCATCTTTGAGACTGGAAAATGGGGCACTCACAAGCTGGCAAACTGGCCACGCATCAGCGGATTGTGCAGGTCGCCGCACGGCGTTTGCGCGAGCGCGGCATTGAGGGAATCAGTGTCGGCGACATCATGAAAGAAGCCGGCTTAACCGTCGGCGGCTTCTACAAGCATTTCGAGTCACGCGATGCGCTCGTGACGGAGGCTTTCATCATGGCATTGCAGGACATCGAGCATATTCAGGCCGCGCTCAAGACGGCGCCTGAGCGCGCGATAAGCACATATGTGTCGGAAAGCCATCGGAACAACCTCGGCAGAGGTTGTCCAATTTCAGCGCTAGTCAACGACGTACCGCGCGCGCCCGAAGCAACCCGCGAGGCATTCACCGAACGTGTCAGTGAGATCATCGCTTTGCTCGCACAGTCTTTGCCGGATACAGAAGACGCCCATGCTAAAGCGGTGATGATCTTCAGCACCTGCGTTGGTTCAATAGCGCTCGCTCGCGCCGTGAATGACCCGAGTCTGTCGAACAGGATAATCGAAGGAGCGCTGGCGGAGATGCTCAAGATGTACGAATGATGTCGATCAGCGGAAAAGGATAATTCGCTGGCTTCGATCATAAGCCGGTTGATGGAGCAGAGCGGACGCTCGAATGTCTGCGCGGATCAGCGGCCGGAGGGCCGCAGTTGGCCGACTGCTGACTCATAAGCCTGCGTGTCGTCCAGTTGAAGCGTACTTCAGCCGGACGTCAGAGCCCGGCGGGGAACGCGTCAGATTAAGGTATTTCCAACGTAAATTGACACCCTCGCTGCAAAGTCTCAGGACCAAATCTGACAGTTTCGCCGTTGACGTAGGTAAACGTCCGAATCTTGACGGTACCCCGATTACGAAACGGTCGCCTTTGCCGATCGGCGCGGCTATGACGGCATCGGGCTATGACGGCATCGCCGTGGCGCGGGGGATGGTGGAGCGCGGCCGGCAGATCCTCGGCCAGCTCGAGAAGCGCCTAGAACGCGCGAAGGAGGCCGTGCGCGAGCGGTTCGGCACTGCCGACAACCGCTCGCGCTGCGTCTTCGCCATGAACCTCAACTACGACCCCGACGTCGTGCCCGAGATCGTCGAGGCCGACGCGATCTTGCGCCGCGACCATCAGAAGCTGGCTCCGTTCCGGTGCTATGCCCGCTTATGGCTCGAGCGCGACTACGACGCGGCGGCCGGCAAGGGCGAGGTCATCGTCCAGGGGGACTCAGCCGTAGCGGCGGATCGTTTCCTGCACGCCCGACAGACCTTTGCGCAAGTCATCGGCATTCATGACCGGCACGAGTTCGATCTTGGCGTTCAAACCAAAGAAGAGCCGCTCGGCGGTATCGGCAATCTGCGATGATTCCGCCATGTTCACGATGAAGAAGCCGCCCCGGTCGCCATTCTCGGCGTGGAAATAAGCGGCTTCGGGCTTCAGATCCTCGGTTAGCTGTTGGAAGACTTTTTCTAATTTGCCGGCGCGGATGGCGGAGTTGCCGGCATCAGCGGAAAACGAGAACTTCACCATAACACGCATGACTTACCTCCCTGACGGTTGCCGGGTCGCCCGGCGACGGGCACCCTCGGTGGATCATTCTTAGCCTACGCTCACCCGCCCGCAACTTGGATCGGCGGCAACCCCAGGCGGGGGATTTCGATCGCGGGGCAGCGGTTCATCACCTAAACGGACTTTTCGTACGCTAAGCGCGCTACGCTGGGCGTCTCGAACGTCTCTGCGCGACCCGTTGCCGCCACTCTGTCTCGTGGAGGCTCTACGGCAGATATCCAAGGGACAACTGACAGTGAGCAGAGCACACACGTGCCGACAAGGGGCGCAAAACGCGTAGATTTAGGCGCATCCCGACAACGTCTCCCGCTATTCTTCATACACGGGTCGCGCAGTTCGCGCCCTTTCCTCGCGCGTGCCGACCGTCTTGCGCTTACACGGGGGACGTATGAGCCCTGCTGCTAGATTGTCGCGTCTACGGCGCGCACCTGGAAGCTGTCGGTCGTCGCGAAACATCCCGCTGGTCATCGCGCTTGCACTGACTGAACTGTTCTCTGGGCAGCAGGCCTTCGCGGCAGGACCGCTGCCGCAAGGCGGCCGCTTCGTAGGCGGCTCAGGAAGCATTGCTCAGAACGGCACGAACCTGAACATCACGCAAACGGGCTCACGGGGGATCATCGAATGGGACAGTTTCTCGATCGGACCGCACGGCACGGTTTCGATCAACAACGGCACGGGCGCGACACTCAATCGCGTGACGGGTAACGACTTCTCCGCGATCCTCGGCACGCTGAGCGGCACCGGCAGTATTTACCTTGTCAACCCGCATGGGGTTCTAATCGGGCGAAACGGCGTGGTCTCGACGGGCGGGCGCTTCGTCGCTTCGACGCTCGACATCCCCAACGACACATTTTTGAATCCGCCCGCGATCGGTGGGTCGGTCTACACGGGCAGCTCCACGGCGAATGTGATCAATCTCGGCAGACTCATCTCGTCGGGCGGGGACGTGTTCCTCATATCGGCTAACAAGGTCACGAACGCAGGGACAATCGATGCGCCAACCGGCAATGCCGAACTTGCCGTGGGGCGTCAGGTCCGTCTGCTTGACGGCACGGATCAGCAAGTTTTCGTGGACGTCGGAAGCGGCGGCACGGTGACGAACACGGGCTCGGTGCAGGCGGCTATCATCAATTTGCAGGCGGCCGACGGCAACATTTTCGCGCTCGCGGGTCATTCGGGAGCGCTGCGCGCCACCGGCACTGCGTCACGCGCCGGCCACGTGTGGCTCGTCGCGAACACCGATACCGCCACTTCAGTTATCAACACCGGTAGCGTCGACGCGCGCGGGGCGCAGATCAGCGCACGCAATGCGGACGGCAGCGGCGGCGCGGTCGATATGTCCGGCAAGGAGGTCGAGGTCGGCGGCGCGGACGTTCAGGCGAAAACCTGGAACATCACAACGGGGGACTTCATCACGGACGCCTCCACCGCTCGCACGCTGAGTGCAAGCCTGAGCCACGGTGCCTCGATCAACGTGGACGCGAACGGCGGCGACGGCCTGCTAGGGGCGACCGGCGAGGGAGACATCGCTATCGACGCGAGCATTCGCTGGCACGGCGCCGCGTCGCTGACGCTCGACGCGGCGCACTCGCTGACCATTGCGCCGAACGCGACCATCGCCAATCGCGGCACAGGCTCGCTGATTCTCAATGCCGACTGGCATGGCTTCGACAACGGCGGCAGCGTGACCAACCTGGGCACCATCGACTGGTCGCGAAGCACGGGCATCGTCACGGCGCTCTACGACATGAACGGCAGATACACGCCCGGTACGTTGCGCAGCAATCCTTCCTGGAGTGCCGCGCCGTTTAGTGGCCTGGTGACGCAGATCACCGCCTATCAGCTAATTAACTACCTGGCGGACCTTAATGCGGTGAATAACAATCTCGCGGGCAACTATGCGTTGGGCAACCTGTCAATCGATTTCCTGGATCCGGTGAATTTCGGCGGCATCGGCACCGCTGCCACACCGTTCACGGGTCAGTTCGACGGTATGGGCCATGTCGTCACGGGACTCAACATCTCCGGCGACGCCGATACCGGGCTTTTCGGCGTGATCGGCAAAACCGGCGTCGTGCGCAATTTTGATCTCACACAAAGCTCAGCGACCTCCTCCGCAGGACCGGTCGGCTTGCTCGCCGGCACCAACTATGGGCTCATTGTGCAGGTCGGCGTCTTCGGTAGCGTCCAATCCACGGGCGACACAAGCAGCGTGGCCGGAGGGATCGTCGGCGAAAATCGCGGCCTCGTCGAACAGTCGTTCGCTGCGGTGCAAGTCAGCGGCGCGGGCATGGTCGGTGGCCTTGCCGGTACGAACGATGGTTGCATCGAACAGTCTGTGGCCGAACATAGGGCGGGTGCCGGTGCGAAAGCCACGATCGGGGGACTCGTCGGCACGAATCATGGCGGCATTAACCAATCGAACGCAATCGAAATCTTGACGGGCGGCGCTGTGGTCGGCGGACTGGTCGGCAGCAATGCGGGCGTTATTCGCGAGTCCTATGCCAAGTCGACACTCGCGCCTGATCCGGGTGCAACGACAGGCGGTATCGCGGGCACGAATAGCGGCCGGATCGCCGCGGACGTGTTCTGGAACAGCGAGTCGTCCGGGGCGACGGCAGGCGTCGGCTCGGGCACACCGGTGGCGAGCTCAAGCGGACTCACGGACGAACAACTGACCGAGCCGGCGAGCTTCGGCCCGACGTGGGACTTCAGCGCGAACGGTGTTTGGGTCGTCGGATTTCCCTACCCGACGCTCCGCTGGTTGAGCGGATCCTGATATCCGGGCACTCGACTACAGTTCTGTGTAAGGCTTAGTGCCAGTTTCGAGCGACTCCGCTTCGTGGACTGGCAACCATATCTCGACTGGGCGTCACCGGCAAAGCGCGCAGCCGGCGCGGTTGGCGCAAGTCGACCCCTATGTATAGATCTCAACTATGTATAGGTTGGCTCGAAGGCGGGCATCGGCCCCTGTTCCGCAGGGCTTGAGGGGCCGACGGATCTTTACATAGTTATAGCGTCTGTAAGAAGCGGATGAGCGAATCCGGCGCACGAAATCGCCGCATCTTGGTCGCGGGAGCTTCCAGCCGAGCGAGTGCCTTCTCCTTGATGGCGAGGTCTGCCTCAACGTAGCGGTGAGTGGTATTGGTGCTCTCATGTCCGAGCCAGAGTGCGATCACGTTGAAGGGCACGCCCGATTGCAGCAGGTGCATCGCCGTGGTGTGACGCAACGTATGCGGTGAAACCTGCTTGTTGGCAAGGCTCAGCAGGCTGGTCGCGGCGCGGGCGACGGCAAGATCCAAGCGTTGCCCAACATTACAGCGAGTCATCGCGCGCCCGTCGCGATTAGGAAGCAAGGCTGCTTCAGTTCGCAGTTGTGGGTTGAGGCGCAGCCATGCGCGGATTTCCTGCACAGTCGTCTTCCACAGCGGTACCGATCGTTGTTTGCGACCCTTGCCCTGCAGGTGCACGCAAGCCGCTCCGTCGAGTACGACATCGCTCACGCGCACGCCGATAATCTCGGACACACGAGCGCCGGTGTTGTAGAGCATCGCCATGAGTAGATGGTCGCGCTGCGAGGACCAGGTCGGTCCGGGTTGCCCCAGGACTGCCGCCATCTCTTCGCGAGTGAGGAAACCCAGCATCGGGCGTTCGAAGCGCTTCATCGGCACCGCCAAGGCTCGCTCTACAACATGTAGCGAGGCGACATCGCGTCGGCCGGCAAACTTCAGGAATGCGCGCAGCCCGGTCAGCCGCAGATTGCGGCTGCGAACCGAGTTGTTCCGCTCGCGCTCCAGATGATCCAGGAATGCCAGGATCAGATCGGGCTGGATGTCCACGAGTTGCATCGCGGTCGGCTCCTTGCCCAGCTTGCGCCCGGCGAAGTCCAGAAACAGCACCAGGGCGTCGCGGTAACACGCTACCGTGCGCGAGCTGAGCGCGCGCTGTGTGACCAGGTATTCGGTAAAGAACTGCTGCACGAGCGAAGCGAATGAAGGCGGCTTGGGTGCGACGGCATTACGCATCGGGCACCTCCACCTGGGGCATGAACGACTCGAATCGCTCTGCAGCCAAACCCATCAACTCCGGAACCGCCGAGAGGTACCAATACGTGTTGGTCACCATGGCGTGCCCGACGTAGGTCGACAGCGACAGCATCGCCTGATCGATATCAACACCCTGCGTGTGCCATCGCATGATGCGGTGCACGACGAAGGTGTGACGCAGATCGTGGATACGCGGGGCGTGATGGGTCCCGCGGTTGCGCCAGTTCAGGTTCTCGCGTAGCCCTTTGAAGACGCGATGTACCTGGCGCTCGCCCAGCGGCAGTCCCCGGCGTTGACCGCGCGTGCCGACGAAGAACGGTGCGTCCTCCTGCACGGACTCGCCAGACAGCTCACGCGTCAACCGATAGCGACGCAGGGTTTCGATCGTGGTGGGGTGCATAGGTACCTGACGCGACTTGCCGAACTTGGTCTGGTGGATGGTGAGCATGCCGCGCGTGAGGTCGACATCCTCGATGCGCAGCGCCAGCGCTTCTGAGATTCGCAGCCCCGTGCTGGCGACCAGTCCGAACAGTGTCTCGAAGATGATTCCGCGCAAGCCCGGGGCCGGCCCAAGCTGTCGAGCGGCAGCCAGCAGATCAACGATCTCGCTCTCGCTATAGATATGCGGTGCCTGTCGCTCCGGCAGGCGACCGAAGATCGCATCGTCGGGAACCTCGGTACGCGGCTCGAACTGTTGCAGCCAGCGCATGAACGGGCGCAACTGTTTGAGTCGTCTCGCCCACGTGTGCGGGTCGCTGCTGCCGTGGCTGTCGCGTCGCGCCCAATCGGCCATGACCTCCACAGTCAACGGTCCGCGGTGACCGATGGACTGAACGTGCCGTGCGAAGCTGCGTAAGGCATAAGCCGGGCTGCGTAGACCAAACCCGAGGCCGCGGCGCTCAGTAAGGTAGCGCTCAACGTACGCGTGCAGAGAGAGGACGGCGCTCATGATGGGCTCCCCGGCCACGGCAGCGCCACCTCGACCAATTTACGGCTGTCGAGCTTGGCGTAGGTTAGTGTCGTGTTCAGGGACCGATGGCGCAGCACGTCGGCCACCTCCTTGAGGGAGGAGCCGCTTGCCAGCAGTCGGTTTGCCATGGTGTGGCGAAGCAGGTGTGAGCCTGTGTATGGCAGCCCAGCGCGAGCGTAGGCCTGGCGAATCGTCTTGCGCACGAGATCGGGGCCTGCGGGCTCGCCGCGTGGGGCGACGTGACGTACGAAGACAGCGCGATTGCGGGTCTTGGGACGTTCATCCTTCAGGTACGCGGCAATCGCTGCGCCGGTGGTCGATGGCAGCGGCAGTACGTCTTCCCGACGCCCCTTGGTGTGCCGGAGTGTGATCGTACCGGCGCGCCAGTCGATGTCATCAAGGCCGAGCCGCGCAACTTCACCGCTGCGAAGCCCAAGATCAAGGGCACATCGTACGATGGCGGTACGCCGCATCGGGCAGCGGCCGGCTTGGCCGAGAGACCCGATCAGCCGCTCGACTTCTTCGGTCGTCAGGGTCTTGGGCAGCGAAGCCAATTGCCAGTTGGCAGGATACGAGAGCGCGCCGATGAGCCCATGTACAAGATCGCCGAGTGACGCGCGGTAGCGGAAGTAGCCGCGCAGCGCGGCCACCACTGCGCCGGCACTCGCCGGCTTGCTGTAGAGCTTTGCCTCTTGGGCGAAGAAGCGGCGCACGTGCTCAGGCCTGACCATCGGGATGTCGATGACGTAGTCGCCGAACCGCGAGGTCAGGAACCGACCTACGATGCGTAGTGCCGACTCCCGGGTCTTCGGAGCGAGGCCACGAACATGATCCATGTACTCGTCGTACTGGCGTAGTTCTTCGCTTACCGGCGCTTTGCTCACGACCGGTGGGGTGATCACTCCTCGAGCGCGTAGCACTACCAGCAGATGCCCTGGTGCAGCGCTCAGACTGGGTCGATGGCGTTGAACGACACCGTCGCAACGGCAGGACGGAAGGTGCTCGTTCAGAAACTCGGCGAGCACTGATTCGTCGATGCGACAAACATCCACACGACGGCGATGAATCCATTGCGCAAAATGATCGATGCTGCGCACGTAAGTGGCAAAACTGTTCTTGGCGTAACCACGGTCCGCCAGATATTGCACGAACGCATCGACATGAGGCGCCAAGGGCCCCACGTCGAGCCAGTTGGTGAAGCTGTGTTGAGGCAGTCGGACGTTTCCCATGACGGTCTCCTGAAGTGGAACCACCACTGGACTCCGATACCAAAACTATGTCTAGAAGATCGCTGACCGGCCTGCCACCAGCCGCGCTGCGCCTACATTACGCGAATTCGAAGCCAGCAAACTATACATAGTTGAGATCTATACATAGGGGTCGCTATGCAAAGCTTTACATAGCGACCCGATACGGCCCTTCAAGCTGCCTGGCAGCGGTCGTTCAATCGCTGGGAAAGCGGACGTCATATACTGGCTGCAGGAGAAGCCGATGAAACGCACATGGACAATCATTGGTGTTGCTGATGTGGCCCGCAGCTTCAAGTGGTATCAGTCGCTGTTCGGACAACCGGAAACGCTGCCAGCGCATGACTACTTCGGGCAAATCGTCGACACGGATGGAACGGTCTTGCTATGCCTTCACCAGTGGGGCGCGCATGAGCATCCTCCGCTGGCTAGTCGCGACCGTGCGGAACCTGGCAACGGACTGCTTTTGTTCTTTCGTATCGATGATTTCGACGATGCGCTGCTGAGAGCCCGCGCGCTTGTCGCCGGACTCGAAGAGGAGCCCAACGTGAACCCCAACACCGGAACCAAAGAGTTTGCGCTCCGCGATCCTGACGGGTACTACGTCATGGTGAGTGCGCTCGACCCGCCCTAACACTTCCATCAGGCGGTCGCGCGGCCAATGGCTACTATCGAGCATTTGCGCCTTCGCTGCGCAGGTCCGCAACTGGCCGTTCAGTGCCTCATGCAAGCGGCATATGCACGCCAAGGCAGCGCGATGCAGCGATCGACAGCAGCCGGACCCGCTCCGGCCAGTCAATCCCCTCCGAAGCAGCCGTTCAACGTTTCACATGAGTCGCGTGCGCGGCTTGTCCCCGACTCGCCGCTCGATGAAGCGATGAAGAAGAAATCGGATTGCCATACGTGGAACCGGCGAGCGGCGTGGTGCCGCTTGTTCCCGAAGAGCGCTGCCTAGTTCAAGACAAGCCATCCGCAGCCCATTATGAGATCGCGGAATTCTCAATCCGCTCCGTGGGATCTTCCTGCTCAACGTACAAAGGCCGGTCTGGACGAACTCGGTAAACAGTGTGCGTGAGGAGCAGCCGGTGAAGCTGGTTACGTACCTGCCAATCCGGCCGCCGAACTCATACGGTGCCAGTCGCAAGGCGAAGTTACTTCAGGTGAATGAGGACTGATCCCTCCGATATTTCCGGCGCGGCTGCGCCCGTGTTTCCGGCGTTTTTCGCGATCCAGTCCTTCGCCTTTTGCACGCTTTCATCAATGCCTGCCTTGTCCTGGCAAACAGTTACCGAGAATCCGCCATCGCCGCTGCGCGCGAGGGTGTAGCCGACAAAGCCTATGACCGAACGCAGCAGTTCTTCGACGTCAGTCGCTCGGTTCTCCAGCAGATCGAATAATTCCTTTGCACCCTTCCCGGAATATGTCCTTATAACAGTTTGCATGATTGGATCCTCCTGTTTGATGGACCAACGAGACGAGCACGCCGCACAAAATAATGTGGAGGCTCGATCTGCTCTTTCCGACAGCGTGTAGTGCGTGCAACTAATTGAGAAGGCCGCCCCACCTGATATCCGCGACCCTTACCTATCAGTGTAGTAACTGTGCCGTCGTAGTAAACGCAACGCCCGCAAATGGCCGTTTACTGCACCATGCACGCGGCCACACCCCCGAACCGCGCAGGGCAGCGGTCGACAGCCCTCGACCCCTAGTTGCCGTCGGACCCGGCACCAAGTCAACGGCAGATTTTAGGATCCAACGGCCATCCATGAGCCTGGTGCGGCCGGCAGGTTCTCAGCTTTTTGCTGGTTGGCGAGCGCACGGTTTTCGGTGACTCGACTATGATGATCTGGTAATGGCCTCGATTCCGCAGTAATACAGCAAGATCTCGAAACGGCGATTGTGGGAGGCGCAATGAGCGAGCAACAAAATGTTCAATTGGTGCAGCAAGCATACGATGCTTTCAGCAAGGCCGACATCGGGGGCGTCCTGAAAACGCTCGCCGAAAATGTCGACTGGTTCATACCTGGGCCTACGGAGATCATCCCATTCGCTGGTGGAAGGCACGGCCCTCAGGAGGTCGCGGAATTCTTCAGTGCGCTTGCTGCGACTCAGACTGCCGAACGGTTCGAACCTCTCAATTTTATTGCCAGCGAAGACAAGGTCGTCGTGCTTGGGGTGCAGCGCTGGCGCGTAAATTCAACTGGCATTACGTATGAGGATGAGTGGGCTCACGTCTTCACGATCGAAAACGGAAGAATCACGAAATTCAAGGAATACCATGACACTGCGGCTGAAGCGGCGGCCCATCGGCGATAGAAACATTGGTCTACCTTGATTAAAGCCGAGGCAACGTTCAGCGACCGCGAGTTTGGCCCTCATGTCGATTTTCTTCGGTAATTTTCTTCGGTACCACCAGCGGCGGCGTGCATCGATCCGCAACATCGTCCCCTCCCGCACGCGCCTGGATGCCTCGTGTGGGTCACCGCAACGCTTCGCTTGACGAATAACGCGCTCGGGGCATTCTCTTTCGTCAAAGGCCCGCCCCGTTGCGCCACTAGCCCGCTTTTCGCGTGGGACGGATCTGGGCGCCGGATTCGGCCCTGTCCCGGCGTTTCAGCGCACCGGAGAAGGCTATCCGCCTGCGCCTCCTGCATCGCACGACAGGCCTTGTAAGCATGTCTTTATGCTGAAGTCCAGTTATCGAATATCGCCAAGAGAGCTGGCAAGATCCCTCTTGGGCTCGCATCACGAATGACAGCCTGAGTTTGTCGTCAAGCCGTCACTAGGCCATCCTCGAACGATTCGATAAGACCGGCGGGGACGACACGATAGACCGCAGCTCAGGGACCGGCTCGGACAGTGCTTTAAGATCCGGCGCAGGTCGCCGCAGCGCGTCGTCCGTAGCAAATGCCGCTTCGAGCGCCTCCGAAATGTCCAGCAGCCGCCCGTCTCCACGCGCTGGGCCGACCAACTGCACACCAAACGGCATGCCGGCATGATCGACCCCGCACGGCAGCGACAACGCCGGATTGGTCATCAGCGAAACGAGGTAAGTCAGTCCCAGCCAGCGATAGTACGTATCGAGCGGCTTGCCATTGATCGCTTCGAGATGCCATTGGGACCACGGAAATGGCGTGACGGACACCGTCGGCGAAACGATCACGTCATAGTGCTGCACGAGCGACTGGAAGCGTCGATACAGCGTCGTTTGCATCTTGTGCGCCCAAACGGCGTCGCCGAGCGTCATCGATGCGCCCAGCTCGAAGTTCGCGCGCGTATTGGGTCCAAGCTGCGACGGATCGCGCTCATAGATTTCCGCGAACTGCGCAACGAAGTTCTGCGCGCGCACTACGTCGAAGCATCGGTCGATGCCGCTCATGTCGATGCATACCGGTTCGCACACCGCCACGTGCCGTGCGATCTTGTCGACCTTCGCGCGGAACGTCGCGCGGGATGCGTCGTCGAGCGCGCATACCCCGAAGTCATCGGTAAAGCCGATGCGCAGCCCCGACGCATCGATCGGACGGCGCTGCGCAAGCGCGGCCGAATCGACGTCGTAAGATAGCGGATCGCGCGCGTCGAAGCCAGCCTGCGCGGCAAGCAGCAACCGCACATCGCCGACGGTACGTGCCATCGGGCCGCTCACGGTAATCGGCGCCCACCCGAGTTCGCGCCGGTCGCCCGGCACGAGTCCCGGCGATGGCCGCAGTCCCACAATCCCGCAGACCGCGGCTGGAATGCGCAGCGATCCGCCCGTGTCCGAGCCGGTGCAGAGCGGGAGCATGCCGGTTGCGAGCGCTGCGGCCGATCCGCCCGACGACCCCCCCGCGTTCAGCAGCGGCGCAAAGGGGTTGCCCGTCGCGCCCCAGACGTCGTTGCGGGTGTTCGCACCCGCGCCCATTTCGGGCGTGTTGGTCTTGGTTGTCACGATGGCGCCCGCCGCCCGAATGCGTGCGACCATCCCGTTGTCCTCGTCCGGAACGTTTGCGCGGAAGAGCTTCGAGCCATACGTCGTGAGTACGCCGGCGGTCTCTTCCAGATCTTTCACGCCGATGGGCACGCCATGCAGCAAGCCGAGCGGCTCGCCACGCATCACCGCCGCTTCCGCGCGACGCGCTTCGTCGCGCGCACGTTCGAAACACGTCGCCGCCATCGCGTTGACGGCAGGGTTAATCGCTTCGATGCGCGCGATGCACGCGTCAAGCAGTTCGACTGGCGAGACACTGCGATCGCCGATCAGTCGGCGCGCATCGACGGCGGAGAGAGAGACGAGAGAGTCGTGCGTCATGGGCATCGAGGAGGAATCGGATAAGAGCTCAAGCCGCCGCTGGCGAAGGCAAGGCCTGCTCGACACAGGCGATGATCGCATCGCGCGTGTTCTCGAGATGCGCGTACGTCTGCTCATGCACGGCGCGCATATCGCGGGCGCGGTAGGCGTCGAGGAGATCGGCATGCTCGCGGTTGTTGCTGTCGAGGATATCGCTTTTGACGTGCATCGAGAGGGACACGTAAGGCCGCGCGACCAGCGACAGCCCTTCGACCAGTTCAAAGAGACGCGTGCCGGCGGCGCTCGCCATCAGATGCTTGTGGAACTCCTCATTGAGGATGGCCCACCTCTCGGACGACAATGTCGCGCACATTTCATCATGCACCTTTTCGGCGGAGGCGAGCTCGCCATCGGTGGCATGCGCGCAGGCGCGTTGGGACAGCATCGGCTCGAGCACCATGCGCAGTTCGTAGATTTCGCTGACGTCCGCGGCCGTGAGCGCGCGTGTGACGACGCCCTTGTTGGGATCGATCGAGACCAGCCCTTCCGCGCGCAGGTCGCGGAACGCTTCGCGCACCGGCGTCGTACTGACGCTGAGGCGTTTGGCGATCTCTTCCTGCCGCAGCCGCGTGTTCGGTGGATACACGCCGTTGAGAATCTCGGCGCGCAACGTGCCGAGCACGTATTGCTGAATGGTACGAAAGGGCTGGCTCATGTTCGTCTCCGTGAGCGGTTGTTATCGTATGTTGCGCATTTCGTCGATCAAATGGTGACGGCGCGTCTTTCGAACTTCAGCATGCTTTCGATGCGCGCGGCAACGCGCAGCAGCTTCGCATCATCGCCGAAAGCGCCGACGATCTGGAAGCCGAGCGGCAGATTTGCATCGCTCCAGCCGGAAGGCACATTGACGGCGGGCGCCCCCATCAGGCTCCAGGGTGCGCAGAAACGGGCGTCGCCCGTATCGGCGTGTCCGTGGGGCGCTTCACCGCTGGCGGGCAAGGTCACGAGCGCGTCGCAGCCTTGCAGCAGCGCGGCAGACTGCGAGCGCACGTGCGCCTGCAACAGCAAGGCTTGCTGATAGCGCTCGAGCGGCATCGCCTGGCCTTCGGACAACAGCACGCGCATGTGTTCGCTCATCAGCGCGGGCGCGCGTGCGGCTACATCGCCAATGGCGCGATACGCCTCGACCGCGAGAATCGTCAGTGTCGCTTCGCGCATTTGCGGCAGGTCCGCGCCGTAGTCCAACTCGACGATGCGCGCGCCGCCTTCGCTCAGCGTCCGCAGCGATGCATCGAAATTGGCGCGTTGATGCGGCGCGATGAGTTCGTCCCAGAACGGCGTGCGAACGACGCCGAGCGTGAGCGCGGAGGTGCCGCGCGGAAAGTGATCGCGCCACGCCGCTTCGCTTTCGACCGCCTGAAGAGCGCCTTCGACGAACAACGCATGCGCGACGGCGACATCGTCGACGGATCGCCCGAAGAATCCGACGTGATCGAGCGACGCAGCCAGCGGATGCACGCCTTCGCTCGGCACCGCGCGATACGACGGCTTGTAGCCGACGATGCCGCAATACGCGGCCGGGCGAATGATCGATCCGACCGTCTGCGTGCCGATGGCGAGCGGCACGATGCCCGCTGCGACGGCCGCCGCCGATCCGCTCGACGAGCCGCCCGGCGTGTGCGCACGGTTCCACGGGTTGACGGTCGCAGCCGGTCCGCGCCAGGCGAATTCGGTCGTCTCGGTCTTGCCGAAGACCGTCCCGCCGAGCGCGCGGATCATCGACACGATGCGCGCGTCGCGCTCGGGCCGATGCCCGTCGTAAGCCGGCGAGCCGTAGCCCGTGGGCATGTCGGCGGTATCGGCGAGATCCTTGACTCCGATGGGCACGCCCACGAGCGCACGCGCCACGGCGCCGCGCACGGCGTACGTATCCGGCCGATGCACGAAGGCCCGAAGCCACGGCTCCAGCGCATCGGCGCGGGCCTGCGCGTCCAGCAGCGTCGCGCGCGCGGCGGCTTCGTCGTGACGATTAGCGAGCAGTGTCGTGAGCAATGATTGATCTGATCGATTCATCGTTACTTGCTCGCGGCTGCGGCGAACGTGTTGTCGACGCCATTGGCATAAGTGATTGCGCCGGGTTTGATGTTGCCGATCGACTCCTGCAGATCGAGCGCATTGCGGAAGGCCTGCTCGGAAATACCGGGCGTGGCCGCATAGATCTTCTGATCGATGAGACGCTGCACCGCCGAATCGACGATCTTCGGATCGAGCGATGGGAATTCGGCGCGCGCGACGCTCTTCGCCGTGTCGTGCGATTGCTGAATCAGAGCTTCGGCCTCACCGATCGACTTCACGAACGCGGCTACCATCTTCGGCTTGCTCTTGACGGTGAGAGAGAGCGTGTCGATGGTCGAGAATGCATAGCCGCCCGGATACGCCTTCGGGAACGCATACACGATGCGATAACCCTGCGCGAGCCCCGTTTCCGCTTGCGGCATATAGAGCGCGGCGGCTTCTGAGCGCCCCGCCATCACCGGCGCGAGTTCGGTGCCGATCTGCACGGTGTTCATCTTCACGTCCGCGAGCTTCTGTTCGCTGATGAGCCGTTGCAGCAGATACGTGCTCGTCGACGGCGGCAGTGCGGTCGAGACGCTTTTGCCTGCGAGATCGCCGACGCCCTTGACCGTCGAATCCTTCGGCGCGATCACCCACACCGGCACGCCGGCGACCACGTTGGCCACGTTCACGAGCGATGCGCCCTTGAGGTTGGCGAGCATGGCGGTCATCGGGTCTTGCAGCGAGAAGTCCGCATGACCGCCGATCACCGCTGCAACGCCCGCCGCGCCGCTGCCCGCAGTGACCTTCTGCACGGCAAGGCCGTTCTTCTCGAAGATGCCTTTGTCGATAGCCACATAGAGCGGCAGGTACTGGATCGACTGAAATGCCTGATAGATGACCACCGGCTCGGCGGCCTGAGCGCTCGTCGCGCCGATTCCGGATGCGACCAGACATGCGGCCGCGATACTATTGAGCAGAGCGTGTGTCTTCTTCATTTTTTCTTCCAGGAAATGATCTTCGCTTCCGCGAGTTGAACGATCCAGCTGAGAACCGAGGCCATCAAGGTCAGCACGATGATGCCGAGCCAGACGGTATTGAGATCGAAGAGCGAGCCCGCGACGAACACCGCGTGACCGAGCCCCGACTGCGATGCAATGTATTCGCCGACGACCGCGCCGATCAACGCGAAGCCGATGTTCACGCGCAGCGTCGAGAAGATCCACGGCAGCGCGCTCGGAACGATGAGCTTGGTGAAGATCATCGACGGCTTCGCCTTGAACGAATGGAAGAGATTGAGCAGGTCCTTGTCGACTTCACGCGCGGCGGCGCAGGACGAGATCATCGCGACGGCGAATGTGGAGATGCCGGCGAGCCATATCTTCGACGAGGCGTCGGAACCGAACCAGATCACGATGAGCGGTCCGAGCGCAATCTTCGGAATACTGTTGAGGATGACGGACAATCCTTCGGCGACACCCGAGACTGTCGGCAGAAACCACAGCAGCAGGCCGAGACCGATCCCGAGGCCGCTACCGATGGCGAGACCCGCCAGCGTTTCATAGAGCGTGACCCAGGTGTCGGACACGAGCGTGCCCTGCGTCAGCCCGATGACGGCGGCCTCATAGATGCCGGACGGCGAGCCCAGCAGCTTGCCGTTGATCCAGCCCGCGCTAACGGCAAGTTGCCAGGCAAGGACCAGCGCAACGACGATACCGAAGACGGCGCCCGTCGTGCCGAACTTGCGGCGCGTACGGCGTACGGCTTTCCTTGGCGTGACGTTGGTGGACAGAACGGCTTCAGTCATGGACGGCTCCTGCAAGGATGCTCGATGGAGCGACTTCATCTGCGTCGCGCGAGGTGACGTGTCCGCGCAAACCGTTCCAGACACGCGCGTGATAGCCGCGGAACTCGGGCGCCTCGCGCGCGGAGACGGCATTGCGCGGTCCGTGCGTCGTCAGTTCGATGTCGATCTGGTCTTCGATGCGTGCGGGACGCCCGCCAAGCAGGATCACGCGATCGCTCATCGCGATGGCTTCTTCGATGTCGTGCGTGACGAGCACGACACTCGTGCCGCTTTGCGCACGCAGCGCGATGATGTCGTCCTCGAGTGCGAGACGCGTTTCGTAGTCGAGCGCGGAGAAGGGTTCGTCGAGCAGCACGAGCGTCGGATCGACGAGCAGTGTGCGCGTGAGCGCAACGCGCTGTCTCATGCCGCCTGAGAGCGAATGCGGATAGGCATCGGCGACGGCGCCGAGCCCGTAGCGCGCGAGCATCTGCCGCGCACGGGCGACATCATCGGGCCGGACCTTGCGATACAACTCAATGCCGAGCAGCGCGTTTTGCAGCACTGTGCGCCACGGCATCATCAGGTCCTTCTGCAACATATAAGCGATGCGGCCCGCTTCCCCATCTGCCGCGTCTGCCGACCGATATCTCGCCTGACTGCGGCGTGAGCAGGCCTGAAATGAGATTGAAGAGGGTGCTCTTGCCCGCGCCGCTTCGTCCGACGATGGACACGATCTCGCCATGTCCCACGGAGAAGTCGAGCCGGTCGAAGATGGTCACGGTCGAGCGATCGGGCGATTGAAATCCGTGACTGAGCTGCCGCACGCGCAGCGGTTCCGCGAACGTGTTGACTGTTGCGTTCGATCCCTTCATGTCGTTCCTCGCAAGGTCTCGTACTGGTGAAGTAGTTGCTGCAATGCATAATGCACAATCAAAAATCGGAAGCTGTCCTCGTCAAAAAAGTTTTTTCCCGGTGGATTCGCATGGGGATGCGTCGGTGCGCGACCTTGGTGCCGCTGCGCGTCCGCAGTGCGCGTCGCTGTGCGAAATCGGTGCATGTTGCGATGAAACTGTGCGGAGCGAGGCATGAATTCAATGGCACATTAATCGCTTCGTGCAAGTCTCTTGAACGACGTTCATTCCGTTGGAAAGCCACTGCAAAGAGCGATTGCCAAGACAGGAAGTGTTCGATCCGTGCACGAGCGATCAGCCGATAGCCGCCCGAATCGTCAGCTTGCTCGACGGCGACAGCTTGATGCTGTCTATCGATCGACTGGCCGCGTTCGGACACCGCACCGATGGCGCGTGTCTCGAGAAGCGCTGACACCGCGAGATCGCGGCTGGGAGACTTACGTCGACGATTGCGCGAACCTGTCCTTTCGTCGCAACTGTCTCGAGGATCTGCCACCGGTCCTGACCGGCAATCGATACACAGCCCGCAGGCGGACGCCTGGACGGCGCTTACGGCGGGCTGGCAGGGCTCGAAGTGCTTCGCGCGCTGGATCCAGCGGGCATCGCGACACGGCATCCTGTCGAGGTCGTCGCGTGGACGAACGAGGAAGGCAGTCGTTTTGCGCCCGGCGCGGGGGTTCGAGTGCGTTCTCGATCCCGCATTGCTCGCGGGCTACCGCGAATCGCGCGACGCCGGAGGCATCCGGTTTGGAGATGCGCTGGATGAAGCGCTTGCGGCAACGCCCGTCATTGCGGTTACGTGAAGACCCGCTATCGTGGTCTGATGAAGAACATCGCCCAGATCACCACGCTTCGGGAAAGTCGAAGGACGCGATCGGACAGCAGCTCGCCGGTGAGAAATGCGACGGGAATAACGCCTGCCCACGCGAAATGACGCCTAATGCTATCAGCAACCTCCTTGCCAGTGGCTCCGTCGCGCGGCCGGATATCGGTGACGATGAGATCGGGAATGCGGCTGTCATCGGCGAGGATGACGTCAAATCCATCCATCGATTCTGCGGCGTGCACGAATGCGCCCGCGCTCGCGGCACGTTCCAGTGGAATGGTGACGAGCAAACCGACGACATACATCATCGGCACCATCGTGGCGTGCGCAATCACCGACTCCACGCGCGCGTCGACGCTCTGGCCGCTGGGCTTGAAATAGAGCATGACCAGGTAACTGACAACGCATAGCCCGATCAGCCACGCCGCCGTGATCCCTCGGAGCCGGAATGCCATGAATATCATGAAAAGGGAAAACGTCAGGATCGGATAGGCTTGCCGCCAAGCCAGGTCGCCCGGATAGATCTGCACCATTCTCAGGACCGCGCACCAGCAACTGATCGTCCAGACACTGAGCAGCTCGACGGCCCTCCGCTCGACGAAATAGCATCGTTGAGATCCAGAACTGAGGGATCTATACACGCCGACGACGGTGAAGGTGACGGTTCGATAGTCGAAACATCCTTCTGGCCCGCGCCCCTCACCTAGCTGCCTCGGTAAAGCTCGACCATCTTCGCTGCTTCGCCATTTTTCTGGAAATCCTCCAGCTCGCGCATCACCTGCTCGCGTGTTTTTCCGGGGAGAACAGGATCTGCCGATGTGGCAGCCGGAACCGCGACCGCCGGAGCCTGCTGGGTGCTGCCAGCCGCTACGGACTCCTGCTGGTTGGTCGCTGATTGGGCGAAGCATCCATCTGCTGTCACTCCAGCCACCACGACAAGACAGACGGTAACCGATTGATAAAGTTTCATGAGAGTACTCCTTCGAAGTTTAAGAGATCGGCGTGTTCACTCTCTCGCCGACCCACAGCATTCTTCGCACGAGCCAACGCAGATTCGGCCTCCTTGCGACGATCAGCCGATCCAGGTGCACTCGATGACTGCCCTGTCAGCGTTGCTGTCATATTCATTCTTGGCCAGCCGAAACGCCATCGCAACGCACATGCGTAGGCGATGAACAACCACCGTCGGCGAAAGATGTATGCACTGTCGATGTCCGATCCCAATCCCGATCCCGATGACGTGTCGGACATTCGCCTCCCGACGGCGGTCCTTCCTGAACGGTCCAACTGCGGGCACGTCACGTCGCTGATACATTTGTGGCTGATGGTAGGGAGGGCGACCTGCTATTCTGTTTTTATCGCACCGCGGCTACGGACGAGGGCGTTGTGCATCCGTGGCCTTCGACATCGCTTTCGCTGCAATTCGCCGCATTGCTCCGTTAGCCACGATCGGTGGAGATCTTTCCAGCCAGTGGTGCGGCGATAAAGCTCATCGATGTGGAGCACTATCCCACGGTGATTTTTCTGGTCCGGCAGGCCTTATGAAATTGTCAGGCTTCGTGGTACGCAAGTTTGCCTCGGCAGATCTCGAGCGCGCGTTCCGTACTGACTATGCGCGCCGCTACGCCGGCCAACGCAGGCTGGCTGGCGCCGCCAGCCTCCTGCTGTGGATCCTGTTTGCTCGCCGCGATTGGTGGCTGCTGACCCGGGTCGATCCCGGCATCATCTTTCACGTTGGCTATCTGCGGCTCGCAGGTGCCGTGGGTATGGCTGTGCCGATATGTTTGATGTGGGGACCGCGTGCCTTCGACGAACGCTGGGTGGTCGGATTGCTTTGCGTATGGATGCTGAGCTGCTGGTTCACCCTCTTGCAGTTGATGGAGCTTTACCCGGGCGGCCTTGGCTTTCCGGGAAGTATTCCCCGAATTTTTACTTGTCCTTTTCACGATATTCACATTGCTCCGACTTCGAGCAATCACGGCAGCGTGGTTAGTCGGGCTGGGCGTTGTAAGCTTTCACCTTACCCTTTCTCTCTGGCCACGGACGGGCGCTTCCACGGTGGGCGCTGGCTGGGCGTCCCGTGGGTCTGTGTTGGCCATCATGTATTTTATGGGCGTTGTCATCTGCATTCAGTTTGAACGCGCTGCCCGCCGTGAATTTATGTTCAGGCGGACATTGCGCGCAGCAAACGCACGCGTTCAGGCGGCGTCCTCCGCTGTCAAACGGCAGAATGAACGCATGAGAGAGCTGGTCAGAGAGAAGGAACGGTTCTTTTCATCGGCCTATCACGACATCCAGCAGCCGCTCGCCGCAATCAACCTCTTCATCCGCAGCGCGCGGACAAAGCTCGAAGCTGGTCACGCCGCAACGCATGATCTCGACGTCATCGAGGAGACGGCAGGCGACATCCTCGACATGTTCAAGAACATTCAGGACTACAGCGAACTAGGTTCGTACGTTCCAAGCCTGTCGCCGATCGATACACAAGCCGTGCTGGCCGATGTTTTTGAACAATATCTTGAACCGGCGAGATCGCAGGGCATCGAAATCAGAAGCACCATGCGCTTGCGCCGCCCGCCGCCCATTGAAAGCGACCGCTCGCTGTTCAAGCGGGTATTGTCCAACCTCGTATCGAACGCGATCAAGAACACCCGCATGGGAGGCGTCGTTATCGGGTGGGTGGAGGTCGGTGAACGGCTTCGCATCGACGTCTGGGATACGGGCGTCGGTATCTCGCCCGCACATCGGGATGCGATATTCGCCGAGTACTATCAGATTGACAACCCGGGCCGCGATCGCTCGAAAGGCTTGGGGCTCGGGCTGTCCATCGTCCAACGGGTCATTGGGATTCTGCCGGGGCACAGCTTGAGGTTCTATTCGGTCGAAGGGCGCGGGTCGCACTTTTCCCTGTACGCTCCAATTTCGATAATGACGCCGGTCATCGGGACGGAGGACCGAAAGGATGATGCATACACGTCCGTGCTCAAGGGCAAATACGTCCTGCTTTGCGACGACGAACCGACCGTTCTCGAAGGTCTGCGGCGGCTGTTTATCAGCGCGGGCGCACTCGTGGATACTGCCGGGTCAATGACGGACTTCGAAGCGATTCTGGCCGATGAAGGCCGCGCACCCGACGTCCTCGTCACCGATATACGGCTGCGCGAAGGGCCAAACGGCATTGAGCTTGCCGAACGGATCAGGCGGCGTTTCGACTGGGCGGGCGCGCTGCCCGTTGCGTTCATCACGGGCGAGCTGATTTCCCCGCCCTCACTTCGCGATTTTTCCCAGCCTTTCGTGTTGCTGCGCAAGTCTTCCGCGCCAGAAAACACGCTCGTTGAAGTCAGCCGGTTCGTTGCCGCCCAACAGCCGGCAGACTTTTGTCATGTGCGGGATCCGTGACTGGCGGAACGCCAAGTTTGATCCCTCTATCTGCAAGCATCACGATCAGTTCCGTACGGCGCCGCAGATTGAAATGCGCGAGCAGATGACTGATGTATTTCCGTACGGTAATGTCCTCGAGCCCCATTTTCAGCGCGATGACCTTGGATGGAAGCCCGCGCACCAGCCACGCCAAGGTTTCGAACTCTCTCGGAGTCAGTCCCAGTTCAGATGCGGTGCTCATTTCTGAGTTGCCTCCCGACTGGTGGTTCCGAGGTTCATCCGCGGGGGCGTCGTCTGTGCTCATGTAACGCCTGAGCGTCGCGATGCTTGACGCAGGCAGGAATACGCCGCCGGCCAGCACCGCGCTTATCGCCGCATGGAGCGCTTCAGGAGATGACGATTTGGGCACGTATCCCATGGCGCGAAGTTCGATGCATCGGCCAATGGTTTCCACGCTACCGTCGGCCGAGATCACAATCACCGGTAAAGACGGGCGCGACTCCTTCAATTCGGCAAGCGCGTCGCAACCGTGACCATCGGGAAGGTCGAGATCGAGAAAAACGATGTTCAGGAATTCGCCGAGCGCATGATTCAAACCTTGTGACAACGTACTCGCGTGCAGCAACTCGATGTCCGGAAAGATCTGTCTCAGCAGAAGCGCCAGTCCGGCTCTGAACAGTTCGTGATCGTCGACGATCAGTACGCGCATTCCATCGTCTCCCTGAACCGCTTTCGAAGCGGGCCGCAATGACGCAGCGGATGATGCTACATCCGTGGCGGTCTTGCGTTGTGTCAGACCAATAGTACATGCAGTGTACCGATGCCCCGGACGGCGACGGCTGACCAATAGGACATTTCCTCGAATGTGGCGGTTTTTGCCCGTCGTCCGGCGATTCAAGCCTACCGGAATGGGGATAAACTCACGAGCGGACGCTTCAACTTCACCTGCTCGCGCAGCGGTTGGCGCAAGAAATCTCCCTCTGGCACCGGCATCTTCGGGCCAATCCCCACTTCGTCAAAATTTGAAGGATTCGTGCGGCAATATGCACGCACCATGTAAATCACGCAACTCCATTTCCGCATCGGATTCTTGCTGCGTAAGCCGCTGAGAGTTGTTCGGGAACGCCTACTTGGGCAGAGCGATGTTGGCACTCAATTGCGCGAATTCAGTTTTGCTCATCGATAATTAGCCGTTAGTCTTAAATCGTTGCACCATTTATCTATTGAGTTGACTAAGGCCAAATTCAAATTCCCGTCTCAGTACGCCGGACACATCAATGAACATTTGTTCGGCCGTCATCTCGTTCTGCTCGATCTGAAGCGACATGAAGACGCCGTCCAGCAATTGAAGTAACATTCGCCCCATTCTTTGGGCAAGGCGCTTCGCACCGTCGGACTCATAGCCCTCTAAAAGGGGGGCCACAGATCGCTCGACATAATCCCTCCATTCGCGCCGGATCTTGACCGCAGCGTCCCGTATTTCATGGCGACTGGCTTGATGTTCGGTTGCGACGATCATCATAAGGCGCAAAAATTCCGGTGCCTGAACGAAGCCAGAAGCGAATACCATCAGCTTTTCATAGGGGTCGGTCTTCTGATCCGAAAAAGGCTTAAATTTCCGCCTCCATTCCTCTGCAGTAATGGTAAGGACTTCTGCAAAGAGCCTCTCTTTGGATTCAAACGCCCAATAGATTGACCCCGAAAGCACGTTCGCTTTTTTTGCGATCTTTGATATCGATGCCGCTGTATATCCTTGCTCGGCAAACACCTCGCGCGCGGCCGCCAAGATACGGTCGCGAGCGAGTTGCGGATCGACGTTTTTTTTTATTTTTTCGTTTGCATTAGGCATAAATCTTCTTTCTGAGTTTGTTTCAGCCCTCCATGATAACTGGGTTTTCCAGTCTGATCGGGGTGAATGACGACGCGGTGCAAATCGCGCAGGGACGCCTCGGCGGGTGCATCGAGGGTGCTGCGATCCAGCGGGGGCGCTGCATGCATGAGGGACGCCTCCTGGCACGAACGGAACCAGGCTCGGCCGACGGCGCACGCGGGGACCGCATCGAAACCCAGTCTACTCGAACATGCGAGACGATGTGTCTGCCAGCCCGCCGTTGCCGTCGAAATCGCCTGGCAAGGCAGCCACGCGAGCGCGGGCCGATCCTGCCGGCGCAGACCGGACGACGCTCGCGGCGTAACCGCGCAGCCGGCGTGACTCGTCAGTGTTCGTCGGGCGCCACCAGCCCCGAGCGCTGCTGCCGGCCCCACGAGCGCCCGCCGCGCAGGAAGTGCAGCCAGCCGAGCAGCGCGCCGGTATGGCGAATCAGCTGGAACGTGAAGGGCTCGGCAAGCGCCGCCGCCATGGCCATCCACAGACTCGAGCTGGGGCGCTCGCCGGTCCAGCGCCGGTACAGGTGGATACACCAGAGATAGAACGCCAGGTCGATGGCGGTTTTCAGGCCGATCACGCAGAAAATCGACACCACGATCGCGCGGTGCCCGCCGAACAGAAAGCCGGGCAGCAGCGCGAACGCGGTCAAGCCGTAGATCGGCTGCATCGTATCGATCGCCTTGACCGGCAGCATCAGCATCCCGAGCGTGCCGTAGCGCGGATTGCCGGTCATGTCGCGATTCCAGTACTGAGTCTGCAGAAAGCCGGCGAACCAGCGGCGCCGCTGCCGCAGAAAGCTGCCGAGCGTGCCGGGCGCGTCCGTGCGCGCATGCGCGTCGCCGACCACGCGCACCGCCCAGCCGAGCCCGTGATCCGCCGAATGGCGGCGCAGCCGGTGAATCAACTCGTAGTCCTCCACCAGACACTGCGGGTCGAAGCCGCCTACCGCCAGCAGCGCATCGCGCCTGAACGCGGCGAACGCGCCCGACACCAGCAGCAGGCTGTCGGCGCGCATCCACGCAAAGCGCGCGATGAAGTTGCGCATGTACTCGTAGGTCTGGAACCACTGGAACACACGGCCCGACACGCTCTTGCCGCAGACCGGCACGAGAATGCCGGCCGCCGCGACGAGCTTCGGCTCGCTCGCGAACGCGGCGCGCATCGCGTAGGTGGCGTCGTCATCGAGCAGCGTGTCGGCGTCGACGGTCATCACGGTGTCTGTCGTCATCACGGTGATCGCTGCGTTCAGCGCGCGCGCCTTGCCGCCATGCGGCACGCGCAGCCAGTACAGATTGGGATAGAGCGAACTGGGCGCGCTCAGTTTGCCGTCCGCGGCCGGGGTCAGGCCGAAGCGCTCCGTGAGCAGCGCGCGCGTGTTGTCGGTGGAGCCGTCGTCGGCGATCACGATCTGCGTCAGGCCGTGCACCTGCCGCAGCAACGCGGCAAGCGTCATGGGCAGCACGGCGGCTTCGTCATGCGCGGCGACGATCACGCCCATGGCCGGCAAGCTGCGCGTCTCCGAGGCCGGATCGAGCGGCGCCGCGGGGCGCAGGAGCGGCAACGTCTTCAGTGTGACGAAGCCCAGCAACAAGGTGTCGTAGGCCACATACGCGAGGCCGGTGGACCACGCCACCACGCCATGCAAAAAGAACGCCCGGGCGAACAGCAGTAGCCATACCACGACGACACTCAGGTGAATCAGCGTGCTCGGCAGCGGGGCGGGGCGCGGCAGAATGCGCGGCGATATGAGCGCGAGCGCCTGTTCCAGTGATCTCTTCAAAATGGCTGCTGAATCTGTCGATACCGCGTTGATAAAAGGCCTGCGTCAAAAGGAACAGCGACGGCCGTCACGGCACCATGCGTTTGAGCACCGACTTGCGATCGATCCATTGATGCTTGAGCGCACCGCCCACATGCATCAGAAGCATGGCGTAGAGCGCATAGCCGAGCCACGCATGCAGGGCGCCGAAGCGATCGTGCAAGCTTTCCTTCAGCGCCGGATCGAGACGCGTCACGTAGCCGATGCGCGGCCACGGGAACAGGTTGAACAGGCGCATCGGATGAGTCGCCGCGTCTTTCCAGGCCGAATCGTGCAACCAGCCCGACAGCGGCAAGCCGATCATGAGCAGATACAGCACGAAATGCGCGACGTGCGCGGCGCGCATTTCCCAAGCCGGAAAGTCGGCCGGCAACGGCGGCGGCCGGTGCGACACGCGCCACAAGATGCGCAACAGCACGAGGCAGAGCACGGTGATGCCGATCGATTTGTGAGTATCGATCACCGGACGCACCCAGTCGTCAGGCAGCGAATCCGCGCTGAGCCCCAACACGACATTGCCGATCATCAGCACCGCGATGATCCAGTGCAGCAGCATCGCCGTGCGGGTGTAGCGCCACGAAGCCTGCGCAGCGCTCGACTGCGCAAGCGGGACAGGGGCCGGAGTGGTCATCGATGATTCCGTCCGGACATGAAGGCGATCCTGCACAACCTGTTTAAAACGGCGTCGTCGAAATAGTGCCTGCGTCTATAAATTGACCCCGATAGAACGTTCGCTTTTTTTGCCATTTTTGATATAGATGCCGCCGTGTATCTTGCTCGGCAAACACCTCACACGCGGCCGCCAAGATGCGGTCGCGAGCGAGGTTCGGATCGACGGTCTTTTCGTTTTTCCGTTTGCATTAGGCATCAATCTTCTTTTTGAGCTGGTTTCAGCCCTCCACGATAACTGGATTTTCCAGTCTGCCTATGCCTTCAATTTCTACCGAGATGGGCTTGCCTGAGCGTCGGAGATCCCAATGAGCCAGCATGAGATACTTGCCACCGATCCGCGGCTGCATCGCAGTGCCGCAATGCAGCACATCGCCTGGTTCAAGCGTCATGTATTTGGACGCGTGGGCGATAATCCTTTGTACCGAGAATGTCAAATTAGCCGTTGAATCTTCGAAGACAAGATCATCGCCGTCGAAGGAGTTGATCGTCAGCCGATTGGGGTCCTGAATTTCATCGCGCGTGACGATCCAAGGCCCCATCGGACCAAAGGTATCGGCACCTTTGGACAATGTGTGATACGTCAGATAGATCGAGCGCTCGTGCTCCTCGTCTCGTACGTGACGCCAGGTCAAAAGTTCCCGGTATCCGCCACGGACCACCCCGGGAAGAACAATCTCCAGGCTGTCTTGTTCTTTCAGCCCGGGTGAGGTCACGTCATTCACGATGGTGTAGCCAAAGACGTGGTCGAGTGCCTGCGACTCCGCAATCATCTTGCCGCCGCGCCCAATCACTACCCCAAGCTCTGGCTCGGGGTGAGTCAGACCGAACTCTTCTCGCACGATTACGGATCGTCCGCAACCTATCAGCGAGCTGGCAGGCTTGAGAAAGAAGGCGGGATTTGCAAACGGCCGAAATGCCAACTCTTGTCCCATCCGATTATTGATGGCGACGCCGATGATCTTACCAGGTCGAGAAAGCGGAGGGCACCACGAGACCTGGTTCAATGGAATTGGCTGGACTCCCAACAATGCCGCCGTGATCGTCTCCTGTCTCAAGCGATGATCGGCCATCGCTGCAATGAGCGCCTCAAGGGATTCCGGTGCTTGCGCACCCAATGCACCCTTAAGATCCACGACACCTGCGTCACACACGACGCCATAAGTCCGCCGCTGAGCGGTCTCAAAACTACAGAACTTCATCTCGGAACCTCCACGTTGCTTGACCAGTAGAAGTGGCCATGATACCGTGCCTTGGTTGATCGATCAAGCAAGAGACAAATTTTTGTTCTCGGGCCGCCCGGCAAAAGGGCTTAGATGGCGGCGCGAGCCGCTCTGGAGTGAGTAAATGGATTTCATGATGGTGTGCGCGTCGCACTCTCCCATCCTGGACTTCCCTGCAAAGCAGAGTCGTTCAGTGCGCAACGTTCTCGAGGCACTCGAGGGTCAGCGCGCGCGCATCGCTTCGTTCGCACCTGATCTGGTGATCCTCTTTGGCGTCGATCACTATGGGGGGCAGCAAATGAATTGCATGCCGTCGTTCTGTGTCGCGGTGCAAGCGACGGCGCTTGCTGATGTGGGCGGGACGCCGGGCCATCTCAATGTCCCCAGGGACCTGGCGGTGCAGGCGGTAAAGTCGATACGTGGCCAAGGTGTGGACACGGCCGTTTCATACGCCATGGAGGTTGACCACGGTTTCTCGCAGGCACTGAAGTACCTGACCGGCGGGCTGGCCGCCTATCCTGTCCTGCCGATCTTCGTGAGCTGCCTCCAACCGCCATTCAGCCCCTATGCGCGCGCCCGGGCATTGGGGGAGGCGGTCGGCAACTTTGCGCGCTCGCTGCGTCAAGCTCGCGTGCTCTTTATCGGTACCGGCGGGCTGGCCCACGACCCGAGCAGGCTGTTTCCTCCGATCGACTCGGTTAAGGACCGATGGAGACCCTACATCCTGCAAGGCAAGGCGCAATCGCAGGTGACGCAACAAGCCTGGATCGACTACGAGATCAAAGCCCACCGAACCGTTGCAAAAATCCTCGCTAGCGTCCTCATGCCTGCAAAACTGGCCGGGCTCAACGACGGCTGGGACAAGGCGTTCATGGAGGCGTACTGCTCCGGTCGATTGAACCAGTTCGACGACTGGGATCCCGAACAGGTGATGGCCAAGGCAGGAATTGGAGCGGTGGAAACCCAATCCTGGGTCGCCGCCGCAGCTGCCATGCATGTCGCAACAGGCGCTGTTCCTCACAAGGTATTTCAGGAGCTATCCAAAGAAATTGGCATTGGTTTTGGCATTGCGGAAGCCGGTCCAGCAAAAGGGCGCAGTGTCTGCGCCCCCCAGCTTTGAACTGCTTCGGATCCGAGCCAGAGATCGCAGACAAATTTCGATACATAGGTCTGCGAAATGACGCTCCGCGCCGATTTAAATGGTGTTGAGACTTCGGCTTGTTGCAAGCGCCTCCGCATGCGCCGGCCGCCAGACTTCGCACGATCCGGACGATTAGCCCAAGCCTGTTTTTTGTGCCGGCTGCCGCTTCCGGCAAGCCGCGATTTTGCCCAGGACAGGGTGCACGGATCTCATCGCGGCCGCGGGCGATGCAGACCGCTTCGATATCCAGAAAAAGAAGCCTCCAAAAGGCATCGGGTCCATGCATGCACGAACAGTCCGATTCTCCCAAACCACGTGTTGCCCCTGCCGCCTAGGTATAAACGACAATATCGTCACGATGACGATACTGTCACCATGAACACCACATAACGGCCATTGCGTCGTGTAATGGGTGATGCGCATGCCGCATGCAACACCAATGCTGGCCGACGGCAGACATAGCCCTATCGGCGCGGTCAGGCTTGCGCCGAGCGAAGCCCCGACAAGCCACCGTGCGCGGCATCGCCTACCGCTGCTGGAGAAATCATGGAGAACACGATGCGGCTAACCAGATATGCAACCTTGCCCGGGCTGCTGTTGCTGCTCAGTTCATGTGGCCGATTGCGAGATCCGTTCATTGAGTCGCAGGTACGCGATCGGACCGACTATTCGGTGATTCAGGACAAGTCGACGAATTGCGTAATCGTTTGCGGCACCGGGTCGCCGCAGATCACGTCGGTGTGCGCTCAGGGCTGTACCCTGGCGGCGTCCGGAACGCAACGATTCCTGTTCCGTGCGGGCGAGAACGCCATGCGCAACATCGAGGTCAGCCACGTACCACTAAAAAGCGGTTGACGGAGCATTCATCCCTGTGGTTCCAGAGCTTTCATCCCGCACCGGCGTGTAAAAACGCTGGTCCAGAGCAGTCCGTTGCCCAGCTAACGCGCCCGCCACGCTTCTTTCAACTAGGAGAAACACATGTCTTCCGGAGCCGATGGATGGCTCCGGTGGGACACCGGTTGCCGTAGTTCTACAAAAAAGAGGAGGAGACACAGATGTTGCATCGTTCCATTTATCTTGGCTTGGCGGCGGTAAGCAGCCTTACCTCCATCGTTGCGCATGCAGGGGAAGATTTCCAGGTGAGGTACAACATTGCCGGCGCCATTGGCGGTGAAATGTTCGCGCCTCCCGATTCCTCAGGGCTTGCCGTCGGTGTTGCCGCGACCTACATCGACATTAAGAAAGTGACCGGTAACGACGGCAATACGCTCACAGCCCCCATTCCGGGCGGAACCGTGCCGCTGCCCGCGCCGAACCCCGCGGCGCTGTATCCCTCCTATGGCGCCAGCACCGCCCAGGTCGACGCCACAGGCACGTTCAAGATTTTCAACCTCGCTGTGGGCTACATCACGAGCGACACCTACGGCGGCGGTCGCCTGGTTTTTGGCGGCCTCCTGCCGTACGGCACTCAGACAAAGACGACTCAAGTCAACGCTTCAACGCCCGCTCTGCATTGGAATCCGGCGGTTCCTTCCGCAGCGCAAAGCGCTGTGGCGGCCCAGTTCGGCGCATCGTATCAAGGGAGCCTTGCTAGCCAGGCAGCAGCTGGCTCTGGCGACGTATCGGGTATCGGCGACCTTGAATTGCAGGCTGGCTGGCTCTATGCCGCCGAGCAGCTTCGTGTTCTGGCAGGCGTTTCACTTGTGCTGCCGACGGGCCAATACAACGCGTCGAACCCATCAGCCCCAGACATCGGCTTCGGCAATTTCTATACGGTGCGCCCGGCTATCCAGGTGGCTTACCTACCGACCCCGCGCACTGCGCTCACAGTGAAGCTGAGCCTGGGCTTCAACACCACGAACCGGGACGACAACGTGCGCAGCGGCAATTGGCTGGGTCTGGAAGGGGCGGCAGCATACAAGGCTTCCATCGGGGTGTTCGGACTACATACCGTCTTCGTTCAGCAGTATCAAAGCGACTCCAACAACCCCTGGGGCTCGAGTCGTTACCAAACGCTGAATGCCGGGGGGTTCTTCACCACCAAGGTGCCGGTCCTCAATGCCGCGCTGACGCTTCAGTACATGGCGACGGTCAGTTCACGTAATGCAAGGGCGGGCAGCTTCAGTCAAATACGACTGATCAAGGTCTTTTGACAGGGATATCGGCGAGGACTCGGCGAGAAGCCCGGCTGCACATCAGCGTGCTCGCGGTCGAACGAGATGTCTATCGTTCGTCGTGTAGCATGCGTAACGACATTTGTGTCATGATGGCAATATCGTCATTATTATATGGGGACACGATGCTGCGCTCAACACGCTCGACCGGCCGTGAATGTCAACACGAGCTCGATCCTGCGCGCAGACGCCGCGCCGTCCGCAATTTCCGGCAAGAGCTTTCGAGTATCTTTCCAGTAGCACCGAGGACGTCATGAATCTGCATCGAAGACAACTATTGATAGGCGCCGGCATTGCGGTTGCCGGCGGAATGATAGCTGCCCGTGCTTTAGGCAACGCTAAGCGTCCGCGCGCACACTTTGGTGCGCGCCGCGCCCGGCAGCCGAACATCTTGCTGGTTGTCACCGACCAGGAGAGACACGGTTCCATGCTTCCCCAAGGTCTTCATCTACCTCATCGAGATCGGCTGTACGAACGCGCGATGAGATTCTCGGGCATGAACGGAGTAACCGGCCTTTGCTCGATGGCGCGCGGGAACATTTACACGGGACTCCACTATCAATACAACGGTGTCTACGAGAACGTGCCCGTTCCATTTGCGCACGACCTCTATGAGTCGGTTCCCACGCTTGGAACCATGTTGCAGGATGCCGGTTACGAAACCGCCTATTTCGGGAAGTGGCATCTGAGCCACCTACCTTCCCAGCCGGTCGGAACCGATCGGATGCGGGCCTTGTTTGGCAGCTACGGTTTCGCCATCAGCGACCAGGATCGCGAATTCGACGGCGCCCTCGCCGGGTTCGATGCCGATCGCGGCATCGCGGAGAAGGCCGCGCAGTTCATCGGCAGCCGACGAAACGCCCGCCAACCGTGGTTTGCGGCCGTCAACTTCGTCAACCCGCACGACATCATGTATTTCCTGGCGACGCAGCGCCAGTTCGAGACCTATGTCCAGCTGCCGATCGGCGGCGTGTCGCTCAAGCCCGCGCCCGACGATCCGCTCTTTCGGCAGAACCTCGGCTTCGACCTGCCAGCCAATTTCGGCAAGGATGCCGACAGTGGGCGGGTGTCTGCGCACAAGCTCTTCGAGTTGGACTATGACATGGGGCTCGGACGCATTCCGCTCGATGATCGCGACGCCTGGCGGAACTACCAGAATTACTACTTCAATTGCCTGCGAGACGTGGATCGCAACATCGGCATCGTTTATGACGCGCTGGATGCCTCCGGAGGGTGGAACGACACAGTGGTCGTCTTTGTGAGCGATCACGGAGAGCTAAGTGGGGCGCACGCGCTGCGAGGCAAAGGCAACGTCATCTATCGCGAGAACTGCTGCCTGCCGTTTGCAGTCTGGCATCCCGATATGCCCGCTGGCGGGGACACCGCTGCCCTTGCCAGTCACATCGACATCGCGCCAACCCTCCTTTCATTCGCCGGGATCAATGAGGTCGAGCGACGTGCGGCGTATCCGCAGCTGCAGGGAGTGGACTTGTCGGAGGCAATCCATGCCAGCGACCGCGGAACGACGGGCAGTGGCCGCAAAGGCGTTCTGTATCAGTGGGACAGCCGCATCTACGGCGTGCCCCCCCAGGCGATCCAGGAGGTGACCTCGGCGCACGGCGCCCTGTCGAGGACACTTTTCATGACCAAGGGTCTGCTGCTGGAAAGCATGAAAACGAGGAGCGGAATGCGGGGCGTGTTCGACGGGCGGTACAAGTTTGCCCGCTACTTTCGGTCTACTGAACACAATACGCCGCGTTCGTTTGCCGAGCTCGTGCGATTCAACGATCTGGAGCTGTACGACACCTTGGCGGACCCGCTGGAGCAGACCAATCTGGCCGCCCGGCCGGGAAACGAGGCACTGCTTTGGAAGATGGCCATGTTGTGCAACGAATTGATTGCCCTGGAGATCGGCGAGGATCGTGCGCAAATGCTGCCTGGTCCCCAGCTGCTGTGGAACGTAGGTTGACACCCACAACCGAGTGCCCCGTCAGGGTGATCAATGTCACAAAGAGCCGGTCGGAACCGGCGAAACGGATAAGCGGAGTTCCTAGTGGAAACAATTGCGCAGATGAGCGCTCGGCCCGGTGGGTGCGTTGATTCGTTGCGGCGGACAGTCGGAGCGCTGCCGTCGGTCGTCGACGTGCTGGTCGTCGGCTTTGGGCCAGTAGGCGCCGCGCTAGCCAATTTGCTCGCGAGTCATGGCGTGCAGGTCCTGGTCATCGACAAGGCAACCGACATCTTCATGGCGCCGCGGGCCATCGCGCTGGACAACGAGGCACTGCGTATCTTGCAACTGGCGGGCGTGGCCGAAGGCGATTTCGAGACGCTGGCCATACCCTATGTGCGGATGCGCTCGCCGGCGCTGGGCGAGTTCGGCAAGGCCAACACGCTGGGTAGCCTGGACGGTCACCCGAAGCTCGTGACGTTCTATCAGCCGGACCTCGAGCGGTGCCTGCGCAGCCGGCTGGCGGGGTGTGGCCACGTGCAGACCGCCCTCGGGGTTTCGCTCAGCGGATTCCAGGCAGGGCACGAGTTTGTCGTCGCGTCGCTGGACCTGGGTCAGGGCCGTACGCATTCGGTCCAGGCCGGCTACCTGGTCGGCGCAGATGGTGCCAGCTCGCTCGTGCGCCAACTGATCGGGCAGGAGTTCAAAGGCAAGACCTTCGTCGAGGACTGGCTGATCGTCGATGCCCGCAACGTGCCACGCCCGATCGACCATGTCGAGTTCAATTGCGATCACCGGCGGCCGACTCCGCATATGCCCGCACCCGGCGGGCGTGAGCGCTGGGAATTCATGCTGCGGCCCGGGGAGACGCGCGAGGACATGGAGTCCGAGGCGCGCATTCGCGAGCTGCTCGCTCCGTGGGGCAACGTTGACGACATGGTCATCGAGCGCAAGGCTGTTTACCGCTTTCACGCCAGGACGGTGAACGCGTTCAGCCAAGGACGCGTTTTCCTGGCGGGCGATGCCGCGCACATCACGCCGCCATTCGTCGGGCAGGGACTGGTCGCCGGGCTGCGCGATGCAGCCAATCTGTCCTGGAAGCTCGCCTGGGTCATTCGCGGGCGCGCCGCTGCGCAGATTCTCGAGACCTACGATCAGGAACGGCGTCCCCATGTGAAGGCGATGATCAACTTCGCGAAGTTGATGGGGAAATTGGTGATGCCGCGCAATGGCGGTCTCGCGCTGTTCACACACGGCTTGATGCGTATGGTGCGGCTCGTGCCACAGCTGCGCGCGCATTTCGAAGAACTGGGCCTCAAGCCGAAGAACGCCTACTCGCGCGGGCTCTTCGTCAAGGGCCGGACACGGACCAGGCTGGTGCGCGGCGCCGTCATTGCTCAGGGCTGGGTGCGCGGCTGCGACGGCACAACCTGCCTGAGCGACAACGTACTCGGCAAGGGCCTCACGCTGGTCGGGTTCGGCAGCGACGCGGGCGCTGCGCTCGATAACGAGACGGCCACCGCGTTTGCCGCTGCCGGCGGCACTGTCGTTCAGATCGCGCATCGCGGGCAGCGGCTGCATCTTGCGCCAGGCGGCAGCTGGGAGGACCTGGACGGCGTCTTCCTTCCTCGCGTCGTATCGGTCGGCTGGGCCGCCGTGATCCGCCCTGACCGGACGATCCTCCACGACGGACCGGCGACCGAAGCGAGCCGGCTGGTGCGCGAGAGCCTGGCCTTGCTTGGCGCGCCGATCAGCGCCCCCGTCGGCGCGCCTGCGCCCTCTGTCGCACTTACCGTACCCGCCGCCTGAGGCTTCCGCCATGAACCTGACCACTGTACAACCGGCTCGCCATCCGCGCCCGACGACGAAAGCGTCGGCGCTGGCGTACCTGATTTTTGATCGCCCCGACCTCGCAAAAGCCGAGCAGTTTTTGAACGACTTCGGGCTTCGTACCGTGTCGCGCGACAGCGAGCGGATGTTCCTGCGGGGCACCGGAGCCGCGCCTTTCTGCTACGTGGCTCGCAAGGCGGCGAAGGCCCGTTTCGTCGGCTTCGGCTTGCGCGTGAACAGCAGGGCCGATCTTGAGGCGCTTTCGCGCGTGCCCGGTGCATCGGACGTGGAGTCGTCGAAGTGGCCAGGCGGCGGCTACCGTGTGGGCCTGGTCGACCCGTCGGGTTTCCGCGTCGACGCAATATTCGGCCAGGCGCCGGCGTCAGCGCTACCTCATCGGCCGCCGCTGCCGTTGAACTCCGTGGACGCCGCAGTGCGCATCAACGGGACGCAGCGCCCGCCGGTGGGGGCGCCGGACGTCATCCGCCTCGGGCACGTCGTGCTCGAACTGGCCGACTTTCAGCAGACCTGCGCGTGGTACACGCAGCACTTCGGGTTCATCCCAAGCGACGTGCAGGTGCTTCCTGACGGCTCGCCCGCGGTCACCTTCATGCGGCTCGATCTCGGCACCACGCCCGCGGACCACCACTCGCTCGCGTTGGCCCAAGGCTTCGCACCGCTCTACAGCCATAGCGCTTACGAGGTGGTGGACGCCGATGCGGTCGGGATGGGACAACGCCTGCTGCGCGAGCAAGGCTGGACGCACGCCTGGGGTATCGGGCGACACATCCTCGGCAGCCAGGTGTTCGACTATTGGCAGGACCCGTGGGGCGACAAGCACGAGCACTACTGCGACGGCGACCTGTTCACCGAAGATGCACCGTTGGGGGTGCATGCCGTCAGCCGCGAAGCGATGTCGCAGTGGGGGCCGACCATGCCGCGCAGCTTCACCAAACCCAGGTTCACGCCGGCCAGTGTGGCAGCGCTCATCCGCAACCTCCGGCACAGTCCCGACGTGACGGTGGAGAAGCTGAAAACGCTCGCCAAGCTGTTCGCCTGACGCGAGCCATTTTGCAAAGCCATTCGAGGCGTATTTATGTCACTGCACGTTCTGCATTACAAGCATCAAGGCCGCGCCCAGTGGGGCGTCGTCCGCAAGGGCATCGTCACGCCGATTCCGGGCGAGTTCGAGACGACGGCCGACTTCATCCGCGTGAACCATATCGAGACGCTGTCCGCGTTGACCGGGCCGGCGATTCCCGAGTCTGAAGTGGAGTGGCTCTCGCCCGTCACGCGTAATCAGCAGTTCGTCTGTCAAGGCGCGAACTACCGCCAGCACATGATCGAATCGGGCATGGACCCGGATGCGAAGACGTTCAACATGATCTTCACGAAGGCGACGAGCTGTGTCGTCCCGGCCGACTCGCCCGTCGTGCGGCCCCCGGAGGTGCGCTTTCTCGACTACGAGATCGAACTGGGTCTGGTGATGAAGCGCGACATCACGTCCCTTCAGTCGATCACCGATGCGAATCTGCACGAGTACATCGCAGGCGTGGTGATCGTGAACGACTACTCGGCCCGCGACATCCAGATCCCGCAGATGCAGTTCTATAAAGGCAAGAGCTACCGCACCTTCGGCCCGGTCGGCCCTTACTTGTGTCTGCTCGAGCCGCGCGACATCCCGAGGCTGCGACGACTCGATCTGACGCTGACCGTCAACGGCGCCGTGCGCCAGAAAGACTCGACGGCCAACCTCGTCTATGGTCCCGCCGAGACGCTGACCGAGCTGTCGGGCGTGCATGACCTGTATGTCGGCGACCTGCTCTCGACGGGCACGCCGTCCGGCTGTGCGCTCAGCGTTCCGTCCCCGGGCAAACAGAAGATTGCCGCACTGCTGCCTGAAGCAGTCAAGTGGAGGATGTTCATGAATGTGCAAGCGGGCAGGAGTCAGTATCTGAAGGCCGGCGACCTCGTCGAAGCGCGTATCGCCAGCCCCGACGGTCTGATCGATCTCGGCGTGCAGCGCAATCGCATCGTCGGAGAGGCGGCATGAAAGGGATCGCAAGCCAGGCGGACGTCCTTGCGATCGAAGCGCAAGGAGTGCCGGCGGATCTGCCCGCGAGCACCTACGAGATGATCTGCCGCGGTGCGGCCGTCGATCCGTCAGCGCCCGCGCTCTCGTTCTTTCTGCGTGCCGACGATCACCGGAAGGCGGAGTGCTGGACCTACCGGGAGCTCCTCCGTGACATCACTCGATCCGCGAATCTGTTTGCGCGCCTGGGCCTGCGCAGCGACTCCGTGGTGGCCTATGTGCTGCCGAATCTGCCGGAAACCCATTTTGTCATCTGGGGCGGGGAGGCGGCCGGCATCGTCTGCGCCATCAATCCCCTGCTGGAGGGCGCGGCCATTGCCGACCTGCTCAATGCATCGGGGGCCAAGGTGCTCGTCACGCTGGCCCCGTTCCCCGGGACCGACCTTTGGCCTAAAGTGCAGGCCGTCCTCGACGAGGTGAAGTCTCTGCAGCATCTGGTGCTCGTCAATCTCGCAGACCGCGTGCGAGGCCCGAAGCGGCTCGCGGCCCGGTTCCTGCAACGCCGTGAGTGTTCGAGGCTGCATGGCGGCGGCGGTGTTCGCAGCGCCGTTCCTTCGCACGTCACGATCCATGATTTCGGCAGTGCGATCGCCCGGGAGTCCGGGGCCGCACTGGACAGCCGGCGCCGCTTCAGCGCCCACGAGTCGTCCTCCTATTTTTGTACCGGCGGCACGACCGGGTTGCCGAAGATCGCCATGCGCCGCCACCGCAATGAGGTCGCCAACGCCTGGAGCGTCGGCCAATTGTTCGGCGACAGCATCGGCCCGGGCAAGACGGTGTTCTGCGGGCTGCCGCTCTTTCATGTCAATGCCGTTCTGGCGACGGGGCTCGTGCCGTTCTCGCGGGGCGCACACGTGGTGCTCGGTACACCGCAGGGTTATCGCGGCGAAGGCGTCGTCAAGCGTTTCTGGGAAATCGTCGAACACCACCGCATCAACTTTTTCAGCGGTGTCCCTACGCTCTACGCGTCGTTGCTCGATGTTCCCGTGGGCGGTCGCGATATCGGTTCGCTCGAATACGGCCTGTGCGGCGCGGCGCCGATGCCGGTCGAGGTGTTCCGTGTCTTCCAGGAGCGCACCGGCATCAGGATTCTCGAGGGCTACGGGCTCACCGAGGGGGTTTGCGTGAGCAGCGTCAATCCGCCGCTCGGAGACCGCCGGCTGGGGTCGATCGGGCTGCGTATTCCAGGGCAGGCGATGAAGGCCGTCATCGTCGACGACACCGGCCAATATGTCCGCGACTGCGTCGCGAACGAAGCCGGGATTCTCGTGATCTCCGGCCCGAACGTCTTTGCCGGTTATGCGCAGCCCGAGCAGAACAGGGGGCTCTGGCTGGATCTGGGCGACGGCAAGCGCTGGCTCAATACGGGAGACCTGGGGTGCTGCGATGCCGACGGCTATTTCCGGCTCACCGGCCGCAAGAAGGACTTGATCATTCGGGGCGGCCACAACATCGATCCCGCGACGATCGAGGAACCGCTTCACCGCCACCCCGCAGTCCAGATCGCCGCGGCGATCGGGCGGCCCGACGCGCACGCCGGAGAGTTGCCGGTGGCTTACGTCCAGCTCAAGCCCGGCGCAAGCGCCACCGAGCAGGAACTGGCGGAGTTCGTGCGCCGCGAGATCAGCGAGCGGGCCGCACTGCCCAAGCAGATCCGGATCGTGGATGCGATGCCGCTCACTGCCGTCGGCAAGATATTCAAGCCGGAGCTGAAGCGGCGCGAAACGGCCGACGCGCTACGCTCGGCGCTCGTCGAAGCCGGCATTGCGGGCGCCCGCGTGAGCGTCGACGAGAACAAGTCGAGCGGCATCTCCCTGCATATCGAACTTCCGGAAGATGCGCTTGAAGCGAGGGCCAGTGCGGTAGTGGGGCGGTTCCCGTTTCCCTTCTCGATCGCGGCAGCCGCAGAGGCGGTGCGGGTGGGCAACAGGAAGACGGCAGGCGCGGACAATGAGGGCGGCCAATAGTCGGGTCGACAGGAAGCTATACAGGTTTGTGGTGATATGAACGAAGACCTTTTGGAGGCATTTCTAGCCATGACTTCTGCGGGAAAGAAAGCATTGGAGCCGCCCCTTGGGTGGAGAAGCCTGCGCGCACCTCGGTTGAGCCCACTGCGCCGGGACCAACTCCCGTCGATTCCGCGCGTGATGTTGAGGATCTTGGGAAAACGCGCACGCGTCAATGCACCCAATCTCTTCTTGACGTTGATGCGGCACCGGCGGCTCATCCGTCCCTGGCGGAAGTTCGCCTCGACGCTGATGCCTTACGGGACGCTGAGCCGCATTGATTGTGAACTGGCCATCTTGCGCGTTGCGTGGAACTGCCGAAGCAAATACGAGTGGTTTCAGCATGTCAGCATCGGGCTGGGCGCCGGCTTGAGCCCGACCGACATCGCGAGGGTCGCCGAAGGCCCTGATTCGCCCGCATGGAGCGCACACCACGCGGCCGTGCTCAGAGCGGCGGATGAAATCCATCATGACCGGGTCATTGCCGATGCGACGTGGAGGCAACTTGCCGAGCAGTACGACGACAAGAAGCTGATTGAACTCTGCATGTTGATCGGCCACTACGAGATGTTGGCGTCTGTGCTGAATTCACTGGGGATCCAGGTGGAAGAATCGCTTGACAAGCGCGTCCTCGCCGCCGGTATTGGCGGCCCCGTGAACGATGACCGAGCCCAAAGCGCGATCGGCGCGAGCCCAATGAACGCGGGGCGGCAGCGCTGACACCCCGTCAGTGGCTTCAGGCTGTCACGCCGCGCCTCCTGACGGTGTTCTCCTCCGCAGTGGCCGGTTGGTTGAGCACCTCTGACATCAGGCCCGTTGGGAAACTCGCGAGCGTCGGGAGCGCTCGTGTCGCTAGCCGATCGGCAGTTTTGCCCGGCAGGCCGAGCGCGCGAAGGGCTGCGGCTGCACTTTGTTCGGCGAAATCCGGATCGCAGCCCGGCTGCAACATCGAATGCGTTGCGCCGAGGACGGCGCCGGCGACAACGTTGAGCGCCAGCGCAAGCGGCATTGGCCTGAAGCGGCTTGTTCGTATGCCGTTGGCCAGATCCCGTCGCGCGAAATCGAGCAGAAGCCCCGGTCCTTGCGCATCGGGCCAGCTCACGCGCACGAGGAAGCTGGCAACGACCGGGTAGTGCAGAGCGAGTCGCGACACCAGACGAATGCCGCAGGCGATTCGTTCAGCCGGGTCTTCGGATTGCAGGACGACCGGCTCGGCGAAAGCAATCAGCTCGTTTGCGACCGTCCCGGCCAGTTCCCGGATCAGCGCTTCCGGAGAGGCAAAGTATTTGTAGAACGTTCCCCGGGAGACTTCCGCGGCAGAGATCACATCATCGATCGACGTCGATGCGGGGCCTTTCTCCGCTACGAGACGAAGTGCGCTCTTCAGCAAGCGCGCCCGCATGCGCTCTCGGCGCTCTGCTGCGACGCGTGGGCGATGGTCATGAGTTTTCATTCACACGATTGTACGCTGTCCGTACTCGATCAAACGACGATCCTGTCATGATGACTACAAGATCACTCGGACACGCGCGAAAACCACGCCAACCCCGCCACGATGGCACGGGCCGCATGACGTGCCGTTGACGTCATTCATACGTCGGGCTCGGACCAGCGCGAGGCGCGTTTTTTTCAACCGCCAGGCGCCCAACCGGAGGCGACGGCACTGGAGTAGCAGCGTTCCGGATGCATTGTCGAACAGGTATGAGTGTCATTATTGTCATTGTGACATATGTGTTATTATATGAGCGCGTGCTGTTCGCCATGTCGGTCGAACAGTGCGCGGCGGAGGAAGCAGGCCTGCTCTCATCCTGTGAGCTCCTTGTCTTCCCACCTGCAACGGTTAGTTCAGCCGCCATCGAGCGACGCCATCGAGCGCGCGTTTGCATTGAAGGCTAATTGACTCTCAGAAGGATTTCCTATGGCAGGCTCATGCAAGACCATTGCGATCTATGGCGGCGGAATCGGCGGTGCATTGCTCGCGCGGCGCCTGAGCAAAGACTTCAATGTCACGCTGATCGATCCGCTCGACTACTTCGAAGTACCGATGTCGGTGCCGCGAAGCCTCGTCGATCCTGAATTTGCCGAACCCGCGATGATCCCGTTCGCCGTCGCGTTGCCAAACGTCACGCACGTCCGAGCGCGGCTTGTCGAATGGACCGCGAACGGGGGCAGGATTGCCGACGCGGACGGCCTGATGAGCCTGGTGCGCGCCGATGTTTCCGTGCTTGCGACGGGCAGTCGTTTCTCCAGTTCGCTGATGCGATCGGAGGGCGAGACGATGGACGAGCGCAAAGCGTTCTATCGTCGCTTTCATGCGAGGTTGCTGGCCGCAGACAGGATCCTTATCGTCGGCGGCGGCCCCATCGGAATCGAAGTGGCAGGCGAGATCAGCGAAGCCCTCCCGCAAAAGCGCGTCACGGTCATCGAGGCAGGTGCACGAATCCTTGGCGGAACGTCTTTGCGACTGTCCGAGCATGCCCGAGGAGTTCTCGCGGCGCGCGGGGTGACGATCGTGACTGATGAGCGCCTTGCCGATGGCGCTGCGCCGTTACACGAGACTCTCGCACCCGCCGGGGAGGCGCTGACGAACCGTGGACGGTCGATCCGGTATGACCTCCTGATCTCGTGCATCGGCGGGCGGCCCAACACCGACTTCATGCGCTCTCAGTTCGGGCATCTGCTCGATTCAATGGGGCGCATCCGCGTCGACGGCCACCTGCGCGTGGCTGACGAGGATCGCGTCTTCGCACTGGGCGACATCACCGATCTGGCGGAGAACAAGATGGCTTGGCATATCCACGGGCAAGTCATCGTCGCCGAATCTAATATCCGTGCGGTACTGTCGGGCAGAGCCGGACCGCTGAAGGTCTATCGTCCGAAGACCAACGTCCCGACCATGGTGGTGACTCTCGGTAGTCGCGAGGGCGTCGCGCATCTGCCGGTGCTTGGCTTGGTGACGACGCCGTGGGTCAACAGGATGGCGAAATCGGCGCACATGCTTGTTCCGAAATTTCGCAAGGCGCTCGGGCTTGTCCAGGGCTAAGGACGGCCGGCGGGCCACCGTCGCTACCAGCGGTCTGCGGCGGGAAGTGCGCGGAGCTGGTTCCGGGACTGGTAACACTTGACGCCGCATCGTTGCGAAGTCCGCCGGGCATGGCGGCAAGGCAGGCTTGCGCCGCCTGTACGCCGGCCCGCCGTCCGGATGCCGTGGCCAGCAACACTTCGTCAGCAGCCGGCGCAGCAACCGCTGACGCGCTCGGCCGCTTTCGGGGAATCCACGTAGTGACATAGTCGTCACCGTGATGATAATGACACTATGCAGCGCGTGGCATGCTAATCCGCCAGCAAGGCGCCAATGTCATGAGTTAGAAATTCGCATTCAAAGCTCTCGCCATGGTAGCCATCGACACAGTGCCGCAATAGCCGTCTGCGAGTCGTGCAGAGGCATCGAGTTCTCAATGACACAGGATTCGTAGCCCTAAGCCTAACAGGTGGATGGCTGAATCAAGGAGAGCGAAGTTGAAGGAGAAGTCGATGGGTATGGCGGACGGGTCTTTGCGTTTGGTGGTCGAAAAATGGCTTGGGCCGACTCCGACGATGCCGGTTCGGGTAACCCGGTTTGGTCGCATGCCCTCGAGTCAACGACGCTATGTGTGCGTCGAGGCATTGCGGCCAGCAGGCGAGTTGGCAATTTATTTCTTCCTTCACGCTGACCGTACGTGGTGCGTGTTTCCGCCTGAGGTCGAGCGTCCGGCGATGAGCGTTAATGACATGCATCGTTATCGCGGTAATCCCTGGGCTTTTTAACGACAGCCTCGTCTGCACGTACAGTGCGTGACGTGCCGCGAGAAGCGCACGATCGTCGCCGGCATGACGCTGCGCAGGCGTCACGTAGCGGATGCCGCTATGACGATGCTCGAAGTTGTACCACTGCACGAAGCCGGCAGCCCAGGTGCGAGCAGCGTTCAGGTCCTCGAAGCCTGTGACCGGAAACTCCGGCCGGTACTTCGCGGTTCGGAACAGCGCTTCGGCGTAGGCGTTGTCGTCGCTGACACGGGGGCGTGAGTACGACGGCTTGACACCCAGCCAGTGGAGCATCGCCAGCACGGTCGTGGCCTTGAGCGTCGCACCGTTATCGCCGTGCAGCACCGGCCGGGTCTCAAGGACGGCAATGCCTTCGGAGAGCGCCGTACGACGCACGAGATGAGCAGCGTGTTCGGCCGCGTCGCTGTCGTGCACCTCCCAGCCGACAATCTTGCGGCTATACAGGTCCAGGATCAGGTACAGGTGGAACCATCGACCTGTTACCGTTGCCGGCAGAAACGTCATGTCCCAGCACCACACCTGGCGCGGCGCCGTTGCGACGTGCGTGGTCGGCGGCCGGGCGCTCGAAGGCGTTCTGGCACGACCACGGCGCGTCATCTGCCCATGCTCGCGCAGCACGCGCGCAAAGGTCGATTCGCTGGCGATGTACACGCCTTCGTCAGCAAGCATCGGCACGATACGCGCCGGTGGCATGTCGGCAAAGCGTGGCTCGTTGGCTACGCGCAGCACGTTTGCCCGCTCCTGCGGGCTCAGGGTGTGCGCGGGCAATGGGCGCATCGCGCCGGGCCTGGCGTCGCCCTTGACGAGCCCCTGATGGGCCTTCCAGCGTTGCAGCGTTCGCACATCGATTCCGGCGACCTCGCAGGCCAGACGCAACCGTGCGCCAGCCCGATTGGCCGATTCGATTTCCCGGGCCAGCCGCTGGCGATCCTCGAGGCCGATCATTCGTCCTCGCCCTTGTCCGTGTTGAAGATCGCCGCGACTTTTTTTGACAGTACCAGCAGCGCTGCTGTCTCAGCCAGCGCCTTCTCCTTGCGCCGCAGTTCGCGTTCCAGTTCGTTGATGCGGCGCTGATCCTGCTTCGTCTGCTGCGGGCTCGTGCGGGCTTCTTCGGGCTCGGCCAGCGCCTGCGTGGCCGCTTGCCGCCACTGCGCCAGTTCCTGCGGATACACGCCATGCTCGCGGCACCACGCATTGCGCGCCGTCTCGTCCATCGCTGCCGTGTTCAACACCGCCTCGAAACGGGCGGCCGCTGTCCATGCCCGCTCGCGAGCGGGCATGGACAGCGCATCACTGCGCCAGCGCTCCAGCGTCTGCGCGCCAACACCGATCTCGCGCGCAACCTTTTCCACTGATGCGCTCTCCGGCGGCAGCAACCGCGCCACCGCTCTGTCCTTGAATGTCTTTCCGTAACGCGCCAACTTGTTCTCTCTTTATCGCCCCCAGATTCCAATTTTATCCAGGCGACAACCATTGTGACGCGGGGGGATTAGACGGCGGCCGAAGGTCTGAAAAGTCCTTCGAAGCACTTTCATGGTAGATATCAATAACGACTGCGATCGCAAAGTTAACCGATAGTTGACCTTTCTAGAGGTAAAGCGATAGCTTGTCTCTTGCATCAACTATCGCTTAATTCCTCACCCGCACACACCGAAACCCCGCATACACATACTGATAATGCGGCTGAAACCAGTTGCGAAATTCCGGCCGCAGCATGCACAGCGCGGTACGCGCCGAGCCGCCCTTCAGCACGTAGTGCTGCCCATCGAAGAAGTTGGCCGAATAGCCGGGATAGAACGGAAACGCTTCGAAGCCCGGCAGCGCTTCGAAAAGCGTCGAGGTCCATTCCCAGCCGTTGCCGAACTGACCTTCCGCGCCGAACGTGCTGACGTTGTCCGGATGCGCGTCGACGGGCCGTGGATCCCAACTGCGGAAATCGAAGTTCCCCGACGCCGCTTGCGGCGCACCGTGCGCCGCGCGTTGCCATTGCGCCTCGGTCGGCAGGGTTTTGCCGGCCCAGCGCGCGTAGGCGCTCGCTTCGGCGTGGCTCACGTAGACGGGCCAGTCGAGCGGCAAGGGCACGTCGTCGAACATCGTGCGCAGCGTCCATGCCGGGCGACCGTCTTGCGCCGTGCGTTGCGACCAGCCAGCGGGATGCTCGATGCGCTCCGCTTCCTTCCATGCCCAGTCCTTCGGCGACCACCACTTCGGCTCGCGATAACCGCCGTCTTCGATGAACTCGAGGAACGCACCGTTCGTGACCATGTATCGATCGATCTCGAACGCGGGCACGTCCACGCTCATTTCGCCGAACTCATTATCCCAGCCGAAGCGGCCGGCCTCGCGCGGCATGCCGAGCACGGCCGTGCCGGCCGGCACGCTAACCATCGACGACAACGCGTCGCGCTGCTCATCGCTCGTCACCACCGGCTCGCGCAACGCGGTGTTCTTCTGCGCGAGAGGCAACTGATGGAGCATGTACGCGAGCGTTTCCGCATGCATCAACCGATGCTCGATCGCGACGTTCAGCAGTTGCACGGCCGCCTTGTCGTGCGCCGCGCTGCCGAGTTCGTCGAGCGCGGTGTCGATCTGCCGGCGCGCGCGCGTCGCATACTCGCGCACGGCGGCGAGCGACGGCCAATCGCTGGGTTGATCGGTGGGAAAGCCGCCGTCTACCGGATCGATGCCGAAGGCGAACAACTGGTCGAGTTCCGGCGCGAAAGCCGGCAGATCGAACAGACGCTGGTCGAGCAGATTGCGATCGAACGCTTCGAGATGGCCGATGTAGAACACGACGCGGTGACGCTCGCGGATCGGCCGTTCATAGAGGTAGTCGGGTTTGACGATCGCAAACAGGTCGTCGGTGACTTGACGCGCGTCGAGCAGGCGCTGCACGAGCGGATGATGCGGGACAGGGTCGCGATTCATTGGGGCCGGGTCTCCATGCAACACGGTTGCCGTAGGGGGACGGTCTGAAAACTCTACCCGCTCGCAGGCGGCGTGCCAAGACTAACAGCGCGACCGTCCAGGCCAGCCCGGCCGCTAGACCTGCCGCAAGCCTTGGAGATCGACGATGTGAATGTGCTTGCCCCGCGTGTCGATCAGGCCGCGTTTTTGAAATCTTGACAGGGTACGGCTGACCGTTTCGAGCGTCATGCCGAGGTAGCTACCCATGTCCTCGCGCGTCATACGCAGATTGAACTCCGACCACGAGTAGCCGCGCTGCGCATTGCGCTGTGACACGTCCAGCAGAAAGGCGGCGACGCGTTCGTCGGCGGACAGCGAGCCGAGCACCATCATCTGCGCGGCTTCGCTGACGATCTGCGTGCCCAGTAGCTTGTGCATGCGTTCCTGGATCGAACTGATTTCGCGACACAGCAGCTTCAGCGCGCTATAGGGAACGATGCACACCGTGCTGTCTTCCAGCGCGACGGCGCTGCACGCATGGAGGTCCGCGCTGATGCCGTCGAGCCCGAGCGGCTCGCCGGCCAGACGCAGCCCGGTGACCTGCTCGCGGCCGTCGCGGTGGACCATCACGGTCTTCATCGAGCCGGAGCGCACCGCGTAGATATTGTCGAAGCGGTCGCCGCTGCGATACAGCGCTTCGCCGCGCGGCACCGAGCGCGCCGAACAGATCAGCGTTTCGAGCTTCGGCAGTTCCTCCGCCGACAGCCCCTGCGGCATGCAGATCTCACGCATCGAACAGCTGGAGCAGCGCGCGGCGGTACGTGCGGCTGCGCGTGCCGCCACGGCCTCGCGGTTGCCGGCGGAGCGGGTCGAGGAACGGGTCACAGCAGTAGGATTCAGCATGTTCGATCATTGGTAGTGGTGAAATTGTCCCACCCGCTATGACCCGCAACTGGCGGCAAAGTGACGCGTTCGCTGCTCGGCAGTCCGAGCAACGGCGGTGCTCTGACGAAAGTGAGAAGGTGAGCCGCCGCGGCCTATATCGACGTCGCCCGTCGACGGGTAGCGTGGCTCGATTCCGGCAAGGCAGGGCGTGGCGTGCCGCCCCGCGCCTGATGAAAGAGTCAGGCGGGTTCCTTGTCGGTGCCCGCGGCGGACGGTACCAGCAGAACCGGAAGAGTGGCCTGGCGCACGCAGCGTTCAGCGACGCTGCCGAGAATCAGCCGCTGAAAGCCACGCCGGCCGTGCGTGCCCATCACGAGCAGGTCGGCGTTGAATTCGGCGGCGGCCTGCAGCACGATCTCGGCGACATCGCCGAGCGACGAAGCCTCGGAGACCGCCGGGTCGCCCTTCACACCTTGCTCGGCCATCGCTTTCGAAAACTCGGCACGCAGCTCCTGGCCTTCCTCGATCAGGCGGTTGCGCAGGATCGACGGGTCGTAGCCGGGCGCCTCAAAGTACATCGGCGTGTTTTCGACGACATAAAATGGCCGCAACACCGCGCCATTCGATTTGGCGAGATCGAGCGCCGCTTCGAACGCACGGCGCGAGGTATTGCTGCCGTCGACCGCTACAAGGATGCGAGTGTACATATCGGCTCCGAGTCAAAAATGCGTCTGCCACATTGCTAACCGCGGCAGGTTTATTGATCTTTTATACCAATGAAGCTTAGATGATTGCCCGAAAAGATGCACCGGACCAGGATGTAAATCAAACACTGGCCAAATATTCCGGCGCGGCGCGGACAAAATGGCGGACGCGGCGGCGTGCGCGAAGCAGCCTGGCATGCTTACAACCCGTAGAACTTTGCTGAAGCCGAAACAGGGTTGGCCTTACAATCAAGCCATATTCAGACAAGCTGGCCAGTCCGCTGATGAACGATCGAAAAACCAAGGGCTTACCCGACCAGATCTACGGCGACATTCTCAACCGCATCCTCGAAGGCGAGTACAAGGAAGGCGAGCGATTGCCGACCGAGCACGCGCTGGCGGAGCGTTTCGCCACGTCCCGACCGACCGTGCGCGAAGCGCTCGCGCGATTGCGGGCCGACGGCATCATCTCGACGCGGCACGGCTCTGGCACGACCGTCGCGCGGCGCCCCGATCCGGACGTACGCCGCTTCGCGCCGCTCGAAACGCTGTCCGATATCCGCCGCTGCTATGAGTTTCGCATCGTGACCGAGGCGGGCGCGGCCGCGCAGGCAGCGCTGAAGGCCGACGCCGACGACATCGCCGCGATCCAGCACGCGTGGGACGAGCTCGAGCGCATCATCGAGGCGCAGGGGATCGGCGCGAAGGATGACTTCCTGTTTCATCAGGCGGTCGCGCGCGCGTCGAAGAATCCGTTTTTCATCACGGTGATGTCGTTCATCGAGGAACAGATCCTGTTCAGCATGAACCTGTCGCGCAATCTGTCGCTCGTCAAGACGGTGGAGCGGCAGCGGCTGGTGCAGGCCGAACACATGGCGGTGCTCGACGCAATCCGCCGCAAGGACGCGGCGGGCGCGGGGGCCGCAATGCGCGCGCATCTCGAGAACGCGCTGGAACGGATGTTCGGTTCCTGAGTCCGCGCGCGGGTGAAGGCGTCGCGACTTTTGTCAGGCCGCGCTTCGGCGCGGCTCAAGCAGCGACGGCGACCGGCCCGAACAGCGAGGTCAGCGTTTTCGCGCTCACCGCGACTTCGAGCGCGACGGCCCGCTCGATGCCAATCTGCAGCGGCGGCCCGAGCCGGCTGATGTCGAGGCCGGCTCGGCGCAGCATTCTCTCGATCGGCGTGGTGGTCACCGTGACGTAATGCGTGATGCCCATGCGCTGCGCGAAGCGCATCACTTCCTGAATTGCGCGGATTGTCATATCCGTGAAACCAAACGACTGTTCCTCACCGCCGGTCTCGATCGCCCAGCGGCTCAGTTCCCAGATATGTCGCCCGACCGGCGCGGCCGCGCCATGCAGTAGCTGCGGGAAGGTGTCTTTCAGCATGTTCGGACCTTCGGTCGGCATCAGGCGCCAACAGCCGCGCAACCGTTCGTCTTCGCCCTGAATCAGCATGTAGTACGGCCCGAGCGCGTCGTAGCCGTCTATCTCCATTCCCGCGATGGTCGGAATTTCCCAGCCGAGCCGGCCGTGAAAGACACGGGCGCGCAAGCGGTACATCTCGTTGATCAGTTCGTTGTCGAATTCCTGCCGGAGTCCAATTCGGATCGTGGTTTGCATGACGTTCTCCTGTACGCGTTGGGGGGCTGCCAGATACGCAGGAAAACTTATGCATTCTGAATCTTTGCGCCACCTACCTACCTGGATAGGTGTGGATGCTTATCGGGTATATCAGAATTCAGACACGTCTCCGCCCCCAACCTACAAGGGTCCAAAATGGAACTCCTCGACAATCACTGGCAACCGCAAACCCACCTCCAGGCGCGTCCTTCGGAGGTCTCTTCGGCAGTGGATCGCGTTCTGATCATTGCCTACCGGAAGAAGAAAAAAGAGAGCCAGCGCCGTTTCTGGGCTCGCTTTGGCGTCACGCAATCGCGCGGCAGCCGCTTCGAGTCGGGCGCGGAGATCCCGGCGCCGGTGTCGATCCTGCTGGGTCTGTACTTCATGAAGACCGTGTCGGACGCCGATCTGGGTCGCGCCGAGCGTGTGATGTACAGCCGCGACGCGGCCGCGCTGCTCAACCCGGGTCAATAAGCCCAAGCTGCGCCGCGATCACGGCTGCCGCACGCCGCGAATTCACGCCGAATTTCGCCCTGATGTTTTTCATATGGAAGTTCACCACCGCTTCCGAGCAACTCAGGATGTGAGATATCTCCCACGTGGATTTGCCGCGTGCGGTCCATTTCAGACATTCTCGCTCGCGCGGCGTGAGCTTTGGCATCAAGGTCTGCGCATGTGAATTCAGATGCTGTTTGCTGGTGTCGATCACCAGGTCGCGCAACAGCACGAGGTTCGGCAACGCGGCGTTCACATGGCGCCTGAACCCGTCTGACGGCTTGTCGTCATTGACGAAGCACATCATGCCGGCTTCCTGATTCGGCCCATGAATTGGCAGCGTCACGCCCGCGCTCAGGCCGTACGAGCGAGCTTCCTCATACAGGGATTGCTGCGCCGGGCTGGCGAAAATCTCGGGCGTCCAGACCAGCGGCGATGAGCGTGACAGGCAGTGTGCGACCGTCGGATCGATATGCACCATGCCTTGCTCGTCGTACGTCTGGCGCCATGCCGGTGCGTAAGTGCTGCGCAGGTAAGCGTCCTCGAGACGCATGGTTGGCCGCGGCAGCATCGCGACCAGAATCTTGTCGAAGCCCCACGTTTCGGCAAAGCCCGTAATTACGCCGAACCATTCCGCCTCGTCGGCGGCGTCCAGTAGCGGTGCCATCTGCTCGATAAAGTGTAGCGGCAATTTTTTGGCTCTCTCAGGCTCGCAAACATCCCGTTCGCGGTTATTGGCAGACAAACTTCGGTCCGCTCTTTTGGTCCGCATAATCTATCACTAAAAACTCGAACGCAATGCGCCGGTGCTCCGCGGGGTAAACGATAGCCGCCACGTGATAGCAACGCCGGCGTCGCCTATTATTATGCTGATTGAAATAAATCTTTAACCCGGCCGGGCTTCTCGGGTGCGCGGCGCGGCTAATCGGCATCCGGCGACAGATTTTAATATGTTTCGTTGACGGCATTATTTCGTCGCGCTTTAAACTAAATCGTATTTACTCGATTATCTCGGAAAGCGGGTTATTGCTCGCCGTGTCCTTGTTGCCAAAAAAAGCCTGCGCCGATTCCGCTGGCTGCGGGCCCGCTTCATTGTTATACAAAAGGAAATTTCGTGATCGGCTCCCGCGCAAATCGCCGCCGATGGCATGCTGGGCAATCGTCACGCGCAGGTTGTTTGACAACATTGTGATGCCGATGCTACCGTGAAACCTCCGCCTAGCGCGTTTCCGCGTCAACCATCATGAACGAATCACCGCTTAGCGACGGCGAGTTCGCCGCGTCGGTCATGGCCGTGCCGCCGCTCGCGCGCCGGGCCGACTACACGCTCGACCCTGCCCAGAATCTCGCGCTGATCCGCCATATCGAAGCGGGCGGCGTACGCACGCTACTGTATGGCGGCAATGCGAACCTTTATCACGTCGCGGTCAGCGAATACCGCGAGCTGCTGGACCTTCTCGCCGAGGCTGCGGGTTCCGGGACACGGGTGATTCCGGCGCTGGGTCCCGACTACGGCAAGATGCTCGATCAGGCGCGCATCCTCGCGCAGACGCGTTACCGCACGGCGATGGTGCTGCCGCTCGGCGGCTTCACGACGTCCGAGGGCGTCGAGACGGGCCTCACGCGGGTCGCCGACACGGCCGGCATGCCGCTCACGCTGTATATCAAGAGCGAAAACTACGTCGCTGTCGATACGCTCGCGCGGCTCGTCGAGCGTGGGACGCTGAGCGCGGTCAAATATGCGATCCCGCGCGACAACCCCGCTGACGATCCGTATCTGCGCCGGCTGCTGCAACGCGTGCCGGCCGCGAAGATCGTATCGGGCATGGGCGAGCGGCCGGCGCTCGTGCATCTGCGCGAGTTCGGACTCGCAGCGTGGACGACCGGAAGCGGCTGTATCGCGCCGAGCATGGTGATGGCGCTGCTGCGCGCGGTGCAAAGCGGCCGGAGCGCCGGTAGCGCCGTTAGCGCCGATCACGACACCGCCCAACGTCTCTACGATGCGTTCATGCCGCTCGAAACGCTGCGCAACGACATCTCGCTGATCCGCGTGCTGCACGATGCAATCACGTTCACGGGCCTCGCCGACATGGGGCCGCTGCAGCCGCTGCTCAGTTCGACACCGCGCGAGCATCATGCGAAGATCGCGCAGACCGCGCGCACGCTGCTCGCTCTCGAGCGCGAGTTCGCGCCCACCCAATCGAACCGCTCCGACACGCAGACAACCCCATGACCGATCACAGTCGACGCTATCCCGATCCCTCCATCCGTGTGTTCGATCCGCGCTTCAAGTCGTTGATCATCGCGTCGGCGTCGGTCGAATGCTTGTATCAGGGCACGCGCTGGTCGGAGGGGCCGGTGTGGTTCGGCGATGGCCGCTATCTGCTGTGGAGCGACATTCCGAACGACCGCATCCTGCGCTGGGACGAAACGACGGGCGCGGTCAGCACGTTCCGTCAATCGTCGAACAATGCGAACGGCCATACGCGCGATCGCGAAGGGCGTCTCGTCAGTTGCGAGCACCTGACGCGGCGTGTGACGCGCACCGAGTACGACGGTTCGGTCACCGTGCTCGCCGATCGCTATCAGGGCAAGCGCTTCAATTCGCCGAACGACGTGGTCGTCAAATCGGACGGCTCGATCTGGTTTACCGACCCGACCTTCGGCATCGAAGGTTTCTACGAGGGCGAGCAGCAGCAGTCCGAGCTGAAGGCGTGCGTGTATCGGATCGACGGCCAGTCGGGCGAGGTGTCGATGGTCATCGACGACGTGCTCGCCCCGAACGGTCTCGCGTTCTCGCCGGACGAATCGCTGCTGTACGTGGTCCAATCGCGCGGCGAGCCGCGCAAGATCCGCGTATTCGATGTCGAGGCCAATGGCAAAGGCACGACGCTGTCGAACAACCGCGTGCTGATCGACGCGGGTCCGGGCACCCCGGACGGCTTTCGTGTCGACACGCATGGCAACTTGTGGTGCGGGTGGGGCATGGGCACCGACGAGCTCGACGGCGTGCGCGTGTTCAGCCCGCAAGGCGAGCCGCTCGGCCACATCGCGTTGCCGGAGCGTTGCGCGAACGTTTGCTTCGGCGGACGGCATCGCAACCGTCTGTTCATGGCGGCGAGCCACGGATTGTATTCGCTGTTCGTCAATACGCAGGGCGTGCGCGGAGGTTGAGCGGTTGTCCGCTAACCAGACAACATATATTGCTATCGCGGCGAGGGCTCGGGTTTGCCCTTAACCCGCGGTGCCGGGCATTGAACGACAAGGATTTCAGGTTAAACAAGCCATTTTCTCGCCCGACCCACATCTCGACTATTTGCTTGACATCGGCTGTTGCGCTTCGCTATGTTCCCTTGGTAGAAAGACACCGCCCGCAACGCATCGACCAGCGGGCTTCCATACCAAGAAGCGAGGAGACGCAATGACTGTTTCGCACAGGTTGTCGTTCAAGCTGGTATCCGTCTGTATCGCCGCGAGCGCGGCGTTCACCCTTGCCGCGCACGCGGCCGATCCGGTCACGATCAATATCGTCGACGTGGCCGGCGATCTTCAACTCACGCAGAAGGGCTTCGAGGCGTTCAAGGCGAAGAATCCGAATCTCGTCGCGAACATCACGTTCACGAACGCGCCCGCGCCGCAATTGCCCGGCAAGATCAAGGCGATGCAGGCCGCGGGCCGCTCCGACATCGACCTCGTTTTGACCGGCACCGACGCGCTCGCGGCCGGCATCGAACAGAACCTGTGGATCAAGCTGCTGCCCGACAACGCGGCGCAATTCCCCGGCGTGCTCGACAAGTACGCGCCGGGCCCGCGCAAGATGCAGGATCTCGCGCAAGGCTACGGGCTCGAGGTCGCGTATATGCCGGCTGGTCCGCTGCTCGAATACAACCCGGCCAAGGTCAGCGATCCGCCGAAGACACCCGAGCAACTGCTGCAGTGGTGCAAGGCCCACCCCGACAAGCTGATCTACGCGCGGCCGGCCAATTCCGGTCCTGGCCGCACGTTCCTGATGGGCTTGCCCTACGTGCTCGGCGACAAGGACCCGCAGGACCCGGTGCACGGCTGGGACAAGACGTGGGCGTTCCTGAAGCAGTTGAACGACTGCATACCGTACTATCCGGGCGGCACCTCGGCGGTGATGAAGGAACTGGGCGAAGGCACGCGCGACATGACCGTGACCGTGACCGGCTGGGACATCAATCCGCGCGCGCTCGGCATCGTGCCGGCCGAATTCCGCGTACAGCCGTTCGACAACATGACGTGGGTCAACGATGCGCACTACATGGTGATTCCGAAGGGCGTGCCGAAGGAAAAGCTCGACGTGCTGTACAAGATGATGAACTTTATGCTGGAGCCCGCGCAGCAGGCGCTGACCTATGACGACGGCTACTTCTATCCGGGTCCGGCGATCAAGGGCGTCACCGTCGAGCAGGCGCCCGCGCACAGCCAGGAGGTGCTGAAAAAGTATGGCCGCCCCGAATACGCGAAGATGTTGGCCGATCATCCGCATGCGTTGCCGCTGAACGCAGCGGCGATGGTCGCCGCCTTCAAGAAGTGGGATAGCGAGATCGGCGCGCAGAAGACCCAATAGGCCTTCACCAATGCGACGGGAAACGGGGCAAAACGCAGCGCGGCGTGAGGTTCCGCCGCGCTGCGTGTTTTCAGCGATCACGCGCGTCTCGGCTTGAGTGCCTGATGCGCCGCGCCACCGCAAGCGCGGCACTCGCGACATCCGTCGCCTCACGCGGAGCAGGGAACCGCCATGAAGCATCACTTTGAGCAGTTGCGGCTCGATTCAGTGAGCCGCAGTTTCACGAACCCGCAAGGCCACGCGATCGCCGCGCTGCAGGGTCTCGATCTGACGATCCGGCGCGGCGAGTTCATCGCGCTGCTGGGGCCGTCGGGTTGTGGCAAATCGACGGCGCTGAACTGCATCGCCGGATTGCAGCCGCTCACCGGCGGCGGCATCTGGCTCGACGAGCGGCGCATCGACGTGCTGCCGCCGGAAAAGCGCGGCTTCGGCATGGTGTTCCAGAACTACGCGCTGTTCCCGCATATGAGCGTGCTGGAGAACGTCGGCTTCGGGCTGAAAATGCGCGGCGTCGGCAGAAGCGAGATCGCGCGCCGTGCACGCGAGGCCTTGAAACTGGTGCAACTGACCGGTCATGAGCACAAGCTGCCCGGCCAATTGTCCGGTGGCCAGCAGCAGCGTGTCGCGATCGCGCGTGCGATCGTGATCGAGCCGCCGCTGATCCTCATGGACGAGCCGCTGTCCAATCTCGATACGAAGCTGCGCATCGAAATGCGCGCGGAAATTCGCCGCATCCATACGCAGCTCGAACGCGCGACGCTGTACGTGACGCATGATCAGGACGAAGCGCTGTCGATGGCCGATCGCATCGTCGTGATGAGGGAGGGCGTCGTGCAGCAGGTCGCGACGCCGAAGGAGGTCTATACGCGGCCGCGCAATCTGCATGTCGCGCGCTTCATGGGTTATCGCAATGTCGCCGAGTTCACGCTGGAGGGCATGCAAGGTGATGGCGTCGTGGTCAGTGCTAACGGCGTGCGGCTCATCGGCACGCCGATGGCCGGCTTCGACGGCAAACGCGTGAGTGTCGCGCTGCGCCCCGAAGACATGGAGCGCGCCGAGCCCGGCGCCGACAACGCGTTCGAGGCGCTGATCGACGCGGTCGAGTATGGCGGCCACGATTCGCTGCTGCGCGTGAAGACCGCGTTCGGCGACGTGTGGGCGCGCGTGAGCGGTGAATGCGCGGAGGGCGAGCGCATCACGCTGCGCGTGCGGCCGTCGTGCGTGCTCGTCTACGACGCCGAGGCCGCATGAACACGCCGACGCTCGTCCCCCCGCTTACGTCCCGCGTGCCGCGCGATGCCAAGGCCTGGCTCGTCGCGCCCGCGCTGCTCTTTATCGTCGCGCTGTTCATCTATCCGTTCGCGTATGGTCTCGCGCTGTCGTTCCGGCCGATGAACGGCGGCGGCGTGTGGGCCAACTATCTGACGTTCTTCACCGACACGTCGATGTGGCCGACGATTTTCGTTACGCTGAAGCTGTCGGTGCCGGCCACGCTGATCAACGTCGGCGTGTCGGTGCCAGTCGCGTTCGCGCTGCGCCGCTACTCGCGGTATCAGAAGATCGTCACGACGCTGTTGGTGATCCCGGTGACGCTCGGCACCGTGCTGATCGCCGACGGCATGCTCACGTACTTCGGTCCGCACGGCTGGCTGCCGCAGGCGTTGCAGGCGCTGCATCTGTACACGCAAGAGGTGCGGCTCACGCACAACTTCACGGGCGTGTTGCTGTCGCTGATCGTGTCGGGCTTTCCGTTCGCGTTTCTGCTGACGCTGTCGTACGTGACCGGCATCGACCCGACGCTCGCAAGCGCGGCCGCGACGCTCGGCGCGAGTCCGTGGCAGCAGTTTCGCCGCATCTATCTGCCGCTGCTCGTGCCGGGGCTCACGATGGCCGCGTGTCTGTCGTTCGTGCAGGCGTTCTCGGTGTTTCCGTCGGCGGTGCTGCTCGGCGCGCCCGCGGGTCCGACGCGCGTGATGTCGATTGCCGCGGCCGAAGCCGCGTTCGAGAGCTACGACTATTCGCTCGCATCGGCGATCGCGATGGTGATGGGCTTCGTGCAACTGCTGGTGGTCGCCGCGCTGCTCGGCGCGCGCCGCTGGTTCTATCGTGGTCCCGTAACGGGAGGCAAAGGCTGATGACGACCGATCGTCGCGCGACGCAGCCCGACTGGTCCGCGTCCACCTCCGCTTGCGCGGCGCCTCAGCCGGGCGACGGCGCCCGCGAGCCAGCACAACATGCGCGTCAGCGCGCGAATCTGCCGGGCCGCATCTGGCAGGTGCTGGTGTGGGCCGTGATGGCGTTCTTCCTGATCAACGTCGTGCTGCTGATTGCGACCGTCGCGGTGAATTCGATCGCGACGCGCTGGTTCGGCACCGCGTTGCCGCAAGGCTTCACGTTGCACTGGTATGCGCAGGCGTGGAGCGACTTCCAGCTCGCGAGCGTGCTGTGGGTGACCGTGCAGGTGGTCGGCGCGGTCGTGTTGCTGTCGGTGCTGCTCGGCGTGCCGGCTGCGTATGCGCTCGCGCGCGTGCAATTCCGCGGCAAGCGCCTTGCGATGCTGATCTTTCTGCTGCCGTTGATGGTGCCGCCCGTCACCTACGGCATTCCGATGGCGACCGCGATGTACAAGGTCGGACTCGCCGGCACGCTATGGGGCGTGATTCTTGCGAATCTCGTACCGGCGCTGCCGTTCGTGATTCTGGTGATGACGCCGTTCATCGAGCAGATCGATCCGAATCTCGAAGCGGCCGCGCGCATTTTCGGCGCGAACACGTTCCGCTATTTCCGTTACGTGCTGCTGCCGCTGCTCGTGCCGGGCATGCTGGCGGCGGGGCTGCTCGTGCTGGTGCGCACGATCGGCATGTTCGAGCTGACGTTTTTTACGGCCGGTCCTGCCACGCAAACGCTGGTGGTCGCGTTGTACTACGCTGTGTTTTCGACCGGCGTGCGCGCGCCGCAATCGATCGATGCGATGGCGATGATCTATATGGCGATCACGTTGATCTGGGTGCTGATCGCTCTACAATTCGTGAGCCCGACGCAGATCGTGTCCCGCGTGAAAGAACAGAGGCGCTGACGCATGGTCGGCGCCAATCGTGGAGTAGACGTTGACGAATAGAAAGACCCCCGAGGAATTGCGTAGTCATCGCTGGTACGGCGCGAACGATCTGCGTTCGTTCGGCCACCGCTCGCGCACCGCGCAGATGGGCTACAACCGCGACGAATACGCGGGCAAGCCGGTCATCGCGATTCTGAACACGTGGAGCGAGATCAATCCGTGCCACACGCATTTCAAGCAGCGCGTCGAGGAAGTGAAACGCGGCATCTGGCAGGCCGGCGGCTTTCCGATCGAGCTGCCTGTGCAGACGCTGTCCGAGCCGTTCCAGAAGCCCACCACGATGCTGTACCGCAATTTCCTCGCGATGGAAGCCGAGGAGATGCTGCGCTCGTATCCCGCCGACGGCGTCGTGTTGATGGGCGGCTGCGACAAGACCACGCCCGCTTTGTTGATGGGCGCGATCTCGATGGATCTGCCCGCCATCTTTCTGCCCGCCGGCCCGATGCTGCGCGGCAACTGGAACGGCGTGACGCTCGGCTCGGGTTCCGATTCATGGCGCTACTGGGCCGAACTGCGCGCGGGCACGCTGACGTCGGACGACTGGCAGGGCGTCGAGGGTGGCATCGCGCGCTCGCCCGGTCACTGCATGACGATGGGCACCGCATCGACGATGACGAGCGCGGCCGAAGCGCTGGGCTTCACGCTGCCCGGCTTCGCGTCGATTCCCGCGCCCGATTCGCGGCATGCGCAGATGGCCGCGCAAACCGGCATGCGTATCGTCGAGATGGTGTGGGAGGATCTGAAGCCGTCGGACATGATCACGGCGGCATCGGTCGATAACGCGGTGACGACTTGTGTCGCGCTGTCCGGGTCGACCAATTCGGTCGTGCATATGATCGCGCTTGCACGGCGCGCGGGCATCGAGTTGACGCTCGACCGCTTCGACGAGATCGCGCGCCGCACGCCCGTGCTCGCGAACATCAGACCGACCGGCGCCTATCTGATGGAGGACTTTTTCTACGCGGGCGGTTTGCGCGGGCTGCTCGCGGAACTGGGCGAACTGATCGACGGCTCGCAGAAAACCGTGAACGGCCGCACGCTCGGCGAGAACCTTGCCGGCGCGCGCATTTTCAACGACGACGTGATCCGCCGCCGCACGAATCCGCTACTGCGCGACAGCAGCCTCGCGGTGCTGCGCGGCAATCTCGCGCCCGACGGCGCCGTGATCAAGCCGGGCGCGGCCGAGCCGCATCTGCTCGTGCATACGGGCCGTGCGGTCGTGTTCAGCGACTACGACGACATGGCCGCGCGCATCGACGACGACGCACTCGACATCGACGAAAGCTGCGTGCTCGTGCTGCAGCACGCGGGGCCGGTCGGCGCGGGCATGCCCGAATGGGGTCAACTGCCGATTCCGCGCAAGCTGCTGCAAAAAGGCGTGCGCGACATGGTGCGCATCTCTGACGCGCGGATGAGCGGCACGAGCTATGGCGCGTGCGTGCTGCACGCGGCGCCCGAGGCATTCGTCGGTGGGCCGCTGGCGTTGGTGCGAAGCGGCGATCTGATCGAGCTCGATGTGCCGCGCCGCAGGCTGAATCTGCTGGTATCGGACGAAGAGCTCGCGCGCCGCAAGGCCGCGTGGGTCAAACCCGCTGCGCGCTTCGAGCGCGGCTATGGCGCCCTGCATCAGGCGCACGTGATGCAGGCGGATCAAGGCTGCGATTTCGACTTCCTGCAGCGCGGCGGCGTGAGTCCCAATAGCTCGGGCGAGCCGGAGATTCACTGAGGTTCAATACCCCACGCGATACACGCGCCCCGTCTGCGCCCCTTCCACACTGCGCAGATAAGCAAGCGCCGCGCGTTGCGCGCTGACGGGCTCGAAGCCGCGAAAGAACGGCGCGTAAGCTTCCATCGACTCGGTCAGCACGGTCGGACTCACCACGTTGATGCGCAGCCCGCGCGGCAGTTCGATCGCGGCGCCGCGCACGAAGCCCTCGAGCGCGAGATTGACGGTCGTCGCGCTCGCTCCCTGCGGGATCGGCTCGTCGCCCAGAATGCCGCTCGTCAGCGTGAACGATCCGCCGTCGTTCACATACGGCAGCGCCGCGAATACGACGTTGATCTGGCCCATCAGCTTGTCGCGCAGCCCGACCCAGAACTGCTCGATGCTCATCTGCTCCAGCGGACCGAAATGCACCTTGCCGGTCGCGGTGACGACGCCGTCCACCTTGCCGATGTCGCGAAACAGCCGCTCGACGCTCGCCGGGTCCGTGCTGTCGACGTGATATTGCCCGCGCGTCGCGCCCACCTCGATCACTTCGTGACGCGCCTTCAGCTCCGCGCGGATCGCCTGGCCCAGCGTGCCCGTGGCACCGATGACGACGATTCTTTTCATCCGCAACTCCGTTAAACGAACCCACGTTAAACCAAGCAAAGCACGCACCAGAATAAAACGGTGCGTGCTGCGTGATTGCCTGATAAATCGGAATAAACCCGGTAATTCAAACGCGCGCGTCTAAAGGGATGATGCGCGCGCGCCTATTTCACCCGATGTAATTCGATTACGCGCGCGGGCCGCAAATGATTGAGCGCATAGTGAATGCGGCCACGATCGTGGCGCTGTCCGACCGGACGCGGGTCGTCGTACTGATGGTCGGCCGAGTAGACGTCGAGCGGCTCGGCCATGCCCTTGTCGATCACCGAGTAGCCCGGCTCGAGCGCGAGCAGCAGGTGGTTGCCGCCGACCCTGCTGTCGAAGCCGGCCATGCCATCGAGCGACTCGGGCACGCTGTTGTCGAGCGTCGCATTGCTGGTCGTGACCGCGTCGGGCGAGATCGCGCCGTGGCCCGCCAGACGGGCCGCTTCGCGGTTCTTGCCGTCGGTGTCGACCGTGCTGTCGTGCGTGCGGTCGTTGTGCAGGTCGGTGCTTCGTGGGTCCTTCGGGTCCGGCTTCGTACCGGCGTTTTCGGGTTTGCTGATCGCGCTGTTCATCGTGCATTCTCCTGAAGCGGACATTCGAAGAAAAGAGCAAAAGCCGTTCCGACTGACACGGCGCCGCGGTGCGCGAGAGTCGCGATGCGTTCTCCGCCATCCTTCGATGCGAGTGGCGTTACCTCGCGATTAAACGGCGATGACGTCCGCGATTCATTTCGTTTTTTTCAATGGACGCGTATTTTCTACAGAGTATGATCTTACTCCTGCGACCGACGCGCGGATAAATTGGCGGCATGCTCCGGCTGTTCCAGCATGGTCGGAAAAACTAACAAACAAATGGCCGCGCGACTGAGAAAATGTTACGGGGCTTCAGGGGCGGGTGACTCATGCACTTCGATGCTGCATTCACACATCGCGGCTATCTTCTGAATTGCGAACCGGCGCGCTCGGGCGACGGCTCCTGGCAACCGTATGTGGTGATCTCGCGCTCGAGCGACGGCGAACTGGTCGCTAACCGTTTCTTTCCCACGGAACTGCGCTTCTCCGACGAAGCCGCTGCCATCGCGCACGCGCGCGATTGGGCAGTGCGCTGGATCGACGCGAGCAGTCTGACTATCTGAAGTCAGGGAACGATGCGTGCGTGCCAGCGCGCGTCGACGCAATGAATCCGAGCCGACCTGCGCGCTGCCGGCGGGCACCGCTAAAACGCGGTAATCTCTGCTCGATAACCACTTCGAACCCGTGCACGCCGCACGGCGCCGTCCCTTATGCCCAACGAGCCTTCCCATAACTGGGGCCTTGAACAGATCGTCGCCGACCTGCGCGCCTCGCGCGAGCAATTGCATCGCACGCGGCATCCGCTCGGCATTCGCGAATTGCCATCGCGCGAAGCGGTGGTCAATATCGTGGCCGGTCTGCGCGCCGCGATGTTTCCGACGCATTACGGCGCGCCCGATCTAACCGACGAAACGGTCGACTACTACGTCGGCCACACGCTCGAAAGCACGTTGCGGCTGCTCGCCGAACAGATTCGCCGCGCGCTGCGCTTCCTGCCCGAGTTCGGCGAGACGCCGGACACCGAGTTGCGGGAGCGCGCGTTCGCGGTGGCGCGCGAGTTCGCGACGCAGCTGGCGGGCATACGCGCGTTGCTCGTCAGCGACATCCAGGCTGCGTACACCGGCGACCCCGCCGCGCAGCACATCACGGAAATCCTGCTGTGCTATCCGGGCGTGTGGGCGATGACGCATCATCGGCTCGCGCATGCGCTGCATCGGCTCGGCGTGCCGCTGCTGGCGCGCTTCATCAACGAGATCGCGCACTCGGCGACCGGCATCGACATTCACCCGGGCGCGACGATCGGGCCGAGCTTCTTCATCGATCACGGCACCGGCGTGGTGATCGGCGAGACAGCGATCATCGGCGAGCGCGTGCGCGTGTACCAGGCGGTCACGCTCGGCGCGAAGAGCTTCGCGGCCGATGAGGACGGCACGCTGATCAAGGGCAATGCCCGGCATCCGATCGTCGAGGACGATGTCGTGATCTACGCGGGCGCGACGATTCTCGGACGCGTGACGATCGGGCGCGGGTCGGTGATCGGCGGCAACGTGTGGCTCACGCATAGCGTGCCGCCGGGCAGCAGCGTATCGCAAGGCAAGGTCCGCGAAGGAGAGCGCACCGACAACGGACGGCAATGATGCACGGCTAGCCGCCGCGCCCGCGCGCCGGGCCGATAGCATCGCGCTGCGCCTAGCCGATCGGCCAATGGCGCAACCACGGCAACGCATGCATGCCATGCAGCCACACATGCTCGCCGATAAACCACGCGGCCGCCCACGACGCCCCGACGACGATCAGATCGCAGCGCCCGCTATTCCATAGATTCAACGAATGTCGCCCGGCGATCCACGGCACGCCGAGCGGATTCGGCCAGTCGGCGAGCAGATGCATCAGGCCGCCGCACGCGAAGCCGAACGCGGGCGCCGCGAAGATCGAATGTCCGAGCGTGTGATACGACACCGCGAGCAGCGCGAGCCAGCCGATGCCCCAATGCGTCAACGTGCGATGCGTGATCCACAGCCGCCGCGCGCGCGACCACCATGCGACTTCGAGCCAGTCCGGCGCGGTGCTGCCGGCCACGCCGGCGATGAAGCTCAGCAGCACGCCAGCATGAAACGGACCGCCGCCGTTGCGCGCGACGATCGCCGCCGCGATGATGCCGGCTGCGAAACCGGTCGCATGATGCGCTTTGCTGGATGCCATCGAAACTCGCGGCACACGTGCCGCGCGAAAGACAAAGGGCGGCTATGTTCGCAGATGGGCGCGTAAAAAAATAGCCGATGCGCCAGATAAAAATTCGCGCACCGGCCTTCCGTGCATGACGCGCACGGCGTTCAAGCGCGCCGCGCCGCTCAGGTCGCGCAGCGCGCGATATCGAAGCGCATTTCCTCCTCGGGCGGATCGTCGGGCGCATTGGCCGGATGCACGACCTTGATGACCGTGTTGCCGTTGAGCGGGGTCAGCGTGACGAAGTACGAGTTGTGCGAATCGGCACCGACCGCAAGTTCGGTCGCCGCGCCGGCGTGCGAGGTGCGCACGCGCGGCAGACGTTCTTCGAGGCAGGCGGCGATGGACGCAGGCGTGCGTGACGACGACACGTACACGAGCGGTGCGGACGCATCGCGCGCGGGGCCGCCCGATGAACCGCAAGCGGCGAGGGTGGCGGTGAGGGCGACAGCTGGGGCAAGCAGGAGAAGTCTTTTCATGATCCGATCGTCGGCATTCCCGGTCATGCATGGGAAGGTGAGGCGCGGGCGAAGCGCGATGCGCTGACGTACAGCGCGATGCTTCGCGACGAAGCTGCCGTGCAGGCGGCGCGGTTTCGCGGCGTCGCACGGCGGCCGGGGCAGTATACCGAGCATGTGTCGACGTCGTCACTAGCGCGGCCATGCGTTTATTGGTGTCGATGCGCAGCGAAGTGTAATTGCCGCTATGCGGATATTTAATTGCGCGCCTTACAACGGTTTATTTTCGAATCCGGGATTATGTGAATTAATCGCGTAAGTGCCGGTCCGCAAAAGGAAATTATTTTTAACGATGAATGGCGGGACGCGCTGTCAGGTCAGGGGCTTTTGTCGGGCGGTAACGGCTCAAGGCCTCGCGGCGAGCACAAGGGGAAAGCGGATGAGGCCGTTTGCCCTGATTCCCACGGTTTTGCGCAATGCAGTCTTTCGAAGAAAGCCTTAAATCGAGGAGGGATGCCACTTATAATTTTGATAGACCCCTTCGACCAAAGGGTGTCTTTTTCATTTTTACACGCGGCTTTCGGGCCGCGTTTTTTTATCTGAAATTTAAAGCGGATTTATAAATCGTCGCGTAGGTAAATATAACTTTTTGCGCGTTGAGCGGCGGCGCCGTTCCGAACGCGCCTTGTCCGTTCGTCAGAGCGAGCAGGGCCAAGCGGGCTGCGCAGGTAGAATCGCGGGTTCGAAATCTGTTTGTGCGCCCCGCGAAGTGAGTGAACCTGTGATGACCGACACGCCCTTTCCCTCGACTGACACGAATGCCGAGTTCCTCGGACCGGACGACAGCGTGCATGAAGAACGTCTGTGGCGCGACAACGGCTGGACCGCGCGCATCATCAAGAACGAAGACGACGAAGGCTGGGCCGTCGAAATGATCAAGGACGGCGAGGCGGAGCCTGCGCTCGTCGGACCGTGGACGATGGGCCGCAACAAGAAGGATCCGAAGCCGCTCGACGTATCGGCGTTCAACACGCTCGTGAAAACCGCGACGGAAGTGCTGCGTCGTCACGAGCAGCAGCTGCGCGCGCAACTCCACAAGACAGTGCGCGTGCCGAGCGCGGACGGCAACGACGAACTCGACATCACGCTCGACATCGTCCCCGACGAAGACGAGCCGTACGCACTGTTGAGCGCGCTCGATATTTTCGGCGAGCAGATCGCGCAAGTGCAGGTTGCGCCGACGTTCAAGCTCAGCAAGGCGAGCGCCGCGGCGTGGGTGGCAAACGAGTTTCGTCGGCCGGGGTAAGTGGCGGTTATAGGCGCGGTTGCGTCGTGATCGGCTCCGCTGGTCGCTGACACTGCCGGCGATCATGGCTGGCCACTCGAACTGGCTCGTGGTCGAAGATATCGACGATCGTGGCGAAACGGTCGGATACGACGTCTCGCCAAACCCTAGCTGCGCTTGCAGAAAATCGCGGTGATGAGCGGCGCGACGTGATGCACGATCGCCGTGCTGCCGGCGTTTTCAAGCGCGCTTTTAACATTGTCGTCGCTGCCGAACACGACCGCGCCATACGCGGACTGGGCGACCGGTTCGCCGTCGCCGACCCGGAACATCGGGTCGTCCTTTTCGAAGCCCACCACCGCGAATACGCGGAAACCGAACGCGGTCAGATGCACATCGGGCATCGGCGAGAACGCGTTGATCGAGTTGCTTTCGACGTGACTTGGCTTCGGTTTGATCAGCTGCTGCTGCATCAGATCGGCAATGAACTGGTGGCCGCTCTCATTGCATGTCAGCGGCGCGTCGAGCTCCACGGCGAACGAAGAAAGGGGCAGCGCGGCGGCGGCAAACAGCAGAGGGACAAGGAGACGGTTCATGAGCGTAGGCGGGCGTCAACAGTCGATGTCGTGGATTAGCAACCACTGCGCCATCCCCCGGAGGGCACGAGCGGTGCTGAACATCGAACAGATTCCGCGTGACTGGCACAACTGGATTCGCACTTTACAGCGATTCGGTGAATTCCGCTTTGTGACGGACACACGAACGGTATCTGCAAATTGCAGAGCAACGTACGGCATAACAGCAAGCTTTCAGAATCCCGTATATATTTCCGCCCTATGACTTCGCAACCCCGACCTCCAATCAACGTTCCGCCGCCACGTACGTGGGACGCCCGGCTCGCCCGCCGGCTCGTGACACCGCTAGTCGATACCTGGGTCACCCCGAACCATTTGACCACGCTGCGTCTGCTGATCGGCGTCGCAGGCGCGCTGTGCCTTGCGCACGGGGGATTCGCGTGGGCCAATGCGGGCGCACTGCTGATCGTCCTGTCGAATTTCGTCGATCACACGGACGGCGAACTCGCGCGAGTGGGCGGCAAGTCGAGCCGCATCGGTCATTTTTACGATCTCGCCTGTGATGCGCTCGTGACCGTGATGCTGTTCGTCGGCATGGGTATCGGTGTCGGCGGCGCGCAGATCGACGCTTTGAAGCTCGCGCCCGGCGTGCTCGGCGCGGTGGCTGGTGTCGCGGTCGCCCTGATCTTCTTTTTGCGCATGCGGATCGAGGAAATGGTCGGCAAGGCCGGCACGAAGCAGGCGTCGATGGGGGGCTTCGAAACCGAGGACGTGCTGTACCTGCTGCCCATCGTCACGCTGACGAATGTCGTCGCGCCGTTCGTGGTGATCGCGTCGATCGGCGCGCCGCTGTTCGCCGCATGGGTGGTGATCGACTACTGGCGCGTCGCGCGCCGTAGCGCTCGCCCGACGGCCAAGGCTGCCAGCGCGTCTGAATCCCGTCAACAGTGGGCCAGCAAATGAATCTGCACGCCGAAGACGAGGTTATCGCGCCCGTGTCGTCAGGCACGCCCGTGGCGGCGCTCACGCCCGCGCCCGATGCCGACCGCGCGGTCGCGAGCCGTACCCGCACGTTCGACAACGCGCGTCTGCGTAAAGACTTCGCCGCGCAGGACGCGTTTCTGTATCTGGACGATTTCCTCGCCCCGGAAGTGACCGCGCAGCTGGTACACAGCGCGCGCGCGCTGCTCGACGAAGTGAACCGCAACTATCTGCCGGGTCACAAGCAGGGCGGCAGTGTCAGCCGCCATACGATCGACCGTCTCGCGCCGTTCGTCGCCGAGCTGTATCGCTCGAAGGAGTTGATCGGCTGGCTCGAGCAGCTTAGCGGCGACCAGTTGCAGGTGTCGCCCGCCGACGATCCGCACGCATACGCGCTCTACTACTACACGCGCCCCGGCGACCATATCGGCTGGCACTACGATACTTCGTATTACGAGGGACGCCGCTACACGCTGCTGCTCGGCGTGATCGACGAATCGTCGTGCCGGCTCGACTACGAACTGCATACGCGCAATCCGGAGGTGCCCGACCAGCCGGGCTCGGTGCAGATTCCGCCGGGCGGCCTCGTGTTTTTCGATGGCGACAAGCTGCGTCATCGCATCACGCCGGCCGGGCCGAACGAGATGCGTGTGTCGCTGACGTTCGAATACGTCACCGATCCCAACATGCGGCCGTGGCGCCGCTTCGTTTCCAACATGAAGGACGCGATCGCGTACTTCGGTTTCCGCCAGGTGTTCCGTCAGATGGCCTCGCGCGGCAAGGACGCCGCGTGAGTCGGGCGGCCCTGCTTCTGCTGTCGATCGGCTCGGCGCTGTTCGTCGGCCTGCTCGCCTGGCAGGGCTTCGGCTCGGTGGCGTCGACCTTGCTCGCAGCCGGCTGGGGCCTCGCGGTCGTCGCCGCGTTCCACGTGGTGCCGCTCGTGCTCGATGCGGCTGCGATCGCCGTGCTGTTCAGGCGCGATCAACCTTCGCGTGACGGTGCGCATGAAGGTCCGGCAAGCGGTGCAACCAGCGGCGCGACGAGCGCTGCGCGAGCCGAACCCTCGCTGCGCGATGCGTTGTCCGCGCGCTGGATCGGCGAGTCGGTGAATAGCCTGCTGCCCGCTGGGCAGATCGGCGGCCCGGTGGTGATGGTGCGTCAACTGTCGCAGCACGGCATGCTGCTGCGCGACGCGGCCGCCGCGATCACCGTCAGCACGACCTGGCAGGCGCTCGCGCAAATCGTGTTCGCGCTCGGTGGCCTCGCGATGTTCGGCGCGTACGCCGCGCACGGCACGCTGCACGACCTGCGCACCGCAACGCTGATTGCGACCGGCGTGCTCGGCGCGCTGATCGCCGCGTTCTACTTCGCGCAGCGGCGCGGTCTGTTCGGCCGGCTGCTGAGCGTGGTGTCGAAGGTGTTCGGCAAGCGCGACTGGTCGTCGCTGATGACGCGCGCGGAAGCCGTCGATGCCGCCGTGCAGTCGCTGTACCGCGAGCGCGGCCGCGTGGCGGCGAGCTTTGCGCTGAGCCTCGTGGGATGGGTCGTCGGCACGGCCGAGGTATGGCTCGCGCTGCGTTTTCTCGGTCATCCGGTCGGCTGGATCGACGCGCTGCTGCTGGAAAGCATCGGCCAGGCGATTCGCGGCGCGGCCTTCATGATCCCGGGCTCGCTCGGCGTGCAGGAGGGCGGCTATCTGCTGCTCGCGCCGCTGGTGGGTTTGCCGCCCGACGCGGCGCTGGCGTTGTCGCTCGCCAAGCGTGCGCGTGAACTCCTGCTGGGCCTGCCGGGCCTGCTTGTATTGCACTTCAGCGAACGAAGCTGGCAACGGCGGCGCGCTCCACGGCGTGTGCCGGTTGCCGATTGACCTCCGTACTTTTTTCAAAGGACCGCGCATGCGCGCAATCATTCTCGCAGCGGGCCTCGGCCTGCGTCTCCAGCAGCCGCCGCAAGCCCAGTTTCCGAAATGCCTGTTGCAGTTCGACGGCATGAGCCTGCTCGAACGGCATCTGCAGATGCTCAAAACCGCTGGCGTGACCGACGTCGTGCTGGCGCTCGGTTTCCAGCCGGAATCCGTGCAGGCGGAACTCGCGCGCATCGACTGGCCGCACAAGGTCGAGACCGTGCTCAATCCGCGCTTCGATCTTGGCAGCGTGCTGACCGTGCATACCGTTGCCGACGCGTTGACGCGCGGCGGCGACGTGCTGCTGATGGACGCCGACGTGCTGTACGACGAGCGCATCCTGAGCGCGCTGGTGGCGGGCGAGTCGGTCAACCGTCTGCTGATCGACCGCGATTTCGAAGCGGGCGACGAGCCCGTCAAGCTGTGCCTGAAGGACGGCGTGCCGGTCGAGTTGCGCAAGCAGCTCGCGGTCAATCTGGAGTACGACACGATCGGCGAGTCGGTCGGCTTCTTCCGCTTCCGCGAGGAAACCGCGCGACGCTTCACGCAGATCGTCGCGGGCTATATCGACAGCGGCCGCGCGAACATGCCGCACGAAGAGGCGGTGCGCGACCTGCTGCTCGAGCGCAGCCAGCTGTTCGACACGGCCGACGTGAGCGGCGCGCCGTGGATCGAGATCGACTTTCCGAACGACGTCGCGCGCGCCGCCAACGAGATCCTGCCGCAGTTGCAGCCGCTCGTCAGCGCATCGCGCTGAGGCGTCCGTGCCGCGCGCGAAGATGCACGGCAGCGCGCGATGGCACACGGCAAAATCCCCTCGCGCGACAACATTTGTTGTCGCCGCGATGCCATAATCGACGCTTTCCATTGATGGCTGGCCGCCCGTCGCCATGACAATGCTGCTCGCTTTAGGCGCTTTCATCGTTCCGCTGATCGTCGCGTGCGCGATGTTCATGGAAAACGTGGACGGCACGGTCATCGTGACGTCGCTGCCGGTTCTGGCACGCGACCTCGGTCATGATCCGATCACGCTGAAGCTTGCGGTCACCGCGTATGTGATCGGCCTTGGCGTCTTTATCCCGATCTGCGGCTGGGTCGCCGACCGCTTCGGTTCGCGCACCGTGTTCCGCACCGCGATCGGCATCTTCATGGCGGGCTCGCTGCTGTGCGCGGCCTCCACTTCGCTCGATACCTTCGTGCTCGCGCGCTTCGTGCAGGGCATCGGCGGCGCGCTGATGGTGCCGGTGGGCCGCATCATCATCTTCCGGTCGCTGCCGAAGTCGGAGTTCATTCGCGCGATGAACTATCTGACGGTGCCGGCGTTGCTCGGTCCGGTGGTCGGGCCGCCGCTCGGCGGCTTTATCACCACCTATCTGCACTGGCGTCTGATCTTCGTGATCAACGTGCCGATCGGCCTGCTCGGCATCTGGCTCACCAACAAGTACATCGCCAATACGCGCGAGCCGCATCCGGGCCGGCTCGACTGGCTCGGCTTCGTGCTGTCGGCTAGCGGGGCTTCGCTGTTCATGCTCGGGCTCTCGCTGGTCGGCGGCGAACTGGTGTCGACGGGACTATCGGTCGGCATGTGCGTGACCGGCATCGTGTTGCTGCTGCTTTATGTGCTGTATGCGAGCCGCGTCGCGCTGCCGGTGCTCGATCTGCGTTTGCTGCGCATTCCAAGTTTTCATGCGAGCGTGATCGGCGGTTCGCTGTTTCGGATCGGTCTTGGCGCCGTGCCGTTCCTGTTGCCGCTCGCGTTGCAGGAAGGGCTCGGCATGACCGCGTTTAGAGCCGGCGCGATCACGTGCGCGTCCGCGTTCGGTTCGATCTTCATGAAGACGGTGGCGTCGCGCATTCTCGAACGCTTCGGCTTTCGTACCGTGCTGATGGTCAACGCCGCGTGCGCGGGTCTCGCGATCGCCGTGTACGGGTTGTTCTTTCCCGGCACGCCGCATTGGGTGATCTGGTGCATCGTGCTGGTGGGCGGCTTCTTTCCGTCTCTGCAATTCACGTCGCTCAATACGCTGGCCTATGCCGATATTCCGGGCAGCGACGTCGGCCGCGCGACGAGTGTCGCGAGCGTCATCCAGCAGATGTCGCTCGGCCTCGGCGTGACGATCTCGGGCATCGTGCTGCAGATTTCGCATCGTGTGCAAGGGCATCCGAACATCGTGTTCTCCGATTTCTGGCCGGCGTTTCTCGTCGTCGGTCTGTTCTCGTGCCTGTCGATTCCGATTACGCGGCGGCTGCCGCGAGACGCGGGCGATGAGATCTCGCGCGGCCGTCGCGGGCGCGCGTAAGCCATCATGCGGATGTCGTCGTCGATGAGGAGGTCATGAAGTTGTTTCGCAACGTCAAAGCTTCAACCAGTGCTTCGATCAGCGGTCTTGCCCTGATCGCAATCCTCTGCGTTTCAACCGGGTTTCTCGAGGCGGCGCCTGCTGTCGCGAAAGCGCCCGCGAAGACGCAACCGGCCGTGCTTGCCGGTTCGGCGATTGCGGTGCCGGACTCATACAGCGCCGATGCCGCCGAGCAGATCTTCAACGAAGGTGGCAATGCGGTCGATGCGGCCGCCGCGATCGCCTTCACCCTCGCGGTCACGTTCCCGGATGCGGGCAACATCGGCGGGGGCGGGTTCATGACGCTGTACGTCGACAACAAGCCGTATTTCCTCGACTATCGCGAGCGCGCGCCGCTCGCCGCGACGAAGAACATGTATCTCGACGACAAGGGCGAGATCATCAAAGGCATGAGCCTGGTCGGCTATCGCGCGGTGGGCGTGCCGGGCACCGTCGACGGCATGTGGCAAGCGCAGCGCCGTTTCGGCAAGCTGAAATGGCAGCAGGTGCTCGCGCCGGCTATTCACTATGCGCGCGACGGCTTCGTGGTCGCCCCGCAACTGCAGAAGCTGCGCGACGATGCGGCGAAGAACTTCGCGGGCAGGACCAATTTCGACACCTACTTCGGCAATCTGAAGCAGGGCGTCACCTTCAGGCAGCCTGACCTTGCCGCGGTCCTGCAGCGTATTTCCGATCAGGGCGCGAAAGATTTCTACACGGGCAAGACTGCGGATCTGATCGCCGCTTCAATGCGCGGCCACGGCCTGATTACGAAGGCCGATCTCGCGCAGTACAAGGCGGTTTGGCGCGAGCCGGTGCAGGCGAACTGGAACGGCTACCGCGTGATCACCGCGCCGCCGCCGAGTTCGGGCGGCGTCGGGCTCGTGCAACTGCTGAAGATGAAGGCCGATATCGCGCCCGAGTTCAAGAACGTGCCGCTCAATTCCGTGCAATACGTGCATCTGATCGCGGAGCTCGAGAAGCGCGTGTTCGCGGACCGCGCGCAGTATCTCGGCGACCCGGATTTCTACAAGGTGCCGGTCGCGCAACTGATCGACGACCCGTATCTGGCCAAGCGCGCGGCCGAGGTCGATCCGAATGCACCGTCGGACACGAAGAGCATTCAGCCGGGGCTCGGGACCTCGATGCCGGAGAAGGCGGAGACCACGCATTTTTCGGTGGTCGACAAATGGGGCAACGCGGTGTCGAACACGTACACGCTGAACGGCGCGTTCGGCTCGGGCGTCGTGGTGGATCGGGCAGGCATCGCGCTGAACGACGAGATGGACGACTTCTCCGCGAAGCCGGGCGCCGCCAACATGTTCGATGTGGTCGGCAGCGACGTGAATGCGATCGAGCCGAAGAAGCGCCCGTTGTCGTCGATGGCGCCGACGATTCTGACGAAGGACGGCAAGGTCGCGCTCGTGATCGGCACGCCGGGCGGATCGCGCATCTTCACGACGATCTTCCAGGTGATCACCGACATCTACGACTTCGACATGCCGTTGCCGGATGCGCTCGCCGCGATGCGTTTCCATCACCAGCTATTGCCGCCGAATACGATCTATTCGGAGCCGTACAAGCCGATCGAGGGCGAACTCGCCCAGCAGCTCGAGGCGAAGGGCTACAAGCTGGAAGGGCAGCAATTCACCGGCGATGTTCAGGTGATCAGGATCGATGGGGACGAGCCGGAGGCGGCGGCCGATCCGCGTGGGCGAGGGGTGACGCGGGTGGTTCGGTAGGGAGGAGAGTCGGTTGCAGCCATTCTCTTCGACGATCAGCCTAGTCCTGATCGACTTCGGGCCATAGTCTCGGGAATAGAAATCGAAGACTCTTCAATGGGAGACCGAACGAGAGATTGCCGCGATGGGAAGGCGAGTCGAGCAGTCCAATATCAAGTAGAGAGCGCGTAATCCGGCGAGCCAGAACATCAGTAACGCCAAGTATCTGATTGAATTCGGCGCGGCTGACTGCACGCCGCGTCGCCACAAACTCCATCGCCAGTGCCGAGGCCTCCGGTTTGATCACCGATTTTTCGGAGCCGATCATCCACGGATTCGAATCGAGGTAGCGCAATAGATCGAGCAGGCGATCTGCAATGCCATCGAACTCGGTCATGCGAACCATAAAGCTTACCTGGTCCAGGCAGCAATCGAGAAAGAACCGCGCGAAACGCACCAGGCCTTCCTGGGATAGATTGCCTCGGCCATCGAGGTCATTGCGGCGGGTCTGGTCGGCTTCGCTCAATCTTGCGTAGTACAGCTCATGTTCGCGTGCGAGACCGCGAAGCGGAGACCATAGGCCATGCGTCAAGTCGGCCGATCGTAAAGCGAGATGTGAATGCAGACGTGCCACCCGGCCATTGCCGTCTGCGAACGGGTGAGTCCATGCCAACCGATGATGCGAGCAGGCGATGCCGATCAACTGATGGTCCTTGATCCGTAGGCGCGCATATCGCTTGGCCCATGCATCGAGCAATGGCGCGATCATTTCAGGTTCTGGCGCGAGATGCCGGCCCACGGTGACGTCCGATCTGCGAAGTTCGCCCGGCACGATTGGTTCGCCCTCGCTGGTAAATCTCTCAGCGACCGGCAAATAGGAAAAAAATCGCTCATGAATGGCCGTAAGTCGTGCGGGCTCGAACAGGGCGGGCGTCGCAAGCAAATCCCACTCTTCTTCGAGCGAGGATTCCGTTGCAATATGCGCCATCGCAAGGCGCTGCTTTTTGCGCTCGGCGACGTCAGCTGAATAGTCGCGCTTGAGAGCGGCCTCGATCCTGGCGGGCGTGGTGTGCTGGCCTTCGATCTTATTTGTGTAGTACGAATTCATCGCACGCAATTGCGGGACGAGCGCCGCGGCAAATGGCGTCCCGCTTACGGCAAGGAGCTTTTGCGATGAGTCGACGAGTTCGGTCGTGCGCTCGATCAGCGGATCCAATACACGGTCCTCAGGAAACAAGGGTTCGAACGATACGACGGTCGTCATCGCGGATTGTAGGGTTTAATGTAGAGTTAGATGTTGTTGATTATATCGTTCAATAAATTGATTTATAAGGATTTTAATTATTTCTTGTAGAGTCTAATGTAGGGTTTGCGGTAGGGTGGCGCCTGACTGTCCACCCCGCAGTCCCCCGGCAATCCCCCCATCACCCTGCCTGCTCCACCGGCGTCACCGTCAACTCCACCCGCTGCGCGCCGCGCAACACCGTCACGTTGACCGGCTTGTCGATACGCGAAGCATCGAGCGTGCGTTGCAGTGCATCCACATCCTGCACCGGCTGCGCGTCGATCGCGACCATCGTGTCGTCGGTGCGCAAGCCGCCGAGCGCCGCCGGACTGCCTTTGACGATCTCCATCACGCGCACGCCGCTTTGCGTGCCGAGCCCGAAGTAGCGCTGCACGCGGCGCGACAGCGGCGTCGTCGTGCCGGCCACGCCGATATACGCGCGTCGCACGCGACCGTGCGCGAAGATCTGCATGATGACCCACTTCGCGGTATCGATCGCCGTCGCAAAACAGATGGCCTGTGCGCCAGGAATGATCGCGGTATTCACGCCGATCACCTGACCCGCCGAATTGATCAGCGGTCCGCCCGAGTTGCCCGGATTCAATGCCGCGTCGGTCTGGATCACGTCGTAGATCATGCGGCCGGAGTTCGAGCGCAGCGACCGGCCGAGCGCCGAAACGACGCCGGTCGTCACGGTCTGTTGCAGCCCGAGCGGGTTGCCGACCGCAATGGCGATCTGCCCGACGCGCAGCTTTGATGATTCGCCGAGTTCGACATGCGGCAGCGGTTCCGGCGAACCGATGCGCAGCACCGCGAGATCGCTGCCGGGATCGTCGCCGACCAGATCGGCGTCGAACTTCGCGCCGTCGGCCAGCGTCACCTGGATATGCGTCGCGCCATGCACGACGTGGCTATTGGTCAGCAGGTAGCCGTCGGGCGTGAACAGGAAGCCCGAGCCGGTGCCGCCGCGCGCGCCGCGCCCATGCGCGGACGCTTCGCCGGGCAGCCGGCGTTCGACGGCGATAAACGCGACCGCCTGCTGCACGCGCTCCAGTGCACCGATCACGGTGCGGGAGTAGGCGTCGAGCAGCGCGTCGTCGTCGTGGGTCAAAAGGTCGGTGGACTGGGGCCCGGGGGCGTCGGATGCGGCGCTCGACAGGTCATCGATGAAGCGTGGGCGGCTTCCCATAACGATGCTCCGGATAGACGGGCTCCGAGATGCGGGACGGTGCGCGAGTTTTCAAGTGCATCGCGGGGGCGTCGGCGGCGTCCCGGCCGCGCCGCCAGACCGGTGGCCACTGCCCGTGAGACACTTTCCCGGGCGGGCCGTCGTTCGCCGCTCGCTCGCGCCACGGAGACCCTGTTCATGTCCGCATCTAACGCTTCAGCGCCGCAATCCCCGCAGCCGGGTCCACGCATCGAGTCGCTCTGTGCGATCACGCTCGCCACCAGCGACATGCAGCGCGCCGTCGCGTTCTACGAAGCGCTCGGCTTCCCGATCAAGTTCGGCGGTCCGCGCGAGGCCTTCACGTCGTTCGCGTTCGGCAGTTCGTATTTGAACCTGATCGCTGATGCGCGCGCGCCGGTCAACTGGTGGGGGCGCGTGATCATCTACGTGTCGGACGTCGACGCGTTCCATGCCAGGGCGGTGGCGGCAGGCTTGCAGCCGACGTTCGCGCCGTCGGATGCGCCGTGGGGCGAGCGCTATTTTCATATCACCGATCCGGACGGCCACGAACTGAGCTTCGCGCGGCCACTGCCCTAGCGGCGGAAGTCGGGGCAAAACTCGCTATCATGGGGTTATCACGCATATGCAGCGGCCGCCCACGCGGTAACACGGCTGACACCTCGCGCTTCGATAATCGAACGCGACCGCGTCGCGCTAGCCGCCGCGCGCCATCCCATTCCTGTTGCGAGGAGAGCCGCAATGAAAGAGCCGGACCCGAGACCCGATATCGAACTGATGGCGGAGCGGCAACGCCGTTTCGAGGAAGACCTCATCGATGCCTACGACGAAGAACTCGAAATGGAGGTCGACGACCGCATCATCGACGGCCCGGACGGCTTGACGCCCGAGCATCGCGAGGCGCGCAAGCAGTACTTCCGCGAACTGTTCCGGCTGCAGGGAGAACTGGTCAAGCTGCAGGACTGGATCGTCGCGACCGGGCACCGGCTCGTCGTGATCTTCGAGGGGCGCGACGCGGCCGGCAAGGGCGGCGCGATCAAGCGCATCACACAGCGCCTCAATCCGCGCGTGTGCCGCGTGGCCGCATTGCCCGCGCCGAACAATCGCGAGCGCACGCAATGGTATTTCCAGCGCTATGTATCGCACCTGCCGGCGGGCGGCGAGATGGTGCTATTCGATCGCAGCTGGTACAACCGCGCGGGCGTCGAGCGCGTGATGAACTTCTGCACCGACGAGGAATACGAAGAGTTTTTCCGCTCGGTGCCGGAGTTCGAAAAGATGCTGGCGCGCAGCGGCGTGCAGATCCTCAAGTACTGGTTTTCGATCACCGACGAAGAGCAGGAAATCCGCTTCCAGAACCGCATTCACGATCCGCTCAAGCAGTGGAAGCTGAGTCCGATGGATCTCGAAAGCCGGCGCCGCTGGGAAGCCTATACGCTGGCGAAGGAGGTGATGCTGCAGCGCTCGCATATCCCCGAGGCGCCGTGGTGGGTCGTGCAGGCCGTCGACAAGAAACGCGCGCGCCTGAACTGCATTCAGCATCTGCTGAGCCAGGTGCCGTATCACGAGATCGAGCATCCGCAGATCGACTTGCCGTCGCGTGTCTATCACGAAGACTATAGCCGTCAGCCGGTGCCTCAGTCGATGATCGTGCCTGAGCTGTATTAACAGCGGATCGTATGAAATAGCCGGCCAACGAAAAAGCGCGGTACGTATATCAGCGTACCGCGCTTTTCTTCGTGCTTCGCCCCGCCAGATCGGCGAACTCAGAACACCGAACGGAACGCCCAGAACAGCCCGCCCGCGAGCGCGATCGACGCGGGCAACGTCAGCACCCATGCGAGGATCAGACTGCGCACCGTGGCCCATTGCAGACCCGAGCCGTTGGCCGCCATCGTGCCGGCCACGCCGGAAGAGAGCACATGGGTCGTCGACACCGGCAGACCGTAGACGTCGGCGGCACCGATCGTGATCATCGCGACGAGTTCAGCCGACGCGCCCTGGCCGTACGTCAGATGCTGTTTGCCGATCTTCTCGCCCACCGTAACGACGATGCGCTTCCAGCCGACCATCGTGCCGAGACCCAGCGCGATCGCGACCGCCACCTTGACCCACGGCGGAATGAACTTGGTCGCGTGGTCGATCTGCGTTCTGAAGTTGGCGATGACCTTCGCGTCTTCGGGCGAGAACTGCGGCTGATTGGCCTTCTGCATCAGACGGATCGCCTCGGAGGTGACATACATGTTGTTGCGCACGTTATCGACGATGCCTTGCGGCACCGCGGCCATCGAGCCCGACTCGGCGACCTGGCGACCGATCTGCTCGGTCAGCTGCTGCAGCGCCGGCAGCGTGGCGGGCGTCAGCTGACGGGTGCGCACGAAGGCCTCGACGTCGGCGCGCGGATCCGCGGAAGGCGCCGCGCCCTGCGTGTAGCGCGACAGCGTCGCCGCGGTTTGATGCGCGACCGCGACGAAGTTCTGCGTTTGCGCCGGCGTGACCGCCTTGTTCAGCGCGTAGGCGGTGGGCACGGTACCGATCAGGATCAGCATGATCAGCCCCATGCCTTTCTGGCCGTCGTTCGAGCCATGCGCGAACGACACGCCCGTGCAGGTCAGAATCAGCAGACAGCGAATCCAGAACGGCGGCGGCTCCTTGCCCTTCGGCTCGGCATACAGCGCGGGCACGCGCACGACGGCCTTCAGGATCAGCAGCAGCAGGCCCGCAAGCAGAAAGCCCACGATCGGCGAAAACAGCAGCGACTTGCCGACGCCGAGCGCCTGATTCCAGTCCACGCCACTGGTGCCGTTCGCACCATGCAGCATCTGATTCATCAGACCTACGCCGATGATCGAGCCGATCAGCGTGTGCGAACTCGAAGACGGCAGGCCCAAAGACCACGTGCCCAGATTCCAGATGATCGCGGCGATCAGCAGCGCGAATACCATCGCGAAGCCGGCGCTGCTGCCAACCTGCAGAATCAACTCGACGGGCAGCAGTTGCAGCACGCCGAAGGCGACCGCTCCGCTCGACGTCAGCACGCCCAGAAAATTCCACGTGCCGGACCAGACCACCGCGATATTCGGCGTCAGCGAGTGGGTGTAGATGACGGTGGCGACCGCGTTGGCCGTATCGTGAAAGCCATTGACGAACTCGAAGCCGAGCGCGATCAGCAGCGCGACACCGAGCAGCAGATACGGCAGTACCGAGCTTTCGCGTACGGGCTGCAGATCGTCTATCAGATGAACGCCGCAGTACACGACGCCCGCGATGAGCAGGGCAACGAAAATAACCAGGCCCGCGTTACGGCCTTTGCCGCTGGCGGCGCCTGGTTGCGGATACGAAAGTTCCGGCATGACGTGAGCCCCAAAAAGTGGTCGCAGAGTTCTTGATGCTGCTTTCGCTGTGTGTCGCAACGATGACAACTACGTGACGGCATTGGGGGTGCGGGAAAAGCAGGCGCGGCGCGCCCTATGCTACGCCGCTCACGCCGGTAAATACTACGCGGGCTGGCGGACGGGAATAGCAAGATGTCCGAACCGAACTAAGCAAGAGCACGAGCGGCGAGCGGGCTTCGGTTGCGCTTACGATGCGCTGACTACTTCGCCGCTTGCGCTGCCACCGAGGGTGCGTTTATAAGCTTGCGCGACGATTTCCGCCGGTACCCCTTGCGACGGATCGCGGCCCATCGATTCGAGCGTTTCGGCGACCCACCCCGGGCTCACCACATTGACGCGGGCCTTGCCTCGCAACTCGAGCGCGGCCGAGCGCGCGAACGCTTCGACACCTGCATTGACGATGCTGACCGCGGCGCTGCCTTCCATCGGCTGTTGCGCGAGCACGCCGCTCGTCAGTGTGAACGAGCCGCCTTGCGACACATGGTCCACGCCGCAGCGCACCAGATTGACCTGCCCCATCAGTTTATTGGCAAGACTAAAAGAAAAGTCTTCGTCGCCAAGCGCCGCGAGCGGCGCGAATTTCGCCGAGCCGGCCGCGCAGATGATCGCGTCGAAGCTGCCGGCTTGCGCATACATCGCTTCGATGCTGCGTTTGTCCGACAGGTCGACGTGCAGTTCGGAGCCTTTGCGGCTCGCGCCGACCACGTCATGTTCCGTGGCGAGCAGCCTCACGATGTGCGAACCGAGCAGGCCGGTCGCACCGACAACGAGAATTCGCATACATCCTCCTAAGGTCTGTTTGCGGCATTTGCCGCACTGCACACTGCATCGTCGCCGGAGCACTCGCCGAACCGTGCAACGCGCGATCCTATCGGTCGAGGATAGACGCTGCCGGTGCGACGCGCCAACGCGTGAGGGAAGAGTCGGCTGACACGCGCCGCGATCCTCCTGAGCATCATTTTTGCTACGCTGGAAGTAAGGTCATGTTTCCGGGGAGCGTCGATGAAGCAAGACAGCGAGACAGTCAACGAGCCGGTAGAGGACGAACCGGCACAGCGTGCCTTCACTTCCTATGCCGCGCCGCTCGTCGATGAGGCGATCCGGCTCGCCAAAGGGGTGCATGGCGAGGCGTCACCCGAAGCGCTGCACAAACTGCGCGTTTCACTGCGGCGTTTGCGTTCGTTATGGTGGGCTTTCGCACCGCTGCTCGACAAGGGCGAAAATTCCCGGCAACGCGCGGTCTACAAGTTTCTCGCCACCGCGGCGGGTAAAACGCGCGATTGGGACATCCTGATCGCGTTGCTCAGGCAGCAAGACAGCGGCGCGCAAGCATTGATGCCGAAGCTCGAGCAGGCGCGCCGCGACACGCTGGCGACCAGCCGCGAGACGTTGTTGAACGCCGACGTCAAACACCTGCTGCGCGATGCGTTGGCCACCACTTCCGCGCAACTGCACGCCACGCACGATTCGGCTATTGCGCTGCGCAAATTTGCCGCTCGACGCATAGGGGCGTCGGAGCGCTCATTGAAAAAGCGCATCAAACGCGCGCGCCATGCGAAACGCTCGAATTACGGAGCCTTTCACGATGTCAGAAAAGCGGGCAAGAAACTGCGCTATCTGTTCGAGTTTTTCGGGCCGGTGCTTAAAACCAGCCATAAGCGCACGCTCAAGCGCCTGAAAAAAATCCAGAAGCGCTTCGGCATGCTCAACGATACCGTCGCGAGCGAAACGCTGTTGCGCGACAATGCCGCATCGTTTGCCGACGCGGACCACATCGAAGCCGCGTTGGGTTGGCTCGACAGGAAACGCAAACGCCGCTTGCGCGCGGCGTCGGAGCTACTGGGCTGAGAGAGCGCGTTCGGTCCTCGCTAGCGCGGAGGATCCGCAGCCCAAAATGCACGGCGCACCGCGCTGCGGCCCGAAAGAATAGTCCGCGAAGGAGGCGAGGAGCGTGGCACCGCATGGGCTTTCGCTGCGTCATCGGCTGCGCCTGACGTTGCGCGCCGTTCGAGCCGGGATGACCCGCTATGTGGGCAACCGCCCGTGGGTGGCCGGCATCGCCGGCACGCTCGTCGCGTTGGCGATGTCGATCCTGACGGCGGTGGAGGTCGGCGAAGGCCGCCGCGAAATGCTCGATCATGCGCGCCAGACGTCGCAAAACCTCGTGTCGATCATTTCCGCCGATCTCGCGCGCAACGTCGAAATTTATAGTCTGTCGCTGCAATCGATGGTGGATGCCGCAGGCGATCCGCTCACCTGGACGCTGCCGGTCCCGGTGCGCCAGGCGATGCTGTTCGATCGCGCGACTACCGCCGCGTTTCTCGGCGGCGCGTATATAGTCGGCGCCGACGGTGAAGTGGCCGCCGCGCAGTACGCCGACGCCAACACCACCGTCCATCTCGACGATCGCGAATACTTTCAGGTGCATCAGCGCAATCCGGCGGCGGGCCTGTATTTCTCGCATCCGTTCATGTCGCGGCTGCGTGGCGGCAAGCTGTCGATCGCGCTGACGCGGCGCATCGACGATGCGCAAGGCCGCTTCGCCGGCATCGCGCTGCTCGCGATCCGCATCGAGTACTTCCAGCACCTGCTGGACCGGATCGACACCGGCGAGCAGGGCTCGGTTTTCATCGTGATGGCGGACGGCACGCTGCTCGCGCGCAAGCCGATCGACGCGCGCGCTATCGGCACCAGCGTCGCCAAGTCGCCGACCTTCGCACCGATGACGGTGCACGACTCCGGCAGCTACGTATCGGTCTCGCGGGTCGACGGTGTGCGTCGCATCTTCACCTACACGCACGTACCGGGCACGCCGCTGATCGTGGCCGTCGCGCCCGCTGTCGATGACGTGCTCGCGCCGTGGCAGCGTCGCAGCCACGTGGCCGCCGCGCTGACCATCTCGTTCGGCTCGGTGTTCGTGCTCGTGTCGTGGCTGCTCGCGTTCGCGCTGCGCGACAAACAGCGCGCGCAGGCCGCGCTGCTGCGTCTTGCCGCGACCGATCCGCTGACCGGGCTCAACAATCGCCGCGTGCTCGACAAGCGGCTCGACGACGAATGGAAGCGTGCGCGACGCGAGAACAAGCCGCTGTCGGTGCTGTTCATCGATATCGATCACTTCAAGCGTTTCAACGATACCTACGGCCATGAGAGCGGCGACGAGGTATTGGTCGCGGTGGCTGATTGCATCGCGTCCGTGGTGCGGCGCTCGGCCGATCTGGTCGCGCGCTACGGCGGCGAAGAGTTCGCGGTGGTGCTGCCGGATACGACCGCGCAGGGCGCGTTCGCGGTCGCGGAGCAGATTCGTCGCAAGGTGGAAAACCAGGTCATCGTGCGCGGACACGATGCGCCGCAGGCGGTGACGGTGAGCGTCGGCTGCGCAACGGCGCTGCCGAGCGCCACGGATGTCGCGAACGGACTCGAGCTGATGGCGGCCGCTGATGGACAGTTGTATGTGGCGAAGAACGAAGGGCGCAATCGCACCCGGTCGGCGCAGTGGGACGAGTATTCGGCGGCGCAGGGGGTCTCGCGCACGGGGGCGGCGCCTTAACGCCAGGTGTTCGTGCGCGTGAGCGTGAGCGCCTTCCCGGCCCAGATTGTCGCGACGCAGCGCAATTCAGGCGCGCTCCGCACTGCGCGGCGCGAAGCCGCGCAACGTCACCGCCGCTGGTGTTTCGTCCCGCAACGCCGAGCGCGGCCGATCGGCGGCCGAACCATCCGCGTAAGCCAGCAAGCCCACCGGGAAGCCACGCCGCTGCCATGCATCGAGCCCGCCGCGCAGTGCGCGAATCCGCGTGTAGCCATTGCTGCGCATATGTTGCGAGACTTCGAGCGCGGTCGCGCTGTCCGGGCAGATGCAATAGATGACCATGTCGTGCGTGCGCAGCGCGCCGTCGATCTGTTCAGGCGAATGCGGATCGAGCGCGCGCGCATCGGGAATCTGGCGTCGCAGATCGAGCAGCGGAGCGCCGGGCCGCGCATCGAGCACGCGGGACGGCGCCATGCGGCGCAGGCGGCCGGAGCACCGCCAGCGCCACGGCATGCTCGACGCGGCGGCACTCGCCGATGAGGCCTGCGTCGGCGCGGCCAGCATCGGCTCGGCTTGGGCCGACGTGGCTCGCGTGAACCGGCGCCGTTCGTAATATCGCAGATACAGCCGGTAGAGCAGATAGACGAGCGCCACCGCAAGAAGAATGTCGGCGATCGTGCCGCCGCGCTGCTCGACGAACGCGCGCAGCATATGCACCTCGCGTTCCACGGCCGCGCCGCCGAGCAGCCAGAACGTCGCCCACGCGATCACGCTCGCCAGATCCCATAGTGCGTAGATGCGGATGTCGACGGCGGTCGTACCCATCAGCGGCGGCGTAATCAGGCCGAGGCCGGGCACGAACTTAGAGATCGACACGAGCGGCACGCCATAGCGTTCGAATAGCGCGCGCGCGGTTTCCAGCCTCGTATCGACGGCGGGCGACAAGCGGCCGAGCCACGCGAGCAGTTTGCGTCCATACAGACGGCCCGCCGCGAACCAGGTGCCGTCGCCGATCAATGCGCCCAGCACCGCCGCGCCGAGGGTCGGCCAGAACGCCAGGGTGCCCGCAGCGATCGCCGAGCCCGCGAACAGCAGCATCGGCACGGCCGGAATCGGTACGCCGAGGCGCGTCAGCAGGACGTTGACGAACACGATAGCGCTGCCCCAGGTTGAAACCGCCGACAACGGAAACTCGACCAATTGAGGCGCTCCTGTTGCTGCTGTTGGGCTGGCATGCGTGGACGGCCGGTATCGACCATCGGCCTCAATCGTCAATACGCAACTAACTGTCAACCCCGCGTGCCCACCGCAAGGTGGCCGGCGCGCTTGAAGAGAGTGCGCGCGAGCGCGCACGCTGGATTCGCAGGGGCGGGGGCTGCATCGTCAACGAACCACGAGCAGCCCCCGGGTCCACCTCATCAGGCATTCGGCACTGCCACCACGCCCGGATTCCCGACGATCGCCAGAAACTCCCGCCGTGTCGACGGATCGGTGCGGAACGTGCCGAGCATGCGCGACGTGACCATCGTGACGCCCGCCTTGTGCACGCCACGCGTCGACATGCACTGATGCGCGGCTTCGAGAATCACGCCCACGCCGGCTGGCTGCAGCACGTCGTTCAGCGTATCGGCGATCTGCACCGTCATCTTTTCCTGGATCTGCAGCCGTTTCGCGAACGCATCGACGAGGCGCGCGAGCTTCGAAATGCCGACCACGCGATGGTTCGGCAGATACGCGACGTGCGCGCGTCCGATGATCGGCACCATATGGTGCTCGCAATAGCTTTCGAAGCGGATGTCCTTCAGCACGATCATTTCGTCGTAGCCGTCCACTTCGGAGAAGGTACGCGCGAGGATGTCGCGCGGATCGACCTGGTAGCCGACGAAAAACTCGTCGTAAGCGCGCGTCACGCGTGCCGGCGTGTCGATCAGACCTTCGCGCTGCGGATCGTCGCCGGCCCAGCGCAGCAGCACGCGCACGGCTGCCTCAGCTTCTTCGCGGCTCGGGCGTTCGGCGGCCGCTACGGGTTTGGTCTTCTTTGCCTTGCTGCTGGTCATGCGTCGTCCTCCTGGATCGCGCGTCGACGCTGCGCGACGCGCGGGGTCAGTAACTGAGGTCATTGTTCCATGTTTTGCGCCGAAGGTGCCGATGCCCCTTTCGCGGCCGGGGCAGTCGCGGGCGTGCTGCGCACGGCTACTTCGGCCATTCGTCCATCGCATCGTTGAACAGCTCGGCGACCACGCCGCGCAGCCAGCTGCCGCGCGGATCGTTATGAAACTTGCGATGCCAGTGCTGCCGCAGGTCGAAGCGCGGCAGCGGCAGCGGCGGCTCGACGAGCATGATCGACGCATGCTCCGAGACGTACGCGAAGCCGATCGCGTGCGGCACGGTCGCGAGCAGGTCGGTGCGCGCGAGGATGAAAGGCAGGCTCATGAAGTGCGGCGTTTCGAGCACCGCGCGTCGCTTGATGCGCTTCTTTTCGAGGTACTGCTCGAGCACTTCCTGGCTGCGTCCCTCGGCGCGCACGACCGCATGCCCGGACGCCACGTATTGCTCGAGCGTGAGCGGCCCCTTCGACAGCGGATGTCCGCTGCGCATCAGGCAGATGAAGCGATGCGTGAAGAGCCGCTGCTGAAAGAAGTTGTTGCCCGCCAGGTCCGGAAAATAGCCGACGGCGAGGTCGACATCGCCCGATTCGAGCCCGCGTTCCACTTGCGACGGCGACAGCGTGACCGAGCGCAGTTTCGCGGACGGCGCGCGCTCGGCGAACAGCTGCAAAAGACGTGGCAGAAACACGATTTCGCCGACGTCGGACAGCGCGATCGAAAACGTGTGCGTGCTCGTCGCCGGATCGAAATCCTGCACGTCGAGCATGCCTTTCTCGATGCGCAGCAACGCGTCGCGCGCGGCGGGCAGGATCGCGAGCGCGCGCGGTGTCGGCTCCATGCCTTTCGATGTGCGCACGAACAGCGGATCGTCGAAGTATTCGCGCAGGCGCCCAAGCGCGGTGCTCACGCGCGGCTGGCTCACGCCGAGCTGCTCGGCGGCGCGGCTCACGTTGCGCGTGTCTTCCATCGCGACCAGATAGGGGATCAGGTTCAGATCCAGATGTGTCTCGGACATGCTTGTTATGGCTCGCGGGGCGGGCGGGGCAAGGGGATGCTTATGCCGTATCGCTATAGAGCCTAGTTGAAAAATCGCCCGTAAGCATAGTGGGATTTTGCGCGGCCGGCATTTTCGCGCGCAGGGCGAGCGCTGGACGAGGGCATCCCGGACCTTCGCCGCCGCGCGCGGCGACCTATGATGAAGGGGGTTTCCCTGCCTTGACAACCCGCCCACAGGACAACCATAATCGCCGAAGCGTTCGCTAAACGAATCACTGTTCATTCAACGAACAATTCAGCGGCGAAGCAATCGAAGGCGCCAGCCCGCTCTCCCCCTCGCGAGCCGTCGCCAGCATGCCCGGAGACTGTTTCCGCGCGAGCCTTGCCGGTTACGGCTGTCAGCCCAGCGGCACGTAGCGCCCCCAAAGGAAATTCGACATGATCAACAAGATTTTCGAGACACTTCAATCGGCGGTCGCCGATGTCCACGACGGCGCGACCGTCATGATCGGCGGCTTCGGCACGGCCGGCATGCCGTCCGAGTTGATCGACGCGCTGATCGAGCAGGGCGCGCGCAATCTCACCATCGTCAACAACAACGCAGGTAACGGCGATATCGGCCTCGCGGCGCTGCTGAAGGCCAAGCGCGTGCGCAAGATCATCTGCTCGTTCCCGCGCCAGACCGACTCGTATGTGTTCGACGCGCTCTATCGCGCCGGCGAAATCGAACTCGAACTCGTGCCGCAAGGCAATCTCGCCGAGCGCATCCGCGCCGCGGGGGCGGGCATCGGCGGCTTTTTCACGCCGACCGCGTACGGCACCAAGCTCGCCGAAGGCAAGGAAACCCGCCTGATCGACGGCCGTCACTACGTTCTCGAAGCGCCGCTGCACGCGGACTTCGCGCTGATCAAGGCGTACAAGGGCGATCGCTGGGGCAACCTGATCTATCGCAAGACCGCGCGTAACTTCGGGCCGATCATGGCGAGCGCCGCGAAGACCGCGATCGTGCAGGTGTCGGAAGTGGTGCCGCTCGGCGGTCTCGATCCCGAAGAAATCGTCACGCCCGGCATTTTCGTGCAACGCGTGATCGCGGTGCCGCAAGCGGCGCATGCCCCCACGCCCAATCCTCACGACGCTGCTGCCTGACCCGGAGACCGACATGAAGAAACTGACTCGCGATGAAATGGCCAAGCGCGTTGCCCAGGACATCCCTGAAGGCGCTTACGTGAACCTCGGCATTGGCGTGCCGACGCTGGTGGCGAACCACCTCGCCGCCGACAAGGAAATCTTCCTGCACAGCGAAAACGGTCTGCTCGGCATGGGCCCGGCACCGGCGAAGGGCCAGGAAGACGACGAACTGATCAACGCCGGCAAGCAGCACGTCACGCTGCTGACGGGCGGCGCCTACTTCCATCACGCGGATTCGTTCGCGATGATGCGGGGCGGCCATCTGGACTTCTGCGTGCTCGGCGCGTTCCAGGTGTCGGCGAAGGGCGACCTCGCGAACTGGCACACCGGCGCACCCGACGCGATTCCGGCGGTCGGCGGCGCGATGGACCTCGCGATCGGCGCGAAGCAGGTCTACGTGATGATGGAGCATCTGACCAAGCAGGGCGAGAGCAAGATCACCGCCGAATGCTCGTACCCGGTCACCGGTATCGGTTGCGTGACCCGTATCTATACGGACCTCGCAATGATCGACGTCACGAAGGAAGGCCTCGTCGTGCGCGAGATTTTCACGGACATCGGCTTCGACGAACTGCTGAAGCTGACCGGTGTGCCGATGACCGACGGCACGCAGGCCGCGCGCGCGGCCTGATGGCTGGCTGAGGCGTCGCGGCGGCGGTCTGCTTTGCGGCCGCGTCGATGGCGTCTCGTCTGAAAGCAGCATTGCGCGAACGGGCCAGCGCTGACGGGGTGAATTCCTGGACGGCGCTGGCCTGGCGACTTCAGCGACGGGCTGACCACGTTTGGCGCACAATACGCAGCAGATACCGCGGCATACGCACGGCACGAGCGCGGAGCAAGCGCGCTACGAGCGCTTGCTCCGCCACGGCGTCGGCTTCGAACCGCCGCGCGCCGTGCCGCTTCTTCGCTTCCGATTCCCTCAAACATCGTCGTCACCATGCTCGACTCCAGCGCCCGTCTGACTGGCCTTCTTTGCGGCACACAGCCGATGAACGACATCTGGGCGCCGCGTGCCACGCTGCAGCGGATGCTCGACGTCGAAGCCGCGCTCGCGCGTGCCTCTGCCGCGCACAAAGTCGTTCCCGAATCCGCCGTCCCTGCGATCGAAGCGGCCTGCCAGGCCGACCAGCTCGACGCCGACGCGCTCGCACGCGACGCCGCGCTCGGCGGCAACCTCGCGATTCCGCTCGTCAAGCAACTGACTGCACGCGTCAAAGCCGCCGATGCCGAAGCTGGCAAATACGTGCATTGGGGCGCGACGAGCCAGGACATCATCGACACCGCGACGGTGCTGCAACTGCGCGACACTTTCGACCTGCTCGACGGCGGCCTGCAAGCCACCTGCGACGCGGTCGCGAAACTCGCGGCCACCCATCGCGCGACACCGATGATCGGCCGCACGTGGCTGCAACAGGCGCTGCCGATCACGCTGGGTCTGAAGTTCGCGCAATGGCTCGACGCGCTGTTGCGTCATCGCGAGCGGCTCGACGCGTTGCGCGAACGTGTGCTGGTGCTGCAATTCGGCGGCGCGGCCGGCACCCTCGCGAGTCTGCGCGAGGCGGCGCCGCAGGTCACGCAGTCGCTCGCCAAGGAACTCGGCCTCGCGGTACCGACCTTGCCGTGGCACACGCAGCGCGATCGCATCGCCGAGACGGCGTCGCTGTTCGGCATGCTGATCGGCACGCTCGGCAAGATCGCGCGCGACGTGTCGCTGCAAATGCAAACCGAAATCGACGAACTCGCCGAACCGGCCGCGGCCGGCAAGGGCGGATCGTCGACGATGCCGCACAAACGCAACCCGGTCGGTTGCGCGGCGGTACTGACGGCCGCGACGCGCGCGCCCGGCCTTGTGGCGACTGTGTTCGCCGGCATGGTGCAGGAGCACGAACGCGCGCTCGGCGGCTGGCAGGCCGAATGGGACGCGCTGCCGGATCTCGCGCGCCTCGCGGGCGGCGCGCTCGCGAACATCGAACAGATCGCTGCGGGTCTGAACGTCAACGAAGCGCACCTCGCCGCGAATCTCGACGTCACGCACGGCCTGATCCTCGGCGAAGCGGTGATGCTCGCGCTCGGCGATTCCATCGGCCGGCTCGACGCGCATCATCTGGTCGAGCGCGCGTCCAAGGCGGCGATCCGCGACGGCAAGACGCTGTATGACGTGCTCGCCGCCGACTCGGCCGTCACCGAACATCTTTCGCTCGAGCGCCTGAAGCAGCTGCTCGATCCCGCTCAATACGTCGGCCAGGCGCACGCATATGTCGACGCCGCGCTGGCGCTTCACACCACGCGCGCGCAGCGCGCCCATTCCAAGGAGTAACCGGCATGCCCTACGCCGCAGTCAACGGCACCGAGCTTCACTATCGTATCGACGGCGATCGTCACGGCCACGCGCCGTGGCTCGTGCTGTCGAATTCGCTCGGCTGCGATATGTCCATGTGGACGCCGCAGGTCGCGGCGTTGTCAAAGCACTTCCGCGTGCTGCGCTACGACACGCGCGGCCACGGCCATTCGGAAGCGCCGAAGGGTCCGTACACGATCGAGCAGCTGAGCGGCGACGTGCTCGGGCTGATGGATACGCTGAAGATCGCGCGCGCGAATTTCTGCGGCATATCGATGGGCGGCCTGACCGGCGTCGCACTCGCCGCGCGTCACGGCGACCGCTTTGAGCGCGTCGTGCTGTGCAACACGGCCGCGCGCATCGGCTCGCCGGAAGTGTGGGTGCCGCGTGCCGCGAAGGCGCGCAGCGAAGGCATGTTCGCGCTCGCCGACGCGGTGCTGCCGCGCTGGTTCACGGCAGACTTCATCGAGCGCGAGCCGGTCGTGCTGGCGATGATCCGCGACGTGTTCGTGCATACCGACAAGGAAGGCTACGCATCGAACTGCGACGCAATCGACGCGGCCGACCTGCGGCCCGAAACGCCGGGCATCAAACTGCCGACGCTCGTGATCAGCGGCACGCATGATCTGGCCGCCACGGCCGCGCAAGGCCGCGAACTTGCGCAGTCGATTCCGGGCGCGCGCTACGTCGAACTCAATGCCTCGCATATCTCCAACATCGAAAAGGCCGGTGAGTTCACGAAGACCGTGCTCGACTTCCTGACGGAGGCAAAATGAACGACGAAGACCGTTACGAAGCCGGTATGGAGGTGCGTCGCGCGGTGCTGGGCAACGCGCACGTCGACCGTTCGCTCGCGAACCGCACCGAGCTGACCGAGGAATTCCAGAACCTGATCACGCGCTATGCGTGGGGTGAGATCTGGACGCGTGAAGGTCTGCCGCGTCATACGCGTAGCCTGCTGACGATCGCGATGATGGTGGCGTTGAATCGCAGCGAAGAACTCGCGCTGCACCTGCGTGCCGCCAAAAACAACGGCGTGACGCGCGAGCAGATCAAGGAAGTGCTGCTGCAGACCGCGATCTACTGCGGCGTGCCGGCGGCCAACTCCGCATTCCATCTGGCCGACAAGCTGTTTCGCGAGGATGATGCGGCGGCCGCGGCGGCGAAGTCGTAAGGACTGAGCACACGTAACTGATCCTGCGCATCGCGCAGGATCAGGTCGAAGGTGAGGGCAGGCGTGCTCACGACGGACTCCGCAGCTCACGCAGGAAACGCTGCACGGCCACCCGCACGATCTGCTGCACCCAACGGTGGGTCGCCTTCGACACCGCGCGCAGTTCATCGAGCAGTTCCTGCGGCAAGTACTGGCGGTAGGAAGGGTTGCGGTAGCGGCCGGCCATTTCAGTTCGTCCATTCCGACCGGCCGCGACAGGTCAGGACTGTCTTGGGTTCAATGCAGGCCAGCGGGCCAGGGCAATGAACCACAGCAGAATGACGTTCACCACCGGAATGAAGGCGAGCAGCGACCAGGCGCCCGCATATCCCGCCTTCTTCAGGATCAGCCATAGCGGGATAATCTCCGCGATGACGACAACAAGAACAAACACCAGCCAGTGCCATATGGAAAGAGCGCCCACGCATACCTCCATTTTTTAAAGGGTCTTCGCGGAAAAGAGTGATGAAAAATCTCCATTTTTCAGATTCGAGGCAGCATGCAAGTGAGGATCTTCAGGCGCAGATACTGCTCGTCTCGCAATCCGTACGCGCGTCGTTGGATGACCCGAATCTTGTTATTGAGTCCCTCAACGAAGCCGAGCGGCACCTTGTTTTCTGGCTTGCAATAGGAAGCAATCCCCTCCCAATGACGCTCGACCATCGCGGCAAACTTCTCATAGGGCTTCAAACGCTGCCACCTCAGGCTGGATTTCCAGTTCTCGAAGAAGCGACGTGCCCAGCCTTCGCGCTCGTAGTCCCACAACTGCCCGAACGACTCCTTGAGCAGGTACGCGGTATTCAGCCGTCGGTTCGCTGCGAGAAGCGTCTTCAACGAGTTCCTGCCTTCCATCGACAGGTTTTCGCGATGACTAAGCAGAACGTACTTCTGGCCTTTGATGTAGCGCCGCTGCTCGCCTTGCAGGCGAGCGTATTCGCTCTTGCGCACTTCATCCAGGGCTTCGTTGAGCTGCTTTATGACGTGGAATTTGTCGTACAGGATGGCCGCATGCGGCACGCGTTCCTGCGCGACGTTGTAAAACGGCCGCCACATGTCCATCACGACAAGCCGGATGCCGCGGGCCTTTTTCTCGCCCAGCCAGTCATAGAACTGATGCATGCTGGCCTCCTTTCGATCTTCGCCACCGAACCAGATCGCACGGCCCCGTATCAGGTCGCTCACAACAATGCGGTACGTCTGTCCCCTGCCAATCGAAATCTCGTCGATGCCGATGACCTTCGGCCCAGGCGTGCCGAACCGCTCCAGTTGCGCCCGCATGTACTGCATCTCGAGGTCCTTGACCGTGTGCCAGTGCAATCGCAGTTCGTCGGCCACGTCCTTGATCGTGCTCTCGCGACAGCGACGACCGACGTACCACGCGAAGCGCTTCGTGTAGTGAGGGTTGTCCGCCAGAAAGCTCAGTCGTTCGCCTTTCACGCTGCCATCGCATCGACAGCGGACCCGACGAGCTTCGAGTTCCAGGTAAATCCGTACGTCGCCGTTCGGCAGATCTCGAACGCGACGCACCGTGCGATCGTGGATCGAGCACCGTCGACCACATCCCTTGCAGGCCGTTTTTTTGAGCGCCGAACCAGCGTGACTACGCGTGCCATGCGATCACCGAAGACACCGCGCAGCGCTTCGCAAGGACGGAATCCGTCGAACCGGTATGCGTCAGAAAGACGCTTGAGTTTGCGTGAAGTAGCCATCGCGAAATCATGCCCGATTTCGCGAGGCCATCAAGACGCGCGAACCCTTACCCAGATTGGCTCTCCGACGTTTTCATCATGAAAAACCATCACACTTTTCCGCGAAGATCCTTTTTAAAGTTGACGGGCAGAGCTGAGTATAACGACGCACGGCTGACTTCTTTTTCAATATTTCCGGCTGCCATCGATGCCGCACACCCGCTGCGCTTTACGCGCGTAGTCCTGCAACGCGGTCAGTTTCCGTATGGTCGCATCCCCGTCGCTGGTGATACCGAAAAGATCGTCAGCAGCCGCTGCGTCAAGTCCGGCTGTACCGGCTCCATCAGCTCCAACCATCCGTTCGCATCCGACCGTGCGGGAGGCGGCCAGACACTTCCGCGCCACGCAGCTGGCCGTACTCGACGCGTGCGAAGACTGGGAGGGCGATGGTTACATGCGGCCCGCAACGGTCTTTCGCGCCGGAAGCGTTTCGGATCGATTTCCCGCCTTGGCGACTATTTCGTGGAAGCCTACAGACAGACCCGAACCAGACGTACAGGCCGCGCGGGCAAGGGGTGTAATGACTGAAACAGAGCGAGGTAGGGGCCTTATGACGCGCCGCTCGCAGGCAAAAAAAGACCCGCGCGATGCGGGTCCGGGTCTGAACTGGCGCGGTTCACTCGATATGCCTGTACCGAGTGTCCCCGCCGCCACGCTGCAACTGTTTCGAAACGATAAGAAACTGCTCGTCACTAATCGTACACTCCAGTTCGCCTATCTCGTACACAGCAATCAGCTTGATCTTATTTCCGTTTCGCTCCTCAAAGGTAATCTGATAGACCCCTCGCCACATTGGTTCGCCATCCTCATATTTACCGATCTTCTCGGACGCCAGTCGCACGGCCCTTGTTTTCGTAGCATCGAAATCCAGGGAGAGGATGTCAGTTTTTCTTAGCGCCATCTGGGCCACATAGGCCGGAAACCGGTCGCCGCATGGCGGGTATGGTCCGGGTTCCGCCAGGCATAGCGCGGGAAGGGATAGCAGCAGGACTGCAAAAGCGTGTTTCATGGATTCAAAGGACCTCACTCTATCTGCTTGAACATTCTGTCAGCCTCGACTCTTGACAGCAAATGCTTCGAAACGACAAAAACCTCTACGGCACTCATTGAGCATTCAAATTCGCCAGCGTCGTTCACAGCAATCACCTTGACCTTGTTTCCGTTTTTTTCGTGAAAGGTGATGTGATAGACCTCACGCCATAACTGTTCGCCATCCTCATCTTTTCCTATTTTCTCGGACGCCAGTTGCACGGCTTGGGTTTTCGTATAGTCGATATTGCCAAGCATGCCAGCCTTTTTTAGGCTGTTTTCGGCCATGTTGGTCGGCCACCCGTCGCATGGCGGGTTCGGTCTGCCTTGCGCCAGGCATAGCGCGGGAAGGGATAGCAGCAGGACTGCAAAGGTGCGTTTCATGGATGTTTCACCCTAAGCATTCTGTCGCCACTGTTCCAGATTTGCTTGCGGTATGGCAAGTGCAGAACGATACATCCATTTGACGCGTTGCCGGGATCGGTCTGGCTGTCGCCGTGGATCATGAAGGCGGAACGTTCGCCTAAGCACGTTCCGCATACCGGGTTAAGCCCATCGTCTTATACACAAGTCTGCCCTCCGCACCGTAGGCCGGAACAAACCGTCGTCGAGCAATGAGATCGACCGGGGCTTGTAAACTTTCGGCGCGTCGCGTTTACTCTTGCTTTTTGCGTGAACGCCTTGGCCCTGGAAGCACCGTGCTGGACGGAAACCGAATTTGCTGGGCTCGACCTTGGCGACGCGCGCTTGAACAAGCGAGCAAGGACATTGATGGAACGATTGGCGGCCAAGCCGACGGCTGGCGTGCCGCAGGCGTGTCGGGGCTGGGGCGAGACGATGGCGGCGTACCGCTTCTTCGACAACGGCGAGGTCCAGTGGAGTGCGATTCTGGAGCCGCACTGGCGGCAGACCGAGCAACGAATGGCCGCCCAGTCGGTCGTGTTGTGCCTGCAGGACACCACGGAACTGGATTTCAACGGCCGGCAGGCCGCGGGCCTTGGGCCACTGTCTTACGAGATGCAGCGCGGAATGTATTTGCATCCGACCTATGCGGTGACACCTGAGCGGGTGCCGCTGGGTGTACTCGACGCGTGGATGTGGGCGCGTGAGCCCAAGGACGCGCAGGGCAAGCGCGGCGGGCTCAAGGAAAGCCTGCGCTGGATCGAGGGTTACGAGCGGGTAGCGGAAACGGCATCGAGCCTGCCGCACACGCGACTGGTGTACGTCGCCGATCGCGAGGCAGACATGCTCGCGCTGATGGTGCGGGCGCAGGAGTTGGGCACGCCGGCGGATTGGCTGATTCGCTCGACCCACGACCGCTCGCTGCCCGAGGGAGCTAAGCTTTGGACGGCGACGACAGAAGGCGCACCGCTCGGCGAGATTGCCTTCACGATGGGCTCGCGTCACGGCGTGAAGGCGCGCCAGGTGCGCCAGCACGTATGGTTGCGGCGCATCGAACTGCCGGCAGGCGTTGGTCAAAGCGTAGCGGCCACGTGTCTGGTGGCGCGTGAGTTTGATGCACCAGACGGCGTCAAGCCGATCGAATGGCGCTTGCTGACCAACCGCGAAGCCAGGACGCTGCAGGAAGCGATTGAACTGATCGACTGGTATCGGGCGCGCTGGGAAATCGAGATCTTGTTCAACGTGCTGAAGAACGGTTGCCGAGTCGAGGCGCTGCAACTGGGCGCGATCGAACGGCTCGAACGCGCGCTGGCGCTGTTTCTGGTCGTGGCTTGGCGAATCGTCCATCTGATGCACATGGGCCGCAGTTGCCCCGATCTGGATGCCGAACTGTTCTTCGATGTCGATGAAATTCGCGGCGCGTATTTGCTGACCGACGTCAAGCAGCCGGCCAAGCCCAAGCTCAACGAGGTGCTGCGCTTGATCGCGCGCTTGGGCGGATTCCTCGGCCGCAAGGGCGATGGCGAACCCGGCGCGAAAGCTATTTGGCTGGGACTCAAAGAGGTTCATATCGCTGCCAAGACATTGCAGAAGTTACGTGTCGGCGGTCACGCTGGAAATTGTGTATAAGCCGATGGGTTAAGCCGCATCGAGAACGGTCCAGTTTTAGGGTGCGGAAACGGTGCCGTAATTTCATACAGGCCAACGGGGATTGGTCCCCAGTCGCGGACATACTGGCTACTGTGTTTATTCTTGTGCTCTCCCTTGCCGGAATATCCCTTATCTGTGATTAATTTGTCGTTGTGATACAACAAGTGGCTCTCATGCTTGTAAATCCACACCATCGTCTTTTCCTCATTGGTTGTACGAACCAATGATTACACCAGATCATCTGGCTGCACACAATTTTTAAGATATACGTCAGTTTGATCTGCATCCGCGTATCGAGCCGACAGAGGCAAGTGCAATTGATCGCGAAAGATCACGGCGAATATGAGTATGGGGCCGATTCGTGGGGAAAACAGAACCACGCCGCAACGATTGCCGGAGCAACACAATGTAAAGAATGCGAATCAAAGCAACAAAAAAGAACGCGAAGAATGCAGCCGCAACGAACGTTCAAAACGCAGATGTGCAAAAGCCGGACGTTACGAAGGTCAGCGCAGTGAAGCCTCAAGCCACGAAAACCGCGGCAAACGAAAGCCGCAAAACGAAAACGCCTGTTACCGTTGTGAAGGAATGCGCGCCGTTCAGGATTGGTATCGAAGGAATCCGCACGGCATTCATTCGCGAATTCGGCGGGCGCCGATATTTTTTATGCGGTAGTCGTCGCTACGACGCTCACCGGCACCTGCACGCACACCGCGCGCAACACCGTCTCCTTGATCACCTCGCGCCAATGCGCGAGCGCCGCCTTGTCCATCAGCGGCTCGCCGAGAAACGCGCCGAGCGTGTACTGATTGGCGTTATAGAAATAGCCGAGCGACGCGATCATCAGATACACGTCGCGCGCCGCGATATCGGCGCGAAACACGTCCTGCGCGCGGCCCGCCTCCAATAGCCTCTGCACGACCGAAATCGCGTAGCCCGAAATCTCCTTGAGCTTCTGCGATTTTTTCGCATGCTTGCCCTGGTGCAGATTTTCGCTCGACAGCAGCGTCACGAACTCCGGGTGATCGAGGTAGTACTGCCAGACGAACTCGACCATCTGTTCGAGGCCATGCACCGGATCGCGCAGATCGAGATCGAGTTTGCTTTCCGCTTCGTTGAACTGCGTGTAGATCGTCTCCAGCACTTCGATGAATAGCTGCTCCTTGCTGCCGAAGTAGTAATAGATCATCCGGTCGTGCGAACGCGCGGCCTTCGAAATACTTTCGATGCGGCCGCTCGCATAACCCTGCTTCGCGAACACCCTGATGGCCGCCTTCAGGATCTTGGCGCGCGTGTCCTGCGCCTGTTTCGCGCGGATACCGATGGCGCCCGGCTTGCGGGCGGCGGTGGGGCTCATGACGGTCTCGGATCTCGTTGTCAGCGTAGGTTTGAACGGCGGGCGCGCAGACTTAGCACGCCGATGCCGCATTGCACCATGATCCCGCGTGACGGAAAACACGTTGCACAGTCGATTTTGATCGAGTAGATTTCAATCGAGTTTGGTGTAGAAGATACTACATGAACGGTGAGTGACCGCAACATGAAAATGGGCGGCCCACGCGGAAATGCCCTGAAACCGGGACGATTCGCGCACCACGCAGCACCGCCAGCCATGTCGCGCCTGTGATGTCGTAGGGAACCCCACGATGACAGAACATACGAAGGTCGATTTCGGTGCAGAGAGTGTCGATCGCGATACCGCGTCGACGCCGGGTCCAACCGTGCTCGAAAAGTCGGCGCCGCGCAGCGAGCGCATGGCCTCGAACAAGATCGAATGCAATGCGTGTCCGGTGCTGTGCCAGATCTCGGAAGGGCGCACCGGCGCGTGCGATCGTTATGCGAATGCGGATGGGCGGTTGATACGCGTCGATCCGGTGGTGTTTCTGTCGCGTACGGATGATGCCGACGCCGATCCGGTAAATGCGGCGATCGAATTCGGCACAGCCCCCGCCGCGGACCCAGGCACCCCCGAACCCGCGCTGTTCGTCACCGGCGTCGGTGCCTCCTCGACCTATCCCGACTACAAGCCCGCGCCGTTCATCGTCGCGTCGAAGCTCGACGACGTCGACATGGTCACCGTCGTCACCGAAGGCATCTTCAGCTATTGCAGCTTCAAGGTGAAGATCGACACCGACCGCTTTCTCGGCCCCGAACAGGCCAACGTGCGCTGCGACGGCGAGATCGTCGGTCACGTGAGCACGGCCGAATACGGCTCGCAGATGCTGAGCCTCGGCGGCGTCCATCATCTGACCGGCGGCAGCAAGAAAGAGGGCCGCGTGACCTGCGACATGATGCTCGCGCTCGGCAACAAGGAGGCGGTCGAGCTTGGTATCGACGGCGGCGCGAGTCTCGTGATTCGCGCCGGCGTCGCGCCGATCGTCGACGGTGTCGAGGAGCAGCGCATGCGCGTCGGCTGCGGCTCCGCGACGATCGGTATCTTCGCGAAGCAATGGTTCGGCCACGTTGATGAGGTGGTGGTCGTCGACGATCACATTACGGGCGTGCTGACCGAGCACCAGGCGGGCCGCTGCCTCGGCATGACGCGCTCGGGACTCAAGATACGCGGCCGCAAATCGACGCCGGGCCGCTATTTCCAGGTTGCCAATCCCGGCACCGGTTGGGGGGGCACCGACATTCAGGACCCGCTCGCGATCGTCGAAGGATTCGATCCGTCGGTCGCGAAGCCGGGCATGCGCGTGCTGATGGTCTCGACGACCGGCGAACACGCGCAATGGTACGAACTCGACGCACAGCTCGTGCCGCGCATCGCGCCGATGCCCGACGCGGTGCGCCGCACGGTCGAGCGGATCGGCGAGAACTGCGAGCCGTCGCTCGCGACGGTGCTGTTTCTCGGCGGCGCGGGCGGCAGTCTGCGCGCCGGCGCGACCGAGAATCCGGTGCTGCTCACGCGCGCGATCAAGCGCAAGCACGTCAACGTCACGTGCGGCGGCGCGCCGGCTTATGTGTGGCCGGGCGGCGGCATCACCGTGATGGTCGACGTGACGCGCATGCCGGACCGCTCGTTCGGCACGGTGCCGACACCGGCGCTCGTCGCGCCGATCGAATTCACGATGACGTACGACACGTACCGCGATCTCGGCGGCCACGTCGAGGCGGTGCGCTCGTTGCAGAGCGTGCTCGCGAGCGGGCCGACGCATACGGAAGGCGCGCCGCTCGCGCGGCGGACGCTGGCTCGCGATCCGGACAATCCGTGGCCGCCTGCAATGCCCGGTTAAGCACCCTGACTAAAAATCACGCGATGACCCCCACCCGAACCCGCCTCGACGAACACCGCTGGCATTGGCAGCACGGGCCGATCGACCTGATCCTCGGCGCCGACGGCGAGCCCGACGCGGTGCGTGCCGCATATGACGCATGCTGGGAGCGCTTCAGTCCTGTGCTGGAGGAGCTGGTCCGCGAATTGAACGTGCTTCGGCAACCAGTGCAGGCTGTGGCGGCACGACATGATTGCCCGCTTCGAGGGCCGGTCGCGACGCGTATGTGGCGTGCGTGTCATCCGCATCGTTCGAGCTTCATCACGCCGATGGCGGCGGTCGCGGGCAGCGTCGCCGACGAACTGATCACCGCGTTCGCGCGCGACGGCATCGCGCGTGCGTTCATCAACAACGGTGGCGACATCGCGCTGCACCTGGCGGCGGGGCAGAAGTATCGGGTGGGCGTGTTGGCGGACCTCGCGCAAATTTCGGGCACGCGTTTCGCGCACGACCCCGCGCTCGACGCGCATCTGACGCTCGACGCTCGGCAGCCGATTCGCGGCGTCGCGACGAGCGGCTGGCGCGGCCGCAGCTTCAGTCTCGGCATCGCCGACAGCGTGACCGTGCTCGCGCGCGATGCCGCGAGCGCCGACGCCGCCGCGACGATGATCGCGAACGCGGTCGATCTCGACCATGCGGGAATCGTGCGGCGTCCGGCGTCGTCGCTGAAGGACGATAGCGATCTCGGCGATCTGCTGGTGACCGTCGACGTGCCGCGTCTGCCGCAGCCGCTGATCGATTTCGCGCTCGCGCGCGGCGTCGATGTCGCGAAGCGGTTGCGCGACCAGGGTTTGATCGAAGGCGCCGCGCTGTTCCTGCAAGGACGGGCGCGGGTCACCGGCATCGACGATTCACGCGCGTTGTCCACCACGCGCGCTTCACTGACAACGGAGGCTCCGTGTTCGAAATACGCCGCGTGCTGACGCACGTCGAAGACATCTTCCACGAGTTCGGCCCCGCGCCCGCGCAGCCGCTCAGACGAGGCGCGATCGCCGCGGTGATGACGAATCCGTTCGCGGGCCGCTACGAGCCGAAAATAGAACCCGCGATGGAAGCGCTGAAACCGCTCGGCTTCGAGATGGCGCAGCGGCTGCTGACGGCGATGGCGGTGCCGCATGCGTCGATCGAAAGCTATGGGAAGGGCGCGATCGTCGGCGCGCGCGGGGAACTCGAGCACGGCGCGCTATGGCATGTGCCCGGCGGCTACGCGATGCGCGAGCTGCTCGAAAAGCACGGCGTGCCGACCCACGCGATCGTACCGTCGACGAAGAAGGTCGGCGCGCCGTCCACCGCGCTCGACGTGCCGCTCACGCATGTCAACGCGAGCTACGTGCGCAGCCACTTCGATGCGATCGAAGTACGCGTGCCCGGCGCGCCCGCCGCCGACGAGATCGTCTACATCCTCGTGATGAGCACGGGGCAGCGCGTGCATGCGCGGGTGGGCGGCCTCGCGAAAGAGGCGATCGTCGGCAAGGATGGCTTGCGCTGAAGCGGCGCGCGGCAACCATACAGCAAGGCAACGAAACTCGGAGAGCGCAAATGGCAATCAGGCTTCGGAAGCTGGTCGTGCAGGTCGACGAAACACGCATCGAAATGGGCCAGACCGTCGAGCCGCCCGCGCGCCGCGCGGTCGCGATCGCGGTGATCGATAATCCGTATGCGGGCCGCTATGAGGCGAAGCTCGACGCGCTGATCGAAGCTGGCGAGGAACTCGGCGCGCTGCTCGGCAAGCGCTGTGTCGAGGCGTTGGGCATCGCGCCCGGGGAAGCGCAAAGCTACGGCAAGGCGGCGATCGTCGGCGAGGCGGGCGAGCTCGAACATGCGGCCGCGATCCTGCATCCGAAGCTCGGCGCGCCGCTGCGCGCGGCGGTCGAGAAGGGCGCCGCGCTGGTGCCGTCGGCGAAGAAGATCGGCACCCTGGGCACCGCGATCGACGTGCCGCTCGGCCACAAGGACGCCGCCTACGTGCGCAGCCATTTCGACGCGATCGAGGCGCGCGTGGCCGATGCGCCGCGCGCGAACGAAATCGTCGTGGCGGTCGCGGTGACCGCGTCGGGCCGGCCGCTGCCGCGCATCGGCGGCTTGCAGGCGAACGAGATCAAAGGCGAGGACGGCCTGCGCTGAGCGATCGTTTTTTTCAGCCGCCTGTTTGCCGTCGCTTGTTTTGCGGGTTGTTTCGCTGGTAGTGTCCTGCCGTTGACGCGGGCGCGCATGGTGCCGCCCGCGCTGCAACGTCCGCCGATCGGGCCGCTGCGCATGTTGCGCGCGCGCCGTTCGGCGAGCTGCCGAGGGTCGCGATGCTTTCGAATCTGCTGGTACAACTGGTCAATGGACTCGCCGACGCGTCGACGCTGTTTCTGGTCGCCGCCGGTTTGTCGTTGATCTTCGGCGTGACGCGCATCGTCAACTTTGCGCACGGCTCGTTCTATATGTTCGGCATTTACGTCGCGTATAGCATCGCGAGCCGCTTTGGCCACACGGCGGGCGGCTTCTGGCTGTCGGTGCTCGCCGCCGCGCTCGCGGTCGGGGTGTTGGGCGCGCTCGTCGAAATCGTCGTGTTGCGGCGGATCTATCAGGCGCCGGAGTTATTCCATCTGCTCGCCACGTTTGCGCTCGTGCTGATCTTTCGCGACGCCGCACTATGGTTTTGGGGCCCCGACGATCTGTTCGGTCCGCGCGCGCCGCATCTCGCGGGCGCGGTCGACTTTCTCGGCCATCCGCTGCCCACGTACGACATCGCGCTGATCGTGATCGGTCCGGTCGTCTTGCTGCTGCTGTGGTACGCGTTGACGCGCACGCGTTGGGGCACGCTCGTGCGCGCCGCGACGCAGGATCGCGAGATGCTCGGCGCGCTCGGCATCAATCAGGCGTGGCTGTTTACCGGCGTGTTCTTCGTCGGCGCGTTTCTCGCGGGACTCGGCGGCGCGCTGCAAGGGCCGCGCATGTCGGCGAACCTGTCGCTCGACCTCGAGACGATCGGCAATGCGTTCGTGGTCGTCGTGGTCGGTGGCATGGGTTCGATTCCGGGCGCGTTCGTCGCGGCGTTGCTGATCGCCGAGATCAAGGCGCTGTGCATCGGTATCGGGCACGTGACGATCTTCGGCATCGGTTTATCGCTGAGCCGCTTCACGCTGGTGGCCGAATTCGTCGTGATGGCGGTCGTGCTGGTGGTGCGGCCTTGGGGTCTGCTCGGCCGCGCGAGCGCCGCGGTGCGCGCGATGGGTACGCCGGAAACGCCATTGCGTCCGGCGGGCAGGCGTCTGAAGGGGCTGGCCGCCTTCGTGTTGCTGGTGCTGGTTCTGGCGCCGCTCGCGGCCAACGCGTTTCCGTATATGCCGGTGCTGCTGGTTGAAATCCTGATTGCGGTGCTGTTCGCGGCGAGCCTGCATTTCATCATGGGTCCGGGCGGCCTGCATTCGTTTGGCCATGCCGCGTACTTCGGACTTGGCGCTTACGGCGCGGCACTGTTTCTGAAGGTGCTGAATCTGCCGATGGAAGCCGCGTTGCTGCTCGGGCCGCTGCTCGCGGTGGTGGGCGCGCTCGTGTTCGGCTGGTTCTGCGTGCGCCTGTCTGGTGTCTATCTGGCGATGCTGACGCTCGCGTTCGCGCAGATCGTCTGGTCGGTCGTGTTCCAGTGGGACGACGTGACGGGCGGCAGCAACGGCATTCTCGGTCTATGGCCGTCGAACTGGCTGTCGTCGCCGGTTGCGTTCTACTACCTGACGCTCGCGTGCGCGGTGCTCGGCGTGTGGCTGCTGCGCCGCATGCTGTTCTCGCCGCTCGGCTATGCGATGCGCGCGTCGCGCGATTCCGCGCTACGCGCCGAGGCGATCGGCATCGACGTGAAGCGGGTTCAGTGGGCGTCGTTCGTGATCGCGGCGTTGTTCTGCGGACTCGCCGGATCGCTGTACGCGTTTTCGAAGGGCAACATCTCGCCCGAAGTGATCAGCGTGAGCCGCTCGGTCGATGGCCTCGTGATGGTGCTGCTCGGCGGCTTGCAGACGTTGAGCGGGCCGATCGTCGGCGCGGCCGTGTTCACGTGGCTGCAGGATACGGTCGCGCGCCAGACCGACTACTGGCAGGCGCTGCTCGGCCTCGCGATCCTGCTGCTGGTGATCGCGTTTCCGCAGGGTATCGTCGGCTTCATTCGCGAGCGTTTCGGCGACGCGAACGGCGATCAGGCCGACAAGACCAACGGCGGCGCCGCGTCGCCGTCGCAACGGGCCGCCGCGGTCAAGGAGGGGCTATGAGCCTGCTGCGCGTAAGCGGTCTGTCGAGATCGTTCGGAGGACTGAAGGCGGTCGATAACGTTTCATTCGATCTCGAAGCGGGTCAACTGCTGGCGCTGCTCGGCCCCAACGGCGCGGGCAAATCGACTTGTTTCAATATGGTCAACGGCCAGTTGCAGCCGTCGTCGGGTTCGATTCTGCTCGACGGTCATGAACTCGTCGGCATGCGGCCGCGCGATATCTGGCGGCGCGGCGTCGGCCGCACGTTCCAGATCGCCGCGACGTTCAACTCGATGACGGTGCTCGAAAACGTGCAAATGGCGCTGGTGTCGCGCGAGAAAAAGACCTTCGGCCTCTGGAAGCCAGCGGCCTCGCACCACGCCGACGAAGCGTTCGCGCTGCTCGAACAGGTCGGCATGGGCGCGCACGCGAAGCGCGCGTGCGGCGTGCTCGCGTATGGCGACGTGAAGCGCGTCGAGCTTGCGATCGCGCTCGCAAACCGGCCAAAGCTGCTGTTGATGGACGAACCGACCGCCGGCATGGCGCCGAAGGAGCGCAACGAATTGATGGCGTTGACCAAGCGTCTGGTGACCGAACACGAGATCGGCGTGCTGTTCACCGAACACAGCATGGACGTCGTATTCGCGTACGCCGACCGGATGATCGTGCTCGCGCGCGGCAAGCTGATCGCCGAAGGCGACGCCGACACGATCCGCAACGACGCACGCGTGCAGGAGGTCTATTTCGGCACCGGCAAGACGTTCCGGCCGCACGCGCCACTGCAAGAGGCGTCAGGCAGCGTGCGGGATCGTGGAGCATTGCAATGAGCGAACCGATGCTGAAAGTCTCCGGCCTCAATGCGTTCTACGGTCGCGCCCACATCCTGTTCGACGTCGGCCTCGAAGTCGGCCGCGGCGAGGTGGTCGCGCTGATGGGCCGCAACGGCGCCGGCAAATCGACGACGATGAAAGCGGTGATGGGACTGCTGCCGCGCCGCCACGGCGAAGTGACGTTTCGCGGCCAGAACATCAGCGCGCACGCGCCGTACAAGATCGCGCGCATGGGCGTCGGTTTCGTGCCCGAGGACCGCCGCGTGTTCGCGGACCTGACGGTGATGGAAAACCTCGACACGGGCCGCCAGCCGCCGCGCGAAGGCGCGCCGCAATGGACGCCCGACAAGCTGTTCCGCCTGTTTCCGAATCTCGGCGAAATGCCGAAGCGCCCCGGCGGCCAGATGAGCGGTGGCGAGCAGCAGATGCTGACCGTGTCGCGCACGCTAATGGGCAATCCGTATCTGGTGCTGCTCGACGAACCGTCCGAAGGCGTCGCGCCGGTGATCGTCGAGCAGATGGCGAACATGATTCTCGAACTGAAACGCGAAGGGCTATCCATTCTGTTATCCGAACAGAATCTGCACTTCGCCGAGCTGGTCAGCGACCGCGCGTATGTGCTCGAGAAAGGGCAGATCCGTTTCAGCGGGACGATCGGCGAACTCGCACGGAACGAAGCAGTGAGGCGCGCTTATCTGAGCGTGTGAATTCATCGGGTAGTGTCGGCGAAAGGAGAGGCAGATGGCGGCAGAGACGTTGACAGGCTTGTCGGGCAAGGTCGCGGTAACGAACATCGGGCTGCTGCTGTCGGGCGATATCGATCAGCCGATTCTCGACGCGGACACGCTGGTGATCGACGACGGCGTGATCGTCGCGCTCGGCCGCGAGAAAGACTGCGATCTCGAAGGCGCGCGCACGACGGTCGACTGCAAGGGCACGACGGTCGCACCGGGCCTGATCGACTCGCACGTGCATCCGGTGTTCGGCGACTGGACGCCGCGCCAGAATCAGCTCGGCTGGATCGAGTCGAATCTGAACGGCGGCGTGACGACGATGATCTCGGCCGGCGAAGTGCATTTGCCTGGCCGTCCGAAAGACGTGCTCGGCGTGAAGGCGCTCGCGATCACCGCGCAGCGCTCGTTCGACGGCATGCGCGCGGCCGGCGTCGGTGGCGGCGTCAAGGTGCTGGCGGGCGCGCCGGTGATCGAGAAGGGCATGGTCGAGCAGGACTTCAAGGAGCTGTCCGAAGCCGGTGTGAAGCTGCTCGGCGAAGTCGGCCTCGGCAGCGTGAAGGGCGGCGAGGAAGCGCAACAGATGGTCGCGTGGGCGCGCAAGTACGGTATCCAGAGCACGATTCACACGGGCGGTCCGTCGATTCCGGGCTCCGGTCTGATCGATCGGGACGTGGTGCTCGCCGCCGATGCCGATGTGATCGGCCACGTCAATGGCGGCCATACGTCGCTGTCGTACCGGCACGTGTGCGATCTGTGCGAGCAGTCGAGCCGCGCGCTCGAAATCGTCCACAACGGCAACGAGCGGATCGCGTTGCTGACCGCGCGCCATGCGATCGAACTGAAATGCCCGCACCGGATCATTCTCGGCACCGATAGCCCGGCCGGCTCCGGCGTGCAACCGCTCGGCATTCTGCGCATGATCGCGCTGATATCGAGCCTCGCCGACGTCCCCGCCGAAATCGCGTTCTGCTTTGCGACCGGCAATACCGCGCGGCAGCGCCACCTGCGCCAGGGGCTGATCGAGGTGGGCCGTCCCGCCGATCTCGTGTTCATGGACCGCGCGCAGCATACGGCCGCCGACACGCTGCTCGAAAGCGTGCAGCTCGGCGATATTCCGGGCGTGGGCATGGTGATGATCGATGGTCTGATCCGCTGCCGGCGCAGCCGCAATACGCCGCCCGCGACCGAAGTGCCGGTGGTGCTGTGAACGCGCGGCGCGACAGGGTGCTCGCATCATGATGAACCGCGCCGCTCAGCTCGTGCTGAAGGTAAACGGCGCTACGCATGTGGTCAGCGCGGCGGCGCAGACACCGCTGCTCTACTTGTTGCGCAATGATCTCGCGCTGAACGGGCCGAAGTTCGGTTGCGGTCTCGGCGAATGCGGCGCCTGCACCGTGCTGCTCGACGGCATGCCGACGCGCGCCTGCGTGACGACCGCCGAAGTTGCGCTGGGCCGCGAGATCACGACGCTCGAAGGGCTCGGTACGCGCACCGCGTTGCATCCGGTGCAGCAGGCGTTCATCGACGAACAGGCCGCGCAATGCGGCTACTGCCTGAACGGCATGATCATGACCGCGAAGGCGCTGCTCGATCGCGATCCGCATCCGAGCGTCGCGACGATCCAGCGCGAGCTGTCGCGCAATCTGTGTCGCTGCGGCACACATGTCGAGATCGTGCGCGCGGTGCAGCGCGCGGCGCAATTGCTCGACGCGCAAACGGACGTGGACGACGGAGCGCGCGTATGACCGGGCCGGACTTCAGCGTCGATCGTCGTGGCGCGACGCCGTCGCGCAAGCAGTTGTACGACGCGCACAGCGTGCTGCTCGTCGCGCGGCCGCCGCATGCACCGGTCAAGGCCGCGCGCGGCCAGCCGGGTTCGCGTTCTTCGTTCGTGCCGACCGAGGCGGATCTGTTTCTGGTCGTGCGAGACGATGGCAGCGTGGTCGCGTTCAACGGTCACGTGGATCTTGGCACCGGCATTGGCACCGCGCTCGCGCAGATCGTCGCGGAAGAACTCGATGTGCCGTTGACGCGTGTGTCGATCGTGCTCGGCCATACCGGCGAAGCGCCGAACCAGGGACCGACGATCGCCAGCGCGACGATCCAGATTTCGGCGGTGCCGCTGCGGCAGGCGGCGGCGCAAGCGCGTCAGTATCTGGTCGCGCAAGCGGCTGCGCGCCTGAACGTAGACGCGAACGATCTCGACGTGCAGGACAGCCGCGTGTTTCCACGCGATGGCGACCCGGCGCAGGGCATTCACTATGGCGAGCTGATCAAAGGCCAGCGTGTCGAACTGCTGCTGTCGAACGATGCACCTTTGAAACCGCCGCACGCGTATCGCGTCGTCGGTAAAAGCGCGCCGCGTGTCGACATTCCCGCGAAGGCGACCGGTGAGCTGAGCTTCGTGCACGACGTGCGCGTGCCCGGCATGCTGCATGGACGCGTGGTGCGGCCGCCTTATGCGGGCGTCGCGCAGGGTGAGTTCATCGGGCATAGCCTGCTGGAAGTGAACGAAGCGGCGATTCGCGATTTGCCTGGCATCGTCAAGGTGGTCGTGATTCGCGATTTCGTCGGTATCGTCGCCGAGCGTGAGGAGATTGCGCAACAGGCGGCGCAGCGGCTCGACGTGCGCTGGAAAACGGTCGATGGCCTGCCGCCGCTCGACACGAGCGAGCAGGTCGAAGCGGCGTTGCGCGCGAATCCGGCGACGCGGCGCGATCTGGTGATCGAAGGCGACGTGGATGCGGCGCTCGCGCAAGACCCGTCGCGCACGTTGGAACGCACTTACGTGTGGCCGTTCCAGATGCACGCATCGATCGGGCCGTCGTGCGCGGTCGCGGACTATCGCAACGGAGGCGGCGACGACACGCAGCTGAAAATCTGGTCCGGCACGCAGAACCCGCATTCGCTGCGCGCCGACCTCGCGTTATTGCTGACGCTCGACGAAGCGCGCATCGACATCGTGCGGATGGATGCGGCGGGCTGCTACGGACGGAATTGCGCGGACGACGTCGCCGCCGACGCCGCGCTGCTGTCGCGCGCGGTCGGCGCGCCGGTGCGCGTGCAGCTCTCGCGCCAGGACGAACACGCGTGGGAACCGAAGGGCGCCGCGCAACTGATGGACGTACGCGGCGCGCTCACCGCCGAAGGCGAACTGGCCGCCTACGACTTTGCGACGCGCTATCCGTCGAACGACGCCCCCACGCTCGCGCTGCTGCTGACCGGCACGATTGCCGCGCAGCCGCAGGTGTTCGAGATGGGCGACCGTACGGCCGTGCCGCCGTACGACTATCGCAGCATGCGCATCGTCTGCGACGACACGCCGCCGATCGTGCGCGCCGCGTGGCTGCGCGGTGTGTCCGCGTTGCCGAACACGTTCGCGCACGAGTCGTTCATCGACGAACTGGCCGAGCAGGCCGGCGTCGATCCGGTCGAATTCCGCCTCAGGCATCTGACCGATCCGCGCGCGATCGACCTCGTCAAGGCGGTCGCGGCGAAAGCCGGGTGGGAACCGCGCGAACCCGCGTTCAGAACGCGCGGCGAGGACGACGAAGACGGCAACATCGCGCGCGGCCGCGGCATCGCGTACGCGCGCTACGTGCACAGCAAATTCCCGGGATTCGGCGCCGCATGGTCCGCGTGGGTCGCCGACGTCGAAGTCGATCGCAACAGCGGCGAACTGGCGGTCACGCGCGTCGTGGTCGGCCAGGACACCGGCACGATGGTCAATCCGGATGGCGTGCGTCACCAGATTCACGGCAACGTGATCCAGACGACGAGCCGCGCGCTGAAGGAGCAGGTCAGTTTCGGCGACAACGCGGTGACGAGCCAGGAGTGGGGCGCGTATCCGATCCTGACGTTCCGCGAAGTGCCGGTGATCGACGTCGTGATGATGCCGCGCCACGGCGAGCTGCCGATGGGCGCCGGCGAGTCGGCGTCGCTGCCCGGCGCGGCCGCCATCGCCAATGCGCTGTACGACGCGACGGGGGTGCGTTTCCGTCGCCCGCCGTTCACGCCGGGAAAAGATCCGCGCCGCGCTCGCCGACGCGCAGGCGCAAGACGCGGCGGCGGCGCGCAGGAAAAAGCGCTGGCGGCGCGGCTTTTTCGGCTTGTTGGCCGCGGGCGCGGTCGGCTGGCTTGGCGCGCTGTCGTTCGCGTCCGGTTCCAGCGCGCCGCTTGCGCCGATCACGCCGCCGCTTGCAAGCGCGTTTGCGCCGGAACTGGTCGCGCGCGGCAAGCTGCTCGCGTCGCTCGGTAATTGCGCGGTTTGCCATACCGCCCACAACGGCGTGCCGAACGCCGGCGGCAAGCCGCTCGCGACCCCGTTCGGCATCGTCTACAGCACCAACCTCACGCCCGACGGCCAGACCGGGATCGGCCACTGGTCGCTCGAAGCGTTCGTGCGCGCGATGCGGCACGGCATCAGCCGCGACGGTCATCGGCTGTATCCGGCGTTTCCGTACACGTCGTTCCAGAACATTTCCGATGACGATCTGCACGCGCTCTACGCGTATCTGATGTCGCAAACGCCGGTGCGCAGCCGGCCGCCCGAAACGAAGCTCGCGTTTCCTTTCAGCGTGCGTCCGCTGATGGCTGCATGGAACGGCCTGTTTCTCGGCCGCACTGCGTTTACCGCCAACCCCGCGCAGAGCGCGCAATGGAATCGCGGCGCGTATCTGGTGAATGGCCTTGGCCATTGCAGCGCGTGCCACACGCCGCGCAACGTGTTCGGCGCCGAGAAAACCGGCGCGGCGTTCATGGGCGGAGGCAGCGCCGAGGGCTGGGAAGCGCCCGCGCTGTCGGCGTTGTCGAATGCGCCGGTGCCGTGGAGCGAGGACGAACTGTTCCGCTATCTGCGCGACGGTCACGCGCCGTTGCACGGCGTCGCGGCCGGGCCGATGGCGCCGGTGATCGGCGATCTCGCGGCGCTGCCCGACAGCGATATCCGCGCGATGGCCGTCTATCTCGCGTCGCTCAATCCGCTGGAGCCGAACGCCGATCCGGCCGCGACCGCGCGCGAATACGAACAGGCCAGCGCGATGACGGGCGCGCCGGTCACGGCGGGTGCGCGGCTTTTCGACGGCGCGTGCGCCGCGTGCCATCACGCTGGCAGCGGACCTCAGTTGTTCGGCGCACATCCGTCGCTGGCGCTGAACACGAACCTGCACGGCGCGGCGCCGGACAACCTGATTCGCGTGATTCTCGACGGCATCGGCTCGCCTGCGCGGCCCGAACTCGGTACGATGCCGGCTTACCGCGACAGTTTCAACGACGCCCAGGTCGCCGAACTCGTGTCGTTCCTGCGCGCGCAGTTCGCGGGCGGCAAGCCGGCATGGCAGGACGTCGCCGCGAACGTGGCCAGAATCCGCGCGGAACCGCGCGAGCAATGAGCCGCCAGCCGTCGTCCGAAGGTGCGCAGGTCCACGCGCTTGCACGTCCTCAGGTTCGCATGTCTGACTAAAACCACCATTCCTTCTGATAACGGAGAAACGCATGACCACGCGCGCAGGATGGATCTCTCGCCTCATGGTGTCGACCGTGTGCTCGTTTGCCGCGCTCGGCGCGAGCGCCCAGCAGACCATCAAGATCGGTGAGATCAATAGCTACAAGGCGCAACCCGCCTTTCTCGGGCCTTACAAGCAAGGCTGGAATCTCGCACTCGAGCAGGTGAACGCGGCGGGTGGCGTGCTCGGCAAGCAGCTCGAAGTTATTTCGCGCGACGACAACGGCAACCCCGGCGACACGATCCGCGTCGCCCAGGAACTGATCGCGCGTGAGCAGGTGCAGGTGCTGTTCGGCGGCTTCCTGTCGAACACCGGCCTCGCGCTCGCCGACTTCGCGAAGCAGAAGAAGATCTTCTTCCTCGCGGCCGAACCGCTGACCGACAAGATCGTCTGGGCCGATGGCAATAAATACACGTACCGTCTGCGCCCTTCGACCTACATGCAGGTCGCGATGCTGGTGCCCGAGGCCGCGAAGCTGAAGAAGAAGCGCTGGGCGATCGTGTATCCGAACTACGAGTACGGGCAATCGGCGGTGGCGACCTTCAAGAAGCTGCTGACGGCCGCGCAGCCGGACGTGCAGTTCGTCGTCGAACAGGCGACGCCGCTCGGCAACGTCGACGCGGGCGCCGTGACCCAGGCGATCGCCGACGCGAAGCCCGACGCGATCTTCAACGTGCTGTTCGGCGCCGACCTCGGCAAGTTCGTGCGCGAGGGCAATACGCGCGGGCTCTTCAAGGACCGCGCGGTGGTGTCGCTGCTGACCGGCGAGCCCGACTACCTCGATCCGCTCGGCGCCGAAGCGCCGACCGGCTGGATCGTGACCGGCTACCCGTGGTATTCGATCGATACGGCCGCGAACAAGCAGTTCGTCGACACGTATCAGGCGAAATATCACGACTATCCGCGGCTGGGCTCGGTGGTCGGCTATTCAGCGCTGATGTCGATCGCGGACGGAATCAAGAAGGCGGGCTCGACCGATCCGGACAAACTCGCCGCCGCGTTCAAGGGGCTCAACGTGCAGACGCCGTTCGGCCCGATCATGTACCGCGCGCAGGACAATCAGTCGACGATGGGCGCGTATGTCGGCGTGACCGGCGTGAAGGACGGCAAGGGTGTGATGACGTCGTACCGCTATGTGGATGGCGCGAGCGTGCAGCCATCGGACGCCGAGGTGAAGAAACTGCGCCCGGCGGATTGAGGACGTGGCGCGCGGCGGTCCGTCGTGACTGCCGCGCAATGGCCGCGCGAGTGTTGGTGAATGCACGTCCGCAGCGGCTTTTGCCACGAGCGGGCGGCTTTGAAAACGGCGGTTGCCGTCGGCGAAACCTACTCTTCCGCGTCGTGCTCCGTGACGAAGCGCTTCAGATAAGCGAGCACGGCCGCTTCCATCGCGCGATGATCGGCGGTGTTTTTCGAGCCCGCGTTTTCTTCATCGCCGAACAGTGTGGACGGCGCGTTGTGCACGTCCACTTCCTGCCCCTCGCGGAACACGCGAATTTCGTGGACGTCTTCGACGTACTCGGCGATCCAGTGCACGCCCTCGATATGTGTGCCAGCGCGAACCGTAACTATCTTCATGGCTGTCTCCATGCAAGGCGGCCGATTTGAGTTAGCGCTTCGGCGCTTACTCCCGTCCCATGTCCACCACCATACGCCGTCCCGCCGACGCACGCGAGTCCCGCCGCGCAACCGCCGCCGGAGCATGGCGCGGATGGGCGCTCCGGCACGCTCGTTGCTGAATGATAGAGACTCACCCACAACCGGAGAACCGTCATGCCAGAGCAGAAAACCTTGAAGCGTGCCGCGGCCGATAAACGCGCCGGCAAATCAGCGAGTACTCAAGCGGGAGAGTTCGTCAAGGAACAGGTGGACAAGGTCCGCGCCGGCAAGCACGGCGTGCGCTCGCCGAAGCAGGCGATCGCGATCGGGCTGTCCGAGGCGCGGCGCGCGGGCGTCGACCTGAAGCCGCCGAAGAAGGGCGCCACGAGCGAGGCGACCCGCAAGAAAGCGCAGAAGGACAGCGCGGCGGGCAAGCACGAAGGCGCCGCGAAGAAGAGTGCGAGCAAGGAGTCGAGCGCGAAACGCTCGCGTGTGTCGGAGAGCGTGCTCAAGCGCGAGAGCAAGGCCGGGGCGTCGTCGGCGGCGATGTCGAAGCAGGCGAAGTCGGCGGCGGCCAAGCGGCCAGCCGCGAGCCGCTCGGCCGCAGCCAAAAAGGCCGCTGCGACGAAGGGCGCGGCTGGACGCTCCGCTGCCGCGAAAAAGGCCGCGCAAACGCGGGCGTCGCGCGCGCATCACTGAGCTTGCGGCTCGCAAAGCGGCAGCAATAAAAAAGAGCGGCGCACGCATGCGCGTGCCGCTCTTTCGTCGTCGCCTGGTGGCGCGCTTGCGGGCCTTCTTACTGCACCGTCGCCAGCACCTCGCCAACGGTGCGGAAGAGCCGCGCGATCTGCTCTTCGTCGATGATCAGCGGCGGGGAGAACGCGAGGATGTCGCCGGTGAAACGGATCAGCACGCCTGCCTCGAAGCATTTGACGAACGCCTCGTAGGCGCGCGCGCCCGGCGCTCCGTCGCGCGATTCGAGCTCGATGCCCGCGACGAGGCCGAGATTGCGCACGTCCTTCACGTGCTTCGCGTCGCGCAGCCCATGCGCGGCGGCTTCGAACGTCGGCGCGAGGCTGGCCGCGCGCTCGAACAACTGGTCGCGGCGGTACAGATCGAGCGTCGCGATCGCGGCCGCGGCAGCCGCCGGATGCGCCGAGTACGTGTAGCCGTGGAACAGCTCGATCGCGCCCGGCGCGCCGCTACCCACGACCGTGTCGTGGATGGTGCGGCTCGCCGCGACCGCGCCCATCGGAATCGACGCGTTGTTGATCGCCTTCGCCAGCGTGATCAGGTCCGGCGTGACGCCGAAGTGTTCGCTCGCGGTCGCCTTGCCGAGGCGGCCAAAGCCCGTGATTACTTCGTCGAAGATGAGCAGGATGCCGTGCTTCGTGCAGATCTCGCGCAGCTTCTGCAGATAGCCTTGCGGCGGAACCAGCACGCCGGTCGAGCCGGCCACCGGTTCGACGATCACCGCGGCGATCGTCGAAGCGTCGTGCAGCGCAACGATGCGCTCCAGCTCCTCGGCCAGATGCGCGCCCCATGCGGGCTGGCCCTTCGAGAACGCGTTGTGTTCGAGGTTGTGCGTGTGCGGCAGATGATCGACCGCCGGCAACAGCGCCCCCGAAAACGTCTTGCGATTCGGCGCGATACCGCCGACCGAAATCCCGCCGAAACCGACGCCGTGATAGCCGCGCTCGCGGCCGATCAGACGCGTGCGCTGGCCTTCGCCGCGCGCGCGATGGTAGGCGAGCGCGATTTTCAGCGCGGTGTCGACCGATTCGGAGCCCGAGTTCGTGAAGAAGATGCGATCGAGCCCTTCCGGCATCAGCTCGGCAACCTTCTTCGCCGCTTCGAACGCAAGCGGGTGGCCCATCTGGAAGGTCGGCGCGAAGTCGAGCGTCGACAGCTGCTGGGTGATCGCGGCGACGATTTCATCGCGGCCATGGCCGGCGTTCACGCACCACAGCCCGGCGCAACCGTCGAGAATCTCGCGCCCGTCGGTGCTTCGGTAGTACATGCCCTTCGCCGATTCCAGCAGGCGCGGCGCGGCCTTGAACTGGCGATTGGCGGTGAAGGGCATCCAGAAGGACGACAGATCGTCGATGACGGGGCGCGAAGTCATGGCATCTCCTCGAAGTGGTGTCGGTTGGGGCTTTAAGCGTAGCCAAACTGTAGCCCTCGCGGTTTAATGGCGGCATAAACAGTTGACCAAGTGTGGTGTCAACCGTGCTGGTGGATTCGCGCGAACTGTTCCGGTAGGCGGGCGGTCCGCGGTTCGTCTTTTTGCCCCTCGTTTTTCGCCCGAAACATGATCGAACTGGACCTTCAACGCGACCGGCGCGCGGCGCCGACGCTCGTCGAACAGGTCGTGCAGAGCTTCGCGCGCGCGATCGACTCGCAATCGCTGCGCGCGGGCGCACTGCTGCCGTCGGTGCGGCAGCTTGCCCAAAGCCACGCGCTGAGCACCTTCACCGTGACCGAGGCGTACAACCGGCTGGTGTCGATGGGGCTCGTGGTCGCGCGGCGCGGCTCCGGCTATCGGGTGGCGGCGCGCTCGCCGTCCACACGGGCGGCCGTCGCCGACTGGACGCCGCCGAGCCTGACCGCGACGTGGCTGCTGTCCGACGTGTTCGCCGATCACTCGGTGCCGATCAAGGCGGGCTGCGGCTGGCTGCCGAGCGAATGGACCAACGAGAGCGGCCTGCAGCACTCGCTGCGCGCGCTGAGCCGGGTGCCGGCCGCGCGGCTCGGCGACTATGGCCATCCGTACGGCTTCGCGCCGCTGCGCGAGCGCATCGCCGAACAACTCGACCGGCGCGGGCTGCCCGTCGACGTCGCGAACGTGCTGCTCACGCAGGGCGCGACGCAGGGGCTCGATCTGATCGTGCGCACGCTGCTGCGCGCGGGCGATGCGGTGATCGTCGAAGATCCCGGCTACTGCAATCTGCTGCAGATCCTGAAGCTCGCCGGGCTGGTCGTGCATGGCGTGCCGCGCACGCCGGCCGGCGTCGATACGGACGTTCTCGCAACGCTGGTCGCGCGGCACAAGCCGAAGGCGATCTTCGTCAACACCACGCTCCAGAATCCCACCGGCGCGACCTTCGGCATGTCGGCCGCGTTCCGCTTGCTGCAGATCGCCGAGCGCGAGCGCATCTGGGTGATCGAGGACGACGTGAGCCGCGAACTCGCGCCGGCCGGCGCGCCGCTACTGGCGGCGATGGAAGGCTTGCAGCGCGTGTTGCACGTCGGCGGCTTTTCGAAGACGGTGACGCCGTCGCTGCGCTGCGGCTATGTGGTGGCCGAGCAGGCGGTGCTGCGCGAACTCGCGCGCACGAAGATGGCGGTGGGGCTGACGTCGTCGGAAACGATCGAGCGGATCGTCGACAAGGTGCTGGTGGAAGGGCGTTACGCGCGCCACGTCGAGACGGTCAACGAACGGCTCAAGCTCGCGCACGTGGCACTCGAAGAACGGCTGGACGCGCTCGGGCTCGAGGTGTTTCACCGGCCGCGCGCGGGGCTCTTCATGCTGGCGCGTCTGCCGATCGAAGCGGAGCGCGCCGCCGAGGTCGCGACCGCCGCGCTCGCGCACGGCATCTGGCTCGCACCGGGCTCCTACTTCCGTCCCGACGACGCGCCGAGCGCGTGGTTCCGCTTCAACGCGCCGTATTCGAGCGACGACGCGTTGTGGCGCTTCATCGAGCGGGTCGGGCAGGGGGCGTGGTAGACGCGGCGGCGCGCGTCGAAAGCTCAGCCGCCGTGCCCGATCAGCTTCAGCGCGATCGGATACAGCGACGCGACCAGCAGCAGCGCCATCGCGATGTTGAAGACGCGCAGCCGCTTCGGGTTCGACAGCACCTCGCGCATCGCGGTGCCGAAACCGGCCCACACGCAGATGCACGGAAAGCCGATCACGTAAAACACCGCAGCCATCGCGACGGCGTTCATGCCGAAGCTGTTGCTCAGGTGAATCGTCGTCGCGGCGGTCAGCACCATCATCCACGCCTTCGGATTGACCCACTGAAACGCGATCGCCTCGTGAAAGCGCATCGGGCGACGCTCGCCGTTCCTGAGCTTCAGTTCGCCCGACGTGCCGATTTTCCACGCCAGATACAGCAGATAAGCGACGCTGACGACTTCGAGCACCGTATACAGCACGGGGAAATGCACGAACGCCTCGCCGAGGCCGATGCCGACCGACAACATCAACAGCACCACGCCGACGCTGATGCCGGACAGATGGGGTAGCGTGCGGCGAAAGCCGAAATTGACGCCCGACGCGAGCAGCATCGTGTTGTTCGGACCGGGCGTGATCGAGGTGACGAGCGCGAACAGGATGCCGGCGGGCAGCGCGCTGAGAGTGACGAAAGACATGGGGGCTCCGGTGTCGCCAACAGAAAACGGTGAGGCTCATTCTAGCGACAGGGGCCGGTACAGTACCTGTACGGTTTTGAGAATGATGTCCGGTACGGATCGATGATGACTTGATTGGCCGGAAAGCGTCGCCACGCGGCGTTTCAACACTCGGTAGTTAACATATGTTGCATTTATTTTTTTAATGGCAACATATGTAGACGGCTGGCGCAGCAGCAGCCCGCTATCCATCAGGAACCTGCCGTACGATTGGAGATACCCATGAAAGTGATGAATTGGTCCACTGTTGCCATGCTCGTGGCGGCAACGTTGGCGAGTCCGGGCGCGTTCGCGCAGGACGCGACGTCCACGCTCGCGAAGATCCAGCGAAGCGGCGTGATCGCGATTGGCCATCGCGAGACGTCGGTGCCGTTCTCGTACGTCGACGCGAACAACGAGGTGGTCGGCTTTTCGCAGGACCTGTGCAACAAGGTCATCGATGCGGTCAAGGCGAAAACGAAGCGTCCGGACCTCAAGGTGCGCTTCATCCCGGTCACCTCGCAGAATCGCATTCCGCTCGTGCAGAACGGCACGGTCGATCTCGAATGCGGCGTGACGACCAATCTCGTCGCGCGCCAAAGCCAGGTGGCGTTCGCCGACACGTTCTTCGTCGCGACGACGCGTCTTCTGACGCGCAAGGACTCGGGCATCAAGGACTTTCCGGATCTCGCGGGCAAGACGGTCGTGACGAATCAGGGCACGACGTCCGAGCGCATCCTGCGCAAGATGAACGAGGACAAGAAGATGAACATGCAGATCATCAGCGCGAAAGATTACGGCGAAGGGCGTCTCACGCTCGAAAGCGGCCGCGCCGTCGCGTACATGATGGATGACGTGTTGCTTGCCGGCACGCGCACGCTGACCGCGAAGCCGTCGGACTGGATCATCACCGGCACGCCGCAATCGTCGGAAGCGTATGGCTTCATGTTGCGACGCGACGATCCGGAGTTCAGAAAGCTCGTCGACGACACGCTCGAACAGGTGATGAAAGGACCGGAAATCCACACGATGTACGACCGATGGTTCATCAAGCCGGTGCCGCCGAAGAACATCAGCTTCGACTTTCCGATGAGCGATTCGCTGAAACAGCTTTACGCGACGCCGAACGACAAGGCGCTCGAATAACGGCTTTGGCCGCTATTGCGCGTAGGAATGGTTTCTAGTGGCAGTCTTTTGCTCTTTCCTCTATACCTGGCTATAGGCGGCGCGTTTCGGTTGAACGTAGCCTATAGCGGGAACGGAGGTGCAAAGTGAAGAGGCCGATGGAATCTTCGCGGCGCGGACGGATTTTCTCCAGTGGAATTCTTCGTGCTGCGCTGGCGTTGGCAAGCGGCGTATTCACGGTGTCCGCAAACGCCGACGCACAAACGCGCGCGATTACGATCGTATCGGGCACCTATGGCGAGAATTGCGGCGCGCCGCGCGGCAACCTGACTCGTGAGCTCGAGCGTCATTGCAACGGACGGGAAACTTGCGATTACGCGCTGCCCGGCCTGCACAAAGGCGGCACGACGATGGCATGCCCACGCGACTTCCACGCCGAATGGCATTGCGACCACGCGGACTTCCACACGGCGGCGCTGGGTCCCGGCGCGAAATCGGGCGACACGCTCGTGCTGGGTTGCGTCGAGTCGCGTGGCGCGGGCAAATAGCTCCATGCGCGAATAAAAAGGCCGAGACCCTGACGGGGGCTCGGTCTTTGATTTTTGCTGCGGTCTTTTTAGCTGGCTTTACGAACCGGCGCGAACCGGCGCGAAGCGCCGCTTGCTGAACGACGGCCCGATACGACGGAAACGTTCCCGTTTGTGCTCGTCTTCGAAGTGCGCGAGCGACGGCTTGACCAGATCGCTGCGCGACACGATGCCTCCAGACGCATGCTGTTGCGATCGGCGACCACCGGCAGGCGTTCGAGCCCGAGCACGGCGAGCCGCGTCGCCACCAGCCGGCAGGTTTCGGATGACAAAGCAAACGCGGTGTTGTGTTGCGCGAACACGTCGGCGAGCGTCATCGCGCGCTTGCGTTCCGTGTCCTCGGCGCAGAAGCGTTCGAGCAACATGCGGTCGGCCACGCCGATCACCGCGCCGTCGCGCACCACCGGATACGCGCGGCGCAGCTGGTTCGCGCCGAACAGCGTCTGCAGCGTTGCGCCGACCGTCGTGGCGGCATCGACCGATTCGACCGAGGCGGTCATCACTTCGTCGACATAGTGGCGCTCGAGCGGATCGACGCCGTACTCGCGATAGATGTGATAGCCGCGTCGCGCGATTTTCTCGGTCATGATCGAGCGCCGCATCACGACCGTGGAGAAGCCGTGCGCGATCAGCGTTGCCGTCAGTAGCGGCAACAGCGCGTTGGCGTCGTGCGTGAGGCCGAACGCGAACACGATGGCCGTCAGCGGCGCGCCGAGCGTGGCACCAAGCGTCGCGGCCATGCAGACGAGCGGCCACAGCGCCGGTTCGCTGCCCGGGAGCCAATGCGCGAGCACCGTGCCGAGTCCGGCACCGAGCATCAGGAGCGGTGCGAGCACACCGCCCGACGTGCCCGAGCCGAGCGCGATGACCCACATCACCGCCTTCACCGCGAGCAGCAAAAGGGCGACCTGCACTGCAATGTGCTGATGCAGCAGATCGCCGATCACGTCGTAACCGACGCCGAGCGCACGCGGTTCGAGCCAGCCGCCGATGCCGACGACGATGCCGCCGAGCGCTGGCCACCACATCCAGTGGATCGGCAGCTTGCCGAACAGGTCTTCCACCTTGTAGAGCGAGGCGGACAGGCCGGACGCCAGCGCGCCCGACAACCCGCCCGCGACCGCGCACGACAGCAGCGACCAGCCATCGGGCGCGGCAGTCTGTAGCGGAAACAGCGGACCTGTACCGAAGAAAATCACGCGGGCGAAGCCAGCGACCGCGCACGCCACCGCGACTGGCAGGAAGCTGCGCGGCCGCCATTCGAACAGCAGCAGTTCGACCGCGAGCAGCACGGCCGCGAGCGGCGTGCCGAACACCGCGGTCATGCCGGCCGCCGCGCCCGCCACGAGCAGCGTCTTGCGTTCCGCCGCCGTGACCTTCACGCACTGCGCGATCAGCGAGCCGAGCGCGCCGCCGGTCATGATGATCGGGCCTTCCGCGCCGAACGGCCCGCCGCTGCCGATCACGATGCCTGACGACAACGGCTTGAGCACCGCCACTTTCGGCGACATCTTGCTCTTGCCGAACAGGATCGCCTCGATCGCCTCGGGAATGCCGTGGCCGCGAATCTTTTCGGAGCCGAAGCGCGCCATCAGCCCGACGATCAAACCACCGATCACCGGCACGCCGATCACCCAAATGCCAAGCGTATTGGTGGCGGGCGAGCGGTCGACGAACGACAGCGTGCCGAAGAAAAACAGATTGGTGAACAGGCGAATCAGGTTCAGCAGAACAAAGGCGGCAATCGTGCTGACGAAGCCGATGCCTGCGGCGAGCGCGAAGATGCCGGGCAGCCGTGCATTCGCCGCGAAGTCGCGTTTGTGGGAATTCATGCTCATGGTTAGTCGAGGTCGATCCGTGGAACCTGGAAGGAGCCTTCGAGCGATCTCAATTCGGCGCGATGCAGTTCCGCAAGCCGTTCGAGTACCCGTTCTCCCGCTCTTTCGAGGTGTACTTCAACCTGGCGGCGATCGGTCTCGCTGACCTGGCGGCGCACGAGATTCAGTGCCTCGCAGCGCGATACCAGCGCGACGACGCCGTGATGTTGCGCCTGCAGACGCTCCGCGAGTTCGCCGACGGTCGCCCAGTCGCGCTCCGGATAGCCCTTGATGTGCAGCAACAACAGGTATTGCAACGGCGTGATGCCCTCGCTTTGCGCGGCCTGCTCCGAGAAGCGCTCGAAGCGCCGCATCTGATAGCGAAACTGCGACAACTGCTCGAAATCGCTCTTAACGAGCTTGCGAGTCCGTACTTTCATGGCAAATCCGCCGATGCGAAGAAAACCGAAAATATATCACGTCATGATGTACTTGAGCGAATTGCGGCCGTCGCAACGGCATCGCGCGGCAGGTCTCCTCGGTCTTTTAGTTGAAAATCAGGCCGCCTCGCGGGCTCGGGTGGCGGTTTGCCGATACAGGCCGGAGATCAGGTCCACCTGCGTGATCATGCCGACCACGCGGCCCGCGCGATCGAGCACCGGGATGTGGTGATGGCCGAAGTTCGCGAACATCGGCACCAGTTCCGTGATTGGATCGGTGGCGGCGACGGTGCAGACGTCGGTGGTCATCACGCTGCCGACGTTCGACGTGCGAAGCGCATCGCCGCGCAGCCAGCCGTCGAAGTAGTTCAGGATCGGGCCGAGCGCACCGAAGCTTCTTCTGTCGACGAAATCGGCGCGCGTGACGATGCCTAGCAGTTTCTGCGCCGCGTCGACGACCGGCAGCGCCTTCACGTTGTGGCGCTTGAACAACTGCCATGCGGCGGCGGCGCGCGTGCCCGGCGATACCGACACGAGGTGGCGCGACATCACGTCTTCGCAGCGCAGTTCGTTGAAGCTGCGCGAGAACGCCTGAAGCTGCGTTTCGCGCAGCAGCGAATAGAGATCGTCGGTGTCGATGTCGAGCAGTTCGTCACGGCGTCCGAGCACGGCTTTGACGTCTTCGCGCGTGAAGCCGACGCGCGCGGCTTCGTCGGCGGCCTGGCTCGGTGTCGCGCGGTCCTGGCGTCCCGCATGCGGATAACGGTGGCCGGTTGCCGCGTGATAGACGAGCGCCGCGAATAGCAGCGCGGCCGACTGGATCGCGATGGGTTCGAGCACGAAGCGGTAGCCGAGCGCATGAATGACCGGGCCGCCCAGCACCGCGGTCAACGCGACCGCGCCCGACGGCGGGTGCACGCAGCGCAGCGCGAACATGCCGGAGATCGACAGCGCCACCGCGAGGGCGGCCGCCAGCGTCGGATCGCCGATCAGCATGGCGCAGGTTACGCCGACCGTCGCGGACACGAGGTTGCCGACGATGATCGACCATGGCTGCGCCAGCGGGCTCGCGGGCACCGCGAACAGCAACACGGCGGAAGCGCCCATCGGCGCGACAAGCAGCGGAATATTTGCGACAGGGCCGAGCAGCAGATACATCAGACCGCCGGTGAACGCGATGCCGAGAAGCGCGCCGAGGCACGAACGCGCACGCTCGTGCCATTTCACGGTGACCGGTGCAGGGAGAAAGCTGGCAAGCCAGCCGAGAGCAGGAGAGCGGGACAAGATAGGAGCAGAAAGTAGTCGATGATGCCGGGCCCGACATTACCGGGGAAACCCTGGCAACGCGAATACAGTCTGGTCATGATTATATGTCAATATGATATAAAAGTTCTCCGCCCCCCGCGCGGCGCGCGGAATCTGTCGCATCTCGCAGACAGTCGAGACCACAGCCGACGTGCTTCAGCATGGCCCTTAAATCAACCCTCGGCGCGTTCTTTTTTGTCACATCGTGATATAAAATGAGAGCAGGCGGATTGGGAGGACTCGTTGGCCCGTTGCCTGATAGACCGATAAAGGAGCCATCATGATGATCACATTTCAATCGACGGCGTCGCCGGATGTCGTCATGCTCAGGGATCTCGCACAATATCTGCTTGGTCTGATCGGCAAGCGGCTCGGCGCGCGGGGTGTTATCAGCCACGACGAGCTGCCCCGCGCGATCGATCGGCTCGAAACCGCCATCACCGAAGACGCGGCCGCGGAAACGACCCTCGAAGCATTGCACTGCTCAACCAGTAATCAACGCGAGTCGCGCAACCGGCTGTCGCAGCGCGCGTGGCCGTTTCTGGACATGATGCGTGCGGCGCGCGACTCGGACGCAGACATCATCTGGGGGCTGTAGTTCGTCGAGGGAATCGCGATGAAACGACTTGCGTCGTGTCGACGTTTCGCAATCGTCCTCATTTCGGTTTGCGCCGTTCCGCTTGCCTATGCGTTCTCACCCGCGCAGCAGACCGGCCGATACCCGCAGCCGGTGTGCGGCTCTTGCACCGCATCGTGCGGCACGGGGGTGCGAAGCAGTGTGATCGGCGTGTATGGCGGCACCGTTGTCGACCAGTTGTCCAGCGGAGCGGTGGTGCTCGTGAAATGGCCGAACGGTTCGCCGCACGAGGCATGGACCGCTCGGTCGCATGGCTATGGTTTGCCCGTCGATCCCGCGGCAAACGCTGCTCATGTTTTCTTTCTGTGGCCTGAGTCGTAGCGCGGTGTTCCTGATCGCCGCGCCGAGCAACCGCTATTTCAGGGCAGGGATTCGGTGGCCGCCGAAACTCGTGAATAGTGCCTGTTTGACCGCGTTTCTGTAGGTATTTGCATGCATCGGTGTCGCGCGGTATATATCACGAACTGACATATAATTAATTGATCACGTGCCGCACGGCGCAAGGAGATTCTCATGTCGAGCTTCAAGCGCATTCTTCTCTGCTACGACGGAACTCGCGAAGGACAACACGCGTTGAAGGACGGTGCCGCTCTCGCGCAAGACCTGAACGCAGAAGTGCACCTGCTTTCCGTGCTCAACAATACGGCGTGGATGCAGGGCGCGGACATCACGTCCGCGGTGCCGGTCGATTTCATCAACGAATCCGCCAAAACGCTGCTCGACGAGGGCTTACGAAAGCTCGCCGCACGCGGAATTCGCGCGACCGGTCATCTCGCGATCGGCGAACCACTCGATGAGATTCCGTTTTTCGCTAACGATCTGAAGGCCGATCTGGTCGTCGTCGGTCATCGTCGCAGTCACGGACTCGCGCGATGGTGGGGTGGCCGGCACGACGGGCTGCTGCTCGATCGCGTGACGTGCAGCGTGCTGGTCACGATGGGCGCGGCAACCGATGCGCCGGCCGCAGCCGCAGGCACGGGCGAGACCGCGCGGTCCGCCGAACATTCATGAGCGTTGTGTTGTGTGTTGAGTTGCGTTGCGTTGGCACGGAGGCACACCATGAAAGACGTCGACGAACAGTTCAATCATCCTCAGCCCGTCAGGCACAGCGACAACGAAAAGAGCAAGCTGCCGCAGCGCGCAGCCGATGCGCAGCGGCCGAAGAAAAAACCCGAAGGCGAGCCGCCGGTCGAGTGACGAGGGGCGGCGCCACGCCGTTCAGTTTGCGCGGAAACACTACAACGCTGCCAGCCCGAAAGCCTGGCAGCGTTTTAGTCATGCATGCAAGCCGCTGGCACAGGCGACCGACGTTACGTCAGACAATCAGAAGTCGGTGCTGACCGACAACAGGAACGTACGCGGTGCGCCCTGGGTCAGGTACGTCGTCGCGCCGTAGGCCGACACGGCTGACCAGTACGCCTTGTTCGTCACGTTCTGCACGGTGGCGCGCAACGTCGTCCTCTTGCCGTAGAGGGACGTCTCGTAACGCGCCCCCAGGTCGAAGCGGTTCCACGACGGGATCGACAGCGTGTTGGCCGCGTTCGCTTCCTGCGCGCCGGTATGGATCCAGCGCGCGTTGACCGCGAGCCCCGGCACCATCGGAATGTCGTAATCGGCGCCCAGGTTGAACAGGAAAGTCGGCACGCCCACCGGACGGTTGCCGTCGTAGGTTCCGCCTTGTGTGTTCTCGAGCGTCGCGTCCATCAGCGAAGCGCCGGCCAGCAGACGCAGGCCCTTGAGCGGCTCGCCATGCACTTCGGCTTCGAGACCGCGATGGCGTTCGTTGCCGTTCAGGCCATAAATATGCGTGGCCGCGTCGGTGAACGCCGACGGCTGTTCGATCTGGAAAGCGGCAAACGACGCACCGAGCCTTTCGGTGTCGTACTTGACACCCACTTCCCACTGCTTCGTGCGGACCGGCGCCAGTTGTTGACCGTAGTTCAGCGTGCCCGCCGGCGCGATGCTGCCCGCTGCCAGCGCTTCGCTGCGGTTCGCGAAGATCGACACGTTCTGCGTCGGGCGCAGAACGAGGCCGAACAGCGGCGTCGTGATGCCGTCGCTGTAGTTGCCGCTGCCGATGCCCGTGTTGTCGTAGTTGGCCGTCGCGATCTGCTGGCGACGCGCGCCGACCGTGAACAGCACCCGGTCATGCAGGAAGCCGAGCGTGTCGGACGCGGACACGCTGCGGATCACCGTGGTGGCCGTCATGCCCGGATCGGCCAGGTTGCCGCCTGACATCGTCGTGGCCGGGTAAGGCGTCTGCACCGTGTTGTAGAGCGAGACCGGGCCCATGAAGGCGTAGGTCCACGCGGAGTTGGTGTTCTCGCTCGTGATGGCGCCGCCCGCCGCAACCCTATGCGAGACCGGGCCGGTGTCGAAGCGGCCGCGCACGCCGACTTCGGCGGAACTCGAATTCTGGTTGTACGGCACGCCGAGACGGGCACCGGTGACGCCGGTCGACGAATAGGTCGGCGAGTAGTACTCACCTTGCTCGACCGTGCGGCGCACACCACCGGTCGCATAGGCGGTCCAGCCAGGCAGGAAGTCGTATTCGGCCTTCAGGATGCCGACGGTGTCTTCGAGGTTCGTGTACGACCAGTTCTGCGCGTAGTTGTAAGTTGCCGGCGGCACGGCGGGAATCGCGTCGGTGAAGTAGACGACCGGGCGGCCGTCGCTGACGTGCTCGCGCTGATACAGGAAGTCGCCGGACAGACGCAGCTTGTCGCCGCGCCAGTCGAGCGCGACGGCCGTAGTGTTGTCGCGGCGGTGTTCGCCGTCGATGCTCGTCTCGCCGTCACGATTCGCCTGGTTCACGCGGATCCCGAACTGGCCTTCGCTGCCGAAGCGTCGGCCGACGTCCACCTGCGCGCCGAACTCGCCGGAGCCGCTGGTTGCGAGTGTCACGTTGGTGGTCGGCGTGTCCTCCGCTCTCTTCAGCTGCACGTTCACGCCGCCGCCGATCGCCGAGCCCGTCGGCGAAGCACCGTTCAGGAACGCGTTGGCGCCCTTGAACACGTCGACCCGCTCGACCGCCGCGGTCGAGACCAGTTGGCGCGGCGTAACGCCGTACAGACCGTTGATCGAGATGTCGTCGGCATTGAGCTGGAAGCCGCGAATCACGAACACTTCCGAGAAGTTGCCGTAGCCGTACGCGGTTCGCACCGACGGGTCGTTTTCGACCACGTCGGCGAGCGTGCGCGCCTGCTGATCCTTGATCAGCTTGGCCGTGTAGGTCGTCATGCTGAACGGCATGTCGATGTTGCGCTGCTTGCCGAGCACGCCGTAGTCGGCGCCGCGCGCGACCTGGCCGCCCGCGTATGTCGGCGACAGGTCGCCGGGCAACTCTTCGACGGCGGCCGCCTGAACCTTGATGGCGGGCAGCGTGCCGTCGGCGGCGGGGGCGGAGTCGGAGTCGGTGGATTGAGCGAACGCGCTGGCCGGGACACTGAAAGCGACGGCGATGGCGGCAAGGATGGTGGCGCGATGCAGAGTGGCTTGAGCAGGCGTGGCCTGCGGGCGATTCCAGCGTGAAACGGACATGAATTGGAAAGTAGGCGTGGTCGTCGATCTTCCGTCCCGGGGCGCTAGTTGGAATCCGGGCGGCATTTTTCCTGGTTGCGCGCGCGGATGATGCCGTTTATGTAAGCAGTCCGAGCGCAGAACGAAAGGTTCGGCGGAATTATAGTGCAAATAGGAATCATTCCTATTATAGAGACGCAACGATTTACGGAACTGATGGCAAAAGTGGATGTTTTCGATGACGTCGAGCGGCCGCGACGCGCGGGTTTGACGCCGCCGCAGCCGCGGTACAGCGCTTGCTACCCACCCAAAGGTTTACTCGCAGGCCGCCATACATGCCACGAAATCCGACTACCTGCCAGAGGTGGAGCGCCCGAGAGGTCCAGCTATTGCACGGCGTGCCGCGCGTGCTCGTCATCGACGACAACGAGAACGCCGGCGAAGCGCTTGCCACCTGGCTTTCCTACGAGGGTGTCGAGGCGCGCGCCGCGACCGGCTGCACCGCGGCGCTGCACTGCGTGCGCAACTGGGTGCCCGACGTCGTCGTGCTCGACATCATGATGCCGGAGCGCGACGGCTACGAAACGGCGAGCGCGCTGCGCCGCTATCTGCCGACGCACAGTCTCGGCATCGTCGCGTTTACGTCGCTGGACGAGGACCACGTGAGGCAAACCGGCCGCGAGCGCCACAACTTCGACGGTTATTGCCAGAAGGGCACGGCGCCGGCCACGCTGCTCGCCCTGCTGCGAGGGTTGTGGCGCGGCTAGCGACCGGGGCGCGCGTCGATAAAAAAACGCGGCGGCGTGGACATCGCTCCACACCGCCGCGCTTTTCAACCGCGCTCTTTAGTCGGACCCGCAACCCGCCGCGCTCAACCGCTCAGCTCTTTCGCGCGGTCTGCATCCAGCCGGCTTGCACGCCGAACTGCGCGATCTGTTTCGCGACTGCATCGGCGAGGCGCTTTGCATCGTCCGACACGCCCGCGCGCTTCGTTTCGGTCACGCCGTGCAGGCCCGCGCCGGCCGCTGCCGCGGTCGCGACGGTGCCGGCCGCCGCGCCGACCCCGGCGGTTTCGACCATGCCGGGCATCTTGCCGCTGTCCGCGTTGGCCGTGAAGCTCTGCACGACACGCGGCGTGCCGCCCGCGGGCTGGTAGACGATCCGCACCGCGCTGCTCACCTCGCTCTTGCCCGCGCCCAAACCGATCAGCGTGCGGCGGCGGCGATTGCCGGCGTCGATCGTCTCGAAGCTGCCTTGCACGAGCAGCACGTTCTGGCCGGCGGGCGCCGGCGCGTCGGTGCGCACCGCGTGCAGACCCATCGCCTGCAGCTGATGGACGATCTCGTCGGCGACCTGCTCGCGCACCTTGGCGGCATCGGCAACCTGCTTCTGCGCGTCCGACGAGCCCGACATCTGCGTCTTCAGTTTTTGCAGCATGCCGCCGTTGTCGAGCTTGACCTGCTGCGGATCGGCATCGAACGTGTAGACGTAGATCGTGTCCGGATGCATCGTCGATTGCGTGCCTGCGTCGGCCGTCGCGGACGTGCTCGTCGCGCTCAGATTCGTGACGCTGGCGCCGGCGCAGCCGCTCAGCAGCGCGCCGCCGCACACGAATGCCATGCAGGTGAAACGGGCGGCGTTCTTTTTGATGAAGTTCACTGAAGTCAACATGATGATCCTGTGGTCGGCACGCGGTGCCAGTCTGTTCGAGTCCATCGCCGATGATCGGGCAACCGTGGGATCGTCGATCGTCGGCGAAGGGATTCGCACGTGAAGCCTTTCGATCTCATGCGTCTGTGATTCGTCACGCACCGGCAGCGAACGAAGTATGGGTGAGCGGCTCGCCGAACTCCATTCAACAATTATTTCGAGCGATGTCACGGCGAGACGAAGAAGAGCGCGCGGACGTCGAGCCGCCGATCAGCTCAAAGCGAGCTTGACGATGCAGCACAGGACGAAAACTAGCAGGGCGGCGGCAATGGCCATGTCCATTGGATAGCGCATTCCTTCACCCTGCCCTGACGTTGCGGAGCTCCTATCGTAATCACCTGACGGAAGATGAAAAGCATCAGTGAAGCGCCAATGTGGGACAGGCAACGTAGTCCCGGAAAGCCGCGCGGGGCGGGGCTGCGGGAGCGCACGGACGAGATGCGGCGATGCAGCGGTCGCTCGAACGCGCTCGCATGTTCCGGCGCAAAGAAAAAGCGCCGCGTGGCGCGGCGCTTTATTCGCAATTCGCGATGAAAATTTATTGCGGTTGTGCCGCTGGCTGACCCGGCGGCGTGCCATGCGGCGCCTTGTTCGCCGCCACGAGATCTTCGGCGAGACTCGTGCGTAGCGTCGCGATCGCCTGCTCGGGATTGGCGGGCTTCAGCTGCTCGCGCGCGAGCGAGTCGTACACGTAGTGACGCAGCATCGGATCCTGGGTCTTGTTCAGCACGTCGTGGTAGACGGCGACGATCTCGCCTTCATGACCGTTTAGCGCATACAGACGGCGCAGTTGTTCGAGATCATTGATCACCGCGAAAGCTGGGCTCGGATGACCCATCATCGGACCATGCCCCGGCGGCCCGTCGCCGCGCGGGCCGCCGTCGTGCATAGCGGCGGGCGGGGGCGGCGGCATGCCGTCGTCGGCGAGCGCGGCCGTCGCGATGATGCCAAGAACCGCGGCCACGGCCGCGCCGAAGAATGCGTTTCTCATGATGTCGCTCCCATCGAAAACAGCGCCGGCGCCACGATGGACCGGCTCCTCGCAACGATAGTCGACCCGCTGATTCGTCGGGTTACGAAAGCCATTCAGTAACTTTCCGAGCCTTTCGCGGCGCGCGGCCTAGCGGCGCGCGGCTCTGCGGCGCAGACCCCGAAGCGACGCACGTTGCCGTGAACCGGTTTTCGCCAGGGTGAGTCCGCTGGCGCAACCCAGCCGGATAGCGCATGATTGCTCCGATGTGCCGTGCGACCCCAAAAGCACCTTGCTGTGGCGGCACGCGCGGCACACGCAGCCGCCGGCATCGGCGTCGCGCCTGGTGCGGGCGACGCAGAGGCGATGAGTCTTCAACCGCAAGGAGGATTTCGCATGGACCGACCCGATGCAGCCAATCCGTTTGGCGATCTAACCAAAATGCTGGAGCAGTTCAAGCTCCCCGGATTCGACGTGCCCGCCATCATGGAAGCGCGCCGAAAGGACATGGAAGCGCTGGTTCAGGCGAACCAGACAGCATTCCAGGGGATGCAGTCGCTCGCGCAGAAACAGGCCGACATGCTGCGCACCACGCTGGGCGAGCTACAGGCGCTGACTGCGCAGCTCACGGCGGCCGGCACCGCGCCGTCGAGCAAAACCGCGGAGCTGATCCAGCAGAGCCTGCACAAATCGCTCGCCGACATGCAACAGCTCGCACAAGCTGCGTATCAGACCCAGGCGGAGTCGTATGGGGTGATCGCGAAACGCGTCGAGGAGAACGTGCAGGAGTTGAAGTCGCTTCTTCAGCAACAGAAGAAGTAGCGCACGCCGCGAGTTCCGGACGATCTATGACGCGGAGGGCCGCCAGGCCCTCCGCTTTTTTTGCCCGTCGGGATTTGCGTTGCAAGCCTCATGTAGCCAGAGGAATGCGGACTCCGCCCGCTCGTTATTCAGCAGACGCTTACATCGATGAACAAGCGCTGCTCACGTTCGCAACTTTTACGCGTGGCGGCCGCAATTTCCGCAGTCGGTCAGTTCTAAATGTCAGACGGAAACCGAATAAGCGTCAAAGCATTGTCGCCAAAAGGCTTTTGCCCACGCTGATCAAACCCGGTCGATCGATTCAACAACTCCGAACAGTTTCAATCGCGCCGCAAACGATGCCGCGCGCCATTCCCCTGACTAAAGTTTCGCCTCGCCTTTCCGTAGACGCATTCACGCAGCCCAACCGGCGTGAAGGCAACCGGCTTTGCCGGTCAGGTGTGCGCCCCTAGTCTCGCGTTTGTGATCGGCTACATGCAGGTCGCGGCGTTTCACCTCGAAGGAAATCTCTTGAAACCGATGCTTCTCACCCGCATTGCCTGCGCAATGCTCGGGGCAAGCTGCGCGTTGCCGTTCGGCGCGCACGCGACGCTCGGCCAGAACGCCAGCACCGTCGACGGCGATCGGACGCGCCTGCATGCGGTTGCTCGCGCGGCCAGCGCGCAGGGCGCGTATTCGGTGCATGCGCTGACGCTGCCGTCCGGCACCGAGGTGCGCGAATACGTGGCGGCCAACGGCATCGTGTTCGGCGTCGCGTGGGATGGCCCGACGCTGCCCGATCTGAAGGCGACGCTCGGCGCGTCCTTCGATGCCTACGTGGTCGCCAGCGCGGCGCGCCGCGGCGCGCCGCTCGCGGTCTCGAACGGTGATCTCGTGGTGTTCTCGAGCGGCCATCTGCGCGCGTTCACCGGCTACGCCTATCTGCCGCAGGCGGTGCCCGCGGGCGTCGACGTCAGCGTTATTCAATAACGGAGCGAATCATGCGATCCAGGTCTTCGTGGATGACTCTGCTGGGCGCGGCGCCCATCGTGGTTCTGGCGCTGCTGTTGAGCGCGTGCGGCGGCGGCGGGGGCGGCAGCGCGAGCACCACGGCCAATTCGAGCACCTCCAGCAACTCGAACGGTTCGGGCAGCTCGACCAGCTCGTCGGGTTCGACCGTGACCAACACGTCGCCGTCGCCGCAGGTGCTGGCCGCCAACGCGGTGCGCGTGACGGTCGACTCGGGCGTCAGCAACGTGCCGAACATGCCGTTCGTCAGCATCACGATCTGCGCGCCCGGCACCAGCAACTGCCAGACGATCGATCACGTGCTCGTCGATACCGGCTCGTGGGGCGTGCGCGTGTTCGCGTCGCAATTGCCCGCGTCGATGAGCCTGCCGCAGCAGCAGGACGGCTCGGGCAACCTGGTTGCCGAATGCATGCAGTTCTTCGACGGCTACACGTGGGGCGCGGTGAAGCTCGCCGATGTGCAGATCGCCGGCGAGAAAGCCGCTGCGCTGCCGATCCAGGTGATCGATCCGGGCTACGCGTCGCTGCCGGGCGATTGCGCGGCCGTCGGCGCGGCGCGCAACACGCCGGCCGCCTTGCAGGCGAACGGCATTCTCGGCATCGGCGTGTTCAAGCACGACTGCGGCGCGAACTGCGTGCAGCAGGCGATCCCCGCGACCTACTATGGTTGCGGCGGCACCAACTGCACGTCGATACCGCTCGCGCAGACGTACCAGGTCGCCAATCCGGTGCCGTACTTCGCGACCGACAACAACGGCTCGATGCTCAGTCTGCCGACCGTGTCGGGCGGCGCGCCATCGGTGTCGGGGCAACTCGTGTTCGGCATCGGCACGCAGAGCAACAATGCGCTCGGCGGGGCGCAGGTGGTCGGTGTGAGCCCGTCGAACGGCACGTTCACGACGGTGCAGAACGGCACCACGTATACGCGCAGCATTATGGACAGCGGCTCGACGGGACTCTTCTTCCAGACCACCTTGATGCCGGCCTGCGCGAGCCCGAACAGCGCTTATTACTGCCCGAGCTCGACGCAGCAGTTGAGCGCGATGATCGAAGGCGTGAATGGCACGACGAGCGCGGTGACGTTCAACGTCGGCAATGCGATGTCGATCGCGCAGACTGATAGCGGCGACTCGGCATTGCCGCTGCTCGCGGGCCCGGCATTCGTCACGTCGACGGTGTTCGACTGGGGGTTGCCGTTCTTCTACGGTCGCAATGTCTATGCGGCGATCGAGCAGCAGTCGACGCCGGGTGGGACGGGGCCTTATGTGGCGTACTGAAGTGGCGTACCGAAGTCGCGTATTGAAGTGGCGAGCCGAGCGCGTGTAGCCCGTTGCTCGCGGCTCGATGATGCGCGTCATATGCGCCCGCTGCCGGCTGGTCCGGCGGCGGGCTTTTTTATGCACTGGTTGGCTCGCGGTGGCCCTTGTCGCGCTTGTCACCCGCTGCCGCGATCACGCGATGCACAAAGCGCAGCTTGTCGACCACCGGCGCGGCGAGGGTGAACGGATAGCCGTCGGGCATGCCGAGACTGCGATTCAGACTGTTCAGCGCATAGGTGAGCGGAAACCAGCGCTTCATCAGATTGCCGAAGCTCGCGTCCTCGACCGGCGTGCGGTCGGTCAGCGTCGGCTCGCTCGGATCGTCGGGCAGCAGCGCGAGGCCGTAAGACGTCGACGTGTCGAGCACGTCGACGATCAGCAGATAGTGCGCCCATGTCTCCGCCCAGTCTTCCCACGGATGCATCGTCGCGTAAGCGCTGATGTACGACGCCTGCCAGTCGGCCGGCGCGCCGTCGCGATAGTAGGCGTCCAGCGCTTCGCCGTAGTCGGCCTGCTCGTCGCCGAACAGCTTGCGAAACGGTTCGAGCCAGCGCGGCTCGGTTTCGATCAGGTGGCGGAAAAAGTAGTGGCCCGTCTCGTGGCGGAAGTGGCCGAGCAACGTGCGGTACGGCTCGCCCATCGCGGTGCGCACTTTCTCGCGATGCGCGTCGTCGGCCTCGGCGATGTTCAGCGTGATCAGCCCGTTGTCGTGACCGGTCATCACGGGCTTGCCGGCGCCGCCGTCGGCGAGAAACTCGAAGGCGAGACCGCGCTCGGGGTCCGCGTCGCGCGATCGCACGTCGAGGCCAAGCTCGCCCAGCGTGTACAGCAGACGCCGCTTCGCGACTTCGAGCCGGTACCAGTAGAGCCGGTTCTCCGGTTCGCTCAGGTTCGGAATCGTGCTGGTCAACTGGCAGGCGTGGCACAGCGTGTCGGGCGAATCGGCTGGGATCATCCAGTTGCAGACGTTTTCGACCGCGTAGTTGTGGCATTGTCGGAACAGCGCGCCATTCGCCTCGGGATGCAGGCTGCGCCAGCGGCCGTCGCCGGCGTCCGCGAACGCGCTGATTTCCCGCAGTTCAGGCAGATAGCCGAGCAGCGACTCGCAGCGCTCGCAGCGGACGTTCTCGTAGAACACGAGGTGCGCGCAGCGATTGCAGTGGAAGGTTTTCATCGGGCGGGCCTCGTGATCGGTGCTATGTCGTTTGCGGTGATGAGCCATGGTAAGCGCCATCATCAACGCGATAGCGGACGAAAGCCGGTCGCAATCTTCATGCCGCGATTGCAAGACGTCACCGCTTTAACGCACAGTACGGTCATGATCGGGCATCGGCGCTGCGCCGCTTTGGTGCACGGTCCGAGGCGAGCCCGCGGCAGGGCGCGAGGTACGCAATGCAAACGCAGTTCAGACAACACCAAACGATTCATACGGGTTTGTCCAGCAACGGCATAGAGCTTGCTTTTTTGGCGGGCTGCCCCCTTCGTCGAGGAGTCCGGAGTGTCCATACGCGTCGCGTTGCATCACGTTACTCATTACCGCTACGACAGGCTGGTCACGCTGTCGCCCCAGGTCGTGCGGCTGCGGCCCGCGCCGCATTGTCGTACGCCGATCCTGTCGTACTCGATGCGCGTCGAACCCGCGAGGCACTTCATCAACTGGCAGCAGGACGCGTTCGCCAACTATCAGGCGCGGCTCGTGTTTCCCGAGCAGACCCGTGAGTTCAAGGTGAGCGTCGATCTGGTCGCCGAAATGGCCGTCTACAACCCGTTCGACTTCTTTCTCGAACCGTCGGCCGAGCAAGTTCCATTCGACTACGCGCCGGAGCTGGCGGTCGAACTCGCGCCCTACCGCGTGAAGCGGCCGATGACGCCGCGCTTCGCCGAGTTCGTCGCGAGCATCGACCGCACGCCGGCCGGCACCGCGAACTTCCTGGTGGCGCTGAACCAGCGGCTGCAACGCGAGATCCGCTACCTGATCCGGATGGAGCCGGGCGTGCAGACGCCGGAGGAAACCTTGACCAATGCGGCGGGCTCGTGCCGCGATTCGGGCTGGCTGCTCGTCGAGACGCTGCGGCAACTCGGCTTCGCGGCGCGCTTCGTGTCGGGCTATCTGCTGCAGCTCGCGCCCGACGTCAGATCGATCGACGGCCCGAGCGGCACCGAGGTCGACTTCACCGACCTGCACGCGTGGTGCGAGGTCTACCTGCCAGGGGCGGGCTGGATCGGGCTCGATCCGACCTCGGGGCTGCTCGCGGGGGAAGGGCACATACCGGTCGCGTGCACGCCGGAGCCGGGCAGCGCGGCGCCGATCTCGGGTGCGGTCGACGAAAGCGAGGTCGAGTTCGGACACACGATGTCGATCGAACGCGTGCTCGAGTCGCCGCGCGTCACGAAGCCGTATAGCGAAGCCGCGTGGCACGACGTGCTGAAGATGGGCGCGCGGGTCGACTACGAACTCGCCGACATGGACGTGCGACTGACGATGGGCGGCGAGCCGACCTTCGTATCGGTGCGCGATCGCGACGCCGCCGAATGGAACACCGACGCGCTTGGACCCACCAAGCGCGGCTACGCGGTCGCGCTGGTGGACCGGCTGCGCGAGCGCTACGGCGCGAATGGCTTTCTGCATACCGGCCAGGGCAAGTGGTATCCGGGCGAGCAACTGCCGCGCTGGGCGATGTCGCTGTACTGGCGCGCCGACGGCGAGCCGTGCTGGCACAACCCGGCCCTGTTCGCCGACGAACGCGAGCCGGGCCGCTACACGGCCGCCGACGCGCAACGCTTCATCGCGCATCTGGCCGCGAAGCTGTCGCTCGACCCCGACTGCATCCAGCCCGGCTACGAAGACACCTGGTACTACCTGTGGCGCGAGCGCCGCCTGCCGGTGAACGTCGATCCGTTCGACGCGCGTCTGGACGACGAGCTCGAACGCGTGCGACTGCGGCGCGTGTTCGACGCGGGGCTCGCGAGTCCGTCAGGCTACGTGCTGCCGCTCGGCCGCGAGCGCGGCGCGCCGGGCATCACGCCGACGTGGATCACGGGCCGCTGGTTCTTCCGCGACGACCGCATGTATCTGATTCCCGGCGATTCGCCGATGGGCTACCGGCTGCCGCTCGAATCGCTGCCGTGGGTGTCGAAGACCGACTATCCGTATCAGCACGCGCACGATCCGTTCGCACCGCCGCAGCCGCTGCGCACGGCCGCGCAGTTGCGCGTGCAGTACGAAGGCGGGCGCGAGGGCCGGCAGATCGCCGAGGAACAGACCAGCGCGCGGCAGGCGGCCGCGCTGTCGCTGCCGGCGGCCGATCTGCTGAGCGGCATGCCGCACGGCGGCGTGCTCGCGTATGCGCCGCAGCGCCATGACGAATCGCTGCCCGCGCTTGGCGAATCGTCGAAGGACACGCTGCGTACCGCGGTGTGCGTCGAGGCGCGCGACCCGAAACGCGCGGCCGGCCCGGAAGCCGAAGCCGATTCGTTCGGCAGCGGCCGTACGCTGCTGCACGTATTCATGCCGCCGCTGACCGATCTCGACGACTATCTCGACCTGCTCGCCGCAGTCGAAGCGACCGCCGCGGAGCTGAAGATGCAGATCGTGCTCGAAGGCTATCCGCCGCCGCGCGATCCGCGTCTGAAAGTGCTGCAGGTGACACCGGACCCCGGCGTGATCGAAGTCAACATTCATCCGGCCGCGAACTGGGACGAGCTCGTCGATCACACCGAGTACCTTTATCAGTCGGCCGCGCACAGCTATCTGAGCAGCGAGAAGTTCATGCTCGACGGGCGCCACACTGGCACCGGCGGCGGCAATCACTTCGTGCTCGGCGGCGCTACGCCGGCCGACAGCCCGTTCCTGCGCCGGCCCGATCTGCTCGCGAGCCTGATCGCGTACTGGCACAACCATCCGTCGCTGTCGTATCTGTTCTCGGGGCTGTTCATCGGACCGACGAGCCAGGCACCGCGCGTCGACGAAGCGCGCAACGATCAGGTCTACGAACTCGAGATCGCGTTCTCCGAACTGCAACGCCAGGTCGATCTGCTCGGCGGCCGCGACAGCGGCAACCTGCCGCCGTGGATGATCGACCGCGCGCTGCGCAACATCCTGATCGACGTGACCGGCAACACGCACCGCGCCGAGTTCTGCATCGACAAGCTGTATTCGCCCGACGGCCCGACCGGCCGCCTCGGCCTGCTGGAGCTGCGCGGCTTCGAGATGCCGCCGCACGCGCGCATGAGTCTCGTGCAGCAACTGCTGCTGCGCGCACTGGTCGCGCGATTCTGGCGCATGCCGTACACGCAGCGGCTCACCCGCTGGGGCACCGAGTTGCACGATCGCTTCCTGCTCGGCACCTTCGTGAAGATGGATGTCGACGACGTGCTCGCCGAGCTCGGCGAAGCCGGCTTCGCCTTCGATAGCGCGTGGTTCGCGCCGCACTTCGAATTCCGCTTCCCGCTCGTCGGCGAGATGACGCTGAGCGGCATCGACCTGACGATCCGCAATGCGCTCGAACCATGGCACGTGATGGGCGAGGAGGGCGCCAGCGGCGGCACGGTGCGCTATGTCGATTCGTCGGTCGAGCGGCTCGAGGTGCGCGCGCTCGGGTTGAACGGCGATCGTCACGTGCTGAGCGTCAACGGCGTGCCGGTGCCTTTGCAGCCGACCGGCCGCGTCAGCGAGTACGTGGCCGGCGTGCGTTTTCGCGCGTGGTCGCAGCCCTCGGCGCTGCATCCGACGATCGGCGTACACGCGCCGCTCACGTTCGACCTCGTCGACACATGGAGCGGCCGCTCGCTCGGCGGATGCCAGTATCATGTCGCTCATCCGGGCGGGCGCACCTATCAGACCTTCCCGGTCAACGCCTACGAGGCGGAAAGCCGGCGACGCTCGCGTTTCTTCGCGTCGGGTCATACGCCGGGGCCGCTCGCCGTGGGCACGCCGCAGCGCAGCCTCGAGTTTCCGTTCACACTCGATCTGCGCCACAGTTGAAAAACACGCATCACTGACATCACACGACCTTGGCCTTTCAATCGACTTTGCCCTTCGAGGCGTCCGCGCTGCCGGCGGACGCTTCGTCCCTGTTGCGATTGCTGCCGGGTCATGACGGACATTGGGACGAGCTGCGTGACGAGTCGGGCGCGCTGCGCGAGCCGTGGCGGCAGTTCTTCGCACTGCTCGACGAAGACGGCGTGGCGCGGCTCGCGGACCATCACGCGTCGATCGCGCAGCAGATCCGCGACAACGACATCAGCTACAACGTCTACGCGGACAACGGCAAGTCACGGCCATGGGCGCTCGACCTCCTGCCGTTCCTGATCAGCGAGGCCGAGTGGGCGCACCTCGAGCGCGGCGTCGCGCAGCGCGCGCATCTGCTCAACGCGATCGTTGCCGACATCTACGGACCGCGGACGCTGCTCGAAGATGGCCGACTGCCGCCCGCGCTGGTGTTCGGCCATCCGGGCTATCTGCGTTCGGTGAAGGGCTTTACGCCGCCGGGCGGTCAGTATCTGCAGGTCGTCGCGCTCGATCTCGCGCGTACGCCGGGCGGCGAGTGGAGCGTGATCGCGCATCGCACCGAGGCGCCGTCCGGTCTCGGCTACGCGCTCGAAAACCGCCTGATCGTGTCGACGCTCCTCGCGGAGCCGTTCCGCTCGCTGCGCGTGAGCCGGCTCGCGCCGCTCTATTCGCAACTGATCGCGACGCTCGTGCAGGCCGCGCAAGCGACGATGCGCAACGAGGAAAGCGCCGACGCGTCACCGCATATCGCGCTGCTCACGCCTGGGCCGTACAGCGAAACCTATTTCGAGCATGTGTTTCTGGCGCGCTATCTCGGCGTCACGCTGGTCGAAGGCAAGGATCTGACCGTGCGCGGCGACCGGCTCTATCTGAAGACCCTGGCCGGCCTCGAACGCGTGCACGTCGTGCTGCGCCGTCTCGACGACGCATTCTGCGACCCGATCGAACTGCGCGCCGATTCGACGATCGGCGTGCCGGGGCTGTTGCAGGTGATGCGCGCAGGCAATGTGATCGTGTCGAACGTGCCGGGCTCGGGGTTCGCCGAGTCGCCGGCGTTGCACGGTTTCATGCCGGGTATCGCCGAAGCGTTGCTCGGCGAAGAGCTGCTGCTGCCCGGCGTGCCGACCTGGTGGTGCGGCGAACGGGCCGCGCGCGAGCATGCGTTCGCGCATCTCGACGACGCGTTCATCGTGCCGACCTGGCCGCTCGCGGGACGCGACACGCCGCCCGGCATCGAAGGGGGCAGGCAGCCGCTCGCGACATGGCGCGAGCGCATCGACGCGTTGCCCGACGCGTTCACGATCCAGCAGGAGCAGCGCTTTTCCTGCACGCCGCGCTTCGAGGAGGGCACGATCGGCGGAAGGCCGTCGGTGCTGCGCGTCTATGCGATTGCCGACGTCAACGGCGGCTGGCACGTGATGCCGGGCGGTTTCACGCGCATGGCCGCGGAGCGTCAGACCACGGTATCGATGCAGCACGGCGGCAGCAGCGTCGATACCTGGGTGCTGTCGAGCCAGCCGAGCTCGACCTTCACACTGCTGCCTTCGCCGATGCAGCCCGCCGATCTCACGCGCAAGCATCGCACGGTATCGAGCCGTGCCGCGGAGAACCTGTTCTGGGCGGGCCGTTACGGCGAGCGGGCGGAAAACAACGTGCGTCTGCTGCGGCTGATTCTCGGCTCGCTCGAAGGCAACGACGCCGATTCGATGTTCGCGACGCTGGTCGAACTCGCGACATGGTGCGGCCTCGTGCAGCCTGGCGACCTGGCGTCGCCGCACGGGCTGCCGTCGCCGCAGACGTTCGAGCGCGCGCTCGTCGCGAATCTCGGCGAGAGCGCGGGCAGCGTCAGCATCAGCCAGAACCTCAATTGCCAGGCGCGCGCGAACGGCGAGGTGCGCGGGCGTTTGTCGAATGATCATTGGCGCATGATCCTCGCGGCGCGCAACGACTTTCAGGACGCGTTGCAGGTGTTGTCGCCAGCCGTGGGCGCGGGCAACGGCGGCGCGGGTGCCACGAGCAGCGGCAATGCGTTCGATCGCTACGACCGCGTGACGCTCGCGAATGCGCTCGAGCATCTGTCGGTGCAACTATCGGCGATCAGCGGCGCGCAGGGCGACCGCATGACGCGCGATGAGGCGTGGCGGCTACTGTTCGTCGGACGTCATATCGAGCGCGTCGCGACGATGGCCGCGTTCATGCGCGGCGTTGCCGTGAACGGACAGCTCGCGACGCCGGCCGGCTTCGATCTGCTGCTGCAAATGTTCGACAGCACGCTCACGTATCGCTCGCTGTATCCGGGACGTTTCGAAGTACCGGCGCTGCTCGATCTGCTCGTGATCGAACCGCATAATCCGCGCGGCATTTATGGCGTGTACGAGCGCCTGCGCAACAAACTCGACGAGATCGCCATCGCGGCGGGCAGCGTGCGGCACCGGCCGTTCGCGGAGTTGCTGCCGCCCGTCGAATCGCTGCCGACGCTCGAATCGCTGTGCGAGGTCGACGAACAGGGCTCGTATGGCAAGCTGATTGCGCTGTGCGATCAGATCGGCGGCTTCGCCAATGCGGCCGCGCATGAGATCAGCGCGCGCTATTTCAGTCACGCGACCACGGTTGCCTCGCAGGTGTGGGCATGAAGAACGCGTCGACGGTGCTGTCTGTTTCGCATCGCACTGTTTACCATTACTCGACGTATGTCGAAACCGCGCAGCATCTGGCGACGATCCGGCCGCTCGCATGTCCGTGGCAGCGTGTGATCTCACGCAGCGAGCGGATCGAGCCGCAGCCGTCGTATCAGCATAGCCGCATCGACGCATTCGGCAACGACGTGCTGTACTTCGCGCTCGATACACCGCACGAGCGCCTGCAACTCGTCAGCGAAACCACGGTCGCGCTGACGCCGCGCTGGACCAACCTCGACGCCGAGGCCACCCCGCTCTGGGAGACGGTGGCCGAGGCGCTGCGGTTTCGCCTAGGCGGCGCGTTCCGTGCCGAGGCGGAGTACTGCTTCGCTTCGCCGAATATTGCGCTGCGGCCGTCGCTGCGCGCGTATGCGTTGCCGAGCTTCACGCCCGGCCGGCCGCTCGTCGCGGGCGCGATCGATCTGATGCATCGGATTCACGAGGACTTCGCGTACAAGCCGTCGGCGACGCTGTTCGACACGCCGGCCGAACGCGCGTTTGAGCTGAAGAGCGGCGTGTGTCAGGATTTCGCTCAGGTGATGATCGGCTGTCTGCGCTCGCTTGGCTTGCCCGCCCGCTACGTCAGCGGCTATCTGCGCAACGATCCGCCGCCGGGACACCCGCGCCTGATTGGCGCGGATGCTTCGCACGCTTGGGTATCGGTGCATTGTCCGGCCAGCGGCTGGATCGATCTCGATCCGACCAATGACGTGCTCGCCGATCTGGATCATGTGACGCTCGCGATCGGGCGCGATTACAGCGACGTGTCACTGCTTCGCGGGACGATTCTTGGCGGCGGCGCGCATCGGATGGAAGTCGGGGTGACGGTGCTGGAGTTGTGATTGCGGGCGCGGTTCGGTGCCGGTATTGGACCGAGGTCGGCCAACTATTCGCCCCGCAACTCATTGCCGAGCAGAACGCGAATAAAGCCGAATCGCGTTGACTGTCTGTGGCCCGGAACGCTCATCGACCAGCTACGACTATTGGCCTTCTCGCGCAATTCAGGCTCCGCTAGAAGTCCTGCTGTGACTGTCGAGGAAAGACACGAACGCCGCAACCTGCTGGAGTTCATGATCCAGATCGGCGAGAACTACCACGCGACCAATCGCACCGATCAGGAACTGTTCACCGTGCTTGCGCTCGACGCCAAGCGGCTTCCTAACCGCCAACTGACACCGGCGGACGCGGCAGCGCTTCTCGCTGACCCTGCGCAGGGCGCGAACGGGAAACTGGCGGCTATGGACGCTTCATGGGCAAAGCACTGACCGGCGTCGGTCACTTACGGTAAAAGCGGCTCAATGCCGCTTTTTTTGTTGGACGGTGATATTGGAAAACTGCACCTGAAAATGAGATGGCCAGAGCAATTGTGAATATCTGTCAAAACCGGATTATCTCGAATTAAAGTCATTGACGGTGACCCGTTTAAATGGTTTATTCGATAGATGTTTTTCTGGAAAACAGAAGAGGTCTAGTGGGAAAACTGAAACAGGATGGTGCCGTGGGCAAGGAAGAATGCCTGCTTTGCCGTATCACCTATTTAGTCTACTTAAACTTCACGCCAATACCGTCTGCAATGGGTCTGAATGTCGAATCCGGCGAATTTTTCCCGCGGGATAGGCTTCAGTTGTATTCGATCTGAACCATAACGTGGAGGGTAACTGATGGTGCTCTTACGCGTGCTCAATGGTCTGATGGTCTGAGAGCGCGAATTAACCTATGGGAGGGTCCAATGTATGAAAGGATGCGCTCCGCAGAGGCGATCATTGCAGAAATGAAGGCTCGCTTTGCGGATATGTTCGAGGGATCAGATAACCGGGAATGTCTTGATTGCCGTATTACATTCAAGATATACAAAGAGTGGCCTGATATGCCTCGTGCAATGACGACGAATCCTAAATCCGGGGAGCGGATTCCGATTAATGCGATCAGGGCTCTCCCATCCGGTTACGACATGAGGCAGGCGTTAGGGCAAGGCGAGGGGTGCCTCTGTCGCAATCGACCTGCAGGCCCGTTCGATGAACGGTTCACGATCAGGGATTACAACGGCAACCCTGTACCAGATGTGCGATACCGGATTCTCGCCGAAGGCAAAGAAATCTGTGGCGGCAAGACAAACGCAGCCGGGCAGACTTCTTAGTCTCTAGTTCCAAGTGCAACACCTTGAATGAGGTAGGGTGTTGCGATGAAGAAGAACTACAAGCATTTGAGTGCGGAAGAACGCGCGGCGATCATGATCGAACATCAAAAGGGCGGCAGCATAAGAACTATTGCGGGGCTGCTGGGGCGCAGCGCTTCGACGGTGTCGCGCGAACTGGCGCGTAATTGCAGCGTGGACGCGCCGCGCTACTGTGCGACGCAGGCGGCCTCGGCCTATCGGCTGCGTCGTCGGCGCTGCGTACGGCCGCGCAAGTTGATCGAAGGCAGCGCGCTTTATCGGCATGTGCATGATCACCTGGTCTACTGGCGCTGGTCGCCGCAGCAAATCGCTGCCAAACTGCGGGCCATGTATCCAGACGACCCAAGTCAGCACGTCAGCCACGAGACGGTCTATGCTGCCATTTACACCTATGCACGTGGCTCGCTGAAACCAGCCATGATCGCAGCCTTGCGCCAAGAAAAACCGGCGCGCGGAAATCGGCGCACGACGCTTGCTGGCGGCAGCTATGTTCCCGAGGATTTGCGCATCCAATATCGCCCCGAGCAGATCGAGCAACGGCTGTTGCCGGGGCACTGGGAGGGCGACTTCATCAAGGGTGCGTTTAATCGTTCCGCCGTGGGCACGCTGGTCGAACGCAAGACGCGCTTCGTGATTCTGTGCCGCATGGATGGCTGTACGGCCAGGAATGCGCTGGAAGGCTTCTCGCGGCAAATGAAGAAGTTGCCGGCCTTTCTTCGCGAGAGCCTGACCTACGATCGGGGAACGGAAATGGCCTGCCATGTCGAGCTCTCCAGGCGGCTCAATATCGATATCTGGTTTGCTGATCCGCATGCGCCCTGGCAGCGCGGCAGCAATGAGAACACCAACGGCTTGCTGCGTCAGTTTCTGCCAAAGGGCACAGACCTTTCGACGCTCTCGCAGACCCAACTCAATGACATCGCCAAATTGCTCAACGGGCGGCCTCGCCAGACGCTCGGCTGGGACTCCCCCGAGGAAGCAATGGCTAAAGAGTTAGAGAAGGCTGGATTAGCTAAACGTTGCACTTGACTCTTGAGACTGCCCTTCTCGCGTTACAACGCAGGGTTTCAAGTTTCTTACGATTGAAGTGGAGCGTTAGCAAAGTGAACGACAACACCGAATGGGTAACACTCGATGACACTGCTTTTACAAACACGACTCCTGGTTCAAATAGGGACGTCACGATCAACACGACCTCTATCTGCCCGAACATGACCAACAAGGAGTTTCGCAGACAGGCTATGCGGGCACGCGATATCGGCGTCGAGTTAATCAAAAAACGCATTGAGGGCCTTGCACGTTGGGACACGAAAGAGCAGGACCGGCTGACGAACTTCTTTGCAAGTGCGGACGTACATGCAAAGAGGGTACTTAGCGAAGGGCTTCCGAGATTGCTTGCAGCGATGCAGCAACTTGAGCCAGAAAGGATTGTGCGATGGGACAGTGAAACAAACAGGCACCTGTCGTGTGCGGTCACGCCGGATTCGGGCGTCAATCACGCCGCAGTCTGCAAACCAGATTCGGAAAAACGGGTTATCGCTATTTACTCGAAGTTTTGTGAAAGTCCATTTGCCCAGTTGTGGGGAATATGCAAGGTCAAGACGATAATCCACGAATGTACGCACTTCACAGACACTTTTAATTCGCAAGACCACATGTATCTCGACAGCGAAGCGGGGGCGATGATCTTCGCGAGAAATAAGCCTCATCAGGCGATTGGCAACGCGGACAGCATCGCTGGCTACATAGCGACATTCGATGGAGTAAATATCGCACCATGAGTAGACAACCGATTTTGCGCGGTGGCCTTCTCGCGGCATTGCTTGCCGTGTGGTTTTGCTTGGGACGCCCGGTTATTGCTTGTACTATCGGAGAGGTAGCGGCTATTGAGTTGCCATTCAACACGGTTGAACTTTCAAAGGAAAATCGGCGCGCAATCGCAGAGGCGGTGGAAGAGGCAAAGAAGTGGCCTGACGTGCAGATTCAGGCGATTGTGATGGCCGGAGCATATATTGGCGAGCACGATCTTGACGTTTTGCAGGAGCGCCGCGGGGCAAACGTGCAAGCGTATTTGAGGAAGCTCGGTATCAGAAGTGAGAATATCTATATCGTGCCGAAAACTCTTACGGATGGGTTCGTGGTGAAGCGGGCTGACGGTGAACTAGCTGTCCGCCAGATCGAAGTTGAGTTGCATCCGATCTGTAAAGGTAGCTGCGCATGGATGTGCAACGATCCAAGAGTGACCCCACGCACCAAGGTTATCAACCCGTAAGCACACGAATAGGGCCCGGCCTCGGCGGGGCCTTTTCATTCCAGCGTGAAACAGAATCACAGATCGCGCGCCGAGGCATGCAGCGGCCGGGCACCACCACGACCGAGCATAGGCGATATCACCGATGAACTCGATGCCGGTCAGCACGAAGCCGTTAGGACCCATCCAGCTCAGTTCAACATCGTGCAGCGGCGGCAGCGGTTGCGCATCTGCCGAGCCGGATTGCTGGAAGCTCGCCACCTTGCTGGTGCGCTTGTATTGCGCGGGCTGTTCGTGATTGATGGTTACGTCGCCGATCACCGGCTCGGCAGCTTCGATATCGCGATAGCAGTTGTTGAACAGGACGTGTGTGCGCGCCGTGCGCCCCGCAATGTCCTCAATCGGTGGCGCGAGTTCGCGAAGCTCGTCGTCGCTATCGTCATGGTTGAACCGTTCCGCCGCCGACTCGGCGCCGCTCCATGTCGACGCGTCGCGGCCATGCAGCCGTACGATCGCGAGTTCGGGCGACGTCGCTTCCCAAACTGAGTGCGCGCGCTTCGTCATGCCTTCCGGCGCATCCAGAATCACGTGAACGATCCCGCGTTCACGCTCCATCGCAAGCGTTGACTCGCGGTGCTTCTCGCTGAACCAGCTCTCGTGCCGAAATTCGAACGCGGTCACAAACGGGTGCATGCGCTCGGCGCAGTGCTCGACGTGCCTCATCGCTTTCGGTACTGCGGTTATCCAGTGCGGAAACTGGAATAGCACCGCGCCGAGTTTGCCCCCCACGTGCAGTGGCTGCAGGGCCGCAAAGAAGCGCGCCCACAGTTCCTCGATAACTGGCGGCGGTACATCCTTGTAATAGAGATTCTTCTTGCCGGTGTTCGGCAATTCGGCCTGCAGATCCTTCGGGAAAAACATGGGCTCGGTCTGGTGGCCGGTGGAGAGCCGGAATTCGCAATCGATTCCCCTTCCCGAACACGCACGACTATGCATCCGTCGGCGTATCGGTCGCAGTACGTGTAACAGTCCCGCAGGGTTCCCCCCCGCGTCACAATGGTTGTCGCCTGGATAAAATTGGAATCTGGGGGCGATAAAGAGAGAACAAGTTGGCGCGTTACGGAAAGACATTCAAGGACAGAGCAGTGGCGCGGTTGCTGCCGCCGGAGAGCGCATCAGTGGAAGAGGTTGCGCGAGAGATCGGTGTGGGCGCGCAGACGCTGGAGCGCTGGCGCAGTGATGCGCTGTCCAGGCCCGCTCGCGAGCGGGCATGGACAGCGGCCGCGCGTTTCGAAGCGGTGTTGAGCACGGCAGCGATGGACGAGACGGCCCGCAATGCGTGGTGCCGCGAGCATGGCGTGTATCCGCAGGAACTGGCGCAGTGGCGGCAAGCGGCCACGCAGGCGCTGGCCGAGCCCGAAGAGGCCCGTGCGAGTCCACAGCAGACGAAGCAGGACCAGCGTCGCATCAAGGAACTGGAACGCGAACTGCGGCGCAAGGAGAAAGCACTGGCCGAGGCAGCCGCATTGCTGGTTCTTTCAAAAAAACTCGGGGCGATCTTCAACACGGACAAGGGCGAGGACGAATGATCGGCCTCGAAGATCGCCAGTTCCTGGCCCGGGAAATCGATTCGGCAAGACTGGCTGGCGCACGGTTGCGCCTGGCCTGCGAGGTGGCCGGAATCGACGTGCGTACCCTGCAGCGCTGGAGGGCCAATCAAGGGCTCGTCACTGGCGACGCCAGGCCCGGCGCGATGCGCCTGCTGCCCGCGCACACCTTGAGCCCGCAGGAGCGGGAAAACGTGCTGCGCGTAGCCAGCGAGCCGCGCTTTGCCGACATGCCACCGGCGCGCATCGTGCCGATGCTGGCTGACGAAGGCGTGTATATCGCCAGCGAATCGACCTTTGCACGCGTGCTGCGCGAGCATGGGCAGATGAGGCGCCGTGGCCGTGCCAGAACTCCTTCGAGCGGCCGGCCGCCGACCACGCACGTTGCAACCGCGCCGCGCCAGGTGTGGTGCTGGGACATGACCTATTTGCCGGCAACGGTCACAGGGCGATGGTTCCACCTGTACCTGATTCTGGACCTGTACAGCCGCAAGATTGTCGGCTGGGAGGTGCACGACAGCGACGCGGCCGAACACGCTGCTCATCTCGTACGTCGTACGGCGCTCTCCGAAGGCATTGCCGCCCTTGAGGCCCGGCCGGTGCTGCACGGCGATAACGGGGCGACGCTGAAGGCCACTACCGTGCTGGCGATGCTGCACTGGCTGGGCATCAAGCCGTCGTACTCGCGCCCCCGGGTCAGCGACGACAACGCCTATGCCGAGGCGCTGTTCCGAACCGCGAAGTACCGGCCGGAGTTTCCAGTCACAGGCTTCGAGGACCTGAACGCTGCTCGCACCTGGGCTGCCGGCTTCGTGCAGTGGTACAACTTCGAGCATCGTCATAGTGGCATCCGCTACGTGACGCCTGCGCAGCGTCACGCCGGTGACGATCGTGCGCTTCTCGCCGCTCGGCATGCACTGTACGAGAGGGCCCGCGAGCGCAATCCGGCCCGCTGGTCGCGCCACACGCGCAACTGGACACCGGTTGGTGCCGTGACGCTTAACCCCGAACGCGACTCAGTCGTCGAGATGGCGTCGATCAGCGCAAATAAACAGCCTCTGGCTGCATGAGTGAGGCGACAACTTGCTTGACGCGCGCCGGTTCGCACACAGAAATCGCACGTCCCATCACGATGATTCAGGGTCGCGCGACGCCGCATCGCAATCTCTCGTCGACACCCTTTGGGATAGGGGCTCTACGTGATCAAAGGCTCGCCCTTGCTGCTCAAGTGCAGACGTGCGACGATCACGCGGATTGTTTCGCCAACTGCCTGAGGGCCGGGCCCGCATGGTCGAAAAACCGGCGAATCCCTGAACAGAGATAGTTCAAGCCAGGTTCACCGTCCGGGCTCCGCACAAAGCGATTCTTCGGACACTCGCCCCAGCACAGATTCAGATACTTGCACTGTCGACAAAACGCAGGGAGAGCATTTCGTTTTGCATAGCCGAAGTTCTGCTGGTCCGCTGAAAAAGCCATCTCACCCAGGTGTCTCTCGCGGATGTTCCCCAGCGAGTAGGCAGGGTAGACGTAGTGGTCGCATGAGTAGACTTCACCGTCGTGCTCGATCGCCAGTGCCTTACCGCAAAACTGGGCGGTCACGCAGGTTTGCGCGGGCCTGCCCAAGGTCTGTACGACGGCCGTCTCGAACAGGTTCACCAGAACACGGCCCGCATCCTTTCTATACCACTCGTCGAAGGTTCGCGAAAGGAAGTAGCCCCAATCGTCGGGATCGACTGACCACTCGGTCACGACAGAGTCTGGTTGCCCCGGCTTTGCCGCTGCGCTTCCCAGCATCGGCATCGACTCTGCTGGCCAATGCTGTGGTGCGACGCTATGGAAATTGTTCGGTTCGACACAGGGAATAAACTGGATGTAGGTCGAATCGATTTCGTTACGCAAAAATCGGTAGACATCCACGGGCCGCTTCGCATTAAGACGGTTGACGACGGTGAGCGTATTGAATCTTAGCCCATGCTTTTTTAGCAGACCGATCCCATGCATCACATTATCGAAAGTCGGCTGTCCTTTCCGGTCCAATCGGAAAGCATCGTGCAATTCACGCGGCCCGTCGATACTCACGCCGACCAGGAAGTTATTCTCCTTGAGGAACTCGCACCATTCGTCGTTGAGCAAGGTCGCGTTGGTCTGAAGGTCATTCGAGATCCGGCGGTTCGCGGGGGTATGCCGCTTCTGAATCTCCACGATGTCATGAAAGAACGCAATGCCGAGCATGGTCGGCTCACCGCCCTGCCATGAAAATATGATCTCGTCGCCGTTCTGCGCTTCGATGTACTGCCGGATATAGCGCTCCAGCATGGACGGTTCCATTCGGCGACCACGATGCTGGTTAAGCAGGTGCTCCTTGTGCAGGTAGTAGCAATACGTGCAATCGATATTGCAGGTCGAGCCAATGGGCTTGGCCATCGCATGAAAGCGTCCTTTCTGCTCGGGTACGGCCGGCTCCGCTTCAGACGATCGCGCCGGGTAGAAGATCACTGGCTGTTCAGCGTTCGCGTCATGGCTGTTCTGCATGGGTTGGCTCCAGAGATCAACTTCGGGCAGTGTGTGCGCATCGTGGCCGCAGGCAGTCAGCGGTAAATACAACGCGAATCGGTAAGGTCGGTCATTGCGACGATCGCTGTCCTCGAAGCGGGGCGTACACCGTCTTCCAATCCCGCTTCATACTGACAACAACCCAGCCGCGCGCAACGGCCTGGTTCCACGCCTTGTCGAGCCGTGCCATTGAAGATTGGCGGTCGTAGGCGAACTCGCGCTCGGGGTCGTCATGATGCACCAGCAGTGCAAGCGTTTCGCCGGGCCCGCTCGCTGTGTATTCGAGCATTTCCCGATCGCCATCGGAATTGCCGACTGCGAGGATCGGACGCTTGCCAATCGCGCGAAAAATGCCGACAGGTTTACCCGGTCCGTCGTCGACAAAATCAAAGCCTGGTTGACGTATCAGCACGGGTTTGCCGTCATGGACTTCATACTTCAGCTTCTCTTCGGTGCCTACCACCTGTTCAGGCGGCACGCCGTACGCTCCGGTCACCCACACGCGCATGAACTCCGCCGTACCGCCCGAAACGATCCAGATCTTAAAGCCGTTCGTCCGCAGTAAATCGAGCAGTTCGAGTTGCGGCCCATAGACGAGTTCGGTATAGGAACGGTTCAGCGTCGGGTGTTTCGCACTGGCCAGCCATGTACGGATGGACTGGTCGTATTCGTCAGTCGTCATGCCGCTATTGGCCACACCGATAATCTTCAGGAGCGCCTTCCGGTTCTGCGCGAGCGCAGCCGTGTCGTGCACGACAAGTGCCTTGAATGCTGGATTGTTTTTCCACTCGGGGTGTCGTGGCGCGGCGGCCTTCACCTGCTCGATCATGAACGACAACTGGAAAGGCATAGGCTGCTCGCTCCAGAGCGTGCCGTCGTTATCAAAGACCGCGATTCGTGCTTCTGGCGCCACGTAGGTTGCCGAACCTTTGCGCGTCACGTCGGCGATGAACTTCAAAATGGCATCCCGAGCAGCGCCGTCCTGCCACGAAGGCAATGCTTTCGTCGATAGCTCTCTTGAAAGCGCCTGCTGCTGTGCGTGCGCCATCGCAGAATCCGCTGACGGCGCTTCGTGGCTGACACACGCGCTCATCGCCGCGCATGCGCATAAGATCAATCCCGCCAGATGACGCGACGCATGCCGTGACCACGTGCGATGTTCGATGATACGCATTGTTATCCTCAGCCAGCTGAAAGTATCACCTCGCGCATTGCCACCCCTGGACAAGCGGAGGGCGCTCCGATCATCCGGCACATTCAGCTGATCAGTTTCCAGTTGGCAGCGGGATGTTGAAGCCATTCTCTTTCAGTTCGTCCCGAATGTATTTGAACCGTTCGTACTGTGTGAGAGTGATCGGCCCGGAATACCCTTCGCTTTGCAGCTTGCGCGGCGGATACTTGACGTAGGTCTGCATCAGACCTTTGACCGCGGCATTGAAGGTAGGAAGTGTCCAGGTGTGCTCCGTATAGTTGTTCATGAAGATGTCGTAACGCTCCTGAGGGTCCTGATACAGATCGAATACTTGCGGAACGGTGGCGACGTAGCTCTCCGGTCCCTTCCAGCCGAGATTGGTGTCCACCGCCAGACCGCCCGTATCCTTGCCTCCATCTCCGCGCAGGTTGAACACCGCCTTGAACTGTCCGACCCGCACGGCACCCGGCGTCAGTTCGTTTTCGGTGAAGTAGAACCACGCATTACGCTTGCTCTTGCCTGTGCCAAACAGCACGGGCGACATGTCGTAGCTGTCAAACACGATTGGTTTGCCTTCACGATCATTTTTGGGCAAATCTACGCCCGCCAATGCTGCAAAGGTCGCCATGCAGTCGAGACCACCCAGGATGTCGAAGTTTCTCGTGTGCGGTTTGATCTTTCCGGGCCACCACGCGATGGCAGGAACACGTGCCCCACCTTCGCGGTCGGTCCCCTTGGTGCCGCGGAAGGGGGTGTAGCCCGCATCTGGATAAACGTCCTGCCAGGCGCCGTTGTCCGTCGTGAAGAATACGAGCGTATTTTTGTCTAGTCCTTTCTCGCGAAGCTTGTCCATGATGTGACCGACACGCGCGTCCAGTTCAACCAGCGAGTCGGCGTATTTGGACTTCGACAAAGACTTGCCGATGTAGTCGGGATCGGGCATGTTCGGCTGGTGGACCTTCATGAAGTTCACGTTGATGAAGAAAGGCTGTCCACGTTGGACGGCATCGTCGATATCGTCGAGTGCGGCTTTCTCGATGTATCGATCGACAAACGGAATTCCGACAATTCGTTTGTCTGGCTCATTTTGATACTGGCCGTTCAGCTTGAAGTCTTCGTGAGGCTTTTCACCCGCCTTGCCGGAGAGCATGCCCGTAGTCACCTTGATGAACAGGTCGCGGGTCTGCTGATCCATCTCAGGAAACCATTTGGGGTCGGAATATGTGTACGCATTCAGGTGATACAGGCCTACGTACTTCATGTCGTCGTAGCCCTGTGCATTCGGAAGGGCGTAGTCCGCTTCGCCGAGGTGCCATTTACCCGTGAAATACGTGCTGTAGTGCGCGAGTTTCAGCACGGAAGCCAGCGTCCATTCCGCATGAGGCAGGCCGCCGCCTTGCCCCTGGAACGCTACGGTCGTCATGCCGCTGCGATTCGGATTGCGGCCGGTCTGAAGGGCCGCCCGGCCAGGCGTGCAACTCGGCTGGCCATAGAAGTCGAAAAATGTCATGCCCTCATCAGCCAGTCTATCGAGGTTGGGAGTCGGGATACCGCGCCCCTCACCGCCGCCGTAGGCACCAAGATCACCCCACCCCACGTCGTCGCCTACAATCAGCACGATGTTAGGCCGCGTGGGCTGCTGCGAATCCGTTTGTGCCTGGCCGCTTATCGCAACGCTCAACAACGCGGCGGCCACCAAAGCGAAAGGCGCGCGTTTGACCGGCCTAGCTGGCGCCACGAAGCATGTTTCAGGTTTCATCATGTATCCCGGGTATCAATTGACAGGTATCGACATTCCCTCTGCGCGATAGCATGTTCGACACTGCGCATTTTTTGCCCGGAAGGCAGTGCGGTGCTATAGGTACTTGGGGCAAGCCGATTGCCCCTTCGGGCAATACGAGATTCGTGCCTTTTCTTTCACATAGATGGCCACTACATTGATCTGTGCAGTTGCCGGGCGATACGTCATCGGCGTCCCCGGCCGGGACGGTAACTGAAATTCACCTGTTATGACGACGCTCGTCCGCCGCTGGCGGGCTTCCCATCGATAGCCGCCTGTGGAAGAGAGGATCGGATCGTGAGCACGCTGCCCGGCAAAATCAAGCGCGAAATCATGAAGGCGATGCCGCCGACTCTGTTTTTTCTTTTTTATTCTCCATGTTGTGTCGCTGATTCGCAGCCTGATGGTAAAAGGCACCGGCTTGTCGATTCCCACGACGACGTCCGTGCTGGTCGCCTCGCTAATACTAGGGAAATCGGTTCTCGTCGCCGATATGCTACCGTTTATCAACCGTATCCCCGATAAGCCGCTAATCTGGAATGTGTCGTGGAAGACCTTGATGTATGCGATCGTCGCGCTCATCGTCCACTATCTGGAACGACTATATGAGTACTGGAAGGAAGCCCCCAACCTGATCGTCGCAAATCGTGCGCTGATCGCCGATATAAGCTGGGCGCGTTTCTGGGCAATCCAGATTCTGCTTGTGACACTGATTCTTATGTACTGCGCGATCGGCGAACTGGCGCGAGTGATCGGCCACCAGAGGCTCAAGACCATTTTCTTTGGCCCCCTCCCTGCACCCCCTGAATAGCTGGTCGCTAGTGAGTGATGCCTAATAAAGTACCTACCGCAATCTCGCATCGTGGCTGTGACGCGCCGGGCGAGTGGATTCACCGGGAGCAATGCATGCAGCAACTCATCAGACATCCCCTCATTCTGCTGGTCGCTTCCTTCGCACTGATGGCGCTGGCCGCCCAGTTCGGAAACTCGGTCCTACGTAGGAGAATTACGCTCGACGAAGACTCGCTCGACGACTTCAGGATTGTTCAGTCCGCCACGCTGACGCTGCTAGCGCTGGTCATCGGTTTCAGTCTGTCCATGGCGGTAGGTCGCTACGACCAGCGAAAGAATTACGAAGAGGAAGAAGCCAACGCCATCGGGACGGAATTTATCCGAGCGGATCTTTTGCCGGAAAGTACAGCCGCCGCAATCCGCGCGGACCTCGCCCGGTATCTCGACTTGCGAATCGAGTACTACCAGACTCGCGACGCGCAGCGCGTCGCGCAGATCTATGCTGCCACCGCGGGTCTGCAAGGCCGGTTGTGGACTTCGGCCAGAAGCGGCGCTGTTGCCCAGCCCACTCCGGTGGTTGCCCTCGCGGTGGCGGGCATGAACGACGTGATCAACACACAAGGTTACACACAGGCGGCATGGCTCAACCGGATTCCGTTAGCCGCCTGGATCATGATGTTGCTGATTGGCGTGTTCGCCAATGTCCTGGTGGGTTACGGAGTGAAGAATTCGAGCGGCAAAAGCCGCTTCCTGCTAATCATGCCGCTGACCGTGTCGCTTTCGTTCATGCTGATTGCAGACATTGATAGCCCTCGCAACGGCATCATCCGTGTGATCCCACAAAACCTGATTAGCACCGCGCAGTCTTTGCACAAGCCGTGATGCCGTTGGCCATTTCATCGGCGACTATATAGGCTATCGCACGAATGCTGCACTGCGCTGTCAACAGCGCATTGCGATTATGCGGTCTGCGAATAGATGATGTGCTTTGCGTATCAAGGGAAAACAGTAGTCTTTAGCAGACAATTAACTGGCAAAAGCTATTCGGATGGCGAAAGGCTCTGGCATAGTTGGCACGACGCCCTGTCCTGTCAGAGCCATGAAAGAGGAAAGCGCCCCGACGATCGTTGCGGCAGCCCGCGCGCGGCGAGTCTTCGCGCAGGCTCGCATTATGCTTTGCGTGTTTCTGGTCATGCTCGGTTTCTGCACGTGCGCTAATGCGGAACACACCTGGCGGGTGGTCATTCTGCCAGGCGCGGACCCCACCCAGCCGGCGGCCCAGGAGCAGATTCGCGCGATACGCCATTCGATTGCCGCTGCCGCTCCGGGCGGTGTGGAGTTTTACACAGACTCACTTGACGATTTACGATTCGACAACGCCGAATTGATGCCGAGCTTTCTGGCGCTTCTGAAGAGGAAATACGAACATAAACAGGTCGACGTAGTGATCGGGTTAGCAGACTTTGCACTCGACTTTACGAAGCGCTACCACGACGAGATCTGGCCGGGCGTACCGGTCGTGATCTCCAGTGTCGCGGAAAGCCGGAAAAAAGACATTCCTGCGGCCTTCGCCTACGTGCCGACGGATTTCGATGTCGATGGGACTCTCGCGCTAGCGGAGACTCTTCAACCGGGCGCACGGCGTCTCGTCATAGTGTCCGGCTCGGCGAAACTGGACCTCCGGTTCGCGCAGCGCGCTGCCGATACGGCGCGTGCGCGCATGTCACGCCAGTGGACCGTCGATGTGTGGAGCGGCCTGGCCGTCCCCGAACTGCAGCAGCGCCTTGCCGCGCTCGACCGTAACGCGGCCGTCCTCTATACGACGATGTATCGCGATCGCACCGGTCGGACCTTTTTTCCCTACGAGGTCGTCGAGCCGATGGCAAAGGTCTCTGGCGCCCCGATATATGGCTGGTATCCCACCTATATCGGTCACGGGATGACGGCGGGTTCGGTGGTCAGCTTCGATGCCAATGGCCGTAGTACCGGGGCGCTCGCCGCATCGATTCTGCTCGGCAAGGCGCCCCGCCAAGGTGCCGTCTCATCGGCCAGCATGTCTCACTGCATTGCGGACCTCGGGATGATCGAGAGATTCGGGCTACACGCGACCGGACTGCCCGATGGTTGTGAGTTGATCAACGTGCGCCCTTCGCTCTGGCGGGAGTACCGGGTAATCGTGCTCGGCGCGGCTGCAGTTGTTTTGCTGCAGGCGCTGACCATTGCGGCTTTGCTCTGGCAGCGCAAGCGCCGCCGCATCGCCGAGGATGAAGCAACGCTGCGATCCGACGAACTGGCTCGCGCGGCACGGCTCGCTTCAGCGGGTGAACTGAGCGCATCTGTCGCACATGAAATCGGCCAGCCGCTTGGCGCGATTCTCAGCAATGCGGACGCGGCCGGCATGATGCTCGAAGACGAGCCCGAGGAGGACGAACTTCACTCTATCCTTGCGGACATACGTCGGGACGCGCTTCGCGCAAACCAGGTGGTGCAGCGACTTCGGGCGCTCCTGCAAAAGCATACACTCGACCTGGTCCCACTCGACCTCAATTCGGCGTTCGACGAAGGGCTGGCCTTGCTCGGTCTCGAAGCGCGACGCAGACGCATCGCCGTCGAGTCGAATCTAGCGGCGCAAGACGCCTGCGTGCTAGGCGACCGCGTGCAACTTCAGCAGGTACTGGTCAATCTCGTCGTTAATGCAATGGACGCGATGGAGGAGACGCCCGTCGCGGAGCGCATTGTCTCCATCTCGACCCGGGTGGCGAGAAAAGGCTACGAGCTGATCGTCGCCGACCGTGGGCACGGCATTCCGGCAGATGCCACAGAACGGCTCTTTGACTCGCTGTTCACGACCAAACCGCAGGGCATGGGACTTGGACTTTCGATTGTGCGCACTATCGTCTCAATGCACGGTGGACGGGTCTGGGGCGCGCCTCGAGATGGCGGCGGTAGTGTATTCACCGTGTGGCTTCCCGCGGTCGAGGGACACACGCTCTCATCAGTTCGGGCGGAGTTCGATACATCCACTGAACAGGCCGCCTTGAAGGCTCGGCCGATGACACAAGGAGGACAATCGTGATCCATCACGCCGGAGCCGTCATCCATGTCGTTGACGATGATCCCGCCATGCGCACCGCCTTGACGCGACTACTGACTCAAGCGGGGTACACGGTGAAGGGCTACTCGAGCGCCGGGGAATTCCTCGTCGCAGACCTTGACCCGTCGCGAGGCTGCCTGCTGCTGGACCTGGAGCTGCCCGGCCCGGACGGCCTCGACTTGCAGCACGCACTGCAACGGCTGGGCAGGCAGATGCCAATCGTCTTCATCAGCGCGCACCGTGATATTCCCAGAACGGTGATGGCGATCAAGGCAGGTGCATGCGACTTCCTCGTCAAGCCAATCGAGGCGCAGACTCTCTTCGCCGCGATAGACAATGCGCTCGCGACCGCAGTCGTTGTTCCTTCTCCGGCCGAGCCAGGCAAACTGGCCGACGCACACCATCTGAACGCGCGCGAGCTTGTGGTACTGCGCGGCATTGTCGCTGGTCGCCTTAACAAGCAGATCGCCGCGGAACTGGCTGTGAGCGAACGAACCATCAAATCGTGCCGGGCCGACCTCATGCGCAAGCTGCACGCCAATTCGTTCGCCGATCTGGTGATACTGGCTGAGCCAATTGTTCGCGCACACGCCTCGACCTGAACCCGGCTTGCCCCAAAGGGCAACCGGATTGCCCCATGCCCTGATAGCGCCGGACCTTGGCTCACACGAAACTTGAGGCACGAGACCTTGGCGGGCAATGAACCATACCAGACAGTTGATCGTGATCGTCGAAGACGACGCCGGCATGGGTCGGGCATTGCAGCGCCTGTTGCGCGTGTCGGGCTTCGACATCCTGTTGTTCGGCAGCGCCGAGGCATACTCCCACGCGAACTGCATGCGCGTACCATACTGCCTTGTGCTGGACGTTCAACTGCCCGGTATTTCAGGGCCCCGATTCTACGAGCAGCTCGGTTATCGTCGTCCTCCAGCCGTGTTCATCACCTCGCACGACAATCCGGAAACGCGCAGCGCCGTCGCGTGCGCTGGCGGCCAGGAATTGCTGATCAAGCCGTTTGTAGCCAAAGATCTTCTCGACGCGATTTCGCGGGTGGCACCAGGCGGCGGTCCGGCTCCGTGACATCGCACTCCGGATATGCCGGCTGACCAGCTTTGAGAAATTTGCGCGACGTGACGTTCGATGTGGTATCGCGTCGGGCCGTAGCAAACTTGCAAGCGGACATTCAGGGCTGCCGGGCGATCGTCTCAAATTGGCCGGCCGGCGACATCCGCGTCAGTCTAGCGAATTCGCGCCGGCAATCCGGCCATCACGTTCCTTCGCCGTGGCTGTGCGGTCCAGATAAGCCCTGCGATTGCTGCTCCCACCGGGTGATTACATCAAGGCGGCGAAAACCATAACGCTGTTCGAGTGCGTGCTTCTGTTTTCTTCCGACCACCTGCGCGAGCCCTAGTCGCGCACTCAGGCGGTTCGGTCCATTGTGTAGCTCGTCCGGGTACATCTGTTCGGCCACCAGCCCTGGGACGATCGTCGGCGGCGGGCGCACATCGGACGACACTGGGCGTAACGGTGTTGACTTTGCGATGGGGTTCAGTTCGTTGCCGGTATTCAAGTCAGTTCAGCCATAATGTAGAAAACGTCGCCGGAGTTCACCCGCTCATGAAGTCTCGTTGCTTGGCAGCAGTTCTCGTCGTTCTCGCTACCGGCTGCACATCGACTCCGGCGAACAATCAGCCGGCGGTCGATACGAACGCCTACATCCTGCATGTTCCAGACGCCGCACCGTCCGCTGACTCCACGTCAAGACCACCGAGACTCACTGTCGGCACCAGCTATTCCGACACGCAACTTATTCTGCCCTGGTTCCTCAATGACCTGATCGACTTCGTCAACTATCGCTAGTCTGGTGCGCGGGGGCACTCGGGTGCGTTCCTTCCTCTGCGAATCTACGGTTGAGCGTGCGTACAGATGTGTGCAATGCCTGCGCAAGATCCTGTATGGTTACCGGCTGCGCAATATTCTGTTCAAGATAGTCGCGCGTTTTAGCCACGATGGAACCGTGATGAAATGCGCTGAATGTCCAGTCTTCCAGCTCGTGAAAGACGGACTGCGAAGGGATATCGCTGTCCATCGGCTGACAAACTCGAACACGAGCGTGGCAGTGCCGGCGTTCGATCTTGGCTTTTCCGACGCCACCGGTTTCTGCCGCGCATTTAAACATTGGACCGGCAGTAGTCCTTTTGACTATCGCAAGAGTACCCGTCAGGGTGAGTGACGAGAAAGAGTCATGTCTGACTACGTTTTAAACGATTTTGAATGCCCGTGTCGAACGGCTGGAACTGGGGCCGAACTACGCCAATCATCGGGCGCGTGTGCCGGACGACGGTGCATCAGTTGGCCAACGAGGGTAAGGCTTACGAGTACGACGAGACGGTGGCCCATTTGGCACTGTCATCGGACTACCCCGAGTCGATCCCGACGTTGCCCATTGACTGGCAGTTGCCGTGTGATGCTTTCAAGCAAGGCGCCGGCCCGCAGTAAGGCTATGTGCAATGATTCCATCAACCTACGACTCCCGCCCGCGTCCTCACGTGGGCCGGCGGGCGTTTCTTCCTGTGCTTTTTTCGGTGTGGTTCGGAACGCGGAATTTTCCTCGGTAGGCCCGCTTGCGTGCACCGCCAGCGGCAACAAAAGGCGCGCGGGGCGATCCTGTGGTTAGCGTGGCTAGAAACAGCGGGCGGGCGTGACAGTAGTGCTGGCGTGACAGCGCGTATGACTCAAATCGGCCAGGTGAACTATCATGGTAGAAGCTGTATTCATCAGCGCAGGAGCACATCATGACCTCCAATCCATCCGCTGAGCCGACCGGCACCTCTCTCGACCCCGCGAAAACTTCCGCCGGCAAGACTCGCCAGCCCGATCCGAAGGGCCTGAAAAATCCGGCCCCAGACGACCTTCCTAACGCCGACGCGGCAGAGCCCGAGCCTCACGAGCACCTCCCGTCCAGAAGCGACGACAACTGATTCAACACCGCCGGTGCCGACGTCGTCCGCATGACAATCCACGCGGCGGGTTCGCGAGTGGTTCGCGCATGCTTTCGCGCCGACGCCGTGAAGTCGGGGAGCGCTCGCGGTTCACGCAAATGGCTCGATGCATTTCGTCCAACAAAGTCACGGCCCAGTTTGAATCGCACAGGAGCAGATCATGCAGAACGTGCTGGTAGGTTATGACGGGTCGGCGTCCGCGCAATATGCCGTTGCTTTCGCGGTCGATCTCGCGAAGCGTTTCGACGCGCGCTTGCATGTGCTCGTCGTCGCGCGCACGCCGGACTGGGGTGCGATAGAAGTTGAGCGAAAAAATCTGATCGATCTGGAAGTGCGCCATGCCACCGCGATCCTCGACGACATCAAGGCGAAGCTCGCCGCTTCGATCGGGGCCGTGGAGTTCGATCTCGTGGTCGGCCCGCCGGCAAAGGAGATCGTGCTGTACGCGGAGCGGCATGCTATCGACCATCTCGTGGTGGGGCATCGCGGACATACGCCGTTCGATCGCTGGCTGATCGGTTCGGTCGCGCGCCAGGTGCTCGCCTACGCGCCGTGCGCGGTCACCATCGTGCGCGATCCGGCGACGATGAAAAAATCGCGGCATGAGAGCGAAGCACCATCGGCATAAAATCCGCAAACTGCTGCAGATGATGGGCTCAGGACAAACGCGACCGATCTCGCAAGCTGGAAGCGGCTTGAGCGTAGAGACGCTGAGAACGCTTGCGTTGACGAACAAAAGCTCGCATGGCCGCGCCTATCAGCTCGCTGCCGAAACGCCGGAGCTCATGATTCGCATGCTGATCGTGGGTTACTGCTTCGGTGTCCGGTCCGAGCGACGGCTATGCGAAGACCTTTGAGCTTCCTCGACGACATCATCAACTTCGTCAACTGTCGCCAGGCATCGAGCGCGTCGCGCGGCTCTTGACATGATCGATGAACGCACGCAGCTTCGGCATGATCTGGCGGCGGCTCGGATAGTAGAGAAACACGCCCGGGACCATCGGCGCGTACGCCTTCAGAACGTGCACCAGCTTTCCCGTTCGCAACCCCTCGGCGACCATCGGCTCGGGTAGCTGGGCAAGGCCAACGCCTTCGATCGCCGCGCCCAGCACGCTCGCAAAATCGCTGGCGATGAAAGGACCGGAGACGGCGATCTCGATCGGCTGGCCGTTGTCGTTGAACGACCACAACGCGAGCGCGCCGCTGGAGCGCCGCCAGCGAATGCATGCATGCTCGCGCAGATCGTCCATTTGCTCGGGGCGGCCGCGCGCCGCGAAATAGGCAGGACTTCCCACGACGACAAAACGGAACGGTGCCGTGAGCGGCACCGCGACCATGTCGGCGGCGACGAACTGACCGAGCCGGATGCCGGCGTCGAAGCCTTCCGTCGCGAGATCGATCAGCTCCTTGCTGGCCGCTATTTCCACCTCGACCTCGGGATTGGCCTTGCAGAATGACGCGATCAGCGGCTCCAGCAGGATCGGCACGACTGCACGCGGCACGGAAAGACGCAACAGGCCGGACGGTCGCTCGCCGAGTCCGCGCGCCACCTCGCCGGCGGCGACGAGTTCCTCGAAGGCGGGCTTGGCCCGAGCGAGAAAGCGCTCGCCGGCTTCGGTCAAGCCGACGCTGCGCGTGGTGCGGATGAAGAGCGTCGCACCGAGGCGGGCTTCGAGCACACGCACCGCCTGACTGACGGCCGACGGCGTCACGCCCAGTTGCGCGGCGGCCCCGCGAAAACTGCGATGCTCGGCAACGCTGAGGAAGACTTCGACGCCGTCGAGCGCGCCCTGCCTGACTGTGAAGTTCTGCTTCATAGCCTGTCAACATTGTGAGGAATAGTCACCCGCGCGAGACGATGGTACACCTAACACCTGCGCGTCCAACACTTGACAAGGAGGCACCATGTCATCGCGACTTCTGTTCCAGTTGCACCTCGTTTTGGGCTATCTCGCCTGGCTGCTGTGCTTCGGCACCTACGTGTGGCCGAAGCTCAAGTCGATGGCTCCATTCGACGCGCAACGCGCGATCGCCACGTTGCACAGCTTCCGCTTCTTCGGGCTCGCCTTTCTGTTGCCTGGTGTCGTCAGTCCGCAACTGTCCGCGAGCTTCGCCGTGTTCGCCGCCTATGGGGATTTCGCCACGGGGGTGCTGGCGATGCTGGCGTTGCTGACGGCCCGGATACGTCCGCTTTTCTGGTCGTTCGTCGTCGCTTTCAATCTTGTTGGTATGGCCGACCTGATCATCGACTACTACCACGCAACCGCGGCCGATCTGCCCGCGCATGCAGGCGAGCTGGGCGCCTTGTACGCGATTCCGATCATCTATGTGCCGACGCTGGCGATCACGCATGTTGCCGCCTTCTATCTGATGTTGCGCCCTCGGCTGAAGCGGCGTCACGCCCGTCCTTCCGTCGGCCGTGACATCTCCCAGGCGTAGCCTGCTGCACTGGGCGCAGTTCGGCCACGTAACGAGGAATCCGATCAGCATCGAGCGACGTTTTTACGCCTTCCACCTGCGTTATGCTGTCGGTCGTCGAGTCGATGCTCGCGGCCTGAACGAAGCAGGTGCGCAAACCCGGCCTGATGCGGCCGGGTGGTACCCTTCACTGGCACTTCCGGCTTTCGTGCATGCGAGCTGATTCTCGCGCCCCTTGGTCCGACGACGCGAGCAAACGCCCGGAACGACCACTGAACTCAGCGAGGTGCCGACGTGAAATACCGCATGCTATTGCTGCCGCTCGTTCTCGCCGCCTGCGCACAGGCACCGGAAGTGACAGCGCCGGCGCCATCGGCAACCACGGCGGCCGCCAACCCGGCGTCGCCGACCGGCACCGATCTGTTGACCCGATACCACTGGCAGCTGAACAACGCGATCGATCGCAATGGCACGCACATCGATGCCCTGTTCGTCCGCCCAGACAGGCCAGTGCAGCTCGACTTCAGTCCGTACCGGATCACCGTCGTCAATAGCTGCAACAGCATGGGAGCGGGTTACACCGTCAGGAAAGGGTATTTGCAGATCGGCCCGATGGTCAGCACGATGATGGCCTGCCACGATGCCGCGCTTGCCGCACTCGACGATGCGATCTCGCAGCGTGTGCGCGGCAGCGTCAACGTGACCCTGCTCGCACGGGACAACGCGCCGAGCCTGCAACTGGTCACCGATAGCGGCGACACGCTGAGCTTTACCGGTGTGCCCACGGCCGAGATGCGCTACGGCGGCCCCGGTCAAATAGCGTTCCTTGAAGTGGCGGCGCAGTCCGTGCCGTGCAACCATCCGTTGATGCCGAACGCGCAATGTCTGCTCGTGCGCGATCGCTTCTTCGACGAGCAGGGCCTGGCGACCGGCACGCCTGGTCCGTGGCACCCGTTGAATCAGGATATCGAAGGCTATACGCACACGCCGGGCATCCGTAACGTCGTGCGCGTGAAGCGTTTCACAGTCAGGAACCCGCCTGCCGATGGGCCGTCGGTCGCTTATGTGCTCGACCTGGTCGTCGAATCGGAGAAGGTCGGGCAGTAATGCTTCTTCAAACGTGCCGCCAGGCACATTGGCGGCACGGCTCCCCACCAGCGTGACTTCACCCCTTCTGAATCAGCCGCCCCAGCGGCGCGAGCGGTCCCACCGGCAGGTATTCATACTTCATCAGCCCGTCAGCCACGAGCGGCAACGCGTTGAGTATTGCCTTGGCCTCGTCGACCGACCCGACGTTCATCAGGAAAATCGGTCCGGCCTTGTCGCGGAACCAGAACTGCTCGACCTTGCCGTCGAGATAAAGCTGGAGCGTGGCCGGCACCTCGTGGGGCATGTGCTGCTGGAGCTTGTCCGGGGTGAGGGTCGGTTGTGCGGTTGCGATGGCGAAAACTTTCATCAGTGACCTCCTGGGTCGACGTTGGTTGCGATGTACAACGGGGCTCACTGTAGCCCTCGGCCGGGAAAAGCTGTATCGTCGCAAATGACAACTTTAGGGTCATTTACGCCATGCGCACCGCCGTGCTCGCCTTGCAGGGGCTGTTCGACACCGGTCTCACCGTCATGCTCGACGCGTTCTCGCTCGCCAACCGGTTCGCGGCCGCGAAGATGGGCGGGCGGCCGCACTTCGAACTGTCGGTCGTCGGCGTGCGCAAGAAGGTTCGCTCAGGGCAGGGGCTGACCATCCCCGTGCAAGCGATCACCGCGGACCTGAAGCCGGACTGGGTGATCATTCCCGCGCTCAGTACCGGTACGCCGGAGCAGCTGGTACCCGCGCTCGAGCGGCCGGACGTGCGCGACGCCAGGGCGCAGATGCTGGCATGGCATGCACAGGGCGCGTTGATCGCCGCGTCGTGCATCGGCACGTTCCTCGTCGCGGAAACCGGACTCCTCGATCATCGCGAAGCGACCACGACCTGGTGGCTGGGTCCATTGTTCCGGCAACGCTATCCGGCCGTGTTGCTCGACGAGTCGCGCATGCTGGTGCCATCGGACGTCGGTGTGACTGCGGGCGCGGCGATGGGGCATCTCGATCTCGCGCTGTGGTTGATCCGCCGCGCGAGCCCCGAGCTGGCTACGCTCGTGTCGCGCTACCTGCTCGCCGACCTGCGCTCATCGCAGGCGCCGTACATCATCCCGAACCATCTGGCTCAGGCCGATCCGCTGATTCAGCGTTTCGAGCGATGGGCGCGCGATCATCTGAAGGAAGGGTTCTCGCTGCAGCATGCTGCGGCCGCACTGGCGACGAGCGCGCGTACGCTGCAGCGTCGTTGCCAGGACGTGCTCGGCAAATCGCCATTGGCTTACTTTCAGGACCTGCGTGTCGAGTATGCGCAGTCGCTGCTGCATGGCAGCGGCCTCGGCATCGACGCGATTGCGGCCGAGGTCGGCTATGTCGACGGTGCCACGTTGCGCACGCTGTTGCGCCAACGGCTCGGCAAAGGCGTGCGCGATCTTCGTGCGGATCTGCGTTGAAGGCTATCGCGAGCGCGGCAGCGAAGCCGATTGCAAAGTCGACTCTTACGCGCTTTCCGGATCGCAACCGACGCCTGGCTGCAATGCATGCGTGGCCCGCCGGCGGCTCGCGGCACGCCGCTTGCTATGCACCGCATTGCCGTATACCTTCGCGCCTCACATCCCCCAGCGCAGACACGGCGTGCGAGATGAAGCCGACTCGTGCGACCGCGTCTCTAAACCAAGATGGAGACAGTCATGCCCATGCAGCGCGCCGTTCCGTCATCCTTCTCTTTTGTTCCGGTCATTTCCGTCGCGTCATTGCTCGCGGTTCTATCGTTGAGCGGCTGTGGGGGCAGTGACAACATTCAGTCGACCGCCGCCGCGCCGCTTGGCTGCGCGCAGTTGACCGGCAAGAACGTGCCGGCGTCAGCAATCGGTTTGCCGACCACTGGCGCGACTGTGACTGCGGCGACCGTGATGCCCGCGTCCGGCTCGGGCGCGCAAGCGACCGGCGAGTATTGCCTCGTCAGCGGCGCGATCAGTCCCGTCGATCCCGCGGCGCCGCAAATCAAATTCCAGATCGCGATGCCGACCAACTGGAACAGCAAGATCATGATGTTCGGCGGCGGCGGCTACGACGGCACGATTCCCGCGCCGACAGGCAACGTGCCGGCCGGCCCGACCGCGCAACTGACTCCGCTTGGCCGCGGCTACGCGGTGTTCGCGAGTGACTCGGGACACGAGGCCAATGCGCTCGGCAGCGAGGACGCGTCGTTCGGCGTGAACGACGAAGCGATGCAGAACTTCAACGGCGACGCACTGAAGAAAACCCGCGACGCGGCCGTCTATCTGATCGACGCGCGCTACGCGGTGAAGGCGCCGAAGCGGGCGTATTTCGCGGGCGGCTCGTCGGGCGGACGCGAGGCGCTGGCGGTGGTGCAACGCTGGCCGCAGGATTGGGACGGCTCGATCGTGCTGTATCCGGCATGGGCGGCCGCGAGCCTCGATCTGCAGTTCGGCCGCATCACACGCGCACTGGCGGCGCCGGGTGCCTATCTCGACCAGGCGAAGCGCAAGGTGCTGCTCGACACGGTGCTCGCGAGTTGCGACGCGCTCGACGGCGTTGCCGACGGTCTGATCAGCAACGTCGCCGCGTGCAACGCGACCTTCAATCCCGCGACGGCGACGCTGAACGGCGCGCCGCTGCGTTGCGCGGGCGGCGCCGATACTGGCGACACCTGTCTGTCCGACGCGCAGATCGCGGCGCTGAACGTGTACAACACGCCGATCACGTTCGGCTACACGCTCGCGAGCGGTGAGACGCAGTATCCGGGCTTCAACGTGTACGGCGCCGATCTCGGCATCGCGAATCCTTCGGCGTTGCAGCCGACAGTGACCACGCTCGCGCTCGGCATGTCACAGCCCGCATCGCCGATGCCCACGACCGCGCCGTATCTGAGCGTGTTCTGGGACCAGTGGATCCGCTACTTCGTCACGCGCGACCCGAACTACAACTCGCTCGCCGTCGATCCGCAGAATCCGGGCAGTCTGCAGGCGCGCATCAGTCAGCTGACGGGCCTGCAGGACGTCAACAAGACGGATCTGTCGGCCTTCAATGCGAAGGGCGGCAAGATCCTGATGGCGCACGGCATGGCCGACGCGCTCGTCAGCACGCGTTCGACCGAGCAGTACTATCAGCGTCTGCAAGCGACGATGGGCGTGTCCACCGTGGCGAACTTCGTGCGCTTCTACGAGATTCCCGGCTATGGCCATGCGCTCAGCACCGTGTTCAACGCGTCGTGGGATTCGCTGACGACGCTCGAAAACTGGGTCGAAAACGGCGTGGTGCCGCCCGCGCAGATCGTCGCCGATACGGCGGGCGTGCCCGGACGCACACGGCCGCTGTGCCAATATCCGACCTTTCCGCGCTATAACGGCTCGGGCGACGTGAACGTCGCGGCGAATTTCACCTGCGCAAGCCAGTAGGCGCTGTTCAACTGACGTTGAAATGCACGCGGATGTTTTGCGTGCTTTCGACGGGCCGGCCATCGCGCAGCGCGGGAAAAAAGCGCCAGCGCCGCAACGTGTCGAGCAGCAGCTGATTGAGACGGGGGTTCGGCGTCGCGTGAATGAGCTCGACATCGACCGAGCCGTCGGCGTGGATCGTGAAGCGGGCTGTCGCGATCGTCTGATAGGCCTGCTCGCGCAAGTCGTCGGGCAGCGTCGGTAGCGGTTGCGAGATGGAGCGGGCGGCGGTGTTGGAGCTTGCCGAGGCGGCTGGAGCGGCGTCGTGCTGTGCGGACGATTGCTGCGATCCCGCGGCGGCCGTTTGTTCCGGCTGATCATCTTGCGACGGGCGTTGTGCCTGACTAGCAACCGGTGCCGACGGCGCTGCGGCAGCGGGCGTCGTCAGCGTCTGCGGCCTGGTTGGCACAGGCGGCACCGCGCGATGCGCTGAGGTACGCGATTGCGTCTGCGCGTGCCGTGGCGCCTGTTCCGCTGGAACCGCAACCGGAGTTTGCGACGGACGGGATTCAGGCGGCGCAGGCTCGTCGAGCACGACCACGCGCATATCCAGTGGAGCAGGCGGTGGGGCTGGCTGACTCGACTTCAGCAACCCGGACGAGAGCGCCGCCAGCACCAGAAGCCAGATACCCAGCGAGATCAGACAGGCGACGGCGGTACCCAGCGTTCCCACAGCGTGCCCCTCGGACAGCTCGCGGCAAGCTTTAATCACGATGCACGGCGATCAGAAAGTGTTCGGCGCCCGCACGTCGTGCCGCGAGCATGGCCTGCACGACCGCGCCGTGACCCGCGTGATCGTCGGCCGCGATGACGACGTTGCCGTCCGCGCGCAGCAGGCGCTTCACTTCAGGCTCGATCTGATCCGCGCGAACGACGTGGCGATTGACCGAGACCTCGTCGTTGCCGTTCACCGATATCGTCAGCGGCTCGCTCGTGCTGATCGGCTGCGCGCGTCCCGAAGGCAGATTGATCCGCACCGCGTCGAGACGTTGCATCGCCAGCGAGGCGAGCATGAAGGTCGCGAGCAGAAAGAACATCACGTCGATCATCGGAATGATTTCGATTCGGCCGCGCCGCGAGGCGCGCGAGCGTTTGAGTTTCATCAGCGCTCGCCTCGCGCCTCTTGTTGCAGGCGCAGCGCGCTGAGTCGCGCGTTGGCGAACAGTTCGAGTTCATCCATCAGACGCTCGAGCCGCCGTGAAAAATAGTTGAACGCGAACAGTGCGAAGACCGCGACGATGAGTCCGATCGCGGTCGCCACCAGCGACTGCGCCACCCCGCCCGTGACGCCGCCCGGATCGACGAGGCCATTGCCGCCGAACAGCTGGAATGACTTCATCATCCCGACGATCGTGCCGAGCAAGCCGAGCAGCGGCGCCGCCGTGACGATCGTCTCCAGTAGCCACAGACCGCGGCCCATGTCGCGCTCGATCTGTGACGCGATCGATTGCGCCGACGCCTCGCGCAGCCACAGCGGCGAGTCTGATTCCGACAGCCACGGCGCGGCCATGCGCCGAAACGCGTGGTGGGGGGCGAGGCGGTCGAGACGGTTGTCATCGGCTGACGACGTGGGTTGCAAAACACGCGCCGGTGCGCTTGCGAAGCGGGCAAACACATACGCCCGCTCGATGATGATGGTCAATGCGAGCACGCCGAGCACGCTGAGCGGATACATGATCCATCCGCCGGTGCGCATCGCCGCGATAAAGCCTGTCCATTCCTGCATGATGATTCTCCCTGCCGTCGATCAGAAGTACTTGGTCACGCCCGCATAAACCGCGAAATGCGGACCGTACTGCGGCGCGCCGACGCCGATGCCCGAGCCGTCACGCAACTCGTACACGCGGTTGAATGCGTTGATCACCACCAGACGCGCGTCGAACTTGCCGATCATCGGCTCGTTGAAGTGCTGGATTACGCCGAGGTTGAACTGCGCATAGACGGGCAGGCGGTCGGTGTTCGCAAAGCCGCTGCGCAGGCCGGAGCCGACGATTCCGTCGAACGTGAAGGTGGTTTGGTGGAAGTCGTATGCCGCGCCGAACGATGCGGTCACGCGCTGGTCGTGATCGAGGTACACCCAGTTGTTCGAGATGTACGCCAGTTCGTCCGCACCGAAATTGAACTGCGCGGAGTTGATGTTCTTGCCTTGCGCGCGGCTATACGCGAGGTTCAGATACGCGGAGAGATTGTCCTGTTTGTAGTTGGCGGTGAATTCGACGCCATACGTTCTGCCGTACTGGTAGTTGAACGGCGTGTAGATCAGCGCGGAACCGAACTGTCCTTCGTCGAGCAGGTCGGTCGATTTCTTGTAGTACGCGTCGAGTCCGAGCGTGACCGCAGGGCCGAGTTTCTGCGTGATGCCGAGATCGAAATAGTGGCTGCGTTCCGGCTGTACAGGATCGTTCTGCGTTACCGAACTCTGATTCGTCGTGCCGTCGAACTTCGATATCGTCGAGCCGGACACGAGTTCGAACGGCGGCGGCGTGAAGTAGCGCGCGTAGCCGGCGTGCAGCGTCGTCGACGACGTGAGCGTGTAGACGAGGCCGACGCGCGGGCTCAACTGGCTCGCGCTCGTGTACTCGTCCATGCGGTCGTAGCGCAAGCCATAGTTCAGCGTGAGCCGGTCGGTCAGCTTCCATTCGTCCTGGGCGTACAGGCTGTACAGATAGCCGGTCTTGCTGCTGCTGTCCTGGATGTTGAAGGGCACGTCGGAGAGCTGGTTGCCGTCCGCGTCGGCGGGGAACACAGACACGTTATTGTCGAATATCGCGTGTTCCTGCTGGAAGAAGACGCCCGCGCGAACCGTGTGACTGTCGTTGATGCGCCAGGTCGTATCGACCTGCACGCCGTTGGCTGTGTTGCTATGGAAGTCCTCCGATGCTACCCCGTTGAACATGAGGTCGCCGATCGGATCGGGGTTGAACTTCGTGCGCGTATAGCGCGTAAAGAAGGCGACCTGGTAATCGAGCGCGCCGCCGTTGGTGCCTTGAAGCGCGAGCGCCGCGAAATTGTTCAGCTCCGATTGCGTTTCGTTTAGTTGCGACGAATCGAACGTGCTGTGGCCGTTGAGCGCGAAGTTCGGCGTGAGCCCCGGCGTGTTCGGAATCTCGAACTGGTTGCTGGTCGCGCCGAACAACAGACTCACACGAGTGAGCGGATTGAGCAGATACGACAGATAGCCGAATGCATTGCCCTGGCGCGTGTGATCGTGAATCGCACTGGCGCTCGCCGTCGGATTCTCGATGCCGAGATTGTTCATGCCGAGCGAGCCGCTCAGGTAGTAGCTGAACGGTCCCTCGCTGCCGAACACGTCGGCGCTCGTTTTGACGGTCTGATGGCTGCCGCCGAATACGTCGATCGAGCCGCCGCTGCCCATGTCGCCCGATTTGGTGCGGATGTCGACGATACCGGCTGTGCGGTAGCCGTACTGCGCGGGCAGGGCGCCAGTGAGCAGGTTCATTTGATCGATGATGCGCGTGTCGAGCGACTGGCCGAAGCCGCTGATCGGCTCCGGAATGATGATGCCGTTGATCCGGTATTGCAAATTGGCGTGCTCGCCGCGCACGTGCAGCTGGCCGTACGAGTCGTTGGCGACGCCGGGCGCTTGCAGCAGCACCTGATTGAGCGGCGTGTTCGCGCCCGCCGGCATCGTGTCGATGTCCGCCTGCGTGAAGCGATAGACGCTGCTGCCCGTTTCGGGCAGCAAGCCGTTGCGGGCAGCGTTCAGACGTTGTGCGTTGACCTGCACGTCGAGTGTATCGCTCTTTTGCAGTTGTACGCTGACGCTTGCCGGGGCGCCGGACTGGGCGGTCGCGATGCTGCTGCCGCTTGCAAAACCGGCCGCGGTGACGACGACCGCATACGTGCCGGGCGCCACGCCGTCGATCGAGAAGTGGCCCGACGTGTCCGTGTTCGACGCGCCGATGGAGGCGCCGCTCGCGTCCTGTACCTCCACTTTCGCGTGAGCGACGGGATGGCCCGCGGGATCGGAGACCGTGCCCGTCAACATGGCGTTGCCTGGTGCACCCCATGCGTTCGAGATGGCGGTACAGAACACGATCGCCGCCTGTGCGGTCAGTGTGCGGTTTTTCATTGTTGTTGCTCGCGCTAAGGACGATGCGTTGATGAACAGAAGCGTTCGGCAAAAGCTCACCCACCTCGCCCCTGGCCGGGCAGGGGAAGGACAGGCGAACTGGAGGTTGACGACGCGCGATAGCAGGCCCGTCGATCAGGCCTACTTTTCGATGAGAACGGTAATGGCGATGACGGTCATAAGTGGTCGTTGAGCATGGACTGTCCGCTCATAGGTCGGACGGATTTTGTTGGACGTCGCAGTGGGCCGGTGTGAAAAACGGCAGGGCTGGAGCGCCAATTTTTGGTCATGTTATAACATAACAATTACAGCTGGCAAGTCGCAAGATGAAGGCCGCCGTAGCGCAACGGGTGAGCCATTTGCCCGTTGCCATTCGAAAAACTTGACACAGTGCATATGCACACATAAACTTCGCACCATGAACCGTCCTCTCTCCTACGACGAATGCAACTGCTTCGCGCTGCGCCAGGCGGCGCGGCACGTCACGCAGATGTACGAGCGCCATCTCGGCAGCGTCGGGCTGACCGCTGCGCAGTTCACGATCCTCGCCAAGCTCGCGCGCACACCGAACCTGCCCATGGCGGAGCTCGCGGACGCGATGGTGATGGAGCGCACCACGCTGGTCCGCGCGATGAAGCCGCTGCAGCGCGACGGCCTCGTGCTGGCCGAGGCGGCGGACCACGACAACCGCACGTTGCTGTTCAGCCTGACGGAAAAAGGCGAGACGACGTTCGATCAGGCCTCCGTCGCATGGCGCGCCGCACAGGACGAATTCGAAAAGAAGTTCGGCCGCGCCCGCGCAAAGACGCTGCGTACCGAGCTGTTCAGCATCACCGGTTAGATCGCGCGTAGGAACCCGCTTCGGCGGGTTTTATGACGCCGCTTAATGTGCATATGCACTAACGAGCAAAGGAAGTGCAGCGAATGGAAGCGCTTTTCGACGACGACTGCTTTGCGATCCGCCAGGCCGCGCGTCACGTATCGCAGATCTACGACCGGCATCTGTCGAATGTCGGGCTGACCATCACGCAGTTTTCGCTGCTGGGGCGCCTGAAGCGCACCGGTCCGATGACGATGAAGCAGATTGCCGAGGCCATGCGCATGCAGCGCACCACGCTGGTCCGTACGATTCAACCGCTGCGACGCGACGGGCTGGTGTCGAGCGAGGCGATGGGCGCGGATGCGCGCGCGCTGCTGATCTCGCTGACCGCCGCGGGCGAAGAGCGGCAAGACGCAGGCCGCGCTCATTGGTATGCCGCACAGGCCGAGTTCGAGCACCGCTTCGGCGAGGAGCGCGCGGCTGCACTGCGCACCGAGCTGTTTGCGATCACCCGGGATACGCTTTGACATAAACGCTGAAGATAGCGGAGGCCGGCGCACTGCGCCGTTTTTTTCAATCTGAAGAGTGCATACGCACATATCGACACCATGTCCATAACTCCTTCGACCGTCGCGCCGCCAAGCGCGGTACAACCCGCCAGACAGGCGCGGCGTATCCCGTGGATGCTGCTCGCGATCCTCTCCGTTCTCGTCGTGTTGGCGCTTGCCATTTCGTACTGGTTCTTCGTCGGCCGCTTCGTCGAGAGCACCGACGATGCGTACGTCGGCGGCGACGTCACGGTGATGGCGCCGAAGGTCAACGGCTTCGTCACCGACGTGCTCGTGCACGACAACGAGTTCGTGCACGCCAACCAGGTGCTCGTGCGTCTCGATGCCCGCGACTACGACGCGCGCCTCGCCCAGGCCAGCGCTGAAGTGGAGAGCGCGCAGGCCGCCGTCACCGAACTCGAAGCGAAGAAATCACTGCAACTCGCGGCGATCAACGAGCAGGCCGCCGAGGTCCGCGCGTCGGGCGCCGAGCTCACACGCAGCGCCGCCGATGAGACGCGCTATCGCGAGCTCGTGAAAGACGACGCGGTGTCGAACCAGGTCGTCGAGAAGGCCGACGCCGATCTGACCAAAGCCCGCGCCGCGGTCGATCGCAGCAGCGCGGCGCTGCTCGCGGCGCAACGCCAGATCGCGGTGCTCGACGCTCAGATCGGCGACGCGAAAGCGCGCATCGCGACCGCGCAGGCCGCGCAGCGCGTTGCCGCGTTGAACGTCGAGTACACGACGATCCGCTCGCCGATCGATGGCTATGTCGGCAATCGCACGGCTCGCGTTGGGCTGCTCGCCAACACGGGCGTGTCGCTGCTGACCGTCGTGCCGGCGAGCGGTTTATGGATCGACGCGAACTTCAAGGAAGATCAGCTGCGCAAAATGCATTCGGGCGACAGCGTCGACGTCGAACTCGATGCGTCGAGCACGACGCTGCACGGCGTGGTCGACAGTCTTGCACCGGCGACCGGTGCGACCTTCAGCGTCTTGCCGGCGGAAAACGCGACCGGCAACTTCACGAAGATCGTGCAGCGCGTGCCGGTGCGCGTGCGCCTCGACGTGCCGAAGGACATGCAGGGCGTGCTGCGTCCGGGCCTGTCCGCGACCGTGAAAGTGCACCTCGATGCGGGCCATCCGGCCGCGCAGGGATGAACCGATCATGGCTCACGCTTTTGACAACCCCGCCGACCAGCCGACCCGCACCAAGGTCTTCGCATTCGCGCTGATGTGCGTCGGCTTTTTCATGGCGACGCTCGATATCCAGATCGTCGCATCGTCGCTGCGCGATATCGGCGGCGGACTGTCCGCCAGTCAGGATGAACTCTCCTGGGTGCAGACCTCGTATCTGATCGCGGAGATCATCGTGATTCCGATGTCGGGGTGGCTCACGCGCGTGTTCTCGACGCGCTGGGTCTTCACCTTCTCCGCGTTCGGCTTCACGGTCACCAGCATGCTGTGCGGTCTCGCGTGGGACATCAACTCGATGATCCTGTTTCGCGGTCTGCAAGGCGCGCTCGGTGCCGCAATGATCCCGACCGTGTTCACGACCGCGTTCGTGCTGTTTCCCGGCAAGCAGCGTTTGATCGCGTCGACGACGATCGGCGCGCTTGCGTCGCTTGCGCCGACGATCGGCCCGGTGATCGGCGGCTGGATCACGTCGCAATGGTCGTGGCACTGGCTGTTCTATCTGAACCTGGTACCGGGCGTCGCCGTCACGCTGTTGGTGCCGAAGTACGTGCATATCGACAAGGTCGATCTGTCCTTGCTGAAAAAGGGCGACTACTTCGGCATCCTGCTGATGTCGGGTTTTCTCGGTTGCCTCGAGTACGTGCTCGAAGAGGGACCGCGCAAAAACTGGTTCGGCGACGACGTGATCGTGCTGTGCGCGTGGGTCGCGGCCATCTGCGGGTTTCTGTTCCTCGTGCATGCGTTCACCGCGAAGGAACCGATCGTCGATCTGCGCGCACTGGCGTTGCGCAATTTCGGTATCGGCAGTCTGCTGTCGTTCATTACCGGGATCGGCATCTTCTGCACCGTGTTTCTGACGCCGGTGTTTCTTGCGCGCGTGCGCGGCTTCGATTCGTTGCAGATTGGTCTCGCGTTGCTGTCCGTTGGCTGTTTTCAGCTGCTCGCGCTGGCCGCCTACTCGACGCTCGCGCGCTTCGTCGATATGCGCATGCTGATGGTGTTCGGACTCGCGCTGTTTGGGATCGGCTGCTATCTGTACGTGCCGTTGACGAACCAATGGGGCTGGCAGCAGTTGCTGATTCCGCAAGCGTTGCGCGGAATTGGCCAGCAATTCTGTATTCCGCCGATCGTGACGATGGCGCTGGGTGCGTTGCCGCCGTCGCGGCTGCGCTCCGCCAGCGGGCTGTTCAATCTGATGCGCAATCTCGGCGGTGCGATCGGCATCGCGGTCAGCAGCACGATGTTGAACGACCGTCTGAACCTGCACTACGAACGGCTCGACGAACATCTGAATGCGGGCCGTCCGGTCGTCGAATCGATCTTGCAGAAGCAGGCCGAGTATCTGTCGGCCGTTGGTGGTGATGTCTTGAACGCCGCGAGTGCGGGGCTCGCCGAATTGCACGCGGCATTGATGCGCGAAGCGCTGGTGCTCGCATTCTCGGACGCCTTTTTGGCGGTTGCGCTGTGCTTCGTGGTCGGCTTGCTGAGCGTGCTGTTTTCGCGCCCGTTCGGCAACAGCGCGCCCCCGCCCGATGCCCATTAGGAGACCAACATGAAACGAATCGTGATGAAGTTACTGGCGAGCGCGGCGTTCCTGACGCTCGCGGCCTGCGCGGTGCAACCCGCGACGCACGCGGATTTGCCGCATACGGTGCAGACGCTCGCGCCGGCCGCGTGGAGCGTCGACGCGCCGCAAGACAGCGTGAACACCGATGCCTGGTGGGCGCAATTCGGCGACCCGGTGATGCATCAGCTGATCGAATCGGTGTTGACCGGCAACCTCGACGTGCAGGCCGCGGCCGAACGCGTGAAGCAGTCGCAGGACCTGGTGACGCAGAATCGCGCGGCGCTGCTGCCGGAGCTGAATGCGAACGCGGGCGCATCGACCGAGCGGCAGAACACGCCGCCGCCGCTCGGCTATGTGCGCCAGGCCGGCTTCGGCCTCGCCGCGAGCTGGACGCCGGACGTGTTCGGCGGCGAACGTCTCGCGGTGCTCGCCTCGCAGGCGCAGGTGTCGGGTAGCGTTGCGGCGCTGAACCAGTTGCGGCTCGCGCTCGCCGCGAACACGGCGGCGGCGTATATCGATCTACGCTGGGCGCAGGCGCAATTGCAGATCCTCGACGACAACGAGCAGATTCGCAGCCGCGCGCTGAAGCTCACGCAGGAGCGTCTGCATTACGGCCTGTCGACGCAGCTCGACGTCGCCCGCGCGCAGAATCAGTTGCAGGACTTGCAGGCGCAGATTCCGCGTATGCAATCGGCAGTGCAGCATCAACTGAGTCTGATCGCCGTGTATTCGGGGCGTACGCCGGAAAGCCTCGATACGCTGCTGCTTTCCAACGCGCGCGAGATTCCGGTGCCTGCGCAAAGCGCGCCGCAGGTGTTGCCGTCCGACGCGTTGCTGCATCGACCCGACGTGCGCACCGCCTATGCGCTCGTCGAACAGCGTGCGGCGGAAGTGGGGGTATCGAAGGCGCAGCGCTATCCGCAGTTCAAGATCAACCTGACGAATGGGCTGCTCGCATCGTCGTACCTTGGCTTGCCGACGCTGACCGACAATCTGTTCAGCGCTGCGTTGAATGCGACGAGCCCGATCTTCAACGCCGGGCGCATCACCGCGAACATCGACGCGAGCGAGAGCCGCATGCGCGAATCGCAGCTCGGCTTGCAACAGACGATGTTGCAGGCGCTGAAGGAAGTCGAGGACAGTCGCAGCGATCTCGTCAGCGGCGCGGTGCAGGTGCAGCGCCTGGCCGGTGCGCTCGATGCGTCGAATCACGCGCTGCGTTTGTCGACCGAGCTGTATAAGGGCGGTGCGTCGAGCTTCCTCGATGTGCTCGACGCGCAGGAAGCGTATCTGCGCGACTCGGAGTCGCTCAACCAGGCCCGTCGCGAGCACGCGCTTTCGGCGATCGCGCTGTACCGGTCGCTGGGGGGCGGGTGGGGGCAGGGGGAAACGGTGGCGGCGCAGTGAAGGCAGCGACATGAAAGCGTATGGAGGGTTGAAGTCCGATCAAGCGTTTCGCAATCGTGCCTCGCACGCACCATCTGGCCGACACCACCCGCCTGCTGGCAACGCTCCCCGGAACCGATCCCCCAATCTTTGCTACATTCCTGCACAAGCACCGAATACGCGGCACCATGAAGATGCGTCCGCCAGCGACGCGCATGATCGGCAAATCGAAATCTTTCAAGAGGCTCAAGATGCGAATTCTGGTAGTAGGAGCGGGCGCGGTAGGCGGTTATTTCGGCGGACGTCTGGCCGCGGCGGGGCAGGACGTGACCTTCCTCGTACGCGCCGGTCGCGCGGAAAAGCTACGGAGCGACGGCCTCGTCATCAACAGCCCGCGCGGCAATCTCCAGTTGCCCGACGTGAAGACGATACTGGCCGGTGTCGCCGCCGAGCCGTTCGACCTCGTGCTGCTGAGCTGCAAGGCCTACAGTCTCGACGACGCGATCGATTCGTTCACGCCGTTCGTCGGCGAAGACACGCTGATCCTACCGATGCTCAACGGGCATGCGTCATATCGACGTGCTGACCGCGAGCTTCGGCAAGGAGCGCGTGCTCGGCGGTCAGTGCGTGATCGCCGCGACGCTCGATGCCGAGCAGCACATCGTGCATCTGAACGACATGCACGCGATCACGTTCGGCGAACTCGTGGGCGGCACCTCGGAGCGCACCGAGGCGCTTGCCGATGCAATGTCCGGCGCGAACTTCGACGTCGCAATCAGCGACAACATCCTGCTGCGCATGTGGGAAAAATGGGTGTTCCTCGCCACCTTGGCCGCGAGTACGTGCTTGATGCGCGGTTCGGTCGGCGATATCCTGGCTGCGCCGGACGGCAAGCGCGTGATTGAGAATCTGCTCGGCGAATGCCGCGCGGCGGCCGAGCACAACGGCTTCACGATGGCCGCGGACTTCGAGGTACGCGCCACCCAGGTGCTGCTGACGCCGTCGCCGCTGACCGCGTCGATGCTGCGCGACGTCGAAAACCGCTCGCACACCGAGGCGGATCATATCCTCGGCGACCTGATCTCGCGCGGCGGCGACGCGCAAAAGGGCGAACACGGCGTGTCGCTGCTGCGCATCGCCTATAGTCATCTGAAGACGTACGAAGCTCGCCAGACCCGCACTTCCTGACGGCTCGCCGCGGCCGACGCGAACGCGGATCGGGCGGATGGCGCGACGGGCGAGCGCCGCCGCAACCTGACGATCGGAGGTCAAGCATGCCGGCTCCAACTGGATCGGTGCCCGCGCTCAGCGCCGCTTCCGCGACCGTGTTCTCGATCGGCATCGTGTTTCTCGGCTACTGGGGTATGTATGAGCCGACTGCCTGGCACAAGGCCGACGTCGTGGTCTTTGTGCTCGCGCTGGCCGGCTTCGCGTGCCTGGGCCTCGTGCCATGGATGGCGACGAGTCCCGTCGAGCCGGAGAACAGCGACTCACGCGTGCGTATCGCGCGGCATCTGTTTCTCGCGGGCGTGACCGCGATCTGGCTCGCGGTGGCGGTCTCCGTGATCTTCTGAAGCTCCGCGAAGACGCGCCGCTGCTTGCTCCGGCATCTTCCTGAACGAGACCGCAATGCGGTTCCAGCCGTTGATCGCAACGATCAGCAGCGTCAGGTCGCTGATTTCCTGCTCGCTGAAATGCGGCTTCACCGCGTCCCATACCGTATCCGCACGCGCGTTTGCGCGACCAGCGTCACCGCCTCCGTCCATTCGAGCGCCGCGCGTTCGCGCGTCGGGCGTCCGTGGCGGTAAGCTTGCGTTCGCCACTGGTCGGTCGAAATAACCATTTCACCGTTATTTGAGGTAACCACCCGAATGGACATTCACATCGCGGTCGAAGGCCATCACGATCTGTCCGGACAGATTTATCGGCAGTTGCGCGCGGGCATTCTCGAAGGGCGCCTTGCCGGCGGCACGCGTCTGCCGTCCACGCGCGATCTCGCGACGCAACTCGGTGTGTCGCGCAAGACCACGCTCGACGTATTCGAGCGGCTGCTGTCAGAAGGTTATCTGAGCGCCCGCGCCGGTTCGGGCACCTTCGTCGCCGACGGACTCGAACGGTTGCCGGCCGAGCGTTCCGCCCACGCGCGCGCGGCGGCTCGTTCGCGCGCGCGGGCCGCCGCGCAAGCGAAGGCCGCCGCGCGCGCGCAGCCGCTGTGGGAGCAGATGCCCGACAGTCTGCCGTTGCCGCGGCCGTCGGTGCCGTCGCCGCTCGACTTTATCGGCGGCGCGACCGACAAGACGCTGTTTCCCTTCGACGTCTGGCGCCGCTGCGTGAATCATGCGCTACGCGGCCAGGCGCGCAGCCCCGGCACCTATCGCGACGCCGCAGGGGAGCAGCAGCTGCGGCTCGCGATCTCGCGCTACCTCGCTTTCAACCGTGCGGTGTCGAGCAACTGGGAAGACGTGATCGTCACGCAGGGCGCGCAGCACGCGCTCGATCTGATGGCGCGCATCACGCTGCGGCCCGGTGAAATCGCGGCCATCGAAGACCCCGGCTACCCGCCCGCTCATGCATGCTTCAAGGTGACCGGCGCGCGCGTGGTGCCGGTACCGGTCGATCGCGAAGGCCTGATCGTCGGCAAACTGCCGGACAAGGCACGGCTCGTCTACGTGACGCCTTCGCATCAGTTTCCGCTTGGTATGCCGATGAGCCTCGAGCGTCGCGTCGAACTGCTCGAATGGGCGCAAAAGCGCGGCGCGGTCATCATCGAGGACGACTACGACTGCGAGTACCGTTTCGAAGGCCGGCCGATGGAGCCGCTGAAGAGCCTCGATCGCGCCGGCCTCGTCGCCTACGTCGGCACGTTTTCGAAGACGATCTTCCCCGAGCTGCGCATCGGCTACCTGGTGCCGCCCGCGTCGTTGCACGGCCCGCTGCTGAAGGCGCGGCAGATCGCCGATTGTCACGGCTGCACGCTGACGCAAACGGCGCTCGCGTCGTTCATGCTCAATGGCGACTTCGCGCGCCATCTGCGGCGCATGCACAAGGCTTACGCGGCCCGCCGCGCGATGCTGCTCGAGCATCTGCAAGGCGGTCTCGCGCGCTGGTTCGAGCCGATCGTGCCGACCGCCGGCATCCATCTGGCGGCGCGGCTCAAGGGGCCGTTGGCGTCGCTCGGCGAAGAGGTGCTCGTTGCCGCCGCGCGTGAAGCGTCGATCGGCCTCTATGGACTCGCGCCATTTCACCATCGCGTGACACCACAGCCTGGGTTGATCTTCGGCTATGGCAGCATCGCGGCCGAACATATCGACACGGCGCTGACGACGCTCGCCGACATCCTGCAGCGCATCGCACGCTGAAACGGAGCTCGCCGCAAGCGAGGCGCAGGCATCGTCGAAACGTTGGGGGTGCGTTGCTTGACGCGTCAAACGAAGAAAATGCCCTGTTTCAAGGGGCGAAAACACCGGCTCGCCTCGACGCAACCGCCTCGAAACCACGGCCGAAACGAACTGTAACGAGCGTTACTCCTGCATGTCAAAGAGCTCGCCGCGCACGTTTTAGGCGCTAAAACAGGTACTAAAACGTGTTGCGCCGTCGGCGCCGCGCAAAAAACTTCGTCGCAATACATAAAAGAGTCGCGCAAATCGCTTTAGCGCTTGTAGAATCCGGCGTTGAAGCGTGCACATACGGTGTGCGCTTCGAGCAATTCACTGACCACAACAGGTAGGAGAAACATGCCGACTTCCGCAAAAAAGGTGGCCAAGAAGGCTGCTGCCCCGGTACCGACCAAGAAGGTTGCTGCAAAGAAAGTTCCTGCGAAGAAAGCCGTCGCAGCCAAGAAGGTCGCCGTGAAGGCGTCTGGCGCACCGTCGCCGATCAAGGACACCTTCACGAAGGCCTCGTTGGCAGCTCACATCGCTGAACGCGCTGCAGTGGAACCGAAGACCGCCAAGGCCGTGTTGGCCGCGCTCGAAGACACGATCCTCGGCACGGTGCACAAGAAGGGCGCTGGCGAATTCACGCTGTCGGGTCTGCTGAAGATCGTCGTGCAGGCTGTGCCGGCGAAGAAGAAGCGCTTCGGCAAGGACCCGTTCACGGGTGAAGAGCGCTGGTTCCCGGCCAAGCCGGCCAGCGTGCGCATCAAGACACGCGCGCTGAAGAAGCTGAAGGACGCAGCGGCAGCCTGAACGCGTTGCTCGCACGACTCAGGCGTCGGCATGGCGCTGTTGTGTTTAACCATGCCTGACGTTTGAGTGCGTGAAAAAGCGCCTGCATGCAGGTGATCGAAGTCCCCGTGGATGAAGATTCACGGGGACTTTTTTTATGCGCTCGCTTCGTAGTGCGCGTCGAGTCCATTGGCGAAACGGCAAGCGCGCCTCTCATAGTGTGCTCCCTGATGGCGCACACGCACCTGACTGGCGCATCATGAGCCACGACAGTACGATCGAGGCAATCCGACGCCCTGCGGATGCGCCATTAGCGGGCACGTCAACGCGCTCTATCCCGACACATTCAATGGCATAACGCTTGCTTGATCGAAGGTCGAATACCGAATGCGCAGCGCATTCGCCTTCTATTTGACAACAAGACTGGGGCTGACATGCGATGCTTTGACGAGATGCGCCATCACGCCGATGGCGTACGGCCGCATTACGCGCGCTTTGAGCGATGGTTGGACAGTCAGGGCGATGAAGCGATCGCACGCAAGCGCGCGGAAGCGGACCTGCTGTTCCGGCGCGTCGGCATCACGTTCGCGGTAAACGGCGACCTGTCAGGCACCGAGCGGCTGATTCCCTTCGATCTGATTCCGCGCATCATCCCGCGCGGCGAATGGCAGACGCTCGAAGCGGGTTTGCGACAGCGCGTGCAGGCTCTCAATCTGTTTATCCACGACGTCTATCACGATCGCAACATCGTGCGCGCGGGCATCGTGCCGGCCGACCAGGTCTATACCAACGCACAGTATCGTCCCGAGATGCAGGGCGTCGACGTGCCGCTCGGTGTTTACGCGCATATCGCGGGCGTCGACGTGGTGCGCGCCGGCGATGAAGGCGAATTCTAGCGTACTCGAAGACAATCTGCGTGTGCCGTCGGGCGTGTCGTACATGCTCGAAAACCGCAAGATGATGATGCGGCTCTTCCCCGAGCTGTTCGTGCAGAACCGCATCGCGCCGGTCGCGCATTATCCCGACCTGCTGCTCGATACGCTGCGCTCGGTCGCGCCCGCGGGCGTCGACGATCCGGTCGTCGTCGTGCTGACGCCGGGCATGTACAACTCCGCGTATTTCGAGCATACGTTCCTCGCGCAGCAGATGGGCGTCGAGCTCGTCGAAGGCAAGGATCTGTTCGTCGACGACAACTACGTGTTCATGCGCACCACGCAAGGACCGAAGCGCGTCGACGTGATCTACCGGCGCGTCGACGACGATTTTCTCGATCCGCTCGCGTTTCGCCCCGACTCCGCGCTCGGCGTACCGGGTCTGCTCACCGCCTATCGCGCCGGCCGCGTCGCGCTCGCGAACGCGATGGGCACCGGCATCGCCGACGACAAATCGATCTACCCGTACGTGCCCGACATGATCGCGTTTTATCTTGGCGAAAAGCCGATTCTGAACAACGTACCGACCTATCAGTGCCGTAAGCCCGAGGATCTCGCCTATACGCTCGCGCATCTGCCGGAGCTGGTGGTCAAGGAAGTGCACGGCGCGGGCGGCTACGGGATGCTGGTCGGCCCCGCCTCGACGAAGGCCGAAATCGAGGCCTTCCGCGAGCGGCTGATCGCGCGTCCGGCCGGTTATATCGCACAGCCCACGCTGGCGCTGTCCGCGTGTCCGACTTTCGTCGAAGCGGGCATCGCGCCGCGCCATATCGACCTGCGGCCGTTCGTGCTGTCGGGCAAGACCACCACGATGGTGGCGGGCGGCCTCACGCGGGTCGCGTTGCAGGAGGGCTCGCTCGTCGTCAATTCATCGCAGGGAGGCGGGACCAAGGACACCTGGATGGTCGACTGACGCGGTTGCCGCCGCGCTTTTCGCCTCGCTTCTCGCCTCGCTCGCAACAGAGCAGAGCCGGGCGTGACACTCGCAACCTGATGCGCGCTGGCGCTCAACGGATAACCAGCGCGGACCTTCGTCGCTGACGAAGGCCTCGCGCGTTCAGATCACAGACATGGAACGTCGTCATGCTTAGCCGAACCGCCGATCACCTCTTCTGGATGGCCCGCTATATGGAGCGTGCGGAGAACACCGCCCGCATGCTCGACATCAACCTGAAGGCGCAACTGCTGCCGCAGACGGCCGAACAGGAGGCTCGCGCGCAGCGCTCGGTGCTGCGCATCTCCGAGCTCGAAAGCGCCTTCGCGCAGCGCTACGACGAACCGACGCGCGAGCACATGCTCGACTTCATGATCGCCGACGCAAGTAATCCGTCGAGCATTCATTCGTGCCTGCAGGCCGCGCGTGAAAACGCTCGCGCGGTGCGCGGCACGCTGACGACCGAGTGGTGGGAAACCATCAACGACACGTGGCTCGAATTCAACGAGCGGCTCGCGAGCGGGCAGGCCGCGAGCAATCCGGGCTCGTTGTTCGAGTGGGTCAAGTTCCGCTCGCATCTGTCGCGCGGCGTGACGATCGGCACCGCGCTGCAGGACGACGCGTTCTTCTTCACGCAGCTAGGCACGTATCTGGAGCGCGCCGACAACACCGCGCGGATTCTCGATGTGCGTTTCGCGAACGTCGAGCCGAATTCACGCGACGCGGCGCGTCAGCTCGAGGACTTCTATTACTGGACCTCGATCCTGAGTTCGGTGTCGGCGCTCGAGATCTACCGCAGGGTATATCGCGACGTCGTGACGCCCGCGCGCGTAGTCGAGCTGATGATCCTCAATCAGCAGATGCCGCGCTCGCTGCTCGCCTCGCTCGACGGCGTGTGCAGCAATCTCGCGATGCTGCGCACATCGGGCTCGAACCAGTGCGAGCGCTTCGCCGGCAAGCTGCGCGCCGAGCTGTTGTATGCCGACATCCGGCAGATTTTCGAAAGCGGTCTGCACGCCTATCTGACGCAGTTCCTCGCTCGCGTGTTCGATCTGGGCAATCTGGTGGCGCGTACTTATCTGATGCTGCCAGTGGCCTGACGGAGTTTTCTCATGTACCTGACGATCCGCCACGACACCTCTTACCGCTACGAAGCGACGGTTCACTATTCGATCCAGCAGTTGCGCCTGACGCCCGCGAGCGGCGCCGGACAGACCGTGCGGCGCTGGAACATCGACGCGCCGGGCAAGCTCGACGCGACGCTCGACGCCTACGGCAACGTGCTGCACACGCTCGTCATGAACAAGCCGCACGACGAGATTCATCTGCGCGTGTCGGGCGAGGTGGACACGATGCCGCTCGTCGACGGCGTGCTGGGTGATCCGCCCGGCCCGATTCCGCTCGAACATTTCACCTGCGCGACGCGTCTGACCGAAGCCGACGGCGCGATCCGCGAACTGGCCGAGTCGGTGGCGAATCTGGCGAGCCCGGCAAGCCTGCTCACGCTGTCCGAGCAGATCGTGCAGCGCGTGCAGTACCGGCCCGGCGTGACCGAGGTTACGAGCACGGCCGCCGAGGCGCTCGCGCTCGGCAACGGCGTGTGTCAGGACCATGCGCATCTGATGCTCGCGTGCTGCCGCGCGCGCGGCGTGCCGGCGCGCTATGTGAGCGGATATATCGAACCCGGCGACGTGCCGCATGGCGCGAGTCACGCGTGGGTCGACGTATGGCTCGAAGGCAAAGGGTGGATTTCGATCGACGTCACGCATGCCGGGTTTGCCAGCGAGATCTACTGCCGGCTCGCGGTCGCCCGTGACTATGAGGCCGCGGCACCGGTGCGCGGCCGACGCATCGGCGGACTCGAAGAGGAGCTTCACGTGGCGGTGGCGGTCAGCGCGCAGATGTCGCAGTAGCCGCATTGCAACGCCAACGCGCGCGACCGCATTTAACATTCCTGCCACGTGTTCGGAATCAGCTGCCAAAAGGCTGCAAAAAAGGCTGCAAAAAAGGGCCGTAAACACGGATAAAAGGCGCCTGTGCGCCGCATTACAATAGCCCCGTTCCTTTGCCTTCCGCGGATTCCTTATGACTTACTGCGTAGCGATGGCCGTCAACGACGGCCTCGTATTTTTGTCCGACACGCGTACCAATGCGGGCGTCGATCACATCAGTACTGCGCGCAAGATGTCGGTGTTCGAGCAACCCGGCGAACGCATGCTGGTGCTGCTCGGCGCCGGCAATCTGTCGATCACGCAAGCGGTGCTGCACGAGCTGTCCGAGCCCGCCGATGCCGGCGAGCCCACGCTGTGGAGCGTGCCGACCATGGCGGACGCCGCGCGCGTGGTCGGCAGCGCGGTGCGTCGCGTGCATGAGCGCGAGGCCGAGGCGATGCAGAAGTTCGGTGTCGACTTCAATTGCAGCTTCATTCTCGGCGGCCAGATCGCGGGCAACCGGATGCGCCTTTTCATGATCTACGCGGCGGGCAATTTCATCGAGGCGTCGGCCGTGAATCCGTATTTCCAGATCGGCGAGGCGAAGTATGGCAAGCCGATCATCGATCGGGTGCTGACGCCGTCCACACCGCTCGACGAGGCCGCGAAGTCCGCGCTGATCTCGATGGACTCGACGCTGCGCTCGAACCTGTCAGTGGGCTTGCCGCTCGATCTGCTCGTGTACGAGAAGGATGCGCTGCGGGTCACGCGGTTCGTGTCGATCGATCGCGACAACGCGTACTTCGACATGCTTCACCGCACGTGGGGCGAGCGTCTGCGCCAGGTGTTCGCCGAGATTCCCGATCCGGACTGGCAGCAGTCGCTGGATGCGCCGTCGCTGCAGTCGGAGCGGGCGCTGGTGCTATATCGCGCGCCGGTCGGCGCCGATGGCGTCGAGCATGAGCACGATGTGTCGCCCGCGCAGATTCTCGCGCAGGCCGACAAGGGCAAGGCGCAGCGGCGCTAGCTGCGTTGGGTTCGGAGCGCGGCTCAGGCTCGCTCGGGCCCGCACCGAAACCTCAGGACGAAAAAAAACCAGCCATCGGCATCGCCTCTGGCTGGTTTCTGGTTTCTGGCTACGCAGCCCGTCGGCTGCGTAGTAGGTCCGATTCGAAGTCCGATTAGAACTTGTGACGGATACCAACGCTGACCATGACCTGGTTGTTGGTGCTCGACTGGTTGCCATACGAACCGATCGAAGCCGTGGACGAAACGAGTGCGCCCGTAGCCGGATCACGCTGTTGGCCGCTTGCATGCTGCCATGCGGCGACCGTGTACAGGTCGGTGCGCTTCGACAGCGAGTAGTCGCCGCCCAGCGAAACCTGGTTGTACGTTGCCACCGCGTCGCCCGTACCGCGGGTGTACGCGTAGCCGATACCCAGCAGGGCTGCCGGCGTGATCTGGTAGCCGACGTACACGCGGCCGACGTTGAAGATCTGCGTCGACGTGAACGCCGATTGTGCGTCCGGCTTGTAGCGCGCGTTGCTGTACGACAGGTTAGCCGTCAACGGGCCCGTCACGTACTGAGCAGCTGCCGAAGCGATACTGATCGACTTCGCCGTGGTGTAAGCCTGGTTGATGCCTGCGTTGTCCGGGAAGTTCGTGTCGAACGTAGCGCCGGGGACCGTCGTGCTGTTCCAGCCCGTGCGGACAGGAAGGTTGGTGCTTGCGTTGTCAGTCCTCAGGTAGCCACCCGCGACGCTGAACGGACCCGTTGCGTACGTTGCTGCGCCGGCCCACGTTTGACCCGAACCCGTCGCGCCTGCGACGCCGCCCAGAGCGTACATGCCTTCGACCTGGAAACCCGACCACACCGGCGACACATACTTCAGCGAGTTGTTCACGCGGAAGCTGTTGTCGTTGTTGTCGACGTCACCCGGCGTAGCGAACGTGCTGCCGAAGTAGTTGTCGCCCGTCAGCGGCTGGATCATGTCGACCAGCGGGTCGTACTGACGACCAGCTGTGAAGGTGCCCCAAGAGTCGCCCGTCAGACCGACGTAAGCCTGACGACCGAACATCAGGCCGCCTTGACCGAGCTTGCCGCTGTTGATGTCAAAGCCGTTTTCCAACTGGAAAATTGCCTTCAGGCCGCCGCCGAGGTCTTCCGTGCCCTTCAGGCCGAAACGGTTACCTTGCAGGTTGCCGCCAAACATTTGTACGAGGCTACCGCCGTGGGGCGTAGCATTGTTCACGTACTGGACCGATTCATCCAGCACGCCATACAGGGTCACGCTGCTTTGCGCGTGAGCGATACCGGCGACGCCGAAGAGCGCCAGCGAGAGGGTAGACAGTGCGATTCGTTTCATCCATTTCTCCACGCAGATGATTGTTCGTTGTTGCGGAAAGCAGAATAGCTCAGCGGCTCGGCGGGGTAGAAACGGAAAAAAAAGAGTGTCGCCAAAAACTGACAATCGATGCAAACCCTTGTATTTAAAGCTCTCAACGATTGTTTCCATTTGCGCAACATTTATTGGTCTGATGTGCATTATTGTTGATTTGTTGATAGTGACTGGGTGAACGAACACACTATCAGCATCGATTTGCATGCTAAATGTAATCTAGTCGTCTACACGTCCGCTCGCCTTTGTAGTGAAATCATAAAAGAGACGGCTGACGAAAGGACTAGACAGGCTGGACAGAAGGGGCGCGTTGTGTGTCCAGGCGCAATCGACTGGATTGACGGCGCAACACGTGCATCTATAAGGGTATGGACGGTAGCGTGGTGTGAAGCGCCCGCTTCAGCGCCGGTCGGCGCCACGGCGCGCCATGGCCGCGGCCGTGAGCCCCGCGGCGGCCGCGAGCAGCACGGAGGTCCACGGGTTGCGTCGCACGTAGCGGTCGGCGGCCGTCGCCTGGCGACGCGCTTCGACGAGGGCGGACGCCGCGAAACGGGTGGCTTGCGCTTCGGCGTCGAGCACCTTGCGCGTAACGTCCACCGCGGTCTCATGCGCGGAGCGCCTTTGCGCCGCCGCGTTGATTCCCGCGGGCAGCGGCGTAGCCGTTTGGCTGGCAACACCCACAGCAGCGGGAGCAGACGGCGCGGCATTTGCCGCGACGGTCGATGCCGCCAGTACCGACGCGAGCTTCGCGCGGCTGCCCGGCGGCGACTCGCCCTGCATGCCCCAGCCGCCACGCGGATCGTGCAGCCGGCCGCGCGCCGCCGAGAACTCCGCGCCGAGCAGCAGCACCAACGCCGAGAAGTACAGCCACATCAGCAGCACCGCGAGCGAGCCGGCCGCGCCGAACGCGCTGGCCATTCCCGCATGCGCGAGATACAGCGCGAACAGCTTCTTGCCAGCCGTAAACAACACGGCCGCGACGATGCCGCCCACCACCGCATCGCGCCACAGCACCCGAGCGTCGGGCAGAAACTTGAGCAGTCCGGCGAACGCGAAGATCAGCACGAACAGCCCGACGCCGAGCTGCAGCAGATTGCCGATTACGACATACGGCGAGTCGCCCCACAGCCAGTTGCCGATAAAGACGATCACCGTATCGAGCACCAGCGACACGATCAGCAGGAACGCGACGCCGAGCACGAGCCCGAACGAAATCAATCGCACCCGCACCAGCGCGAGCCAGCTGGAAGTGCGCGGCCCGCTGTACGGCCACACTATATTGAGCGCGCTGTTCAGCGACGAGAACGTCGCCGACGCGCCGATCGCCAGCAGCGAGAACGAGATGATCGTCGCGATGCCGCCTTTGGCGCCCGCGTGATGCGCGTTCTCGACGATCGTCTGCACGCCGGCCGCGGCCTGGTCGCCGATCAGGCCGTTGATGTGGCCGAACAGCTCGCCGCGCGCGGCCGCCGGGCCGAAGAACCAGCCGGCCACCGCGAGCACCATCACGAGCGTCGGCGCGAGCGAAAACGCCGCATAGAACGCGATGCTCGCCGCCAACGCAGGACAGCGGTTCTCCGCGAACTGCCGCAGTGCGCCCATCGCCCAATTGGCCTGATGACGCGCGGCCTGCTGGAGGTTCTCGCGAGAGAGCGTGTCGATGTCCATGATCGTGTCTGAATCGTGAGGGCGCCTTCAGGGTGTTTGCTTCATTGCCTTTCGCAAACCTCGTGCCCGTCACTATACAAGTTAAGCGGCGCGCTGCATGGCCTGCGTTCATGGCCTGTTTTGCGGCCCGTTTTGCGGCCCGTTTCGCGGCCGCCCGCGCGTACCGCTAGAATGCAGCGGGTTAATGTCACCTTTCCGCTCATCATGCATTCGCACGAACTCGTACAGCAACTGGACGTCATCGAGCGCGACCAGTGGAGCGCGCATCTGCCCGCGCACGTCATCGAACAATTGCCGGCGCGCGGGATCACGGTGTTCGCCGTCACCGACGACGCCTCCGACACCGCCGCATTCAGCGCTCGCTACGGCTTCGGTCTCGAAGACTGCGCGAACACGATCGTGATCCGCTACAGGAAAGAGGGTGGCGAGCACTATGCGGCGCTCGTGTCGCTCGGCTCGCGGCGGCTCGACGTCAACGGCGCGGTGAAGGCCGCGCTCGGCGCACAGCGGCTGTCATTCGCGAAGCGCGAGGCGGCGGTCGAGCATAGCCAGATGGAGTTCGGCGCAATTACCGGGTTCGGTCTGCCGGCCGACTGGCGCATCCTCGTTGACGCCGCCGTGATGGAGCGTGCGCAGATCGTGATGGGCGCCGGCGTGCGCGCGGCCAAGCTGCTGATGTCGCCCGACGTGCTGCGGCAATGGCCGCGCTGCGAGGTGGCGGCGCTGACCCTGCCTGCGGACGGAAACCCGCAACCTTGAAGCCGCACTGAAGTTTTCTTCCGTCGCGCCGTTAATCCCGACAACGACATGAAACGTTTGCGGCGTCCGTTCGCGCGGACAGCCGCCGACCACGACAAGGGATACGGAAGATGGAACGGTTTCGCCTGAAAGTGCGGCTGTGGCTCGCGCTCGCGGTGATGTGCATGGGCATTCTGGCGATCGGCCTGTGGGGGGCGTTCACGACACGAGACACGATGATCGCCGATCGCGAGGGCGAGCTGAAAAACGTGGTCAGCATCGCGTACAGCGTGCTCGATCGCTACAACGCGCTCGTCGCGGCCGGCACGATGCCGCTCGCCGATGCGCAGCGCGCCGCGATGGACGACCTGCGCGCAATGCGCTACGACGGTGCCGGCGGCTATCTCGTGCTCGAAGACAGCCAGGCGCACGTGCTGATGCATGCCACGCGCGCCGATCTCGTCGGCAAGGACATGACCAACGTCACCGATCCGGACGGCCGCCACGTGTTCAAGGAAGGTTCCGAGCAAACGCAGCGCGAAGGCGAGGCCTTCGTTCATCTGCAGTTCCCGAAGCCCGGCACCGACAGGCTTGCGCCGAAGATCAACTACATGCGGCTTTACAAGCCGTGGGACTGGACCATCGTCACCGGCGTCTTCACGGACGACATCGACGGCGTGTTCTACCGCACCCTCGTGCAATACCTGATCGCGGCGGTGGTGCTTTGCGCACTCGTGTCGCTGGTGATCGGCGTGATTCTGCGCAGCATTCTGCGTCAGCTTGGCGGCGAACCGGCGTACGCGCTGCAGATCGCGTCGCGTATCGCGGACGGCGACCTCGACGTGGTCGTCGACGCGAAGGCCGGCGACAGCACGAGCCTGCTCGCCGCGATGAAACGGATGCAGCAGCGTCTCGCGCAGGCGATCGAGCAGATTCGCGCCGGCGCGACGCTGATTTCGTCGGTGTCGAACGAGATCGCCGCGGGCAATTCGGACCTGTCGCGCCGCACCGAGCAGCAGGCGGCCGCGCTCGGCGAGACCGCGTCGAGCATGGAGCAGATCACCGCGACCGTGCGTCAGAACGCCGACAACGCGAAGCAGGCGAGCCAGCTCTCGCACAACGCGTCGGAGACCGCGGCGCGCGGCGGCGCGGTGGTCGGTCAGGTGATCGACACGATGCGCGGGATTTCACAGTCGTCGCACCGGATCGGCGACATCATCGGCGTGATCGAAGGGATTGCGTTCCAAACCAATATTCTCGCGTTGAACGCGGCCGTCGAGGCGGCGCGCGCGGGCGAGGAGGGCCGCGGTTTCGCGGTGGTCGCGGGCGAAGTGCGCACGCTCGCGCAACGCAGCGCGGCGGCCGCGAAGGAGATCAAGGCGCTGATCGAGGAATCGGCCGCGCAGATCGCGGGCGGTTCGGAGCACGTCGGACGCGCGGGTGACACGATGCAGGAAGTCGTGCAGGCGGTACGTCGTGTCAACGACATCATGGGCGAGATCAGCGCGGCGTCGGCCGAGCAGACCTCGGGCATCGAGCAGGTCAACATCGCGGTCGCGAGCATGGATCAGACGACGCAGCAGAATGCGGCGCTCGTCGAGGAGGCGAGCGCGGCGGCCGATGTGCTGAAGACGCAGACCGGGCAGTTGTCGGCGGCGATCGCGGTGTTCCGGTTGCCCGAGCAGCGCTAAGGCACCAGGCCGCGTTGTCGACGCGCGCGAGAATTCACCGCACGCGGGCTCGCAACGCGGTGCGTGTCTCACGCCAGGCCGATCCCCGCGCGGCTCAACAATTGGCGGTTGCGCTCCGACAGATTCTTCATGCGCAATTGCTTGCCCGCCTTGCGATAGCGCTCGGCCAGACCCTGCAACGCGGCGAGCGCCGAATGATCGGCGAGCAGCAGGTGACTGCAATCGACGGTCACGCTCGCCGGGTCGCGCGCCGGATCGAACAGCTCGTGAAAGCGCGTCGTCGACGCGAAAAACAGCGTGCCGCGCGGCACATAGGTCTTATGGCCCGCTCGATCCTCGGCATGCGTGTGAATTTCGCGCGCGTGCTGCCACGCGAAGTTGAGCGCGGCGATCACGATGCCGCACATCACCGCGATCGCGAGATCGGCAAACACCGTGATGACCGTGACCGCGACGATCACGAGCGCGTCGTTGCGCGGCACCTTGCCGAGCACGCGCAGCGATCCCCACGCGAAGGTTTGCTGCGCGACCACGAACATCACGCCCACCAGCGCCGCGAGCGGAATTCGCTCGATCAGCGGCGACAGGAACAGGATGTACAGCAGGATCATCACGCCGCTGACGATTCCCGACAGCCGCGAGCGTCCCCCCGAATTCAGGTTGATCATGGTCTGGCCGATCATCGCGCAACCGCCCATGCCGCCGAACAGCCCCGATGCGATGTTCGCCGCGCCGAGCGCGACGCATTCGCGATTCGGCTGACCGCGCGTTTCGGTGATTTCGTCGGTCAGGTTGAACGTCAGCAGCGTTTCGAGCAGACCGACGATCGCGATCAGCACGGCGTACGGCAGGATGATGCGAAGCGTCGCGAGATCGAGCGGCACGTCGGGCAGATGCAGCGTCGGCAGATTGCCGGCGACATGCGCCATGTCGCCGAGCGTGCGCGTCGGCAGATGCAGCAGCTGCGTGAAAAGGCCGATGCCGAGAATGGCCACGAGCGCCGGCGGCACGGCTCGCGTAAGTCGCGGCAGCAGATAGACGATCGCCATCGTCAGCGCGACGAGCGCGCACATCGTCGCGAGCGCGCTGCCGTGCAGCCAGGCTTCGCCGTGCGGCGTGACCGTTTTGAAGTGAGCGAGCTGCGCGGTCGCGATGACGATCGCGAGTCCGTTGACGAAGCCGAGCATGACCGGATGCGGCACCATGCGGATCAGTTTGCCGAGCCGCAATATGCCGAACAGCATCATCAGGAGGCCGCTCAGGATCACGGTCGCAAGCAGATACTGCGCGCCGTGCTCGACGACGAGCGCGACGATCACGACGGCCATCGAGCCCGCCGCGCCCGAAATCATGCCGGGACGTCCGCCAAATAGCGCGGTGACGGTGCAGATAAAGAATGCGCCGTACAGACCCATCAACGGATTCAGATGGGCGACGAGCGCAAAGGCGATGCATTCGGGCACCAGCGCGAACGACGAGGTCAAGCCTGCGAGCACGTTGCTGCGAATGCCGGACAGCCAGGCGGGCCGACCGCAAGCGGGACTAGCGGTGTTCATGTTCTACGAGGTGGCGCGCGAGCGCAATGCTGAGGCTTGTATGGGCTGCGCTGGACTGGCGTGGCAACGCGCGGCTGCGCGAAGGATTGCGTCCGCTGGGCGCGGACGGTTGACGAAAGGCGTGGATTCTACCGTAGCGCGACGAGCGGCGCTGGCGAAGCGGGCGGGAACGCTATGGCCCGAACGCGCGGCGCGGATCTGTCATGCGATCGCGCGACGCGCTCGCACCACAAATCCGCAAGAGGGAAAGCTCCGCTCGGATACTCAGATAATCAGCCGCGACACCTTCGTGCCCTCGAGCGACACGCCGGCCATCAAGCCGCCGTTGGTCAGCACGAAAGCCTGCACCGGGCTCGTCGCGGTCGACGAATCGACCGCGCCGTTCGCGCCGACTTTCAGCACGGCGACGGTCGCATTCGCGCCGACTGCCCAGCCCTGGCTGTGCATGAATTCGTCGAGCGCTTCCTGCGTCATGAACAGAAACACGAGCGCCTTCGACTGTGCGCCGATCTGCAACCCGAACGAGCCCGCGACCGTGCTGTAGTAGCCGACCGTGCGGCCGCCGATGCGCATCGCCCCTTCACCATACTGTCCGCCGACCCAGAAGCCGGCCGAGATCACCGATGGAAACACCAGCACGCCGCGCGCTTTCGCGACGAGCTCACGCGCCCCGTCGACGTTTTCGTAGAGACGCGCGAGCGTCGAGTCGACGCCGGCGTTGATCGTGTCGCGCTTGCCGGCGTTGGCAGACGGCGATGCGTTCGAGGACGGCGAAGTCGTCGTGCAACCGGTGAGGCTCAGGCCTGCGACGGCCAATGCAGCGCTGCCGGTCATGATGAATTGTCGTCTGCGCATGACGGTTTTCCTTTGCGTTTCTCACGCGTGTTGTACGTTTTGGAAGAGTGCGGCGAGTCGCCTGCTTTGCTTTGTTCTCATTTGCACGCTGGAGGTTCCGTGCGCGTGGTCATCGCAGCCGGGCGGCGGCGTGCCGCGACGTTCGCATCGCGGACATCCACCGCTCAAACAGCAGGTAGCGTGCCCAATGGCCGCGCCGCCTTGCGCGAGAGCGGCGCGGCCATTGCAGTTCGGGTTTTTGCGCCGCTTTCCGTCACGCGTCGTCGCTACGCCGTTGGGCGAATGTTCTGGTTATGGCGGAACAGGTTGCGCGGATCGTAGCGGTTCTTCACGGCGACGAGCCGCTCATAGTTGGGCCCATAGGCATCCGCGATACGGCCGCCTTCCTCCTGCGTCATGAAGTTGACGTACACGCTGCCTAGCGCAAAGGGGCGCGCCGCGTCGAAAAAGTCGCGCGCCCATTTGACACAGCGCTCGTCGTCGCGCGCATCGTCCCAGCGGCCGTGCACGTTCATCGCGTATTGCGTCTCGCGACTTGGGTAAGCGGTCGCATCGACCGCCACGCGCTGCGTTTGCGCGCCGATCAAGCCGAAGAAAATTTCGCATTGCGCGGACGGCAGTGTGTCGATCGCACGGATCAGCGCGTCGATCAGTCCATCGTCGATGGTGGCGAGGTTGTGCGACTTCCAGTAGTTGCGCGCGCCCGGCGTGAGCAGCGGATCGAAGGCCTGTTGCCAAACTTCATAAGGCATCGGACCGAGATGTTCGCCGAGCGGCTTGCCGAAGCCGCGCACGGCTTCCACCGCGGCTGGGCCTTTTTCGACCGGCCCGTTGTAGCACATCGCGAACACCAGCACGGGTTGGCCGTGCACGTCGGGCGGCAGGAACGGCAGCGGTGGCGCGAGCCGCGCGACGGCCCAGACGGCCAGCTCGTCGGGCATCGCGGGCACGGCATCGCGGTATTTGATCAGCGCTTCCTTCGCGTCGGCGAGCGGCAACACGACGAGGCCGCCGTACACGAGCGGGCCGACCTCATGCAGCGCGAACTCGAATAGCGTAACGACGCCGAAATTGCCGCCGCCGCCGCGAATCGCCCAGAACAGATCGTCGTGCGAAGTGGCGCTCAGGCGGCGCAATTCACCGTCCGCGGTGACGATGTCGGCCGCGACGAGGTTGTCGACCGTCATGCCGTAGCGGCGGCTCAACCAGCCGAAGCCGCCGCCGAGCGTCAGACCCGCGACGCCGGTCGTCGAGTTGATGCCGAGCGGCGTCGCGAGTCCGAATGCCTGCGCTTCGTGATCGAGATCGTGCAGCGTCGCGCCCGGTTCGACATAGGCGCGCCGCGCTTCCGGGTCGATGCGCACCGATTTCATCGTGGACAGATCGAGCACGAGGCCGTCGTCGCACACAGCGCTACCGCCGATGTTGTGGCCGCCGCCGCGAATTGCGAGCGGCAGTCCGTTGTCACGCGCGAAGGCGACGCCGCGGCGCACGTCGGCAACACCCGCGCAGCGCAGGATCATCGCGGGAGAACGGTCGATCATTGCGTTCCAGATGCTGCGCGCCGTGTCGAAGCCCGGCGTGTCGGGCAGCAGAAGCTGACCGCGAAGTCCGGATTTGAATTCGTCGACCGCGCTGCTGGAGATAGTAACCATGTTGTACCTCGTCGAAGAGGGGGAGGCGCTCGCAGAACGCTGCTCCGCAGACCAACCAAAAATGCGGGCGGTGAATGAAAGCGGATTGAGAGGTTCGGCTGCGTGCAGTAAACGGGGCGACGCGTCGAAGTCAAACAAAGGTTTACCCGCGTTCGTGGGCGATTCCGCGCGGTGGCTCGCGGGGACAGGCTTTTGCGGGCAGGGCAACGACGATACGCGGCGGTACTGCCGAAGATGGTGGGAATGCTCCGGGAAAAGCGTGCGCGCTGATGTGTTGGTTATCCGACGCGCTGGTGGTTGTGCCACGACACTTTGCATATGGGCGTGGCTCGTGATCGCGTGCGACCGAGGCACACGTTCGACGACTGTGCGAGGTAGCGCACATGGCGACAGCGATTTTCGCGACGCACGCGCATTGCCCGACGACGCGTAATGTTTCGCACGCGCGTTTCGGTGATTTTCATTGCATTGTCTATTGGGTTGCTCTCATTGGGTTTTTCCTATTTCTATTTTTATGTGCGAATGGCCACACGAATAAAACCAATGATGTGTAAATGGTCGGTATTTGTCCGATAAAACCAAAGGCTAATTTTCGTTTTTCTGATCAGATTGCATTGGGCGCGAGATTTTTTAACTTCCTGTCTGAAGAATGTGGAGTAGCGGATTTGGCGGGCGGATCGTCGTTTAACGCCGCCTGACGGGCCGTATCGGCAATATCGCATTGCGTGGTCTAGCGCACGGTCGAGCGATTGCGCTGCGAATAACTTCAACGTCCATCAAGCCTCGCTGTGCTGCTCTCACGATCACGTGCGCGCACGGCCAGCCGATTCTCTCGAAGCACGCCAAATCGGACCGGGGATTTTCCGTGAGAGAAGTGTTTAGTGCGAACGCATTTTTAATTCGCATAAAGCGAAGCTGCGCAAAGGCTTTGACTTTTCGTTTTTTTGACGAGCGGAGATTCACTCGTTAATTGGACCGGTCTTTTTGGTGAAATAATTCGGAGAGTGAAATGAAGAAGCAAAGCGGGGACGCGTGGATATTGGGAACGCGACGGGCGGCTTTGGCGGTCGCGGTCAGTCTTTATGCGGCGATGGCGGGTGCGCAGACGAATTCGGGGAGCACCGCCGCGCCGGCAACGAATCCCGCAGTGATGGTGCTCGCCGAGGCTAGCGTGAACGGCGGATGTCCGTCGGGCGGCGGGCCGGGCTGCACGTCGCAGGGATTCGGGCAGCTCGGGGCGGGCGCCTTCGGCGTCGCGGCGGCGGGGCTCGGCCCGACATCGCCCACCGGCTCGCCGGCGGGCAACGGGACGTCCTCGACGGGCACGGGCGCGGGAAGCGGTGGCGGGAATAGCTCGGCTAATTCCGGCCCGGGCGGGGTGGGCTCGGGAAATACCGGCGGCAACAACGGCAATGGCGGTGCCGGCGACAACGGTAACGGCGGCGCGGGTAGCGGTGGTGGCGGGAATGGCTCGGGGAATGGCGGCACGGGCGGCGATGGCGGCGGTACCGGAGGCGGTGATAACGGCGGGGACGGTGGTGGGGATGGTGGTCATGGTCATGGTCATGGTCATGGTCATGGTCATGGGCATGGTCATGGCCACGGCGGTGATGGTGACGGCGATGGCGGCCATGGTCATGGCCACGGCGGTGATGGTGACGGCGATGGCGGCCATGGTCATGGCCACGGCGGTGATGGTGACGGCGATGGCGGCCATGGTCATGGCCACGGCGGTGATGGTGACGGCGACGGCGGCCATGGCCATGGGCACGGCGGCGATGGTGACGGCGATGGCGGCCATGGTCATGGTCACGCTGGCGATGGTGACGGCGATGGCGGCCATGGTCATGGCCACGGTGGTGACGGTGACGGCGATGGCGGCCATGGTCATGGCCGCGGTGGTGACGGTGACGGCGATGGCGGTCACGGTCACGGTCATGGTCACGCTGGCGATGGTGACGGCGACGGCGGCCATGGACATGGCCACGGCGGTGATGGTGACGGCGACGGCGGCCATGGACATGGCCACGGCGGTGATGGTGACGGCGACGGCGGCCATGGACATGGCCACGGTGGCGATGGTGACGGCGACGGCGGCCATGGACATGGCCACGGCGGTGATGGTGACGGCGACGGCGGCCATGGACATGGCCACGGTGGCGATGGTGACGGCGATGGCGGTCACGGTCATGGTCACGCTGGCGATGGTGACGGCGATGGCGGTCACGGTCATGGTCACGCTGGCGATGGTGACGGCGATGGCGGCCATGGCCATGGGCACGGCGGTGATGGTGCCGGCGATGGCGGTCATGGCCATGGACAAGGTGGTGATGGTGATGGCGGTCGTGGCCACGGTGACGGCGGCCGCGGCGATGGCGGCCACGGCGCCAGCGGTCATGGCGATGGCGGTCATGGCGACGGCGGTCATGGCGACGGCGGCCACGGTGACGGCGGTCACGGTGACGGCGGTCACGGTAACGGCGGTCATGGTGACAGCGGTCACGGTGACGGCGGCCACGGTGACGGCGGTCATGGTGACGGCGGCCACGGCAGCAGCGGTGGCGAAGGCAAAGGCGGTTCCGGCAACGGTGGCCATGGCGGTGAAGGCGGTGGCGGCCAGGGCAACGGCGGCTCCGGACACGGCGGCCATGGCGGTGAAGGCGGCGGCCAGGGCAACGGCGGTTCCGGCAACGGCGGCCGTGGCGGTGAAGGCGGTGGCGGCCAGGGCAACGGCGGCTACGGCCACGGCGGCCATGGTGGTGAAGGCGGCGGCCAGGGCAAAGGCGGTTCCGGCAACGGTGGCCATGGCGGTGAAGGCGGTGGCGGCCAGGGCAACGGCGGCTACGGCCACGGCGGCCATGGTGGTGAAGGCGGCGGCCAGGGCAACGGCGGTTCCGGCAACGGTGGCCATGGCGGTGAAGGCGGTGGCGGCCAGGGCAACGGCGGCTCCGGACACGGCGGCCATGGTGGTGAAGGCGGCGGCCAGGGCAACGGCGGTTCCGGCAACGGCGGCCATGGCGGTGAAGGCGGCGGTGGCCAGGGCAACGGCGGCTCCGGCAACGGAGGCCACGGTGGCCGTGGCGGCAACGGCGGCAACGGCGGCAACGGCGGCAACGGCGGCAACGGCGGCGGTCAAGGCAGCGGCGGCCACGGTGGCGGCTACGGCGCCGGTGGCTCCGGCAATGGTGGCCACGGCGGCGGCAACCACTAACCAGTGGCAGGAGTCCCGCGAACCTTGCGGGGCTCCCGAGGGTGGAGGCCGGCGCCGCCCGGCCTCCACACCGACCGCGCTCGCGCGCCGCGGGGAGTTTGCAGCGAAAGAGCCAGCAAAAAACCCAGAAGTGGACGGCCCCCGTCGTCCACTCAACTCCTCAACTCGATCACTCTCTGCTGTACCACCAGAAAAACCCTCTCCCCCAGAACGCGCCCCGTCTCACGCGCGCCTCCGGTAAAACTACCGAACGCCGGCAGCACCCCCGATCGATCCCAAAGCGAAAGCACGGCACACGCACTGAATCGGTCCGCGTCGCGATCCGGAAAGACCGGATGCACATGCCCCGCTAGCACATACGCGTGATCGACCGCATGCGGGCGCTGGCACAGCGCCCAGGCCCCGATATGCCACGGCTCGCGCACGGACTCGACATCCAACGTAAGCGGTAACGCACCGGCATGCCGATCGTGATTGCCCTCGACGAGCACCACGCGCCTCGACGCATGCCGCGCGCGCCACGCGTGCAACGCATCGAGCGTGAGCGTCGACAGCGACTCGCGCGCATGCAGCAGATCGCCGAGAAACACCAGCGTCGCCGGCTCGAACTCGGTGATCAGACGTTCGATCCGCAGCAAATTCTCCGCGGTCGAACCCGTCGGCACTGGAATGCCGCGCGCGCGAAACACCGCATCCTTGCCGAAATGCGCATCGGGATAAAAAGCGCGCGCAGCGCCGGATCGAAACACGCGCGCAAGCTCGACAGCACGAGAGGTCGTCCGCCGACGTCGATCGCGAGCGAGGTCGGCTTCATCGTTGCGCCGCCCGTTCGAGCTCGGCCAGCATTCGCTCGACGCGATCGGCGAGCTTCTCGGTGCTGACTTTTTCGCGCAGGCGTCCGACGATCAACGGAAACGCGAACGGGGTCGGCTTCTTGGGCCGCGTGAGCGCGACGCGGTTCGCGGTCATTCGTTCGAGCGCAATACGAATGAATGCGCCGCACGTCGAGTTCCTGCAGCAGTACTTCGGTATCGGCCTGGCCCAGCAGCAGATTGCCGCGATCGTGCTGACGAAAGATCTGGTAGAAAAGCCCGCTCGATGCCTGCCATTGCCGCGCGCTCTTCTGCTGTCCCGGATGCGCCTGAAACACGAGTCCCGACACTCGTGCAATCTCGCGAAAACGTCGCAGGGGGAGTTCGGACGAATTGAGGCTCGCAAGAATGTCGTGATCGAGTTCGTCAGGTGAAAGCAGGCCATTCTCTAATTGCGCGGCCCAATCGAAAGCCTGCGCGCACAGCGATTCGAAACCGTAGTCGTTGATCGAAATCGAAAACGTGCCGGGCTTGTCGCGCGCGACTCGCCACGCGAGCAGAGCGCCAACTCCGATATGCGCAATGCGTCCCGCGAACGGATAGCAGAAGAAGTGGTGACCCTCGCGCGATTTGAGCAGCTCGACGACGAGTACGCCCGGCTCGGGCAACGCCGACCACTTCTGCTGCAATTCGAGCAGCGGCCGCACCGCGCGCAATTCCGGTTCGTCGTAGATGCCGTCGGCGGCGCGCGCGAGCATCGTCAATGTGGCGTCGGCGAGCTCGGACGATAGCGGCATGCGGCTACCGGCCCATTGCAGCGTCGCGCCGCCGCCTTCGACGAAACCCAGCGTCCAGTCGAACTCCTGCTGCGTCAGATCACGATATGCATAGGTATGCAGAAGTTCATCGTACAGCTCGAGCGCGTCGAAGCCACCGCCGATCGCAACGGTGACGAGGTGCTGCACCAGCACGTCGAACGGCTTTTGCGGCGTATCGCGGCTTTCGATCTGCCGCTTGTCGACGGCTTCACGCGCGGCCGCCGCTTCGATCAATTCGAGCGCATGCGTCGGCACGATCGTCACGCGAGACGGCAAACCGGGCGCATGTCCCGAGCGGCCCGCGCGCTGCATCAAGCGCGCGACGCCTTTTGGCGAGCCGATCTGGAACACGCGTTCCACCGGCAGAAAATCGACGCCGAGGTCGAGACTAGACGTACACACGACAACCTTTAGCAAGCCGTTCTTCAACCCACGTTCGACCCACTCGCGTACCTGCTGATCGAGCGAGCCGTGATGCAGCACGATCACTCCGGCCCACTCGGGGCGCGCCTCGAGCAGCGCCTGGTACCACACCTCGCATTGCGAGCGCGTGTTCGTGACGACGAGCGACGTGCGTGCTTCGTCGATCGCGCGCGCGACCGCATCGACCTGCCGCATGCCCATATGACCGCCCCACGGAAAGCGCTCGATCGTGTCGGGAATGATCGTGTCGACGATCAGTGCTTTCGGCAGCGCGCCGTGCACGCTGACGCGCGGCGTCGCGACCGGCGCGAGCAGTACCTCGGTCGCGAACGACAGATTGCCGAGCGTCGCCGACAGCCCCCACACCTGCAAGCCGGGCCGCCAATGGGTGAGACGCGCGAGCGCGAGTTTGTCGGCGAACGGGCGGCGCGCGTCGTCAGGTGAATACGAGGGGAACGGTAGCGGTTCGAACGCGGGTTCGCGCGCATCGAGCCGCGCGTGTTGCGCGCGGCTGCGCGGAATCCGGCGCGGCCTTGGCGCGCGAACGCGCTCGTCGGAAGGGGCTGGCGCTGCGGAGAGATCGTAAGCGGGGTCGTCGGAATGGGCCGGCTCGGTCATCGAAAACGCTCTCAACAAGTGTGGCGGATTCGCTCGCCGGCGACTCGCGCCGGACGTTCATGTGGACCGCGGGGTCGCGCGACGGTTCAGCGAGGTTGCTGATGGGCGCGCAACGACCCGCGGCATCGGGCAATATGTGGGAGCCTCGGCCGACACCCGATCCGTTACAATCAAACGGACTACCCCACTGGAGATTCGCTTTGAAATCACTCGTTGCTTTGCTGGCCGCAGCCGTTCTGTCCTCGACCGCGATGGCTGCCGCGCCGACCACGGAGAAGCTGCCGTCCGGCGTCATCGTCGAACATCTGACGCAAGGCACGGGCCCGCAACCGTCCGCGACCGACGTGGTAAAGGTCAACTATCGCGGCACGCTGCCCAACGGCACCGAATTCGATAGCTCGGCCAAGCATGGCGGGCCGGCCACGTTCCCGCTCAATCGCGTGATTCCGTGCTGGACGCAAGGCGTGCAGAAGATGAAAGTCGGCGGCAAGGCGCGACTCACGTGCCCGGCGGCGACCGCATACGGCGATCGCGGCGTCGGCCCGATTCCGCCGAATACCGATCTGACCTTCGAAGTCGAACTGGTCGACATCGTCAAATAAAGCACGCGAGCGGCGCTAAAGATGCACTGACACCCGAGCCTCGCTGCGCCAATCGCAGCGAGGTTTTTTTATGGGCGCCGAATGGCCTGCCAGGGGATTCACCATGAAACGTGACAAAAGTAGCGTGCAGGTGGCCAGCATTGGTTTTACCGGCAAGAGCGCCCAGAAATTCTTCAGTTTGCTGAAGGACGCCCATGTGCGCACGGTGCTCGACGTTCGCCTCAACAACACGTCGCAACTGGCGGGTTTTGCGAAAAAACAAGATCTGCCTTACTTTCTCGACCAGTTGTGCAATGCGGCGTACGTGGAAATACCGGAACTGGCTCCCGAGCCGGACCTGCTCAAACGCTACCAGGGCAAGCAATTGAGCTGGGAGAACTTTCGGGAGGAATATTTCGACCTCATCGCGCGCCGCCGCGTGGAAAGTAATCTGGATATCGCGCTATTCGAATCGGGTTGCCTGCTTTGCAGTGAACATTTACCACATCATTGCCACCGGATGTTTGCGCTCGAGTATCTGAACCAGCACTGGAATAGTCGTCTTTCCGTTACACATTTGACCTGACCGGCGCCGATCGGGTCGGGTTACGTTTTTCCGCCTCATTGGCCGGCGGCTTTTCGTGCCGGCAGGTTACATCTCGCCGGCTGCGCCCGCGTTTCCTTCAGTAGCCCGAATGGTTGCGTGGCGCGAAACGTGGAAAAGCGCGTCCAGTACGCATGTTTTTTCAATGCGTGTGCCGCTCGCTCGTCTACTATCTACTCACGCGCAGCTCCCTCTATTCGTCTCGCCCTATCGCGGGCCACGAACCGGCCGTGATTATGCGCGCCAGGAGCGCTTGCCATGAACATCGACTTTCATTACGGCGTGGTCTACATTGCCGCGCGCGTCGGCGGCATGACGGCCGGCGATGCGCAAACCATCGCGCATGCCTGCCAATATGTCGACGACGCAACGACGAGCGGAATACTGCGGTTCAAAGGCGGCGAGACATTCGAGCGATTCGCGACCGCGCACAAGTTGTTCGATTACGCCAATACCGAGAACGACCAGAACCGGCTCGTGTGGACGCCGTTCCATTTTCTGCCGGCTGGCGAGGGTGAAAGTCTCGAGGAAAAGGCGGTCTGCCGGCCCGACAGTGAAGTGGCGCGCGAAGTCGTGCGGCGCGCGATCCGGCAGCGCGATTCGGAGACCGCGTTGCACCGGCTCGGCGTGACGCTTCATACCTATGTCGATACGTGGGCGCACCAGGGATTCGCGGGCATCGAAAGCCCGTGGAATCGCGTGCATCTTCTCGAGGCACAGGATTGCACGCGCAAAGGCTGGCTCGCGAGCCTCGAACTAGCGGTCGCGCATCTGATCGAGCATGTCGAGGAGGACGTTCTGACGATCGCGTTGCCGGTCGGCCACGGCGCCGCGTTGCATTATCCCGACCAGCCATGGGCGCGCTGGCATTACATCGACGGCCGCAATCACTTCATCTCGCGACATAATTTGCCGGATTTCGTGCAGGCGGCGGACATGAGTTGTCGTGTCGTGCGAGCTTATCTGGCCGGGACGCGAAGATTTCGAAAACCATCCAGGCATGCCGGACGACGTTAAAGACGCACTGACCCGGCTGCTCGATACGAACCGCGAACCCGACGACAACCTGCGTCTGAGAACCGTTTGCGAATGGGTGAATGCAGGCCGTATTCCAGGTTTGAAAGAACCCGTGCCCGGCTATATCGCCAAAGGACAAGGATCGTGGAAGTACCAGGCCACCGGTTTGTTGTGCGATGACGACACCGGGGACAGACCGGAGTGGACGACCGCCTTCGAGAAGAGCGACTACCGGCTCTTTCACGACGCGGTCAAACAGCACCGTTTCGTGACCACTCAGGAGATCTTGCCCGCGCGCGGATTACGCATTGCCTAAGTGATCGGAGCAGGGCGCGTGCGAACGTTTGCGGCGGCGCCCGTATTCTCCAGTCACTGCATTCGGGCTTGCTGATGCGGCGCAGCCTGAGCCGCCGCCTGCTGTTCTTCGGCGTGCTTTTTGGCCATATGCCGTCCGACGATACAGCCGCCGACCGCGCCGACCACCGCATGATGTCCCGCGTAGTGCCCGGCGACGCCGCCCACTACCGCTCCTTTCAGGCAACCGGCCGCGTTCGCGGTGCCGGCCATTGCCAACGAGACTGCCATTGCCCCGAGGGCGATCTGAATAAAACCAGCTTTCATTGCAAGTACCATCGTGTTTGAGTGGATCGGAATTAGGGTGGCCCGGCGTCCATTTCAATAGCCGCCGCGAGCATGGCGGCTGACAAAGGACTCTCTATTGGCCATACGTCCGCCGCTGGGCACGGAGACGAAGTGTAAATGGACTTGGCCGGTACAGGAGCAACAGGTGCTGCAAGATCGTAACGGCACGTTACCGGAGCCGGGGCCGTGTCTTTGCACGCGTCGTCAGTGGCGTTTCGCGCATGCTTGAATCCGTTCGCTATAGCGGGCCACGAAAAAAGACCGTTTTCAAATAAAAAGTGGACTACTCTCCTTTGAATATCCAAAGGCCTGGCTATAGTAGAAGCGACTAATGCCAGAAAGCACGGCGGCGCCCCTTTCTGTCGCCGATGCGGATGACGGGGAAACACAAATGACGCCATCGAATGCAGCGATCTATCAGACCAGGACTTGCACGCCGGAGTCGTTGCGCACGCTCGCGAGCTTTCTCGAATTGGCGCTCGACGAGGGAAAAAGCGTGGTCGTGATGCGGATCGGCAAGCAGGCGCGCAGCGTTTATGTCGGAAATCCATCCGGGGCATTGGAGGATTTAACGGATTCCGGCGTCGTCGATGCTTTCCAGGCAGATGAAATGCTGGTACTGACCCGCCTGGGCCTGAACCGGATAACGGCGGACGGTCAACACTACCGCTTCATACGGAGTGTGAGGTACATTGCCGATCGCCAGGTCGTCGTTTTTACACCTATCTGAGTGGTCGTGGAACCGAAATGAAAAAGAAGAATCAGGAGGGAAGGAAAAGGAAGAAAGCTTCGATGACCCGGTAAAAAACCTGAAAGCTTCGTTATTTGAACGCCGCATCGGTGCTCGTATCGATGTATTGAAGCTCGGGATAGGTCAATACACTGCCTTTCTTCCGTCATTCATGGCATAGTTCGACGATTACCACATAAGGAGCAATCAAATGCCTTCGTTAGAGCAAATCCAAGCCAAGCTTAAGAAGCTCCAGGAGCAAGCTGACGTTCTCATTGCCAGAAAAGCACAAGCCGCGGTCGACCAGATTCGCGAATTGATGCTCAAGCACGGTCTCACGACTGCCGATATCGAAGCACAGGCGAAGGCACGACGTGCCGCGCAAGGTCTGAATGGCAATCCGGCGGGTCGCGGAAGACCTGCGGGCGCGAGCAAAGCCGCCAGGTCGGCGACCCCGGCGAAGTATCGCGACCACAAAACCGGCGCGACCTGGACGGGGCACGGCCGCGCGCCTGGCTGGATCGCCGGCGTGAAGGACCGCACGGCGTTCCTGATCGACGCTGCGAGCGCAAGCAAGCCCGCGGCTGCTCCCGCCGCGAAGGGCGGCAAAGGACAGCCGAAAGGCGCCCAGCCGCCGAAGTACCTGAATCCGAAAACCGGCGCGACCTGGAGCGGCCGCGGTCCGGCGCCGGCATGGCTCGCGGCCGTCAAGGACCGCAGCAAATTCCTGATCGATGGCGCGAGCATGGCTGCCGCTCCGAAAGCGGCGAAAACGGCGGCAAAGAGCAGCCAGGCGAAAGCGACCGCGAGTGCGGTAGGCAAGAAGACCGCGGCGAAAAAAGCAACGCGCAAGACGGCCGTGAAAAAGACCGCAGCCAGAAAGGCAACTCCGGCAAGCCGGAAAGCCGCGGTGAAGAAGACCGCCGGCCGCAAAAGCGTTGTGAAGGCGGCAAGAAAAGCACCGGCGCGCAAGGCTGCTGCAAAGAGTACGGCCGCACCCGTCGCGGCGGCTCCCCAAACGCCAGAGACGCAAGCAAGCGCGTAATAGCCGTGGAGTCGTGAAGTAGATGGTTAGCACGTTCGATGCACCCCGGCAGGAAGATCAGGTCTTCCTGCTGGACTCCGCTCCTCGTCCGGCAGCCGATGCCGCCGAACCATTCATCGTCGCCAGCGATCGCCGCGTGATCCTCACTTATCCGATCGCGGAGTCGGACTTTGAACGGTTCGGGCCATTCGATCCCGACGACGATCCTTTTTGCGCGGTGCTGTTCGCCGACTCCATCTTTCACCGTCTCGGGCCGCCGGGCGGTGACGATCTCGCCATTCATCCGCTCGCGGCCCAAGGTCTCGTCGGCTGCGCGGTGCATGAAGTCGTCAATTCGTCGTTGTGCGCCGAGATTGCCGCCGTGGCGACAGACTCCGTCGCCATTGCTCCCGAGGCACCGGCGCGGCGGCATTTCGTCATTACGTTTCAGGCATCGACGTTCGAATGCGTGGCGTCGGACTATACGGTCATCGGCGTATTCGGCGCGGGCGAAATCGCAAGCCGCGAGGCGTTTGCATTGGTCAGATAAAGCATTGGAACCAGAAAGCAAGGCGCGGTCCTGATCCGGGCACGCGCCGTGCATGACGTGCTGATAGTGAAAGCCAGGCACGAGTGCGGCATTCCCCCGTCGGATGCGGGAGTCGTATGCCGTGACCCGCCGCCTGCCATCGAGGCCACGCATGCTGACCATTTCTATTACCGCATTCGTCACGCTCGTGATCGTTCTCCTGATCGCCAATCTGTCGAGCGGCGAGAAGAAAATAGAACACAGAATCGAGCGGCTTTATAAGAGCGAAGATCCGCAATTCCTTCGTTCGATGGGTTTATTGCTCGGTCCACCCGTGGTGCCGGGTAATCGCTTCGAGATGCTGCTCAACGGCGACCAGATCTTTCCGTCGATGCTCGAGGGCATTCGGTCGGCGCGCGAAACCATCACATTTGAAACGTTCATTTACTGGTCTGGCGAGATCGGCGGACAGATTGCGCGTGCGCTGGCCGATAAGGCGCGCGAAGGTGTCGCCGTGCATGTACTGCTCGACTGGGTCGGTTCGTCGAAAATGGATCGGCACTATCTGCAACTGCTGCGGGAGGCCGGCGCCGAAGTGGTCAGGTATCACAAGCCGCATTGGACCGGACTCGGTCGCATGAACGACCGTACGCACCGCAAACTATTGGTGATCGACGGCCGGATCGGTTTTACCGGCGGGGTCGGCATAGCGCCGGAGTGGACTGGCAATGCGCAGGACGAAAAGCATTGGCGCGATACGCATTTTCGCGTGACGGGTCCAGTGGTCGGCCATATGCAGGCCGTGTTCATGGACAACTGGATCAAGGCGACCAGCAGCGTATTGCACGGTCCCGAGTATTTTCCGCACATCGATGCCGAGCCGAAAGGAGCGGGCCAGGGTCTCGCGCATATGTTCAGCAGTTCGCCGTCGGGCGGCAGTGACGACATGCAGTTGATGTATCTGATGGCCATCACCGCCGCCACGCGCAGTTTGCAGCTTGCGAGCGCGTACTTCGTGCCCGACAAGCTCACCATCAACGCGATCGTCGAAGCCGCGAAACGCGGCGTGAAAGTACAGATCGTCACGCCGGGCAAACGCATCGACACGCACACGGTGCGCGAAGCGTCGCGTGCGTGTTGGGGCGATCTACTGAAAGCGGGCGTCGAGATCTACGAGTACCAGCCGACCATGTTCCATTGCAAGTTGCTGGTAGTCGACGAGTATATGGTGTCGGTCGGCTCGACGAACTTCGATAGCCGCTCGTTCAAGCTGAACGACGAAGCGAACCTGAACATCTACGACCGTGATTTCGCCACGCAGCAGACCGCCGCGTTCGACGACGACATCGCGAAGTCGAAGCGCGTCACGCTCGAAGCATGGACGCGGCGTTCGTTCACCGAGAAGCTCGTCGAAAAATTCGTGCGGCTACTGGACACGCAGCTTTGAATGCCGGTGCGAACGAGACGAAGCGCCGACGGATCAGTGAACGGCGCTGCTCAGATACGCCTCGACGTCGGGGCGCACTGCTCGCTTGCCGTTGCGGCGTTCAACGGCAGCCACATCGACGAGGCGCGCCTTTGCGTGTTGATACGCATTGGCAAAGCCGCGCAGTTGTTGCGTGACCGGACGGTCGTCGAGCCGGCGTCGTGTGAGCGTTTGCGCGATGCTGCGTTCGATCAGCGCCAACTGGTGTCGATATAGTCGATGCACCGCTCACGGCAGCGCGAGGATATTGCACCAGCGCATCGAGATTGGGCGTGTTGATTTCGCCGCCGAACGCGTGGATGTCGGAGTAGCCGAGACTACCGCGCTAATTGCCCGGATTGAGCACGGGCTTGTCCGGGTCCGCCTGGGTGCGGTAAGGCAACTGCGCGGCGTGAGGATCGGTGATCGTGTTGTCGATCACGCGCTCGACGTCCGCCGTTTTGGCGAGTTCGGTGAGGAAAGTCTTCTTGTCGAAGCCCGGCGCGACGCAGCCTTCGACGTAGATAAAGCGGCGTTGCAGCGTGAGCCATAGCGTCGATTGCTCGCGCCAGTGCGTCGCGACGTTCAGATTCGCGAGACGCCGTTGCACGCTCTCGGCGATTTCCGCGTCGTACAGATACGCGTTCGGCAAACGGCAACGGCCTTCGATCCAGCAGCTATTGCCGCGTTCGATTCTGTAATGGCTCTCGTCGAGCCATTCCTTTTCGGTTTCGAATGGGCCAAGCGGAGTTGGGCAATCGGCGATCGCTTTGGATATCTGCAGGAATGGATCGTGGCCGCGATTGACGCGCGCCGGTTCGCCATCAACGCGAGCCGTGGCCACGCAAAACATCAGACCGGCAAGACTCAGTTCGAACACGCGCTTCATGCCGTGGTCGCTCCAGGTGTGGACCGCTCATTATCGCGCGCCCGCGAACCTCAACGCTTGTTGCGCCGGTTCTCGACCGCGAACTTGATCAACTCGGCCTGTCCTTCGATATCGAGCTTGCGCTTCAGATTCAGCCGATGCGTCTCCACGGTTCGCACCGACAGATCGTTGCGCTGCGCGATCTGCTTGCTCGACAGTCCCTCGGCAAGCGCATCGAGAATGTCGCGCTCGCGCGGCGTCAAGCGTTCGACCGGCGATTGCGTTGCCGACGCCTGGATCAGTCGAGCACCGATCTCCGCGCTGAAGAACGTCTTGCCGTCGAGTACCGCGCCGATCGCCTGAATGATTTCGAGCGCCGGCGAATCCTTCAGAACGTAGCCGCTCGCGCCCGCGCGCACCGCCTGCGTCACGTATTCGAGGTTGTCGTGCATCGATAGCATCAGCACACGAATCGCCGGAAAGCGCTCGTGAAAGAGGCCCGCCAACGCAATGCCGTTCATGCCGCTTTTCATGCCGACATCCATCAGCGCCAGATGCGGCGCCTGTCGTTCGGCCAGCGCGAGCGCTTGCTGCGCGTCGCCCGCTTCGCCGACCACTTCGAAGTGGCGCACTGCTTCGAGCCGTGCGCGCAGACCGTCGCGCACGAGCGGATGATCGTCGACGAGCAGCAGACGCGCGATGGAAGGAGAGGTCGTGTCGCTCATGATGAGAGTTCCTGCAGGGACGGCACCGTTGCATGCGTCGTGGGCAGCGGCACGCGCGCGGCGACGACGGTGTGCCCCGGCTGCGAGTTCAGCGACAGCGTGCCGCCGAGCGCTTCGAGCCGTTCGCGCATGTTGCGCAGGCCGACACCTTCACGTCCGCCGACGAATGCTTCGGTCACGTCGAAGCCGCGGCCGTTGTCGGAGATCGTCAGCGTGACCGCATCGCGCGAAACCTCGAGCGCAAGCGCCGCGCTCGACGCCTGCGCATGTCGCACGATGTTCGTCAGCGCTTCCTGGGCGATGCGAAACAGCACGGTGTTGACCGTGTCGGGCAACGTGGCGGCATGCGTATGCGCGATCTGCGTGAAGCCGATCGCGATGCCGGACTCGTCGCCGAGTTCGCGCGTCAGTTGTTCGAGGGCGGCCGCGACACCGAGATCGTCGAGCATGGACGGACGCAGCGCATGTGAAATGCGCCGGACTTCGCGCAGCGTATCGCCGAGCCGCGTGAGTCCGGTGGACAGGGCGGCCTCGGCGGCGGGCACGCGTGCGTCGCCGCGTTCGAGCCGCGCGAGCGCCGATTCGAGCAGCAGCTTCACGGACACCATCATCTGGCTGATGCCGTCGTGCAATTCGCGCGACAGGCGCGCTCGCTCGTTTTCCTGCGACTCGACGACCTGCTGCGCGAGCCGCTTCAGCTTCGCGTCGGCACTGCGATATTCGGTCACGTTCAGCACGAGTGCGCACAGCGCAATGACCGCGAGGCCGGCCACCGCGATCGCGTCGATCCACTTCATCGTGCGATCGATATTGGCCGCGGCCTCCCCGTCGATGTGCGCGAGCGTCGTGTCGACGTCGTCGAGATAGATGCCGGTGCCGAGCATCCAGCCCCAGCGTTCGAGCGGCACCACGTAGCCGAGTTTCGACTCCTCCTTGCCGGTCGACGGCCGATGCCACAGATAGCGCACATAGCCGCCGCCGCGCGCGGCTGCGGCGAGTAGCTGCTGGATCGTCGGCGTGCCCTGGCTATCGCGCAACGACCACAGATCCCGACCCACCAGATCCGGCTCGCGCGGATGCATCAGCGTGCGGCCGTGCAGGTCGTACACGAAGAAGTAGCCGTCCTCGCCGAAATTCATCTTTTCGAGCACCGCGAGCGCACGCGTGCGCAGCAGCGCGTCGTCGCGTGCGTTGTCGCCGCCGGCCTCGTAGAGTGGCGCGATCGCAGTCGTCGCGAGTTCGACGTAGTGCTTGAGCTCGATCTCCTTACTCGCCATGTACGCGGCCTGGGTGGTCGCGTGCTGCCGCTCGGCGAGTGCGGTCGCTTCGCGGCGCACGCCCGTCTCGATGCTGGCGATCGACGCCAGAAAGGGCACGATCGCGAGCAGCACAATCTTTGCTTTGAGTTTCATCGTTGAAAAAAGCCAGTCAACGGGCTACGTAATATTACGTAGACGGCTTACGTAGTTGCGCGCTTGAAAGCAAGCGCGCGAAGGCGAATACTACATGCCCGTCGCATGCCGCGCCGCGCGAGGCCTGGCGCTCGAGTGTGCGACGTTCCCCGATTTTCCGCCTGACCTCAGGCAACCGGGCATTTGCGCGTCGGGCCACGAGCCATCGCGCGCGCTGTCGATAATACTCAGGAGACGTTCGTGGAGACCTCCCCCTCGGCCGGCCGTTCATGGCTCTGGCTCATTTTGCTGATCCCTTATATCGCGCTGCTGTGGCTGCCGTTCTATAACGACACGCATCCGCCGCTCGCGGGCTTTCCGTTCTTCTACTGGTATCAGTTTCTGTGGGTGCCGTTGACCTCGCTGCTGATTTACATCGTGTATCGAGGTCTCAAATGAGCGATCTGAATCCTGTGAACCCGGTTGCGATGACGGTCTTCATCGCGTTCTTCGTGCTCGTCACGGTGATCGGCTTTTTTGCCGCGCGCTGGAAACGCGGCGATCTGACTCAACTGCACGAGTGGGGTCTCGGCGGACGGCAGTTCGGCACGGTCATTTCGTGGTTCCTCGTCGGCGGCGATTTCTATACCGCCTATACGGTGATCGCGGTGCCCGCGCTCGTTTATTCGGTGGGCGCGTATGGCTTCTTCGCGCTGCCGTACACGATCATCGTTTATCCGTTCGTGTTCGCAGTGATGCCGAAGCTGTGGAAGGTTGCGCATGCGAAGAACCACATCACCGCGGCCGACTACGTGCACGGCGAGTACGGCGGCAAGTGGTTCCCGGCGGCCATCGCGCTGACCGGCATCGTCGCGACGATGCCGTATATCGCGCTGCAGCTGGTGGGCATGCAGGTCGTGATTAAGGGGCTCGGCGTCAGCGGCGAATTGCCGTTGATCGTCGCGTTCGTGATCCTCGCGCTCTATACGTATGCAAGCGGCCTGCGCGCGCCGGCGATGATCGCGTTCGTCAAGGACATCATGATCTATATCGTCGTGATCGCGGCGGTATGGCTGATTCCGGTGAAGCTCGGCGGCTATGGGCACGTGTTCGCACTGGCCGATGCGCACTTCCAGGCGAAGGGCGGCGCGACCGGTATCCTGCTGAAGCCGAATCAGTACACGGCGTTCGCATCGCTCGCGCTCGGTTCGGCGCTCGCCGCGTTCATGTATCCGCATACGATGACGGCGGTGCTGTCGTCGGCGTCGGCAAAGACGGTGCGCAAGAACGCGATCTTCCTGCCTGCGTACACGGTGCTGCTCGGCCTGATCGCGCTGCTCGGCTATATGGCGATCGCCGCCGGCGTGAACGTGAAGTCGGCAAGCGACGTGGTGCCGACCCTGTTCGGCACGCTGTTCCCGTCGTGGTTCGTCGGTTTCGCGGCTGCCGCGATTGCGATCAGCGCGCTGGTGCCGGCCGCGATCATGTCGATCGGCGCGGCGAATCTGTTCACGCGTAATCTGTGGCGTCCGCTGGTGTCGCCGAACATCTCGCCCGAGGCGGAGGCAGCCAATGCGAAGATCGTTTCGCTGGTCGTCAAGTTCGGGGCGCTGCTGTTCATCGTGTTCCTGCCGACGCAGTATGCGATCGATCTGCAACTGCTCGGCGGCGTGTGGATTCTGCAGATTTTCCCGGCCATCGTGTTCACGCTGTACACGCGCCGTCTGAACACGCCGGGTCTGTTCGTCGGCTGGCTCGTCGGTATCGTGCTCGGCACGGGCCTCGCGATTTCGCAAGGGCTCAAGCCGGTGTATGGCCTGCATTTCGGGCACGAGAACTATCCGCTGTATATCGGCCTGATCGCGCTCGTCGCGAATATCGTCGTGAGCTTCGCGGTGTCGGCAGTGTCGCCGCGACGGGCTGCCGTGACGGCCTGATCGACGGTTGTCCGGCTCGATGAAGAACGCCGCGGGGCTGTTGGCCCGCGGCGTTTTTTATTGCTTCGACGGCTGGCGGCTTGGTTGGAGGCGTGCCATGAGGGTGGCTTTAGCCTGAGATGACGATAATTGCGCGATGAAAGCGGAGATTTCGAGCGGGCCTCAGACCATCCGGCTAAAACCGCTCGACTCGAAACGGCCGCGGATCGACCAGCGTCTGCTCGCCGGTCATCATCTCGGCGATCAACCGCCCCGTCACCGGTCCGAGCGTCAGACCATGATGCGCATGGCCGAACGCGAACCACAGTCCCTGATGTTTCGTCGCGGGCCCGATGATCGGCATCATGTCCGGCGTGCACGGGCGGCGTCCCATCCACGGTTCGGCATCCAGACGTTCGCCGAGCGGAAACAGCGTGCGCGCGATCGGCTCGACCGCGTCGAGTTGCACCGGCGTCTTGGCCGCCTCGGGTCGCGCGATTTCGGCGCCCGTGGTCAAACGGATGCCGCGCGCCATCGGCGCGAGCACATAGCCGTGTTCGACGTCGAGAATCGGATGGTTCAACCGCGCGCTCCGACGCGGCGCGTAGTGCATGTGATAGCCGCGCTTGACCGCGAGCGGCAGCCGATACCCGAGCCGCGTGCTCGCGCGATCCGACCACGGTCCGAGCGCGATCACCGCCGACTCGGCCGTGATCGCCCCGTCCCGCGTCTCGACCTGCCAGCCTTCACGCAGCGTATCGGCATCGCCGATGAAGAACCGTCCGCCGAGCGCTTCGAAGTACCGCGCGTATGCGGTGACGAGCGCGTTCGGATCGCTGACCGAATCGGATTGCGGATAGCGCAGTCCGCCTTGCAGACGCTTGTCGAGATCGGGTTCGAGCTGTTGCAGGCGCGGCGCGTCGAGCGTTTCGAACTCGACGCCGTACTCGCGATGCCACTGTTCGGCGAGGGTGGTTTCGGCGTCGCGCGCGGCGGCATGGCGAAACACCTTGATCCAGCCGATCGGCCGCAGCAGCGCGCTGGCACCGGCGTCCGCGGCAAGCGCGCGATGTTCGCTGACACAATGCTCGATCAGCGTCGCGTACGATTTCGCGATTTCCGCGTGCTTCGCCGGATGCGAGTTGCGCCAGTAGCGCCACAGGAACGGCGCAACCTGCAGCATCGCGTCGGCGTGATAGCGCACGTCGGGCGACTGGTTGCGCGCGTAGCGCAGCAGGGTGCCGAGCCCGCGCGGAAACGCGTACGGATAGACGCCTTCGCGCTGGATCAGCCCGGCGTTGCCGAACGAGGTCTCGTTGCCCGCCTGCTTACGGTCGATCAGCGCAACCGCGCGGCCGCGTTTCTGCAGATGCACGGCGACGCACACCCCGACAATGCCGGCGCCGAGCACCACGGTATCGAATTTCATGCTCCCTGTCCGCCTTGCGTGTGTTCTGTGTGTTGTCGACGCTCCGCCGTGTTCCAGTTCGCAGCGAGGCGCCAGCTTTCATCTTATACAGGGATAGGTCCGCTTCGCTATTGGCAAAAAAGCCGCGCTCGGGAAAACGCCCGAATGCCAGGTTCGATCGGGCAAAACCGTGTCTTTCGACGCACGATCGAGCGGGCGACTTCGGACTCGCTGGCGTCAGCGTGTAGACTGCTGACTTTTTTGCGTCCGGTGGTATGTTGCAAGCCCCTCAGCGCAGCGCCCTCACTGGGCCTGCGCTCGTTCGCTTACTGGCCCGTCTCGCCGAGGCCGACGTCGCCGAATCGCGACAATCGCTGGCGGATCGGCTGAGCCAGTGGCTCGGCTGGACCGACGCGATCGCGTTGTCGTCGGCGCTGGATGGCAAGCCGCCGTCCGTCGCTGGTGGCGCGCGCGCGTTCGGCCGTGCGGAAGAGGAAGAGTGCGCGTGCGTGCGCCGCTCGCTGGTGAGCGCAATCGCGAGCGATAGCGTGCTCGCCGGCTCACGGCGGCGTGGCCCGTCGCCGTCGTCCGCCCGGATGTCGGCGCCGCGCGTGGCGGTCGACACGCAGGCCGACTACGCGGTGTTCCGACAGCGCTATCTCGCGCTTCAGCAGTCGATGGAAACGGCGATCGGCACGTTGCGTGGCCGGCTGCGCGCGCTGCTGGCGACGCAGGCGCCGTCGCTCGCGCGGCTCGCGGTCGTCGATGCGGTGATGGAGCGTGCGCTCGGCGAGCGCGAGCGGAGTTTGCTCGGCGCGGTGCCCGGGTTGCTCGGCGGGCACTTCGAGCGCTTGCGCGAGGGTGAGAAGCGGAGGTTGGCGGAGGCGGAAGCAGCGGCCGAAGTTGCCGCCGATGCCGATCCCACGCGGCAGCAGTCGGCCGAAGTCGAAGCCGGCGCTGCAGCCATGCAGCTGGAAGCAGCCTTGGCTCACGTCAAAGCAAGCACCGCAGCCACGCGGCTCGCCAGGTCGACCGATGGCGGCAACGCTGCCGTGCCGCTCGCGTCCGAGGCGTGGCTCGACGTCTTCCGCAAGGACATGCAGAGCGTTTTGCTGGCCGAGCTGGAGGTTCGTTTTCAACCGGTCGAAGGGCTGCTCGCGGCTCTTCGTGCCTGCTAACTGGGACCCCATGTCCAGATATCGTATCGATCTCGTTGTATTTCTCGCGGGGCTCTCCGCGGCGTGCTGGATCGCCGTCGGTTATGCCGTTTCCAATCCGCTCGCGTTCGTCGTCACGCTGCTGATCGGCGTCTTCTACGTGCTAGGCGCGCTCGAATTGCGCCGCTATGGTCAGGCGACCGCCACGCTGACAGGCGCGCTCGCCGCGTTGTCCGGACCACCGCCGAGCCTCGCCGCGTTTCTCGAACCTGTCCATCCGAGTCTGCGCAATAGCGTGCGGCTGCGCGTCGAAGGCGAGCGCGTCGCGTTGCCGGGACCGGCGCTGACGCCGTATCTGGTCGGTCTGCTAGTGCTGCTCGGCATGCTCGGCACGCTGCTCGGCATGGTGATGACGCTGCGCGGCACCGGCCTTGCGCTGGAGAGCGCGAGCGACCTGCAGGCGATCCGCGCATCGCTGGCCGCGCCGGTCAAGGGGCTGGGCTTCGCGTTCGGCACGTCGATCGCGGGTGTCGCGACGTCCGCGATGCTCGGGCTGCTGTCCGCGCTGTCCCGCCGCGAGCGGCTCGAAGCGGCGCAACAGCTCGACGCGAAGATCGCGACGACTTTGCGCGTCTACTCGCAGAGCCATCAGCGCGAAGAAAGCTTCCGGCTGCTGCAACGCCAGGCCGAAGCGACGCCGCTGCTGGTCGAACGTCTGCAGACGATGATGAGCGCGCTCGAACAGCAGAGCGCCGCGTCGAACGAGCGGCAGATCGCGAGCCTCGACGCGTTTTACGGCCGCACCGAAGCCGCCTATCTGCGGCTCGCCGGTGTGATCGAGCAGTCGCTGAAGGACAGCGTGGCCGGCAGCGCGCAGGCCGCCGGCAAGGCCCTGCAGCCGGTCGTCGAAGCGACGATGGCCGGCCTCTCGCGCGAAACCGCCGCGTTGCACGACGCGGTCACCCAGGCCGTGCAGCGCCAGCTCGACGGCATGTCGAGCGGCTTCGCGGCGACCAGCGCGAACGTCGCCGAGATTTGCCACAGCGCGCTCGCCCGACATCGGCAGGCGAGCGACGAGTTGGCCGCGCAACAGCGCGCTTCGGTCGAACGCGTTGCCGAAGCGTTCGAACAGCGCTCGCTCGCGCTGCTCGACGGCGTATCCGCGCGGCTCGAAGCGACGGCGAGCGGCATGTCGCAGGCCTGGGGCGACGCGTTGGCTCAGCAGCAAAGCGCGGGCGACAAACTCGCCGCCAACAACGAACAGGCGTTGGCGCGCGCCGCCGCGACGTTCGAGCAGCATGCCGCGGCGTTGCTGAGCGCGGTCGGTAGCTCGCATGCGAACTTGCAGACCGAACTGAGCGCGCGCGACGAGCAGCGTTTGGGCGCATGGGCCGAGGCGCTCGACGCGATGGGTGCGAAGCTCAGCGAACAATGGCAGCAGAGGGGTGCGCAAGCCGCCAGCCATCAGCAGCAGATCTGCGACGCGCTTGCGCAAACGGCACGCGATATCTCCATGCAGACGCAAACGCATGCCAGCGCGACGATCGCGGAAATCGATCGACTGGTTCAAGCCGCGGCTGAAGCACCGAAGGCGGCGACAAACCTGCAAGCCGAACTCGCCGCGCGCGACGAACAGCGCTTCGCGGCATGGACCGAAGCGCTCGCCGCGATGACCGCAAAGCTCGACGAACAATGGCAGCAAACAGGTTCGCAAACCGCGACCCGTCAGCAGCAAATCTGCGACGCACTCGCGCAAACCGCACGCGATATCTCCACGCAGACGCAAACGCATGCCAGCGCGACGATCGCCGAAATCGGGCGCCTCGTGCAAGCGGCGTCGGAAGCGCCGAAGGCCGCTGCCGAAGTCGTCGCGGAGCTGCGCCAGAAGCTCTCCGACAGCATGGTCCGCGACACCGCGATGCTCGAAGAGCGCAGTCGCCTGCTCGCCACGCTGGAGACGCTGCTCGACGCAGTCACCCACGCGTCGACCGAGCAACGCACGGCCGTCGATGCCTTGGTCTCGACGTCGGCGGGTCTGCTCGAACGCGTCGGCAATCGCTTCACCGAACACCTCGAGCACGAGACCGGCAAGCTCGGCACGGTCGCCGCGCAGGTCACCGGTAGCGCGGTCGAAGTCGCGAGCCTCGGCGAAGCATTCGGCGTGGCCGTGCACACCTTCGGCGAAGCGAACGACAAGCTCGTCGCACATCTCGAACGCATCGAAGCAGCGCTCGACAAATCGCTCGCGCGCAGCGACGAACAGCTCGCCTACTACGTCGCGCAGGCGCGTGACGTAGTCGACCTCAGCGTGATGTCGCAGAAGCAGATCGTCGAAGACCTGCAGTTGCTGGCCGCGCAGCGCGCGAGCGCCGGAGCCGACGCGGTATGAGCGAGGACATCGACGGCGGCGTGGAAACCTCCGCGCCGATCTGGGCCGCGTTCGGCGATCTGATGTCGGTGCTGGTCGGCGCGTTCGTGCTGATTCTGGTCAGCGTGATCGGCGTGCAGCTCGAACTGTCGAGCAAGCTCGAGCAGGAGGTCAAGCAGCGCCAGGCTGAAACGCAGCGCCGCAAGACGCTCGAACAGGCACTCGCGGGACCGCTCGCGGCGGGGCGCGTGACGCTCGTCAATGGGCGCATCGGCATTAGCGGCAACGTGCTGTTCGCGCTGAACTCCGCCCAACTGCAGCCTGAGGGTCGCGCGCTGCTGAAGAGTCTCGCCGGGCCGCTGTCCGCGTATCTGCGCGCGAGCGATCAGATCCTGATGGTCAGCGGCTTCACCGACGATCAACGCCTGCGCGAAGGCAATCGACGCTTCGCCGATAACTGGGAGCTGTCGGCGCAGCGCGCGTTGACAGTTACGCGCACGCTGATCGACGAGGGCGTGTCGGCGTCGTCGGTGTTTGCGGCGGCGTTCGGCTCGGAGCAGCCGGTCAGTTCGAATGCCGACGAACCCGGCCGCGCGAAAAACCGCCGCGTCGAAATCGCGCCGGTGCCGCGGCCGTCGAGTGCGGCGGCAGCGGAGAAGTCCGGTGCTTGACGATGCGATCCACGCGGCTCGCGCGAGGCTCGATGCATGGCGCGCGAGCGGCGCGGCTCGGCTCGATCCGGTGCGCTTTCATCTGCTCGACGCGCTTACGCGGCGCGCGGCACAGCACAGCGGCGAGCCGCGACGAGTGCTCGAGCAACGATTGGCAGGACTGCTGGCCGACTATACGGCCGAGGTCGAGCGTGCCGCTGCGGACGAGAGCGCGTCGCAAGCCACGTCCGGTGAAGCCAACGCGGCCAACGACGCCACGCTCGCGGCGCTGATCGAACGCCTCGCCCGCCACCACGCGCGCGCCGATGCTCCGCACGCCGCCGCCTATCCCGATCTGCCCGCAGTCGACTACTTCCGCGAAGTCTGGTCCAAACTGCGCACCGAAAAGCAGTTGCGCCAGTCGCTCGCGCAGGTGCCAGGCAACGCGGGGCCGCTCAATTCGAGCAGCCTCGTACATCGCGCGCTGTCGTTGATGCGCGAGCTGTCGCCGGAATATCTGAAGCAATTTCTGTCGTATGTCGATACGCTGTCGTGGCTCGAGCAGATGAACGGCGGCGCACCGCTCGAGAAGGAAGCGCCGCGCGGCGCGACGACCGGCAAGGGCGTTCGCAAGAAGGTGCGCTGATAGGCGCGCTGATGCGCTAACGGCGGTTGGAATTTGCGTGCGCCAAGCCGCCGAAGCGTTCAGTCGAAGTCGAACACATCGAAAATCGAGCGCTTCTTTTGATAGCCGCGATGTTCGTCGCGACGCTCCTCGTAACGCTGCCGCTCGCTTTCCAGGGCACGCTCGCCGCGCCGCGAGCCGTCGCCGTCATCCTGCGCAATCAACTTGTCCAGTTCGCCGCGATCGAGCCATACGCCTCGGCAGTCCGGACAGTAATCGATTTCGATCGAGCGGCGCTCGGTCATCAGCAGATCGGTCGTTTTGCAGACTGGGCATTTCATCACGGCATCACTCCTCGCTGCTTGCCAGACGTTTCGTTTTCGCGCGCCGCGCGAGCATGTTCATCGCCTCGACGAACGCGGAAAACGCCATCGCCGCATAGATATACGCCTTCGGAACGTGCGAGCCGAAACCATCGGCGATCAGTGTCATGCCGATCACGAGCAGGAAGCTCAGCGCCAGCATCACGATGGTCGGATTGCGATCGATGAAGCGCGCGAGCGGCTGCGCCGCGAACAGCATCACCATGATCGACACGATCACCGCGACGAACATGATCGGCAGGTGCTCGGTCATGCCGACCGCGGTGATGATGCTGTCGACGGAAAACACGAGGTCGAGCAGGATGATCTGGCCGATCGCGGCCGCCAAGGTCAACTGCACGGTCGAGCTGGTTTTCGCGGCGAGTTCGTCAGCGGGGATCATGTGCTGACGGATTTCGGTGGTCGCCTTCCACACGAGGAACAGGCCGCCGCCGACGAGGATCAGATCGCGCCACGAAAAGCCATGATCGAACAGCGTGAACGCGACCGCGGTCAGCTTCGTGATCCACGCGATGGTGCTGAGCAGAAGCAGCCGCATCACCAGCGCGAGCAGGAGCCCGATGCGCTGCGCGCGCGGGCGTTGCGCTTCCGGCAAGCGGTTGCTGAGGATCGAAATGAAGATCAGGTTATCGATGCCGAGCACGATCTCCATCACGATCAGCGTGACGAGCGCGGCCCACGCGGCGGGATCGGCAACGAGTGCGAACAGGGAGTCCATGAGGTGGCGGAATCGAGTGCGCCGCGAGCGGCGGAACCGCCATCATGGGCTTATTCGCGGTTCGAATGAACCAGTGATAACCTGAACGACGTTTCGGATTTTTCGAAGTATCGGATTAGCATGCTCAACTATCGTCACCTGTACTACTTCTGGATCGTCGTGAAGGAGGGCGGCTTTGCGCGCGCGGCCGGGCGGCTCGACATGGCCGTGCAAACGATCAGCGCGCAGGTGCGCGAGCTCGAGAAAGCGCTTGGGCGCCAGCTGTTGAAGCCGGCCGGGCGCGGCGTCGCGATGACCGAGGCCGGCGAGCAGGCGTTCGATCGCGCGGAGCAAATCTTCCAGCTGGGCGAGGCGTTGCTCGACGAGATGCGCGAAGCGAGCGGCGCGGACTCGGTGCGGCTCGCGGTTGGGCTGTCGGATGGGATTTCCAAGCTCGCCGCGCATGCGTTGCTCGCGCCGGTGCTGGCCACGCCGTCGCTCAGGCTGCTGTGTCACGAGGGGGAGCCCGCGCAGCTGTTGTCGGAGCTTGCGCTGCATCGGCTCGATCTGGTGCTCGCCTGTCAGCCGGCGCCGCACGGCGCGGATCTGCGCGTGCTGAGCCAGCGCGTCGCGGGCTCGCCGGTCGACTGGTACGGGCCCGCGCAGGTCGTGCGCAAGTCGGCGCGCGACGGCTTTCCGCTCTGTCTCGCTGACCTGCCCGTGCTGCTGCCGACCCGTCACGGCGCGCTGCGCGCGCGGCTCGACCGATGGTTCGAGTCTCAGGGAATCAGGCCGCGCGTCGTCGGCGAATTCGAGGACAGCGCGTTGATGGCGGTGTTCGCGGCGCGCGGGCTCGGCGTGTTTCCGCTCGCCGAGCTCGGCGCCGAAGATCTCACGTTATCGAGGGGCTTGCGCTGGCTCGGCCGCGCGGACGGCGTGATCGAGGAGATTCACGCAATCCGCTCGCGACGCGGCCAGCATCATGCGCTCGCGTCGCAGGTGATCGCGGCGGCGCAGTCGTGAGGGCATCGCACTGTCGCGGCGCGCCACGCCTGCGCCGCGCGAGATCAGAACGCGTGACGCATGCCCACCGTGACCGCGACCCGCGATTCGTCGACGACGGCGGCAGCGTGTTGAGAGTCGCGTGCGACAACACCGAATCGGCCGGCGGGCCCTGCGCGTACGAAAGGCCGAAGCCGTACGAGCGGTGGTTCGCGAAGTTGCCGGCCTTGTTGCCGAACGAGTACATCGTCTCGAACGTGAGACCGTGGTAAAGCGAAATCGGGGCAAATACGCGCCCATCTGTGGGAATTTGCGCACATCGTGTAGAGACGCGTAAGCGTCGTCAAGGGCGACGAGCCGCCCTGGCCGTTTCATCGACACATGGCATAGTGATTGAACCCATCATCACCGGAGGCCGGCATGCGCATCCAGACATCCTTTCTTTTCGACCTCGACGGCACGCTCGTCGACAGCGTCTATCAGCACGTGCTGGCGTGGAAAGAGGCGCTCGACAGCGAAGGTATCCCGCTGTCCGTCTGGCGTATCCATCGCAAGATCGGCATGAGCGGTGGGCTGTTCACGGACCAGTTGCTGCGTGAGACACACGGCGAGATCAGCGTCGAACGCGCCGAACGGCTGCGGCACGCGCATGCGGCCGCCTATCAGCGGATGCGCGCCCAGGTCTGTCCGCTGCCGGGCGCGCGCGAACTGCTCGACGCGCTGACCCAGGGCGGCACGCCGTGGGCTGTCGCGACGAGCGGGCGGATGGAAACCGCCGCGCTGAATCTGGCGGCGCTCGGCGTCGATCCGGCAAAGGCGGTCGTCGTCACGCGCGACGACGTCAAATACGCGAAGCCCGATCCCGACCTGTTCCTCGCCGCGGCCGAGCGGCTCGGCGTATCGATCGAGCACACGGTCGTGGTCGGCGACAGCATCTGGGACATGCTTGCGGCCCGCCGCTGCCGCTCGCTCGGTGTCGGCCTGCTGTCGGGTGGCTATGGCACCGAGGAACTGGAGCGCGCGGGGGCGTTGCGCGTCTACGACGATCCGGCCGATCTGCTCGCGCACCTCGACGAGGTGGCGTCGCGGCCGTGAGCGCCGCGTCGCTCAGGGTTTGATGATGGGCGGCTCCGCGGCGGGCTGCGTCGGTCCCACCTTCGACGATTCGCGGACCAGCCGATCGGTCATCGCCGACGCGACCGGATTCGTGCCGCGGCCGCTACCCGCGCCAGCCCCCGGGGGATTGGCAGACTGCAACGGCACGGTGACGCCGGACGGCATCGGCAGCGACGGGTCGGGTTTCGCCGATTCCTTGACCAGTTGGTCCGTCAGCATCGCGGCGACCGGGTTGGCGCCATTCGGGTGCGTGTCGTCGCGCCGGCGGGCATGGGTCTGGTCGATGCGCGGCCCGTACTGCGGCCTCGGTTGAGCCTTTTGCTGTGCGTACGACTGCGACATCGAGGGGGCGTGCGCGCCTGCGGCCGGATTGGCCGCGGGCGGCGCCGCGTTATCGATGCGGCCGCTCGCGGTCTGGCTCGACTGGGGCGTGACGCTCGGCACGGGCGCGGCCGCTGTGGCGGGCAGGGACGGGGCGGGGGCGGGGGCGGGGGCGGGCGCCGCAGCAGGTGCCTGAGCGGCTCCCGGAGCCGGAGTGGCCGACTCCATCTGCGGCAGCGCCGATTGCGGCGCGGGCGGGCTCACGGGTTGCGCAGGCCTCACGCTGGCGCCAGCGGCACGCGTCGCATCGGTCTGCGGTTCCGATTCCACCGCGCCGGTGACGCTGCGGGTCACCGCGCCGGTCACGGCCGGCGCCTGATCGTCCCTGGGGTACAGCAGATAACCGGCGACGCCCGCATCGACCACGAGCAGCCCGACTATCATCATCTTGCCGGTATTCGTCATATCTAAGCGACAACCATTAAGCAACTGCGATTGACTGATGATAAACGACCATTTCGACATCGACGCTTCTTGTCGGCATATTGCGGCGCGTCACGATGATTGATGTCCGAACGGACCTGGCACGAACGGCGCGCGCTTGCCGGTAAAGCCATTCGCCGGCACGACGGAAGCGGACATTTTTTCCGCATGCCGCGATTTTCTTTTTCGACCAATTAGTCCCCCGCAATTGCGCGGCCGGCGCCTGCAGGAATGCGATTTAAGTTGTGCCGCCAATGCGTGGAGCCTGTACTATACGAACCAATGCAGACGACCGGCAGCCACGGTTCGATTATCCGACGTGTGAAAGCGACTTGCAGCGACTGGCTCGCAGCGCACATGCCGGCAGGCCCGCGCCAGGCTGCGGCACCCGAGACGCGCGAACAGCGACGGCAGACGGTCACCGGTAGTAGCGACAAGAACCCATTGATCATGCGGACCCGCGGGCGAGGCATCGCCCGGCATTCCTTGGGCAGTCGTTTGGCGAAACGTCAGATCGACCGACCGGTCGGTCGGGGGCATTCGCGGCGGCGTGAGAAACACGTGAAGATATGAACAACTTTATTCGACCTCCCGTTTTTTATCCGTCCACAGTGGTTTTCGTCGACGACAACGACAGCTACCTCGACGCGCTCCGCCGTTTCTTCCCGGGCACCTACACGAACCTGTTTTTCACGCGTCCGCAAGCGGCCCTCAACTATATCCGCCAGCACGCACGCGAGAATTCGCTCGAATTCGCGGCAGCGTCGGCGTGTCTGAGCGAACCGGGCGTCGAGCGCTTCGTCGAGACCTCGGCGGAGCGCGACATCGTCGCGCAGCCGTCGCGCTTCGAGGAAGTGGCGGCGGTCGTCGTCGACTACGACATGCCGGGCATCGGCGGCGTCGAGTTTTTGTCGTCGATCTCGCACCTGCGTTGCGCGAAGGTATTGCTCACCGGCGTCGCCGATGAAACCGTCGCGGTGAAGGCCTTCAACGCCGGCATCGTCGACCTGTACCTGCGCAAGACCGACGCGGATTCGGCCAATCGCCTCACGCACTTCCTGAAGGACGCCAAAAGCCGCCATTGCGCGGAGTCGGGCTGGCTCGCGCTCGGCGAAAACGGCATGACCTACTGCGATCCGCGCACGCGCAAGATGATCGACGAAGTGGTGGCCGCTCAGGGCATCGTCGAGTATTACTGGCGGCCCGAGCAGAACGTGATCCTGATGTTCGACGCCGCGGGCAACCCGAGCGTGTTCGTCGCGTGGGCCGAGAACGACTGGATCTCGCAGGGCGAGATCGTCGCCGACGAGGGTGGCCCGTCCGACCTGCTGCGCCAGCTCGCCACGCGCGAGGTAATGCCGCTGTTCTGGCCGGACCTCGCGTATCGTGGCGGCATGAAGTTCCGGTCGCTGATGCCCCAAAGCATTCCTGGCTGGGACGACGCGTTCTTCGGCTGGACCCCCATAGAGCCGGCCGAGGTCGGCCTCGATCTGGTCACGTTCGCGCAGTGGCGCGGCGACCGCCATCGCTGAGCCGCGATAACGCGCCGGGCGCGGCGGTGCATATCGCCGCGCTAATGGCGTGCGTTTTCGCGGAGAAATTCGCATACAGCCCTGTGCATGGCCTGCACGCCGGGGCTTGTTTCAAGCGCGCGCCAGCATCCATGCACGAGCCCCGTGCCGACCAGCAGCCGGGCATCTCCACCAGCTTCGCGAATCCGCTCGACGAACACGCGCGCGTCGTCGCGTAGGGGGTCGTGCTCGGCGCCGATGGCCAGCGTCGGCGGCAGCCCGTCGAAGCGGGTTGCGGCGAGCGGGATCGTCCACGCGGGGCCGGGCGTTGGGTCGGCTTCCTCTCCTTTTCCCCAGTAAGCGTCGCGAAACTTATGCACGTCCGCGAGCGTCAGCATCGGCGCATCGGACTCGGTGTCGCGCGCGGGCAATTGCGGCTCGGTGCCGAGCATCGGATAGACGAGCGCGATGCCGCGCACCCCGCTCGCACATTCGTCACGCAGGCGTAGCGCGACGCTTGCCGCGAGCGTGCCGCCGGCGCTATCGCCCGCGAGTTGCAATGCGGCGCGCTCTGGGAGGTCGAACGGCAGGCGGTGGTTCAACGCGGCACGCGTGATCTCGAGGCAGTCGTCGTGCGCGGCCGGCGCGCGATGCTCAGGCGCGAGCCGGTAGTCGACCGCGATCACGTCGAGGCCGGTGTCGGCGGCGAGGCGCGCCGTCACCATCTGATGACTGTTCAGCGAGCCGAGCACGAAGCCGCCGCCATGAAAATACAGCACCGTGCCGCGGATCGTGCCGTGTTCGCTTGCCTTCGCTGGATGCCGGTAGAGCCGTAGCGGGATCGCATGGCCCGCGTCGGTGCGAAAGCTTGCGTCCCGTGTGGTGAGTTCGCTGGGCAGTGGCGGCGTCAACGTCGCGGCGTAGCGGTCATACAGCTCGCGCTGCTCGTGCGGCGTCATCGCCGCGTGATGCGACGGATAGAGCGCGCTCGCTCGTTCGATAAAGGCGGCGATTTCCGGCTCGAGCATGGTCACTCCGTTTGAGTAGTGTTTCCCGTTTGCGCTGCGCATGGCAAAGCGATCACACGTCCCGCGAAACGCGCCGGCGGCAATGCCGCATGGGCTTGCGCGAGTTCGTGTACGCGCGCTTTGACGTCCGGATCGAAAGCAACGCCGCGCGGTCCGCTGGTATCGACGTGCAGCAGCATCTGCTCGCCCGCGGCGACGGGGCCGGTGCGTTGGCTTTGCGTCGTGTCCAGCGCAAACATTTCGACATACACGTGAATACGTTTCGCGTCGTAGCCGAGCACGCGCATGTCGACACGCACCTGCGTGCCTTGTTTGATTTCATGCAGATAGTTGAGATGCGCCTCGAGCGTGTAGATCGATCGATGCCGCTCTTTGCGCACCGCATCGGGCAGGCCGATCAGATCGATCAGCCCGTCGACCGCGAGACTGAAGATCAGCAGGTAGAACGCGTCGCGCATGTGGCCGTTGTAATCGACCCATTCGGCGCGCACGCCGTCGCGGTAAGAGGGCAGGGCAACGGGATGCGACATGAGCGTCTACCTCCTCGATCGAATGCGATGGCTGCGGCGCGTCGTTGGGCGTTATCAGTGTAGTGCATCGCGTTGAGGCTGCGCCGGAACGTTGTGGCCTCGAATTGTGGCCGCTATGGCAACAGTGAATTCATGGTTCAGGGCTTACTACGTGGCTCGACCGGCTTCTAAACTGCCTTAACCGCTGCGGATGGCCGATGGTCGCACCAGGCTCCGCGGCAATCGCATGAAGCCATCTCGGGAGGTTGGAAATCATGAAGTCCATCAGGTCGCTGATCGAAGCAGGGGCTATCGCCGCTCTCGTTGCCGCGCCGCTCGCGGCATTTGCCCAGTCGAATCCGGCCGATCAGCCGCTCGCGCGCGCTCAGGTCCGCACCGAACTGATTCAGCTCGAAAAGGCCGGTCATGATCCGTCCAATGCGAACGTGATCGACTATCCGGCCAATATCCAGGCGGCCGAAGCAAAGGTCGCGGCGCAAAACCAGGCTGCGCAGAATAGCGGCTACGGTGCGCCGTCGAATGGCTCGTCGCAGCGCAGTGGCCGCACCGATTTCGCGCCGACTTCGTATTCCGTGCCGGTGGTGAATTACACGCGTTGATTGCAGCGTGTACAACTAACGTCACTTGCGAAGTGCAGCAACGCGACACCGTCGAATCTGACGATTGGCGCGATCGACAGCACGGGCTGAGGCTTCAGTTCACCGTTCGTCGTGAGCCCGACGGGCGCGGGCACCGACCAGCAGCGCATCCTCGGTGCGGGCGCGACCTACGATTTCGGCTTCGTCAACCTGCTCGTCAGCGCCGAAAGGCGAGCGAGACGATGCCGCACGACACGAGCGCGATGCCGGGCGCGGCGAGCGGCTTCAGCACCTCGCCCGCGAACACGAGTGCGCCGACGAACACGAGCAGCGGCGAAAGACCGCGCGCAATCGGATAGACCTGACCGAAATCGCCGCTTCTGTACGCGCGAATCAGCGCGAGCAGATAGCCCCATTCGAGCACTGCCGACGCAACGATATACGGCCACGCGGCCACGCGGCCACGCGGTCACGCGGTCACGGTCAGCACCGGCAGCGGCAGCAACAAGGCTGGAATGGCGTTTTGAATCCGGCTGCTCAGTGCCGCGCGCGCGAACGCGCGCCATCCTCAGATCACCCGTTCACGCAGCCACGCCGAGCCGAGATCGATCACCGTCACGACCACGATCACCATGATCATCACCGCGGCCGTCTGCGCATAGTTGAACGAGCGGATCGCTTCGTACAGCACGACGCCGATGCCGCCCGCGCCGACCATGCCGACCACCATCGCCGAGCGCACGTTCGACTCGAAGCGATACAGCGCGTACGAGATCCACAGCGGCAGCACTTGCGGCAGCACCGCATAGACAATTTCGTCGAGGCGCGTCGCGCCGGTTGCGCGCACGCCTTCGGCCGGGCGCGGATCGATCGCCTCGACCGCTTCTGCGAACAGTTTGGCGAGCACGCCCGTCGTATGCACCCACAGCGCGAGCACGCCGGCGAACGGCCCGAGGCCGACCGCGACGATGAACAGCATCGCGAAGACCATCTCGTTGATCGCGCGGCATGCGTCCATCAGGCGGCGCATCGGCTGCACGACCCACTGCGGCGCGAGATTGTGCGCTGACATCAGGCCGCAAGGCACCGCGCAGACGAGGGAGAGCGCGGTACCCCAGATCGCGACCGCCAGCGTCACGTACATCTCGTGCACGTAGCTGCGCCACTCGGTGAAGTCGGGCGGGAAGAAGTCCGCGGCGAACTGGCCCATGTTGGCCGAGTCGCTGAGCAGATCGAGCGGCCGCATGTCGGCGCCGTGCCATGCGCCGCCGAGCACCGCGAGCACCGCGATCCAGCCGAGCAACGACCACCAGCTGCGCTTGCCGGCACGATCTTTATCTTGCGCCGTCCGCGCGGCGGCCGCTTCGCTCGCGCGCGCGGGCGACGTGCTCAGATCGGCGGAGTTCATTGCTTCGACTGTGCGTTGCTGAGCGCGCTCAGCTTCGCGTCGAGAGCGGCCAATTGCGTCTTGCGGTCGCTATCGGACAGATGCGCATCGTTCTCGATCTTCTGCTTCTGCTGGAACAGCACGATCTCGCGAATCGGCAGCAGTTGCCGATCCGACGATGCCTCGAAGCCGCTGTACTCGGTGATGCCGGCCATCACCGCTTTTTCGTGCAAATCGGTTTTCGCGTAGTTCAGGAAGAACTTGCGCAGCTTGTCCTTCGTCGCTTCCGGCAGATCCTTGCGCCACACGAGCGGGTCCGAAGGAATCAGCGGCGAGGTCCACAGCACGCGCACCTGCGCGAACTTGTCCGGATGCTCGCGCTTGAGCGTTTCCATCATCATGCTGTTGTTGGTCGCGATGTCGATCTTGTTGTTGACGACGGCCAGCAGATTCGCTTCGTGGCTCGACGGCAGCACGCTCTTGAACGACGTGTAGACCGGCGCGTTGTGCTTCGCGAACAGGTAGTAGCCAGGCACCAGCGTGCCCGACGTCGAGTTCGGATCGCCGAACCCGAGCGTCACGCTCTTCGTGTCCTTGAACACGTCGTCGAGCGTCTTGAAGCGGCTGTTCACGTTGGTGATCAGCAGCGAGTAGTAGCCGCTGTCGCCGTTCGCGTGCTGCGCTTTCGCGAATACTTCGCCACCCGAACGATCGACGGCTTCGATCGCCGACGCGTTGCCGAAATAGCCGACCTGCACCTTGTTGAAGCGCATGCCTTCGATGATGCCCGCGTAATCGGTCGCGAAGAATGCCTTCACGTTCAGGCCGGTCTGTTTCTTCATGTCATCGATCAGCGGTTCCCAGCGTTGCTTGAGCACCGCCGACGAATCGGTCGAGATGATCCCGAGGTTGATGTCCTCGGCGTGGGCCGCGGTGATGCAGGCAAAAGCGGCAGCGCCGGCCGCGAGCGTGATCAGGGAGCGCAGGAATTTCATCGGTTGAGATCCGGTTGAGTGGACGGAGAGAATCAAAAGCGCGCGACAGCGTGCGCGGTTCAGTTCGACGGCGCGGCGTTCAACGCGAACGCGTAGCGCGCGGCGGCGGTGTCGGGGGCGTCAGGCTCGTCGTGAGTTTCGTCTGCGTCGTGCGTCGCGTCGTCGAGCAGTTCGCGCGCATCGCCGCCGTAGAGTTTCTTTAGCAGCGCCGGTGTCAGCGCACTGGAAGGGCCGTCGTAGACCACCTTGCCGCGACGCAGCGCGACCGTGCGCGGGCAGTACTGCAGCGCGATGTCGACCTGATGCAGCGACACCAGCACCGTGATCCGGTGCTCGACGTTCAGCGCTTGCAGCATGTCCATCACGCGGCGCGACGACTCGGGATCGAGCGAGGCAATCGGCTCGTCGGCGAGCACGATTTGCGCACGTTGCACGAGCGCCCGTGCGAGCGCGGCACGTTGCTGTTGACCGCCCGACAGGTTCGCGGCCCGTTCGCGCGCATATTCGCCGATCCCGACCTCGTGCAGCGCGGCCCGCGACAGCGCGCGTTCCGCGCGCGGGAAGCGGCCGGAGAGACTCCGCCACCGCGGCAGGCGCGCGAGCGCGCCGATCAGCACGTTGGTTTCGACCGACAGCCGGTTCACCAGATTGAACTGCTGGAACACGAAGCCGATGTCGCGGCGAATGCTGCGCACCTCGCGCACGATGCGGCCGTTCTGCTGGATCGGCCGGCCGAGAATCTCGATTTGCGACGGCTGCGCGTCCGACGCGGTAAAGCCCGCGATATGCCGCAGCAACGTCGATTTTCCCGAGCCGGACGCGCCGATCAGCGCGACCATTTCACCGGGCGCGACGCGCAGATCGATTTCGTCGAGCGCTTTGCGGCCGTTACCGAACGTCTTGCTCAAACGCTCGATTCGAATAGCTTCTCGGATCGCTTCCATCTGTATTCCCTCTTGCATCCGGCCACTGCCGGCAGGTGTGGGCACATTCTAGGAAGCGACTGTGACGGTTGAGTGAAGGCATCGCAACGTCTAGACGACTACATCTTTGTGCGTCGCGTTTTCCGCTGTGTCATGTGTCGTCAGGATGGCAAAACGAAGTCATTGCGAAGTCAGTGATTCGAACGGAAAGTGACATACGGATGACACGATTCGCGTGCACACGTGCGCGCTCGCGCGTGCCGACACACAGCCAGGCTATAGTGCGGGTTTTCCGGCCGTCCTTAATAATCCCGACACTCCGGTCACGCCGTCATGCCGACTCCTTTGAGCTTTCTTCCGGACAGTTTTGCCGAATATGAAGATCTCAAGTCGATACTCGACCAGGGCAGGGCGAGCTTCGAAATCCGCGCGGTCTGCGAGACCGAGGTACGCGGCCGGCGCTTTTCCGTCTACACCGCGAGCATCGGTTCATCCGATCCGCTCGCGCCAGCCATTGGCTTTTTCGGCGGGATTCACGGGCTCGAGCGAATCGGCTCGCAACTCGTCCTCGACTATATGCGCGCGTTGCTCGCTCGGCTCGAATGGGACGAATTGCTGGTGCGGCAATTGCAGTCCATCCGGCTGATCTTTTTACCGATCGCGAATCCCGGCGGCATGTGGGCAGCGACGCGCGCGAATCCGCGCGGCGTCGACCTGATGCGCAACGCACCGCAAGACGCCGACGCGCGCGTGCCGCTGCTGGCGGGCGGCCAGCGGGTCGGCGCGTGGTTGCCCTGGTATCGCGGCCGCGCGGGCGAGCCGATGGAGGTCGAGGCGGCCGCGCTGCTGCATGTCGTCGAGACGCAGCTCGCCGCGCGGCCGTTGAGCATCGCGCTCGATTGCCATTCCGGCTACGGCTGGAGCGACAGCATCTGGTTTCCGTACGCCCGAACCCGCCGGCAGATGCCGCATCTGCCCGAAATGTACGTGTTGAAGAGCATGTTCGAACACGCGCATCCGCATCACGGCTACACGTTCGAGCCGCAAAGCCATCAGTATCTGCTGCACGGCGACCTGTGGGACTACGCGTATGACCGCACGCCGGCGCCGAACGTCTTTCTGCCGATGACGCTCGAACTCGGCTCGTGGCTGTGGATCAAGAAAAACCCGCGGCAGTTGTTTTCGCGGCAGGGCATGTTCAATCCGGTCATGGAGCATCGCACCGCGCGCGTGCTGCGGCGCCATGCGAACCTGTTCGACTTCCTCGCGCGCGCGGCGTTTTCGGCGCAGCGCTGGCTGCCGCAAGGCAACCGTCGCGAGCAGTTGCTGCAAAGCGCGCTCGATCACTGGTACGGGCCGGATCGCGTATGAGCACATGGATTTTGCTGCGCGGACTGACGCGGGAAACGCGGCATTGGGGGCGCTTGCCGGCGGCGTTGCGCGAAACCCTGGGTCAAATTTCGAGCGATCGCTTGCGCGATGCAACCCCAGCCGCAACGAGCACGACCGGCTTGCGTTTGCTGCTGCTCGATCTGCCTGGCAACGGTGAATACGTGCGGCGGCGCGCGCCCGCGAGCGTCGCGGGCATGGTCGCATTCGTGCGGCAGGCAGCGCTCGAAACGGGTGTGCCGGGCCCCTACAACGTGCTCGCGATGTCGCTCGGCGGCATGGTCGCGACCCACTGGGCACAGCGTCATCCCGGCGAGATCGAACGGCTCGTGCTGATCAATACGAGCATGCGGCCATTCAGCCGCATGCACGAGCGGCTGCGGCCGTCGGCGTGGCCTGGTCTGCTCGGCGTCGCGGCGCATTGGAGCGATGCCGCCGATGCCGAGAGCGGCATCCATCGACTCACGTGCAATAACCTCCGCACCTTGGGCGCGGATCTCGCTGCCTGGACCGCGATTCGCCGCAGCGCGCGGGTGAGCCGCGCGAATGCGCTGCGGCAATTGTGGGCGGCCGCGTGCTTTAGCGCGACGCCCGCCGCGCCGGAGTGTGCACTGCTGATTCTGTCGTCGGATGCCGATGGGCTCGTCAACCCGGTCTGTTCGGCGAAGCTCGCGGCGGCGTGGGGCGCGCCGCATCGCAAGCATCCGTGGGCCGGCCACGATCTACCGCATGACGATCCCGCGTGGACGGCCGCGCAGATTCGCGCGTGGCTCACCCAGCGCGCCGAGAATAGCGATGCGGCCGCGCCGGCACCGGCGCCCGCAAAGCCCGAGCGTTGAGCCGCGCACGGCGTTGCCGCGCCGCAGCGATGCTAGATGCTATGTGGGAGGGCGGCGATTCTTCGACGACCGGTCAGCGGGTATTACCTGACTGCGCGAAACGGCCGTATCGCGTACGGCAGGCGCATAATTCCAAGTCAGACGTTGCCTGCGAATCACGCGATACTCACCATTGCCGCCAGCCAGGGGAGTCGATCATGCAAGCAAAGAACGAAGAAGCCGTCACACACCTGCTGAACGATGTTGTCGAATTCGCGCGGGGGCGGTTGTCGGAGCCGGCCTTCAATATCGTCGAACCCTTCCTGCGGCATTACTACGATTTCGTCGACGCGGGCGATCTGCAAAGCCGCTCGATCGCCGATCTGTACGGCGCGGCGCTGGCCCACTGGCAGACCGCGCAGCGCTTCGTGCCGGGCGAGCAGCGGCTGCGCGTGTATAACCCGATCCTCGAACAGCATGGCTGGCATTCCGATCACACGGTGATCGAAATCGTCAACGACGACATGCCGTTCCTCGTCGATTCGGTCTCGATGTCGGTCAACCGGCATCGGCTCGCGCTGCATTCGGTCGTCCATCCGGTATTTCGGGTCTGGCGCGCGCCGGACGGCAGCATCGCGCGCGTGAGCCAAGGTGCCGAAGAAGCCGGCGATACGCGCTCGCATCTGACCTCGTGCATCCATTTCGAGGTCGATCGTTGTGGCGATGCCGCAAAACTCGATGCGTTGCGCGACGACATCGCGCGCGTGCTCGGCGACGTGCGCGCGGCGGTCGAGGATTGGCCGAAGATCATCGAACGCGCGAAGCAGACCATTCAAGATATGAAGGTGCGCGAAAGCGGTCCCGAGGGCGTCGAAGCGCGCGCGTTCGTCGAATGGATGGTCGCCGATCATTTCACGTTCCTCGGCCACCGTGATTACGAACTGGTGCAGCACGACGGCGGCTACGGTTTGCGGGCGGTCGCGGGCTCCGGTCTCGGCATTCTGCGCGATGCGCAGCAGCCGGGCGGCGCGGCGGAAGTCACGCCGTTGCCGCCGGCGGCCACGGAGATCATCTCCGGGTCGTCGCCGATCTTTCTGACCAAGGCCAATTCGCGCGCCACGGTGCACCGGCCCGGCTATCTCGACTATGTCGGCATCAAGCTGAGCGGCGCCGATGGCAAGGTGACGGGCGAGCGGCGCTTCATCGGCCTGTATACGTCGACCGCTTATTTCGTGTCGGCCGCGGAGATTCCGATCGTGAGGCGCAAATGCGCAAATATCGTCAGACGCGCCGCATTCCTGCCGAAAGGTCATCTGGCGAAATCGCTGGTGACGGTGCTCGAGACCTATCCGCGCGACGAATTGTTCCAGGCCGACGAGGACCAGCTGTACGACACCGCCCTCGGCGTGCTGCGTTTGCAGGAGCATCAGCGCACGCGGCTGTTCGTGCGGCGCGATCGCTTCGATCGCTTCGTATCGTGCCTCGTGTTCGTGTCGCGCGACAAGTACAACACCGATCTGCGGCAGCGCATCGCGAACCTGCTCGCCGACGCATTCAATGGTGAGAACGTCGAATTCACGCCGCTGCTGTCGGAGTCGACGCTCGCGCGAATTCATTTCGTCGTCCATGCCAAGGCGGGCGGCATGCCGAGCGTCGACACACGCGAGCTCGAAGCGCGCCTCGTGCAGGTCGCGCGACGCTGGCAGGACGATCTGGCCGACGCATTGCTCGACGCGTACGGAGAAGAGCAGGGCAACCGTTTGCTGCAGCACTACGCCGATTCGTTCCCGGCCGGCTATCGCGACGACTATCCGGCGCGCACGGCCGTGCGCGATATCGAACTGATCGAGCGCGTGCAGGGCAGCGAGCGGCTCGCGATGAACCTGTACAGGCCGATCGAATCGGGACCGCGCGCGTTCCGTTTCAAGGTGTATCGCGCGGGGCTGCCGATCGCACTGTCGCGCAGCTTGCCGATGCTCGAACATCTGGGCGTGCGCGTCGACGAAGAGCGGCCTTATCTGATCGAGGCGCCCGGTGCGATGCCCGCGTGGATCCACGACTTCGGCCTCGAACTCGCGGACGATACCGAGTTCGACATCGAGCGGGTCAAGGATCTGTTCGAACAGGCGTTCGAGCAGGTGTGGACCGGCACGATCGAAAGCGACGACTTCAACCGCCTCGTGCTGCGCGCGCAGCTCAATGCACGCGAGGTGACGATTCTGCGCGCTTACGCGAAGTATTTGCGGCAAGTCGGTTCGACGTTCAGCGACGCGTATATCGAACGCGCGGTGACCGGCAATCCGGCGATTGCGCGCATGCTCGTCGACCTGTTCATCGCGCGCTTCGATCCGGCGCTCGGCGCGGTACGCGAGGCCCGCGTCAACGCTTGTCTGGAGACGATCGACAGCGCGCTCGACCAGGTGCCTAATCTCGACGAAGACCGCATCCTGCGGCAGTTCCTCGGCGTGATCAAGGCGACCAAGCGCACCAACTACTACCGCCATGACGCTCTGGGCCAACCGAAGCCGTATCTGTCGTTCAAGTTCGATCCCGCCCAGGTGCCCGGCTTGCCCGAGCCGAAACCGATGTTCGAGATCTGGGTCTATTCGCCGCGCGTCGAGGGCGTCCATCTGCGAGGCGGGCGCGTCGCGCGCGGCGGCCTGCGCTGGTCTGATCGGCGCGAGGATTTCCGCACGGAAGTGCTCGGCCTGATGAAGGCGCAGATGGTGAAGAACGTGGTGATCGTGCCGGTCGGCTCGAAGGGCGGCTTCGTCGTCAAGAATCCGCCGCCGCAGAGCGAGCGCGATGCGTGGATGCGCGAAGGCGTCGCGTGCTATCAGACCTTCCTGCGCGGCTTGCTCGACGTGACCGACAATCTGGCGAGCACCGACGTCGTGCCACCGCCTGACGTGGTGCGCCACGATCCCGACGACCCGTATCTGGTCGTCGCCGCCGACAAGGGCACGGCCACGTTTTCCGACTACGCTAATGCGATCTCGCAGGAATACGGTTTCTGGCTCGACGACGCGTTCGCGTCGGGCGGCTCGGTCGGCTATGACCACAAGAAGATGGGCATCACCGCGCGCGGCGCGTGGGAGTCGGTCAAGCGGCACTTCCGCGAAATCGGCGTCGACACGCAGAGCGAGGACTTCACGGTGGTCGGTGTCGGCGACATGTCGGGCGACGTGTTCGGCAACGGCATGCTGCTGTCGCCGCATATCAAGCTGCTCGCCGCGTTCGATCACCGCCATATCTTTCTCGATCCGAATCCCGATCCCGCGGCGAGCATGGCGGAGCGCGCGCGGCTCTTCATGCTCGACCGTTCGAGCTGGGCCGATTACGATCCGTCGCTGATCTCGGCCGGCGGCGGCGTGTTCCCGCGCAGCGCAAAGACGATTCCGCTATCGACGGCGGTGCAGGCGGCGCTCGGGATCAGCGCGGCGGCGCTCTCGCCGGCCGAGCTGATGCGCGTGATTCTGCAGGCGCCGGTCGATCTGCTTTACAACGGCGGCATCGGCACCTATGCGAAGGCGAGCCGCGAGACCAATCAGCAGGCGGGCGATCGCGCGAACGACGCGATCCGCGTGAACGGCGCGGATCTGCGCTGCAAGGTCGTGGCCGAGGGCGGCAATCTCGGCTTGACGCAACTCGGGCGCATCGAGTTCGCGCAGCGCGGCGGCCGCATCAATACCGATGCGATCGATAATTCGGCCGGTGTCGATTGCTCGGATCACGAGGTCAACATCAAGATTCTGCTGGGCCTCGTCGTCGCCGACGGCGAGATGACGGAGAAGCAGCGCAATGCGTTGCTTGCCGAAATGACCGACGAAGTCGGTCTGCTCGTGCTGACGGACAACTACTATCAGACCCAGGCTTTGTCGATCGCGGGCCGTTTTGGCGTGGAGCTGCTCGATGCCGAAGCGCGCCTGATGCGCTATCTGGAGAAGGCGGGGCGGCTCAATCGCGTGATCGAGTTTCTGCCCACCGACGAGGACATCGCCGAGCGCGCGGCCGCGAAGCAGGGACTGACGACACCCGAGCGCGCGGTGCTGCTCGCGTACAGCAAGATGTGGCTCTATGACGCGCTGCTCGAATCGTCGATGCCGGAAGATCCGCTCGTCAGCGATATGTTGATCGAGTACTTTCCGAAACCTCTGCAGCAGCGTTTCCGCGAACCGATGCAGCGCCATCCGCTGCGCCGTGAAATCCTCGCGACGCATCTGACCAATGCGCTCGTGAATCGCGTCGGCTGCGAGTTCGTGCATCGGCTGATGGAGGAGACCGATGCAGAGCCCGGCGACATCGTGCGCGCGTGCATCATGGCGCGCGACGTGTTCGATCTCGATCAGATCTGGCGCAGCATCGACGCGCTCGACAACCGCGTTCCCGACGACGTGCAGGCACGCATGTTCGCGGAGGTCGCGCGGCTCGTCGAACGTTCGGCGCTGTGGTTCCTGCGGCATCTGCAAACGGGCGCGGCCGGCGACGACGTGACCGGCCTGCTCGCGCGCTGTCGCGACGCCGCGCAGCGTCTCGCGCCACAATGGCCGACGCTGTTGCCTGGTGCGGACCTCGAAGCGTTGTCGGAGCGGCAACGGGTGTTCGTCGATGCGGGTGTCGATAGCGATCTCGCGGTGCGGATCGCGAGCGGCGAGGTGTCGGCCGCTCTGCTCGATATCGCCGAAGTCGCGTCGACGTGCGGGCGCAATCTCGAACAGGTCGCGGGCGTCTACTTCGCGCTCGGCACGTTGCTGAATTACAGCTGGATCAGCGAGCGCGCCGCCTCGTTGCCGGCGCCGACGCATTGGGACATGCTCGCGCGCGCATCGGCGCTCGCCGAACTCGCGCGGCTCAAGCGCGCGCTGACCACGAGCGCATTGGCCGGCGCGACCGATGCATCGACGCCCGATTCGCTGGTGCAAGCGTGGCGCGACAAACGCGCGGCACAGCTCGAGCGTTATACGCGTCTGCTGACCGATCTGCGCGCGACGGGCGGCGCGAGTCTTTCGGTGCTGCTGGTTGTCGTACGGGAGATGGCGGCGCTCGAGAGGGCGTGAGCCGCACGAATGGTGCAAAGGACGCCTGGGGAACTGGCGGCACGACGGCACATCAGGTCCGATTCCTGCGACCGGGTGTGTCGTTGTCATCCATAATATCGAGTACTTGCCGATCACTTCGCTCGTGCAATACCCAACAATACCCAGCCCACTCACCGACCGCCGCCAGCAGATGAAAGAAGAATCGCCGAAAGCCATTTTCTACGCACTCGCCGCCAACTTCGGCATCGCCGTCTGCAAGTTCGCCGCGGCGGCGTTCACCGGCTCCGGATCGATGTTCGCCGAAGCGATTCACTCCACCGCCGACTGCGGCAATCAACTGCTGCTGCTATTCGGACTGCGCGAAGCGCGCAAGCCGGTGAGCCCTTTGCATCCGATGGGTAGCGGTCGCGAAATCAACTTCTATTCGCTGCTGGTTGCGTTGCTGCTGTTTTTCGTCGGCGGTGCGTTTTCGGTGTATGAGGGCGTGCATCGACTGATTGCGCGCGAGCCGTTGCAATATGCGTTCGTCGCGTTGGCGGTGCTCGGTGTGTCGGTGGTGCTCGAATCGCTATCGTTGTGGGGCGCGGTCAAGGAGATTCGCAAGACGCATCCGGATAAAAATCTGTGGCACTGGTTTCGCGAGACGCGCGAATCGGATCTGCTGGTCGTGGCCGGCGAAGATATCGCCGCGCTATTCGGTCTCGCGATCGCCTTCGTCGCGGTGCTATCGACGATGGTGACCGGCAGCCCCGTGTATGACGCGCTCGGCTCGGTGGGGATCGGTTTTCTGCTGATGACGATCGCGTGGCTCGTCGCGCGGGAAGTGAAGTCGATGCTCGTCGGCGAATCGGCGAGCCCGGAAGTGCGCAGCGCCATCGACGCGCATCTGCGCGCGCGTCCCGAGATTCGCGGCATCATCAACTTGATCACGCTGCAGTGGGGGCGTCACGTGGTGGTGGCGGTGCAGGCGGAAATGATCGACTACGCGAGCGGCCGCGCGATGGTCGATGCGATCAACGTCATCGAGGCCGATCTGCAGGCCACGTTTCCTCAGGTGCGCTGGGTGTTCTTCGAACCGGATGTGCCGCGCAATTAAAGAAGACTTCTCCACTCGGGCATGAATCGGGTCCGTGAACCCCGCGGACGAGCGGAGGCGAGAGGAGGCGAAGCGACGTGCGCTGCAATCGCGGGTCATTCCGCCCGTCCCGACTGGATGCCAGTACGCTTCACAGCGTTTATTTGAACCCCGCCACCGCATGCGGCACATACAGCTCTTCGAGCCGGCGAACTTCGTCGTCACTGAGCTTCAACGAGAGCGCCGCGACCGCATCGTCGAGATGATGCAGTTTGGTAGCACCGACAATCGGCGCGGTAATCGGCTTCTTCTGCAGCACCCACGCTAGCGCAACCTGCGCGCGCGGCACGTCGCGTTCTTTCGCGATCTCGCTGACCCGCTCGACGATACGCCGATCCGCTTCCTGCGTGTGCGCGTACAGCGTGCGGCCGAATTCATCGGTTTCCGAGCGCGCGCTTTCGGTGTCCCAGTCGCGCGTCAAGCGTCCGCGGGCAAGCGGACTCCACGGAATCACGCCGATGCCTTCGCTTTCGCACAGCGGCAGCATTTCGCGCTCTTCCTCGCGGTACAGCAGATTCACGTAGTTCTGCATCGTCACGAAGCGCGTCCAGCCATTGCGCTCAGCCACCTGCAGCGCCTTGGCAAACTGCCATGCGTACATCGACGACGCGCCGAGATAGCGCGCCTTGCCGGCTTTCACGACATCGTGCAGCGCTTCCATCGTTTCTTCGATTGGCGTGCCGTAGTCCCAGCGATGGATCTGATACAGGTCGACATAGTCGGTACCGAGCCGCCGCAGGCTGTTATCGATCTCCGCCATGATCGCCTTGCGCGACAGCCCCGCGCCGTTCGGGCCCGGATGCATGCGGCTATTGACCTTGGTGGCGAGCACGATCTCATCGCGCTTCGCAAAGTCCTTCAGCGCACGGCCGACGATTTCCTCGCTGGTGCCGTCCGAATAGACGTTGGCCGTGTCGAAGAAGTTGATGCCGTGATCGAGCGCCTGCTTGATGAAAGGCCGCGCGGCTTCGTCGTCGAGCGACCAGGGGTGCGTGCCGCGCGAGGGTACGCCATAACTCATACAGCCGAGACAGAGACGCGATACATCGAGGCCGGTGCGGCCGAGTTTCACATAATCCATCGTGTTGCTCCTATAGTGAAGCGCACAAACCCGCTGCGAGGGAAGGATATTCGATTATAGGGAAACGACGGCAAGCGCGTCGTCACAGGCCGCACCCGCTTTCGATCGCTTCAATGCGAATGCGCCCGCGAAGCCACTTCGCGGGCGCATGACGCCGAGTGCCGTGAACGACAGCCAACGCTCAATGCTGTATCGGGCGATACGGTGTCCACACGGGCGTGTCGGTATTCCAGTTGTCGAGTTCCGATGGTGTCATGATGTGCTCCTCGATGGAGAGGCGCGCAGTTTTGCGCCGCAAGCGCGCCGGGTTCTGAATCAACTTCTTCTAACTCGTTACTGGCCCTTCGCAACGCGCGTCACTTCGCCGTTCGTTCCTTCCTGCAACGCGATGCGCGCGGCTTGCGTCTGGCCGATCAGGCCTTTGTCCGGATACGAGGTGCGATTCAGTGAGGGCAGCGAGCCGTCGCGATACGCGGCGACCAGTTCGGCCTTGACCTCGGTGCGTGTCTTCGTGCTCGCGCTCGGCGCCGGTTGCGTGTCATACGTTCCCGCGCGGCCGATACCGCCGCCGCCTTGCGCAAATGCCGGAACGCTGACGAGCAGCGACAGAGCGAGGCCCGCCAACAGATTGCGTTTCATGATTCACTCCTGTCGATTCATTGGCAGCGCGATGGCGCTGCGACAGGGTGAAATGTAGACGTCGACGCGGTGTGGATAAATCGCGGTTTTGCGAAATGAATTGTCGCGATTCGGGAACAATCGCGAGCGAGGCTTCACCGGGGCCGTGCAATTGCACGGTTGCCGCGGCATTGGCGCCGCGGCTGGAATTCACTGTTTCACTTCGCGTACTTCATGCGACCCATTCGGTCATCACCGGCGTGTCGAGTGCCGGCGCGGACTCGCGCTGCTCGAATGTGCGCTTCGTGCAGGTGGCGTCGAGAGTGCCGCGTCCGCTCAGCAATGGGCAACGATCGAACAGCTCCGCGATCCAGTCTACGAAAACGCGGACTTTCGGCGACAGATGACGACTGTGCGGATAGACTGCCGAAATCGGCATCGGCAAGGGTTTCAAGTCCGGCAGTACTTCGACGAGCTGACCCGAGCCCAGATGCGGCAGCACCATGAAGCGCGCCGGCTGAATCAGGCCAAAGCCTTCGAGTCCGCAGGTCACGTAGGCATCCGCGTCGTTGACCGACACGATGCTTTTCATCTTCACTTCCACTTCGTTGCCGTTCACCAGGAACGCCCAGTCGAGCGTGCGTCCCGTGCGGCTCGAGAAGTAGTTGACGGCTTTGTGATTGTCGAGATCTTCGAGCGAAGCGGGCACGCCCGCGCGCTTGATGTAGTCGGGCGACGCGCAGGTCACGCCCTCGAACAGACCGATGCGGCGCGCGACCAGCGACGAATCCTGCAACGCGCCGACACGCACCACGCAATCGACACCTTCTTGCAGCAGATCGACGGGCCGGTCGGTCAGGCCCAGTTGCAGATCGATGTCCGGATAGCGCGTGTGGAATTCGCACAGCGACGGAATGACGAGCAGACGGCCAATCGAGCCCGGCATGTCGATGCGTAGCTTGCCGTGCGGCTTCTTGTTGCCGCTCTGGAAACTCGCCTCGGTCTCTTCGACATCCGCGAGGATGCGCACGCAGCGCTCGTAGTACGCGGCGCCATCGGGCGTCAGCGACAGACGGCGGGTGGTCCGGTGCATCAGCCGCGTGCCGAGAAACGCTTCGAGGTTCTGAATAATCGTAGTAACCGATGCGCGCGGCAGGTCGAGCGTTTCCGCTGCGCGGGTAAAGCTGTTGGTGTCGACGACGCGCGTGAACACTTGCATGGCCTGAAGCCGGTCCATTGCAAACCTCCAGAAGGGGCTGGTGCACAGGCGGGAATGGAGTCCGCGAAAACAATCGCATCGGGATTGTTCAAAGGCACCGAATTGTGTTGCCGGATTATAGGCATTTATTTGCGAGTCTGCCGAACCCACAATTCGCACCATTGAAGTTCTATGCGCATTTGCGCGGCTCGACATGGATGCATTCAAATCGCCGTACTCGCCTTTTTCCACCGGCGTTTCCGCCGAAGACACTGGCGCTGAGGCCAATGACGCAACGCTTGAAGTCACCGACGTGGATATCGATGGGTACGCTCAACCCATTACGTTGCGCCTGTATCGGCTGACGAAAAAAACCGCGTTGCCGGTACTGCTTTATTTTCACGGCGGCGGTTTTACGAAGGGTTCGATCGAGTGCGCGGACTTCGCCGCGCGGTATTTCGCAGAACACTTACCGGCGCTCGTGGTGTCGGTCGGCTATTCGCTCGCGCCGCGGTTTCCGTTTCCAGCCGCGCCGGAAGACGCGCATCGCGCGGCGCTGTGGGTGCAGACGCGAGCGCGGGCATTTGGTGGCAATAGCAGAAAGATCGGCGTGGCGGGCCACGACGCGGGCGGCCAACTCGCCAATTGTCTCGCGTTCATCGCGCGCGATCGTAACGACGTGCCGATCAGCGCGCAGGCGCTGTTCGGCCCGATGCTGGATCCGAGCCTGACGCGGCTCGGCGACGAGCAGCGGCTCGGTTCGGACATCACCGCGCGCGAGTGCGCCGCGTGTTATCGCGCGTATCTGCCGCAAGCGTCTCAGCGCATGCATCCGTATGCGGCGCCGCTCGAATCGTCGCGGCTCGCCGGCTTGCCGGCCACGCTGATCGCGACCGCGCAGAACGACGTGCTGCACGTCGAGGCCGAGAAGTATGCAAGCAATCTGATCGACGCGGGCGTACAGACCCAGGTGGTGCGCTTTCCGAGCGTGTCGCACGCGGCGCTCGCCGATCATCCGCCCGCTTTGCAGGAAGCGGTGCGCTTTTTCCAGTGGCGCTTCGACGCGCGCGCTCATCGATAAACAGAAATTCAATCAACGATACCGGGAGCTACACATGACTATCCTTCCTCTTTCCCGCCGCCGCGTGGCGTTAGCCGCCGTGGTCGTCGTCGTCCTTGCCGGGCTTGGCACGTTCGGCGCGATTCGTGTCGATGCGAGCTCGCCGGCCGCACCCACCATCGTGCCGGAAGTAGACGTGGCGACCGTCGTGCAGAAGACGATCACCGACTGGCAGTCTTATTCGGGCCGTCTCGAAGCCGTGCAGAAAGTGGACGTGCGTTCGCAGGTGCCGGGCACGATCGTGTCAGTCAACTTCAAGGACGGCGCGCTCGTGAAGCAGGGCGACACGCTGTTCGTGATCGATCCGCGTCCGTACGCGGCCGAAGTCGATCGCGCGCAAGCGCAGCTCGCGGCCGCGCAGGCACGCACCGGCTACACGCAAAGCGACTGGGAACGCGCGCAACGGCTGATCGTCGACAACGCGATCGCCAAACGCGACTACGACGAGAAGCAGAACGCCGCGCGCGAGGCGAGCGCGAACCTGAAGGCCGCGCAAGCCGCGCTGGAAACCGCGCGCATCAATCTCGGCTACACGAAGATCGTCGCGCCGGTGTCGGGCCGCGTGTCGCGCGCGGAGATCACGGTCGGCAACGTGGTGTCGGCGGGCGCCAGTTCGGTGCCGCTGACGACGCTCGTCTCGGTGTCGCCGATCTACGCGTCGTTCGACGCGGACGAGCAGACCTACCTGCAATACCTGAGCCGCGCGAAGGACGGCAGCAAGGTGCCGGTCGAACTCGGTCTCGCCGATGAATCCGGCTACTCGCGCAGCGGCACGATCGAGTCGGTCGACAACCGGCTCGACACGTCGTCGGGCACGATCCGCGTGCGCGCGAAGTTCGACAACGCGGACGGCACGCTGATTCCGGGCCTCTACGCGCGCCTCAAGGTGGGGGGCAGCGCACCGCATCCGGCGCTGTTGATCGACGATGCCGCGGTCGGCACCGACCAGGACAAGAAGTTCGTGCTGGTCGTCGATCAGGGCAACCACGTCGTTTATCGCGGGATCACGACGGGTTCGATGCAAGGCAATCTGCGCGTCGTCAAGGACGGCTTGAAGCCGGGCGACCGCATTGTCGTCAACGGCGTTCAGCGTGTGCGTCCCGGCGATACGGTCCGAGCGCACATGGTGCCGATGACGACCGACGACGACCCGAACAGCGCAGCGCTCGCGCAGTCGCGTGCCAAGGCCGAGGCCGGCGCGAAAGGCAATTCGTGAGCCGCATGCTCCAACGCGCATGCTCCAACGTTAAGAGCTTCCAATGAACATATCCAAATTCTTCATCGATCGCCCGATCTTCGCAGGCGTGCTATCGGTATTGATCCTGCTCGGGGGCATCATCTCGCTGTTCAAGCTGCCCATTTCCGAGTATCCGGAAGTGGTGCCGCCTTCGGTGGTGGTGCACGCGCAGTATCCGGGCGCGAATCCGAAGGTGATCGCCGAGGCGGTCGCCGCGCCGCTCGAAGAGCAGATCAATGGTGTCGAGAACATGTTGTACATGCAGTCGCAGGCGAATAGCGACGGCAATCTGACGCTGACCGTCACGTTCAAGCTCGGCACCAATCCCGACCTCGCGACGCAGCTCGTGCAGAACCGCGTCAATCAGGCGCTGCCGCGTCTGCCGGAAGACGTGCAGCGGCTCGGCGTGACGACGATCAAGAGTTCGCCGACGCTGACGATGGTCGTGCACCTGATCTCGCCGAACGATCGCTACGACATGACGTATCTGCGCAATTACGCGCTGCTCAACGTGAAGGATCGGCTCGCGCGGATTCAGGGCGTCGGCGAAGTGCAGCTGTGGGGCTCGGGCGATTACGCAATGCGTATCTGGCTCGATCCGCAGAAAGTCGCGCAACGCGGTCTCACGGCGACCGAAGTCGTCAACGCGATCCGCGAGCAGAACATCCAGGTCGCGGCCGGTGTGATCGGTGCGTCGCCGTCGGTACCGGGCACGCAATTGCAGTTGTCGGTGAATGCGCGCGGCCGTTTGAGGACCGAGGGCGAATTCGGCGACATCATCGTGAAGACCGCGCCCGACGGCGGCGTGACCTATCTGCGCGATATCGCCCGGATCGAGCTCGCGGCGTCGGAATATGGTCTGCGTTCGCTGCTCGACAACAAGCCCGCGGTTGCGCTCGCGATCAATCAGGCGCCGGGTGCGAACTCGCTCGCGATTTCAGAGCAGGTGCGCGCGGCGATGAAGGAACTCGCCGAAGACATGCCGGCCGGCGTCGAATACCGGATCGTCTACGACCCGACGCAGTTCGTGCGTTCGAGTATCGAGGCGGTGATCCATACGCTGCTCGAAGCGATTGCGCTGGTCGTGATCGTCGTGATCGTGTTCCTGCAGACGTGGCGCGCGTCGATCATTCCGTTGATCGCGGTGCCGGTGTCGATCGTCGGCACGTTCTCGCTGCTGCTTGCGTTCGGCTTCTCGATCAACGCGTTGTCGTTGTTCGGCATGGTGCTCGCGATCGGCATCGTGGTCGACGATGCGATCGTCGTGGTGGAGAACGTCGAGCGCAACATCGAAAGCGGGCTCAGTGCGCGCGAGGCGACCTACAAGGCGATGCGCGAAGTGAGCGGGCCGATCATCGCGATTGCGCTGACGCTCGTCGCCGTGTTCGTGCCGCTCGCGTTCATGACGGGTCTCACGGGCCAGTTCTACAAGCAGTTCGCGATGACCATCGCGATCTCGACGGTGATCTCGGCGTTCAATTCGCTGACGCTGTCGCCGGCGTTGTCCGCGCTGCTGCTGCGCAGCCACGGCGAGAAGGAAGACTGGCTGACGCGTGTGATGAACCGTGTGCTCGGCGGCTTCTTCAAGCGTTTCAACAAGGTCTTTCATCGTGGTTCGGAAGCCTACGGCCGTGGTGTGACCGGCGTGCTGCGCCGCAAGGGCGCGATGCTCGCGGTGTACGCAATCCTCATCGGTGCAACCGTATTGGTGGCGCGGGTCGTGCCGGGCGGCTTCGTGCCCGCGCAGGACAAGGAGTATCTGATCGCGTTCGCGCAGTTGCCGAACGGTGCGTCGCTCGATCGCACGGAAAAGGTGATCCGCGATATGAGCGCGATCGCGCTGAAGCAGCCGGGCGTCGAAAGCGCGGTGGCCTTCCCTGGTCTGTCGGTGAATGGCTTCACGAATAGTTCGAGCGCGGGCATCGTGTTCGTCACGCTGAAGCCGTTCAAGGAGCGCGGCAACAAGAAGCTCTCGGCAGGCGCGATTGCCGGTGCGCTGAACCAGCAGTACGGCGCGATCAAGGACTCGTTCGTCGCGGTGTTCCCGCCGCCGCCGGTGCTCGGGCTCGGCACGCTCGGCGGCTTCAAGATGCAGCTCGAAGATCACGGCGCGCTCGGTTACGCGGAACTCAACAAGGCTGCCGAAGCATTCGTGAAGCGCGCGGCGCAAACGCCCGAACTTGGGCCGACCTTCTCCAGCTATCAGATCAACGTGCCGCAGCTGAACGTCGATCTCGATCGCGTGAAGGCGAAGCAGCTCGGCGTGCCGGTCACGGACGTGTTCGACACGATGCAGATCTATCTGGGCTCGCTGTACGTGAACGACTTCAACCGCTTCGGTCGCGTGTATCAGGTGCGCGTGCAGGCGGATGCGCCGTTCCGTCAACGCGCCGACGACATCCTGCAACTGAAGACGCGCAACGCGGCGGGCGAGATGGTGCCGTTGTCGTCGCTCGTCACGGTGACGCCGACCTACGGACCGGAGATGGTGGTGCGCTACAACGGCTACACGGCGGCCGACATCAACGGCGGCCCGGCGCCCGGCTTTTCGTCGGGACAGGCGCAGGCCGCGGCCGAACGCGTGGCCGCCGAGGTGCTGCCGCGCGGCGTGAAGCTCGAGTGGACCGACCTCACGTATCAGCAGATCCTCGCCGGCAACGCGGGCATGTGGGTGTTCCCGATCAGCGTGCTGCTGGTGTTCCTCGTGCTCGCCGCGCTGTACGAAAGCCTGACGCTGCCGCTCGCCGTGATCCTGATCGTGCCGATGAGCGTGCTGTCCGCGCTGACCGGCGTGTGGCTCACCGGTGGTGACAACAACATCTTCACGCAGATCGGTTTGATGGTACTGGTGGGCTTGTCCGCGAAGAACGCGATCCTGATCGTCGAGTTTGCGCGTGAGCTCGAACACGACGGACGCAGTCCGCTGCAGGCCGCGATCGAAGCGAGCCGTCTGCGTCTGCGGCCGATTCTGATGACGTCGATCGCCTTCATCATGGGCGTGGTGCCGCTGGTGTTGTCGAGCGGCGCGGGCTCGGAGATGCGTCACGCGATGGGCGTCGCGGTGTTCTTCGGCATGCTCGGCGTCACGCTGTTCGGCCTGATGCTGACGCCGGTGTTCTATGTGGTGCTGCGCTCGCTCGCGGGCGGGACGATTCACGTCGCGCAGAAGGATGCGCCGCGCTACGGCGCGCCCGTTACGGACGCCTGAGGAGAAACAACAATGAAACGCTTTGAATCTCGCTTTGACTCTTTGCGCGGATGGGGCCGCGCGGCCGCGAGCGGTCTGCTGATCGCCCTGCTGGCCGCTTGTTCGGTCGAGCCGACGTACAAGCGTCCCGACGTCGATACGCCGGCGGCGTTCAAGGAAGCGCCCGCGATGGCGACGTCGGCTGAGGCGGCGTCGGGCGTGGCGGCTGGTTCGGCCGCGCCGGCGCAAAACACCGGCACGTGGAAGCCGGCCCAGCCCGCCGACGACGCCCTGCGTGGCGAATGGTGGAAGGTGTTCGGCGACCCGCAGCTCGACGCGCTCGAAGAGCAGGCCGCCGCCGCGAACCAGGACCTGAAGGCCGCAGCCGCGCGCGTGCAGCAGGCGCGCGCGGTCACGCAGGCGGCGAAGTCCGACTGGTTCCCGAAGCTCGACGCGGGCTTCGGCCCGACCCGGGAGCGTGCGTCGGCGGCGTCGCAATTCCTGCCGGACAGCGCGGGCGGCACGACCGGCACGATCTGGCGCGCGCAGGTCGGTGCGTCGTATGAGGCCGATCTGTTCGGGCGGGTCAGCTCGAATGTGAACGCGTCGCGCTCGGACGAGCAGCAGAGCGAAGCGCTGTTTCGCTCGGTGCAGCTGTCGTTGCAGGCCGATGTCGCGCAGAACTACTTCCAGTTGCGCGAGCTCGACACCGACCAGGATCTGTATCGCCGCACCGTCGCGTTGCGCGAGGACACGCTGAAGCTCGTCGAGCGGCGCTTCAAGGAAGGCGATATCAGCGAGCTGGATCTGTCGCGCTCGCGCAACGAGCTCGCGAGCGCGCGTGCCGATGCGGTCGGCGTCGCGCGGCAACGGGCGGCCTCGGAGCATAGCCTCGCGATTCTGCTCGGCAAGCCGCCCGCCGATTTCTCGTTCGCGGAACAACCGCTCGCGCCGGTGGCGGTGCGCGTGCCGCCGGGTTTGCCGTCGGCGCTGCTCGAACGCAGGCCGGACATCGCGGCAGCCGAACGCGCGATGCAGGCAGCGAATGCGCGCGTCGGGCTCGCGAAGTCGGCGTTTTTCCCGAAGCTCGACATCACGGGCGCGTTCGGCTTTGAATCGGCGACGCTCGGCGATCTGTTCATGTGGTCGAGCCGCGCGTTCATCCTCGGTCCGTTCGCGGGTACCGCGCTGACGGTGCCGATCTTCGACGGCGGCCGCCGCAAGGCCAATCTCGCGCAGGCCCGTTCGAAGTACGACGAGGACGTCGCGCAATATCGCCAGCAGGTGCTCGTGGCGTTCCGTGAAGTCGAGGACAATCTTGCCGATCTGCGCTTGCTCGACGATCAGATGCGCGAGCAGAACGACGCGGTCGATGCGTCGCAGCGCGCGGCGCATCTCTCGCGCACGCAGTACACGGAGGGCGCGGTCAGCTATCTCGACGTGATCGATGGCGAGCGGCAGGTGCTGCAGTCGCAATTGCAGGCGAGCCATCTGGCGGGCACGCAGGCGGTCGCGACCGTGAATCTGATTCGCGCGCTCGGTGGCGGTTGGGGCGATGTGACGGCGGGGGATACGGCGGTGGGGGCGGCGCCGGTGCCGGTTGGTGCTTCCGGCGGCGCGGCGGCTTCGCTGGCTGCGGCTTCCGGCTCTGCGGCCGGAGCCGCATCGGTTTCAGCGCAGCAGCAGGTGGCGAAGCGCTGAATTCCTAAGCCTGTTGGCAAGCGCTTCATCGACCTCATCAACGACGCTTGGCATTATCGGCGCGACGGTGATGCCGCATAACCTGTATCTGCACTCGTCGATCGTGCAGACCCGCGCGGTGAAGCGCGATCCGGCCAGCATCCGCTCGGCGATCGGCATGTCACGCATCGACACGATCGCATCGCTCGTGATCGCGGCGCTGATCAACATGGCGATCCTGATTCTCGCGGCCGCCGCGTTTTGCGCGACGGGCCACGACCAGGTCACGCAGATCTTCATCACGCGAGCGCTCGCGCTGATCCCGGCGCTGATCGGTGTGCGGATGCTCGGCAATGGCGCGGTTGGCCAACTGCTCGTCGCGAGTCAGGTCGTGCTGAGCCTGCAACTGCCGTTCGCGCTGTATCCGCTGATCCGCATGACGAGCGGCCGATCGCTGATGGGCGAATTCGCCAACACGCTGCCGACGCGCCTGCTCGTGTGGACGCTGTTTGTTGCGATCAGTGCGGCGAATCTGTGGCTCGTTGCCCAGACGGTGGGGCTGGCCGGTTGATCTGAACGACCGGTATTCGGCACGCCGGTTTGCCCGGCGCTAAGGCGAAAAAAATCCGCGCAGTTCAATCACTGCGCGGAATCATGTGAGCTTCGGTTTGAATCGGGTCGAGCGCGTCTCGCGACGGCGAATCGATCGGTCAAGCGGCCTGCGCAACCTGCGCCGCATCGAGCGCTTCCCGGCGCGCGGCTGCTGCCTTCTTCGTCTTGCCGGCACGCGACGGCGGCTGGCAGGCGCCGCACACGACGTTGTGCTGCAGGTCGTGCTTGTGCGCGACGAACTTGCCGGTACAGCGGCAGCATCTGGTCAACTGCAGGATGTCGGCGTCGAAGAAACGCACGAGCGTCCACGCGCGCGTCAGATCGAGCACCGGCTCGGTTTCGCTGTGCTGACAGTGTTCGAGATACAGCCGATAGCCCTTGGTCAGCGCATCCAGATGCGAGCAGCGCGCTTCGTTCTTGAGGAACAGGTACGTGTTGTAGAACAGCGACGCGTGAATGTTCGCGAGCCACGTCATGTACCAGTCCGCCGAGAACGGCAGCATGCCCTTGGGCGGCGATACGCCCTTGACCTCGCGATACAGGCGGATCATACGGTCGCGCGACAGCGTCAACTCGCTCTCGAGCACCTGCATGCGGGCGCCGAGCTCGATCAGTGCGATCGCGCGAAATACTTCCTGTGCATCTTCGGTCAGGCTTCGCTTGAGCATTGCAGTCACCTCGATCAGGCAAATTGCTCGGCGGGCTGGCCTGCAAGCAGGATCGCCGTGTGAGTCGGTGCAACTGCGGTGTGCTTCGTCGTTTGCGTCAACGCCGACAGCATCGCGTGGTCGTTGAAGCGGAAGAAGCACAAAAGCTGGTCGGAAGCGGCCAGCTTGACGATTTGCGCGAGCGACAGCCCGGCAAGCAAGTCAGCCAGTTCCGACGACAGTCCCAGCCGGAACATTCCGACCGGTTTGTCCTCGCGCAACATGCGTTGCGCGAGCATGATGTAAGACAAGTTGATCTCGCGGATTGAATCCAGCGTCTCGCTGCTACGGTCCATTTTGTCTGTTTCCGAAGCCCCGAATTACTATGTCGGCTTTGCGCCGTTATGTCTTTTCTGCCTCGCCGGCAACGTGACCTCCGGCTACATGTTGCTACTTGCTACAGCCAGCGAACATTTGATACAAGACGTTACATTTCGTAACAGCTCGGGACGAATTGTATGAAGGCTAAAAGCAGAAATCAATCCTTTCTCAAAAAAATATCTCAAAAAGCTACATCATTTTTCGGTAAGTTTTTCACGCCATTGTAATGAATGATGCCAAGTGAATTTATAGCCTTTCGACACTGGCCTCTAATCCATGAAAACCCTTGCTGGATGGGAATCCTACGCGATTGTCCGAGACGTGCGTCCGCACCGCGCGGCGATCGGTAAATTTGTTTTGGATTAGAAAGGAACAGAAAGCGATGGAATGGACGGTAATAAATACTCGTGCTGGGGGACGCGTGAGGGGCGGATGGAGCCTGTAACCGTATGAAGCGTCCCCCGTTACAAACTACGCAAACGAGGGCGGGATTTGTAACGGCTCGATGAGGAAGGGCAGCCGGTCTGTCGCACGCGTTCGACCCCGAGACCGAACAGCGGTCACAGACGCGTACCGATCACGTTGCGGACGGAGGCTGCGAGAAGCCAGTGCCGTGCAGGCTGTCTGACACGATGTCGGTGCAATAAGACGACATTACAACGTTGACGAGGCGCCGGGAATGGCCGCAAGGAGGCGTCGTCAATGATTCCCGGGGGCGCTACGCCAGGAATCGCGCCATCAGATCCTCGTCATGGAACACCCCGTCGACGTTCAAGGCGCCGACTTCGCACGGCTTTGTCCGAACGAAGCGGGGTGCGCCTTCAGCCCGCGCAGACGAAGCTGGAAATAGGCGTCCCGGTCGGCGGGTCCGAGTTGGCGGATCAGCAGGGTGTCGGCGTTGACGGACATCTCACTTATTCGTGGTGAGTGGAGTGGCGGTACGCGAGCGGCTAGCCGCGCTGATGTTCGGCAAATTCGCGCAGCGCCGACGCGGTTTGCCGATCCGCCGGAAAGAACGCCTCGATGGCGAGTTCCGACAGCGTAACGTCCACGGGCGTGCCGAACACCGTGGTGGTGCTGAAAAACGACAGCACGCCAAGCGGCGTACGCAGCCGCAATGGCACGGCGATCTGGTTGAGGACTGCATCGTCCAGCGTCGAGGCGTCTGCATACGGCGGCGCGGGGTAGCCGGCCAGTTCGTCGCGCAGTGCGCTCAGCGTGTCGTCGCCGCTGACGTCGATCTGCCGTTGCAGGCGGCCCAGCACATGCTCGCGCCACGCATGCCAGTTGACGATCGACGCCGCAATGCCTTGCGGATGCAGACTCAGGCGCAGTGCGTTGACCGGTGGCTTCAACAGTTTCGGGACTCGCGCCGCTCAACAACGGCGCAATCGCATTGTTGGTCGCGACGATGGTCCAGTGCCGGTCGATCGCGAGGGCCGGGTAGGGCTCATGTCCTCTGAGCACCAGTTCGACGGCTTCGCGTGCGGCGGCGAGCTGCGGGTCGGAGAGGGGACGTTCGCGAAACAGCGGCGCGTAACCGGCCGCGACGAGCAGAGCATTGCGCGCGCGCAACGGCACGTCGAGGCGCTCGGCGAGATGCATGACCATTTCCCGGCTCGGTAGCGCGCGCCCCGATTCGACAAAGCTCAGATGGCGGGTCGAAATGTCAGCCTCCGTGGCGAGCAGCAACTGGCTCATGCGCCGCCGCTGCCGCCATTCGCGGAGAAGTTCGCCGACCGCCCGAGTGCCGATCGGCGCGGATGATGGAGCCGCTTGTGCAATAGAGAGTGTGTTCATGCCACCGATCATAGTCAAAGCGTGCAAGCAATCGATTACCTGAGAGGTAATGCCCCGCCAATTTCAGTCAACGAGACGGGTGCCCGGCTCAGGCGGCAGCCAGGCGCAACGGCACGGCGGTGAATTTGACGCCGATCGCACTCGCCAGTTTGAGGACCGTGTCCATGCGTGGCTTGGAGCCGGGCGCGAGTGTCTTGTAGAGGCTCTCGCGCCCCAGGCCCGCTGCCGCGGCGATCTTCGTGATGCCGCGTGCCTTGGCGATATCCGCGATGGCGGCGAGCAGCAGATCGGAGTCGCCTTCGTCGAGGGCGGCGTTCAGATAGGCCGCGACCATTTCGTCGTTGTCGAGGTACTTCGATGCATCGAAGCGTGCCGTTTTGATCTTGCTCATGACCGTTCCTTTCTGATGGTTGTCCACATTGCTCCGGCATGCCTGATATCCGCCTGCTGCGTGGACTTGTTACCCCCGCAGAGCAGCAGATACATCATGCGTTCCTCGCGCGCGTAGTAGACCCGGTAACCCGGCCCGCAATCGATGCGCATCTCGAACACGCCGTTTTCCAGCAACTTCGCGTCGCCGAAAAGCCCGCGTTCCGCGCGGCGGATCCGCACGAGAATTTGCGCCTTCGCCTTGATGTCGGTGAGGCCGTGAAGCCAACGGTCGAACTCTTCGGTGCAGTTGATCGTGTACACGCGCGGTGTTTCGATCTGCGGATGATTGTATCTCCGGGGATACGGTCGTGCAAGCGAGAAAAGCGTCTCGATAAAGCGGTCCAAGCGGCCCTCCTGTTCATTGCATTGCCCGCCTCGCGATGTCGTCGGCGGGCTTCGATGAGTCACTTGAGGTTAGCGGTGCGAAGGTTTTTTGACGACTCGGCCGAATGACCTATTTGGCGAGAAAAACAGTGAAAGGCGCTGCGTGACAGCGAAGGCTGCATCCGCTTGATTACCTCTCACGTAATCGACGCAATGCACGCGAGCCGTCAATCTTCATTCCGAGCCCGCCGCATGCGATGCGTATGCCGCGCGAAGTGCTCAGTCCTGTCAATCGAGGAGTTCGAGATGAATGCGCATACCGATTTGATCGACCGTTATTTCGATACCTGGAACGAGACCGATGGCGCGCGTCGTCGCGAGTTGATCGCGGCAACGTGGAGCGCCGATGCCGACTATCGCGACCCGCTGCTGGCGGGCGCGGGCCACGATGGCATCGACGCCATGATCCGCGCGGTGCATGAGCGTTTTCCGCATCACACGTTTCGCCGTACGACCGACGTCGACGGCTTCGCGAATCGCCTGCGCTTCTCGTGGGCACTGACGACCCCCGCGGGCGAGGCGATCGTGAAGGGCTCGGACTTCGGCGTGGTGGACGCGCATGGGCGTCTGCAAGCGGTCACCGGTTTTCTCGACGAAACCCCCGGCGCCGCTTGAGGCGTCTTTCACGGAGACGATCATGCATGAGCCCGCCGCTGCCAAGCCCGTACAAGTCCATCTCGCGTTGCTGCGCGTCGCGGCCGCGCTCGATGCGTTATCGAGCGCGATCGCCGGTTTCGCGCTGCTCGGCGGCGCGCGGGCGTTCATGTTCATCGCACTGCTCGGTTGGCGCGAGCCGGTGCTCGGCGGCGCGGGGCTCGTGCTGCTCGCTCTGGTCGGATGGCTGCGCTGGCAATGCGGTGCGAGCGCAGCGCCGCAAGACGTCCGGCGCGCTTGCTACAATCGATCGTCGTGCGGATGAAGCGTGACACGCATCGTCTTGCGCAAAGCTCACGACCTCACCCCCTCAGCATGTTCCCAACCGAACGACCTGGAGACCCCGTGCTGAAAAATCTGGACCCGCTACTGAACGCCGATATCCTGCACGCGCTGCGCTCGATGGGCCACGGCGACGAACTCGTGATCTGCGACGCCAACTTCCCGGCCGACGCCGTCGCGCGCGATACCGTGCTCGGCAAGCCGCTGCGTCTCGACGGCGTCAGTTCGCCGCGCGCGATCCGCGCGGTGTTGTCGGTGCTGCCGCTCGACACCTTTATCGAGCATCCCGCGTCGCGCATGGAAGTGGTTGGCGAGCCGCACACGATTCCCGCGGTGCAGCGCGAAGCGCAAGCCGAGGTCAACGCGGGCGAGGGGCGCGAGGTGCCCTTCGTGTCGATCGAGCGGTTCGCGTTTTACGAGCGTGCGCGCCAGGCATACTGTGTGATCGCGACGGGCGAGGAGCGCGGCTACGGCTGCTTCGTATTCACGAAGGGCGTGTTGCTCGCGCCGGACGCGCCACGCGTATAGTCGCTACCACCTTTCTCGATTCATCACGACAAACCCATGAGCTTCCAGCTAGCCAGTCTCGATCATCTCGTTCTGAACGTCGCCGACGTCGAAGTGAGCGCGGCGTGGTACGCGCGGATGCTCGGCATGCAACGCACCGAGTTCGCGTCGCGCACCGGCACGCGCGTGGCGATGAACTACGGTAATCAGAAGATCAATCTGCGTCCCGCGTCGGCCGATACCGTCGCCTGGTTCACGTCGCGCGAGGTGGTGCCGGGCACCGCGGACCTGTGCTTCGTGACCACCGCAAGCCCGGACGACGTCAAGGCGCACTGGCTTGCGCAAGGCGTCGCTATCGAGGCGGGGCCGGTGGAGCGCGACGGCGCGCGCGGCAAGATGACCTCGGTGTATTGCCGCGACCCGGACGGCAACCTGATCGAGGTCGCCACGTATCCGTCAGCTTGAGCGGGCTTGGAAATCGCGGCCATTGCTCATATGCTCAGGGGCGAGGCGGGGAACTGAGCCCGTCCATTCGGGTCTGCTGCTTATTCATTACAGGAGTCCCCCCATGTCGCGTCCCGTCGATTTCGGCATTATTTTCATCGCCCGTCTTGCGCTTTCCGTGCTGTTCCTGTGGAGCGGGGTGATGAAACTGCTGGGCTATGCGGGCTTCGTCGGCTACCTGCATTCGAAAGGCGTGCCGTTCGTGCAGATCGCCGCGCCGATCGCAACCGCGATCGAGGTGCTCGGCGGCCTGCTGCTCGTGGTCGGCTTCAAGGTACGGCCGCTCGCGCTGGTCATGGCGGCGTATACGGTCGCGACGGCGGTGCTCGGCCACGACTTCTGGAATATCACCGACCCGGCCTTGCAGCACGACATGGTGATTCATTTCTGGAAGAACATCGGAATCGCGGGCGGTTTCCTGCTGCTGTTCGTTACCGGCGCGGGGCGTCTGAGCATCGACAACGCGCGCGCGCCGCGCGGCGGACTCGGCGGCCTGTAAAGCGGGCTGTAAAGCGTGAGCGCGCGCAGTCGGCGCGGCCCGCATCCTGCTACACAGCAGGATTTCCAACCCGCGCCAATCATGGGAGCAGATGATGATTCAGAACTTCGAGCAAATGATCGGCGGCAAGCTCACGCAACTGTGCGCGAGTCTCGGCGAAGGGCCGACGCCGCATCGTGTGATCATCAGCCTCGCCGAGTCGGCGAAGACGCTGGTGGTTCTGGATGCGTCCGGATTCATCGGCACGCTGAAGGCGGACATCGAGGACCCGGAAAAGCTGCTCGCGGATGCGATCGCCAAAGCGCGCAGCGAAGGCCTGATCGAGCGCGCAATCGCTACCGGCACGATTCAGGAGGCGTCGCTGTAGGCGCCTGCATTACACACCGCTTACTTACTCGCGGCGCTCGCGCCGCGCGCAGACGATGCCGCCGCGTGCGGCTCCGGATGCACGAAACACGCGAGCACGAGACCCAGCACCAGCAGTCCCACTGAAATAGCCGTCGCCGCTTGCATCCCCGGCACGATCTGCGTCGCGGCCGCACCGCCCGCGAGCGCGCCGAAGGCCGCCACACCCACCGCGCCGCCGGCCTGGCGCGCCGTGTTCAATACCGCCGACGCCGTGCCCGCGCGCCGCGCTTCGGTCGATGCGAGCACCGCCGTGGTCATCGCCGGCACCGCGAGTCCCATACCCGACGGAATCAGCAAAAACGGCAGCAGCAGGCCAATCAGCGGCGTCTCGGCGTCGACGAGATGCAGCAGGCCATAGCCGAGACCAGCCGTGATCGCGCCGAGGATCATCGGCACGCGCACTCCCAGGCGGCCGATCACCCAGCCGCTCGCGACGTTCGAGAGCAGGAAACCGCCCGTCAGCGGCAGGAACGCGAGGCCCGCCTGCAACGGTGTGTAGCCGCGCACGCGCTGCAGGTAAAGGCTCAGCACGAACACCATGCCGTAATAGGTCAGATTCACGCAGATGCCGAACAGCACTGCCGCGCTGAACGTGCGCGTGCCGAACAGCGACAGCGGCAGCATCGGGCGCGCGACGCGCGCTTCGACGAACACGAACGCACCCGCCGCCAGCAGCGCCAGCACGAAGCCGCCGGCGACCAGCGGATGCGCGAGCCCGAGCGGCCGCCATTCGATCACCGCGGCGACGAACGCGGTTAGCGCGACGATCGCGAGACACTGGCCGCCGAGATCGATGCCGCGTGGCGTCGCGCCGGTGTTGCCGCGAGCGGCGGCCGGGACGCCGCCTTGCGAGGTTTGCGGACGCGGAATCCACAGCAGTGTCGCGAGCAGGCCGGCCGCGCAGATCGGTAGATTGACGAGAAAGATGCTGCGCCAGCCGAACGCGGCGATCAGCAGGCCGCCAGCCACCGGCCCGGCCGCGATCGAAATCGCGCCGGAGGCGGTCCACAGGCCGACCGCGCGTGCCCGCAGCTTCGGTTCGTGGCCGAACGACTGATTGAGCAGCGCGAGCGAATTCGGCAGCATCGCTGCCGCGCCGATGCCTTGCACCGCGCGCGCGGCGATCAGCATCGGGGCATCGAGCGCGAGCCCGCAGGCCAGCGACGCGAGCGCGAACAGCACGATTCCGCACGCATACATGCGCCGCGCGCCGAAGCGGTCGCCGAGCGCGCCGGCCGACAGCATCAGCACCGCAAACGCGAGCGTGTATGCATCGACGACCCATTGCAGGCCCGCGACGTTCGCGTGCAGGTCCGCGCCGATTCGTGGCAACGCGATGTTGACGATGGTCACGTCGAGTTGCGTGACCACGAAGCCGACGCTGACGGTCGCGAGAACGCGACCGAGGGCGGGCGAAAAGGAGGGTGTGGATGAGTTCATGACTGCATCGTAAGCCCGATGCAGCGCGCCACGTTTCGGCGTGGCGTGAAGTATGGATGTCGCCGGATCAACGCGCCCGCGGCACATCCTTGATGAACAGCGCGGTCAGCGCGCCCAGCACGCAGATCGCCGCGACGTACAGCGGCGCGGCCAGCGGGTTCGACTTCATCATCAGCGATACGGCGATCGGCGTCAGACCGCCGAACACCGCATACGCGACGTTGTACGAGAACGAGATGCCCGAGAAGCGCACCACCGGCGGGAATCCGCGGACCATCACGAGCGGAATCGCGCCGATCACGCCGACGAAAAGTCCGGCCAGTGCATACAGCGGCAAGAGCAGGGACGTATCGACGGCCAACTGGCGAAACATCACGTAGTACGTGATCGCAAGCGCAACACCGCCGACGAAAATCGTGCGACCCGCGCCAATGCGTCCGGCGATCGAACCCGCCACCACGCAGCCGATCGTCAGGCACAGCGTCGCGACACAGTTCGCGAGCAGCGCGGTGGCCGGCTCGATGTGAAATTGCTTTTGCAGCAGCGTCGGCGTCATCAGGATCACGACGACGATCGCCGCCGACAGCATCCAGGTGAGCAGCATCGACACGATCACCGCGCGGCCGTGATCGCGCAGCACGGCCTTCAGCGGCACTTCCGCGGCGATCGCCTTGCGTTGCTTCAGTTCGGCGAACACCGGCGTCTCGTGCAGCCAGCGGCGCAGATAGACCGAGAACATACCGAACACGCCGCCGATGAGGAACGGAACACGCCACGCATATTCGGAAATATCGGCCGGCGTGAAATGGCGATTGACCGCCGACGCAATCAGCGAGCCGAGCAGAATGCCCGCCGTGAGGCCGGCCGTCAGCGTGCCGCACGCATAGCCGACGTGCCGCCCGGGCACATGCTCTGCGACGAACACCCATGCGCCCGGGACTTCGCCGCCGACCGCCGCGCCCTGCATCACGCGGAACAGCAATAGCAGCACCGGCGCGAGCACGCCGATGCTCGCGTAGGTGGGCATCAGGCCCATCAGCAGCGTCGGCACCGACATCAGCAGCACGCTCAGCGTGAACATGCGCTTGCGGCCGAACAGGTCGCCGAAGTGCGCCATGATGACGCCGCCGAGCGGCCGCGCCAGATAACCGGCCGCGAAAATGCCGAAGGTCTGCACCTGACGCAGCCAGTCCGGCATCGCCGCCGGGAAGAACAGCTGGCCGATCGCCGGCGCGAAGAAAACGAAGATGATGAAGTCGTAGAACTCGAGCGCTCCGCCGAGCGCGGCGAGACCGAGTGTCTTGTAATCGCTGTGCCCAAGCGGGCGGGGGGTGACAGCCTGCGCTCCACCCAGATTTGTCGCTTGCATTGCCATGTCTTTGATGAATTGTGAGCCACGCGGGAGACGCGTGGACATACGGCGGTCGTCGGGCGAGAAGTGCGGCAGGCGCTGGGTAGAGCACGGGACACGGGCGCGCCGTCCGGATAGGGCGGGCGCGCTGGCGACGGAGGCCGGCGCGGATTTTACAGGATGGAAGCGGAAGTCCTGCGGGAGCGCCCAGTTGGGCGAAGAAAGCGGCGGAAAATCGGAATGCTCCGAAGGGAGGGACCGGGGTGCGGCTCGGAGAATGGCCTGCATGTCCTTGTCGAGAGTCCTGCTGGCCGGAGTTTGTTTTGATCTGACAGGAGGCCTGATTTGACGGTCGAGCCGGTATTTGTTACCGAAACGGTTACTCGCTGGTGGCGCGTCGGAAGCCTGATTTGACAGACGGCCTGTGTGCCGGCCTCAAGACCATTCCTGGGCAATCGCTTACTGGACCACCCAAGGCCACGATGCTCCGTTGCAGGGGAGCGGCGCACGTACAACGGAACAATGGTCGTGTCTAATCAAGCCAGGTACGAGAAAACTTGCAATTTGCAAATTTGCTAACTAGTTTACCCGTAGCAGGCCTCAGACTTGTGTGAGCTCCGGAGACGTTCCTCTTACGCAAAGGATCGTCGGGGGGCGATTGGAGACAGGTTATGGAAAACGAGCGCGGGAAAAAGGAGTTTCGGTATCCTAATGAGGTCCTTTTGACGACAAATTCGTCAAGAGCCAGAAGGCCGACGACTGCAACAATCCGGGACGCTGGGCGCCAGGCGACGCAACCGCGACGCGCGCACACTATTTCACTGAGAAGCAACTTCGCGAGGCAACATCGCTATTAGCAATATTCTCCAAACCCCGCGCTGAGTACTCCTGGCCGTTCGGCGCGAAGACCTGCTAGGCGATGTCACTATCGACAGTGGCTTGAGTCAAGAGAAACGTTGCTAGAGCGGAGAAGTCGGGTGTCGATCCGCTAATTGTTCTTGCGCGGAACCACAAGGAATAGCGTTCTTCAGAGGAGTCGCTCGGTGATGGTCAACTCATCAATTGAGCGCTTTCGCCCGCAGACTGCTGACTTGACCATCTGTAGCAACGATTGGTCCGTTGCACGAGGGGTTCGATCGAAGACGGGAAATGACGGACGAGCCTGCAGAAATCGATCTAGGACCATTAAGGAAAATATTGCGAATCGGTCATTTTCCATGGTCGCGATGTCCCTGCGTGCGTTTATAGCGTTTTTCGTCTAGCAGCCGAAGCGCATCGGCCGCACATCAGGACGAGCCACGATCATCCCTCATCTGACCTTGGTTTATGGAAAATCGAGATGGCACCGAAGCTGAAATCAGAGTCCGAACTCAATACGCTTGAGGGCGCGGAACATTTTGCGTACGACACCTCGGTGCCGTATCACCGTCTGGACGAGACATCGATAAAGGCGGTGATGGATCGCAAAAATCTACCGGAAATCGGTAGAAGCCTGGTTACGGACATCCGCAATACACAGCCCCATTTCGCCCCGCAGGGCTCGTATGTTTTGGGCAACATCGTGGGCACTTATCCATCGCGTCTCATGCGGCTGCTCCTCCAGTTCGCGAGCTTTGGTGTCCAGTATCTAGCTCTGCTTATGCTCGAAAGCCCCATATTCAATCCACGTCTTATCGAGATTTGGAATAACGTGAGCATTCCCGGCGTACAACATAAAAGGACAAAGCGCGGACATCGCGTAACTGCGCTCTGTATCGAGCCAAGTGACATTTATTTCTTCGAGTACAGAACTGTCATAACGCTGCTGCGTCACACAAACCTCTATAAACGGGTAGATGGAAAATGGGACTCACCGAGACTACGCGAGGCAGCTGCGCAATATGGAATAGGCTATCGTCTTGTTACCGACGAACATCTCGGACGATACACAGTCGGAAACCTGAGTTATCTGTCGAAGGTGTATTTCGATACCTATCGCGCAGCATCAGATGAAATTCTCCTGTTTATCCTAGACATTGTGCAGAACAAGCGAGTCGTCGATTGTCGTGACCTTTATCAGTTAGGAATAGACGGCGAGGCAATTCGGTGCTTTGTGGCTCGGCAACTAGCCTACTATCCCATCAACGAAGAAGACCTGACGCTCGATATTGCCTTCCTTTACGCAACTCGGGAGGACTATCTCTCGCACCGGGCCGAGAGGGAGAGGCAGGGGGCAGTGCACCCGCTATCAATCAGACGCAGGCGTCCGACGACGGGCGAAGGATTTACATGGAGAGCACGCCTGTGGAAGGTTGAGGATGACGATGGGAGCATTCTGCGATTGAGTTCGAAGGGCCTTGACGACGAATTCGTCACCAGCCAGGAGGCCGACGAACACACCAATAGCGGACGCTGGGCGCTTGACGACTCAACAGCGATGCGCATATACGATTTGAGTGCGAAGCAACTTCGCGAAGGTATGTTGCTATTGGCATTATTCTCAGAAAATCGAGCTGAATATATCTGGCCGTTCGGCGCAAAGAGCCGCCAACCGATGTCATTGTCGACGGTGGCTCGGATCAAGAGAAAGCTTGCCAAAGCGCAGGAGTCGGGGGTCGATCCACTGATCGTGCTTGCGCGGAACCACAATGGAAATAGAACGAGCCAGACCCATGGGGAGAGACCAGTTTGGGATCGGGTGCTGGATGAGCATTTTACAACTCCTAATGGCCTGACAGTCGCCGCAATCATTGGGCCATACCGCAAAGGGTGCAGTGCTGCCGGCGCTTCGCCCGTCACTGAAAAGACAATACGAGATCGAATCCATGAGTTGAAAAAATACGACGTCATTGTTACGCGAAAGGGTAAACACATAGCCTATCGGTATCGAGGGCATGTTCCATTAGATAAGGTTAATCTCGTATCGAAAGGGAGGCTACCTGGTGAGGTCGGACATATCGACAGCACTCCGTTTCCCAACGTGACGTTGAACATGTTCACAGGTCTACCAGCGGCACGCAGGTCGACTTGGACAGTCATGCGAGATTCCTTTAACGACGAGAGCATTGAATCCCTGCTCTACTACGGAGCCCCTTCCTATAAGGCGATTTTTAGATTGATTGTGAATCTCGTCAAGCGCCGCGAGAAGCTCCCTCAGTATCTGGTCGTGGACGGCGGCCCGGAACATATAAAAGAGCAGTGGAGGACGGTTCTTGGAAGTTACGGAGTCGTGGTTCTGGACAGGAGCGGGAAACAGCCGCATACAGGGCAGCCGGCCGAGACCGGCTTTGGAACGAAAACGCGGGAGCTGTTGAGAAATCTTCCTGGCTACCGGGACGATAACGATGACTATCGTGCGCTTCCGAAAGATTTCCGCCCGCACAGCACCGCGTTACTCACTTTGGCCGATTTTCGCCGACGACTGGAAAGCGACTGCGATATCCGAAGAGGATTCCCCTCCACGAAGACGGGAGGGGAGTCTATTTCCCAGAACGCCGAAAGACTGGAGTTTCGGAAGGGCAGCGTTTGGTGTGACGTGAAATACACAGAACGATTTCGTTGGCTCATGATGCCTCTCGTCTCAAATCCTAGCGGAAAACTGACCGTGCAGGCCGGGGGTTATGTCGAACACGAGAGAGTGACTTATGCGGACAATAAGCTGATGAATGTTGTGGGACAAAAAGTCCTGGTCCATGAGGACCCCGACAACATAGGTCATGTTTTCATATTTATCGATGTAGGTCCCATTCATGAATGGGTTGAAGCGAAGTCGCTCTGGTATGAAAAACTCAGGTTCTTTACCGATGACGAACGTGACGAATACCAGGAGCATCGTAGACGTGTCGGCAAGAGTCCGCAAATGCAGGAGGCGCTGGCGGACGGGTTGACCGATTGGCGTAATACACCTACCGGTGCCGAGGCCTACGTCACCTGGAGCGAAAGTCGCGACATTAGCGTTCCTCGTGATTTCTTGATCGAGCATAAGGTCCTCGCGCCTGATGGTACCAATAACGTGGGACCGGCCGCCCACGCGCGCCGATCTCACGCGCAAGCCGCACCTTCCAGAGCAACGCAAGCCGCTGACACAGAAGCGCAATCCGCGACCGCGAAAGGGAACGGGACTGCTGGTAGAAACTCGGATGTTTCCCCCGCGTCGCGTCCCGCTGCTCCGACTACGCCACCACCGCAGCTGTCATCACCGCCCGCTAGTCCTGCGTCGGTCCGCGTACGCAAGATCAGACGGCTTGATGATTTCTGAAGCAGACGCGCAACTGCGTTTACCCGCAGAGGAGTATGCGATGAGAGACATTCGCGAGCTGATGAAACAGCGGCCAAAAGTCCCAAAGGAGATCAGGGAGCGGCTCAGAACCATACGCGATGATTGGGTCAAAAATCACCCCAAGTTTAAGAAAGCACATGAAGAGTTGGTCGTTCACACAGCGATACCAAACAAGCGTCGAATAGCGCTGATTATTGGACCTACCTCCGTTGGCAAGAGCACTCTTATGCGAGAGCGCGACGCTGAGCTGGTGCAGGAGGCGATTGATGACGGACGGCCGGTTCGCGGGTCGGCATACACGGAATTGAACCCACCCAACAACGGAAAAATCGAGGTCAATGCCCTATATACGGACGTCTGTAATCACTTTCTCCTGGAACTGGTTGACTACAAAATTGAATACAAGCCGCTGAAGGAAGGCGCGCCAGATGTTCGTGTAAACGGAGGTCAGAAGGCGACCCGAGCCGGTATGCTTTCGAGTATGGCAAAAGCCGCTCACGGTCTTCATCCCGCGATTTTTCTTGACGATGCGAGTTCGTGGGCGCTGCTGCTGAAGGCCGGTCGAGCAGTAGAAGCACCGTTTGTCTTCAATGAGATTGCAACGAAAACGAAGCAGACCGTCGTTGTGTCGGGTGGGCCGGAAGTAGCGTGCTTCCAGTGGATGACAGGCCAGATGGCTGCGAGATTCAGGCCGATATGGATGCCGCCGTACTACTGCGATAACGAAACAGATTGCGATGACTTTGCATCTCTTCTTTTTACGCTGGAAGAGGAGTTGGGTGCGGATCTGATCGTTCCGGGGACACTTCAAGGCGACAATGCCGATGAAATCATGCGGCTTACGTGGGGAACATTTGGCATAGCAATTGATGTCATTCTCGTTTGCGTGTTGGCATCGCAAATCGAAAGAAAAGTACTCGACTGGCCGATGTTGCATACTGACCTTCTCGAAAATTTCGACGCCCGTCGGCTTACGATGGAGACGGAGCATCGGTTCTTTCATGCTGCGCAAGACGAAGATCGTCGCGCAGAATATCTGGGATATCTGGCGCACTTCCAGAAGAGGCGTAAACAGGAAGTTGCCGGCGAAGTATCAATGCCAGAAATGTTCTATGGCTCGCCTTCCAGTGATGCCGTCTGCGATCCAATGGTATCCGAAAAACCAAAGAACGCACCGGGGTCGTTAGGCTCTGCAGATAGTTCATCTGCAGAGGCGCCGCAAAGAGGCGGGAAGGGCGGTAGGAGAGGTGGCCGCAAGCCAAAACGTCCCGCGCTCCAGGAGGATGCACAATGACGGTCCCGTCTCCGAATCCAAGGCGAGTGGGGACCTTTGAGTGCGAGTCGTTCAGCAGCTATCTCCACAGATGGGCCGAATTGCTTAATGTGTCAACAACGATCCTTATCAGGCATATTCTTAGACCGGCCGTGGATGCCATCGTCGGTCGTGCTTCATTTCCCAACGGACCACATCTTCAGGTCGATTTGGAGACAGGTACCGTTGAGCCATGGGTTCGCGCGACGGAGGAATTAACCGGGCGAAACTCTTTGTCCCAGATGACCTTGCGACATATGTCGAGCCTGTTTTTGAAAAGCCGGAAGGCTCGACGGTGTTACTTCTGGTGCCCACATTGTCTCGAGGAATTCGCGGGCGAAAATGTAAGTGGGGCCGGTCCTTTTGAGCAGGCGGCTTTCTCGCCTTTGATATGGCGAGTGCCTGAGTACTCTACCTGTATCCGGCACGAAGTCCGCATGCTGCGATGCTGTCCATATTGCGGTTGCGAGAAGGTTGCCGTTCTTTGGGCATTCGGCCGGGTAGGATGTTGTAGCAATTGTCGCAGTTGGCTTGGTCAGCCTGTTAGTGGAGATAGTCGGACTATTGATACGGAGGAGGTTTTGCGTTCTGTGTGCATATCCGAATGCTTTGACTTGCTTCGTTTTACAGGTAAAAACCTTGAGAATGTACTGTCATTTTTCCATGATGTTTGGCACGAGGGGCTCGACGAACGTACGGATGTTCTAACCGAAATTTTAGGCCTTAAAGATGTAACGACAAGAAAGCGCTGTGCGGTCTCTGGAAAATTCACTATGGAGGACTGTTATCGAATAGCGTGTGTCGCGCGTCTGAGTGTGACTGACTTAATGGCACACAGGCCACTTCCGCAAAACCTTGGCTTTTTGCTTACCGAGGCGACTGCAAGACTCCACGGGGGGCAACAGGAGACTGACCGTGATGTCAGATTGTGCGCTTTGGTCAAATCAGTTTTGGAGCGCGAACGGTCAAAGAGGGGGGCGCCTTCGCTATACAGTGTCGAGCTATTGACAGATATGCGAAAAACCACTTTGCAGAGGTTGGAGCCCAGTCTGATTACAAAGGTCGCTCGAGACTCAGTTCAACTACGTGCAATGACGCCTCTTCGGGAGGAGAGGATTCGGAGTGCGATGGACGAGCTTATCTTCGCCGGCGAATTTCCATCAGAAGAAAGGATGACGGAGGTAGGTGTGAAGGTGTTTGGTTCTGTGGATCATCGCGTTTTTAGGCAGGAGCGCATGCGTCACGGCCTTCCAATGGGTATCGGTCTGAAGCCTGCCCTTGCTCGAAAGGCGATGGAAGCCGAGATGGCTCGAATGATTAAGGAACGAACCAAAAGTTAAGGAAGGTCTGCACAACCCTCTTTGCAAGCGTTATCTTTCACATCCAGCGCGGCCTCTGCGTTCAGATCTTTGCTGGCGAGTCAATCGCCGGGGCTTTTTTCGCGCGCCGGAGCGCTTCAACCAGACATACGGACTTTATCGGCTCGGTGTTTCAAGCTTTGCGCAAAGCTCTACGCGCCATCCATAAATTGCCCAAAGCAAACAGCGTAGTGATCTGGGCGGTGTTCTTCATCAAACCACGATAGCGGGTCTTCATGTAACCGAACTGCCGCTTGAGGATGCGAAACGGGTGTTCGACCTTGGCTCGAATACCCGCCTTCAGGCGTTCGATCTGATCGTATATCGCGTCCACCGAATCACTCAGATCCAGTTTCCTGCGCTTTGCCGGTCGCATTGCAACATGCCAACGAACCGCGTCAGCCTCACAACGCTTTTCGATACCCTGATATCCGGCGTCCGCGTACACATCCGTTTCTTTACCATGCAGCAATGCCTGGGCTACGTTGATGTCGTGAACATTGGCCGCCGTTCCGATGACCGTATGGACCAGGCCCGAGTCGGCGTCCACGCCGATATGCATCTTCATCCCGAAGTACCAGTTGCCACCTTTCCGCGTTGATTGCATTTCCGGATCACGCGTGCCGGAGCCATTCTTTGTCGAACTGGGCGCGGCAATCAGAGTGGCGTCGACTGCCGATCCAGCCTTGAGCATCAGGTCTTTCTCCGTCAGGATTTCATTGACCAGCGCCAGCATTTGCACCGCCAGTCCGTGCGTTTCCAGCAGATGGCGGAACCGGAGAATCGTGCTTTTATCCGGCAAGCGAACCATCCCGCCGTCGAGACCCGCGAACTCGCGATACAGCGGAACGTCATAGAGTGCCTCTTCCATGGCAGGGTCTGACAGACCGAACCATTGCTGCATGAAATGAATCTGCAACATCGTTGCAATCGGGAACGGCGGCCGACCGGTTTTGCCCGTGGGATAGTGCGGCTCAATCAGCGCAATCAGCTTCAACCAGGGCACAACACGTCGCATCTCATCGAGAAATTCCCGTTTGCGCGTGCGCTTCGTTGACAGATCCAGACCAAGACCAAGTTGCGTCATCACACTGCTCCTCACCTAATTCGCTCTGTTTCCCGGATAGCTCAGCAGCAACGCAATGCCAGGACTTTTGCAGACCTTCCTTAACAAAAATGCGCGCCAGACGCGGAATGCGCTACAAGGGGAAGGCGGTACACGCAGATCGCGCGCAAACCATGTCGGAATTACAACCTGCTGGAGGCTCCATGTCCGGGCAGAGCTGTTGCTCAGAACCAACGCAGGCCCCTCAACCCCTCTGTTGAGCGCAGCACCTACGGGCGACGTCGTGCAGTGTTGATCGTCGACGACATCGGCATGGCAACGATCAAGTAGGACCTTTCGGCAACCGTATCTTGCTGGTCTGCGGGAGACATAGCGATAGGTAGGTGGCTTCGACGTAGGTACGAGAACCGGGTACTTCGACCCGAGTCGGCCCTGTCAGGTTTTGACCGCGCGGGGTGCGGCTCTCTTCCGTTTCAGAGGATCACGCTTTTCCGACGCGCCGGTCTCTGCCAACCCTGGGTTCATCACATCGCGGCGCGGGCGGCCTATTGGCCGGCGAGGACCTATCCGTTTTCCAGTGCGCGGCGCAAGCTGATCTGGCCCTTTGCGCCTTTTATCGCGAGTGATGATGCCTAGGTCAACTGGATTAGCCACATCTTTAAAAGGGACGGTCTCAAAGGTGACGCGGCACACAGGAGCCTCCCTGTCGCGTGTGTTCGCTTGCATTGCTGCAATGCACCGCAAAAAGAAGGAGAACTGGAACGATCCCCGATGGATTTTGGAGTAGAGCGATCCAGGATTCTCATGGAGGCCCGTCAAGGCAAGAAGCTCGGACAGATCTTCGATTGTCACACCGAGCTTATCCATCTGCTCTTTTAGTACGCGGCGTGCTTCATCATGAAAGTCAGTGGGCATGAAGTTCCTCGCTCAACTCGATCACGTCAGGACCCTTTATGTCAAAAGCTCGCGCGGCCCACCTTTAACAAATATATCGGTTAAGCGAGTTGATGCGGGGCTTTCGTGAACGACCTGATTGATCGATCGTCTAGGCTTGGTGTTGTTGCTGACATGAGGTAAAAATTACAACGGCAAACGCGTCACCCAGTGAAAGGCCCTCGGACGGTCCGCCTTGGTCCAAGAACTGTCACCGTCGGTGGCGCAAAAGCATTCAAAACCAATGACGCGCACATTGAGAGCCGGGAATATTTACAATTCAGCGCTCTAGCGGTGGGCGGCCGCAAACAGACGGGACGCCGATGAACAGGAGTTACGCAATTAAAGTTATCAAATAATTGAAAACAACCGCGCGCGACCTCCTGTTTGTAAACATTCGCGCCGAACTTGTCAATGACACCTTGGGTCCGACAACAGACATATCCGTGGGGAGGCAGGGAAAGAAAACTATGGAACGCCAACGATCAGCACTGCTTATTAGACTTGCACTGTCGATTCTCGATCAGGTCGCGATGCTGAACACTCACTGAATATTGAAAACCACATCGGCTGCCTGAAATTTATTGTTGCCGCTGAAAAGGGATGCTGTGCCGCACAATGCGTCCCAGCTAGCAGGATGATCAATTGAGTCTGAACTGCGAAGTGCGTGTTTTATAGTAAGGTATACCCCGATTGAATGATGTGTGTTTTATAGTAAGTTTTCTCCTGTGTTGCGTCTGATTTGGTCCGCCGAAGGAGGCTCAAATGAAACTGCATATCGTGTCGGACCTTCACATGCACCATATGTGTGACAGCAAACCGGACGCTAGGGTCCAACCTCTTGACGCAGATGTATTGATTCTGGCGGGCGATATCGACCGCATTGAGCATGTCCAGCAGCGGTATGCAGCTTGGCCTTACGACGTAGTCTACGTAAGGGGCAACCATGACACATACTTCGCTTGTTACGAATACGCAATCTCGAAGGCTGTAGAAGCCGCTCAAGAGACGGCTCGGTTCAAAATTCTTGAACGCCGAAGCGTCACATACTCGGACGTGCGAATTCTCGGCTGCTGTTTATGGACGGACTTTTGCCTTCTTGGGCGGCCCGAAGACGCACTCGTGCTGAACGCCTTTTCCGGAAGTGACTACAAAGCCACTGTCCGCACTGATGGGAAGCGCCTGACTCCGGAGGACACAGCATTAGAGCATCGACTCTCGGTTGAATGGTTGGACCGGACACTCAAGGAGCGATTCACGGGCGCTACTGTGGTGGTGACCCACCACGCACCACATGAGCGGTCTCTTGACCCGCAATATGGAGTCAACAGTTTTAGCACCGCATTCGCTAGCGATCTGAGTCGCTTGATGCGAAGAGTGTCCCTGTGGATTCATGGGCATATCCATTACTCGTCCGACTACAAAGTGAAGGGTTGTCGAATCATATGCAACCCCGCAGGACCCGCGTCCAACCCGAACCCCAGGTTTTCCCCAGACCTGATCGTGACAGTCTGACTCGCGCCTTCTGCGCATTCGAGGAGCTCAACCATGTGGCGCATGAAGATAGCAGGTTACGGCACCGGACGTATCGAACAGCTCTCGAGTTTCGCGGCGAGGGCGGCTGAAGAATGCAATGTGTTGTTCAGCGATCTCTATCGCTACGAGTTGTTCCCTCGGTTCGGACGCGTAGCACCAAACCCATCACGCATTTTCGTTCCAGGAAGGATTGTCATTGAGGCAGCCGGAAGCGTTGCAAGGCAATGGGCCGAGGCGTTGAGTGCACTGACCGGAGTCTCCGGACTCGAGCTGTGCACTGCGCTGCCATACGACGGACTTCTAACCGCGCATCGCCGATTCATCACAGAGCGGCGTCGCTGGTGTCCGGAGTGCCTCGAAGAGATGGCTGAGGGCACTGGTCCGGTTTACGAGCCGCTTGCCTGGAGATTATGTGAGTTTTCTTGTTGCCCACGCCACGACGCCGGACTGGTCGATACCTGCCCGCGATGCGGTCGGTCCGAACAAACGTCCCTGGTATCCAACTCAAGGGTCGCTTGCTGTAGATATTGCGGAACATGGCTTGGGCGATCGGCCAGTGCCGAGACTTCGCGGATCAAACAGTCAGAAATCGCCCGGGCGAAGATGTGCGAACAGTTCCTGCTGCTACCGCAACACTTGGCCATGGGAGAGTCAATCGCCTCTTCCAAGGTGGCGATCAGTGCGCTTCGCGCAAGTTTCTTCGGTGGGAGTGGCTCCAAAATGGCGCGAAGCATTGGAGTACCACCTGCGCATGTGAATGCATACGCGAGGGGTGATTGCCTCGCGGCACTAGACATATTTCTTCGAATTGCCCTCGTGACGAGCACCAGTATGCGCGACATCTTTGTAACGCGCGAATTCGAGGCGACTAACGTTGTTCTTCGGGAAGAGTCGTTTCCTGTTCGAACGATCAAACCAAAGACAGCGCAGGTATCCAGAGCCGCTGTGCGGGAATTGTGCTCCTCAATCGATGGCGGCGGACCAATCTCTGTCAGAGAGGCAGCAAGGCGAGCGAACATCGACCCATCAAATATTCGACGCTGGCATGCGGCCCTGACGCAACGCGCGTCTGCGCTGTACGAGCGCAGAGTCGCTACCGAAGCTCAAGCTAGAAAAGACGCTTTCGTCGACAAAGTCTTGATGGTAGTCCGGGAGCGCAAGATGTCCGGCGCTTCGACCCCAACGACAAGGGAAATGAGGGTGATTTTCGGACGAGGGGCAACCTTAAACCCATGGAAGCGAGATGTAATTGCAGAATGCGTCGCTGCGCAGTTTGCGACCTTCGGGAGGGTTGCAGCCAGCTAGCTGGATTCGAGGGGGCACTATGCGCGAGTCGAAGAAACGTCGGGTGCCGAACGGCCAGGCCAGCCTGAGTATTTCTGAGGTTGCACTGATGTTGGGTTGCGACCAGAGATACGTGGAATTGATGGTTGCGCAGGAAAGACTGAGGCCTGACCTTGAGTCAGGCTGTGCTACGCGTGTCGAACTTGAATCCGTGATAGAGATGCGTCGGCAGAGCTGGCATGAAATTGAGCGGGTTGTCGTGCAGGTCATTCGAGCGTTCGAACAGGAATCGGTCGCGAACCTTCTTGCCGAGTACGATGAGCTGCATTCCGAACGAAGCGCTCGTCCGGTACGAACTGCAAAAAGCAGAAAGACTTAAGGCGCTGTTCCACGGATGGACGCGCCTTATCATGGGTCTAAAAATCGGAGGCGCTTTCCTCATGTTGGAGGAGTCAGAATGAGTATCTATCGCGGGGACCCTGTCGAGGAAGAACCAGAGATTTTCCTGGAGTGTTGGTCGCTGCGGCGCACTGACGAAGGGGCGGTCCACTTCGTTGGATTCAACGGTCATGCACATGATGGTCGTGTGCGAGTACGAAGATTATCGAGATCGATCCAACGCGCCGCACTGGCGTGAGGAAAGTGGCTGCATCGGCGGGCGTGCGCATCATTCCAGTCATCCTTGACCGCGAATGCTTTTTCCAGGAGCGAAAATGCGAAGCGTTTTATTTCTCGATATTGACGGTGTGCTCCATCGCGGCGTTGCGCGCCGGTCCGGCACGGGTGTAGTGAGTAGTGCGCCAGGTCATATAGAGCTGTTCGAATATGCTCCGGTGCTCGAGAATTTGCTATGCCCGTATCCCAACGTCGAGATTGTAGTTTCCAGTGATTGGTCGCTGGTAATGGGATTGGAATTTACGCGTAACGCGATTCCCTCACCGCAGCTGCGCGAACGCATCATAGCCGCGACGTCTGACGGATGCACCTTTGACTGGGGGCTATGGCCCATGCTTTCGCGAGGCGATCAGGTGCTCGACTATGTCAAAAGGAATGCACCGCTCCGATGGTTGGCAGTCGATGACCGCTCGGACGGCTTCGAAGCGTTTCGTGATCAGCTTGTTCACTGCCAGACTGAGGTAGGACTCGGGGATCCTGTCATGGTAGAACAGTTTCGCCGCCGGCTCGCGCAGTATTTCGCAGACTCGCCTAAGTGCGATAGGAGTGAGTGAGGCGACTGTGGAGAAAAAGGAGCCTCGCAGGCCTGATAGGCAGAACGTAGCTGCGAAGCGCAAGAAAAGTCTGCGAAAAGAACTCAACGACGCTATTGACGCAGGTCTTGAACCCCTCATTGATGTGATAACCCCGCGCTGGTTCGTAGCCGTGGTGACTATGTCGAGCGCAGAGCTCGGCCGAGCGTTCAAATGTGCGTTGAGAGACGAGCTATACGAAGCTCGGCGCCGGATAAAGTCACTTAAATAGTAAGCGGGTGCCATACAAGTGGAGATGCGATGAGTCTATATATACATCCGCCAGGAGAGGGCTCAGAGGTTGTCTATCTGGAGCACTGGTCGATACGCGAATTCGAGAACGGGAAAAGGTTTTTTGTCGGATTCAGCCGAGAGTCTCGGGATGGTCGCGTAAGTACCGAGATTGTGGAGCTAGACGGGGTCGCCCGTAGAGGACGCACTGCGAGCGGTCGAATTTATGAACTCGTCGGTTTGAGTGGACACAGCGGAGATGCCGAGTACGTCTTCAATCGTGTCTCAAAGATTATCGGTGACGGCGGCGCGTGGCGCAACGTAACTGCTGAGTTGGTCCCCGATTGCGACGTAAGAGGCGGGGATGTTACCGACGGTTTTTCGCTCGAGGCCGCCGCCCAATTCTTGGGCGTGTCACGTTCGTTCGTCAGAAGCCTCATTGAGGACGACAAGCTTCCGTGTCGCATCGAGAAGATCGGTCATCGACGGATTCGACGCATACCGGCGGTGCCCCTGCATGCGTATCGAGAGAAAATGCGTGCGGAACAAAAAGGGGCACTACAGCAACTTATGGAAGCATCGGAGCGCGCGGGTCTCTACGACGCTGAGTTCGAGGATATCCCGAAGCGCCAACGGAATGGAAACGAAAAGGAATAAGGAGTTTTGTCACCCCGGACGAAGCCTGACCTTCGCGTCGATTCCCCGAAGCGTGGCGCATCCGACTCGAACCGATCCACATGCCGAGCTAAGGCGTATCTCGCTACGCCCGGCGCGCTAGAATATTCGCTAATTCCACCAAGACCAAACGGCGATGTTCGAAGTTACCCCAGATGACATTCAGCGACTGAACGACACCGATCTACGTGAGCTTGTTGCTCTGCTTTGTGAAGCCGAGCTTGCTGCGCAGGGTCTCTCGACGGCGGCGGTAACGTGGGGAGGAAGTCAGACGGCGGCCGATGGCGGATTGGATGCGCGGGTGGATCTGGCTGCGCAGCGCTTAGTAGAAGGGTACATTCCGCGACCGGCTACCGGTTTTCAGGTCAAGAAGCCGGATATGCCACGCGCCGCGATTCTCAAGGAAATGCGGCCGAACGCCATAATCCGGCCCGTCATCCAGGAGCTTGCTGACTCGGCAGGAGCCTATGTAATAGTGAGTTCGCAAGGCTCAACGGCTGACGTTGCCTTATGCAGCCGGCGCGAGGCGATGCGCGACGCACTTTCGGATGCGCCGAATTCGGAGAACTTGCACACTGACTTCTACGATCGTCGGCGCGTAGCAAGCTGGGTTCAATGCCATCCAGGACTGATCGCCTGGGTCCGCCAGAAGGTGGGGCGTGCGCTTAAGGGCTGGCGTCCCTATGGTGAATGGAGCGGCGCAGGTGAGGGAACGGAGGCGGAATACCTGCTGGATTCGAAACTTCGCGTGCATCCCGGCTGGCAGCAGAATTCCCCGGCCACTTCCGTCGATGACGCGATGGACACGCTTCGCGACGAACTCAGGAGCCCGGGAAGCATTGTGCGGTTGGTCGGCCTATCGGGCGTCGGGAAAACTAGGTTTGTTCAGGCGTTGTTCGATGCCCGCGTCGGCGAACGTGCGCTCTCGCCTTCACTGGCCGTTTACACGAACCTTTCGGACGACCCGGACCCGCAGCCGACGGCAATGGCAACTAATCTGATAGCAAGGCGGGCACGCGCTGTTCTGATCGTGGATAACTGCCCCCCTACGTTGCATCGTTCGCTCACTGAACTCTGCCGTGGTCCAGATAGCACGGTTAGCGTGCTCACGGTCGAGTATGACGTTCGCGATGATCAGCCCGAGGGCACACACGTCGTGAGCCTTGACACCTCGTCACTCGAACTCATTGGCAAGCTCGTACAGCGTCGGTACCCGCATTTGTCACTGGTGGACGCTCGAACCATTGCGGACGCTTCAGGCGGTAACGCCAGAATTGCGGTTGCCCTCGCCGAGACGGTTGGGCAGTCGGGCAGCATCACTGGGCTGTCGAGCGACGAACTTTTCGAACGGCTCTTCTGGCAACGACATAAGCTAGATGACACCCTGTTGCTCGCGGGGCAGGCCTGCTCGCTTGTGTATTCATTTGACGGTGAGAACCTCGACGGGGAAAACGCTGCCTTATCTCGCATCGCGTCACTTGTCGGCCAAACCGCCTTGATGTTGTACCGGCATGTTGGAGAGCTTCTCCGACGCGATCTCGTCCAGCAGCGAGGTGTTTGGCGAGCTGTGCTACCACACGCGCTCGCGAATCGCCTTGCAGCGCGTGCGCTTGAGGATATTCCGTATTCGCTGCTTGAGAAGACGCTAGTTGAGAGCGGCGACGAACATCTGGTGCGCTCGTTCTCTCGACGCCTGTCCTACCTGACAAGCGATCCGAAAGCCATTGAGATCGTCCGCAAGTGGCTGAGCGATGGCGGGTTGCTTGGCGACGTTACAGCTTTTAGTCCGCTTCAAACTGCGATGTTCAAGAACGTCGCGCCAGTCGATCCTGAGGCAACGCTCAAAGCGCTTGAACGCGCGACTTACGTTGGGCAGCAGGTCGCTCCTGACGTTTGGGTCGAAAATGCAGGGTTGTTGCGTTCCTTGGCATACGACGCACCTCTGTTCGGTCGAAGTGTCGCGATGCTGGCGCGTGCTGCGGCCGAAGGCCGCGATTCGCACAAAGCCGAGGAGGTAGGGAAGTCGTTTGCCTCGTTGTTCACGATTCATCTATCCGGAACACACGCTTCCATATCCCAGCGTCTTAGCGTGATCGAGCGGTTGTTGAAATCCGGTGAGAAGAAGCCCGTGGCACTGGGCATGGACGCACTTGGAAAGATACTGGTTGCAGACTACTTTACCTCTTCGAGACACTATGATTTCGGTGCGAGATCTCGAGACTTCGGCCACTCCGCAGATACTGTCGAGGAGGTTCAGTTGTGGTATCGCGCCGCACTGGCTCTCATCGAGAGGCTGGCGCTGGAGGAGAATGCCCTACGCGACGAACTTCGCGCGCTTGTCGCTGGCAACTTCCGAGGTCTGTGGGCGCACGCCGGGATGTTCGATGAACTGGAGCAGTTGAGTCGGAAATTTGCGGACGACGGATTTTGGCAAGATGGTTGGGCCGCTTGCATGCGCACCCTCAGCCTGGATGGCGAACAGCTTCGTATCGACATTGTCACCCGGCTGCGAGCCTTGGAAGAAGAGTTGCGCCCGCGCACGCTTATCGAACGTGTCCGTGCAGTGGTGTTTGAAGAAGTTTCGGGCGGTCTTGACCTCGAAGACATGTGCGTTGGGCAGGAGTCGGCTAACGAGTTTGAACGACTTGGAGCACTGGCTCGCGAGCTTGGCGTGATGGTCGCGTCTGATGACAATGCGTTTGCTGCGCTCGCGCCTGACTTCCTTTCAGGCGGGAGCCAGGCATGGAGTTTTGGCTCTGGCCTGGCTGCCGGGTCTGCAGATCCGGTCGCAACATGGTCGCGTATCGAAGGAGCGCTATCGCGAGCTTCGTCGCAGCAGTCAAACGCCCAAGTGTTGCGTGGCTATGTCGCCGAACTCTGGAAGACGAATCGAGATACAGCACAACGGATTCTGGATTCAGCCTACGAACATCCCGATCTTCAGCCTGTCTTCGTTCAGTTGCAGACCTCCATGCAACTGGATGAGAGGGGCGCCGCGAGACTGGTCGGTGCCGTCAGGGCGGAAATGAGCCCTATTTCGCAGTTCAGCTACCTGAAATTCGGCGGGGTGGCGGCGCAGTTGCCGGTGGACGCGCTGAAGGAATTGTTGCTTGTGATTGCCGCTGTGCCCGGTGGGTGGGAGGTGGCCGTGGAAATCCTGAACATGCGGATTTTCGCTAACGTCTCCGAGAAGCGCGCACTAGAGCGGGGAATCTTGGAGACCGCCTACGAACTCATGGCGGCGGCGACGTTTGTGTCGACAAATCGCAAGCGACTTGATTATGAACTAGCAGAGATTGCGAAAAGCTGTCTGGCGAGCGCTGATGCAGCGGGTGTCGCTGCGAGCCTTGCGGCAAAATTGAGGCAGGCAGGCGTCAACCACGTAATCGATTGGTCTGGACATGCAGACCTTCTATGTGTGTTGCTGGAGTTTCACGCGATTACTGTACTAGACGCTCTGTTCGACGGCCTTGAGGAAGATAGGTGGGTCGATACGTTCGAATTTCTTGTCGGCCACCGACGTAACCCTCTCGACGTAGTGCCACCTCAAGTTCTGGTTGAATGGTGTGACGCAGCTCCCGCTACCCGATACAAAATTGCCGCATCGCTCGTCCGGTTTTCGAGTCGTGCCGAGGCGAGTGGCCAGTTCGTCTGGTCCGAACAGGCCATCGCACTCCTAGAGGGCGTCAAAGACAAGAGGGCGGTCCTGGAGGCGTTCATCGCGAGGTTACGCCCCCGAAGCTGCAGCGGCTCACGTGCGGTACTTATTGAGGCGAATACTCAACTGCTGGATACCTTTGAACTTCACTTGTTGCCGGAGATGCGGTCATATGCCTCGGCAGAAAAGGCGCGCTTATTGGAGGACGCGGCTCGCGAACGGGCATGGGAGGCGGAGCACGACCGTCAGCGCGACGAGCGCTTCGAACCGTAGCCTCGCGGCAGAGACCATAGGTTTCGGGTCGGGAGGAGCGTCGACCGATTCGAGGTAAATCGGCACCTCATTCCAGTGTTCCCAATGTGAGTGATTTCGCCGTTTTAGGTTAGCACTTAGAGATTTGGCACTCATTTTTTCGCTGCGCTACCTGGGGGGCTACATGTTCTGACGAGCGAGTGGCGATGTCAGCAAGCGCGACGAAGTGGTGTGCGAGGCGCACATACAAGCCTCCATCTCACAACTTCGAAGACCTCTCAACGCTCTTAGTGATTGCAAGGAAACGTTCGCTGAGGCACGGACGTCAAAGTTCAATCCCAGCTATATATGATTATTGGGTTCAGATATCTTGACGCATCGCGGCGCACATTACTCGAAGGGCGTTATGTCATCGCGTTGTCGACCCCGTGCAAGTCGGGCGGCGAGCTCCAGGCTCCCCGAGTTGTGAACGGCTAGTCGAAGACAGTCTTTTCGGCACCATCTGCATGTGAGGTCTCCTGTTAGCGGAGGTTTGCTAATGAATGCCTGCGCAAGAGCGGTCGTCGCGGCCGCGATGCTCGCAAGTACCATCGGGAGGACGGCGAAAGCGGAAGATCCGTGGACCGTCTACGTCGTCAACGCAACGCCGCCGGTCGAGAGCGCGATCAAGCGCCTCATCACGCGCTGGAGGAGCGGGCCTGTGGGTGCACTTTCATCTGTCAGTTCATTAGATACAACAACGTTCTGCGCACGCCTAAAGGAATCGTCGCTTGCTCTCTATGTGGCGTCAGCATCGGTGTACAAAGGCTGCTATTCAGATGTATCTCTGCTTAGCGCGTTCGATTTTCCCTATTCGACCCGCGACTGGCGCACAAAAATCAGCATTGCGGACGGCCCGGTTGGGGCTGCGTACGCCGAGGGTCTTGGTAAGACCGGTGTACGTGTAATGGCGTTTTGGTCGGGAGAGCCCAGTGTCATTGTTTCCAGTGCACCGATCAAAGAATTGAAGGATTTCAAGGGGATGTCTCTGTACGTCCCCCAAAGCTTCTCCAGTCAGATCTTCGCTTCGACCTCGGGCGCAAAGGGCATTCCGAGCCCGGCGCTCGACAGGTTCAAGCTTCTAGGTTCGCCTTCGAATCTCGTAGCCACTCAGGTACCGTTAGGACTCTATGCAAACGCGCCGCAGCAGACTCGCAAGAGTGTACTGATTTCTGATACTTCGTTCGACCCAGTTGTCGTCGCTACCCCTGAGAAAGCGTGGGAATCACTACCGCCGGTAAAGCAGGGGCAACTCGAAGGTGTTATGCGTGAAGTCACAGAGGTGCAGCGCAGCGATGCAAGAGATTTCGAGGATGCTAACATTTTGACGCTACAGAAGCGTGGAACAGCTTTCTCAGAGTTATCGCGCGAAGAGCTCGCCATATTCAAGCTGCAGCCGCAAGAACTCATCCTGAACAAGGCGGCCGCGACATTTTCAGGCGCGTTGGATGAGGTCAGGCAGGCAAGCCTTGCACAAGCCGGAGGCCATGACCAGTCAACATACGCACATGTTTTTTTCGTAACAAACCGAGGTTTGAGCGACAAATTTCGTTCGCCAACAACGAGCAAAGCGCTGACTTATGGACAAGCAGACGTCGAGCTTGCTTATACCACACCGAATTTTGTCGCGAATACAGCAAACGGGGTTATCCGCTTCCTGTCCAGCGGTGGCGAACCGGTCAAAATAGACTGGAGCAAGGTTTCCGGCTCGCCGTTCGACGATAGCCTATTTGCAGTAAAACATCAGCTGCCGTCCACCGCGCCGCTGATCTTCGTCCATGGGTTCGCCAACAATTTTAATGATGCACTGCAAGGTGCCGCCTGGATTGCATGGAATTCGAAGCGGCCAGTCATAGTCTTCTCGTGGGCGTCGGAGGGCCACGTAACTCCCGCTGCATATCACGCCGACCAGAAGGCCGCTGATAAAGCGCAGGACGGGCTCGCTCAGTTTTTGAAGCAGGTGGCAAATGGCGCCAACGGGCAGACGGATGTTGATATCGTTGTGCACAGCATGGGGGCGCGTGTGCTTCTTGGTGCGCTGGACAAGCTCGCGACGAACAGCACTCAAGCCAAGCAACCGAGATTTCGACAACTCCTCCTGGTTGCCCCAGACGTCGCCCAAACACAGTTGCATGGCGATTGGCCGAAGCTCTATAGCTACTTTGAGAGGGTGGGCACGCTGTACTCTTCTGACCACGACCGCGCTTTGATTATCTCCAGAAAGGTTATGAATGAGCGAAATGAGCCACGTGCGGGATTGGCACCACCGCACGAGATAGAGGAAAATATGGAATCTGTGTTCGTGGGACACGACGAGTTCTCGGCGACCGGTCATTCCTATCTCACAGCGAACGGACCTCCCGCGACTGACATCATGGAACTGCTTCGCTATGCGACTCAGGCAATTGATCGCACGGGGATTGAGGCCGCTCCGAATGAAGCTGGCTACTACATTTTGCGGTCGGTCAAGATCCCGTAGCCTACGTACCCGTGGGGCGGAAGCACGCGGTTTAGTCGGCCCCGCTGGGTTCCAGTCAAAGAAGTCGTGGCAGCGTGTACGTCGCTGCAATCTTTGGCGCAAGGAAACGTCAAGTCCAAGTGAAATCGGCCCTTGCAACGGAAAGCTCGAACATGAGCTTCGCGAAACAGCGGCCGATTGGCCACCTGCTATATCAAAAATCGGTCACTCTTCCTGTTGAGCCGTCGCCGCGCCATTGATATGCTCAACGACTGCCGACGGCGCTGCGGTATTCGTCTCAACGTTCTTCGCCCGTGCATTCTTGGTCACCGCCTTCTTTGCGGATACTTTCTTTGCTGCCGCCTTCTTCGCGACCGTCTTTTTCGCCGTCACCTTCTCTGAGGCTGGTGCAGCGCGAACGGCCTTCTTTACGGCAGTCGCAGCCTTCGTTGTCGACGTCTTCGTCGTCGCGTTCTTAGCTGCAGCTCTCTTCGCGGTGGCTTTGCCTGACGAAATCGATGAGTTGGTCAAATCGCCAGTTTCTGCAATCAAAAACTTGGTGCGGTCCTTCGCAGTCGCAATCCACGCGGGGGCACGTCCACGCCCACTCCACGTCGCACCGCTCTTGGGATTACGGTACAGGGGTGGTTGTGAGCCTCGCACATAGTTTCCAACCTTGGCAACCGCCTTCAACTTCTTGGCTGGCGCGCTTGAACTGGCGGCGATCTCAAATTTGGTTCGGTCCTTTGCGCCAGCAATCCATGCAGGTGCGCGACCATGTCCTGACCAGGTTGCACCGGTCTTCGGATCGCGGTATTTAGCCGCTGCGGCGCTGCGCGCATTCGTAGGGTTAGCGCTCGGTTTGCGGCCACGCTTTTTCCCGACGGGTGCCTCAATGTCAGAAATCACAAGACCGTGTTGTTCCATCAAGTCACGAATCTTTTTGATAACACCTGAATTTTGCTTTGCAGCTACCGATGCCGCTTGGGCCTCAAGCTTTGCGATTCGTGCTCGAATGCTTTCGAGGTTTGCCATAGTTATCTCGTTAAAAGTTGATTGCCGCACTATGCCACAGTCATCGAAGAGCGTGGGTGTTACTTGAGCAATCTTATGCCAACAAATTGAAAACTCGTCGTCCCACTCATTACAGATTCTTCTTTCGAGACCATGATGGAGGTTGTCCTATCGGAAAACTACCTCATTGCCATTTCTTATGCATTTAAGAATCTGCTTGCGCGCGTCGCCAGGACGCGCGCATGGCAGGGTTAAAACTCTTTGACGCGACGCCATCGTTCCAGCCGACAAAACGTATCTGAGAGAGCAATAAAACTGGTCGCAATACCTGTTTCCTCTAACAGAAGTAGGAAACAGGATGTCCGAAAGCAACACCGCAAAACTTTATACCGCCGACCTCTTCGCCGGAGTCGGCGGATTCCGATTGGCGCTCGAGTCAGTCCACGGTACGCCGTTCGAATTCAGTCTAAGTTGCCAATGGGAGCCGTCGACGCGGGTCCAGCACGCGAGCATGGTCTACCAGAAGCACTGGGCAGGGGGAGTTCATCTCAATGACGATATCCGGTCGGTTTTGTCGTCCGAAGAGGGGCGCGCGCTGGTGAGGGATTCCAAAATTGACGTCATCTGTGCGGGATTTCCATGTCAAGACTATTCAGTCGCAAAGCCGCTATCGCACTCACAAGGGCTTGCTGGCAAGAAGGGCGCGTTGTGGTGGTCCATCGCACAACTCCTGCAGCAGCGGAACGACGACAATCGCCCTGTCCAGTATTTGGTGCTCGAAAACGTCGACCGACTGACTTCGAGCCCCGCTGGCAGCCGAGGGCGGGATTTCGCGGTGATTTTGTCGACGCTCAGGGCGTTGGGCTACGCGGCTGAGTGGCGTGTGCTCAACTCAGCGGAATACGGTGACGCACAGCGCCGCAAGCGCATTTATATCTGTGCATATCACGAGTCTACGGGGATTTACCAGAAGCTGCGTACGGCCGCGTCGATGTCAGGGCGAACGCCGCTCCCTCAAACTTTACTATACAGCGCATTCCCATGTAATTTGATGAACGCTTTGGACGCCATGCAACCTGCGTTGTCGGTCCTCCCGGAACCGCTGAACGAACAGTTAGCCTACCGGCCTCTCTCAAACGGGCGCTCGCGCTTTGGCAATATTGGCCTGATGCTCGAAGGGGCTGTTTACACGTGCGCTGCAAAGGCTGCCTCCATCACGGATTTCACGCAGTTCACGGGACACCACGACGCGCTCACGCTGGGTGATGTAGTCAGGCAGACTGGCCCGGTTCCGTCTGCGTTCTATATCAAGCCGGAGGACGAGTCGCGCTGGCTTCACGCAAAAGCTGCAAAAGTCGCGCCTCGGAATGCGAATGGCTTCGAGTACAACTATTCCGAGGGAGCGATGAGTTTCCCGGATTCGCTCGACCGGCCAAGTCGGACAATCATTACGTCGGAAGGGGGTACTACGCCGTCGCGTACAAAGCACTCAGTGCGAGACTCTTCCGGACAACTTCGACGCCTCACTCCGGAGGAGCTTGAGAGCTTGAACGGGTTTCCGCGCGGCTTTACAGAACTTCATGGTGTCAGTGATGCCACTCGAGCCCGGTTGATGGGTAACGCGCTCGTCGTGTCGATGATTCGCCGGATTGGTGAGGCCTTGAACTCAGAGCATCAGAAGTGCCTCTGCATTCGGTCGGTGTAGCGCGGCAATACTGCGGGCAACTGGGCAAACGGGATAACTGCCAAATCGCCGTGAGCCTGTCGATTGCGACGCAACGCGGGAGCCTGCCAATTGCCTGGCAGTTGTACGTCCCCAAGGAATGGATTGACGACTGGGAACGAGCGCGTCGTGCGGGCATTGCCGGTGATCTCACCTTCGAGTCCAAGCCACACATTGCGCTGGCCCAACCTCGCGAGACGATAGCATCCGACGTTGCACCGGGCGTCGTGCTGGCCGAGGCCGGGTACGGCGACGAAACCGCTTTGCGGGAGGCTGTAACTGGAGTGGGTTTGTTGTACGCAGTAGGGATCCGGCCGGGCACCTCAGTGTGGGCACCCGGTACGGCGCCGCTTCCGCCCAAACCCTGGAGCGGGCGCGGCAAGCCACCGACATTGTTGCGCCGTGCGCCCGACCACGAGCCGATCGCCGTGAAGGAACTGGCCATGCAATTGCCCATGAACGCCTGGCATCCGTAACCTGGCGCGAAGGCAGCAACGCAGCACTTTCCTCACGCTTTGCCGCCGTACGGGTTCGTCCCGCACATCGCGACTACTGGCGAAGCACCGTTTGCGACGAAGAATGGCTGCTTATTGAATGGCCCGATGGCAATACGGAGCCGCTCAAATACTTTCTCGCTGCCGCCCCCAAGGACGCAGCACTTGAGCAGCTTGGGTTCGTGACCAAAATGCGCAGGCGCATCGAGCGCGACTATCAGGACCTGAAACAGGAGTTCGGGCTTGGTCGTTATGAAGGGTGAGGCTGGCGTGGCTTTCATCACCACGCCACACAGAGTAACGCTGCGTATGGTTTTCTGATGGCTCAGCGACTCCGAATGCAATCAGATGGACGCGATAAAAAAACTTCCCTGAACGCGCGCTGCTTGCCCTTCCCCGGATTACATCCCCCGGGGTAGTCCAGCGGGCTCAACGCCACATTCCTGATTTCATCACTACTTTGCGCATCCTGCCTGGACTGAGGCTCATGCAACGATGGCTCCGGTGCACGGCGATAGGGCGCGCAACTAATTATGTGACACAGTAAGACTAGGCGGCGTTGCCGGTCCCGTCGAGCTCGCCGGGCCCACCCGGAATACGCTCTCGCTGCCTGCCATCGCCCTCGACGAAGCACCGCTTGTGGGAAATGTGCTGCGCGGAGTCGCCCCCGGTGACCGTGCTCGGCACGATGCGATGGAATTAAGCCAAGAGGAGTTACGTCAGATCATTGCGGGTGTGAACTATCGCGGCGACAGCGCTCACTTTACCGTGAAGGATTCCAGTGCGGGATTTGCCGGTTCTAACGCCGAACGCTTGCTTGATGCATCTTTCTGCGACGAAGCCGAATGGCATAAGCATCGGACTATCAGTTAGCGCCTGTGATCGTAGAAGCTCATGGCGGCTCATTGTTGCCAGCAAAATGCGGCGAGGGGGCGCGAGGTCCGGGTTCGGGGTCCGATGCCCAAACCGACTTTCAGAAGACGATTCAGGCTCGTATCCTGCAGAAGTATCAAATCCAACACTATAGACTCATAGACACGGCAGTCATCGAGGGCTACTTTGATGCTTTGAAGAGAGCAGTGCGGTATTCAAGGTTGCTGCGAAGCGACATTTCTTGGGCTGACCTGGAGCTGATGGTTGCTCCGGTGCTTCATGCGAGTACGCGATGACAACACGGCTACTTGTGTCCGTGGTCGACGACGACGAATCGGTACGTGAGGCTCTCCCTGATCTGGTACGAGAATTAGGGTTCGATTCGCGTGCGTTCGCGTCGGCGGAGGCGTTTCTAGATTCGGATTCCCTGGTGCAAACAGATTGCCTGATTCTGGATTTGATGATGCCAGGAATGGGTGGTCACGGCTTAGCAATCAAACTGAAGGAGCAGGGTTTTCAAATTCCGATCATTTTTATAACCGCTAACCGTACCGAAGCCGCGCGCGCTCAGATAGCTGGCAGCGGAGGGATAGCACGTCTTTACAAACCTTTCAGCGACGCCGAACTCTCGGATGCGCTAGTGCTGGCTGCCAAGGGATGCAGGAAGGTCTAGATTCTTGTGATTTGGAGAGGATCATGAACAGGATGTTGACAGGCGGACAAAGTGTACTGTCGTCCCGGCCCCAGACACCGCCGCCGACGGTGTACGTAGTGGATGACGATATTGCCATTCGAGAGTCGATTGAATCGCTCCTTAACGATGACGGATTCACAGTAAAGAGCTTCGTCAGTGCGAGCGCATTCCTTGAGCATCCTTACGTCTTTGGACCTGGATGCCTGTTGCTGGACATCGTTCTTCCAGGATTAAACGGCTTGGAGCTGCAGAAGTCGCTTGCTATGGAGCGGCCAGAAATGCCGATTATTTTTATCACGGGGTTGGGAGATGCTCCGACCGTTGTTAAGGCGATGAAGGCGGGCGCAGTCGAGTTTTTAACGAAGCCGTTCGACGATGTCACGCTACTTGGGGCGATCAGAGCTGCCATCGAGCGTAGCAAGACTATGGTACGGAGCGAGAGGCGAAAAGCGACCATTCGGGGACGATATCGTGAACTCACCCGTCGCGAGCGGGAGGTATTCCTGCTCGTCCTTGAGGGATTGTTAAATCGAGAAGTTGGTGAAATCTTAGGAATTAGCGAAATTACGGTAAAAGCGCATCGTGGTCAGGTAATGAGAAAGATGGAAGCCGATTCTCTTGCGGAACTGGTCCAGATGGCGGGAGATGCTGGGATATCGAAAGAGGAGGTTGCTTTTTGGCGCGAACCGGCTCACACATAAGAGCGTAAGCCGGCTAAAGAAATTTAACATAGCGATGCGGTACCGCTTGTGCTGTCTGGTTGATGACGATCTAAGGCCCCGCACCATTGTGGACCACATAATCGCCGATACTAATACAATGAGCGATGCCTCAAAGCGTTTCTGCATCGGCACCATCCGATAGACGGCGCTATTTTTTGGACTTCTAGTGGGAGCATTTGGCCTGAATTCTCCTTTCTGGGCTGCGCGACGTCCTATTGGCTTTCCACGTTGGACCACCCCAAGGAGCTCGAAACGCGCTGGGAATCCTCCGGAGAAGTCAAAGTTGAGAGTCCGCCGAAAGAATGCTCAACGGCGGATTCCAGTCGCGATGCCAAGCCCCACTTATGCCACTCCACACGACCACGGTGTCATATAGCGCTGCCGAGTTCAGGAGTTTCTGCCTCGCCGCGTCGCCAACGCCATCGAGTTCGAGATCTGTCGGAGCATTCCCGGTTGCAGGAGCTACACATCCCGGTAGGTCAGGCTCGTCGACAAGCGCGATGTCGCCACCTACGGCTTTCATTTTGTCCACCGCATCGGCGCGCCGGGCAACGTTAGCCGTCTTAATGTCGCGAGTTTTTGTTATCACGATTGCCGCGCGGCCGACAGACGAATTAGCAGCATTCTGTGTCAGCTAGTCTCCGGCATTGAGCTGCATGAATTTCGCCATAATCGAATTGGCAGTTGCAAGATTGATCCCGCGCATCGAGAGTTGATTGAGTTCGGTGTCTGGTAGCGGACGCAGATAATCTTCTTTCGCTTTCACCTGCTCAATCCATGAGCGTGTGACCACCGGAACGAGAGTGCGTTCACCTTCCGTCAGGTGTTCGATGTTGTGACCTTGGGCAGAAAAGCGTCCCACGCCTTGAGCGCCGGGAACATGCGGCAGCGAAGGCGGGTTGCCGTAAATTCTAGCGATCGCTTACGACGGGTCTACAAGATTGCGTCCGGTACATTTCGATACTTTGGTCCAATTGCACTGGGCGTGAACCCAGAGCTTAATAGGTTCAACAGCGTCGACTGCTGATGTCGACGGAGCTGTAAGGCCGCTAGTGTCCTGAGCTAGAAGTTCGCATGGAGGGCCTGCAAGATGGTACCCGCCGAAATGTCTTTGCATTGTCTTATCGAGAAATGGTTTGGGCCGACTTCGGCGATGCCAGTTCGTATAACCAGAGTCAGTCGAAACTCTACTAAAAGACGGTGCGTACGCGTCGAACGACCCCCGGTCTCCATAGTTTTCTTCCGTCATGGTGACGGTAACTGGTACCTGTTTCCACCTCCGGCTGAACGTCCAGCGATGCGCGTTTCGCTATTTGCGGCGTGAGTGAGATATCGGCGGGGCAAGAATGTGTCGGGGTTTCACGTGCAGGGCTTTTTTCATTCTCGCATCCAGTGAGGAGAATAACTGTAAGGGCAACGAAGCTGCTCTCGCGATAACAATGAACTTTTAACTCATGACACGTGAGCGTTGCTCGAGCACCGTTTGGACCGATGGCGCCCAAATAGACGCAGTGGAGCCCCAAAACGAGTGGGGGAGAATACGTTGCCACCTGAGATAGCAACAGCAGCGAGGCGAACGCGGAAAGGTACCCCCCAATCAAGCCATCGAGTTTCGGCGAGAACGCGAAAATCTGGCATGTGAACCAGGTGTCTTGATCTCTCGGCAGGCTCTGGAATACGGGCTCAATACGAACCTGTTGTTCGGATCGCGTCGTGCCCATCAAGCAGGACAGTATGAGCCGCGTACCAAGATTACCGCGAGAGAGTGCCTTCTTCGGTATTTGAGCAATCCTACGATCATGCTCGCTCAAGGCCTCCGCCGCGACTGGGAGGAGCGGCGATCTTACTTCTTCGAAGACATGGTCACAACGATGCACTTGTGAAGGACGGGACGGTAAATTGAAAAATTGCTCCACGAGGTAAATTAGCACTCGCCCACAGCCTGCCACAATGTGCATCGACAATCGATTGGCAGATCGATAGCCCCATTCCTAGACCTGAAGGCTTCGTAGTGTAAAAGGGAGTGAAGAGCTGTTCGAAGCTTTGAGGTGCAAAGCCTGTCCCTGAATCAGATACTGATACGAGCACGTGGTCAGCATCTGCTTTGTGTGCGCTAATACTCAACTGGCGATCGTCGTCGCTTACGTTCCTCACTGCCTCAAGCGCGTTGATAGTCAAGTTAAGAAGAACCTGCTGCAACTCAACGCGATCTCCCTCAATTAATGGCAAGTCTTCTCCGAACGTCGTCTTGACTGAAGCACCACTCTTGACTGCTTCCATCTGGATTAGTTCGACTACCTCGCTGATTGCGTCTGCGATGTTTACCATTTCCTTTCGATGAGGGGCCTTTTTGACAAGCTCGTGAACACGGCTAATCACATTGCCTGCCCGCTTACTGTCCCTGAGCATGCGGTTGATTGTTTGTCGAGCTGCCTCGAGGTCAGGAGGCTGCGCACTGAGTTTCCGCAATGCCGTGTTACCGTTTATCACAGTGGCGGTTATTGGTTGGTTCACTTCGTGAGCAATTGAAGCCGCAAGTTGTCCCATCGTAGCGACGCGGTTGGCGTGCGCCAACTCCGCAAGTACGTCTCGGTACCGCTGCTCATTGTGGCGTGCTTCTTCTTCTGCACGTTTGCGTTCAGTGAGATCAAGCACAAAGGCGATACATTCGTTTCGACTCGCCTCGAAGGTCGCAAAACCAACTATAACCGGCACACGGCTACCATCCTTCTTCATGAACTCGTCTTCAAAAGGCTGGACCGACCCTGATTTCCGAACGTCACTGAAGGCCCGTTCGTTGGCTTCGATCCGCTCCAACGGCGTGAGATCTCGCCAGCACATATGTCCCGAAGCCATATCCTCGCGATCGTACCCCACAATCTGGAGAAACGCGTCATTTGCCTCGAGCATGATTCCGCTTGTATCCCATACACAAATTCCGATGATGTTGGCGTCAACAAGACGGCGAATCTTCGATTCGCGTTCTGCGAGATCACGATACAGACGGGCATTTTCAAGCGCGATTGCAGCTTGCGAAACCACCAGCTTCAGTATGGCGATCCGTGATGGACTGAACACATGGGCGGTCAAACTATTTTCGAGATATAGCGCGCCAATTAGTTTTCCTTGGTTCATCAGTGGGAGACATAAAATCGAACGGGCGCTATGTTGGCAGATGTAAGGATCTGTAGCGAACGGAGACTCTGCTGACGCATCATCGAAGATCACGCTCTCCTTGGTCCGTAAAACATGAAATAAGACCGATTCAGGCAGCAGCGTCGCGCTCAAGGAGATATCCCGTAACTCTAGGCTGATTTCGCTTCCACCGGTGGTCGCCTGCGCTGCAACCCAATGTTCGCTGCGCTCGCATAATATCAACAGACCACGCTCGGCGCCGGCTTGCTCGAGAGCTGTACTCATAACCATACCGATCAGCTTTTCTAGCACTAATTCGCTCGAAACGGCCTGCGATACCTTCATCACGGTCGCTACGTCTAGGTGTTCAACTGGTGTCGCAATCGTGCTTGTCGGCGCCGTTGCGGACAGCTGTGTTCTAAGGTATGGGTAATCTCCTTCAAGTTGTCGAACTTTGCCGTCAGCGCGCCATCGCTGATATCCGTAATGGGCATCGCGTAAGTAGACACGAGCAATTTTTTCGAGGCCGAGATCTGCATAAAAACGCGCCGCTACTTCGTTCGCGAGGGATTCGTTGTGAAGAAATCCGCTTTGTTGCGCAGAGCGGATAGCCTCGTCGAAAAGCAACTCGGCGTCGGCAATGCGATTCTCAATGCGGGCAATCTCGGCACCCACCAACGCAGCACGGTCCGCGAAGTTCTCGGCGCAGTTCTGGGCCCAGATTTGCAATTGCCCGTGATGCGCGACAATCTCCCTCAACTGTTGCGCGCGCTCTTCAATTGGAGCAAGTCGCCATCGAGCGGCTAGAGCCAGGGCGCGATAGAAGTGGTATTCGACCTCCTCGAGGAAGCATGTGGAGCTCCAGAGCAGCGGCTGTGCTTTCGTGGCGGCGTCGATTGCCGCCGCATAGTCACCAGCGACATAGCGTGCTTGTAGCTTTCGAATCCAATACCAACACGCAGCGAGCGCGAATTCGGAGTTTTCCGATAAGCGGCGCTCGTTCGTGACTTCGTCGAACTGTCCATCGTCAAGGTGACCGAATTTTGACGTTAGGCCACGCAGCATGCGGATTAGCGCCAGCTGCGTGGAAATCAAATCAATTACCAAGCCGAACTTCACTTTTCGCGCGAACGCAAGACCGTGTTCAACTTCCTGCTGTGCGTCAATCAGAGGTTCTCCAGCGAAAATAAGATTCGATCCTCGATCGTTGCCTGTATAGGCCGCATACTGGAGGTCACCGATGCGGTTCGCTGCCTCGAATGCGCGGTCCTGCACGGCACGGCAGGTGCGCACGTGCTGCATCCAGCGCAGCACGAAGGTGGCAAAGGCAAGATACGTACTTGGTGCGAAACGCTTGAAACCCCGCTTTTCAACGAGGTCATAGCCCAACTGACCGTATTGGAATCCGGCGCGGTAGTCACCAAAACGCGGACCGGCGATTCTGTTGAGCATGACGTATGACAGACAAGAAGCATCACAGTTGCCGTGCTCGATACTAAGGCTGACTGCCTTGCAATTCACCATCGCAGCTAAGTTCGCATCTGTGAACATGGCTGGCGCAGAAAGCTTGCTCAGCACCTCGACAGTCGCGAGGGGAATCGCGCCTTCCATCAACGGCAAATTGATCAGATCTTTAATGGCTCGGCCGGCAATTAAAGAGCCAATTCGATCGTATTCACGTCGCACCTCCTCGTCACCCGGATGTGGTAACCAATCTATACCTACACGTCGCAAATACCCGAGGCACGCTGCAACGGCGCGCCCGCTCTCGTCTAGGGTCGTGCAGACGTCCGCATGGAGGCACGCGATACTTGCTTGTTCGATGGTGGCAATTGCCCTTTTCGATAGCGACTTTAATCGCTCGTCAGCGGCTCTCGGATTGCCGGTTAAGAGCTCGCAGGCCGCGCGATTGAGTTCGAGAGCAAACATCAGTTCATGCTGGGTGTCCCACCCCTCATCTGCGAGGAGTTCTGCGCCGGCGGCGAGGTAACCGAGTGCGAAGGTGTAAGCCGTTGACGCTCGCGCTCGCTCGCCTGCGAGCAGGTTGAATCTGGCCAGTTGCTCCCGCTCTTCGCGGTCCTCAATCAGTTGTGCGCCGCGATTGAGTTGGCCTACGATTTCGAAGATTGCTTCCTCTCGCTGCACCGGCGGCGTTGCTGCGGCGAGCAGTCGTCCGGTTCTCAGATGGGCCTCGGCGCGCAACTCTCGGGGAATCAGTGAGTAAGCGGCCTCCCGAATTCGGTCGTGAGCAAATCTATAAATATCGCCTCGGCGTTCAACCAATTCCTGCAAGATCGGTTCCCACAACGCCTCATGAACCCGGGCTTCGTGGATATCAAGGACCGTTGAAAGCGTATGGATGGATGCGGCACTGCCTAGGCAGGCAAGCTGCTGTAATGCGCGCTGCGCCTCGACTGGCAAGCGGCCTAGCTTTCCCAACATTAACGCAACGACGTTATCCGTGTAGCACTTGGCATGGATACGATCCGAATCCCATTGCCAGTGTCCCGTATCATGATCAAACGTAAGCAAATCCTCGTCGGCGAGCACATGAAGGAACTGGATAGCGAAGAATGGATTGCCTGCAGTCTTTCCTTGTATCAATTGTGCCAGTGGTTCGACATGTACCGGCTCGCTGTGAATAGCGTCAGCAATTAGTTGTCGTAGATGTGTAATAGTGAGCGGAGATAGCGTTATATCACTAACCTTGACGCCTCTCGAACGGATCAGCTGAAGCTTCTCTAAGAGGGGGTGCCTGATACCGACTTCACTGTCACGGTATGCGCCGATCACTAACAAGTAATGCAGGTCCAGGTTGGTCAACAGGTCCGCAAGCAAGTCAAGAGTTGCAGTGTCGAGCCAATGCAAATCGTCGAGAAAAAGCGCAAGTGGATGTTCGGCTCGAGCAAAAACACCGATGAAACGCCGGAACACCTCCCTGAAGCGGCGCTGCACTTGCTGCGCGCCTAGTTCCGGAAGTGGTGGTGGCTCGCCAATGATCAACTTCAGTTCCGGCACCAGATCGGTCACCAATCGGGCGTTGACATCCAGGGCCGTCAAAAACGCAGCTCGCCAGTCTTCCAGCTGCGTGTCGGGCAGGCCAAGAAGTGGTCTTATCAAGCCTTGAAATGCCTGCGCTAGCGTCGAATACGGGATTTCTCGTTTGTATTGATCGAACTTTCCGGCGGCGAAAAGGCCACGTGGCGGCACTAGCGTTCTGTGCAGCTCGTTAACAACTGAGGACTTTCCGATACCAGCATAGCCGGACACAAGCACCAACTCCGGCACACCGCTGCTGACCACCCGATCGAACGCGCCAAGCAGAATATCGACTTCACGCTCCCTCCCATAGAGCTTCTCATGGACTAACAATCGGTCGGGAGTGTCGCGCTCGCCCAGCGGGAAGGTCTCAATACGGCCTTGATACTGCCACATGGTGAGACACTTCAGCAGATCGTGCTCGACGCCTGCCGCCGTCTGGTAGCGGTCTTCCGGCGTCTTGGCCAGCAGCTTCATTATGATGTGGGAAACTGCGGCAGGAACTCCGTCGAAGCGCGTGCTAGGTGGAACCGGCCTCCTAGCTATATGGCAGTGGATCCACTCCATCGAGTCGATTGCAGAAAACGGGAGAGCGCCCGTCGACATCTGATAGAGCGTAACGCCAAAGGCATACAGGTCGCTACGTGAATCGATTGAGCGATTCATCCGGCCGGTCTGTTCGGGCGCCATATATGCCAGTGTGCCGGAAATGGTCTCGAGTGGATCAGGTGATTTGCGCTCACGCGGCAACCGCGAGGCGAGTCCGAAACCGGTTAGCCGCGCATGGCCGTCGACGCAATCCACCAAAATATGAGCCGGCTTCAGGTCTTTATGTACGAGACCGCGCTGGTGCAGTCGGTTTATCGTTGCAGCAACGCTTACGGCGATGCACAAAAATCGATGGATCTGCACAGGTGCATCGAGCATTTGCGCGAGTGGCATACCGCCTGGATCATCATATACGAGCGTGACAGGACCGCCTTGGCTCAGCAACTCAAGCGGACGGACCGCCCAATCATTGTCGAGCTCGCCACGCAGATCGTACTCGTGATTGAAGCGGTCAAGGCACGCGGGTGATGGGTGTTCGGCAGTGGGCCATGCAAACAACGCGGGTTGACAATCGCTGTTGCGCGAATAATAGCCTCGACCGAGGGCGCGCTCACCATCGTCCCACAGGATCTGGACCTTATTATCCATCGATGCTGGGGCTCCATTGGGACGAAGCATTACTACCTACCGCGACGGGGCAACATCTCGTCGCCGGTTTTGACGACATGTACGCCAATCCATACGACCCGACGCGACCGCTAAGGCGATGCGGACCACGTCCCGGAGACATGCGAGCACGCTTGCTTCAGTATATACAAACCGCGAACACGTGCTCTGCGTCGTCAATCGAGATGTGGTCGACCGAGCGCAACTGTTCTATCGGTTTTTGACTTGTGCAACAGACTAAATCAGTGGATTATGGGTGAAATCCATGCATCATCTAACCGCTAAATCTTATCGACTGCAAACGGGTCATCGCCGCGTGTACCCATGTCATACGCGAAAGCGCGCTAGATTGCCAGACCGACCGACGACAGAAGCCTTGCCGGGTCTAATATCACATGAATATGAAGGTGAGAGCGTGATTTTCCGTCTGACGCGAGTTCTTTCCCGTACAGCTAGGCCATAAGCGACGCCGGCTGGGCGTGGTTCGGGAGATGATTGCAGTGATTCGGCTGTCTGTTACGTTGGCTGCCGGTCCACGCGTAAGCCAACAGCATCAGCGCGACGAGCTCCGATGCTCGCCTGAAGCATAAAAACCTGCCACTGGCGAAGTCGCTGGCGCCCCGCAGGCGCGAGCTCCTCGTCGAACCGACTTCGCTTGCCTTTGACAAACTGTTGGTCGAGCTCAATCCAGTCGCGGTAGCCATATATCCGAGCAGTGACTGCATATGCGCAGGCGAGGGTAGCTGATGTAACTGGGCTTGAGCGAAACTCGGACCAGCGAGAGGCATCAGCCGTTGAAGGCGCGGTATTGGCTTTTCGTACCGCTAGGTAGCCACTGTGAATCAGCGCAAACTCGTCGCTTTCGCGCTCCGGTAGCGGCGCGCTATGATCCCAGCCGCTGAAATCGACCGGAGCTAAAGGGCGACGCGGATTGGCCGATAAACAGGGTATGAGCCAAACACGCACAGACTGGAATCGGGTGAACGTGGAACTGCAAGCCGTGGCGCGAGCTCTCGGATTGCGTACTCCCGTTCGAGGAATGAACATGTCGGAGGCGACAGGTGAATTTGAATCGTCTCTTCGTGTGCCGACAGACGAGCACATCACGCGGGAGACGATTGCTGATCTGCTCAGACTCCTAGGGAAGACCGAATCGAAGAAGGCGCACTGATCCTTGGCCGCAGTACGTCCTCTGGCACGAAGCACCTGGCTGGATGCTTCGCGCTCGAGTTGGCGCAGTTACGACCTGTCAACGCGCGCCGTCTGCGCGACTGAGGTCGTCTCCGAGCGTGAAGAGCGCACCTTCGATGCGTCGAAGGTCATCATCTCCTGCGCACCATGCGGCGCCTGGCGCGTCCCTGGCGGCCGCGACGACCCAGTTTGCCATTAGATTTACGCGCGCCCATTCGCCCGAACCATACGGGCCGTCCGTGAGCCGACCGAAGTTGTACGGTCCAGCGGGCGGATTCCTGAGTCTGCCGCTACCTTCGCGGGAAGCCCATCGGAAACGAAGTTTCTCAAGGACAAGGCCGGGCCGCTCATTCTCTGGCTTGCGCTCAAGGAACTTGCGCGCCAAACATCCCAAGCCGTCACCAACGCGCCCGTCGTAAATGAGGTGCTCGGGAAGCGCGATTACAGGCCCTAACAAAATGAGTCCGGGGGCTTTTTACTTTCGACGAGTCCTGTTAGCTTGATCGTTGTTTCGACGACGAAAAGGAAATGGCCAAACCCATATTCGACGACGAACTTTGGGCACTCGTCAAACCTTTGCTGCCGCCCCCCAAACCACGGCGCACTCGATATCCGGGGCGTAAGCCGCTCGACGATCGAGCTGTGCTCACGGGCATTCTTTTCATCCGGCAAACGGGCCTGCGTTGGGACCTGCTGCCACGCGAGATGGGCTGTGGCAGCGGCATGAGCTGCTGGCGCCGCCTGTGAGACTGGCAGGCAGCCGGGGTGTGGGACCGATTGCACGCAATTCTGCTTGCGCGGTTACGTGCAGCCGACCAGATCGACTGGGCTCGGGTCATCGTCGACTCATCGTCAATCCGCACCGTGGGCGCAGGTCAAAAACGGGACTGAATCCCACCGACTGCGCGCGATCCGGTTCAAAACGCCACCTCATTACCGAAGCGCAGGGCATCCCGCTCGCGGTGATCTTGACCGGCGCCAATCGCAATGACGTCGCCTAGTTACATGCGTTGGTCGACGCCATCCCGCCCATTGGCAGCAAGCGGGGCCGGCCACTATCGAAACCTGCGGTCGTCCAAGGCGACAGGGTTATCACCACGACAAATCCCGCCGCCCGCTACACGCAGCTGGCATCGCCACTGAAATAGCACGCCGAGGCGAGCCTCGCGGCAGCGGCCTTGGCAACGCGTTGGGTTGTGGAACGAATCGTCGCATGGCTACATAACTTCCGACGACTGCGCATCCGCTTTGAACGCCTCGCATCTATTCACGAAGCTTTCATGAAAATAGCCTGCTGCATCATCTGCTGGTGATGACTGAAGAACTCACTTTGTTAGCCCCTCTTAGTCCAACCTGCGTTCATTTTTGACCAGGGCACACCGTCTTCGTGCGTCCTCGAGAACACGTACAGATTCGGACAGACGGAACTCAATGCCTCCCCGCCGTTGTTGAGCACGTTTAGGAGTTGAGGTCCTAACTCGACTGCTGAGTTCATGTCCGGGACGTAGCTCCGACTCCCCTCGCGGAACGCTCAATGCATCGATCTACGGGCACGCGGTATGGGTGACTTCCATCGCGTTTTCATGCTGCTCGCAAGCTATCGCGGTGCAGTTCGCGCTCGGTGACGCCGTCAAGCTCTAGTTTGTTTCCGAAATTGTCACGTCGGTCGCCACAGCTTTTGCCCAGGAAATCGTGACGTAGCGTGACCCGGTACCGGCAGTACTGAGGGGAGGTGCTATCTCGAGTATGGTGTCGCCCTCAAATCTATCTATCAATAGATAAATAGATTTAACGCGGAAAGTTGTTTTTTTTGGTCGCAATGTCTACGCATGAGTAGATAGACAGCGCGATTGTGTATTGACACTGAATCAAGGAACTCCAACGTGCAGATCGAAAAAGTTCTCTACCGGGCTCACGCCCTTGCAACTGGAGGTCGGGACGGCCAAGTAGTCGTGCCCGCGAGCGGCCTCCAATTCAAGCTGACCACGCCTCGCGAACTGGGCGACGCCGGAGGTCAAGGCGCGAATCCCGAGCAACTCTTCGCGGCCGGCTATAGCGCCTGCTTCCTGGGTGCGATGAAGTTTGTCGCGGCGCGCGACAAGATCGCAATCTCGCCGGATGTTTCGGTTGAAGAGAGTGTCGGCATTGGCGTCATTCCCAACGGCTTCGGCATTGAAGTCGAACTGAAGATCTCGTTGCCCGGCATAGCACGCGATGCGGCACAAGCCCTTGTCGACAAGGCTCACGTCGTTTGCCCGTATTCGAATGCCACGCGCGGCAACATCGATGTAACGCTCACCATTGCTTAACCACTCTGACTAACCGAGGAAAGATCATGAAATCGCTCAAGCCGCTTACCATTGCCGTCCTGCTCGCAGCTCACACTGTCTTTGCCACAGCTGCTGCACCGACGACATCGCCGGGCCCGGACCAGACCACTGCAAACTTTCTCCATGCTTTGAACAGCGGCAAGGGTCCTGCAATCAATACGCTGCCGCCGGCCAAAACGCGTCAGGTACTGGTCGACGCGCAGGACAGCGTCAAGGTCGACCTTTCGGGCATTGACGTGTCGAATCGTACGATCGAAGAAGATGGCATCGGCGTACCGATCACGATCGTGCGCCCTGCAGGCGCGAGCGGCACGCTGCCCGTCTTCATGTTCTTCCACGGCGGCGGTTGGATTCTCGGCGACTTCCAGACACACGAGCGCCTCGTGCGCGATCTCGTCGTGCAATCTGGCGCCGTCGCGGTCTTCGCGAACTACACACCGTCGCCTGAAGCCCGTTACCCTGTTGCCATCAACCAGGCGTACGCTGCGACGAAGTGGATCGCAGAGCATGGCAGTGAAATCGGCGTCGATGGCGCACGGCTCGCCGTGGTCGGCAACAGCGTCGGCGGCAATATGGCAGCTGTCATCAGTCTGATGGCAAAGGACAAGCAAGGACCGAACATTCGCTTCCAGGGACTGATGTGGCCAGTCACCGACGCGAACTTCAATGACGCATCCTACCTCGCGTACAAGAATGGCCATTTCCTGACGCGCGATATGATGGAATGGTTCTGGAATGCTTATACGACAGATCCTGCGCAACGCGCGCAGATCTATGCTTCTCCGCTGCGCGCTTCGGAGGAAGAACTCAAGGGCTTGCCGCCCGCGTTAATCCAGGTCGCGCAATTCGATGTGCTGCGCGATGAAGGCGAGGCTTACGGCAAGAAACTCGACGCAGCAGGCAATGATGTCTCGACGGTCCGCTACAACGGCACGATTCACGACTTCGGCTTGCTCAATGTACTGGCCAATGATGTTCCGACAAAAGCTGCGACGAAACAGCTCGCTGATCAGTTGAAGCTTCGTCTGCAGTAAGCTCGGCAACGCGTATTCCGTGCGGCACATGTCGTACCGCACGGAAGTTGACAATTGGTTGCCTGTTTATGTCCTCATGAAGCGCGGAGCTCGCAAAGAAGACGACGTTGAACAGCAACGCGCCGATTATATGCGCCCCATGAAGCGGCGGGGAATCGCAAGGATTAGCGCGGCAGCACAAAAGAGTGTGAGGGCGAGCAGGGCCACGCCGATTTCAGTGCTTCCGGTCAACCCCTTCAGATACCCCATGATCGACGGCCCGACGAAGCCTGCTATTGCCGCGCCGATGTTCACGAGGCCTGCGCCGCCCGCAGTCGCCTCCCCGCCAAGAATGCGCGAGGGTAGGCTCCAGAACATCGCGAGTGTACTCATGATGCCGGCCACGCCGACAGTCAGGCAAGCGACCGCCAATACAGGATGCGTATGCATGCTCACGCTAGCCAGCAAAGCCACGCCGCCCACGATCACAGGCGCGGCGGTATGCCAGCGACGCTCGCCGCTGCGCACAGAATGCTGCGCGTTCAACAACATCGCCACTGAAGCGACGAGATAGGGAACGGCACTGATCATGCCGATTTCGAAGTTGCTAAGTGCTCCGAGCGCCTTGATCATAGTGGGCATCCAGAAAATCAGCCCATAGTTGCCCACGTTATAGAGGAACGAGGTCGCGAACAGTAGCCATAGCGTGGATTCGCGAAGTGCGGCATGGAGATTGACGCGCTTGCCATCGGCTTCACTGGCCATTTCCTCATGTACCATGCGTTTCTCGGCGCCGTTGAGCCAATGGGCATCGTCAATGCGTTCAGTTACCGTGGCCAGCAGATAGAGACCAAGTAACACCGCAGGCAGCCCTTCAATGAGAAACATCCATTGCCAGCCGCGCAGTCCGAAGCCGCCGTGAGTCGCGTCCATGATCCAGCCGGAGAGCGGGCCGCCGATAACCACGCCAAGCGGCATCGCGAGAAACAGCAGCGCCATTACCCGCGAAAGCCTCCGCGACGGAAACCAGACGCTAAAGTACGCGATCACGGCGGGAAAGAAGCTCGCTTCAGTTACACCGAGCAAGAACCTCAGCGCATAGAATGTGGTCTGGTCACGGGTGGCGAGCATCGCGATGGAGACGAGGCCCCACGCGATCATCGAACCGGCGATACATTTTTTCACGCCGATGGCGCGCACAAGCCAGCCGGCAGGAATCTGCAGCAGCAGATAGCCAACAAAGAAGAGTCCAGCGCCCACACCATATGCAGCATCGGACAGTTGCAGATCGGTCACCATTTGCAACTTCGCGAATCCGACGTTGACGCGATCGAGATAGCCAAAAAAATAGCAGACCAGGATGAGCGGAATGATGCGCAGCGTAAGCTTGTTGTAGAGCGCATCGATGTTTTCGACGATATCAGTGTCGGGCGTGGTGGCCGCTCCCGTATGGTTTGCGGTGCTAGTGGTCGTTATCATGTTTGTCTCCGCCAGGTAAAGTCGAAGGCTCGAGTCAGGCGTGCTCGGGCGAGGTGAACGAAGCGGACATGTTTGCTTTTACGGCATACATCATGTCCTGCGAACGGCGGAGCGCGCGGCCGGGGCGCGAGCCGGTGGGCTGTGCATGTGTCAATACGGCACGACCGTTCACGAACACATGAGCGATGCCTTCCGGGCGCAGTGTCGGCTCGGCGAAAGTTGCGCGGTCTATTACGCGCTCCGGATCGAACACAACGAGGTCAGCGTAATTCCCCACAACGAGATGGCCCCTTCCTTCAATACCAAACTGCTCTGCGGTGAGGCCCGTCATCTTGCGCACAGCTGTTTCGAGCGGAAACAGGCTTCGCGTTCGTGAGAATTCGCCCAGCACACGCGGGAACGTGCCCCACAGGCGCGGATGTGGGCGCGTATCGTTGGGCAGGCCGTCGGAGCCCACCATCGTCATCTCGTGCCGAAAGATGCGCTCGACGTCGCGCTCGTCCATGACGAAATAGATGGCGCCCGCTGGGCTCAGCGCCTCGATCGTAGAATCGACGGAACCTCCGAACATCGGCAGCAGTTCGTGGAAATCCCGTCCTGCAAGTTCCGGATGCGGCTTCGACCACGCGAGCATTACCCGTGATGACTGGTGGATACGATCCGCGCGCAGCATGGTCGATGTAGCTGGATAGGGATGGCAGTCGAGACACAAGGGCTGTTGCGTCCGCTGAACATCGATGCGTGCGAGCGTCTGTCTCGAACGGCCGTGATTCTCCTTGCCAGCAACCTTGTGATGCGAGAGGACAACTCGCACGTCGAGCGCGCGCCCAATAGCGAATGCTTCCTCTAGCGAATCCATGATCTGCGCGGTCTCGTCGCGCAGGTGCGTGGCAAACACGCCACCGGTTTCACGAAGTGGTGCGAACACATCGATGAGTTCCTGCTGGGTCGCGGCGGCAGCGGGCGGATAAAAGGTCCCTGACGACACGCCGTACGCGCCGGCGGCCATCGATTCGCGCACGTCGGCGGCCATCGCTGCAATTTCCTGCGCGTTGGCCTCCCGGCGCAGATCCGCCATGTGGCGCACACGTAGCGTGGAGTGGCCGACCAGCGGTACCGTGTTGACGGCGGCCGGCTCGGCATCGAGCGCGTCCAGATACGCAGCGAAGGAGGGGAAACGAAACGCTTGCCAGGCGCCCAGCAGATCGAGCGGCTGCGGCACTTCGCGGTCTGCGCACAACGGCGCGAGGCTGATACCGCAATTGCCTGCGATCACTGTAGTCACGCCCTGACAGATCTTCGGCTCGACGCTCGGGTCGCTCAGTACGAACGCGTCGTCGTGTGTATGGCTGTCGATGAAACCGGGCGCGACGATCTGCCCTTGGGCATCAATCACTGTGTCGGCTGTGTCGCGTGAGAGATCGCCGATCGCGGCGATGCGTTCACCGAGTACGCCGAGATCGGCGCTGTAACGCGCAGCGCCCGTGCCGTCGATAAGCTCGCCGTGGCGAAGGATGACGTCGTAATGCATGGAAGCTCCTGGCTCCCGCAGCACGATTGCGGCGGGGTGTGCCGGGCCGCGTGTCAGCCGCGCGCTGGATGCCGCGTACGAGCCCGATCAGTCATGCTCGTATCGTCGTTGGCCAAATTGCACGCGTCCAATGCCAGTTTGCTCGCTATTCATGCGCAATCGCTATCAACGTTGGCTGCTGCATCGCATCAATCTACGTCACGATGGCCTTCAGAAGACCACATAGATCGCTGGCCATGCTCGACATTGAGACCGTGCGATGACGTACTATGCCGACCGTCCTCGCGATGGCTGGGCTCGCAAGTGGCACAGCGCACACATCGGGTGAAGCAAGCGCGCCCGCTTTCCCGACCGCGCTCTCTGGCAGAATTGCGCAACCCACGCCAGCAGCCACTAGTGCAGCCACACAGGAAATGTGCTCGACTTCGTAGAACCAGCGTAGTCGCACCGACTCCTGGGCCATGAGCATCTCGAGCAGCAGGCGATTGCCGCTATCGCGCCCACCGATCACGAGCCTCGCGTGGCGCAGATCACCGAGCGTGAGCTGCCCAGCTTTTGCCAGAGGGTCTTCGCGATGCACTGCGAGTACGTAGCGATCCTCGAAAAGTGGCTCGAATTCGAGGTCTTCGTCGTCGCCGGGATGCAGGCTTACGCCGAACTCCGCAAGGCCTGCGCGTACCTGCGAGAGCACGAAATCGTGATTGCCATCGAGTATTTGCACGCCGATATGCGGATATTTGAGCGCGTAGCGCCGCAGCACGTCGGGCAGCAAGCGCGCTACCACGGTGGGAATGCTCGATACGCGCACCTTCCCGTAGCGCTTTTCCGCGATCTCCTGAATGGACGTAAGCATCATGCCGAGCTGCGCGATCTGCTCGCGCGCCATCGGCAGGAATTGTCGACCTACGCCGGTGAGTGCGACGCTGCGCGTGGTGCGGTGAAAGAGTTCGACGCCCAGAGCTTGCTCGAGCTTCTGGATGCGCCGGGACAGGCCTGGCTGGGTGAGGTGCAGCTTTTCTGCCGCACGATGAAACGTGCCGAGCTCCGCGACGGCGACGAAGGCTTCGAGTTCAGAGTTTTCCACTTTCATAGCGCTTTGGCATCAATTCCAAACTGGATGGCATTGGACACCGTATTTTGATCAACGGAATATTCTCGCCGAAAAACAATCCATACGGTGGATTTGCCATAGCAAAGCACACGCACGACAGTCGATCATTTTTCAAACCTGCGAGACCACAATTGGACGAAAGTATTGATTTTTCAACGACAACTTGAGAATTCAACCTAACTCGTCCGCTTTCGGATCGCAGTGTTAGTGTCGAAGACAAATCTGAGTGCAGCGACGACGGCTGCGAGAATGCGGTGCGAGTTTTTGCCGTCACGACGGTTACGATGCTGGCGAAATTTGTTACAGTGACGATGCGTTGACTCGTGAAGTTGAAGATAAACAGAACGAGAAATGCCGGATCGCCTCGCAGATTGCAGCGATCCAACGCCGCCATGTACGCATGCAGGCATCAGCCGGGTGTCTGGCGGCCTCGCTCAACAATCCGTCGAAGACAACGGTATCCCGAATGGCATCGGCAAGGCAGCTAGCTCAGGCCGGACAAACGTTTGGCGGACATCAACGTTCCTCCGCATGACATGCTACTTTTGCGTCTAGATTGAGCGCTGGGCTCATTTCAGGACAGGGGAAGCAGTAACGATGGAGGCAATCGTGCCGAAAGCATACCGGTTGCTTCGCCAGCGAGTCGAAACGTCGTGGATATCAGTTCAAGTATGATCCAGGTGATCGCAACTGTCCTGGTATGGTCAGAAGCAGAATGTTGAACGGGCACATTGTGGGGCCCAGTGTCAGTAGCGGTCGATTTTGTGGTGATGCCATGAAAACGATTTCTACACCTGCCAGTCCTCCTATGTCGACTCACGCGCCTGAGATCTGCTCCGCAGAACAGCATGCGGACCAGGATTGTCTATTCAGACGCTGGTGATACCCGCACCGACGATAAAATCTAAAGAAACGGCTAGTTTCTCAGAACAATGTCGTGTGGATGATGCTAGGAAGACCGGGACGAAAACCAAAAATCACTAGTATCAGCGGGAACATAACCGATCGCTGCAAATGACCGTGCAATGCTGAAAGAGCGCTCTGCACCGGAAGGATTGACTGGCGCGAGATTGATCGCGAGAAGTTCAGCGAGCTCGTTATACTCATGCCGTCCCCCGGATGCGGGCCGTCAGCAACTTGAGTCCGCGATGTACACCCACCTTTACTGCGGACTCGGATAAACCAGTCAATTGTGCCGTCTCTGCCACCGACATGCCCTGCAGCTTCACATGGACAATCGGCAAGCGCTGCTTCTCCGGGAGGTGCTCAAGCAGTTTTCCGATGTCGCGCCGTGCTTCGGATGGCTCGATATCGGAGACTGTGAAAATTCCAAGATGATCATCGAGAGGGTCGTTCAAAGATTCGTGACGAGCGTACGCCCTGAAAAAATCCATTAGCTTATAGCGTGCGATAGCATGCACCCACGCCGTCAACGGCATCTGTGATCTATAAGTGTGTCGTGCGTTATGCACGGCCAGTAAGATCTCCTGGACCAGATCTTCGACATCGTCTTGTAGCAGCGGGATCCGGTTGCGAAGATAAGCCCGCAAGTGGCGTGTTAGCTGATTCAAAAAATCTCTGTAAGCGGTTTCAACGCCGTCCAGTCCACCGATGAATGACTCTCTCAGGCGGGCTTCCATAGTATGCAAGATGACATCCTCGATCTCAAATTCTAACCACCGGAGCTATCTTTGTTCGATTATTTTATAATAATCAAAAGAAGATCTATCCACAGCACGAAGATTATACGCATACGCCACAAAACGAGGGCTTGCTGAGTCAAATTTTTTAGAGAGCGGTTCGGAAATTTCTCTATTTATCCGCCGGAGGATGGACGGGGGAGTTCCAATCATTTCGCACCGACGAAGTAGCGACAATGCGGTAGCCAATCGCGAGAGCGCGGTAGCAATACTAGGCCGGAAACTTGCTCGCAAAGTACTGTACGAGCATCGAGTGTCAGTCGCACTGAGCGGCCTGCTCGTGTCGCTGGTTGGACGCCTGATCGATTTCCACGGCGGGCGTGAATCCCCACGCGCCACTGCGCACGTCGCTGCAGTGATCGTTGATGGACTGGATTTGGCTGCTGATCCAGATGCAGAGACCCGGCCTGTAAGCAAATTCGAACAGGTTCCTGCTAGCCCAAAAAGCACAAGAAGCAGTCCCAGCAGTATTGGGTTGTGCCCTGTGGCACGATCAAATCATACCGAGAAGTAGCTGTAGATGATAAAAGTGCCGGTCTGTGCAAGCACAGTTGTGATTAGCGTTAACACAACGCGACTATCTGTAAGAGTGAAAGACGCTTTCGAAGTGAAATGGCTGGAGGCAGCGGGACCTCAGGCAACATAGCCCAGATACCGACAAAAGCGAGCGAACCAAGCGCGGCGACAAAAACCATTGTCCACTGCCACGAAGCCAATCCTCATAACAGCACCGATGGGCGCACCCAATGCGGTTGCCGTAGTCAGGCCAGCTACGATGAGCGACATTGCAAATCCGCGACGCTCCGGTGGCACCAGCATTGTGCTGGTACCACCAGCAGTAGGGGAAAACGCCGCTGCACCAAGACCAGCTAGCACTCGAGTCGCTAAAGCGAAACCGAGATTCGGAGCCACGATGGTTGCCAGATTGGCGACTACAAAAAGTCCAATACCTGTTAGCAGCAGTCTCTTCCGTGGTACCCCTGCAGCTAGTGCTGCGATTGTGGGGCCCGTCAAAGTGTAGGTCAACGCATACGCCGTGATCAGCTGACCGACAGCGCCAATACTTGCATGAAAGGAAAGCGCAAGCTCAGGCAGGATTCCTGCAAAAACAAAGCTATCTGTGCCTAACGCGAACATCCACTAGCGCGAGAGTTAGGAGACGACGGTCCATAATTTATCCATTGATGAAGATTTCGGAAACAGTCACTTCGTAGGAATATACGAATCTTAGTTGCATTATGCAACGGACTATCGTGGGAAACAGTTCCTCGAAAAATGGATAGATGGCGTGAAGCGAATCAACATACCGATCGCCGCCCTTGATAGCGCCACACGCGGGGTGATGCATCACTGGCAGCATCCTCGGCCGTTCATCGAGTGTGATATCAAATGTGTTTTTTTTATCCCACCACTTGATCGACAATTTTCCAGAAAACCAGACCAGCTTCCCGCCAATTCCAGCTTTGAACAAGGCACGTTGCCTTTGTTGTCAGAGGAGAATGCTCGAAACCGGATCGGAGATGGATTACGGTCGTGAGCATGCGTGCAAAGGAGGTAGCCAGCTACACACACTGGATAGGGCCGATCATGCTAAATGTGTTAGGTTGATTGCGTGCGGTCGATTACGCCATAGGTTGGGCGCATGCGCAATGTACGTAGGTATCGCTTTCCAGATTCGCTCCGCTCCAAAGTTGCGCTGGTTGAAAGGAGTGACGCAGCACACTTGCGTAGTCGTTAAGCAAATCGCAACGATCTGGCCCTGACGGCATGGACGTCCGACGAAGGCGACGTTATCCCCCCGGGGGAGGGGCGCGAATGTGACCGCGTCTCAAAAGGAATCGTGGACACGGTACCGAATTCACGGAAGTCAAGGGCCCTCGGAAGTATCGCCGATACACCGTGGAGCCGAAACACTAGATCGTCAAAGAGATGCTGTCCAGTGGACGTCCGATGGCGGAGGTTGACCGCAGCGATGATGTGCAGATTGTGGAATGCGTTCCGATTTAGCAGAGCGTACAGAGCGGGGCACGGCCGCAAAGAACCAGCTTGATCCATGAGAAATTATGGTTCTCGAGGAATGACGGATACCTACGCCTTTAGTCCAATCAAATAAATATTCGCGGGCGCAGTCTGGTGTGGCGAGAACAGAGGGATTGACCTCTGTCAGCGCTGTTGTGAGAGAGAACATAGGCGGAAACGCCTAAAGCGGCAAACCAGAGAGCGGCTGCTTGTCGCCAAAGTGCGTATCTTCGCTTGCAGAGATTGTGGACAACCCGGGGGGACGGTGGTCTCACGCTTACTTACACTGCACACGCGTGAGCTTCGTGTATATAGACGGCCTTTGCGGCTACGATCTCGACCTCAACAAGGAATTCCGAACGCACCAGAGCCGGCACAATCTGAAGCATGAATGCAGGTTCATAACCTTGCAGGAAATCCGCCCGAACCATTGCATATTCACGGATGTACTCTTCACTGGTGAGCGTGGTCGTCACCTTGACGATGTCCCGTATGCTCAGCCCCGAAGAATCGAGTAACGCAATGATGTTGTTCCACGCCTGTCTCGATTGGCCGACAATGTTGTCGGAAATGGTTCCATCGAGGGTAAGCCCCGGTGTACCCGCTGTGTAAAGCCAGCGTTGATTCGGCTGGACTTCAACAGCGTCGCTGTAAGCACCGATTTGGCTCGCAACGCCAATCTTGTGAAGTGTGTGTGACATGTTTGCATCTCGTGTGGGTTGATCGACAACGTTGTTCGGATAAAGTACGGCTCGTGGGAAAAGATCCCTCTTTAATACAGCAGGCCGCGAAATTTTTGGATCGAAGTCGCTAGGCCCTGACATCGCTGGCGGAAGCAACCGGCCTCGTGATTCGCGCTGTCCGTTCCATTGAGCGCTGCGTATGGAAATCAGTGAAAACGCAGGACTCAACTCGTCGGCCATCTCGCAAGACGCCGCCGCCAGCTTGGCGACGACAACCGTGAACTCGGCTTCCTCCGGTCGGCTAGCGATTTTCGAAATTCGTGACATATTGAAGCCGGCACAACATGGCTGGATGAGGGGCGCGTCGTGACAAGGGGATGGTAGGGACCACGCAAACGAAATTCGCTTATACTCTAGCTCAATTTGAGGTGAACGTGCGTAATCCTGTTGAGAGCGTGCAGAAAATTCGTGAGGTACATGGACTTGCGCTACAGGCCAAATGCAGAGCGCTAGACGCGGCAAACGGCACTTCGTGATACCTGCTTCAAAATCAGAAGATAGAGTGCGGCAGCGAGAGGTTTCCAGGTTTGATAGGACGGCTGCTCTGATGAAAAGATCTTCGTCCGAATTGAACGGTCGTCTGAACAAGACTAGGCGCATCAGAGCTTCCGCGCGTTTGACAATTTGTGTTATCTCAGCACTTTCCCAATATCTTTACAATTTACGACCCCGACGACGGCGGCGGCGACGCAGCTACGTTTACTTGAATATAGGTACATTGACATGCCGGTTATCACCATAGAAGGGCAGCCGCTGCACTATCAGATACGAGGCACGGGATTTCCTGTGCTGCTTGGGCACAGCTACTTGTGGGATTCATCGATGTGGGCACCCCAGATCGATGCGTTATCGGCCTCATTTCAGACTATTGCACCGGACCTCTGGGGGCACGGACGGTCCGGACAGATGCCTGCAGACACGCGCACGCTCGGTGATCTAGCGGGTCACGTGATCAAACTCCTCGACGCCCTCGATATCAAGCGATGCGCGGTCGTTGGTCTGTCGGTCGGCGGCATGTGGGGAGCTGAACTCGCTTTGCTGCAACCGGATCGGGTGCGTGCCCTTGTCATGATGGATACCGATCTCGGGGCCGAGCCTGACACAACTCGCGCGCGCTATTTTCAGATGCTCGACACAATCGAGACGCTCGGTAAAATTCCTCCACCGATGATCGATGCGATCGTGCCGTTGTTCTTTCGACCGGAAGCTGCTCTGGATGGCGATGTGCCGGTTTCATTTCGAGATGCGCTTGCACGGTTCTCCCCTGCTCAGCTGCGGCAGTCGATTGTTCCGCTGGGACGATTGATCTTTAGCAGGCCTGATGCGGTTTCTCGCCTTGCAAGTCTGGATAGCGTCCGTACCCTTCTGATGTGTGGTGCGCTCGATTTCACCCGCACGCCGGCCGAAACGATTCGGATGGCGGAAGTGATTGGATGTCAGCATGTGCTCGTGCCGGACGCGGGCCACATCTCAAATCTTGAGAATGTAGAGTTCGTTACGAACAACTTACTTCAATGGCTCAAGCAGCGTACCGATGAAAATCGGTAGCTGAAAAATCTCTTTTTGACATGAGTGAGTGCATGCTGGCAAGCGATGACACTTCGCAGTTATCCCTGATAAAGTAGCTCGTCCTGTTGACCAGCATGATTGAGACAGAAAGCCCACTATTGCAGTGAGCCTTCTGTCTTTTTAGTGCTCGCACAGAGGCGTCTCCCAGTAGAAAGTCTGGCCGATCTGGATGAGATCTCTGCTGGTGCCTTCGAGGAAACATCGGCCTCGTCGCCTGGAAAGCCCCCGACGTTCATGAAGCTGGTTACAGCATCGTCTCACGTTCACGCGATATCCCTTTCGGGGTATGGACCAATTTAAAAAAATCGTGATCGACGAAGATGCTCAAAAAATTCTTGGAGATGACATCTCACACAGGCCGTCGCTGCGCTCCTTAAATCTACGTTGGAGATACGCATATTGGGGGGACGATCTTGTCGCATTTGATAGAGCCGGCAACTTGGCATCGCTGCTAATCTAACAGCGGTGAAATATGCTCTAGCTACAGCTACGTAAGCGGTGACTGTAGCTCGGAGAGTGACATTGTGAATAGGAATACATATGTATCATCACGCAATTCTGCAGTGTTCGCAGGCGTTCCTTTCGACCGAGACCTTAATTGACAAGGCCGAGCGATACGCCGATCAAAAGAAATTTGATGTTAGTGTGCTACTGCATAGTCGTTTGGCTCCGGACATGGCACCGTTTATCTATCAGATTCAAAGCGCGTCAGACTATCTTAAGGCTGGGGCCGCATGGCTATCTGGCCAGACGCCGCCACGTTTCGAAGACAACGAACGGACGATTGATGAAGTACGCTCCCGCATTCGCAGAACGGTAGAGTTTGTGCAAGGTGTGGCGCCGGAGCTCTATGCTAGCGCGCCCGAGCAGCGTGTGAAAGTTTCATGGGTGCCGAACAAGGTCATCGAAGGGCAAAATTATCTGTTACAGATAACAATACCTAACGTCTATTTTCACATTGCAATGGCTTATGCGATTTTGCGCAAAGACGGCGTTGACGTCGGGAAACTGGATTTTCTCGGACCGATGAGCTTTGTAGAGCCCTGATCGAGCTCAAAAGACCAATCGTTGATCATGTTTGCTCAAAAACCCACCGTAGCCGTGACCTCTCCGCATCGAGTGTCATAGCATCTGCGCAGGCTGAACAACTCTTACCAGTGCGGAGGTCCGCGTCCAGCTGGAGCAGCGTGAAAAAGCAGGGCATACCTGGAAAACGATCAGACGGCGTATCCCACCAATATACAGGCCGCCCAAGCAAAACTTGATGCGTCTCATGCAAATGGTGGTTATGGAGGCACACCATCAAGCGGACAGACAAGCGTCGGCGCGTCCTGGCGAGCCAATGCTCTCAACCAAAGCCCATCCCCCTCAAGCAAACTTTTACGCGAGATGGAAATGGCGCTTGGCCTTTCTGGGTGGTCTGGGATACGAACGCGAAGGCTGGATGCAGCATCGTGTTCGGTCGATTCGGGCAGGTACCCCGGCGAGATTTTTCAGGCGGCGCCGGATACGCAGCAAGCACGCGCCGAGGATGGGTTTGAGTGGCGTTGTTGCGTAAATCAGGCGTAGAGACAACATGACCTCTGTGCTTTCAATCTCAGGCGATACGGACGGACTGCGGGCGAGCGAGGGCTACCATGCGGTTGAGGACACCTGCACGAATCGACACCTCGGTTGCCTGCGAGCCGGTCTGCCGCGCCCACAGGCAGGGACCCGTGAGCACCTTGAGCCGGTACATCAAGGTCTCGGCCAGCGAGCGCCGGTGGTAGCCGGTTGCCTGCTTCCATTCGCGCCTGCTGCTGCGCTCGATCGCATCGATAGCGGCATTGCGCCAAGCGGCACCGGGCGTGCTGGCAGGCCACGGTCTCGCTCCCTCACGTGGCGGAATCGATGGGATCGCGCCGCGCGCGGCGATCTGCGCGTGGCACGGCCTGGTGTCGTAGGCGCCGTCGCCACCGATGGTATCGATCAGCACGTCAGCCGGAATCTGGTCGAGCAGTTCGGGCAACACTTCGCCATCGCCTTCGTCCTGATGCGTCATCAGCGCGGCGCATATCTGGCCGGTGTTCGCGTTCATCGCGAGATGCACCATGCGCCATGTCCGGCGCTTCGAATAGACGACTTGAGTCCCCCGATTTCAGCCGTCTCGTGCATTCCCCGAAGGGAGGGCGGCGTTCATACCATCTATATGAACGCGTCCCGTTTGCAACAGTTTTCGTGTGCTTCGACAGACAGGATGGGCTGCAGCTCTATATCCGGCCTTGTTGCAGCCGAGATTGCCGCTGCGGGCCCCTATGAAATTCGCTGACTCGCACCTCATTCTCCTAGCGAGCTAGTAGCTCGTGATGGTATTCAGGTTTAGCGAGTCCCGGTCCTACCTGGCTTGTCATCACACTCGATTGCTGCGCAACCTTTCGACGTTCACCCTGTGTTAAACGTTGATCTTCAAAGTGGCACCCACCGGTCAGGCCGGCTTCACGCTCACGTAATCCCTTTGGTACGGCCGGTCATGGGCCAGTACTGCCCACATCGTCCGCGCCATCCTGTTGGCCAATGCGACGATCACCACGTTCGGCGGTCGGCGCTTTTTCATCTGCTCGACCCACTCACCGGGCTCTTTCGCATGCGTCAGCACGCTTCGTGCGCCGTGGATCAGTAGCGTGCGCAGATATCTTAGAACGCTGAGCCCTGCGGTCGACGACCGGCGAGTTTAGCGGAGCAAAACTCCTTGCTGCAAGCGTTTGCAGGGGGAAAATACGGCCTCGCTGCATGATATCTTTCGTCATGGTGTATTTGCGCATCTACAAGCCTGAGGTGATCATGCGGGCTGTCGCTTTCACATGACTTGAGGATGAAAGGTCAAAAATGAACTGTCGCTCGCTGATCGCGGTTTTCGGGACGGCGCCAAATGATCGCTACGCATGGAGCGCAGTTTCCGCGATGCTGGGCGTTGCGGAAGGATTGACGATGCATGACGCCGCTAGGTTCTCTTCGTCGCGACTGCAATGGACATCGGAATTCGGTCGTCCAGTAATACCTTTTGACAGTCATGTTTAGGAGTTGCTGCCAAGCCTCAGGGCGAAAAAACGGCGAAGCATGCGCCGGACGATTTAATTACGAATCTTTTCGGGGAAAAGCGCAGAGGCAGGCGTAGAAAAAAGGGCGCTTTCCGTTCCTATTGTGTCAGTACGCAGACGTTCGTGCCTTTAGCTATCCGCGAAGTGAACATTTCAACATACTTGCCGACGCACTAACAGGTTGCGTGTACTGGCTGTGCAAGTTGATAGCTTATCGGACAACGAATATCACGTCGGCTGATGACTCGCCGTTGAGCATCAAGATCTAGGCGACTGATCACCCAGCACATAGTCGATAGAAAACAGGCCCGGCCCCCAGGCTGCAATGGCAAGCGCCATCCCCACCCACGTCAGATGGATCGGCCAACCGTCCGGCACCGTCAGTTCGACGATGCAAGTCATCAGAATCAGGCCGACTGCGGCGAACCGGGTCCCGAGACCGAGCACGAGCAGTACCGGGAAAGTCACTTCACCGCAGCCGGATAGGAACGCAATAACCGCTGGATGAGGAAACGGATAAGGACCGCCTGGCAGATGCAACTGAAACTCCTGTGTGAACAGATCAATCGCGGTGTCACTGAGATGCAGAAATCCGTGCCATTTCAGAATCCCTGACTTCCAGAAAGGCACCGCCAGTGCAAACCGCAGTACAAGCTGAGCGAGCCACGGTTGTGCCAGCCTCTGGATCAACCTCTTCGTCATTCCGACTATTGCCGTGAGCGCGGCTGGAAACGCCAGTTTTATGCTTTGTTGTTCCGACATTCTGGTCAATCTCCGTGTTGAATGCCGGTAAGCGCACCGGCTGAAAGCATCCCTGCCAGGTTGGCCTGGATATCGAAGGAGGGTGTCTCCTGAAGTGCTGCTGCAACCGCTTCGCCTAGTGTTGCTCTGTCGAGAAGCAGAGCGAGGAAGGTTGCGCCACCCTGCGGAAGCCGGGAAACCAGCACGTCCTGCTCGGGTCGCGTCACTAGTGCGTCCTCCGCTTCACTTGAGCAAAGAGAAGTAACGGGACCTTCGCTGCGGTTCATCGCAAAGATCGACACGGCAGGGTAAGCCGATCGCACGATCTGCGCAGAAGGATGCGGTTTGAATCGTGCCTCAGCCAGACGCGCTGGGTCGACTTCCGCTAATGCCTCTGCCGTAAGGACAGGCAAGTCGGCCGCGTGATACGCATCCAGCCACGCGCGCTCAATGCGCGCAGTGTCTGCAAGCCACGGCATTTCGCGAGCATATTCATAAGTTTCAATGAATTCAGGGAAGTTTCGGCCATACTCGAACAGTAGCGGCGAAGTAGGCGGCCTGGCTCGGATATGAAATCGAGCCATCGCCCTGAAAAAATCGACGCCAGTGATACGCTGAATAGACGGGTAGATCGAGACCAGCGCATCGATAAGACTGACAGTGACGTTGTTGCGATAAACGTTGTAACGCTTGATTGCTCGCTTGCCGGGCGCGGCAATTACGTCTTCAGGAGTCGCTATCGATGGGTCCATCAATCCCATTGCAAACACGGTGGCGAACTGTCCTGAAGGATCATCAACCTGCACGACCAATCTCCTGGCTGCACAAGGTCATTTGTTCCGTCATGATTCTCCGTGCCGACAGCGCCTGATCGCGTAGGACTGACCACGCGGGGAGATTGCTGTCCCACTCTACCAATGTTGGCCTTGGGCCAATCCGGCCGACGATGTCTCGATAAAGGTGCCAGACCGAGTCCGAGATGACGCAGTCGTGACTATCAACTAGCAACATTTCGTCTTCGTCGTCGCGTTGTTCACTATGTCCCGCGAGATGGATTTCTCCCACACGCTCAAGCGGGAGCTCATCGAGGTACGTTTCGGCGGAAAACCTATGATTGACTGCCGAAACGAAAACGTTATTGATGTCCAGCAACAGACCGCAGCCAGTACGTTGCACAACTTCTCGAATGAACTCACTTTCGCTCATCGTGGACGACGCGAATGCTATATATGTCGACGGGTTCTCGAGAAGAATAGGGCGCCTGATTGCGTCTTGAACCTGGTCAATGTGTTCACAAACGGTATCGAGTGTCGCTTTCGTGTACGGCAAAGGCAGGAGATCGTTGAAGAATGCGCCACCGTGCGACGACCACGCCAGATGCTCGGACACCAGGACTGGCTCATAACGTATCACCAATTCCCGAAAACGCGCGAGATGCCTCGCATCCAGACGCGAAGGTGCGCCAATCGACATGCACACACCGTGAATGGAGAGCGGATACGCCTCCCGGACAGTCGCTAGTGTCCGATGCGGCGGGCCGCCGCCACCCATATAGTTTTCAGCGTGAACTTCGAAAAACCCATCTTCGAACCCATCCGCTAGAATCGCGGGAAGATGCTCATGCTTGAAACTTGTTCCGACGACCACCAGCGTATCAAGCGATATACCATGGGAACGGCGAGTCTCGTAGGCCGCCGGAGTCTTGACGAAAGCGTTCATGCCAATTCCCATTGCACCGTTCGATAAATTAGGACTTCAGCGGCGTGAGCGAACCGTGGCCGCCGCCAGGCACTTGAATGCTTGCGCACGTGCCACCTTGGACAAACTTCCACGAGTTACCTTGGAAATCCATCGCGGACGTCCCTTGACATGTCGTACCGGGGCCGGCGGCGCAATCGTTTTGTCCCTTCAATGCGACGCCGTAGCATTTTTCTTTGTGGGCAGCGACGGCAGCTTTAGCCTCAGCTGTCGTAAGCGGCGCTGCATGAGCGGCCGATGCAAGCAGACTCGCAACAACGCCGGCGAGGAGGGTAGAACTGACAGTGGTCTTCGTGGTCATCAAATTTCTCCGAGTTTGGGATGGAAGGTATCCGTTCTGGATACTGTTACTAATTCGCGGATCGCCGGGATCTGGTTACAGCCAAGCGGAAAAAATTTCGACCGAAGCTTCTAGCAGACCCCATTGATCTCCGTACATGATGATCTGGATTCTTCCTGTGTTGCCTTTCAAATACGGTAGGTTGCACTGTGTTCCCATTTGCGATATGGAGTACGTGTATAAACCTTTACTCACCGGATGGTCGAGATAGCGACGTCGTGCAGACGCTGACGTTATAGGGACTTTCGATTCTCGATCCCATAGGCTGCGCTGGGCAGAGATCAGGTATATCGATTACACGTCGTTCCGCGCGCGAAGTCGAACGGCGGCATAGGATAATCATGGAATGGCGCTTCGGGACCATTTGCATCAACTGGTTGCGCAATATGGGGCAGATATGATGCGCTATAAGGCGATCGTCGCTGTAGATGGGCTCGAAAATCGGCTGATAATCCAAGGTGTTCACATGGTGGTGAACGCTGATTTGGGATCGAATTGGGCGCTCGATGAACCGAGAGAGTCACGTTTCGTGTTCATCGGCCGAAATCTGCCGTTGCCGTCAATCGAGCGCACGCTTGAGCAATGCGCAACCGTTGATAAACTTGCGAAAGAACAAGTTTAAGTCGTCGGGAATCTACGTCAGACGGGATTGATAACACCGACGGTCGACGTAGAACCATAAGAGCACCAATCTCTGGTGTTCGCGCATGGCGGTGCGGTGCACCGCCATGCGTGCTATGCCAAAGTTATACTGAGCTATGAAACCCGTCGCGCAACGCAAAGTACCTCGGATTATAGGCATCAAGAATTGCTGTCGCCCTCTCATTGGGCGATCCGTAGACATCCAGTCCGATCTGGCGACAGGCCTGACTAAATCTCTCCGCAAACGTCGCGCCAAAGGTAGTCGCATGCGCAATCACTGCTTCTGAGTTGCGATAGCGTTCGTAGGTGTGGCAGATCGTATCGTCGGAGTTGAAATACCAGTCGTAGTCCAGCGTGCCGGGCTCCTGTCGACTCGATACGATGAGCTCACGAACGAGTGCTCGAAATTCCTCATGCTTGCCGGGAAGAATTTCGACTTCTATGCGCCAGAACGTTTCGTCCGGCTGTCGAGCAGAATTCGAAGATGCCTCTGACATAGTGTTCTCGCCTTTCGGATTAGTAGATTGTCTTCCTTACTCAATTTAGGGCTTGAGTATCGCTTTTCCGCTGTATTTCTCTGCGACAGAGATAGCGGCCAGATGCTGTTCAAAGCTGTATTCGCCCGCCACGGGAAACGTTAAGTCGCCGGCCGCGACCAAGGGAACAAGCTCTTCGTACATAGCCGAAACTTTTGTGGAATCTGGCGCGCGGAAGTAATTAAAAATCCAAAAGCCCCGGATAGTTTGATTGAAAAACAGAAGGCGAGGCCCCGATGCCGTGAAAGGCTGTCCGCTCATTCCGCTCCAGACCACGACCGTACCGTATAGCGTCACCGCGTTGAGCAGGTTTTGCGTGGCCGTATCACCCACGCCGTCCAGCCCCAGGACGATTTTCGCGTTTCCAGTTGCAGAAGAAACGCGTTCTGCGAGATCGGGCCCATCAACGAGTACGATGTCTCCGCCCAGCGCTTCAATTTCGCTGACAACTTCGGCTCGCCGCACTACGTTCACGGTCCTGATATTTTTTGCTTTTGCAATAGCGATGACAGCACGGCCTACCGACGAGTTTGCAGCGTTCTGGATGATCCAATCACCGGGTTTAAGCTGGACAAATTGCGTCAAGATCAAATACGCTGTTGCGGGATTTATGCCTAGCATGGCGAGCTGATTCACATCCGCCTGCGGCAGCGGGCTCAGCCAGGTGGCGCTCGTTTTACCCGCTCAACCCATGACGGTGCGAAAGGCGGGACCAACACCCGATCTCCTTCCTTCAGGTGCTTAACTTTGCTTCCTGCAGCGGAAACCCGCCCGACGCCCTGGATGCCAAGAATATGGGGGAGAGGAGGGAGATTCCCGTAAATTCCAGCGATCATGTAGAGATCTGATGGTTCAACCGGCGCGGCTTCGACGTCAATGACGATTTCGTCTGGCGCTGCTGCACCGACGTCCGGTACGTCGACGAGTTTTACCACGTCAGCGGGCGTACCGTATCCCGTTAGCTGAATGCTTTTCATCTCAAAACTCCTTTGCTGTTGAGGACAACGAGCGCACCGCCTTGTTCATTGAGGCGCTGCAATTTCAAACCCACGAAGCGACTATTTGCTAATGTGGCTCGCCCATTTCTTGCATTTTGGGGATCCCGGAACCCATCCAAGGCTGCGGACGAATACAGTCTTGTCGGCATGCCAGACACTTTGTGTCAGTTCACTTTCAGCGTATTGAGGTGTTCCATGCGGATGTCTGCGACGAGCTTGGCTTGAATCGGGGCGATGGCGGCATTGGCAGCGATGGCACCGAAGTCCGGTCCAACGACGACGCGCGCGAGCGATATGCGACGACGCTATCAGTAATTACATGATCTGTTGATTAGGGCAGTTGAGGCAGGTCGCCTGCTCTTTGTTCAACGGCATGCCAATAGTATTACGCCACATCGCGCAACAACCGACAATTAGACTAAGGGATCGCTTTTTCGAACTAAACACGGGACATCGATCCCGGGCCAAGGCGCAATGGTTCTTTTAGCGAATAGCCGGAATTTGCTCAACCCAGCTCAGCAAGTGAACCAATCTTGAAATAGCATTGCGAGAGATACGCGACCACTCAGTTTTCGGCGATCGGCAGTGAGGCAGGCGACTGGTTGTATTGAGAAATGAGTGCGCTCTGACGAATCAGCAGCACCGCAACAACGCATCGCCGACGCAGTCACGGTCGATCGCAAGATCCAGTATTCATGAAAAACTGATGAACCCGCACATCATGTGTTCCTACACAGCAAGAAGTATCTGCTAAAAAGACAACATCAATGACAGCGGCCAACATTGCCAACGTGGAGCAGGGGCAGCAGTCGGTGGTGCCCCCAGAAAGTGCCTTCAAACGCTATTCGGCGCGGAACCCAGCGTCGATTTCAGGGCGTGAAATGTGAGCAACCGTGTTGACCAATGTCTTGGCGGCTGCGGCTAGCGCAATGGCCACCATGGCACGATGATCAAAACCAGCAGCTTTCACTGCCATGATATCGCTGTCGGATACCTGAGTTCGGTTGGTAGCGATTGCTGCGGCAAACCGACGGACTGATTCTAGCTTTGGATCTGCGATTGAACCACACCGTGGCCTCTCCAAGTTCACCAAATAGCGCGGTGCCTTGAGCGGTGTCCAGAGTCTTGGCGAGAAACGCCCGGATGATTCCGGCGATCTCATCAAGATGCGTTTCCAGCGGGAAGTGACCTGCATCGACAAGATGAATTTCGGCAGCCGGGATATCGCAGCGATAGGCCTCGGCGCCGGCGGGCAGGAAGAACGGATCGTTTCTTCCCCACACTGCCAGAGTGGGCGGGCGATGAGTACGTAAGTATTCATGGAACTGAGGATATGCGGCTACGTTTGACTTGTAGTCTCCAAACAGGTCGAGCTGGATTTCCGCATTCGCTGGCCGGTCAAGGAAAATGCTGGTCGAGCGTATAAGTTTCGGGGGCGATCAGGGATACATCTGCTTCACCGTACGTATATTGCCATGACGTCGTTTCGGCCCTAAGGAATGCGCGCGGATTGTTCCGATTCGCCTCATTCGCAGCCTCCCAGTAAGCACGGATGGGATTCCAGCCGTCGCTGAGGCCGTCTTCATATGCGTTTCCGTTTTGCGAAATAAGGGCGGTCATTCTCTCAGGCCGCGAGATAGCAAGGCGAAAACCCACCGGCGCGCCGTAGTCAAACACATAAAGCGCATAACGCTTCAATTCAATTGCATCAGTGAAATCTTCGATGACCTCGGCGAGATGGTCGAAGGTGTGGTCGAACACTTTCGCGTCCGGCGCAGAAGAAAACCCGGAACCGGGTAGATCTGGAGCGACCACGCGATATTTGTCTGCCAGCCGGGCTATCAATCCACGATATTGATGGCTGGATGTCGGAAAGGCTTTGTCGCAATACGGGATCTGCTAAGCTGAAGGCCCGAGGACGAACGATCTGATCGATGAAGCAGAGCTTGAGTCCGGCTGTAGCGAAGGTGCTCAAGCGTCTGCACTATCCGCTTGATGTCATTCTTCTGTGCGTGCGCTGGTACGTTGCGTATCCGTTAAGTCTGCGCCACCTCGAGCAGATGATGGCCGAGCGGGGCATTTCGGTTGACCATTCGACCGTGCATCGCTGGGCGCTCAAACTGTTGCCGGTGCTGGAGAAAGCGTTCCGGCGCTGCAAGCGGGCAGTCGGCAAGAGCTGGCGTATGGAAGAAACGAACATTCGGGTCAGGGGCGAATGGAAATATCTGTATCGCGCCGTGGACAAGACTGGCAACACGATCGATTTCCTGCTGCGAGCCCATCGTGACAAGATTGCGGCCCGGCGCTACTTCGAAAAGGCAATCGCGCAGAACGGCGAGCTGGAGACCGTGACGATTGATAAGAGCGGATCAAATCTGGCGGCGCTACAGGCGCTCAATGTTGAACGTGAGACGCCGATCAGGATCCGCCAGAAGAAGTACCTGAACAATGTCATCGAGCAGGATCACCGTGCCATCAAGCGTCGCACCCGGCCGATGCTGGGGTTCAAGAGTTTTCGATGTGCACGCATCATACTCGGCGGCATCGAGTTCATGCACATGATCGTCAAAGCCCAGATGAAAGACGGCGGCATCGCGCTAACTCCCGCCCAGCAGTTCTACTCGTTGGCTGCATAAGTATTCCTCATCATCTCGGATTTGTTTGACTCGACTTCCTTATCGCGACAAAACCCTTTCCGCGCCTTCCCCCGCTCGCACTGAAGTGCTCGATTTTGCCATTGGCAATCACTGGTGGTCGACAGAAATCCCTTAATAGTATCTTTGAATGTGTAATTCGTCAGAGCGTCCATTCGCTCGAGCGCAAGTCCAGACAACATACCCGCACATTTTGCGCTTGTCTCATGACGATCTACGACGACAACAACATGTACCGCAGCCGGTAACGCATCCACGAGTTGGCCACAGCGTAGGAGTGCGACGTTCGCTGCGGCTGTTCCGTCTTAGAAACAACGTATTCGAGACTGGTTTCATCGTATTTCAAATCTTCGAAGGCGCGGCATGTCGTCGCGCCCACACCGCACAAATACAATCAGTTCTTCGACTGGTCCACCAGCTTGTTCTTGGCGATCCACGGCATCATCGCGCGCAGCTTCGCACCAACCTGTTCGATCTGATGCTCAGCCGTCAGGCGTCGGCGCGATTGCAGCGTCGGCGCGCCAGCCTTGTTTTCGATGATGAAGCTCTTTGCGTACTCGCCGGTCTGAATGTCGGTCAACACTGCCTTCATCGCCTTCTTTGTTTCGGCCGTAACGATACGCGGACCCGATACGTACTCGCCGTATTCGGCGTTGTTCGAGATTGAGTAATTCATGTTGGCGATGCCGCCTTCATAGATCAGGTCGACGATCAGCTTCAGTTCATGCAGGCATTCGAAGTACGCCATTTCCGGTGCGTAGCCGGCTTCCACCAGCGTTTCGAAGCCGGCCTTGATCAGGTCGATCGTACCGCCGCATAGCACAGCCTGTTCGCCGAATAGGTCAGTTTCGGTCTCTTCGCGAAAGTTCGTCTCGATAATACCGGCACGGCCACCGCCATTCGCTGCAGCGTATGACAGGGCAATGTCACGTGCTGCCCCCGACCTGTCCTGCGCTACAGCGACCAGATGGGGCACGCCGCCACCTTGCGTGTATGTACTGCGCACCGTGTGACCGGGAGCCTTCGGGGCGATCATGATGACGTCGAGGTCAGCACGCGGGATTACTTGGCCGTAGTGCACGTTGAAGCCGTGCGCGAAAGCCAGCGCCGCACCTTGCTTGGCGTTGGCGTGCACTTCCTTTGTGTACACGTCCGCGACGTGCTCGTCCGGCAGCAGCATCATGACGATGTCTGCGCCCTTCACCGCGTCGGCCACTTCCTTTACCTCCAGGCCAGCGCTTTCAGCCTTATTCCATGATGCGCCGCCCTTGCGCAGACCCACCGTCACACTCACGCCGCTTTCCTTCAGATTAAGCGCGTGAGCATGGCCTTGCGAGCCATAGCCTATGATAGTCACTTGCTTGCTCTTGATGAGTGAAACGTTTGCGTCTTTTTCGTAGAAAACTTTCATTTTCGATTCCTTAAGCAATATCGCGATGCTCGCTTGCGGCTTCGATAGCCGTGTCGAGCTGGACCAGTTCCATTAGCTAACTTCTTATAATTCGTAAAAAGGGGCTTGCTGGTTACAGAGGGATGAAAACTTTCGACGACGATCGGATGTGCTACATACACACCTCGGTGTTTGGGGCTCAATCGCAATCGAGTCGCCGACAGGTCCATCGCTCGTCGTGAACAGAAGTCGACTGGATGTCTGCCACTCCTGTCCGCATCCCGGTGCAAGGCCACTATCGTGCCCTCAAGCTAACAGCAAGAAAAAGCCGTTTTTCGTGCGGCTACGTGACGTAGCATTCATGCGGCGTGTAGAAGTGCGACGCATGAGCGCTGGCTTGCCGGCCCAAGCGGCTTGCGAAAGGACCACTGGTCGCGGCCGCAACGTCACGCATCTCAACAGGGACAACCAGTTGCCTTGCAAAACCAATCTGCATGTGCAGATTTGTGCATCTTGAAACGAACGGTGCATGCTTGGTACGGGGAATTCGCAGGTTCAATTCGAGTAGCTCGGATTCGCTGGGCGAGGTAAACATCGTTGCGCTTATAGTGATCGGTGGGGTAATCCGAAGATAGGCCAGCTGTGGTGATTGCCTGCGTTGGACGGAGATGATCGAGCCATATTTCCTCTTCCCGCCCACACCTAGAAAATTACAAGTAGCCTAGCATTCGCTATAGCGAACGACTGGCCGAAGCGGGCATCGAGCCCTCGGTTGGTAGCCGTGGCGACAGTTACGACAACGCACTGGCCGAGACAATCAACGGTTTGTACAAGGCCGAACTGATTCATCGCCGGACCTGGAAAACACGGGAGCCCGTCGAGTTGGCAACGCTGGAATGGGTGGCCTGGTTCAATCATCATCGATTGATGGGGCCACTCGGCTACATCCCGCCTGCCGAAGCTGAGGCAAACTACTATCGAGAACTTGAAACACCGGTCGCCGAAACCGCATTAACTTAAACCAACCAGCCTCAAGATTCCCGGGGCGGTTCAGACCGAGTCAGCCATTTGTTTCCCCACGACGTGAAGCGACGATTTGGTCACTCAGCACATGACCCACGGCATATACTGAACGCAATTCTTTGGGTCGTCATGCGGCGTGAAAAGTGGCACCGATTGCCGGCCTGCTTTCCGCCATCGCAGACGTGCTATATCAAATGGTTGCAATGGGAGCGCTCAGGTCTTATGGCGAGGGTACTCGATGCACTAGAAGACGCAGAGAACCGTGATGATCAATAACGTCATGGCCGTCGGGCAAGCCTTACGATTGCGGAGCACATGAATTGATTGGAAGTGGAGATCGGTCGTATGATTCTCCACTTTTATCTGCTGGTAGGTCGACAGCGTAAGCCAGAACTCGTATTGCACTCTAGCAAACATGTTCGGGCGTGGACAAAAGTTCCGTCAACTTGTGCCCATGACGGGCGATGACGCTCGGCGCAGAAATGCGCATACTCCAGCCGCGTCGCGATGCTTGTTTCGCTGCACCGGTGTTTGAGAGCCAGAGTTGCTCTCTCCACCGGGGCGCTATCTCGGAGAATCGCCTAACTTTCAATTTGGCTTAAAATGTTTGCCATTCTGCAGCTTCATCGGTGTTCTCAACTGCCGTCGTCTTGTCAGCGATGATGGTCGGAGCCGTCTTTCTCGTTGCTGAGCGGGAGATGGGCGCAGGGTAGGCGAGCGGTGCCGACAGAAGAGTTTTCCTCGACTTTGCAATTTGTACTGTCGTCGAAGACTCTGGGGCAGTCTTGAGTACGGCCACCGCACTTTGCAAGGCTTGTGCCTGTTCAGTCATCGATTGAGCTGCGGCTGAGGCTTCTTCAACCAACGCTGCATTTTGCTGGGTCACCTGATCCATCTGAATGACCGCCTGGTTGACCTGTTCGATACCCGTGCGCTGCTCTTCCGAGGCCGACGATATTTCGCCGATAATGTCGGCAACGCGTTTAACAGACTCAACGACTTCATTGATCGTGCTGCCAGCTTCTTCAACGAGCTTTGAGCCAGCGTTCGCCCGGCTTACCGATTCGCCGATCAGCTCCTTAATTTCTTTGGCTGCCGTCGCGCTTCGCTGGGCGAGAGTGCGTACCTCGCCTGCTACCACGGCAAAACCGCGTCCCTGTTCGCCGGCACGGGCAGCTTCGACTGCTGCGTTAAGCGCAAGGATATTGGTTTGGAATGCAATCCCTTCAATCACCGCGATGATCTCACCAACCTTGCTGGAGCTGTCGGAGATCCCATGCATCGTGTCAACCACCAGCCCGACCACCTCTCCGCCACGTAGCGCTACCTCAGACGCGGTATTCGCCAGCGTGGTAGCCTGCCTCGCATTATCCGCGTTCTGTCGGACGGTAGCCGTAAGCTCTTCCATGCTCGAAGCGGTTTCTTCCAGAGAAGCAGCCTGTTCTTCCGTACGCTGGGACAGGTCGGTGTTGCCCGTTGCGATTTGACGCGACGCAACGCTGACCGAGGTGGCCGAGAGCCCGACGTCGGCGACAACCTCCGCGACGCGAGCGAGCAATGCGTTGAATGCAGTGGCAGTAAGTCCGATCTCGTCCATTCGGACGACCTTCGCCCTACAGGTCAGGTCCAGTGATTGGCTTACTTGCTGTAAGGTCCGCTGGATGCCATTCAGGCCAGAGTTGATTGAGCGATAAAGCCGTAGACCCATAGTGCCACTAACCAGCAGTGCCAGCGCAATGCAGCTAAGCAACAGCCACAAGGCCTGTGAATATGCGTCGTCATTCGCAGCACGCAGATCATTGCTGAGCTTGCGATTATAGTCGATATGACTATTCAAAACTGCGTTCAGCTTAGCTCCATCGCGCGCCATATCGATGGTCAGCGACACTCTCGCGTCATTGAGGTCGCCACTTCGCACCTTCGCCTGGAAGCCTTGTAGGGTCGCCCGGAAGGCGGTCAGATTTGTCTTGTCGGTCTCGAGCATCTGACGGTCAGTGTCGTTCGAGACGTCGTCTCGCCCGTAGGTTGCAATATGCTGATCGATGCTTTTATTTAGTTCGTCAATGCTCTGTTGAGTTGTTGTCCTGCCGACGTCATCAGCAACCAGGAAGTACCGTGCGGACAACCGGGCGAGGTCGCTTGCCTCAAGTTTGACCTCGTTCAATTCCGTGATGCTCGGGAGAATGTTTTCCTGAACATACTCGAAGCGTTGCTGTGCTAGATAGATCCACCAAAGCCCGGTACACCCGACTAGAATGAGAGCGAGCAGAGTGATGGATAGCGTGAGAAGCAGGCGTCTGGAAAGGGTCATAGGGGATGTCCGTGGGTGACAATATCCTTTATCGACAAAATTTTTCTCAGATTTAGCTTGCGGAAGGGATTTATTCGCAGCCAAGGAAAATTTAACATTGGCCAACTTACAGGTTATGTCGCTGGCGTACGGCGATAAAACTATGTTGTATTAGAATAAAACAACAAAATATTTAAAAATTGAGATTTAATTTCAATTAAATCGAAGAATAACGATCGTTGCCCACGGCCGTTTCGCAATTTTTGGCGGCCGGATGAGTAGTCGCCGCCGCACGATTCTTTGGATGACGAAATGACAGCAATCTCACATGAAAATGCGGTATCGTTAGCGGCTCCACCCATCGCAGCAGACCGTTGACCCTGCGTTAAAAATGTTCCAGATAATCTCACGCCAATGCGATCCAGTTTTCTATCAACTTCTTGCCGACAGCTACATCCGGTTGGTAGGTCGTCCTCTCCTGCCGCAGGACATGCCGGCAAACGAGGCTGCCGAATGGCTATACGCAAGTGCACCTTTCACAGTGCTTGCGCACAACACCGATTCGGATCCAGTCTTTATCTACGCAAATCTGGCCGCTCAACGGCGCTTCGGATATGACTGGGACGAAATCACACGACTACCGTCCCGACTGTCAGCTGAGGCCCCGAATCGTGAGGAGCGGCAAGCATTCCTGTCCCGTGTACAGCTACGCGGCTACGAAGAAGGCTACCGAGGTGTGCGAGTAACGAAGACAGGGCAACGTTTCATGATCGAGGAAGCCACGCTTTGGCAGCTTCTCGATTCAACCGGTAAGCTGCACGGCCAGGCAGTTATCGTTCCGCGCACCCTAGACCTATGACATTTTGTGCGTCGTTGGCCCTCTGCACCAGAAGCAGCCGGACGAGAGTCCGGTGAGCCTTCGGGAAGCTGGTACTGCGCGTGCGAAGGTAATACCAGACGAACTTCAAAAATAGCCGAGAGCTCGACTGGACGAGCGGAGCGTAAAACCTGCGTAGCATTTGACGAGAACGAAACAAGCTGAACGGTGATTGGCGATCGCTCCCGCTTGCGCGTCCGGAACGTTTTCAATCGGCGTACTCAGAACATCTCTCGCAAATTAGTTATAGCTCTCGATGTGTCAAAAGGTAGGCTCCAACGTCAATCGGATTGATGGATGTCAGACGAACAGGTAAATATGATCGACCGCTCCTCGATTCAAGTTTACGCCTAGTTACGGCGTTGTTGCAGAAATCAGGCTGCTTCGCGGGGTCTTGACGTTTACGCGCAACGCTCGGGTTGACCAGGATGTTAACTTCACTTCGAACTGCGTAGATTCTTGCTTTTTTCGCCGAGAAGATGCGCAAGGACAAACGCAAGGCAAGCGAGCCCAAAGGGGCGTACCGCGTCAGGAACTGGCGAGAATACAACGCCGGTTTGATCGCGAGAGGCGACGTGACCATGTGGATTGATGAAAGCGTACTGACGCAGGTATCCGAGGCTGGCCCGACCAGGCGCGGCCGACCGCATGTTTACAGTGATGCGGCGATCCAGATGCTGCTCGGCCTCAAGCAGGTTTTTCAGCTGCCGCTGCGCGCTCTGCAGGGCTTCGCGATCAGCTGGGCAAACTCGCCTACCCGGGCTTGCCGGTACCGAATTACACGACCTTGAGCCGTCGCGCACAGATGCTGTGGGTTGTACTGCCCATTCAGCGCCCCGATGCTCCCTTGCACCTGGTGATCGACAGCACTGGACTGAAGGTGTACGGCGAAGGCGAGTGGAAGGTGCGCAAGCACGGCTATTCGAAGCGCCGGACATGGCGCAAGGTGCATCTCGCGATGAACGCGAACACCGGCTAGATATGCGCCGCGCTGATGACGCATCAGGACGAAGGCGATGGCGAAGTGTTGCCCGAACTGCTCGACCAGATTCCGGCTGACGTGCTGATCGATACCATCGGTGGCGACGGCGCCTACGACACCAGGCCGTGCCACGCGCAGATCGCCGCGCGCGGCGCGATCCCATCGATTCCGCCACGTGAGGGAGCGAGACCGTGGCCTGCCAGCACGCCCGGTGCCGCTTGGCGCAATGCCGCTATCGATGCGATCGAGCGCAGCAGCAGGCGCGAATGGAAGCAGGCAACCGGCTACCACCGGCGCTCGCTGGCCGAGACCTTGATGTACCGGCTCAAGGTGCTCACGGGTCCCTGCCTGTGGGCGCGGCAGACCGGCTCGCAGGCAACCGAGGTGTCGATTCGTGCAGGTGTCCTCAACCGCATGGTAGCCCTCGCTCGCCCGCAGTCCGTCCGTATCGCCTGAGATTGAAAGCACAGAGGTCATGTTGTCTCTACGCCTGATTTACGCAACAACGCCCATATGCTTGCATCGCTCTTGCGTGGTGACACCAAGATATCAATGCGTTATCTGGCGGCCATCTGTTTCAAGAGATTCGTGCAAGCATTGACTTCCCGTAGCACAGCTTTGTGATGCTCGGGGGCAGAAATCGGCCGTCCATGAAGGCCATCATTTGCTCGACGCTGGCCCAGAACCTTGAAGTAATTTGAAAGCACCGCTCAGGTATCGACGGCGGCAGTGTGACATTCGTCAAATTGGTAATATGATTTTGCATGGCCTTCACGGTCGCTTTTAGCAGCTCTTTATCGAGCATTGGCTACTTTTTTCCACTATCGGCTCGCGCCTCGGATATTTACGTGACGAAAAAACGTCTGCCGCGATTAACCGCGAACCTTTGGTTTATTGTCGACCGTCTCAAATATGCCGACTTCCGGACTGCAGCACCGCTACAACGACGGTACCAGTTCGTTAAATTGATGTACAGCGGAAGGAGCTGTTTGGGTACATTCTGACGAACTCGCACCGAAGCATTGATTGAACAGTCCTGCAGCCCATTCGACAAATACCCGAACTCTCCCAACAAGGTGCCTGTCAGGCGCATATTGAACAGAAATCGGAACTGGTAATGGCTTCCACTGCGGCAAAACTTCCACCAACCGGGCTTCATCCAGATGGCGTTGAACGAGAAACTTGGGCGCCTGAATGAGGCCGGCGCCTGCGAGCCCGCATGCCACATACGCTTCGATGTCACTTAACGACAGCGAGCTCTTCATCCTTATTTCTTCGGGCGCACCGTCAATAACAAAATTGTGGGCGACGACACGAGCTGCGATGCTCGATTGGTAGTACACAGCAGTGTGATTCTGTAATTCGTCAAGATCCGTGGGTTTACCGTAACGTTCGAGGTAATCAGGGCTTGCGACAGTAAGCATCCTTGCCTCGGCTAACGGTCTATGCCTGGAATTGGTATCGTGTAGATATCCCGAGCAGATAGCGCAGTCCACGGTTGACTGTGCAAGATTCATCGGTCTGTCAATGAAGCCGATGGTTAGATCGATATCGGGATAGCGACTTTTGAATTCCATAATTCGCGGCGCAACAATCAAGCGACCGATCGAGCCAGGCATATCGACCCTCAGCAATCCTTTCGGCCCACGGCCCGTTTTTACCAGCGCATCTTCACATTCCCGTATATCGGAAAGAATGCGAACACAGTGCTCGTAATACTGCGCTCCTTCTGGCGTTAGACTAAGCCGACGAGTGGTGCGTTGCAGCAGGTTAACCTTGAGATGTGCCTCGAGGTTCTTGATCGTGATCGTAGCAGATGCCCTAGGCATGCCGAGCGCATCCGCAGCCCGTGAAAAGCTGTTCATCTCGACAATCTTGAGGAAAGTCTGCATTGCCTGAAGCCGATCCATGCCACTCCTTGATTGATACCAAATCCACGCGCACGGAGCTCTAGCGTCACGATTGCTAGGCGCCGATTATTCGAAATCAATGTAACTATTCTGGATTATAACCACTTATCAGATTTGGCGTAGGACAGCCCAGCCGGCGGTTCGCTACCGAAAGATTCGAGTGAGATCGTGACCGTCGAGATGCGACGTTGGGCGAAAAGCAGGCTGGATAGACCAGTGGAGATCCGATCCCATATGTGAGACCTTGTAACGCTCCGTCGTGGTCTGAAACTGTGGCTGGAAGCAAGCTCCGCCTTGGACATCGACCGCCGCGAGGGTTGCGGAGAGGGCGGCAGCCCGACCGTATTTCGATAACTAACGTCCGAAGCTTTGATCGCGGAGACGGCGCCCAAGTATCACCACACGGGCGCGGCCGTAAATACCTTCCGGTCCCTTGAATTTCTGTGCAGTTGCACAGATAAGCGCGAACGGTTACTTGAAGATGGCCTTTGTTATGCGGCGGCGGCTCGTGACTTTTTCGCGGGGAAAAGGGAGATCAGCTCCGTCGCTGCTGCACTAAGAATCTGGCGGGATAACTTGGGATCTGCAACCGCGCGAGCCAACCCAATCGCGCCGATATAAGTGCTATAGATCAGTATCGCTTTCGCCCGGAGGTTTCCCTCGGTGCCCTCTGGCATCTGTTTTTCAAGAAGGGCAAGACTGGCCTCCAGACGCTGCGCATAAATCGCTTTCGCATCGTCGGTTGTTCGGGCGGTGTCGTTGACCAGCAAAGCTAGGGGACACCCGCTTTCAAGTTCATCCCGATGCGCTTCCGAGAGATACGTTTGGATACTTTTCTTCAGGGTTGGTTGCGCCGTCAACACGGAATGGTCCATTTCTTCGCAGGCAGCAGCCAGTGCCTCAACGACGAGGTCGTCACGTGACGCAAAATGCTTGTAAAAGCCGCCGACCGTTAAGCCGGCCTCGCTCATGATATCCGCAACGCTGATGGCTTCCAGGTCTAGTTCACGAAAGCGACGCGACGCCCACTATCCGCTGGTGCGTCTCGGCCTTTTCGGCTTGGGAATACCCCATAATTTGCTCTCCTCGACAAAAATTGTGATAGAGAAACATAATAATCCACATGACGCGTTTTCGTTAGCCAGCAATCACATCATTTGCAGCTGCCGGTTCTCACGACGCAGCTTCGTCAGCTCCTGCCGTTCGGCCGTGGTCAGCCCGTCATGACGCACACCAGCGTCACGATCGGCCTGCGCGACCCAGTTGTAGATGGTCTGCGCCGTCGGCTCGAACTCTTTTTCCAGGTCTTCCGGTCTGCGCCCGGCCCTCACCAGCTCGACCATGTGCGCCCGGAACTCTGCCGGGTATGGCGTACGATGTCTGCCCATTTTCGGCACCTCCTTCTCCAAAGAATAGGTGTCCGTTTTGCCGGGTCAATTTCACAGCAGGCGCGCCAGCATCCGTGCACCGGCAAATGGGAACTCCAGATGCAGTTCGTCGATCCGTCGCATCAGACGCTGATCGACTTCGCTGACAGGCCGCGCCCGGTAATACGCGCTCGATCTCGCGATACCAACAAGCCGGACTTGCTGCGAAACCGGCAACGCATGGCCACGGTCAATCATCGCTTTGCGCTCAGCAATCCCGCCTTGGTGAGCGCACCGCGTAAAAAATCATTTTCCAGGCTGAGTTGGCCGATCTTGGCGTGCAGGGTCTTCACGTCCACCGGTGGCTCGCTCGACACCGGGCCGGCCGCACCGAACACGTCAGCCGCACGCTCCTGCAACTGCCGTTTCCATTCCGTGATCTGGTTCGGATGCAAATCGAACTGCTGCGCCAGTTCGGCGAGCGTGCGGTCGCCCTTGACTGCCGCCAGGGCCACTTTCGCTTTGAACGCCGCTGAGTGCGTGCGTCGGGTTCGTTTCGTCATTTCCTCGGTTCCTTTGCCTGCATTATCGCTGGCTCAGGCCCCGGCCGTTCCACTTATCCCGCTGTCCGATTTTGCGCGACCAACTCTCTGCGCAGTGGCCCGAATTACCGGAAGAAGGGGCTGCGGCGACTGTTGCTGGATATTCTGCGGGGACGCGTCGTCCGCCTGGTGCTAGTCACGCAGGATCGGCTGCCAGAAGCGTGCTCTAGGTCCTGCAAAGACCGTGGGGATGTATTGAACTCATTCCGAACAGACGGAACAGCCCTGGTACCACCAATCGCGAGCTACGCCAGGCGGTCGCGCGACTTCTGATACCTTCGTGCAATGGACGGTCTGTTCACACAGTGACAATATGCGTCTATCAAAGTGGCATCCATAAGGATGCGTCACTTCAGGGTATGTCATTTGAAATGAAGGCGCAACGCATTGACGGAGGCAGCTGTGACTGTAGAACGTCGTCTCAAGATAACTAAGGTCACTCCGAACTACTGGTCTGTGTTGATCAACAATCCGCCAATCAATCTCTATGATCCAGAGATGTTTGCGGAGATCAATGTGTTGCTTGATGAACTGGAACGCGATAAGGATGTCCAGGTCATCGTGCTCGAGAGCGCCAATCCAGATTTTTGGGTCGCGCACTATGACTTCAATCGCGCTGATGTGATGCCGGACATGCCTGGTGCGGCGCCATATACCGAATGGCCACATATGGTGGCCCGTTTTGCACAGCAGCGAGTACTAAGTGTGGCAAAACTTCGTGGTCGGCTACGTGGCCAAGGTTCTGAGCTCGCGCTGGCGTGCGACATTCGGTTTGCATCAAAAGAAAAGACAATCCTTGGGCAACCTGAGGTCGGTGTCGGAGTAGTCCCTGGCGGCGGGGGCACTGAATGGCTTGCCACGCTCGTGGGTCGCTCGCGTGCGCTCGAGATTGTCTGTGGGGGCGATGACTTTGACGCGGACACGGCCGAACGATACGGTTGGATAAATCGATCTATCCCAGACGCCGAGCTTGACGCCTTTGTCGATAGGTTCGCGCGCCGCGTGGGTGGCTTCTTGAAGCGCCCGCTGGAGTTGGCAAAGAAGATTGTAAATGCGCAAGCAGTCTATCCCAACGAAGCCCAGCTTTGGAGCGGCACGCATGCGTTCCTGGGGACAACCGTCTGGCCAGAGAGTCAAGCGCGTCTCAAGCGGTTAATTGAGCTCGGATTCATGCAGCCGGGTGACATGGAAATGAACATGGGTGAACGTATCGCGCGTGAAGCCGATTTTAGTGATCTCCCCAGAAGCTGATGGTGGCGCTCGTCGAACATTGCATGTGCTGCTGCAACTATTTAACCGCTCTTATCGGGTTGCAGCAGTGCATGGCAAGATCGCTTGGTTGAGCAGGGTGAAGATTGAGCAGCCTATATTTTGAACGATCGCTACAGAAATCGATGCGGCACGAAATGTAAGGCCCTCTGCCCGCTTGTACTGGCAAGGGTCACAGAGAATTACTGGCTGGCCCCAACTAACTTGTAAGGTTGAAAGGAAACATCATGTCCAAGACGATTCTCATCACAGGCACGTCCAACGGCTTCGGCAATGACATTGCCAAAACTCTGGCTGCGGCCGGTCATCGTGTTTTCGCAACGATGCGCGATCTCAATGGCCGGCATAGCGAGGCTGCCCGAGATCTGAACTCGAAAGGTATCGAGACGATTGAACTCGACGTGACAGATGACGCGAGCGTTGATGCGGCGTTCAAGACGCTGTTCGATAAGACGGGGGGCATGCTGGATGTCCTGATCAACAATGCTGGTATCGCCGCTGGCGGGATTCAGGAGACATTCACTCCGGAACAAACGCGTGCAATGTTCGATGTCAACGTGTTCGGCATCCAGCGTGTGGTGCGCGCAGCGCTGCCGAGCATGCATAAGGTGAAAGCTGGTCTCATCGTCAATATTGGGTCCATTCTCGGTCGCGTGACGCTGCCGTTCTTCGCGTTGTATGGTGCATCGAAGCACGCAGTCGAAGCAGTGACGGAAGGTTACCGCTACGAGCTTTCGCAACAAGGCATTGATGTCGTGCTGATCCAGCCGGGTCCGTATCCGACGAAGCTGTACACGGCAATTCAAAAGCCGGCCGACGTCGGTCGTGCCGAAAGCTACGGTGATCTCCCCAAGCTTCAGACGGGTTTTGAGGAATTCCTGGGTGGTCTCTTCAGCTCTGAAGGCGCGCCCGATCCGCACGACGTCGCCAAGGCGATTGTCGAGTTGGTTGCGCAACCTAATGGCCAACGTCCCAACCGTGTCGTCGTCGGGCTGGACTTTGGTGCTATCGCTGTCAATACGGCGATTCAGCCGCTTCAAGCAAAGCTCGTCACGGACATCGGTATGCAACATCTCGATGCGCTGAAAAGCAACTGACGCTGAAATGACGTAGATGGACGCCAGGGCGGATGCCATAGCCATCTGTCCTGGCGGGTGGTTTAGATCGCTCGTCGTCGTGGACCCGTGAAGTGGAAGATGTATGACTCGTGATGTAACGGTCATCAGGCCATACGGGAAAAATGCGCAATGCGATGCCCAACGTAAGCAAAACTAGCAGGACGAGCAATGCTCTTTCGCTCCCCAGGCGACGCGCGAAACCGGGGGCGAGCGGCCCGAAGAGTCCAAAGCAAAGCGATGGCAAGGTAGTGAACAAGCTGGCGCCAGTGGGGGAGAGCCGTGTGTAGCGAACTGCCTCAAGCAGAATCGGGCCAACACTTGTAATAGGGGTTCGCAGCGAGAAAGCAATCAGGAAAAGGCTCACTGCCAATGCTACGCTGCGGGCGTGGGTACGCTGCTGCAGCGTACTACCGCCGGAGGTTTTGGCCGCGTCAACGCTATCACGCGTGGCTGCCGCTATCGTGGAAGCCGAGTGATGGGGCGGAGAAGGTTCGGTCGCTTTCATCAAGGGGGAGTGCCGCAGGATTGATGCGTTCAGATTCTGTCGAATGTATTAACGGTCAAACCAGCTACCGGACGCAACCGACCAGAAGACGGTGACGCCGTAGACAAACATCGCGGCAGCACCTATCGAGAAGAACAATGTTAGCGAGCCAGTGAGAGCAAGGGCAATCGACCCGACTCCGATATACAGTGCGAGTCGTAGCGCCCCTCCGATAAGCGGCCACTTTAGACGACCAGCGCCTTGTGCTGCGAAATACAGCGAAAAGCCAAGCCCCATGAAGCCATAGAATGGCCCAACGATACGCAGATAGGTTGAACCGGTATGTAGCATCTGTTCGTCCGTTCCGAACAAGCTCAACCAGGCATGAGGCCAGATGGCGGCAGTTACGCCAACGAGTTCCGATAGTGCAGCGGCCATCGCTCCGCCGACCATCCCGATGCGTCGGGAGCGTTCAAGATGCCCAGCGCCAATATTTGCGCCTACAAGAGCAACCATAGGTGCTCCAAGGCCAAAGCAGAGGGGCATCAGCAGGTACTCCAGGCGGGCAGCCGTTGCGTAACCAGCGAGGGCGGCTGTTCCAGCGTGAGCGCTGATTATGGCACTCACGAGTGCGATGAGTGAATTCGTCAGAATTGGGTTCAAGCAGGCGAGTCCGCCGACGGTCAAGATACGACGCATCGGGGCCCATTGAATCCTGCCGCGTTGGAGCGTCGCCGCATTTCGGCCGCTCGCACAGTACCAACCAAGAAGGAGCGCTCCGGCCGCATAGTACGCGATGAGCGCCCACGCGCCACCCGCTACGCCTAGATGTGGGAACGGTCCGAAGCCAAATATCAGAGCTGGTGAAAGCGGAATCAGGAGTACCGCTCCCCCGCAAATCACAGTACCAGGGACGATCATGTTGCCCGTCCCTCGTATGACGCTCGCGAAGGCGTTCATTGCCCACATCAGAGGCAGGCCGGCCAGCATTACGTGCCCGTAGGTAGTCGCTGCATCCAGTGCAGGCCCATGGGCGCCGAGCATATGGAAGAGCGGCCAAATGAAGGCTAGGAAGATGACGGAAAAGACGATGCCAATAGCAGCGTTGAGAGCTACGGCGTGAGGAGCAGTTTCTCGACGAGCTCGGCGTCTCCTGCGCCCAGCGCGCGTGCGACGGACGATGAGATACCCCCGCCCATTGCACCTTGCGACATATTCTGCATGAGCATCAAAATTGGTACCACGACGGCGATGCCGGCGAGAACGTCAGTTCCGAGCTTTGCAAGAAACCATGTCTCGACGAGACCAGTCGATGATTGCGCCAGCATCATCAGCATATTTGACCATCCCATGCTTGCTAGCAAGGGTGCGATCGGTGCCTCAAGCATGACCCGCAGGCGCGCGTTGCCGGAAAGTGATGCGGCGGATGCAGCCTGCGGGGGTACGGTGATCATCGTGCCTCGATCGATGAGGAAGAGTAATCAGGATTATGAACACAATTCCAGATTCGCGTGTCCGTTCATATATCAATATTTTCAAATAGCTTTCCATTCTGAGGGGGCATTCTTTTGCTATGTGATCTGCTCCTATCTTGTCATTGGATCTAATTGCATGACAGGGCGTTAGCTTGCGATGCGAGGGCCCCCCGTTGACTTTCAGACCTTCGTCGGAGACGTAGCTGGCAGCGTAGCTACAATAGAAGCAGGCCATAGTAGACACTTCTCTCCGACGACGACCGAGATGTTTCATGGGTTGAGGTCTGACGATGCCCTGCTTTTCAATTCGCGTGGCTCGGGGGCGCCGCAACCAATGTGTGAAATTGCCAAGGTACGTAGCTAGATTCCACGCTAGCGTGTCATAAGTCGGATCTTCGTCATGTGCGCGCGCGAGCCGCTTCCAGATCCAGTTCTCGGTCGACGCTTAACAGCCTCTCGCAGGGCGTAGACTTCTCATAATTGTGTATATACACAAAATTATGTGCATATATTTCCCATTGTTCATGCGGGTTCTCTGCAATTGGACCATCGCGTTGCGCGACATCAAGGAGTACATCTGCTATGGTCGATGTCTGATGAGACGGGATTATGACTGAACGCTACATGTGTAGTTACTCAAAGCGGGGTGCTTCAGATGGATTGCCACGGCGATTCGGGAAGATAGGGGGATCAGTAGTGGGGAAGAGCGAAGTGGATGTAGTAATTAGTTACCCATGTTAAACGAAGTGATGAAAATGATACGACTATGAGAAATCAAGTAAACAGACTGAGGACCGGTCAGGAGGTCGATGACCAACAGGATTACTCGGAGTACACGGACTTTATTGACAGGAGCGTATGCGATTTGGCGGAGTCGAAGATTGTTTTGGCCATTTCGACCGGAAGAAACGTAGAGCAGGCGCGATTGCGAGTCTATGGACAAGATTCGAGCGCGACGCTCGTAGCGATGGCCGTAGTGGATGGGGTCTTGGTTGACGAAATTGTGGGGCCGGTAGCATGTTACGAAATCATGGCTAAAGTTTTGGACGTGGATGATTTTGAATTTAAAAATTGTTTCCATATGAAAAACAATCGAAATGACGATTTGTAAGCCTAAGAAACCGTCAAGATGCTAGGCGCTGGTATCGTGAATTGCTTTGCGCTGTGGCGGAACGAAACAACTACGGAAGTACTTGCTGGACATTCAACACCTGAAGCAAATGGAGAAGCATCAATGCGATATATCCGACCTGACCGCGAGAATCCGGCTGTGCGCCAGCGTGACATGTACGATAGGTGGCCGCAACAAAATGTGAATGGACCATTTAATTCTTGGGCCGATCGACTGTATTTGCCGAGCGAACAGATACCATGGGGAGCTATCTTCAATTCAGTGGGAAGCTTCCTGAGCGCATCGATGCACTCGCGGCACTTATGACGGCGAAGCCTCCCTTGGCGTGGTCTCAGCTGCGAAGCTGAATGCCGAAATCCGACCGGTCATGCTCGAATACAAATGAATCGCATGGTGATTCTGCAATTCATCTGGGTCGCGGGATCACCGTGTCGGGCAAGATACGCAGGACTGACGGCTGTTAGCATATCGATTTGGGCTAGTGGCTATGCAATCCACAGTTGTTTGGGCAAGGTTTGCCTGCTCATCTGCGAAACTGATCGCGAGATCAATGTCGGGATATCGATTCCTGAATTCCACAACCTAAGGAGCGACAATATGGCGGCCGGTTGCGCTAGGCATATCAACCCGCAGTTGGCCCCCGTGGATCTCTGCCGACGGTCGTTAATGTAGATTCACTTTCTTCGATTTCTAACAGGATGCGAGTGCATAGCTCATAGTACTGAGCTCCTTCTAGGGTGAGGTGCAATCGACGAGTGGTCCGCTCTATCAGATTAACCTTGAGACGAGCTTCTTGATTCTTGATCGTGGTCGTGGCAGACGCACGAGGCATGCCAAGCGCGTCTGCAGCTCAAGAGAAGCTGCTCATCTCGACGACCGTGATGAAGATACGCATTGCCTGAAGCCGTTCCATACCATTTCCTAGATGATGCTAGGTCTACATCTCTGATTATCCTGTCGCATTGATGTGGCTCATTGTTTAGACCCAATCGAATTGATTCTGGACTATAACCACTTATCAGAATGCCTGGGATGGTGTGGTCTCGGCGACAGCGCGTCACATGGAGAGGACAGGCCCGTTCTCGACTGCGCATTGACAGTTCGTAACCCGAGTGGAGGTTAGAGACGCGGACCGGGGTGCACGGCTGCAAGGCTGGTTCGCCGTTGCATCGGCTGATGTGTTGGTAGGTGGCAGCGCGGGGTATCGGGGACGAGGATCGTTCTGATCAGAAGCGACGCGGGAGAGCCTTTCTGCACCGAATTACGGCGTACTGGTTGACGAAACGCACTCGATGGCTATGAAAAAGCCTTTCTGTGTAGTTACACAGAAAGGCTGGCAATTTTGCCCTCCAAAACGCCTTCGGGCTAGGCTGTGGCGGATTCCGGTTTTTTCACTGGGAAGAGGGATATCAACTCGGCTGCAACGCTGCTGAGAATCTGGCGTGACAGCTTGGGATCTGGAACGGCTCTAGACAGGCCCAATGCGCCGATATAAGCGCTATAAATCAATATCGCCTTCGCGCGACGGTTGCCTTTCGTTCCTTCCGGAATCTGGCTTTCAAGAAGTTTCAGGCTGCGTTCAAGGCGTTGAGTATAGACCTCACGGACGTCATCACTGCTGCGTGCTGCATCATTAACAAGCGCAGACAACGGACAGCCGCTATCGATCTCATCGCGATGTTCTTCTGACAGATACGCCTGAATGCTTTTTTTCAGCGTCGGCTGACTTGTCAAAACCGACCTGTCCATCTCTTGGCACGCGGCGGCCAGCGCTTCCACCACGAGTTCATCACGTGCTGCAAAGTGCTTGTAGAAACCGCCAACCGTCAGCCCTGCTTCTTTCATGATGTCTGCGACGCTGACTCCTTCCAGACCGAGCTCGCGGAAGCGCCGAGCAGCAACGTCGACTATTCGTTGGTGGCTCTCGGCCTTTTCCGCTTGGGAATAGCCCATGATGCATCCTCTCTTATGCGAAGATTGCTGTAGAAAATGACCGTAATCCACATTGTGGACAAGATTTTTGCTGGCTAGCAATAATGTAACAGTTTCGCGGCGGTCAAATGATAATTAGGGGCATATCATCACGCGATTTGCGCCAGTAAGTATTATAAGTGGTTGAGCAAAAGGCCTTCACGCTTTCACAAGGGTGAGGGTTTTCGGGAGGCCTTTGAGGCCTTAAGCCGTGACAGTCTCGGCTTTTGCCACGGTGTTCCGAAAGATGAGGCGACGGGATTGATGGCAGACATGCAACAAATGAAACCATCAAGTGGTTGGTTATGATTGCGGTGCTACAGGCCGCTGTCGATGACGACCACGTCGGAAAGTGCTTGAATTGCGCCTAGCTTGCTTGGGGTTGCAGGTATTTCACTGCACTCCGCGCTGACTGGATCGCCGCGAGTCAGCGCCTTCTTGTAGACACGCCGCGCTTTGCTGGAACGTTCGGTTCAGTGTTCGTTGGCATGCGTCAGGACATTTCTTGACTAGTCTGCTCCGGCGCTCCAGGTAGGGCGTCGGTGACTGAAAGACAAGGCGGATTCAACCGGTCGATGCAATAGTTTGCTGGAACCGTTCAGCCGGCGTTTCGTAATTCAGTGTCTTCCTCGGACGCTCATTCAGCCTCCTTGCCACAGCGTTGAATTTGGCCTGCGAGTAGACCGACAGGTCGATGCCTTTCGGGAAGTACTGTCTCAGCAGGCCGTTGGTATTTTCATTCGAACCGCGTTGCCAGGGGTGTTTCGGATCGCAGAAGTACACGGCGATGTCAGTGGCAATGGTGAACTGCTTGTGGTTCGCCATCTCTGTTCCCCGATCCCAGGTAAGCGATTTATAGAGTTCGTGCGGGGGCTTGCTGGCATGTTTGATCAGCGCATTGACTACCGTCTCACTGTCCTTGCTGGTGATCTTCACCAGCATTACATAACGCGTCTGGCGCTCTACAAGTGTTGCAATCTGGCTACCGCCACTGCCACACAGGAGACCGCCTTCCCAGTGTCCCGGCACCGCGCGGTCTTCCACTGTGGCAGGCCGTTCGCTGATTGATATCGCGTCGCGGATCCTGCCGTGATCGTCCGTCTTCTGCGTGTGATGCCGCGAGCGACGCATGGCTCGGGTGCGCCGTAAATGTTCCAGCAGCTCTTTCTTCAGGTCACCCCGTGCCTGAATGAAGAGACTGCGGTAGATCGTCTCGTGTGACACGTGGTGATCCTTGTCGCGCGGCCAGGCGCGTTTTAGCCATCCAGCAATCTGCTGAGGCGACCACTGCAACTGGAGCTTGTCGGCAACGATATGAGCCAGCACCCGATGCCTGACAAGTTTGCAGACCTTGGGCCGGGCGCCCGTTCCCATGCAAGCTGGGCCGCATCGCTCGCCCTGTAGCCTTTCTCTCCACTGTTGCGCTTGACCTCGCGACAGATCGTGGAAGGCGATCGCGACAGTCGCCGTGCGATTGACTGAATCGAGTCGCCCGCCACGAGGCCTCTTGAGGTCTCCTCGGGCTCAGCAAGTGTTAGCGCCAGCCTCGATCGTCGTCGTGGCGCGGGCTGGATTCCTCCAGTTTGCGCCAGAATTCCCTCTACCGACGAATGATTGCGATCAAAAAGCTCGGCGATATGCTGCAGCGACTCGCCTGCGCGCCACCGCTCCCACATCAACGCTTTCTGGGCCTCGCTGTAATAGATCCGGCGTCGCTGTTTCATCTGCAACACTCCCACTGCCTGAGCAGCTTCTAGTGTGTTGCATCCACCGGTTGAATCCGCCAATCGAAGCAGACGTTGGGAAGCTTGGATTGCTCGAACAATCCTTCAATTTCGGCTTCCGCCGAGGAGATGCAGGCAGCAGATGAATCTAACCTTTGCCTGCCGTCGTCGGTGAGTTGAAACAGCAGCCGCTTTTTATGTGCAGGGTCGGCCGTCGCCCGGAGGAGCTGCTGCTTTATCAAGGGCTGCAGCGTCCGTTGTACAGCGGACCGTTCCGCCATCAGGTCGTTCGTCACGTCTTGGAGCGTAACGGGGCCGAGCCGTCCAACCGCTTCAAGGATTCCATGTTGGCTGGCACTAAGGGAGACGTTCGCCAAGTGTCTATTGTATACGCGCGATATGTAGCGGGCTGTGCGCATGAAGACCAAGCCGTGTGTTTCATCCTTTAGCATTTTCTACCGCCAATCAAATATGTAACCAAGAGCGTACGAAGCTCGAAAGCACAGTGCGCACAGAGTGCATACTGTGTTCGTTGAAGCCTCGAGTAAATCGAGTGAGAAACGTCTATGAAGTCCCTGCTTTGAAGGCAGAGACTTCGTCGGGCCTTTCGATATTTAGCCGACTAAACTCTCCGGTGACGCAGAGTGCGGCTCATCCTGCGTGACTTGCACCACGTGTCTTGCAATCTGCGTTGAAGACGCGTTCTGTAGATGCTGGATTTTTCGCCAACTTTGCGGCCGGACGTCGTGGCCGGGCAACCAGCTCACCACCGCAATTTGGACATATGCCCCCTAGCACATTTTCCGTGCAATCACGGCAAAATGTGCATTCAAATGAGCAAATTCGTGCATCTGGCGATTCGGGCGGTAGGTCCTTGTCGCAACACTCGCACCCAGGGCGGAGTTGTAGCATGTTCGCGCTCCTCAACCAAGAATCGATTTATCTTCAAAACAACGACAACTATTACTCATTCTCTTAACGCGACTGGAGATGAGTCGTTCGTGACGTATTAGCGTGACGCATGTCTAGGGCCCTGCGTCTGATCTAGTATTCATCACGCCATGCCAGAATGCCTCGTATCGAAACCGGTAGTCGGCTAGTACGTCAGAATCCGGGTGAAAAAGCGAGATCCTCAGTTCAGGGGAAGATTGGCGAATAGACCCTGAATTTCAGAATAGGGCAGACCGTTGCTAAGGTTCCCGGACTGTCCGTGTTGTAGGAAGTCCTCCGCAAGTGTCTTCGCTTGAGCAAGAATGATTTGCGAAATCGCTCCTCCTGCGCTTAGTCTGCGAACTCCGAGTTTCCCGAGCGTCGCAGCGTCTGCGAGACCAGGAATTGCCATAACATTTAGCGGCAAACGAATCGTTTTGACTACTGCTTCGATGTCAGACGGAGCTTGGATCGCAGGAAGGAACAAACCGTCTGCACCTGCTGATGTGTACAGTTCACTGCGCGCAATCGACTCTGCGGATTGCTTCGGCTTCTCTACGAGGTTCGCCAGAAACACGTCGCAACGTGCATTGATGAAGAGATCTGCTCCAGAATTCACAACTGCGCTATGGATTGCTTCGATTTTCGACGCGAGGAGCGAGGGGGCATCCGATCCATCTTCGATGTTGATGCCTGCAATGCCGAGGTCAACCAGTTGCATTACGTTTTCTGCAACGGTTGCGGCGTCATCGGAATAGCCATTTTCAATGTCGACTGAAAGAGGAACCTTCAGCACTCGAATGATTCGCCTGACAGAGGCGATAACTTCCTGCATCGGCAGCTGCCGGCCGTCCTGATAGCCCAGTGCCCATGCGAAACCAGCGCTTGTTGTCGCTATTGCCGTCGCTCCAAGAGACTCGACGAGCCGAGCACTCCCAGCATCCCAGACGTTCGGTAGTCGAAGAGGCGTTGTGTTGTCGTGCAACTTACGGAATTCGTCAACGATAGACATACTTTTCTCCCTGCGTCGAAATTGAGAGGATTACGTCGCTGCTATGCTTGTTGCGTCGTGAACCCGTAGCTGATTCCTGCACGGCATGTAACGAGTTCAAATGTGGTGATAGTGGAAATCATTGCGCCGAGGCTAGAAGCCAATCTATGGCTGCCGACGCATAAGGAGATACCGGCAATTACGCCACGTCACATCACATTTAACAATTAGACTAAGGTATCAATTCCTCATGTTCCGGCCGCATTACGTCGTTTCAGTCACCACTATTGGCTGTAAGGCGAACGATGTTTCAGCAAGGTTAAGGCTGCAGTCCAGCCTCCCAACACGTCTTAAGTTAACGAGTGTCTTGGGCACGAGGTGCTACTTATGCCGCGACAGCGCTCTTAACGGCCGTGGCTTTTGCGACAGCGTTAATCCGATGGCTGGCTAGCTCTGAGATGCCGAGTGCGACGACGACCAAGGCGCTGGCCAGATAGCCCAAGTTATGGCTCCCGATGACTGGGATCATTGCTGCACCGACGGCACCCGCAATTGACACGCCAACATATGTCGCCGACGTGTTCAGGCCAACAAGTACAGCGGTCATCGGAGGATTCAGGCTAGCGAGGCGGTACTGCTGCGGTACAAGTACGCCCCAGCAACAGGCTCCCCAAATGGTGACCACAATCGCCGCGCTCCAGAGGTGCCCGCTGGTCAACGGCATTGTGAGGATAGTGGCCGCTACTGCGATGAGCATCCCGACGACAACCCTACGGGAACCGATCTTGTCTAGCACGCGACCAGTCATCAGATTCGAGACGGTCCCAGCCAGGCCCCAAAGCACAAGCAGTCCGCCCATTACAGTCGGGTTGTTATGCGTAGCATGTTCAAAAACGACCGAGAAGTAACAGAAGATGATGAAGGTACCAATCTGAGCTAGCACTGTGGTGGCTAACGTCAGTCCAACACGTGCGTCGGCGAGTGGTGCAAGGCGCTTGGATAGCGAGATAGCCGGCGGCGGTGCAACGTCTGGCATGAACATCCAGATTCCGATGAAAGCAGCACTGCCTAGCGCTGCTACAAAGACCATCGTCCAGTGCCAGCTTGCTAGACCTCCAATGATGGCGCCCATAGGAGAACCGAGCGCGGTGGCCGTAGTCAGCCCTGCCACGATAATGGACAGAGCGTATCCGCGACGTTCGGGTGCGACAAGCATTGCGCCCGTGCCGCTGGCTGTTGGCGAAAATGCTGCTGCGCCGACGCCAGCCAGGATGCGAGTCACGATCGCGATACCGAGCGTCGGTGCGACAATCGTCGCAAGATTGGCAACGACGAAGAGTCCGATGCCAGTGAGGAGCAGGCGTTTGCGGGACACTTCTGCCGCGAGCGCGGCGATCGTTGGGCCCAGCAGGGCGTAGGTCAAAGCATAGGCGGTGATTAGCTGACCAGCTGCCCCGATGCTCGTATGAAACGAATGTGAAATTTCCGGCAGGATGCCGGCGAAAACGAAGCTGTCAGTGCCCAGCGCGAACATACCTAACGCCAGTGTCAAGAGACGGCGATCCATATCAGTTCCTTTAGATGAACGCTAGTTGCGTGACAAAACTATAAAGAAGCTAGCACTTTTGCACTACTGGACGGAACTGGGAATCTGTTCGCCGAAAGTTGGGGAATTGAGCTGTGGTTTGCTCAAATGGAGGATTCCCGCGACGGTGAGTCGAAGTATCTAGTGAGAAAGGGCGATGGGAGAGTCTCTGAACTCAACCCAATGCTCGCCGAAGGTGGGAGTGTTGCTTCTGACGCGGACTCTCGCAACGGAGCAACGTTGCGCCCGTGTACGACAACGGGTACTTTAATGATATTGATTGTGATGTTGCACAATTAACCTGATGCACCAAAACACATGATGGGACTGTGCACAATATGACCGCGTGCTGATTACCGTCGTCGCCCGGGCTGCCCGGAGTCGACTACCGGCTTCAGTAGCAAAACGTCGGTTGCGTCTTCTTTCCGCGACCGACGTTCTAAGAAAGCTTCAAGAATAGACTGCATGAGGCGTATCAGCTTAAGTGCTGGCTGCGCAAAGCTGGTGGCAACGGATGGCGTGAACCGGAGAACGACGACGCCAACGGTGTGTTCGGACCGCTAGCTAGCTTCGCCCAGGCCTTCATCTGCGCGATGGGATCTTCACTTTCTACTACGTCGTATCCTGCGCTCGTCAAGCGGTACTCTGCGGCCGTTGTGCATTCCGTAACCAACCCCATGTCTTTCAGCAAGGCGAGGTGGAGCCTAACTTCCTGCCAGCTATGTCCCTCAGCTTGCGCCACACCATTTTCAATGTCCTTACAACATTGCGTTGGGTTCTTATGGCTCTCCATAAAAACAAGTATCGATTTGAGAAGCTCGCTGTTCCTGCGCATTTTCATCTCCGCTATGACTGTGTGGACTTTCAGATTAACAGCCTTGAGTCAAAGGTGCTCAAACCTGACGGAAAAATCTCTCCGAATCAGGGAAATCACTAGATTATGCGTGTACTCCAGATGAAATTTTCGAGATTGCACTCCGTGGGGCCCGCTGAAAGGATTGTTGGAGGCCGAGCGTTGCGATGACCCGCCGCTACATGAAGCCTAACGGCGGGCGGTTTCGGGACTCACTCCGTCTGGGCGACCTGCTGCTGTGGTGCATCCCACCCGCCACCAAGTGCGCGGAACGTCCTGACGGCTGCTCGCGCCGCGTCCGCCCTCGTTGCGTCGAGATCGTCGCGCGCTACGAGAAGCTGCCTGTCGGCGTCGAGCACATCGGTCAGCGTGATCGAGCCAGCTCGATATGCCTTCTCCGACAGGTCCCGTGCCCTCGTCAATGAGGTGACCTCCTCCTGTAGCTCCTGGGCGCGAATTTCCGTTTGCGAAAGTGACATAAACGCATCTTCAACGTCTTCCGTCGCGTTGAGTGCTGCTTCCTTGTACTGAGCGAGTGCTTCGGCGTAGCCACCGCGTGCCTGCTTGACCTCTGCGTCCACCTTACCAAAGTCGAATAGTCGCCATTGGATCGCACCGGTGCCCACCGGTTGGAACGACTTTGCAGTGAACAGCTTGTTGGCCGATATGCTGTCAAAGCCCAGCGCGCCGGACAATGAGATCTTGGGATAGTAATCAGCGATTGCGACCCCAATCTGCTCATTTGATGCCGCTAAGTGGCGTTCCGCCGCGATGATGTCTGGCCGCCGCCGCAGAACGTCCACAGGCTGGTCGCCCGTGCCGATGGCCGGTATATCGGGAATGATCGCGGCATTTGTTCCCAGCTCGACTGCGTACGTACCGGGCTGCGCCCCCATCAATACGTCAAGTCGGTTCAACTGCGCCTCGAGACCAACGCGAAGCAGTGGCATGACTCCACGCGCTTGGCGCAGCAACGCCTCGGCTTGTGCGACCTCACGTTCGTCGGCTGCGCCTGCCTGCTTGCGTGCCTTGACGAGTTCTAGAAGGTGCGCGTCCGTGTCGATCTGGTCTTGCGTAACTGCAAGTCTCGCCTGTAGACCTCTGATCTGCAGGTAAGCGTCCGCAGCATCCGCTGCAACGGTCACACGTGTTCCGAGTTGTTGTGCCTCTGCGGCTTGTTCCTCGTCGGTTGCCGCAGCATGGGCACGCCGGAGGCCGCCAGCCAGATCAATTTCCCAACTCGCGGTTGCCCCGACGACGTACTCCTTCTGGTCCCGGCTGTAGTTCGGGAAGGCGCTTGCCAAAGTTCCGAGCGGACTATTCGTGCTCTGGTGTAACGCCGTCGCGGATGCGCCTGCGTCAACCGTCGGCAAGAGCGCTGCACCAGCCGCCTGGGCCGCCGCCCGCGCTTGACTCACGCGTGCGATAGCGGCCTGGAGACTGAGGTTCTGGTCAAGCGCCCGCTGAACCACCTTTGCCAATTCCGGGTCATTGAACCCGGTCCACCAGCTGTCCAGTTTTGGCGCTGCCAAGGTGGTCTGTCGGTTCGCGACCGCTTCGGCATTGTGGAACGGCACCATCGACGTCTTGGGAGCGACGTAGTTAGGACCAACCGCACAACCAGCTAGCGCGGCTCCCACGATTAGACTGCCGATGATCGCCTTTGACGTCCTGGATATGAAGTGGCTCATTTTACATCTCCGCTGCTGAGTTTCCGGGGCAGAGGCGACATGTCCTTGATACCGAGCTTACGAACAAACGCGTAGAACGCCGGCGTGAACGCGAGACCAAAGATAGTCACACCGAGCATGCCAAAGAAGACCGTGGTTCCTAGTGATTGCCGCATTTCCGACCCCGCGCCGCTGGCTATGGCGAGCGGTGCAACACCTGCAATGAAGGCGAGTGAAGTCATCAGGATCGGGCGCAGACGGACGTGGGCGGCATGCACTGCTGCGTCCTCCGCGCTCACACCGTCCTCCTCCTGACGTTGCTTCGCAAATTCCACAATAAGAATCGCGTTTTTCGCAGCTAGCCCAACGAGCACCACGAATCCAATTTGCGCAAGAATATCGATTGGCATGCCGCGTATGTCCAAGCCGATCGCTGCAGCAAGCAGACACATCGGGACGATCAGCACGATCGCCAGAGGAGTCTTCCAGCTTTCATACTGTGCTGCAAGCACGAGGAACACGAACAATGCCGAAGCCGCGAAAATCACAAGCGGAGACATGGTTTGCTCTTTCTGCTGGTGAGCCAAGTCCGTCCATTCGTACGAGATACCGTTGGGGAGGACTTGTTCTGCAAGCTTTTCCATGTGATCAATCGCGTCGCCGGACGAATACCCCGCGCCAGCTGCACCCATGATCTCTGCTGCAGGGTACAAGTTGTAGCGCGGCACACGATACGGTTCGGTGACGTTCTTGAACGTTGCCACGCTGCTAATTGGTACCATGTCTCCCGTAGCGTTGCGCACCTTGAGTCGCCCGATATCCTCCGGCGTCTGACGGAATGCCTCGTCGCCCTGCACTCGCACTTGATATGTGCGGCCCAAGAAGTTGAAGTCATTCACGTATTGCGAGCCAAGGTAGAGATTCATAGTAGAGAACACGTCGGTCGGAGTAAGACCAACCTTCTCTGCTTTAAGGCGATCGATATCTGTGTAGACGGACGGTGCTCCTGCGTTATAGAGTGTGAACACGCCGCCGAAAACCTTATCCTTGTTTGCCGCAGCGACAAGCGCATTGGTTGCGTTCGCTAGTGCCTGAGGGCCAAGACCACCACGGTCTTCGAGCATCAACTTAAAACCACCAGCTGAACCGAGACCTTGCACAGGCGGTGGATTCACGACGACAACCACTGCATCCTTGATAACAGATACGCGCTTTCGCAAGGTCACGAGCATCGACGCTGCATTGACTCCTGGAACGTGTTTTCCATACAGCGAAGGCAGCCCATAGAAAAGCGTCCCCACGTTTGGTGCAGTTGTACCGGTAGTTACGTCAAAGCCAGATACTGGTGATGTGTGTGTAACGCCAACCAAGCCGGGAGTCGTGAGGACGATGTCGTTGATTTCCCGAATGACCTTGTCGGTTCGTTCGAGGCTGGACCCAGGCGGAAGAAAGGCGATAATTGCCTGGTACCCGATGTCCTGATCAGGAATGAACCCCGTCGGCATCCTCGACATTTGGAAGCCAGTCGCAGCGATCAGGCCGGCATAGACGATCAGCATGACTGTCGTTGCGCGGACGAAGCGACCGGTGAGCTTTCCATATTTCGAAGACAACCACTCGAATGACGTATTGAATCGACCAAAAATAGCATGATGAAGGCGCCCAAGCGCTGTCGATCCTCCATGAGACTTCTCCATCTCATGCGGCTTAAGAAGTGCTGCACACAGAGCCGGGCTTAGCGTCAGCGAGACAAAGCACGAGATGACCGTGGACGCGGCAATCGTGATCGCAAACTGCTTGAAGAACAGACCCGCGATGCCAGACATAAGCGCGGTCGGACCAAACACCGCACACAGCGTAAGCGCGATGGCGATGATTGCCGTCGAAACTTCGTTCATCGTTTGATGAGCGGCCTCGCGTGGAGACATGCCAAGTGCCATGTTCCGCTCGACATTTTCTACAACGACGATGGCGTCGTCTACGACAATCCCGACCGCTAGGACTAGTCCGAACAATGACAAGTTATTGATCGAAGCTCCAAACAACGACAGGATGGTGAACGTGCCGATCAAAGAGACCGGGATTGCGACAACCGGGATGATTGTGGCACGCCAGTTCTGAAGGAACAGATACACCACGCCGACTACTAGCAAAACCGCGATCGCGATAGTCTTGATCACTTCGTGGATCGATTGACTGACAAACGTAGTCGGGTCATAGATCTTGATGTAATCGATGCCGGGAGGGAAGCTCTTCTTCAATTCGGCCATTTTGGCCCAGACGGAATTCTCGACTTGCACCACGTTCGCATCGGGCGTTGCAACCACGAACCATGGAGTCGACGCATAGCGATCAGCATAGGCCTTGGTGCCGTAGTCCACCGAGCCAAGTTCCACACGACCGATGTCTCGGATTCGAGTGACACGGCCCTGCGAATCAGACTTAACGATGACGTCACCAAATTGCTCGGGCGTGTTGAGACGTCCAAGCGCATCGATGTTGATCTGGTATGCGCCTGTACCCTTACTCGAGATAGGCGGCTGATTGAGCACGCCGGCCGACAGGGGAGCGTTCTGAGCGCGAAGTGCGGCAAGAATTGCGCTGGCGCTGATGTTGTACGAAGCAGCTTTGTCCGGGTCAATCCAGATTCGCATTGCGTACTGGCGCTCACCGAACAGCTGGAAGTCGGCCACGCCTGGCAGACGCGCGATCTGATCGCGAATCTTGAGCATGTAGTTGGACATATACTCAGGACTGCGGGAACCGTCAGGCGAGTAGACATGCACCCCGAGGACAAGGGCTTGGATTGTCTTCTTGACCTGGACCCCTTGCAACTGAACGTCTGTTGGCAACCGCGATAGAGTATCCTCCACGCGGCTACGGGTGAGCAGGAGGGCAGTGTCCGCGTTTGTGCCGACCTTGAAGATGACAGTGATCGTCAACTGGCCGTTGCCGGTCGATTGGCTCGAAATGTAGTCCATGTTCTCAACGCCATTGATAGACTGCTCAATAGGCGTTGCAACTGTGCGCGCGATTGTGTCGGCAGATGCACCCGGGTATGAGGTGCTTATTTGAATGGTCGTAGGAACGATATTCGGATACTGGGCGATCGGTAGGGACGTCATTGTCGCTAGGCCGATAAGAACCACGAAAATGTTGAGCACCGCCGCGAAGCGCGGATGCTCAATGAAGAAGTGGGCCATTTTCATGATTTCGCTCCAGCGTCGCCTTCATCAGACTGATACTGGATCGCTCCCGAATGTGGGGAAACCTTCGAGTCCGGACGAACTGTCGGGATTCCGTCGATAATGACCTTGTCCGTCGGTGCGAGACCTGAACGAATAACCCTAAGGCCACCACGGAGATCGCCAATATCGACCTTCCTGGCGTTCGCGACGTTATCGGAGTTGACCACATAGACCATGTGATCTGTCTGATCTGCGAGAACTGCAGCATCGGGAACGAGTAGCGCGGTTTGCGGTGCGGAAACGGCCAACCGAACGCGTGCGAAGCCTCCTGGCGTCAATGACAGATCGCCGTTGGGCACTGTGGCTCGTGCGTGAATGGTTCCGCTTGAACGGTCCAGCGTGTTGTCGATAAAGTTGAGCGTCCCTTGTCGGGTAAAGCCGGTGGCTCCAGTCGGAGAAAGGTTCACCAAATCCGCAAGGGGGCCCTTCTGTTGTTCGCGAGTTTGTTGGAACGTCGCATAGTCGTTTTCGCTAATGTCGAAATTCAAATAGATCGGATCGAGCGAAACGATCGTCGCGAGTAGCGTCGTCGGGCTGCTGGCGGCGCGGCTTCCCGAGATAAGATTGCCGACCGACACAAGGTGAGTGCCCATGCGGCCCGTGAACGGCGCGTAGATTTGGCACCGTTCGAGGTCGAATCTTGCATCGCGAATTAGCGCAGTGGCGTTGTCAACTGCTGCCTCTGCTGCGCGTTGTTCGGCGACCTTTTGGTCGACGTTCTCCACAGTGCCAGCCTCAGCGCGCTGCAACTCTTGCGCGCGGGCAAGTTCACGCGTCGCGAGATTGAGTCGGGCTTTCGCAGATGCAAGCTCTGCGTTTGCTTCGCTCAGCTTGATTTGATAGGGCTCCGGGTCGATCTCGAACAGAAGATCGCCTTTATGGACTACATCGCCATCCTTAAAGCGAATCTGCGTGAGCGTGCCACCAACCTGAGCGCGGATGTCGACCTTCTCGACTGCCGAGAACTGTCCAAGGAAGCCAAGCCTACTTTCAATACTGTGTTGCAGTGGCACGCTGATTGCGACAGAGGGTGGGGGAGGAGCCGCGACTGGTGTGGAGCCCGATTTATGCATGTAATACGCCGTTGCCGCCACGGCGACAACGACTGCTAGTGCGATGGCCTTTCCTGCCCAACGCTTGCGGACGGGATTGGGAGAGCCTATGGGAAGAGGGACATCCGCCGCGATTTGGTCCAAACGATCATTCATGGTAATCCTCAGTAAATGAAAAAGCCAAATAAGGGTCGGGGTGACATGCCGAGTCCCGCTGCTTCATACGGTGGTTATTGATAACTTGTTGTTGCACGATCACATCTTTGTCGTGGAGCGCTTCCAAACAGCCGAATCTTGCAGCCAGATCACCGTCGCCCTTTCCTGATCTGAGAGCTACATTTCTGAAATGAAATCAGGCTGTAGCTGTGGCGCCGTGACCTTTGAAACGATTCGAAATCTCGCAAGTCTTGAGTTGATTGACGACGCTAAACAGCCGCATAACTTTCTCGATACGCCGCGTCCTCAGCTGGCCGATCACTCATTTGTGCGTGCCGATGCACCTTTCTGCGGCGATGTATTGGCGGTTTTCCCATTTTGATATTTCTTGTGACGCTCTGAATAATCGTCACCAGAACCCATGAATGTCTCACGAGTGACCAGATTCTCATGACCAACGACACTAAACTTTGCTGCCTTGTTAGCTTTCAGGATGCAGCTACCACTCTCCGCGAGAAATTCGTTTCGGTTGTCGGTCCGCACCGATGCTCTATGGTGCTTGTCGAGCTTCATCTCGGGGTTACGATGGTTAAATATGAACATTTTGAAGTTCCTCAAAATCAACAAGGCATCAATGGGAAGAAATCTTATTTTCAGTTCCTATCAAATGTACTGAATAAATAGATAAAGATCGTGGATGTCAGTTAGCCGAACATTTAAAAAATCGAACTCACCGAGCTGGAATACTCGTTGCGTTCGAGGTTGGTTACACGTCTTGCTGCTTAATTGAAAACGAAAACGGTCGACACCCTCCGAACGCTTCTCTGAAGCGAACCTATGGATGCCATCAATTACGCCACACGACGCTGACGACTACAATTGGACGAAGGTATTGCTTTGCAGATCTGTTTCAGTGGATTTTTCGCTAAAAGCTCGCGCTTTTAGTCATAGTAATTTTGCAACGAGAGACGCGACAATTTTACGAACGTGGTCTTGTTTCATGATCTCGACGCACGCGACCACTGCCATCGCTAAGCCCATCAAAGCATAGGTGAGCGCAAATACTGTCAACAAATAGCCTGTAAAACTGACCCATACACGAATCGACTGTTTGGCCCGAGCCAGCAAACTAGGAAACGCAGGACCATCGACGTCCTGGGCGGATACCTTCGACATCAGCATCGGGTGGCGACTCATGTTCATCTCTTTGTAGGCACATTTAGTTAAGGTGAGTTCACTATACTTGAGATCAGTTGCGTGATGCCACTATCAAAACCGGGAAACTCTTCGCCGGAAACTGGGGAAGTTGTGTGATGAAACTGGGTATAAGATGCGAGCCATGTACAGAAAACGCTTCGATGACATGAATTGCTCGATTGCTCGCGCCCTCGACGAGGTGGGCGAGTGGTGGACGTTGCTGATTGTCCGGGAATGCACTCAAGGAACGACGCGGTTCGACGAGTTTCAGCGTCAGCTCGGAATCGCGCGGAACATCCTCACCGCTCGGCTGGAGCGTTTGATTGAGCTGGAAATCATTGAACGCTACCCTCTGGCAAAGCGAGCCAATACGTTTGGATATCGGCTTACTGCGAAGGGAACCGATCTATGCCCCACGTTGGTGGCGCTTATGCAATGGGGGGACAGATGGCTTGCGACGAACGGTGAGGCACCAATCAGTTTGGTAGAGGACGTGAGCGGTCAGCCAATAGAGCCAATGGTGATTCGCGGGCCAAATGGGGGCGGTCTGACGTTCCAGGAAATACGATACGCCCCCGGACCTGGCGCGACGGAGACAACGAGCAAAACTATAGAGAGTCGCAATCAGCGTGTACTGGGTAGCGATGCTGAACGTTGAGAGTGCTCGCGTCGACCATCTGTTCAAGAGGTAGTTGGAGGGGCGCGGTAAAATCGACTAGTTCTTCTGCTTGCCGAACTTGGACAGCGACTCTCTAAGCTTGGGTGCGGAGAAGTCGATGAAATGCCGAAGCTTAACCGGCATAAGACTTCTGGAAACATGGACGAGATGGATCGGTACAGGCTCTACTTCGAATTTCGAAAGGAGCACCCGAAGCTTGTTGTGCCTTAGCGACTCGTCGGCATCGTGCTCAAAAACCAGGGTTACACCTGCGCCATCGACAGCAGCGGTCACCGCAGCGTCGGGTGCGGTGACTTCAAGCCTCGGTGCCACCTCGAGGGTGGCTACCTTCCCAGTCGCGGGGAGACGGAAACGCCATGGTGAAAGATAGGGGCTATTAAAAACAACGCAAGGATACGCCTTGAGTTCTTCGGGTTCATGGGGCGTTCCATGCTTTTCAAGAAGCTCTGGGCTGGCGCAGACGATTGGCCGCAACGAGCCAATTCGCGTTGCAATCATACTGCTATCAGGAAGTTCGCCAATTCTCACGGCGAGGTCTGCGTGTGAGTCGACTAGATCTATATTGCGATCCGAGAGCAGCAGACGAACGGTGATATCGGGATACTGCGACAGGAACTGGTTGATAACCGGCAGTACGTGAAGTCGTCCGAGCTGTACCGGTGCAGTGATGACTAGCTCTCCTCGAGCGGTTGTGAATTCGCCGGCTGCCTCGCGTTCCTGCTCCCGTACCAGGTCCAGAATGCGCCGTGCGGCCGCGATGTACGCCACACCAACGTCGGTCAGAGTCAGCTTTCGAGTTGTGCGCACCAGCAGACGAGTGCCGAGCATGTCCTCGAGTTCGGTGACTTTGCGAGTGAGAGTGCTAACTGGAATCTTCAGCTCACGGGCAGCCGCCGAGAGACTTCCCTTATCCACTGCGCTCAGCAGCATCTCCATAGCTTCCAGTCTATCCAACTCATCCCCCTATCTCCGATTAGTATAGATATTGTATTGGAATCGCTCTCCTCTGGGTTAGGACGTCAGCGCCACCTCAACTTGTGCGCTTGCGACGCGCGGCATGTTCCGCCCATCTGACTTGGGTCTTCGTATGGGAATGCCACGGTCAGCCGCACCCCGCCGTCAGGTAAGCGGATGAAACTCGCAGCCTGGCAGGTTGCGTCTCTCCTGTTACCTTGAACGACACTTCGTTCAGATCGTGCCGTACGGGATTCATCTCGCAAGCGCGCTCACACAACAACTTTGCATGCTTGTCCTTGGAGCGCCTGCTGATCCTTGTTCCCAGCCCGAGGCTCGTGCCAACCAAGGATAAAGAGACACGATGTCAACGATCGATAAAAAACACAAGACATATTCTGTGTATCTGCATAATTAGCAACGCGCCCGTGACCGGATTGATTGCCGGATACTTCGACATAACACGCAGGATCTTCTTTGGTCGATTGCCACTTAGCCAGTTGACGAGATCCTGCTGTTTCACTCGCTCCGAGATGTTCCATCGATCGGTGTCTCGATGGTCAGCGAGGGCTGAAAAGTCGAGGGACCTATGAAATGCTGACGCTTGCCGCTATGGCGTGCGCGATGCCTTGTCTAACGACGCTTGCATAGCATGATCTGGAAGTAGCATGGAATTCTCAAAAATGGCGACCGAGGGGGCTTTTGGAGGTGGCCTGATTGGTGGGACTTCAAGCTGAAAAGATGTGAGCAAGAAAGGTGCCTGACGAGAAAACCAAAAAACTTTCGAAGCATCGTAGGTAATATTGGCGATCAGGATTTCGGCTATACTCCAGAAAAACCCAGCATCGGGTCAGTGCACTACATTTCGTCGAGGAATTGTCTGCGCATGTGTGTCGCGAGCCGAAGTGTGGGCCAGCAATCCATGGTGGGCACAGCAATGGACACATGCGTCATGCTGAGGTTATCCGTAGGTCAACCGGCAATAGGGGCAGTAGAAGCTGCGAGCGCAGATACGCAGCAAGGCAGCCGATTGCATTTCAACCGAACCGATGAAATGTCGTCCGTTGCAAGTGCAACGCAAGAGTCATCGGGATTGCAGCGAGTGTTTGCCGCGAGTGGTGATCTCACTGAAGCAACTGCCGATGTTGGAGTAGCCGGATACCACGCTAGCAGTGCAGCTATATCAAAGCTAGCTCAAACGACATCCGCAGCGCAGCGGCGCGCCGAAGATGCTCGCGGAAGTGAATATCGGACAAGCAATTCCACGGACCCAACGTTGCGAAGACGCTTTCGTGGACAGTTGAACGAGGCGATAGAGAAGCAGGAATTCGTTCTACACTATCAGCCAAAATACGATCTTCGGCTCGACAAGATAACAGGTGTCGAAGCATTGATCAGGTGGCAGCACCCAGAGCAGGGATTGATAGCGCCGGGGGGCTTCATTCAGGTAGCAGAGCGAAGCGGCCTGATAGTGCCTATCGGTGACTGGGTTCTGAACACTGCCTGCAAGCAACTCGCTGAGTGGAGGCGTGACGGTCTGCATCTCAAAACGATGGCGATCAATCTGTCACCCGTGCAGCTTGCCCAGAAGAATTTTGTGGAGATAGTCGTGGACGCGATCTCGCGAAATGGACTCAATCCATCAGATATCGAACTCGAGCTCACCGAAGGCATCCTGCTGGGTGAGGAAGATGCCACAGTTTTGACGTTACACAGACTTAGCGATGCAGGTGTGAAACTGTCGCTGGATGATTTCGGGACAGGTTACTCGAGCCTAAGTTACTTGCGCTGGTTGCCCGTAGACCGTCTAAAGATTGAGCGGTCTTTCGTTCGCGACTTGGAAGAAAACGGTAATGTTGAGGCGATAGTGAAGACGATTATCCAGCTAAGCCAGAACCTGAACCTCTTGGTGACTGCAGAGGGTGTCGAGACGAAAACTCAAATGCATATGTTGGAACGGCTTGGATGTGATGAGATTCAGGGATTTCTCATTAGTCGCGCGGTTTCCCCAGCGGAAGTTGCGAGCCTGCTTGAGCAGCAGTTGCTGTGAGTTCGGTAAAGAAACAGCGGACGAAGATGTGCCACATCGAAGTAACGAAGGCACAAGTTATGAGAGCCGGTGGGACAAAGATTTTTGCTATATCAATCGTCTCCAAGCGGGTAGAAGACATGCTCTCCGTATTGCCTTCCATGATGTAGTCTGATTGATGGGATTGTCGTTGCCTGTTTGAGGAAGTTAAGCCTGGAGAAATCGATGTATGCACTGGCGATCGCAGAATGCACGCGGGCAGTGAAGTCTATCGAGACATATCTTGACAAGGCGGAGATCTACGCGCGTGAGAAGAAGTTTGATGTTGAAATTTTGATGGGAAGCCGTCTGGCTCCTGATATGACTCCCTTTGTCTACCAGGTGCAAAGCGCCTGTGACTATTTGAAGGCGGGAGCTGGGTGGTTGTCTGGACAGAAGCCGCCGCGCCATGAAGACAACGAGCGAACGATCGATGAGGTGCGTGCACGTATTCGCAAAACCGTCGAGTTCGTGGAGAGCGTCACGGCAGATCAGTACGCCAAGGCAGGAGACCAGAGAGTACGAGTATCCTGGTCGGCGACGCCGGAGATGGTGCTGGCAGGGGACTACTATCTGCAACAGATTACGATCCCGAATGTCTACTTTCACGTCATGGCGGCGTATGTGATTCTTCGGCACAACGGCGTAGACATCGGAAAGATGGATTTTCTTGGTGAGATCAACTGGATTAAAGCGTGATCGATCCTTTTCGAGTGCGATTTAGGCCTCTTGAAAGCTGGTGTGCGTTCTAGAACGAAACTCCCATGCTTGGTCTACTCACTCTTTAATCGTTGACGGCGATTTCAGATCGCCTTCGAATGCACTGAGGTACATGCAATGAATGAAGCAATCAAGCACATCACAGATGCGTCATTTGAAGAGGATGTTGTCAAATCGGACAAGCCCGTTCTGCTCGATTTTTGGGCGGAATGGTGCGGGCCTTGCAAGATGATCGCACCGATGCTGGAGGAGCTGGCGAAGGACTACGCTGTTAGCCTGCAGGTTGCAAAGATTAATGTGGACGATCATCAATCTACGCCAACGAAGTTCGGTGTGCGTGGAATTCCTACTCTGCTGTTCTTCAAGGATGGCGCCCTCGTCGGACAGAAGATCGGAGCGGTGTCCAAGTCGCAGTTGAAAGCTTTTATTGATGATAATTTGTAGTAAAGCTGGCAGAAACATGGTGAGCAGTGCATGTTGCGCGCCGCTCGCCGTGCGCGAAAATGTCTTGAATGGACTCCAGAGGTCATGGTGTTCCCGCGTTTCGATTGCGAGACTACGCGGATTTGGCAAAGAATCTGTCAAAAGAGCCGTCTTTGCGGCTTTGCTCCCCAAGTCGCGTCTTCAATAAGCAGGAGCGTCTCTTTGGCTGCTAGTCCCCCAGCGAAGCCAGTTAATTCTCCCGACGATCCGATAACACGATGGCAGGGCGCGATAATCGAAATCGGGTTGCGTCCATTCGCTGCGCCGACTGCTCTAACAGCCTTCGGATTTCCGACTTTGGCCGCAATCTCGGCATACGTGCGCGTTTCTCCGTACGGAATGTCAAGTAGAGCGTTCCACACTCTCTTCTGAAAATCCGAGCCTCTGAATTCGATCGGAACATCGAACTGGTTTCGCTCGCCGGCAAAGTACTGCTTCAATTGGCGCTCCACCTTCAGAAGAGTTGGATCATCATCTTTTTCATGCATAGCACCGAGTCGAACGCGCCCCGGACGCTCTTTCTCCCACAGGATTGCTACCAATGAAGACTCGTGTGAGACGAGGGTAAGCTTCCCTGCTGGGGAGGGGATAACCTTGTACAGAAATTGCGTTTCACGGTCCTGGGTCATGTATTCCTCTCTTTCCTCGTGATCGACTAATGCAAATCACGAGGTAAAGATGATTTCATCGAGCTAAGCTGCGGGTGCTTGTACTCCGACGGAAGGAGCGTCTGCCGCCGTCAAGCTGTTAGACTTGACTGGCGATAGGCAAAGTTACGTTGCCCACACTCCCGAGCTGCCGCGTCGGTGGCTGTCGAGAAGGTGTGTGTCGACTAGGCCAGCGGCTTCCATCAAAGCGAACATGGTCGTCGGCCCCACAAACTTGAAGCCTCGTTTGCGTAGCGCCTTGCTCAGCGCAACCGATTCATCCGACGAGGTCGGAATATCCGCTATCGTGCGTGGTGCCGGTGTACTCGTCGGCTTGAACGACCAAATGAACTCCGAAAGACCACCGTCTTCACGAAGTTTGATTGTTACCAGTGCATTATTGATCGTCGCGTCGATTTTTGCCCGATTTCGTATGATCTCGGTGTCTGACAACAGACGCTCGACGTCGTTCGACTTGAACTGTGCGACTACATCAGGTTCAAAATTTCTGAACGCCTTCCGGAGGGCGTCACGCTTCTGGAGGACAATCAGCCACGACAGCCCCGACTGAAACGCCTCGAGGCTAATCCGCTCGAACAAACCGCGCTCGTCACGGACAGGCATACCCCACTCGGAGTCGTAATACTCCCTCAGCAAAAGATTGCTAACGGCCCATGGCGGTCGGCGTAGCCCGTCATCGCAGACAATGGCGCCGGCTGCTGCCGTTTCGTGCACTACCTCGCTCATTTCGTTCTCTTTTAAACTCGCGCTTCCTGGTGGGAAGAAAACGTGGATTCATGTTTGACGCCGCCACTGCATCCATGCACTATGAGGCTCGTCGTGCCGGTTGCCCGTTGCAAGCGGAGATGTGCTTCCGACCTTAGGAGCACATGGTCTCCACCTTGAATTTACTACGTCAGATGATCTCGATTGCCAAAGCAATGCCCTGACCACCGCCGATGCAGAGCGTCACGATACCGCGCTTTAGGCCATCGCGACGCATCGAATGGATGAGGCGCGTCGTGAGAACCGCGCCTGTTGCGCCGATTGGATGACCATGGGCGATCGCACCACCTTCGACGTTGATGATGTCATGTGGCAGGCCCAGCTTTTTCGCGACCGCGAGTGGCACGGCGGCGAAGGCTTCGTTAATCTCGATGCGCTCGATGTCGGTCAACTTCCAGCCTGCTCGCTCAAGTGCGATCGGCACGGCCGGAACAGGCCCAAGGCCGAACATGCCGGGGTCGACCGCTGCCACGCCAAACGAAACTAGTCGCGCGGCGGCCTCGACATCATGGGCGTCAGCATACTCGCGACTCGCCACAATCATAGCTGATGCACCGCTATTGAGACCGGGCGCATTGCCTGCCGTTATCGCTCCATCAGGGCGAAAAGCGGGACGTAGCTTGGCGAGCACTTCGACAGTGGTATCGGGACGCGGTTGCTCATCCGCTTTGAAGGTGGATGTACCCTTGCGGCCCTGAATTTCGACAGGCACTAGCTCTGCATCGAAGACGCCGCGTTCTTGTGCGGCCGCAAATCGGATCTGTGACCGCGCCGCCCATTCGTCAAGATCAGTTCTGTTGAGTTCCGCCTTCGTCACCAGGTCCTCGGTATGCCAGCCGGAATGTTGATCCGAAAATGCATCAACCAGACCGTCACGGAGCACGCTGTCGTGGAGTTGCGCATTGCCCATGCGACTTCCCCAGCGTCCGGTTTGGAGCAGATAGGGGGCGCGATCCATGTTCTCCATGCCACCCGCAATGGCCGCTTCGCCAAGTCCGAGAGCGATTTCCTGCGCAGCAGTAGCAATCGCTTGAGCGCCGGAGCCGCAAACGCGGTTCACCGTCATCGCCGGGACTGATACGGGCAGGCCACCGCCGATCGACGCTTGCCGCGCGGGGTTCATCTTGTTTCCAGCTTGAATGACATTGCCTAGCACCACTGTGGACACGCTGGCTGCATCAAGCCCGCTACGCTTCAATGTCTCGCGCACTGCGATGGCGCCGAGAGTTGTGGCGGGTACATCCTTCAGAGAACCGCCGAATGACCCAATCGGCGTGCGAACGGGATGGGCAATCACGATTTCGCGGCTATTCATTTCCACTCCTACGATACGGTTATTTGCGGTTCGCCAAGTCCTGCCAGCGTCACACGTCACTACTCCTGCCGGAATTGCTTTCCGGCCGGACTAGGCTCGCTGCTAGAAAGCAGCACTTGCCACGCACGCCGCAGGGACAGCATCCCTCACTTCGCATGACCGCGCGAAGGCATCTTGCTAACCTAGATTATGCACGTAATGCAGAAGTTGGGTTGCCGTCTGCGCAGGCGCGAAGTCCCGTTGCAAGAATTATGTGGGGCGATGACTCCAGCGCGCCGTGTTTGGCTCATTGGAATCACGTAAGTCAAGACCGGGACGGCTTCGACTCTTGCGTGTTCGTTGAAGGAATGAGCGTCCACGGGACCGGGCCACAACGAGTCGCCGAGAAAGAGCCCTCGGGACGAACTGACTTATTTCGCGTTGTCCGCCCTTCCCAGTAGTGAGTTGTTTTCGGTTCGTACTGGCGTCGCCCGTTGCGGGCAGAAGTTGAGGGAACGCCTACCAGCTTCCGGCTCGGTTGTCCATGTTCAGTGCGAGGCAGTCATGCCCCCCGAGCTACCTGCAAGGAAAGGCCCGGATGCGCGTCTAGCTAATTCGCGAAGCTTGGGGAGAACTGCCTGCCTTGCCACCGCGCTTTGCATATTTATGCGAAGCTTGCCGCGCGGTCGCTTCTCACTTTTCAGAAAGGCCTATTCAGTTTCTTCAACTTCAGGAATAATCTGGACGCAAATGTTTATAGCATGCCGCGCCGTCCGTTGTGAGCGACAGGTTTCGTGTTGTGCGATTCAGAAGACGTGTACTGAGCAGATTCTCTAGATTCTGATGATTGTGGTTACAGTTGGCCGGTTCCGCCTCCGAGAGCTGCCGCAGCGCCCGTGAAGCTGCTGAAATCGACAATTCTCGTGAACACCTGCATGGCTTGAAGACGATCCATGATGCTCTCCTGCAAAGCTCGCAATAACGCCTAAAACTTAGCTCTCTCAAGCAGAGGTGGCTGCGATAGTTGCAGACTGGCAGTTCCAGCCTGCGGTCTTGACGATCATACGCATGCGCCAAAATGTTTGCTTGCTACCGAGGTGGCGTATGAAATGTGTAAATGCACAATAAAACTAGGATCTTGACGACTTATTTGCATATGGCAGGCGCTTGTCGCGCAAGTCGTGTGGGATGGACGCAGCTGCCTGCTACTGAGAAGCCCGCCTCGTTCCAAAAGTGTTCTCCGTCCGGGTGATGTCGCGGTGCTGATGCAGCACGGCATGTGAGGCAGGCGGCCAGCGCAGCTTGCGTTCGTGAGGCCGTGCTTATCGGAGGTGCGGACACGAGATGGCGTCCGTTGCTAAGGAGATGTGCTCGGTGGTTGCGGTGGGTCCCTGCGGCGCTGCCAAAACTGGTGCGAGGTCAACGGAGCGCCCATTACACCTTCCGTTCGCTTGCGTCGTGCTGCTTCGTGCATTCCCGCAGGATCTCGATGAACTCCGCTACATTACGCGAGCGCACCGAGAACTTCGGATAGATGAGGTTGATGCTGTACAAGATCGGCTTCTCGAGTGGTTTGACCACCAGTCCCGGCCAGAGGTCGGAGGAAGCAATGAATTCATCAACTAATGCAATGCCAAGGGACCGCAAGGCGAGCGCGCAGGCGAGCTCTGCACGGGGAATCTCGAAAGTCGGTGTTATGTCGTAGCCGTATCCCTCGAGAGTCGACCGGATTAATCTACCGAACGCGATACTGTATGACGGAAAGATGGTTTCGTGCTCCTGAAGGTCAGAAAGGCTTATCTTCTTGGAGCTTGCCAGCGGGTGAGCGTCCGTCATTGCACACACTATTCTGCCGGTACAGAGCGTCTCGACAGACAGGTTCGGATTATTTACGGGGAGCAATGTCACGGCGAGATCAGTTTTTTTGCTTAGCAGCTCGTTGGGAACATCAGCTGTAAGGGTGGTGTAAAAATTGATTCTGGTCTTAGCATTCTGTTTGTGAAACAGTTCAATAACTTGTGGGAGCAGACCCAAGCCAAGCGCCGGGCTACAGCTGACACTTATTTCGGTCGTAGTACGGCTGGCCAGGTTTTCGACGAATCGGTCTACGTTCATAGCCGCTTCATAGACCAGTTGTACTTCTTCGAAGAGTGTGAGCGCCTCTGAAGTAGGCAAAAGCTTTCCGCCCGCGCGCTCAAAGAGAGTGATGCCAAGACTAGATTCTGTGTGGGCTAGCAGTCGGCTGATAGCCGGCTGTGACACGTACAGCATTCGCGCAGCTCCGCTAACGGTGCCAGTTAGCATGACAGCTCGAAACACTTCCATTTGCCGCAACTTAAATTTCACTTTACACCTTCGTATTAGTTTGCCTGTTCGACCTTCTACGGGTTCCTGACCGCTTTCCTGCGATTCTCTTGTCTTGCGTTTCGGCCGAGGCCGTGGAAGGCCCACAGCCGACTTCCCCCAGCTTGCACCATAACACTTAGTCATAGGTGCATTCATTTTGGTATAACTATGTGGACACCGGACTGCTAATATTGGTGCTTATGAGAAGCCAGTCGTTGACACGAGTTCGGTTATGGTATGGGAGTGTTGGGCGGCACGTTGATACATAGTCGAGGTTATCCTATCTGTCAGAAGGTGTGAATTGTTGTCGCGAGCTACCACCGATGACGATTCATAGTTCGTGAGGATGAGACGAAGATTTGTGTGTATCAGTTTACATCGGACTTGACAGGTGAGATTGCGTGCATGAAGGCCGCAATAATCTCATCTTTATTGGAGTCGCGACCGCTTTAATTGTAAATACTCTATGTCTTGCAATTAAGAGGTCATCGAGTGACGACATAAGGTGTCCAATAAGCGAAATTGCGAGTCAATTCGTGCAATTCGAGTGGGTACACCGCAAAAATCTGTTCTAGAAACGTGGATGTAATGCTTGTTCGTCAATGAAAGGATCGAACAACGTCCGAACTTCGCACGAAAATCCATAAGTGACGCGATAGCACGCTAGGGCATCATTGTCGCTTGGTGATCTCGGAAGAACAGGGTCGGGGAAATTATCTGTGATCAGCAATCTTCGGCGGGGTGGTGCTTGTTCAGATGATGCGGCTGAGTGCGATCGATATATCCATTGTCCTGATCTAAAACCTCCGGGTCGACAATGGTATTGCGGTCAAATTGATGTCCAACGAAGGAGTCTGCGACCGTTTTTTGTCAGATGGAATCGATCATTTAGAGTCGCCGAGCAGTCGAACTTCTATGTCGCTTGGGACGTGTCCGATCGCCGAGGCGAGTATCAGCCAACCCTGATTAAAGGGGATCCCCATTCGCGTGGCTGTTGGCCTAAACGCGGTATCACCTGGATGAATGAGCGCGCCGGTGGCAGCGCAATGCGTATGCTTCTTCGATCGACACAATATCCAGATTTGCTCGCCGTAGTAGCCACTTCGCGGATCGCTCCATCGGACCGCAATGGTGCGAGACGTTGTGTGCTCTATCACCTCTGCAGGGTGAAGTCTGCGATGTACGCTGATATCGTCACTTTCTGGTTGCGCCATAGGAAGCTTTTTTTTCCCACTGACGCCGTTTGATGAACGTAATTGCAGTCTTTCTGCGATCTGCGTGGGAGGAAGCAGAAGATCCAGCAGGGCTTTCTCGAAAAGCTGTTGTTCAGTCATTTGCCTCATGGCCTATCTCGCTGGAATGTTGGGGCAGGGTTCAACGCGACGCCTCCGGCTGCACTCAATGACCATCTCAGGAGTGAGCGTCGGTCTGCCTCTGATTTCAGAAAATACCAACTCGTTGTCTTCCCAGTTTTGTCGAGCGAACAAAGTTGCGTTGATCGAGAACTGAACAATTGCGATAGAACTGCAACGCGTGCACGATCAGCTGCGTCTTTTCGCTATAAGCTTAACCAATTACGCCACAGGTCTGCCCGTCGAGCAATTGAACGAAAGTATTGGAAAATGTCTCTCGAGCTCCGACAAGATCTGAAAGGGCAGTCGTTGACATGTCCAGTCTATAAGGTGGTAAGCGGATGAAATCCAGAACGTGATATCCTATGCTATGGATAAGATGAGGTGTCGAGCCGAACGATGAGAGAAAACTAAAACGACCAGCTATGTAGTCGGGCATTGGAGCTTTGAGTCACGACAAAGTCGAACCCTTCGTGAATGTAATGTGAATCTCGGGGCGTTGTCGTATGCATTGGTGAGTGCGATCGCACATCCGGAGCAGCGGCGATGCTGACGATGTGTCGCGCGGGTGCCTGAAGAGGATATCAGTAGAGGTTGCGACCTCGATTGAGGCGGGATCTGCAACTGCTGCGGTAGGCGGTTGTGGGTGTTAGATGTTGGTGCCACGCGCGTGAGGGAACGTTTATTGTCGGGGTACGAAATGAAGCGGCCTGATAACGGCGAAGTTATGACTGGTTCCGGATATGGTAGTCAGTTGGAGACCGTCAGCGATATTCCGTTAAGCCCGGGTAGACATGCTAGTGCCCAGCGCGGTGGCTATTTCGTGCGGCAGATATCAAGTAACGTCCCCGAACCGCTGTTGCACATCTCGGACTTGCTCTTCGCACCCGCCACTCTGCAAGAACAATGCGGAAATTGGGGCTTAGACGTCCTCTTTCGCGCGTTGATCCAGGCGTTTGATCTCGATTTTATCCATGTGCACGTAGAAGACGAGACGCAAGCTACATGCGTTGAGGTGACGGAGCGCGCTCAATCGCGCGCTGACGGGAGTGCTGGCGATGTACTTTTGCCCCTTCTGGGTTATTTCACGCCCGCGAGTGCAGGCGAAGTAGCGGCGTTCCATGATGAATCGGAGCGCGCGTTAAAGTTTCAGCTAGCGATTGGGGCGATGAAAGGCCTGCTCGTAATTGGATCGTCTCGTGCGTGTTTTCCGAGCGAGGTGGAGCAACTGGCCTTGAGTTTTGCCGCTCGGCGAGTTGCATCAGACCTGAGAGAAGCGTTGTGCAAAGGTGCCAAGGAAGAATCGTCTTCGCGAGAGAAAGTGGCCGTTCACGCCGACGCAACAGCTGTCAGTGCTGACAGCCCATCGGGTATTCAAACGTTGTCTGGCGAAGACCTTACAACATCCTACGGAACAGGGCTAGTTGCAGGCTTGCCAGACCATCGGTTGCGCGAGATGTTTGATCGGATACCAATGGTAGCTTGGAGTAGTTTTGCCAACGGTGCTTGTGAGTTTCTAAACAAGGCTCACTCAGAATACACGGGGCTTTCAGCCGCCCAATCACGATATTGGGGGTGGCAGACAGCAATTCATCCTCAGGATCTGGGCCGGCGAATGGAATTGTGGGGCAAATCTCTCGCAACAGGACAGCCAAGTGAAGCGGAGGTAAGGATTCGTCGACATGATGGCGTGTATCGATGGTTTGTGCTTCGAATTGAGCCGTGGCGCGACAATACCGGCACCATAATTCGGTGGTACGGCGCTGCTGCAGACATCGAAGACCGCAAACATGCGGAGGAGAATTGGGCTGCTAGCGAGGCACGACTCAGCCGGCTGATTAATACAATCCCCATGCTCATATGGTCGAGCCTACCGGATGGTCTCGCCGAATTCTTCAACGCCCAGTGGTATCAATACACCGCGTTCACATCCGATCAGAGCGATGGTTGGGGGTGGACCGCTGCGCTGCACCGGGACGACTTGCGATGTGCGACCGAGTACTGGCGCACGATTATTAGCGCGGACGATCACGATGAATGTGGATTCGAGGCGCGAATTCGGCGACACGATGGGGAATACCGATGGTTCTGGTTGCGCGCCAACGCAATGCGAGACGAGATCGGTGCTGTCAAGCGATGGTATGTCATCGGCACTGATGTACATGATCGCAAGCTTGCCGAAGATGGCATACGACGCAGCGAGGCGCTTCTTGTGGAGGCGCAACGGCTCGCTGGCTTAGGGGTGTTCTCGTGGCGCGTCGGGTCAGAGACCATATCATGGTGTGGCCAGCTTTACACTATGTTCGGATTTGAGCAAGGAATTTCGATAACGCGCTCGATGATTGAGCAGCGTATTCATCCGGAAGACTCGCCTTTCATATTCGATAAAGTCAACCTGGAGAACGGGCGAGGGACGAGCTTCGACGAACAGATACGAATTCTGATGCCTGACGGCTCGCTCAGGTATCTCCGCTATTATGCATATGCGACCGCCGCGCTGACTGGTGAGGTCGAGTACATAGGTATGATCCAAGACATAACAGAGCAACACATCGCTTCCGAGGAACTGGAAGAAGCTCGAGCGGAGTTGGGTCGAGCAGCCAGGGCGAGCGGCTTGGGCGTATTGACTGCATCGGTAGCCCATGAGGTGAATCAGCCTCTTGCGGGCATCGTTACGAATGCGAATACGTGTCTTCGCATGCTCAATAGCGATCCGCCAAATATCGCTGGTGCTATCGAGACCGCGCGACGAACAATCCGGGACGGGAACAGGGCTGCGGATATCGTCTCGCGGCTGAGGAAGCTATTCAATCAAAAAGAGGTTAACGCGAGCTGGTTGGATTTGAACGCCGTCGTCCGAGAGGTGGTTGAACTTGTTCAGGCTGATCTTCACAGGAACCGAATCGCGTTGAAAGACATCTACGATCCCACGCTACCCCAAGTACTCGGCGACAGGATTCAGTTGCAACAGGTCGTCATGAACCTGATTCGCAACGCGGTTGACGCAATCAAGATGGCCGCGAAATATCCCCGAGTTATTGTTGTACGTGTTTCCTATCGTGAAGACTATGCGCAATTGAGCGTCAAGGACACGGGTGTCGGGTTCGACAACTCTGTGAAGGAGAAGATGTTCGATGCCTTCTTCACCACCAAGGGCGATGGCATGGGCATCGGTTTGTCAGTAAGCCGTTCAATTCTCGAGGCTCACAGGGGAAAGATGTGGGCGACAAATAATGAAGCACAGGGGGCGACTTTCGGGTTCTCCATTCCTTGTCAAGTTCCGCGATACGCCAACGACGACCAGGAAAGGTAACCGATGGAGGGAATTTCTTGCCAATATCACACTAACGGCTAATAGACATCGGTCACTAGAAAGGTTATTTTTATGCGTAGTCGCTGAAAAGAACGGTAGCGACTATTTACCTCAATAGAAAATCTCTTTGCTTTAACTGGAGAGTGAGTCGCTAGTCTCCGGTACTTCGTGTAGGAAGTACACGATGAAAACAAGACTGCTCGTGTCAGTGGTCGATGACGATGAGTCCGTTCGAGAGTCTCTGCCAGATCTCGTACGAGTGTTGGGCTTCACGGTGGAAGCCTTCGAGTCCGCTGAGGAGTTCCTTAAATCTGAGCACGCTGCTCGGACTGGGTGTCTGATTTTGGACTTGATGATGCCCGGAATGAGTGGGCAGGAGTTAGCTTCGGAGTTGAAAGCGAGGGGAATTCGTATCCCTATTATTTTCATAACCGCGAATCAGAGCGAAGTTGCTAGAAATCAGATGATGAACAGCGGGGCAATAGCCTGTCTCTATAAGCCTTTCAGCGACGTCGAACTTTCAGAAGCGTTGCTTTTGGCCGTTCGGAAACACTGAGAGATTTCATTCATAAGGGAGAGGACCAAGAGCATGGTGTACGCAGACTCCGCAACGCCGATATTGTCACGACCGCAGATTCATCCTCCAACGGTCTTCATTGTTGACGACGACGTTTCCATTCGAGAGTCGCTGGAGTCGCTCATTCGGCACGAAGGCTTCGATGTTAAATCTTTCGTAAGTGGCAATTCATTTCTCGAACATCCGAACGTCCTCGGACCGGGATGTATGCTGTTGGACGTTTCGCTTCCGGGGCTAAATGGACTTGAGTTGCAGAAGTCGCTCGTCGTCGAGCGGCCAGCAATGCCCATCATTTTCATCACTGCACGTGAGGACCCACCGACAATCGTGCAAGCCATGAAGGCAGGCGCAGTAGAGTTTCTAACGAAACCATTTAACGATGATACCCTGCTTGACGCTATCCGCGCTGCAATCCAGCGAAGTGAACTCTTGGTACGCAGCGAGGCTCGAAAGTTAGCGGTACAACGGCGATATGACGAGCTTACGCGTCGTGAAAGAGAGGTGCTCTCACTCATCGTCGAGGGGCTGCTGAATCGGGAGATTGGAGAGGAGCTAAATATTAGTGAAATCACGGTGAAGGCGCATCGTGGTCGCGTGATGCGAAAAATGGAGGCTTTGTCTCTCGCTGAGCTTGTTCACCTGGCGGCAGAGGTCGGGATCTAGCTACCGATTCCTCTAAGGATTGATAGAAGCGCGTGCCGTCTACGCGCGATCAGGTTTGCACAGCATCGTATTAGATCGTCGTAGCCAATGAGGGCTACGATGTGCTGCGATATGTGTACCTACACACGAAGCATCGTCACAGACAGACTAACGGTCTCTATCCATCTATGCCTAATGAGCAATTCATTGGCTTTTCGTCTTCCTCACGTTGGGATCCTTCGCAACTCGCGAGAAGTCGGCGGTGCTCCTGAGCGGAAACTCCCCGGCGCGAGAATCAAGTCCACTGCGTTGGTATTACGCATTGCCTACGTGAGTCAGCATCTGGCGAATTGAATTTGGTTGACGCAAAACCCCTTCAGACGATTCGGGTGCTTGATGCTTGATTGGCGACTTACAAGTTTCGCAAGAAAATCAGACCTCACGAGATCGGTATTATGTGAATGCTTCGGAGGGAGTGCTTTCCAGTAAGTTGATAGGAACAAATCGCTTTGTTTGAATGGTCTTAGGATGCTGAAGTATAAGACTGAACATTCAATTTTCGATACCTTCGTCTGATTGTCTTTCTCTGGTTACTATGGCTTAATTGTTCTTGTCGAATGGAGTGGTAATGTGATGTTTTTGCTGGATGGAAGGGAAGGGACCCTGTTATTCTCTATCTCTGTCTCCGGTGTCGAGGGCACGGAATGCCCGCCCGTGCCCTTTCTTTTTTGAATAGAAACCGAAGGCGATGAAAAACGTGATGAAATACAGTCGATTGGATTTTCTATAATATTTCACGCCTACGTCACCTAATGAACTTCAAAAAAATCGCCCGCAAGTATATTCAAAAGGTTTGCCATAACCACATCATGCGAATAGATTTACTTCGGAGAGATTCATTGATCGTTACGCGCACAAACCTAACGGGGGTACGCTTTTCTGCGATGGCGCAGCTATATCTCAACCAGGCCACGCTTACTTGACGTTCCCCCATCGTCTCTGCCGGTGGCCGTGGCGCGAGGCACGGGAGGGGCGTAGAGGGCCGCTTGCACGCGTCATCGGAGTTCGAAAATGGCTACTTTTGGCGCTTCAGGCGACCGTAAGATCGAAACAGTCGCTTCTAGGACCGGGTTAAACGACGGGGAGCCTCCTGCGATTTGGAATCTGGGTGATGTTTCGAACATCATCTCTCAGCACAGTGCGTCTGAGCTGAGTGCAATTGAGTCGGATGCGGCATTCTCGCCGCTTTCCAGCCGGCTACATCAAATGTTTCCGTCGTTGTCTGCACGGGAAATCGATAGAGCGCGTTGCTTCGGCTCGGTAGTTAGCTGGAAAGCAGGAGAAGTGATGTTCAAAATGGGGTACCCGAGTCCCGGCTTGATAATTATCCTCAGAGGTCTTGCTCGAGTATCGCGGGGAGACGCGATCGGAAGAGTTCATCGTGTCGTTGATCAGCATGCTGGACACTTCCTGGGCGAGATTGCGCAGTTGCTCGGTCATCCGTGCCTCGGTGACGGAGTAGCGGTCGAAGACACGGAAGGCATCGTCATTGAGCCAGCGAACTTGCGCAATCTGCTAGTCACGGAAGCGGAGATAGGTGAGAAGATCACGCGCGCGCTGATCATCCGACGCGTGGGGTTGATTGAGAACGGAAGTGGCCCCGTGCTCGTCGGTGATACGTTCGACTCGCGGATGATTGCGCTCCAGCGTCTTCTTCAAAGAAATTCATATCCGCACACGGTGATAGATGCGCGCGAATATCCTGAGACGTTGAGCTTGCTTGAGAAAATTTCTGCTTCGAAAGCGGATTTTCCAATCATGATTTGCCCGGACGGAACGATTTTAAAAGCACCGGATGAAAATGAGGTGGCAACGCATCTGGGTTGGTTGCCGAAATTTGAAGCGGGCAGTGTTTATGATGTACTTATCGTCGGCGCCGGCCCGGCGGGATTGGCAGCAGCGGTTTACGCAGCGTCCGAAGGGCTTTCCGTTGCTATTTTCGACAGCCGTGGTCCGGGTGGTCAAGCAAGCGCCAGTGCGCGGATCGAAAATTACCTTGGCTTTCCGACTGGCGTCTCCGGGCAAGCTCTAACTGGCAGAGCATTCGTACAAGCTCAAAAGTTCGGCGTGCATATCAGCATCCCATCGCATGCAAAATCTTTGCGATGTGAACGTACACCGTTGGAAATTGAGCTTGCGGACCAGCAGGTGATTGCGGCTCATACTGTTGTGATAGCATCCGGCGCAACATACCGTAAGCCGCCATTCGAAGGTCTCGAGCGTTTCATCGGTCGCGGTGTCTTCTTTGGCACCTCGCCGATTGAAGCTAAATTGTGCAAAGGACTCGACGTTGCAGTCGTGGGTGGTGGCAACTCTGCGGGACAGGGAGTCGTCTTTCTCGCGTCTCAAGCGAATCATGTGCACTTGCTCATTCGCGGGCAGGGGTTGGGGGCAAGTATGTCGCGGTATCTGATTGATCGGATAGCGCGGCTACCCAATGTGACCTTGCATGTGGAGACAGAAGTTACATTACTGTCTGGCGACGACATTGGCCTGAACAGAGTGGAGTGTGCGTCCAGCCAAGGGACCAGTTCGTTCTCCGTGAGACACCTTTTTCTGTTTACAGGAGCGATGCCGAACACAGCATGGCTCCAGGGCTGCAATGTCACGACCGATGAGCGTGGTTTCGTTTTGACTGGTTCGCGAGCTCACCGACGCCACGACGACAACGATCAGACACTGGAGACCAGCGTAGCCGGTGTTTTTGCGATCGGGGACGTCCGCTCAGGCTCGGTCAAACGTGTTGCCGCTGGGGTGGGGGAAGGGGCGGCGGTCGTGTCGCAAATCCACAGCGTGATCCGCGAGCGACAGCAGCTCGCTGTCGCTACACCTAACCTCGCACGAGGTGCCGGCTTGGGTTGATTAGAACGGCATCTCCTCCGTGGCGATCATCGAATTTCGTGTCTGGTCAATGTGCAGGTCTGCAAACAAATCTGAAAAGCAATACCTTCAGCTAATCGCGGAGTGTGGTTCGATGTGGTGTAATTCTCCCTGTCGGCTCTGAGTAGTGGCCCTTCTTGATCGATACCCGTTCAGTTTGAGAATGCGCAGGCTGCGTCACTTTGGGGCGTGACAGTAGTCGAGACTATGGAGGCGGGGCACTAGCTTGAGGCCTCGGATCATGTGACGGTGCACATCTTCGGTAACGCCGACAATCAGTCGGCTGCGTATAGAGCGCTTCGACTGAGATACCGACCAACTCGCCGAACAGGGTCAGCCGATGGAACAACGTACGGTTACCTGAAACTGGAACGAAAGGGCTGCAAAGAAAAAACACAAACATACCGCAAGAGGATTATAGTCATACGCTTCGCGATAGATAAAGAATTTTGAGGGCATCTGGCAGGCCTAGAAGTTCTTGCCTGCGCCTAGAATTGTGCCACCAGCGGGTGCCCGATTCTGATCGTTCATCAAGAGCGGCGAACAAACAGGCGAAGTGTGCTGGTACTTATCCGGTCGAGGCAGTCAACTAGCAACGTGCAACCACGAATGTGCAAATACACATCTACATTGCGCGCGACACGATACCCCGATCTGAAGGGCAGGTTGTTCGGTATATTTGCGAACATTATGTTGAAGGAGTTCGCCAGACATAGTGCATCATCGAATACCAGCGTGCTTGTCTAGAGGGAGTCGGGCAAGAAATGGATTCACGAATATTTTTCGCTACTTTTGCAGTCGTTGCCGTATTTTTGGTGATTCGTGGCCTTCGATATGTCGGCGCGAAGTGGCTTAACGGTCAACCAAGGTGGATCGTCTTCGGGCTGATCGTAGTCATTGCTGCGGGTATCTTCATGGTATCCAGCCACTTCAACATGGCAGCAATGATTGATTGCCTACAGGGGAGCACATTTGGTGAATGCGCTTCACTTGCAACGTCGGTCAAGCCGACGCAACCATAAGAGTCAAGAACGTGTTTTTCAAGCCCGCGCGCACGCGTGCTTTCCGTCAAGACAGCGCAATGCGTTGTCGTTGCTGACCCGCTGCGAGCAGCGACTGGAGACCGGTAATCGGTCGGGCCGGGGCCGTGCAAAAATTGCTTTTGGCATGGTCTTTCGAGCCAGAACGAGACACCTGCTGGCACGAATGGTCCAATCTTTAAACGGCATGGTTATAAAAAGTTGTTCCGCGCCTGCATCTTTGGACGCTCACTACTCAACTGTGAAAGGGAAGATCAATACCTTCGTCCTATTGAGCTAGCCACCACAGTGTGGCGTAATTGACTCCGAGCGAACTAGTCGACGTAGATCCCAGATGGATGTCAACTGACCAACGAAAGCGCGGTGCTTTTCAACCCGGTATTGCGCGGGTTAGGTTTATCCGATTGATTCGACAATATGGACGTAAGTCTGGCACGGGCGATGTTCGCTGAGTTTTGAGATGGTGATTTTTCACCAGAGGTGAGCATGCTGCGTGACACTTCACTTTCTTGAATAAGGTAGGTGCATTCAGAAGGTAGCGACTTTCACGTCAAGGTAGTTGGTGCCGATTCGTCGCGCTTTGTCCACTAAAAGGGGTAGGTCCATGTCACAGAATGTCGCTGTTTCCGCTTCCGATTCCGGTACTTTCGCTATCGGCGGCGATTTGATCGTTAACCGGCTGGGCTATGGCGCCATGCGTATCACCGGGCCCGGTATCTGGGGACCCCCGGCGAATCACGATGCGGCTATCGCGACGCTTATGCGTCTTCCCGAGCTTGGCGTCAACTTCATTGATACTGCGGACGCCTATGGGCCGTACGACAGCGAGGACCTCATCAAGGAAGCGCTATATCCGTATAAGAATCTGCTGGTAACGACAAAGGGTGGTCTTACGCGGCATGGCCCAGAAATTTGGTTGCCCCTCGGGCGACCCGAATATTTGCGACAGTGCGTCCTGACGAGTATGCGGCGCCTCGGGGTCGATCAGTTCGATCTTTGGCAACTCCACCGGGTTGACCCGAAAGTGCCGCGCGATGAGCAATTCGATGCTGTTGCAGCGATGCAACGTGAAGGCTTGATCAAGCACGTCGGTCTGAGCGAAGTCCCGGTCGATGATATCGAGGCTGCGCAAAAGTATTTCAAAGTTGCAACCGTACAGAACCAGTACAACTTGGTCGACAGAAAAAGCGAAGAAGTTCTCGACTTCTGCGAAAAGAATGGCATTGGATTTATTCCATGGTTTCCGCTGGCTGCGGGCGAACTCGCAAAGCCGGGTTCCATCGTCAGCACGATCGCGAAGGACCATGGCGTAACAACTGGCGCGGTTGCTCTCGCGTGGCTGCTAAAGCGCTCGAAGGTGATGCTGCCGATTCCGGGCACAGGCAGCGTTGAACATCTCATCGAGAACGTTGCAGGCGCGAGTGTGCGATTGACGGATGAACAGTTTGCCGAACTGGATCGCCAGGGCCGCGCTATCTTTACTAAGACTGCCGCTGCCGCTGCCGCTGCGGCCGCCGCTAACGCGACAAGCTGACCTCATGATGACGCGTGCCAGATTGAATGTGATTGGCAGCAATGCACGGGGGCGCGGCACACGGAACTAGGTTAGTGGGTGCCGGGGATGTTCATTGGCTAGGCTTACGAGCCTCAATTGCGAGCTGCTCCGTGGAGCGTAGAGCGCTGACGTGCTTCCCGGGCTTTCAGGGCCGATGCTATAACCGATGGGTGTGGCAGCGGCCGTCATTGCTTGCGCTGAACGCTTTAGCTTACCTTGAGGACAGGTTTTGCCTACGGCGCGCCCATTCCCACGCCGCTAGTGCTCTTTCTAGAGGAAGCACGCATGGAACTTCAACCTTAAGCTCGCTGCGCGCCATCAATGCCGCAATGTTTTCCAAAGCCATATCGTCCGGCTCTGCAACGAACGACAAGTCTCTTACACCGAAGCTCGCGACGGTTTCTTGACTCTCTGAGATGAGCGGAAGCTTTCGGGCACTGATAAGAAGACCTCCAGGGCGCAAGTCGAACATGGCTGATGCCGATTTAGTTTAGTTTACTTAGCTAAATCGTGATAGACTACGTGCTTGTCGACGGGAATGTAGGCCGGAGGGGGCAGGTCATGAGGAAGTCGAGAGCAGAGAAAGCCGAGACGCGCAAACAAATTGTCGAGATTGCATCCCAGATGTTCAAAGAGCAGGGAATCGGCGCGACTGGAGTCGGAGAGATCATGACGGCAGCGGGTCTGACACACAGCGCGTTTTATAGGCACTTTGCGTCCAAAGAAGAGTTGATAGCCGAAGCAAGCGCGACCAGCATGGACGTCTTTGTGGAGGCCGCGCAGGCAGCAATGGCGGATGGCCCCGAGGCATATGTGAAGTTTCTGGAGAATTATCTTTCGCCGGAATTTCGCGACGATCAGATGGGAGGATGTCCGGTCATTCTGATGGGGAGCGAGCTCGCTCGCACGGATAGTCAGACTCGTCAGGGTGTCTCGAGCGGCTTGGAGGAGCTGATAGAGATAGCTGTCGGGCAGACAGACGGTAGCTCGACGGCGGAAGCGGACGCGATTTTTACGATGTCCGCGTTAGTTGGCGCTGTAACTATTTCACGCCTCGTCAATGATCCTGCACTCGCGAAGCGCATTCTCGATGTAGCAAAAGGCCATCTGGCAAGTTTGCCTAAAAAGAAACGAAAGAACACGAAGGCTACGATGAAATTGGGGAATTCTGTAGATCAGGTATAAGCGTCGTCCCCCGAAGCAATCACGATGGCAATCGTTATGGTGCGCTGTCGGACGCTGCAACGTATTCAGACAAGGCGATTGCCGAATGGGCTTCTTCCGTGTGGATCGCGTTTGCGCACAGAAAATGCATCTCATGTGGCCGTGACGCACTACCTATAGTCTTGGTACCGAACGCACGTGCCCATCGCTGGAACGCGTGGGAAGAAACAAGCGAGCAACGCTGCAGCGCTACCGACAGCGACAATGGCGTTCGGACAATCGTATCAACGATACTCTTTCGCAGATGCGCGCTCCACCCGCCATGATAAGTCTGTCAAGAGGCTGGCGGATCGATTGGTGCACTCACGCACGATCCAAATTATCGCATTGAACATTTCGCGCAGCTCGTAGTGTCGTTGTAGCACGTCTTCGTACATTGGGCCAGGCACAAAGCTTATGAAGTACCTATCGTCCTGAATGCCATTTCCTCGCATGCGAGCTGGTCAGCGCCAAGTGGCCTACTCAGCCGGCGGATTACAAAAACAGGACGAGACGTTCGTCAAGCCCTGCGTCTTCCAATCCCGTTCAGCGTATGGGTAACAGCCGCTGCTATTCGAGGTATGGTTTGTTTTGCCGCAGGGCGTACTTCGACTACTGGTCCTTGCCCAATTTAGATAGAGTCGACATAAACAGTCGGAGCGACGCGTCTATATACATCGAATCGAAGCCAAGAAATAGGTTATTGGCCCCTAATCTCATAGCTTCCGCTGCCTGCGCCGGTGTTACTGCAAATAGTGTTAGCTCGAAACCCCTCGATTTAATCTTTTGTGTGATGACTTGAATGGCCTGCTTGACCTCATCGTGACCCGGCCCATCACTAAAACCCATGTTGACCGACAACAAAGGGAGCGGCAATCGCTCCAGTAAGCCCTTCTACTGCGAGAATAGCGTCGAGGTCACGCACTGCGTCTGGGTGCTCGATCAGCGCAATAACGCCTGTTTCGGAATTTGCGCGCTTTGCATAGTCGAGCATATCGGTTTGCGACTGGTATTGGGTGCGAAAAGGTCCCCATCCCCTTATGCCTTGCGGCGGGTACTTCGCGTACGAGACGGCGCGCTTCGCTTCCTCGCTGCCCGTTATCATAGGTACAACGATGTTCTTCGCGCCTGGGTCAAGCGCTAACTTGAACTGAGTTGGGTCGTTGTATGACACGCGAACCCACAGCTCGGCAGAAGTCCCTATTGTCGCAGTTATCATCCTGTAAGCCGTTTCGATTGAAATCGGCCCATGTTCCGTGTCGATCAGGATGTAATCGAAACCAGCGTTTGCACCCATCTGCACGAGCTCCGGCGAAGGAGATGTCGCACCTATCCCGATTCGCACGCCATCTGGCTTATCAAGAGAATTGTTTAAATAGGCAGTGGCATTGGATGGGCTATCTCGCATGAGCATCATCCTTGTGGGCAGAGAACAAAAACATACTATCGTCAGTCGATATATCTGCGTCTGAGATTTCGAGGCCGAACAACGTAAAAAATCCGACCTGAGTTAATCCGCTTGCCGCCTGCTGATTCGTGCACCAAGTAGTTTCATCAGACATCTTATGGGGGCTGTCCCGGGCAGTGCGGATGTGAGTCCGTTCGACTGGTCGTACTCCTTCGTTCGATCGGGCCGCTGATTCTGCAGCGTCGAGCGAACCGATCGTCTCGCAAACGACGAGGGTCAAATGCAGACATAAGGCCAGAACATCAACGTACCTGCGACTCTGCCGAATCCATCCTGCCGATAACGATGACCATGACAACGGCGAGTGCGAAGATTGCAGCTCCCGACCACATTGAAGCGTGAAGGCCGACGTGATCAACAACTAGACCACCAACCAGCGAACCAAGCGTAATGGATAGCTGGAATATCGATGTGTTTAGACTTTGCGCAGCCTCTGGTGCATGCTGTGTCGCACTGAAGAGCCAGAGTTGTGTGCCAACGGGCGCCACACCCCATGACAATGCCCACAGGAGCAAGCTAGTAATCGCGATGACTGAGTGGTGCGGGAAGGTGGCTATCGCAATCACCGAACCAAGAAGCAAGACGACATTTCCATAGACGGTTTTGTGCAAGTCGCGACCAGCAAGTGCACCACCTACAAATGTACCGATGACTGCCAAGACGCCATAAGCAAAGAGCAGTGCGCTAATTGTATTGGGGTCGAATCTTATGATTTTCTGGAGATAAGGCGTCACAAACGTGTAGCCCGAGAATTGACCAGAGACTATGAAAATAATAGTGAAATAGATTGCGACAATCTTGCGTGATCGTAGCAATCCAAAAAAATCTTTAACTGTTACTTCTTGCTGTACATCAATACGGGGCAATGCAAAGATCTGAAGGGCAAGCACGAGCACAGCTAACACACTTGCGACCACAAAGGCGATCCGCCAATCATAGTGTGTGGAGATGTACGAACCCATCGGAATACTTACGACGGAGGCGATCGAAATGCCGGAGAAGACTAAGGACGATGCTTTATGCACCTCGTTTTCCGGTACCAATCGCGCAGCAGCCGTAATCGAGATCGCCCAAAATCCGCCGACGCCGATACCAAGAAGTACGCGTGCGGCTAGCAGGATCGGAAAATTTGGTGCTATGGCGGACACCACTCCAGAGGTTAATACCAGAAGGGTAAAGCCTAGAAGCACGACACGTCGATCAATCCGTCCCACGGAGAGCGCGGCCACTGGCGCCGCAACGAAACCTAAAGCTGCCGTCACTGTGACCGTTAAACCGGCGGTTCCCTCTGAAATACCGAAGCCTTTGATAATCCCAGGGAGTAGTCCGATTGGGAGAAACTCGGTAACCACGAGGGAGAAGGCTCCCAACGCGATGGCTATCACGCCGAGCCACGAGAATTTCTGCGCAGCATCTGCGCTATGATGCGTTAGGGAGGTGGTCATGCTTTGCTCTTTGGATTGGGACCCAATAGCCATCCGATGATCGTTTTGTCGTCGTATCGAAGAAGCTCTTCTATCCTGTCAACGAATTCGACTTGCCATCACCACCGACCGAGTCTGGTGATTGGTGGTGCGCCACGTACCAGGCGATCATCGCCTCACTGGTACGTGGCCTGCACCTTTTGCACTGCGGATAGGCAGCGCGTTGCCTTTATGCCGTCAAGCCGCCATCGACGGTGAGCGACGCTCCGTTGATGTAGCTGGCGCCTTCGCTGGCAAGAAATGCGACAGCGTTCGCTATATCATTGCCAGTACCGTACTCACCGCTAGGAATCAACGGCTTGGTGAGCGAAGAAAAATCACCGTTTGCGGGGTTCATGTCAGTGTCGATCGCACCTGGCTGGACCAAATTGGCGGTGATCCCTTGAGGACCGAGCTCACGGGCGAGCCCTTTGGTAAACGAGATGAGAGCAGATTTGGTCGTCGCGTAGACGGTCAAACCAGGCCAATCGACATTGTTTGCGAAGAAGCTCCCGATCGTGATAATTCGACCGCCTTTCCCAAGGTGAGGGATAACCGTTTGGCTGGCGATGATGGGTGCGCGAACATTCACGTCGAGCATTGCGTCGATGTCTTCATGAGACATCTGATCAAACTGACCGACTCGAATGATGCCCGCGTTGTTGATCAAAATATCGATGCCACCCAAGAACTCTCGAGCCTCGGCAACGGAGCGCTTTACATCATTCGCGTCAGCGCTGTTAGCCTGAATTGCAGTTGCCTTCCCGCCACGCGATCGGATGTCTTCCACAACTTCGTTAGCTTTCTCTACACTCTTCTCGAAGGTAATAACTACGTTAGCACCTTCGGCTGCCAGCTTCTTTGCAATGGCTGCACCAATCCCACGACTCGCACCCGTGACTAAGGCACGCTTTCCGCTAAGCATCATGATGAAATTTCTCCAGTAAGTTGACGTGTTCAGTTTTAAGCAGCCGCAAGCGCCTTAATGCGCTTCACGGCTTCTTCGGTTGTCCAAAGGGCATTGGCCATGTAGCGGTAATTAACCATCGCGGCAAGATAGGCATCACCTTCTTCGTTTCGGCCACCTGCCACTGCATCTCGAACCATCGCCACCTCCATACCTTCTTCGATGATGTCGCGCATATGGCCTTCGAGGCAGATGTTCGCAACAGGCCCCGCCATAATCACTTTTTCGACGTGTCGCATCCGCAGTTGCTTGATCACATCGTTCGTGCGAGCCGACGCGCCTTTATGAGGCGAGGTATGAGCCGTATGTCCGTCCCGAAGATACTTCTTGTAGCGCTCGGGATAATCGGCGCCCGAGCCGACAAAACCTTCGAGATCGACAGGATCCTTGCGTCCGACGAAGCTAATTTCAGTGGCGAGATAATGTGAAATTGCGCCGCCCGGAGCGACCCACTGACGGTCAGTCGGATAGTAGTAGTGAGGCGAATGAATGACGAAGATATCAGCCTCCTTCGCGGCGAGCATGAGCTCCTCCAAATGATCGTGGACCTTGTTTGCTTTCAGGCTGTGTTCGATCATCGGATAGTAGCTGCCGTCCTCACTCAGAAATTCGTTTTGTATGTCGGTCAAGACCAACGCGGTGTGACCTTTCTCGAGTTGCATCTCCGGATTGCGGTGCGTGAACGTGAACATTTCTAAACTCCTCAAATATCGCCAGACGTTAAAGTTCCGAATTGCGTAGTGAAACGAACTGAGGCAACCCTGCAACTAGTTCAAATTGCTATTCTTTTTTACTGACAAACGATTGCTAACGAATAGCTATGACAGGGGCCAGCCAGGTACTTCTGCGGTTCTTCGTCAGCATCTAAAACACCCGTCTCCGCATCTACTCGCTCTAGTCGAGCCTGCCGTACCTCACCGCCCGGCGACCGTCCATGAAACGGTGCTCTGCGTCGCCACGATTTAGTGAAGTACACTTCACTAAACGAATAAGTTAAGTCTACTTCACTAAATTGTCAAGGGCTTTTTTCGGACTTCGCGGAGAGGAGGTGGGGCGTTGTTCAGCGCAGGATGATCCGAGAGACGGATCTCGAATCGGACAGTATTCGTCGTGCCGTTCAAGCTCACCTCGGCGGGAGACCGGATAAGCCATTTGACACTGCTCTAGCTGGGTAGAGCAATTGGACGAAGGTATTGCAGGCCACTATTCGTTTTTGCTCGTGCGTGGGCCCGCGCACTTCTGGATGACTTTCATACGTCTGACATTAAAGGGTTCTATGCGCGACGTTGGTCAGGAGTGCAGGCACGCACGAGTGCTCGTGGTGCGCTGCGCTCGGTGGCACTGAAAGCCGTTGCGGGTTGATGAGGCGTCGTTCAATGAGCCTCAGAGGAATAGATTGTTTGTGCGGCAAGCTAGTGGAATTCCGGCAGTAGGGACCAAAAGTCGATGCCGGCTGTCGGGAGGCTTGAATCGTTCACGCGTGCCTCTCTGGAATGTGGTCGGCGATGCGACCTCCGTGCTTGGCATAGCACGCGCACGTTAGGCGATGACTCGAGAAAGCCCCGCGTCCTTGATTCTTGCTGTTTGGCGCTGGACGTATCGAGATTGTAATTCGCGCGCTATCGTGCTGAGATCGAACAGGAGGGCGAGGCCTCAGGTATGAACGGCAAAACGGAATCCTGTCCCCCAAATCCCCGGGGGTTCGCCGTCAACTGGTAGACAACCCAAAAGTATTGCTTACGTGTGCTCGTCGCGAGGGGGACGGTTAGCTATTCAGATTTATAGCAACGAAACGCGAGGCTGATGCGAGGCCCGCATGTGCCGGAGAGCTTGGGAATGCCGTGTTCGTGAGTCAACTGGGATTCGTAACTCATTACAAGAAGGCTCGCGGCTTCGAGCTCAACGTGACGTACACGGGTTGACCCAGTCTTGTCACGCACTGACATACGGCGAGTAGCGCCCAGAGAAAGGATCGCGATTGGCTGCCCATGCACAAGCTGCACCACTTTGTCACTATGCGGAGCCACGCTGTCATTCTCGTCTCTGTAGAGGTTCAAGCCCACAATGTTAAAGGGCGCGGCCACTAATTCACGAACGATCGCGAACGCGTCGCCCAAAGGCTTTGCCAGACGGCATGATCCATCATCGGCATAATCTGCACTCAATCGAGGCACTGCGACGTCGCGTTCGTACATCATGCGGCGATGACCTCTCCAACTTGCATTCTGGAGTAACCAGTTGAACAAGTCTTCTGCGCGTTGCGTGCTGATTGCATTCGGTAGATAGCGGATGCCGCCCCCGATGTCTGTAACGAGAGATACGGGCGCTGGTTCGAAAAGATCTTGCTGAGACAGCATTCAGACCGTCCTTCCTTTGGCTTGCCTTGCAGATAGAAATAGGGTCATCAGAACGTATCTTCATTATACCTGTGTTTTTATACAGTATGGCGTGCGTAGCCATGCTAGGCGTTGAATGGGGTAAGGAGGGCTGCACAGGCTGCTTGTGTTCTGTCGGGCTGTCGGGCTTTCTTCATCCTGCGGGAGGTTCGACGACTATCGACACGGGGGAGTGTTACAAAAAAGTGTGCAAGTACACAATGGCCTCTGCCCTTTCCTATTCGAGAAGGCGCAACGGCGAGTCCATGTAACTATGTAAAGCTAAGATGTCTTTCGAGGAGGGTTGTTATGCGCAAGCCAATATCCGTAAAAGGGGCAGAAAATTTGGGGCGCGTCAGACTTTCAGAAACCTTCTTCATGCGTGACTTTCTCTACAGTGAAATCGCGAATGTGCATGGGCTTCAAAACCTGCCCGATGATCCCGACCTTGCGATCGCAGCGGGAAAGCAATTGTGTGGACAGTTGCTCGAGCCACTTCAGGCGACGTTCGGGCGACTCGCGATTCGATCGGCGTATCGCTCACCGGAAGTGAATTCATTCGGCAACGCACATGGCTATAACTGTGCGTCTAACGAGCGAAATCGGGCGCGCCATATATGGGACCAGCGCAGCTCAGACGGCGGCATTGGGGCAATGGCGACGATTGCGATTCCTTGGCTGGTCGACTACATCGAAACCGGCGGTAGCTGGCAGGCGATGGCGTGGTGGATTCACGATCAGTTCCCTTATAGCGAACTGCAGTTTTTCCCAAAGCTGGGTGCATTCAACATCGCGTGGCATGAATTCCCGAAGCGCGAGATTTCGAGTTACGCCAGACCGCGTGGCGTGCTGACCAAGCAAGGAATGCCAACGCACAATGAGGAGCATAGCGCTCATTACCGCAATTTCCCGCGACTTGCCCGCTCCAACGCGGGGCTAGCCAACTAGATGTTTTTTTCGAGCCGCGATCGCGTTCGCGGTTCAGTCCCGGTCTAGCAGGTTGTTGAAAGGCACCTCGTCATGAGGACCGAAGCGATGATCGGGAGTGTTTCGCGTGCAATTTCCAACTGAAATCCGGATACGCCGATCAGTTTGCGCAGGCAACACGCCTGCGCGGGAATGCCAGGTCTCGCGGACCGCGCGCATCGGCGGCTCATTGCACCGCTCCGGTATGCACTGCGTCCATTATTCGCGCCATGCGCGTGAGATTGCTCGCGACCATTGTCAGCTTGAAGTGCTGGTCGACCCGCTTGATACCGCGATACACCGTCTGCCGGATCCGACCGACCGTCTTGCCCCAGCCAAAATGCTCCTCGATACGCTTGCGGATGACCTGACTCATCCAGTATCCCGCGTGCCGGGATGTACGCTGGAGGGCGACAAATGGAATGAACGCCCCCACCCACCGAGCGGGACGCGTCGAAGGAGGCGGACCCTCACGGGCCGACGGCATCAGAGTGCCAAGATGGAAGATCATTGATGGTCTTCACAGGCAAAACCGGAGGGTCCAAATGAAGTATACGACGGTCGGTGTGGATAATTGCAAGGATAGAGACGCGCTTACGTCCGAACGGCGAGTCGCGACGCAAAGTCCAGGACCAGCGCTGCAGGTTGTGCCTGATAGAGCATCAGCGCATCGATCCCGGCGGATGTCGCTCCTCCGGTCGGTGTCAGGCGGAGGTGTCGTAGGGTCTCATCGCCAGATTCAACAGGGGGCATTTGTCACGGATGCTGAGTCTGCTGATGCCGGCGCCCCTGTAGGCGTTTGGTGAATTCCAGTCAACGTGTTTCCAGGAGCGTGGTTACGCATAAAGTCGGAAGCGTGAGGATCTGATCCGGGCTTCAATGCGAGGCCTACCTCTGGGCCCTGTTGGATTACCCTTGGTGGGCTGGACAACTACATGCCGAACGAGCGAAGTGTTCGTTCGCGGCCGAGGGCGTGTGAAAACGCCTGCCGAATGCAGTGTTTGAAAATCTCGACCCTCCAGATCGCGTGGTATTGGCTTCGTGGCGCCTTGGGAAGGGTAAAGCGACACCCGAAAACCGAGTGGATTCGCGTTTTCACACGCCCTCGGCCGTCAAGCGTCGCATGTCTCGCGATGCTTTCAATAGTCTCATGGCAGACCCCGGTTGCAGTTGCTTAAATGCGAATTGCATATTTGCGACTGTCTTCGCCGCCGACTGATGCTGGGACGTCGAGTTCATCAACAATGGGTGCAATGATTGTCGGAAAATTTGAGACATTAGCCACTCGGTTCGCAGGAGGCAAAAGAATATTTCGGCAACTTCGTTGGTAATTCCGCTTTTGTCTGCCAAATCGGAATATCATTTTTACCTTTTCACAGATGTGCTCAGCGGGAGGCGGTATCTGCCCGGTGGCCAATGTCCGCCTGCACGCAAGCGCGATCAGGCGTAATAGCGATTCACGCCGCGCGGGGAGCCGGGGTTCAGTCAAACCGGTCACGGATGTTGTACGCCCCCCGGGGGAAGACTCAGCGTTGATCAATCGGCAGGCGGGGACCGCTGCTCCGGGGATGGGTAACGAGAATGAAGGTCTTCTTCAGCTTTCACTTTGCCGAGGATAGCTGGCGTGCGTCGATGGTCCGTCAGATCGGGGCGCTGGAGGGTAACCAGCCTGTGTCCGGCAACGACTGGGAGCAGGTTAAGCGGGGCGGTGACGACTCTATCGCCAACTGGATCCGTGCCCAGATGGTAGGTCGCAAGTGCGCAATTGTTCTCGTTGGGGCACAAACGGCTAGACGGCCGTGGGTCAGATTTGAGATCGAGACTGCGTGGAACAAGGGGGTGGGGATCATGGGGGTTCGAATCAACGGCCTTGAAGATAGCAGCGGACGGACGTCGGCCGTCGGTGCCAATCCATTCGATTCTTTGACTCTAAACGGTCGACCCCTCTCGAACGTCGTTCGACTCTATACTCCCTCGGGCTTCTACAGCAAGGGCGTGTATGCCACTATCGCCAGCAACCTCGAAACGTGGGTTGACGAGGCAGTGAGAACTCGCTCGTCGTATTAAGGCATGCGGTCACCAGAAGAAATCGGAGTGGGAACGTGAGCATCTACGAAATTGGCATTGTCGGCAACGCTAGTGCAGCACAGCGCGACGCGCTGAGCGCGACACTCACGGAGCTTGTGGGCGAGTTTGGTCTCGAGGTCGGGCGCGATGTCATGATCCGCTGTGGTGTAGACGTAAGGGAGCGAAACCGTCACTCGGCGTTCGTCAGTGCATACTTCGGGGCGTCTGGTCAACCCGAACGGGAGATCGCGCAGGAGCTTGTGCGAGCGAGCGCGCCGGTAATCCCGGTCATCGGCGAGCATGACGACTTTAGTAGCTGTATCCCCGACATTCTGCGCCACGCCAACGCCTTTCGCCTTCGCGCCGGCGACAGGGCTTTGGAGGAAGTCGCCGCTGCAATGCTAGAGTGTGTGGGTCTGTTGCGTCGGCAAAGACGTGTGTTCGTGAGCTACCGTAGGGTTGAGGCCCGCGCTGCGGCGATGCAGCTGCATGATCTGCTAAGCGGTCGAGGCTTCGATGTTTTCCTGGATACGCACGACGTACGGCCAGGTGAGCCTTTCCAAGAGGTGCTTTGGCACCGGCTGTGCGATTCCGATGTCATGGTTATGCTTGACACGCCGACCTACTTTGAGCGGAAGTGGACGCGGCAAGAGCTCGGCCGTGCCCGAGCCAAGGAAATTCACGTGCTTCGCGTCGTCTGGCCGGATCATACGTCTCATAAGGCCATGGATCTTGCCGAGACTATTTACCTCGATGCAGCTGACCTGAATGGTGCCGACGGCCCTATAACCGAGGCGGCGGTGGAAGCTATCCTGAGCGCGGTTGAAAGCCTTCGGAGCCGGAGTATCGCCTCACGCTACATGTCGATCACCGGGAAGCTCCGCGTAGAGGTCGAGCGCGTCGGAGCGGAAATCACCGGGATTGGCGCCCACCGTGCGATTTCAATTCGGCTTGAAGATGGGCGGACGATATGGGCCTATCCTGTAGTCGGTATCCCCACCGCTGAACTGCTCAACGATGTAGCCACTAAAGCTCGCGAGGCGCATCAGGATGCGACCCCGATGCTCGTATACGATCATGTAGGCATCAGCAAGCCGTGGCGAGCCCATCTCGAGTGGCTCGACGAGAACATCGCCTCGGTCAGGGCAGTCTCGGCAGCTGAAGCTGGATTTAAGCTTCCGGAGTGGGAGGGGCAAGAATGAACGGCGCGATTTTTCTTTCAGCGGGCGTACCCGACCCGCGCCGTGGGCCCGAATTCGCGGCGACCGCAGACACCGTCGCTATTACGGCAGCGGTATCTGCTCTCGTTCATGTGACGCTCGGCCGACGTCTGCTCATCTGGGGCGGCCAGCCTGCGATTACGCCCATGATTTGGGTTGTTGCTGAGAGCCTCGGAGTCGACTACGCCGCATGGGTTCGACTGTATCAATCGAGCCACTTTAGGGATGAATATCCTGAAGATAACGAGCGCTTTAGCAACGTCGTTTATACGGAAGACATCGAGGGTGACCGGAATCGGAGTCTGTTGCATATGCGCGAGCGCATTTTTGGCGAAAACCAGTTTGATGCAGCCGTCTTCATCGGCGGAATGGGTGGCATCGTCGATGAATTTCATCTGCTCCAGCAGGTGCAACCCTTAGTCCAGATGATTCCGGTGGCGACAACCGGCGGTGCAGTCCTCAACGTTGCGAAGGAGTTGCCAGGGCTCAGCGAAGATCTGCATCAAGACTTCGACTATGTTTCGCTGTTTCACCGGCATCTCCAGATTTCCGTGAAAGAGCGCAGATACGAGAGACCAGGCCTGCAACCTGAGTCAGTAGCCGACCGCTTGTATTGAGCGGAACAAATAAGAACACATCAAATAGTTACCTCACATGCCGCTGTTGACTGAGCGCCTGGTCCGTGACAAGGCGCGTGATTTCATGATGCGTAAAGGCCTGTCCGCCGAGCGCTGTCTTGAACACGTAGGGAGGCAGGACCGACCTCGCTACGACATATTCCTCTCTCAAACGAAGCGCGATGCCGAGATTGTACTGGGGGTGTATGCGTATCTGACGTCTCTCGGATACAAAGTGTTCTGCGATTGGATCGAGATGCCGAAAGTGGATGGCTCTCCTGTCACGCCCGCAAATGCGGAGCTGGTCCGAACTTCGATGGAGCGCAGCGACACGATGCTCTTCATCGATTCCGAAGGTGCTGAACAGTCGCGCTGGATGTGCTGGGAGTTGGGATGGTTCGATGCGGCGAAGGGGTATGTGGCCATCCTGCCGCTGGCGAACGAGAGCAAAGACTACTACTACGGCCGCGAGTTCGTAGGACTATATCCATACGTCAGGCTGAGCGGCGACGGTGTCATGGAAATTGTCCGACCGGCCGCGAGGAACTCGCACGGCTTTGGGCTGCTTGAATATCCCAGTTCGTTGTCGTTCGCAAGCTGGCGGCAACGCGGTGGGGACTTCTACCGACCACGGCCCATAGAACACTTGAGATTTTTTTAGCGATACCGCGACGAACTTGTGATGTCGACAGCTGGGATTACTGGAGTTCGTGCGCGACAGGGCACAAGCAGAAGACAAATAGGAGATCCGGATGTACCGGGGATTTAATCTGAAGATAGAGAACAAGAGTCTGTATGCGCAATACGAAGCAATAGGGCGTCGATACCATGAGAACAACGAGGGCGAACTCAGGAAGAAGATGACCGCCTATCTCAAGGATGGAGTGATCGACGCAACAGCCATTCAAAATGACTGGTTCGGTGAGGTTTCGGCGGACGTTTTCATTTCCCACTCGCACGCCGACCGCGATCTTGCTCTTTCGATGTCGGGGTGGATGCGGGAGAAGTATGGACTCAGTTCGTTTGTTGATTCTTCTGTGTGGGGACATGCCGACGATCTTTTGCGTGAAATCGACAACGAATTTTGCTTGAACGCGAAAGGGGATATGTACGACTACGAGTCGCGTAACCGTTCGACGAGCCATGTGCACATGATGCTGTCTACGGCACTCTCCACGATGATTGATCGCGCGGAGTGCGTTATTTTCCTGAATACGCCGCAGTCAATTGTCGTCGAGAGTGCGATCAAGGGCCATGAAGGAAATCGCACAGGTTCACCGTGGATCTACGCCGAACTGGTAACGAGCCAGCTGATTCGTAAAAGGGCACCTCGGCGCGTCGTGCTCAAGGCGGCCCTTACAGAAGATTCGACACTGGAGAAACGCGCCGACAGTGCACCGCCGTTTCTCTATGAGGTTGACAAACAATTGGATCACTTGACGCCACTGGGCAGCACCGAACTGCTGCAGTGGGAAGTAGCGAAGAGCGTGGCGGGCGACATGCACGCCCTGGACGTCCTGTATCGGCTCAAGCCGGGAAAGTGACTCAGGCAGGATGCTTGGCAATGGCACTTGTGGGTACCAAGAACAAAGTTAGTGCGAGATAGAAGAGCATGAGCGGAAGCAGAAAGTTTTCCAAAGAAATCAGGGCGTTTGTTCAATCGTATGTCGAGGAACTCATCAACGACAACGCGGCGATATTTGCCGGTGCGGGTTTGTCCGCGTCTCTTGGCTACGTGAACTGGAAGGAGTTGCTTCGCGGAATCGCTGAAGGCCTGAACCTGGACGTGGATAGAGAGACAAACCTCGTCGCGCTCGCGCAGTATCACTTCAACGAAAGAAGGAACAGGACGGAACTGAGCCGTCGCATCGTCGCCGAGTTCAGCGATATCCGCGCACCTTCCAAAAATCACAGAATCCTGGCACGCCTGCCGATTTCCGCCTACTGGACGACGAATTACGACAAGTTGATCGAGACTGCGCTCAGAAGCGCAGGGAAGATCGTTGACGTCAAGTATGACGTCGCGCAACTCAAGACCACGGCGCCGAATCGGGACGTCGTACTCTATAAGATGCACGGAGACGTCGACCATCCCGATGACGCCGTCCTGACAAAGGACGACTACGAAGGGTATTTCCGTAAGCACGAACCGTTCGTCACTACACTGAGCGGGCACCTTACTTCTAAGACGTTCCTGTTCCTTGGATTCAGTTTCAGCGACCCCAACATCGACTACGTGATGAGTCGAGTGCGCGTGATGTTGCATAACGCCCCGAAGCAGCACTATTGCATCATGCGTCGCGAAAGGAGGAACGAGAGCGAGCAGGAGGAGAGCTTCGAGTATCGCAAGCATCAACAGTCGTTTTTGGTTAAAGACTTGTCGCGAATCGGAGTCCATACGCTCCTTGTGGACGAGTACGAGGACATCACGCTGATCCTCAAAGCGATAGAACGCGAATATAGGCAGCGAACAGTTTTCATCTCGGGAAGTGCTGATGAATTCAAAAAATGGGGAAATGCGGATGCGCACAAGTTCGTAGCGAGCCTGAGCCGTTCGTTGATCGAGAGACACTACTCAGTAGTTACGGGGTTTGGTCGTGGGGTAGGGCCGAGCGTGATTGCGGGCGCGTTGGAGCCTATCTTGCGGGAGCGTCTAAGGTATCGACAGTCGCAACTGATCGCCAGACCGTTTCCGATTGCAATCGAGGGCAGGCGGGAGCGCGAGAAGATCTACCGAGCCTATCGAAAGCAGATGGTCAAGATGAGCGGCATCGCGGTTTTCCTGTTTGGTAACAAGCAGGAGGACAAGCGCATCGATCGGGCTGACGGTGTCGAGAAGGAGTTTGAGCTGGCGGTCGAAAAGGGATTGAGGGTTGTCCCCGTCGGGGCCACTGGCTATGTTGCCGAAGAGTTGTGGACACATGTCAACGAGAACTTCGAGACCTACTATCCGGATGCTACCGAGGCCCTCAAGAACCTCTTTTCAGCGATTGGTCCGTCGGCCGACCGGAGTCCGGAGAAGTTGACGGAGGCGATCATGAAGGTCATCGAGCAGATTCGAAAGGACGACCGATAGTCTTGTTGTTGAGGGCTTACGTCGCCCGCTGAGATTTGAAGTGGAGTGTATCCAAGCAATGCACGCCACCAGGCCACGTTGACCATGTGGAGTGCCGGCCTCGCGGACCGCCGAAAAGACTAGGCGGTTGACGAAGCCGGCATGGAAGTATGTTGTTTTATTTTCGGGGATTTGCCATGGCAAAGAGGGTTTTTTTCAGCTTTCACTATCAAGACGTAATTGACTTCCGTGCGAATGTCGTACGTAGCCATTGGGTCACAAAAGACCGCGAGGATGCTGGCTTCTTTGATGCGTCGATCTGGGAGGAGAGCAAGAAGAAAGGCTCGGACGAACTCAAGAAGTTGATCAAGATCGGTCTTGAGAACACGTCGAACACGTGTGTTCTGATCGGCTCGGACACATATGCACGCCCGTGGGTCCGTTACGAAATCCTCTACAGCATCCGCCGTGGTAATCACGTCTTCGGTGTGCATATCAACAAGATCAAAGGAAAAGACGGGAAGGTCAAAGCGAACGGTCCGAACCCATTTGAGTACGTGGCGCTTAAGTACAGTTCCGACGGTACGTCTGTCGAGCCGATGGAATTCAAGAACGGAAAATGGATGGCATTCTCTGAGATGGGAGCCTACAAGCTGAAGAACGTCGCGTCGCGGGAGCGCTGGGGTAAAGCGATGAAGCTCTCGGACATCGGATACAAGACCTACTGCTGGTCGGACAACGATGGATACAACTCCTTCGCGAATTGGGTGAAGTAGTTATCGATACGGGTCGCGCCGCTGCGTTGGGGTATGAGAGCGTTGGAGTCAGGGCCCCACGCAGGGCGCGATGTCAAAAAGGGGCCGCGCTTAGGAAACCTGGCGACTTCGAACCGCTTAGTCGACAGTCTTTACTGAACGATCATGGACGACAAAAAGGCTGTATTCATCTCGTACGCTTGGGGCGGAACGCTTGACACAAGCGACGCGGTGCGAAGCGGAATTCTGAACGCGCTTTCACCAGATTTTTCGGTGTTCTGGGATCGTCGTAGCATCTCGCATGGCGAGTCTGCTGACGAGGCCGTAGCGAAAGCCTTGCGAAAGCGGCCAATCGACATATTTTGTGTATGCGATGAGGAGTATCTCGCCGCCGCATCGACAGTCGATTCGGGTGTTTATCGGGAACTAGGCGAATTGACCAGGATTGTGGCATCGGAAGACGTGCGCGTCATCCCAGTCATACTCGACCGCGAATGCCTTTCGAAATTGCCCGAGCCACTGAGGGGGCGTGTGCCGCTCGACGTTTCGGAAATGCATGTTAGGGGCCTCCCTTTTGGGCATGCGATGTGGGCTATCGCTTCAGGTGCGTCGCAGGAAGAGATGGATCAGTTAATGTCGGACGACCTTCGTCACGCAAATGTACGGGCCATGGCGATGGAGTATTTTCGCAACGTGCCCACAAGGCTCTTCGGCAATGGCCGCACTCACGTGGTGGAGGTCGGCGAGGGACGGAATTTGCTTCCGCCGCAGTGGATGTTAGAACGCACCGAATGGCAGCGCAGGCTATTAGAGGAGAGTGAGGACTTTTGGCCGATGAAGGGGATATGGCAGTGGCACTGGGGCACGGCTTCAACAGGGCTGTGTGCACTGGGGATATCAGCGTGCGCGGCGTTCTTCCCAAATGAAGCTGTCCCCGACAATCTGCGAGCGATTGAGCGTGCAGGCGTTCTGCTTGCTGAAGGATTTTTCTCATTCATTGACAAACGCGAGGCGTTTATCTTCGAACATGAAGATCTCGTCAATACGTTGATGAGCAAAGGCGGCATCGATATTCTCGAAAGACTGGTTTCGTCGGCGAATAGCACGCGCCAGAAGATATGTTGACGGCCCGATTTTTTGGTTCATCGATCATTACCGGGGAACGCGGCGCGGATTTTGAGGAAGAAATATTCCTCGTCGCGGTACCCATAAGCCCGAGGCTTAATGACCTCGATGGTGTTGTTGATGCCCTCGACGACGCTGGTATTTAGAGTCGGATCAGCTAACATTCGCCTTATTGGCTCGCACACCGGCAATCCACCCGAATACAACCGTCAAGGAAGCAAGCATTTGCTAATGGTGATAGAAGACCCCACTCTACGGCTCGCCTATGCGGACCACCCGAAGATGCTCCATCGTCTCGCCGAGTTTGTTGATAGGTACTTGCTGGAAGACAAGCCGGCGCTCGTTATTCAGGCGACTCCGACGAACGAAGACTTCGAAGCCGATGTGCTACTCCCTTCGTCCGTTGCGTCACTTCAAGGTGTCGGTTCCGATCAGAATTCCTGGTGGAATTGTTTCCGGACCAACTATCAACCCCGGCCAACGTTTCGGGGCGTGGCGGCGTTTGACGAGCGCGACGCAGCGAACTGGGCCTACGAGTTTCATCGGGACGGGCACCTGATCGCTGGCATCTGGAGGTTTCCGTCAATGCATAAGGTGAACGCCGAAGTGGTGTGCCTGCCGGATTTTTATGCTGAGATTTTCGAAGACTTCGCGAACAAAGCGCTGCGTCTTGCTGCACCGGAAGGCAATGGATTTCCGGCTCGGTTGACGGCTACCTTATTGAATGCGCCCGATCTTCATTTCGCAAAGAAGGCCGACTTCGGCAATATGCATGTAGTCGTGCCACCGTCGAGAACGCGACATCTCTGTTGGCGCGTTCGCCAAGTCGGTGATGTTGCGAGCTGGCAGTTGGCAGCCGAGCGTATGGGGGCTGAGTTGCTGGGAATCGGCGGGGTGAAGCCCGGGGTCTGATCTGTCGTATCAACCCAGTCATTCCCAGGCCCCAGCGATTTGCACTTATCGCAGGCGTTCAGTGAAAAGATCCCACAGCTTTTCCGCGACGCCTTCGTGAGTCAGCTTCTCACGGCCGCCGGACCAGTTGAGCATTCCCTTGAAAAACATGGATTGGTCGTCAGCGTCGACGCTCAAGGTTTCGTTGAAGCTATTGTCGTTCGCATCATCATTACCCGAATAGCCGATCTGGCGCGAGCGGCCGAACGCATTGGTGATGCGGATGTAGCAGCCGGCGACCTTTTCGCCGTTCCGGTAAATAGCCCCAGTGAAAGCCTGTTCCGAATGCGAGCGAAATTTTCCGTCGCAACCGGGATTGCGCGCGCCCAGTTCTTCGAGCGAATTCTCGAAATACGCTCGCACATACGCGAACCCCTCATCGAGGAAGGCATCCCGGTCAATGTCGCGAAACTCCTTGCGCAACGCGAGCGAACTCGCGCGAGGGCGCGCCGCTGCTACCCGTGCGTTCGCGGCAGGTGTGGTCGCCGGGGTGGTTTCGGCAGACGAACGCTTCGCCGTAGGGGTCGCAACAAGCTTTCGTAATGCTGTGACCACGTCCAGGAAAGCGTCATCCAGAGTTGGCCATTTCGTGATCGGCCTTGCATCGTTCGGTAGTGCTTTCAGAGCGCCAAGAGGCGAATTTTTCCAGTCACACGGACGGACAATGATGGCCACGACTTTTGCCGAACCCTCCCGATGACGCTCTAGGGCGCGCTTCATCTCCGTGCCATAACAATAGTCCGAAGCGATGAAATCCGAGCTCACGAGCAGGAGGATCAATTCTGCCGCCTCGAGCTCCGCGCTAATGTGCGAGTCGATTTCGCCGCCGGGAGGAATGCGATGGTCGCTCCAGACGTCAACCAAACCCTGCCGCTTCAGGAGCGACAGGTGTTTTTCCAGCTCTGCCCGATATTGTTCGTCGACGTGGCTGTAAGAGATAAAGGCTCGGGTCACGTTATTGTTGGTTCAGGTCGTCAGTTATGGAATTGTCCGAGATCGGCGCGACACCCGGTCGGTGTCAGGTGTCCGCATTCGGATTGAGATGCGCGTCGCGTTGTGATAAGACTCCGTCGTAATCTTATCAAAATTCGAAGAGCCAACGGGGGACGCGAGCATCCATTTGCGCTAGAAGCGTTCGTGGGACCCGGTCGGCATGTTGAGCCGGAGGGTCGCCTTGCGACTCTCCTATCCGGCCAGTTACATAACCGAACTCCGACTGGCGTCTGGATGTTCAGCCATGAACATCCTCGCGAGCTCGCAGCTGATCCTCTATGACTCAAGGTGGCGCGAATGCAAGGCCTCGCCAATCCGTCGAACAAGGCCGACGACAAGTGCATTACCCATCAACATGGCTCGCGCCACATCCGAAACACCGGGGCGAGCGGTGAACCCGCGTGGAAATCCGTTGAGCGCCTCGAGTTCTTCGGGCGTAAGGCGCCGGATGAGTCCGCTCGCTTCACGTATGGCGTGCTTTGTCCGGGAAGGAGAGCTTCCGCCCTCCGACGTGATAATTGTCCTCGACGGTTTGTCGAGCGGGTCCGGGAACGCCATCGACCCTTCCGAATACACGTAGTCGTATCCGTTCTTGCTACGCGGAACGGCTTTCGCAGCTTTTGCCACGTTCCACGCTTCTTCTTGCTCGGGCCTCACATAGAAGTTGGTCGGAACCGGTCCGGTTTTGCGTACGATGTCGCCCAGGGTCAGCGGCGCGACATGGCCGCAATATTCGCTGAAGTCCGCGATTTGGGCGGCACGGGCATTGCCGGTACTCACATCGCCAGCAATCATCAAGCCGCAGTTTGCAAATCGTGACTTGCCGTTCGATAGCGGTAGATACGACAGCTGTTCGTCAAATGGCTCGGCACGCAACTTCAGCGCAGGTTCGATAGCGCCGAGGGGATTCACCATCTCACAAGGAAATGCCGACGAGAGGATTGATGCCGTGTGCCAGTCTGAGGTGCCGACCCGAGATGCGGAACCGCTCAATCGTTTATAGATATCGGTATTCTCGTGATAACCGACGATGAATGTCCGCCTGCGCCGTTGTGCGTGACCGTAGTCCGCTGCGTTGATAACTCTCCATTCCGCTGCATAACCGAGGGAAAATAGCGTTGAGAGGATGACTGCGAAGTCCCGACCTCGGCACGATGCGGGCGAAGAGAGGATGCGGTCGACGTTTTCGAGAATGAGGTATTTGACTGGTGCACCGTCGTTCAGACGTTGCCTCAGCAGCTTCGCGATGGACCACCAGAGAACCCCTTTCTTGCCTGCGAGTCCGTCGGACGATGAGAGCGTTTTTGCGACGCTGTAGTCTTGACAGGGAAATCCGCCAACGAGGACATCCGGGCGCGCCTCGCGGATGGCACCACGACCGGACTCAGATTCGAGAACCTGAAAGATGTCTTCGTTGATGTGCGGGGACTCTGGCCAGTGCGACCGGTAAATCTCGCTTGCGTGCTGCTTTTTCTTCGATGGCTCAAACTGGTTACTCAATGTGACCCGGAACGGAGCGCCGTGCACGGCTTCCAGTCCCAGGCGGAAGCCTCCGACACCTGCGAAAAGTTCGATGACGTTGAGCTGTTCATTATCTTGTTGCTTCTGCGCTGACATCCTGTTTCCTTAAAGAGATGGAAACAAGTGCAGCGACCGGCTTTTAGCGGGGCATCAATAATCTTTGCGCGGTATCGGCTATCGAAAGTTGGTTCAGGAGCGGGGGAGTTCTCGGCCGTTGAAGATGCGGAAAAGTGCGTCTGCGACGTGCCAGCGGTGCTTGACACGTCGCTGCGCAAAACGTTCGTCGTGCCTCGCACCGGGCGGAAGTGGGTGCGGAAAGCTTCGCGTGACCGTGCCGTGCAGCGTGTTGGCTGCGCGTGGACGTGTCAACGGAGGCGAGGCTGTAACTGTCGATTTTCGCGGAGCCTACGGGCGACGTTCCACGCTCATGTCTGCGCCGCCACGACGGAGGAGCGCGCCAAAGTGAGTAGGGGCTACCCACCCAGATTGACGGTACCCATGGCCGGACTGCAGGATGAACACGGGATAGGCTGTGCTAAGGGATAAAAGTCGGTGCTTCACGTTGAATGCAAAAACATTCAACGTCGAATGCGGCGAGGCCGTTTCTCAAGTGGGTCGGTGGAAAGAGTCGGCTCCTTGAAAATCTTCTTCCGAAACTTCCTGATGGAAGCCGGTTAATTGAACCGTTCGTCGGTGGCGGGTCGGTCTTCCTCGGAGCCAACTACGAAAAATATGTGCTGGGCGACACAAACAGACATCTCATTGAACTCTATCAGGCTGTCTCGAAGAACCCCGACGCCTTTGTGGCGGAAGCGGAGAAACTGTTCGTTGAAGAGAACCGGTCACCCGAACGGTACAACGAGCTTCGAGAGGCGTTTAACGCCGAGTGTGATCCGCTCAAGCGAGGTGCACTATTTCTTTATTTGAACAAGCACGGATACAACGGGCTGTGTCGCTACAACAAGGCGGGGAGGTATAACGTGCCATTTGGGTGGCCAAATCGCGTCCCTCGTTTTCCTCGTGGGCAAATTCTTGCCTTTGCGCAGAAGGCGAGGGCGGCAACGTTCATGCACAAGGACTTTGCCGAGGTCATGATGTCGGCCAGATTGGGCGACGTCGTCTATTGCGATCCACCTTATCTGGACCGAGATAGCGCCTCATCGTTCAAGGCGTACAGTGCGAGCGGATTTGACCTCGCGCGGCATCGAGAGCTCGCCGAACGCGCGAAGGAACTCGCGGCTTGCGGCATTCCCGTCGCGATATCAAATCATGATTGTGCGGCTGCAAGAGAGCTTTATGCGGGCGCGGAAGTACATGTGTTCTATGCGCGCCGTTCGGTTAGCAGCACGGCTGCGCAACGTGGGGAAGTAGCTGAGATCCTTGCCATCTATCGACAGATGCATTGGCAGATGACAAAGTTCACAGGGCCTCGATACCAGAGGAGCGGCTTCAAGAATCCATAAGTAAGCGCGGGCAGGCTCGGGCTTTATGACATGGCTTTGTTATCAATTTTCTGATATTTGACGCCTTTAATTTTTCTATTAGAAAAAGAGGATTGTAGAGTTATCAATTCCTCGTTTCACTCGCGAAATATATCGTTGATATTACTGGCGACTTCTAAAAATGAAAACATTGCGTATACCAAACTATTGGAATACGATGCACGCCATGTCGTTTTTTGAGGTCGTAATTCAATGGAAGTTTATGCAACCGTTCTTCCCCCGTCATTTGGGGGAGAAGTCGGGAGCGAATATATGCCGCTTCCGTGGGCGATGCTCCGCCGTGCTGCTGACTTCGCTGGGTCTGTTCGTGGTGCGAGAGAGATGCGCACGCGTTCGCCGGTTCTGATCGCCGCAGTGGACCGTCGGAAGTTCGAAACGCATGCGAGTAGCGCCCTTGAGAGTTTCCGCTTGGGGGTAATCGAGGCGTCGCGATGCACGATTATGACGTTTCGCTTTCAGAAGGGAGAGGCACAGTTTGTCTGGCTCGCCGATGCCGCCGATCCTGATCTTTGGAAGGCTATGGACAACATGACGCGTAGCCGTCAGCTAGCGTTCGTGTTTCAGGAACAGGCTAATCTTTGGTTTCTTCCGTGGAACGTGCCGTCGACCTTGGGGCAATTCGGCGTCTACAGGAGAGAGGTTGCTCGCACCAATGTGAATTTTCTCGCTGCTGCAGGGGGCGCAATCGCAGATGGCAGCCTTGCAACGCATCTTTCAAGCGTGTTCCCAGGCGTGGACGTCAAATACCGATGCGTGAATATTCTGATGACCCCGCACCTCAAAAGGGTGTTGGACTCAATCCCGGGGACTGCGACGGTGTCACCCGACAGCGCGGCAGCGGTTGGCTTTGCGAGCATCGCTCCCTCGCCAGGCACCGTGCAATGATGCTCAACGTCTTGTTCGGCCGCGACCCCTCATAGACGGCGTACGGCGTCTGCTGGGCGAAAGAGGGCTCGTGTCGGGCTGAGAAGTCGTTGTTTCGATATAGTGGTCGAAGAGAGGCAATGGGCGCAGAGGATGTGTGGTCTGATTGGAGCGTAGAACAAAAGGCTGCGCTTGTTCAGATTCTTGGTCTAGGTCAGGCCGATACCGAGGCAGGGAGATTTCGCGACGCCGAGGAGTTCCTGACGGAACTGGAGCAGGAGCGGCCAGATAACTGAGTCCAAGACTTCCGGGCTTGAACCCTCCACTGCGTCAGCACATGGGATGCAGTCCGACCGTAGGCGCGGTGTCTGACGCAAATGCACTCGGCGGCGGTCCAGAGTCGTGCTGTGTATCGAAGGGACTGCCCTGAGCCCGAAGTGAAAGATATTATTGCTCGTGTCCTTCAGACCGTTGTAGAGCGGAATGAGCGGGATACTTGGAAAGGCAATCGATTCCCGATTGAGCATTTCATGGTTCCTTCACCTGCGAATGCGGATGAGTCAGTGCGGCACGGCTGCTGAAAGGAGAATGAGTTAGGTCCTCGAGAAGCCGGTTCACGTAGACGTGACGGGGGAGCCTGTCGCGGCGCAAGCTGTCCACACGTTGTTCAAATGACATGCCGTGGTTGACGTCGCTCTCCCAGCCCATCTGGAAGTTAGTCACTTCGGCGTAAAAATTGGCCGCAAATGCGAACGGCTGGAACGGATGTGTTGCCAGCACCGTCGCTACGCTGGAGACATACATTATCGGCAGCTGCGCACGGAGCCTGGCAAACACTCGTTCGCGCAGTGCTTCATAGTCGAACAGGATGCGTCCGCGCTCGAGGCCGACCATGAGCGGGATCGCTATCGTCCCATCGTCATACTCGACGACGAGTTCCCGGTAGATGGGCCGACCATCCTGGCAGTGAAAAATCCATGATGCGTCGGACTTGGCTTCGAGTGGCACAACGACGGCGACCTGCTCGTGCATATATTCCTGCAGAGATTGCGGCGCATCGTTTCGCGCGACAAGGAAGCAGGTGTCCCGTTGCGCAGTCGGCGCCAACTGGCGTACCGTCTGAAGCATCGGCGAGAGTTCCGGAACCATATATCGTTGAACTTGGGGCGCATGCTTGACCGCGCAGCCGCCGACCGCGTTGAATGAGCGCGAGCTGGTGAGCAGAATCGCAGCGTCGTTGATAGCGTCCTCGACGGTTTCTTCACTCCAGCGAGGAAGGGCGCGTTGGATGGCTGCCCGCACGTTCCTGCGCTTGCCTAGAGCGTCGACGTCGCGGTCCTTCGGCTTGCATTCGGCCTGTGCAAGATATCCCGAGAGTTCGTCACGCCGCTGCGCAAGCAAGAGGAAGCGCCCGAGACGATGTCCGAAGAGCTCAGTAGAGCCCGATTTGGCAAGTTCGGCAGACCAGTCCGGATGGTCTTCCATCAACCATGAGAGAAACGTGTCAACGTCCACTCGGGAATTTTGATAGTCACCGTTCTGGTTAAGCAATTCGTCGAGGAGCGCAACGGCGTGGCGCAGGCCGCTCTGAATGAGCGTCTCAACCGTGTCGTTCGGACTATGGAGGGGCATGAGCATCTTTTTCTGGATATCTAGGAAGTGCGTCGGTGGGTTGGCGCGGTAGTAGCAGATTTTAGCTGTCTGTGGTCGAAATTCGAAAATTCCGCACTTTCGATTATCCCAACTCTGGGATTGCCGTACTCTCCGTCTCATGAGGCGTAACTGTTATCGCTCTTCTGGCGACAAGCGGGACATAAAACGGACCTTGTGCTGTTTCCCCGAGCGGCTCATCATCGGAAAAGTGACGCGACTGCGCACTCATTTCATGCACCCAAATTTCCTCTCGCAGTTGCTCGGTGACAGTGATGAGGTCGAGCGATGCATTGTCCTCAAACAGGTAGAGCACCAGGTACCGACCATCACCTCTCAGCTCATCAGTTCGCAGCAAAACATTTCCTGCGCGCAATTGGAGGTATGCGTCGCCTTTTCCGTCGCATCGTTCCCTTAGGATGCTTGCGCTAGGCGACTCAGTCGTAGGGGGTACTTTGGCGGAAAGAATTCCAGGAAGAGGAACGGCAACGCAAGATTCGCCTGTCATCAGTTCGGAGCGGACAAACATTTCCTGTGTGTTCACTCTGTACGATGACAGCTCTCCAGAGCGTTGGCAGTCCTCGAAAATTTGGTCTGCCAGTTCGCGATTGAGGTCGTCCTGACCGAGGTTCAGGGTAGTGATTGTGGATTCTGCGACGGAGTTCATCGACTATTCAGTGTGTGGCGTTATAGCTATCTCCCGTCATCAACCGTTGTTCGACGATGACGAGAGCGCGAGGTGTAAATTGAAAATGTGGTTGGTCTACTTCGTGTAGAGCCGGTTTTTATTGGTTTCGCGGCTCGCGTGTTGCGAAGTGGAAGAGGGAATTCTCGGGCGTTCTATGTTTTGAAATTCCGTGTTTGGCCTCAGCAAGCGCGCTTTGCGGAAGGTTCAGAAGTTCACTTCGAATCTACCCCAGAATGAGACTTCCAACCGTGCCGGGCTTTGCGGTTTCCAGACCGCTGATGTGCCTGAATATGCGTTTGGTCGTCAAAATATTGACCTGAACGTCCGTAAGGGCAATTCCATCCAGGTCGCTTGTCGTTGTCCGTTCGATGGATCCGGTGGCAATCAGTCTGCGCGCAAGGTCGAGGAATTTTGCGGAATTGTCCCCTGCACCTTCCCGGCGGTACTTATCGATTTGGCTCTTCCCTCTATGGGACCGATGTACACAGCATCGAACACCGTCGCGCCCAGAGTAGATGTCGCCTCGCTCGAAAAATGCAACGTGAATCCACTCGCTCGCTCGCCACGCCTGAATAGCCCACCAGACGCCGGGGTCGCATGAGGCAGCCAACCAATAGTTCTGAATGGGTCCAAGCTGCTGCCGAATCGCGATGATATCTACGTCGGAGCCGGGTATGCAGTAAACTCCGAAACTGGCGCGTCCCGTTGCCATTGCGGCATCGATACGCTCGATATCGAAGTTTGCAGTCAGAACCGGGGTGGTCGGCGCTCCTGTCGGAGGGGCGCCGAAGCGCTCGCTGTAGGCCCTGGGTTGCATAAGAATCCCGTAATTTTCACTCGAAGCTGGTGAATCTTTGTTCGTCGAAGCTTTCATGTCCTTGGTCGCGCGTTGGATGTGTGGTTAAAGAACAAGCGTACTCGGATTGTCCGTAGATGGAGTCTCGCCGAGGGGGGTGAACTCAGTCAGGTTAACAATCTCGAACACCCCCATGTGGTCAGCCTCTGCCGCAACCTTCTTCCAAGCCTGTTGCTCTTCCGGGGTAAGGCATTTGTGGTCGTCCTCAATTGCGTTCGATTTTGTCATTTGCTCGAACACATCGTCAGAAATGTAGTACCGCGAAACGACCGGGATATCATCAAAAAGCCAGAGAACATTCAAGGCATCGTAGAGACTGGCGCCGGCCCAATGCGGAGCCATGTGCGTCAACGCAACTTCGTCATGAGCGAGCATTACGCACGCAATGCGGTCGCCATTGAGTCTAGGGTGGACCATGCTATGAAAGTACGGCTCCTCGTAGTCAATTTCGGAGGAATCCACGCCACTGAGGGGAACGACAACGATGTTGTCGGTAACCTCGGCCGAATCAGAAAGCACTGTATTTGATGGCACGACATAGCCCGTGAGTGATTCACGAGTCATCGCGTCGTTTTGGAGTTTGCGAAGCGCGTCGATATTGAAATCATCAATGTCGAGTTTCAGCGCGGCGGAACGGAAGCCGGGGAGACGTTGTTTGTTGCTCTTGACCATTGTTAAAAATCGGGAAGTTATAGATTAACTCTCGTCGCCGTCGCTTGATATGGCGTAGAAGAGATGTTGAAATCCGTATTTCTGAATCGCGTTGAGATGAATATTAGTGCGGGTTTTTTGCGTTGACAATGGGTTTTGAAAAATTTCCAAATATTTATACCGGGGGAAATTTAAATATTTATAAGGTTGAAGTATTCTCAAAAAAAATCAAGGGGATGGAGAAAGTGACGTGCGTGGTTGATCTCGAATGGAGAAGCCGTGAGCAACGAGGTGGGGAATCAGAAGCGAGTGCGTTGATATCGCGTTCCGCGAACGGGTCGAATCAGCAGAGCGGGTCTTGCTGGAAGGGCAGTACATCCCGATGCTCGGATATGCCCGGTTACCTTGTGGTGACGTGGTCGAAAGCCGCTTCCACAAACGAACGCAACTCGGACAGGTCCGACATTGCGTAGCCAATCGTCGTGGTTATAGCTGCATGGCCGAGGATCCGCTGAGCTATTGGCAGGGAAACCCGGTGCTCAACCACCATTGACCGGGCATAGCTGTGGCGGAACCGATGCGGCGACGCGAGATGCAGCATCACTACCCTTGGAGCCGATGGGCGTGCCCGGCCGGCTCGGTCAAGTTGCTGGGTAGTCCGGGCGGTATCGCGTGAGAAAGGGCCGGGAAGAGTGCGTCAGAGCGTCACGAAGCCGGGAATACGGGTGGCTTTCCGGTCGAAAGTACAAAAAGGAGCTTGACCGGCCATCCCCGCAAGCGCCGCGTCAAGGCAGTTCGCAAAATCGACGCTGCATGCCTTGTAATGATGCAGCGGAATTTCCACGGCCGATTCGCTCTCGAAGTTCAACTCCATTGTCCGAAGCAGACTTGTATAGATGTCGGACCCACCTTCTTGTCGAGTTTGTACCGGGCCCTGAGGACCCAGTCGAGCTCGAGGGCCACGGTAATCGGTATGTGCAGTGGCTGTCCCCCGTGAATCTGTTGTTCGATTAGTTGCTTCGGCTGTTCAAACCGACTCTCGTCATCACGAGCGAGATACAGAACGAGCACATTCGTATCTAGGGAGGCAATCAGCTACGCCAGGGATTCATGTCCTCGACGTCCACATGCTTGTCCGTTTTCACCGACCCAGCCAGCGCCAGAACCGACAGAGTTTTTGCGCGCACGATGACGTCGCTGTCTGGCGTCACATGCCACTCGAGCCGGGTGCCCGGTTCAGCGTGAAGTGCTGCTCTCACTTCTGCAGGGACGGTGGTCTGTCCTTTGGATGTAATAGTTGATTCGGCCATGCCACGCTCCTTACTTTTCCTGCGATTGTAAGGCGACATTCCGTCCACATGGAAGGCCGAACGCCGCCGGGCGCCAACTGCCGTATTTTGAAATAATTGGGTGAAGTCAATAACTTAGTACGGGATAAACTCGATGCCTATGAGCTTTCAGGAAAAATCTTTTGAAGGTAGCTTCGCAGACGAGCTCTAGGAGGCGCGGCAAGTTGACGGGGCACGGCTCCGAGAACACGTCGTCATTCTGGCTCATTTTTTGGGCGCAAGCGTCGGACGGACACCGCGCGCCGGAACTGAGCAGCGGCCGGGGGCGCTCGGAGCCCGCTTTCGGCGAGTAGTGCGTCGACGGCTGCCTTGATTTCAGCGGAGGAATTAATGGGAGTGCGGCTCATAGGCCGATTATCCACCCTTTAATGGCGAGAGGCACGGTGATTCAATCACACGGACTGCAATTCCCGATTCTATAACGCTAATTGCGGGATATTTGTAATTGATATGCGGGAATCTGTTTGGGTCTGCATGAGAACAATGATTCTCATGCGAGTTTGTGGGGTGTTTTCGTAGTGGTTGGACCTGAACTCGATAGCTCGAAAGGTATTGTGGATTAGGGATGTTCCGAGTTTTTCCCGAAATGGCAATTTCATTTTTTGTTGAAATTAGTCAAAACACCGAAATAGGCTATTTGGCAGTGACGGAAACGAATTCGGAACGGCAATTGCCGAATATATGTTGATTAGAGAGTAAGATTGAGGGAGTGAGATATGAATAGCAGGGCGCACGTGAGCAAGTTCATACCAACTGCTGAACAAGCGGCGAAAATTCAGCAGGCGCTGAAATCGCACCGCAGGGCACAGCGGCGCGGGCGTTACGCCCCTCGCAGGCTGATTGAACGTTGGAGTGCCGAAGCCGGGATCGAACCCCAAAATCCCGCTGAGCCGAACGCTGGCAGCGCGAGTGAGGAAGGTGAGTGGAAGTGCGGCGATGACGACTCCTGACGGACACGACAGAGAGAGCGGGCGGGTTGATGTTCAGTAAGAGCGCGGGAGGCGAAAAGTGGGGTTTCGCGAGCACGTTCGGCGGCAGGCATCCAAGGCGCGGCGCGAGATGGTCCGCAACGGGACTCTGCTTGGAGAGCCCGAATTTCGTGCGTTGCTCGGTGTAGGCGAAAGGCGGCTCGCCAGCCTGGTCGCGGCGGGAAGTTTGTTTTCGATCGATGTCGACGGGTTGCGGTACTTTCCGGCCGTCCTTGGCGACCCAGGGCGAGACTGCACGCGGTTGTATTCCCTCTGCCGGATTCTGGTTCCAGCCCCATCGGCGAGCCGACTCGATTTCCTGGAAAGCAGGCAAGGCTCCTTGGGCGGTCTTTCTCCGCTCGACGCGCTCGGCGACTCGCGACTCTATCGGTCTGTGCGGGCCGCAGCTCGTGCGTGGGCAGCCGAGTGCTCTCGGACCATCGTGAAGATATTCATCGGCCGCTATCTCGAAGAACCTGAAGATGTTGCGGCGGCACACATGGCGGTGGACGAGGTTGACCCGAGGACCGACCTTTGGAAGCGCGCACTAGGCGCCTTGCAAGCCGATGGCTACATCTCGCCACCCCGAATGTTGCCTCAGGCCTACGAAGCAACAGTTTTCATCACACGAAACGCTGTCGGCAATCGTCCGGCCGTGCTGGAAGCCCGCATTGCCTTGAAGGTCACTAGCCACCTTGCTCATATAGAGGTGTCTGTTCCCGGCATGGCGCGCGGCGACCTATCTGTCCCGTTAGCGGCAAGCGACAACGTCGTCGACGTCGTGCTGCAAACCGTCGAGGCGATTCGGAGGTCGGATGGACAACCGGATTGATGTGATCAGATAACTTGATCGGTTGGCCGCACAAAGACGCGGACCGGAGGATCCCAAGGAGACGACCGTGGAGGCACCTAAACGACGTCAAGATGTACCGGAAGAGAAGTCAGAAGAGCTCACGATTGAAGAGGCGGCTAGGCTGCTCTTTGTTTCACGAACGCATTTGAATAAGCTGCTGGACGACGGCAAATTGTCCGGCGTGCGAACGACCGAGGACGGCCAACGACGAATTCCGCGCACTACCGTGGTGGCGTACAGGGAACAAATGCGTGCAGCGCAAAAGGAGGGACTCAACCGCATGGTGGAATCGACTGATCGCATGGGTCTCTACGACGCTGAGCTTGAGGGGCTTCCCGAGCGCCGAAGGACGCCGCGATGAGCAGGATAGTCAGCCGTCGGCTCTGACAGTCCAGCCGGCGCGCCCATTTTTTGAGAGACGTAGGCATGCGCGTCTCCGGCACAAATTGGGTCGACGTAGCCTCGTTTCCAGCGCCGTTGCGGCCGCGCTGCAGCGGTGCACCAAACGCATGCCGTCGACTTGTGATCGCCTTATGAAGCAGCTGCTTTTTTAGACCTAGACCTTGTTGTCTTGGAAAACGTCTGTCGGGGCGGCGGCTCCTCCGTTGGAGTGGATTGAGAATGACTGTGCGTGAGCTGATAGCCCTACTGCAACGGGCCGACCTTGAAAGTACCGTGCTTTTTCTCGACGACTACGCCGATCTGTCGGAGTCCGACGAGGTGATCGACGTAATTATCCCAGTGGAGCCTTGGACCCACGAACGCGGAACGTGCGGCGGCGCTGAATACGGCGTGCGTTACCCTGATGCGTTTGAGCCGCGCGACGAGAGCTACAGTGACGTTACACACGACGCGCAACGTGTCGTGCTAATCACGAATGGGCCGACTAACTTCCGCCGTAGGGGACTCACTGAACGGCGGGACAACTGAGTCTTGTTTGTGCCGGTCCCGTCGAGGCGGGGTGTTTCTCCGTGCTCAACGAAATTAGAGTCCATCTGCGATACGTGGGGTGCAATCAGGCTGACGCTACACCTAGTAGGAGCCTTGGCGCGGCCATTCGTCGAGGTCGCGCGATCCGACAGTCCTTTGCATTAGGGCTACGACTCCGAACAAGTCGAGTATGACTGCGTCAAGATTGTGGTCCTGTCCATGGACGGGGAGTTCCTGCAGTATCGTCAATAGGTAGGCTCGCTGCATGGCTGACTGGCTGGAAGCTTTGATAAGCAGTGGCCCATCTCACGTCGATATTCGTGGCTCCTCGGCGCTAAGCGCCCCGTAGTCGGCAAGTGCGCTGGCAATAGCCTCTAGCAACAGCGGTCCATATGTGGCCGCGAAGCGTTGCTTCTCGTCCGAACTGCGACGGCTAGCGCGGCTATCACCTCATATCACGGACTTTGACACATATCGTCGACGCTGATACGACCGATTAGACGGAATGGTGCAGTCGGCGCTTTCGTGGTGCCCATCTCACGAAGGCGAAGTCAGCAAATTCCTGGTAGGCCAGACGTTTCTTGTCACCGGCGGTATAGCGGGGCGGTGTTGCCGATTTTTGAATAGATTTCGAGTCGAGAGCGCGAATTTGGTCGTTTTCTGAAAAATTCTCGAGTCAAGTGAAGAGATTTCGAGCTAGTGTTCACTCGATATGCTGTCTACGGGCGTACGTTGCGGCCCGTCCAATGCCGATCCAACTCTGCTGGGGCTGGCTTGACTGCTTGCTAGCAGGGTTGCTTTTCGTCTTGGAACTGCCTGTTGGCGTTGAGACGGGCAACTGCTCATGCCTGTCGGTGCGAGGCGGGGGCACAAATTGGTCTTAGCCAATTTTGTTGACCACTTGGAGCGAATTAGTGAAATTGTTCTATATTTTTATCTATGAACTTGTCGCTCTGTGCTCGCTTAAGACATTGTCGCGTACGAGGCGAAGTTCGTAATCTGAGAAATTCGGGGCAATGGAGATGTTCAATGTCTAATGTTAAGCAGGCGACTAATATCCCCCTCTTGGCAGGCGCATTGTATGTGAACAACGCCCCCATTTTGACAGCCCATGAGCGGCTGCTTAGACATTACATGTCCGAACGAAGCTGGCTCGTGCATCTTAGTTTTCAAGATCGGTTTGAAGTGGCAGAAGACGCACCTGGTTACCTTCGAACGTTTATAAAAACACGAGCGTATTACGTCCCTAATCATCTTGTGCCTCTTTTTCCGACTGTTGAAACTCTTGGGTTTATAGATCCACTAGTGGACTGCCTTCGACTAAACTCGGAAAGTTCATTCTGCTTAAGTGGTAGTGGGATGTTTCTTGGTCAGGTAATGGCCATCGCTGATCTCGATTTTTGTGAATACTACACCAGTAACAGAAATGCTCTCGAAAAAAATATTCTCACCAAGATCAAAGGCTCCAAAGTGGCGCCATTGGTTGTAGTCAAGGCAAATGGTAATCTTTATAGATTACCGTTTCTGGAGCTTAAGCAGTTGATCGATGAAGGGAAATTTCTAAGAAATATTGGCAAAAATGATATTCCAATGAAGTTTGACTTCATCGCATCGATGGATAATTTAGGGGGGATTGCGGCGTCCAATATTGTTCTCCCCGTAAATAAGAAAATAAATTCAAAAAATGTCGAACTCAGTTGGCAATTTCAGGAGGCAGTCATCTTTGACGACAAATCGAAACCGAAACGACAGCTCTTTGATCCCGCGCAGCTTGGGAAGTATATCGCCTGGCTGTTAGCACAGGCCCGTCACTATATTAACCTCTCTAAAGAGTCATCTCAAATCTCAACTCAAATTAGCCTTTGCGTAAAGGCTTTGAAGCGACTCATGTCGCTTTTTTTGGTCGTCGAGTTGCCAGCTCACTGGGACCAACTGCTAAAAACGTTGCAGCGATCTGAGATGATGCATATAGTTTTGCAAGCACGTGCTAATGCACTTGACGAACTCATTCATCCGCTCCCCAATGAAATAGGGGCAGAATTGATAAGGCTGTATGCTTAGTCTCTAGTTCCAAGTGCAACACCTTGAATGAGGTAGGGTGTTGCGATGAAGAAGAACTACAAGCATTTGAGTGCGGAAGAACGCGCGGCGATCATGATCGAACATCAAAAGGGCGGCAGCATAAGAACTATTGCGGGGCTGCTGGGGCGCAGCGCTTCGACGGTGTCGCGCGAACTGGCGCGTAATTGCAGCGTGGACGCGCCGCGCTACTGTGCGACGCAGGCGGCCTCGGCCTATCGGCTGCGTCGTCGGCGCTGCGTACGGCCGCGCAAGTTGATCGAAGGCAGCGCGCTTTATCGGCATGTGCATGATCACCTGGTCTACTGGCGCTGGTCGCCGCAGCAAATCGCTGCCAAACTGCGGGCCATGTATCCAGACGACCCAAGTCAGCACGTCAGCCACGAGACGGTCTATGCTGCCATTTACACGTATGCACGTGGCTCGCTGAAACCAGCCATGATCGCAGCCTTGCGCCAAGAAAAACCGGCGCGCGGAAATCGGCGCACGACGCTTGCTGGCGGCAGCTATGTTCCCGAGGATTTGCGCATCCAATATCGCCCCGAGCAGATCGAGCAACGGCTGTTGCCGGGGCACTGGGAGGGCGACTTCATCAAGGGTGCGTTTAATCGTTCCGCCGTGGGCACGCTGGTCGAACGCAAGACGCGCTTCGTGATTCTGTGCCGCATGGATGGCTGTACGGCCAGGAATGCGCTGGAAGGCTTCTCGCGGCAAATGAAGAAGTTGCCGGCCTTTCTTCGCGAGAGCCTGACCTACGATCGGGGAACGGAAATGGCCTGCCATGTCGAGCTCTCCAGGCGGCTCAATATCGATATCTGGTTTGCTGATCCGCATGCGCCCTGGCAGCGCGGCAGCAATGAGAACACCAACGGCTTGCTGCGTCAGTTTCTGCCAAAGGGCACAGACCTTTCGACGCTCTCGCAGACCCAACTCAATGACATCGCCAAATTGCTTAACGGGCGGCCTCGCCAGACGCTCGGCTGGGACTCCCCCGAGGAAGCAATGGCTAAAGAGTTAGAGAAGGCTGGATTAGCTAAACGTTGCACTTGACTCTTGAGACTGCCATGTTTCGAAGAAGAGTAAATTTCGCTTTACGAAGAAGCAAATGAAAATTTTTCTTGATGAAATAGTTTTTCTTGCCGAGAATTTGGCCGATGAAGCAGAGATGAGGCTACAAGCCGGTAATGGTTTGAAGGCGGCGCAGTCATGAATCGCGAAGATCTGATTTCTAGAATCTTGGAGCTTGCGCCCGATATACCGGGGGTGCCGTCTATTACTCGAGAAAAGCTACGGGATGTCGATCCTGCAATGCTCGCTCGGCATTGTTCGGTCTTAGAAGAAATGGTGAAAGAAGTCGGGTCTTTAGAACCTTTCAATTTTTCATTATCGGGCCCGGACAAAACCCGAATTTCCGAGTTAAGTGAAGCTCGTGCAAGCAGTTTGCATCGCCTTAATAAGCTGCTTGATTCTGCGACGGAACATACTCAGGATCAGGGCGAAGAGTCCAAGAGTCTCCGAAAAAACCACGAGTCGGTAGAGTCCCACGCGGTTGTCGCGCCAGTGGTTTCAGGTAAGAAGGTAGTGGCCAAGAAAGCCGTAGCTAAGAAAGTCGCAGCTAAGAGAGTCGCCGAGAAAGCTCCCGGCGCTCCGCCGCCGATCAAGGATACCTTTACGAAGGCCTCGTTGGCTGCACATGTCGCAGAACGTGCTGGTGTTGAGCCAAAGTCCGCCAAGGCTGTGCTTGCCGCGCTCGAAGATACGATCCTCGGCGCGGTCCACAAGAAGGGGGCCGGGGAATTCACGCTTTCGGGCCTTCTCAAGATTATCGTCCAAGCAGTCCCAGCGAAGAAGAAGCGCTTCGGGAAAGATCCGTTCACGGGCCAAGAGCGTTGGTTCCCCGCCAAGCCGGCGAGCACGCATGTCAAGGCGAAACCGTTGAAGAAGCTTAAGGAAGCTGTTAAATCATAGTCAGCGCGGGGCGAATGACGCATCAACCATTCGTGAAGGTTGACAATCGCTCCATCTCAGTCCGCAATATGAGAGGATTCGATGGAGCGAATGGGATGTCGGTTGAGATATTCGGCGAGTCCATTCCAGCGCGGCTCTTCGACAGATTTTGTGCTGGCTGTGCGAGACTCCAATACAAAGTCAGTTGTTTGAACGCTTGCCAGCGGTAAGGTCGAGAATGACCACGTCGATCAATGCACGTCGTGCCTCTGGAATACTATCGACAAGCATCTTCTGCATTTCGGCCGCAGACTTCGGTGACGCAGTGCCACTTGGAGGCACTTGCAATCTTCGCCCGGATTTCGAGGGCAAATCACCGAACCATAGGACACGGTAAATGCCTCGTCCATCCGAACGCCAATCGATTAGATAATCGCTGATCGAGCTGGTCGGTAGCGGCTTGCCACACCTTGGGATGCCACTGTCCCTTTACCTCCATCGGAAGCTGAAACTGACCACAAGCAAACGCGAGATCTGCACGCTTTGTGTTCGGCATGTCAGCCTCAGTGATTCGATGTACGCCGTACTGCATTAGGTTCGGGCCAATAATGGCGGCCAAGCGATCCCGGCAGCGATTTTCATTGAACGGAACTCCCGTGTCATTCCAGAAGTCGCGGACCTGGTCGACGTCGTCAGCGATGAGGATCTTCTGTGCGACAGCGAGCTCTTCTAGGACAAGTGCCTTAAGGTCGTCAGAGTTCGCGGAGCACCGTCGGTCAGCAGCCTGCCGAGCGCTGCCGCCGTCAATGGCTCGAATCTCTCTTCGGCCCGTTTCTGCGCTTGTTTTGCCGCCATGTGTCGGATCAGGTCGGAATAAGTATCCTGCGGCGCGAGCATTAGCTGCTGCATCGCTTGATGTTCCGCTGGGCTGGTATCGTTCGCTAGGCGACTGATCATAGCCCGCAGGAAGTCCGTCGCGTCGTAGGGGCTTGTGTGGCCTGAGCCTCTCGACGATGACGGGGCTTCCAGTAGCATGTGAGCTGTCCAGCAGCGGAGCGTTACCGCGCGCGTTCGCCTGAACATCGGCGTTCCGTGATGCTTCAGTGAAGCGTCGCTGCAGACGTGGCCTCTTCGCCTTGCGATTTGAAGCGGAGAAGAGCAAGTAAGGTCCGTTCGAAGCCGTCGGTTTCGGCGCCGTCTTTCATGTGTGCCGAGCGTCGACAACAGCCTGCGGGTTCAGGTCCTCTATTCAGCTTGATCGTCAGGAAGGATCGGCAAACCGCAAGAGGCGTCGTAGGGAAGGGCTTGAAGGAAGCGCGGAGCCACGCGACTACCTGACGAACCGAAACCAGTTATGAGGCTTGTCGATGGAAACAACTGGGCAGCGTGGGCCAGGATCACGCGCAGTTCAACACCTGATGCATATTTCGCGAGCCTGCTCCCTAGGGAGCGGCTCACGTCTCGCATGTCGGAAACAACATGCTGGCTGGTCCGGAAACGTGACTTTCATCCAGCTCTGCGAGTAGCTGCAAGGCGCTATCCGTCATTTGGGGGAGCGGCAATTATCGGTCCGAGCTCGTCCGCAAAATCGGGTGCCAAGAGTTCCACAACCTCGACATTGAGCGCACCTGCAATTTTGTCGAGGACGTCGAGCGTAAGGTCGGGACTTTTCCGTTCAATCTGACTCACGTAGCCCCACGGAAGTCCGGCACGCTTTGTCAATGCGTTTTGTGATAGCGCGCGCATCGTACGATGGCCTTGAATTTTTGCTGCAACCGACGCGCGGAACGTTTGAATGCGCTCCTTTGAAGGGCTCGAGTACCTGTCTCTTCCGAAAAAATGACACGGATCGACGTTCAGTGCTACTGCGAGGTTCATGATCGTGTCGAGCCTAGCGTTCCCGGACTTCTTTTCAATTAGGTAGAGCGTGTTCCTACCGATGTTTGCCCTTTGACATAGAGCATCTCCCGAGATCTTCTTTTCTTTTCGGGTCATGGAAACTGAACGCGCAAGCTTCTCCTTCGCGAGCAATAGAGTCTCGGGCATGTTGACAAGTCAATGTGAGGGACTTGGCGAATGATAACGCGAGAAGTTTCGTTCGCAGTCTGAGGTCGGATTTGGCGTCCTTGAAAACATCGGTTCTAGAAGGGGAGTGCACAATCCGTATCGCGTGTTTTCGATGAGATTTCGATAACCGGACGCCGCCGAGGCAGAAACTGGGCGATTAACATCGGCAACTTTGCACATCCAAGATCGTGGATGGCAGCTTTTTTAGTTTTTTCTACTGTTTTTTGCGCGGTGTCGGAGAATTTCACTCAAAGATAGAGCGGTGGAAGAGAGTCGGTAAAAATCGCACCCGGTCGTGGAAGTTAGATTTGACACCAAATCAAATCAACCTCCGGCCAGCAAGTCCATCCCATGCGCGTTGCAGTTCTTCAGCGTGACCCGGTCATGCGTCAGTCCATTGAATCAAGTCTGGTGAGAGCCGGCCATTTCTGCGCGGCCTATGACGACGGCGTTGCGATGTCGAGGTCGCTCGTGCGCTCCACGATGGATCTGCTGGTGCTCGACTGGCAGGAGATGCGGCCCGCCGGCGCGGACCTGTTGCGCTCGGTGCGCCGCGTGGCAGGCGAGCACGTGCCGATCATGTTCGTGTCGAACGACGGCTCGGAGGAAAGCATGGTGCGCGCGCTCGCCGGCGGTGCCGACGATTACCTCGCGTTGCCGCTGCGTGACGCCGAGTTTCGCGCGCGAGTCGCGGCGCTTCTGCGGCGCGCGTATCCGGAGCGTTTCAGCGCCGCGACCTGTTTCGAGATCGGCCCCTATTGCTTCGACACGATCCGCCGGGCGGTCACGCTGCGCGGCGAGCCGGTGCCGCTGTCGCCCACCCAGTACCGGATCGCGGCGCTGTTCTTTTCCAACGTCGATCGCGTGATGTCGCGCGACCATATCTTCGCGACGGTGTGGGGCCGCGAACTGCGCGAGTTCACGCGGACCATCGACAGTCATGTGTCACGGCTGCGTCTGCTGCTCGCGATCGAGCCGCACAATGGTTTCCGGCTGCAGCCGGTATACAGAAGCGGCTACCGGTTGCTGCGGCTTCACGACCATGTGCTCAGGGAGTGAAGATTCGCAGTCGGCGCGCACGGCATGAGGTCGCCACGGCCAGGTATATGCTGAAATCCGCGTTGCAGCCCGTCGCGCTCGCCAGCGGTGTTCATTCTCCTTACGTGTCTGTATCGGTTAGCCGGGTTGCCGCGTTTGCGCCGATGGTCGTCGACGCCGATACCGAATAGCGGGACGTTTCGCGCCCCGCGCGCGCGGCGTCTCACGCATCGCGCCGCTATGCCGAAATCGTCTCAATCCGCGCGCACGCGCACCAAGACCCACCGGCCCGCGATTCCTACCATGGGCGACATGAAAACCCTCAACATCATCGACTCGCACACCGGCGGTGAGCCCACCCGCCTCGTGGTGTCGGGTGGCCCGGATCTGGGCGGCGGCACGCTCGCGCAACGGCTCGAGGTGTTCCGCACCCGCTTCGACGACTGGCGCGCCGGCATCGTCACCGAACCGCGGGGCTCGGACGTGGTGGTCGGCGCGTTGCTCTGCGAGCCCGACGATCCGACTTGCGCGGCCGGCGTGATCTTCTTCAACAACGTCGGCTATCTCGGCATGTGCGGGCACGGCACCATCGGGCTCGTCGTGTCGCTCGCGCACATGGGGCGGATCGGGCCGGGACGACACCGCATCGAAACGCCGGTCGGCATGGTCGAGGCGACGCTGAACGAAGACGGCGGCGTCGCGGTGCGCAACGTGCCCGCGTATCGCCACCGCGAGGCGGTGCAGGTCGACGTGCCAGGCTATGGCGCACTGACCGGCGACATCGGCTGGGGCGGCAACTGGTTTTTCCTCGTCGCCGAGCATGGGCACGAGCTCGAAGCCGCGAACATCGCGAGCCTGACGGCTTTCAGCTCGGCGATTCGCGACGCGCTGATCGCACAGAACATCACCGGCGCGAACGGCGCGCTGATCGACCATATCGAGCTGTTCGGACCGGGTTCGCGCGAGGGCCTCGACAGCCGCAGCTTCGTGCTGTGTCCCGGCAATGCGTACGACCGCTCGCCGTGTGGCACCGGCACGAGCGCGAAAGTCGCGTGTCTCGCGGCCGACGGCAAGCTCGCCGAAGGCGCGGTGTGGCGCCAGGAGAGCATCATCGGCAGCGTGTTCGAGGCGAGCTATCGCACGGCGGGCGACGGCGTCCACGTGATTCCGACCATCACCGGTCACGCGCACATCATGGCCGAAGGGCGTCTGTGTTTCGACGAGCGCGATCCGTTCGCGTGGGGTATCCGGACCGCATGAGCCCGGACGTGCTGATTATCGGAGCCGGTATCGTCGGTGCCGCGTGCGCGGCGGAACTGGCCGCGCTCGGCATGCGCGTCGACGTGCTCGATGCGCAGCGCATCGGCGGCGGCGCGACGGCGGCCGGCATGGGCCATATCGTCGTGATGAACGACTCGCCTGCCGAATTCGCGCTGAGCCGCTATTCGCGCGAGCTATGGCTCGAGCTCGCGCCGCAGCTGCGCGCACGCGACGCGTTCGCGCGCTGCGGCACGCTGTGGGTCGCAGCCGACGACGAAGAACGGCAAGCCGCCCGCGCCATGCAGGCGGCGTTTGAGAGCCAAGGCGTCGCCGCGCAATTGCTGGACTCGGCCGAACTGCGCGCCTGCGAACCGGCGCTCGCACCATCGATGGCGGGCGGCTTGCGCATCGAGCACGACAGCATCGTGTATGCGCCGACCGCCGCCGAATGGCTGCTCACGCAGTCGCCGCATGCGGCGAATATCAGCGTGCGACCTGGAGCGCCGGTCGCGTCGGTCGGTGCGGCTGGCGTGACCCTGGCGTGCGGCGAGCGCACCAGCGCGGCGCACGTGGTCGTCGCGAACGGCCTCGGGGCGGCGCAATTGTTGCCGTGGCTGCCGTTGCAGCCGAAGAAAGGCCATCTGCTGATCACCGACCGCTACCCGGGGCTGATCCGTCATCAACTGCTCGAACTTGGCTATATCAAGAGCGCGCATCACGCGAGCGGCACGTCGGTCGCGTTCAACGCACAGCCGCGTCCGACTGGGCAACTGCTGATCGGCTCGTCGCGCCAGTTCGAAACAACCGATCCGGCCGTCGAGATGCCGGTGCTCGCCCAGATGCTGCAACGCGCCGCGCAGTATCTGCCGGGGTTGCCGGCGCTCAGCGGCATCCGCGCGTGGACGGGGTTTCGCGCGGCGTCGCCGGACGGCCTGCCGCTGATCGGACCGGCCGGCGAGTTCGCGCCCGACGTCGGCGCTGGCTCCGCATCCCGCCTATGGCTCGCGGTCGGCCACGAAGGGCTTGGCGTGACGACCTCGCTCGCGAGCGCGAAACTACTCGCGGCGCAGATCGCGGGCCATGCCGCGCCGATTCCGTGCGAACCTTATCTACCGATGCGTTTTGCAGAGCAGGTGGCCCATGACCGACACTGACGCGGCCCGTATCCGTTTGACCGTCGACGGCCGCAGCATCGAAGTGATGCCCGGCACGACCATAGCCGCGGCGCTCGCGATCGCGGGTGTGCGCGGCTCGCGGCTGTCGGTCAAGGGCGAGCCGCGCGAAGCCTTGTGCGGGATGGGCGTGTGCCAGGAGTGCCGCGTCACGATCGACGGTCGCGCGCACGCGCTCGCGTGCCAGACGCTATGCCGCGACGGCCAGCACGTGCAGACACGAAACGGGACAGTACACGCATGACGCAGCACTTCGACATCGTGGTGATCGGCGGTGGTCCGGCCGGGCTCAATGCCGCGCGGGCGGCGGCGCAGTCGGGCGCGACTGTCGCGCAGATCGATGACAATCCGCGCGCCGGCGGCCAGGTCTGGCGCCAGGGGCCCGCCTATCCGCCGCAAGCAGCGTTGCATGCGTTGCTCGCGGCGTTGCAATCGCAGCAAAACTTCACTTACTGGCCATCGACGCGCGTGATCGCGCCGCTCGGCGTGCAAGGCTTGCTGCTCGAATCCGCCGAACACGGCGGCGTGTCGATCACCTATGACAGACTGATTCTTGCGACCGGCGCGCGCGAGCGTCTTCTGCCGTTTCCCGGCTGGACCTTGCCCGGCGTGACCGGCGCGGGCGCGTTGCAGGCGCTGATCAAAGGCGGCATGCCGGTGCGCGACGAACGGATCGTGATCGCCGGCAGCGGCCCGCTGCTGATGGCCGCGCTCGCCACCGCGCGAGAGGCCGGCGCGCGCGTGATCGCGGTGGTCGAGCAGGCATCGGCGGCCGAGGTCGCGCGTTTCGGCGTATCGCTGCTGCGCGAGCCCGCGAAGCTGCGTCAGGCGATCAGCCTCACGCGCGGCTTCGCGGGACTGCGCTACTGGACCGGCAGCATCGTGAGCGAAGCCCGTGGCGCGCAGCGCGTGCAACAGGTGACGATCCGGCGCGGTGAACGCGAGGTGACGCTCGATTGCGACCGCGTCGCGTGCGGCTTCGGACTGCTGCCGAACGTCACGCTTGCCCAGGCGCTCGGCTGCGCGATCAACGACGCGGGCGAAATCGTCATCGACGACGGACAGCGCACCTCGCTCGAACGCGTTTATGCGGCGGGCGAGTGCACGGGCGTTGGCGGCGCTGAGCTCGCTGGCGCGGAAGGCGAGATCGCCGGTCTCGTGGCGAGCGGCGCGGCGAGCACGCAACGCGCCGCGCTGGCGGCGCTGGTCGCGCAACGCGCGCGCTGGCGGGGCTTTGGCGCGCGCGTCGCGGCGTCGTTCGCATTGGGCGAGGCCGCGCGCACGCCGCCCGCCGACGCGACGCTGTTGTGCCGTTGCGAGGACGTGAGCGTCGGCGAGGTGCGCCGCTGCGCCGACTGGCGTGACGCGAAACTGCAGACGCGCTGCGGTATGGGCCCTTGCCAGGGGCGCATCTGCGGCGCGGCCGCGAGCCTGTACTTCGGCTGGCCGACCGCCGCGGCGCGTCCGCCGTTCAGTCCGGCGCAAATCGGCACGCTGATGAGCGCCGCCGAACCGCCGACTGCGGCGCCATGACGGCTCCGCGCTTACCCTCGGTAGATATTGGCGGGCGACGCGCGGCTCTATAATCGACCGCAATCAACCGCACGAGCAGGCTGCCCGGCCGCACCGGCGCAGCGATCCGCGAACGCAACCTAACGCAATCAACCAGGCACGCACCCACGGAACCGCACGATGAACACGCTGGCGCATCCGCTCGAAACTGACGATACGACGCTGTCCGGCATGCTGTCGCATTTCAGGTTGCTCGAGCCGGTATTCGATGCAATGCCGGACGTCGTGTTCTTCGTCAAGGACGCCGACGCGCGGTATGCGCTCGTCAACCGCACGCTCGCTTCGCGTTGCGGCTTCAAGGAAAAGGCCGCGCTGCTCGGCAAGACCGCGGAAGACGTGTTTCCGCGCCGCTTCGGGCGCATCTATACCGCGCAGGACAAGGCGATCATCGGCGTCGGCAACCAGATGCTCGATCAGCTCGAACTGCATCTGTATCCGGGCCGTCAACCGGGCTGGTGCCTGACCTGCAAACAACCGTTGCGCGATGCGACGGGCAAGGTGGTCGGCCTCGCCGGCATCTCCCGCGATCTGAAAGCCGACGAAAGCAGCCATCCGGCCTACAGCCGGCTTGCCGCCGTCGTGCAGTCGATCCAGCAGAATTACGTGCAGCCGCTGAACCTGAAGCAGCTTGCGGCGATGGCGGACATGTCGGTCGCGCAGCTGGAGCGCTACTTTCACAAGGTGTTTCATCTGACGCCGCGCCAGGTGCTCCTGAAAACGCGACTCGACGCGGCGACCGCGCTGCTGGTGTCGCACGACAAGGTCACCGACGTCGCCGCGCGTTGCGGCTACACCGATCACAGCGCGTTCACACGGCAATTCAAGGCGACCGTCGGCGTCACACCGACCGAATACCGGATGTTGCTGCACGGTACGCTGCGCGGCTGAACGGCGTCGCACGTGTCATGGCGGGTCGCGTGCATCACTACTACGTGTACGTCGTCGCGCTCGACGACAAGGTGTGGAACGAGGCGCGCTTTCGTCGCGCGAATCCTGGTTACCGTTTCGACAAGCCGTGCGTGTACGTCGGCATGACGGGGCTCGACCCGGACTTGCGCTTCGATCGGCACAAGGCGGGCATTCAGGCGAATCGCTTTGTGCGCGACTACGGCCTGCGTCTGATGCCCGAACTGTACGACGTGTTCAACCCGATGCCTTATCGCGGCGCGCAGGATATGGAAGTGGAATTGGCGATCGGGCTGCGCGAGGCGGGGTATGGGGTATGGCAGGCTTGAAAGGCTTGACGCGGCCGAATTCCATTGTGACGAGCGTGCTCAATGTGCTCGCCGCCATGCGATGACGCTTGCCGGCACTACCAATGCGATGGCGACGATATATCCCGAAACGATCAGCACAAAGTTGCCCCAAGCTTCGACATCGTAGGCGTCGGGCTCCCAATTGGGATATAGGCAACGCAGTAGCCATCGAACGGAACCAGCGAACCATAACGGTATCTGGAACGATAGTTGTTGCGTGCCCCATGCGAGTGCAGTGCCTAATGCGACCCATATCCCAAGTGCACTGATGCACCATCGAAGCAATCGGGCGTCTCTCATCGCACTTCTACTCGCCCGTAAGCTCGCATGTTAGTTCCTGGTATTGGCAGCGTTGGCGAAGTCCGACGGATATAGCGCTGCAGCCGCTCAAAGCCAGCCAGATCTTTTACGGTAATGCAACCTTGGCTTAGATGCCTCGACCCTTCGGGATGAAGGCGGAATTGACCCCGCCGGATGCCTTGAATCATCGTCACGTCGCCGCCGTGAGGATTCCACAGCGTGAACCATTTGTGCCGATCACTACTTCCGAAGTGTTCACCGATAAAGTCCCTTAGTCCCCCGATGCGTCCGCCGGATTGGCGGTCAATCAGGTAGTACGTGCCGGGAGGTATCGGGCCGACATCCACATCCGCGACATTGTCGGGATTGTCCCTGCCGGCTCTCTGACCTGAATAGGCCTCGACCGCGCCAAAGCCTGAACAGACGAATCGTGAAGTTTCTTTCCGATTGAGCTCGAAGGTACAGCTTACAGTCATTGGTTTTTGCTCCAGAATTCCCTGAGGTGGCGGAGCAATGACTATTGCGTGTACGTCGGTGCCAGACAATCGGAGCGTTCTTAAAGATGCCTCGCATGTCTACGAAACTGATGCAGAAGCGCGGCGGTCTGATCTATCGCCAAAAACGTAGGCCACGCTCAATGGCTGTGCCTGAATAGAAAAAAGCCGCGTCAACGCAACGCGCTGACGCGGCCTCGGATGACCGGGTCGCGAGCCGATCTGCTTACTTCACCCCAAGCCCTCGCAACACCGCATTACCCTCGGACGTCAGACGGATATGCGGCGTGCCCGCATCGTTCGAAACGGTCTCGACGAGACCTGCTTCGTAAAGCTGCGGAATTTCGGGTTTTGCGGATGCATCGATCGGCGCGTGCAGCAGCAGCAGCAGCGTCGCGAGCTCGTGATGGCTCAACAGACGGCGCAGGATAGTAGGCCGTTTCGCCGGTGTTTCGTTGGTGTTGATTTCGGGCTGATTCATGGAGCGCACCTCGTGCGGGGACATGTCCGGGGATCTTGCGGACGAAGTCTTAAACGATTCTTAAGACTCCATTGTCCTGTAACACCGTGACATGAACGTTGCAATGGATCAGATTCCGGCGCCTGCAACGTCGCCTTTATGCGCCACAAAGCCTTATGGCGCGCAGGTTTTGCTTGCCGATTCGATCCACAGGTTGCTTACATGACGCTTGCCCGCATAGAAACGGTAAGTTGTCGCGCCGTTGTCGCTGCGTACCTTGACGACGTTCGAGTCGCCGAAGTCGAGCATCTGACCCTGCGGGATCCCGGTCGACTTGAACGCGGCGTTGTGATGATTGGCCATCTGCGTCAGACAGGCGACCACGTCGTCGACGGAACGCTGTGTCGTCGTGTCCGTGACGGGTTCGCCGGAATCCGGGTCTTTCTGGAAATACGCGCAAGCGCTGAGCAGTAGCGAAAGGGACAGGACTGCAGCGAACTTCTTCATATCTCTCCTGGCGTTGATTCGGCGATTCGGCTGAGCAGGCGCCATTATATCGAGACGGCGAGCCTGCCCGATCGGGGACGCAGCTCGCGTGCCTGAAAAGACGAAATCCGTATCGACGCGGCGACTTCCAATGACGAAGCCGCCGTCGTGCCTCCGGTGTCCGCCCGTTACTTGCGCCGCTGCGCCTGCGCCGCGAGCCGCACCGCCGCATTGGCCGCGCCGTAGCCGTCATAGCCGCCGCGCCGCTCGACGATCTCGAGGAAGAAGCGCTGGTCGAGTTGCTCCGTATAAGCGTGGAAAAACTCGCCGCCGCGTTCGTCGCGGTCGTACAGGATATTGTTCGCGCGCATCGCTTCGAGCAGCGTGTCGGACAGCGCGTAGCGGGCCGCGAGGTCGTCGTAGTAATTGCGCGGAATGCGCAGGATCGGCACGCCGTCGGCGACGAACTCGGGGAGAGCGCTGAAGATGTCGCCGGTACTGAACGCGACGTGGTTCAGTCCGGAGCCGTGATACGTGTGCAGCGCCTCGGCCACCGCCGTATGGCGATCCACCGATGCATTCAGCGCGATCCGCACCGAGCCGTCGGGGCTGCGCAGCGCGCGGCTGCGCACGAGGCCGTACGGATCGGGAACGAGCACCCCCGGCTCGGCCAGGAAGCCGAACGCGGTGCGCAGAAACAGCACCCACGTATCGAGCGCACTCGCCGGCACCGACAGACACACGTGATCGATGCGCTCGAGCGGTCCCACCTCGGTCGGGCCGTTGACGTCGGTCAGCACGAAATCGGCCTCGAACAGCGTGGGCTGATCGGGCGTTTCGTCGACGAAATAGTTGAGACTGCCATCCGGCGCCTGCACGGCCGGCAGCACGCGCTCGTTCGGCCCGATCTGGCCGGAGAACGGCGCGTAGCCAAAGCCGGCCGCGCGCTCGAATGCGTGGCTCGCGTCATCGACACGAAACGCCGATGCGCACAGCGACAACCCATGCTGCTGAAAAAACGCGTTCGCGAACGAATCGGGCTCGGCGTTCAGCACGATCGAGGCCGCGCCGTGCTGATACAGCGTGACGTCCTTCGAGCGATGCTGGCCGGCCTGGCGAAAGCGCAGCTTGCCGAGCCAGTCGGCTAGCTGCGTGCGCGTGGTGTGATCGACCGCGAATTCGAGGAACTGATAGCCGACGTGCGCGGGCGCGGCGGGCGAGCGGTACAGGCCGCCTGTCGTTTTGCGCGGCTGCTGTTGCTCTTCGAGCAACGCGCGAGTTTGCTCTTCGAGGAACAACAACGAGCGATGGCCATCGGCGGCCGTGATCGTGGTGGGGGCGGCGCGAAAGCCGTCGTTGAAGATTTCCAGCGAAAGCGGGCCCTTGTAGCCAGCTTTGACGACCTGCGCGGTGAAGTTCGCGAGATCGAAGTCGCCCTGGCCGGGGAAGCAGCGGTAGTGGCGGCTCCATTCGAGCACGTCCATCGCAAGCTTCGGCGCGTCCGCGATCTGCACGAACGCGATGCGCTCGCCAGGAATGTCGGCGATCGCGTCGGGCGTGTCGTTCAGCGACAGCGTATGAAAGCTGTCGAGCACGAGCCCGAGATTCGGATGATTCACGGCGTCGACAAGCTTCCACGCGTGGCGATAGGTCTTTACGTGCCTGCCCCAGGCGAGCGCTTCGTAACCGGCGAGCACGCCAGCCGCTTCGGCCGCGCGGGCGAGCGCGCCCAACTGGTCGATCATCAGCGAGTCGTCGCAGATCGTGTCCGGCGACACGTTGCTGCACACGAGGATGCGGTCCGTGCCTAGCTCGTGCATTACGTCGAACTTGCGCTTCGCGCGGTCGAGATTACGCTCGAGCCGTTCGGGACTGACACCGTCGAAATCGCGAAACGGCTGGAACAGCATGATCTTCAGGCCGAGGTCGTCGGCGATGCGGCGCACGTCGGCGGGCGAGCCGTCGAAATACAGCAGGTCGTTCTCGAAGATTTCGACACCTTCGAAACCCGCCGCGCGGATCGCGCTCAGCTTCTCGACGAGAGTGCCGCTAATCGACACGGTGGCAATCGAACGTTGCATGAACGGCTCCTGCAAAAACGGACAAACGAGGGGGAAACTCAGAGAAAAACCGCGGCGGCGCGCCTGGAGGCGCGGCCTGCCGGGCTTGCTGCAATGCGCAAAAACGAGCTAGTTCGTTACGCACTGAAGCAAGACGCAGGCCAGAATACCCCACACTACCCGGGAGTTTCGACAGTCTATACAAACTAACTAGATGGTACAAATTCGTAGAAACCCCGAATGACGACGACGGCCGATGCGCGCACACTTCGCCATGCGTCGAAGAACCGCCGCGGGTGCCGCGGTTCGAGTCGCGCCTTATTTTGCGGGAGTCGTTGTCATGAGCTTTGCCTCCGTACTGGTCCTGAACGGACCGAACCTCAATCTGCTCGGCACGCGCGAGCCGGCCATCTATGGCGCGCAAACGCTCGACGACGTCGCGAAGCTGTGCCGCGAGGCGGGCGAGCGCCTCGACCTCGCGATCGACTTCTGCCAGTCGAACGCCGAGCATCAGTTGATCGACTGGCTGCACGCGGCGCGCACCAAGGTCGACGGCATCGTGATCAATCCGGCCGCTTACACCCATACGTCGGTCGCGATCGCCGACGCATTGAGCGCGATCGAAAAGCCCGTCATCGAGGTGCATATCTCGAACGTGCATCGGCGCGAAGCGTTCCGGCATCACTCGTACGTGTCGGCGGTGGCGGACGCGATCATCGTTGGCTGTGGCACGCAGGGCTATGTGCTCGCGCTGGAACGGATGGCGACGATTCTTAAGAATAGGGCGGCGAAATGAACACTCAAGCGAACACTCAAGCGAACACTCGGGGAAATTCCCGGACCGATGCGCAGATCGCCGCGTTGGCCAATGCGCAGGCGAGCTTGCGGGCCACTCCCCACTCCTTTCTGGTCGGCCTGATCGGCTCGGGCATCAGCGGTTCGCTCACGCCCGCGATGCACGAGGAAGAGGGCAGCAAGCTCGGACTGCACTATGTCTATCGACGCATCGATCTCGATGCGCAGAAGCTCGACACCGCCGCGCTGCCGGAGCTGCTGACGGCGGCCGAACGGATGGGTTACAACGGCCTGAACATCACGTATCCGTGCAAGCAGGCGGTGATTCCGCTGCTCGACGAACTGTCCGACGACGCCCGCGCGCTCGGCGCGGTCAACACCGTGCTGTTCAAGGACGGCAAGCGCATCGGTCACAACACCGACTGGTCCGGCTTCGCGCGTGCGTTCCAGCGCGGCCTGCCGGACGTGTCGCTGGAACGCGTCGTGCAGCTTGGCGCCGGCGGCGCCGGCGCGGCGGTCGCGCATGCGGCGCTGAACATGGGCGCGCAGTCGCTGACGCTGTTCGACGTCGATGCCGCCCGCGCGCAGTCGCTCGCCGACGAGTTGCAGGCGCGTTTCCCGAAAGCCAAGGTCAGCGCGGGCACGTCGCTCGAAGATTCGCTCGGCGCGGCGCAAGGCCTGATTCACGCTACCCCGACCGGTATGGCTAAAATGCCGGGCCTGCCGCTGCCGGCCGAATTGCTGCACCGCGACCTGTGGGTCGCCGACATCGTCTATTTCCCGATTCGCACCGCGCTGCTGCAGGCGGCCGAGGCGCTTGGCTGCCGCACGCTGAGTGGCGGCGGCATGGCGGTCTACCAGGCGGTCGACGCCATGCGTATTTTCACGGGCCTCGAGCCGGACGCCGAGCGCGTCTACACCCACTTTCAATCGTTGTTGCAACGCTAACCGGCCGCGTAGAGACCGGCACCCAAGCTGATCGAGGAGACAAGCACGCCATGACGCAATCGTTCCAATCCAGCTCCGCGGGCTCGCCCGCGCAGAACAAGGCGGCGAGCCCCGCGCGCCGTTCGAAAGCCCGTTACAAGATCCTCGCGCTGCTCGCGGTCGGCACGATGATCAACTATCTCGACCGCACCGTGCTCGGCATCGCGGCACCGCAGCTGACGAAGGAGCTCGGCATCAACGCCGCGCTGATGGGCCTGCTGTTCTCCGTGTTTTCGTGGAGCTACGTGGCCTCGCAGATTCCGGGCGGCCTGTTTCTCGACCGCTTCGGCAGCAAGCTCACATACTTCCTGTCGATGACGTTCTGGTCGCTCTGCACGCTCGCGCAAGGGCTCGTGGGGAGCATCGGCGGGCTGTTCGCCTTCCGTCTCGGCCTTGGCGTTTCGGAGGCGCCATGCTTTCCGACCAATAGCCGCGTGGTCGCCACGTGGTTTCCGCAAAGCGAGCGCGCGATGGCGACCGGCACCTACACGGTCGGCGAATATATCGGCCTCGCGTTTTTCAGCCCGTTCCTGTTCATGCTGATGGGCGCATTCGGCTGGCGCTCGCTGTTCCTCGTGGTCGGCGGCGTCGGTATCGCGTTCGGCGTGGTGTGGTGGCTGCTGTATCGCGAGCCGCGCGATCATCCGTCGGCGAATCAGGAAGAGCTCGACTATATCGAGGCGGGCGGCGGTCTCACGCAACGCAACAAGGATGTCGCGGGTGCGGCCGCGGGTGCAGCCGCGGGTGCAGGCGATACGGCGGCATCGAAGAAGAGCGGCTTCCAATGGGGCACGATTGGCCAACTGCTCAAGCATCGCCAGTTGACCGGCATCTGCCTCGGCCAGTTCGCGGGCAATTCGACGCTGGTGTTCTTCCTCACGTGGTTCCCGACGTATCTCGCCACCGAACGTCATATGGCCTGGCTGAAGATCGGCTTCTTCGCGATCATGCCGTTCATCGCGGCTTCGATCGGCGTGATGTTCGGCGGCGTGTTCTCCGACTGGCTGCTGCGCCGTGGCAAATCGCCGAACGTCGCGCGCAAGCTGCCGATCATCGCGGGTCTGCTGCTCGCGTCGACGATCATTCTCGCCAACTATGTCGAGAGCAACGTCGTGGTGATCGCGATTCTGTCGGTGGCGTTCTTCGCGCAGGGCATGGCCGCGCTCGGCTGGACGCTGGTGTCGGATATCGCGCCCGAGGGCTTGCTCGGCGTGACCGGCGGCATCTTCAACTTCGCCGCGAACCTGGCGGGTATCGTGACGCCGCTCGTGGTGGGCCTGATCGTCGCGGCGACCGGTTCGTTCGTGGGCGCGCTGGTTTTTATCGGTGTCATCGCGTTGATCGGCGCGCTGTCGTATATCTTCGTCGTCGGCGATATCAAGCGGATCGTGCTGGTGGATTGAGTCTTCCCGCTGAGCCGTCGCTTCATGTGACGGTCGCAGTTCCCTTCGAATCCCCGGTTGTCGTCGCTGTGCGGCGGCAACCACGTCGACTGCCGTCACCGGTTTGCCGGGGCAGTAAGCCGCTGAACGCGCTGCGTTTCTCGAAGCGATAAAAAACGGGATGTGGCTTTCACCACATCCCGTTTCCATTTCAGCCGGTCGCCGCGCAACCGGGTCAATCGTCCTTCTTCACGAACCGCAAGATCGCATCGACGATCATCGCCCGATGCCGCGCCCGCAGCCGCGGATGCGACGGATCGCGCCCGAACGCGGTGCCGAACGTATGCCGGTTGCCCACGCGATGGAAACACAGCGAGCTGATCATCAGATGCAGATCGATCGGATCGATGTCGCTGCGGAACTGGCCCGCCGCGATGCCGCGCGCGAGCAGATCCTCGATCGTGTGAATCACGGTGACGTTGCGTCCTTTGAACGTCTTGACCTGCTCGACGTACTTCGCGCCGTGAATGTTTTCGATCGTCACGAGGCGCACGAAATCGCGCTGGCGGTCGTGGTAGTCGAACGTGAATTCGACCAGCGCGCGCATGCCTTCGACCGGATCGAGTTCGCTGATGTGCAGGTCCTGTTCGAGCGCGCGAATGTCTCCATACACCTTTTCCAGCACCGCCTGGTACAACCCTTCCTTGCTGCCGAAGTAGTAGTACAGCATGCGCTTGGTGGTGTTCGTGCGTTCCGCGATCGCGTCGACGCGGGCACCTGTCAGCCCCATCGCGGAGAACTCCTGGGTCGCGACGTCGAGGATGTTGCGCTTAGTCTGCTCGGGATCGTATTTGCGTGGGGCGTCCACACGCGGGGCGTCGGTACGCCTGGCGCCGGTACGTCGCGCGTCGGCGTGCGGCGTGCCAGACACGATGCCGTTGGTATCAGGCTCGGCGGCCTTGCTTCCCTTTTTCATTGTGGTTTCGAGCGGCAGTGACGGCGCATTCTAGCATGGCGAAACGGGCCTCTGGCGTGGGTCCCGGGCATCGACGAAGGCATCTCGAAGGAGCTTGCGTGACGCTTACGCGACCGGGCGCGTGGGCCGGCGGCGCGCGGCGAGTGCGTCGCGTGTTTGCATTGCGGTGTACGTGAGCTGCGCGGCCGCGAGGCCGAGCGCGCCGTACGTGCGCGTGAGGCCGAAGGTCGCGAACGCGTCGGGCACCGGCCGTTCACCGGAGATAGCCGCGGCCAGCAGTTCGCCCGACACCGTGGTCGGCGCCATGCCGTGTCCGCCGAAACCGACCGCGTACCAGACGCCGTCCGTGCTTTGGCCGATCTGCGGCATCTTGTGTCGCGCGTAGCTCATCAGGCCGCTCCATGCGTGCTCGATGCGCACGTCGCGCAGCTGCGGATAGACCTTCAGCAGGTCCTGTCGCAACAGACGCGCGATCGCCTCGGGCTCGCGGTCGCGCACGGAGATGCGGCCGCCCCACAGGATGCGCGTGTCGGGCAACGGGCGGTAGTAGTCGAACGCGAAGCGGGTGTCATAGATCGCGGCGCGTGTGGCGATTGCGTCGTGCAAGCGTTCGCCGAGCGGCTCCGTTGCCATCACGTAGGTGGCGATAGGCAGCACCGCGCGCTCGACGCGCGCGTACACGTTGCGTGCATAGCCGCCGCCCGCCATCACGACATGACGCGCGTCGAGCGCACCTTGCGGGGTCTCGACGACGAAGCCCGCGCCGTCGCGCCGCAAGCTGACGGCCGGCGAGCGCTCGTGTATCGTCACGCCCGCTTGCGCGGCCGCCGCCGCGGCGACGCCGACAACGTACTTGAGCGGATGAAAATGGAACGCGTTGCGCTCGAACAGGCCGCCGTGATAGCGGCTCGTTTTCAGTTGCGCGGCGAGTTGGCTGGCAGCGATCGGTTCCCAGTCGACGCCGAACGAATCGCGCATCAGACGCCGTTGCGCTTCGAGACGCGCAGGTTCGTCGAACCAGTTCGCGAGGATCACGCCGGCATCGGTCGCGTCGCAATCGATCCGATAGCGCGCAATTCGCTTGCGCATCAGCTCGACCGCGTCGGTGGTCAGCGCATAGAGTTCGCGCGCGCGAGTCGGCCCGAGCGTCTTCAGCAGGTCGGCGCAATCGAGGCTGTAGCCGCCGAACACGAAGCCGCCGTTGCGTCCCGATGCGCCGAAGCCGACCTGCTGCGCCTCGAGCACGACGACGTCTTCGACGCCGCGTTCGGCGAGTCCCAGCGCGGTGGAGAGTCCCGCAAGTCCGCCGCCGACGATGCAGACGTGCGCGCTGCGTCGGCCGTTGAGCGGCGCGTAGGCGCAGGAGCGGGTGACGGTGGCTTCGTAGAAACTTTGCATGAGGCCATAGGTTAGCGGCAATCGCGTGTGCCCGTCCAGCCCGCGTGAGCGCGCACGCCGACAGGCGCCCCGCCGCGCTTCGTTCTGCGCTATCGACCCCAGCGCAACACCAGCGGATCGAGCCGGCGTGCGATCTTCAACAGTCCTTCGCGCGTCGCCGGATGCATCTGCGGCAGCGGGTGACGCACCGCGTCCGAACCGATCACGCCGCCTTCTTTCATCAGCGCCTTGCACGATGCGAGGCCGCCCTGGCGATTCTCGTAGTTGATCAGCGGCAGCCACTGCTGATAGTGCGCGGCGGCGGCCTCGGTATCACCGGCCGCATAGGCGTCGACGATCAGGCGGATGCCATCGGCATAACCGCCGCCCGTCATCGAGCCGGTCGCGCCCGCATCGAGGTCGGCCATCAGCGTGATCGCTTCCTCGCCGTCCCACGGACCGACGATCGCGTCGCCGCCCAGTTCGATCAGCTCGCGCAGCTTGTTCGCGGCCTGCGGCGTTTCGATCTTGAAGTACGACACGTTGTCGATCTCGCGCGCCATGCGAGCGAGGAACGGCGCGGACAACGGCGTGCCGCTGACCGGCGCGTCCTGGATCATGATCGGAATCTGGATGGCATCGGACACCGTACGATAGAACTCGTAGATGCCGCGCTCGCCGATGCGGATCGTCGCGCCGTGATACGGCGGCATGACCATCACCATCGCGGCGCCCGCGGCCTGCGCTGCGCGGCTGCGCTCCGCGCACTGGTGCGAGCTGAAGTGCGTGGTCGTGACGATCACCGGCACGCGGCCCGCGACGTGTTCGAGCGCGAGATGCATCAGTGTGTTGCGCTCGTCGTCGGACAGCGCGAACTGCTCGGAGAAGTTCGCGAGAATGCACAGGCCGTTCGAGCCGGCGTCGATCATGAAATCGAGGCAGCGCTTCTGGCCTTCGAGGTCGAGACGCCCGGCGTCGTCGAAGATCGTCGGCACGACGGGGAAGACGCCGCGCAGGGCGGGAGAGTGTGACGCTTGGCTCATGGCGATGTGGTCCGTACGGGGATGGAAGGATTGCGCTCGAGCCCGCGAACGGGCGGCGCAACTGGATGAATGTCTCCTTCGGCGACTATACGGCGCTGGGCCTCGCGGGTATATTGAATTGTTTCCATATCGTGATCGCTTTTGCGACTCACCCCACCGATGAAAGACACGCTCAACGTCCTGCTGTCGAAGCTGCGCATGAAGCAGCTGCATCTGCTGATCGCGCTCGACGATCACAAATCGCTGCACAAAGCGGCCGGCGTGATGTCGATGACGCAATCGGCGGCGAGCAAGGCGCTGCAGGAGCTCGAATCGATGCTCGACGCGCCGCTTTTCGAGCGCTCGAAAAGCGGCATGATCCCGAACCAGCTCGGTCATTGCGTGATCCGATATGCGCGCGTCGTGACGTCGGACCTGACCGCGCTCTGCCAGGACGTCGCCGAAATTCGTTCGGGGCGCGGCGGGCGGCTCGCGGTCGGCGCGATCATGGGCGCGATTCCCGACTGCGTGGTGCCCGCGCTGAATCAATTGCATGCGGCGCAACCGGCTCTGTCGATCGAAGTGGTCGAGGACACCAGCGCACGAATGCTCGTGCAGCTCGACGACGGGCGGCTCGATCTGGTGGTCGGCCGAGCGGCGGTCGCGGCCGATCCGTCGAAGTATCAGTATCGGCCGCTCGGCGACGAGCCGTTGGCGGTGGTGGTCGGTTATCAGCATGCGCCGTTGCCGCGCCGCGAGATGATGTTGCGCGATCTCGCCGGGCATCGCTGGGTCATGTATCCGTCACACATGCCGCTGCATGCGCTGCTCGAACGCGAGATGGATCTCGCCGGCCTCGACATGCCCGACAATCCGATTTCGACGGCTTCCACATTCGTGACAGTTGCACTGCTGCAAAGCAGCGCCGAACTCGTTTCGCTGCTGCCGAGTGCAATTGCTGGGCCGTTCGTGCGGCACAAGATGCTGCGCGTCGTGCCGGTCAGGCTCAAATCGCCATCGCAGACGTTCGGCATCGTCACGCGCAAGGGCGGCGTGCTGTCGCCGCCGGCGGAACGGTTTATCGCGCTGTTGGGTGCACAGACGAAAGCGCGAATTTAGGCGCGGCGCAATCAAATTGCTCAGCCATCTGCCCGGTTGCCGGTAAGAATGCCAGCCACAAAGCGACTTTCTTTCGGCAAGGCCCGCCAGAAACGGCAAAACCGCCCGAAAAGGCGGTTTGTTGTTCGTGTGAAAAGAGCTTCAATATCTCATGCCGGTTCGCATTCTGTCATCCGACGCCAGCAGGTGTTGTAGCCGCGACACTGTCGCATCAATCCGAACCGATGAGGGTTTCTCGTTCCGAGCTACACTGCTTTGAATGAACTGAGCCAGGCTCGACCCCCTGGCCATCTCTCGGGGAGAGCAGCCATGAATCGGCCACCGCTTCGGTTTCCGCTTCGCGTGACCAGCACCGTGCCCGTGCGGAGTTGGCGTTGGCTCAAATGGGGGCTTGGCGCGTTTTTGCTGCTCGCGGTGGCGCTGATTGCACGGCTCGTGCAGATCGAGATCGAGACCTCGCGACTGCAGGCGCGGTACCTTTCCGAGCTGACCCGCGACGTCGCTTTTTCGGTCACCGACGGTCCCAGTCATTCCATCCGCTTTCCGCAAGCCGACAAGGGCCCGTACGACGCGCGCCTCGGCTACGCGCTGTTGCCGGCTATCCAGCAGCGTCTGTTGCAACATGGCTTCGAAATCAGCTCGCAGGCGCGCGATTCAGAACGCATGCTTTCGCTAGCCGATGACGGCCTGTTCCTGCCTTACGACGAAAAAGACACGGCCGGCCTGCAATTGTTCGACGGCACCGGCGTGCCGCTATACAGCGCTCAGTTTCCCGGTCGCGTGTACGACAGCTTCGGCGCGATTCCGCCGCTCGTGGTGAACTCGCTGCTGTTCATCGAAGACCGCTATCTGCTCGATCCGGATCAGCCGAACCGCAATCCGGCGATCGACTGGGGGCGCTTCAGCCGCGCGCTCGTCGACCAGGGCGCGCGCGTGTTCAATCGTCATCAGCAGGCGCCCGGCGGCAGCACGCTCGCGACGCAGATCGAGAAATTCCGTCACTCGGCGGGCGGCCGCACCGCGACGCCCCCGGAAAAGCTGCGGCAAATCGCGTCGGCGTCGGTGCGCGCTTATCTGAACGGACCGCAAACGCTGCCCGCGCGCGAACAGATCGTGGTCCATTATCTGAACTCGGTGCCGCTTGCCGCGCAGCCCGGCGTCGGCGAAATCAACGGTATCGGCGATGGGCTCGCCGCCTGGTATGGGCGCGATTTCCGCGAGACCAACCGGCTGCTGAAGGCGCCGTCGACCGATGCAAATCTGCCCGACCAGGGTCTGGCGTTTCGCGAAGTGCTGTCGCTGATGATCGCGCAGCGCGCGCCGTCGTTTTTTCTGCAGCGCGGCTATCCCGAGCTCGAACGGCTGACCGACAGCTACATGCGGCTGCTCGCGAGTGGCGGCGTGATCACCGAGCAGTTGCGCGACGCGGCGCTGGCGGCGCACGTCGAACTGCATCGCGCGCCGCGCAGCACACCGGATCTCGGTTCGTTCGTGTCGCGCAAGGCCGTCACGTCGATGCGCTCGCATCTGCTCGCCGCGCTCGGCGTGCGTAGTTTCTATGAACTGGACCGCCTCGACGTGCAGGCGACAGGCACGCTGAACAATGACGTGCAACAAGCCGTTGCCGAGCGCCTCGCCGCCGCCGCGACGAAAGACGGCGCGAAGGCCGCGGGTCTCGTCGGCTACGAAATGTTGCGCGGGTCCGACGATCCGTCGCATATCGCCTACAGCTTCACGCTGTTCGAGCGGCACGGCGACGCGAACCTCGTGCGCGTGCAGACCGATAGCGTGAACCAGCCGTTCGACATCAATTCCGGCGCGCGCCTGAACCTCGGCTCGACCGCGAAACTGCGCACCGTCATCACGTATCTGCAGATTGTCACCGATTTGCACACACGGTACGCATCGCTGAGCAATGCCGAGCTGAAGGCGATCACGCCCGATCCGAACGATCGGCTGACGCGCTGGGCGATCGACTATCTGCTGCACACGCGCGACCATTCGCTGCAGCCTATGCTCGACGCCGCCGTCGAGCGTAAATACTCGGCGAGCCCGGGCGAAACGTTCTTTACGGGCGGCGGCGCGCAGACCTTCACGAACTTCGAGTCCGACGACAACAGCCGCGTCCTGACCGTGCATCGCGCGTTCCAGCATTCGGTGAACCTCGTGTTCGTGCGGCTGATGCGCGATATCGTGCACTATGAAATGGTGCAGACCACCGGGCCGTCGTCGCAATGGCTCGGCGATCCGGCGACCCGCAAGATGTACCTGACGCGTTTCGCCGATCAGGAAAGCCGCGTGTACATGAAGCGTTTCTACACGAAGTACCACGGCAAGACGCCTGATCAGCAGATCACGCTATTGCTGCTAGGGGTGCGCAAGTCGCCCCCGAAAGTGGCGACCGCGTTGCGCAGCGTCGCGCCGGATCAATCGAACGCGTGGTTCAACAAGTTGATGTACGCGGCGTTGAAGAACACGCCGGCGGCTTCGATGCTCGACGACGAAGATCTCGCGAATCTGTACGACAAGTACGGCATCAACCGCTTCAACCTGAACGACCGCGGCTATATTTCGAGTGTGCATCCGCTCGAACTATGGACGCTGAACTACCTGCGCTCGCATCCGGATGCGACGCTTGCGCAGATCGAAGCCGCGAGCCAGGACGTGCGCCTGTCGACTTACTCGTGGCTCTTCAAGACGCGCTATCACGTGACCCAGGATCACCGCATCAAGCGCATGGTCGAGTTGCGCGCCTACGACGCGATCGGCAAATCCTGGCAGGCGCTCGGCTATCCGTTCGCGTCGCTGACGCCGTCGTATGCGGCGGCGATCGGCGCGTCGGGCGATCGTCCGGCGGCGCTCGCGCAATTGATCGGCGTGATCACGAACGGCGGCAACAAGGTGCCGACCGAAACGCTGACGCAAATCGACTTCGCGAAGGATACGCCGTACGAAACGCATTTCAGGCGCGCGGTGGTCGCGCCGCAGCAGCAGGTGTCGCCGGAGATTGCCGGGGAGGTGCGGATGCTGTTGCGCGACGTCGTGACGGGTGGCACCGCGAGGCGTCTCGCGCAAGGCATGACGTTCCCGAACGGCGAAACGCTCGAAGTCTATGGCAAGACCGGCACCGGCGATCAGCGCTTGAACGTGTACGCGAAGGGCGCGCGGTTGATCGAGTCGCGCAAGGTGAATCGCAGCGCGACCTTCGTGTTCGCGCTCGGCGACCGCTTCTATGGCACGTTGACCGCGTGGGTGCACGAGCCGTATGCCGCGCGTTACGACTTCACGAGTGCGCTGGCGGTGCAGTTGCTCAAGTCGATGGCGCCGGCGTTGCAGCCGTTGCTCGACGAGCCGGTTCAGAAAACCGTGACGGCGGCGCCGGCGGGATCGACGCCTGCGGCGACGAAAGTTGCCGCGCAGTGAATCGCTCACCGCTCGTCATAACCCGTCTCCGACGCCGCCGGCTTCAGGAACAGCTCATGCACCGGCGCGAAATGCGCATATAGCGGCAGAATCGCACCGCCCATCGCGCGGGCATCGGCGCCGATCGCGCCTTCGAGCAATTGCGGCCGCACCATCCCTTCCCATTCGAAACGATCGAGCACGCGCTCGGTGCGGCGAATGATCTCGCGCAGCAGTAGCCGGTCGAACTCGCCGTCGATCACGACGGCTTCGAGATCGAGCAACGCGGCCGCATTGGTTAGCGCATTCGCGATCGCCGGGCACGCGCTGTCGAGCCATCGCTCGGTATGCCGCCACAACTCGGGCGACAACGCGCGATGATCATGCGCCGCGGCCGCCGGCGCGCCCGCATCGCTGAACAGTCGTTCGAGCACGAAGCCCGATGCCGCGTGCAGCAACTGCCGCGCGGGTTTGCGTGCGCCGCCTTCGCGCAGCGGGATCGAACCGACCGCGCCCGCGTTGTCGTGTGGACCGTCATGCAGACGTCCGTCGATCACGAGACCCCCGCCGATGAACGTGCCAACGAACAGATACAGGAAGTTGTGGATGCCGCGGCCCTGGCCCATCACGAGTTCGGCCGCGCAGGCGGCCGTGGTGTCTTTGGCGAACTCGACGGGCAGGCCGGTTATCGTCGCGATGCGCGAGCGCAGATCGATGTCGTTCCAGGCGTCGAGCGCGTCGGGCGGCGCGCCGAGAAAGTCGCGCCAGCCGCCGAGCCACAACGGCGCCGCGACACCGACGCCGACCACCTTGCCCGCCTTCGCGCCGAGCGTCTGGTTCACGCGCGCGAGTTTGTTTTCGAGCGCGGGGAACAGCGCGCGCGGATCGGGATACGCATACTCGAATACGTCGCGGCATACGATGCGCCCGGCGAAGTCCATCGCGAGCACGTCGAGACTGCGGCGTCCGACCTTGATCCCGATCGTGTACGCGCCGTCCGCGCACAACGCGATCGGCACCGACGGCTGGCCGATCTTGCCGCGAACGCGCGCGTGCTTTTCGAGCAGGCCGTCGGCGATCAACCGGTCGACGATCATCGACACCGTCTGCATCGAAAGACGCGTGAGGCGGCCGACCTCGGCCTTCGGCAGTGGTCCATGCAAGCGGATCGTTTGCAGCACGATGCGCTCGTTGAATTGCCGCATGCCGACCTGATTCGAACCGACCGTGCGTTTGACCGGCGAACGCCTGCTGGTGCTGGGGGTGTCCATTGTCGTGTACCGGCCTCGTGGCTCAGCGGATTGGGCGGCGCGTCATGCGATCGCCTTCACGTCGGCTTCCTTCGCCCCGGTCATGATCGCGACCGCTTCCGACATGTGCACGTCCTTCGTATTGACGAGCGCCGCGCGCCGGCCGAGCCGCTGGATATGGATGCGGTCCGCGATCTCGAACACGTGCGGCATGTTGTGGCTGATCAGAATCACCGGCAGGCCACGCTCGCGCACGCGCCGGATCAGTTCGAGCACCATGTTGCCTTCCTTCACGCCGAGCGCGGCGGTGGGCTCGTCCAGAATCACCACGTGGCGCGCGAATGCCGCGCTGCGTGCAACGGCGACGCCCTGGCGCTGGCCGCCGGACAGCGTTTCGACCGCCTGGCGCATCGAGCGGATGCCGATTTGCAGATCCTTCATGGCGGCCGTCGCTTCGTCGAGCATGCGGCGCTTGTCGATCATCTTGAACAGCGAGCCGCGCCAGCCGGGTTTCAGCAATTCGCGGGCGAGAAACAGGTTTTCGGCGATGCTCATCGCCGGCGCGACGGCGAGTTCCTGGTACACGGTCTCGATGCCTTGTGCGCGCGCATCGAGCGGACTGCGAAACTTGACCGGTTTGCCGTCGAGCAGAATCTCGCCTTCGTCGGGCACCGTGGCGCCCGAGAGCGCCTTGATCAGCGACGATTTGCCCGCGCCGTTGTCGCCGATCACCGCGAGGATCTCGCCGGGCAGCACTTCGAAATCGCAACCGTCGAGCGCGGTCACGTTGCCGTAACGTTTGACGAGCCCGCGTGCCTGCAGAACCGGCATCGCAGCGGACGTGGAAGGGGAGGTGGAGGTCGACATGACAGGGCTCCTGTGCGGGATCAACGGCCGCGGTGCGAGAGTTTATCGGCGGCGACCGCGAGAATCACGAGGATGCCGGTGATCAATACCTGGTACACCGAGGAAACACCGATCAGCGTCAGGCCGTTACGGAATACGCCGACAATCAGCGCTCCAAGCAAGGTGCCGACGATCGAGCCGCGTCCACCGAACAGACTCGTGCCGCCGAGCACGACCGCGGTGATGCTGTCGAGGTTCTCGGTTTGCCCGGCCTGCGGATCGCCGACACCGGTGCGCGCTACCGACAGCAGCGCGGCGATGCCGTAGATCGCGCCGGCAAGCGTGTAGACGGTCAGCAGAATCCGCTGCGACGACAGGCCCATCAGTCGCGCGGCCTCGGCGTTGTTGCCGAGCGCGTACAGATGCCGGCCGGGCACCGTGTCGCGCAGCACGAACCACGTGCCCACATACATCAGCAGCGTCAGCACGGTGCCGTACGTGACTTCCGCCGGTCCGAGCCTGAACGTGCTGCCGAGGAACATGATCGCATCGGGCAGGTTCGACACGCTTTCCGCGTTCGAGTAGATCTGCGTGAGCGCAAACGCGATGTTCAGCGTACCCAGCGTGACGATGAACGCCGGCAACTTGATGCGCGTGATCAACAGACCGTTCAGTAAGCCGAACAAGGTGCTGGCGCCGATGCCGCACAGAATCGCGAGGATCGGCGGCACGCCGAGCACGACCGCGAACTTCGTCATGATGATCGAGCCGAAGGCCATTACCATGCCGCAGGACAGATCGATGCCACCGGTCAGCACGATCAGTGTCTGGCCGATCGCGATGACCGCGACGACCATTGTCTGTTGCAGGATCAGCGACAGGTTCTGGAACGATAGAAAGCGGCTGCTCTGCGAGACAAAGAATGCGCAGGCCAGCACCAGCGCGATCAGCGGTCCGATTTCGGACAGCGACGGCAGGTGCTCGGTGAAAGAGGGGCGCGGCCGGCCGGCGGGCGCGGAAGGGGTCGACATGATGGCAGTCCTCGGTACATGAGCGTGACATGAGGTCACGCTGCAAATCAATTGGCGGCCCGGTGCGACGCGCAACGGGCCGCTGTGCAATGCGCGTTACTTGTTGCCCCAGCAGTTGTCGAGGCCGAACTTCGTGTCTTTGCTGTCGATGCCGGACATCGGCTTGTCGGTGATCAGCGTGACGCCGGTGTCGTGATAACCGGACACCTTCTTGCCGGTCTTCGCGTAGTCGACGCCGGCGGTGACGCCGAGCGCGGCCATCTTCAGCGGATACTGCTGCGAGGTCGCCGCGATCGCGCCGGCCTTCACGTTGCGTACGCCTTCGCAACCGCCGTCGATCGACACGATCATCACGCCCTTGTCCTTACCCGCCGCCTTCAGCGCGCGATACGCGCCGGCCGCGGCCGGTTCGTTGATCGTGTAGACCACGTTGATGTCGGGCGCTTTCTGCAGGCAGTTTTCCATCGCCGTCTGACCTTTCGCCTGATCGCCGCGCGTGTCCTGGCTGCAGACGATCGACGGGTCGCCTTCCTTGATGCCGAAGCCTTCGAGGAAGCCGTTGTGGCGCAGCACGCCGACCGACACGCCCGGCGCGAGATCGAGCGTGGCGATCTTCGCGGGCTTGCCGTTCAACGCGGCCTTCGCGTATTTGCCGATCAGCACGCCGGCCTTGAAGTTGTCGGTGGCGAACAGGGCGTCGGTTGCGTCCTGCGGATCGGTCGGCGTATCGAGGGCGATGACCATCACACCGGCCGCGCGCGCCTTCTTGATGCTCGGCACGATCGCCTTGGTGTCGCTCGGCGTGATCAGGATTGCTTTCGCGCCGGCCGTCATCATGTTTTCGATCGCGGTGACCTGACTCGCATTGTCGCCGTCGAACTTGCCGGCGGCCGTGATCAGTTTCGCGCCGTCTTTCGACGCGGCCGCGTCCGCGCCCTGGCGCATCTTGACGAAGAACGGGTTCGTATCGGTCTTCGTGATCAGGCCGATGACGGGCTGGTCGGCGGCCTGACTCGCGCTTGCGCACCACAGCGCCGCGGCCGCGGCGCACATCGACGCGATTGTCCTGGCGACAGGACGCCTGTGGAAATTCAGATTCATGAGACGCTCCTCCGGTTATTGGCAACGACGTATGGGACTGCAGATAGATCGAAACTGCGAAGCTGCGGGCTTGACGTTTGGCGATGACGCTTCGATGCAATGTGGTCCGAAGGAAATCGCCTAAATCACTTTGGTTGATTTAGTACAGCAGGCCCGCGACTGCTCGTCAAGGAAATGTGAACGCGGAAATTCGCCGCGCCGCGAACCGCGTGCAGGCTGAGAGCCTTGTGTGGTAACGCTTTGGCGCTGTGCTGCAGTGCGAAGCGGCGCTTCTCGGCTTCGGGAAAGTCCTGGCCCGTCTGAAAGCGGGTTGAAATGTCAACGATGGTTTTTCAACGCAATTCGCGGTGCGTAACGCGCTTTTTCAGTGGGCGATGAATGTTTGCGGGAGGTTGCGGCGGAACAGCGCTTGCTCGCCTCGACAGAATGCGAACCTTTCGGAGAGACCCATGCCTTCGCACTGGTGGCAGCGACGACTCGGCTCCCGCGCATCGCTGATCGCCGCCGCCCTCGTGATCGGCGTTCTGTACGCGGGCAGCACGATGGTCACGCCGCTTTATCCGCTCTATCAACGCCGGTTCGGCTTGTCCGATCTGACGATCACGCTCGTGTACGCGACCTACGTGATCGGCAATCTCGGCGCTTTGTTTCTATTCGGTCGCGTGTCCGACCAGGCCGGGCGCCGATCGGTCAGTCTGCTCGTGCTCGCAGCCGCGATCGCGAGCACGATGTGTTTTCTGTTCGCCACGCATGCGACGTGGCTTTTCGTCGCCCGGGCGGCGAGCGGCCTTGCAATCGGCGTCGGTGCCGCCACGGCGACCGCGTGGATCGCGGAATTGCACGCCGGCGCCGACAAGGCGCCCGCCAGCCGTCTTGCCGCGGCGGTCAATCTGGCTGGGCTCGGAGTGGGACCGCTGCTGACTGGTCTGCTCGCGCAATTCGCGCCCTGGCCATTGCGCACGGTGTTCGTCGTTTATCTGTTGACGCTTCTGGTCACCGCGGCGTTGGCGGCGCTCGCATGCGAAACGGTCCAGGCGCGCGCCCGGACGTTTGCACAGGTGTCGTTCGCGCCACGCATCGGCGTGCCCGCGCAATTGCGCGTGGCATTCGTCGTGCCTGCCGTCACCGCATTCGCGACCTTCGCGCTGCTCGGCTTTTTTGCGGCGCTGTTGCCCAATCTGATCGCGAACAGCATGCATCTGCACAGCCCCGCGCTGAGCGGGGCGCTCGTCGCCGAACTGTTCGCCGCGAGCACGATCACCGTGATGGTCACGTCGAAACTCGCCGCTCGCACCGCGATGCTCGCCGGACTGTGGCTGTTGCCGCCGAGTCTCGCGTTGCTGCTGTCGGCGCAGGTCGTCGCGTCGATCGTAGTGCTGAGCGCGGCGACCGCGCTGTGCGGCGTCGCAGCCGCGCTCGGGTTTCGCGGCAGTTTGCAGGAGATCAACCGGATCGCGCCCGCGGACCAACGCGCCGAATTGCTATCGGCGTATCTGCTCTGCTGTTACACCGGCAACTCGTTGCCGGCGGTCGGCATAGCGCTGCTGTCGACCCGGGTCGGACATTTGTGGGCGAACGTCGCGTTCGCGGCGGTTTCCGCGGGATTGGCCTGCATTGCGTTGGCGGTCGGTGCGCGCCGGCCTCGTCACGCGAGTTGACGCGCGGCAAGCTGGCCGAGCCTGGTCCAACTGCTACGAACTGCAACGTTGCGGCGCGGCTGTCACCGTCACATCAACGCGAACGCGGTGCGGCCGTCGATGCGCGCACGATCAGATTCGGCTCGGACGAAATCCGCATCGGCACGGGCGCCGGCATGTCCCGCTCGACGCGTCCCGGCTGTCCGTACGAAGTCTCGATCAGCTCGCGCAGCAGTTCCACTGCAAGTCCGGCGACCTCGACCGTCGGCACCGCCACCGTCGTCAGTGCAGGGCGCGACTCGCGCGCGAGCTGGATGTCGGTGATGCCGATCACGGACAGATCGTCCGGCACGCGCAGGCCTAGATCCGCGGCCGCGTGCATCGCGCCGAGCGCAGGCAAATCGTTGGTCGCGAAGATCGCGCTGAGTTGCGGATCGGCTTCGAGCAGCGCGCGGGCCGCCAGGTAGCCGCCGTGGATCGTGTCGGCCGCGTGTCGCACGCGATTTCTCGTCACACCGGCCGCGCGCAACGCGTCGACGAAACCTTCGAAGCGCGCCACGTGAATGCCCGACACCTTGCTGCCGACGATCGCACCAAAGCGCCGATGCCCGAGCTCGAGCAGATGCTCGCCGGCCAGCTTGCCGGCCAGCCGGAAATCGACCGCGACGCACGGCAGCCCGGGCGGCTCGGTGGGCCGCTCCCACATGCACAGCACGATCGGCGTGCCGCGCGCTTCGGTCTCGTGCAGATCGGCGAAATCGAGGTTCGCGTTGGTCACGAGCACGCCTTCGGACAAGGTGCCGGCGATCTGGTCGAGGTACGCGCGGCCGCTTAGCGGATCGTCGTTGGTATTGCAGATGATCACGAAGTGGCCGCTCGTGCGCGCAGCGCGTTCGACCGCGAGCGCGAACTCCGGATAGAACGGATTCGCGATGCTCGACACCATCAGCGCGAGCGTCGGCGCGCGGCCCTCGGCGAGCGCGCGTGCGGCGAGATGCGGGCGATAGCCGAGCGCCGCGACTACCTCGAGCACGCGTTGCCGGGTCGTTTCGCCAACGCGGCCGCGCTTGCGCAGCACGTTGGACACCGTCGCTGGCGTGACGCCGGCATGACGCGCGACTTCGCTGAGTGTGGGCATGATATGGTCAGTATTTGGGATGGCTGTCCGACATTTGCGTCGCGGCGCGAGGCGCGGCAACATCTGTCATCGAACCAACGTACAAAACGATATCGGAGACAGACCAACGATCGCCTTGCGATCGATTTTTCGGTCATGCTGATTAAGCGCTTAATCTCCGACTTCGCACCGATTAAATCACGGAGTCGATGCAATGGCGAGCATTTCGTTACGAGGCGTGCAGAAGGCGTATGGCGACGGTGCGCCGGTGATTCGCAACGTCGATCTGGACATCGGCGAAAACGAGTTCTGCGTGTTTCTCGGCCCGTCGGGTTGCGGCAAGTCAACGCTGTTGCGCATGATCGCCGGGCTCGAGGATGTGACCGACGGCGACCTGTCGATTGGCGGGAAGATCGTCAACGACGTGCCGGCCGCGCAGCGTGGCGTAGCGATGGTGTTCCAGAGCTATGCGCTGTTTCCGCACATGAGCGTGTTCGAGAACATGGCGTTCGGCCTGAAACTCGCGAAGACCCCGAAGGATGAAATCGAACGCAAGGTGCGTGAAGCCGCGCGCATCCTGCAACTCGAGGCATTGCTCGAGCGCAAGCCGAAGGCGCTGTCGGGCGGGCAGCGGCAGCGCGTCGCGATCGGCCGCGCGATCGTTCGCGAGCCCGGCGTGTTTCTGTTCGACGAACCGCTGTCCAATCTCGATGCAACCTTGCGCGGACAAACGCGCGTCGAAATCGCACGTCTGCATAAGCAGTTTGCGAAGGCGAGCGTGGTCTACGTGACGCACGATCAGATCGAAGCGATGACGCTCGCCGACAAGATCGTGCTGCTGCATTCGGGCAAGGACACCGAGCGTTACGGCAGCATCGCGCAAATCGGCGCGCCGCTCGAGCTGTATCACCGCCCGAAAAGCCGCTTCGTGGCCGGCTTTATCGGCTCGCCGCGAATGAATTTCCTGCCGGGCAAGGTGGCGTCACTCGATGCGCAGGGCGCGCTCGTCACGCTCGATCACACCGGCGAGAACGTGCGTGTGCCGGTCGGCAGCGCCGGACTGCAGCCAGCGCAGCCGGTCACGCTGGGCGTGCGTCCCGAGCATCTCGAGTTCGTCGATGCATCGGCCACGACGAATGCGGCCGCGTCGCAAGACGGCGTGCTCGCGCGCACCGTATCGCTCGTCGAGCAGCTTGGCGAACACAGCTACGTGCACCTCGATCAACCCGGCGGCGCCGTTCTGATCGCCAAGGCGCCCGGCAACACGCGCCTCGCTCCAGGCGATCGCGCGAGCCTGCGGGTGTCGCGCACGGCCTGTCATCTGTTTACCGAGGACGGTTTCGCGGCCGCGTCGCTCGAATCCGTCGAACACTACGCTTGAAAAACACTGGGGACATAGGGATGCGTCTTGGAGTCTGTTATTACCCGGAGCACTGGCCCGAGTCGATGTGGGACGACGACGCGCGCCGGATGAAAGCGCTCGGCATCGAGCAGGTGCGGATTGCGGAATTCGCCTGGAGCCGGATCGAGCCGATTCCCGGCGAATACGACTGGGGCTGGCTCGATCGCGCCGTCGACGTGCTCGGCGCGGCTGGCCTGAAGGTCGTCATGTGTACGCCGACCGCGACGCCGCCGAAGTGGCTGATCGATCGTCATCCGGAGATCCTGCCGGTCGGCGCCGATGGACGGCCGCGCGGGTTCGGCTCGCGGCGTCATTACGACTTCTCGTCGCCCGCGTATTTCGAGGCGTCGCGTCGTATTTGCACGGCGGTGGCCGAGCGTTACGGCAAGCATCCGGCGGTCGCTTTCTGGCAGACCGATAACGAATTTGGCTGTCATCACACGGTGGTCAGCTATTCGCCGGCCGCGGTCGCGCGCTTTCGCGAGTGGCTGAAGGCGAGTTATCGCACGATCCAGGCGTTGAACGAGACGTGGGGCACAGTGTTCTGGAGCATGGAGTACCGCGGCTTCGAAGAAATCGATGCGCCGGTCGGCACCGTGACCGAGGCGCATCCTTCGCATCGTCTCGACTACCGGCGCTTCGCATCCGACGAAGTGGCGCGCTACAACCGCATGCAGGTCGAGATCATTCGCGCGCATTCGCCGGGGCGGCCGGTCGCGCACAACTTCATGCAGCTCTTCACCGAGTTCGATCACTACAAGGTCGCGGCCGATCTCGACGTCGCAACGTGGGACAGCTATCCGCTCGGCGCGCTCGAAGAGCAGTGGTTCGCGCCGGACATCAAGGCGCGCTGGTTGCGCACTGGTCATCCGGACTTCGCGTCGTTCAATCACGACGTCTATCGCGGCATGTCGAAGCTGCCGTTCTGGGTGATGGAGCAGCAGCCGGGACCGGTGAACTGGGCGCAGTGGAATCCGGCGCCGCTGCCGGGCATGGTGCGGCTGTGGAGCTGGGAAGCGTTCGCCCACGGCGCGGGCTGCGTGTCGTATTTCCGCTGGCGTCAGGCGCCGTTCGCGCAGGAGCAGATGCATGCGGGTCTCAATACGCCCGACAACCGGCTCGACGTCGGCGGCAATGAAGCATCGCGGGTGGCGTCGGAAATTCACGCGGTGCTCGCCGCGAACGCCGATGCCAATGCGTCGATCCGCTCGAAAGTCGCGCTCGTCTACGACTATGAAGCGAAGTGGTTGTTCGAGATTCATCCGCAGGGCGCGGACTTTCACTATCCGCGGTTCGCGTTCGAATACTACTCGGCTTTGCGCGCGCTTGGACTCGACGTCGATGTCGTGCCGGCCGATGCATCGTTCGATGGTTATAGCCTCGTCGTCGTGCCGCCGCTGCCGGTCGTGCCCGACGATTTCGCCGAACGTCTCGCGCGCTCGGGCGCGCAGGTCGTGCTCGGTCCACGCACCGGATCGAAGACGCGCGAGCTGCGGATTCCGGCGAATCTGCCGCCGGGCGCATTGACGTCGGTGCTGCCGCTGCGCGTGTGGCGCGTCGAATCGATGCGGCCGAACGTGACCGAAGCGGTGGTGCTCGAACAGCAGGGCGGTGCCGCCGAGGGCTTCGCGCGACACTGGCGCGATTTCATCGACAGCGATGCATCATCTTCATTCGACGTGCGCGCGCGTTTCGCGGACGATCATCCGGCGTACGTGCGAAGCGGCGCGTATCACTACTTCGCGAGCCTGTTCGACGACGCCTTGACCGTGCGCCTGTTAGCGCGCATCGCGCAGGAAGCGGGCCTCGAAACGCAGGCACTCGGCGACAGCGTGCGCATCAGCCGTCGCGGCGGACTGACGTATGTGTTCAACTATGGCGATCGAACCCACACGCTCGACGACATTTCCGACGACGCATTCGTGATCGGCTCCCGGGAGGTGGCGCCGCAAGGGGTAGCGGTCTACCGCTCGCAATAGAAGTCTGGCCTTGGCAATTCCACGCAGTCATTCGATATAGAAGCGACAACGACGTAAAAACCATGGAATGAAGGAGACAGTCAGGATGAAACTGAAACCACGCAAGATTCTGTTGGCGCTCGCGCTGGCCGCGGTTGCCGCGGGGACCTCGGTCGTCGGCACCGCGCAGGCGGCCACGCTCGCGATGAACATCGCGTACAAGGGCGCGAGCCAGCGCGCGGTTTGGCAGCAGGTGGTCGACGAGTTCAAGAAGGCGCATCCCGGGATCGACGTGAAGGTATCGTTCATCGACGAGGAAGCCTACAAGGTTCAGTTGCCGGGTTGGCTTTCGACTGTCGCGCCCGATATCGTCAACTGGCACGACGGCGAGCGTATGGCGTATTACGCGCAGCGTGGCCTGTTCGAGGATCTGACCGGCGACTGGCAGAAGAACGGCTGGAACGACATGTATGCGTCGACGAAGGAAGCATCGTCGTACAAGGGCAAGCAGTATGCCGCGCCGACCGTGTACTACTCGTGGGGGATGTTCTATCGCAAGGACTTGTTCGAGAAGGCAGGCATCAAGGGCGAGCCGAAAACGTGGGACGAGTTTCTCGACGCCGCGAAAAAGCTGAAGGCCGCCGGCATTGCGCCGATCGCGGTGGCGGGCCGCGATGCCTGGACGCTGGCCGGCTGGTTCGATTATCTCGATCTGCGCCTGAACGGCAATGCGTTTCACCAGAAGCTGATGGCCGGCGAAATTCCGTACACCGATCCGCGCGTGAAGAAGGTCTATACGACGTGGAAGCAACTGATCGACGACGGCTACTTCATCAACAATTCACTGTCCTACGATCTCGACGCGGTGCAGCCGTTCCTGTTCCAGGGCAAGGCTGCCATGATGCTGATGGGGACGTTCATTGCGGCGGGTTTCCCGGACAACGTGAAGCCGCAAATGGGGTACTTCCAGTTCCCGATCATCGACTCCAAGGTGCCGACCGCCGAGGATGGACCGGTCGAATCGCTGCATATTCCGTCGAAAGCGAAGAACAAGTCCGATGCGCACACGTTCCTTGCGTTCGTCGAGACGCCTCAGATCGGTGCGCAACTCGCAAAGGGACTCGGCTCGTTGTCGGCGAACAGCAAATCGCCGGAGCCTGAAGATCCGATTTCGAAGATCGGCTTCCAGATCCTGTCGAATACGAAGGGTGGTATCGCGCAGTTCTACGATCGCGACATGACGAAGGAAATGGCCGACGAAGGGATGAAGGGGATGCAGCAGTTCGTCTCCGATCCGTCGAAACTGGACGACATCCTCGCGCAGCTCGAGCAGACGCGTCAGCGTATCTACAAGAAGTGAGCGGCGGCGGCCGCAAGGCCGCTGTCCGATGCATCGGATTGGATCGGGAGATTGATCGTGTCGCATTCCGTCAGCCGTCGTAGCGTCGACGGTCCTGTTGAACCCGGCGGCCCGGGCTTGCCGGCGTCGAGCGGTGCGCTGAGCGGCGCGTCCGTCGCGTCGCGCCGGCGCGGCCCCACGCCGACCGCACGGCGGCAGCGGCGCGCCGCGTTCCTGTTTCTTGCGCCGGCCTGCTTCATGGTGGCCGTGTACGTGGTGTGGCCGATCCTCTCGACGATCCGTCTGAGCTTCTTCAACTGGGATGGGATGACCGAGCCGACCTTCGTCGGCCTCGCGAACTATATCGAGCTGGTCCATACGCCCACCTTCTATACGGCGCTCAAGAACAACCTGATCTGGCTCGTGCTGTTTTTGCTCGCACCGCCGATGGGCCTCGCCGTCGCGCTGTATCTGAATCAGGCGGTGGCGGGCATCCGCATCGTCAAGTCGCTGTTTTTCGCGCCATTCGTGTTGTCGGGGGTCGTGGTCGGACTGATCTTTTCATGGTTCTACGATCCGACCTTCGGCCTGCTCGCGATGATGCTCGGCCACGGCGTGCCGGTGCTCGGCGATCCGCGCTATGCGACGCTCGGCATCGTGTTCGCGGCGCTGTGGCCGCAAACCGCGTACTGCATGATTCTTTATCTGACCGGCTTGACCACGTTGAACGCCGAGCAGATCGAAGCTGCGCGAATGGAAGGCGCGCAGGGCTGGTCGATGCTCTGGCATGTCATCCTGCCGCAGTTGCGGCCCACGACGTTCATGGCGATCGTCGTGACGATCATCGGCGCGCTGCGCAGCTTCGATCTGATTTCGGTGATGACGGGCGGCGGTCCGTTCGAAAGCTCGACGGTGCTCGCCTATTTCATGTACGACCAGGCGATCAAGTACTACCGCATCGGCTATTCGGCGGCGATCGCGGTGGTGCTGTTCGGCATCATGCTCGTGTACATCGTCTATCACCTGCGGCGGATGCTGCGCGCCGAGCAATGAGGAGCCGCTGATGTTTCCGATTCCGATCGACAAATGGAAGCCGGCCACGCGCCGCGCATACAAACTGACATTGCCGATTGCACTCGTGATCTGGCTGTTGCCGATGATCGCGGTGCTGGTCACGTCCGTGCGTTCGACCGAAGAACTGAGCGAGGGCAACTACTGGGGATGGCCGAAGCACTTCGCGATGTTCGATAACTATCGCGAGGCATTGACGACGTCGCCGATGCTGCATTACTTCTGGAATAGCGTGCTGATTACGGTTCCTTCCGTAGTGGGCTCGATCGCACTCGCGGCGATGGCGGGCTTTGCCTTGGCGATCTATCGCTTTCGCGGCAATTCGACGTTGTTCGCGACGTTCGTCGCAGGCAACTTCGTGCCGATCCAGGTGTTGATGATTCCGGTGCGGGATCTGTCGTTGCAACTCGGTCTGTTCAATACCGTGAGCGCGCTGATTCTGTTTCATGTGTCGTTCCAGACCGGCTTTTGCGCGCTGTTTCTGCGCAACTTCATCAAGCAGCTGCCATTCGAGCTGGTCGAGGCGGCGCGCATCGAAGGGGCGAACGAGTGGACCGTGTTCTTCAGGATCGTGCTGCCGCTGATTCGTCCGGCGCTCGCGGCGTTGGCGATCCTCGTGTTCACGTTCGTGTGGAACGACTATTTCTGGGCCTTGTGTCTGACGCAAGGCGATGACGCCGCGCCAATCACGGTCGGCGTGGCCGCGCTGAAAGGGCAGTGGACGACCGCGTGGAATCTCGTTTCGGCGGGATCGATTCTGGCGGCGCTGCCATCGGTCATGATGTTCTTTGCGATGCAGAAGCATTTCGTCGCGGGTCTGACGTTTGGCGCGACGAAGGGGTGATGCTGTTCACGCGTGGCGCTGCTGCGTAGAGAAGGGTTGCCCGCGGAAGCGGGCTTTTTTTCGGTGTGGCGAACCGCTGCTCGCACGCGGACTTCTCGATCAACGCTTTTCAGCTGACGCCGGGCTGACCCGCTGCATAACGGCATTCAACGCCGCGCGCGCACTATCGAGAGGCCGCTTGCCTTCGCCGACTTGGCTCGCGAAGTCCAACTTCTGCTACGGGTATGGCTGCTACCCGTAGCAACCATCGAACGAGGCCTTCCTGCCTGAAAACAGGAAGGAAGGCGCCTGCCGCTATCAGGCCGGATCGGCGTACTTCAGCGTCCACGTCAGCGTACGGCTGGCGCCGCCCGTCAACGCGAACGGGTTGGTCGTACAGGCGAAGTACACCAGGTATCAGATGCGCGTGCCGATCCGTCGTGGCCACCCATTCGCCCGCTCGCCGCCCATCGGATAAGATACGGCCCGCCATGCATTTTTTAGAACGGAAGGAGTGGTTTCAATGATCGAACCGAGCAACGTTTTCAAGGAAAATCTCGCCAGAATGCCGGCGATCGACGGCATCGCACGCATCGATCTGGTCAATGGCAGCGGTACCGTGGCCGCTAGCATCGAGAACAAACCTGGCAAGCAGGGCTCGCTCGCGGTGTACAACTACCTGCGCGGCGCGTTCGGCACGCTCGACGCGAAGGCGGCCGAACACGGCCTCGCGCTGTTTGCCGAGCATACGGCCGACGCGCGCAACCGTCCGGGCGCGCATCCGAACGTCGACCACCTGCTGGCGATTGCCGCTGGCGGCGAGGCATTGCGCATCGATGTTGTTCCGGCAGCTTGAGGCCGCTCAAAGTCTTTTTCCGCGCCGGCAAGGTCGACGTTTTCCTGCCGCTGCCGCGAATTCCAACGCCCCGACGACGGGATTTGCGGCCCACCTGCGCTAATTGCTCGGTAAAAACCCTCGTTTTTCCCGAAGCCCCCGGATTGGCTTCAGATTCGGCTTCTGTTCGGTGAATTGAAACGCGGGGGGCGGCGCACACTGGGTTCGTCCCGTCGCGTATATCGCGCTTTTCCGTCAGGAGCCCCGGATGTCTTCCCGTCACAACAAACCCCACCGGTTCGACGCCGACCTGCCGGAACTCACCACCTCGGAACGGGATCAGCCGACGCCGGGTCCGGACGACCGCGCGATGCGCGAACTGCAACGCGGTTCCGAAGCCATCGTGCGTCTGGCCACGCAGGCACACGCGGCCGTCGCCCGGAGCGACGAAGCCGGCGCGCAAGCCGCGCGCCAATCGCTCGAAACGCAGCTGACGTTCACGACCGCCCTGATCGATGAGCTGCTGTTCGGTGCGCCCGAGCGGTCCACGCTGCATTGACAGCCTACGCGGCAGCATCACCGTACTATCCCGAAGTACCGGAAACTGACATGAGCGCTTTGACCGTCATTCTTTGCATCTGGGCCATGGTCGCGTTTTGCGCGGTCCTGTTCATCCGCGGCGCGAGTCCGCGCGTCGAGCGTGAGGCGGAGCAGCCGCGTGCTCGTCCGTCGCGCTATTCGATCGCAGAGTAACGCGCACGACCAACGACGCGGAACCAACGGGGTAACATGAGGAGCGCCGGCGCCACTGCCGGCCGGCACCGACGATGTTCCCCACGGAGGTTCCCGTATGGACACACATTCGATTCTCGGCATGCTGCATGCCGAAGAGGCTTTGCTGATCTCCATCGTGCGGTCGCTGCCCGACGATATCAAGCGCAGGATCGCCAACGACTTTCACGAGCAGGCGCAACTCGCCGAAAGCTCGCATCTGAATCCCACCACGAACCGCGAAACGAGCGACGCGTTCAAGGCCCATGTCCGACGGCTGTCGAACATGCTTGCTTCGTTGTCGTAACCCGGTCGACGTCCGCGCGGCCGAGTCGAATATTCCGGCTTGTTTCCTCGTCGGCGCAGCGCGATTGCGCCGGCACGCCCGTGCGTGCCGCCGCGCGCGGCGTAATCCGCTTTATCGGCCGTCAGGCCGGTTATGGCAACGTGGTCGTCATTCAGAACCCCGCACCGTTTTCTACGACGTTCGCGCATCTGTCGCACTTCGCGAAAGGACTGCGCGCCGGCAGCCGCGTAATGCGCGATCAGGTGATCGGCTATGTCGGCAAGACCGGTTGGGCAACCGGACCGCATCTGCATTTCGAGGTCCACGTGAACGGTGTGCCGCAGGATCCGCTCAAGGTTGACCTGCCGCAGAAGAGGTCGCTTGCCGGCGATGAATTACGGCAGTTCGAGTCGCGTGTCGCGCAATTGACCGCGCTGCTGTAAGCCGCTTGCCGTCTCAACTTTGCGACACGCCGGTCCGCATGATTCAGGCGCGCTTTCGTCGCATGACGTGTCGGCATGTTGACCGGTACGGGTCGCAAACCTTGGTCCGTCAATGCGCGTTCGGGTATTCCCGCGCGCGTGGAACGACGTGTACGAGCCAGCACGAAGGCGTCGGGGCATCCCCGCGGCGTCTCATTTCCGATGCATTGCGTGCGATCAGGCCCGCTTCGAAGTGCCCCGGCAGGCATTTCTCCATACGTAGCAGGCCTTCATTCCAGCATGGCATAGCCATTGCAATGACGAATGCACAAGAACTACACATGTTGCAGCCGGAATTTCACGCAGTGAACAAATGCCGACGGCAGCAAAAGTCTCGCGATTCGCGCTCGGGGAGCTTGGCGCAACTTGCGAGGTGCGGCGGGGCCAATAGCAAACGGATGTCGACAAACAACGACGACGCGAGCGGACGATACGGCTGCATCTATCGTCCGCTCGCGATCGTGACGGCGTGAAGCGATGACCCCGCCATTTTTTTCCGTGCTTGCGGGTGAAGCTGAATTCGCGGCGGGCCCCCGCTAAAGGGCGCTTGCGTGCGGGCCGGCGGGCTGCGAAGATCATGCTAACGACCGCCGCATCAGGGAATTTCATGTTAGCGTCGAGCCCGTTTCCCGCCTTGCTGCACCACGCGAGCCTATGGCTGCAAGCCTACGCGCTCGTGCTGGTCATGATGGGCGTCGGTGCGTTGCTCGAGCGTCGCTGGCCGGCCGCATTGCTGCAATCGCGCGCGGGGCAGCGTCTGAACATGGCGTATGCGGGCCTGTATCTGGCGTTGGCGGAAGCCACGAAGCCGCTGACGGCGGCCGCGAGCGTCGCGATCGTCAATGCACTCGGCGGCGGGATGGTGGTGCTGGTGTCGCGCGGGTGGGGCGCGCTCGCTTCGTTCGTGATCGTGCTGCTGACGATCGATTTCCTCGAATACGCGTTTCATCGCTTGCAGCACACATGGCCCATCCTGTGGAAGCTGCATTCGCTGCACCATAGCGCGGTGGATTTCAACGTGACGATCACGTTGCGGCATCATTGGATAGAAGTGCTGCTCAAGGGCTGCCTGCTTTATCCGCTCGTCGGCGTACTGTTCAAGGTCGAGCCGTGGATCGTCGGTGCGACCTCGATCGTGTTCATGTTCGGCAACTATTTCGCGCATCTGAATCTGCGCATGGACCTTGGGCGCTACGTCACGTGGGTCAACAATCCGCAGTATCACCGGCTGCATCACTCGATTCGCGCCGAGCATTTCAATCACAACTTCACGCAGCTATTGCCGATGTGGGATCACGTGTTCGGCACGCGTTGGGTGCCCGCGAAACACGAGTGGCCCGCCACCGGTCTCGACGATGGTACGCAGCCGAGCTCGTTGCTCGGCGCGTTCAGCTGGCCATTGGGTCAGCATGCGGCACGCGATGCGTTAGCCGTTCGCAAGCCGCTTGCCGTGCTCGACAAGAAAGCGAAATAACGCTCGCTACGCGGGTCGCGCGGCGCGCACCGCCTTGCCGCCCAGCAGCGACACGATCAGCGTGGCCATCACGAGCACGCCCAGCGCCGCGCGCAGGCCAACCACGCCGGCACCGAAACCAATCAGCGGCGGCCCGACCAGAAAGCGCGCATAGCCGAACGTGGCCGCCATCGACACGCCGATCGCCGGCGTCGCGCTCGAGCGACCCGCCGCGCTGAAAATCACCGGAACGATATTCGCGAGACCGATGCCGACCATCGCGAAGCCGACGCACGCGGTCAGCACCGTCGGCAGGCTCAGCACGAGCGCGAGTCCGGCGAGCGCGATCAGACCGCCGAGCGCGACGACCTTGCTCGAACCGAAGCGCCGCACCGATGCGTCGCCGGCGATCCGGCAGGCCGCCATCGAAAACGCGAACGCGGAGTAGCCGATCGCGGCGACGCTCGCTTCCTGGTTCAACGTGGAGCGCAGGTACACCGCGCTCCAGTCGGCCACCGCGCCTTCGACGAGCATGCACATGAACGCGAGCAGCGCCAGTTTCATCACGCTGCTGTGGGGCCATGCGAAGCCGCTCGACGCGGCGGCCGCGCGCGGACCGATATCGCGCAACGCAAACGACGCGGCGAAAATGATCAGGGCCGCGATCAACAGATCGGGCGCGAACAGCCCGCCCACGACGCCGACGCCGCTTTTCTGCAACATCGCGCCGCTCGCCGCGCCAAGCAGGCCGCCCGCGCTCCACGCGGCATGAAACGACGACATGATCGGCGCGCGCCAGCGTGTTTCGATCGCGCTCGCATGTCCGTTCATCGACACGTCGAGCGCGCCGTTCGACGCGCCAAGCGCAAACAGCACCACGCACAACGTCAGCATGCCCGGCGCGAGCGCGGGCAACGGCAGCGCGATCGCGAATGCCGCGCCGAGCAGCGCGGTGGCGCGGCCGCTGCCGAGGCGCGGCGCGAGCTGTCCCGCGAGCGGCATCGCAACGATGGCGCCGAGCGCGAAGCAGAACAGCGCGATGCCGAGCGAGGCGTCGCTGAGCGCCAGGCTTTCCTTGATGCGCGGCACCTCGACCGCCCATGCGCCGATGCCGAAACCGTTGGCGAGAAAGACGGCGAGCGTCGCGATGCGTTCCCTGACGAGTGAGTTCATGGGCGTGCCGCCATCACGTTATCGCAGACGGCCCGGAGGCTCGCGACACGCGCGTCCGGCACGTCCGCTTCGACGAACAGATAATCGACGGCCGAAACAGGCGCTACCGCGAACGGCGCCGCTGTCATGAGCTTTTCCGAGGTCAGTGCGATGGCGATCTGGCTACTCGCTTTGACCATCGCGCGTTTCAGTTCGGCGTCCTCTGCGTCGAATACGGCGACGCCTTCGTCGGGGTCGAAGGCGCAGGCGCCGAGAAAACAGAGGTCCGCGCGGATCTGCTGGATCTGCAGCAGCGCGGTCGCGCCGAGCGAGCCCGCCGCGCCGCCGGCGATGCGGCCGCCGATCAGGATCACGTCGATACCCGGGCGGTTCAGCAGCCGCGCGCAGGCCTCGGGCGAATTCGTGACGACGCTCAGGCCGGCGTTGTCGGGCAGCGCCGACGCGATCGCGACGTTCGTCGTGCCCGCGTCGAGCAGCACGATCTGCTTCGGACGAACGATCGATACGGCTGCCGCGGCAAGGCGTGCCTTGCGATCGACGGCCTCATGCATGCGCAGCGCCGCGGGTTTGTCGGCGGGCGACATCAGTAGCGCACCGCCGTACACGCGCTTGCAGTGCCCCTGATCCGCGAGATCGCGCAGATGACGGCGCACGGTGTGCTCGGAGATCTGCAGCTCGGCGGCCAGCTCGGCCGCGAGCACGCGACCATGCGTGCGCAATCGCTCCAGAATCAGTGCTTCGCGCTGCTCGGGCAGTAGCCCGTTGATCGCATCTTCCCGGGTTCGCTGCATGTCTCGTCTCCGTTTCGGCGTGAATCGATCATAAGCGAGCAAAATATATCGTAAACGCTCGTGAGGCGCAAGCGGTGCGCCCCGGCTCGTCTTGATCTCACGCGACGCCGTTCGGTTCCGGTCGTGGGTCACGGCCGAAAACCAGCCGGTCGAGCAGCCACACCGCGACGAGCGTTGCGCCCATCAGCGGGAAAACGATGCCGAGAAGCGCGAGGCCGGTTTTCCAGCCACGCATCGGCGGTGCGGCGCGCTCGCGCGACGGCGCGCCGAGCGAGCGTTGCGGCCGACGTTTCCACCACATCACGAAGCCGGTCACAGCGAGCGCGCCAAGGCCGAGCGAAATGGCTGCGCACAGTATCTGATTCGCGACGCCGAAGTAGCGACCCATATGCAGCGAGGTGCCGTACGACACGGCCTTCGCGATCGCGCCGTAATCGCCGTAGCGAATGTCCTTCAGGATCGCGCCGCTGTATTGGTCGACGTACAGCGTGCGTTCGTCTTTGGGATTCGCGGGGAAATAGGAGAGCGTGTAGACGCCGGCTGCGGAGTTCGGCAGCACGATGCGGTAGCCGTCCGCGATACCGAGCGACGCGGCGAGCGCGACGATATGCCCGAGCGACAGAGGCTGCGCCGCGTCGGTGGCCGCGGAAGAGGGCACGCTTGCGTTGCCCGCGGCCCACGGCGTCAGCGGCAACGGCAGGTCGTCCATGACCATGCCGGGCATCGAGTCCATGTCGGCGCGCGTGGCATGCGCGAGCGTGACGCTCGCGTGGTCCGGGTGGTCCGAGGGCGTTCCCGGCACGATGGAGCGCAACGGCAAACCGCCCCACGCGCCCGGCGGAGCGCCAAGCTGCGTCGCGGTCGCGAACGCCTTGAACTGTTTGCCCCACGAGCCGGTCCACGGCAGCCCCGTCAATACGAACGCAAGTGCGCCGAGGGCGAGCCAGATGCCGATCACCGCGTGAAGACTTTTCCATAGCGGACGTCCTTTCAGCGCCAGGCGCGGCAGCAGCACCGCGCGCGCGGTCGTTTTGCCGCGCGGCCACCATAGTGCGACGCCGGTGCCGATCATCACGAGCGTCCAGCATGCGGCCAGTTCCATCAGCAGTTCGCCGGGCTTGCCGAGCAGCAGCTTGCGATGAAGCATGCGATCCACCTGCATCAAGCGATGCTCGACGCTCAGCGTGCCCAGCACCTCGCCGCTATACGGATTCAGATAGATGCTCTGCTGCGAGCCGTCCGCGAGACGAAATACGAATTCGGCGCTGCGTTGCGGATCGCGCGTGATCACGGCGGTCGTCGCGATCGAGCCGGGCGGCATCGCCGCGCGCGTTTTCGCGAGCAGCGCGTTGTCGGCCAGCCTCCGGACGGCCTGCGGTGCGACGACCAGTTGCTGTCGATAAAGCAGCGGCTCGATCTGCGGCTGGAAGCAATACAGCGTGCCGGTGATGGCGAGCACGAGTAGAAAAGGCATCACGAAGAGGCCCGCGTAAAAGTGCCAGCGCCACAGGGTTCGATAGCCTGGATGTGTCGGGCCGCTCGTGGCGGCGGTTGTACCGTTCTGCGCGCGCGCGCGTTCGGCGGTTCGAGTCGTGGACATGAAATCCTCGTCGGGCAAATGGGTCGATGGTTCGTGTGCGACAAGCGGTTTGCCGCGTCTTGCATCAGGCTTAGATATGCAGCTTCGCTTCGACATAAAACGTGCGGCCCGGATACGGGTGGTAGACGAAGTAGCGCGCGTCGAACAGGTTGTCGACGCCGATGCCGAGTTCGCTGAGCTTCGTCGGCTTGAACGTGAACTTCGCGTCGACAACCGTGTAGGTGCTGGTGCCGCCGAACACGTTGGGGTTCGTGTCGGTATTCGTCAGCGTGTTGTACTGACGACCCGAGTAACGCGCGGCGAGCGTCAGCGCCGCGCGCGCGTCGAAGTGATACGTCGCGGCAAGATTCGCGCGCCACAGCGGAATGCGGTAGAAGTACTTGCCGACCGAGGCCGGATTCCGTGCGTTCTCGAGGATCTTCGACTGCGTGTACGCGACGCTCGCGAGCAGATCGAGCCCGCGCACGAACACGTCCTCGCCCGAATAGCTTGCTTCGACGCCGCGCGAGCGAACCTTGCCGATGTTCTGGAAGTTCGTCACGTTCGGAATCACGGTGGTGTCGGTCTGACTGAAGATCGTGTTCTTCACGTCGTCCTGAAACAGCGAGAAGCGGAACACGCCATTCCAATGCGCCCATTCGGCGCTCAGCTCTTTCGACAGATCGTCTTCGGGCTGCAAATATGGATTGTTGTTGACGATCGCGGAGCCGTTGATTTGCCCCTGGAACAGTTCGCTCGCGGTCGGAAAGCGATACGCGCGAGCGATCGACGCGCGCAAAGTCAGCTCGTCGCTGACATCGAACGATAGCGACGCCTTCGGCGAAAGGTGGCGCTGGCTGGCATCGCTGTACGCGATCGTCGTGCCGGGCAGCGACTGTGCGCCATCGTAGGCTTGCCAGTCTTCATAGCGCGCGCCGTAGACGAGCTTCCAGCGCGGCAGAAAGCGCCACGCGTCCTGCGCATAAAGAGCTTGCGTCTGCGTCTTGCCGGTGAACGCGTTGGCGAACGAGGTCGCGTCGCCGTCGCGCCAGTTCAGCGTGTTGTAGGTCTGGTTGTCGACGAAGTAGTTGTCGTAGTGGTAGCCGACGCTCAGTGCGTGATTGGCCAGTCCTGGCTGGTTCGTCGCGGGCGTATAGGTGCCGCGCAGGTCCAGCGTCTTCCAGCCGGTGCCGTCGTTGAACAGCACGGTGCCGGGGCCATTGCCCGGGCCGCCGGCATTCGCGGTGCGTGCGACGCCATTGCCGATGTCGTAATACGAGGCGATCGCCTCGCCGTTCCAGCCGGTCGCGTTGCGCGTTTTCAGCGACACGCCGTAGAGCCAGTTCTCGCTGTGCCCGACACCCGGCGCAAACGCGGCCGCCGGAATCGTGTAGTGGTAACCGTTGATCGATACGTTGCCGCTGTACACAGGGTTGCCGGCCGCGTCGCGCAGGAACGTCGATGTTTCGCTGTTGTACGTCTGGTGCCAGTAGCCGAGCGTGAAGCCGCCTTGCAGCGTCGGCGTGAAGTCGTACTGCATCTTCAGCTTGAACTGGTCCTGCACCGTGTGCTCGATGCCTTCGCCGTTCACACCGAGCACGGCCGTCGGCGCATTGGTCTGGTTGTTGTAGAAATAGGCGCCGGTGACGGGCGTGTCGCCGGCCTTGGCGGGCGTGGTCGATTTAGCGAGTGTTGCGAATTGCAGCGGCTGACTCGTGTTCTCGAGATGATTGACGCCGAGCCGGTACGAGAACTTGCCGATGCTATCGCCGATCGACGCGCTCGCTTCGCTGCCGTTGAAGCTCTGGTTCACGCCGAACAGGCTGAAGTGCTGCGTGAATGCCTTCACGTCGGCGTTGGCCTCGAACTGCTTTGGCATGCGCGTGCTGATCAGCACGGTCGCGCCGAGCGAATTGCCCGGATACAGCGCGGAAAACGGCCCGTAGATTACGTCGACCTGCTGGATTTCGTCGGGATACACCATCGACCAGCGCGGCGGAAACGAATAGCTATTGCCGAGCAGGTTGCTCAGCAGCAAGCCGTCCGCATAGACGAGGCCGCGCGCGCTCTGCGTATTGCTGGTGCCGCGCACCGCGATGATCGAATTCAGATCGCCGATAAAGCGCTTGCGTACCGCCAGGTTCGGCATGTACTTGAGCACGTCCTCGGTGTTGACGACGTTCCAGTTCGCGAACTGATCGCGCGTCACGGTTTCGACGGAGGCCGGCAGGTTCGGGTCGACGGCGCGCGGTGCGGCGCTCGCGCTTGCGCTCGCACTGACGCTGACGGCGGGCAGCGTCGCGTCGGTGTTTGCGTCGGCGGCATGCGTGGGTGTTGCAACGAAAGCCGGCACGAAGGCAGGCATGAGCGCGGGCCAAAGAACCGAACGACGAACCGCGCGATGAGCGGAAAAGACAGCGTCACGACGGACGCAATAAGAGAGCCTTCGCAGCGCGAAGTTGAACATGAGCGTTTCCTCGATGCATTGAACAGGCGATCGCAGGCCTCGTCGATGTGGGCGACGAAGGCGCGATCAGAACCGGTAGCGATCAGGAAACGGCAGGTGGGGCGCGCGGACGTCCCGACGGGAAGGCGCCAAGCGGGGTGAAGCGGGTGGACAGCGTGGGCGGCGCAGTGCCGGCCAGCGGCAGCGCGGCCGGCGGCTCGACGGCGGCGAGCGTCGGCATCGCGACGTGATGTTCGAGCAGATGACAGTAGCCGCAGGCGCCGAAGGCATCGTCGTGGCTCAGATGCACGGGCGCGGGGCTGGTTTGAGCGACGACGCTCGCATCGCTCACATTGCTTGCACCAGCCGGATGAAGCGCCGAACATAGCGCGGCAATCGGCTCGTGGGCACGGCCCGATTCGAGCAACTGACTCACGAGCGGCGCGAACACGACGAGCCACATGGCGACGAGGCCAAGCCATGCGGTCAGGTGGTTGCGCGAGTGTCGAGTCATGATCGTCGAAGAAAAGACGGGCGCGATTCTAGCATCACCGCGCGATCCTTTCATTCGCAATGACGGGCATAACGGCGGATTGGACGGTGAAAAAGCGCTTATTTCGGTGCGCTGAGGCCGAGGCGACAACCAGCGAGCCGTGGCGCTATGTTCGGCCGGGCAGTTCGCAGACGCGTTGCCCCTCGTCGCGCCGCTGCTCGACGATTCCGCCTTGCCGAACGGTCAGCGGGCCGAAGCGTTCAATACTGCCGGTGCGTGCTCGTTCGCGCTGGGTCAGTGGGCGAGCGCGTGCGGCAGGCGTGCGTCGAGCGATTCGGCGGCGCGCTATGACGCCTCTGTGAGCTGCATGTGATACAGGCCCCACGGCGACAATTCGAAGCGGTCCTTCAGTGGCTTGGCCGCGAGTTCGGGAATCTGATCGGCGTCGTAGATCGCCCATAACGGCCCCACGCCGCCGAGCGCCAGCGGCTTGCCGTCCATTTGTGTCGCGACGATGAAGTGATACTCGCGCACCTTGTCGAGCGTCGTCAACACCGCGTAGCCATCGACCGCGTGCATGACGATTTGCGTGCTGCCCGCGTCGGGCGCGCCGACGTTTGCGAGCACGTCGGTGAGCAGCGGGCCGCTAAACGTATGCATGTGCGCATCGTATTCGATCGTCGGATGGATCGTCACGGTCTTCATGCTGGCGAGCCACGGCAGATCGACGCCGTACGCTTGCGAAAACTTCACCTGGTGCTTCGCCAGCAGTTGATCGAAAGCGGGATTGAGCGCGCCGCGATTGCTGTGCTTGATCGCGCCGGAGATCGTCAGGACGACCGGAGACGGCCCGCATTCGGCGTGCTCGCGCTTCGCGCCGAATGCGGGCGCGACCGCCGCGCCCAGTGCCGCGGCGCTGGTCAGGAACTGGCGTTTGTTCATTACGTTTTCTCCGGGTGTCTTCGAGGCGCCGCGTGGTGAGGTGCGCGCTCTTCTATTGTCGGAGAATTGTCGCCGCACGTGATACGGCGATGCTTCATTAACGCGTCATTCGCTATGCTATTTCCGCTTGCGGTTCGTGCCGGAGCCGGCACGGTTCCATGCGCGGCGGTCCAATGCGGTGCGCGTCTTCGCAGGTTTATGACGAAGTCCTTTTCCAATGCCCATGGACGCACGAACCAGGCGCAACGCAAGAAGCCTCCACTCTTTGTCGCCCTAATCAATGGAAGTGCTCAGTTCGCGCCGATACTGACGGTGCGCGTCACATCGACGACCGACAGCCGGATCGCGTCGATCAATGCGCGCGCGGCCGGTGACGGCGTGCCCGCCGCGCGCATCGTCAGGCCGATCTCGCGCCGCGTGTTGTGCAGCGGTACATCGAGCACCACCAATTGCCCGGACTGAATCTCGTGATGCAGCTGCTGCGCCGACAAGGCCGCCGCCATGTCGGTACCGAGCAGCAGGCCGCGAATCACCGCGAGGTCGGCGGTTTCGACGGTCGGCAGAGGCGGCTTCACCTTCATCCGCTTGAATTGCGTTTCGAACAGCGCACGCGCCGGCGCGTTGCTGCGCGGCAGAATCCACTGCGCGTCGCACAGACCCATGATGGTCAGATCGTGCGCGTGAGTCAGCGGATGACCGCGGCGCACCAGCACCACCATGTCTTCCGACATCAGCCGCTCGTTTTTCAGGCCGCTCGTCGCGTCGTTGTCGCGCAGCGCGCCGAGAATGAAATCGATGTCGCCCGCTCGCAGACCGGCCACGAGCGTCTCGTATGCGCTTTCGTCGGTCACCACGCGCACGCCCGGATTCTCCGAGGTCATTCGCGCGATCGCCTTCGGCAGGATCAGCGTGCGCCCGAGCGGCAACGCGCCGACTGTCACCGAGCCCTGAATCTTGCCGTGCAATGCGGCGATATCGTCGGGGACGTGGCGCAGTTCGTTCAGCGCGCGGCGTACGTGAAGCAGGAACGTCTCGCCCTCGGCCGTCAGCAGAATGCCGCGCGGGCTGCGGTGAAACAGACTCAGTCCCGAGCCGCTTTCGAGTACCCGGATCGCGGTGCTCACCGCGGGCTGGCTGATGCCGAAGGTTTTTGCCGCGCTCGGCATATGCCGATGCCGCGCGAGCGCCGCGAATAGTTGCAACCGCCGCGTGTTGAGCAGATACGCGGGCAATGCGCCTTCCGCGACGGGCCGGCGGCGCGTCTGTCGCGCGGCGCACCATCGGGCGAGTTCTTCGAGTTCGGCGAAGATCCGCTCGCAGCGATGCAGCACCGCGCGGCCGACCGGAGTGGGCAGCATGCCCGAAGGACCGCGATCGAACAGCGGTTCGCCGAGCGCCGACTCGAGCTCCTGCACGGAGCGCGTGACCGCCGACTGCGCGCGAAACAACGCGGCCGCCGCGCGCGTCGCGCTGCCCATATCGGCGACGAGCCGGAATGCGCGCAGTTGCGCGAGATTGAGCAGGTCCTTGCTGCTGACCGACAGCGGCGCTTTGGCGCTCGCCTGGCTGGTGGCGGCGGAAAGCGTGTCGTTGCTCATGCCGCGCCCGCGATCAGATGCAACGACGGCAGCGACAGATTCAGACTTTCCTTCGAGATCTGCGTGTGCTCCTTCATCAACGCATCGACGCGCGCGCCTTCGCCTTTTTTCAGCGCGTCGACGATCGCGTGATGCTGGCGATGCGCGTACGTCAGCATCATGAATTGACGCTCGCGCGCGGATTCGTCGAACGCGATCGTGAACGGCGACACGAACGGCACCTTGTCGTTCAGACTGAGCGCGGCCGTGACCGCCTGGTTCTGCGCCGCTTCGACGATCAGCGCATGAAAGCGGCCGTTCATCTGCGCGTAGCGCACGTCGTCGCCTGGCTGCAGATGCTTTTGCTCGAAGATCGCGTCGCCTTCACGCAGGCAGTCGTCGAGCGCGGCGGCGAGCGCGGGGCTCACGCCGTTTTCGGCGACCGAGCGCGCGGCGAGTCCCTCGAGCACGCCGCGCACGTCGATCGCGTCGAGCACGTCGCGCACGCCGAAGCGGCGCACGACGTAACCGCGCGAGCCCGAACGATCGAGCAGGCCTTCCGACGACAGCACGCTCAACGCATAACGCAGCGGCGTGCGCGACACGCCGAGCCATTGCGCAAGCTGCGCTTCGACGAGCCGCTGCCCGGGCGACAGTTCGCCCGACAGGATCTTCTCGCGTAAGGTCTGCACAATCGCTTGCTGGGTGGTCTCGTTCATCGTTTCGTCGCGCGTCGGAAGCAGCGCAGTATAGCCACGCGTGCAGCACCGCTCCAAGCCTTAAAAATGGGCGTTGCGAGTTGTTTTCCGGGCCATCTGTTTTATTTATCGCGTGCCGAGATGCCAAGGCGTCGCGGAAGGCTTGCCTCACCGGCTTGGGATACCGAGGGAGCCCTGCGCGGCGTGGGTCGGGGTGCGCTTCATCCGCGCTTTGGCCGCGCAAATGCCGGGTTTTTACTCGTCAACCCGGCGCTGCCTGAGGTATACCCGTGCTTCCCGTATCGCGGCACAATTTCTATCTTTGTATCCCAAGACGGTCATGGTGACTAGCGCGGCAAACCTGCCGACTATCCGATTGGCAGCAGCACGAAGTGACGGAAGAGAACGAATATGGCAAGAATCATTGGTGGTATCGGCACGTCCCATGTACCCACGATCGGGTTGGCGTACGACAAGGGCAAGCAGAACGAACCGGCATGGGCGCCGATGTTCAAGGGTTATGAACCGGTGGCGCAGTGGCTGGCCGAGCACAAGCCCGACGTGATGGTGATGTTCTACAACGACCACGCGAACAGCTTCTTCTTCGACTGCTATCCCACGTTCGCGCTCGGCGTGTCGCCCAACCACGAGTTCGCCGATGAAGGCGCCGGCAAGCGTCCGCTGCCCGACATCGCCGGTCATCCGGATCTCGCGATCCATATCGTCGAGCAACTGGTCGCCGACGAATTCGATCTGACCGTCTTCCAGGACCGCCCGCTCGATCACGGCGTCAATTCGCCGCTGTCGCTGATGCTGCCGCATCAGGGCGGCTGGCCGCTGTCGCTGGTGCCGCTCGAAGTGAACGTGCTGCAGTATCCGCTGCCCACCGCGAATCGCTGCTACCGGCTCGGCCAGGCGCTGCGTCGCGCGATCGAATCGTTCGAGCAGGATCTGAAGGTCGTGGTGGTCGGCACGGGCGGCCTGTCGCACCAGGTGCATGGCGAACGCAGCGGCTTCAACAATACCGAATGGGACATGGAATTCCTCGACCTGATCGTCAGCGATCCGGAGCGTCTTGCCGCGATGAAGCACGTCGATTACGTGCGGCTCGGCGGCGCGGAAAGCGTCGAGACGATCATGTGGCTCGCGATGCGCGGCGCGCTGGGTCAGAAGGTCCGCGAACTGCATCGCAGCTACTACCTGGCGACCAGCACCGCGATGGCCGTGACGATCTACGAAGAAGAGGTGGCGTAATGAATCCGCAACTGGTTGGCGTCGAAGAACTGACCGGCACGTATCCGTTCGATATCCGCCAGAGCATGAAGGCGATGCGCCTGAACCGCTTTTTCTGGCAGATGCGCGAAGCGTCGTCGCGCGCGCTGTGGCTCGAAAACCGCACCGCCTCATACGATGCGGCCGGCCTGACGCCGGAAGAACGCACGCTGGTCGACAACACCGACTGGATCGGTCTGATCCGTTATGGGGTGTCTTTCTTCGTGCTCGAGAAGTTCGCGCGTGTGGTGAAGATCACCAATCTCGGCGTGTACGCGAGCATGCGCGGCGAAACGGTCGAAGCGTTTCTGAAGACTCGTCAGGTACCCGACGCCGTTTAAAGGCCGCGCATCAAGGCAGCGCTGTCCGCTGGGCAAGCCGATTTGACGCCCCCGCCAAGCCCCGCGACACGACGATTCTCGAACTCCGCGAGTTTTCCCGCCGGCTGGTCCGCGAACTCGGTTTCATGCGCACGACCATCGCCGACAGCGATCTGGCGCCATCGGCCGTGCATGCGGTGATCGAGATCGGCATGTCGCCGGGCATCAGCGCCAAAGATCTGGCGACCATCCTGCGGCTCGACGCGGCGCGTCATCTGTACGAGTCATTCGGCTTTCGGCTAAGTGAAGAATCGGAAGGCACGCAATGGGGAACACGCGTGGTCGAGCAGCGTTTCAACCGGCTTTGCGCAAGGGAAGGCGATAACGGTACTGCGTGATCGGCGCGGCAGCGAACTCGACGCCGTCGGTCAGTGCGCGAGGACCGACCCCGCGATCCGGTCGGCCAATTCGCCGAGAACGCGGCTCAACGCGGCCGCCTGCGCGAGCGCATCGTGTCCATCGATCGCGGAGTCGAGCGTCACCTGCTGCCGCAGCGACGCCTGATCCGAGTGCCCGGCCAGCAGCGTCCACTCCGCTTGCAGCGTCAGCGTGCCGCTCTCGTCGGCCGTGGCATTCAGCACGGTGACGACCAGCCTGCGCGTGCCGGGCGGCGCGGGTGCATCCGGAACGACGAACGATCCGGCGGGCAGCCGCGTGAGCAAGTCCTGTGCAAGCGTTTTGCGCATCATCAGAGCGAGCGGTGCGCCCCACAGGTCGCTATCGTCGATCGTCAGCCGGTTCTGCGAAGCCAGCGTGACGACTTCGAGCCGATCGAGCACCGCGGGAATATGCACGGCGGTCAGTTGAATCGGTGGGATCGGCGCCGTGGCGGGCGGCGCGTCGGCGGGCATCGGGTTCAACGTCACATAGCGTGTCGGTATGCTGTGTCCGCATCCGGCGAGCGTCATCGCCGCGACGGTTACGACAAACGCCGCCGTCCTGGCGCTCGTCGCGAGCAATGCCGCGACGGCGCGTCCGACGGGGAACGTGGACCTCGTAATCATTGAGCCTCCTGCTGCCTGCCATGGATCAGCGCCTCCGGATGGCGGTCGAGATAGTCGGCCAGTGCCCGAATCGAGCGTGCGGTGTCGGTCAACTCCTGCATGGCGGCGGGCAGGTCGTTCTGGCTCGACGCGTCGCCGCCTAGCGTACGGTTCGCCGCGGCAACGGTGCGATCGGCCGCGTTCGCGGTGTCGCGCAATTGCGCGACGAGCGGACCGATCTGTGGCGAGACCTGCTGCAACGTGTGATCGATCTGCGCGACCGAGTGGTCGATGTGCGTCAGGCTGTCCTTGATCTGAGGCGAGGAACTGAGGGCGTTGATATGCGCGGCGATACTGCGGACCTGTTCGCCGGTTTGCCGGATCGGAAGATCGTCGATTTTCTGGATCACCTCGTTGGCCTTGGCCATCGTCGTGTCGAGATTCGCGGCGGCGACACTCGGAATGACGGGCAGGCCGTCCTCGCTGGCGAGCGTCGCCACCGGCGCGCCTTGCACGAAGTCGAGGTTGATCTTGTCCGCGCCGACGAGCGGCGGATCTTGCGACAACCGCGCGCGCAAGCCTGTGGCGACGAGGCGGGTGAGCATGCCATCGACGAGCGGGCGCCAGTCCCCGTTGGCCGGTGGCGGCGCGCCGACGATGCCAAGCTGCGACGGGTTCAGCGCGATCTGCACCGGGGTGCTCAGCGCGCCCGTGCGTGCGTCGTAGTTCAGGCGCACGCTGATGACGGTGCCCACGTCGAAACCGCGCAATTGCACATCGGCACCGCTCTTCAGGTCGCCGACCGCACCGTCGAAGCGCACCAGATAGGTGACGATCGGGCCGTGCCCCGGCGCGAGCGCGGGGCGGCGATCGACACCGTTGAAACGCGATGCCGGCTCGCCGGGCCCGGGCTCCATCACGATCTCGGGGCCGGACAGCACTGCCTTGATCGACGCTGGATCGTTGAGATCCACGTGGGCGCCGCGCAGGAAAAACCTGGTCTCGCTGCGCAGATACTTTTTCTCGGCGCGATCTATCTTGAGTTCGGCTTTGACGTGTTGGCCATCGGGCGCGAGCGTAATCTCCGAGACGGCGCCGACCTTCACGCCGCGCAGCGTGACGATCGTGTCATCGGGCTTCATGCCGTACGCGTTGTCGAAGGTTACCGTGACCGTCTCGCCCTGATGCATCAACGCGCGAACGCCGAGCCATCCGGCCATCGCGAAGGCTGCGACCGGCACCGCCCAGATCCAGCCGGGCCACGCGCTGCGCCGCACCTGGGCCTGCGAACGACGGGGACGCGTGCCGCTCATCGCTTGCTCCGCGGGTGGACGTCCCACATCAGGCGCGGGTCGAATGCGCGCGAAGCGGCCATCGTCAGAAACACGACCAGCGCGAACGCGGTGGCGCCAATGGCGGGTCGCGCCGCGGCGATGCCGTCGAACCGGACCAGCGGCACGAACGCCGCGATCGTGAACACGTCGACGTACGACCATCGGCCGAGTTCGTCGATCAGGCGGTACAGATGCGCCTTGACCCGCAGATGCCGGCGCGAACGGCGCCGAACGGAGACGACGAACCATGCCATGCCGAGAATCTTCGCCACCGGAATGACGATGCTCGTACAGATGATCAGAATGCCGATCGGCCACAGGCCAGCGTGAAACAGCTGGTAGACGCCGTCGATGATCCGGGTTGAGTGGGTCCGCCCGAGTTGCATCGAAGTGGTCATCGGAAAGAAGTTGGCCGGGATCGTCAGAACGAGCGCGGCGAGCGACAGCGCAGCCGCGCGCACGACGGCGTCGGTTTTGCGAGCGCGCAACGTCAGTGCGCAGCGAGGGCAGGGGCGCCCCTCCTGCGACATCGGCACGACCAGATCGCAAACCGTGCAGGACAGCGGCGCTTCATGTTCCGGCAACTCGTTTTCCGCGGCGATCGCGCGCCACACGGTTCTCCGGTCGAGCGACGCGCGCGTGAGCATCGACAGCAGCGCCGCGGCGATGAAGCAGTAGCCGCCGGGGGCGATCGTGCCGGTCAGATTCTGCGTCACGCGCGCGTAACCGACGAAGCAGCCGACCAGATAGACATCGGGCATGGTCCAGATATCGAGCGAGGTGGTCCAGCGAAACAGCGCGCCGATTCCTCTGGTACGCCGACCGAGCCGTAGCGCGGCGAGGACGATCACGAGGCCGCCAAAGCGGATGAATGGCAGCACGATACCGAAGGTGCCGAGCAGTACCGCGAGAATGAACCAGCCATCGTTCCACATCTCCACGATGCCCGACGACAGTAGTGATGAGCGTTCGACGCCGAGCATGTGGACATACATCAGGGGCGCGAGGTTGGCCGGAAACAGCAATACGAAGGTCGCGCTCGCGCAGGCGAGCGCCGCGGTCTGGCTTCGGCCGCTACGCCGCTCGAGCGGAAAGTGACAGGCGCGGCAACGCGCGTAGGTATGGGCGGTGAGCGGCGGGATGTCTTCGAGCGCGCCGCATTCGGGGCAGCCGATCGTCATGCGACGTTCTCCATCGGCTGTCCGTTTTCAGGCGGGCAGCGCGTTGCGAATGAGGTTTCGCCGATCATCCCTCGACCCCCGGGCGCCGTTTGGCGCGTGCATGTACGGCAGACGCGCTGGCGCGCGCCAGCTCTTGTCCTGCACTAGCATGGCGCGTTCCCGGCCGGCCTCGGCGCGCCGGGCAGCGCGGACGGTCGGCGGCGGCGGTGTGGCGTCAGTCGGGTGAGCGGTTCCGATCCGCTTCGCTTCGCGAGCCGGGCGGCGTGCCCGGTTTGGTGTTCGGCGCCGCTGACGGAGCGGCGTCGGCAATGATCAGCAACCTCGAGGACAGCGCGTCGGGGTGGCCCGGCTTGAACCAGTTCATCTCGGGAATGCGTGAATCGGTCAGGTAGATCGTGCCGTCCGGCCCTTCCGCGAACGTATCCGGCCATCGCAGGCCGGGTTCGTGCAGCAACGTTGTCAGTGTCGCGCCGTCCCATACCTTCACCGCATGTTCTTCGACCGCGGTAATCAGCAGGCGTCCCGTCCGGTCGATGTGCAGCCCGTCGGCGGGGCGATGCTCGAGCACTTTCTCGACGCGGTTGCCGACTTCATCGGTCGCGAGCGTGGTATCGCGAAGCGCTTCGGTGGGCACGCGGTAAAGCGTTTTGCCCTTCACCGCCTGCCAGTACAGATACAGTCCATCGCGAGTGAGCGCGATGCCGTCGGCCGCCAATTCGACGCCGCGTCCATCGGGACGCCGCAATGGTGCGCCGCCTGCATGGACCGTGACGCCCGGATCCGTTTGCGTCGACGGATGCCCGTCGAGCACGCGGCGCGCTTGACCGGTGCCGAGATCGACCACCACGATCGCGCCGCGTGTTCCAGAGTCCGTGATGTAGGCGAAACGGCCGTCGGGACTGATGCGCACGTCGTTCAGATAGCTGCCCTGAGACGCGATGTCGAGCGTGAACGCAATGCAGCCGACGACGCTATCCGTCGCAAGATCGATGCGGACCAGTTTAGGGGCACCCGGCACGACGAACGCCTGGGCCGGCGCGCCGGGGTCGAGTACCCACAGGTTGTGTTGGGAATCGCACAGCATGGCCTGCACGCAGACCCAGCGATCCTGCGGGTTCAACTCGTCACGCCTGGCATTGCGCCAGCCGTTCCATCGATCGTCGGGATAAGGACGGACGTCGCCATCGGGCGTGAGTACGCCGACGGAGATCGGCGCGTCTTCTGTCCAGCGCGGGAAGTTGACGAAGATGCGTCCGTCCGCGGCGACGGCGACGCCGGTCACCTGGTGCCCGAACGACGCAATCTCGCGCAGATGCGGCAGCGAGCCGTCGTCACCGGCGCTCGATGCAGGCGCGGCGGTCAGTGGAACCCGATCCGCGGCGGTTGGCGTGGCGGTGTCTTTCATGGGCTGCCTCCGGGACAGGACGGAAATGTCCGTATTCAGTAAAGCGAATGCCGCGTGCAAAGATAAAGTGAATCGTAATCCGCGAATCTTTCGGAAGGTATTCAACGTGAATTGCGGACCGTCCTTTATGCGAATTGTTTGACTTTCGCGCGAGCAGAGAACGGTAGTGCGCGCAATAGGGAAAGCCGAGTTGTCGCGTAGCGCTTGATACGACATGGCGCGCTAAAAGGCCGCGTTGCTACTACGTCATTCAGGGCGAAAAGAATCGCGCCGCGGCGGCGTGCGGAGCCGCCGTACCAAACGGTCCATTTCGGCAACTCTGACTCTCAGGGTTTCTCCTGACTCGCCTTTGGCCCCGCCGTGTCACTCGTGCGCTACACCGCTCATTTGCAAAGAAAAAATAATGCCGACGTCAAAGGAATGTGCTAGAAAATAACAATTGCACGCGCAGACAAATAGCAACGCCTGCAAGTAAAAAATTCGGCTTTCAATACTCTTAATCGGCCGCGAGGTGGATCATGAGAACAACGACGCTTTGGGGGCTCGGGGTGACGACGGTCGCTTCGGTGCTAACGCTGCAGTGTTATCCAGCGTGGGCCGACGGGCCCGAAGCGGCCTATGCGTCCGACGACGAGGTGCCGGCCGGCTCGCTCAGTCCGAACGAGTACAAGGTCAATGCGGACGGCATGAAAGAAGATCCGAATGCGAAGATGTCGGACGTGGCCCGCGCGTATCGCAATGGCTATATCAACCGCGGCAAGCAGGATCAGGCCGATTACCAGGCAATGATCGACTCGCACAATCACGGTCAGCGGCAACCCGCCAGGACCGACGTCGCGCGGGTCGACGTGCCGCCGCTGCCGCCGGGCGTTCCCGAAGACGATAACTCGAAGTACACGAGTATTCCGCCGCAGCCTCAGAAGCCGCGGCCGGTCCAATACGCGCAGCGTCAGGTGCCGCAACCGCCGCCGCAACAGCAATATCAGCAGGTGTACCAGCAGCCGCAATACGCGCCGCCGCCAATGCAATACCAGCAGGCGCCGGCCTACGCGCAGATGCAGCCGGTCTACGACAACCAGCCGGTGTACGTGCGGCAGGACTATCCTCAGCCGCCCGTGCAGTACGTGCCGGTTTATCCGCAGGCGCAATACGATGAAATGCCGCAGGTCGTGGAAACGGTGGTTCAACCGGCCGCGCCTGTCGCTTATCAGGTTTATCGTCCGCCGGTCTATTGGGCGCAGCCGCGCGTGTATGCGTATCGCGCGCCGGTCTACAGCTATCGTATGTGGCGTTGAGGTATTGCGCGAGTCGTGGCGGCGTTGCGCAGCAATGGAACGCCGCGGCGAATACTCGCACGCATCGATTGATTGGCCGATAGAAAGTACTCAGCCCGCCGCATTCGTGGCGGGCTGAGTACTTTCTTTTATTCGTTTTGCGCTAGTGACCGCTGGCACCTCTCGTGCGCACATTCAAATGGTTATTCACCTGTCTGACCCCGCGCACCGATCTCGCGACACTGCCCGCGCGTTGCACCTGAGCGCGCTGCGGTACCCAACCGGTCAGCGTCACGATACCGCGGCGCGCCTGCACGTGAATCGACGTTGAATGCAGGTTCGGTGTGCGTGCGAGCGCGCGCCGCACGTCGCGCGCGAGTTCGCTATCGGGTCTGTTGCGAGCCGGCGATGCCGCGATGGATTGGCTTTGCGCGGAAGCATCGTTCGGCATGCCGCCACTGGTTTGCGCATTCGCACAGGTCGCAGTGCCGATCGCAATCGCTGCCGCGGCAATGGCGCCAATTAGGGTGCTCGCGCTGTCTTTTCTCACAGGTCCTCCTGTCCCACCTGATTGTGGCTCGCCGCGCAGCAGATCGACGTTGCGGCTATTGCGGTTGCCCGTTGCCCAATAGCGCGTCCGTCGTGACGACCGCGCAGTACTCGTGATCGAGATTGGCCAGTGACATCGCATGAACGTCGTCGGCGCTGCGCGGCGTTCCGTGCCAGTCGGTCCGTGCAAAAGTGAAACAGCCGTCGGCCACGAGATAGGTATCGAAGCCGAGGTTGCCGGCCATTCGCACCGTGGCCTCGACCGAGTTGTTGGTGATGACACCCGCCACGACCAGCGTCGTGTGGCCGGCGGCGCGCAGGCGGTCCTCGAGTCCCGTGCCGATGAACGCGTTATTCGTGCGTTTCGCAATCACCGGTTCGTCGGGCAACGGCACGTTGGACGCCTTGAATTCGTGTCCCGCCTGACCCGGCCGATAGTGCGACCCAGGCTCCGTCGAGTCGTGCCGCACATGCCACACCGGCCAGCCTCGGCTACGCCAATGCGCGAGCAAGCGGCTCACCTGCGTCTCGGCTGCGGGATTGTTGCGCTCGCCCCAGCTCGGATGATCGATCGCGCGTTGCAGATCGATCAACAACAATACGGCGCCGGCGGAAGGAGCGGGAGAGCGCATGGGTCGAATGAGTCTGTGTAGGTGTCGATATGGTTCTGGCAGACTTTACCGTATTGCCGCCATCAATAGCCATGTATGATGGCGGGCTCGCGCCCGGCAGGGCGCCCTGCGCGGGCGGCTTGCGCGGATCGCGCGCCGTCTGCCGCGCCCACCGGGCCGCAACGCATCCCTTCACGATGATCCAGAGGAAGACCGCCATGACGGCTGCAACGCAATTCGACCAGGTTTCTGTTGTCAAACGAGCCAACGTGTACTTCGACGGCAAGTGCGTGTCGCACACCGTGCTGTTCGCCGACGGCACGCGCAAGACGCTCGGCGTGATCCTGCCCGGCACGCTGAACTTCGGCACCGACGCGCCGGAGCTGATGGAAGTGCAGGCGGGCAAATGCCGCATCCGTCTCGACGGCAGCGATGAGTGGAAGACCTATGGCGCGGGCGAATCGTTCTCGGTGCCTGGCAAGAGCCGCTTCGATATCGATGTGGTTGAAACGCTGGACTACGTTTGCAGCTATCTGTAAGCGGCTTTAGGCGCGTGCAGTGGGATAAGAAAGAGCTGTTGCAAGCAGCCGGGACGGCTTGGACAATGGACCCAGGCTCTCGTTGCTCAGATGTGTTGAAGAGATAACACACAAGCATTCGCGAGTGCATGCCTGAGCCAGGTGCTCAGAATGGGCCGTCCATTACGCTTCGCTTCGACGATGAACCTTACGCTGTCTCTTTCGCCCCGATCTCCTCGATCACCTGCACGAATTGCTCGACCGGCTGGCCGCCGGTCACCAGATAGCGGCGGTTGAAAATGATCGACGGCACCGATTGAATGCCCATTTCCTGATTGTTCTTTTCCGCTTCGCGCACTTCATCGGCATACGCGCCGCTCGTCAGCACGTCGCGCGCTTCGTCGGCGTCGAGTCCTACCGACTGGGCCGCTTCGACCAGCACGTCATGGTTGCCCGGATTCTTGCCGTCGGCATGATACGCGCGCAATAGCGCGAGCTTCAGCGGTAACTGGTGGCCCTTCAGGCCGGCCCAATGCAGCAGGCGGTGCGCGTCGAACGTGTTGTAGGTGCGGATGCGCGGACCGAAATCGAAGCCGACGCTCGCGCCGCGTTCGCGGATCATCGCCTGCGTTTCGGCGATCTGCTCGGCCGTGCGGCCGTATTTCTTGCCGAGATACTCGACGATGTCTTCGCCGTCCGGTCCCATCTGCGGATTCAGTTCGAATGGATGCACGACGATGCGCGCGTCGATTTTGTCCTGAAGCCGCGCGAGCGCGAGCTGCAGCGACGACAGGCCGATCGCGCACCACGGGCAGGCGATGTCGGAAACAAAATCGATGGTGAGTTGCTGTTTCATGGTTGTCCTGGCGGAACGAAGTGCGATGCGGCGGCGGCAAGTGCGGCCGCAACGATACCGACAGCGTAGCGTGAATCGTCCGTCCGTGCAGTGCGGCTGAATTTGACCGCAAGACCCGGAGTGTTTTCCCGCCACCACACTCGTACACTAAGTTCATCGAGCTACCTACTTTGATGGCGCGGGCGACGAGCCCGCGCCGCCCACTCATCGACGATGAACGCAATCGCTCCCACCCAAACGATCGACCAACGCGTCGACGCACTCGACTGGCCGCGGATCGAACACGATCTCGATCAGTACGGCTGCGCCGCCGTGCCGCAACTGTTGACGCCGCGCGAATGCGACGCGCTGAGCGCGCTCTATACACGCGACGCGCTTTATCGCAGCCGCGTCGTCATGGCGCGCCACGGCTTCGGTCGCGGCGAATACAAGTACTTTGCGTATCCGCTGCCGTCGCTCGTCGGCGGCTTGCGCGGTGCCCTTTATCCGCACCTCGTGCCGGTCGCGAACCGCTGGAACATGGCGATGGGCATCGACGTGGGCTATCCGCCGAAACATGCGGATTTCATTCGACGCTGCCATGACGCCGGCCAGGTGCGTCCGACGCCGCTGATCCTGCAATACGGCGAGGGCGATTTCAACTGCCTGCATCAGGATCTGTACGGCGAACACGTGTTCCCGCTGCAGGTTGCGGTACTGCTGTCGGAGCCGGGGCGCGACTTCACAGGCGGCGAGTTCGTGATGACCGAGCAGCGTCCGCGCATGCAGTCGCGTGCCGAAGTCGTGCCGCTCGCGAAGGGCGACGCGGTCGTGTTCACCGTGAACAGCCGGCCCGTGCAGGGTACGCGCGGGCCGTATCGCGTAAATCTGCGGCACGGCGTGAGCCGCCTGCGCTCGGGACATCGGCATACGGTCGGCATCATCTTTCATGATGCGCTGTGAGGACCGCTGTCGGCGCAATGGCGCAACACCGCGTGCCGTGAGACGATAACGGCCACGATTCCAGCGATCTGCCGCCATTGTCGTAAGATCCGTCGCCTCGTCCCATGGAAAACCTGCTCAAGAAACTCGATCTGACTTCGCTGCGTCTGTTCGTCGCCGTTTGCCAGGAGCGCAATATCGCGCGCGCGGCGCAGCGCGAGTTCATCGCGTCGTCGGCGGTGAGCCGGCGCATCGCCGAGATCGAGGCGCTGATCGGCCTGCCGGTGATTCAACGGCAGTCGCGCGGCATTACCGTGACGCCGGTCGGCGAGACCGTGCTGCGCTACGCGCTCGCGATCATCGGCAATATCGAGCAGATGAGCGCGGAGTTGTCGCGCTTTTCGACAGGCGTCAAAGGGCGCGTGAGGGTGGTTGCGAATCTGTCGTCGATCGTGCAGTTTCTGCCTGAAGACGTGGCCGCGTTCGGCCGTGCGTTCCCGGATGTAGCGATCGAACTCGAAGAAGAAAACAGCGCGGACGTGCTGCGTATCGTCGACGAACACGGCGCGGACTTCGGCATCTGCAATCCGGTTGCTGGCAGCGAGGCGTTCGAGCAGGTGCCGTACCGGCAGGACCGGCTCGCGGTGCTCGTGCCGGGTGGGCATCGGCTCGCCGGCGCGGCGCGGGTGAACTTCGACGATCTGTTGCACGACAGCTTCGTCGGCTTGCGCAGCGAAAGCGCGCTCACACGCTTGCTCGCGCAGCAGGCGGCGAGCGCGGGCCGGCAGCTCGAGGTGCGGATGCGCGTGAGCAGTCTCGATGCGCTGTGCCGGATGGTGCATGCGGGGCTCGGCATCGCGATCGTGCCCGAGCCGGTCGGCCTGCTCTACGTGAACACGCTCGACGTGCGGCTGCTGCCGCTTGCCGATGCGTGGGCGGAGCGTCATCTGATCATCATCTTCAAGGCGCGCGAGCAGTTGAGCGCGAGCGCTGCCGCGCTGGTGTCGTTCCTCGGCAATCCGCCTTAGACGATTCCACCGCCCGCACTGCGCGCCGCGGCTCCGCCATCGAGCATTCGCGAAACGAGACGGCAGCGTTGCCGCACCGGCACTTCGGCATCCGCCTTGCGCACCGTATAGTGAGCGCAAGGAGAACGCAGTGATGAGCGATACGATTCGTTTGGACGGCCGCGTGCTGTACCTGTCGCAAGACCCGGCCGTGATCGAGGCGCAACTGGCCGGCGAAAACTTCACTCGCGACACGGCGGGGCAGTTGCGCGACAACGTGTCGACGGACGAGATCACGCCCGTCACCGTAATGCTCACCTACGACGAGCGCCTCGGCCAGTACCCGTACGTCGGCTTCAAGGCCGGCGAGCGTCTGCCGATCGGCCGCAATGCGGTGAAGGACGGCGGCTTTCGCGTGACGGTGGCCGGCAAGCGCTACGGCAAAGGCTCGTCGCGAGAATCGAGCCCGCTCGCGGAGTTGTCCGCAGGGATTCGCCTGATCGTGGCCGAGAGCTTCGAGCGTATCTATCAGCAGAACTGCGACAACATCGGCATTCTGACCACGACCGATTTTTCCGTGCTCGATCGCCTGCTTGCAGGCGAAGCGGTGCCGATCGACGAATTCCTCAAAGGCCGCGACTCGCTCACGCAGCAGATCATCCGCAGCGGCGGGCTGCTCGCGTATAGCCGGTTTGCGGAGTGGCCCGCGCCGGGCGGCCGCGCGAGCGATGCCCCGAACGAGGCGCCGGGCGCCGAGCCGAAAACGCTGGTCGAGAAGATCATCGACCGTCATCTGCATCCGGGCACCGCGAGCGCGCAGCGCGGCGACGGCGTGTTCATCGCCGCCGACTGGCGCTTCAGCCACGACTATTTCACCGGCATGTGCGCGCATCTGATGCATCGGGCGTTCGGCAAGCCCGCGCCGCTGCGTGCGCCGGATCACATCATCGCGTTCCAGGATCATCTGGTGCTCGCGCCGCAGAGCATCCCTCACGTGCGCGACGGTCTGTTGCCGGGCGTCGCGAATCTGATGGAAGGCCACACGACGTTTTCGCGCGACTACGCAGTGCGCTCGCACGGCGCGCTCGATGGTGTGCCCGGCTCCGAGGGCATCTGTCATGCGTTGATGGCCGAGCAATACGCGCTGCCGGGCCAGGTAGCATGCGGTACCGATTCGCACACGCCGCATTCGGGCGCGCTCGGCTGCCTCGCATTTGGCGCGGGCGCGACCGAGATCGCCAATAGCTGGGTCACGGGCTACGTGCGCTGCAAAGTGCCGGAGACGCTGCGCATCGAGATCGACGGCCAGTTGCGCGACGGCGTGACCGCGAAGGACGTCGTGCTGCATCTGCTGCGGATGGAGGCGATTCGCTCGGGCGGCGCGATCGGCCTCGTGTTCGAATACGGCGGCGCGGCGGTGCGCGCGATGTCGATCGACGAACGTGCGACGCTGACCAACATGGTCGCGGAACTCGGCGGCTTCACCGGCATCGTCGAACCGGACGAGCGCACGGTCGCGTTCCTGAAGGAGCGGCGCGGCGTCGATTTCGTGCTGGAAGGCTGGATGAAAAGCGACGCGGACGCGACCTATCGCGACACGATCCATATCGATGCGAACGCGATCGAACCGATGCTCGCGCGTCCGGGCGACCCCGGCAATGGCGTGCCGGCGCCGCGGCTCGAACAGGACGTCGCGATCGATATCGCGTACGGCGGCTCGTGCACCGCGGGCAAGCGCGAGGACTTCGATTTCTATCACGAGGTGCTGCGCTGGGGCGTCGAGCACGGCCTACGGGTGCCCGAGCGCACGCGTTTGTATCTGCAATTCGGCACGATGGCGGTGCGCGCGTATTGCGAGGAGCAGGGCTATCTGCCGGTGTTCGAGCGCGCGGGCGTGACGCTCGTGATGCCTGGCTGCGGCTCGTGCGCAAACTGCGGACCGGGACAATCGGCCAACCCGAACGACGTGACGATCAGCGCGATCAACCGCAATTTCCCCGGCCGTTCGGGACCAGGCGACGTCTGGCTCGCGAGCCCGTACACGGTCGCGGCGAGCGCGCTGGCCGGAAAAATCACCACGTTCGAACAATTGCAACGCGGGCACGGCTAGAATGCTGGCCGGACTCCGGCCGACCCATCGTGGCGAGTGCGACGCGCGACAGGACGCAAGGCCGGCATCGAACCGGCCGCGGTAAGCGATCAGCCCTGCCGTAAAAGCAGTCGCAACAGAAGGAGACAGACAACATGGCATTCCCCGATCCCGCGGGGTCCGTCGCGCGCAGCGGCGGTACCGTGGCGCATTCCACTGACGCGGCCGGCAGCGCCGAGCGCGGCGCGCCCGCGCAGGTGGCGGGCCACGCATCGCCCGACGCCGGCAGCATTTCGGCGCGCCTCGACCGCTTGCCCGCCACGCGCTCCGTCTGGAAGCTGGTGGTGCTGCTGAGCCTCGGCTTCTTCTTCGAACTCTATGACCTGCTGTACTCCGGCTATATCGCGCCGGGCCTCGTGAAAAGCGGCATGTTGACCGCGACCACGCATGGCCTGTTCGGCTCGACCGGCGTCGCGAGTTTCATCGCCGCGCTGTTTGGCGGCCTGTTTATCGGCACGATCGCGTGCGGTTTCCTCGCGGATCGCTTCGGGCGGCGCGCGGTGTTCACCTGGTCGCTGCTGTGGTACACCGCGGCGAACCTCGTGATGGCGTTTCAGGAGACCGCGACGGGCCTTAATTTCTGGCGCTTCGTCGCCGGTGTCGGCATCGGCGTCGAACTGGTGACGATCGGCACGTACATCTCCGAGCTGGTGCCGAAGCAGATCCGCGGCCGCGCGTTCGCGTGCGAGCAGGCGGTCGGCTTCACGGCCGTGCCGGTGGTCGCGTTTCTATCGTTTCTGCTGGTGCCGCGCACGCTGTTCGGTCTGGACGGCTGGCGCTGGGTCGTGCTGATCGGCGCGCATGGCGCGCTATTCGTCTGGTGGATTCGCCGCGCGTTGCCGGAAAGCCCGCGTTGGCTCGCGCAGCAAGGACGTCTCGCCGAAGCCGACCGCGTGATGAACGCGCTCGAGGCGACGGTACGTCACGAATATGGCCGCGAGTTGCCGCCGCCGGCGCCGCCGGTGCCGATCCCACCGCGCGGCAGCTTCCGCGACATGTGGGTACCGCCGTACCGCAGCCGCACGCTGATGATGACGATCTTCAACATCTTCCAGACGGTCGGCTTCTATGGCTTCGCGAACTGGGTGCCGACGCTGCTGATCAAGCAGGGCATCACGATCACGACGAGCCTGATGTATTCGAGCGTGATCGCATTGGCCGCGCCGCTCGGTCCGATCATCGGGCTGTTTATCGGCGACCGCTTCGAGCGCAAGACGGTGATCGTCGTGATGGCCGGCGTCAATATCGTGTGCGGGTTGTGGTTCAGTCAGGCATCGGGGGCGGTGCTCCTCGTGAGCCTCGGAGTGTGCCTGACGCTGGCCGGCAACATCATTTCGTACAGTTATCACGCGTACCAGGCCGAACTGTTTCCGACCAGCATCCGGGCGCGCGCGGTCGGCTTCGTCTACTCGTGGAGCCGCTTTTCCGCGATTTTCACGGCCTTTCTGATCGCGGCCGTGTTGCGCTACTTTGGCACGACCGGCGTGTTCGTGTTCATCGCGGGCGCGATGCTGATCGTGATGCTGGCGATTGGCTTGATGGGGCCGAAGACGAAAGGGCTCGAACTCGAGAAGATATCCGCATAGCGAAGGCCGGCTGTCGAGCCGGCCCGCCGCCATGTGCCGCATTGGCGATGCCCTCAATGGAATGCACGGTCAGAGCGCCGGCCTTCCTGCAAAGCGGGGTCCAGGACTGCTTCAGGTGCCCACAGGACGGATCGACAGCGCGTTCCTGACCGAAGTTACGCCAGGTACCCCTTTCGCCACCTCGGTTGCCCGGTCGCTTTCTGCCTGAAGCGGTACGCTGCCCTGCAGCGTGACAGCACCATCGCGGGCGCGAACTGTGATATTGGCCGTTGAGATGTTCCTGTCTTTCACCAGCGCATTTCGAACCTGACGCTGTAGCGCCCGGTTCGCTGCTTTCATTGACTTGTAATGCGATCGGGCTTCGGGCGTCGTGGTCGGGGCAGACGCAGGGGCGTTAGCGTTGCTCGCCTGCGCATAGGCGTGAATCGAACCCGAAATCAGAAGGGCGGTACCGACCAGTTTGACGGCGTGGATTGCTTTCATGCATCTTCTCCTGTCGTTGCAGATCGTTGGGGCTACAGATTCAGGGATATCAGACACACACCCCCACAATATTTCTGAGGCGGATCAAATGGCACTATAGGACAATAAAGGGTTAGGTCAAGCAGCAATGCAAACCGGCCAATTGCGCGGACAACCGAAGAAATTACAATACTTCAAATTATGATGGCGCTCTAATTCTATTGATAGGGTTGCAAATCAAAACCAGGGATTAGTTTTTTTCCGCCTTTAATCACGGATTACCGGTAGCGCGGAGCATGCGATACGCGACCCGCGGCAACTCGCTCTACCGCACCTTTGCTGTGCATAACACGCACTCCGATGAAGAGGCCGAGCCCCGTCCATGGTGAAGTAGGCAATTCGTCCATGCTCGCAGCCGCGCGTTCGCCGCCACGATCAGAACAACTGCTTCTGCCCCGACATCAGCGTCGTGAAATCGTCGCGTAGCAACGGCAGAATCGCGTCGGCAACCGGCTGCAATTGCCGCGTCAGATAGTGCTCGTAGTCGATCGCCGAGCGCAGCGTTTCGAGCGGCTCGGGGCCGGCCACCGTCATCACGTAGCTGATCCAGCCGCCGTTCTGATATTGCAGCGGACGTCCCTGCCGGCGATTGAACTCATCGGCGACGCGTGCCGCGCGCACATGCGGTGGCACGTTGCGCTCGTAAGCGTCGATCGGTCTGCGCAACTGCTTACGATAGACGAGCTGATCGTCGAGCCGGCCGGCGAGCGTATCGCGCACATAGTCGCGCACGTAATCCTGATACGGCTGCTGCTTGAAGATGCGCCGATACAGTTCCTGCTGAAACTGCTGCGCAAGCGGCGTCCAATCGGTGCGCACGGTTTCGAGCCCTTTGTAGACCACGTCCTCGCGGCCGTCCGGCAATACCATAAGTCCTGCGTAGCGTTTCTTGCTGCCTTCCTCGGCACCGCGCACCGTCGGCATGAAAAAGCGCCGGTAGTGCCGCTCGAATTGCAGTTCCAACGCACTGTCGATTCCGAAGCGCGCCTGCAGCTTCTGCCGCCACGCCGCGTTGATATGTTCGACGAGCGCGCGGCCGATGCGCGCGGCGTCTTCCTCGTCATGCGCGTGCCTGAGCCAGACGAAGGTCGAATCGGTGTCGCCGTAAATCACTTCGTAGCCTTGCGCCTCGATCAGCTCGCGTGTCGTGTGCATGATCTCGTGGCCGCGCATCGTGATCGACGACGCAAGCCGCGGATCGAAGAAGCGGCAGCCGGTCGAGCCTAGCACGCCATAGAACGCGTTCATGATGATCTTCAGCGCCTGCGACAGCGGCTTGTTGTGCTCGCGCTTGGCCGCTTCGCGTGCCTGCCACACCTGCGCGACGATCGACGGTAAGCAGTGACGCGTGCGTGAAAAGCGCGCGCCGAGAAAGCCCGGCACCGAGCTCGCGTCGTCGGGATGCAGCATGCCTTCGACCAGACCGAGCGGGTCGATCAGAAACGTGCGGATGATCGACGGATACAGGCTCTTGTAGTCGAGCACGAGCACCGAGTCGTAGAGCCCGGGCCGCGAATCCATCACGAAGCCGCCGGGGCTCGCGGCGCCGGCCACGTCGCCGAGATTCGGCGCGACATAGCCCTGCCGATGCATGCGCGGCATGTACAGATGCGTGAACGCCGCGACCGAGCCGCCGCTGCGATCGGCGGGCAGGCCGGTCACGGTCGCGCGTTCGAGCAGGAACGGCAGCAACTCGGTCTTCGCGAAGATACGCGTGACGAGCTCGCAGTCCTTCAGGTTGTAACGCGCGAGCGCGGGCTTGTCTTCGTCGAAGCGGCGCTGGATTTCGTCCATGCGCTGATACGGATTGTCGATCGCCTTGCCTTCGCCCAGCACCGAGCGCGACACGTATTCGAGGCTGAACGACGGGAAGCTCCACGTCGCCGAACGCAATGCCTCGATGCCGTCGATGACCCAACGACCCGCCACGCCCGCGAAAAAGTGATTGCGCGTGACGCCGTGTTCGCGCCACTCCATCACCGCGCCGCCTCGTCCGATGCGCAGCGGCACGCGATACTGCTCGGCATGGTGTTGCAGTACCTTCAGATCGAACTGCACGAGGTTCCAGCCGATGATCGCATCGGGATCGTGCCGCTCCATCCACTCGATCAGCTTTTCGAGCAGCCGTGCGCGGGTTTCGCAGTATTCGAGCTTGAAGTCGATGGCGTCGGTGACGTTGCCGATGTTGCCGTTGTTGCCGATGTTGCCATTCGGCGGCCCAAGCATATACACCTGCCGCTCGCCGCAGCCTTCGAGCGCGATCGAATATAGCTCGGCATGCGCGCTCGTTTCGATGTCGAGCGACACGAGCTTCAACGGCGGACGATAGTCGTTGGACGGTTTGAGTTCGCTGTCGAGCCAGGGGCCATCGAGCCCCGGACCATTCTGCTGCGGCACGCCGCTGAACCACACCGGCGCGGTGATGAAGCGCTCCATCATGTAGCGCTCGGGCGGCTGGATATCGGCTTCGTAGACATCGACACCGCCTTCTCTGAGGCGCTTCTCGAAGCCCTTCAATTGCCGGTATTGCGCACAGTAAAGCCCGCTGACCGGCCGATGCTGGAAGTCGCGCAATTCGAGCGAACGCAGATCGAGCGGCGCGTCGCGGCGCAGGATCGTTTCGGCGCGTTCGCGATGTTCGGCCGGAATGAAGGCGACGGACGGCTGAGGGCGCAGACGGATGTGGCGCGGCCCGCTGTGCGTGGCCAGCCAGAACTCGATTTCCGTGCCGGCGGGCGTGTCCCGCCAATGTCGGGTCAAAATGAAACCCTGCTCGAACTCAGTCAAACTTCCACCTTTAAAGCGGCGCAATCGCCTTGCGCGATTTTACCGCTGCAGGCAGGGACTGTTGAACGGGCAATGAAAAGGGCGCTTCGTACTGAAGCGCCCCAACCAGCACGGCTTTATCTCTTCAAAGCCGGTTCAGTTCGTTCCCGGTTCGCTCAAGCTTCGAGCGCCAGCGTCGCGAACGTGGCGAGCCAGTGCTCGCCCATGTAGTCGCCGGTCACATGCGGCAGCGCGCTGTGCAGATGACGCTCGGCCGCATCGAACAGCACGGTGCGACGCACGTCGCCGGCGGGCAGCGCGCGCGCGAGCGCACGCTGGCACCACGCGCGGCTCAGATTGAGGCCGTCCAGATGCGCGATCTTGCCGTCGCTGCGATCGGTCACGGTGACGGGCTCGAACAGCGTCGCCGGTTTTTTCGCGCCGAGGTCCGGCAGGAAGCGTCCGAACCAGTCGGCGAACTGCGCCGACGGCAACACACGCCGCATCAACTCCGCTTCCATCAGCGACGGCGACAGGAACTCGTCGCCGGCCGGCTCCCACGCCTGACACGCGACGTCGTCCAGATACCAGCGCTCCGCGGTGCTGACGATCAGCGCCTCGAGCGATTCGCGCGAGGTTTGCCGCGCGAAATCGAGCGTCAGCGCGAGCGCGAACGCCATGTTGAAGTGCGTGCCGACGCGCAGCGGATAGGTTGCCTTCGGCAGGAACTCCTCGAAGCGCTCGACGAACGCCTCGGTGAGCGGCGCGAACGTCTTCGCACAGCGCGCGGCTTCCGAGATTTTCATCGACTGCAACTGCGCACCGAGCGCGAGCAGCCACGCCCAGCCATACGGCCGCTCGAAGCCGCGGTTGTGCGGCAGCTCCAGATACGCGAGTTCGCCGGCGACGTTCGCCGCGGTGAAATGCTCGTCGACCACGGCGATGATGCGCGCGGCCTCGGGCAGATCGGGGAAGCGTTCGAGCAGATGCAGGATCAGCCAGTAACCGTGCACGCACGAATGCCAGTCGTAGCTGCCGTAGAAGATCGGATGCAAGGCGCGCGGACCCTGTACGTCCTGCGGTCCTCCAAGCGAGTGCGTGAGCTTGTTCGGATATTCGCGCGTGAGGTGGGCGAGCGCGACATTGGCGAATCTGGACGCGAATTCGCGGGTGAGCTGGGTGGTCATCGGCGGCTCCTCAGAAGCGGAATACGAACACGTACGACAGTATGGTGTTGACGATCAGCAATAGTAAAGCGGTCGGCCATTGCGCCTTGATCACGCCGTTCTGGTCCTTCGGTTCGAGCAGCGCGGCGGGGACGATGTTGAAGTTCGCCGCCATCGGCGTCATCAGCGTGCCGCAGAAACCAGATTCTTCGTTTCGACGAAGGGCGCGTACTTGAGCGTCAGCGTACCGACCAGCGTGATGAGAGCACGCGGCCGGTGGTGGCCGCATGCAGGCGCGAGATCAGATGCCGCGCCTGTTGCTTCAGACCGTTGCGTTCGAGCAGCGCGATGACCGGCAGCGTGAGCCAGATCAGGCCCATGTAGCGGTTATCCGCGAATGCCTTGCCGAACGCGCTGACGATCTCCACTGTCTGCAAGCCGCCGGCTATCCGGGTCGCGACGCCCGCGCTTGTCACCACCAGCAGCGCGTTGAAGTGCAATGCGAACCCGAGCACCACGATCGGCACGCCAATCAAAACCCCCATCCGGCTCTCCTTGCTTCGTTTCCTCGACGCATGGCGACGGAATCTAACGCGAGACTTTATTGATAAATAGTCGATAAAATCTACTTATCGGGTAAACGCCGAGAAAGTGGCAGCGTGTGCGGGAAACGATCAACCCGCGGTCATACCCTCCGCCGTCAACTGCCGCAACTGCTCCAGCAGCTTGACCGCCGGGCTCGGCAGAATCCCCTGGCGCCGCCGGAACGCGGTCAACGTGCGCCGCCCGACCACGCCTGGGACGCCGAGCGTATCGAACACGCCGGCCTTGCTTTCGGTCACGTACATCGTCGATGCCATCCAGCTCAGAAAGCCCGAACGCGCGACCAGGCTCTTCAGCGCCGTGACCGAGCGCGTTTCGACGACGACGTTCGGCAGTCCCAGCCCGCGCTCGGCAAACACGCTCTGCATGTGCTCGAACGGGCCGGTGCCGCGCGGCGGAATCGCCCAGCGTTGGCCCAGCGTGTCGGCGAGCGTGAGGTCGGGCTTGCGCCGCAGCGGATGATCGAGCGCGGCGACCACGTAGCTCGCGTCTTCCCAGCGGCAATCGGCGATCGCGGTGATCTCGTCGGTATCGGGCACGGCCATGCTGAGCGCGAGATCGATCTGACGTTTGACGAGCGCATCGGCGAGCCGGTCCCACACGCCCTCGATGATCTCCACGCGCAGGTTCGGCCACTTCGTCAACACGCCGCTCACCGCGAGCGGCAGCACGAGGCTCGCGATGCTGCCGACCGCGCCGACGCGGATCGTGCCGCGCGCGAGGCCGCGCATCGCGTCGATTTCCTCGCGCGCCTGTTCGGCTTCGCGTTGCAACTGGATCGCGTGCGGCAGCAGCGCCTCGCCGACCGCGGTCAAATGCATGCCGCGCGAATGCCGCTCGAACAGCGGCGCGCCGACCTGTTCCTCGAGACGGCGGATGGTCCGGCTCAAGGCCGGCTGTGTGATGTGCAGCGCTTCGGCGGCGCGTCCGAGGCTGCCGCTTTCGACGATCACCGCGAACGCCTGCAGTTGTTGCAGGTTGTAAGTCATGCCGAAAGGTAATGCCTTTTTGCGAATTGGGCAATTTTCGGTTACCCCGGCGGCCGTGATAATGGCCATTCGATTTTCCGCGCTCACCAGACAGGAGACTTCGCATGACAAGCAGCGCGCCGCAGCAGAATCAGGCACACGCAAAAGAACAGAGCACGCGGTGGACCGTACGCGACGCGGTCATCGACTTCGCGCGCCGCGTCGGCATGACGACGATCTTCGCGAACCCGGGCTCGACCGAGTTGCCGATGTTCCGCGATTTTCCCGCGGATTTCCGCTACGTGCTCGGTCTTCAGGAAGCGGTCGTGGTCGGCATGGCCGACGGCTACGCGCAGACCACCGGCAACGCGGCGCTCGTGAACCTGCATTCGGCGGCGGGCGTCGGCAATGCGATGGGCAATGTCTTCACGGCGTTTCGCAACCGCACGCCGCTCGTCGTCACCGCGGGTCAGCAGGCCCGCTCGATCCTGCCGTTCGAACCGTTCCTCGCCGCGACCCAGGCCACCGAATTGCCGAAGCCCTACGTGAAGTGGAGCATCGAGCCGGCTCGCGCGCAGGATGTGCCGCTCGCGATCGCGCGTGCGTACGCGATCGCGATGCAGGAGCCGCGCGGCCCGGTGTTCGTGTCGATTCCCGCCGACGACTGGGATCAGCCTGCCGAGCGCGTGGCCGACCGCGAGGTCGCGCACATCATGCGACCCGATCCGGCGATGCTCGAACGCATCGGCACGGTGCTCGACGCGTGCGAGCGGCCCGCGTTCGTGGTCGGTGGCGCGGTCGATCGCGCGGACGCGGCGGCTGAAGTCGTGCGCCTCGCGGAGCGGCATGCCGCGCGCGTCTACGTCGCGCCGATGACAGGACGTTGCAGCTTCCCCGAAACGCACCGCCTGTTCGCGGGCTTTTTGCCGGCGCTGCGTGAGCGCATCGTCGAGTTGCTCGGCGCGCACGACGCGATCTTCGTGATCGGCGCGCCAGCGTTCACGTATCACGTCGAAGGCAGTGGTCCGCATGTGCCCCCGGGCTCGCGGCTGTGTCAGTTGATCGACGATCCGGGCATTGCCGCATGGACGCCGCAGGGCATCGCCGCGGTCGGCAACGTGCGGCTCGGCGTGCAGGATCTGCTCGCGCGCGCCGCGCCCAAAGCGCGCGAGTTGCCCGCACCGCGCGCGGTGGCGCCGCGAGCGCTGCCGCCCGCGCGGGGCGAGCGGATGTCGGTCGCGTTCGCGTTGCAGACACTCGCCGAAGTGCGCGATCCCGATGGCATCGTCGTCGAGGAAGCGCCGAGCTCGCGGCCCATCATGCAGACCTATCTGCCCATCGCGCGCGCCGGCACGTTCCTGACGATGGACAGCGGCGGCCTCGGCTACGGCATGCCGGCGGCGCTCGGCGTTGCGCTTGCGCGGCCGGGCGAGCGCGTGATCGCGCTGATCGGCGACGGTTCGAGCATGTACTCGATTCAGGCGATCTGGAGCGCGGTGCAGATGCAGCTACCGATCACATTCGTGATCCTGAACAACACGCGCTACGCGGCGTTGCAGGATTTCGCGCCGGTGTTCGGTTTCGCGCCTGGCGAGACCGTGCAGGGCACGGACCTGCCGGGCCTCGACTTCGTGACGATCGCGGCGGGCATGGGTTGCCCTGGCGCGCGCGTCAGCGAGGCGGCTGAACTTGCCGACGTGTTGCGTCGCGCGCTGACCGAAGGTGGCGTGAAAAGCGGTCCCACGCTCGTCGAAGCGATCGTCGCGTAACGGCGCTTCCCATTCACGAACAGGAGAGAGACCTACGATGAAAAACGTATCGATGCTGATCGGCGGCGAGCAGACACAGGCGCGCAACGGCGCGACCTTCGAGCGCCGCAGTCCGCTCGACGGCGAAGTCGCGACGCGCGCGCCGGCCGCGACCGTCGAAGATGCCGTGGCCGCCGTCGATGCCGCCGCGGCCGCATTTCCGGTGTGGTCCGCGCTCGGACCGAGCGAGCGCCGCGCGTTGCTGACGAAGGCCGCGCACGCGCTCGAAGCGAAGGCCGAGGCCATCGCGGCCGCGATGGCCGCCGAGACCGGCGCGTCGGGCATCTGGGCCGGCTTCAACGTGCATCTCGCGGCGGCCGGGCTGATCGAGGCCGCCGCGCTGACCACGCAGATCGCCGGCGAACTGATCCCATCCGACGTTCCCGGCAGTCTCGCGATGGGCGTACGCCAGCCCGCGGGCGTCGTGCTCGGCATCGCGCCGTGGAACGCGCCGGTGATACTCGCGGTGCGCGCGATCGCGCTGCCGCTCGCGTGCGGCAACACGGTCGTGCTGAAGGGCTCGGAGATCTGCCCGGCCACGCACGGTCTCATCATCGAGGCGATGCAGGAGGCGGGTCTGCCACGCGGCACCGTGAACTTCGTGACCAATGCGCCGGCCGACGCCGCGCGCATCGTCGACGCGATGATCGGACACCCGGCCGTGCGTCGCGTGAACTTCACGGGCTCGACGCGCGTGGGCCGCCTGATCGCCGAAACGTGCGCGCGCAATCTGAAGCCCTGCGTGCTCGAACTAGGCGGCAAGGCGCCGCTCGTCGTGCTCGACGACGCCGACATCGGCGCCGCGGTCGATGCGGCCGTGTTCGGCGCGTTCGCGAACTCCGGGCAGATCTGCATGTCGACCGAGCGGATCATCGTCGACGACAGCATCGCCGATGCGTTCGTCGAGCGGCTCGCCGCGCGCTCGCGCGCGCTGCCACTCGGCGATCCGCGCAAGGCGCCGGTCGTGCTCGGCTCGGTAGTCGACATGAGCACGGTCGAGCGCTGCAACGCGCTGATCGACGACGCGCTCGCCAAAGGCGCGACGCTCGTGTGCGGCGGCAAGAGCGAAACCACGCTGATGCCCGCGACGCTGCTCGATCGCGTGACGCCGGACATGCGCATCTATCACGACGAATCGTTCGGGCCGGTCAAGCCGATCGTGCGCGTGCGTGGCGAGGAAGCCGCAATCGCGTGTGCGAACGACAACGAATACGGCCTGTCGGCGGCGGTGTTCAGCCGCGACACGGCGCGCGCGCTGAACGTCGCTAAATGCATCGAGTCGGGCATTTGTCACGTGAACGGCCCGACCGTGCACGACGAAGCACAAATGCCGTTCGGCGGCGTGAAGGCGAGTGGCTTCGGCCGCTTCGGCGGCAAGGCGGGGATCGCGGAATTCACCGATCTGCGCTGGGTCACGCTGCAAACGACGCCGCGTCACTATCCGTTCTGACGAAGAGCGTCGCGATGGGCTCGCTGTTCGGCGGCCAACTCGCCGAAGCGGGCCATCGCGTCGCACCGTACTGCCGACAGCAAAAAAAATCGAACAACGCGCGTGCAGCGCAAACAACGGAGACAGGCTCATGAGTTTCGTTCCTCCTGCTTCGGCCGCGGCCTCGACCGCGACCGCGCGCGACGACGCGGCGCTCGCCGGCATCGCGCGCGGCGGCAACACGGTCGACATCGGTCATGCACTCGACGACGGCCCCTACACGTTGCTGCAGAAAATCGCGGTGGTGCTCGCGGCGCTGTCGATCGTCGTCGACGGCTTCGACAGCCAGCTGATCGGCTTCGCGATTCCGATGCTGACCAAGGAGTGGGGCATCACGCGCAACGCATTTGCGCCGGTGGTTGCGTCGGGGCTGGTCGGCATGGGTATCGGCAGCGCGTTCGCGGGGCTGTTCGCCGATCGCTTCGGCCGCCGCTGGGCCGTGATCGGCAGCGTGTTCGTGTTCGGCCTGGCGACCTGCGCGATCAGTCTCGCGCCGAACGTCGCGGCCATTGCGGCGCTGCGCTTTATCGCGGGGCTCGGCATCGGCGGCGCGCTGCCGACGTCGACGACGCTGACCGCCGAGTTCACGCCCGCGCGTTTTCGTACCTTCGCGGTGACGGCGACCATTCTGTGCGTGCCGCTGGGCGGTATGGTCGCCGGATTGTTCGCCGGCCAGGTGCTGCCGGTTTATGGCTGGCGCGGTCTGTTCGTAGCGGGTGGTGTGCTGCCGCTCGTGCTCGCCCTCGTCCTGCTCGCGGCGCTGCCGGAATCGCCGCGTTTTCTGGCACGCCGTCCGCATCGCTGGCCCGAACTCGTGAAGCTGTTGCGGCGCATGGCGCGCGACGTGTCGGCCGATGCGAGCTTCACCGATGTGCGCGAACAAAGCGCTGAGAAACACGTCGGCTTTGCCGCGCTGTTCCGCGATGGCCGTTCGCGCGACACCGTCGCGATCTGGGGCGCGTTCTTCATATGCCTGCTCGCGGTGTATGCGGCGTTCAGCTGGCTGCCGTCGATGCTGACGAGTGAGGGCTTGAGCGTGTCGCTCGCGGGCTATGGCCTGAGCGCGTACAACCTCGGCGGCGTAATCGGCGCGGTGCTGTGCGCGCTGGCGATCGGGCGCTACGGCTCGCGCTGGCCGCTGCTGCTGTGCTGCGCGGGCGGCGTCGCGAGTGCGTGGATGCTGCTCGGCGTCGGCGCGACCCAGCATACGGCGTTGATGATCGTCGGTCTCGGCTTGCACGGGCTGTTCGTCAATGCGGTGCAATCGACGATGTACGCGCTGTGCGCATACGTCTATCCGACCAGCGTGCGGGCGACGGGCACCGCGTCGGCACTCGCGTTCGGCCGCGTCGGCGCGATTCTGAGCGCATTCGCCGGTGCCGCGGTGATCACGGCCGGTGGCGCTTCGGGCTATCTGCTGATGCTCGGTATCGCAATGGTCATCGTGCTGATCGCGCTGGCGGTGGTGCAGCGGCATATTCCGCGTCGAGGCGCCGCGAGCGCGCGCTGATCGACGCGACGTCTCTCGCGGTGCATTCGTATCGCGAGGGACTTTTGCGCGCGATCTGGTTTTCCCCTTTGCAAGAACCTGTTTCTCGCGCATCGCGGCGGTTTCCACTTGCCCCCATGCACGAGCGACGCTATCAACCTCGCTGAATATAAACGGGCAACGCCACTGCATTCGCCGCCGGATCGCCGGCCGCATTGGTCGGCAAATACTGTGTCTGAAACGCGGTAAACATCGCGGCAAACCCATCGGCGCGCTGCACGATCACCGCGCCGTCCTGGAACGCGCCGTTTTCGTTGTAATGCGGGCCGCGCGGATTGCCCTGATTCATGTGAGTCTCGTGAAGACCGTCCTTCTTCGGCAGAAACAGAAAGCCGAACCCATAGACCACGATGCCCGCGGTGGTCGGTGTCCAGAAATCGCGGTTGTGCAACTGGCCGCTGCCGTTGTCGTAGGGCAGACTTTTCGACGGTTTGCTTTCGTCGATGGTGAGGATTTCGTCGATGATGTCGTTGACGTCGGCGCGGTTGCCGTTTTGATCCTCGTAGGGGACCGGCCGCATGCGGTGAATGTCGAGCAGGCTGCTGTCCTGGAAGTAATCGAGCCGTGGAAAGCCGCTCGTGTAGAGGCCGAGGTTCAGGGGCTGCAGTTTCGCGGTGAGTGGATCGGCGAAGTTCAGATCGGCATAGAAGTACACGTTGTCGTTACCGCTTGCGCCCGGTTGCGTCGACGCCGAATTGACGACGATGTTGAATGGCGTGTTGTCGTTGCCAGTCACCGTGATCACATAGTGCGGACTGCCTATATACGAATCTTTGAAAGGCGCCGCGCGCAGCAGTTTTCCCTTGAACATGCAGTATTCGTTCATGACTGAATGACCTTCTCGAAGTTGACGAACGGAAAGCGACATATCCAAGCATACGGTGCTACAGGTCGATAAACAACCGCGCTCGCTGTCATACGCTTGCAATGTTTTTATCCCAACGCTATTGCGGTGGGCGAGCAATGGTCATCACGCGTGGCGCTACGGGTTGGAGACGCACAAGGACAAGGCGTGGCATTTCCTCGCGTCGGACGACGGCTGACGGCCAGGCGGCCGTCGAACAGATCAACGAGGGGTGCTCGACGGAACGAAGTCGCCCGGTCAATGCGCCCGCGATCGGCGACCTGTTCGATCTTTTCGACTTCGACCGGGACTCCGACACGCACGGGCATCATGACGGGTCGCACCCGGACCATGATGCAGGCAACGGCGGTAAGGGCTGGTGGCCTTTCTGACCATAACCTGGAACGCTCGCGCGACCGGTACAACGTAAAGTAGGACCGCCGCGCGTTCCGGCGGCGGTCACGGGGGGCAGATGATTGGTGCGATCCTGCGGCTGACCGGCGATTTGAAGGCTGTGCGGGCACTCGACGGCTGAGGGAAACTGAATCGCAACCACGCAGTGCTATCGGATGCCCACCTGTCGCGCGGTCGCATCGATCGCCGCTTTTGCCTTTGAGACGATTTCGTCGATTTCCGGCCGGCTGACCACGAGCGGCGGCGACAGCAACATCCGGTCGCCGCTCGCGCGCATGATCAGATTGCCGTTGAAGCAGAAGTCGCGGCACATCGTACCGACATCGCCGCCATTCGCGAAGCGCTTGCGCTCGAGCGGCTTCTCGGCGAGTTGCACGCCCGCCACGAGGCCCGCGCCGCTGATCTCGCCAACGATAGGATGACCGGCGAACGTCTCACGCAGTTTGTTCTGAAAGTACGGACCCGTATCCGCTTTGACGCGCTCCACGATCCTCTCATCGCGCAGCAGTTTCAGATTCGCAAGCGCGACGGCCGCCGCGACCGGATGCCCGGAGTAGGTGAGGCCATGATTGAAGTCACCGTTGTCGATCAGTGCGCGGGCGACGCGATCATGTAGACCGACAGCCCCCATCGGCACGTAACCGCTCGTCAGTCCCTTCGCGAGCGTGATCAGGTCCGGCTCGAAGCCGAAGTGCTGATGCGCAAACCATTCGCCGGTTCGGCCGAAGCCGCCGATCACTTCGTCCGCGACGAGCAGCACGTCGTACTTGCGGCAAATGCGCTCGATTTCCGGCCAATACGTCTCAGCCGGAAAAATCACGCCGCCCGCTCCCTGGAAAGGCTCACCGATAAATGCGGCGACATTGTCCGCACCGAGTTCGAGAATCTTCGCTTCGAGCTGCCGCGCGCGAGCCAGTGCGAATTCTTCCGCCGTCTGATCGCTTGCCGCTTCGCCGAAGAAATAGGGCTGATCGATATGCACGATGTTCTCGACTTTCGATGGCATCTGCTCATGCATATAAGCCATGCCGCCGAGCGTGCCGCCCGCGATCGTCGACCCGTGATAAGCGTTTTTGCGCGCGATGACGAACTTCCTCGCGGGCTGTCGTTGCGTCGCCCAGTATTGATGGACGATGCGCAGCACGGTGTCGTTGCCTTCCGAGCCGCTGTTGCAGTAGAAGAAGTGATTGAATGGCGCGGGCGTCAGTTCGGCGAGCAGGGCAGACAGTTCAATCACGGGCGGATGCGTCGTCTTGAAGAACGTGTTGTAGTACGGCAGTTCCCGCATTTGCCGGAATGCGGCGTCGGCCAGTTCCTGGCGGCCGTAGCCGACGTTCACGCACCACAGTCCCGCCATGCCGTCAATGATCTTGTTGCCCTCCGAGTCCCACAGGTACACCCCTTGCGCCTTGACGATCACGCGAGAACCCGCGCGATTGAGCGAGCCCATATCCGAGAACGGATGGATGTGATGCGCGGCATCGAGCGCGCGGTATTCGGCGGTGCTGCGCGATGTGGCTTGCGAGGTCGGCGCGTCCTTCGTGCCGCCATGCTGCGACGTTTCCTTTTGCGCATACATCACGTCTTCAGTCTTATAGCTCATACTGCCTCCGTCTTTTCAAGGTTTCATTGACCGATTGACCGATTGGCCCGCAGCACTCAAACGTGCAGCAGCAAGTGCCGGCGTTCCCACGAACTGATCACGCGGAAAAACGCTTCGTATTCGGTCTCTTTCAACGCGAGATACGCGCGGACGAACTGCTCGCCGAGTACTTCGGCAATCGGCTCGCACGCGCTCATCGACGTCAAGCCTTCTTCGAGATTGCGCGGTAATTGATAGGGCAGAGCATAGCCGTCGCTCGCCAGCGGTTCGGTTGCGGCGAGCCGCTGCGTGATGCCGAGATAGCCCGCCGCCAAGGTCGCGGCAATCGCCAGATACGGATTGCAATCGACACCCGGAATCCGGTTCTCGATGCGGCGCGCGACCGGCGCGGAATGCGGAACCCGGAAGCCGACCGTGCGATTGTCATAACCCCACGCGACATTGATCGGCGCGGCCATGAAACGCGACAGACGCCGGTACGAATTGATGTACGGCGCGAAGATCGGCATCAGCGCCGGCGTGTATTTCTGCAAGCCGGCGATATAGCCGGTGAACAGCGAGGTCGGCTCGCCGTCGGCGGCGGTGAAGAGGTTGCGGCCGGTTTCCATATCGACGAGGCTTTGATGCATGTGCATCGCCGAGCCCGGCTCACCTTCCATCGGCTTCGCCATGAAAGTCGCGTACATCTTGTGACGCAACGCCGCTTCGCGCACGGTGCGCTTGAAGAGAAACACACTGTCCGCGAGCTTGAGCGGATCGCCGTGCATGAAGTTGATTTCCATCTGCGCGGCGCCGACTTCGTGTATCAGCGTATCGACTTCGAGTTCCTGCACGTCGCAGTACTCGTAGATGTCTTCGAACAACGGGTCGAATTCGTTGACCGCTTCGATCGAATACGCCTGGCGTCCGGTTTCCGGGCGACCCGTACGTCCGACCGGCGGTTGCAACGGCAGATCGGGATCGCGGTTCATGTCGACCAGATAGAACTCGAGCTCCGGCGCGATCACCGGTTTCCAGCCGCGCGCCTTATATAGATCGAGCACGCGCCGCAACACACAGCGCGGCGAAATTTCGACCGGGGTACCGTCGAAATGCACGCAATCGTGAATCACCTGCGCGGTCGGGTCGACTGCCCACGGAATCATCCGGATCGTGCTCGCGTCGGGTACGCACACCATGTCGGGATCGGTGACGCCGGTCAGCGAATCGCTTTGCGGATAGTCGCCGGTGACGGTCTGGATCATCACCGCCTGCGGCAGACGCATCGATTCGCCCGATTCGAACTTGCTGCGCGGAATGATCTTGCCGCGCGCGATGCCGGCCATGTCCGGAATAATTGCTTCGATTTCGGTGACATGATGCTTTTTCAGAAATTCGTCGATGTCATGCATGATTGTTCTCTCTGTTTTGGTCCGCCACCTGGGTCATGTGTGCAGGGTTTCGTGTATTCATGCGCGGGCGACACGCGTCGCCGAAGGTGCGAAATATCGCGCGGCGAGGTGGGAAAACGCCAAGGCGAGTCGACGCCAAAGCGAATCCGCGCAATAACGCGCAGCGCTTACCCGATTAGAAGCGGTTCGATTGAATCCGTCGCGATGCGCGGTGATCAGTCAGTGCCGCGCGGACGCAAGCAGCCAGCTCGCGAAAACGCGAGCAAACGGACGAATCGAGCAGCGAAAAGAGATGAAAGAGGAGAGGCGCTACGGCAGCAGCGAAGCGACTTCGTCTGTGCGCACCGCGATGAACGCGCGCGCGGAGAGGACGTTGCGGCGTCGAACGGAACGACGCGACAGGACTGTGATGACGGACAGAAAGCGGCGAAACGCAAGGCTGCCGTTGCTGCCGTCGGCGCTGGCGCCGTCAGCGCAAGTACAACGCGCCTGACTGCGATTCCAATTCACCAAAGGGCCTCGGACTCTCACGATGACACTCGACTGGCGTAGTTGAGGGTATTGAACGGCCTGTTTCGAATCCACAGCGGATATTGAAGAAACAGGACACGGGTTGATCGAGAAGAAACGGTACTGGACGGTAGTAGCTCAATTCGCCGCGCCGCCCACGCGATCTACCAATAGCTAGGATATACGAGCTAAAAATGCCGTCAATTTATTTTTAGATTTTGGCAAAGCGGCATCGAGCGTGATGCCGCGTGTTTCGTCTACTGTTCATTCACTCCGCGAGACGTGCGGTGATCTTCGCGGCGGTTCTGGTCGGCTTTAGCATAGGTGGCGAGTCGGCGTCGTGAAAGAACGCCGACGAAATCGCGCGCGACCGACGAATGGGCGCCGCGCGGCAAGTGGATCAAACCGGTTTGAGAAGCATGATTTGCCTCGCTTCAGGCGAGGCGGTCCGGGAAGAGGCCCGTTGCCTCACGCATCCTCGGACGGATCATAGGGCACCACGCGCTCATGCTCGTCCGCGTGATTGCGCGCGACGATCGCGCGCGCCGCGGCGTTCGCGTCGAGATTGAACGGCTGATGCGGCACGCCCTGCGGAATGAACAGGAAGTCGCCCGGCTCGGTGATGACCGACTCGCGCAAACCCGGGCCGTAGCGCGTCTCGATCTTGCCTTCGAGCATATAGATCGCCGTCTCGTAGTCGGCGTGAAAGTGCGGCTCCGCATGGCCGCCAGGCGGGACCACGACCATGTACATCGACAGCCCGGTGCTGCCCGCGGTGCTCGCCGAAATGCCGACGAAATAGGGCAGCCGCTGCATCGTCGCCATTTCCCGTTCGGGCCGCACCTTGACCACCGGGGCCCGCGCGTCGTGCGTAACGTTTGACATGGTCGCTCCTTTCGTCGCCGCCGTGCCGGGCGGCTTCACGCATGCCGAACTGAAAGTCTAGACGATACGGGCGGCAATGTCGGACGTGATCGAGCGGAGCTGGTGAAGCGCGGGCGAGCGCGAAATCGCGTTGCTACAATGGTCGGCATACCCCGACAGAGATCACGGAGACAGCGCATGGCCACGCTTCAGCCCATCAGCCGCTACCCGGTGCCCGAGCCGAGCGAGTGGCCCGAAGACATCAGTGCCCGCATTCTCGAAGTGCAGGAGAAAGCGGGTTTCGTGCCGAACGTGTTTCTGACGCTCGTGCATCGGCCCGACGAATTCCGCGCGTTCTTCGCTTATCACGATGCGTTGATGCTGAAAGAGGGCGGTCTAACGAAAGGCGAGCGGGAGATGATCGTGGTCGCGACGAGCGCGGTCAACGATTGTCTTTACTGCGTGGTCGCCCACGGCGCGATTCTGCGCATCTACGAAAAAGCGCCGCTGCTCGCCGATCAGGTCGCGGTCAATCACCGCAAGGCCGACATCACCGTCCGCCAGAAGGCGATGCTCGATTTCGCGCTGAAGGTGTGCCGCGCGTCGGGCACGGTCGACGAAGAAGACTTCCAGACACTGCGCGGCCACGGCTTCACCGATGAAGACATCTGGGACATCGCGGCAATCACCGCGTTTTTCGGGCTGTCGAACCGGATGGCCAACGTGATCTCGATGCGTCCGAACGACGAGTTCTATCTGATGGGGCGTGTGCCGAAAGCCGCGGCGGATGCACCGAAAAAGTAGCCTCGACTGGAATCGCTTCAGCATCTCTATCGGCAATTCGCATCACGCCTGCGCGGGGCGAGATGAACGCCGCGCGGGCGTCATCACCACGGTGTCGTCGATCGGGAAATGCAGCAGTGCCGCGATCAATCCCGCCGCGACCGTCGCTACCCATAGCAGTGAGTACGAGCCCGTCAGATCGAACACGAGGCCACCGAGCCACGCGCCGAGAAACGAGCCGGGCGCGCGACTCATGCGGATCGCAAAGTCGAAGCCGTCGACCGGAAAGCCGACCTGGCGACGCGAGGTGTCCACGCTCACGACGACATGCGGCCAGCGCGCGCGAAAACCGGCGAGGGGCGGCAGCAGCCAGCGCGACGCGAAGGTCGGCGCGCAGCTGAGCGCGACCGGCCGATCCGCGCGATGATTGGGCAGACGTTGCGTGCCGATCGCGATCAGCGAAAACGCCTCGGAGACGTACGACAGATAATCCGCGCCAATCGCCGTTAGCGAGATGCCGCGCGGCTCGCGCACGAACAGTTCGACGCCGAGCGCTCCCTCGAGTCCGACGATGCCATGACTGATCGCGCTCGGCGTGACGTTCAGCTCGGCGGCGGCGAGCTTGAAACTTTGATGCCGGCCGGCCGCTTCGAAACAGCGAAGCGCAGGCAGGGGTGGCAGACGAAGCGGCATGTGCGTTCCCCAAGGCGCCGCGTCGTGCGTGGCGCGCGTGCCGGGTGGTGTTGGCGGGTGTAACGAGCTTGCTGTTTGGCGCAAGCATACCTTGCGCCGGCGCCTGGCGAGTGGATGGTCAAACCGCCGGCAAACTCGCCGCAAAAAGCCGCCGCTGCAAAATCATGGGGAGGCCTGTCGATTTTCCGCGGCCTCGTTCGTCGTCCCTACAGGAAGGGCGGCAAAGCGACGATGCCCGCTCGTCTTCCGTCCGTTTTTCTGACGATTTCTCACAAGGAGATGACTGATGAACGACGCAAACACTTCGATGCATACGCTGAAACCGGCCCGCGAACTGGCCGACTTGCCCTCGCGCTTTCCGGGCGAGAGCCCCGAATATCGACGCGCGCGCAACGCGTTGCTCGCCGAGGAGATCGAGCTGCGCCGCCAGATCGAGCGTGTCGCCGCGCAGCGTCGCGCGCTGCCGGCGGGCGGTGTCGTGCCGGAGGATTACCGCTTCGACGGCGAAGCGGGCCCGGTCACGCTATCGCAGATGTTCGGCGCGCACGACACGCTCGTGACCTACAACTGGATGTTCGGACCGCAACGCGCGCGGCCGTGCCCGATGTGCACGTCGCTACTGAGCGCGTGGGACGGCGAAATGCCCGATATCCTGCAGCGCGTCGCGTTCGCGGTGATCGGCCGCTCGCCGATCGACAGGCTCGTCGCGTTCAGGCAGGAGCGCGGCTGGCGGCATCTGCGGCTGTATTCGTCGGGCGGCAACACGTTCAATCGCGATTACGCGGCCGAAGATCCCGCCGGCGACGACCTTCCTGCGCTGAACGTATTCACGCGCACGGGCGGCGTCGTGCGGCACTTCTGGGCCGAGGAGATGGGGCCGTCGACGTCGGACCCCGGACAGGATCCGCGCGGCGCGCCCGATCCGATGCCGTTGTGGACGATCCTCGACATGACGCCGGGCGGCCGTGGTACCGACTGGTATCCGAAGCTGGCGTATTGAGCGGCGCTGCCATGGAGCGATTGGGCGCTACGAATGCGTCTGCGCCGCGTGGCTCTGGGCGAGCGCGGTCCACAGAAACGTGCCGACTGCGCTCGCCCGCATCGGCAGGCTGAACAGATAACCCTGCACCGCGCGCGCGCCGAGCGCCTTCACGACCTGGGCCTGCAACGGCGTTTCGAGTCCTTCGACCACGCATTCGAGCCCGAGGTTGCGGCATAGGTCGATCACGGATTTGATGATCTTCTTCGAGGCGCTATTGGTATCGACGTCGCTCACGAAGCTGCGGTCGATCTTGATCGCGTCGAATGGCAGCCGATGCACGTAGCTGAGGCTCGAATAGCCGGTGCCGAAATCGTCGAGCGACAGCCGGCAGCCGGCCTGCTTCAGCATCGTCATCGCGCTGTGCGCCTGCTCGAAATCGCGCGTCAACGCGGTTTCGGTCATTTCGAACGTCACGCGATGCGGCGACACGCCGCTTGCCGCGACAATGTCGATCAGGCGGCGCGCGCGCGCCGACGTCGAGATATCGATCGCGGACAGGTTGAACGACAGATACAGATCGGCGGGCCAGTGCGCGACCTCGGCGAGCGCCTGGCGCAGCAGCACGTCGGTGATGCCGAGGATCAGCTCGGTCCGCTCTGCAATCCGAATGAATTCCTCCGGCCTGACCATGCCGAGCCGCGCGTTGTGCCATCGACCGAGCGCTTCGAGGCCGATCGGCCGGCGCGTGAGCAGATCGTAGATCGGCTGGAACTCGAGGAACAGTTCCGCTTCGAGGTCCGCATGGCGCAGCTCCTGCGTGACGAGGCTTAGACGCCGCATCTGCGTTTCGTGTTCGGTCGAGAAAATCACCGGCATGCCGCGGCGGTTTTCCTTGCCGACATAGAGCGCGGCGTCGGCACGTTCGAACACCTGCGCGACCGTCGAGCCCGCGTCGGGAAACGCGGCCCAGCCGATCGTGCCCGACAGCTCCGCGACATTGTCGGCGACTTGATAAGGCTGGCTGAGCGCATCGCAGATACGCTGCCCCAACTCGACCAGCGCATCGTTCGACACCTTGTGGCGCACGAGCACGCCGAATTCATCGCCGCCCAGACGCGCGAACATCAGGCCCGTTTCGCCGATCGACACGAGCCGCGTGCCGACTTCCTGCAACACGAGGTCGCCGCTCGCGTGACCGTAAATGTCGTTGACCTGCTTGAAGCCGTCCAGATCGATGAGGCCGACGTTGAAGCCGCCACCGGTTTCGAGCGCCTGCTCCGATATCGCGCTCAGCGCCGCGAAGAAACTGCGCCGGTTCGGCAGGCCGGTCAGACTGTCGATGCTGGCGAGCCGGTAGTTGTCGTCGCTGAGCCGTTGGGTGTTGTGCTGGCTTGCCTGCAGTTCGCGTTGCGCGTGCACCGCGTCTGCAAACGTGCGCCAGTAAAGCTGGATGACCGCCGCGAGCGCGACGCCGACCAGCGCCATGTCGACGGCCATCGCGAAGAACACCGGCGAGCCGCTCGACACGAGGAAGCCGGAGAAACTCAGGATGACGATGCAAAGCAGCAGAAGCGCGGGCTTGCGCAGATGGATCAGGCAGAACATGCTGCCGACCAGCGTCGTCGCCATATAGAACGCGACCTGCGCCTGCTGGTAGGCGGTGCCGTACGGAAACAGCAGCACCGACCAGCCGCTGAACGCGACGCCGAACACGCCGACGATCCATGTCACGCTGCGCAATTCGCGGACCGCCTGAGCGTCCGTCATCTTATGGTTGCGTTTGCGCCACCAGCGCACGCAGCGAAACACACACAGCGCGCCGAGCGTGCCGGGCACATACATCGACAGCCAGGCCGGCGCGCTGTCCAGATGCGTCGCCGCCACCGCCGCCGTGTTGACGAGCAGGATGAAGTAGAGAAGCGGTACCTGGCGGCGGAACGCGTGCAACTGCGCACGCATCAGCTCCCGGTCACCCTCGGCGACCGACAGTACCCTCTTCAATCTCGCAAGCCAAGCCATCGCCATCCCTTTAACGTTTGCGCGCTAAACGCAGCTGTTTATATCGGCGCGAGGCTGATTAACTTGAGCGCTCAAAGGGGTAACGGAGCATCGCAGTCAAGGGTCCGTGAAACCGGCTGCGCGCTTACGGATAGTCGGGCGGTAAGTACTACCTGGCGGCGCGTGTTGGCAGCGCTGGAACCAGACGTTTGTGCCGGATGCCGATCGCGAGACTCGAGCAAAAGGCGGCCTTCGCGCATGCTCAAAGCGTGGGGCACGACAGCACCCGCTGCGGCCGCATGGCGGTGCCGGGCTGGCCGGCCGGCGCGGGCGTGCCACGCGGCGCGGCCGAGACGAGCCGGACCGCGTCGGCGCCAGCATTCGCGAGCACGTATTTTTCCGGGCTGTCATCCGGCTGCCAGTACGCGCGAAACACGTCGCCGTCGCTGAACACGAGCAGCTTGCCGTGCACGGTTTTTCCGCCGCCAACGAAGTCGACCGGTTCGCCGTCGCGTAGCGAAAAGCTCTGCGCGGCGCTGGAGTTCGTCGCACCGACGAGGGTCGCGCACGCGTTGTCGTCGGCCGCGGCCGCCGCCGACGACAACGCGGCGAGCAGCGCGCATGTTGCAAAGTGGCGAATTCTCACTTCTTTATGTCTTGCCGATAGTTAACTTGTGACATGTGTCGCAAATGGTGCGCCCGCGCATCGGGAAAAGGGCTATCGTCATCGGGAAGCCGGCGCGGGATCGCGTAACGCGACCTAAAGTACTGAAATTGCAACGGATTGTGATGCGCGGCGAATGCTCATGAGGCGGCGCGCGCGCATAAGCTCGCGATTCTTATGGCAGTTTGGGGCGCAAAAACGTCAAACCGGTGCCTTTGCCTTGATACAAGCCTTACACCAAGGGTTTGCGCGAAGGTGCGCCTATGCGTTAGTGTGTCGGTCCCGGCGCCTCAGAGGGCGCCGGTTCCATGATTACCATACGGGAAGTGCTATGAACAAACAGGAACTGATTGATGCAGTCGCCGCAGCGACGGGCGAAAGCAAAGCGGCAACCGGCCAGACCATCGACGCGATCGTCGAGGCAGTGACCAAGGCCGTGGTGAGCGGCGATACGGTGCAACTGGTCGGTTTCGGTTCGTTCTCGACCGGCGCGCGCGCGGCACGCGTGGGGCGCAATCCGTCGACGGGCGAAGAGATCCAGATCGCCGCGGCCAAGACGGTGAAGTTCACCGCAGGCAAGGCGTTCAAGGAAGCCGTCAACGCGTCGTAAGCAACGCGCTTCACGCCGGAGCATTCGCGATGCGCGCCGCAGCCCCGCTGTGAGGCGCGCGTGAGTGATGCGTCGGGCGTGAGGATCACGCGCTGCCCAACCCGGCCAGGCGATTCGCCGGCAGCTGGTGCGGCGCGTGTGTCTGGCTCCTTGAGCCAGGCGTTCGTGGGCTCGACCGGCTTCGATCGAGTCTAAAGCGGACCCGCCGCGGCCATCGCGATCGGGCGGTCCGTGCGTTGCCCTGTCAGCCCGCGCGACGCTTGCGGGTTGCCTCGGCGAGCGCGGCGAGCACCGGTTCGGTCTGCGCCCAGCTCACGCAGGCATCCGTGATCGACACGCCGTAACGCAACGGCACACCGGCCTTCAGATCCTGACGGCCTTCTTCCAGATGGCTTTCGAGCATCACACCGATGATGCGGCGCTCGCGCTCCGACAGTTGCCGCGCGATATCGTCCGCGACCTCGATCTGCCGCAAGTGCGATTTGTTCGAGTTCGCATGCGAGCAGTCGATCATCACCTGCTCGCGCAGACCCGCCGAACCCAGCGCTTCACAGGTCGCCTGCACCGACGCGCTGTCATAGTTCGGCCCTTTCTTGCCGCCGCGCAGGATCACGTGCGCGTCGTCGTTGCCGCGCGTTTCGAAGATCGCGGCCATGCCCATTTTCGTCATGCCCATGAACGCGTGGCTCGCACGCGCCGCGACGATGGCGTCGGCGGCGATCTGCACGCCGCCGTCGGTGCCGTTCTTGAAGCCGATCGGGCAGCTCAGTCCCGACGCGAGCTGACGATGACTCTGGCTCTCGGTCGTGCGCGCGCCGATCGCACCCCACGCGATCAGATCGGCGATGTATTGCGGGCTCAACAGGTCGAGAAACTCGGTCGCCGTGGGCAGGCCCAGACCGTTGATGTCGAGCAGCAATTGCCGGGCGAGACGCAGGCCTTCGTTGATGCGGAAGCTGCCGTCCAGACGCGGATCGTTGATGTAGCCTTTCCAGCCCACCGTCGTGCGCGGTTTCTCGAAGTACACGCGCATCACGATCAGCAGATCGTCCCGATAGTGATCGGCGGCGGCCTTCAGCTTGCGCGCGTATTCGATCGCCTGGTCGTGGTCGTGAATCGAACAGGGGCCGACGATCAGCACGAGCCGGTCGTCGCGGCTGTGCAGAATGTCGGCGATTTCGACGCGAGTCTTCTCGACCAGCGACTGCACCGCGGGCGGCACCGGCAGTTCGTCCTGCAGCAGCGCTGGGGAAATCAGCGGACGGACCGCGCCGATGCGCACGTCGTCGATGCGCGTGGTGTCCTGGGTGGCGTCGGCCGAGCCGACTTCCTGATCGTGCAGGGGATTGTCGAGGGCGCTCAAGATGTTCTCCGCAATCGGTTGATGAGGCGGCCTTGCCGCCTGATTATGCGAGCGCCGCCGCGATGAGGGCGTGCGGGCGCCGCGTGGGTTTGACGTGGACCGTGCGGGTTGGGTTACTGCGTGCCTCGGGCGAGGTTTGACGCAAGGTCTTGCGTCGGGCTTGACGCGAAGCCGACGCGACCGCGCACGGATGCGCTGGCGCGATTATGACACCGGCGCCGGCCTCATGGCAGGCGGACCGGCGGGTAGGCGGCGCGGCGGATTCAGAGCTTCTTGAGCAACGCCATCGCGGCGGCCGGATTGCGCTCCTTGAAGCCGCTGATCACATATAGATAGACGTCGCGCGTGGCGGCTTTCGCGGGCGGCTCCGCGCAGGTCTCGAGATCGTCGGGCGTGATGCCCGCGGCGAGCTGGCGCGCGCGTTCGGCCCATGCGTCGAGCGCTTTCGTCGAATAGCCATTGGCTTGCTTTTCGCTCGTGCCCATGATGCGCGCGTAGACGAACGGCGCGGTGATGTCGGCGATCTGCGGATACTCGCTGTCGGCCGCGAGCACGACCGCGACCTTGTACTTGCGCGCGAGCGCGATGAGTTCCGGTGTCCTGAACGAATCGTGACGAACCTCGACCGCGTGCCGCAGCTTCTGTCCTTCGATGCTCGCGGGCAGCAGCTTCAGAAAGGCCTCGAAATCGTCGGCGTCGAATTTTTTGGTCGGCGCGAACTGCCAGTTGATGGGCCCGAGCTTCTGCTTGAGCAGCAGCACGCCGCTTGCGAAGAATCGCTCGATCGTGTCGCCGGCTTCAGCGAGCACCTTGCGGTTGGTCGCGTAACGCGGCGCCTTTAGCGAGAACACGAAATCGTCGGGCGTCTCCTGATACCACTTCTCATAGCTGGCCGGTTTCTGCAAACCGTAGAACGTGCCGTTGATTTCGATCGACGTCAGATGCCGGCTCGCATATTCGAGTTCGCGGCTTTGCGTCAGGTCTTCCGGATAAAACGGCCCGCGCCACGGCGCATAGGTCCAGCCGCCGATGCCGATGCGAATGCGTGCGGCGGACGTGGATCTGGACGACGTTTCGGTTGATTTTTTCGTTGGCGCTTTCTTTGCGGCCTTCGGTTTGTCGCCGCGTTCTTCGTCAGACTTCTCGCTTCGCTTGTTGCTTTCCTTCGCGCTTGTCGCTGCGGGCACTTGGGCTCTCCTTCGGGCTGCGGCGGGAAAGCTCGTAGATTAGCCGCTTTTCTCGCGGCGCGCGGCGCTTGCCCGGCCGGGGGCCTCGGCCTTGCCTTCGCCGGCCGCGGCGCTGGCTTCGTCGAAACGACGGCTCGCTGCGGCCACTTCCACGCGAAAGCGCTGCAACGCGCCGAGCGCGAGGTCGGGCGGCGTCAGCGCGACCCACAGCACGTCGATCAGCTGATCGGCGGTGGCGTCGATATCGATCTGCCGGTTCGTCAGCGTCGCGTCCCACAGCACATGCTCCATCGGGCCGAACACCATCGAGCGCAACAGGCGCAGCGGCATGTCGGAGCGAATCTCGCCGCTTTGCTGGCCTTGCGCGAGCACGCGCATCAACGGCGCGGTGTAGCGGCGCTGCAGTTCGGTCAGCGCTTCGCTCAGTTCGTGATGCCGCGCGCGCCCTTCGGACAGCACCAGCGCGCACAGATCGGTGCCATTCACGAGCATCAGCCGCAGATGCATGCGCACGATGAACGCGAACTGCTGGCGCACGTTGCCGTCGCGCGGCAGGCCCGCTTCGATCGCGTCGATGATCTCGTCGTACCAATCGCCGATGACACGAGCGCACAACTCGCGCTTGCCGCGAAAGTAGCTGAACACCGTCGCCTCGGAAACGCCCAGGCGCTGCGCGATTTCCGCGGTCGTCGCGCGTTCGTAGCCCTTTTCGGAGAACACGTCGCGCCCCGCCTGAAGAATCTCCTTCACGCGCTGCTGCGACTTGCGCCCGGCCGGCTGGCGACGCGAGACAGGTAATCCGGCCTTCTCGGCAACCGTCATATGAGTAAAATTCAGATTTTTGATGCGGATTGGGGCTCGAGCTGGCGATTGAACGCTGCGTCTGTGCCCGATGAACGCGATCGTAGCACCGAATCCGCCGGCTCATGCGGGTCTGTAAATTTCTGAGTAACACTCAAAAATACCTATTGACGCTTACGTCAATCTGGCGTGAAATGCGCGTTGACATGCTTTCGCGTGCCGCTTCGCGCTCCACCAGCGGCCGCCCACGAACTCAGGAGACACCGCAATGCCCAATCTGCCCGGTTTGCAGTTCCCGCTCGGCGAAGAGATCGAAATGCTGCGCGACAGCATTGCGTCGTTCGCCGCCAAAGAAATCGCGCCGCGCGCCGGGGAGATCGATCGCACCGATCAGTTCCCGATGGACCTGTGGCGCAAGTTCGGCGACCTCGGCGTGCTCGGCATGACGGTTTCCGAAGAGTACGGCGGCGCGAACATGGGCTATACCGCGCACATGGTCGCGATGGAGGAAATTTCGCGTGCGTCGGCATCGGTTGGCCTGTCGTACGGCGCGCATTCGAACCTGTGCGTGAACCAGATTCATCGCAACGGCACCGACGCGCAGAAGCGCAAGTATCTGCCGAAGCTCGTGTCGGGCGAGCACGTCGGCGCGCTCGCGATGAGCGAGCCGAACGCGGGCTCGGACGTGGTCAGCATGAAGCTGCGCGCCCAGAAGAAGGGCGATCGTTACGTGCTGAACGGCACCAAGATGTGGATCACCAACGGCCCCGACTGCGACACCCTGGTCGTCTATGCAAAGACCGATCCCGAAGCGAATTCGCGCGGCATCACCGCGTTCATCGTCGAGAAGGGCATGAAGGGTTTCTCGGTCGCTCAGAAGCTCGACAAGCTCGGCATGCGCGGCTCGCACACCGGCGAGCTGGTGTTCCAGGACGTCGAAGTGCCGGAGGAAAACATCCTTGGCGCATTGAACGGCGGCGTCAAAGTGCTGATGAGCGGTCTCGACTACGAACGCGCGGTGCTCGCGGGCGGCCCGACCGGCATCATGGTCGCGGTGATGGACGCGGTCGTGCCGTATATCCACGACCGCAAGCAGTTCGGCCAGTCGATCGGCGAATTCCAGCTGATCCAGGGCAAGGTCGCCGATCTGTACACGACGCTGCAGGCATGCCGCGCGTATCTGTACGCGGTGGGCCGCCAACTCGACACGCTCGGCAACGACCATGTGCGCCAGCTCCGCAAGGACTGCGCGGGCGTGATTCTGTACACGGCCGAAAAGGCGACCTGGATGGCTGGCGAGGCGATCCAGATTCTCGGCGGCAATGGCTATATCAACGAGTATCCGGTCGGTCGTCTGTGGCGCGATGCGAAGCTCTATGAAATTGGCGCGGGCACGAGCGAAATTCGTCGCATGCTGATCGGCCGGGAGCTGTTTGCCGAAACGCTGTGATACAAGCGCGCGTGAGCCCCCTCAATACGCCGCACTCTGGAGAAGCGACGTCATGCCGATCATCGAATCGAAACTGAACCCACGCTCGGACGACTTTCGCGCGAACGCGGCGGCGCTCGAAGCGCTCGTCGCCGATCTGCGCGCGAAGATCGAGCAACTCGCGCAGGGCGGCGGCCAGGCCGCGCGCGACAAGCACACGAGCCGCGGCAAGCTGCTGCCGCGCGAGCGGATCGCGCAACTGCTCGATCCGGGCACGCCGTTTCTCGAACTGTCGCAACTCGCCGCGTACGGCATGTACAACGACGACGCGCCGGGCGCCGGCGTGATCACCGGCATCGGCCGCATCGCGGGACAGGAGTGCGTGATCGTCTGCAACGACGCGACCGTGAAGGGCGGCACCTACTATCCGGTCACCGTGAAGAAGCACGTGCGCGCGCAGGAAATCGCCAGCGAAAACCGCTTGCCGTGCGTGTACCTCGTCGACTCGGGTGGCGCGAATCTGCCGAATCAGGACGACGTGTTTCCCGATCGCGATCACTTCGGCCGCATCTTCTACAACCAGGCGAATCTGTCGGCCGCGGGTATTCCGCAGATCGCGGTCGTGATGGGCTCGTGCACCGCGGGCGGCGCGTATGTGCCGGCGATGAGCGACGAGTCGATCATCGTCAAGAACCAGGGGACGATTTTTCTCGGCGGCCCACCGCTCGTCAAAGCCGCGACCGGCGAAGTGGTCAGCGCCGAAGATCTCGGCGGCGGCGACGTGCATACGCGTCTGTCGGGCGTCGTCGATCATCTTGCGCAGAACGATGCGCATGCGCTCGGGATCGCGCGCAGCATCGTCGGCCATCTGAACCGCGTGAAGCCGGCGCCGCTCGTATTGCAGGAGCCGAAGCCGCCGCGCTACGACACCCAGAGCATCTACGGCGTGATTCCGCTCGACACGCGCAAGCCGTTCGATATCCGCGAAGTGATCGCGCGTATTGTCGACGATTCCGCGTTCGACGAATTCAAGGCGCGCTACGGCACCACGCTCGTCTGCGGCTTCGCGCATATCTGGGGGCATCCGGTCGGTATCGTCGCGAACAACGGCATTCTGTTTTCCGAGTCGGCGCTGAAGGGCACCCACTTCATCGAGCTGTGCTGCCAGCGCAAGATTCCGCTCGTGTTCCTGCAGAACATCACCGGCTTCATGGTCGGCCGCAAGTACGAAAACGAAGGCATTGCGAGGAACGGCGCGAAGATGGTCACCGCAGTGGCGACCGCTAAGGTGCCGAAGTTCACGGTGATCATCGGCGGCTCGTTCGGCGCGGGCAACTACGGCATGTGCGGCCGCGCGTATTCGCCGCGCTTCCTGTGGATGTGGCCGAACGCGCGCATCTCGGTGATGGGCGGCGAGCAGGCCGCGTCGGTGCTCGCCACCGTCAAGCGCGACGGCATCGAAGCGAAGGGCGGCAACTGGAGCGCGGAGGAAGAAGAGTCGTTCAAGCAGCCAATCCGCGAGCAATACGAGCGTCAGGGCCATCCGTACTACGCGAGCGCTCGGTTGTGGGACGACGGTGTGATCGACCCCGCGCAAACTCGCGACGTGCTTGGGCTGGGTTTGTCGGCGGCGATGAACGCGCCGATCGAAGACACGCGTTTCGGCGTGTTCAGAATGTGATGGCCCGCGTCACCGCGATGCGACCGCGTAAGGCAAAGGAGTGTTACGCATGCAATACGAAACGCTGAAGGTCGAGCTTGCCGGCCAGATCGCGACGGTCACGCTCAATCGTCCGGACGTGCGCAACGCGTTCAATGAAACGATGATTGCCGAGCTGACTGCCGCATTCACCGCGCTCGACACGCGCGACGACGTGCGCGCGGTCGTGCTCGCCGCGAACGGCAAGGCGTTCTGCGCGGGCGCCGACCTGAACTGGATGAAGAAAATGGCCGGCTACTCGGACGACGAGAACCGCGCCGACGCGATGCGGCTCGCCGGCATGCTGTCGGCGGTATATCGCTGCAACAAGCCGGTGATCGCGCGCGTGAGCGGCGACGCATACGCGGGCGGCATGGGCCTGATTGCCGCGTGCGACATCGTCGTCGCGGTCGAAAGCGCACACTTCTGCCTGTCCGAAGCGCGGCTCGGGCTGATTCCCGCGACGATCGCGCCATACGTGATTCGTGCGCTCGGCGAGCAGGCGTCGCGGCGCTACTTCCTCACCGCCGAGGCGTTCGACTGCGCGAGCGCGTTGCGGCTGGGTTTGGTCAGCGAAGCGGTGAGCGCCGAGCAGCTCGATGCGATGGTCGCGCAGCTCGCGCAGACGCTGTGCGCGAACGGCCCGCAAGCAGTGCGCGCCTGCAAGCGGCTCGTGCAGGACATCGCGGGCCGCGAGTTGAGCGACGCGCTGATCGAGGACACCGCCGTGCGGATTGCGAAAACGCGGGCCGGCGCAGAGGGCCGCGAAGGCGTGGCGTCGTTCCTCGAAAAGCGCACGCCGGGCTGGCGCAACTGACATGCTCCGCTAACAACCATCGTCCCGTACCGCCCATTTCATCGAGACACTCATGTTCAACAAGATCCTGATCGCCAACCGGGGTGAAATTGCGTGCCGCGTCGCGGCGACCTGCAAGCGGCTCGGCATCGCGAGCGTGGCCGTCTATTCGGACGCCGACGCCAACGCGAAACACGTCGCCGCCTGCGACGAAGCGGTGCATATCGGCGGTTCGACGGCGGCGCAAAGCTATCTGCGCATCGAGCGGATCATCGAAGCCGCGCGCGCGACCGGCGCGCAGGCCGTGCATCCGGGCTACGGCTTTCTTTCGGAAAACGAAGACTTCGCGCATGCGTGCGAGGCGGCCGGCATCGTCTTTATCGGACCGCCGGTCGAAGCGATTGCCGCGATGGGCTCGAAGGCCGCCGCGAAAGCGCTGATGCACGCGGCCGCGGTGCCGCTCGTGCCCGGCTATCACGGCGACGACCAGGAGCCGCAGCTGTTGCAGCGCGAGGCGGACACGATCGGCTATCCGGTGCTGCTGAAGGCGAGCGCAGGCGGCGGCGGCAAGGGCATGCGCGTGGTCGAGCGCAGCGCGGACTTCGCGGCCGCGCTGCTGTCGTGCAAGCGCGAGGCGGCGAGCAGCTTCGGCAACGATCGCGTGCTGATCGAGAAGTATCTGACCCGGCCGCGTCACGTCGAGGTCCAGGTGTTCGCCGATCGGCACGGCGGCGCCGTTTATCTGTTCGACCGCGACTGTTCGGTGCAGCGGCGTCATCAGAAAGTGCTCGAGGAAGCGCCCGCGCCGGGGCTGTCGGCCGAGGTCAAGCGCGCGATGGGCGAAGCGGCCGTGGCCGCCGCGCGCGCGGTCAACTACGTTGGCGCGGGTACGGTCGAGTTCATCATGACGCCGACCGGCGAGTTCTATTTCATGGAGATGAACACGCGGCTGCAGGTCGAGCATCCCGTCACCGAGATGGTGACGGGGCAGGACCTCGTCGAATGGCAGTTGCGCGTTGCCGCGGACGAGAGTTTGCCGCTCACCCAGCAGCAGTTGAAGCTCGACGGCCACGCGATCGAGGCGCGCATCTACGCAGAGCATCCGGCGCGCGGCTTCCTGCCGTCCACCGGCACGCTCAAGCATCTGCGCATGCCCGAAGGCGTCGAGTTCGCGATCGACGCGGCCGGGCTCGGCGAGCCGGGCCGCAAGGCGCCGGTGCGTATCGACAGCGGCGTGCGCGAGGGTGACACGATCACGCCGTTCTACGATCCGATGATCGCCAAGCTGATCGTGCACGGCGCGACGCGCGAGGAGGCATTGGCGCGCCTCGCGCGTGCGCTGCATGCTTGCGAGGTGGTCGGGCCGCATACGAACGTCGAGTTTCTGCGGCGCATCGTCGTGAGCGAGCCGTTCGCGAGCGGCGAGCTCGACACCGGTTTGATCGAGCGTCATCACGACGTGCTGTTCGCGCCGGCACAGAAGCCGTTCAAGGAAGCGCTCGCGCTCGCGTGCGCCGCGTTGTTGACGCGCGAGGGCGGCACCGCGCACGGCGCGTCGCCGTGGGACGCGCTGTCGCACTGGCGGCTCAATAGCGGCTACACGCAAACGCTCGGCTGGCGCGTGATCGACGACGGCGCCAACGACGACAGCCCCGACGCGTTCACGGTCGTTTTCGCGCGCAACGGGGACACGCAAGCGCTCGTGCAAACACTCGAACACGACGGCGTGCGCGAGGACTTCACATGGTCGGTCGGCGCGGGCGCCCATGAATTCCGCGCGACGATCGGCGATGCGCGCGTGACGGGGCGTGTATTCGTCGACGGCGACAGGTTCCACGTGTTCTGCCATGGCGAGACGCTCGCATTCGAATGGCAGAACCTGCTCGCGCATGCCGCGGATGCCGAGCACGGCGAAGGCCGTCTGACCGCGCCGATGCCGGGCAAAGTGATCGCGGTGCTGGTCGAACCAGGCGCGGTGGTCGAGAAGGGCGCGCCGCTGATCGTGATGGAAGCGATGAAGATGGAGCATACGATCGGCGCCCCGGCGGCGGGCACGGTCGCCGAGGTGCTGTATGCGGTCGGCGATCAGGTCGCCGACGGCGCGCAACTGCTGGTGCTGGAGGTGCAGCAGGCGGGTGAATAAGCGCGTCGAGTGGCAGATGAGCGAGTAGGTGAATCAAGCGAGCCGCTCGTAGCCCGCGGCGCGCGCTTCGCTTTCCAACTCGCCGATGCGCGCGTAGTCGGTCAGCGGCAACGTCGAAAAACCCCTTAAACGCAGGCGTTTTGCGCGCTCGGGGCGGACGCTCAGCGCCTCGTTCAACGCGTCGCGCAACGCGGCGATCGTGGCCGGCGGCACATTGGCCGCGGCGATCAGCGGCAAGCCCGGCGAGGCGGCGGTCATGCCGATCGCGCGCACGCGCCCCGCGAGTTCCGGCAGCACGTCGCAAACGAAGGCGAAGGTCACGCAGTCGATCGCGGCGACGTCCGCGCGATTGTCCGCGACCGCGCGCAGCGAGCCGACATGCGAGCCCGTGCGCAGCACCGCGCCGAAGAACATGCCGGCGCGCGCGAGCGGCGCGACCGCGTGACGAAATGCGTTCATGCCGCTGTTCGAATCGTCCTGGTTGTAGGCGGCGCGTGCGCCTCGGCACGAGGCGAGTGAGTCGAAGCGCGCGTCGGCGCGCGTGACCAGTACGCTCGAGTAATGCGCGCCGTCGCAGCCGGGCGCATCGAAACAGGGTGTCGCGACCAATTGCACCTGCGCGTGCAGCCCCTGCATCAGCGGATAACCGCAGGTCTGGGAAATCAGCAGATTCGGGCGCCGCCAGAAGCCGTGCAGTTCCTCGTCCGGTTCGACGATGCGGCACGCGGGCTTGACCCGGCGCAGCACGTCGTCGAGCCACTCGCGCCATTCGAGGTCGAGCGCGGGTGTCACGTTGTACATCGGCAGGGCGGCGATCCAGCTCATGAAGGCGTTTCTCGCGCCTAATGTCTGACCAATTTGAATTCATCGAGACCGAGCCGCACCGGCTCGCTCGGCGTGAACTGCCATCGCTGCGCGGCTACGGAGAGGATCTCGTCCTGCGCATCCTCGAACGCGACCAACAGGTCCTGCTTGCGACGGCTCACGGCGCCACAGAACTCGACCAGCGCGTCGGCGCTAACTTCAAAAATCTGCGCACGATCGTCGCAGCACACGCGGAACGCGACCGTCGCGCATTCCGTCACACAGGGCCGGAACCCTTCATCGACATAGACCGACATGGCGAACTCCTTCGGACGCCTGAATCGACAGAATGACAAACCGCGCCTGCCAGGTATGTGGGAGAACCGGCATTGACGGCCAAATGCCCGGGCCGCGGCAGGCGCGACGGTCCGGAAACTGGCGGAAAGTAAGCCAGAAACTGGCGGCGGACTCGTTGAAGTCCGAGCCAGGACCGCGGCGTGAACCGTGGCCGGAGGGAGACGGCGGCGGTTCGACTCGCCATCGGTCTCGCCTGCTGGTGGGCCGCCCCGGGTCAGAATCGCGGCGGCACTGCTCAGAAAACGCTTAAATCGGGCGCTCCAATCCAATCTCGAAATCGACGCGAGAGCCGCTCGCTCCGGTCTCGGACTGTGTTTGGATTTTCTCACCAATCTCGCGGTGCAGATCGGCGTAGGTATCCACTTTACGATTAGCGCGCGTTTTGTGCAGGCGATGAGTCCGGCGGGGCTGGCCGGGTTGCGTGAGCGGCCGGGATATTGAGCCGACGGATCAGCGGGCCCAATGTCGTCGCCTGAATCAGCAGGCTGAATACCACGACGAGATACGTGACGCCGATGAACATTTCGCGTCCGTGAAACTCCGGCAGCGACAGCGCGAGCGCAATCGAGATGCCGCCGCGCAGTCCGCCCCACGTCAGCACGACAGCCGAATGCGGACTGAGCCGCCGGAAGTTCTGCAGCGCGAGCAGCGGAATCGCGACGCTGACGCCGCGCGCGAACAGCACGACCGGAATCGCCGCCAGCCCGAGCCAAACGATCTCGACGCGCAGCGACAGCGCAATGATTTCGAGTCCGATCAGCCCGAACAGCACGAGATTGAGCAACTCGTCGAGCAGGTCCCAGAAGTTGAACAGATGCTCGCGCGTCTTCTCCGACATCGACGTCGACGCGCCGTGATTGCCGATCACGAGCCCCATGATCACGACCGCGAGAGGCGCTGACACGTGCAGCGCTTCGGCGAGACTATAGCCGCCGGTCGCGAGCGCGAGTGTGATCAGGATTTCGACCGGATAGCTGTCGATACCTCGCAGCAGCAGCGACGCGCCGAAGCCGAGCGCCGCGCCGAGCACGAGCGCTCCGGCGACTTCGCGCAGCAGATCGAATGCGATCGCGCCCGCGGAAAACTCGTTCGCGCCGGTTGCGAGTCCGACTAGCGTGACGAATGCGACGACGGCCGTGCCGTCGTTGAACAGCGATTCGCCGGTAATCTTGGTTTCGAGGCTTTCGGGCGCCGCCGCGCGCTTGAGCACGCTGAGTACCGCGATCGGATCGGTCGGCGAGATCAGCGCGCCGAACACGAGACACCACAGCAGGCTCACCGGCTGGCCGAGCCATTGCGCCGCGTAGTAAAAGCCGAAGCCGACCACCGCGATCGAAATCAATACGCCGATCGTCGCGAGCATCAGCACCGCGCGCCGCTGCGTGCGCATCTTCGACAGATCGACGTGCAGCGCGCCGGCGAACAGCAGCAGACTTAGCAGGCCGTGAAACACGATGTCGGCAAAATCGATCTGCACGACGATCTTGCGCGCGGCGATCGCCATCGCCGGATAGTAGAACCCGAGCGCAGAAATGCCGACGCAGACGACGAGCCCGACCGCGGTGATGCCGAGCGTGTCGGGCAACCTGATGAATCGATAATTGAGGACGCCGAACAGCGCGACGATGGCGAACAGCGCACCGGCAATCTGGAAGACGCTCATCGTGCACGCTCTCCCGCTTCGCGGCGGCGCGAACGCGTGATCAGGGTGGCACCGAGGTAACTCGCGCGACAAGGCATAAAACAGGCAGGCAGAGAATGCCGACACAATTGCGATATTGAACCAGCGAGATGTTTCACCAGCAATTCCTTATTCAGGCTCATTCAATCCGATAAGCGATCTGCGGTCTGTAATGACACGATCTTTGCCGCTGGCGATCGAGCGACGTACCGGGACGGACGCTTTATTCAAACGCAGCGGACGATGCGGCCAGACGCAGCGTGCTTTTTATCGGACCACGAGCGGATGACGGCGAACCGGGCGGAGCCAGGCTCGCCAGAGGGCACCACGATGGGCAATGGCAGTGTTCGGACTACTGAAGCGCCGGAGGAGTTCCGGTCTTTATTTTGAGATATAGCTTTTTATTTCGAGATGGTTCGCGGGGCTTGATTCGTCGAGGCTATTCAATCGAATCTGAATAAACGGTATGAATCTGTAATCCGAATTTGCCGGTCCGATGACTTCACATTGCATGGAGCCTTGTGGTTCATTGTTCCAAAATCTGTAAAGCATATATCTAATCTCACAGTAAAACTGTTTTGCTCGTCATTGAGCATCGTTGACGCCAGAATTGGCAGGTCGAGAGCAGGGAAAGCCCGAACCGGGAATTGCCCGGGATATGACAATTGTTGACAAACGCGAGTCGAGAATGATGCAGCATCGAAACATGGCGAAATGCTGTTGTGTAGCAATGGGTGAAGACGGAGAAGAGCATGGAGCAAACCTATCGTTATCGGGGATTCGACATCGTGGTCAACGCGTTGCGCGCGACCGATATGTCCACCCGTGTCGGCAGTGCCACGGCGCGGCGCGCGTACGTGGCGAGCGTCACGTTGAAGACGCGGTTGATCGGCGGCGAGTGGTCGACCGCTTTCCGGGTAGCTTCGGTGCCCGATCGTTCGTCGACCGATCTGCGGGAAGTGCTGGCGGCTGGTTTCGCGGCCGCCATTCGGGTCGTCGACGACGTGGTGAGCGTGATGGGCGACGGGTTCGCGCGCAAGGCGGCCTGAGTTCCACACGAGGCGCTCGGCGCCGCGGTGCCACGCGGCAGGCGTGATCGCGCACAGGGGTGCCCAAGCGGGCCCGGCATTTCAAAGCGCTCGCGATCGTTGACCGTCGACTACGGTTGTCGGTCGTGGCGAGCGTCGAAATAACGACGCGTATCCCTGCGGTGCGTGTGGGTTCCAGGCAGGGCGTGCTCGTCTCCTCAGCGTCCTGTTGTTTTAATCCCGCCCCCCTGTGCGGGATTTTTTTTGTCAGTCGACATTGCGGGCGCTCGGTAATGCACTGCCACATCCGCACGAAAAGAGCATGTTTAGCTCGCGATTTATATCGGCTGTGTGAAATGCGGGTGAAAAAGCAAGCGGAACAAATAATGCTTATTCGAAAATCCTTTCTGTTTGCCGTTATTGTCTCCGTGGCGGGGACGGCTCAGACCGATAGTCCCGATCCTCACGAACGGTCCGCGCGCATGAATGCGGCGGACGGCACACTGGCCACGTGATCGCTTGCTAACGGGGCAGCAAGGAAAAAAGCCTCGAACACGAGGCGTGATCGAGGCTGCCGAAGGACAGACTCAATGTCTGTCTGGGAAGGTCGATCGGACCCGTGATCGACCTTGCCTACTATAGCCAGTTATCCGCCGAGCAACTGTGAACAAATGTCGCGGTCGAATCGACCGGCGAATTCGCGAATAAATCTGAATCGTAGCGTCGGATCCGATTAGCAGCGCGCACAGGCTTTCCGGCGGGCGAGATCGCCGTAGTCGAATTCGATGATGATCCGGATTCCCTGGTCAATGCCACGGCGCCGACCTTGCGCACGACGTTCATGGGTCTTTACGGCGTCGACGCGGCGATGCCGTCGCACATGATCGACGAGATCGTGATGCGCGAGGAAGGGCACGAAGCGGTCGAGGCCTTTCTCGATCGGTTCAATCATCGTTTCGTCACGCTGCTGTATCGGGCGTGGAAGAAGTACCGCTATCCGGAAAGCTTTCGCGCGGGCGGCCGCGATGCGCATTCGCGCAATCTGTTGTGCCTCGCCGGCTTTCGCTGGGGCGACATGCCGCAACGCGCCGGCTTGTCCGATTCGCGGATGCTCGCGCTGCTCGGTCTGCTGATCCAGCGAACGCGCACACCTGAAGGGCTCGCGGGTGCGTCGGCAAGCCTGTCGCAGCCGATGCGGGCCGACACGAACTATGTGGCGGTCGTCGCGTTCTATCGCAATCCGGGTAGCGGGGATGGTTGGAAGTATGTGATAGGGAAGAAGAAGCTCGATGCGGACAAGCCGTTGAAGATCTCGTTGATGGATCAGTTTCTAGTGCCGGCGGGCAGTGCGGCCCACGATTAAGTGGGCCGCCGACTCAATCCGTGCGACCGAGATAGCCCGGTAGCCCCAATGCAGAGTCGCTCCTGGCCAGCTTCAAGGCTTCCTTGAGCAGAGCTGTGAACTTCTCGTCGCTATCGGGCCGCGGCAACGTCGCGCGAAAGAAGTCGGCCCAGCGAAATTCTTCCAGCGGGACACTGGTTTTTTCATAGCCGCCGGCATCGCGGACCGCTGCCGCGAGGCTTCGGTATTCATCGTCCTTCATTTCCCACACGTGCTCCGCCAATTCGGCAAACGGCCGGCGCATGCCTTGCGCGTCATACGGAAAGGTCCATCGTTGGTTTTCCATGCTGAGCCAGAACGACGCCCACGTGTACGACGAAAGATCCCGCACCAGCACGACCGGAACCGAGCGCACGCCCACCTGCCACAGCGCCGCCGCCACATGGTGATGATCGATCGCGAACGGTATGCCGTTGGGTCCGCAGACGACCGGTATCGGCTTTTCGGCGATCGCCATCTCCAGGTCATGGCTGCTCAGGGACCGGTATTGGCGGGCTTTTTCGCGGACCTCCCGCGCGCCGTGGGTCATTTGTGTGGGACGGAGCTCTTCGATTTGCCGCGTGTCCATGTCGGTCTCCTTGTCTGGATGCGTTGACGCGGCTCCCGCAAATTTCATGCCCCCGGGCGAGGCGTCGCCCACTTTCCGCCAGACGTCTACGGCGCATCGTCCACACACAGCACTGGATCGCTGACCAGACAATCCGCATCAGACGCGGCAGGCCTGCCGCCGCGCGTTTTCAACGACGTCTGCTGCGCGGCGATGCGCAATCCCTTGGGCAGCAGCACCCACATGCGCAGCCGCTCTTTGGTGTGGCTCGCCTGGGTCTGCGCGGTTTGACCGAAGCCGTAGAAGTAGTCGGCTCTGACGGCGCCCTGAATCGCACCGCCCGAATCCTGCGCGAGCATCAGGCGGTTGATCGCGCCGGGTGCCTGAGGGTCGTCACGCGTGGACACGAATACCGGCGCGCCGAGCGGCGTGGTGCGCGGATCGACGGCCACCGAGCGGCCCGCCGACAGCGGCACGCCCAACGCGCCCAGCGGACCGTTCGGTGAATCGGGGATCACACGAAAGAACACATAGCTCGGATCTGAAACCGCATACACGGGATGAGGTTTCGGCGTGGTCGTCGCCAGGGTGAAACCGCGCAGCAACGGCGACGTGGGTTCGTCATCGTCGCCGTCGGCGGGCGCCGCATTGCCTTCGTTGCTCGTAGCGGGCGCGCCCTCGCCACTGATGTCGACCTCGATCTCCATGCCGCGCACGACGAGCTTGCGCGCGCCGGCCGTCGCGTTGCCGCTGTGCGCGAGCGGCGGCAGGAACGGCCGGCCGTTCTGTTCCGCATAGGCGAAGCGGCGGATCGAGCCGTCGCTCATGCGGACCTTGCCCGCGCCTTGCAACTGCATCGAGTACAACATCACGGGGTCGTCGACATAGGCGAGGATCGGCGCCTTCAGTGCGCCGCGCTCGATCTCGGCGCGGGTGTAGTACGGCACGATGCGCCCGCCATCGAGCCGCAGTCGAATCTTCTTGTCGCGGATATCCGGCACGCTATCGCGCAGGTCCAGCGCGTAGACGCCTTTGAGGTCGCCACTCGTCGTATCGCTGAGGGGGATCACGTTACGTCCATCGATGCGAGCCGCGCTCACGTCACCTCGCGCGCGGTCCGGCAGGTGCCGCGCGTCGAGGTAGAGCATGTCGGCCGGCGTGCCATAGACCGGATAAAGGTAGGCGCCGCCGTACTGCTGGCTGCCATTGAGCAGCGGCTCGTAGTAGCCGGTCATCGTACCGTCGAGCGAGCGGTCGGGATTGCGGATCTGGTACGCGTTGAAATACGTTTCGAAGAATCGCCGGATCGCCGCGACGTCGCCAACGTCCACCGCTCGCGCGGCATTGCACGGTTCCGACCAGCCGCTGCGCGCGCCGAGCACGGTGCAACTGCGGCGAAACGCTTCCCATGACGCGGTGACGTCGTCCGTGTCCCACCCGGGCAGGTCGGCGAAAGCGATCGGCTCGTAGTAAGCGTGGCGCGTGGCGAAGCCGCCGCTCAACGCAGCCTTGGGACGCGGGTTATTGGAGCCGGTGGACGTGCCCGAGACCGTCGCGTGTGTCGTTAGGGGAGCCGGCGTCGGCCCAGGCATCGGCGGCGGCGCGGGTGGCGACGCTTGCGCCGTCGGCGCCGCCTGCTCGACCGGCGACGTCGCCGTGTGGCTCGTGTCCCCCAGGATGACGCTGGTCGCGGGCGTGTTGCTCGCGCAAGCCGCGAGCGTGGCTGTCAGCGCAAGCAGGAGAAGCTGAGCCCGTTGCATGCGGCCTCCTTGCGGACCATCGCGAACGTCGCGCGCGCTAGCCTGGCGGCTTGACGGCATCGATGGTGAACGTGGCGGCGCCGAACGCGCCGGCGCAATCCGCCGTGCCTGCCGGGCAACGCGGCTTGCCCGCGAACGGCGAGTAGCGCGGGCCGCGACGCGCGGCCGCTTGCTGCTGGGCATCAGCGGGGAATGACTGGAACGGCGCCGCGGACTTCAATCCACCGTCGGAAAAATCGCGCGGTGTCGTCGATACGAGCGTCAGAAAGTGGTTGGGACCGGGCGGGTTGCCCGCCAGCATCGGCCAGCTGGCGCGCGGCAACGACAGCGTCTGACCGGCGGCGATCCGGTTGTTGCGATCGAGTCCGTTCGGAAACAGCATCAGGTATTGACCGTCCGGATCGACCATGAACACATACACGTAGCCCGCGCGGTTGCTGTCGAGTTTGAACTGCAGATAATCCTTGCCGATCGTGGCGGACGTGCTGCGCGGTGTGGCGGTGATCTGAATCGATGGATCGGCCAGCGTCACGATTCGCTCGAGTTCGCTCGCGGGGGTGAAGGGCGCGAGGTCGTCGGCCTGCGCGGGTGGTGTGGCGGGCGCGGCAACCGTGGCGGGCGAGGCAGGAGCAACCGGGGCAACAGGGGCAACAGCAGCAACGGCTGCCGGTCTTTGAGCGGCATTGCCAGGCGTCGGCGCAGCCGTGTCGCGCGCATCCGTGCTTGCCGTGACAGCCGGGCGCGCGGCCGGTGGCGAACGCATGGCAAACCACGTACCGACCGCCGCGAGCGCCACGACGCAAACGGCACCTGCTGCGATCAAGCCCGTGCGTTTCTTTTGACTACCGCCAGCCGCAGGAACGGCCGCTGTGCCTGGCTCATTGCGCTTCGCCTCGACTGTCGCGGCCGTCGTTGTTCGCGGCGCACTGGTACCCGCTGTCTCGACGGAAGCGCGAGTCGTGGGTTCGATCGTCGCAGCGGCGTCATCACGCGTATCGATGGCAATGCCCAGTTCGTCCGCCAGCGCCTGAACGCTTTGCGGGCGCTGTTCGGGGCGGACCGCGAGCGCATGGTCGATCGCGCGCAGGAACCGCTCGCTATAGCGGCCGGCCGCCGCCGTGGCGAGCGGCACATACGTGTCGCTCATCAGTCTGCCGACCGACGGCGGCGGTGTCTTGCCCTGAATCGCGAAATAGATGACCGCGGCGAGTGCGTACACATCGGTCCACGGCCCCTGTTTCAAGGCGGCCACTTCGGCATATTGCTCGACGGGCGCATAGCCGGGCTTCAGGATCACCGTCAAGGCCTGGGTCATGTCGCCGATCACGCGCCGCGCCGCGCCGAAGTCCAGCAGCACGGGGCGGCCGCTGCCCTTGAGCAGCATGATGTTGTCCGGCGCGATGTCCCGGTGATAGCACTGCGCCGCATGCAATACCGCCAGCGCTTCGAGCAGCGGCGCGAGCAGGGCGCGCAGCCATGCTTCATCGGGTGGGGCACTCATGCGGCGCAAGCCGTCGCGCAGCGTCACGCCCTCGTAGTACGGCATCACCATGTACGCGGTGCCGTTGGCCTCCCAGAACCGGTACACCTTGACGAGCGAATGATGATCGAAGCGGGCGAGCAGCCGAGCCTCGTTGATGAAGCTTTTCAGGCCGGCGCGAAAGGTGTCTTCATGACGTTCCGAGCGGACCGACACTTCGGCCGCGCCGACGCGCGAGGCCAGCGCAGCGGGAATGTATTCCTTCAGCGCGACGTGACGTCCTAGCTGGGTGTCGTAGGCGAGATAGACGATACCGAAGCCGCCTTCGCCAATCAGATCGACGATCTCGAACTCGCCGAGCCGTGTGCCGGCGGGCAGCGCATGTTGCGCGTTCGAACCCTGCGCGGCGGGGCGGGTGACGACTGTGCGATCGGCGCCCGCCGCTTCGGCGGGGTTCTGCTGGCCGTCCGGTCCGGACGCCCGTTGCACGATCACGGTTTTGTCGTCGGGGCTGCTCATCGGCTTTGGCTCCCTGGAGGGTACGACGGCAGAGCCCGGCACACGCGAGCGCCACCCTCACGCGCAGGCGCGTCCGTCTTTAAGACGAACGAGCGGGTCATTTTTTGAAATCAGGCGGGCGCGCGTGCCTGAGCGGTGGTCCACGTGCGGCCGCCGGTTTCAAAATCGGCCGGCCGGATTCGTCTATACAGTGTTAGTCAACCGCTGCGTGCAGCTTGCGGGTCGTACGCGCATTCCATCCCAGCCGCTTCCTTTTGCCTTCTTGCAGGAAGTTGAAGTGAACGAGCGCCAAGGCTTATCGAGCGGGATGGGACACCGCGTCGTGCGACGCGACTCGCGGCGCGCGCTCGTCGCATGGGCGCACCGGATCGATGCCGCGTGGATCGCGGGCGCGCTCGTCATGGGCTCGATGCTGCTGGGCGCGGCGGGCAATACGCTGGCCGCTGGCACGTCCGCCGCCGCGGCGCGGCCCGCGAGCGCCGTGGCCCTCGCGCCCGAGTCGTTCGGCTTTCGTCAGGCCGATGAACGCGAACGCGACGCCGAAACGATCAACACGTTGACGTCCGAGGGACGTCTGCTGCTGTCGCGAGACCGCGTCAAACTCCCTGCCTACGACTATTGCAGCATGTCCGTCGCGGCCGCCGAGCGCGGCGACTTCCGCGACAGCGTCGATGCCGCGGCGCGCGCCCTCGTGGTGGCGGGGCAGACCAACAATGCGGATCTGGCGGCCCTGTCCAAACGCGATCTCGCGATCGCCTACAGCTATGCCGGCGACCTCGACAACGCCGAACGCTACGCCCGCGATGCGCTCGCTTCGACGCCGAAGGCGCCCGAGCAGGTCTTTGCTCCGGCCAACAAGGTGCTCGGCGATGTCGCGTTGCGCCGGGGCAAGCCGCAGCAGGCGCTGGCCGCCTACGAAGACGCGCTCACGACCGCCTCGCCGCGTTACAAACCGCTGGTGCTGATGTCGATCATCAACGCGCAGCTCGCCGAGGGCGATACGCCTGGCGCGCGCCAAACCTTCGATGCCGTCGGCGCACCGGCCACCGCGGAACTCGCGCCCGCCTACCGGCGCATCGAAGGCAATCTGCTGCTGGCCGAAGGCAAGCCCGAGGATGCGAAACACGCGTTCGAAGCGCTGTTGAGCCAAAGCGGCAATTCCAGCGACGCCAACTACGACCGCCTGTGGGCCCACGAAGGAATCGGCCGCGCCGACCTCGCGCTCGGCGACAAGCCGCATGCGCGCGAAGCCTACCTGCTGGCCGTCGACGACTCCGAGAAAATCCGCGCGCGGTTTCGCAGCGACGAGTTCAAGACGGCGCTGTTCGGCGACACGCAAACGGTATTCGAAGAGGCCATCGCGCTGACGGTCGAAGCCGGCGACTACGAGAGCGCCTGGAGTCTGTCCGAACGCAGCCGGGCGCGTGCGCTGCTCGACGTCGTGCGCAACCGCGTCGACGCCGGCGTCGACGACCGTCAATTGAACGGGCAGGTGCCGAGTCTTGCCGCGACGCGCGGCGCGCTCCGGCCCAACGAGGCGATCGTCGAATTTCACAGCCTGCCCAACGAGCTGATCGTCTGGGTGGTGCGCAACGATGGCCTGACCGGCCACACCTTGCCGATCGCGCGCGCGGACATGGAGGCCGCCGTGACCGACCTGCGCAATGCGATCGTGCGCCGGCGACCGGCCGCGCTGACCTATGGCGACAAGCTCGATGCGTTGCTGATCGCGCCGCTCGGCTTGCGCGCCAACGAGCGGCTCATCATCGTGCCGCACGGCGCGCTGCACTATCTGCCGTTTCAGGCGCTGCACGATGCCGACGGCTTTCTGATCGAGCGCCATGCGATCGCGCTCGAACCATCGGCGAGCGTCGCGGTACAACTCGCGCAACGCCAGCAGAAGATCGCGAGCGATCTGGTCGCGTTCGGCAATCCGACCATCACACCTGCCTATGCGCTGCCAGGGGCCGAGGCGGAAGTGCAGGGCATCGCGCCGCTGTTCGCGCGCAACGAGGTGTTTCTGCATAGCGACGCCACGCGCCTGAGCTTTCGCGACAACGCGCCCGCCGGACGCGTGTTGCACGTGGCGACGCACGCCCAGGCCGACACGATCGATCCGTTGCACTCGAGCATCCTGCTCGCGCCCGCGACGCAGCCGGCCGACGGCCCGGACGCGCTGCTGGCGAAAGACATCTACAACCTGAAGCTCAACGACGTCTCGCTCGTCACGCTGTCGGCCTGCGAGACGGGGCTTGGCCGGATCGCGCGCGGCGACGAAATTCTCGGCTTCACGCGCGCGTTCTTCTATGCGGGCGCCACCAGCCTGATCGTGTCGATGTGGCCGGTCGCGGACGAATCGAGCGCGCTGACGATGCGCACTTTCTACGCGCAACTCGCGCAAGGCCATGACGCGATCGACGCGATGCGCACCGCGCAACTGGCGGTTCTGCACACGCCGCGCTTCGCGCATCCGTTCTTCTGGGCGCCATTCGATCTGATGGGTGGCTGGCGTTTGACCATCGCGCGTCAGCAGCAGGGATGAACCAAACAAACCCTAGACCGATGAACAGACTCCGACTGATCGCCGCGGCGGTGTCCTGCAGTAGTGCGCTCGCGTGGGGCCAGACGCTGCCGAACGCGGGCAGCATCCTGAACCAGACGGCGCCGCGCGAGACCCGGCCGGCGCCGCCGGGCGGCACTCAGGCGTTACCCGCCGTGCCGCCGCCGGCAGCGCCCGTGACGGCGCCCGGCCCGACCTTCCTGCTGAAGAGCATCAGGTTGAAGGGCAACGACACGATCGCCAGCGACGCGCTGCTTGCGCCCGTTCAGGACAAGCTCGGCAAGCAAACCAGTTTTGCCGGGCTCGAAGAGATTGCCGCGCGCATTACGCAGATTTATCGCGATCACGGCTATCTGCTCGCCCAGGTGGTGATCCCGCCGCAGGACGTCACATCCGGCAACGTCGAAATGAGCGTGCTCGAAGGGCGCGTCGGCCATGTGCGGCTCGACATCGCGGCCGGCACGCCGATCCGCGAAGACCTGTTGCGCGCGCGGGTCGCGCAGATTCCGTTGGGCAAGCCGCTGCAGCAGCACGAACTCGAACGGACCATGCTGCTGCTGTCCGATCTGCCGGGTATTCAGGTCTCCTCGGCAATCGAAGCGGGCGAGGAGCCTGGCACGGTCGATCTGACCGTCAGCGTCGCGCCGGCCAAACGCTGGACCTTTGCGCTCGATGTCGACAACTTCGGGGCGGAGTCCAGCGGTACCTGGCGGCTCGGCGCGCTCGCGCGCCTGAACTCGCCGTTCATGATCGGCGACAACCTGGACCTGCGGCTGCTCGGCAGCGAACGCGGCGACACCCTTTACGGGCGCGTCGGCTACGAAGCGCCGATCAATGCGCAAGGCACGCGCGTCGGGGTCGCGGTGTCCCGCCTCAACTATGCGCTCGGCCAGGAATTCGCGTCGCTCGACGCGCAGGGCGAGGCGACCGTGGTGGACTTCACGCTCACGCATCCGCTCGTGCGAACACGCAATCAGAGCCTGTTGGGGCGCGTCAATCTGGAGTATCGCGACCTGATCGACAACGTCGGCATCGTCGATCAACACAATCCCAGATCTCTGGTGGAGGGCAGTATCGGCCTGAGCTATGAAAGCCGCGACGCGCTGTTCGGCGGCGGCTTCAATAGCGCGGATGTCGAGTTGTTGATCGGCAGTCTGCATTTCCGCAACGCGCAAGCCGAGGCGCTCGACGCCTCGCCGCTCGGGCGCGACACGCAAGGCACCGAAGTGCGCGCCACTTTGTTCGCCAACCGCCTGAACGCGATCACCGAGCGGCTCAGCGTATTCGCCGGCGTGTCTGGCCAGTGGGCCGGAACCACGCTCGACAGTTCGTCGCGCTTCCTGCTCGGCGGCCCGCACGCGGTGCGCGCTTATTCGCCGTCCGAGGCACTGGTCGACGAGGGGTTCGTCGCCACCCTCGAAGGGCGCTTCGCGATCGATGCGCGGGCGACCGTGTTCACGTTCTTCGACTTCGGTACCGGGTGGTACAACGCCACGCCGCGTCCGGGCCAAGGGTCGAACGTGATCACGCGCAGTGGCGCAGGTCTCGGCGCGTTCTGGGCCGCGCCGGGCGGCATTGCGCTGCAGGGCACGGTCGCATGGCGCACGACCGGACCCGATACGACCGGCAACGACAGGCTGCCGCGCTTTTATGTGCAACTGACCAAGACGTTCTAGCAGGCAGCCAAACGCAACGAAACGCAACGACAAGCAGCAGCAATCTGCACCGAGGTGTGCGATGAACAAGCCATGCAATGTGCGACCGGGGCATGTGAGCACGATCGCCGGCGCGGTCGCCGCGTTGTTCGCGGCGTCGTATATACCGCTCGTGCTCGCGAATCCGACCGGCGCCCAGGTGGTGGCCGGCACGGTCAGCATCAACTCGCCGGGCGCGGGACAGATGCACATCACGCAGGGCTCGTCCAATGCGATCGTCAACTGGAACACGTTTTCGATCGGTAGCGGCGAAGCGGTCAGGATCTCGCAGCCGTCGGCTTCCGCCGCGCTGCTCAACCGCGTGACGGGCAACGATCCCAGCGTGATCGCCGGACGCCTGCAGGCCAACGGCAAGGTGTTTCTCGTCAATCCGGCGGGGGTGATCTTTGCGCCGGGATCATCGGTGAACGTGGGGTCGATGATCGCCTCGACACTCAATATCTCCAATGCCGATTTCCTCGCCGGCAACTTCCATTTCGTTGGCGCGTCCGCGGCGGCGCTCAGCAACGCGGGGTCGCTGACGGCCGCCGCGGGCGGCACCATCGCGTTGCTCGGCGGCACGCTCAGCAATAGCGGCACGGTCAGCGCAAAACTGGGCAGCGTCGCGCTGGGCGCGGGCAACGACATCACCGTCGACTTTGCCGGCGACGGTTTGACCACCCTGAAGATCAACCAGGGCGCGGCGCACGCGCTGATCGGCAATACCGGCACGCTGGCCGCCGACGGCGGCACCGTGGTGATGAGCGCACAGACGGCCGCCGCGCTGGCGGGCACCGTCATCAACCAGCAAGGCATCGTGCGCGCGCAGAGCCTGAGCGAACACGACGGCCGTATTCTGCTCGACGGCGGCACGAACGGCGTGACACAGGTGGGCGGGACGCTCGACGCCAGTGGCGGCGCGGGGCAAACCGGCGGCAGGATCGACGTGACCGGCTACGACGTGGCGCTGCTGGCCGGAGCGTACGTCGATGCGAGCGGCGCCGCGGGCGGCGGAACCGTGCACTTCGGCGGCGGCCCGGCGGGTGCGGACCCCGCCGTTCGCAATGCCAATGCGATCTGGATGTCGCCGACCGCCAGCCTCCATGCGGATGCGCTCGTCGACGGCAATGGCGGCAACGTCGTGGCTTACAGCGAAACGGCCAGCCGCATTTACGGCACGTTGACCGCGAAGGGCGGGCCGCAGGGCGGCGTCGGCGGCTTGATCGAAACGTCCGGCCACACGCTCGACACGACCGGCATGAGCGTCGACGCATCGGCGGCGAAGGGTCAGGGCGGCAGGTGGCTGCTCGATCCGTTCGAGGTCGACATCGTGACGCAGGTGCCGGATGTCACCGCGGCGCCGGTCCCGACGCAGACCGCAGCCGATTCGAACACGATGACGTTCGGGCCGATCATGGGCAGCACGTTCATCCTGAACACGGCGCTTACCGGTCCGCTGAGCCTCGGCACGTCGGTGACAGTACTGACAGGGACCGATCCCAACTTCGGCGCGGGCGACATAGCCGTCGACGCGCCGCTCAACCTCACGACCGGCACGCTTCCCGCCACGCTGAAGCTGAGCGCGACGGGGTCGGTGCTGGTCAACAACACCATCACGTCGAGCGCGGGACCGCTCAGCCTCGTATTCGATGCGAACGTGGGCGGCACGAGTCCGCTCAGTCTGGTCTCGTTCCAGGGCGTCACGGTGAAGACCAACGGCGGCAGCGTGACGGTGGGAAGCGGTGGCGCGAGCCCGGTCCTGATCCAGAACTCGAACATCGACACCGCGGGCGGCGATCTGACGGTCACCGGCACGTTCCCGATCAATGGCGTGGCGATTGGCTATCTGATCACGTCGTCGTCGGGCATTTTCATCGACTCGTCGACCATTTCCACGGAGGGCGGCGTGTTCTCGCTGACGGGCGTCGCGCTAGGCCCGAACGCCAACGGTGTGGCGATCAACGGCACCAGCTCGCTCTCGACGACGAGCGGCGCGCTTCGCATCACCGGCACGGCTACCGCCGGCGGCGGAGGCAACGACGGCGTGATCGCGCAAGGTGACAATACGATTCAAACCGGCAGCGGCGCGCTCACCATCAGCGGCGCCGGCAGTTCGAATATCGAGGATCAGGGCATTGGCGTGCTCCTATCCGGCACTTCCGCCAGCACGACGAGCGGGGCACTGAGCGTGAACGGCAGTTCTTCTGGCAGCAGCGCGATGGGCGTGTTCCTGACCGGCGGCGCCACGGTGGGCGAGGGTCCCGCGCTGCAGCCCGGGCTCAGCAGTTCGGGCGGCGCGATCACGGTCAACGGTAGCGTGACGCAAAGCGCGCAAGGGGGCTTCGGCGTCGAGATTCAGAACACCACGATCTCCAACACGACCGGCTCGATCGGCGTGACGGGCAATGTCACCGGTACAGGCACCGGCGGCACCTTCGCGGACGGCGTCTATTTTTATGGCACCACGTTGAGCACCGGCAGCGGCGACATTTCCGCCGCCGGCAGCGTGTCGTCGAACATGAACGTCAGCATCGGCCTCGACATGCATGGGTCGTCGGTCCAGTCGACGAGCGGCAACCTCAAGTTCACCGGACAAAGCGTGGGAGCCGCGGTGAACGGCGACTCGGTGATCGGGCTGATGTTCGAGAACACGCTATGCGTGGACTGCATCCAGACAGCCCCCGTATCGGTGACGACCGGCACGGGCACGGTGAGCCTGTTCGGCAGCGGCACCGGTCCGTTCGTGCAGGGTGTGCTGATCACCGACGGCACGACGATCAGGTCGACCAACGGCGGGGCGATCGATATCCGCGGCGCGGTGAGCGGCCCGGCCGGCAGCAGTCCGAACCTGCAGAACGACTATGGCGTGCTGATCGCCAATGGCGCGATCAGCGCGACCGGGACGCGTACCACCACGATCGGCATTGCCGGTTCGACCACGACATCCGATCCGGGCGTCGCGATCGGCCTTGCGGTGCCCGAGACCGAGCAGAGCGAGTTTGGGCTGATCAATCCGACCTCCATTGTCACCGGCGGCAGCGTGACGAGCGCGGTCGCCAATGCCACCGCCGACAACGTGACGATCTCGACGACGAATCCCGCTTCGATCGTGTTGCGCGCATTCAACGACGGCACGGCGAGCAGCCTCGCCATCACGCAGGCGACGCTGTCGTCGCCGGGCGGCGTGCTGTCGATCATGCCGGCGTCGGTGGACCCGTCGAGCTTTACGATCACCGCTCAGAACGCGACGCCGATCACGCTGCTCGGCACGGGCGGCGGTCTCAGCATCGACGCCCCGACTTTCTCGACCTTCGCGTCGATTCCCAGCATCGTGCTCGGGTCCAGCACGCAAACCGGGCGCATCACCGTCGGCGGGCAGTGCGTATCGGGCGGCTCGACTTGCGTGCCGCCACGTCCAGGCTTCGCGAACAATCTCACGCTGTCCAACCCGGGCGCGGGCAGTCAAGGGATCGCGCTGACCTACGGCATCTCGACTCCGGGCCACACCTTGATGCTGCTGTCGGCCGGTCCCGTCACGGACCCTGGCGGCATCCAGGCCGCGGGGCTGATTCTCGCCGGCCCCGGTACCTTCACGCTGACCGATCCGCAAAACGACGTCGGCGTGCTGGCGATGGCCAACGCGGGGAGCGTCGACTTCTCGAACTCGCATGGCTTCGTGATCGGCCCGCAGACGAGCCAGACGTTCGACTCCGCCGCGAGCCAGTTGAGCCCGATGAGCGTGACGAACTCCACGCTGACCGGCAGCCTCGTCGCGACCGCTGCGACCGGCAATATCGGGCTGGGCGCGAGCACGCCGTCCGCGACGGCTCCGAATACGAATCTGAGCGCGGTCGGCTCGATCGATCTGGTGATGGAGAACGGCGTGTTCGTCGATGCGAACTCCGGCACACTTGGCGCCGGCAATGCATGGCGAGTCTGGGCCAGCACCTGGAACGGCGAGACACGCGGCAGCGTGCAGCCGAACACCGCGCAGCCCAATTTCTACGGCTGCCTGTTTGGCTCGGGCTGTAGTTGGGGCGGCACGGTGCCCACCACCGGCAATCATTTCGTCTATGTCGCACGGCCGACGGTCACGGTCAACGCGGATGGCGCGACGCGCTACGTTGGGGCGCCGAACCCGGCGTTCACCTACACGACGGCCGGTCTGATCAACGGCGATACCGCCGCGGGCACGTTGAGCGGCTCGGAGACGACCACGGCCACTCTGACTTCACCGGCGGGCGGCTATCCGATCGACCCCAACTTCACGTCCAGCGTGGGCTATATCGTCAACGAAGTGCCGGGCACGCTGACGGTGATTCCGTTTCAGAGCACGATCTCGAACCCGCAGGGCCCGATCCCCAATCCGGTCGCGCAAAGCGGTCTGCAGACGTTTTTCAGCAGCCAGGAGCAGACGTTCGTCTACGAAAACAATCTGCAGGGCACCAACATCTGCATCGGCTCGAACCAGCCGCTCTTCAGCACGACGCCGCCTGGCGAGAAACAGGACATCCTCGCGGTCGAATGGAAGCGGGTGCGTTCGCAGCCGAACCTGAATAGCTGCCTGCTGACGAACACCCAGCACGGCTGCGGTGACTTCTAGCGGGAGCCAGGCGAAGCGGGCGGGACGGGTGGCGCGGCGCCTGCGGGCGAATGCAGCGCGCGCAGTTGCGCGATGGCGGCCTCGGCGCTCGCGACGAACCGTTGCGAGCGCCGCCATGCTTCGACGACCTCCCGATGGACGGGCTGCTCCATCCCGAGGTGAATCCGGAAGAATCGTTCAGCGTGGATGGCCGGGTGGTAATGCTGGCGCACCCGCTTCGCGTCGATCAGCCGCCGGTTGCCGAACAGCCTGCTCAATGCCCACGAAAACGCGCCGTCTTCACCGCCGACGCGACGAAAGAACGCGTCGAGCGGAAACCCGCCCAGCGCGCGATACACCGCCCGCCGGATCACGAGACTGCTCGGCACGGTGTTGCTGAGGATTGCCGCGTACTTTTCGAAATCGGGATGCTCGACGATCGCGCGCGGAAAGCCCGCATAGTCGACATCGAGCCGCACCGATGCCTCGCCCGGACAACGCTGCAGATAGCCACTCGCCGCGGCCAGCGCGCCGGGCAGATATTCGTCGTCGGCGTCGATGAATCCGAGCAGATCCTCGGTCGCGTGCATCGCGGCCCAGTTGCGCGCGGCGGCGACGCCGCCATTCACGTACATGCGCAGTACTTCCACGCGCGCGTCGAGGCGGCCGTAATGTTGCGCGAGTTCGATCGAAGCATCGGTCGAGCCATCGTCGACGACGATGATTTGCGCGGCCTCCGGCTGGATCAGGCAGCTTTCCAGTGCGCGGCCAAGCGTTGCCGCCATCTGCAGACAGGGAATGATGATTGAGATCGGCATGATGCGAGCCCCGTTCCGATGCTGATCCGCTGCGTTATGCCTGTGCCGGGCCGGGCATCAATTGCGTCGCCTGGGCGTCGTCGTCGCCGACCCACACCGCGAACGCCGTGAAGTTGTCGTGATTCGTGCTGGCGCTCGCGCGCACCTGTTGCGCGAGCGCGTCGAGCCAGGCGCCGGGTGTCGCCGCATGGGCCAGCGCGTCGGCGATGCCGGCGTCGTCGGCGTACTCCCACAGGCCGTCCGTGCAGATCAGGAAAGCGTCGCCGTCATGCAGCGCGAAGGTACCGTCGAGGCCCGCAATGGAGAGTGCGTCGCGCGTGCCCAGCGCCGCATACAGCACGTTGCGGCGCGGATGATGACGCATCTCCTCCTCGGCGAGCAGCCGCGCGTCGACCATCTGCTGAACCATGCTGTGGTCGCGCGTGCGCGCGCAGATCTCGCCGTGGCGGAAACAGTAGAGGCGGGTGTCGCCGCAATGGGCCCACGCGGCCGTCGCGCATTCGCGGTCGATGGCGAGCACCACGGCCGTCGAGCGCATGTCTTTTTCATTGCCTTTGCCGCGCAACTGTTCTTCGACGATGTTCTCATTGGCATGCGTGAGCGCGCTGATCAGCCGGTCGCCCGTCGGCGGCAATTCGGCAACGGTCAGGTAGCGTAAATCCGCCAGCACCGAAGCGACGACGAGGCGCGAGGCGGTGTCGCCGCCGCCGTGTCCGCCGGCGCCGTCGGCGACGACGCAATAGTAGAGCCGTTCGCTCGACCAGTCGCCGAACGAATCTTCGTTGCGCGGGCGGTCGCCCCGATCGGTCAGGCTTGCGGTGGCAAGTTGCACCGTTGACCTCTCATATGCTCGCGGTCTGTCGAGCTCATTCCTGCGCGTGCGACTGCGCGGACAGAATGCCCAGAACCAGCAGGATGACGATGCGATTGCCCGGCGAGATGTCGATGCCGAGGCTGTGCTCGATCCATCGGCCGATTTGCGTGCGGGCGAAGTCGGCGGGTATCGAGCCTTTTTTCAGCGTGACGCCAAGCTTGCGCGCCCGGTAGTGATACGACGCGATGCCGTAACGCGCGGCCACCTGCGACAGACCGCCTTTCTCGTTCGACAGCCAGCCGAGACTGCCGGCGAGCAGCATGCGCTCGGCATCGTCGAGCGAAGCAATGAAATGCGACGCGGAGTCGCGTACCTCGGCTTCGTGCAGACCGTATTGCAACAGGACCGAGCCGATCGGATCGGGATGAAAAGCCGTTTGCCGGTCGATTTCGAGCATCACGTCGCCTTCGTCGAGCGACACGTTGCGCTGATGGCTCGCGCTGCGCAGACAGTCGATCAGATAGCGGCGGAAATAGGCGCACACGGCATGGCTGGTCGAAGGCGCGCTGTGCAGCGGGAAAGTGGGCAATGCCGTCGGCGCGGTATCGAGGCGGAACACCTTGAGATAGAGGAACTGCGAGATCAGTTCTTCCTTGTCCTCGCCCAGCGCCTGCAATTCCGACGGATGGTAGCCGGTCAGCGCGCGGCGCACGATCGTATAGATCGACGCCATTTCGTCGTGGCTGAGGCAGGTGCGGCGTTGCCACAGGTCGGGCAGTGCGCTTTCTCCAGCGTGGTCGGCAATTGCAGCGCTTTGGATATCTGCCACTTTTCACCCCGAGGTGGTGAGCCCCGCTTCTTAAGGGCGGAGCCCGGCTGCTGACACTACCCATTTCGCCGCGTGTGTGGTGCGCCGGTTTTCTGTCCCCAATGAATCCGGCACTCGCTTTGCCGCCATATCGGGCAGATTGCGTATGCCAAACGCTTGCAATACCGGCAATTCCGCCGTGCAACCGGCGCGTGATTGGAAAACAGACTTAGTCTATTGGCACGTTTTATTTATTACAAGGTAAAACTTAATATGTTATTCACCGCTCTGGCGACGGGTTCTATCGCTATCAGGACTAACCCTAAACGCAACGTAAGCGCTTACCGGCAATCCGGCAAGGTCAAATTTTTTAAAAAATCCGGGCACCTGATTCGTTTACCCAGATGTTGGGCGATCCCGCCAATCGACCGTCCTGAAAGGGCGCGCTGGTGAGGTCGTAAGACGACTGTCCGAGCTTGTGATTGTAATGGTGCCGGAACGAAAAGGTTAAAACTTCTTAAGTGTTTATGGAGTTGAATGGTATTACATATACTGTTTCGCTTAATTAAACAAAATCCGTTTCTATTGCTATCCGGCTTTGATTTTCCGGGCTGCGTGCTATTCTCATATCGGATTGCCGCCGAGAAAGGACAACGCTCGCTAAAAACATCGCAATAGCTGGCGAAGGCAATCTAATCAGAGTTAACACGTATTTCCGGGAACGTTGATTCCCGGCGGGCAAGGGCAACCCGTACCGGTCACTTACGGTGCGTCGAGACTACTCATCCGAGACCGATACCAGACATGGCCACGCTTCTCGCGGGCGAAATGCTTGCCGACATATCAGCTGCCAGTCCATGCGGGGACGACCTCGAGTACGACCCTGACTTCCTTGCGCTCGAGCAGGTCGTCCACGGCAAGCCGGACGTGCAGTTCGGCGAGACCATGGTCGCCGCCACGCCGCCTGACTGGAAAGTGGCCGAAGCGCTATCGCTCGATCTGCTCGCAAAAGGCCGCGACTTGCGCGTCGCGGTACACCTGGCGCGCGCGCTACTCAATCGCCGTCGTTTCGCCGGCTTCGCCGAGGGCCTCGCGCTCGTCGAAGGCCTGCTCGAACAGCGCTGGGACCATGTCTATCCACAGCTCGATCCCGACGACGACAACGATCCGACCGCCCGCGTCAACGCGCTCGCCGCCCTCGTCGAACCGTCCGGCATGCTGGTGGACGTGCGCGACGCACCGCTCGCGTCGTCGCGCGCGCACGGTGGCGTCAGCTTGCGCGACATCGAATATGCGACCGGCGAAGTGCCGCTGCCCAAGGGCGTCGAGGCGGCGTCGCTGAGCTCGATCGACGCGGTGATCGCCGACGCCCACGAAGACGCCGCCGAAGCGCACACGGCCTTGCTCGCGGCCACGCATAGCGCGATGCGCATCGAGACGGTATTGACCGAGCGTGTCGGCGCGGCGCGCTCCATCGATCTGTCGCCGCTATCGAGGCTGCTGCGCCGTGCAGCCGACTTTCTCGGCGAGCGTCTCGACGTCCCGGGCGGAGCGCCGCAAGCATCGCCGAACGGCGACGTGGCCCCGGGCGAAAGCGCCGGCGCGGCGCCGGCACCCGTGCCGCTGTCCGGCGACATCACGGACCGTCAGGACGTGATCCGCATGATCGACAAGATCTGCGCGTACTACGAGCGTCACGAACCCTCCAGCCCGTTGCCGCTGCTGCTGCTGCGCGCGCGCCGGCTGGTCGACAGGAACTTCATGGAAATTCTGCAGGACCTCGCGCCAGAAGGCGTGCGCCAGGCCAGGCAGGCCGGCGGTATCGAAAACGAGTAAGCAGTCAGGCGGGGATGGGCTTTTTCGCTTCTAGCAACGCCAGTCATGCGGCACGCTGCTCGCGGCCGTGCGGCGTCAACCAGGGGAATGGTCGTGGCCAAGGAAAGCAGCCAGAAATTCATCGCGCGCAATCGAGCGCCGCGAGTTCAGATCGAATATGACGTCGAAGTCTACGGGTCGGAGAAAAAGGTCAATCTGCCCTTCGTCATGGGCGTGCTGGCCGATCTCTCCGGTCAGCCGGCGGACCCGCTCGCGCCGGTGGCGGATCGAAAGTTTCTCGAGATCGACGTCGACAACTTCGACGAGCGTCTGAAGTCGATGAAACCGCGCGTCGCCGTGCAGGTGCCGAACGTGCTGACCGGTCAGGGCAACCTCGCGGTCGACATGACCTTCGAGAGCATGGACGACTTTTCGCCCGCGGCGGTCGCGCGCAAGGTGGACGCGTTGTCGAAGCTGCTGGAGGCGCGCGGCCAGTTGCAAAACCTGCTGACCTATATGGACGGCAAGACCGGCGCCGAGGAGCTGATCGCGAAACTGCTCAACGATCCCGCGTTGCTGCAGTCGTTGGCGTCCGCACCGAAGCCGCAGCAATGAGCGTGATCTACAGGGGAGTCTGACCATGGCTGAACCTAGCACCGAAGGGCAAGCGCAACCCGGCGAGGCGTCGCTTGAAACGAGCGATTTCGCGAATCTGCTGCAAAAGGAATTCAAGCCGAAGAGCGAGAAGGCGAAGGAAGCCGTCGAGACGGCGGTGCGCACGCTCGCCGAACAGGCGCTGCGCGATACGAACGTGATTTCGGGCGATGTGCTCGCGACGATCGAGTCGCTGATCGCGCAGATCGACGAGAAGCTGACCGCCCAGATCAATCAGATCATCCACTCGGAAGAGTTTCAGAAAGTCGAGAGCGCGTGGCGCGGCTTGCACTATCTGGTCAACAACACCGAGACGGACGAGACGTTGAAGATCCGCGTGATGAACGTATCGAAGGGCGATCTGTACAAGACGCTCAAGAAGTACAAGGGCACCGCGTGGGATCAAAGCCCGATCTTCAAGAAGCTCTACGAAGAGGAATACGGCCAGTTCGGCGGCGAGCCGTATGGCGCGCTGGTGGCTGATTATTACTTCGACAACGGCGGGCCCGACGTCGATCTGCTGACGCAGATATCCAGGATCTCGGCCGCCGCGCATGCGCCGTTCATCGCCGGCGCCGATCCCGCGGTGATGCTGATGGATTCATGGCAGGAGCTGGCCAATCCGCGCGACCTGACGAAAATCTTTCAGACGCCTGAGCATGCCGCGTGGCGCTCGCTGCGCGAATCCGAGGATGCGCGCTACGTCGGTCTCGCGATGCCGCGTTTTCTCGCGCGCGCGCCGTATGGCGCCAAGACCAATCCGGTCGAGGAATTCGATTTCGAGGAAGACACGGCCGGCGCGGACAGCGGCAAATACGCATGGGCCAATGCCGCCTATGCGATGGCGACCAATATCAACCGCTCGTTCAAGATGTACGGCTGGTGTTCGCGGATTCGCGGCATCGAGTCGGGGGGCGCCGTCGAGAACCTGCCGGTGCATGCGTTCCCCACCGACGACGGCGGCATCGACATGAAGTGCCCGACCGAAATCGCCATTAGCGATCGCCGCGAAGCCGAACTCGCGAAGAACGGCTTCATGCCGCTCGTGCACAAGAAGAACTCCGATTTCGCTGCCTTCATCGGCGCGCAGTCGCTGCACAAGCCCGCCGAGTTCGAAGACCCCGATGCCACCGCGAACGCGAACCTGGCCGCGCGTCTGCCCTACCTGTTCGCCTGCAGCCGCTTCGCTCACTACCTGAAGTGCATCGTGCGCGACAAGATCGGCAGTTTCAAGGAAAGGGACGACATGCAGCGCTGGCTGCAGAACTGGATCCTTCAGTACGTCGACGGCGATCCGGCGCACTCGACGGAAGAGTCCAAGGCACGACGCCCGCTCGCGGCCGCCGAGGTGGTCGTCGAGGAAGTCGAAGGCAATCCCGGTTATTACACGTCGAAGTTTTTCCTGCGTCCGCACTACCAGTTGGAAGGCCTGACCGTATCGCTACGGTTGGTTTCGAAGCTTCCGTCCGCCAAGGCGGCATGACGGAAATCCCCATTCAGTGACGAATTGCTTTGAGCGGAGAAGAAGATGGCCATCGACATGTTCATGAAGCTGGGCGATATCAAGGGCGAGTCTCAGGACAAGACCCACAAGGAAGAAATCGAAGTGCTCGCATGGAGCTGGGGCATGAGCCAGAGCGGCACGATGCACATGGGCACGGGCGGCGGCGCGGGCAAGGTGTCGGTGCAGGACCTGTCATTTACCAAATACAGCGACAAGGCGAGTCCGCCGATCATGGCAGCCTGCACCAAAGGCACGCACATCGACACGGCGTTGCTGACGGTGCGCAAGGCAGGTGGCGACAATCCGCTCGAGTACTACAAGATCACGTTGAACGGCGTGCTGATCAGCTCCTATTCGACCGGCGGCTCGGGCGGCGAAGAACGCTTCACCGAGAACGTCACGCTCAACTTCGAAAAATTCCATGTCGAGTACCAGCCGCAAAACGCGAAGGGCGAGAAGGAAGGCGGGGTGGTCGAAGTGAAGTGGAACATCCCCGCCAACGCGACTACCTGATCGGCTGACCGCAAAGGGCGACTGCACTGCGGCGGTCCTGCCGTCGCAGTGCGGCGGCGGGTGGGACGACTCGAGCCAGACCGGAGCGAACCGGCATGAACGCAGAAGAATGCTTGCGCGAAGGCGATCTCGACGGATGTCTGCGCGAATTGCAAAAACAGGTTCGCAAGGATCCGTCGAAAGCCGCCTATCGCGTCTTTCTATTCCAGTTGCTCGCGGTGACGGGCGCCTGGGATCGCGCATTGACGCAACTGAACGTTGTCGGCGAACTCGACGCGGCCGCGTTGCCGATGGTGCAAACCTATCGTGAAGCGTTGCAATGCGAGGCGCTGCGCGAAGCGGTTTTCAAAGGCGAGCGCGCGCCGCTGATCTTCGGCGAGCCGACCGGCTGGCTTGCGTTGCTCCTCGAGGCATTGCGGCTCGACACCGCGGGCGATAGCGGCGCGGCGGCCGCCGCGCGCGCGCGGGCGCTCGACGAGGCGCCCGCCACCGCCGGCGCATTGAATGGCGAACCGTTCAGGTGGCTCGCCGACGCCGACAACCGGCTCGGCCCGACACTCGAAGCCGTGCTGAACGGCCGCTATTACTGGATTCCTTTTTCGCGCATCAAACGGATCGAAATCGAGCCGCCGTCCGACCTGCGCGACCGCGTCTGGATACCGGCCGTTTTCACGTGGGCCAACGACGGCCAGGGCGCCGGTCTGATTCCCGTCCGCTATCCGGGCACGCTCGCCGAGCCGAATCGAGCGTTGTGGCTCGCGCGCCTGACCGAATGGATCGGTGACGATCCCGTGCTCGCGCGGCCGGTGGGACAGCGTATGTTCGCCTCCGATGCGAACGACTACGCGCTCTTCGACGTGCGCACCATCGAACTGACGAGCGGCGACGCGCCTCCCGAACAGGACGGCGCGGCCGCTCCGGATCATGGCTGAACTGACCGCGCGTGATCGCCTGCAACCGTCGCTGCTCGACCGGCTGACCGATCTCGAACCGGAGGCGAAGCAGGAAGCGCGCGAGCGGCGCGTTCTGTCGATGCGCGCGCTGCGCGAGAGCGTGCAGCGCGACCTCGGTTGGCTGCTGAACGCGAATGGCCTCGCGTCGGTGCAGGATCTGAGCGGCTATCCGTATGTCGCGACATCCGTGATCAATTTCGGCCTGCCGGACATTGCCGGCAAGACCGCCTCAGGCATCGATCCGTCGCGGCTCGAGCGGCTCGTGCGCGATGCGATCTGGGCGTTCGAGCCGCGCATTCTGCGCGACACCGTGCGGGTCAGTTCGATGCAACTCGAAGAGACGACCGGGCGCCACAACACCGTGTCGTTTCTGGTGCAGGGCGATCTGTGGGCGCAGCCGTATCCGGAGCGGCTCTACTTCAGGACCGAACTCGACCTGGAAGTCGGCGAAATCCGCGTGATCGACCAGGGCGGGCCGCGCTGAAGCCATGAATCCAGACCTGATCAAATACTACAGCCAGGAACTGCAGCATCTTCGGGAGATGGGCGGCGAGTTCGCGCGCGAATTTCCGAAGATCGCCGGGCGCCTCGGACTGGAAAACCTCGAATGCGCGGACCCCTACGTGGAGCGTCTGCTCGAAGGCTTCAGTTTCCTCGCGGCGCGCGTGCAACTGAAGATCGACGACGAGTTTCCGCGCTTCACCCAGCATCTCGCGGAGCTGGTGTACCCGCATTACCTCGCGCCCACGCCGTCGATGGCCGTGGTGCAGATCCAGCCGGACCTGACCAGCTCCAATCTCGCGGACGGCGTGCGGGTTCCACGCGGCAGTACGCTGCGCAGCGTGCTCGACAAGAACGGCTCGACGCGCTGCGAATACCGCAGCGCGCACGAACTGACGCTTTGGCCGCTCGAAATCACGGAAGCGCGGTTTTTTACGCACGCGGGCTCGCTCGGTGGCATCGACAGCGCGCTGCCGGCGAGCATGGCGGCGGGTGCCGCTATCAAGGCCGGCCTCAGGCTGCGCCTACGCGCCACCGCTGGTCTGAAAATCAACCAGTTGAAACTCGACCGGCTGACGCTGAATCTGCGCGGCGCGGACGGGATGGCCACGCGTATCCACGAGCGTCTGCTCGGTTCGGTGAGCGGCGTCGTCGTGATGCCGGCCAAACGTCCGGCGTCCTGGCATGTGCAGTTGCCGGCGAGCGCGCTGCGGCCGCTCGGGTTTGCCGACGATGAAGCATTGCTGCCGGTCAGCCGGCAGTCGTTCCAGGGCTACCGGCTGTTGCAGGAGTATTTCGCGTTTCCGCAGCGCTTCATGTTTCTCGCCATCGACGGTTTGCACGCGGCGTTGCGGCGTTGCGCGGACACCGAAATCGAAGTCATCGTGTTGCTCAAACGCGGTGATCCGCTGCTCGAACAATCGCTCGATGCCAATAATTTCGCGCTGCATTGCACGCCCGCGATCAATCTCTTTGCGCGGCGTACCGATCGCATCGCGCTGTCGGACGAACAGTTCGAATATCACGTGGTGGCCGAACGCACCCGGCCGATGGACTTCGAGATCTATCAGATCGAGAGTGCGACCGGCTATAGCGCGGGCGCCGGCGGCGAGCAGCGCTTCGAGCCGTTCTATCACGCGCGCGATCTCGGCGCCACCTATCGCGCCGGCGCGTACTACCAGGTGCGCCGCGAAAAACGTCTGCCGTCGGCGCGTCAGCATGAGCGCGGCCCGCGCACGAGCTACCTCGGCAGCGAGATGTTCATCGCGCTGGTGGACGCGAGCAATGCGCCGTTTCGCGCTGACCTGCGGCAACTCGGCTTGCAGGTGCTGTGCACGAATCGCGACCTGCCACTGACGATGCCGGTCGGCGTCGGCCCCGCCGATTTCACGCTCGATGTCGAAGCGCCGGTGCAGAGCGTGCGCTGCGTGAGCGGCCCGAGCCGGCCGCTGCCGTCGTATGCGCACGGGGCCGTGGCGTGGCGGCTGTTGAGTCACCTGTCGTTGAACTACTCGTCGCTGCTCGATAACGATGCACAGGAGGGCGCCCGCGCGCTGCGCGATCTGCTGAGTCTCTACTGTCCCGCCGACGAGATCGCGAGTCAGCGGCTGATCGAGGGCGTGCGCTCGATCGATTCGCGCTCGGTGACGCGACGCTTGCCGGGCGCGGGACCGATCGTATTCGGCCGCGGTCTCGAAGTGACGCTGACGCTCGACGAAGCCGCGTTCGAAGGCGCCGGCGCGTTTCTGCTCGGTGCCGTGCTCGCGCAATATTTCGCGCAATACGTATCGATCAACTCGTTCACCGAGACCGTCGTGAAGACGCTGTCGCGCGGCGAGATCATGCGCTGGCCAGCGAGGGTCGGACAATGCCGGACGCTCTGACACTGTTGCGCCGGCTCGAAGACGATGCGCGCCGCTTCGACTTCTTCCAGGTCGTGCGGCTGCTGGAGAATGCGTATGCGGACAAGCCGCGCGTCGGCGAGTCGATGCAGCCGCGCGACGATGCGATCCGTTTCGTGCAGGAGCCCGAACTGGTTTTCCATCCGACGACGCTCGGTGACTTCACGCCGGCCGGCGAGCATCACGCCGCGCGCCTCGCGGTCAAGTTCTTCGGCCTGCTCGGGCCGCATGGTCCGTTGCCCACCCATCTGACCGAGTACGCTCGCGACCGCGCCCGCAACGCGAACGATCCGACCTTCGCGCGCTTTCTCGATGTCTTTCACCACCGGATGGTGTCGCTGTTCTATCGCGCGTGGGCCAATGCGCAACCGGCCGTGAGTCTCGACCGTCCGGGACGCGATCGCTTTTCCTTTTATGTCGGCAGCGTGTTCGGGCTGGGCGAGCCGACGCTGCGCGAGCGCGACGCGGTGCCCGATTTCGCCAAATTGCACTTCGCCGGATTGCTGGGCGGGCCGACCCGTCCGGCCGCCGGTTTGAAACTCGTGCTGGCGCGTTTTTTCAACCTGCCGGTCGACATCGAACAGTGGGTCGGCCATTGGATGACGCTGCCCGCGAATTCGTTGTTGCGCCTGGGCGCAGCGGACGGTTCGGCCGCGCTCGGCGTGTCGACGCTGCTCGGCGCGCGGGTCTGGGATTGCCAGCATGAATTCCGCATCGTCATCGGACCGTTGAGCCGCGCTGATTACGAGCGCTTCCTGCCGGGCGGCGAGAGTCTGAAGCGCCTCGTCGACTGGGTGCGCAATTACGCGCGCGACGGGCTCGATTGGGATCTCCGGCTGGTGCTGAAACAGGAGGACGTGCCACGCCTGAAGCTCGGGCGCCACACGCGGCTCGGTTACACCACCTGGACGCTCGGCCACCCGGCGCGCGGCGATCAGCGGCAGCTGGTGTTGCGGCCGACCGGCCCGGACGGCCGTTCACGGATTGCCGCGGCGGCCCGCGAGGCGTCCGCGGGGGCGCCGCCATCGACATCATCGAGGGAATAGAAAAATGGCCGAGATCAAACGGGCAGCGTTGTTCGGCAAGCTGAACAAGCTCGGATTCCGCGCAATCGAGAGCGCGAACGTGTTTTGCAAGTTGCGCGGCAATCCTTATATCGAACTGTCGCACTGGTTCCACCAGATCCTGCAACTGCAGGACTCCGACCTGCACCGCATCGTCAAACACTACGGGCTCGAGCCTTCCGCGTTGGCGCGCGATCTGACCGAAGCGCTCGACCGTCTGCCGCGCGGTTCGGCTTCGGTGACCGACATCTCGTCGCAAGTCGAGGAGGCGGTCGAACGTGGCTGGGTGTTCGGCTCGCTGATGTTCGGCGAGTCGCAGGTGCGCACCGGCCATCTGGTGGTCGGCCTCCTGAAGACGCCGTCGCTGCGCAACGGGCTCTACGGCATCTCGCGTCAGTTCGAGCGCATCAAGCTCGATTCGCTCGTCGACGAATTTCACGGCCTGCTGCGCGAGTCGCCGGAAGCGGCGCTGAGCGCGAGCGATGGTTTTCGGGCGGGCGGCGCGCAGCGCGAAGGCGGCGACGCGGACACCACGGGCGGCCCGGTGCCGGCCGCCGCGCTGGGCAAGCAGGAAGCGCTGCGGCGCTTCACCACCGATCTGACCGAACAGGCGCGCAATGGCAAGCTCGACCCGATCGTCGGGCGCGACGAGGAAATTCGCCAGGTGATCGACATCCTGATGCGCCGCCGCCAGAACAACCCGATCCTGACGGGCGAAGCGGGCGTCGGCAAAACCGCGGTGGTCGAAGGCTTCGCGCAGCGCATCGCGGCGGGCGACGTGCCGCCGTCGCTGCACGACGTGCAGTTGCGCACGCTCGACGTCGGTCTGTTGCAGGCGGGCGCGAGCATGAAGGGCGAGTTCGAGAACCGCTTGCGGCAGGTGATCGAGGAAGTGCAGGCCTCGGAAAAGCCGATCATCCTGTTCATCGACGAAGCGCACACGCTGGTCGGCGCGGGCGGGGCGGCCGGCACCGGCGACGCGGCGAATCTGCTGAAGCCGGCGCTCGCGCGCGGCACGCTGCGCACGGTGGCCGCGACCACGTGGGCCGAATACAAGAAGCACATCGAGAAGGACCCCGCACTGACGCGGCGCTTCCAGGTCGTGCAGGTCAGCGAGCCGGACGAGACCCGCGCGATCCTGATGATGCGGGGCGTCACCTCGACGATGGAGCAGCACCACAAGGTGCAGGTGCTCGACGAAGCGCTCGAAGCCGCGGTACGTCTTTCGCATCGCTATATTCCGGCGCGGCAGTTGCCCGACAAGGCGGTCAGCCTGCTCGACACCGCCTGCGCGCGCGTGGCGGTCAGCCAGCATGCGACGCCCGCAGCGGTCGACGATTCGCGCAAGCGGATCGTCGCGCTCGAAACCGAACTGGCGATCATCGGCCGGGAAAACGCGGTGGGCGTCGACACGCGGGAGCGTGAAGCCGCCGCGGCGGAAAAGCTCGCCGCCGAACAGGCGCGTCTCGCCACGCTCGACACCCGCTGGCAGGCAGAAAAACAACTGGTGACGCGGATTCTCGCGCTGCGCGCGCAACTGCGCGGCGAGACCGGCAAGGTGGAAGGCGCGGCGCAAGCCAGCCGCACGAACGAAGCGAACGAAGCGAACGAAGCTGCGAACGGAACGGTAGACGAAACAGCGGCCACCGGCGCGACTGACAACCCCGCCAGCGACACCGCGACGCGCGAAGCGCGGCTCGCCGAACTGCGCGAGTTGCAGGCGCAGCTCGCGCAGCATCAAGGCGAAGATCCGCTGATCCTGCCGACCGTCGACCAGCAGGCGGTCGCCTCCGTCGTGCAGGACTGGACCGGCATACCGGTGGGCCGGATGGTCCGCAACGAAATCGAAAACGTCCTGAAGCTCGCGGAGAACCTGAACCGGCGCATCATCGGCCAGGCTCATGCGACGGAGATGATCGCGCGGCGCATCCAGACTTCGCGCGCGGGTCTCGACAATCCGAACAAGCCGATCGGCGTGTTCATGCTCGCCGGCACCTCCGGAGTCGGCAAGACCGAGACCGCGCTGGCGCTCGCCGAGGTGCTGTATGGCGGCGAGCAGAACGTCATCACGATCAACATGAGCGAGTATCAGGAAGCGCATACGGTGTCGTCGCTGAAGGGCGCGCCGCCCGGCTACGTCGGCTACGGCGAAGGCGGCGTGCTGACCGAGGCGGTGCGCCGCCGTCCATACAGCGTGGTGCTGCTCGACGAGGTCGAGAAGGCGCATCCCGACGTCCACGAGCTGTTCTTCCAGGTGTTCGACAAGGGCTGGATGGAAGACGGCGAGGGCCGCGTGATCGACTTCAAGAACACGCTGATCCTGTTGACCACCAATGTCGGCACGGATCTGATCACGAGCCTGTGCAAGGACCCGGAGCTGATGCCGGAGCCGGAGGGTATTGCGAAAGCGCTGCGCGAGCCGTTGCTGAAGGTGTTTCCGCCGGCCTTGCTCGGGCGCGTCGTGGTCATTCCGTACTTTCCGCTGTCCGACGAGATGCTCGGCGCGATCATCCGGCTGCAGCTCGGCCGGATCGAGAAACGCATCCGCGTGTCGCACAAGATTCCGTTCAGTTACGACGACGACGTCGTGAAGCTGATCGGCAGCCGCTGCACCGAACTCGAAAGCGGCGGACGCATGATCGACGCAATCCTGACCAACACGCTGTTGCCGCGTATCAGCACCGAGTTTCTGACGCGCATGATGAACGGCAGCCCGGTCACGAAAGTGCAGATCGGCGCGCGCGACGGTGAATTTCTCTATACGTTCGATTGATCGAAAGCGGAGGATGCCTTCTTATGCCGCAACAAGTCAGCATGGGCGCGACGCTGCAATGTTCGTTCGGCGCGGCGCCTTCGACGCTCGTGGTGTTGCCGGTCAACCGGGTGATGGGCGAAGGGCCGCCCGCGGCCAACATCATGGATCACATTCCGCTCGTCAACATCATGCCGTTCGGCGTGTGCAGCTCGCCCGCCAATCCGACCGTCGCCGCCGCGACGGCGGCGGCGTTGGGCGTGCTGACGCCGATGCCGTGCATTCCGGCCACCATGACGCCGTGGACGCCGGGCGCGCCGACCGTGCTGCTCGGCAACCAGCCGTCGCTCGACGACGTGTCGACCTGCATGTGCAACTGGGGTGGCGTGGTCACGATCGTCAATCCGGCGACAGTCAAGACGATGATTCCGTGACATGACCACGCAAAACCCGAACCGACACGTCACCGTCAGTTGCGCGCCTGCCGGCGAGGATCTGCTGTTTCTGCATCTGAGCGGCACCGAGGAGTTGGGGCGCCTGAGCGAATGGCGGCTCGATCTGCTTGGCAAGCGCAACGATCTGCAGGCCGGCGATCTGCTCGGGCATGACATCTCGATTGCGCTGTCGTTGCCAGAGGACGGCGAGCGGCAATTCAACGGGATCGTCACGGCGTTCCGGATCGTCGCACCGGGCGACAACACCCGCAACCGCATGGCGCGCTATGAAGCGGTGGTGCGTCCGCGGCTGTGGCTGCTCACGCGCGCGTCGCACAGCCGCTTTTTCCATGAAAAGAGCGTGCTCGATATCGTGACCGGCGTGCTGCAGGACTACAACATCGACGTCAGCAATAAATGCCAGGCGACCTATCCGCCGCTGCAGCACTGCGCGCAATACCGGGAGACCGATTTCGCCTTCGTGAGCCGCCTGATGGAGCACGAGGGCATGTACTACTACTTCGAGCACAAAGGGGGCAAGCACACGCTGGTGTTGACCGATTCGAGCGACGTTCACGGACCGATCGAACACTATGCGTCGATTTCGTACGATGCGTGGTACGAGCCTTCGAACGAGAAGGAATGCGTGTATGCGTGGAGTTCGGGCGCGGAATTGCAGACCGGCAAGTACGAAGTCAACGACTACGATTTCGAAAAGCCCACGTTGAGCAACCAGCAAGGCCTGCTGTCGCGCGCGACGCGGCCGAAAGTATACGATCCGCCGGTGTACGCGATGCAGGAACATTTGAGCGGCCACGCGCAGTCCAGCGATGGCGACCGCTATGCGAAGGTCGGCATCGAGATCCGTCAGGCGCGCAACGACAGCATTTCGGGCCGATCGAGCGCGCGCGGCATCTGGCCGGGCGGGCAGTTCAAGCTCGAGAATCACGCCTGCGATGCGCAGAACCACGAGTATCTGGTGGTCAGCGCCGCGTACGAGATCAATTCGGATGTCTATGTGTCGACGGTGCGCCACGATCCTTCGCTGCCGCTCTTCGACTGCGCGTTCAGCGCGTTGCGCAAGGAAAACCACTTCCGCTCCGAGCGGCTGACGCCGCAGCCGGTCGTGGCGGGCCCGCAGACCGCCATGGTGGTCGGCCCGGACGGCGAAGAAATCCTCACCGATAAATATGGCCGCATCAAGGTGCAGTTTCATTGGGAGCAGTTCGCTCCGCCGGCCGATGCCGACGCGCGCATGAAGCGGTGCTGGGTGCGCGTGTCGCAAAGCTGGGCCGGCAAACGCTGGGGCACGTTCTTCTTGCCGCGGATCGGTCAGGAGGTGGTCGTCGAGTTCATCGAGGGCGATCCGAACCGGCCGCTCGTGACCGGTTGCGTCTACAACGCGAACACGATGCCGCCGTACGAACTGCCGGCCAATCAGATGTTCTCGACGCTGAAGAGCAATTCGACCAAGGGCGGCAGCGGTTTCAACGAAATGCGTTTCGACGACGACAAGGGCAGCGAGCAACTGTTCTTCCACGCCGAGAAGGACCACGAGACCTGGGTCAAGAACGACATGCTGAGTAACGTCGGCAACGACCGGCATCTGAAAGTGACCGGCAACGAGTTCGTGGCGATCACCGGCGCGCGCCACGACGCCGTGACGGGCGACCAGAACGCCGAGGTCGATGGCAACGCGTCGCTGAAGGTCGGGCAGAAGTTGCAGGAAAAGGTCGGCATGGACTATGCGATCGACGCCGGCATGAATATCCACATCAAGGCCGGCATGAACATCGTGATCGAAGCGGGCGCGAGCATTACGCTGAAGGCGGGCGGCGCCTTCGTGGTGGTCGGGCCGGTCAGCGTGGCGGTGTCGGGCACACCGATCCTGCTCAACTCGGGCGGCTCGGCGGGCTCCGGCAGCGGCTCGTCACCGACCGCGCCGAGCGCGCCCAAAGACGCCGACGACGGAACCAAAAAAATCAAATCGTGAGTGATGCACCTGACCGCTCGTGGGGAGCCAAGTGAACTATCCGATTCTTTCGCTGCGGGTTGCGCGATTCAACGACGAGACGCTGGCCGAGCCGATCGCGATCGCGTTCGGCCCCGCCGGAGGCACGATCGGCCGGGCCAACGACTGCACGCTGGTGCTGCCCGATCAACAACGCGCGATCTCGCGCGTTCACGCGCGCGTCGAGTTTCGCGGCGGCGACTATCTGCTGTGCGATCTGGGCAGCAATCCGAGCGTGCTGAATCAGCGCGCGTTGGGCGGCACGCGCGAGGCGAGGCTCGCGGACGGCGACCGTCTGCTGATCGGTCCGTATCTGCTCGAGGTGTCGATCGGCGAGCAGGCGGCCGGCGTGCGCGGTCTGACGGGCGGGCGTGATCCGCTGAGTGCCGCGCAGGTGCTCAGTGGACCGTTGCCGGCCGATTCGCAAGGCGACGCGTTGCAGATGGGCGCGCTCGATCCGCTCGGGCAGCCGGGCTTCGGCGAACCGCAGCGGGTCTCGTCGGGTCCGGGCTTTGCGGGCTCGGAAAGCGATCATGTGTCGCCGGAGTTGCAGGCGTTTTCGGCGCCGCAAGCGTCCCAGCCCGATCCCGGCCGGCCTGCCACACCCACGGGGGGTATTCCGGCGGACTACGACCCGCTCGCGGATGCGTTGGCGCAATGGGAAACGCCCGGGCAGCCGGGCAGCGGCTCGCCGGCCGCGCCGCATCCTGCGCACGAGTTGCCGGGGTGGCCCACTGCGCCCGCGCCGGCGGCCGCGCCTTTGGGCGGCCCGACCGGCTTGCCGCCGGGATTGCTCGATCCCGGCGCGGCAGGGTCGGCGGCGACACCGTTCGATGATCTGTTCGGGATACCGACAACGCCGTCGACGCAGTTTGCGGCATCGACCCCTTTGGCTCCCGTGGTGCCGGTGGTCGTGCCGGTGGTCGCGCCGCAAGCCGCCACCGCGCGGGTGGCCGTACCTGGCGCGGCGCCGGGGCCGTCGTCCGCTGCGCAGCCCGCTTTGGAGCCCGCTTTGGAGCCCGTTGCGCAGCAGCTTCAGCAGCCGGCCGCGTCCGCGGGCCCGATCACGTCACCGCCTGCCGCGCCAGCGCCGACCGCCCAGCCGGCCCCGGTTCGCCACGCGGCCGCCGCCACTTCCGCGAGCCAGAACCCGGCCACCCTGCAGGCGCTGCTCGAAGGCCTCGGCCTCGATCCGTCGCGCGCGCCGAACCTGCCCGAAGCGGAGTTCGCGCGTCTGATCGGCACGATGCTGCGCGACGCGCTGCGCGGCACGATGGGCGTACTGCGCGCGCGCTCGATGACCAAACGCGAAGCCCGTCTCGACACGACGATGATCGTCGCGCGCGACAACAATCCGCTCAAGTTTTTCCCGGACGTCGACAGCGCGCTGGCGCAGATGCTGACTGGCCGCTCGGCCGGGTATCTGCCGCCCGACGAGGCGCTCAGGCGCGCCTTCGACGATATCGCGGCGCACGAGCTCGCGGTGCTCGCCGGCATGCGCGCGGCGCTCGCGCACGTGCTCGGACGCTTCGATCCCGCTTCGATCGAAGCGCAGCTGAAAGACTCCGGTGCGCTCGAAAAAGTGCTGTCCAACCGCAAGGCGAAACTGTGGGATCTGTTCGTCGCATTGCAGGGCGCCGTCGCGCGCGAAGCCGACGACGATTTCCAGAAGCTCTTCGGTCAGGCGTTCAATGACGCATACGAGGCCCAGATCGACGAACTGCGCGCGGCCCGCGAGCGTCAGCCGAAGCATCCCGTCGATCCCACCTAGAAACGTTTGAACGAGACAACATGTCCTGGAACAGCAAAGTCATCTGGTCGGAGGGGATGTTTCTGCAGCCCCAGCATTTGCAGCAGCACGACCGCTATCTGCAGCGGCAACTGGAGACGCGCGCCGCCGGTCTGCGTCCGTACAGTTGGGGCTTTACCGCGCTGGAGATCGACGAGTCGCTGCTCAAGCTCGGCAAGCTCGCGCTGCTGTCGTGCTCCGGCGTGATGCCGGATGGCACACCGTTCGATCTGCCCGCCGACGATGACTTGCCCGAGCCGCTCGAGATTCCCGAAGGCACCCGCAACATGCTGGTCCAACTGGCATTGCCGGTGCGCAGGCCGGGTGTCGCCGAAACCGGCAACGAAGCCAGCGAGGAGAACTTCGCGCGACACCGTGTCACCGAATTCGACGTCAGCGACAGCAACGATCCGAATGCCGGCGCGGCGTTGCTGCAGATCGGCAAACTGCGCGTGCGTCTCGCGCTCGCCCCCGAAGTGGCGAATGCCTACACCGCGCTCGGCGTCGCGCGCGTGCTCGAGCGTCTGCCCGACAACCGCGTCGTGCTCGAAAACGACTACGGCCCGCCGTGTCTCGACTATCGGGTGGCGCGCCGTCTCGCGGCGTTCGTCGACGACCTCGTGGGCCTTCTGCATCAGCGCGGCGAAGCGCTGGCCGCACGCCTTGCACAGCCCGGCGTGACGGGTGTCGCGGAAGTGGCCGATTTCCTGTTGCTGCAGTTGATCAATCGCCACGAGCCGCTGGCCGCGCATCTCTCGACGATGACCGGTCTGCATCCCGAGGCGCTGTACCAGGCGGCGGTGCAGTTGGCCGGCGAGCTGGCGACCTTCAGCCAGGCGTCGAAGCGGCCGCCGGCGTATCCGGTGTATCGCCATGAGTGGTTGCGCGAAACCTTCGCACCGGTGATCGACGACATTCGCGCGTCGCTGAGCATGGTGATGGACCCGCACGCCGTGGCGATCCCGCTCGAAGAGCGCAAGTTCGGCTTGCGCGTGGCGATCGTGCCGGACAAGACGCTGTTTGCCGGCGCCACCTTCGTGCTCGCGGTGCGCGCGCAAATGCCGGCCGAGCACATCCTGACCGGCTTCGCGCCACAGGTGAAGATCGGCCCGATCGAACGCATTCGCGATCTCGTCAATCTGCAATTGCCGGGCGTCGGCCTGCGCGCGTTGCCCGTGGCACCCCGGCAACTGCCGTTCCATGCGGGCTTTACCTACTTCGAACTCGATCGCGGCAACGAACTGTGGAAACAGTTCGCGAATTCCGCGGGCATGGCGTTGCACGTCGCCGGCGACTTTCCCGGACTGACGATGGAGTTCTGGGCAATTCGCCGCTGATGCATTGATTGAGGAAGTTCATCGTGAGTCCAGACGAACCGCGTGGCCCCGCCGACGATCCCGGCGCGACGATTCTGATTCCGACACCGGGCGGCGCGCGGGCGGCGTTCATGGCGGCCGCGGCAACGCCCGCGCCGATGCTGGCCGCCGGCGGCGGTCTGAATCCGCTGTTGCGCGCGGCCAACCCGCTGATCGAACTGGCGCTGCCGTTGCGGCAGTTGCCGACTCATCCGAATGTGGAAGACCTGCGCAACCAGCTGATGCAAATGGTGCGCAGCTTCGAGGCGCAAGGCCGCGCCAACGGCATCGACGACGAGAAGCTCGGCGCCTCGCGCTATTGCCTGTGCACGTTCCTCGACGAAGCGATCGCCAGCACGCCGTGGGGGGCGGGCTTGTGGGGCAGCCGCAGCTTGCTGGTGACGTTCCACAACGAGGCCTCGGGTGGCGAGCGCTTTTTCCTGATCCTGCAGCGTCTCGCGCAGAACCCCGCGGGCAATATCGATGTGCTCGAATTGATCTACGTGATTCTCGGCCTCGGTTTCGAAGGACGTTACCGTCTGATCGACGGTGGCCGCACGCAGCTCGACACGATCCGCGAACGCCTCGAACAGATGATTCGCGGCCAGCGCGGCGCGGCCGAACGCGATCTGTCGCCGCACTGGCTGCCGGTCAAGGTCGAACGCAAGCCGTTGCTGCAACTCGTGCCGTTGTGGGTGGCGGCGGCAATCGCCTGCCTCGTGCTGGTGATCGTCAATCTGGTGTTGAGCTTCAGACTCAACGACATGTCCGACCGCGTGTTCGAAGCGCTGCACGGCATCCGCGTCGCGCCGGCTCCCGTGCTTGCGTCGAAACTGGCGGCCGCGCCCAAACCTGCGCCGAAGCTAGCGCAGTTCCTCGCGCCTGAAATTGCCCAAGGCCTCGTGCGTGTCTCGGAGTTGCCCGACAGGACCGTCGTCACGATCAATGGCGACGGCCTGTTCGGCTCGGGCAGCGCCGATCTCGCCGCGGGTTTCGTCCCGCTCATCCAGCGTATCGGCGACGCGTTGAAGGAAGTGCCGGGCAACGTGGTGGTCGCGGGTCACACGGACAGCCAGCGAGTCTTGTCCGCGCGCTTCCCGTCGAACTGGCATCTGTCGCAGGCGCGCGCCGAAGCGGTGCGCGACATGCTCGTGTCGCGGGCCGGCAACCCCGCCCGCTTCAGCGCCGAAGGGCGCGGCGACGCCGAGCCGATCGCACCGAACGACACCGCCGCGAATCGCGCGCGCAACCGCCGCGTCGATATCACGGTGCTGGCGCCGGGAGCGGCATCGTGAAGGCCTACGGGATGAGTCCGTCGCGGGTGGCACAGAGGAGCCGGGTATGAAAATCTTTGGCTGGCTCAGACGAGCCATCGTGCTGTCGTTGCTCGGCGTGCTCGCACTGTCGCTGATCGTGTGGGTCGAGGGGCCGCTCGTCGCGTACGCGGGTCATGAGCCGCTCGAAAGCAACAGCAGCCGCTGGGCCGTGATCATCGTGTTGCTGCTGGTGTGGGCGGTGTACTGGAGCGTGCGCTGGATCGCGGTGCGTCTCGCCAACATCCAGTTCACTCGCGTGGTGGCAGAGGGACCGGCCGAGCCCGCGCCCGGCAAGAAAGAATCCGAGGCCGACATCGCCGCGTTGAAGCAGCGTTTCGAAGCCGCCATGGCGACCTTGCGCAAGGCGCGGGTCAAGGGGCGCTTCGGAAGTCAGTACGTGTACCAGTTGCCGTGGTACATGTTCGTCGGCGCGCCCGGCACGGGCAAAACCACCGCGCTGTTGAACTCCGGGCTCAAGTTTCCGCTCGCCGAGCGGCTCGGCAAGCAGTCGATCGGCGGCGTGGGCGGCACGCGCAATTGCGACTGGTGGTTCACCGACGATGCGGTGCTGCTCGATACCGCGGGCCGCTTCACCACCCAGGATAGTTTCGCCGAAGCCGATCAGGCCGCGTGGGCCGGCTTCCTGCAACTGCTGCGCAAGTATCGGCCACGCCGGCCGCTGAATGGCGTCATCGTGGCCTTGTCGACGCGCGACCTGCTGCAACTGTCCGACACGCAACGCGCGCAGCAGGCGCAAGCCGTGCGCGAGCGTCTCAGGGAACTGTACGGCAAGCTCGGCATGCGTTTTCCGGTCTACGTGATCGTGACCAAATGCGATCTGCTCGCGGGTTTCGCGGAATTCTTCGACGACCTCGGCCGCGACGAGCGCGAACAGGTCTGGGGCATGACGTTCCCGTTCACCGAGCGAGGCTCGCCGGACGACGCACTGGCCGCATTTCCCGCCGAATTCCACGTGCTGGAAAAGCAGCTGCAAGCCCGCGTGTTGAACCGTATGCAGCGCGAGACCGATGTGCGCCGGCGTGCGCTCGTCTATGGATTTCCGCAGCAGTTCGCGGGTCTGCAAGCCGTACTGAAAAGCTTTCTCGACGAAACCTTCAGTACCTCGCGCTTCGAGGAGTCCGCGTTGCTGCGCGGCGTGTATTTCACGAGCGGCACCCAGGAAGGCCGGCCGATCGATCGCGTGATGAGCGCGGTCGCCTCGGCGCTCGGCTTCCAGCAACAGGTCGTGTTGCCCGACCCGGCGAGCGGGCGCGCTTACTTCATCACGCGGCTGCTGCGCGGCGTGATCTTCGAGGAAGCCGGACTCGCGGGCGTGAACCAGAAGCTGGAGCGGCGCCGCGCCTGGTTTCAGCGCGCCGCGCTGGCGGCGATCGGCATCGTCACGGTGCTGGCGCTGGTTCTGTTCTTCGTCAGCTATCAACGCAATCGCGCTTACGTCGCCGATGTTCGACAGCACGTTGCCGAGTTGCAGAAGCTCGCGCAGACCACCCAGCCGGGCGACAACCCGCTTGCGCTGCTGCCGCTGCTCAATGCCGCGCGCGACCTTCCCGGCGGTTACGCGGACCGCGACAGGAGCGTGCCGTGGCTGTCGCGCCTCGGCCTTTATCAGGGCGACAAGCTCGGCCTCGAAGCGCAGACCAGTTATCGGCGGCTGTTGCGTCAGACGCTGTTGCCTCTGGTCGTGAGCCGCATGGAAGAAGAACTGCGCCGCGGTGACGCGAACAATCCCGACTTCCAGTATGAAGTCTTGCGCGCGTATCTGATGCTGGGCGATTCACTGCACTTCGACGCCGACTCGGTGCGCTTGTGGGCCGATGTCGATTGGCGCCGCGGGCCGTTGCGCGATGCCAGCGACGATCAGCGCAACGATCTCGACGGCCATCTCGCCGCGCTGTTCCAGCCGGCGCGCTTCGATGCGTCGCTGCCGCTCGACAAGGATCTGATCGCGCAGGCGCGCGCGACGCTCGCCAAAATGCCGCTGACGCAGCGTCTGTTCAACCGCGTCAAACGCGATCTCGAACAGAGCAGACTGCCGGAGTTCAGCGTCGCCAACGCGGCCGGGCGCAATGCCGCGCTGGTGCTCGTGCGCAAGAGCGGCGCGCCGTTGACGCGCGGTGTTTCAGGCGCGTACACGCGGGCCGGCTATCAGAAGTTCGGCCAGTTGCGCGACGCGGCGGTGATCGATATCGCAAAGGACGATTGGGTGCTCGGCCGTCAGGAATCGGTATTGACGCCGAACGGTATCGAGGATCTGAAGGCGGGCATCACCCGGCTTTACTACGACGAGTACATCCGCCAGTGGGACGCGTTGCTCAACGATATCGACGTGGTGCCGTTCGACGGCGTGCAGCAGGGGGCACGCGTGGCGAATGTGCTCGCGGCGCCCGACTCGCCGCTGCGCTCGCTGATGCTGGCCGCGGCGCAGGAAACCACGCTGGGCAGCACCAGAACGGGCGGTTCGCTGACGGAGCAGGGCGTTGCCGCGTTGACCAACAAGCTCGATGCGGCCAAAAAGCGCCTCGAGAGCGCGCTCGGCAACCAGCCGGAAGACGCGGCACCGCCCGCGCCGGCCGAACTCAATCCGGTCGACGCGCATTTCCAGGCGCTGCACGAACTGGCCGGCAAACCCGGCGCACCGGGCCCGGCTCCGCTGGACGCGCAACTCGCCGCGCTGAAGGACGCCGCGACCTATCTGGAGGCCGCGGACTCGGCGCGCCGTCAGGGCTTGCCGCCGCCGCCCGGCGATGCGTTGAACAAGCTCAAGCTGGTGGCCCAGGGGGCGCCGCCGCCGCTCGCGACGGTGGCCACCAGCGTCGCGAGCGGGGCGGGGTCGCTGATGGTGGGCGGCGAGCGGGCGCGCCTGAACGCGTTGTGGCAGGCGAACGTGGCGCAACTGTGCCGGCAGGCGCTCGACGGTCGCTATCCTCTCGTGCGCGGCTCGACGCGCGACGTCGCGCCCGACGATTTCGGCAGGCTGCTGAGCCCAGGCGGCCTGATCGACGATTTCTTCCAGAAGAATCTGGCAACGATGGTCGACATGTCGGGACCGCAGTGGAAATGGCGCAGCGGCGTCGATACGCTCGGCATCCCGGTCGACGTGCTCGGCCAGTTCCAGCGCGCCGCGCAGATCCGCGACGCGTTCTTCCGGGCCGGCGGCCGAGACGTGTCGGTGCGCTTCACGGTGAAGCCGCTCAGCATCGATCCATCGATTACCCAGTTCACGCTCGACATCGATGGGCAGCAAATGGTCGTCAAACCCGACACGCCGCAATCGATGGTGTTCCAGTGGCCGAGCGGCAAGGGCACCGGCCAGGCGCACGTCGAGTTCACGCCGGCGGGCAGCACACCGGCGGCGCGCGCCGACGGACCGTGGGCACTGCTGCATCTGATGGACGATGCGCGTCTGCAGCCCACCGCGCAACCCGACCGCTTTCGCCTGAGCTTCGACTCGGATGGCCGGCGCGCGGAGTTCGAACTGGCAGCCAGCAGCATCGTGAATCCGTTTCGCCGTGCCATGCTCGAGCAGTTTCGCTGTCCGGATCGGCTATGAGCGGCGAGCTTGCGCCGGAGCCGACATCCGGGCCCGGCTTCTTCGGCAAGGTGCGCACGCATGGCGACTTCGTGGGACGGCGCTTGCCAGTCGAGTTCGTCACGCGTTGGGATGAGCGCTTGCAGGAAGGCATGTTGCTCGCGCGGCAGCGCTTTGGCGCGCAGTGGCTGGAACTGTATCTGAATGCCCCGGTGTGGTGTTTCGCGCTGGGCGCGGGTCTGTATGGCCCGAGCGCGTGGGCGGGCGTTCTGACGCCGGGCGTGGACCGTGTGGGACGCTATTTTCCGTTCACGATCGCTGAGGCGATCGACGGCGCCGAACTCGCACGGCGACTGGCCGATGCGCAAGGATGGTATGACCGCTTGGTGGCGCTCGCATTGTCGACACTGACGCAGGAATTCGCCCTCGATGCTTTCGACGCGGCGTTGCGAGCCGAGAGCCTGTTCAATCGGGATCGCGCATCGATGCGGTGGCGGCTCGCCATCCCTGATGCAGCCGACGGCGGATTCGCCGCCTTGCTCGAACAGACCGTCGCCATGGGACACGCGCTCTGGTGGAGCGACGGATCACCGGCCGTGCCGGCTTCGGCGAGAGTTTCCGCGGGCACGACGACCGGCTTGCAGTTCGCGAGTCTGCTCGACGTCGGCACGCAAGAGTGGGATTCGGTGATCGACGTGATGTCGAACCCGGGCGCACAGCAACGGCATCACTGAGGTCGCGGCCGCGGGTAAGGGTAAGCGTTTCAAATTGACTTCCCATCATTCGTCTTTAAAGGATGAGGCTGTCATACGCCGGTTCCCGCCGGTGTTCGCCGACGGTCCGTAAAGGGGCGCTGGCGGCCTCACCGCAACTCCATTCTGCGGAGATCGCCGTATGTCACGCCTGACCCATCCGTCTTCCGCACGACGCATTCCGGGCGGCGTTCTGTCCGCCACGCTGTGCTTGCTCGCATTGCTGTGCACGGCCTCGCGCGCAGCCGAACCGGTCCTGAACGAGCAGGACATCAACGAGCAGTCGGTGACGCGCGCGCTCGAGCCCGACCAGTCGAGCGAGTCGGGCGAGAACGTCGTGACGCGCGGCTTCGTGCTGTCGAACAAGCCGCCGTCCGCCGCGCCGCGCCCCGCGCCCGCGAGAAAACCCGCCGCGCAAATCCTGATCACGTTCGCCACCAATTCGGCCACGCTCACCGACAGCGCGAAGGCCGCGCTCGACAAGGTCGCCGGTGCATTGCAGTCGGAGAAACTCGCGGCGTACCGGTTTCGCGTCGAAGGGCATGCCGATCCGCGCGGGTCGCCCGATGCCAACATGAAGCTGTCCGAAGACCGTGCGGCCGCGGTGGTCGAATATCTGACACGGAAAGACGGTATCTCGGCGGAGCGGCTATCGTCGCTCGGCAAAGGTTCTTCCGATCCGTTGAACAAGCGCAATCCGACGGCGCCCGAGAACCGTCGGGTGACGATCGTCACGGTCACGGATTAGGCGCTTTCGAGGTTGCCACCGATGACACGTTATCGCGTGTATTGCAACGTGGCGACGGGTGTGGCGCTGCTGTTCGCGTGCGTCACCACGATCGCGCTCGCCGCGGGTCCGCAGGACTCGAACAATGCCGCAGACAGACCCGCGGCCGTCGACGACGACAACGGAGCGGTGCGCTTGCCGCTTGCCCGGCTCGCCGTCGCGTTGGCCCCCGATGCGCGCCTGCAACTGTTCACCGTGACGGACCAACCCGGCCTCCATGTGATGCAGGCGGCCAGCCTCGAGCAACAGGGTGCGATGTTCGCGCGCGTGGTGGCATTGCTCGAACGCCGCGATATGCCGCGCGACCGCGTGGTGTCGGCGGCGGCCATCGCGGCTCACGCGCGGCGCTTTGGCACCGACCCCGCCGGGCTGACGGCGGGCAACAACTTCAGCACGGAGGAGTTGGCGCATTTTTTCGAACTCGCGCGCGAGCAGGGCGTGGTGCTGAACCAGGGCGAGCGCACGTTGCAGACGATTCTCGTGCGATGGCGTTTGATTCGCGAGGAGCAGGGGATCTGGAAAGCGGCGAGCGCACACGATTTTCTGATCACCATTCCCGGGCTGGGTCGCGCGCCAGGCGGCGAGATGATCGACGCCACCGTCAGGGCCGCGATCCTCAGTCACGAATTAGGCCATTGGCGGTACTTTTCGGACGGCGCATACGCACATGCGTGCCGCGCGTTCTGGTGGCAGGTATTGAGCTTCGAGGAACGCGCGGAGTTGACCCGGCAACTGGAGAATCTCGGCTACGACCCGAGCGACCGGATCGTGATCGATGAGATGCAGGCCTATTTGCTGCATACGCCTGCGCGCTATATGCCGATCATCGACACGCCGGGACCTGGCGGCGTCGATGTCGGCAAGGTGCGGCGGCGCTTGCAGGAGGCGGTCGCGAGAGCGGGCGGATAGCAAGGACGAAGCGAGCCGCGCGAACCGCGCGACACACGCTGTCGAGGTGACGCATGACGGATTACGCAGAACTCAACCGCATTTTGCCGCGCCTGTCGCACGCGCATGCGACCGCTGCGTTTAGCGACGAGGTGGCCCCGCTGCTGGTCGACCTGTGGGCTGATGATTATGTTCGGCGCGTGGCATCGTGCGAATTGCTCGAAACTTCCATGGGCCAGTTTTCATATCTGTTCGATATGACGACCGAGCGCCTCATTGCAGCGTGGGGAATCAGTCAGGGAAAGAGTACGGTGGCGCGCAAGGAAATCGCGACGCGGATGCGCGGACATCCGCTCGCCAACGGCGGGACCTATCACCGGGGGCACGCCATTCCGCACACGCTCGGCGGTTCGACCGATATCAACCTCGTGCCGCAGCTGGGCAAGATCAATTCGGGGCCGTTCCAGGCGTTGGAACGACTGGCGGTCAGCCATGCGGGAGCGCTTTACTTCACCTACTGGCTGTACGGGCCGGGCAATAGTCAGGTGCCCGTTGGCGTGGAGCAGGGGCTTCTGATGCCGGGGGCGACTGCATGCACGTTCAAGCTGGCGACGTTTGCGAATTGAGGCAAGCGCGGCGGTCCGCAAAAAACAACGCGATGCGCGTCTTTTTGAAAGCCGCGCGCCGCGATTGGGGAAATACGCCGTGTGTCGGCCTTCGTCGGTGAACCCCTCGACGAATCGGACCGTCTACGATAAACAGTACCGCAGACACCGACGTAACGGACCCCGATGATGCCATCCGCTCACCGTTTCCTCGTCATGCTGGCGTCAGCCTTCCTGCGCGCACGCGCGGGCGGCGCGCTGGCGCTGTTTGCGTCGGCGGTGCCGCTCGTCCACGCGGACGTCGTCGTCTCGTTCGCCGAGAGTCCCGTGTCGGTGATTCGCGGCGCCTCGCTGTATCGGACGGGCGAGGGCGCCAGGCTGCGCGACGACGACATCATCGAAACCGACGCCGGCAAATCCGCGCAACTCGAAGACGGCGCGGGGACGCTGATCGCGCTCGGGCCGCAAACGCAAATACTGCTCAAGACGCCGTCGACGTCGCAAAACGCCGCGGCGAGACCGCTGCGAATCACGATGCTGAGCGGCTGGCTCAAGGTTGGCTGCAAGGTGAGCGCAGGCGCGCAACCGCCGCTGTCGATCGAACTTCACGGCCTCGACATCAAACCTTCAGGCAATGGTCCGTGGTCGGTCGTCGCGATGACCACCGGCGAGCGCGCGGCAATCTTCGCGGAGTCCGGGGATGACGCGATCGTCGTCGTTCGCGCCCCTGCCCAGGCGCCCAGGCAAATCCTGCACGCGGGCCAGTACCTCGAGCGACTTGCCGACGGGCCCCTGCGCGCGCAAGCCCGGCCATCCGCGGAGTTCATCGGCACGATGCCGCCAGGCTTTCGGGACGCGCTGGTCGGGATGGCGGGACGGCTCGCGAGCAGGCACGAACTTGCCGCGCCACTTCGCGCCGTCGACTACGCCGACGTCTCCGACTGGCTCACGAGCAGCGTCAGCGAGCGTGCCACCTTCGTCAAACGCTTCGTGCCTCGCCTGAAAACTCCTGCCTTCCGCGCGCAGGTCGACACCCATCTGGACGTTTTGCCGGAATGGCGGCCGATATTGCATCCGCCGCCGCCACGCCCGGCGAGCGAGCCACACAAAAGGCCCGCGCAAGCGCCGCCGGCGGTGCGTCCCGAATCCGGCCCCAACTGGCTATACCGGCACTAACCTACGCCGGACGACGCCGACGCGCATTGACGTACCATGCACCACCGGGCGTTGACGCCCTTGCACACCATTCGCGTGGAGCAGCCATGAACCTGTCGTTGACTCTGAAATTCAATCTCGCCTTCCTCGTCGTGTTCGCCGCGGGATTCGCCGCGACGGGTTTCGTGGCCGACCGGGTGTTGCAGGAAAACGCGGTGCAGACGACCGTGCGCGACGCGAGCCTGATGATCGAAGCCGCTACCGCAGCGCAGAACTACACGTCCGAACAGGTGACGCCGCTGCTTGCCACGCAGATCAAATACGCGTTCGTCCCGCAGTCGATTCCCGCGTATTCCGCCGTCGAGAGCCTGCTCGCGATCCAGAAGAAGTTTCCGGGCTTCTCGTACAAGAGCGCGATGCTCGATCCGACCAACCCGCGCGACCGCGCCACGGACTGGGAGACCGATGTGATCCGGCGCCTGCATGACCACCCCGAATTGCCCGAACTGATTGGCGAACGCGCGACGCCGTCGGGCCCCAGCCTGTACATCGCGCGGCCCACCCGCATCGACTCGGCCGCGTGCCTCGAATGCCACAGCACGCCCAGCGCGGCGCCGCGCACGATGATCGACAAATACGGGCCGGCGAACGGCTTCAACTGGCCCCTGCATGAAACGATCGGCGCGCAGGTCGTGTCCGTGCCGATGTCGCTGCCGCTGGGACAGGCGCACAGCGTCTGGCGCACGTTCATGCTGTCGTTCGCCGCGGTGTTCGGATGCGTGCTGATCGCGCTGAACCTGATGGTGCATTTCCTCGTGACGAAGCGGCTCAAGGCTTTGTCGCGCGCGGCCGACGAAGTCAGCCTCGGCAAGCTCGACACCGCATCGTTTTCGACGCGCGGCGGCGACGAAATCGCCTCGCTCGCGGTCTCGTTCAACCGCATGAAAACGAGTCTCGTCGAAGCGCTGCGGATGCTGGGGGCGTAAGCTGGCGTGATCGGCCAGGCGCCCCTCGACCGGAACCCGAATGAGCAACGAAGCAACGCCTACGCGCATTGGCAAGTACCGCATCGACCGCGTGCTGGGGACGGGCGCCATGGGCGTCGTCTATCTCGCGTTCGACCCGCACCTCGAAAGACCGGTGGCGCTGAAAACCGTGCGTCGCGAACTGCTCGCCGGCGAGGACACGAGTGGCGACATGCTGCTGCGTTTTCGCAACGAGGCACGCGCGGCCGGTCGGCTCGCGCATCCGAACATCGTCACGGTCCACGATTTCGGCGAAGACGGCGATAGGGCTTATATCGTGATGGAATACCTCGCCGGGCATGGCCTCGATACATTGCTGGTGCCGGGCCACGCGTTGCCGCTGTCGGACGCTTTCCACTGGCTGGCGCAACTGCTCGCCGCGCTCGCGTATGCGCATGAGGCCGGCGTCGTGCACCGCGATATCAAGCCCGCGAATCTGCTCGTCACGGCGCCGGGGCTTCTGAAGGTCGCCGATTTTGGCGTCGCGCGCATCGGCTCGTCCGCAACCTCGTCCGGGTGGATGATCGGCACGCCGAGCTACATGTCGCCCGAGCAGTTCGAGGGCGAATCGGTCGATGCCCGCGCGGACCTGTTCTCGGCCGGCGTCGTGCTGTACCGGATGCTGACCGGCCGCCAGCCGTTCGTCGGCTCCCCGGCCACGATCAGGCAGAAGATCATCAAAGATGCGCCGGCCCGGCCATCGGAAATCGTCTCCGCGTTGCCGCCGGCGCTCGACGCGATGGTGGCGAAAGCACTCGCGAGGCGGCCGGACGACCGCTTCGGTTCGGCCGCGGAATGGCTCGCGAGCTTGAGGTCGTTGGCCGTCTCACCGGCGGCGGCCGACGATGACCGGACTATCGTGACGCCGTCCGCGTATTGGTCCGCGTCCGCTTCCTTGCCAGCGCATGCGACGGGCGTCGGCCCCGCACCTATGCCCGTGCCTTCGACGCCGCCGAGTTGGCCGCCTGAGATGCTCGCGCGCATCGAACGCCAACTCGCGACCCAGATGGGCCCGCTCGCGAGCCTTCTGGTGCGACGCGCGGCCACCCAGGCGAACGACCTGCCGACCCTCGGCGCGCAGCTGGCGGCGGCGTTGCCGGACACGGCGCGGCTCGAATTCGAGCAGGCCTTCGCGCGGCTGACGGCTGGCTTGCCCGATATGTCGATGATGACCTCGTCATCGCCGGGCTCACGCGTCGCGACGGCTGCCGCAAAGGTATCGGCTGTATCGCCCGCGAGCGCCGCAGGCACGACACCAGACAGTGCGATCGATCAGGCCGGCATCGATGCCGTCGCCGTTAAACTGGCCGTCTATCTGGGCCCGATCGCGAAGATGATCGCCAGTCGCGAGGCGCGGCACGCCGCGAATTTCGACGAGTTCGTCCAGCGGGTCGAGGACTGCATCACCGACCCCGCGCAACGCCGTCGATTCCGGCACGATGTCGATTCATCCCGTTAGCGCCGCGACCGGCAAGCCTCTCCCTGACCGGCTTCACTGCACGCAGGTAAACGAGCTCGCGCTATTCACGTCGCCCGCGCCGTTATAGCTGGGCCACGCCGGATACTGGCATAGCGGCCGCGTGCGTCCCGGCACACCCTCCGTGTCGGTGACCACCTGATGCGCCGGCGGTGTGCCGTGCTCGACCCAGTTCTCCAGCGTCGTCAGCGAGTCCCACGACGCATTGAACTCGGTGCCGACCGCGTGCTGCAGCCCCGGAATCTCATAGAAGCGCGCGAACGAGCCGACCGCGCCAAAGCCCATCGTCACCAGCATGCGCTGATAGTAGATCTCGGTTGCCCGCGTGCTGACGGTCTGATCGACGGTGCCGTGCGCCATCAGCAACTTGCCGCCGTGCCGCATGAAGGGCGTCAGGTTCGCATCGGTCGCGTCAAGCCCCGACAGCATGCTGACGCGGCCGGACCATCGACCGGCAATCGCGGGGTTGTACTGCAGCGAGTCTGCGTCCGGGTTGTCCATCACCGTGTAGCGGACGAAGTCGTCGGCGATCTGGCCGTCGAACATCGCGGTGCTTTGCAGCGGATACGACGGCTGCGTCGTGCCGAGCGCGAGCGTCGTGACGGTGCCTTCGAGCGGTGAACTGCTGCCCACCCCGAGATCGGCGCCATACACGTTATAGCCGGGATACAGCGTTTCGCCGCTTTCGAGCGGGTACGCAAACACGAGCGGCGTGTTCATCGTGTTCAGCGCCGCGATCTGCCGGTCCGACAGGCACGTGTCGCCGCGCGCGATACCGCCGGCGCAACGCAAAGGCTTGCCGTCGACGCTGGCCGTCGCCGGGTTGAACGTCGCATTGCACGCCTGCACGTTGCTGATGAGACCGTCGACCACGCCGTCGAGTCCGTCGCAAGCCTGCATGACCGCGTTGAGCAGCAGCGCGCGCTGCGCTGTGTCGAGATACGCGCCCGGCGCCGCGAAGCCTTCGGTCACGCGCAATTGCTGAAGGCTCAGCGTCGTAAAGTCGTACGCGGGATAGAACGCGATGATGCCGTCCCAGTCACGCGGCCAGCGCTGCGCGACGGTCAGCGCCTCGCGCCCGCCAGTTGAGCCGCCCGCGAAATACGCCCTGGAAGGATGTGTGCCGTAATGCGCGTCGATGATCACGAGCGAGGCGTCATGCGTTTTCTTCAGCGCTTCTCCCATGAAGTTGTCGTAGGCCTCGGCGTTGACGGAGAACGCGCCGTTCACCGAACCGTTGGTCGCCTCGTGCCCGGAATCGCTCGCGAACACCGCGTAGCCGCGCGACAACGGTCCCGGCAGAGCCGCCGGCGCGCTCGGCACGTTACCTGTGATGGCGGGAATCGAGCCGTCGAAACCCCCGCCGCCGAGCATCAGGATCTTGCCGTTCCACTGGTCCGGCAACGCGACGTTGAACAGGATGTCCGGCGCGGATGGATCGACCGGATGAATCGCGCCGGCCACGAGGCAGTACGATCCGGTAGCCGTCGCGCCGCTGCCGCTCGCCGCCGCCTGGGTCGTCGAGGTGACGACGGCGCCTGTCGTCGGCAGACCGATCTCACGGGCGCGGATGGTCAATCCATTCAGATTCGGACAGCTGAGTTTCGATCGGGGTGGTGGCTCGTGCCTTTTGCATGCCTCGCCCTGGCATTGTTCTGCTGACGAACCCGCGTACGCGCCGTGGCTCCACATGGCGCACAGCGCCAGCACACAGCACGCCCCCACCCACGACGGCACGCGCCCACGCGCGCGCCACGACTCTCTGCTCAAGTTCATCGCCGTGTCTCCTTCCAATGAGGCCTGGAGACGGCACCGGACGTCGCGGCATCAGCCCCCTATGCCATGACGTACCCATGACCTTTGACCTTTGTTGTTTTTGCCAACGGCGCGGCCAACGCGTGCGCAACGCCATGTCGCGTCTTGCGCGCAATACCGCCCGACACCGCATATCCGCACTTGCATTCGATCTGGTAGAAGTCTTTCATCGGCCTGTCGATGTGGTTCCGGTCGGCCAAAATCAACCAATCAATCATAGTCGCTAACTCACGCAACGCGCGCCGAATCGTCATCGCGGGCACGCCAGAGTGTCGTACTCGCTCGACACTGCGAAGCCGGTGCGATGTTGATGGCCAATTCGGCGAGCCTGTATGCGCAAGCTGCGTCGGAGCCCGAACCTCATCAAGTCACCCGCGCGGAAGTCATGCACGAACTCGAGGAGCTGGAAGCGGCCGGATATAACCCGTCGGTCGGCGACGATGGTTCGTATCCCGCCGACATTCAAGCTGCCGAAGCGAAGGTCGCTGCCATGCATCGAGCGGAAAGGGGCGCGGCGATGAGTGCGGGACAGAGCGGGCAACCGGTGCGCACGCATTGAGGGCAAAGGCGAGAACCGGAATGGGACCGGGTTGGCTGCGTCATCGTATGTAGGTCGAGGCCGCCAATCGCGGATTGCGCGCGGTCGTCGCGGAGCTGTTCGTCAGTGGGAGCAGTAGCTGGTTGCTCCCGCTGCGGACAAAGGCACGAAGCTTTCGCACTGAACCAGATTCTCCGCATTCATCGGCTTCGTCAAAAAGAACCCTTGCACGTAGTCGCAGCCTGCGTCGCGCAGCGCATGCAGCTGTTGATTCGTTTCGACACCTTCGGCCGTCACTTTGATGCCGAGTTCGTGCGACATCTGAATGATGCCCCGGACGATCGACGCGGCCGCCGCGTCGCGTCCCAGCGTTGCCGTAAACGAGCGGTCGATCTTGACGATGTCCGGCGAAAAATCGGCCAGATAACGCAGGCTCGAGTATCCCGTTCCGAAGTCGTCGATGGCGATGCGCACGCCAAGCCGCTTGAGCGCCATCAGCGTTGCCTGCGCGAGTGAGGGGTTTTCCATCAACGCGCTTTCGGTCAGTTCGATCTGGAGGCAGCGCGGCGGCACCCGATGTTTTCGCAGCGCCTGGTCGACTATGGCGACAAGCGAGTCATCCCTGAGCTGACGCGCGGACACGTTCACCGACATGGACAGCTCTTTTCTTCCGGCGGACTGCCAGACGGCCAGTTGAGCGAGGGCCGCGTCCACGACCCACGCCCCGACTTCGACGATGAACCCGCTTTCTTCGAGGATCGGAATGAAGCTGCCCGGACCCACCAGGCCTCGTGCCGGATGATTCCATCGAACCAGTGCTTCGACGCCTTTCACCGCCAGAGAGGCTGGCTCATGAATACCCTGGAAATGCAGCACGAATTGGTTCGACGCCAGCGCCGTGGGTAGATTGCACTCGAGTTCGAAATCGCCGAGCACATCGCTGGATGCTTCGTCGGCGAACCGGAAGCCGTTGCGACCGCCTTTTTTCGCCGCATACATCGCGATATCCGCGCTCGTCAGCAGCGCCTCGTGATCGCGGCCGTGCTCGGGAAAGATCGATATGCCGATCGACGCCGTGACGAATGGCGCGGCGTGGTCTTTTCGAACGTCGCTTGAAAACAGGTTCAGCAGAGACTGCGCCAGGCTCGCCAACGTGGCCTTGTCGCTCTCGCCCCTGACGATCACCGCGAACTCGTCTCCGCCGAGGCGCGCTACACAGGCATCCGGCGCAAGCGCTCCCTGAATGACTTTGGCGATGTCCTGCAACAGACGGTCAGCGGCCGTATGGCCCAGCGTATCGTTCAGGACCTTGAATCGGTCGAGATCGACGAACATCAGACTGAAGGCGACGTTCTGCCTGCAAAGCGTCTTCATCTGGCGGATCAGCGCGCCCCGGTTAGCCAAACCTGTCAGGCCATCGGTGTAGGCCAGACGGTCGAGCGCCGCGAGGCGTTCCTGTTCCAGCGTGATGTCTTCGCTGACACCGACGATGCGCACCACGTTCGCGGAGCCGTCGCACACGGGATAGGCCGTGCTTCTGATCCAGCGCAGGCAACCATCCGGACGGCGGATGCGGTATTCGACGCGACCTTCCGCCACCTCCGACGCGACGCGGTTCATCTCGGCGAGCAATGGCTCCAGATCCTCCGGCACCACGAGATCGAGCCACGCGGAAGGCCTGTTGCCAAGCTCTTGAGGCGTAATGCCGAACACGCTTTCGACACCTGCGCTGACATGATGACAGTGTTCAAAATGCGAGCTACACGAATAGAACACGAGCCGGACATGCAACTCCATCTCATGCATCAATTCATCGCGTTCGCGCAGTGTCTTCAACAGCTCGGATTGCTGGGTGACGTCCTCGGAAGCACAAAGCAGCGCGCTCACCGCACCGTCGTCGCCCGTCACTGGCGTGAGCGTGGAGTTCCACCACCTGGTACGCCCCCTCGTCGTCGCGCAGCTTCCAGTGAACGATGTGCTCTTGCCGGAAACGGCGCCCGCCAAAGCCTTCTCGGCCGCCGTGCGGTCCTCGCCGGTCCAGAAAGCGAGCCAGTCCGCGCCGGACAGTTGCTCCGGTGACTCCGCTTCCATCAACATCGCGCCATGCTCCGACACCCGCAGCATTTTTCCGTCGGTAGCCAGCACCTTCAGGCAGTCGCGATTCGCGTGCAGAAGCCCGCTCGCCAGTGCGGTGGCGGCGCTTTGCCGCGCGTAATCCAGGCCGAGCTTGCGACGAACGATCGCGAGGCCGGCAACGCCCGACACCATCGACAATGCGACACGTAGGGTAATCGCCGCTTCACCGGCCGCTTGATGCACAAGAGCACCGATGCCAACGCCGGCAACGACGGCAATGCAGAGACTCGACAACGGTATGGTCCTGCGTTGACCGTACCGCGACAGGAAATAGTAAAGAAACTGCTGGTTGCGAGCTGACCAGCCATTGGCATGTGCGTCGCTATCGACCCGGGACTCAATCGGTTTGGTTTCTTTAGGGCACGAAGCCGCTTTGAATCTCACGCTGTTCTCCGACTACCGGGTTGAGCGACGGCTCGAACGCTGCGAGCCGCCTCACTTTTATTATTACGGTAGGAAGTCACAAATCTTTAATGCGGGGAAACGCGCGGGAACCGCGGTTCGCATGAGATCGGGGGCGGATTGCGCGCCCATCAGCCTTGGTGGGGCTTGACCTGCGCGAACTGACGAATGCGCTCCGCAAGAGCGGGTATTCCCGAGTCGCGAGCCACGTAGTGAGCGACCTGCCGGGTGGCCAGATCGATGGTCACCTGATCGTCGGGGGTCTTCGTGTTGGGTCCGTCAACGGCGGGATGGTATTCGATACGCAGTTGCCTCGCGTTGGCGACGAGCCGTAAATAGCCGAAGTTGCGGTCGTCGTAGCTTTCGAGGACCACGGCATCCGTGTCTTTCGACGCGGCCTGGATCAGCTGCGGCGCGCGAAGGGGCGGCTGTCCGTTGGTGGTGAGTGGCTGCACGGCGTGACCGCCGTTCCCGCAAACGATGTAAGGGATGTGGGTGCCATCGGAACGGGTTCGCGTAAAGCGCTGGTAGTTGTGCGCGTGTCCCGCGAGGTCGGCATGCGGCCAGATACCGACCTCATTGCAAACCGTATCGATCTGCTGTTGCATTTCGACGCTCCAGCCATGACGGCCGCGCGCCACATAGGGCGGATGGTGATGCGCGAAAAGCAGGGCGCCTCGATAGTTCTCTTTCTTCACCCGCAATAACGCCGCTTTCAGGAACTTCAGCTGGCTGTTGCCGATGTGACGGTCCGCGATCACGCCTGGGTCCTCGAGCGTATTGCTGTACAACGCAATGATGCGCACGAACGGCGCCTCGAACGTGAAGAAAACGCCTGGCTGAATTTGCGCCGTCCGTGAAAGGTTGCCCGCATCGGGAGAGACCTGGAAGCAGTCGGAGCAGAAGTTCCTCAGAAACGCCTGCAGGCTCTTCTCATGCTGCAACGGCGAAACCATTCCATCGTGGTTGCCGGCAGCGGCGAGAATCGGCGCATGATAGTTGCGGTACGGCTCATAGAACTGATCGTAGTAGTACTGCGCTTCGCCAAAGCTGTAGACGATGTCGCCCAGCAGGAAGTTGAATTGCGGCACCTCGGCGGGATCGGCTTCGTCGAAGTCGCTGACCATCTTGTCCGAAACTTCATTCTGGGTGACCGGACCTTTCGTACTGCCGCAATCGCCGGTGGCGTGAAAGACGATCTGTCCGTTCGCGCTGATCGTATCGAGGAGCTTCTGGTTGTTGTCCACCACCTCCGCAAACGTCAGCCGGGGCTCGGCGCCGCCGCGCGGTGGCGGAAACGGCAGCGCCTTCAGCTTGTGCTCGCGGTTCAGTTCGTCGATGACCTTGTAGGCTGCGGCATCGGATGCGTGCCTGACCACGAAAGTTTGCGGGTCCGGCGTGGGTTGTGGCTGCGAGAAAACGGGCGCGGCGAGAATCCTGTCGCTGCGGTTGCCGCGTGCGGCTGACGATTCATCTGAACGCTTTTTCGGCATTTGCAATCCTCCTTGATCGGCGAACGGGAGCGGCCACGCTGTTGTCGGCAAACCGTCAGCATGTGACGGCGCTGGCGCTGGCCGGATGCACCGTTCAGACGAACCCGAAACGGGGAAGTTCAGATCCGCTTGCCGTTGCGCAACCCGTGCGGCCCGAATTGCGGCGCGCCGCTGTTCCGTGCGAAAGCCGGGTTTGCGGTGGCACGCGTCTGTTACGACGGCACGAACACGCCCACAGCCGCCAGCGCCATCGCGAGCGTTGCGAGCCATCCTCCCCAGGCCAGCACGCCCTTGACGGCGAACTGTCCCATGACCCGCCGGCTTCGCGCCATCAGCATCATGATGACCATGATCGGCACCGCGGTAACGCCATTGATCACCGCGCTCCAGTACAGCGCGCGGATCGGGTCGAAATGCATGAAGGTGATGGCCACACCGCCCAGGATGGCCAGTGCGATCACCGCATAGAATTCACGCGCGAGTGTCAGATGCAACGCGAGACTGCTGCGCCAGCGAAAGCTGCCCGCGGCGGCGTAGGCGGCCGAGCCGGCGAGGACCGGCAGCGCGAGCAGGCCGGTTCCGATGATGCCGAGCGCAAACAGGACGTAAGCGAAGCGCCCGGCAAACGGCTCGAGCGCGCGCGCGGCATCGGCCGAGGTTTTCACGTCGATGTGATGCAGATGCAGCGTAGCCGCCGCCGTCAATATGATGAAGAATGCAATGAAGTTGGACACCCCCATGCCAACCCACGTATCGAAACGTATCCTTCGCAACTGCGCGGGCGCCTGGTGCGGTACGCGGCGCAACGGCGCCTGTTCCGGTGCCGAGCGCATTTCTTCGACTTCCTGCGACGCCTGCCAGAAGAACAGGTACGGACTGATCGTCGTGCCCAGCACCGCGACGACCATGGTCAGATAGTCCGACGTCAGCGAGATGCGCGGCAACACAACGGCGCGCGCGACTTCACCCCAGCGGATCGGAACGATGAATGCGACCGCGACGTACGCGAGAAGCGAGAGGGCGGTCCACTTCAGAACGCGCGCATAACTGTCGTAGGGGACAAAAATCTGCAGAACGACGCAGAGCGTCCCGAGGCCGACGACATAAAGGTGCTGCGGACCTGGCAGCAGCAATCCGGCCGCGGCGCCCATCGCCGACAGATCGGCGGCGATGTTGATCACGTTCGCCACGACGAGCAGGGCGACCGCGCCGTACAGCAGCCATGCCGGATAATGCGCGCGTATGTTGGATGCGAGGCCCTTGCCGGTTACCCGGCCAATCTGCGCGCTCACCAGCTGTATTGCGGTCATCAATGGATACGTGATCAGGATCACCCACAGAAGGTTGAATCCGAACTGCGCGCCGGCCTGCGAATAGGTGCCGATTCCTGACGGATCGTCGTCCGCGGCGCCCGTGATCAGGCCAGGGCCCAGGCGTCTGATCCAGGATCGCTCCACGGAATCGCGTACGGCGGATTCCGGCTCGATCAATTTTTCGTCGTTCATATATGTGTCACCTCGCGGCAACGTTTAGCAAGTCGCGGGCCCGGGCGTTCGTGCCAGCGTCGCGCGGCTTCGGGAGGCGGGCATAGGAATCGGCTGCACATCATGGACGCGCTCGACGAGCGCACCGGCGAAGATGCGCAAGGCGCCTCCGCTGACAGTGCGCGGAAATGCGAGTTTCTAAACGGGAGTAACGAACTTTGGGCCGTGCCGGCGGACACCGTCACGCATGGTGTGCAAGAGGCTTCGTCCGCAAGTGGATCTCGTCGATCGCGTCAGGCAAGTCTTCGAGCACGATTGGCTTGGCGCGGCTCAGTCCAGTCTCGGCTTGAACGCATACTGCCCAATCTCGCCGCCGCGCGCGACCACCGCCGTGCTCTCGGGAATTTCCTCCCAAAAGCCCGGCAAGTCCGCGAGCGGTTCGGACAACACGAGGAACGCATTCTCGCCGGCCGTCTTGATGCGCTCGTCGTCGGGATACAACTCGCGCAGATGACGGAACGACGTGCTGTGAAACAGCGAGCGCGACTGTCCTTCGCTCGAATAGCGGACCGCGATGATCTGCTCGCCGTCGGTCGCGCACACGGTCATGTTCAGCGGTTCATCCACGCCATGCCGGCGGCCGGTGGCTTCGACGAATCCGACCATCCGTTCGAGCGCGGTGACGGGCGCGAGCTCCAGCCCGAAGGTCAGCGCGAGAAAAAACAGCACCTCGGAATCGGTCGAGCCTTCGATGGACGGGAACAGATCGGGGTCGATCTTCACCATCAGGTCGCGGCGCACCGCCGGATAGTTGCGCACCAGGCCGTTGTGCGCGAACAGCCAGCGGCCGTGGCGGAACGGATGACAGTTGGTTTCCTGCGACGGCGTGTCGGTCGCCGCGCGCACGTGCGCGACGAACAGCGGCGAGTGGATTGCCCGCGCGGCCTCGCGTAGATTGCGGTCGCTCCACGCGGGCTGGATGCAGCGGTAGCGAAACGGAATGTCAGTGGGATGTCCATACCAGCCGATCCCGAAACCGTCGCCATTGGTGGTGGTGGCGCCGAGCCGGGAATGCATGCTCTGATCGATCAGCGAATGCCGGGCGTTGAACAGCACGGTTTCGAGCTGAAGCGGATTGCCGGTATAAGCGAGCCAGCGGCACATGATTGCTCTCCTGTCGGTTGCGCGTGACAACCCTACACCACCCGCGGGCGGCGATTGTAGGACCAAAGTCCGATTGAGGCAGACACCGTACCTGTCACTATGCCAGATGGCGTTTAGGTGCTTGCGTGCCGGGCATCGCTTTGAGCTTGCACCGGCCTGATCTGACAGAGGCAGGACGCGCATGAGCCACTTTCTGGACAGGTTACGTTACTTTACGGCCCCCGGTCCCCAGTTCTCGGATGGTCATGGTGCTGTCACAGATGAACACCGGCAATGGGAGGATGCTTACCGCCAGCGCTGGCAGCACGACGAGATAGTTCGCTCCATGGGCGTCGTCACCGGGATCGTCTGGGTTTCGCTGATCCTGATCTACCTGTCGGAAGTGCGGCGCACACCGGTCGTGGGTTCCGTCGCTTAGCCGTGTTCGTGTTTGCTCCGCGCGAGTGGTCGACTGCGCCGTTGCCGCTCGACGGACCTCCCCCCGCAAACAGACGAGGCGGCAAATGTGCAGCACTGAGATTCGCGCAGGCTGCAGGCTCTGCCAGCCAGCCTGCTTTCTTGCTGATGGAGGTGCCGATGAAACGCCGTGAACTGTTGGTTGCGCTGGCCGCAGGCGCGCTCGCCGAAGGTTCTACCGGCCTCGCGCAGGCAAGCCAGGCGAAATTCACCGGTCAGATCGATCTGCCCAAGCCCAACCTCAAAGGCACGATGTCCCTCGAAGAAGCCATCGAGAAGCGCAGGTCCGTGCGCAGATTCGCGCCAAAGCCGCTGCCGGTCGAGGCCATTGGCCAACTGCTGTGGGCCGGGCAGGGCATCACCAGCTCGGACGGCAAGCGCGCGGCTCCGGCGGCCGGCGCTTTGTACGCGCTCGAACTTTACGTGGTGACCGCCACGGAGGTGATGCACTATCTGCCTGATGGCCACCGGGCCGAGACGCGGGCGACCCACGACCTGCGCCCCGAGCTGAGAGCACTGGCGGTCAACCAGGCGTCCGTCGAGGCGGCCCCGGCCTTGCTCGTGGTGGCCGCCGACCCCAGTCGGCTGAGCGCGAGGTATGGCGGGAGAGCGAATCTGTATGCCGATCTCGAGGTCGGGCACGCGACCCAGAACATGCTGCTCCAGGTCGTCACGCTTGGGCTCGTCGCGGTGACCGTGGGCGCCGTCGACGGAGCTCCGGCGGCGCGCAAGCTCGGCCTGCCTCACGCCCAGACCGTCGTCTATTTGGTCCCGGTAGGTTTTCCGGTCTAAGTCATTGCGTGAGAATGAAATGAACGCGCCCCACCCGCGAACGAAAGGTGCTCGATACTTTCAAACAGGACCTGGACCTCGCGTTCGATACGCTGACGGCAATAGAAGACACCTACAAGGCATCGCCCGCTCCCTGACACGCGGGTTCGAGGACTGGGGTCCTTCCCGGCGCGACGGCATGCGCGGACATCGATGCACCGGCCAGCAGTGCGGCAAACACGAACTTCGAAGGAGCGGGTATCGTGTGTGCCATGTCAACTCCGCGTGGTGCCTATGAAGCCGATTCTCGTGCGCTCGACCCTGGTGGAATATTCGAAGCGTCGTGCTGCCCGTTTCGCGATGACGGTGATCGCGACGATCATGGCCGGATGCGTTTCCTCCTCACAGCTGAGCGGTCCTGTCACACCTTCGCAAGCTTCCGAGGCGAAGGCGCTCGACCTGGCGGTCGCCAATCCGCAACGCAGTCAGACCGCCCGGGCGCGCGACGTCTATCGTCACCCGGCGCAGACGTTGCGCTTCTTCGATCTGAGTCCGACGCAAACCGTGCTGGAGATCGCGCCGGGCGGCGGGTGGTACACGGACATTCTGGCGCCCTATCTGCACGACGCGGGTCACCTGTACGAAGCGCAATATCTGAGCACGTCCGCGGACCTGGCCTCGGAAGACCGGTCAATCGATGCAGAGTATTTGCGCAAGCTCGCGGGCGCCCCCGCAATCTACGGAAACGTCGTGGTCGGCACATTGCACGCGGGCCAGTTTTTCGGCTTCGATGCACACGAGCGGTTCGATCGCGTGCTTACTTTTCGCAACATTCACAACTGGATCAAGGATGGGCAGCTCGATGCCAATCTGCGTGCGTTCCATGACGCGCTGAAGCACGGGGGCGAACTTGGTGTGGAAGAACATCGCGCCCGGCCCGGCTCGACGGTACAGCAGATGATCGAAACCGGATATGTGACTGAAGCTTTCGTGATTGACCGGGCACAGGCGGCGGGCTTCGTGCTCGCGCAACGCAGCGAAATCAACGCGAACGCGCGAGATACGAAAGATTATCCGCATGGCGTATGGTCGCTGCCGCCGGGCTACGCGGGCGGTGACGTCGACCGCTCGCGCTACGCCGCAATCGGTGAATCGGATCGCATGACGCTGAGATTCGTCAAGCCTTAGCGTGTTCTACGGGCGCCAGCCGCGGGCGGTAATCGGCCGACGCGTTGGGCTGCGCTCAGTTTGTTGCACGACCCGCAGTAGCGTATCGACACAGTCCAGCGCGTCCGACAGTCGCCCGAGCACGATCAGCGAGCGGGCCGCATCGAGACGACCGTGAAACATCGCGTCGCGCGGTCCGGCCCGTTCCACCATGTCGATGAGCTGCCTGATCTCGGCCTTGACCCGCGCGCAGTCGGCGGGGCAGTAGCGGTCAACCCAGTTGCGCAGTGCGCGGATCAGCACCACGCAATCGCCGTACTCGCACTGCACGCTATCCATTGTCACCCTCATTCGTATCCCGCTCTCCGAAGCTCGACCGTCCATCTGCGGCCCCATTGGGGGAAAACCACCCCCTCTCGCCTGCATCTGTGAACGCAGCAAGCGGCGCGCCACGTGTCGCCGGCGCTGCGCATCATTGCTAGAGCGGGGCGCGGCCATGTTCTCGCAGTTCGGGCTCGAAGAATATCCATCGTGCGGCTGGAAAACGCGCACGGTCCTCCCCGGAGGGAGGGCGGTGTCCATTCCATCTCGACCCGCTGCGGCCACTCACAGCAGCGGCGCGAGCGTCCGGTCGTGAGCGGCGGATTCAGCAGGACGGCCGGGTAGCTGCATCGTCGCGCTCGGAAACAAATCGTTCGATTCGAACGGGGTTCTCTCTTGCGATTCAGACTACCGCTTCGATGCGTACCGGCATTGCGCTCATTACCGGCATGGCGTTGATCGGATCAAGACCAACTGTAGTGCTGAGCAACTGGTTTGGATTGGCGCCGGCGTAGGTCTCGGGCTCCTCGTCGGGCATCGGTCCCCAGCCGTGCGGAATGGACACGACGCCTCGGCGCAGTGCGGCGTCCCCTTTGACGATAGCTCGAATGCGGCCATGCGGCGAAACAATGGCCACGCACTGGCCTTCGGTCAGTCCTTGAGCAGCCAGGTCATCGGGATGCACAAAGGCCGGATTGAACGGCATGCGTCGGCGCACCGCGGGCAGGTGGTGGTACATGGTGTTCTGCACGTCGCGCACGCGCCGCACCGCCAGGCGATGCGTGAACCCCGGCGGCGCCCCCGCTTCGTTCAGTACGCCCGCCAGTTCGCACTCGACGTCGTCCGGCATTACGTCGAAGCGCGCGGCGTTCCCTGGCTCGCCGGGCTGCACGATCATCGGTTCGATCTCGTAGACTTTCCCTTGTGGGTACAGCTTCAGTTCGTCAAATGAGATCGAGCCGTGGCGAACCAGGATCGCAAGCAGCTCTTCGGTGGTCGGCGCTGCGCGCATATCGAGCGGAACGTCGTCGAAATTGATGGTCTTGCCCAGGCGCCGCGCCAGATCCCAGAATACGAACCAGTCGTCCACGACTTCGGATCCCTCCGGCGGCGTCGCCACGGCGGCCGAGTATTGTGCGTAAGGCTGAAACATGATGTAGGACTCATAGTCGCGCGAATGCAGGTCGGCGCGCTCGAACATCAGCTTCGGTGGAATCACATAGTGCGCGAGCCGCGCAGTGTTAGTCATGAAAGGCTCGATGCATACCAGCAGTTGCAGTTGGCGCAGCGCATCGGCGATGCGGCGCTGGTCGGGCACGGCATCGACTGGATTGCCGCCGTCGACCAACAGCGCGCGGATCTGGCCGGCGCCAGGCGTAGTGATTTCCTGGGCCAGCGTGCCGCTCATCTTCTGGCCGAACAGCATGCCATAGCCGCCGACACGGCTCTTCCAGCCGGATTCCCAGGAACGGCGTGGCGCAATCACATCGGCCCGGCGCTGGTAGCGTGGGGCGACTACGCCGGGGTTCGGTACAGGGTCGCCGGGGCGAGCGAAGCGGCCACACACGACGTTGAGGCATTCGACCAGATGCTCGGCCAGATTGGAGTGCGGCGCCATGTTGGGCCCGGTTCCCGACGCGGCCGAGCCACGCTTGCGGCGCAGGCCGCCGGCCTCCCGCACGGGTTCCGCGAAGGCCGCAGCGGCGGCTTCGAGCCCTGCGACGCTGACGCCGGCGCGCTGGGCGACGTATTCGGGCGTGAACGGCTCGACCGCGTGCGCCAGTCGTCGCAGGTCCTTGACGTAGCGCGCGCAGAATTCGGCATCGTGCCAGCCGCGACACAGAATGATGCGCAGCAGGCCAGCCAGGACGGTCGGGTCCTCGCCCGGCAGCACCTGCAGGAAGACATCGGCATGGCGGGCGGTCTCGGTCTCTCGTGGATCGATCACCACCAGCTTAAGGCCGCGCTCCTTCGCTTCGTGGAGCTGCTTGACCGGATTCTGCAATGCAAAATTGAACGTGGATAGCGACACCAGCGGATTGGTGCCGACGAACAATAGCGCGTCGGCGAGCGCATACGGATCTTTGCCGGCAGCCCAGCCGCCCAGTCGCTCAAATGCCACCCATTTGGCCGACTGGTCGATGGTCATTGTGGAGAAAAACGAATTCGAACCCAGCGCCGCAAGGAAGGCGGGCAACATATGATTGGCGGCGAGGTTAGAGTAGTTCATGGTGCCGCGAAAGGCTGCGACCGCATCGGCGCCGTGGCGCTCGATCAGTGCCTGGAGTTGCGCCGCGATCTCGGCCAGCATCACGTCAAGCGGCATCTGCACGAAACTGCCATCGGGCTGCCGTTTCAGCGGGTGCAGGAGCCGCTCGGCGCTGTTATGCGCCTCATGCAGATACGCACCCTTGATGCAGGCGTAGCCGCGCGTGAGCGGATTGTCGCGGTCGCCCCGCGCGGCAACGACGCGTCCGGCGTCGTCCAGGGTCAAGCGCAGTGAACAGTTGCCGGCGCAGATGCGGCAGGCGGTGACGGCTTCGCGTGGCACGGCGAGCTCCTCGTGTAGTGTGGCCCACACCTCGTAACCACCCACAACTTTCGGCGTAAAGGTTGAAGCCGTGCCGGATACCTGCGCGATGACAGAGCACCCGCATACGACTAGCGTTAGATCGCCGCCAGGTTGCGGCCGTTCATTCGCTATTATAAACGACGTTCATATTTTGGCAAATAGCCCGGCGACCTGTTGCGAGCGCCGCTGCCCGACCGACACTGTCATCGAGAGGCCTCGCTGTTCTAGCGCCCTGCTGCTGTCTCACACGACTTTGGCGCGCCGTGCTTTCGCCCGTTGTCGGCCAGAGGGCGATGTCCGCGTCTCTCATATGAATGACGGCTGAGTCCGTGAAACCGGCCCGTCGCGCCTCACGTCTGCAGTACCGCCGGAGGGCCGAGCGAACGGGCGTAGTTCGCAATGGGCGCTTTGAGCTGCTTCATGCAAAATAGCCGCATCCAGGATGTGGAGGATGACTCGTGGGTATCAACTTCGACTTGAACGACTTGCAGGCGTTTCGAGCAGTAGTGGAACTGGGAAGCTTCCGCAAGGCCGCCGAGGCGGTGAGCATTTCGCAGCCGGCCTTGAGCCGCCGGATCGACAAGCTCGAGGAAGCACTCGGCGTGCGTCTATTCGAGCGCACCACGCGCAGCGTCACGCTCACCACCGTCGGCCGGGTATTCGCGCCGAGCGCCGAGCAGCTGCTTGATGATCTCGACGTCGCGTTGCTCGGCATCCGCGATGTTTCTTCGAGCCGACTGGGACGTGTCACCATCGCCTGCGTGCCTTCGGTGGCCTACTACTTCCTGCCGAGCGCCGTCGCGAGCTATCATCGCCGCTTCCCGCGCATCAGGGTCAAGATGCTGGATATGAGCGCGAATGAGGTGCTTGGCGCCGTCATCAGCGGAGAGGCGGATTTCGGCGTGAGCTTTCTGGGCAGCCAGGAGTCCGAGGTCGAGTTCAAGGTTCTGCTGCAGGAGCGCTTCGTGGCCGCCTGCCGCCGTGATCACCCGCTCGCCCGCAAAAAACGCGTGACTTGGAACGAGCTTTACGAGCACGAGTACGTCTCGGTGGACAAAACTTCCGGCAACCGACTGCTGCTCGATCAGGCGCTGTCGGCCGTGGCGCCGCATGCGCCGAGCGTCTGCGAGACGCGTCACGTAACGACCATGCTCGGTTTAATCGAAGCGGGGCTCGGTGTCGCCGCAGTGCCGTCGATGGCCATGCCCGGGCGCGATCACCCCATCCTCACGAGCGTGCCGCTCGTCGAACCGGTGGTGAAGCGGCGCGTGGGAATCGTGAGACGCCGTGGACGTCCACTTACACCGGCTGCGCAGGAGTTTCACAGAACGATTGTCGAGATGAAGCGCGGCGGCGTCGCATGCAGCGATGCCGTGGGCAATAACACGTCTCCAAAAGAGCGGCCAGGCAGGAAAACCGCATCATGAGGTTGGCAAGACCGCTTCGTTCGCTCTATCTGCAGGTTTTGCTGGGCATGATGCTCGGCATGGCGCTCGGTCACTTCTTGCCGCAAGCGAGCCCGCTGCTCAAGCCCTTGAGCGACGGGTTCATCGGCCTCGTGAGGATGATGATTGCGCCGATCGTTTTCTGCACGATCGTCTCGGGGATCACGTCGCTTGCTAGCGGGAAGGCCATCGGGCGCACAATTTTTCAGGCGCTGGGACTCTTCTATTTTTTGACAGCCGTGGCGCTTGCGCTTGGACTCGTCACGGCCTTCGTGCTGCGACCCGGCGCGGGCATGCACATCGACGCTAACCATCTGGACGCGAGCATCCTCGCGCAATATGCGAAGCACGCGCAGCCGGGCGGCCTTGTCGCATTCGCGTTGAGCGTCATCCCCGAGACGATGCTTGGCGCCTTCGACAAGGGCGAGGTCCTGCCGGTGCTGCTGCTCTCGCTGCTCTTCGGCTTTGCGCTAAATTCCTGTCCGGAGGCGGGCAGGCCGGTGCTCGCGCTCATCGACGGCATTGCCCAGGCCCTGTTCCGCATCCTCGCGATGATCATGCGACTCGCTCCGCTCGGGGCATTCGGCGCGATGGCTTTCACGGTGGGCCGCTTCGGCATCCGCTCGGTCGGATCGCTCGGGATGTTGATGGTGTCCTTCTACGTGGCATGCCTGCTGTTCATTGCGCTGGTGCTCGCTCCGCTTGCGCGGCTGCACGGCTTCGCACTTTGGCGGCTCTTGCGCTACATGCGCGAGGAGTTGCTCATCGTTCTCGCGACATCGTCGACGGAGCCGGTACTGCCGCGCCTGATCGCGAAGCTTGAGGCGCTCGGCTGCGACAAGGGCGTGGTGGGGCTTGTGCTGCCCGCAGGCTACTCGTTCAATCTCGACGGCACCGCGATCTATCTGACGCTCGCCTCGATGTTCATCGCGCAGGCGTGCGACGTGCCGCTTTCCGCGCCGCAGATCGCGATGATGCTCGCCGTTATGTTGCTCACGTCCAAGGGGGCGGCGGGTGTGTCGGGCAGCGGATTGGTGGCGCTCGTCGCGACGCTGACGGTGATTCCCGATCTGCCCGTCGCCGGGGTGGCGCTACTGGTGGGCATCGACCGCTTCATGTCCGAGGCGCGCGCCCTGACGAGCGTGATCAGCAACGCCTGCGCGGTGATCTTCGTTTCGATGTGGGAGGGTGCTTGCGATCGTACGCGTCTTGCGCGAATGCTCGGGGCGGCAGCGCCAGGCGGCGCGGACGGTGCGGGGGATCCCGCGAGAGATACCTCGGGGATGTGACAGGAAGGCCGCCTGAGGCAAGCCTTCATTCAGGTTTGCGTCAATGAGCGGAGACGGTATCCAGCCCTGTCGATTTGACGTCTGCCTGTACGCCAGGTGAAGCGAGGTAGTCGAGCAGGGCTTTCGCTTCCTTCGGATGCTGTGCGCTGACGGGAATGCCGGCGGCGAAACGCGTGACCGACTGCAGGGACTCAGGAATCTTTCCGACGAAGGTCGCCCCCTTGACGGGCAGCAACTCGCTCACCTGCTGGAAACCGATTTCGTAGTCGCCGTTCGCCACCACCGAGGCTACTGGAATCCGCGGGATCATCTTCGCCTTCGACTTGACCTGATCCTCGATGCCGAGCTTCCTGAACAACTCCCGCTCAATGTAGACACCGCTTGCGCTGTCCGAGTACGCGATCGACTTCGCATGCAGCAGGGTCTGCCGAAGGCCTTCTGCCGAACTGATATCGGGTTTCACCGCTCCTTCGCGCACGACCATGCCGATGCGCGAATCGGCCAGCTCGACCCGCGATCCGGGGATGACCTTGCCTTTCCGGATCAGTTCGTCAAGCGCATATCCGACCATGATAACGGCGTCGGCGGGCTCGCCACGCTCAAGCCGGTTGGGGATCGCTTCGGGCGATTTGCCCATCGACGGACCAAGCGCGGTGTCGAGCGTGTTGCCCGTTTCGGATGCGAACTTCGGGCCGAGCACCTTGTACGCTGCGGTAAAGCCACCCGAGCTCATGACGTGCAGGTCGGCGGCTTGCACGTTCGCCGCAACAGCCGAGGTTGCGACCAGTGCTGCGGCGCATAGTTTCAGAAACAGATTTCTCATGATCGGAGTCGTGTCAGGTTGTGTGTTTAGCCGCATGCGGAGCGAGACGCGAATCAGTGCGCCGGAGTCAGCGTCGCTGCGCGGCGGCGATAGAGTGCAAACGTCGCCATCAGGGCGCACGCTGCCGCGAAGCTCATCCAGTAGCCGGGTGCGGCCTTGTCGCCAGTCATGTGAATGAGCGCCGTGGAGATCGCCGGTGTGAAACCGCCGAATACGGCGGTCGCGAGGCTATAGGCGAGCGAGAAGCCCGCGACGCGTACCTGCGCCGGCATCACTTCCGTCAGTGCGACGATCATCGCGCCGTTATAGATGCCGTACATGAACGAGAGCCAAAGGAGGGCGAGCAGCATGTTGAGGAAGCTGGGCGCGTGAGCGAGCAGCGACAGGGCCGGGTGCGCGGTCGCGATGGCGAGCACCGTCATGGCGATGAGGAGCGGCCGGCGGCCGATCCTGTCGGAGAGGGCTCCGCCGATCGGCAGCCACACGAAGTTCGACACGGCCACACACAGCGTCACAAGCAAACTATCGGCGGTGCTGAGGTGCAGGACCGTCTTGCCGAAAGTCGGCGCGTAGACCGTGATGAGATAGAAGCTCGCGGTGGTCATCGCCACCAGCATCATGCCTGCAATCACGACGGTCCAGTTCTGGACCAGCGTCGTGAATACCTCCTTCATGCTCGGGCGATGCTGGCGAGCCTTGAACTCCTCGGTTTCCTGCAGATTACGACGCAGCACGAAGAGGAACGGCACGATCATGCAGCCGACGAAGAACGGCACGCGCCATCCCCACGCCGCGATGGTAGCGGCGTTCAGCGATTGGTTGAGCGCGAAGCCGAGGCCCGCGGCCACGACGATCGCCACCTGCTGGCTCGCGGACTGCCAGCTCGTGAAGAAGCCCTTGCGGCCGGGCGTGGCCATCTCGGCGAGATACACCGACACGCCGCCCAGCTCCGCACCCGCGGAGAAGCCCTGCAACAGCCGCCCGAGCAGCACAAGCGCGGGCGCCACGAGGCCAATGGTCGCGTAGCCCGGCACGAACGCAATGAGGATGGTGCCGCTCGCCATGATGGAGAGCGTGACGATGAGCCCCTTGCGGCGGCCGACGTCGTCGATGTACGCACCGAGCACGATCGCGCCGAGCGGGCGCATCAGAAAACCGGCACCGAAGACCGCGAACGTCATCATCAACGAGGCAAATTCGCTCCCGGCCGGAAAGAAGACGTTGGCGATCTGCGTCGCATAGAAGCCAAACAGAAAGAAGTCGAACTGCTCCAGAAAATTTCCGGCCGTCACGCGGAAAACCGCCGCGGCCTTTGAATGTCCCAGCGAAAGGGTAGAGGGCGAGGGGTGCATCAATGTGTCTCCTGAAATCCCGAGATATGCGGTGGTTCCGCTCTTTGTCTGTTCGGGAATTTTGGCCCGTGGCCAATCAAACGATAAGTGCAATCTTCCGAACGATTGATGTCGAATGGTTATCAATCGGCGCCTCTTTTTCGCCGCCGCGCGTTAGCTGTGCGCCAGCGCGTGGCGGCGACCATCAGAGGCCAGCGGTCAGGCCACGAAACGACACTGGGAAGCGGCCGTACGCGTGTCCATATTGCGTCCGCGGTTCAAATGATCGTCAATCTCCGCAGCGCAGCCCAGCATGCGCGGATAGAGGAAGATCGTGAACGCGGCCGTTTCAAGGTCCGCCTCGCTGAACTCCCCGCGCTTGAGCGGCTGCCACAGCATCTTCAACAGCAACGCGGCAATCACGGCATCGACATTGACGCAATAGACATTGCGCGAGACACCTGCGTCGAACAAAGCCTGCACCAGCACACGGTAAAACGCATGAAACGCGTTGTACTCGCCGCGGGCTTCATAAAGGTTGGCGATGAAGATTTCCCGCGGGTCGTGGTTCACCGGCTTGTCTTTGAAGACCGGATGATTAATACCCGGAAGTTTCGCAATATCGAGGCTCCCCAACTGCTTCTGGCGCGTCTTGTACTGCGCGTATCGCTCGACGGAGCGCCGGGCGAGCGCTTCGAGGTCCACGGTATGACGAGCATCGGTCGGATCTTCAAGGCCGCTGCTGCGGAACGCCTCGTTGAGGAACGCAATGCCTTCGTAGCCGTTGCCGCCATGCGTATATCCAGTGTGCGTGAGGAACCCCGCCAGAGCCTTGTTTAGCTGCACCCGTTCGGGACTTTCCGGGCCATCGGCAGATACTGCGCCCTTTGCGCCTTGCGCCGAAATGGCGCCGGGTCCGTTCGTGAGCAGCAAACCGACAAGGGTCTTGAACGCGAAAAGGTCGTCGGCAGTCGGTTTCAGGTTTAGCAGCGCTGCGAAGGCGATTTCCGTCAGAGTGCGTTCGCCGAGTAATTCTTCGGTGGCGAAGCCGCAAAATCCGTCCGGGCCGTGCCGCGAGGCGTCCGCTGAGGCGCCGATCATGGTGCCGAAGAGCTTTGTCCACCACGGCAAGCTTTCTGCGGTCAGGCGGGAGATCCGCTTGCGCATGAGCGGGCCCCAGGCGAGTGTCGTCGTGATCGCCGCGAGTACTGCTTCCGGGCGCGGATGGCCCGGGCCACACGACAGCCATCGGATGATTGCGGAACTTACGCCGCGCGAGGCGAGCCCGCCCAGCATGGCTTGCGCCTCTGGATCGGGTTCATCGCAGAACAGCGCTGCAGTGTCCGCGGTGTGGACTGCATTGACATCAAAGGTCTCGTCGAACGCGTCCGTGAGCTTGGCTGTCGCGAAGCCGTCGATCATCAGTGCTGCCGCCTCGCGCGCAGCACGCTGGCGATTCGGCCCGACGATCGCCGCCGCGGCCGCGAGCACGGCATTGGGCGCATTGCCCGCCTCGCGCGAAGCCTGCGCGGCCGCCAGTTCCGGTGTCCCGTGCAGATTCACTGCAGCGCCAACAGCCACGTCGATGAGCTTTGTGTCGTTTGCCCCGCCGAACTCCCGCAACAGCGCGAGGCAGATGTTCTCCTCGAGCGAGCGCGTCGCTGCTTCGAGCATGGATACCCCGTGCAGGCTGCTCACCTGCGTTTTTGCGTCCATCTGCGAGGCGCCCGAAGCGTCCTTCAAGGGTTGGCGCGGCGGGATTGCGCCGATCTGGCTGTTCGCCCGCGTAATCTGTTCGTTGTACGGCGCGACTGCTTCCACGACCGGCAGGGCGAGGTCGTCCGGCAGTTCGATCCCCTGATCCGAGCCAAACCACGGTTTGAGCGAGAGGCTGCCTTCCGGCTCAAAGTCGGGCATCGTCGCGTTCGCGCGCATCACTGCGGTGAGCGCGGCGGGAATGTGCGCGATGTTTGTCACAACGGCGCCCTTCGCCGAGCAGCATGGATCGTCCGGCGTAAAAAGACGCTCGACGCCGAACTTCTCCATGAACCAACGCTCCTTTGCAAGAGCATCGTCGGCGCCGCCCGCCATTGCGCCCGCATGCCCCACCGCGCGCGTCAGACGACTCTTCCAGCGGCCTACCACGCAGGCAACGACGGGTTTCGTAAATGTGGCGTCGGCCTCGTAGTAGCCGCCCGGCTCGCAGTACAGTACGGCAGCCTTGCTGCGCGCGTCGTTGGCGAGGGCAAAGGCGAACTCCGGCGCCGCATAGTGGATGTAGACGTCCTTGCCGCTGGATACGACGGTCGTTGTACCCCAGCCGCTCATGCGCAGATATTGCGCAATGGTGGTGCTAAACCCGCCCGAGTTGGAAAAGATCGCGATCGAGCCCCGCCGCAAAGTTGCGCCGGGATCATCGCCGCCGAGCGCACCCCCGATGCGCACCCGCTGCCAGGAGTCCGCGACGCCCAGCCCGTTCGCGCCAAAAATGTCGATGCCTGCTTGCTGGCCCATCGCGCGAATTTCCCGGGCGTCGTGCACGGAGATCTTCTCCGTAATGATAAAAATCTTGCGCAGATCGGGATTGACGCGGATCAGTTCGGCCACCCCATCGCGCGCGGCCGACGGCGGCAGATAGACGACGCCGCAATTGAAACGATGCCCGGCTTCGAGGCCTTCGCGCACGTTGTTATAGACGGGGATGTCGCCGGCAGGCGTCACGAGCACCTGCCCGCGCTTGCCAGGCGCAGTGCCGAATACGATATTCCCACCGGAAAACGCGTGGCTCACCGGCGTCACGTCCGACGACTCGCCTCCCAGAATGTTGAGCACACAAACGCGGTCCTCGCGCGTGACTATTTGTGCAAGCGACTGGATGCCGACGAAATACCTGAAATGATTATTGCCTTGCTTGACCATGTCGATCTCCTTACGCCTTTGCCGTATCCGCCTGCGGTTGCGTCTGACGCGCGCCGATGCGCGCTGCGACCTGCGCGCGTCCTCCCGATTGCATCCACGCATCGGCCTTCCGTGCGTACTGGATCACTTCGCTGATGTCGGAGTCAAAGCCGAACAGGCGATAGGGAAGACCGAGCGAATCACAGGTGTCGCGCAGTGCCGACATGCCACGAACAAGGTTTGGACCGCCGCGCCCAAGGACGACATAAAGCGGGGTGGGACCGTGCTCGCTGAAGTGCTCGCGTAGCGCATCGGCCATCGCGCGCAGTGTTTCGTAGATATCGGTGTTGTTGGACTTGCCGCCAATGATGAACAGTACGTTGGACTGCTTCAGCCAATGCCGGAAGCAGATGCGCGCCACTTCCTTCATTTTTTCGTAGGGAGGATTACCGCCGAAATCCGAAGAGATGATGGCTGCGTCGCCCAACATCTCCGTGACGAGCGAGTTGGCCCCGCCGCCGAACGTGGGCGCGAGGATCGTTCCCTTGTCATTGATCACATAGACATCGCTTTGACCCTGGTGCGTGCGAAGCTGGTTGATCTCCTGCTCGAAGTCCGAGTAGTCGGCAGCGAACAGGTGAGCAGGCAGGCCGAGGCGCGAGAAGCGCGGGTCGTCACGGTCGAACCCGCACTTGAAGTCGCAGGCCACGGGTGTGAGCCGACCGTTCTTGTCCTCGCGCATGCGGATCGGATTCAGCTCGAGCGTCGTCATGCCGAAGTCGTGAAAGAGCTCCCAGAGCTTCGGCAATTGCTGCACGAGCGGGGAAATGATTTCGCGCGGCGCGCCGATCTCGCTCAACGCATTCGCGACGACGAACGCCTTCAGGCCGGTCAATGCATCAAAGGGCACCATTGCGACGTGCTTTGGATCGACCTCTTCGATGTCCATGCCACCCGCGTGCGACAGCGTCATGGTGGGAGCGCGAAAGCGGGTGGAATCGGTGATCGAGAAGTAGACTTCATGTTTGGCCGGTACGCCTGCTTCGAACGTGACGCCGTTCGCCTTGGCCCTCACATGACCCACGACGTGCTCGGCGAAGTACAGCCGCTCTTTCTCGGCGAGCGCCGTCTTGAGATCTGTCGCGCGCCCGAGCAACCCGGCCTTGCCCTTCTTGCCCACGCCGCCCTTGAATACCGGCTTGATAAAGACCTGCCCGTGGCGGTCGATCAGCGACTTTATCTCCTCTTCGCTGGCGCTCGGCCCCAGCACTTCGCTGGCCGGGAATCCGACGAATTGCAATAGGCGCGCGCCGTGCAACATTCCGGTGATCTGCATATGAGTGTCTCCTGAAATTCAAGGCAATGACGATTGAAGCAGGTACTGAGTTCGCGTAGCTCGCTGTGCAAGGCGCGAAATGCTCGTCTGCCGTGGACTCGCTTGAAAGCGGCGGCAGGATTCACAACGCGAGGTGGGTCATGCGAGATCGGCATCGGCTACCGTTGGCGGCACCCGTGACCGGGTTGCACTGGAATGCGGCGAAACGCTGTTGTGCGTTTCGCGCCTGTCTCCGATGCGTTCTCTGTCGACGCGTTTATGAACTTCTTGAGCATCGATATTTGCTCAAGACGCCCCGAACGAGAAGTGCAATTTTCTGAAGCATTGATGTTCAACGGTTATCAATATCGTCGAACGCCGTTACGTTGTGGCGACAAGTGCTGCTTTCATGGTGGGCCTCACGGCGATGTTCAGGATTGCGCAGGGAACTGGCCGAGCTGAAGGAACACCGGTCGACTTCGCAACTCAACCCAGTCGCACGCGGCCAGCTTTACCGTCGGCATCGTTGGGCGCAACTTTCTTGATGTCACTTCCGACCCACCGCTCTTCAGAAGATTTCAGATGCGATCGCATCGCCGCTTCTGCAGCAATAGGGTCTCCTGCTTGCAGTGCATGCAGAACATTTTCGTGCTCCTCGACCGCAGCCATCCATGTGGCCGTATTTTCGACGAGTTCGCTAATCCTCGCCCCGATCGGATCGCGCCTCGCGTCAAACAGATCGGCCACATACCGGCTCAACACCGTATTGCCGGCCGTTTCCGCGATGATCAGGTGGAATTGCCGGTCCGGTTCCAGAGGAGATTTGCCGGCAGAGGCGAGGCGATGCATCGCATCCACGCTGCGCCGCAACCGGTCCAGAGAGCCGGCCGTAAGCCGCGTGCTGGCGAGCACGACGAGGCTACCTTCGATTACGGCCCGGGCCTGCATGATTTCCGTCGGACTTTCGCCTAATACAGCCAGTGACCCCTCACGTTCGTTTGCGGTTTCGAGCACATAGACGCCCGAACCCATGCGGGTCTCGACGCTGCCGCCGATTTCCAGTGCGATCAACGCCTCGCGCAGAGACGGGCGCGAAACACCCAGTTGCTGCGACAACTCGCGCTCCGGCGGCAGTCTCGACCCCGGCGGGAAATCCCCTCCGTGGATGAGGCCGCGAATCTGGTCGGCGACCAATTGGTAAAGCCGCTTTGGCTCGGTCTGTTTCATTTTGCTGCCGGAAGGATAAATGGCCCGGGTCGTCCGTCGACCAGCGATCAAAGTCTACCACGCAAGCCTGACAAGGTTTTCAGCGCATTTCGCAGGAACAGTTCGGGTTTGCCCTTGGTAAGGCCAGAAGAAGTATCTTGCAAATTGGCTTGACCAAAATCGCCATTTATTCTTTAATCTGCATCAGATTGGCCTGACCGACGGCAGCGCCTCTACACAAAAGAAGGAGACACGTGTGACAGATCTGAGCACTGACCTGGCCCCGCGCGTGGTGGACGGCTTCGCGTTAAAGGAATCCCCGGAGCTATTGAAACTGAGCGGACTGGGCAAGCGGTTTCCCGGTGTCGTTGCACTGGAGGACGTGCACTTCCAATTGCGCCGCGGCGAAGTGCACGCAATTTGTGGCGAAAACGGCGCGGGCAAGTCGACCCTGATGAAAATCGTCAGCGGGCAATACCAGCCGGATGCCGGCACGATCGTTTTTCGCGGCATGCAAAGGCGGTTCGCGTCGTCACTCGAGGCACAGGAAGCAGGCATTGCGATCATTCACCAGGAACTGAACCTGGTGCCCCACCTGTCGATTGCGGAAAACATCTACCTGGCACGCGAGCCCAAACGCGGGCCGTTCATCGATCGCGCACGACTGAATGGGAACGCCCAGCGCGCGCTCGCCCGCATTGGATTGTCGTTGCCGCCCACGAGGCTGGTGGGGACGCTGTCGATCGCCCAGCAACAGATGGTCGAAATCGCCAAGGCGCTCTCGCTCGACGCCCAGGTGCTGATCATGGACGAACCCACTTCGTCGCTCACGGAATCCGAAACCATGCACCTGTTCCGGATCATCAAGGAGTTGCGCGAGAGCGGGGTCGGCATTGTCTACATCTCTCATCGTCTCGATGAAATGAAGCAGATTGTCGACCGCGTGACGGTGCTGCGCGACGGGCACCACATTTCAACCGACGATTTCGCGGCGACCAGCATGGATGAAATCGTTGCGCGAATGGTCGGCCGGGCGCTGAACGATGCGTACCCGCCGCGCCGCTCGGTCCCGTCGCAGGACGTGCTGCTGCGCGTCGACAATCTGTCGCGCGCACCGGCATTTGGGCCGGTTTCGTTCGAACTGAGGCGAGGCGAGATTCTCGGCTTCGCCGGTTTGATGGGCGCAGGCCGGACCGAAGTGGCACGGGCGATTTTCGGCGCTGACCAACCGGACGGCGGCGAGATTCATATCGGGAGCGAGCGCGTCTCGATCCGCTCGCCTATCGATGCGATTCGCCACGGTATCGCGTATCTGTCGGAAGACCGCAAAAGCGACGGTCTCGCGCTGAAGATGCCGGTCGCGACCAACATCACGCTGGCCAATATCGAGGCGGTGTCGGGTCGCGCCGGCTTCATTCGTTTCGCCGAAGAAGCGGCCATCGCACAGCGTTACGTCGAAACGCTCGGGATCCGCACGCCAACGGTCCATCAACTCACGCGCAACCTGTCCGGCGGCAATCAGCAGAAGGTTGTCATCGGCAAATGGCTGTTTCGCAAATCGAAGATTCTGTTTTTCGACGAGCCCACGCGCGGGATCGATGTCGGCGCGAAATACGCGATCTACACGCTGATGGACCAGCTCGCCGCGCAGGGCATCGGCGTTGTGCTGATCAGTTCGGAATTGCCTGAAATTCTCGGCATGTCCGATCGCGTCGCGGTATTCCACGAAGGCCGGATCGCCACGATCCTGGAGACGCGCCACACCAATCAGGAAGAAATCATGCACTTCGCATCGGGACGAAATCATGCTTGAAATAACATCCGAACAGACCACTACTGTCGACACCAGCGCGAAGCTCCGGCGTCGCGACCTGATTCAGAAATTTGCCGCGCTCGGCAGTCTGATCATGCTGGTGGCCGTCTTTTCATTGACCAGTTCGGCTTTCTTCTCGGTCGACAATGGCATGACAGTGGCCTTGCAGGTGACGTCGATTGCCTATCTCGGCGTGGCGGCAACCTGCGTGATCATTACGGGCGGAATCGACCTGTCCGTGGGTTCCGTACTCGCGCTGTCCGGTGTGGTCGCCGCGTTGCTCGTCAAGGCTGGCGTGCCGATTCCTCTCGGCATGCTCGGCGGCGTCGTGGTGGGCGGCCTGTGCGGATTCGTCAATGGCCTGTGCGTCACGCGTATGGGTCTGCCGCCTTTTATCGCCACGCTCGGCATGATGCTGGTCGCGCGTGGTCTCGCGCTTCAGATCACTGGCGCACGCCCGGTTTCGGGACTCGGCGACGCGTTCGGCGAACTCGGAAACGGCGCGTTGTTCCGCATCTCGCATATCGGGGCAGACGGGTTCCCCGATACGGTATTTCCGGGGATCCCGTATCCCGTGATCATCATGGTCGTGCTGGCGGTGGCCGTGTCGATCATGCTGACGCGCACCTCGCTTGGCCGCCACATCTACGCAGTCGGATCGAATGCCGAAGCCGCGCGGCTCTCCGGCGTCAATGTCCGCCGCGTCACCTTGTTTACCTATGTTCTGTCCGGCGTGCTCGCCGGTCTGACGGGTTGTGTGCTGATGTCGCGGCTCGTCACGGCGCAACCGAACGAAGGCGTCATGTACGAACTCGATGCGATCGCCAGCGCCGTGATTGGCGGGACGTCCCTGATGGGCGGTGTCGGCACGATCTCCGGTACGGCCATCGGTGCGTTTGTGATCGGGGTGCTGCGCAATGGCCTGAACATGAACGGCGTATCGAGTTTCATCCAGCAAATCATCATCGGACTGGTCATTCTCGGCACGGTCTGGATCGACCAGGTCAGAAACCGTCGATGAAGCACATCGAATGAAGCCATTCGAGAAGTCCAACAAAGCAGTGCAATCACCAACCCAAGGAGTGAGACATGAGAAAGATGTATCTGGCATTGGCCGCCGCACTTTTGACCGCAGCGACGGCGCACGCGAATGCGGCGGGCGGAGAGATCGCCGTGATCGTCAAGACGGCCAACTCGAATTACTGGCAGAACGTGCAAAAGGGCGCAACAGAGGGCATGAAAGGGCTGAACGGCTACACGATGACGTTTCAGGGACCGGCGACCGAGTCAGCCGTGGCGGACGAGGTCAATATGGTCGAGAACGCGGTGAACCGGCATGTCGCGGCGATCGTGCTCGCGCCGTCCGATCCCGACGCGCTGATCCCGGCAATGAAGAAGGCCTGGGAGGCAAAAATTCCGGTCGTCCTGATCGATTCGCTCGTGTCCGATTCCGGCAAGCAGTATTACCAGTCGTTTCTCTCGACCGATAACGCCAAGGCCGGTGAGTTGTGCGCGAAAGCGATGATCGACCGTGTCGGACAGACGGGGAAAGTCGCTGTGATGTCGTACGTCGCCGGCGCCGGTTCCGAGATTGGCCGCGTGGGTGGGTTCCGGAAGTATCTCGCGCAGCACTCGAAGCTGCAGATCGTCGGACCGTTCTACTCGCAGTCGCAGATGGCGACCGCGCTCAATCAGACGACCGACGTGCTGTCGGCCAATCCGGATCTGAAGGGCATCTTCGGTGCAAATGAACCGACTGCTGTGGGAATGGGGCGCGCGTTGGCGCAGTCCGGGAAAGCCGGCAAGGTCGTCGCGATCGGCTTTGACGGCAACCAGGACCTCCAGGGCTTCATCAAGGACGGAACCATCCAGGCCATCGCTGTCCAGGGCTCGTACCAGATGGGCTACAAGGGTGTCAAAACGGCGGTGGATGTCATCGAACACAAGCCGGTTACGAAGCAACTGGATACCGGTGTCGTGATGGTCGAGAAGGACAACATCGATCAGCCCGCCGCGAAGAATGTCTTGTATTGAAGCGCGATGCGGACGACGCCAGACGGCGTTGTCCGCCCTTGAGCCCAGCGCTACTCAAGACGCGCGGTGAAGCGTTGAACATCCAGCAATGAATCCCTGGGAACGGAATTCCTGATGAAAGCAAGTGATCTGCGTGAGGTATCGCGTGCCGGGGTGCAACTGAGCGCACTGGGTATGGGCTGTTCGCAACTTGGCGGCTTGTATCGCACGATGCCGCCGGAACAGGCGCGCGCGCTGATGGACGAAGCATGGTCGCTCGGTCTGCGCTATTTCGACACTGCGCCGTTCTACGGCTACACGCTTTCGGAACGCCGCGTGGGCAACGCGTTGTCAGCGCGGCCACGCGACGAGTTCGTGCTGAGTACGAAAGTCGGCAGGCTTCTTCGGCCGGATCCGACTGTTCAATGCGGCGACGACGGCTGGGCTGAGCCGCTTCCTTTCCGGCCGCACTACGACTACAGCTTCGACGGCGTCATGCGGTCTTTCGAAGACAGCCAGCAGCGTCTCGGTATTGCGCAGATCGATCTGCTGTATGTGCATGACATCGGTCGAATGACACATGGGGATGCAAACGTCGAATTCTGGAAACAGCTTACAGAAGGGGGCGGTTTCCGCGCGCTCGACACGCTGCGCAATGCGGGGGTGGTCAAAGCTATCGGCCTCGGCGTGAACGAGTGGCAGGTCGCGCATGAAGCCATGCAGGAATTACAACTCGATGTGACGTTACTGGCGGGCCGCTATACCCTCCTCGAGCAGGATTGTCTCGCGCCGTTTCTCGACAATTGCGTACGGTATGGGAATTCGATCGTGGTCGGCGGTGTGTTCAATTCTGGCGTGCTGGCAGGTAACGGCAAGTTCAATTACGGGGACGCCCCCGCCGGTGTCGTGTCGCGCGTCAACCGGCTGGCTGAGGTTTGCCGCGAATTCGAGGTTCCGCTACCCGCCGCGGCACTGCAGTTTCCGCTTGCGCATCCTGCGGTTGTGTCGTGCGTGGTGGGCGCGCGCAGTGTCGAACAACTCCAGCAGAACGTCGCGTGGTTTGAGCAGGCGCTGCCAGCCGGATTGTGGCAGGAGCTGAAGTCGGACGGTCTGATCGCGGACACCGCACCTGTGCCCGAGGTGGTCGAGTGAGCCTGTGTATCGACGCACATCACCATTAATAGGGAGAACGTAGTGCAACGAATGGGAATGGTCATCGGTATCGATCCGCAGCACATCGACGAATACAAACGCTTGCATGCGCAGGTGTGGCCGACGGTGCTCGATCGCCTGAAACGCTCGAATGTCACCCGCTACTCGATTTTCCTGCGGGAGCCCGAGAACCTGTTGTTTGGTTACTGGGAATACGTCGGAACCGACTATGAAAGCGATATGGCCGAGATTGCGAGCGACCCGGAAACACAACGTTGGTGGAGCCTGTGCAGCCCGTGCCAGAAACCGTTGGTGAGTCGTGCGCCGTCGGAACACTGGGCACAGATGGAAGAGGTCTTTTACCTCGAATAGCGTTGTCTCGACACGGCACTCGTTTGACCTCGCCATGAAGAAACAAATTAACCGGGCTCGCATCGAAACCGCACTATGGCTTCGCGGGTTCTGTAGCTGAAAAAGGAAACCTCATGCTCACTATTATTTGTGAAACTCCCGGCGTACTACGCGCTGAGACGCGCTCACGGCCACCGCGCGATCGCGGCGAAGTGTTGCTACGCGTGCGACGCGTCGGCGTATGCGGCACCGACCTGCACATCTTTACCGGCAATCAGCCATTTCTCGCCTACCCCCGCGTGATGGGACACGAACTGTCGGGCACGGTCGAAGAAGCCGACACGGATTCCGGCCTGGACGCCGGCGACCCGGTCTACGTGATGCCCTACCTGTCATGCGGTCAGTGCATTGCCTGCAGGAACGGAAAAACGAACTGCTGCGTGAACATTCAGGTATTGGGCGTGCATCGTGATGGCGCATTGACGGAGTATCTAAGTTTGCCGCGTCAGTTCGTTCACAAGGCTGAAGGAATCACGCTCGATCAGGCGGCAATGATCGAGTTTCTCGCCATTGGCGCGCACGCCGTTCGTCGCGCGGACGTTCAGGCGGGACAGCGCGTGCTGGTGGTCGGTGCAGGTCCGATCGGTATGGCCGCAATGATCTTTTCACGTCTGCGCGGGGCCACGGTGACGGCGCTCGATACACGGCTCGATCGTCTCAACTTCTGCGCTGAGAAAATTGAAGTGGCGGCTACTGTGCAAATCGGTGATACCGACGTCGACGAGCTGGCGAAACTCACCGACGGCGAATTCTTCGATGTGGTCTTCGATGCGACGGGTAATCCGGCTGCCATGGAGCGCGGCTTTGAGTTTATTGCGCACGGCGCGAAATACGTGTTGATTTCCGTGGTGAGAGACAAGATCACTTTCTCCGATCCGGAGTTCCACAAGCGCGAAGCCACCTTGATCGGAAGCCGCAATGCGACTGCGGAAGATTTCGAAACTGTGCTCAGGGCCATGCGTGCCGGTCAGGTGCCCGATGCGGCACTCAACACGCACCGGATGAAGCTTGCCGATGTTCCTGCCGAATTTTCGAAACTGCTCGAACCGTCCGCAGGTGTAGTGAAAGCCATCATCGAATGCTGACTCTGACGCATATCGGATATTTGCCATGAGCCAGCCAATTCTCCAGTTCGGCACTAGCCGCTTTCTTCAGGCGCATGTCGACCTGTTTGTTTCGGAAGCCATGACGCGGGGTGCCGCGCTCGGTGGCATTACAGTCGTGCAGACCACCAGCAGCCAGTCCAGTCAGAAGCGTATTGCAGCGCTGGCAGAGGGCGGGCGATATCCGGTACGGGTTCGAGGTATGCGTCACGGCGTGCTGGTGGACGAGATGCTGAGCGGCAACGCGGTGCGCGCAGCATGGCACGCCGAGTCTCATTGGGCACAAGTGCGAGACGCCGTGGCAGAGCACGTCGAAGTGATTGTTTCCAATACGGGAGACAGGGGGTTCCGGCTTGATGACCGAGATACCGCGACGCTCGTGAATCATCCGGAGCGCGTGCCACAGAGCTTTCCGGCCAAGCTGCTGGTGTTGCTTCATGCCCGTTGGGAACGAAACCCTGATGCGCCGCTCTCCCTTTTTCCATGCGAACTCGTGGTCAATAACGGCGATACGTTGCGCGAACTTGTCGTGACTCTCGCGGTAAAGTGGCGGCTGCCGGAGCCGTTCACTACCTACCTTCGAACGCATTGCATATGGGCCAATTCGCTCGTCGACCGCATCGTTTCGCAGGCGATCGAACCGGTGGGCGCCGTTGCCGAACCGTATGCGCTCTGGGCGATTGAGCAGCAGCCGGGGCTGGTTCTACCCTGCACTCATGAAAACATCGTTTTGACTGACGATCTGCAGCACTTCGAGCGCCTGAAGTTGTTCCTGCTCAATCTCGGTCACAGCTATCTGGCGGAGCGGTGGCTAGAGGACCGCAGACCGGTTGACGAGACCGTATGTCAGGCAATGAACGACCCGATACTACGCGCCAGCCTGGAAACTGTCTGGGCGGAAGATGTGCTCCCGACATTTGCGGTCCTCGGTCAGCGCGAGCAGGCTCTCGCCTATCTCGTCGAGTTACGCGAGCGCCTACTCAATCCGTTTCTTGAGCACCGGATAGCGGACATCGCGCAGAATCACACAGAAAAATTGCAGCGGCGTTTTCTGCCGCTCGTGCAACTTGCCGACAAACTCGGCGTGAAGCCTGGACCGCTGCGAATACGAGCGATGCTGGAGCGCGTCGCATGTCGTTTGCCTTGACGTTCTTCACGTCCTGATAGACGTACGATGCGATTATCGACCGGTCCCGCGTTACATTTCCGACGTCGGCCCTCGTAACGCGGCGTCCGACGGACTGGATGTCGTCGACTGCACGAAAGAGCTGAAGTCGTTCGACGAGTCGGCGGCGCTCGTCGGCAATTTCGATCTGGTCATTACCGTATGCACGTCGGTTGCTCATCTGTCGGGCACGCTCGGTGTGACGACACGGCTGCTGCTCGACGTCGACCCGCATTGGGGTGTGGATGCTCGGGCGCGACGACAGTCCGTAACACCACGGCGCGCTTTTCAAAACCGATTCCCAGCGCAAATTCGGGAATAATCGGACGCCCAATAAAAAGCAAACGTTTGACTGACCATATTTAACAATTAAAACGCTTAACTTTGCTCTGGAATAGCCGATATATAGATAGGAATTGTTTGGGTCCACGCATTAAGTTCCGCTGTACAATACGCGCCGCTCGTCCTGAGCGCAACGGTATCTCATGAGTTACACGCTCGTACCGCAGCGGCGGGGCCCTCGGTTGCCTTGGCTGAAAAATAAGGCTTGCGCGCGGCTCTCATGAAGAGGTCTCTAAAGGGCGAGTGTATCAACGGTGCCGCCTCACGATTTGGGAATTATTATGGCGGACGCGATGATGTAACGGAAATAATGGTTATCCTTATTCCTAAGTAAAAATTACAGCAAATTGCCCGACCGGTACGCGGTGCAGTCTGCAACAAACAATATGGCCAGTTCGACGGGGATGGCGTATGAGCAGTGCATCAGACATTTCGAATCTCTTCCAGATGTTGGGCGTGAGCCCGTCGCATTATCAAGAAATAGAAAGAATAGAGCAGGGGCAAGGTTCGCGTGGGCGTTGGTCCATGCAGACCACCTCGTCGCCAGGGGACACGACCCGGGACGACTCGGCTCGCGAGGCTGAAGCCGTTCTTCCCACCGATGTGACTGAAGTGGCCCCCGCCGCGCCGCCGCAGCTGATTGCGCCAGCCGTCCCCGCTGCCGTGTCCGGATCTCTTCCGGTATTGCAAGCCGCCCCCGAACAGCCGGTCCTTCAGTTCGATCCCGAACCTGTCATCGCTCCTCAGCAGCCGGACTCTCTGAGCGCCGTGTTTGCGCGCCTGCGGGAACGGAGTGAGCCTCAAGAAGGTGTTCCGCAACGCCAGACGTCATGAACTTCGTCACAGTCTTTTCCGTCAATGACGGCCTGGTTAAAACCACGGTGGCCGCGAACCTGCGCGTCGTGCCGAACCGGCGCACGCGCTAGAAGACCTTTCCATGGCACAGATCAAACGCAGGCTGAGCAAGACGGAGCAGCGGCGGCAAACGCGCAACACGGACCAGAGTGACGATGCCGGAAGTTGGGACGACAAACTTCTGGAAGCGGGGACACCGCTATGGGCGTCGAACTGGCTGCGGCTGGCAGTGACGCTATTGGCCGCGCTGTTGTTCACTTCTGCCATGACGGTCAATCTGGCCGTGTCGAAGCAATGGACGTTTGGCATCCTTTGCATGGTCGTCGCGGTTCTGCTGAACCGCATTCGCGGCAGGATCATCACGGTGTCCCTGGTGGCATTGTCGGTGTTTATGTCCTTGCGCTACCTGTACTGGCGCCTGACGCAGACGCTGTCCTTTACCACCTCGCTCGACATGACCTTTGGCTGCCTTCTGCTGCTGGCCGAAGGGTACGCGGTGCTCATGCTGTTGTGCAGCTACTTTCAGACGCTCTGGCCTCTGCATCGCCGGCCTGCGCGCTTGCCGGCCGATAGCTCGGCATGGCCGACGGTGGATGTGTACATTCCCACGTTCAATGAGCCGCTGCAGGTCGTGCGGCAGTCGGTGCTGGCCGCCACGCTGCTCGACTGGCCGGCCGACAAGCTGCGCGTGTATGTGCTGGACGACGGCCGTCGTGACGAATTCCGGCAATTCTGCGAGCAGGCTGGCGTGGATTATCTGACCCGGCCGGACAACGCGCATGCCAAAGCAGGCAATCTCAACGCGGCACTCTCCAGGACGAGCGGCGAGTACATCGCAGTGTTCGACTGCGATCACGTTACGACGCGCTCGTTCCTGCAGGTCTGCATGGGTTGGTTCCTGAAAGATCCGAAGATGGCCATGGTGCAGACGCCGCACGTCTTCTACTCGCCCGATCCGTTCGAGCGCAACCTCGAAACCTTCCGCAAGGTGCCCAACGAGGGTGACCTGTTTTACGGCGTGCTGCAAAACGGCAACGACTTGTGGAATGCCGCTTTTTTCTGCGGTTCCTGCGCGGTGCTGCGGCGTTCGGCACTGGAGGATGTAGGCGGCGTGGCGACGGAAAGTGTCACGGAAGATGCGCTCACCGCGCTCAAGATGAGCACGAGGGGCTACAACACGGCCTATCTCGCCATCCCTCAGGCAGCTGGTCTCGCCACCGAGAGTCTGGGGCGTCACGTCGGTCAGCGCATACGCTGGGCACGAGGCATGGCGGAAATATTCCGTCGCTTCAACCCGCTGTTGATCGCAGGGCTAACACTGCCTCAGCGTCTGTGTTACCTGAGCGCGATGATGCACTTTTTCTTCGGCTTGCCGCGCATCGTGTTTCTGATCACACCGATGGCGTATCTGTTCTTTGGCGCGCACGTCTTTCATGCTTCCGCGCTGATGGTGCTGGCCTATGTCGTGCCGCACCTCGTCATTTCGAGCCTCGGCGCCTCGCGCATTCAAGGGCGTTTCCGACATTCGTTCTGGAGCGAAGTCTACGAAACGGTACTGGCCTGGTACGTGATTCTGCCCGCGTTGCAAGCCGTACTCTTTCCAGGCAGCAAAGGCTTCAACGTGACGTCCAAGGGCGGGGTGATCCGTCAGTCCTTCCTGGACTGGGCGATGGCCCGGCCCTACATCGTTCTGCTGCTCATCAATCTGACCGGATTCATGGTGGGTGTCGCAGGTCTGATCCGCAGTCCGGGCTGGCCCGAAGCGACGAGCATTCTGTTCAACCTGGTATGGGTAACCTACAACATCATGAACCTCAGCGCGGCCGCGGGGGTAGCGAGCGAATCGAGACAGTTGCGTCTCGCTCCGCGGGTCCAGATCGAACTGCCGGCCGCCGTGATCCACGCCGACGGAACTCGCATCGACTGTCAGACCAGCGACTATTCGCATGGTGGTCTGGGGCTGGTGCTGCCTGAGGGCGCACCGTTGCCGGAGCACGGCGATCGCATCACGGTGGCGGTGTTGCGCGACGACTACGAGGACGTTTTCCCGGCCGAAGTGCAGGTGTGCCGCGGACGCACCATCGGCGTGAGTTTTCCGACCCTGACGATCGCTCAGGAGCGCGCCTGGATAGGGGCGACGTTTTCGCGCGCCGACAGCTGGATCGCCTCATGGGGCAGCTATCGTCCCGACAGGCCGCTGCGAAGCCTGTTCGAGGTGCTCGGCGTCGGCATGCGCGGCTTCGGGGAGTTGTTCCGGCATCTGTTCCTGGGTGGGCGTGAGCGCCTTGGCCGTTCGTCCGCAGATCCGGCGAGCGACTTGGGAACAAAGCAATCGTGAGTGTCGGCTACCTGTCGCTTTTGCGCTCCTTGACGAGCGCGCGCCGGTTGGGCGCGGTGTTGTGTTCGGTCCTGTTGCTCGGAGCGGGCGACGTGCTGGCCGCGACGATGCCCGCGTCGGCTGTCCCGGTCGATGCCGTGCGGCAAAGCCCGCACCCGGAACTCGGCGCGGCGGCGCCGGCCGACGCGTATACCTACCGGATCCCGCTGCTGCGGCAAAACGCGGAGCAGGGATTGACCTTGCTCGGCGAGGATGCCTATGCGGGCATGGACTTCGGTTTGCGCCGCGACGAGCGCGTGGTCAGCGCGCGGCTCGTGCTGGACTACAGTTACTCGTCCACATTGCTGCCTACGCTCTCGCATCTCAAGGTGTTGCTCAACAGCGTTGTAGGGGCGACCGTAGCGTTGCCCGAACCGGCGCCGCGGACGCCGGCGCATATCAGTGTGGATCTGCCGGTGTCGCTGCTGTCCGGGTTCAACCAGCTCACGCTCGAGTTGATCGCGCATAGCAAGGCGAGCGATCAGGGCAACAATCCGCTGAGTTCCGACCTGTGGCTGAAGCCCGGGCCGGACAGTGCGCTGGAACTGACCGTGGTTCCGGCGACCCTGTCCAGTGACCTGTCGCAACTGCCCGCGCCGTTCCTCGACGTGCGCGATGTGCGCAGGGTGGACCTGCCCGTCGTGCTGCCGCCAGCGCCTCGCGCGCAGCGCCTCGAATCGGCCGGTATCGTGACCTCGTGGCTGGGTGCGCAGGGGGGCTATCGCGGTGCGCACTTCTCCGCGAGCCTGGGTGCGATACCCGCGCATGGACATGCGGTGGTGCTCGCGCTGCCGGGCGAGGTGCCGGGCTTGACCCTGCCTGCGGTGGAAGGGCCGATGCTGGCCATCGTGCCCAACCCCAATGACGCTAACGGCAAGCTGCTGCTGGTCATGGGCCGCAACGACGCGCAGATCCGCGAGGCCGCGACCGCGCTGGTGCTTGGCGCGAAGACGCTGTCGGGCTCTCGGGTCAAGATCGACGCCCCGGTTTCCGTTGTGCCGCGCAAGCCTTATGACGCACCCAACTGGCTGCCGGGTGACCGCCCGGTGCAGTTGGGCGAGATGCTAGCGGCGGACCGCTTGACGGTGCAGGGCTTTCGCCCTGGGGCGATCAATGTGGACCTGCGTCTGCCGCCGGGTCTGTTCGGTTTTGACAACAGCGGCGCGGTGCTGAACCTGCATTACCGTTATACGGCCCGTCCGGAGTCAACGCGCTCGGAGCTCGGTGTGCTGGCCGGCAACACGCCCCTGCAGACCTTGCCGCTGACAGGCGACGCGTCGGACGGTTATGCGGTGATACGGGTTCCGACCTATCTGCTGCCGCCGTTGACGACGCTGCAATTCGACTATCGCTACGAGTCCGTGGCGCTGCAAGACCACGTCGAGGATGTGCCCGGCGGCCCGCTCCTGAGCGCCATCGATCCGACTTCGACGATCGACATTTCCCACCTGCCGCGTTACGCAGCCATGCCGGATCTGCGCGTCTTCGCAGACGCAGGCTTTCCGTTCACGCGGATGGCCGATCTGTCCGAGACGGCGGTGATCCTGCCCGCACAGCCGGTCGCTGGCGACTATTCCGCTTACCTGACGCTGATGGGCAGCATGGGTCAAACCACGGGTTATCCGGTGCTCGGCGTGACGGTGGGCGATCCAGCGCAGGTTGACGCGCTGCGTCGCAAGGACCTGCTCGTGCTGGCGTCGGGCGATAACCAGCCCTTGCTCAAAGCATGGCGTGATGATCTGCCGCGCGGCTTCTTCGCTCCGGTTGCCTCATCGGACCGCTGGATCGCCGCGTGGTGGGAAAAGCTGACGGGTGGGCATGCGCAGGCTGAACGCGAGGCCGCCATCGCCGCACTGTATGGCAGCGACGACCATGACGGCATGTTGGCGGGACTCGAGTCGCCGCTGGCTCGCGGCCGCAGCGCGGTGGTCGTATCGGGCAATACGCCGGACGGTCTCGACGCTGTCGTGGACGTGCTGCAAGCCAACCGCTACCTCATCAGCAAGCGTCCGGACGACAAGATCAGCGGCAGCCTCGTGGTCGTGCATGACGGCACGCTCACCACGCTGAGCAACGATCAAAGCTATTTCATCGGGTCCTTGCCGCCTGGGCTCGCGCTCGAATGGTTCTTCGCGAGCCACATCCTGCTGCTGCTCGTGGCGACGCTCGCCAGCGTCGTGCTCATAGGTTTGCTCGGCGGCGTGTTTCTGCACCGGCGTGCCCTGAATCGATTAGACCTGGATATTCCCCAGACATCGCAACGTGAAGAAGGACGAAGAGGTTCTCATGCTTAGAAGACGGCCTGACATCTCCCGGGCACGCCTTGCGCGTTGCATGACTGCGCAACCAGTATGGCCGGCACTGTTGCTCGGTTGTGTGTTTGTCACATCGACGGTAACCCAGGCCGCGCAACCAGCGGCGGCTGCCGCCGCTGCGCGGCAGGATGCGTCGGCTTCGGCCGGCGGCGCGGCCAACCCGTCCGCGCGGCCGGCAACGGCAGATAGCAACGCGGCGCCGCTGCAGTCCGCGCCGGACGCCGGAGCCGCTACCGCGGCTTCTTCGACGGTGACCTATTCGCTGCAGCAACTCGGCGCGCAATACGCGCTCAACCTGCGCGGCGTCGACGGCAGCAATACGCTGCCGGTCGGCGTGCGCGACGATCGGGTGGTCACAGGTGCGCGACTGAACCTGCGCTATGCCTATTCGCCGGCGCTGCTGCCCGATCTGTCGCACATCAATGTGCTGGTCAACGATCAGGTGGCGGCATCGATCGACGTGCCCAAAAACACGTCCGGCACCAACCTGCAGCGCACTATCACGCTGCCGCCGTATCTGTTCACCGCGAACAGCAAGCTGCGTCTGCAACTGATCGGCCACTACACCAACCAGTGCGAAGACCCGCTGCATTCGAGCCTGTGGGCCAACATCAGCAACGACAGTACGCTGAGCATCGACACCCAGCCGCTGGCGCAGGCCGGCGATCTGGCTCGCCTGCCGCGACCCTTCTTCGACGAGCACGATATTCGCCGGTTGGACCTGCCGTTCGTGTTCGCCGGCAATCCTGATACGGCCGCGCTGGAAGCGGCCGGCGCTGTGTCGTCGTGGTTCGGCGCATTCGCGAAATATCGCGGCGCGCAATTCCCGGCATCGATCTCTACCGTGCCTGCCAGGGGCAACGCGGTCGTCATCGTCGACAGCGCGGCGCAAGCGAGCCTGGCGGACTCGCCGCTGCAAGGTCCGACTCTCGCCGTCGTGACCAACCCCAACGATCCCAACGGCAAGCTGTTGCTGGTGATGGGCCGTGACGGCAAGGAACTCAAGCAGGCCGCCGACGCGCTGGTCACGGGCAGCCGGACGCTGTCGGGTTCGAGCGCGCTCATCACGCGGTTCGCCGACCTCGCGCCGCGCAAGCCGTACGATGCGCCGCGCTGGCTGCGCACCGACCGTCCGACGTCGTTGGGCGAACTCGTCGACGCCAAACAATTGCAGGTGTCGGGCTACAGCCCCGATCTGATCCGTATCAATATGCGCGTGCCGCCCGACCTGTTCGGCTGGCACGCGCCCAACGTGCCGATCGACCTGCATTACCGCTATACGCCGCAGCCTTATATGGTCAATTCGTCGCTGCTGTTCAGCGTCAGTGACCAGTTCATGAAGTCGATTCCGCTGCTCTCGCTCGAACGGCTCGAGGGCGGCAGCAAGCTGCGGGGCGAAGTTTTGCCCGACAGCAGCCTGCCGCGCCAGGCGAAACTGGAAGTGCCGCTGGAGGCGCTGTTGCAGCCGAATACCCAGTTGCAGTTCCGCTACATGTACGACTACATCAAGCAGGGCGAGTGCCGGGACATCATCATCGACAACGTGCGCGGCGCGGTCGATCCCGAATCGACGATCGATCTGTCGCAGTATCCGCACTACATCGCCATGCCGAACCTGGCCTCGTTCGCCCAGGCGGGCTTCCCGTTCACGCGCATGGCCGACCTGTCCGGAACGGACGTCGTATTGGGCCCCAACGCGGGCACACCGGAATACAGCACGTATCTGGCGGTGATGGGCCGCATGGGCGATTCGACCGGCTATCCGGCGCGCGGCGTCACCGTGCTGCGCGGTCAGCGCATCGACGCGATGCCGTCCGACAAGGATCTGCTCGTGATCGCCTCGGGTGCGGATCAAGCCTGGCTCAAGGACTGGGCGCGGACCATGCCCGCGGCGTATGACCACAGCGCGCAGTTCGCCGTATCGGATCTGCCGGGTCGCGTGCTGGGCTGGTTCCATGCCAACCCGCGCCTCGACGCCGAACCCCGCCGCCTGTCGCTGGCCTGGTCGGGGCAGGGCGTGAGCGCCGTGCTCGCAGGCTTCGAATCGCCGAAGCAACCGGGCCGCAGCGTGGTCATGCTGGCCAGCAATCAGCCCGACGGCCTGACGGATGCGGTCTCCGCGTTGCTGGATGCGCCGAACTCGGGCAAGCAGCCCATCCAGGGAAGCCTCGTGTCCATCCGCGGCACGGAAGTCGATTCGCTCGTGAGCGAGCATACCTACTACGTCGGGCATCTCGGCATCTGGCGCGGCCTCGACTGGTGGCTGGCTTCATTCGGCCTGTCGCTCGCGTGGGTGCTGAAGGCGCTGGGCATCATCGCGCTCGTGCTGATCGCGGTTGGTCTGTTTTCGTTCTTGCGGCGCCGCCAGGCCCGGCGCGACGCTGAAGCCCGTGAGCGGCTGCGGGCATCGCGGCAGCAACAATCATAAGCAAGGAAAGTCATGGTAGTCAGACGCAGCCGCAACCGGGCCTGGATTCTCGGACTGATGGTCGCATCGGTCGGCCACCCGGGCTGGGCGCAGGATGCTACGTCCAACATGCTGCTGGAACAGGGCCGCTACTGGCAAACGCATGACAAGCCCGATCTGGCCGCGCAGTCCTGGTCGAAACTGCTGCTGAGCGACCCGAAGCAGCCCGAGGCGCTGTATGGGATGGGCACGATCGCCGTCGGCAAGCAGCAGTTCGCGGCGGCGAACGGGTATCTGGCCAGACTTCGCGCGGCCGCGCCGGGCAGCCGCTTCGTGCCGCTGCTCGAGCAGAGCTTGCGCCTCGCGGTCGAACCGGGTAAGTCCACGTTCGCCAAGGCGCGCCAGATGGCGCAAGACGCCGTCAACCAGAAGGATCAGGCCGCGTTGTTGGCGGCCATCGCCGAATATAACAAGGCCTTGGGCGGTAAAGCGCCGCAGGGCAGTGTGGCGCGAGAGTATTACAGCTACCTCGGCTATACGGATGGCGGTGTGGATCGGGCCATCCAGGGCCTCGAGCGCCTGAATGCCGAGACGCCGAACGATCCGAACACCATGTTGCCGCTGGCCCAGCATATGGTGCGCGACGAACAGGATCGCGCGGCGGGTGTCGCCCTTCTGGAAAAGCTTGCCGCTCGTCCGGACATCGGCGGCGAAGCGACGGAAGTCTGGCGCTCCGTGCTGACTTGGGTCACGCCCACGCCGAAAAACAGATCGTGGTTTGAGGACTATCTGAAGCTGCATCCGGACGACGACGAAATACGCCATCAGATGCTGGCGCCGCATCCGCTCGCAGCGGCCGGTCCGGTCGTGGATGCACGACTGACACGCGGTTTCGCCGCGTTCAAGTCAGGCGACATCACCACGGCCGAGCAGTCCTTTTCCGCTGTGCTGCGTGACAAACCCGACAGCACGGATGCGCTGGGGGGACTGGGCCTCGTGCGCATGCAGCAAGGCGACCTGGCGCAGGCGCAGGCGCTGCTGTCGCGGGCGGTGTCGCGTCCGGGCGCGGGCGCGAACTGGGCCAAGGCCCTCAATTCCGCGCGCTACTGGCTGCTGGTGAACCAGGCCGAGGGCGCGCAAAACGTGGGCGACTTCGCCGCCGCGCGACGCGAACTCGATCAGGCGCTGCGTCTGGATCCAGCCGAGCCGGGCGGGCGCAATGCGTCGGCCCGGTTGGATGCGGCGCAGGGCGATCTGCCGCGTGCTGAAAAGGGCTACCGCGACGTGCTGGCGACAAGCCCCGATAACCGCGAGGCGGCGAGCGGCCTCATCGATATCCTGGCGCAGACGGGACGCGCCGATGAGGCCCAGAAGTTGATCGACGGCATGTCACCCGAACAGAAGGCCGGCATCGGCGGGCTCGATCGGCTGCGCGCCGCCGTCGCCGCCGCTCGGGCCGATGCCGCCGCGCAGCGTGGCGATCTGAGCACGGCCCGGCACATTCTGGAAGACGCCCAGCGCAGCGCACCCGACAACCCGTGGATTCGTCTGGAACTGGCGCGCTACGATCTCGAACAGGGTCATGCCGACGAAGCGAAGCAACTCGTCGACGGCCTGCTCGTCACGAACCCGGACAATCCCGAAGCGCTCTATGCGAGCGCGCTGCTGGCCATGCAGATGGGCGACTGGACGCGCGCGCAGGACACGATGACGCGCATCTCCACCGCCTCGCGCACCCCGAACATGGTTGCGACGGCGCAGCAGATCGATTTTCAGAGGGTCGTGGCGCAAGCCTCGCAAACGGCGCTCGAAGGCAATCTGGAGGATGCGCGCAGTATGCTGGCGCGGCTCGAACCCGCAGCGGGTCAAGACCCGGCCAAGGTGGGCGCGTTGGCGCAGGCGTATATCGACGCGGGCAACACGCCGCGCGCCATGAGCCTGATGCACGGGCTGATGCCTAACGGTCTGAAGGGCAGCGGCCCGGATGTGCAACTGGCTTATCTGGGCCTGTTGCTCAAGACCGGCCAGTATGTCCAGGCCGGGCTCGCGATGCGCGAGTTGCAGGGCCAGACGCTGACCGCGGACCAGCGCCGGCAACTGGACGAACTGAACTACCTCTACACCGTGCGACTGGCTGACCAGCAACGTCAGCAAGGTGACCTCGCGCAGGCCTACGACACGCTGGCGCCGATCCTCGCGAAGCGGCCCAACGACAGCCTCGCCACGGCCGCGCTCGCGCGCATGTACGCCGCCGATGACAAGTATGACCAGGCACTGTCGCTTTACCAGAAGGCGCTCGTCAACGACCCCAACAATCCGGGTTTGCAACTGGGCGTCGCGATGGCGGCAGTGCAGGCCGGAAAGAACAGCGTTGCCGATGCGGCATTGAAAGAGGCCGTTGCGAAGGCGCCCAACGATCCCGACGTGCTGGCCGGCGCCGCGCGCATTTACGTCATGCAGGGCAAGACCCGCGAAGCGCAGTCGCTGCTGGAATCCGCCATTGCCGCCAAGGAAAAGCGGCTCGGCGTGCAGGCGCAAGACGTCCACGTGGCGGGCAATCCCTTTGTCCACCACGACGACGCTCACCGTCGTCAGGTCCGCCACAGTCGCCAGCCCGCCGCCGAAACGTTCGCCCCGCAACCCGCGGCGCCGGACAGCGTGCTGGCGAACCAGAAGCCTGGTTTCGGGCCCGCTGCTGCTCCGGCTGCTACCGCGGCGAGCGCGACTGCCTCGACCGTGACATCCACGGCTGTGCGCGAGCGCTCGTCCTCTGCTCCATCCGCTCTGCCAACCGTGGCGGGCACGCCGGTCGGCGGCCTGGCGCCGCAAGACACGGTCGCGGTGAGCGAGCCTCAGGACGGTTCGCCGTCGCTCGAGGAAATGCGTAACGAACTCAGCGACCTCCGTGCGCAGCGTTCACCGGAAGTCAGGGGTGGGCTGTTCGTCTCGTCGAACAACGCAGCACCCGGTACGGGTCAGTTAACGAGCGTGCAGCAAGCTCTGGAAGGGGTGCTGCCGGTCGACAACGGCAAGCTTTCCATTCGCGTGACGCCGGTTGAACTCGAGGGCGGCACGTTGGGTACCGACGTCTTCAGCGCCAGTCAGTTCGGCGGCGGCCCGGCCGCCACCCGGGCGCAGCAGGCCGGCAAGGTCGCCGCACCGGGCAAACAGACCGCCTACGGCGTCGGTCTGGGTCTCGGCTACGAGACTGGGAACTGGATGGCCGACATCGGCACCACGCCTTTGGGTTTCAAGTACACCAATGTCGTTGGCGGCGTGATGTTCAGGAACTCCATCGATGCCGGGCAGGGCAGTTGGTTCAACGTGGGCGTATCGCGCCGCGCCGTGACGGACAGCATCACGTCTTTTGCTGGCTCGACCGATTCGCGATCCGGCTTGAGCTGGGGTGGCGTGACTGCCAGCGGCGTGCATGGTGCGATCGGCCTCGACAATCAGGACTACGGCGTCTACGGCTACGGTTCCGCGAAATACCTGGACGGTCATAACGTCCAGTCCAACGTCGGTGCCGAGGTCGGCGCCGGGACGTACTGGTACCTGCTGCGCACGGAGAACAGCATGCTGAGCGCGGGCGTGAACCTGAGCGGCATGATCTACGACCACAACGAAAACAACTTCACCTACGGCAACGGCGGCTACTTCAGCCCGCAGCGGTTCTATGCGTTCAACCTGCCGCTCACGTGGGCGCAGCGTTCGGAGCGCTGGACCTACAAGCTGCAAGCGGCCGTCGGTGTGCAGTACTACCACCAGGCCGGCTCGGCGTATTTCCCGACCGACAGCGGGTTGCAGGCCGCAGCAGTCTCAGCGGCTTCGACCATTGGCCTCGCCGACGGCGCGATCCATCCCGACCAGTCCTCGACCGGCTTCGGCTACAACCTGCTGGCCACGGCCGAATACCGCTTCACCAATCATCTGACTGGCGGAGCCTCGGTGGGCGCCAACAACGCGTCCAGCTACCGGCAGTGGGCGGCGGGCCTGTATCTGCGCTATACCCTTGCGCCACAGACGAAGGCACTGGATATGCCGGTCATCCCTTACCAGTCGCATTACAGCGATCAGTAGCCCGCCATACTGATCGATCGGACATTGATTATTTTTCAGGAGTCGAAGAGTCATGCTTGCTTCCGTACTTGCTGGTCTCAGCATTCTCATAGTTGGCGATAGCCATCTGAGCGAACCCGGTTATCTCATCGATACGTTGCAGGATCAGTTGATCGCCGCTGGCGCGCAGGTGCATACCTACAGCGTCTGCGGCAGTATTCCCGGCGATTGGGTGAAGTCCGTGCCCGGCACATGCGGTGGCGCCGAGCGTAACGGCAAGGCGCCCCTGGTCATCGACCACAACGCGAAGACCCAACCCGTCGATCAATTGATCGCCGCGAACAAGGCCAAGCTCGTCATCATCGTCCAGGGCGACACGATCGGGCGGATACAGCAAGGACGATCTCCCGAAGGCCTGGGCCTGGCAGCAGGTCACGGCGCTGACGCAAGACCTGGCCGCCAACAAGACGGCTTGCGTCTGGGTAGGGCCGGTCTGGGGCACGGAGGGCGGCAAGTATCAGAAGAGCTTCGCCCGTGTGAAGCAGCTGTCGTCTTTCCTCGCCGCCAATGTCGCGCCGTGTCAGTACATCGACTCGCTCACGTTTTCCAGGCCGGGCGAATGGGCGACGGTCGATGGTCAGCATTTGACGACGACCGGCTACAAGTACTGGGGCACGGACATCATGAAGGCACTGGTCAAGCTGCCTGTCGTTCCGCAGAAATGACGCGCCGGGCTTCGAGTTGCGCCTGCCCAGGTTTCCCGTTCGAGAAAAGAATGAAAAATTTCCTCTCCTCCCTGTTGTTGTCCGGCTTCGCTCTGTCCGGTCTCGGTTTGTCCGTGCAGCCGGCCATGGCCGCAGAAATTCCGCTATACCCGACCGGTCCCGCGGAGGACTCGTCGTTCGTGCGTTTTGTCGATGGCGGTTCGGGTCCGGTCGACGTGAGCGCGGCGGGGTCGAAAGCGCGTCTGACGCTCGACGCCTCGAACCCGGCCACTCACTTCCTTCCGATCGCCGCCGGCAAACCGGTGGCCGGCACACTGAGAGCCGGTAGCGCGCACCAGGACGTATCGGCGACGGTGCAGCCTGGCGAGTTCGTCAGCATCGTTGCGCTCGATGGCGCGGATAAAGCGGGTGGCCTGCATACGGTGACGGTCCGCGAAAAACCCGACGACTTCAATGCGCTCAAAGCTTCGGTGGCTTTCTACAACCTCGACGCTGGCTGCGCGACACCCACGCTGAAAGTGCCGGGTCGCGACATCGTGCTGCTCGACGGCGTGGCTGTGGGACAAGCCAGGCGGCGCCAGGTCAACCCGGTCGCCCTCTCGGTGCAGCTGGTCTGCGGCGGCCAGCCTGTGGGGCAGCCGCTCAGCCTGGGTACGCTCGCGGCGGGGCAGCGTTATACGGTGTTGCTCGTGCCGGGCGGAGCGCATTCGCGCATCTTCATGGCGAACGACGCGGTGAGCCACTGATCGCATTTGCGCCTCCTCCTTGAAAGCGACGCCGCTCATCGCCGATTTCCGGCTGTTCCCCGTTTGTCATCTGGTTACGACGGGCAGAGCGGGGTTCGGTGTGTTTCGCGATGGCGCGTCGGTCCAGATATCTTTTTCGATTGAGAACGATGCATGGTTTTCGCGTCCCTCGAATTCCTGACGCTGTTTCTGCCGGCCTTTCTGGCGATCTACGTCGCGTTGCCCGCGCGTTGGCGCAATGGCGTGCTGCTGTTTTGCAGCTGGCTTTTCTACGGCTGGTGGAGCCCGGTCTTTCTGCTGCTGTTCATCGCGCTGACCTTCTGGGGCTGGTTCGGCGGCATGGTCATAGACAGGGCGCCGAGCCAGCGTGCACGCGGTGGCTGGCTGGCCGTGTTCATCGTCGTCAACGTCCTGATATTGGGCTGGTACAAGTACGCCAACATCGTGGTCGATAGTCTCGACAGTGTGCTGGGGGCAGGCCATGCAGGGTCCATCCCCTGGCGACACGTCGTGCTGCCCATCGGGCTTTCGTTCATCGTGCTGCAATCCATCTCCTATCTGATCGACGTGCAGCGCGGCACGGTGGCGGCCGATCGCAGCATGATCCGTTACGGCGCCTATCAGGGGATGTTCGTGCATCTGATCGCGGGGCCGATCATTCGCTATGCGTGGGTGAGGCGCGAGCTGGTGTCGCGCGAGGTCGACTGGGACGGTTTTGCAGCCGGCGCAAGGCGGCTCATGGTGGGCATGAGCATGAAGGTGCTCGTGGCCGACACACTCTCGCCGATGGTCGACGCGATCTTCTCGTCGCACGCGCCCACGCTGGCCGACGCCTGGCTGGGCTGCGGTTTCTACACGCTGCAGTTGTTCTTCGATTTCGCGGGCTACAGCGCCATGGCCATCGGGTTGGGGCAGATGCTGGGCTTTCGCTTTCCCGAGAACTTCAACCGTCCGTACCTTGCCAGCAGCATTCAGGATTTCTGGCGCCGTTGGCACCTGTCGTTGTCGAGCTGGATACGCGATTACCTGTACATCCCGCTAGGCGGCAACCGCCACGGTGAGTGGCAAGCCTGCCGCAATCTGTTGCTGACCATGGCGATCGCCGGCCTGTGGCACGGCGGCGATAGCTGGAACTTCCTGCTGTGGGGCCTCGTTCATGGCATCGCCCTGATGGTCGCGCGCCTCTGGCGCCGGTTCGACATGCCGACCATGCCGTCCTGGATATCGCACGTGCTGACGCTGGTTTTCGTCATGCTCGCGTGGACACTCTTTCGCGCGGCGGGTTTCCCTGCCGCGCTCGCCATGTATCGCGGCCAGTTCGGTTTGAATGGCATCGGCTTGAGCGACGCGACGCTCGTGCTGCTGCGGCCCGTGCACGCTCTGGCTGCCGGGTTGGGCATCGTGTGCGTGCTGCTGCCGCTCTGGCAACAGCGTTGGGATAGCCTTCCCGACACGGCGCTGCGGCAGCTATGGCAGGCGGGGTGGCCGCTAGCGGGTTTTCTGTTGTCGTTCGGTCTGATCGTCGCGCGCGGCGCGGTGCCTTTCCTCTACTTCCAGTTCTGACGCCATGGAAGATCCCAAGCCGCTACCTCAATTACCCGCCTCGCGCGCCAGCAAGATCGCTGCCGTCATCCTGATGGTCTTCCTGTTCGCGGGCCTGCTTTCCAATCTCAGGTTCGCGTCGACGACCGAATCGGTGTTGCCTCATGCCGTGACCCGGGCCGGCATTCTGGACGGTGCGGTATCGAAAGAACTCGCCAATCGCATGGCCGATACGCCGATCGCCGCCGACGCGGCGCGCGCGCAGCGTGCGCTGGGCTGGCTGACGCTGCACGATCTGGGGCCGCGCGTGCGGCAGGGCTGCCCGGGCTGGTTGTTCCTGCGCGACGAACTCAGCGTGTATGCCGATAGCGACAGTCATCTCGCCACGCGCGCGGACACGGTGGCCGCCGTGCAGCGCGAGCTGGCGAGGCACGGTATCGCGTTGCTGGTCGTCGTGGTGCCCGACAAGTCGCGTATCGAGCCGCAACATCTGTGCAGTCTGTATCGTCCGGTTTCGTTGGGTGCGCGTCTCGCTGACTGGACCTCGCGTCTGACCGCTGACGGCGTGCAGGTGCTGGATCTCAGTGCGGCGCTGCGTGGCGCGCCGGGCGGCGCTTTTTTTCGGACTGACACGCACTGGACCGAGGACGGCGCGGGTGCCGCGGCGCAGGCCGTGGCGCAGCGCATCCGTGCGATGGGGGTCCCGCTGGGTTCGAGTAAGCCCGACTATCGCGTCACAGACAAGCCTCCCGGCCGGCGGCCCGGCGATCTTGTGCGTCTGGCCGGCCTGGATGATTTGCCGCCGTCCTGGCAGCCGAGGCCTGAGATTGCGGCCAGCCGTGACTACATTCCTCAGGCTCAGGCGGCCGCGTCAGCCGACGATCTGTTCGGCGATGCCGATCTGCCTGGCATCGCGGTGATCGGCACTTCTTATTCGACGACGTCCGATTTCGTGCCTCAGCTCGCTTTGGCACTCGGAACAGGCGTGGGTAATTTCGCACGCGAGGGCGGCAAGTTCGGCGGCTCGGCGCGCGCCTATTTCGCGAGTCCGGCTTATGCTCAGACACCGCCCAGGCTCGTCGTTTGGGAATTGGACGAACGGGATCTGCAGTCGCCGCTCGAAGCGGAAGATACGGTCGTCGTGCCGAAATCCAGCGCCCTAGACTCACGGACTCCGCATGTCGAAGCCAGCACACTTTAACTGCCACAGCTTGATGGCGATGATGCTAGGGGCGGGCGCGCTGCTCTACGCCGATCTGCCCATGGCTGCGCCGCTGCCGGTGATCATTACGGTGGATGCCGCGGCCAACCGGCATCCAATCAGCCCGCTCATCTATGGCTTGAACTTCGGGACGGCGGAAATCCTGCGGGATCTGCGCGTGCCGATCAACCGCTCGGGCGGCAACACCGCTTCGGCTTACAACTGGCGGCTCGACGCTCACAACACGGGCCAGGACTGGTTTTTCGAAAGCCTGCCGACCGATCCAAAAGACATCTACCAATACAACGACCGTTTCGCGGCGCTTACCCGTGACGGACACGCTTTACCGATGCTGACCATCCCGATGATCGGCAGGGTAGCGCGACTCGATAAGGACGGTAAGCCGCTCGTCAGTTTTTCGGTCAACAGGTACGGCAAGCAGCAGAGTGTCGACGCTCACGGTTTGTCTGACGCGGGCAACGGCATCGCACCCGACGGCACCCCTATCAGGAACGACCCGGACGATGCTTCGTTGCTGGACGATCCGCAGAGCCAGCAGGAGCGCGTCAGGCAACTCATGCGTGGATCCGGTAGTGCCGGCTCGGACGGTGTGCATTACTACCTGATGGACAATGAGCCGAGTCTGTGGCAACTCAACCATCGCGACATGCATCCCATCGGCGCCCATGCCAGCGAGGTAGCGAACAAGGTGATCGCCTATTCGCACGCCGTGAAGGCGGCAGACCCGGGCGCGCGGGTCGTGGCGCCGGAAGAGTGGGGTTGGACCGGGTATCGCTTTAGCGGCTTCGATCAGCAGTACTTCGCCGCGCACGGTCAGGGCAATCCGCCGGACAGGGAAAACGAAACGCGAGGCATGGACTACGTCCCATGGCTGCTCACGCAATGGAAGCAGGCCGGCCGCCCTGTCGACGTTTTCAGCCTGCACTTTTACCCGCAGGGCGGAGAATTCAAGGAAAACCAGAATGCGGCCACGGCTGAAACGCCTGCCATCGAACTCGCCCGTAACCGCTCCACGCGCGACCTGTGGGATACGAGCTACAAGGATCCGACCTGGATCAATAGCGTGGTGGCCCTGATTCCGTTGATGCGGCGGTGGGTCGACAGCTATTACTACGCTGGTACGCCGATCGCGCTGACGGAATACAGTTGGGGCGGCGATACGACCATGAACGGCGCCACGGCCCAAGCCGACGTGCTGGGCATCTTTGGCCGGGAAGGGTTGGACATTGCTACGCGCTGGGGCACATTGAATCGGGACATGCCGGTCTACAAGGCGATCAAGCTCTATCGCAACTACGATGGCCAGGGCTCGGGCTTTGGCACCACCAGCATCGCCGACACGCAGCCCGACCCGGATCGGGTCTCGTCTTTTGCCGCCGTGCGTGATCACGACCGCGTCATGACCATCGTGGTGATCAACAAGCAGCTTGATCAACCGGCTGACGCCACCATTGCGATCAACAACTTTGATGTGACTCAAGGCAAAGCCCAGACCTGGCAACTCATGGACAATGCCTTATCCCGTCTGCACGACACCGACTATGCGAGCGGCCAATTGCACCTTACTCTGCCGCCGAAAACCGTAACCTTGCTGGTTTTGCACGGCGCGGGCCGGCAATGACACCGTTGCTCGCATGCTGGTGCGGGCCAATTCTGCGGGTTCGGCAAACGCTCAATGATCGTCCGCGACGCGGCACGCGTGATCGAGCAGCCCTTCGGCCGTGCCGCTGCCGCCTTCGATGTCGATGCCGCTGTTGACGATCAGCCAGCCATCCCGAGCCGCGGACGGTCCCGCGCCGGTAACCAGGACGGTTTGCGTGGCCATCGTCGCCGGATCGGGATTGTCGCGGGCGACGATCCGGAACGGGTTGTCGGCGCCGCTCAGCGAGTTCACCCGCATGATCCTGTAGCGCTCGCCATCGAGCGTCTGCCAACGCCACTCGCCGGGCGTGTCGTGAGCGTGATCGGCGAGCGCGGCGCTGACTTCACGCCGCATGCAGTCGATGTGGATATGCAGCTGGTTTTGCGAGCGACGAGATTCGGAGTTGATTTCGAGGCCGAACTGATCGTCGGGCAACTCGCGTTTGACCGCTTGCTGCACGTAATGACGCGAATCCCACGCGTCACGCCAGTAGTCCTTCGCATCGGGCGCGAGGATCAGCGGACTTTCGATGCCGGTGATGCGATCGGTCGGCATCAGCAGAAACTGCGAGCGGCCGAGAATGTCCTTCAGGACGACGTAGCGTTTGTCGAGATCGACGAGCGTGCATTGACCCGGTGTGCCCGTGGCCTGCTGCGACGGCACGCAGCGGATGTCGACGATCTTCCACAGCGCGTTGGAATCGACCGTCGCGAGGCGCGCGCAGGCGCCGGCGGCGAAAGCGACCGCGAGCACGGCGCTCAAGTGAACGGCGCGGCGTACGAGGCCGCGAGATGAGAGGGCGGTGGCGGGGTTCGTCATCGTCGCTTAGGGGGAGGTTCGGGCGGGCAAAGCGTCGGAATGCGGGCTGCAACGCGCAGGCATTAAAGCACAAACCTGATGGCGCGCATGTGAAACACGGGCTTCAAAGCACCGGCGCGGGCAACGTTCCCAGTACCTGTTCGAACGCGACACCGATGGCCAGCAGGCGCCTGTCCGAGCCGAGCGGTCCATCGAGTTCGAGGCCGACCGGCAGCCCGCTTGCGCTGATACCCGCCGGCAGCGACAGCCCCGGAATGCCGGATGTGCTGGCCGGGTCGGTATTACGCAGGAACGCTTCCATCGTATCGATCGGTGGGCCGCCGTCGATCGTGACCGTCGACGAGCCGTTCAGATCGTCGATCGGTACCGCGACGAGCCGCGTCGTCGGAAACAGCAACGCGTCGAGACCGGCATTCGCGAACGTCGCGGCGACGTAGTTCCGCAGCCGCGGTCGCCAGTAGTTGAGCGCCGCCGAGTAGTGCGAGCCGAGCACGTCGGCGAGCACGTCGTCGTAGATCGCGCGCACATCCGGGCTCGCGATGCGCACGGCCAGTGCGGCGACGGTTTGCACCGGCGCCCGATTCGCGATCAACCACGCGAGCACGTCGTCGCGCGCTTCGTGAATGGCGAGCGGACCGCCGACCATCCCGTTCAGATACTCCAACTCATTCATCGCGACCGGCACGAACGTGACGCCCGCCGCTTCGAGCTTTTGCAGTGCGGCGCGCGCGACGTCCTCGACCTGTCGCTCGAGAGCATCCCACAGCGGCGCGGGCAAGCCGATGCGCAAGCCGTCGAGCGCAATCGCAGGCAACGCGCCGTCGCCGGTGATCACGCCGTCGAGCAGCGCCAGGTCGGCGACGCTGCGTGCCATCGGCCCGACGGTATCGCGCGTATGGCTGATCGGCACCACCGCGTTGGGATCGTGATAGCGCCGCTCGGCACCGCCATTGCCGACCGATGGACGCAAACCTGCGGTGCCGGTCAGCGCGGCCGGGATGCGGGTCGAGCCGCCGGTGTCGGTGCCGAGTCCGGCGGGCGCGATGCGCGCGGCGATCGCCACCGCGGTGCCGCCCGACGAGCCGCCCGGTATCAGCGACGGATCGTACGGATTGCGCACCGGCCCCGCGTGCGCGGACAGGTTGGTACTCGTGATGCCGAACGCGAGTTCGTGCATGTTGGCCTTGCCGAGCACGATCGCGCCCGCGTCGACGAGGCGTTGCACCGATGGGGCGTTGGTGTTCGGCACGAAGCCCGCGAGCGCGGGCGTGCCGGCCGTCGTCGGTAGACCTGCGGTGTTGATGTTGTCCTTGACGACGATCGGCAAACCGGCGAGCGGCAGACGTGCCCGCTCAGCCGGCGGCAATGCGTCGATGCGCTGCGCCGCGGCGAGCGCGCCGTGGAAGTCGAGCGTGGTGAGCGCATTCAGGTGCGTGAGCGCGGCGGCGCGCGCGAGCAGGGTGGCGACGTAGTCGGCGGCTTTGAGGCGGCCCGATTGCAGCGCCTCGACCGCTTGTGTCGCGCTGAGCGCGAGCTGTGCGTCGACGGTCCATGTCATGACCGGCGTCTCCGTATCGATGGGTGCGTCGCGGGCGGCGCGAGTTTCGACTGCATCCGTCGAAGTAGCGGACAGGTCACGCGGGCAGACAGCGAACGCAAGGGTTCACCTATTCTGGCACATCCGCCTGAAACCCGATGCCGGGCGATGCGCAACGCTTGTCGTGCTCGCTGTCATCGACATCGATGCGCTCCGGGATCGCCTTATTGGTGATTATCGATCCACATACGCCCCCAGTCCGACGCGTAGGCGAGCGCATGCTCTTCGTCGAAGAAGTAGTCGAGCGCGTCGAACGAATAAGCCTTGCGGGTATTCTCGTCGCGCTGCTCGATCGTCAGATTGGCGGCGAATAATCCGTTGGGGAGCAGTTGCGTTGCCGCTTCGACCTCGTAGCCCTTGTAGCGGATGTGTGAGTTCATGATCTTGACTTGTCTGTGTGCCCGCGAATGTCGTGCGGAATACCAATGCGTGCGGCGCGGCCCTGTCGTTGCCATAGGTGAGTGAAGCGGCGGGCAGGTCAAGCGTAGGGCGCGCTCTGCAGCGGTTGAACCAATCTTTCGTCGAAAGCAAATCAGCGCGGGGCCGCAGTGGTAATCAGAAGCCCGGATTGGATCGAAGTCGCTGTTTCCGGTGACTCTATTCGCGTGGAGGCGCGGTGTCTGTTATGTGGCGCACGGTCGCTCGGCGCAAAGCGTGGCGCCGCGCGCGATTGCGGCGGCGTCACGGTGCCCGGGGAGTATTCAGACCGCGTGCAGGACGCGCGCGGGACGACCGTCAGCGGCGATGGAGGTGGCGGGGCTCGGTGCGCAGGCCAGGCTCGCAGTCGCATGGCTCGACGCGGCGGGCGCTTTGCAATGCACTTGAGCGCGCGGCCGATAAGCATATGGCGAACCGTTGGTTGGGCGCGTGCGGGTCTGACGATAAGATGGGCTCGTCTCCTCCATGACATCTCCTTAGACATGGGACTCGGCCTCGCTACGCAAGTGGTGGGGCCTTTTTTTCGTGGGCCGTTGGAGGACGATCTGCCGCCGTGCCATCGCGGCAATGCCGGCATGCGCGTGCTTGCGTGGAGGCCGGGTCACGATGACGCCGCTTTTAGCATGCTACGATGCCCGCAGTGATTTTTCGCGAGATCGAGTCCAGCATGGCAACCCTGTATGAGACGCTCGGCGTGCCCGCGCACGCCACCGACGACGAAATCAAGCGGGCCTACCGGAAAGCCGCGATGAAGTGGCATCCGGACCGCAACCACGGTGCCGAGGACGTGGCGCGCGCGGCGTTCCAGGAAATCAAGGACGCGTACGCGATCCTGTCCGATGCCGAGCAGCGCAACGTCTACGACGCGGTCTACACCGAGCAGATGCGCGAGTGGGAGGCGCAGCACACGCGTCGGCAACGCGCGCAGGCGAAGCGCGAGGCAGCGGCGCGCGCGGCCGACGAAGCCGCGTATGCCGAGATGGTGTCGATCGCGATCCGCTTCGCCGACCAGGGCCACAATCGCGACGTGCTGTTCGGCGTGCTGCTCGGGCGGCAATGCGAACCGCAGCGCGCCGCGCAGATCGCCGACAGCGTCGCGGCGTTGCAGGCCGCGCGCCGCGACGAGGCGGACGCCGCGCAAAACGCCCAGCGCGCGGGAAAGACCGCGAACAGCGCGCAAGCGGCGCAAGCCGAGGCGTCCGAGCCCGAACTGGCGGACCGCGCGCAAGACACCGGCGCGGCCTCGCAAACCGCCCCTCGCGACACGCAGCCTTCCAGACGCGAGAACCATGCGAAGCGCGACGAAACCGTCAGCGACATGCATCCGGCCGGCGCGCTCGGCAACCTGTGGTTTCAGTTCCTCAACAGCCTGAAGTTCTGACCCGCCGCCGACGGCGACCGGGCCAAGCCCCTCGTGCCGGACCGGCGGACCGGCGGCAGCGTCGGTTGATCTGGCAAATATTGACAGGGTGCTGAAACAGTGGGCCGGACACTGGTACACTGCCCATCGTTCGCAAAGTTGTGCTCTGTGCCCGTGAGTCGAGATACCTGGTGCGAATCCCGAGGCGCAAATAATAAAGACGCCGTAGTGTCACGGGGGCGCAAGACTGGAGCGGCACAATTCCGCCCAGAGGCCAATAAAAAAACATCGGTACGGGGTAAGCGTGTCCAGAAAATATAAGGTGTTGTTTCTCTGCCGCGATAATTCGATCCGCAGCATCATTGCCGAAGCTTTACTGCGCGAACTGGCGGGGCACCGGTTCGACGCGTTCAGCGCGGGCCCTGAACCGGCCGCGCGCCTTCATCCACTCGCGGTCGCGCAATTGCGGCCCGGCATTTCCGGGCGCGCGGTGCTGAGCCCTAAAAGCTGGCTCGAATTCACCGGCGAATGGGCGCCGCGCATGGATATCGTGATCGCGCTCGACGAATTCGTCGGCGGACTGCACGCGCCGGTATTTCCCGGCGCACCGGCGTTCGTCTATTGGACCATTACCGATCCGCTCGCGGGCGGCCACGGCTCCGCTGACGAGCAGGCCTGTCTTTTCGACAAGACCTTCTGGCAGATCGTGCGGCAGGTCAGCGCGCTTATCGAGCTGCCGCAATATGCGCAGCCTGCCTCGAATCACGCGAATCTCGTCGATGCGGCGAATGCCGTCAATGCGGGGAATACGGTGAATGCCGTCAATGTGGCAAGCGGTGGCGCAAAACCGGTGCGTGGCACGGCGGTTCGTTTCGAAGCCGCAGCCATTGTGCCCGCGCCTTCGAGCGCGGCGGCCTGCACCTAGCGGTTATTCGGGCGCCCGAGCCGCGTGCCGGCGAACGGGTCGTTCGACCAGTCCACCTGTTTTTTCGGTTGGGGCGGGGGCGCCGGTTTTGCGGCCAATTCGAAATGCTCAATGCTCTGGCCGGCACTAATAGCCTGCTTCAACCATTGCGGCATTTCGCCATTGCCGTCCCAGCTGTCTCCGGTCGCATTGCGATAGCGCTCAGCCTTTTTGGCCAATGACTCGGTCGCCAGCGCTGCGGCAAGGTCTTCTGGTCTGATACCAAATTCTTCCATACGATGGCGGAGATAGGCAATCATGCTATCTCGCTTCCTTTCGTCCATAGGATATTCGTCCTTCTAAAACGTGCAGCGTGCTGTCGAAGACAGATTGCGGGGAAAAAGCTGCGAAGCATCGAGCCCGACTGAATGGGGCCGCCCCGCGGTGGGGTTGTCGATTGACGGAAATGCCATGTGCCGGGTTAAAAAACGTTGCTCCCTGAATTGCAATACGGCCTCGGACAAAGACGGCCGCTGGAACAACCGACCCTCGAACCGAGAGTCTCGATCAGCAAATATTTCAGCATGTCGCAACGCGACGAACGAGGCCGGTAAGCCTGACGTTCGCTATGAAAAACTCTGTGTCTCGATGCAATGATTGCGAATGGATGGAGTCATTCCACGCTGTCCGTCTTTCACCGGACTCTCGTCGACGTGCGGGTTCGCTTTTTGTGCGTTGTAGCAACATGATAGCGCAATGCGCGAGCAAAGCACGCTTAGTTCACGTTGAATTTGTCGGTGAATGCGGTTTATCGAACGGTGTGGACGATTGGCGACACTGCTGGAAGCTCCTGGATTGAATTCCGGGGTGCGCGAACTATAAAAGAAGGACGACAAGCTGCGAATGCAGACTTACAGCCGCCTTGTGCGCGCCGATTCCGCCGACGCTCGGGAACGCGTCGAGTATCGGTTGCAAGCGCGGTAATTCTTCATCTGTTTAGTTCGGTGACCCGTCGCAGCAGTAGCGCATTGGCATCGACCCGTTCCTCGGCCCGATTGGGCAGGTTGGCTGTTCGCGGATCAATTCTTGTGGAGGACGAACGCTGCTGCGCCGGATTCGAGGAGTCCGGAAATGAGAGTACGTATATTGATGATTGCCGCGACCGCCGTTCTGTTTCTCGCGCCGAGAACGGCCATCGCCGAGGAGTTGAGCGGCCAGGCGGAGCACGCCGTGTCGGGTCGCGCGATGATGGAGCACGATGCGGACGAATCGGCGCAGGCGACGACCGACATGTCGTTCGGTCAGAACTGGGACCCGCGTGAGCAGGGCATACGCAACGCGTCGTATGGTGGTGTTCCGGCGGGCGAGTCGCAAGCGGGAGGCCGGCGCAGCCAGTCATGCTCGTTCAGCACGGAGTGCAAGACTTATTTCGGTCAATGACCAGAGTTCGCGAGCGGCAGCGGGGCGCCGGGAACGACCCCGGATCGCGAGGCAACGAACAGGTGCCGAGCGCTGCCGCCGCCGCCTTTCACGCGCTTGATCGCAAGCGCATGCCATTTCACGCGAATGCCGATTCCCGCTGGGCATCAGCGCAGCGCTCGCCGAGGCGAGCGACGATATCGTCGACGCCGCGCGCCGCGTCGTTCTCCGCCGCTTCGTAGTAGCCGCGGAACTCCTCGAGCAGAGCGCGCCATGACCCATGCCAGCGCGTTTCTCTTAGACAGGCGCCGGACGAATCGGCAATACGCAACACGCCGTTGTCCGGATAGAACGTCAGCGTGACGAGGAGGCCGTCGATGACGCAGGCGGCGGTGCAGGGGCGAGTCGTGACCATGTGTGGTGTCCTTTCGATAAATCAATGTGTGTGCGTTAGACGGTGACGCGAGCTTCGGCAAAGGCTGTGCCTGTGATGCCCACATGACTGTGGCCATCGGCTCAGGCGTTCTTTTTCGTTGCCTTGACGGCAAAATTCGCTCGATCAATACAGCCGTGTTCGCAGTATTCCAATGATTGACGACAATTTTTTGTATTCGTCGTGCAGCGATGCGTAATCGCTTCAGTATCATCCATTAAGGGTTTGTGCGGAGTCGTTCGGCGATTGCCAATCTGCCGCGCGCCCACCGCTTTTCAATGCATATCGAATGCGCCGATTCGACGGTTGTCAGGCAACCGGACAGAGTCAGAGCGAGGACGGCGTCGCCGGGCATCTGAGCTCAGCGAATTGCAGCGATCATATTTTTATGGCAAATGAATCGCCCACTGTCATAAAAGATTTGACGCGGCAAACCCGATTAATCGGGAATGGCGATGCGCAGCCACTTGTCTTGCCATTCCTTTGCGCGTTTGCTAGCATCCCCGAAACCGTTTGAAATAGTCATAACGTTCGGCAATTTCCGGACCCGCTCACGTTGGGTCGCCCGGTAGTCCATCTCGTTACGAGGAATATGTTATGGCTAGCTCTCTACCCCTCCGCTGACGCTCGCGGGAACGCATGCGCAAAGCCGCGCGGCTCCTTGCGCAAGCTCATCCGCCACGACTCCGCATACCGATTGCATCGCATGGAGAAGCACGCGCTTTTCGCGATTGGCTCTCCGGGACAAATCGACGCATTAGAAAGGGACCGCCATTGGTTTCAGAAAGCGTAACCCCGTCCGCTAAAAGCGATTAATAGTCCGTTTTTTCTTTTTATTCGAAGCGACTGCACTTGCCGGTGCTAAGCGTAGTACGCGATCTGCGGCAAAACATTTGCCGTAACATCGACGCAATCAAAAGGAGCATTTCATGGCTTGTAATTCAACGGACTCCGGGCTCATGCAGGTGAAGGCGATCGCGGTTGCGTTGGTGGTTTGCGTCGCCGCGGCGGGTCCGGCGCTGGCACAGGACAACGCGGGCCGCGTCCGCGCCGGAACAGCGGGCAATTGGCGCCGCCGCGCTGCTGCACGTACAGGCGCGCGTCGTCGCGATCGATCCCGCGACGAACAGCGTGACGCTGCGCGGCCCGCAAGGCGGCGAGGAAGCTTTCGACGTGAATCCGCAAGCCGCCGACGTCAGCAAGCTGCATGTCGGCGACGTCGTGACGATTGCGTACAAGAAGGCGGTGCTGGTCGGCGTCGACAAACTCGCGCCGAACGGAATCCGCCAGCGCATCGATACCGAAGTCACGCAGCCTGCGGCCAACGGTGTCGTTGCATCGGCGCGGCGCATCGAGGTCGTCGCGACGGTGCGCAAGATCGATCGCAAGAAGCGCACGATCACGCTGCGCGGGCCGTCGCGCACGGAAACGCTCGACGTGGCGCCGGACATTGCGCTCGAGAAACTGAAGGTCGGCGATTCGGTGCGCGCGGTATTCGTCTCGGCCATCGCGGCGTCGGTGTCGCGCAATGGCGCGGACGTCAAATAACGGCGATCGAGAAGGCTTAAATAAACTACGCTGAAGCGTATCGAGGTGCACGGCGTAGAACCGCAACCGGCGGTTCGACGTCGCGCCGGCCATTGCGGCTCAGGTTTCACGATGGTCATCGCGTCGCGCGCGAAGGAGCGGGGAATGGAACAGAGCGAAACGGAAACCACTGCCGAATCGGAGCGCAAACGGCTGGTCCGCAGCAAGATACACGTGGGCCTCGCGGCGCTCGGCACGTTGTCGTCGGTGTTCGGGATCGGCATTGCGATCATCGGCGGGATCAACTTCGACCAGACCAAGGTGCTGCTCGGCGTCGGCATCATCGTCGTGTCGACCATTCTGTATGTCTCGATGCTTTTCGTCGCTGCCGATGATTAGCCGCTTCGCTTCCCTTTAGCGCCCGCTCCCGCTGCCGATCCACTTTTGCTATCGCCCCCGCGAATAGTCGAATTGTTGGCGCATCGCGCCGCCCGTATATTGACTGCAGCGATATACAACAACTCGATGGCACGCCGCACGGCGGCCTACAGGAGCACAGCAATGAATCGGATCGATCTGGAGGGGCGCACGGTCGTCATCACCGGCGGCGCGCGTGGCATCGGCTACGCGGTCGCGCAGCGGGCGTTGCGCTCGGGCGCGTCGGTCGCGTTGTGGGACGTCGATAGCGAACGGCTCGCGCGCAGTCAGCGCGAGCTGAGCGAACTCGGCAAGGTCAGCGCCATCACGGTCGAGCTGACCGACGACGCCGCGGTCCAGCAGGCCGCCGCGCAAACGGTCGCCGGGCACGGCTCGATCGACGTGCTGATCAACTGCGCGGGCATCACCGGCGGCAACGGCACGACCTGGGAGCTTGCGCCCGACATGTGGCGCCGCGTGATCGACGTGAATCTGATCGGCCCGTACCTGACCTGCCGCGCGGTCGTGCCGCAGATGCTGAAGCAGGGCTACGGCCGCATCGTCAATATCGCGTCGGTGGCGGGCAAGGAGGGCAATCCGAATGCTTCGCACTACAGCGCATCGAAAGCGGGGTTGATCGGGCTCACCAAGTCGCTCGGCAAGGAACTCGCGACCAGAAACATCCTCGTCAATGCGGTCACGCCGGCCGCGGCCAAGACCGAAATCTTCGATTCGATGTCGCAGCAGCACATCGACTACATGCTGTCGAAGATTCCGATGAACCGTTTCCTGCTGCCGGAAGAAGCGGCGTCGCTGATCCTGTGGCTGTCTTCCGAAGACTGCGCGTTCAGCACCGGCTCGGTATTCGACCTGTCGGGCGGCCGCGCCACCTATTGAGCGCGCTGCTCGCGCATTGCTCACGCAGTGCTCACGTCCCGCAGCGTATTGCACACGCGTCGAACGCGCGTTGTCGAGCCGCTTCGACGCCTCTCTCACGGAGCCCTTTCATGGCCATGCCTACCATCCGGCACGTGCGTGCCTTCATCGTTCGCGGCGGCGGCGCGGACTATCACGACCAGGCCGGCGGACACTGGATCGACGATCACATCGCGACGCCGATGGCGCGTTACCCCGAGTACCGCCAGAGCCGCCAATCGTTCGGCATCAATGTGCTCGGCACGCTGGTCGTCGAGATCGAAGCGAGCGACGGCACCGTGGGCTTCGCGGTGACGACCGGCGGCGAGATCGGCGCGTTCATCGTCGAGAAGCATCTCGCGCGTTTTCTCGAAGGGCAACTGGTGACCGACATCGAGAAGATGTGGGATCAGATGTACTTCGCGACGCTGTACTACGGGCGCAAGGGCGTCGTGCTGAACACGATTTCCGGTGTCGATCTCGCGCTGTGGGATCTGCTCGCGAAGGTTCGCAAGGAGCCCGTGTATCAGCTCTTGGGCGGCCCGGTGCGCGACGAGCTGGTGTTCTATGCGACCGGCGCGCGGCCCGATCTCGCGAAGGAGATGGGCTTCATCGGCGGCAAGCTGCCGTTGCAGCATGGTCCCGCGGAAGGCGAAGACGGACTCCGGCAAAACCTCGACAAGCTCGCCGACATGCGCTCGCGCGTCGGCGACGACTTCTGGCTGATGTACGACTGCTGGATGAGCCTCGACCTGCGCTACGCGACGCGGCTCGCGCAAGGCGCGCACCAATACGGCCTCAAATGGGTCGAGGAATGTCTTCCTCCCGACGATTACTGGGGTTACGCCGAACTGCGCCGCAACGTGCCACGCGGCATGATGGTGTCGACCGGCGAGCACGAGGCGACGCGCTGGGGCTTCCGGATGCTGCTGGAGATGCAGTGCTGCGATCTGATCCAGCCCGACGTCGGCTGGTGCGGCGGCATCACCGAGCTGATCAAGATTTCCGCGCTCGCCGATGCGCACAACGTGATGGTGGTGCCGCATGGGTCGTCGGTGTACAGCTATCACTTCGTCGTTACGCGCCATAACTCGCCGTTCTCCGAGTTTCTGATGATGGCGCCGAAAGCCGACGAGGTCGTGCCGATGTTCAATCCGCTGCTGCTCGACGAGCCGGTGCCGGTGAACGGGCGTATGAAGGTGCCGGACACGCCGGGCTTTGGCGTGCGGCTCAATCCGGAATGCGCGCTGGTGCGGCCTTATCCGCATTGAACGTGTCGAACGTTTTGAACCTGTGCCGAACGGCGAACCGCCGCAAAGGAGATTAGGGTGCTGCTCAAGGACAAAGTCGTGATCGTCACCGGCGGCTCGCGCGGCATCGGACGCGCGATCGCGGTGGCCAGCGCGCGCGAAGGCGCGGACGTGGCGATCAACTACTGGGGCGACAACGACGCATCGTATGGCCGGCGCTCGGCGGTCGAGGAAGTCGTCGGCGAAATCGAGGCGTTGGGGCGGCGCGCGATCGCGGTGGAAGGCAACGTCGCGGCGCGCGACACCGGCCAGGAGCTGGTGCGACGGACGCTCGACGCGTTCGGCAAGCTCGACGTGCTCGCGAGCAATGCCGGCATCTGCCCGTTTCACGCGTTTCTCGACATGCCGGCGGACGTGCTCGAATCGACGGTCGCGGTCAATCTGAACGGCGCGTTCTTCGTCACGCAGGCTGCCGCGCAGCAGATGAAAAAGCAGGGCACCGGCGGCGCGATCGTCGCGACGAGTTCGATCAGCGCGTTGGTGGGCGGCGGCATGCAAACGCATTACACGCCGACCAAGGCCGGCGTGCATTCGCTGATGCAGTCGTGCGCGATCGCGTTGGGGCCGTTCGGCATCCGCTGCAACTCTGTCATGCCGGGCACGATCGCGACCGATCTGAACGCCGAAGATCTCGCCGACGAAGCGAAGAAGGCCTACTTCGAAAAGCGCATTCCGCTCGGCCGCCTCGGGCGTCCCGACGACGTCGCCGATTGCGTCGTGTTTCTCGCGTCGGACCGCGCGCGCTATGTGACGGGCGCCGCGCTGCTCGTCGACGGCGGCCTGTTCGTGAACCTGCAATAAGCGACGCGCGATGCGGGCGTCAATTGACCGTGACGGGCGTAGTCGGCGTGCCGGGTGCGGCGGCCGGATCGTCGCGCGCGAGGTCGCGCGAGAAGCCGCGCAGCAGTTCGATGAAGCGCAGCGCCGGCTCGGCGAGCTGCTCTTCCTTGCGCGTGAGAATGCCGAAACCCGCGAGACTCTTGCCGATTTCGAGTGGCAGCGCGACCAGCAGCCCGCCGCGCACATGATCGCGCACGACCGACTCCGGCAGCATCGCGACCGCATCGTAATTCTCGAGCAATTGCAGCGTCGCGAAGATCGACGCGCATTCGGTCAGATTGACTGGCGTGGCGAGCCCGGCACGCGCGAGTTCTTCCTCGAACAGCACGCGCGCCGGACTCGTGACGGGTTGCGCAACCCACGGCCACGCGACCAGTTCGCGCAACGTGATGCGCGTGCGCCGCGCGAGCGGATGCACGGCGCGAACGACGAGCAGCAGCGTTTCGCGCGCGAGCGGCTCGAAGCTGAAGTCGTTGTGCTGCAGAGGGTTGGTCAGGCGCCCCAGCGCGAGATCGACCTCGCGCCGATGCAGCAATTGCACGACCTGATCGCTTGTTTCACCGAGGATGCGCACGCTGAGCAGCGGGCTTTCGGTCTTCAGCGCGGCGACCGACATCGCCAGCAGATCGGGCGCGGCGCCCATGATCGCGCCGACGGTCAACTGGCCGTGACCGCCGCGGCGTTTGACATCGAGGTCTTCGGCGAAGCGTGTGAGCTCGGCGAGCGCACGGCGCGCGTAAGCGAGCGTGACGACGCCGAGCGGCGTCGGCGTCATGCCGCGCGCGTTGCGCTCGAACAGCAGGAAGCCGAACGCTTCCTCGATGTCGCCGAGCATGCGGCTCGCGCTCGGTTGCGCGACGTTGACGGCCTCGGCGGCCTGATGCAGGTTGCGGGTGTCGTCGAGTGCGACGAGCAGGGCGAGATGCTTGAACTTGAGACGATTGATGAGTGCGACGGCGGCTGAATGTTGGCTCATGGTGCCAGTAGGAGTGCCCGTGCGATTCGGTTTGTGGATCGACCAATCCCAACAACGGATTGAGAGGCTATCGATGCAGGAATTATAGTCGTTCGAAGAGGTCGACAGGAGACAGGCCGCCATGGAGACAATCGCTTTTCGGATGGTGCTGAACCCCGGCATGCGCGAAGAATACGAACGGCGTCATACGCAGATCTGGCCCGAGCTCGTTGACGCGCTGCACAACGCCGGCGTGCGCGACTACCGGATTTTCTTCGATCCCGACACGCATCATCTTTTCGCGGTGCTCTCGCGCACCAGCGATCACACGATGGACCAGTTGACGCAACTCGACGTGATGCGCAAATGGTGGGATTACATGGCCGACATCATGCAGACCGCGCCCGATCACACGCCGCTGTCGCAGACGCTCGAACCGGTCTTTCGTCTCAGTCATTGAGTCGAGCTGAACCCAACTGAACCCCGCAACGACGCACGAACCTCGAAACGCTTTTCACCGGACGAAGGTGCCGCATGCAGGTTGTCGATTCGCATATCCATCTGTGGGATCTGAAGACGCATCGCTATCCGTGGCTGGAGAACCCGGGCGTGTCGTTCGTCGGCGATGCGCGCGATCTGAAGCACGACTATCTGCTCGACGATCTGCTCGGTGAAGCGGGCGACGTCGACGTGCTGAAGCTCGTGCACGTCGAAGCGAATCACGATCCGGCCGATCCCGTCGAGGAAACGCGCTGGTTGCAGTCGATCGCGGATCGCGACGCCTCGCGCGGCATGCCGAATGCGATCGTCGCCGCCGTGGACCTGTCCGCGCAAAATGCGCCCGCGTTGCTCGAAGCGCATGCGTCGTTCGCGAATACGCGCGGCATCCGGCAGATTCTCAACGTGCACGACAACAAACTGTTCGATTACGTCGGCCGTCATTACATGCGCGAGCCGCGGTGGCGCGAGCATTTCGCGTTGCTGCGCCGTTACGACCTGTCGTTCGATCTGCAACTGTATCCGTCGCAAATGGAGGAGGCTGCCGCCTTGGCGCGTGCGCATGCGGACACGCTTCTGGTCGTCAATCATGCGGGCATGTTCGTCGATCGTAATAGCGTGGCCGGTTACCGCGCGTGGCGCGAAGGCATGCGTCTGCTCGCGGCGTGTCCGAACGTCGCGGTGAAGATCAGCGGGCTCGCGATGTTCGATCATCACTGGACCGTCGAAAGCCTGCGGCCTTATGTGCTCGAAACGATCGATACGTTCGGCGTCGAACGTGCGATGTTCGCGTCGAATTTTCCCGTCGACCGGCTGTTTGGTTCGTATACGGATTTGTGGCGCGCGTATGCGGCGATCATTGGCGATGCGAGCGAGGCTGAGAAGGACGCGCTGTTTCGGCGCAACGCGCAACGGTACTACCGGATTTGACGCGCGGCGCGTCGAAGAGAAGACAGCCGCAAAAAAGGAGACACGCAGTGCAGCCATCCCCTTCCACGGTGCCGCGACTCGAATTGCGGCACGCGAGCAAATCCTTCGGCCGGGTGCGCGCGCTGTCCGACGGCGACCTCGTGCTGTGGCCCGGCGAGGTGCATGCGCTGCTCGGCGAGAACGGCGCGGGCAAATCGACGCTCGTGAAAATTCTCGCCGGGGTGCATCAGCCCGACGCCGGCGAGCTTCTGGTGAACGGCGAGCCACGTCGCTTCGCGACGCCGGCCGAAGCGCGCGACGCCGGGCTCGCGGTCATCTATCAGGAGCCGACGCTGTTCTTCGATCTGTCGATCGCGGAGAACATCTTCATGGGCCGGCAGCCGGTCGACCGCTTCGGCCGCATCCAGTACGACGCGATGCATCGCGAAGTGGACGGACTGCTCGCGTCGCTCGGCGTCGAGTTGCGCGCGGATCAACTGGTGCGTGGTCTGTCGATCGCGGATCAGCAGGTGATCGAAATCGCGAAGGCGTTGTCGCTGAACGCGAGCGTGCTGATCATGGATGAACCGACGGCCGCATTGTCGCTGCCCGAAGTCGAGCGGCTCTTCGCGATCGTGCGTAAGCTGCGCGAACGCGACGTCGCGATTCTGTTCATCACGCACCGGCTCGACGAAGTATTCGCGCTGACGCAGCGCGTGACGATCATGCGCGACGGCGCGAAAGTCTTCGACGCGCTGACCGCCGATCTGAGCACCGACGCGATCGTCGCCAGGATGGTCGGCCGCGATCTGCAAACCTTCTATCCGAAGGCCGATTGCACACCGGGCGACGTGCGTCTGTCGGTGCGCGGCTTGACGCGCATCGGCGTGTTCAAGGATGTCTCGTTCGACGTGCGCGCCGGCGAGATCGTCGCGCTCGCGGGCCTCGTCGGCGCGGGACGCAGCGAGGTCGCGCGGGCGATCTTCGGTATCGATCCGCTCGATTCGGGCGAAGTGTGGCTGACCGGCAAGCGGCTCGACACCGGCAAGCCCGCGGCCGCGGTGCGCGCCGGGCTCGCGCTGGTGCCGGAGGATCGCCGCCAGCAAGGGCTCGCGCTCGAACTGAGCATCGCGCGCAATGCGTCGATGACGGTGCTCGGACGGCTCGTTCGGCATGGGCTCATTTCGACGCGCAGCGAAACGCAGCTCGCCAACAAGTGGGGCACGCGTCTGCGCCTGAAGGCGAGCGACCCGGGGGCGCCGGTCGGTACGCTGTCGGGCGGCAACCAGCAGAAGGTCGTGCTCGGCAAGTGGCTCGCGACCGGCCCGAAAGTGCTGATCATCGACGAACCGACGCGCGGCATCGACGTTGGCGCGAAAGCCGAGGTGTATGGCGCGCTCGCCGAACTCGTGCGCGATGGCATGGCCGTGCTGATGATTTCGAGCGAGCTGCCCGAGGTGCTCGGTATGGCCGATCGCGTGCTCGTGATGCACGAAGGCCGCATCAGCGCGGAGCTCGCGCGCGCCGACGCGAACGAGGAGCGCATCATGGGCGCCGCGCTCGGTCAGGGACTTTCACCATTGGGACGTGCAGCATGATGCGCCATTCCACCCATCCCGCGCCGGTGCGGCAGTCGCTGCCGAAGCGTTCCGCCGCTTCATCGGGCGGCCTCGTCGCGAGCGTCGCGAAGAGCCGCGAAACCACGTTGTTCGTCGTGCTGATCCTGCTGATCGCGGGGACCGGGCTCGCGAAGCCGCAGTTCCTGAATCTGCAGAATTTGCGCGACGTGCTGCTGAACGTGTCGATCATCGGTCTGCTGACGGCTGGGATGACCGTCGTGATCCTGATGCGGCATATCGATCTGTCGGTCGGCTCGACGGTGGGTATCAGCGCGTACGCGGTGGGCAGCCTGTACGTTGCGTTCCCGCATATGCCGGTGCTCGTCGCGCTGGCCGCGGGGCTCGCGATCGGGCTCGTCGCGGGTGGCATCAATGCGCTGCTCGTCGCGGTGGGGCGCGTGCCTTCGCTGGTGGCGACGCTGTCGACGCTGTACATCTTTCGCGGCGCCGATTACGCATGGGTGCACGGCGGCCAGATCAACGCGACCAGTCTGCCCGACGCGTACTCGCGGCTCGCGACCGGCACGCTGCTCGGCATCCCGACGCTCGCGCTGATCGCGATCGTCGTACTCGCCGGCCTGTCGGTGTATCTGAAGCAGTATCGCGGCGGTCGCGAGCACTATGCGATCGGCTCGAATCCGGAAGCCGCGCGGCTCGCGGGCGTGAACGTCGAGCGTCGCGTGATGTCGGGCTTTTTGTTGTCCGGGGCGATTGCGGGCTTTGCGGGCGCGTTGTGGCTCGCGCGCTTCGGCACCGTCGATGCCAGCACCGCGAAGGGCATCGAATTGCAGGTCGTCGCGGCGGCGGTGGTCGGCAGTGTCGCGATTACGGGCGGCGTCGGCACGATCCTCGGCGCGACGCTAGGTGCGCTCGTGCTCGGCGTGATCAGCATCGCGCTCGTCGTGCTGCACGTGTCGCCATTCTGGGAGCAGGCGATCCAGGGCGCGCTGATCGTCGCCGCGATCGCCGCCGATACGCTGCTGGCCCGCTCCGTCGCCAAACGCATGATGAGGAAACGCGATCATGGCTAAACCCGATTCCGCGCTGCTCACGCGCAAGCGCGAAACGCCGCTGCAATGGGAAGTGTTGCTGGTGATCGTGCTGATCGTGTCGCTGGTGTTGGGCCGCTGGCTGTCGCCGGTGTTTCTGACCGGCGCGAACCTGAGCAACGTGCTCGCCGATCTGACCGAGATCGCGCTGATGGCGCTGCCGATGACGCTGATCATCGTCGCCGCCGAAATCGATCTGTCGGTCGCGTCGGTGCTGGGCGCGTCGAGCGCGCTGATGGGCGTGCTGTGGCACATGGGGCTGCCGATGCCGGTCGTGATCGTCGTGGTGCTGATCGCCGGCGCGCTGGCGGGCCTGCTGAACGGCCTCGTGATCGTCAAGCTGAACCTGCCGTCGCTCGCGGTCACGATCGGTACGCTCGCGCTGTTTCGCGGTCTCGCGTATGTGCTGCTCGGCGATCGGGCGGTCGCGGATTTTCCGGCCGCGTATACGGCGTTCGGCATGAACACGCTTGGCCCCACGTTCATTCCGTTGCCGTTCGTGATCGTGATCGTCGCCGCCGTGCTGTTCACGGTTCTGCTGCAAGCCACCGCGTTCGGCCGCAGTCTCTATGCGATCGGCGCGAATCCGACCGCCGCCGCGTTCTCCGGCATCGAGGTCGCGAAGATCCGCTTGCGCCTGTTCGTGCTGTCGGGTCTCGTCAGCGCGCTTGCGGGCATCGTCTATACGCTGCGCTTCACGAGCGCGCGCGGCGATAACGGCGAGGGCTTCGAGCTGTCGGTGATCGCCGCGGTGCTGTTCGGCGGCGTCAGCATTTTCGGCGGACGCGGCTCGATGGTCGGCGTGCTGCTGTCGCTGCTGATCATCGGCGTGCTCAAGAACGCGCTGACACTCGACGACGTATCGAGCGAAACGCTGACCATCGTGACCGGCGTGCTGCTGCTCGCGTCGGTGCTGATTCCGAACCTCGTCGCGCGCTGGCGGGCGGCACGCGACCGGCGTTTCATCGCGAAGTCCGCCGCCACGTCTTCTTCATCCGCAACCTAGCTTCCCCTCTCTGTCCAACAACAACGCAGGAGACACTTCATGTTCAAACCTCTACGTCACACCGGCATGGCCGCGCTCTGCGCCGCGTTGCTCGCGATCAGCTGCGGCGGCGCGTTCGCCGCGGAACTGAAAAGCGGGCTGAAGATCGCGTTCGTGCCGAAGCAGATCAACAACCCGTACGAAGTGATCGCCGACGACGGCGGCCTCGCCGCGATCAAGGAATTCGGCGGCGTGGGCAAGGCGGTCGGGCCGTCGGATGCGGGCGCGTCGTCGCAGGTGTCGTACATCAACACGCTGATCACGCAGCACCAGGATGCGATCGTGATTGCCGCCAACGATGCGAACGCGGTCGTGCCGTATCTGAAGAAGGCGATGGGTCAGGGCATCAAGGTCGTCACGTTCGACTCCGATACCGCGCCCGAGGGCCGCCAGTTGTTCGTCAATCAGGCGAACGCCGAAGGCATCGGCCGCGGCCAGGTGCAACTGGTCGCGAAGCTGATGGGCGGTGAGGGCGAGTTCGCGATTCTGTCGGCGACGCCGAACGCGACGAACCAGAACACCTGGATCAAGTGGATGCAGGAGGAGTTGAAGAAACCGGAGTACTCGAAGATCAAGCTCGTCAAGATCGCGTACGGCAACGACGACGATCAGAAGTCCTTCGTCGAAACGCAGGGCTTGCTGCAGGCGTATCCGAACCTGAAGGCGATCGTCGCGCCGACGACGGTCGGCATCGCGGCGGCGGCGCGCTATATCTCGTCGTCGTCGAGCAAGGGCAAGGTGGCGGTGACGGGCCTCGGCACGCCGAACCAGATGCGCGCGTTCGTGAAGAACGGCACCGTGACCGCGTTCCAGTTGTGGGATCCGAGCGAGCTCGGCTATCTGGCCGCGTACGCGGCGGCGTCGCTCGCGTCGGGCACGATCACGGGCAAGGAGGGCGAAACGTTCGACGCCGGCAAGCTCGGCAAGCGCACGATTGGCGCGCACGGCGAAATCATTCTCGGGCCGCCGACCACGTTCGATGCGAGCAACATCGACAAGTACAACTTCTGAGCTTCGGCAACGCCGACTGTCCACCTGATCGCCGTTGGCGGTTCGTGGGCAGTCGGCGCAGCGGATCTCGGGGCTTTCGCGTGCGGTCCGCTCAGCGGCGGATCGCAAAACGCCGCGCATAAGCGGCGGATGGTGTGCCGCTTCCCCACAGCGCGCCATCGATCAGTTCCCTTGTGACGTCCTCGCCGGGCACCGGCACGTTCACGCGTGCGGCGGCCTCGCGATACAACTGCGTCTGGTTGATGCGCGCGGCGACCGCGTCGTAGTCGTTGTGCGCATCGATGATCCCCCAGCGCTCGAACTGCGTGAGGAACCACGCGCCTTCGAATGGATGCGGATAGTTGACCGCGCCGTCGTCGAAGAAACGCATCGGCAGGCGGCGCGGGTTCGCCGTGTCGAGGTGGTCGCCGAGCCGCGCCGCGATCAGCGTCTCGTCGATACCGATGTAATCGGGCCGCGCGAGCCAGCGGGCGATCTCGTCGCGATGCCCGGCGCCGTCGAGCCAGCGGCACGCTTCGAGCACGGTCTGCACGAGCGCGCGCGTCGTGCGCGGATGCGCATCGACGAAATCGCGTCGGCAGGCGAGCACTTTCTCGGGATGCTCGGGCCACACCTCGCTCGAATAAGCGATCGTTTTGCCGACACCATGCGCCTCGGCCATTTCATTCCACGGCTCGCCGACGCACAGACCGTCGAGCCGGTCTTCGGCAAGCGCGGCGACCATTTGCGGCGGCGGAATCGCGACACTGTCGATGTCGCGCAACGGATCGACGCCTTGCGCCGCGAGCCAGTAGTACAGCCACATCGCATGCGTGCCGGTCGGGAAGGTGTGCGCGAACACCGGCTTGCGGCCGAGCGTCGCGAGCGCCTCGCGCAAGGTCCCATGCTTCGCGAGCGCATCGGCGAGCCGATTCGACAGCGTGATCGCCTGGCCGTTGCGATTCAGCACCATCAGCACGGCCATGTCGGTGCGCGGGCCGCCGAGGCCGAGCTGCACGCCATACACGAGCCCGTAAAGCGCGTGCGCGGCGTCGAGATCGCCGGCTAGCAGCTTGTCGCGCACGGCGGCCCACGACGGCTGGCGGCACAGTTCGAGCGTGAGCCCGTGCGCATGGCCGAACTCGAGCAGCTTCGCCGCGATCAGCGGCGCCGCGTCGGACAACGCGACGAAGCCGAGCCGCAGATGGGTCTTTTCAGGCGGCTCCGCAAAGGCCGCGGCGGTGACGGAAGTGGCTGGATTCATGAGCGCATCATTTGAGCGAGCCGGCCGACGCGACGACCTCGCGCGCCACCTCGGCGAGTTTGACGCCCTGGTTCATCGCGCGTTTGCGCAGACTCGCGTAGGCGGCCGGTTCGGTGAGTTTCTGCTGATCCATGAGCAGGCGTTTCGCGCGATCGATCAGCTTGCGCTCGGCCAGTTCGTTTTCGGCCTGCGCGAGCCGCTCGCGCAATTGCGACTCCTGCGCGAAACGCGCGAGCGCGACTTCGAGAATCGGCGCGAGCCGCTCGGTCGCGAGGCCTTCGACCAGATACGCGGTGACGCCCGCGTTGACTGCTTGGCGGATCAGTTGCTGGTTCGCGTCGTGGCTGAACATCAGCACGGGGCGCGGCGCGGTCGCGTGCATCACGGCGAGCTGTTCGAGCGTATCGCGCGACGGCGACTCCGTATCGATGATGATGACGTCGGGCCGCTCGTCCTGAACCGCGCGATGCAGCGCCTGCGGCGTCGCGGTGCCGGAGAGCATTTCGCAGCCGAGACAGGCGAGCGCATCGCGCAGATCGCCGATGGGTTTGTCGGTGTCGGTGACAAGGAGAACACGCAGCATGGAGTCAGGGGAAGGGACATCTGACTATCGGTAAAGCAATGGACATGCCAGCCTTCGCGCGACGGGGCTTGGCGAGGTGTGTGAGCGCATTCGCGCGAATGGCGGGGATCGATTGGGGTTTTTTGCGGGCGATCGCTGCGAATCGTCCGCGAAAGAGGTGACGCGGCCACGCCGGTCGCGTTGCACCGGCGAAGGGCATGCAGGACAGCGGACGCCCGATGCACCGAAGCGGCGCATCGCGTTCGTCGCGGCCACCGGCAGACTGGTCAGCAATGACGCGCCGTAGAAGCTCAAGCCGGTCGCGTCGCGAATCGTCGTCATCAACGGGCTGATCGAGGTCAGCAGCGGGCGCAGATGGAGCTGGAGGAGCGGGTGGTCGAGCAGGTGCGCAAAAGCGCGGGGGGGTGCCCCTATGTGATTCGTCAAGCATTAGGGGCGGATTTAGGTTGATATAGGGTGCCGTCCCGCAGCATGGCGAACAGCACGTCACAGCGTCGTCGGGCCAGAGCGATGAGCGCCTGATTGTGGCGCTTACCCTGCTGGACCTTGCGCGAGTAATAGTCTCTTGAGATTGGATCGCGCAGAGCTGCGAAGGCGGAGAGGAAGAGCGCTCTCTTGAGCACCTTGTTGCCCCGCCGGGATGGATGTTCGCCCCGTATCGACGAGCCCGAGCGCCGGGTGACCGGGGCGAGGCCGGCGTAGGCAGCCAGATGCGCGGCTGAGGCGAACGCCTTGTGAGCGACTTCAGTGAGGAGTCTGGCGGCAGTCCTGACGCCGACTCCCGGCATGCTGGTCAGGACCGGCCAAAGAGGGTGTGCTTGCACCAGACGCTCGACTTCGCTGGCAACCTCATCGCGCTGCTTGCGCAAGGACGCGAGTTGCTGTGCAAGACGCGGCATGACGATGGTTGCTGCCTGAGTACCGGGCACGATCACAGCCTGTTCGCGGAGCGCCTGAACGATCTCGGCCGCGAGGCTCTTGCCCATGCGAGGCGCGAGTTTGGTGAGGCGGTTGGCAAGCGTTTTCTCGCTGGTCGCGGCAAGTTCTGCGGGCGATGGATACCGCTCAAGCAGATCGAGCACGGCCGGATGGTCGAGGCGCGGCCCCAGAACGCGTTCCAGCGCTGGATGGATCTGGGTGAGCAAACCTCGAATGCGGTTGCTGGTCTGCGTGATCTGTGCCGCGAGATCGTCGTCGAAGCCGCACAGCATGGTGAGTTCGGCGAGCGGTTCGTCAACCAGTCGAAGTGAGCGCAGCGCATGTGGCATCGAGCGCGCGGCTTCAGCAATGATGGCGGCATCGCGAGCATCGGTCTTGGCTTCCCCTGCGTGCAGGTCAGCGATGCGGCGCATAGCCAGACCCGGTAGATACGCGACCAGGACTCCTTCATCACGGGCGACTGCCAGGGGCAATGCACCGACGGTGGCGGGCTGATCGACGACGAACAGGAGCTGGCCGTGCGTCTTGAGTTCGGTGATGACGGCGCGCAGCTTGGCCTCATCGTTGGGCAGTGCCTTGTTGTACAGGCGCTTTCCGGTCCGATCGAGGGCGACGGCGTGATGGTGGCCTTTGCCGACATCGACGCCGACGAATACATCGACAGAGCTATGTTGTTGGTTTTCTTGCATCGAAGGCTTTGCAGGTTGAACGGTTTGGCCTGCAACATCGGTGGCAAGTCTCGGCATCCACGTTACGGACGGCCTCAAGATATCCTGGCCGAGCCCCTATTAGCGATCACCAGCCACCCACCAGGCCCGGTGACAACACCCCCCGGATCATGACTGCGACTGGGGGCGAGAATCATGCCGGGCCTAGCTGGCCAAATCCTCGATTGTCGAGGAGTGAAGATAGTAACGGGGGGAGGATTTGGGGGCGGTGTTTGGAGTTTAGCGAGACGTGCTGCGACGTGCGTGGTCGCCGAAGCGGCGTGCCGCCAGATTCCAATCAAGACGCCGCGCGTGTTGCGGCGTACGACGTTCGCGCATGCGCTGGAGAGCATCCCGAATGTCAGGGAAGACGTCTATTTCACGCGCTTGGGCGGCGAGGCTGACGTAGCGCGTTCAAGCAGAACGCGGAGTCGGAAGGTATGGCGCGAGTCTGTCGGGCCTCGCGCTTTCGCATGGGTTCGGGCGGGCTGCCCGCATCGCCTGCACAACATCACAGGTACGCAGGGCGGCGCCGTGACCCCTGCTTACCTCCGCCGCGCCGCGTGCCGTGGCGCACCGCCGCCACTCGCACGCTCGTCCTTGTGGCGGAAATTGATCCGCCCCTTGGTCAGGTCGTAGACCGACAATTCGAGCGTTACGCGATCGCCCGCGAGAATACGGATATGGTTCTTGCGCATGCGCCCGGACGCGTAGGCGCCGACCACGACGCCGTTGTCGAGCGTCACGCGGTAGCGGCTATCCGGAAGCACTTCGTCGACGATACCGTCAAGTTCAAGCAGTTCTTCTTTCGCCATGCATAACTCCTGGTCGATGGGATAAAGGGGAAACCGGCCGCAGGCATTGCGAGCGGCGCGACTGTGGATTCGTTTGAAAAGCAGCGGCGCCCGAAAGCACGCTGCGCGACATGAGTGACGCGCCGATGACGCCGCTCAAAGATCGGTGACCGACTGACCGCTCACCTGGCCGTCGATCAGCCGTTCCGCATGCGCCATGCACGCGATGCGCGCCTTGCCCATGCCGTCGAACGGAAACAGATACTGCAGGCGAAATACCCGGCCGTCGGCCGCCGCATTGGCGCCGACGCGGCAGATGCGCACCGAAGCGTCGTAACCGGCGCCCGGATTGCGGGTCGCTTGCGCGCCCGCGGGGCGGCGCGGATAAACGAGCGGGTGAATTTCGTAACCCTTGTAGGTCCTGACAGCTGAATTCATGAGAAACATGTCCTGTATTGCGTGGTCCACGCGCCGCGTGCGGGGCGCTGCTTCCGGCAACGCTCCTTTGACGCGTCACGGCGCGGACCGGCGGCGCAGCACCGATGGGCGCGCCGGCGATAAAAATGGTTGGCACAGACCTGCTAGACCCGGCGGGCTCAATGACAATGGCCCGAGCGGTCGCGCAAAAACGCGGATTCGACCGAAAAAACGCTGAAGCGGCGCGTCAATTCGGGCGCCGGACGCATGATGCTGAACCGCTCGGTGTACTTCTCGCGACGGCGAATGCGGGCGGCGCATTGCCGGAGTGACGGGATCGCAGATAAGGGCGGTCGAACAGTCGGGGGTGGTGCGGAGATGCCGGGTTGAGACTGCCTGGTGCTGCCAGTGCTATATGGGTGCGAGGTACAACAATTGCAACATGATGCCTGAAATAGGGCTGATTGGATAGTGCAAACTTCAGCGCACGACCGGAACGCCCGACTGGCAGGGCTTCGCGGGCGGTTGGCGAAGTCGTGTCGGAGGCGGGACGGGCGACGGAGGCGCGAATTGCGCGAGTGGCGCGCGCGAGGCTCCTATCCGAACGCGTGCGTCAGCGCGACGTCTCGGCGACGCGCTTCTGCAATTCGCGCGCGGCCGCCAGCGGCAGGCGCGCATCGTCCCAGCCGGTCAACCATTCGACTTCCTTGGCCGTGAAGACCTGACCATGGTTGCGCAGCGCGTACTGCAGCGAATCGATGATGTGGTTGCGAATGATCTCCGGCGTGCGCTTGTCGTCGAGCACGGCGCGAAGCGCTTCGAGTGTGGCCATCGGTTGGCTCCGTTCGGTTGGGTGTCGGCGGATCAGTGTTTATCGCACGAAAAAAATGTGCTCGCGAGGTAGACAAAATTGCCGTCCGGCGTCGAGTCGCGGCGCCAGCGCGAGGCCGCTACAATGGCGACTTCCTGAATTGCGGACCGAGCGGGCGCGCCGGCGTCCACTGCGGGCATCTGGCTTCGTCGTCATCCGCTATCGCGCGCCGCCTCCTTCGAACCTCGCGTTTTTTCCATGCGCAACCCGAACGTGTCTCCTGTCAAAGACCTGCTGCTGAAGCGCTACGCGCCGATCGCCGACGGCATCGCCGCGCTGCTCTATCCGTGCGCCGAGGTGGTGATTCACGATCTGCGCGATCAGACCATCGCGTATCTGGTGAACAATCTGTCGCGGCTCGATGTGGGCGCGCCGTCGGTGCTCGACGACGCGCACTTCGCGGCGCGCGGCCAGACCATCGGCCCCTACGAGAAACTGAACTGGGACGGCCGCCGCATGCGCTGCGTGAGCAACATCCTGTTCGACGACGACGGCAAGCCCGCCGGCATCCTGTGCGTGAACTTCAACATCGCGGTGTTCGAGGATGTGCGCTCGACGCTCGATCTGTTCATCAAGGGCGGCGCGATGACGGACGCGCCTGCCGACGATCTGTTCCGCGACGACTGGCAGGACCGCATCAACACGTATCTGCACACGTGGCTGCGCGACCGGCAGATCGGCATCAATGCGCTGACGCGCGAGCACAAGCGTGAAATCGTCGAGGCGCTGCACGCGCAGGGCGCGTTTCGCGGCCGCAGCTCGGCGAATTACGTGGCCGCGGTGCTGACGATGGGCCGCGCGACCGTCTACAAGATCCTGAAGCAGATGAAAGAGGGCGGCTGAGCTCACGCGCGCCGTGCTCGAAAATGCTTCGACGACGCCCAAAATAAGGTCACACACCATGCGCTACCGACACTACAAAGGCGGCATTTACGAACTGGTCTGCGAGGCCACGCTCGAATCGGATCCGACGGTCACGATGATCGTCTACAAGGCGGCCAATGGTACGATCTGGACCCGTCCAGCGACGGTGTTTTTCGAGCTGGTAGAGCAGGAAGGCGTCGAGGTGCCGCGTTTTGCGCCGCTCGATGAGTTCAACAACGAGGCAGATGCGTCCCCCGCGGACTCACCCATGCTGCCGTAATCACAGGAACAGGAAAACCGAATGCGTCTTTTGCTTGCCATCATTCTGCCGTGGCTGCAGTTTTTCACGATCGGCCGTCCGTTTGCGGGCATCATCTGCCTGATTCTGCAAATCACGCTGATCGGCTGGGTGCCGGCGGCCATCTGGTCGGTGTATTCGCTGAGCCAGTACAATACGGACAAGAAAATCGCCCGCGCAATGGGCAACGGGCGGTAAGACACAGCGCGTGAAAGCGTCGGCGAGCGGGGCGCCAGGCCCCTACGCTCCCGCTCATCGTGCCGGTATCGCGACCGCATCCGGCACTTCGATCACCACGTCGGTTTCCGCGACCGCCACGCACGGCAGGATATAACCGTCCGCCTTTTCCTCGCGGCTCACGCCGGGCCATTCAATCGAGTAGCGCACACGCCCAGACGTCATCCGGCACAAGCATGTTCGGCACGTGCCGTTGCGGCACGAACGCGGCAAACGCAGATTGGCGAAAGCGGCGGCTTCGAGAATCGTCAGCGAATCGGGCGCTTCGAAGCTCTGGCCGAGCGGTTCGACGCGAACCACAGGCGGGCGGGTGGGGGCGGACATCGTGCAGGTCAAAGACTAGGTGCGCGACACTTTACACGGGATCGGACAGCGCTTTATGCCGCGCCGCAACATCGGCGCGTCAGTCGCGCCTTCAAGAAAAAATCGGGGAAATCTTGCACCTGGGCCGAACTCGTCTAAAGTGAATCAATTCACCTCCGCGTGGCGCGAACTGACGATGCCGCGTCGAGGCGACGGCCCGCGCCGGCTGCATGGGACCAGGAGGAACGAGCGGCGGACGCGATAGCAAGCAATCAGCGCGTGCATTACCCGAGCGCATCGTGCGCGCACTCTTCCAGGTGACTCCCATGCAGATCCAATTCCCGAACGAAGCCCCTGAATATTCAGGTCGCGAACTTACTTTGGCGTTTCCGGCAATGGTCGATGGGCAGAGGGTGGAGTGCATGATCACCGCGGAAGCGCTCGAAGATCACTTCGGCGCCGCGTCCCCCCGGCTGGAGGACATGATCGTCGCGTTCGACGCGCACCGGCCGCGCATCGAGGCCGCCACGCGCCGGCTGTTGTCGGAAACGCGCGCGCAGTGTCTCGTGCTCAGAAGCGGTTACGTGCGGTTTTACGAGGCGAACTGGCGTAACTGACCGATCTGAAACTATCGGCTGGCTACCGGTACCGAAGCTTCGGCAAGCGCGACTGCTGCCGAAGCGCGAAGTTCGGATTCACCCGTGCCGCTGCCGCTGGCTGGCCTGCGCGCAAGCCGCGACCGCGTGCAATGCATCGGCGGCACGCAGCCAGCTCCATTACTTTCAAATGATCCGCCGCAGCGCCCGATCCTTGAACACCACATGGTGCGCGATCGCCGCGAGCGCGTGCAGTCCGATCACCCAATAGAACACGTTGCCGAGCCACTCGTGCGCGTCCTTCAACAGCGGCCGCGCGATCGCATCCGCACGCACCAGCGTGAAGCTGATGTCCGTCCATGCGAGCGACACCGGCCGCCCGCCCGCATTGACCATCAGCATGCCGAGCAGCGGCTGCGCGAAGATGAACACATAGAGCGCGAGGTGCGCGGAGCGCCCGAGGAAAGCGAGCAGCCGATTGCTTTCAAGCTCCTCCGGCGCGCCGGCCCACAATCTCCACAGCAGCCGCAACACGGCCAGCCCGAGCACCAGCGTGCCGGCCCAAAAATGCACGCCGGTCCAGAACGCGCGGCTGTCGGAGCCGCGCGGGCCGCGGATTTCGATGGCCAGATAGGCCAGCGCGACCAGCAGAAAAATCATCCAGTGAAAGAAAATCGCGGGCTTCGTGTAGCGGTCCGTCGTGCGGTTATATGAGGACATCGAGGCTCCTGGGGTGGCGACCCGTGCCGCTGCGACCGGGTCGATCATCATTCGAAACATCGGATGATAAACGGTCCCCGAACCCGACGACACATTCGACCCCCCGGCCGCGCAACCTCCTCATTCGCTGCCGAGATAGAAATACCGGAACAGGAAAATCGCCGCGATGATCCACACGACCAGCTTCACCTGGCGCGCCTGGCCCGTCAGCAGCTTGAGTCCCGCGTACGAGATGAAGCCGAATGCGACGCCGTTCGCGATCGAGTAGGTGAACGGCATCAGCAGCGCGGTCAGCGCGGCCGGCACGACTTCGGTCGCGTCGTCCCACGGCAGGTCGACCAGTTCGCGCAGCATCAGGCACGACACGTACAGCAGCGCGGGCGCGGTCGCATACGGCGGCACCACTTCGGCGAGCGGCGCGAAAAACAGCGCCGCGACGAACAGCACGGCGACCGTGATCGCGGTCATGCCGGTACGGCCGCCGGCCTGCACGCCCGATGCGCTTTCGATATACGCCGTCGTCGACGAAGTACCGAGCATCGAGCCGGCGAGAATCGCGGTGCTGTCCGCGAGCAGCGCGCGGTTCAGCCGATGCATCTTGCCTTCCACCAGCAGCCCCGCGCGGTTCGCGACGCCCATCAGCGTGCCGGTCGCATCGAACAGCTCGACGAGGAAGAACACCAGCACCACGTTCAGCACGCCGCTCGACAGCGCGCTGCGGATATCGAGCTGCAACAGCGTCGGCGCGATCGAGGGCGGCGCGGACACGATGCCGTGAAACTGGTTGCCGCCAAAGAAAAAGCTCAGGATCGTCACGCCGACGATACCGATCAGGATCGCCCCGCGCACGCGCATATGATCCAGCGTGACGATGCCGAAGAAGCCGACCGCCGCGAGCACGACGTGCGGGTCATGCAGATTGCCGAGCGTGACGAGCGTGGCCGGATTGCCGACCACCACGCCGGCCGACTTCAGCGAAATGATCGCGAGAAAGAGACCGATGCCGCCGGTGATCGCGATGCGGATCGAATGCGGAATGCCCTTGACGATCACCTCGCGCACGCGGAACAGCGTGACGATCAGGAACAGGCACCCGGAGATGAACACCGCGCCGAGCGCGGCCTGCCACGTGTAGCCCATGCCCTTGACGACCGTGTATGCGAAGTACGCGTTCAGGCCCATGCCGGGCGCGAGCGCGATCGGGTAGTTCGCGTACAGGCCCATGATCAGCGACGCGAGCGCGGCCACGAGGCAGGTCGCGACGAACACCGCGCTCTTCGGCATGCCGGCGTCGCCGAGAATCGCCGGGTTCACGAAGATGATGTAGGCCATCGTCAGGAAAGTGGTCACGCCGGCTAGCACTTCGGTGCGCAGGTTGGTGTCGACGGCGTCGAAGCCGAAGTAGCGTTTGATCGAGTCCATGTGGCGGGTTTCCTCTCTTTCGTCGTTCAGACAGTGTTTTTGTCATCGAGGCGGTGACAGCGCGGCGCGGCAAGGCAGGCCGCGCGGCGGCGTTACGGCGGAATTGTAATCACGAACGGCAGCGCCCCGGCGCCTGCGGCGGCGCCAGCACGCCGCCCGGGCCCGTCAGGCGGGCGGTTTGCCGTGCGACTGTGGCGCCTCCTCATCACCGCGAGGTGCCTGACGCGCGAGCCAGCGATCGAGTTCGCCAGCAAACGTCTTGCCATCGCGCGCGCTGAAGGCGGCCGGCCCGCCCGTGTCGACGCCGCTCGAGCGCAACTGGTCGAGCATCGAGCGCATGCGCAGCCGTTCTTCGATCGTGCCGGGCGAGTACCAGTTGCCGCGCGGATCGAGCGCGTGGGCATTTTTTGCCAGCACGGCGGCGGCGAGCGGGATGTCGGCGGTGATCACGAGGTCGCCCGCGACGACGCGCTCGACGATCAACTGATCGGCGGCGTCGAAGCCGGCCGGCACCTGGATCGCGCGGATCAGCGGCGACGGCGGCACGCGCAGGAACGAATTGGCGACCAGCGTCAGCGGCATGCCGGTCCGGCGCGCCGCGCGATAAAGCATGTCCTTGACGACGGCCGGGCAGGCGTCGGCATCGACCCAGATTGGCATGGTGCGGGTTCCGGCTGTGTGCGGCTGGTTTGCTGCGTGAGGGATGGCGGGACCGGATGATACCTTGGCGCGACGCAAGCCGTGCCATGCCGCTCGCGGCGGGCGGCATTCAGGCTGCAACTACGCAAGCCGCGACCGCTTTACTGCACGGCCGTCGGGGCGTTGCCTTGCTGCTGCTCGCGGTGTTGCGCGACGATGCGGCCCGCGCGCTGCGCGTTCTCCGGATAGTCGATCCAGTCGAACGGGTCGTAGCCGGCGGCGAGCCATTCCGCGAGGTCAGCGCGGACCTGGGCGCGCGTTTTCGGCGCCGACGGGTCGGCGGGCTGCGTCACCGCTTGCGCGTAGACGGTGCTGATACCCACGGCGGCCAACAGCGCGCCGAGTCCAATGCGGGAAGACAGTTTCATGGCGGGCTCCTGCGGAGCGGAAAAACGGCCGGACCTGGTGGTTTTTCGGTGCGCCGGGTAAGGCGGTACAAGCAACGCACCATTTCTGCCGGCAAATCGAACCCGCCGCGAGCCTCGTTCGCCACGTCGGCGCAAGCAACGCGCAAGCGGGTAGGAATGCCGAAACGTCGACGCTAATCCGCGCCGAATGGATGTCCTGACAAATATCGTCCTATCACGCCGATGGCATGTTGAAGCGTTCCAGCCCCGCACTCACGAGGTCGATCGGCAGCGGAAACACGATCGTCGAGTTCTTGTCGGCGGCGATCGTCACCAGCGTCTGCAGATAGCGCAACTGCATCGCCTGCGGTTGCCGCGCGAGCGTCTGGGCCGCCTCCAGCAATTGCTTCGATGCCTGCAACTCGCCTTCCGCGTGAATCACCTTCGCGCGCCGTTCGCGCTCGGCTTCGGCCTGACGCGCAATCGCGCGGATCATCGTTTCATTGATATCGACGTGCTTGATCTCGACGATCGATACCTTGATGCCCCACGCGTCGGTTTGCGAGTCGAGCACTTTCTGGATGTCGGTGTTCAGCTGCTCGCGCTCGGACAGCAGCTGGTCGAGGTCGTGCTTGCCGAGCACCGCGCGCAGCGTCGTCTGCGCCAGCTGGCTGGTCGCCTCGAAGTAGCGCGCGACCTGGATCACCGCCTTCTCCGGATCGACGACGCGGAAATACACGACCGCGTTGACCTTGACCGACACGTTGTCGCGCGTGATCACGTCTTGCGTCGGCACGTCGAACACGATGGTGCGCAAATCCATGCGCACCGCCTGCTGCACGATCGGAATGATCAATACGAGCCCTGGCCCCTTGACCTTCCAGAAGCGGCCGAGCATGAACACGACGCCGCGTTCGTACTCGCGAAAAATCCGCACCGACGACGCAATCAGCGCGACGACGAGCAGGATCAGGATGCTGCCGAAGCCGAATGTGAAGCCGATCATGAGCGTTCTCCTTGTAAGGCGTCGACCGACGTGACGGGCACCACGGTCAGTGTGAGGCCGTTGCGCGCCGTCACGCGCACGCTCTGACCCGGCGCGGCCGGCGTGGTGCTCGAGACGCGCCAGCGCTCGCCGTGCACGCGCGCCCAGCCGGCCAGCGGGCCGCCCGCCGTGTGTTCGGGTTCGGGCAGCAAGCCGCCGTCCAGCACCACGCCGACGCAGCCGATCAGCGCCTCCGAACCCGTCACGACCGGCCGCCGCCGCGCGCGCAGCGCGAGCCGCGACACGCCGAGCACGAACGCGACGCTGAACACGACGACCGCGGCGATCAGCGGCAGCGGGATGCCATAGCCGGGCACGTCGGTATCCATCAGCATCGTTGCGCCGACCACGAACGCGACCACGCCGCCGAAGCCGAGCGAGCCGAAGGTCGGCAGGAACGCTTCGCCGATCAGGAAGGCGATGCCGAGAAAGATCAGCCCGAGGCCGACGTAGCTGATGGGCAGCATCTGCATCGCGAACAGGCCGAGCAGCAGGCTGATCGCGCCGACCACGCCGGGCAGCACGAAGCCCGGATTGGCGAATTCGAAGAACAGGCCATACATGCCGAGCATCAGCAGAATCAGCGCGACGCTCGGATCGGTGATCACGGCGAGAAAGCGGCTGCGCCAGTCGGGTTCGAGCGTGATCAGCGGCGCATGCGCGGTATGCAGCGTGACGCTGCCCGCGCTCGTGACGTACGTGCGGCCGTCCAGCTGGCGCAGCAGGTCCGGCACGTCGCGCGCGACGATATCGACGACGTGCTGCGCGAGCGCTTCCTCATCGGACAGGCTCACCGCTTCGCGGACGGCGCGCTCGGCCCAGTCGGCGTTGCGGCCGCGCATCTGCGCGAGGCCGCGGATGTAGGCGGCGGCATCGTGAACCTGCTTGCGCAGTTCGGTCGATTGGGTGTCGAGCGGCAGTGCGCTGGCGGCTTCGGATGATGCGCCGGGTGACGCAGGCGCAGGCGCGGACGCGCCGCCAGGCAGCGTGCGCATGTCCGGCAGCCCCGGCGTGCCTGGGGTGGCTGGCGTTACCGGCGGGCCGCCGGCGGGCGGCTCGTTGCCGCCGATGCCCATCTGGATCGGCGTCGCGGCGCCGAGATTGGTGCCCGGCGCCATCGCCGCGATATGGCTCGCGTAGACGATGTAGGTGCCGGCGCTGGCCGCGCGCGCGCCGCTCGGCGCGATGAAGGTCGCGACCGGCACCGGCGAGGCGAGGATCGCCTTGATGATCTGCCGCATCGACGTATCGAGGCCGCCGGGCGTATCGAGTTGCAGGACCGCGAGCTGTGCGCGCTGGCTGGCCGCGCGCTGCAAACCACGCACGATGAAATCGGCGGTGGCCGGTCCGATCGCGCCATTCACCGGAATCACGACGACGCTGTTGGCGGTCGCGGCGGCGACGTTCGCCGCGCTCGCCGCATTGGCCGCTTGCAGCGGCGCCAGCGCTTCGCGCGTCGCGAAGCCGAACGCGCATAGCACGCCGAGCACGGCGATGCCGCGCATCAAACGGCCCACGATGCCGCCGCGGATAAGCGGCCTGCGCGGACCGGACTGCCGGAGCGGGAGACGCGGAGTCGTGTTCATCGCTGACGGCCGTCGCGCCAGCCGGTGCGAACCGGCGGCGCGGGCCCCTACCCTCGATCAAGGCTGGCCTGTTGCCGCTTAAAGCTTAGTCCGATTCGGCGCGTCGCGTGAGATCGAGCCCCGCGGCCCGGGCCGGCCGATAGTCGGTCGGGCGCATGCCGGTCCATTTGCGGAACGCCCGATGAAACGCGCTCGGCTCCGCGAAGCCGACGGCGTTGGCGATATCGGCGATGGTGCGCTGCGTGCGCTGCAGTTCGGCGATCGCGATGTCGCGCCGCAGCGCGTCCTTGATCGACTGATACGTGTGGCCCTCCTGCTTCAGGTGCCGCCGCATCGTCGCCTCGGCGACGTGCAGGCGCGCGGCCATCTGATCGGCCGCGGGCCAGCCCGACATCGGCAGCGCGCGCAGCGTCTTGCGCACGCGCGCGGCGAGCGAACCCGGATTGCGGTACTTGACGATGAAGCTGCCCGGCGCATCGCGCAGAAACGGCCGCGCCGAGCGCGAAGTCTGGATCACCGGCAGTTCCAGAAACGCAGGGTCGAGATCGACGGACGACTCCGGCTCGTCGAAATACATCTCTTCGCAGAACATCAGCCGGTATTCGTGCGCGGCCGGCGGCGCGGCGCAGCGAAAGCGCGCTTCGAGCAACGGAATGCGCCGGCCGACGAGCCAGCACACGAGCCCGTACACGAGGATGAAATACGTCGCGTAAGCGAACATCGCCGGCTTGCGCGTGCCCGCGCGCTCGACGAACTTCAGGCGCACGCGCTGCGCGTCGGTGTCGATCGTCGCGCCGAGATCGTCGAGCACGAGCCGCATGAAGCCGACCGCGCGCGCAAGCGCCTGCGCGCCGTTGCGCGCGCCCAGCGCCGTCTGCGTCATCGCGATGAAGCTGCCGCTTTTCATCGGATGCGAGTCCTGGCCGAAGAATTCGTCGTCGAGCGCGCGTGCGATGCCGGCCCACAGCGCGCCGTATTGCGCCGACGATACGCGGCTTTTCGGCGACGCGAGCATCGCCGCGGCAATGCCGGCCGCTTCGGCGAGCGCTCGCGCGTCGAGGCCGCGCGCCGTCGCGAGCGCGAGCGTTTCCTCGACGAGACTGACGGAGATCGTGCCTTTGTCGCTTTTCATCGGGATTCGGCTTTTCTGGCAAAAGCGCTCAGCATAGGCTGCGTCGTGGATCATGAAGCCCCTGAAATGGCGAGGCTCCATGCACGTGCATGGTAGCAGTATGGCAAAAGCGCTCAGCAAGAATGAGCGGAGCGAGCATCGAACGGCGCGGGCCGCTTGCCTACACTTGCCGCATCACCGCGATCGCCAGCACGGCCGTCAGCACCAACGAGGACGCAGTCATGGACAGCTTCTACACCGACGAACAACGGATGATCCGCGACGCTGCGCGCGACTTCGCGACCGAATGTCTCGCGCCGCACGCGGCGCAATGGGATCGCGACGCGCAACTGCCGGCCGGGGTCGTCGCGCAGTTGGGCGAACTCGGCTTTCTGGGCATGATGGTGCCGGCCGAGTGGGGCGGCTCCTACACCGATTACGTCGCCTATGCGCTCGCGCTCGAAGAGATCGCGGCCGGTTGCGCCGCCTGCGCGACGCTGATGAGCGTGCACAACTCGGTCGGCTGCGCGCCGATCCTGAACTTCGGCAGCGCCGCGCAGAAAGACCGCTATCTGCGCGAGCTCGCCATCGGCCGGACGATCGGCGCGTTTTGCCTGACCGAGCCGCAGGCGGGCTCCGAGGCGAACAATCTGCGCACGCGCGCGCAGCGGCGCGACGGGCAGTGGATTCTGAACGGCAGCAAGCAGTTCGTGACCAACGGCGCGCGCGCCGGTGTCGCGATCGTGTTCGCGGTCACCGATCCCGAGCGCGGTAAGCGCGGCCTGTCCGCCTTCATCGTGCCGACCTCGACGCCGGGTTTCGACGTCGGTCGGCCGGAGCACAAGCTCGGCATTCGCGCGTCCGACACCTGTCCGATCTCGCTCGATCAGTGCGCGGTGCCCGAGGCCAATCTGCTCGGCGAGCCGGGCGAGGGTCTGCGCATCGCGCTGTCGAATCTCGAAGGCGGGCGCATCGGCATCGCCGCGCAGGCAGTCGGCATTGCGCGCGCCGCGTTCGACGCCGCGCGCCGCTACGCGAACGAGCGCGAACAGTTCGGCAAGCCGCTGAAAGACCACCAGACGATCGCGAACATGCTTGCCGACATGGCGACCCGCCTGAATGCCGCGCGCCTGCTCGTACATCACGCGGCACGGCTGCGCTCGGCGGGGCGGCCGTGTCTGTCGGAGGCGTCGCAGGCGAAGCTTTTTGCGTCGGAGCTTGCGGAGGAGATCTGTTCGAACGCGATCCAGATTCATGGCGGCTACGGCTATCTGGAGGACTATGCGGTCGAGCGCCACTACCGGGATGCACGGATCACGCAGATTTATGAAGGGACGAGCGAAGTGCAGCGGATGGTGATCGCGCGCCATGTTTGAGGGCGGCGTTTGAGCGCACAATAGCCTGGCCGTGGATGCTCGCCTGGATCACCGCGGCGAAAAAAAACCGAGCGCGCCCCGCGCCACTCGCAACTACGTTGCATGGGACCGGAGTAAGCGCTAAAGCGCTAACTCTGGTCGACAGGAGACGACGATGACAGCAGCGAAAGCCTTTCTCGACGCGCGCGATCTGCTAGTGCGCCATCGCACCGACTACGAGCGCGCGTACCGCGAATTCGCGTGGCCCGCGCTCGGCGAGTTCAACTGGGCGCTCGACTACTTCGACGCGATCGCGCATGACAACGACAACCCCGCGCTGTGGATCGTCGACGATCCTTCCAGCGACGGCCTGCGTCTGTCGTACGCGCAGATGTCGGAGCGCTCGTCGCGGATGGCGAACTTTCTGCGCGGCGCGGGCGTCGGCCGCGGCGACCGTGTGCTGCTGATGCTGCCGAACCGCGTCGAGCTATGGGACGTCATGCTCGCCGCGATGAAGCTCGGCGCGATCGTGCTGCCCGCCACCACGCAGCTATCCGCCGAGGACGTGCGCGAGCGCGTGCAGATCGGCGGCGCGAAGTTCGTCGTGGTCGACAGCGCGGAGCTGGGCAAATTCGATGCGCTCGACGTGCCGCTCACCCGCCTGTCGGTCGGTGCGCCGCGCGACGGCTGGATCGATGTTGCCGCCGCGTACGAGGCTTCGCCGCATTTCACGCCGGACGGCGTCACCCACGCCAGCGATCCGCTGTTGCTGTACTTCACGTCCGGCACCACCTCGAAGCCGAAGCTGGTCGAGCATACGCACCAGAGCTATCCGGTCGGGCATCTGTCGACGATGTACTGGATCGGCCTGCAACCCGGCGACATCCATTGGAACATCAGCTCGCCGGGCTGGGCCAAGCACGCGTGGAGCTGCTTCTTCGCGCCGTGGAACGCGCAGGCCTGCGTGTTCGTGTTCAACGTCCCGCGCTTCGTGCCGAAAGACACACTCGCCGCGCTCGTGCGCTTCAACGTCACCACGCTGTGCGCGCCGCCGACCGTCTGGCGCATGCTCGTGCAGGAGCCGCTCGGCGACTATCCGGTGAAGCTGCGCGAAATCGTCGGCGCCGGCGAGCCGCTGAATCCGGAGGTCATCGAGCGCGTCAAGCACGCGTGGGGCATTACGATTCGCGATGGCTACGGCCAGACCGAAACGACCTGCCAGATCGGCAATTCGCCGGGCCAGCCGGTCGTGGCCGGCTCGATGGGGCGTCCGCTGCCGGGCTACCGGGTCGAGCTGCTCGACGCCGACGACCAACCGGTCGGCGAAGGCGAAATCGCGCTGCCGCTCGCCGAACGGCCGCTCGGCCTGATGACGGGTTATGCGAACAACGCCAACGCGACCGCGCAGTCGATGCGCAACGGCCTCTATCGCACCTCGGATGTCGCGCTGCGTCGCGACGACGGCTACTACGTGTACGTCGGCCGCTCGGACGACGTGTTCAAGTCGTCCGACTATCGCCTGAGTCCGTTCGAACTCGAAAGCGTGCTGATCGAACACGAGGCGATCGGCGAGGCGGCCGTCGTGCCGAGCGCGGACGCGTTGCGTCTGGCGGTGCCGAAGGCGTTCGTCACCGTGCGTCACGGCTACGAAGCCGGTCCCGAACTCGCGCGCGCGGTGTTCGCGTTCTCGCGTGAAAAACTCGCGCCGTACAAACGGATTCGCCGTCTGCAATTCAGCGAACTGCCGAAGACGATCTCCGGCAAGATCCGCCGCGTCGAATTGCGGCGCCGCGAAATGGAGCGCGCGGCCGAGCCCGCGCGTCTGCCGGACGAGTATTGGGAAGAGGATTTTCCCGACTTGCGGTGACTGTCTTTATTCCTCGCCATTGCTGGTTTGCAGCCCCGGTTTGAATCGCACGCGTTGAATTCGAGCTTCGGATTCGACACGGTGGGGCACTGTTTTCTAAATCACAGGAGTTTCAGCATGAGCACCCTTGCTTCGAACGAGACCGGCCGCGACGTTGCCGGCGCCGTGGCCACCGTCAAACTGCTGATCAACGGCGAGTTCGTCGAATCGAAGACGACCGAGTGGCGCGACATCGTGAACCCGGCCACGCAGGCGGTCCTCGCGCGCGTGCCGTTCGCGACCGTCGCGGAAGTCGACGCGGCGGTGCGCAGCGCGCACGCCGCGTTCAAAACGTGGAAGGACACGCCGATCGGCGCGCGCATGCGCATCATGCTGAAGTACCAGGCGCTGATTCGCGAGCATATGCCGCGCATCGCGAAGACGCTGTCGGCCGAGCAGGGCAAGACGATTCCCGATGCCGAGGGCGACATCTTCCGCGGTCTGGAAGTCGTCGAGCACGCGTGTTCGATCGGCACGTTGCAGCAGGGGGAGTTCGCCGAGAACGTCGCCGGTGGTGTGGACACTTACACGCTGCGCCAGCCGCTCGGCGTATGCGTCGGCATCACGCCGTTCAATTTCCCCGCGATGATCCCGCTGTGGATGTTCCCGATGGCGCTCGTGTGCGGCAATACCTTCGTGCTGAAGCCATCCGAGCAGGACCCGCTGTCGACGATGCAGCTCGTCGAACTCGCGCTCCAAGCCGGCGTGCCGAAGGGCGTGCTGAACGTCGTGCACGGCGGCAAGGAAGTCGTCGATGCGCTGTGCACGCATGAACTGGTGAAGGCGATTTCGTTCGTCGGCTCGACGGCGGTCGGCACGCACGTGTATCGCCTCGGCAGCGAACACGGCAAGCGAGTGCAGTCGATGATGGGCGCGAAGAACCACGCGGTCGTGCTGCCCGACGCGAATCGCGAACAGACCCTCAACGCGCTCGCCGGCGCCGCGTTCGGCGCCGCCGGTCAGCGCTGCATGGCGAGTTCGGTGGCGGTGCTGGTCGGTGCCGCGCGCGAGTGGTTGCCCGAGCTCGTCGCGAAGGCGAAGACGCTGAAGGTCAACGCGGGTCACGAGCCGGGCACCGATGTCGGGCCGGTCGTGTCGCGCGCCGCGAAGCAGCGCATTCTCGGTCTGATCGACGCTGGCGTGAAAGAGGGCGCGACGCTCGTGCTCGACGGCCGCAATGTGAACGTGCACGGCTACGAGCAGGGCAACTTCATCGGCCCGACGGTGTTCGCCGACGTGACGGCCGACATGGAAATCTACCGCACCGAAATCTTCGGGCCGGTGCTCGCGGTGCTGAACGTCGCGACGCTCGACGATGCTATCGCGCTCGTCAACGCCAACCCGTTCGGCAACGGCGTCGGCCTCTTCACGCAAAGCGGCGCGGCGGCGCGCAAGTTCCAGAGCGAGATCGATATCGGCCAGGTCGGTATTAACATTCCTATCCCGGTGCCGGTGCCGTTTTTCAGCTTCACCGGTTCGCGCGGCTCGAAGCTTGGCGATCTCGGTCCCTACGGCAAGCAGGTCGTGCAGTTTTACACGCAGACCAAGACGGTCACCGCGCGCTGGTTCGACGACGACACCGTCAACGATGGCGTCAACACGACGATCCGCCTGCGTTGAAGGCACTGAGGGCACACCCGGAGACGACACCATGAAAATAGGCTTTATCGGACTCGGCAATATGGGCGCGCCGATGGCGCTGAACCTGCTGAAGGCGGGCCACGCGCTCACCGTGTTCGACCTCAGCGCGCAAGCTGTGCGCGCGCTCGTCGACGCGGGCGCGCAGCCGGCCCGCTCACCGCAAGCCGCCGCGAGCGACGTCGAATGCGTGATCACGATGCTGCCCGCCGCGGTTCACGTGCGCAGCGTGCTCGTCGCGGACGATGGCATCCTCGCCGGCATCGCGCCGGGCGTGCCGATCATCGATTCGAGCACGATCGATCCCGCCAGCGTGAAAGCGTTTGCCGAACTCGCCGCGGCTCACGGCAACTGCTTCGTCGATGCACCGGTCTCGGGCGGCACCGGCGGCGCGGCGGCGGGCACGCTGACCTTCATGGTCGGCGGCAGTGCGAGCGCGTACGAGCAGGTCAAGCCAGTGCTGTCGGCGATGGGAAAAAACATCGTGCATTGCGGCGACACCGGCACGGGCCAGGTCGCGAAGATCTGCAACAACCTCGTGCTCGGCATCTCGATGGCGGGCGTCGCCGAGGCGATGTCGCTCGGCGAGGCGCTCGGTATCGACACGAAGGTGCTCGGTAGCATCATCAATACGTCGACCGGGCGCTGCTGGAGTTCGGACACGTATAACCCGATGCCGGGCGTGATCGAGACCGCGCCGTCCTCGCGCGGCTATACCGGCGGCTTCGGCACCGACCTGATGCTGAAAGACCTCGGCCTCGCCACCGATGCCGCGCGCGGCGTGCGTCAACCGGTCTATCTCGGCGCGCTCGCGCAGCAGCTTTATCAAACGATGAGCGCGAACGGCGCAGGGCGCCTGGACTTTTCGGCGGTGATCAAGCTGTATCGCTCGCGTGAGCGCGGCGGTAACGGCCAGGGAGGCACGCAATGATCGACCTCGATTACGCACATGACGGCGCCGTTGCTTTGATCACGTTGAAACGGCCCCCCGCGAACGCTTTCACGCCCGAAGGTCTGCTGCAATTGCAACGCACCGTCGAGCAGTTGAACGCCGATGCGCGCGTGCGCGCGCTCGTGATCACCGGCGACGGTCCGAAGTTTTTCAGCGCGGGCGCCGATCTGAACACGTTCGCCGACGGCGATCGCGAAGTCGCGCGCACCGCGGCCGCGCGTTTCGGCGCGGCCTTCGAATCGCTGCAGAACGCGCGGCCCGTCGTCATCGCGGCGCTCAACGGCTTTGCGATGGGCGGCGGTCTCGAATGCGCGCTCGCCTGCGATATCCGCATCGCCGAGCAGCATGCGGTGCTGGCGCTCCCCGAGACGGCGGTCGGTCTGCTGCCATGCGGCTGCGGCACGCAGACGCTGCCGTGGCTCGTCGGCGAAGGCTGGGCCAAGCGGATGATTCTGACCGGCGAGCGCGTCGATGCGGCGACCGCGCTCGGCATCGGTCTCGTCGAAGAAGTGGTGGAGCGCGGCGCCGCGCGTGAAGCCGCATTGAACATGGCGCAGCGCGTCACCGGTTTGAGCCCGCAGGCGGTCAGCTTCAGCAAGGAGCTGATCCATCAGGCGCGGCATGGCGTGCCGCGCGCCGCCGCGCTCGCGCTAGAACGCGAGCGCTTCGTCGATCTGTTCGATTGTGCCGATCAGCGCGAGGGCGTCAACGCGTTCCTCGAAAAACGCGCGCCGCGCTGGCAGACGAGCCGTGCATCGCGGGAGACGCAGCGATGAGCACTTTGCACGGCTTTGCGGTCGAAATGCGCGCCGCGACGAACCCGCAAGCCGAACCCGACGTGCTGTTTCGCGTCGTCAACCGCGTGGCGATCATCACGCTGAACCGGCCTGCCGCGCTCAACGCGCTGTCGCACGCGATGGTGCGCGAACTCGCGGTGCTGGTCGAGCATTGCCGCACCGATGCCAGGATCGTCGCGCTGGTGCTGAAGGGCGCCGGCGACAAGGGCTTTTGCGCGGGCGGCGACGTGCGCGAGGTCCATCGGCTCGCGACGCGGGGCGACCCACGCTGGCTCGCGTTTTTCGTCGACGAATACCGGCTCGATTACGCGTTGCACACGTTTCCGAAGCCGGTGGTCGCGCTGCTCGACGGCATCGCGATGGGCGGCGGCATGGGCCTCGGCCAGGCTGCGCGGCTGCGCATCGTGACCGAACGCAGCCGCATCGCGATGCCGGAGACTCGCATCGGCTTCGTGCCCGACGTCGGCGCGAGCCGCTTTCTGAGCGTGATGCCGGCCGAGCTTGCGCTGTATGTCGGGCTGACCGGCGCGACGCTAGCGGGCGCCGACGCGGTGCGCCTGCAACTGGCCGACCTGTGCGTGCCGGCCGACTGGCTCGCGAGCTTCGAGGAACGTTTGCAGCGCATGTCGCACGACGGCGAGCGCATCGACGCGCTGCGCGCCGTGTTCGAGCCGCCGTGCAATATCGTGCCGCACGCACCGCTCGGCGCGCTGACGCAACTGATCCTGCGCCACTTCGACCGGCGTTCGGGCGTCGAGCGCATCGTCGCGACACTGCGTCAGGATCTCGAACGCGAACCGCCGCGCGAGGTGCGGCAATGGCTGCAAGCGACCTACGACGCACTGACCGCCCATTCGCCGACGATGCTGCACGTGACGCGCGAAGCGCTGCTGCGCGGCCGGCAGATGACGCTTGCCGATTGCTTCCGGATGGAGCTCGGCATCGTGAAGCGCTCGATCGAGGAAGGCGATTTCCGCGAGGGCGTGCGCGCGCAACTGATCGACAAGGACCGTCGGCCGCGCTGGTCACCGGCGACTCTCGCCGATGTGCAACCCGAGCGCGTGCGGCATTTCCTGAGTTCGCCGTGGCATGGCGACGCGCATCCACTGGCGGCGCTGGGCGCGGAGCATGGCGACTGACTTGCGCGGCGTATCGCATGCCGCGCGGGGCGCGCGGCCCGGCGCACCCGCGCCCGCCCTTAGGTCTGCTTGGCATGTCCCGCCCATCAGCCGCCGGTGCCAATTGTGGTCTGGCGGACACAGACTACGCGCGCCAATTGACATCTTTCCGGGCGCAATCTTAGATAGATAGTTCAGCCCCGTCCCGACCGGCAAAGCCTGCTCGCAGCCCTCATCACGGCGCTCGTCCGACCTACGGTGCGTTTATACGTCACCGCTTCCCGCATTTCCGTGCTCTTGATCGATCAGGAGGCAATGCGTATGGAAAAGCCGTCAGATGAGAATCGCCGCTCCAAACCCTTCGGCGACAAACCCGCTTCCCACCTCGAGCAGGGCCCTCATGCAAAAAAGCTCGCCCTCACCGCGCTAGGCGGCATTGCGGTTCTGGTGGGCAGCGGTATCTACTGGGTGGTGACCTTTTCGCATCGCGTGCCGGATGCGGATTGCTTTCCTCCCGGCATCGAGTGCGTTAAAAAGATCGCCGCGGTGATGAAGGAAGTCAGCGACGCGGATCGCGCAACCAGCATGGGCGAGAGCTGGCTGCTTGCGTTGCTGGTCACGGCCTTCACGTTCCTCGTGTTTTATGTCCACATTTGCCGTGGAGAAGAAGAACGGGCGCGGACCATCGCGGAACGCGAGTTCGAGGAGAAGAAGCGTATCGCGGAAGAGGAAGGCGAGGCCGCTCCCGACGTCGACTCCCGCTCGAAGGGTGTAGTCGGCATCCTGCGAAGCTGGTTCGCGTCGCGCTGGTGCATTCCGGTGTTCTGCTACGTCCCGGCGGTATTGCTGTTCGGCGGAGAGATATGGGAAGGCTATACCGATGCGGTCGTACTCGCATTGGCGCTCGCCGCCATTTACGTGGCCGCCGAACACTATTGCGCGCTCGAGCAGCAACGCAAGCTCGTCGACGAGCAGGAAGCGGTGCTCGAGACCATCCGCAAGGAGCTCAGCGACAAGGTGGCCAGCATCGATAACGCGATGGGAACCCGCTATGGTCTTCGCGTGATTTACGACGCCTATCGCGACCCGAACCACGACCGGTCCCGCGCAGAGGAGAGGAAGCGCTTGCAGCCGGGCGCGGCGCACCAGGCTCACGGCGGCGCGGCGAACGTTCAGGAGTCTGAAAAAGGCATTTTTTCGATCTATCGTTTCTTCGATATCGACAAGCAATGGTGGGCGCGCGAGTCCTGGGACGGCTATCGCAGCAGCCCCGCGGCGACGCTCTATCGGACCTTGAAGGAAGGCGCGCGCACGAAGATGACGCTGGTGACGCCCCTCGAATATCCCGAGTTCGACGACGGCTCGATGCAGGACAAGGCACTCTTCTTCGGCAAGTTCATTGGACTCGTATGGCATTACGTCGTGCTGTGGCACGTACGGCGCGCGCTCGAGGCCGACTCGAAAGACGTCGTGTGCGAGCACAAGATCCGCATTGCGCAGACTTCGCTGTGGCTGCATGTGGTCGACCGGACCGTCTATCAGATTCTCGGCGACGATCGCGGCAAGGACGTCAAGGTGCGCAACCTGACGCACGACATGGATGAGATCTCGGTATCGCTCGCCCGCTGGGCCAAGCGTGAAATTCAAACGCTGGCGGCGCGTGGCCCGACCGTCGAGGAGTACATCTGCACCTGCCTGACCGATGCCCATCAGGCCATACCCGCGGACGGCGCGGCCACCTTCGGACAGAACGAGGATCACGTACTCGAAAGACTCGGATTCAAGGAATGGGCGAACGAAGGAGACGCGCCATCGGGAATTCGCAAGCGAGTGTTGGCCGCGCGCTGCAAGGGATTGATCCGGGATGCCGTGGCGATCATCGCCACGTCCGAGCCGAGGCAGACGGCGACCATCGACGGCCAATACGATCCGTCGATCGAAGAGATAGCAGCGGAGGTCGAGTGATGACTACTTCCATCGATGCGATGCTGGCCGACCTGGAGATCATCAGCGACCTGGTGATGTCCATCGTGGTGCCGACGAAAAACACGGACCGCTCGAACTTCACGACGCCGATCTCGCTGATGGTCAGACACCACCTGGTCGGCGGGCAGTCGCCGCTTGCCGGTCGCGACGTGCGCGGTCTCGTCGACCGGCTCAAGCACTGCGCCGGCGCGCTGTGCAAGGTCGGATCGGGCAAGAAGCTGCTCGCCGATTCGCAGTTGATGCGGGGCATTCCTGCGGCGCCATATCAGGCGAATCAGTTCTACGTCGAGTTGCTGACGGCGGTGTCGCTCGGTCTTTACTTTCTCGGCGTGCCGATTGGCGAGCCGTGGGACCTGGTGCAGACCTGGGCCGACGAGGAGGGCGGCGGGCTACCGAACGGCATCTGCGTGGCGAAGGCGATCGGCGATATCGTGCGCTCGTCGCGCAAGTGGCATCCCACGCTGCCGGTGGAAGCCGACGCGAACGAGCGCGCCAAACGCAGGGCGTCGACGGATCTGATCGTCCATTCGTTCCTGCCGATGATCCTGTTTCGCGATCTGATCCTGTGGGGCGGCGGACAGCCGGAACCGGAGAATTCCGGGCTGCCGGAACATCCGTCGATCCGCAGTCAGACGGCGACCGGACCCACCGAAGGCGACGAGTCGGATGAACGGTCTTTGCTCGTGCCGTCGATCCATGCGTTGGGCCGCTGTTACGAAGTGTTGCAACTGCAACTTTACCTGAGGGCCGGTTATCCGATTTACTATGCCGTGCCACAGGCCATTCTGAAGACCGAAATTTTGCGGTCCTGCGCGGCGGGAAAATCCACCGAGGAGTGCTGGGAAGAAATGTGCACGTTCCTGCGTGACAAGATCTTCCGCGGCAAACTGCCCGACGCCGGCAATCTGCAGAAGCAGTGCGTCTACGTGATCGACCGGACCAAGCCTCCCGCGTGCTTCATCAATCACGATGCGGGGCTGCTGACCTTCGAAGGCATCGATCTCGACGTGGGCAGCCGCGAACTGCCGCTACCGGCGAGTTACATGCTCGATGAACGCAGGGAGCGCTACCGCAAGAGAGTGCTTTCGTTCAAGCCGGCCGATGAGGAAGCCGCGCTGCGAAACCTCTTGAATGGCGCAAAGAACAAGGAACTTTTCAAGCATATCTTTCATGGCGCGAAAGATGATCATCCTGATCCGGCTCACGGCAAGGATGCCGCCAACGACGCCGCGAAGGACACCGTCACGGTGAGGTGACGATGCGCGGCGCACTGGGTATCGGGAACGCCGGATGCTAGGAATTTTATGGTTGCTCCGACGCGGATCGCCTCTGGCGAAGCGATCCGCGCCATAACGAGGCGCGTCGCGCCGTACGTTGGCTGTTTCGTTGCAACACCAGCAGGCAACTCCACAGTCAAACCTAGCAGGAAGGCACCATGGACAGGAATCGTGTAGAAGGTACAGCGAAGGAGCTCAAGGGCTCGGTCAAGGAAGCGATTGGCAAGGTCACCGGCAATCGCGCGAAACAGGCCGAAGGAGCGGCCGAAAAAATAGCCGGCAGGATACAGGCGAGAATCGGCGAAGAAACCGAACAGGTACCAGAGCGTGTGAAGAGTTAGCGAGCCGAAACTTCACGTACCCGCAGCTTCATTTATCCCGCCCCCCGGTTTCGGGCGCATCAAGTCAGGCACGCAAGCCGTGCAATGACGCACCGCGTGCGTAGCGCCTCGCACGCTGCCGGTGCTCGCCGCGTCGCGCCCTCGCGGCGCGGCGTTCGACACACGGAACGTGTAAATTTCTGTTACGGTCCAGAGTCAGCCGGCGCACTCGTCGCGCCGGCGCCGCATCGCCCATTCGAGGACGCTTCATGCTGGGATTCGACGTCGGCGCGGCCAGGAAAGTCTGGACCGCGTCTCTGCTCGCGCTGCTATTTTTCCTCATCTATATCGCGTCGACGACGGTGCTCGTCGTCGTGTTCGCGGTGTTTTTCAGCTATCTGATCTACCCGATGGTGGTGCTGGTCGAACGCGTGAGGCCGCGCCGCATGCCGCGCGTCGTGTCGATCGCGGTCGTGTTCATCGTCGTGGTCGCGCTGCTCGCGGTGGTTGGCTCACTGTTCGGCGTGGAATTGCAGGATCAGGCGACGCGCCTCTTCACGCAACTGCCCGCGCTGCTGCGCACCGATGTGCCGAACCGTTTTCCGCTTCCGCATTTTCTCGAACCGCTGCGCGAGCGGATCGTCGATTTCGTGCGCAGCCAGATCGAGACCGGCTCGGACAACGCCGTGCCGTTGGCGCGCAGCCTCGGGCTCGGCGTCGTCCACGCGGCGAGCAACCTGATCTACCTGGTGCTGATTCCGATCCTGAGCTTCCTGCTGATCAAGGACGGCGAACGGATGCGCGACGCGTTTCTGGCGTTGCTGAACAGCCGGCATCGCGTGCTGTGGAACGAGATCGTCGACGATCTGAACGTGCTGCTGTCGAAGTACGTGCGCGCGCTGCTGTTTCTGTCGCTCGCCACGCTGTTTAGCTACGGCGTCGTGTTCTCGCTGCTCGGCGTGCCGTACGCGTTTCTGCTCGCGGTCAGCGCCGGGCTGCTCGAATTCGTGCCGTTCGCGGGGCCGCTTGCCGCGGTCGCGATCACGCTCGTGGTCGCCGTGTTCAGCGGCTATCCGCACCTGTTGTGGCTCGTGATTTTTATCGGGCTGTACCGGCTGTTCCAGGACTACGTGCTCAATCCGTATCTGATGAGCGAAGGCGTCGAGGTCAGTCCGTTTCTGGTGATCGTCGGACTGCTCGCGGGCGATCAGCTTGGCGGCGTCGCTGGGATTTTTCTCGCGGTGCCCGTCATCGCGACGCTGAAAATCGTGATCGGCCGGGCGCGCGTGTTTTACTCGGCGTCGCACGGGCAGGGCGAGGCCGCGCGGCGCGCGCTGACGGGCAGCACCGACGACGAGGCGTAGCGCGCGGCTCGCAGTTGGCGCAGCGACACCGCGCGCTGCCTGGCATCGCTAACCTTCTCCAGCGATGTGAGCTTCGATGCCGGCGCGAGGCATCGTCGCGCCAGCGGCGCTGGCCGCCGCCACTTCGCGCGGCACGCCCTTCACGCGCGAGACCCACAGCACCGCCGCGCATGCGACCGCCACCGCCGCCCAGCCGACGGTTCCATACCCGGCGATGCGGCCATCAGCCGACGTGCTCAGCATCAAGCCGCCGAGCCACGCGCCAGTGCCGGTGCCGAGCGCCTGCAGCGCGCTGTTCGCGCTCAGGAACGCACCGCGTCGCGCGGGCTCGGGGACCGTGGTCAGCAGTGCCTGCATCGGCACCATGCGGCCGTTCATCAACACGAGGAAGCACGGGAAGAACAGCACGAGCGCGTAGAACGGCAGGTTCGGCAGATGCGTGATGAACAGCACCGGCACGAACGACAGCAGCGCCGCGCAGCGGAACACGCGCTGCGTGCCGAAGCGGTCGGCGAATCTGCCGACGAGGCGCGACGTGAAGAAGGTCGCCGCGCCGCCGGCCATGTACAGCCACGACAGCTGTCGCGGCGCGACGCCGTGATTGGCGACCAGCATCGGCGCAATGAACGGGATCACCAGCATGTGCGCGATCATCATCATGAACGTCAGCGCGAACGCGTTCAGATGGCTTCGGTTGCTCAGCAGGCGCCACAGCTCGGGCAGTACTTCCGCGAGCGGCGGCTGCCGGCGGCTCAGATGCGCGGCCAGCGACGGCACCTGTTGCGAGGCTGCGAACCACACCAGCAGCGACAACGCGACCAGCAGGAAGAACGGCGCCGCCCAGCCGAACTGCGCGCCGAGCATCACGCCGGCCGGCACGCCGGCGATCGCCGCGAGCGAGAACGCGGTCATGATCGTGCCGGTCGCGGCGCCGCGCCGTTGCAGCGGGATCACGTCGCCGACGATCGCCATGATCACGGAGCCGAGCACGCCGCCGGTGATGCCCGCGAACGCGCGCGCGGCGAGCAGCAGCGCGAACGTCGACGCGAGCGCGCACGCGAGGTTCGACAGCGCGAACAGCGCGTAAATGGTGAGCAGCAGACGGCGCCGGTCGAAGCGGTCGATATAGGTCGCCGCGAACAGGCCCGACAGCCCGGAGCACCACGAATACGCGGATACGGCCGTCGCGAACGCGGCCGGCGCGATCTGGAACGCGCTCATGATCTGCGGGCCGAGCGGCATCATCACCATGAAGTCCATGATGATCGTGAACTGCGTGAGCGCGAGCAGCCACAACAAACGACGCTCGTGCCGTGCAGTGATTGAGTACATCGGTTGATTTCCTTTTGTCGTTGTTCGAAGTACGCCGCTAATGCCGCGCGCCACGCGAGCAGAAGCTCAGTCGTCGATCGTTTCGTGGACCGCGACCGCGCCCTGTTTCCAGTAGCTGGCCGCGCGAATCCGCGTTTTGTCGACGCCGCGCTCGCCGCATAGATGCTGACGCACCGCGCGGATCGTCGCCGCTTCGCCGGCGGCCCACACATAGCCTTCACCGTTCACCGGCAGCCAGGTATCGCGCACCGCGTGCAACAGCGCTTCGCTGCGCGCGCCGTTTTGCGTGTTGGCTTCGTTGCGATAGCACCAGACCAGATGCACCTCGGCCTGCGTCGTGAACTCGATGCGCGCCGACGGATCGGCGACCTCGATCACCGCGGCGACGCGCGTGCCGGCCGGCAACTCTTCGAGACGGCGCGCGATCGCGGGCAGCGCGGTGTCGTCGCCGATCAGCAGATGCCAGTCGAAGCCGGTCGGAATCACCAGCGAACCGCGCGGGCCGCCGACGCCCAGATACTGGCCCGCCTGCGCCTGCGCGGCCCACGTCGCCGCGGGGCCCGCGTCGTGCATCGCGAACTCGATGTCGAGCTCGCGGGCGTCGCGATCGAAACGGCGCGGCGTGAAATCGCGCGCGGTCGGCCGCTTGCCTTCCGGGAACACCGGGCCGTCGGGGCCGGCTTGCGGCAGCGTAGGTTTGTCGGCGCCGGGGTCGGGGAAGAAGACCTTGATGTGATCGTCGAACGAGGCTGAGACGAAGTCGTCCAGATCGGCGCCGGTGACGGTCACGCGAATCAGGTGCGGCGTCAGCGCGCGCACCTGCTTGACCTGCAGCAGACGAAACTTCAACGGATGCCGTACGCGATGCACGGCGAGATCAGGGCGAGTGGGTTGCTCTTGCATGTGGGCGATGCTCCAGTTCGGTTCGGGAGGACGCGCGGGTCGCCTCGTGGACGGGCGCGTGTTGTCAGGCGGTCGGCTCGCTGTCGTTGCCGGGCTTTGCGATGTCGCCACGGTTGCCGCCTTCGATTTCTTTGGCCGCGCGCATCAGGATCGCTGCGATGCGGCGCTGTTCGTCGGCCGGCGCGTTGTCGCGGCGCAGCAGCGCGTTCTTCAGCGTGCGGCGCGCTTCATTCAGCTCGGGCACCCAGCCGCCTTCGCTGACGTCGGCCGGCTCCTCGCCGGCAAACGCGCGGCGCACCGAATCCATCTTGCGTGCGATATGCGAGAGTCGCGCGAGCATCAGCTCGACGCGCTCGCGGTTCGCGGCCAGATATTCGCGGCCCGCATCCGCCAGCTCATAGCGCTTGCGGTTGCCTTCGAGCTGCACGGTGACGTAGCCGAGTTCTTCGAGATAGGTCAGCGCTGGATAGACCATGCCGGGACTCGGGCTGTAGAAGCCGTTCGAGCGCGTTTCGAGCGCCTTGATCAACTCGTAGCCGTGACTCGGCTGCGCTTCGATCAGCGATAGCAGCAGCAGTTGCAGATCGTCGGAGCTGAATTTGCGGCCACGCGGGAAACCATCGCCGTCGCCGCCGAAGCCGCCGGGGCCGCCGCCGAAACCACCGTATGCGCCCGGACCACCGAAACCACCGCCGAAGCGCGAGCCACGGCCGCCCAAGCGCCACTCGTGATGGCGGCCAAAGGCGTGACGCAAAACGTGCAGCAGGTAGTGGTGGCGGGCGCGGGAGGAAGCGCATGCTTCGGAGGCGCCCAGGTCGGCGACTTCGCTCGCCTGCGGCGACGGAAGGCGGAAACCGGCATGAAAACGGTCGCGCGCGCCGCGCGGACCGGAAAAATGATGAGGATGACGCATCTGGGACTCTCCTATGAGTGTCGTAAGATGCATCTTAAGATATATATCTTAAGATTGTCTGTCAAACTCTTTTTGCGATCTTATCGGCGCACAACAAAGTCTGCGGCATACGAAAACCCCGCTTTCAGAGACAACAAAGTCTGCAGCAAGTCCAAAAAGCGCATTGCAATGCAGCATTTTCTGCCGGGGTTAGCAGGGTTTGAACGCCTGAAAGTAGGGCGGAAGCAATGGCGATTTTTCGGTCGCTTAAATAGGGATGGATTGAAGTGATCCCGTGCCTCGGATCAAGCAGACGTCTTCGACTCATGACTTTCGGACTCTTGCTCATGCGGAGATTGCCGCTCTTGCCGAAGACGCGCAACGTCCACTGGTCGGCCTCGTCGACATTGATCCGCGGCAGCGCCAGATCCTCATTCCACACCAGCTCCGCCACGGAATGCATGCTGGCGCTCGGAGATGGTATGGCTGACTACATGAGGGTGCGCATTCGTCCCGCCGGAGGCGGCGCTCCACGAATGTTTCGATGCGCTTTCATGCCGGTGGCCTTCTTAAGGCGGGAAGGAGGTGCGGGCCAGGCTCGTGACTAGCCCATCGCCCGAATCGGGCGACATTCGCGGGCAGTTTCGAGTGGCGCAATGTCGGCCAATGCCGACGTTGGAGAGGACTGGATTCTACGTCGGCAGTGGGACGGATTGCCGACGGTGGCGGTATCGAGGGGCCGGGCGGCAGCTTCCTGCATCAGCGAACTCACACTCCCGACCCACTTCAGCCGATCGGCCTGGCGCTATCCGGATGGCTGCTTCCAATGCACAACAGTCCGTAGCACTCGCTTGCTAGTTGACGGGTGTTCGCCGGTCACAGGTGTTTGTACGATCGTCCGCGACTGCTCGACGTGGGGAAACTCGTCGTTCATTTCCCAATGAAGGCACGTCTTTCAGCTGAAAGAATTTACTGAAGTTACTGGCTTTCAGCTCGATTTTTGTGGGCCACATCCGCTGACGCTTCGTCACTGTTGTTGTTCGAGCGAGGATATATCAAGAATGACTTCGAACTCTTTGAGCAGATCGGGATGGTGATTGTCGAGGTAATCACATACCGCGGTGTTTTCTAGCAGTTTCGCAAGGTATCCACGGGCCAGCACCAGATTGAGTACATCTTGCCCATACGTTTGCTCGACGAGCTTGTATTGCCCCTGAAGGTTCGTCATTTCCCGCTCCATCTTCGCTATCTGTTCCTGGCTCATCCCAGCGACCCTCGACGGCTTTTTTCCATCGACGAGACAACCACCGGGCGAGGCAAGCAGAAGTGCGTTTGCGTACGACGAAGTTACACAGTTGGCCGCCAGCATCAATTCAACGCATTCGACTTGGCGGGTGGGCCTCATTTTGCGAAGGACTCTCGAGAGAGCCGGAGAAAACTGTTGGTCCTTGAGCAGGCTGATTGCCTCCTGGCATATTCCTTCGAGCAGCGTTACCCTCGCCACGATGTGATTTATGTCCACTCCGAGTGCTTTTGCGAGGCGGGTCGGCGGCACCCCTCGCTCAATGGCTCTACGAATCATGTAGTGCTCCTGAATCGTGGCCAGACGGTTCAGGCGGTTGTTGTATGTGTAAGCTTCGTCGTCGGTAGCTACGAGGCACGATGCTTCCTCATGTCCGAGATTTCGCAAAGCTAACAGACGGAGATGCCCGTCTAGAAGCGTATATTTGTGTGACGCCGGATCGCGTTCGGTGACCGATAGTGGCTCGATCAATCCAACTTCGGCGATCGAGGAGACTATCTGTTTGAATTTCCGGCTCTGGGTCACTCCAACAACCATTCGGTGTGATGGCAGGATGTCGCTGAGAGGAATCGACAGCGGCTCCGGCACAAATCCGAGCACTACTCCAGTCATATCAAACTCCCAGCGGGCCATACCCGTTCCGCGAGATACTTGGGCAACGTGGCGAGCGATTCAGCGCGCAAGAGATTAACGGGGTCTTCGCGGAAAAGAGTGATGAAAAATCTCCATTTTTCAGATTCGAGGCAGCATGCAAGTGAGGATCTTCAGGCGCAGATACTGCTCATCTCGCAATCCGTACGCGCGTCGTTGGATGACCCGAATCTTGTTATTGAGTCCCTCAACGAAGCCGAGCGGCACCTTGTTTTCTGGCTTGCAATAGGAAGCAATCCCCTCCCAATGACGCTCGACCATCGCGGCAAACTTCTCATAGGGCTTCAAACGCTGCCACCTCAGGCTGGATTTCCAGTTCTCGAAGAAGCGACGTGCCCAGCCTTCGCGCTCGTAGTCCCACAACTGCCCGAACGACTCCTTGAGCAGGTACGCGGTATTCAGCCGTCGGTTCGCTGCGAGAAGCGTCTTCAACGAGTTCCTGCCTTCCATCGACAGGTTTTCGCGATGACTAAGCAGAACGTACTTCTGGCCTTTGATGTAGCGCCGCTGCTCGCCTTGCAGGCGAGCGTATTCGCTCTTGCGCACTTCATCCAGGGCTTCGTTGAGCTGCTTTATGACGTGGAATTTGTCGTACAGGATGGCCGCATGCGGCACGCGTTCCTGCGCGACGTTGTAAAACGGCCGCCACATGTCCATCACGACAAGCCGGATGCCGCGGGCCTTTTTCTCGCCCAGCCAGTCATAGAACTGATGCATGCTGGCCTCCTTTCGATCTTCGCCACCGAACCAGATCGCACGGCCCCGTATCAGGTCGCTCACAACAATGCGGTACGTCTGTCCCCTGCCAATCGAAATCTCGTCGATGCCGATGACCTTCGGCCCAGGCGTGCCGAACCGCTCCAGTTGCGCCCGCATGTACTGCATCTCGAGGTCCTTGACCGTGTGCCAGTGCAATCGCAGTTCGTCGGCCACGTCCTTGATCGTGCTCTCGCGACAGCGACGACCGACGTACCACGCGAAGCGCTTCGTGTAGTGAGGGTTGTCCGCCAGAAAGCTCAGTCGTTCGCCTTTCACGCTGCCATCGCATCGACAGCGGACCCGACGAGCTTCGAGTTCCAGGTAAATCCGTACGTCGCCGTTCGGCAGATCTCGAACGCGACGCACTGTGCGATCGTGGATCGAGCACCGTCGACCACATCCCTTGCAGGCCGTTTTTTTGAGCGCCGAACCAGCGTGACTACGCGTGCCATGCGATCACCGAAGACACCGCGCAGCGCTTCGCAAGGACGGAATCCGTCGAACCGGTATGCGTCAGAAAGACGCTTGAGTTTGCGTGAAGTAGCCATCGCGAAATCATGCCCGATTTCGCGAGGCCATCAAGACGCGCGAACCCTTACCCAGATTGGCTCTCCGACGTTTTCATCATGAAAAACCATCACACTTTTCCGCGAAGATCCGATTAACGAAGTTCTCGTCGGCCAGGAGTTGACGAAGAGCCCCCACGATGAGCAATAGTCGCTGCTGCGAGAACTCCGCTTTACGCACCAGCGCCGTCTGCCGTTTTACTTCGTTTTGGTACGTTCGTACGAGGGTCACGGTAGAAACGTCCGTTCGCCTTCCTGTCGAAGTGCGGGCCGCAGATCGCCCCAGCCTCTGCCGCTTTTCAATTACGCGACGGGCCATGAGCAACTGCCTGCCACGCAGGGTCCCACTTTCATACGCTTCCTGCAAGGCAGCCTGCACGGCTTTGTCATCGTCGCCGGCACCGGCGATTGTCGTCGCAACATTCAAGGGAATTGATCCGCTCTCGACTGCTATCAGTAACCGCTCCTCTCCCTGACGTAATAGGTTGCAGATTGCCTGTACATACGAATTGGTGAGACCTGTCTTTTCCGCGATTATTTTTGTCGTATAGCCTTTGTCCAACAGTTGTCGGATGCCAACCAGCAGTTCGAGAGGACGATGCTGCCGCCGCGCAATGTTTTCTGCCAGACTCATGATGAAAGCGTCCTCGTCCGACACCTGGACGATCAGCGCTGGAATCTCGTTTTCCCCAAGCACTCGGTACGCTTTTAGTCTCCCTTCACCACACACGAGCAGGTACTTTTGCTCTCCTCGCGAATCCACTCGCGGGGTGACACAGATGGGTTTCTTGAGTCCTATAGTCTTGATGTTCCCGACAATTTCGTCGAATGCCCGGCTTCCTCGTTCACGCGGATTTAGAACCTCGATCTTATCGAGAGGAACCAACCGTATCTCCATGGCTGTCTTCGTGTTCATCCCGCCCTCCTTAGCCGGGCACGCTCGGCCATGTGGTACAGGTACTCAAGCGTTTCAAAGCGATAGCTCTCAAATTCGATCGGGTTGTGATCTGCAAGCCTGATGCCAGGCTGACCGAAATCGAGGCGCGGCAGCAGATAGTAGTCAAGTGGCGCCTCGTTTCGCTCGTTGAGCCGCACGGCAACAGTGATATCGGGCAGCAACCCTGTGTCGAATCTCACTTTCCACTGATTCCGGCCGCTGCTCCTGACCTGGCAGCGGGACAACACGAGAGAGGCTGTGAATTCCCGATTCACGTGAAGAAGGTCGGTAGCGGCGTCTCGCACGATTTCGCCTCCGAGATCGCCGATAATCCGCTCAGTGTCGCTCACAATTTGGGGATGAAGACGTCGTAGAAACCGGTTGATTTCGACGTATCGATAATCGCGGTCCGGGGTGAAACCCACGGCCTGATATGCTCGGATGAGACTTCCGAACCGATATGCGTAAACTGAGGAAGACGGCATACCCTCCGTCTCGTCGATTACGACGCCGGAAAGGTAGCCTCGATTCCTGTACAACGCCCGCAAACGCTCGATCAGATCTTCGCTCGTGTAGCGGCGAGCGCGGGCGCGGATAATCCCTTGCGCGGTGTAAAAAATCTCGCTCGACACAATCGGCGGAAACGCCCCATCCCTGCGGATCCACATGTCAGGCGTATTCACCACACGTAGTAGTTTCAGCTTGAACGAAACCCGGTTGTACACGTTGTTGCCAATATACTTCTCGTTCGTCAGGACTTCGTGGACCGTTGATCTGCTCCACTGTCGGTCCAGATCGGTGCGCACTTTCATGGCGTTCAGCCGCGCAGCTATCTCTTGCTCGCTCAGAGACTCGTCGACAAACCACCTGTAGATGAGTGTAATGATGCGGATTTCGCTTTCTGGCCCCGGCATCAGGACAACGCGATCTGTTTGAAGACTCTTGTGCTCGCCGCGTTGCAACTCCGCCTTCACCAGTCCATCCTGGCCGAGCAATACGCGCCGCAAGCCGTAACCCGCCGGACCGCCCTGACGAAAGCCAAGCTCTATCAGACGGCACTGGCCGGCAAATACCTTCGCGGACAGTTCACGGCTGTATTCGCCAGCCATCGCCCGCTTTACACCCTTCACGATGGTTGATACGGGCGACCCATCATTCTCGAACTGCTCAGCGCAATAGCACACCTGTATACCGGCACGCCGGCAGATGTACTCGTAATATGCACTTTCGTCGGCATCCTGAAACCGACCCCATCGGCTCACGTCGTACACTAGGATGACCTGAAAGTCGGCCTTCCGACTCTCGACATCACGGATTAATCGTTGAAGTGCCTCCCGCCCGTCGATTCGCAGGCCGCTCTTCCCTTCATCGGCATATGTCCTGACAATCGCCAAACCACGGCTGGCCGCGTATTCCCGAATCCGGTCTCGTTGGTTTGCGGTCGAATATTGCTGATGTTCCGTTGACATACGGACGTATTCGACGGCGCGGAGCGTCGGTTCGCATGGGGGTAGTAGTCCGTCATTTCTATCGACCGACATGGGATCACCAGCCAACGCGCAATGTAACTTGAGCTGCGTGATTAGAACGCAGGCTCCAATGGACGGTGGCGTGGGTAGCGGTCCGCACGCTATGACCTGGCTCCTTCGTCCGTGTCTTCTGCCAGATATGCCAAACGTTATCAGCAACTGAGACTTCTTCGTGCAAGTCATATCTTTGCAACGGAGTGCCTGGCGCCCTTCGACGCTGACAGGACAGTCAGTTGCACCGTCCAGACATCCATTTTTGCAACGACCCTGCGGCGCAACAGCCGCAGGGTGTATTGGCCTGAATGCAAAGGCGCAGCGCGGGCCGACTCGTCCATCTTTGCAATTTCTGCCCGCTGCTGATAACGCATTCGTTGCAGCTGACGGTTGCGCTCGGTGTAATCCGCATGTTCCTGCCTGTATCTGCGCCAGTAGTCCGGGTTGCGTTCAAGCCAGTGAGCTTGTGCCTTAGCCTGGTTGTCCCGATAGTCGGGATCCAAGCGCATTTTCTGTTGCTGCCAACGCGATTTCCGCACCCGCTGACATTGACGTGCGGGACAAAACTGCTGCCCGGGGGTCTGGGGACGGGGCTCAAAGAGCTGACCGCAAGCGGCACATCGTCGGAATTGATTCATTCACGCCCCTTTGATAGTGCCCATGCCGGTCTGAAGGCCGTTGTCGCACGCTTTAGAAGCCGGCGTGGATCGTAAGCAGGCTAGGGAGGACAAGTGATCGTCGACCGCGCGGCAACACATTTTGCCTGGCGCAGTATATGCGGGCCAGATTGCGGAATGGCCATCTAGCCGAAAGGGCGCGTTCTGTCGCGGGGGGCGTCAGCGGCGGATGTAGTCGGTAATGAGATAGACATCGTCGCTTTTCGAACGGCCGTTGGCTGGGCTGAGTCGACGTTTGAATGGCTCTATAGAAGCGCGGGACAGCGTCCGCAGCTGGCCGACCCCTGCCTGACGGCGATCGGCGCCACCCTGAACTGCCGTTCGGGCATATTTCCCGAACGTCCGGAGCATTGCGAAAACCGGTCAACGGCCGCCAATCGGGTACAGTCGCCAACTGAACGCGCCTTGGCGAAAAATGGACGTATTGAATGCCCGTCGTCGCAATACCGTTTCAACCCTTGAGCTTCGACTGGATCGTGGATCAGCGGGCCGCGATGACGTCCGCCACCAGCAGCGCCGTCATATTGACGATCCGGCGCACCGTCGCCGAAGCCGTCAGCACATGCACGGGCTGAGCCGCGCCCAGCAGCATCGGGCCAATCGCGATGTTGTTGCCCGCCGCCGTCTTCAGCAGGTTGTACGAGATGTTGGCCGCGTCGATGTTCGGCAGCACCAGCAGGTTCGCGTCGCCTTCGAGCGTCGAGTCGGGCATCACTTCGCGGCGCAGGTTCGCGTCGAGCGCGACGTCGCCGTGCATTTCGCCGTCCACCTGCAGGTCCGGCGCACGCTCGCGCAGTATCTCCAGCGTGTCGCGCATCTTCTGCGCGGTCGGCGCGTTGCTCGAACCGAAGTTCGAGTGCGACACGAGTGCAACCTTCGGCTCGATACCGAAACGGCGCACTTCCTCGGCGGCCATGATAGTGATCTCGGCCAGCTGCTCGGGCGTGGGATCGACGTTCACGTGCGTGTCGACCAGGAAAATCTGCCGGTTCGGCAGCACCAGCGCGTTCATTGCGGCGTACACCGCGCAGCCTTCGCGCTTGCCGATCACCTGGTCGATGAAGTGCAGATGCCGGTGCGTCGTGCTGATCGTGCCGCAGATCATGCCGTCCGCCTCGCCCTTCTTCACCAGCATGGCGCCGATCAGCGTGGTGCGGCGGCGCATCTCGAGCTTCGCCATCTGCGCCGTGATGCCCTTGCGCGACATCATCTTTGCGTATTCCTGCCAGAAATCGCGGTAACGTTCGTCATGGTCGGTGTTGACGACCATGTAGTCCTGCCCCGTGGCCAGGCGCAGACCGTAGCGCGCAATGCGCTGCTCGATCACCGCCGGGCGCCCGATCAGGATCGGCTTCGCCAGCTTTTCGTCGACGACGATCTGGATTGCGCGCAACACGCGCTCTTCCTCGCCTTCCGCGAACACGATGCGCTTCTTCTCGAGCTCGACGCCGCGCGCCAGCTGGAAAATCGGCTTCATGGTCGTGCCGCTGTGATACACGAACTGCTGCAGATGCTGCTGGTACGCTTCCATGTCCTCGATCGGACGCTCGGCGACAGCTGAATCCATCGCGGCCTTCGCCACCGCGGGCGCGACCTTGACGATCAGACGCGGATCGAACGGCTTCGGAATCAGATATTCCGGCCCGAACGACAGATCCTGGATGCCGTACGCGGTCGCGACGATGTCGCTCTGCTCCTGGCGCGCCAGCTCGGCAATCGCATTGACCGCCGCGATTTCCATTTCCCGCGTGACCGTCGTCGCGCCCGCATCCAGCGCGCCGCGGAACAGGAACGGGAATACGAGCACGTTGTTCACCTGGTTCGGATAGTCGGTGCGGCCCGTGCACAGCACGGCGTCCGGGCGCACTTCGAGCGCCAGTTCCGGCAGGATTTCCGGCGTCGGATTGGCCAGCGCGAGAATCAGCGGCTTGTCCGCCATCTGCTTGACCATGTCCTGCTTGAGCACGCCGCCAGCCGAGAGACCGAGGAAAACGTCGGCGCCGCCGATCGCCTCGGCGAGCGTGCGGGCGTGGGTTTCTCGCGCGAAGCGCTCCTTGTCCGGGTCCATCAGTTCGACGCGGCCCTTGTAGACCACGCCGGCGAGATCCGTGACCAGGATGTTTTCGAGCGGCAAGCCGAGATCGACCAGCAGGTCCAGACACGCGAGCGCCGCCGCGCCCGCGCCCGACGCGACCAGCTTGACTTCCTTGATGTCCTTGCCGACGACCTTCAGGCCGTTGGTGACCGCCGCCGCGACGACGATCGCGGTGCCGTGCTGGTCGTCGTGGAAGACCGGAATCTTCATGCGCTTGCGGCATTCGCGTTCGACGATGAAGCAGTCCGGCGCCTTGATGTCTTCGAGGTTGATGCCGCCGAAGGTCGGTTCGAGCGCGGCAATCACCTCGACCAGCTTGTGCGGATCGTTCTCGTTGATCTCGATATCGAACACGTCGATGCCGGCGAACTTCTTGAACAGGACGGCCTTGCCTTCCATGACCGGCTTCGACGCGAGCGGCCCGATGTTGCCGAGGCCCAGCACCGCGGTCCCGTTCGTGACGACGCCAACGAGGTTGCTGCGCGCGGTGAAGCGCGCGGCGTTCAGCGGGCTCTCGACGATTTCCTCGCACGCGAACGCGACGCCAGGCGAATACGCCAGCGCGAGGTCGCGCTGGTTGATCATCTGCTTGGTCGGGGCGATCGCGAACTTCCCCGGGGTGGGGAACTCGTGGTAATCGAGGGCGGCCGTCTTGAGATCGATGGTCATGGTTGTTCAGGAAAAGGGATTGTGCGTCGCCATTTGTGGCCTAACAGGCTGTTGAAATACCTCGTTTCTCCGTCATCCGGGACGAAGTGGTAAACGTTGAAGGTAATGTCATGAATGTGAGCGGGATGAAACGGATGCGCGGTGCCGATGGTTTTACGGAGTCGATGTTCACGGTGTTGAAGCTGGATGATTTTGTGCCGAAAGACCATCCGTTGCGTCCGATTCGCACGTGGCTCAACGATGCGCTCAAACGCATGGACGACGTGTTTGCCCGGATGTACGAGGCTGATGCGAAAGGTGGGCGGCCGAGCATTGCACCGGAGAAGCTGGTGCGAGCGTTACTGCTTCAGGTGCTGTACTCGATTCGCAGCGAGCGCATGTTGATGGAACAGATTTCCTACAACATGCTCTTTCGCTGGTTCGTCGGCTTGCCGATGGATGGGACGGTGTGGGACCACTCGACATTCAGCAAGAACCGCGACCGACTGCTTGAACACGATGTGCTGGTATTGCTCTTCAACGAGACGGTTGAGACTGCGCGCGAGCGTGGGCATCTGTCGGGTGAGCACTTTAGCGTTGACGGCACGCTGATTCAGGCCTGGGCGGGACACAAGAGCTTTGTGCCGAAGGCAAGTCCGGACGAAGACGATACGCCGCCCGACGAACCGCCGGCGCCCAACGACAACTGGCACGGTCAGAAGCGCAGTAACGCGACGCATCAGTCCACGACCGACGAACAGGCGCGCCTGTTTCGCAAGAGCAAAGGAACCGGTGCGATGCTTTGCTACATGGGCCATGTACTGACTGACAACCGGCACGGCCTGGTAGTCAACGCGCAGGTGACGCTGGCGACGGGCACCGCCGAGCGCGACTGCGCCGCGCAAATGCTTGCTGACGCCGCGAAGGTGGCCCCGGGCGGCATTACGGTCGGAGCAGACAAGAACTACGACACAGCCGGCTTTGTCGCCACCTGTCGAGCAAATCGCGTCACGCCTCATGTCGCGCAAAACGATGGGCGTCCAGGAGGCTCAGCGATTGACGAGCGAACCACGCGTTGTCCGGGTTACGCGGTCAGCCAGCAAAAACGTAAGCGGATTGAGCAGGTGTTCGGATGGGGCAAGACAGTCGGACGAATTCGACAGGCGATGTATCGAGGACTTGAACGCGTAGACCAGCTCTTCGTGCTGACGCAGGTCGGCTACAACTTGACGCGTATGCGCACACTTGCCCGTTGAGGGCCGGGATGCAATGGATAACATCGATATGGTGAAACCGTTAGCAGCCTCGAACGCCCGGAAACGTGTTCCGCGTTTCAGAAGTGCGAACTCAGCATCCGTCGCAATGCACCTGAGTGCATCAACGACGGATATTTCAACAGCCTGTTAGGAGTCGATCAAAGCGATAGAGTGAGCGACCGATAATCGCGCTGCTGCGGACATTGAAATCACGTGAAGTCAATGACGATGGTGGCGATGCTTGTGTGTTACGGGTTCACGCTTATGTGGGGGTATGTGGTTCCTGCCCGTCCCACGGGAAGTCATGAACGTGCTGATGGTGCTCGTCATGGCGACCTCGGTGGTTTGGTTCCGGTGTCTCGTGCGTGTGAGCGTGCTCGTGGCGCTCCCGCAAATGTAGCCAGGTCGCTCCGAACACCGCTTCCACGTCGCGGCCGCGTGGCGGGACTGCTACTCAGGTGAGCTTTTTACCCCAGGGCGCCGACCGCCTATGTATTGTTCACGACATCGCGAGTGTCGCTCGGCCCGGATCAGGCGACAGGCAAGATTGTCGATCGCACCGTGGAGTTTGGCCAGTTTTCAGCGGTTGCGCTTTTTCGTGAAGCAGTGTATCAGGCGCTGGGCGATCTGCTGCCTGCTTCATATTGAACGTATGGGGGCGTTCGGGCCGAGTAATATTGGCTGCGTGTTCGAACCCTGCTCGCGCCTCGCATCCCTGCAACTAAAAAGTGATCGCGCCCGATCTTCGATTCAGGAGATCGTGTACCTGATCTGCGGGCCACCCTTATATCACGTTTTGGCCAGTTCCAGTATCCGGTCGCGATTACGATCGAACGCCGCGAGCAGGTCGGTTTCCTCGCTACGGATTCCGGGGTTGAGCTTCGTCAGCATTTGACCATCGACGAGAAACGCGATCTCGCGAGAATTGTCGTAGCCCCAGAAACATACACGATGCCTAGGAGGTGTCGTAAGAGCGACTGGGATTTGGGAAGCTGAGCACGATCTTGCTTTTTGCCATCTAATCTCTCGAAGAGACGTAGCGCCACTTCGCGGCGTTGATATCGATGCGCGCATCATCGTCGAGCCGCTTCTGGGCGCGGTCGGACTCCGCCTGCCGCAAGGCTTCGACGCGAGCTTTCTGGGTCGCCACATAGTCTTGCGGTCTGCCCGACATGATCGGGCTCATTGGGGTTCGCTTCAGCATCTGGACGCCTGCAAAAAGAGTGTGCAACTTCAAGGCAGTGGCCTGAGGCCAGAAAGCACGCTTGAGCACGGCGACGCGCCACATCAAGGTCGCAATGCTCATTCGCGTGCGAGATTCAACGCGTATTCCCGCCGGTACTGGCGAGCCGAACACGAGTGGCGAGTCGATGAAAGCCGCTTGCGCACTCAAGTTGGCTATCCGAGAGTGCGCCGCATGGCGCGACAAAGCAAGAACAATCGGCAAACCGGCGGCTGGGTGCATGAAGAGAGCACGCACTATCAGCAAACTTGTGCACTTACCCCTTAAGGTGTGTGATCGGGTCTTTTAAGTAGATCGCGACAGTAATTAAAAATGCGCCCAGAATGAGTCGCAGAGCGGCCCCTTCCGTGGGCGCCTAAATGGGGAGCGAAATGGCAAAAGGTCAACTGCGTAGTAATCGCGAGGCAAAGAAGCCTAAACAACCTAAAAAGTTACCATCTCCCGGAGCAGGTCTGTTCAAGACGTCTACCCCGAAGACTTCTGTGTCGAGCGGCGTGACGAAGAAGTAACCGACACGCGCATGTGACGCGCGGTCGTTTCACTTTGCTTGTGCGCACTTTCGACGAAGGTGTAGCAGCGGCCCGGTAGAAAGAGCGTCATTGTAATTCGGGCTGCACCTTGTTGCCTCTCATTGCTGATCGTTTTCAGCGCGTGTCTGAGTCGTGACCGATTGCCGCCCCGGTTCGTGCTGTCGCGGTGGGCTTTCCTTTTGGGGGCGAAATGGTGAGCAAGTTTGTTCGCGGCGAAACGCAATGAGCGCGCCGCAACGTCTAACCGTGCGGCACCAGAGCGTCTACCACTACTTGGAGCCAGTACGCTTCGGCGAGCATCGCATGATGTTCCGCCCGCGCGCGAGTCATGATCTGCGGCTTCTCACCGCGCAGTTGCTGATCACGCCCACACCTGAACGGCTGTATTGGTTGCACGATGTCTTCGACAACTCGGTCGCAGTCGCCACGTTTTCGGTCGAAGCATCCGAGCTGCTCTTCAGAAGCGAGGTGACGCTCGAACATTACGAGGCGCCGCTGCCTGACTATTCGCTGGAAGCCTATGCGTCGACCTGGCCCTTCGCGTATACGAGCGAGGAAGCCTCTGATCTGGTGAACGCGCGAAGCCGACAGTTTCCGAACGACGATGTCGACCTGTGGGCGCGACGCTTTATCGACCCCGGCGGCACGACGGGCACGATGACGTTGTTGCGCAGCATGACGCTCGAGATCAAGAACAACTTCATGTACGTGCGGCGCGTCGAGAAGGGCGTCAATCGTCCTGCCGACACGCTACGCCTGCGCAGCGGCAGTTGCCGCGATTTCGCGGTGCTGATGATGGATGCCGTCCGCTCGCTTGGCCTCGCGGCCCGGTTTGTCAGCGGCTATATCTTCGTGCCGGACCACGACACCACCCTGGGCGGCGGCGCGACCCACGCATGGCTGCAGATCTATCTTCCCGGTGCAGGCTGGGTCGATTTCGATCCGACCAACAGCATCGTCGGCAACCGGCATCTGATTCGTGTGGCGGTAGCGTGGAATTACGATCAGGCGCTGCCGCTCTGGGGCACATGGCACGGCGCGATGCATTCGTTCCGCAGTCTTGAGGTCGACGTGAGCGTGACCGAAGACGCCTGAGCGCTCAGCGCGTTACGACTTTATCAATGGAAGGATGGTCAGATGAAACTTCGCGTGGGCTATGAACTGATCTACGAGTGCGCGCAGCCGACACCAATGATGTTGATGTTGAACACGCATTTTTCCCGCGTGCAGGATGTCCTGTCTGCCGATCTGCTGGTGGTCGATCCGCCGGTGGCGATCACGCAGTATCGCGATAGCTTCGGCAATCTGTGCAGCCGCATCGTCGCGCCGCAGGGGCTGATTTCGCTTTCCACAAGCGCGCTGCTCAACATCTCCGATCAACCCGAGACGCGCGAGCCGTTCGACTATCAGCATGCCGTCGAAACGCTTCCGGATGAATGTCTGGTGTTCCTGCTCGGCAGCCGCTATTGCGAAACCGATCTGCTGTCCGACATTGCCTGGAAACTGTTTTCCAATACGCCTCCGGGCCGCCACCGGGTGCAGGCGATTTGCGACTACGTGCATCGCCATGTCACGTTCGGATACGAATTTGCACGGCCGACCAAGACCGCGTTTCAGGCGTGGCAGGAACGCAAGGGCGTGTGTCGCGACTTCGCTCATCTGGCCGTGGCGCTATGCCGCGCGATGAATATTCCGGCGCGCTACTGCACGGGCTACATCAGTGACGTCGGTGTGCCGCCGCCGTGGAGCACGATGGATTTCGCGGCATGGTTCGAAGCCTATGTGGGCGGCTCCTGGCAGACCTTCGATCCGCGCAACAACGTGCCGCGTATCGGTCGTGTGCTGATGGCGCGCGGCCGCGATGCCGCCGACGTTGCGCTCAGCAACACATTCGGTCCGACGAAGCTCATCAAATTCGACGTCCACTGCGCGCCTGAATGATGACGAGTGGTCATTCGTTGGTGGTGTCGTAGAGGACGGGTTTGGGTCGGGATGCATCAGATGCATCAGGCAGCGGTCGGCCAGGAACGGCCATTCGAACTGGTAGCCGAAAGCGGTCAGTCGCCGTTACACTCGGAAAGGAAACAGCCGACCGAGGCGCTATCCCCTAGGGAAACACTGATTTATCAGGCTCGGCCGTCATCGCTGACGTGTTCGAGTACGTTATAGAAGGAAGCTCACGGAACGGACCAGTAGTGATGAAGCGGCAAATCAGCTTTGCAGAAGCGGAGAGTGCGGGCAAGAAACGGGTGACCAGGCGCCAGCGCTTCCTGACAGAGATGGAGAGGGTCGTACCGTGGCCGCGGTTGCTGTCGGCGATCGAGCCGTATTACCCGAAGGGTGAGCGTGGCCGTCCGCCGATTGGTCTGGAGCGCATGCTTCGAATCTACTTTCTGCAGCAGTGGTACGGCCTGTCGGACGAAGGTCTGGAAGACGCGCTGTACGATAGCATTGCGATGCGCGCCTTCGCCGGCATCGATCTGGCCGTCGAGAACGCGCCGGATGCGACCACGCTGTTGAAGTTCCGCCGCCTGCTGGTCGAGCACGATCTGACGCGAAAGTTGTTCGACGAGATCGGCATCTCGCTGTGTGAGCGCGGACTGATGATGAAGGAAGGCACGTTGGTCGACGCGACGATCATCGAAGCGCCGCCGTCGACCAAGAACGCGGAGAAGAGCCGAGACCCGGAGATGCATCAGACGAAGAAGGGCAACGAGTGGCACTTCGCGATGAAGGCCCACATCGGAGTCGACGCCGATTCGGGTCTGGTGCATAGCGTGGTCGGCACGTCCGCCAACGTGTCGGATGTCTCGCAAGCCCACGCGCTGCTGCACGGGCACGAAGAGGAAGCGTTCGGCGACGCGGGCTACATCGGCGTAGACAAACGCGACGAAATGAAGGGCAAGTCGGTGAAGTGGCGCGTGGCGGCCAAGCGCGGAAAGATCAAGGCGATGCAGGATGGTCCGCTGAAGGATCTGGTGATCGCGGTCGAGCGGACCAAGGCGCAAATTCGTGCTCGGGTCGAGCATCCGTTTCATATCGTCAAGAATCTGTTCCGTCATCGCAAGGTGCGCTACAAGGGGCTGGCCAAGAACACGGCGCAACTGTTCAGCCTGTTCGCCTTGGCGAACCTGGTAATCGCCCGAAACCGGTTGCGGTCAGTTCACGGGAGTAGTCCGTCATGTGCATGAAAAATGCGAGGAGGGGGCCCCGAATCCGGGCAAACTCCGCCTCGCTTGCGACCGAATTCCTTCGACATTCTGATAATTGCAAGCTGACTCGTCGGCAACGCCGGCGACGAGCTTATTGATCAGTGTTTCCCTAGTTCGAGCGCCACCTGCGCTATCGACCCTGCGAGATCTTCAGCCCGGACCTCTACAATTGCCGGGCGCATACGATCGTTGCGCTGCGGGCGACTGTCACGCCACGGAGGGAGCAATGCTCAAAGGTCGCTGTTTTTGCGGAGAAGTCCGTTATGAAGTGTTGGATACACCCTTCAACTCCACAGTTTGTCACTGCGCAGACTGTCGCCGCGCATCTGCGGCCCCGTTCGTCGCCTGGTTTAGCGTCAAGCGATCCGAGTTTCGGTTCGTCCATGGCGAACCAAGGAGCTTCGCAAGCAGTAAAGCGGTTTTGCGAACTTTCTGCCCGGACTGTGGCACGCAATTGACCTATCAACACGACGATTTCCCCGACGAGATTGACATTACGACATGCAGTCTCGACGTGCCGGACCTGGTTCCTCCCGAGCATCACACTTGGACATCGAGCAAGTTACCGTGGGTTCATGTATCTGACGCCCTGCCGAAACACGAGGGCAGCTACTCCAAGGGCTGAATTCAAATGGCAGGGCTGCACCTTTGTGATGGTTACCGAAACGAGTTGCGCGCGGCCTGGGCCGCCACCTAGTGGTTGGCTCATGCTCAGACACACAAGGCTCGCAGGAAGACGGTTCTTCGTGGCTTTTATCCTCGAACGTTGAACGGCCGCTTTCGGCAATGGGTAACGTCAGCTTCTATGGGGACTTGTATGTCAAGCCGTTTTTGATCACGTGAAGGGCTTGGATTTCATGGTGGCTCCTGTAGGTTGTTGAGCGCGTGATGCCTTGGCGCGACATGGCTGTGCCATCCTGGTCCGGGGTCGGGGTGTGATGAGCGTTCGAGCCAGTGCCCGAACGAACTTCTATCCGTGCAGGGCGCCAACACCCTGCACCTCATGCAGCATGCGCGCAAGGCGCGCTGGCAAACCCCGGTTATGGGCGCGCCCCATCTCTGCGAGACGGTCACGGGGTGCCGTGACCCGCCGACGTTCCGGGCGCGTCGACCCTGGATCATGATGACGTGTTGCGTGCGAAGGCGTTGCGTGGTACCCGTGCTGCCCGGAATTTCAGGCAGCTGCCGGCTTGAGCGAGGCTCCGGCCGGAATCTCGCCGTGCTCGAGGTAGTGCCACAGCGCGATAGCCAGGCGCCGCGCCACCGCCACGATGCCCACGCGCCGCATGCGCTTGCCGCCGCCGGCAAAGCGCCGGTTGAACCACTGGGTCAGGAGGCTGTCGGGCTGCAGCTGCAGCCAGCGCCAGGCGAGTTCGACCAGCATCGTGCGCGCTCGCTTGTTGCCCGCCTTGCTGATGCCTTGCTCGATCTGACTGCCGCCACTGTCGTAGGGTGTCGGCGTGAGCCCCAGGCTGCCGGCCAGCTCGCGCCGGTTGGCGAAACGTCGCCAGCCAAACACTTCCTTGACCAGCACCCAGGCGCCCTTGGGGCCGATCGCGCGCAGCCGTGCCAGTTGCGCCACCAGCGGATGCTTGCCCTCGGCCAGTTCCTGGCGCCGCGCCGCTTCCAGCACCTTGAGCTGCTGCCTGACCAGCGCCAGCCGCGCGCTCTCGCGCTCGATCTCGCCGCGCAACACCGGCGGCACCTGCTCGCGATGGCGCTCCCACCACGCCGCCCAGTCGCGCCCGCCGACGATGACCGGCACACGCAGGTTGTGCAGCACCAGCAGGGAGCGGATGCGGTTCGTGTGGGCGGTACGCTCCTGGCTCAGCCGGGCCAGTTCACGGTGCGTGCGGCGCGCGTCTTCCTGCTCGGGCGTGGGCTCGTGCACCACCGACCAGATGCGCTCGCCAGCGTGGTGGCGCCTGAGCATCACCAGCAGCTTATCGCCGTCGAGCCGGTCGGTCTTGGCCCGTCTGGCGCGTCGGTTCACTTCGATGCTCGCCGGGTCGACCACGAGGTTGTCAATGCCTTGCCCGCTCAACCAGCGATGCAGCCACCAGCCATCGCGGCCGGCCTCATAGCACGAATGCACCGGGGCCTGCGGTTCGAGCTGGCAGCGCTCCTTGGCGCGGCGCACGCAGTCGAGCACCGCAGCCGTGTCGCCGGCGTGCACGCTGAAACGGCTCGGGCCGCGCCGGCCATCGCTGGCCGTCAACTTCCACGACTTGTCGCCGAGTTCGAAGCTCATGTAGAGCTGGACTTGGATCGCCGTATCATTGCCTTGTGGGACTGTCTGGGTCGCCGACATTTCCGTCTCCTTTGCACAGGGTTGGAAATTCCGTTTTAGCTAAACGGGTCTGGCTTGGGTAGTCCCACATAGCATCTCTGGGTCGACGGCTGCCCGATCGCGATCAACGGCGGACCACACGGCCTGATCTATGTCGGTGACCGCACCTGCCTAGCAGGGAGCGTAACGTCCTCCGTGGGCTCAAATAGCTTGGTAGCGTTTGGTTGTTGCTGCGGAAGGAACCATTGAGGTGCCGGGAACGTCGTCGTTCTATTGGCCCACACCCTGATGTGCTGCCGCTATGGCAGCATCACGCTCTTTTTTGGCTGCTGCCTTTTTCTCATCGAAAACTTTTTGTGCAGCGGCTACGTGCTTGTTATAGACACGATTGGCTGCGGCCACCTGTTGGTGCATCCTCACGATCTCGTCGGGATGCTCTGCAGCCGCCGGCGCACTGGTTGCGGAATTGCCTTGAGCCCAAACGGACGGGTTTGAAAGCACTGCAACGAAAATGGCCGACGCGGTAACCACAAGAAATTTCATGATGAACTCCCGGGGATATTGCGGATATGTCGCCGTCCAAACGTCGACGTATTTTTCAGCCTAGTCGGCCAGGCGGGTGAGACCAATGGGACCAAAGTCCGATAGCGGCCCCGGAACTCCGTATTCCCACCGCACTGGACCCCCGCCCCATTGAAACCATATGCGCAGCGAGCGGCCGACAACGCTCACGTCATAGGCGAGTGTGCAGCCCCCTCGTGGCATGGTCCTTGCATGACTGCGCGAACGCCTGTTTTCCGGGACCTGTCAGCCGGCGGACTGGCAGCGGGCTAACCTGCCATTAGCGACAGTTCAGAAGCCACAGGCGTGGAATATCATGGCGGCGAAAGATCACACAAAGGAGAAAATCGGTGCCGGCAAGAACGATTAGTAAGGGCAAACACACCTACCGTATTGAACCGAACCGACTGGCTGAAGGCGGGTACACATTTGAGATCGTCCATATTGACCATACTGGAGACGCGATCAAAGAAGTGCGGCACGAACCGGGAATCGCTTACGCGACAGAAGAGGCCGCCATGGACACTGGACTTCATGTGGCGGCAGAAATGGCTGAACAGCAGGACGACTGAACTCCGTAAGTTGTCGAGCCTGGCGGCGGGACACCCGCCCGCCGCCCCACGGATGGAATTCAGGAATGCTTCCTCTCGCCCTTGAAGTGACCGGGCCGTGCCGCTCGTTGAATACGATGTTCGGCTCGCCCGTACGCGTGGCCGCTCCACATCCGGTAACGGACGATCAGCGAGCGAGTTGCTAGGGCCGAGTGGGGTCGGACAGCGACCGCTGCCTTCGAATCTGTAGGACTGGCACAATCGAGATGAACTTCTACCCGCTCGGGAATCCTCATGCCAGACGCTGTCCCGCCTTCGCCGCCTTCGCCGCCTTCGCGGGCTATAGGCCCCCTGTTTGCCCTGTTTCCCTTCATGCGCCCGTATGCCGGGCGCTGGGCGCTCGCGTTCCTGGCGCTGGTGACGTCGGCGGGCGCCACACTGGCGTTGCCGGTGGCGTTCAAATACCTGATTGACCGTGGCTTTGCTGCGGGTGACCGTACGCATATCGATCGCTATTTCCTCGCGTTATTCGCCGTTTCGCTGGTACTGGCCGGCGCCACGGCACTGCGCTTCTACCTCGTGTCGTGGCTGGGCGAGCGGGTCACGGCCGATTTGCGAAGTGCGGTCTACGACCACGTGCTGGAGATGAGCCCGCAGTTCTTCGAAACCACGCAGACCGGAGAGGTGCTGTCGCGGCTCACCACCGACACCACCTTGATTCAGACGGTGGTGGGCACCAGCCTGTCGTTGGGGTTACGCAACTTCTTTCTGCTTACCGGTGGCGTGGCGATGCTGGCAGTGACCAGCCCTGTACTGTCAGGCTACGTCATCGCTACGCTGGTGGTGGTGGTCGCTCCCATCGTTGTCTTCGGTCGGCGCGTGCGCCGCCTCTCGCGCGCCAGCCAGGACAAGGTAGCGAACGCGAGCGCGCTGGCGGGCGAGGTCCTCAATGCCATGCCGACCGTCCAGTCGTACACGCAGGAGTCCTTTGAGGCGCGGCGGTTTGCCGGCGCGGTGGAGGTGGCCTTTGAGACCGCGCTCAAGCGCATTCGGGCGCGTGCCTGGTTGACCGCCGTGGTTATCGTGCTGGTATTCGCCGCCGTCGTGTTCGTCCTCTGGCTTGGGGCGCAGGCTGTGCTAGCCGGGCGGATGACGGCCGGCCAGTTGTCCCAGTTCATCCTCTACGCGGTGTTCACCGCCGGCGCTGTGGGAGCTGTCGCCGAAGTGTGGGGCGATCTGCAGCGTGCTGCCGGCGCCACCGAACGTTTGTTGCAACTGCTGGTGGCACGCTCGCCGGTGGTGCAGGCCGAGGCGACGGTCGCGCTGCCGGCGCGCGGGGACGGCATCCGCTTCGACAATGTTAGCTTTTCGTATCCGTCCCGCCCCGGCATCGCTGCACTCGCCGGGCTCTCGCTCGACGTCCGCGCGGGCGAACATGTCGCGCTGGTTGGACCGTCCGGCGCCGGCAAGACCACGCTGTTCCAACTGCTGCTGCGATTTTACGACCCGCAGGCCGGCAACATTCTGATCAACGGCGTCCCGACGCGACAGGTGCCGCTCCTCGAGTTGCGCAAGGGAATCGGGGCAGTGCTGCAGGAATCGGTGATCTTTTCGGGCAGCGTGCTCGACAACATCCGCTACGGCGCGCACGAGGCCACACTCCCGCAAGTGCAGCGGGCTGCCGAAATGGCCGCTGCGGTCGGCTTTATCGAAGAACTGCCGCAAGGCTACGACACGTTTCTAGGGGAGCGCGGAGTACGACTGTCTGGCGGACAGCGCCAACGCATTGCGATCGCCCGCGCGATCCTGAAGAATCCGCCCGTCCTGCTGCTGGACGAGGCCACCAGCGCGCTCGACGCTGCCAGCGAACGCCTCGTACAGAAGGCGCTTGACAATGCCGCGCAGAACCGCACCACGCTGGTCATCGCGCACCGCCTCGCGACCGTACAGCAAGCGGACCGCATTGTCGTGCTGGAGCAAGGCCGCATCGTCGCGCAGGGCCGTCACGCCGACTTGCTTCTGAGCTCGCCGCTCTATGCCCAGCTTGCCGCCCTGCAGTTTGGCGAGCAGGTTGCGCATACGGGACAGCGCGACGCTGAGTGCGATCGCGTCGACTCGGCGTGAAGACACGATCCAGGTCGGCACGGGCAACCGCAGGGCTCCCAACGGATCGACATGACGCGGTAGCGTAAGGCAATAAGCGGCCACAAACGGACAGTGCCGAGCATGAAGCCAATGTCCGCAGCCCGCGCGGTTCCGGTCACAGAATCACTCGATTGCCACCGGGCAACTGTAGTTGACGCGGCTGTTTGCCATCAGGTGACGAGCCGATGGCCTGGAGATGAAATGGGACTCGCATCGGCCATGCACACCACCAGAAGGCTTCGCCCATGGTGGGGGCTTGGAGACGCGAGCGAGTCGCGCCATTTCTCTCGTTTAGTAGTGCACGTACGCATACGTCCACCACCCTTTATGCGCTGGCGCCACCTTTAAATCTAGCGGACGCAATGGTTAGAGGCGGGCACCGCCCGTCGCGTCGATCACCTGTCCCGTAGTCCAGCGTGCCTCATTCGATGCAAGGAAGGCGATGACGTCAGCCACATCGGCAGGTTGACCCACTCGCGAGAACACCGACATGGCCTCCGCGCCGGCGCGCGCCTCCGGTACCGTTATCCACGCCGCATTCATGTCAGTCTCCGTCACGCCCGGCATGACCGTATTCACCGTGATGCCGCGAGGACCGAACTCAGGGGCAAGCGCCAGTGTGAGGGTTTCAAGGGCTCCTTTCGACGCGGCGTAGGCAGGATGCGTTGGAGCCGCGACACGCGTAAAGCCCGTCGAAACGTTGATGATTCGCCCATTGTCTCGGATGTGATCTGCAACAGCCTGAATCAGGAAGAACGGTGCCTTGAAGTTGACGGTCATGACCTCGTCGAAGACGGATTCACTGGTCTGAGTCAGGGGAATCGCCGGTGCCACGCCAGCATTGTTGACGAGAATGTCAAGCCGAGGTTCGCCCGTGGCGGCGATCGCGGCTGCCCTGAACTGCTCCCAGATACTGTCCGTTGCTTCTTTCCCGCGACCCAAGTCCGCATTGATGGCGACGGCTTTTGATCCGAGCGCCTCGATCTCGCGGATGGTGGCGTGAGCAGCATCCGCGTTGCTGGCGTAGTGCACACCGATGAGCGCGGCCCCTTCTCTCGCAAAGGCCAGTGCTACAGCACGGCCGATACCACGCGAGCTTCCTGTTATAAGGGCCACCTTGCTTGAAAGTTTTTCAGACATCGATCACTCCTTCTCGATAAAATTTATAGTGATCACTAGCATATTTATACTGGAAGCCACCGTCAACGATTTTTGTAGGACTCGATATAAAAATGAGCGAACCCGCCCGGAAACGTGGCAGACCGAGGTTGCTGGACCGCGATGTGGGGCTCGATGTCGCCGCGCGGCTGTTCTGGGAGCGTGGATACGAGGGCACGTCGATCGCCGACCTGACTCAAGCCATGGGTATTCCGCCGCCGTCCCTCTATGCAACGTTCGGTTCGAAGGAGGACCTTTACAGACAGGCGCTCGACCATATCAGCGAGCGTGAGAACAAGCAGTGGCTGGAAGCGTTGCAAGGGAAGATGCCGGCCTACGATGCGATAGCGTTCTACCTGCACGACGCCGCGGCACGCTTTACTGACCCGGGACGGCCGCGCGGTTGCATGATTTCGAATGCTGTTCTTCAACATGCCGAAAAGAGCGAGTCTGTCGCCCAGACGGTCGCCGCGCGGCGCGAGCTTGGGCTACAGGCCATCAAGGCACGCCTCGACCGTGCCGTCGCCGAGGGCGAGCTTGCCCCTGAGACCGACACCGAAGCTCTCGCACGCTTCTATTGCGCAGTTGTGCAAGGCATGTCGGCGCAAGCCTGTGACCGTGCATGCAGGGCGACACTGAAGCGGCTGGCTGATATTGCGTTGTCGGCATGGCCTTGGCCCCAAGGTCATCGCCGGAACCCGGTTCCGTGAGTGCATTGGTTTTCACCAAAGACGACACGGCTGTACCGCTGAGGTTTGGCCACAAGGAGTCAAGCGAGATCGATACGCGAACGACTACCTTCGCGCGCATGCCGGACCTTAGAAAGAGGTCGCAAAACGTCCGCTACGGGGCGGGAGTGTGAGTTCGCTGATGCAGGAAGCTGCCGCCCGGCCGCTCGATGCCGCCACCGTCGGCAATCTGTCCCACTGCCGACCTAGAACCCAGTACTCTCCAACGTCGGCATTGGCCGACTTGCCGTCCTCCCGGATTATCGCCGGCTGCCCGACCGCTCAGCTAGCCGTCCGCTGAAATGCCGCTTCGTCGCCGGCGGAGAGTGGGTTGGCGGGGCGATGTGCCCATTCCGAGACGGGCTCTTCGAGCACGTTATGGTTCGGGCTTTCCCCGCATCGACGGACGCCACCCAGCTGAGCAGGCAGGAGCAGCGCTGGCGCTCTCGCGCATAGGTACAGGCCGCAGCGGCCCCGATTCTCCTTTCCAGCTAAGAAGTGCTAAAGATAGTGCCGCGTTCCCGAGAATCAAAACCGATTCGTTGGTGTACGCAACTAACGGTCAGGCCCTCGCAGCGGCCGGCTTGGCTCCGCCACAACAGCATTGCCCAAAAAAGGGCCGCCGGCCCGATTATTCATGCTTCGAGAAGCGTGCCCGATTCACCCGCGCTGTTCAGGGGCGCTCGAAGTCATCGGGTGTCAGTTTCAGGCTTCCGCACGGATGCGCAAGTAGCTTCCGTTCGGCGATCGCGCGGATGCGGCTGTACCCGTCCCGGAAAATCCTCAGGATCCGGGCGTCCCCGGCCCGCGGCTCAAGCCAGAAATGGGCCTCCAGCGCTGCAATCGTGACGATGCATTCGACGGTGGTGTTTCCGCGGACGAGCCAGAACGACACACCCTGTCGATTTGCCAGAATCTGCGGCTCGAATTCAGGTTTTTCCATGGCTCGTTCCGGGCGTCATCTCGTAGGCGAGTGAGCAGGCTGTCGATCGCTTCGATGATGCCAGCGATGGTCGCCGGCATGGGGCCACTGGCTGCCTGACATCACTAAAGTGGGCGGAGGATTGCGCGCTCCGCTTGCCGGTTTGTACCAGCGATCGAACCGTCATCAGGAAACGGTCAACCACCGTGCCGGTCGGTCATGCAGGTTGTCGCGCTCACTTCCGGGTCGTAAACGCCTCACTGATCTGCCGCGCGCGCTTAACCTCGTCACTGTGCAGGTAGATCGAGGTGGTCGATACCGAGGCGTGCCGCAGGTTGTCGCGCACCGTGGTAAGTTCGGCGCCGTGACCGAGCGCGTAGGTAGCGTGGGTGTGCCGCAACCAGTGGGGGCTGGCGCGGCGCAGCTTCTCCGCGAGCGGTGGGTGATCGGTTTCGATGGCACTGGCGGCAAGGACGAGAAAGCGCTCAAGCACGCTCCACAGGCGCACGCTGCTGATGGCCGCACTACTGTCCGCGTCCAGGCTGCCGATGACCGGTGTGTCCGGCCGCCAGCGCGCCGTAGAAGTCGGCAGCTGGCGCCCGGCCAGATAGCGGGTTAGTGCGTCCCACGCGAGCGGCGGCAGCGCCACCCGCGCGACCTTGCCGCCTTTGCCGGTGACCCGCAGCCAGTGCTCGCCGCGTGCGTCCGTCTCGACGTGGCCGAGCGTCGCGCCGACCAGCTCACTCGCGCGCAAACCCGTCGCAAAGCCGAAATCGAGCAGGAACCGTAAGCGCTGCGCGGCCGGAACCGTCCAGCCGTGAGACCATTCCAGCCCCTCGGCCATCGTACGCACCAGCGCCCATTCCCCGTCGGTAAAGGCGCGCGACGCATCGAGCGTCGATGCCGTCTTGCCGCCGCGCACCTTGATGCCGGCAAACGGATTGGCCAGCACGTAGCGCTGTTCGACCAGCCAGCGGAACAGGGCGCCGAGAATTGACAGCGCGTGCGCGACCGAGCGCGCCGAGAGGGTGCCGTTAAACGGCCGCCAGTCCGGTGACGTGCGGGGGCGCACCGGGCCGATCCAGCGTCCCCGCGGCGCCGGATGGCGCAGGAACGTCCGGTACGCAATCGCGTCTTCGGTCGTGAGCGACGACAGCGCGCGGCCGCGTTCGACGATGGCCCAGAGGATCAGCCGCTCGGCTTCCTTGCGGTAGGTCCGTTGCGTGGCGGGCGACTCGTGCAGGGACAGCCACGTCTGCACGGCCTCGTAGTCGTTGGACGCGTCGAGCGTGCAGGTGGCGGGCGGTGCGCGGAACGTGCCGGCGGAGCCGTCGACCTCGTGCGGCAATTTGAGGGTTTCCCACGGCACGATGTCGCCGCGCTGGCTCGCGACCACCAGCCCACGCGCCCTGTCCGTGAGCGCGGGCCAGGCGGCGAAGAACGCCTCGATCGAACGGGCGCTCGCCGTGCCGAGCCCCGGCACGGCCTTCCACCACTGGCGCCGGCGCGGAATGCGCACGGTGAGATCGGCGAGCGTCGTGATGCCGTACGCGTGCAGTACGCGCACCGCGCGCGGGGAAAACCACTGCGCGATGTCGTCGGCGATCTGCGGTTCCCGCGGGCGTGCGGTGCGCAAAGCGTCGATCGCCAGCGCGGCACCTTTCGCATGCTGTTGACGTCCTGCCGCCGGATGAGTGAGGAGTGCGACAAGGTCGTCGCGATGGGCCGCGCGCGCGATGTCCACCAGCCTGCGCCGGATGCGCCCGAGGACGCCGCGCGCCGATTTCCCGTCACCGAGTGCGGAGGGCAGGTAACGCGCCACGGCCTGCCGCACGGACACGCCGGCGTACCACGCGCGGAGCACGGCAAGCTCGTCGGCACCGGGAAAACCGGATGCAGAGGATTCAGCGTCAGCAGCAGGCGCGCAGGGCAGGGTGAGGCGCGTTTTCATACCCCGGAGTTTAGCGTAAAAACAGGTACCTTTAGATAAGAAAACTTTATCTTTATAGATTTGTTTCGCGATACGTTTTTTGCAAATGCATCGGCGTTGTTGCAGAAATCACGGCGGTCGGCGATGACGTTTACGCACAACGCTGGGGTTGACCAGGATGTTAACTTCACTCTGAACTGCGTAGATTCTCGACTTTTTCACCGAGAAGATGCGCAAGGACGAACGCAAGGCAAGCGAGCCCAAAGGAACGTACCGCGTCAAGAACTGGCGTGAATACAACGCGGGCTTGATTGCGAGAGGCGATGTGACCATGTGGATTGATGAAAGCGTACTGACGCAGCTGCCCGAGGCTGGCTTTGCCAGACGCGGCCGACCGCGCACCTACAGTGATGCGGCGATCCAGATGCTGCTCGGCCTCAAGCAGGTTTTTCATCTGCCGCTGCGCGCTGTGCAGGGCTTCGCGCTCAGTCTGCGCAAACTCGGCTACCCGGGCTTGCCGGTGCCGAACTACACGACCTTGAGCCGCCGCGCACAGACACTGAAGGTTGTACTGCCAACGCGGCGCGCCAACGAGCCCTTGCACCTGGTAGTCGACAGCACCGGCCTGAAGGTCTACGGCGAAGGCGAGTGGAAGGTACGCAAGCACGGCTGGTCCAAACGTCGCACGTGGCGCAAGGTGCACCTGGCGATGGATGCGAACACGGGCCAGATTTGCGCCGCGCTTATGACCCATCAAGACGAAGGCGATGGCGAAGTTCTGCCCGATTTGCTCGACCAGATTCCTGCAGATGTGGCAATCCATACCATCGGCGGCGACGGTGCCTACGACACCAAGGCATGCCATGCGCGAATTGCGGCGCGCACAGCGGTCCCTTCGATTCCGCCACGTGAAGGCGCGACGCCGTGGCCAGTGAGCACGCCGGGCGCGGCGTGGCGCAACGCTGCCATCGACGCGATCGCGGCAAGCAGCAGACGTGAATGGAAGCAGGCGAGTGGCTACCATCGTCGCTCGCTGGCAGAGGCCCCGATGTACCGGCTCAAGATCCTCACGGGCTCCTGCCTGTGGGCTCGCGAGATTGGCTCCCAGGCAACCGAAGTCTCGATTCGTGCAGGCGTGCTCAACCGCATGGCGGCCATCGCACGCCCGCAGTCCGTCCGTATCGCCTGAGATCGACATCACAGAGGGCATGTTGTCTCTACGCCTGATTTACGCAACAACGCGAAATGCATCCGTCGCTCACACAACTAAATCTGTTAATAGGGTTCACCTATTTTTCAGCGCTCCCGCCTCTTGCCATCGCGTGCATGCCTTTCATGCGTATGCGCCAGAAGAAGGCTTTCGGCTTGTGCGCCATGATCGCATCTGGCCGTCCGGCCGCCCATTCCTTTACAACATTGGTTGAAATCGCTCAGCGAATAACAAATTTAATTGCCGGCGCGACTGCGATGCTTACAAATTTAGTTGAAGTCGGATCTGCGTTCTGGGCCTCATGCAGCGGTATGCAGGCGATGCTGCGGTCGCAAAAGGATGATTACAAAATTAGTTGCGTGAGCGGCCACTTCAGTCTTGTCGCATGCGCGCAACCAATGCGAGCAAGCGCGAATTCATTTCCTCGGCTGGCAATTGCGCGAACCAACCGTGACCGGGAAGCAACCATTCGAAGCGATACGTGGCCAGCCTGCTCAGCGAATCGGTGAGCTCCGTCCATGAGTACCAGCACGCGTCCCTGAACGCGACGAGGTCCTTCTTGAGTGGGCTCCAGGCAAGTGAATCACCCGAGAACATCACGCAATCATCAAGCAGGTACACGACGCTACCCCGAGTGTGTCCGGGTACAGGGATCGCGCGAACGTTGACCGCAATGTTCATTGCTGACCCGTCGTCGAGCAGATCCGTAGCATATGGGGCGGCCGACGCGTCCTCCCGATGAATCCAGACGCGAGCACCGAATCGACGCGCGTATTTGTCAGCGTCCGCGACGTCGTCACTATGCGACAGCAGAATGTGCGCAATACCGCCGGCGCCGTCAAACCATTTCACCAGCTCCGCCGCATAGCGAGGCGAGTCGATCAGCAGATTGCCTTCCGGACGCGATGCAAAATAAGAATGTGCTCCGAACGACGACCGCGCGTTGAATCCACAGCGCCACACGTCCGAGGTGATCTGCTGTGGAAAAATCGCTGCGTTCGGGCGAGGCTGTTTTGTTTCACTGCGTACCGATGCCGTAGGACACACAAGCATCGCACGCCAGGCATCAAGTTGCTCTTCTGGCGTCGCCGGCTGCCGAACGAAGACACTCTTGTCGTTTCGTTCAACAATCAGCTCTGGCGCGACGTGACGCGATGCACCGCAATTGATGCACGCAGTATCGATGTACCACTCGCCTGAAACAGAGTCGGTATTACGTATGGGCTTCATTTGGTGCTCCCTGGCCGATGTGCACATCAGCCGGCTCGACGTTCGTCCGCGTGTCGCGGTTCTCGGAGGGTTGTTACGACCATTAGGCTACGATGACCCGCATAGTCCATGCCTAGTTTCTGCAGCCGTGTTGGTGAGTAGAGCGGAGACGCCTGCCGTCTACGCGCGGGCTGACCCTGTATGCAGTCCGCGCCCGGATCGAACTCGCCCCGACACCCTGGTCACCGATGCGGATGTAACGGGCGCTCATGCTCGTGGTCCTCCGTTCTCGAATCAAGCCTCACACGGTGTCGTCAACGTGGCCCATCGTTCGACAATTTTCCGGTTCGCAAACCGCCTCAGGACAAAGCCGTGAAACTCGATCTTTTTCCCGGAGATAACGTCGGTGGCGCGCCACGTGTTTCTGACCATCACCTTGTCACCTTCGGAAATGATGTCTTCGATCGTGACGTGCAAGTCCGGCCACTTTTGATAAGCCGCCTTCATCATGGCCATCGCGGCTTCGGGGCCGACCTGAGGACCCGACGGTTCGTCGTGGTCGAGGAAATCCGCGCTGAAGTTCGCCGATGCGACTTCCGGTTTCTTCCGGTTGACGAAGTCTTCGAAGTGATCGGCCACGAATCGCTTCATCTCTTCCAGCGTCAGACCGGGATCACCCTTCAGCGGTACTTGAAGCGGCTCCATCGCTTCTGCTTAGTTCGTCAGCATCTTGAACGCATGCTGCCAGTCGTTCCTGAGGAATCCCGGCAGGCACCACAGCATGCATAGCGGCTCGATCGCGCGTGCCGATACGATGCTTCCGCAGTCGTAGGGCTCCCATCCGAACTGCCGGGCGATTGCGCCAACCCGGGCCTTCGCATCGTCGCTGTTGCCGCACAAAAACATGGTCGGCGTGCCTTGAGAAAAATGGGGATTCACCATGAGCGCGTTGCCGACGCTGTTGAAAGCCTTGACCACGTGGGCGAGGTGAACCTTCGCCTGAATCCTCTCGCCGAGCGACTCGTTCGGTCCCGTCGTATATTTCAGGACCCCGTTGACCGGCGACTCGTCGGCGAGCGGGTTGGTTGCATCGATGACGGTCTTGCCGGCGAGATTCTCCGGCCCCGCAAGCTCGATCACGCTCTCAGCGATGCGGCCGAGCACGGCTAGCACGACGATCTCGCCAAACCGAGCGGCTTCGTCGAACGTCCCGGCCCTGGCTCCGGTTGTATTGCGGACCCAGTCCTGTATCTCCTTCTTGTGCGGATCTCGGGTGCCCAGCATCGTGTCGTGGCCATGCTTGACGAAGCCGGCGCCCAGTGCTCGGCCGACATCACCTGATCCCAATACGCCTACGTTCATCTCATCCTCCTCGGTTGGTCATAGCCAGCCCTACGTCAATACTCAGGCACGCGGGTCATGAGGCACGCTCGCCGCTTTCTCGTGGAGTAACGACAGCCCGATCCTGATGCCGAACCCGTGTGCGTAAGCCAGTTGCACCAGCAGCATGGCCGCCGGTTCCGCGTAGCGCGCAAGGGCGAGCGGTCCCGCATCGACCGGCTCGGCGTCGAAGTGTTGCGACCACGGCCCGCGCATCGCTGTCATCGCCGCACACGAACACGCCCGCGCGGTTGCCACCTATCAGCATGCTGGGCGAATGCATCAGCTCCGCAAAAGGCGGGATGGCCTTGACCAACTTCGCCCATGGCGCGAGCCTGGCGATCTCTTCGGCGCCCGAGATGGTTGTCCCGACGAGCAAGCCACTCATGTCGGGCTTCAGTACCTGCATTTCCAGAGTCATGATGCGCCCGCGCTTTGCCACGGCCCGCGGAGTAGTTCTTTACGTGATCGATGAACGCACGCAGCTTCGGCATGATCTGCAGACGGCTTGGATAGTAGAGAAACACACCCGGTATCACCGGCGCGAACGGCTCCAGCACTTGCACCAGTTTTCCCGCTCTCAGCCGTTCGGCGGCCATCGGTTCAGGTAGCTGGGCAAGGCCTACACCTTCGATTGCCGCACCCAGCATGGTAGGAAAATCATGGGCGATGAGCGGGCCCGACACGGCAAACTCGATCGCGCGGCCGTTGTCGTTGAATGACCACGGCGCGAGCGCACCGTTGGAGCGCCGCCATCGCAAACATGCATGTTCGCGCAAATCGTCGATGCGTTCGGGACGGCTGCGGTCTGAGAAGTAGGCAGGACTGCCGATGATGACGAAACGAAACGGAGGCGTCAGCGATATCGCGACCATGTCGGCGGCGACGAACTGACCTAGCCGCATGCCGGCGTCGAATCCTTCCGCTGCGAGATCGATGAGCTTCTCGCTTGCGTCGATCTCCACTTCGACCTCGGGATAAGCCTTGCAGAACGATGCAATCAGGGGTTCCAGCAGAATCGGCACCGCCGCGCGCGGCACTGAAAGACGCAACAATCCGGCGGGCCGCTGGCCGAGTCCGCGCGCAACCTCACTGGCGGCGACAAGCTCTTCGAAGGCAGGCTTTGCACGCGAACGAAACCGTTCGCCCGCTTCTGTCAGACCCACACTGCGCGTGGTGCGTATGAACAGCGCTACGCCAATGCGCGCTTCAAGTACGCGCTCAGCCTGGCTGACGGCCGACGGCGTCACGCCGAGTTCGGCGGCTGCCCGGCGAAAACTGCGATGCCGGGCAACGCTGAGGAACGCCTCCACGCCATCGAGCGCGCCCTGCCTGACTGTGAAGTTCTGCTTCATAGCCCGTCAACATTGTGATGAATAGTCGCTCGCGAGATGCCATGGTACACCTACGCCTGCGGATGAGGCGTCGCGCAGATCCCGACGCGCGAGCCCGGAACAATCCGCTGGAGACCGTGGAGGAACCTCGCAATGAACGATGTGCTTGATGGCGTGCGCGATCACTATCGCGCGACCGGCCTGACCGAGCGACTGAAAGCCGCACTCGCAGTCCTTGGACGGGAGGATCAGCTGCTCACACCGCAGCAACTGGACGCCCTCGACCAGTTTCACATCCGTGGGCTCGCTGCCACCGCCGAGCTTGCCCAATTGGCCGGGATCACTGCCGACACGTCGGTGCTGGACGTCGGTTCGGGCATCGGCGGGCCGGCCCGTGTTCTGGCTTCAACCCATGGCTGCCGGGTTACGGGTATTGACCTCAGTGAACCGTTCGTGGATGCCGCGCGCTATCTCACCCAGCGCACTGGGCAGAGCGAACAGGTGTCGTTTCGTACCGCCAGCGCGCTGGAAGTTCCCTTCGAAGACAGCCGTTTTGATGTCGTGTTGCTGCAGCATGTGGCGATGAACATCGCCGATCGCGCGCGGCTTTACAGAGAGATCCGGCGTGTCCTGAAGCCGGGCGGCAAATTTGCGACGTTCGACGTCGTCGCAAACGGCAGCAAACTGCACTATCCGGTTCCGTGGGCGCGAACCCCGGCCACAAGCTTTCTCCTGACGGCCGATGCAACACACGAAGCAATCGAGAAAGCAGGTTTCCGCACGCTGGCATGGCAAGACGACACCGAGGCCGCAAAGGCCTGGATCATCCAACGGCGTGCGTCCGGGCCGCCGCCCTCGCCAAATCTCAGCGTGGTGCTGGGGCCAGACTTCGCGCAACTTTTCACCAACTTGGGACGCAATCTCATGGAAGGCCGACTCGGCATTCTCACTGCGGTATTCGAGGCCGCCTCCACGAAGACCCGGAATCACATGGAGAACCGCTCATGATCGCCGCCCCCGTTCCTGTTGGTATCGTCCCGCCGCGTCCCGCTTGGCGCGGCCTGCTTTGGATCGCACCGCTGACGGTCCTGTGGACTGGCTTGATCTACTGGCTGCCGATAATCCCGGCTAGCGGCGTTCCAACCACCGCACACCAGCTGACGGCCCATGCAGTTATCGCGGTCGGTTTATGGCTCGGCCTCGAAAGCACCGACCTGACGCCGGGCCAACGCCGCACGACCTGGCTTGCGGTCACGATTCCATACACACTTTGGTTTGCTGTCGTCTGGAGCGCGGCCATCAATGGCGTCTTCCGCACCGGCACGTCGCCGTCACCGGTGCCGTTGCTGCCGTTGGCGATCTTTCTACCGGTGCTGATCGGTGCACCACTGTTGCTGTTGTCGAGGCGGGCGGGTCAGGTGCTCGATGCGATGCCGGTAACCTGGCTCGTTGCCATTCAGCTCTATCGCGTATTCGGCAGTTGGGCGCTCGCTGCCTCGCTGCGTGGGGAGATGCCCAGCGCGTTCGCTTTGCCGGCGGGAATCGGCGATGTGCTGACCGGCGTGTTCGCTGTACCGGCGGCAATCGCCGTCGCGACCGGCACGGCCGAGGGTCGGAAAGCGGCAATCATCTGGAACATCTTCGGCCTCGCGGATTTCGCCATTGCAGTCACCGTGGGGTTGATCACTTCGCCAGGTCCGTTCCAGCTAATCGTTCCGAATGTGCCAAGCATCGGTGCCGGCGCTTATCCAGATGTGTTGACCCCGGCATTCGTGGTGCCAAGCTCGATCCTGCTGCACTCGCTGTCGCTGCGCCAACTGTTCCGACGATCCGCCGGCTGATCTCGTTCCTGCTCCTTACCGAGGATCCTGACCCGTCTGCGAAAGGCTCTCCATTCCGCACGATCAAGGTCGGCCTGTAGACGCGATTGAGCCCTTACTCTAGTTTTGTCCCGTTCATGCACCTTCTGAAGGAAGAGGCTGCAACAGACAAACTCAGCCTGCAGGCAATTGCGAACTGCCGTTCAAGCACCCTCGACCCGGCCGGCAGCAGTGAGTCGGCTACGGAAGTTGGCGGCGATGCTGCGGCGCAACCGCAGCAACACAGGTCGACCGTCCGGGCCCGGGCCAGCTGCGGTCGCCCATCGGCCGTAGACGGCAGTCATTCGATGGGCTGTAGCGGTCTCGATAGCGGACATTCCTGGTGAGTGCGGATCGAATAGGGACGCGCGTCCAGATCTGAGAACAGCCTATTTGAGCCGCCTCATGCGCCGTTCGCGACCGCCTGCTCCTCGCGCGCATACTGCGTGGGCGGCCGACCGACGTGCCGCGTGAAGGCGACGCTGAAGGTGCTGGCTGAACTGTAGCCGACGCGCTGCGCAATCTCAGCGATGCGGCCTTCATTGCGACGCAGCAGGTCCTTCGCGAGTGCCATGCGCCAGGTGAGCAGATATTCCATCGGCGCGATGCCGACCGTGCGGCTGAAGCGCTCGAAAAAGGTCGAGCGCGAGAGCGCGGCCTCCTTGGCGAGCTCAGCAACGGTCCACGCGCGCGTCGGACGTTCGTGCATCCTGCGGATCGCGGCCGCGAGGCGGCCGTCGGAAAGCCCGCGCACCAGGCCCGGCGACGCTTTGGTCTGTGCCGCGGACCGCAGCGCTTCGATGAGCAGCACTTCCAGCAGTCGTGAGAGCAAGACCTCGCGCGCAGGCCGCTGCTCGCGTGTTTCCTCTCGCACCAGTTGCACGAGCGTGGCCAACCGCTGTTCTCCGCGGACATGCACGAACTGCGGTAGCAGCGAAACCAGCAGGGACGCATCCGGTGAGCCGAAGCTGCAGTAGCCGGCCACCATGCGCGCGTCGATGGGGCTACCGGGGTCGCCGATTCTGAATTCACCGTTGCCCAGCGCGATGGGCGTCAGCGTCTCGACACCCGGTGGTGGCGGTTCGATGCTCGACATCGCGATGCCGTAGGCCGCGGGAATCAGGACAAAGTCACCCGACAGGAGCTCGATGGGCTCATGTCCGTCGATCGCGATGCGGCACCCGCCTTCGAGGATCACGCAATAGAACGGCTGGCCGGCGTCCGAGCGGCTGACGCGCCAGGGACTAGCGCCTTGGACGAGCTTGGAGAACCGGGCACCCGGCTGCAGCAGCGTCACGACTTCCGCCAACGGGTCGATCATCGCCGGACTCCTGCAAATGAAATTCGGATGATTGATTGTAGCAAGTACGACTCTGGCGATCTACCTTATGGACTCGAACCCCCACAGGAGTCTCCATGAAAACAGTACTGATCACCGGCTGCTCTTCCGGATTCGGCCTCGAGATCGCCCGCTACTTCCTGGCGCGCGACTGGCAGGTCATCGCCACGATGCGCACGCCGCGTGCCGACGTGCTGCAGCCTTCAGACCACCTGCGCGTGCTGGCGCTCGACGTCACGAATCCGGAGAGCATTCGCGAGACTGTCGCGGCCGCCGGCCCGATCGACGTGCTCGTCAATAACGCGGGGTTCGGCGCGGCGTCCCCAGCCGAGTTCGTCCCGATCGCAACGGTACGCGAAATTTTCGAAACCAATACCTTCGGCACGATCGCATTGACGCAAGCGGTGCTGCCCCAGTTTCGCCAGCGCAGGGCCGGCGTGATCGTGAACGTCACGTCGAGCGTGACGCTGAAGGCCCTGCCCCTGATTGCCGCGTACCGTGCAAGCAAGGCGGCGGTGAATGCGTTCACCGAGTCGATGGCGCTGGAGCTCGAACAGTTCGGCATCCGGGCGCGCCTGGTGCTGCCGGGACGTGCGCCCGACACCCGCTTCGGAGACAACGCGCGCGCCCACATGCACGGCCTCGATCACGATGCCTATGCCGATCTCGTCAAGGCGGTCTTCGCGCGGCTGGGGGATACGTCTGCCCCGGTCACCCGGGCGCAGGACGTCGCCGAAGCGGTGTGGCGCGCGACGACCGATCCGTCAGCGCCGATGCGCATCCCGGCCGGCGCCGACGCCGAAGCCTGGGCGGCCGAGGCTCACTAACCAGCCAGTGGCATCGCCCTGAGCTGAACTGAAAAACGGAACTGGCTTTTGCGCGCTACAGCGCAACACCGCAAGGAGATTGCCATGCAGGACAAACCCGTTGCCCTGATCACCGGGGCTAATCGAGGCATAGGCCTTCAGATCGCCAGGGATCTCGCGGTGCACGGCTTCACTGTGCTGGTCGGGTCGCGCAATCTCGAGCGCGGCGAGGCTGCGGCCAAGGAGGTGGGGCCGGACGGGCACGCGCTCCAACTCGACGTGACGGATCAGGCTTCGGTCATAGCCGCGGCGGAGCGCGTACGCAACGAGTTCGGCCGCCTCGACGTGCTCATCCAGAACGCCGCGATTTCGAACACGAAAAAGCGGTCCGGTCAGTCCGTCGAGGAGTACGCGAAGACGACCCGCCCAAGCAACGTGTCCCTCGATGAGATGCGCGCGGTGTGGGACACCAACGTGTTCGGCGTGCTCGCCGTTTATCAGGCGATGCTGCCGCTTCTGCGCGCGACGCCGGGCGCCCGCATCGTCAACGTGTCGAGCGGCGTTGGGTCGCTAACGACGAACTCGGACCCGGCCTTCGCGTACCGTGCGATTTTCGGCCCCGTCTATCCGGCGTCCAAAACGGCTCTCAACGCCTTGACAGTCGCCATGGCGATCGAGCTGGAGGTGGACGGGATCAGGGTCAACGCTGTCTCCCCGGGCTTTACCAGGACGAACCTCAATGGATATGCGGGCACCGAGACCGTCGAGGAAGGCGCTCGCGAAGCGGTGCGCGTCGCGCTGCTGGGCTCGGACAGCCCCACAGGGACATTCACGCGCTGGGAGAATGAAACGATCCCGTGGTGAGGGAGTCGCGGGCGCGCGATCGAAGGGATCGATGGATTGGGCCGGGGCGGATGCAAATCGGCCCGTTCGCCTGAACAATCGGTCACTGCGTTGTGTTTTGCTTTCATCGGATTGATGCCGGCTGACCGGCCACTCGGCAAATTCGATGAGGCGACCGGCAGTTGCACCTCGGAGCCAGCCGTTGCTGTCGCGCGAGTTCGAGCGGCGCCTTCACGCCCTGAGTCCGTCCGTCAAGTATTTCGAGGGGGAAGTGCGAGGCTTCCGAGGAGAGGCGAGCCGCGCTTCCTCAATGCATTCAGATAGACACTCTCGTCGTACAGTGTCCGTGTTTGCCAGCAGCGGTAGAGGATCCGTATCCACTTGAATGCCAAAGCCCTGACGGCGGACTGATACGAACTGCCCTTCGCTCGCTGTTGCCGGTAGTAAGCGCCCGCCCAGAACGATTTGTTGATGGTCTGGCCGGCCCATTCCACGAATGTCTGGCGCAGGAACGTCGGACATTGCCAGCGCCAGTGCACCCAGCATTTCTTGCCACTGCGCTCAGTGACCGGCGCAATGCCGGAATACTTCTGCAGTTCAGCAGCGTGCCTGAAGCGCTCACGCTGCTCGCCGAATGCGGCAAGCAGCCGCGGTGTCAGATGTGGGCCCGCTCCCGGCAGGCATTCAAACAGGGCGAAGTCAGGTAGCGTTCGCGCGACCGTCGCAATCTCCCTGTCGAACACATCGATCCCAGCGAGAGCCGTTCGCAGTTGTGCCACCAGCGCCAGCGCGTGCAGCCGGCAGGGTGAGAGGATGCCGGGATCCTCGGTCAGAGGGATGGCCGAGCGGATGGACTCCAGACGCATTTCGATCACCCTGGGGCGGCGGCAATTGTGCGCATGGAAGAACGCCTCAAGGGTACTGCGGTGGGCGCGTTTGACGGATGAAAGCGTCGGCCAGCGCGCGATGAAGTCGCAGAACAGTACCGTGTCGATGTGCGCGAACCATTCCAGTGCCTGCGGATAATACTGCTTGAGCGTATTGCATAGGCGGTTAGTGAATCGCGTCTTGTCGCCGACCATTTCACGGCGCTGCTCGATGAGGCTCGTCAGACAACGCATGCCCGCGCTTTGCGGCCTCAGTGGAGCGAACCGTTCGGGATGGCGAAGCAGCAGATCGAGTGCCAGCTCGGCATCGGTGGGATCGTCTTTGGCCCGACCCGGTTTGAACGCCTCGCGGTATTTTGCGAGCGTCGATGGATTAATCGGAAAGAGGACCAGGAAATCATACTTCTGAAGCGCGGAAACGATTGGTCCCCTTGCCAGCTCGAGGGCAACTGCGATCATGCCGTCAAAGCGCTGATGCAATCCCTTTGCCCACTCATCAATGCATGCGACCTGATGAGGAACACAACTGAACTCTCGCCTGGTGTCGTCGGCAGCCTGCAGGCAGATATCGTGTTTCGTATCCGCCCAGTCGATGCCAACATACGCTGCAAACTGCTGATCCGATAGAGGCGACATGTGAACCTCTGCAAGTGATAGATTGTCTGGCAGGGACATGCATGCTTGCGCTCTGCGAAGCCAATATAGTGAGCCGGTGCGACGGCGAACCCTGAGTATTCGTTGACGAGCGCAAGCGCACCCGCGGACTCGAAGCTAAAGCCGCAAACGTCCAGGCGTTTGGGTCGAGATATTCGTAGCCCGCGGGTGCATGTTCCGCTTGCGCTGGCAGCAAGCTGCCAGTGCTACCAGTATCAGTGAAAGCGGAACGGACTATCTATACAGGGTCGATTTTCGCCGCCCGAGACGGCCGTACGAGACCAGGTTTTATGTAAATCGATGCGTGTTCGCTGTGATGGTGGAGAGCGTCAAGCAGGAAGTCCGGCGCATTGACTCAGGATTTTTGCTACCAAGCAGCGGCTGTTGCCTCATGTAATTTGCTACCCGTCAGAATGCTGGCGGGAGCGACTTATGACGAGGCGGCTCAGCATGACAACACGACGGGAATTGACTGAGGCAGTCGGTGAGCGGTACCGCCGTTCCGACCGGAACGAGAAGCGCGAGATACTCGACGAGTTTGTTGAGGTGAGCGGTTATCATCGCAAGCACGCTATCCGTGTGCTGTGCCGGGAGGCTCAGCCTTCAGAAGCGAAGCCCGGGCCGCAGCGACGCTACGACGACCAGGTGCAGGCTGCGCTGATCACGCTGTGGGAGGCTGCCGACCGGAACTGCGGCAAACGACTGAAAGCGCTCATCCCCGCGCTGATCGATTCGATGACCCGGCACGGCCATCTGACGCTATCGAAGCAGCTGCGCCAACGGCTGAACCAGATCAGCGCCGCCACCATCGACCGGCTGCTGCGCGAGGTCCGGGAGCAGGCCTTCGCCGGCCAGCGCCGGCGCGCCGGCGGAGTCGGCAATGCGATTCGCCGTGCGGTGCCGATCCGGACCTTCTCCGACTGGAAAGATCCGCTACCCGGCTATCTCGAGGTGGATTTCGTCGAGCATTGCGGTGGCACCAGGATCGACGGTGACTTCGTGCACAGCTTTGCGATGACAGACGTTGCGACCGGCTGGACCGAATGCCTGGCGATGCCGTATCGCAGCGGTGCACTCGTTCTTCAACACATTGAGCGGGTGAGCCGTGCGCTGCCGTTTCCGCTACGCGGTCTGGATTGCGATAACGATACCGCCTTCATGAACGAGGCCGTATTCGACTTCTGCAAGGCGACGGGTATCGAGCTGACACGTTCACGTGCCTACAGGAAAAACGACCAGGCCTGGGTCGAGCAGAAGAATGGATCAGTCGTGCGCCGTCTTGTAGGGTATGGCCGGTTGCGTGGACTTGCCGCTACCGGAACCCTCGCGTCCCTCTACGAGGTGTCGCGGCTGTACATCAACTTCTTCCAGCCGTCATTCAAGCTGAAATCGAAAACACGCCACGGTGCACGGGTGACGAAGCACTACGAAGCGCCTCTGACGCCCCTCGAGCGGGTTCTGCGATCGCCGTCGATACCCGAGCCGATCAAACGGCGGTTGCGTGCGCGGTTCCGCGCGCTCGATCCACTCGATCTGTCGCGCCGCATGCGCGAAGCACAGCAGCACGTCGCGCAATGCAGTGCATCCGGCACGGCGCCGGCAGAAACACAAACGGCTGGTCCGATTCCCCTCGCTGACTTCCTGGCGAGTCTTGGAACAGCATGGCACGACGGAGAGGTTCGAGCGACGCATCCCCGAAAGGCGCGCGTCGCACACACCTGACGCAGCCGCGAAGATCCGTTCGAGCATACATGGTCGACCATACAGCAATGGCTTGAAAACGAGCCCGGTATTACGGCCAGAAAGCTGCATGAAAGTGTCGTCGCCATGGCTCCCGCGATGTACTCCAGTGCCCAGTTGCGCACCCTGCAGCGCCGCGTGAAGGCATGGCGCTCGAACCGCGCGAGAGAACTGGTGACGATGATCCTCGGTGGTGCGGACGCGGTGAAGGCTGGTGCCGCTACGCAGCACCAGCCTTCACCGCAAAACAATCAGGAGCGACAATCACCCGGGAGTAACATCATCCCATGAGGCAACACGACCGGACGAAATCATTGTCGCCCCACAGTCCGGAGCGACCGGCCGCAGGACGAGCAGCTGACGCGCCAGAGTGCCGTGTTGTATGTGGAGCAGTTTGCGTGTTGCCGCAATTGCTGTTGCAAACTGACGCGGTGGCACTGGTACCAACACGCATGCTGGAGCGGCTGCAGACTCAATGCCACCTGCATGTCGTAGGGCCGGCCCTCCCGCCGTTTGACATTGCTCTGGCTTGGGGGCCCATGGCTGAAAAGGATGCCGGACATCGCTGGTTCAGGGGACTCTTCGCCCGCCTTGCTCTTTGAGGTCATGGCGCGACACTTCCGTGGGGCGTTCGAGAAATGGCTGTTATTTGACGATCAACCCAGTACCGGACATCGGCGAGCGGCACTCGAAAACGCATTTGTTTGGCGGCGCCGATTCGCCGGAGTCCAACGCAGACAAACGAGCGTGCTGCGGCGCGCTCTTTCTTAAGTTTTTGTTGACCGATTGGTCGAGATTACGGCGAAGTTTGACGGCGCATGATGTCGGAATGGAGTCAACCGCACCGGCGCGTTCGACGGCGCGAAAGAGCAGTGCCTGACGCTGGCGCGCGAGCGGGCGCGCTGGAGCTGACGCACCGGGTCGACCAATTCGGCGATGGGCATGCGCAAGGGTCGACAGCGTTCAAGACCCGATGCACGCGGCCTTCGGCAGCGCGTTCATCGCCTAGGGCGAATTCTTCAAATCGCGACAGCGCCGACACCCGGCTGACAAGACCACGCAGGATTTTTGCGCTCACGGTGGACATCCATTTTCCCGACGCGCGCAAATCCTGCGCACCTGCGGACAATTGTGTTCAAATATGCACACGATACCAACGGTGCATCTATGGAACAAAATTCTCAGCTCGTTGCACGTATTCATCGGGCCGCATTCGAGCTTTTCGCCGAGAAGGGCGAGACTCAGGTAACTATCAGTGAGCTGGCCCAGGCGGCCGGAATCGCACGAGGGACCGTCTATAACCATGTTCCGTCGCCCCAGGCGCTGTTCGAAACCGTCGCCACCCGGATGGCGGAAGAAATGCACGTGCGGGTCGTTGCAAGCTTCGCGGATGTCCCGGACCCGGTACAGCGACTGGCAAACGGTATCCGCTACTTCATCCGTCGCGCCCACGAAGAGCCGCAATGGGGCCGCTTCCTGAGCCGCTTCGCCTTCAGTCGCGGCGCACTACAGACGCAGACCATGTGGACCGGACCGACGATACGGGACGTGCTCGACGATGGGCTGGAGCAGCATCGGTATGACTTCCGGCCAGACCAACTGCATTCGGCAATCGCCCTGGTCGCTGGAGCCGTGTTCGCCTCGATCGTTCTCGTCCTCGACGGCCATCGCACGTGGCGCGACGCTGGTTCTGATACCGCAGAGCTGGTCCTGCGCGGTCTCGGCGTGGAGGTCGCCGCTGCCCGACGCTACGCGGCGGCCGAATTGCCGCCTCTGCCCGAATGCGTGTAACGGACCGTGTTCGTTTTTCTCTGCGCCAGTGAACAAGGTGCCCGTCCTTGAGGCGCCCCGCGAAACATCAGCGTCAGAAACTGCATCTTCCGCCGGACATCCCGGTCCACTTCCGCTTTGACGTTCAGTCATTAGAATCCTCGGCGACGTCCAAGCGCTTGATCCGTCGGAGCTGCCCCTGTCGAGACGACTCTGGCGTCGAACGTCGGTCAGCAGGGCACGGCGTCCGCGGTCCAGAACGACTGCACCAGCATGCCCGCCATCCCAGGCGGGACCTTGTGAACTGAGCTTCCGGCAGCGCGGTGTCGCTCAATTGACCCGTGCTGCGGGTGATCGGGCAGGCGAACCGGTACCCAGCCTAGGCTGCGTTCGCGCGCCCCGTGGTGCGGCGTACCAAGGGGTATCGCGTCTGTTCTGCAGACCCGCAAGCATGGACCGGGGACTACGGGCGGTTCCCGCGATCATTTCCCGAACGACACGATCAACGGCCGCGGCGGTTACGACTATGCGAGCTACAACAATATGACCGGACGATCAGCGTAGAAACGTAGAAACGGGCTCCGGCACGGCGATCCCGATAAACGTCAGTGCGCACGACCTGCCGCGCCATGTCGATGCGCACGCCTGCACCGCGTTCGCCGTCATGCATTGCCACCGGCTTCGTCGGTCGCGGGCTACCGCAAAGCCTTCGGCTAATTGCTTAAGGTTTCCACGCCGCTTGCGGCCAAGAGCGTATCGCGACCTTGAGCGCGACCAGGTACCGGGCGGGCGACTACCGGTGCCTCGGTTTCCTTTACCCGACGCTCGCCCGCGCGATATCCATCCTTGCCGACGAACTTTAGCGGGGCCGTCTGGTTGCCGCTATCGCGGCCGGGGGAGCGCTCGCTCCGACAAGTTCATGGAGCCGGCGCCTCGAGAGCCACCAACTTGTTCACTAATGCGAAAACGGTGTGACAGCGAGGGAACCAAGGGTAATCGATGATGAACATTACTAGCTTGCCGTGTACACTTGTGTTCAACAGTGATCTTAAACGTCAACACTCCAGGCAGCGACGTACCGTCAGCCCGACCTCCCATGAGCCCCATCGAAACTCCGACTCACGTCACCTGCCCACTGCGGCCAGGAGCACCGCTGATTCGTCTCTGCGTTGCGCGCGAGAGTTCACCGGCGGTGCAGCTGCATGTCGGCGCGAGATGTTCGTTGCGCGCTTACCACCCCCAACGCAGTGAGCCGACGCCTGCTTCGCGCTTGCGCGTCCTGGTGCGCGACGTGCCGGGCGATGGCCGGCCAACGAGGCGCCTGAGCAGTACGGACGGCTGGGCCGAGCCCCGTCCGTTCATTGGCGGGCACGCCGCACGCGCGATACCGCCATACATGGGCCAGGGTGGGGGTCACGCAATGCGCGACGCGGCTAACCGCGCCTGGAATCTACCGCTATTGCCGTGCGGCACCGCTGACGGGTGGCTGATAGGCACGTACGAGCCCAGGCAGCCGGCTCGGCGCAGAACGGACGCATTCATGCCGGCTCGCACGCGCCGTCAACTTCATCGTCCATGCAGCAGCAGTTGTTTTCACTGACAGAGCTAATTCAAGCAAAGGAGATCCCATGTCCACCAATGTCGAGCAAGCAGCCGTCTTTCCCGTTACACACCGACCAGGGCTGCCGTTCCCGGACGTGCCGAGGTTTCAGGGCTGGATCCGTCCGTCGCGGATCGAGGGCGACATCTTCGACCTCGAGGTAGTGCAGGGCTCCGTCCCGCGTGAGCTGAACGGTCGCTTCTACACGATGGCGGCCGACACGCAGTTCTCGCCCCGCCTCGGCGACGACGTCTTCTTCAACGGTGACGGGATGATCCGGATGTTCACCATCGCAGACGGCCACGTCGACTACCGCAGCCGCTACGTGATGACGGAAAAGCTGCGCGCGGAGCGGAGCGCACGCCGCGCGCTGTTTGGCGCCTACCGGAACCCGTTCACCGACGACCCGTCGGTGGCCGGTGTCAATCGGGGCAATGCCAACACGGCGTTCGTCTTTAGTGGTGGGAAGCTGCTAACCCTCAAGGAGGACGCACGCCCGGTCGCCGTCGATCCGGTCACCCTGGAGACGCAGGGGGAATGGGCCTTCAACGGCAAGCTGACAAGCAAGACGTTCACTGCGCACCCGAAGATCGACCAGCGAACCGGTGAGATGTTCTTCTTCGGCTACGAGGCTAAAGGACTGGCCACCCGCGACATCGCCTACTACGTCGCCGGCCCGGACGGCCAGATTACCCACGAAGCCTGGCTGCAGGCCCCGTACGTTGGGTTCATGCACGACTTTGTGGTCAGCGACGACTACGTGATCTTCACAGTGTTCCCTGCAACCGCCGACCTCGACCGGCTAAAGGCGGGCGGCCAGCATTGGCGCTGGGACCCGAAATGCGACACCTATCTGGGCGTCATGCCACGCCGAGGGACGGCCGCCGACGTGCGCTGGTTCACCGGCCCCCCGCGCTGGGCCTACCACTTCTTTAATTCCAGTAACGACGGCACGGCGATCACTATCGACGCGTGCGTGGGCGAGGCGATCAGCGCTCCGTGCTTCTACCCCGACACGTACGGCAGTCCGATCGACCCGCCAAAGACCGTCACCCGTATCACCCGCTGGACACTGGACTACAACAATCCCGACGCCGGCTTCCAGGAACACATCCTCGACAACAACTACGCCGATTACCCGAGTGTCGACCCCCGGAAACAGACCGCCCGCCACCGTGTTGGCTTTGCCGCCATTGTCCATCCGCACGACGGCGAGCTCGACCTGGACAGCTCCGATAGCAATCTGAGGGCGATGGGCCTGAATGCCGTCATCCGCTACGACTTCGTCGAAAACCGTGTGGTCTCGCGGTTCGTTCCCGGCCGACAGTCAAGCATCCAGGAGCCGCTCTTCATCCCGCGCGGCCCCGATGCTCCCGAAGGCGACGGCTGGCTGATCATGCTCGTTGACCGCTGGAACACCATGCTGAACGACCTTGTCATCGTCGACACCGCCGACCTTGGCGCCGGTCCCGTCGCCACGGTGAGCCTGCCGATGCGCCTGCCGACCGGGGTGCACACCCTCTGGCTCGACAACGCGGAACTGACAAAGGCTTCCCGATAAGCAGCACTAGCCCGGGTCAGGCCGTGACTCAGGGCTGCCTGGCCGTGACGGCCGGCCTGAGTATGAGCGGGTGCGTCCGTCCGGCAAAGCGCACCTGCAGCACGCCGTCGAACTGGCGCTATCGGTGCTGGACGGCGCACGACAACGAAGCGCAGACCGCGGGCGGCAGTCCCAACGAAGCGGAGCACGGCAACACGCTTCGCTCTAACCCAACGCAGGAATGAAACCCATGTTATTCGAACCCTTCACCAGTCCCTCGCTGTCCCTGAAGAACCGTGTCGTGATGGCGCCGCTGACGCGCAACCGCGCGGTCGACGCGAACACGCCCAATGATCTGGCGGCCGAGTACTACACACAGCGCGCCGGTGCCGGCCTGATCATTGCCGAGGGCACGTCGCCTTCGCCCAACGGCCTCGGCTATCCGCGCATGCCGGGTCTGTTCAATGCGGCTCACGTCGCCGGCTGGCACAAGGTCACGGACGGCGTGCACACGCAGGGCGCCAGGATCTTCGTGCAACTGATGCACGCCGGGCGCGTATCACACGTGGCCAACCTGCCCGCCGGCGCCGAGGTGGTCGGCCCGGTCGCCCTGGCGCTCGAGGGCGAGATCTACACCGACACGCACGGCATGCAGCCGCACAGCAAACCGCGCGCGATGACCGAGGCCGACCTCGCCCACGCCGTGAGCGAGTACGTGAACGCGGCCAGGCTGGCGCTCGAAGCGGGCTTCGACGGTATCGAGCTGCACGCGGCCAACGGCTACCTGCTGGACCAGTTCCTGAACGCCAATGTCAACACCCGCACCGACGCCTACGGCGGCTCAGCTGGGAACCGCAACCGTTTTGTGCTCGAAGTGGCGCGCGCCACGGCGGCCGAGATCGGCGCCGCGCGCGTCGGCATCCGCTTGTCGCCGTATGGCGTATTCAATAACACCGGCGCGTTCAACGGCCTGGAGGAGCAGTACCTGACGCTGGCGCGCGAACTGGGCGCGCTGAAGCTGGCGTACCTGCATCTGGTCGACCATTCTGCGATGGGCGCGCCGGAAGTGCCGGCAGCGTTCAAGACCGGCCTGCGCGCTGCCTTCGGCGGCACGTTCATCGCCTCGGGCGGGTTCTTCGATCGCGACAGCGCGGAGAAGGCGCTGCGCGAGGGCCACGGCGACCTGGTGGCCTTCGGCCGCGCCTGGCTGGCAAATCCGGACCTGATTGAGCGCATGAAGGCCGGCATCAAGCTTAACGACCCGGACCCTTCGACCTTCTATACGCCCGGGGCGAAGGGCTACACCGACTACCCGCGCGCCGATGCGGGCAACGCGGCGTAAGGCAGCTCGTCGCGGGGCCGCGCCCCGCACCGGCCGGCGGTAGCACAACAACGTGAGAAGACGAGTCAGCATGACAACACCTAGGGAGAGTGGGATGACAGTCGATGTGGACGTGGTCATCGTGGGGTTTGGGCCGGGCGGGGAAGTCGCCGCCTCGCTCATTGGCCAGGCCGGGCACCGGGTGCTGGCGATCGACAAGGCGCTCGCGCCCTATGGCCAGCCCCGCATGAGTACGCTGGACGGGGAAATCGCCCGGGTATTGCAGCATGCGGCCAATCCGGTCGAGGCGATGCAGGACGCCATCAAGGCGCCGAACATCCTGCTGTTCGGCGCCGACGGAGAGCCGGTGCCGCCGATCGACTGGGACTACACGATCGGCGGTCACCCATCGCACTACTCGCTGCACCAGCCCAACATCGAGGCCGCAATGGAGCGGCGGATCGCCGGGTGCCCGTCGGTGGAGGTTCGGTGGGGCAGTCGGGCGACGGCCATAGAGCAGTGCGACGGTGGAGTGCGCGTCACCATCGAGATCGCCGCGCAGGACGGTGTGCCGCCCCGCACGGAGATTGTCTCGGCCCGCTACCTGCTCGGCTTCGACGGCGCGAGCAGCTTCGTCCGTGAGGCGGTCGGCATCGAGCTCGACGTGATTCACCAGCACGACGAGCGCTGGATCATGACCGACTTCGACGCGCTGCGCCCCCTGCCGGAGATCGTCACGCGAAGCCACTTCCGGATGGACCCGGTGCGCCCCTTCTATGCAGGGCCGAACGGCGCCAATCGCTGCCGCACCGACGTGCGGCTGCTGCCGGAGGAGGACCTCGATGAGTTGTTGTCCGAAGAGCATGGCTACGCGTTCATTGAGGAGCGATTCGGCCTCACCCCGGCGGACGTGCGGTTGACGCGCCGGATCGCCTACCGGTTCCGCTCGCAGCTGGCGCGCTCCTTCCGGGTCGGCCGCGTGTTCATCGGCGGGGACGCCGCACACGCGATGACCCCATACATGGGGCAGGGCGCGTGTTGCGCGATGCGCGATGCCGCCAACCTTGCCTGGAAGCTCCGGCTCGTGCTCCGCGGCGCGGCCGACGAGTCGCTGATGGACACGTACGAGCCCGAGCGCCTGCCGCACTCGGCGTTCTTCGTCCACGGCTCGTTGGCGACGTTCCAGTACGTCAACGAACTCGACCCGCAGAAGGCCGCGGAGCGCGACGCCGCGACCCGCGCCGGGCTCATTAAATTCCCGCCGATCGAGGGCCTGGTGGCCGGCGTACTGCACCGCGACTCCGCGGGCGCGCTGGCATCCCACGCCGGGCAGCTGGCACCGCAAGGGTTGGTCCGTCGGGGGCAGGGCGAAGGCCGGCTGGACGACCTGACCGGGTACGGCGGGCAGCTGATCAGTTCGCTGCCGGTCGCCGAAGTGCTCGGCCGGGAGCGGCTGAACCGACTCGGCGAACTCGGCGTTCACGTGCTGCGCGTGGCCGACGACGATAGCGCCGAGCTGGTCGACCTGGACGGCACCTATCGGAATTTCTGGGCGACCACGGGCGCGACCACGCTGCTGGCGCGCCCGGACCATTACCTGTTCGGCGTGGCCGCCGACGAGGATGACGTCCGTGCGCTGATCGATGACTTTCTCGCGCAGATCCCCCGGCCAGCCGCGGAGGCGCCAAAGGCTGCGGCGACCGGCCGTACTCACCCGTCAGTCGCAGCTGTTGATTTGAACTGAGACGGTCGGCGCAGCAAACCCAAACAATCATCGCGACGGGAGACAAGCCCATGACTACCAATCACACCGCCTTCTTCATCGGCGGAGAGTGGCGCGCACCGGCCTCGAGCAAGCGCGTCGACCTGGTCGACGCGTCGACGCAACTGCCGCTCGGCAGCATCCCCGAGGCGACGCCCTCCGACATCGATCGTGCGGTCGAGGCGGCCCGTCAAGCCTTCGACCACTCCGGCTGGGCCACCACCACCCCGGCCGTGCGCGCGGCGGCGATGCACCGCTTCGCCGATGCGTTGCAGGCGCGAGCCGCAGACCTGGCAACGACCGTGAGCAGGCAAAACGGCATGCCAATTAACCTCGCAGAGGCCTTCGAGGGCGGTTTCGCGATCGGCATGCTGCGCTACTACGCCGACCTGGCGGCCCGTCGTGAGATCGAGGAGACGCGGCCGTCGCAACTGGGCCGCGAGACCATCGTTCGGCGCAATCCGATCGGCGTCTGCGCGGCCATCGTGCCGTGGAACTATCCGGTCGTGCTGGCCATCAGCAAGATCGCGCCGGCATTGGCCGCGGGTTGCACTCTGGTAGTAAAACCGTCGCCGAACACTGCGCTGGACAGTTACCTGCTTGCCGACGCTGCACTGGAGGCCGGACTGCCGGCCGGGGTCATTAACTGCGTACCGGGGGATCGCACCGTCGGCGGGTACCTGGTCGGCCATCCGGGCATTGACAAGGTGGCGTTCACCGGATCGACCGCCGCGGGGCGTGAGGTCGGCCGGGTTTGCGCGGAGATGCTTCGCCCCGTGAGCCTGGAGCTGGGCGGCAAGTCGGCGGCAATCGTGCTCGACGATGCCGACCTCGACACGATCATGCCGAACCTGCAGTTCATCACGATGATGAACCAGGGCCAAACCTGCGTTGCGTGCAGCCGTGTGCTTGCGCCGCGCAGCCGCTACAAGCAGGTGGTTGATGCGGTGGCGACGATGGCCGCGTCGCAGACGGTCGGTCCAGCGCTCGAGCGGACGACGCAGATCGGTCCGATGGCCACCGCCGAACACCGCGAACGGGTCGAAGGCTTCATCGCGCGCGGCCGTACCGAGGGCCGGCTTGTCACGGGCGGAGGCCGACCGGCGGGACTGGATTGCGGTTGGTTCGTAGAGCCGACCGTGTTCGCAGACGTCGACAATACCGCCACGATCGCACGCGAGGAGATCTTCGGCCCGGTGCTGGCGGTGATTCCCTACGACGACGAGGACGACGCGGTGCGCATCGCCAATGACTCCATCTACGGTCTCGGCGGCAGTGTGTTCAGCGCCGATGTGGAGCGTGCCAAGCGTGTCGCCCGCCGCGTGCGCACTGGCACCGTCGGCATCAACGGTTATCCGCTGGCCATCGGCTCGCCCTTCGGCGGCATCAAGGCTAGCGGGCAGGGCCGGGAGTTCGGGCCAGAAGCAATGTCTGCATACGAGTACCTGACCTCGATGTATGTCGGCGCTTGAAGAGCCTTCAACCTTAGCAATGAAAAGGAACACAGCAATGTCTGAAATCACGAACCCGAATACACCTGAACGATTGGCACGGCGCGAGCACAACCTCGCTGTGGTCCAACGCTTCTATGGCGCTGCGGCCACCCACGATACGTCCAACGTCTTGCCGGTGCTGACGGATGACTTTATCGGCACAGCCACCGAAGGCCTGCCACATGGCCTTGGCGGCGTCTATCACGGCAACGAAAAGGCGGTCACCGAGATCTGGGGTCGCATCTGGACCCTGTTCAATATGACAGGGGAAGTGACCGAATTCATTCCGTTTGACGACGATCGGGTGCTGGTGCTCGGCCGCTACGTGGGCGAGGCCCGCGAGGGCGCCGCGCCGGTGTACGCGGCATTCGCCCACATCTTCACCGTGCGAGGCGCTCGGGTGGCGGCGCTGCAGCAGGTCACCGACTCCGCACAGTGGCATCAGTTCAGGACGCGCGAAAGTCACTAGTCGCCAACTGGCGATGCTTCGTCTGGGAGCACGGGAGCAGGAGCGCTTCCCCTCGATAAGCGATGGAAAACACGTTGCGAAGGGGCCGCGCTTCCCCATCAGGGGTCGACCTCGTCCGGCTAACCACATCGGTAAGCCCCTTCGGACGACGAACAGAATCGAAATAGATAGTGAATCAAATGGAGACCCGAATGCGAACGACGATCGAGTTCAAGCGCCCCGACGGCGACATCGTCCAGGGCTACCTCGTCGAACCCGAAGCCGCCGCTGGCGCGCCCGCTGTCGTCGTCATCCAGGAATGGTGGGGGCTGAACCGTCAGATCCGCGGCGTTGCCGACAGGCTCGCCGCCGCCGGCTACCGCGCGCTGGTCCCCGACCTGTATCGCGGCAAGTCGACTGTCGAGGCGGAGGAGGCGCACCACCTGATGTCGGGGCTGAACTTCAGCGACGCCGCGGCGCAGGATGTGCGCGGTGCATTGCAGTACCTGAAGGCCACGGGCAGCGCAAAGGTCGGGGTCACCGGATATTGCATGGGAGGTGGGCTGACTGTGCTCGCGCTGTCGATGGCGCCGGAGGCTGACGCCGGCGTCGTCTGGTACGGCTACCCGCCGCTCGAACTGGTCAACGCGTCGAGTATCCACGCGCCCCTGCTCGCGCACTGGGCGACACAGGACGGCGCGTTCGCGATCGCTGGCGTCGACGCGCTCGAGCAGAAGCTCCGGGCAGCAAAGGTCGCCTACACCGGCCACCGCTACCTCGCGCAGCACGGCTTCGCGAACGAGACAGCGCAGGGTCCCGGGCGGGACGCGATCGCGCAGTACGACGCCGCGTGGGCGCAGATGGCCTGGGACCGCACCCTGCGCTTCTTCGGCCACCACCTCGGGTGAGCGATGGGCGCCCAGGTTGTACCAGTCGCGCGCGCGTTGCAGATCCATGACTCGATGGCCGCGACGTGGTCTTCCCGATAGAGCGCGTGCTGCGGGCACCCGCGCAGCGCGTTGCAGTCTGCAGCAGCTCCCGGTCGTTGGCCGGGTTCTCTGACGGGCAGCCTTAGCTCGACGGGTCAATCGTCCAGTCGTTCTTAATAGCACGTCTTTTTGAAAAAGGTAGGAATCCAGATGAAACTTATATCGTTTACTAAGGGCAACGTTCCCGGGTATGGCGCAGTACGAGGCGAAGGGGTAGTTGACCTGGGCAAGCGATACGGCGAACTCGCCCCGACACTACGTGATGCGCTCGCAGGCGTAGCGCTCAAGGAAATCGAGCGAATTGTCGCTCAAAGCGAACCGGACTTTTTACTGGCGGACCTGACGCTTGCGCCGGTAATTCCCAATCCCGACAAGATCATCTGCGTTGGACTCAATTACCGCGATCATGTGGCAGAGACAGGCAGGGCTCAAACAGAGCACCCAGTTCTGTTCGCGCGGTGGCCGGGAAGTCAGGTTGCGCACGGTGAAGCTCTGATCCGTCCGAAAGTCTCTGAACGTTTCGACTACGAAGGCGAGCTTGCCGTGGTGATCGGGAAAGGAGGGAGGCATATCTCAAGCGCTGACGCACTGTCTCACGTCGCAGGCTATAGCTGCTACAACGATGGAAGCGTTCGTGACTGGCAGAGTCACACAAGCCAATTCCTTCCAGGCAAGACATTCGCCGGCACAGGAGCCTTTGGCCCCTGGCTTGTAACAGCGGACGAAATACCCGACCCGACTGATTTGACGCTAACTACCCGCCTCAATGGCGCTGTCGTCCAGCAGACAAGAACGGATTTGATGATCACCGATATTCCGTCTCTGATCGCGTACTGCTCCACCATATTGCCGCTTACTCCAGGCGACGTATTGGTGACCGGAACGCCGGGGGGCGTCGGCGCTAAGCGCTCACCACCCCTCTGGATGAAGCCAGGAGATGTAGCCGAAGTGGAGATTTCAGGTGTCGGGGTATTGCGAAACGTCGTGAGAGACGAGCCCAAATAATCGTTCCATCCGTCCTGCCACCTTGTCCCCTCTGCTGGAAAAAACATGGAACTTACATCCCTAGGATACGTCGGATTGCGCTCGTCAAAGATCGAGCAATGGAGAGGACTGGCCACCCGGATATTAGGTCTGCAGGAAGTTGACAAGGGAGGTGGGACGCGGCTGTTCCGGATGGACGACCAGACGCAGCGTGTCATTCTCACGGAAAGCACGCATGACGAGCTTGGCTTTATCGGTTGGGAGGTGGCGCACGCTGCCGACCTCGAATCGCTCGCAACCCGCCTCGACTCCAGGAACATAAACGTCGAATGGGGTGACCGTGCCCTATGTGGGGAACGGCATGTCGAAAGGCTGATTGTCTTCACAGATCCGGGAGGCAATCGCCTTGAGGCGTTCTGGAGGCCGGCTATGGCTGATGAGCCATTCGTGCCCGGACGACCATTGTCAGGATTCCGAACAGGGCCTCTTGGTATGGGCCACGTCGTGCTGCACGTCGACGATGTTGACTCGCTGCTGCCTTTTTACCGCGATGTACTCGGGTTTCGCATTACCGACTACGGTCTATCACCATACAAACTGTACTTCTTCCATCTGAATGGACGTCATCACAGTCTTGCCATGGTCGGATCCGGCAGAAAAGGTTTTCACCACTTCATGCTCGAGCTATGCAGCCTGGACGACGTGGGGCAAGCCTACGACCTTGCACAGCAGGAGAGCGGACTCGTGGCCTACACGATGGGACGGCACCTGAACGATCAGGTGATGTCGTTCTATGTGAACACGCCGTCGGACTTTTTCGTGGAATACGGGTGGGGAGGACTGGTCATTGATCCCGCTACCTGGCAGCCGCAGGAGACCGTTGCTGGTCCAAGCTCCTGGGGACATGATCGGCTGTACACAATCGCACCGGAACAGCGCGCGCGACTGTTGGCAATGCGGTTGCGAGCCGCTGAGGAGGGCATCCGGGCTCCCAATCCAGTGCTTACCCGGTAGTAAAGCGCAGCAAATGAAGCGCCGCGGGTTCGTGCGGAAGAGCCCGAACCCGACAATGTTGTCTATGCGACGACGTACGATTGCACGCCACAGAACCGGCAACGACGACGATTGCTGTGCAAAGGTGACGGCGGTTGCCTGCCGCAATCGGCGCGGCAACACGACATGACATCGACAAAATCAGGAGACTATTCATGGCATCGACACATCGCCGGGCCCGTATCACCGCATTCGCCAGTCTGTTGCTCGGTGGCATGGAAATAAATGCCCACGCACAAAGCAGCGTCACGCTATACGGGATCCTCGACAGTGCGATTCTCTATACGAGCAGGACGGTCAATCCCACTACGGGAGCCAATGCCGGCCATCAGCTCTCCTTCATTACGGGTGGACAGGGGACATCGGTCTTCGGATTGACGGGAAAGGAAGACCTCGGCAGCGGCGTGCAAGCGATTTTTGCGCTCGAAAGCGGCATCGATCTCTCCAATGGGGGCTTCGCTGACTCGAACGGCAATTTCTTCGGCCGTCAGGCCTGGGTCGGGGTCGCGGGCGCTTTTGGCACCGCGAAGGCCGGGCTCCAGTATTCGCCCTTTGTGTTGTCATTAATCGCGACGGATCCGCGCAACGTCTCCACCTTTGGTAGCGGCATACCCATCCACGTCGGCAACGTGTCCGTGACGGGTATCTTCACTTCGAACGCCATTTCATACACTACGCCGACTATCGCAGGCTTTCAGGGCAGCGTACTCTTCGCGCCCGGAGGCACACCCGGCAACTTCCAGGCGGGTCAGCAGTATGCGGCCAGCCTGAACTACGTCATTGGTCCATTCATGGTTAGTGCCGCGATGGTTAGCTGCAACGCAGGGGGCACAGCCGTCTCGACGCCAATTCCGAGCAACGTGCCGTTCTCGGGACGAACCATCGGCGGCAGTTATCGCGTGGGCGACCTGACCTTGAAGGCGGACTTTGTCAATTACAAGGTCTCTGGTTCGTTCGACAACCGCGTGTACGGCGCGGGGGCAAGCTATTACGTCACGCCTGCAGCCAACGTCGATGCCGGCGTGTGGTACACCAGCGACGGAAATGATACGCGCAACCATTCGGTCATGGCAGCTGCAGGCTTGACGTACAACCTGTCCAAAGCCACGTTGTTGTATACGCAGGCGGGGTTCGTCAACAATCGCGGAAAAATGGACACCGGACTGTCGCTTCATGGCGCGCTCTTCGGCGTGCAGGGAACAACCGTCGGTGCCAATGTCGGCATCCGCCACAGGTTCTGAACGGCACAGGTCCCGGATGGATGTGCCCCGGACTCGGGCTAGACGGGTGGAAATGCTCGAACGGGCCAGCGTCGCAACGATGCAGCGTTGACCCGACATTCAACAGTGACAGTGCGAGCCACACGGAGCGACCAAATGATCTGCCTGCCCGAAATGGTGTTTGTGCGTCGTCAGGTCCCGTACATCAAGCTGCAATCTGTTTGTCTAGTGATTCGGGACTAGCAATCTTGAAGCAGATCGACAATATCCCATTGACTAACCACCAACACAAGGAACGAGCATGAACGGGCTCATGCAGCAGCGTCAGCTACTGATTTCTGATCTGATTGAACACGCTTGCGCTCATCACGGTGAACGCGAGGTTGTTTCCCATCTCGTCGACGGGAGCGTATATCGTTATACATGGCACGATGTGCATGCCCGCGCAAAGCGCGTCGCAAACGCCGTGGGTGGCTTGGGCGTTGCTCCCGGAGAACGTGTATCGTCGTTGGCATGGAATACGCATCGACACCTGGAACTGTATTTCGGTGTTACTGGCAGCGGCGCGGTGCTCACTACGGTGAATCCGCGTCTGTTCGCCGAACAGATCAGCTATATCATCAATCACTCGGAGAGTCGTTACGTCTTCTTTGACACGAGTTTCTCAGCGACAGTCGAGGAGATCGCGAAGGCTTGCCCGAACGTGCAGGGGTTCATTGCGATGTGCGGGCGGGACCAGATGCCGGACATCGCCATACGGGGCCTGCGGTGTTATGAGGAACTTATCGAAGCGGCCGATACGAAATTCGATTGGCCGAGGTTCGACGAGAATCGCGCCTCGACACTATGCTACACCTCGGGGACCACCGGGAACCCAAAGGGCGTTTTGTACAGCCACCGCTCGACTGTCTTACACTCATTCGGTACATGTACGGCAGACGGCTTCGCAATTGCGGCGAGAGACAGCATCTTGCTGGTCGTGCCGATGTTCCATGTCAACGCGTGGGGAGTGCCTTACGCCGCAGCGATGTCAGGTGCGAAGCTCGTGCTCCCCGGGCCATGGCTCGATGGGGAAAACATATACCGGATGCTAAGAAACGAACGATGCACCATTACGCTGGGCGTGCCAACCGTATGGCTTTCGCTATTCGATTACGTAGAGAAGAACGTCGACGACACCAGGCGCCGTGAAGAAACCCAGCTCACTCGAGTCGTAGTAGGCGGCTCTGCAGCGCCGCGCATCGTCATCGAGAAGTTCGAACGGTATTTTGGCGCATTTGTGATTCAGGCGTGGGGTATGAGCGAGACAAGTCCGGTAGCGACCGTCTGCACGCTATTGGCAAAACATCAGTCGCTGACATCAGATCAGCGTTTTGACCTCCAGACCCTTCAAGGGCGGGCCATGTACGGGGTTGAAATCGCCTTGTTCGACGATGACTTGCGAAGAATTCCGCACGATGGCAAGACTGCCGGACAGCTCAAAGTCAGGGGCCCGTGGATTGCGTCCGCGTACTACAAGAATGAGGATGACTCGGCCTGGGGGGCCGACGGATGGTTTGCCACGGGTGATGTCGCCATGATCGATCCCGACGGGTACCTGAGAATTACGGATCGCTCCAAGGATGTGATCAAGTCGGGGGGCGAGTGGATTTCCTCCATCGATCTGGAAAACGTTGCTCTAAGCCATCCCGCTGTTCAAGAGGCAGCGGTGATCGGCCTTGCCCATAGCCGGTGGCAGGAGAGGCCGTTACTGGTTGTAGTGAAAAAGCGGGGCAACGATGTTACGTCCGAGGACATCATCGAGTTTATGCGCGGAAGGATAGCGAAATGGTGGCTGCCCGACGACGTCGTCTTCGTAGAGTCCTTGCCTCACTCGGCAACAGGCAAACTTCAAAAGGTCGTCTTGCGTCAAAAGTTTAGCGGACACCGGTTCTCGACCGACCTCTCTGACTTGACTTCAATAAGCCGACCTTGAAGGCAGGCGTCTCGTGAATCAGGCAAGGTCAAAGCACGGCAACACTGTACAGACTCCCGGAATGAAAGGAATAGCCATGGCAGATCCAAGGGGCGACGTTCGCGCGACCGTCGCGACAATGCAGGCGCGATGCCTGATCCGGGGGGTCGATTTCTCGGATTTCCAGCAGTTGTCCGCGAAGGTGGCCAGCTGGAACGACTGGTGGGACCAGTGGACAGCGATGGGGGAGCGCTACCTGGCTCTGGCCGACCGGTACCGGGCAGAGGGGTGGCAGGAAAGCGCCGGATCTGCCCGGGTCCGGGCCGGTGTTGCCTTCCACTTCGGCAAATCCATGGCGGTCGAGGACGATGCCCGCTACCGCGAGTTGACCAAACGCAGCGTGGAAGCGGTCACCACGGGGCTGCGGCTTCTGGACCCCACCTTCGAGAGGATCGAAGTGCCCTTCGACGGACACCGGGTGGTCGGCAACCTCCGCCGTCCTCGGGGGGTGGAGCGCCCGCCGCTGGCGCTGCTGGTCCCGGGTACCGATTCGGTCAAGGAGGAGTTCCCGCGGTGGGAAGAAGAGTTCCTCGCGCGCGGTATCGCCACGTTGAGCATGGACGGGCCGGGGCAAGGCGAGGTCGGGTTCGAGCTTCTGATCCAGCACGACTACGAGCGGCCGATCGGCGCGCTGCTCGACGCCGTAGCGGGCCGAAACGACCTCGACCTGAGCCGCATCGCCGTGGCCGGCGCCAGCCTGGGCGGCTATTACGCGATCCGCGCTGCGGCGTTCGAGCCGCGCATCACCGCGGTGTTGGCCAACGGGGGCCCCTGGAGCCTGGCCGATGCGTGGTCCGGGTTCTCACCCCTCTACGTCGCCAAGTACACGTGGAACCTCGGCGGCGGCAGCCTCGAGACGGCCCGCCAGCGTGCGGGGTGCATGACGCTGGAAGGCGTTGCCGATCACGTTGCGGTGCCGGCCCTGGTGATCTTCGGGACAGAGGACGCGTTGCTGGACGCTGACGGGCACGGTCGGCGGACCGCTAGCGCGATACCCAAGGGAGAGCTGTGGATGTTCGGGGGCGGCAACCACGGCGTCAGCAACTTCGCGGCTGAGCACCTTGGCCCCGGCGCCGACTGGCTTCTGACCCACATGTAGCCTTCCCACCCGGCGGGTCGATCGAGCGCAATGAAGCGGTCGCCAGACGGGAAGGTTCCGGCGTACTGCCGATGCCGATTTTATAAACGGTTCTAACCTGGCCGGCCCTGCCGAGTCAGCTTTGGACTCCGATAGAGACAAGCGTTCTTGCGAGGGAACAGCGTGCCCATCAGAAAACGAAAATTTGACCCTAGTGTGCGGATCGCCGTCCGCCGCAGGCCCGTCCAGGGACGATCGGTAATGACAGTTGATGCCATCCTTGAGGCTGCGCGACGGCTCTTCATAAGTGACGGATTTGAAGGCACAAGTACCACGCGAATAGCAGAAGCAGCTGGCGTCAGCGTTGGGTCGCTATATGAGTACTTCACCAGCAAGGAAGCGCTCGTGGCGAAGCTTATCAAGCTTCACTGCGACAACTTGCTCGACACTTATGCACTCGCGTTCAGGGCGGTGGAAGGAAAGGGGATTGCGGCACTAGCGGATGCTTGGGTCAATACGACCGTAGACGCATACGCAGGTGACCTCGATCTGCACAGGGTCCTGCTGGACCAGATGGGCAAGGTGAGCAAGACCCGTCATCTCAGCCGCGTTTCGCTCGCGATCACCGATCTTCTCGAGCAGGGTCTGCGCAGTTGCGGAGAGCCTTTGCCCCGCGCAAACCTCCGCCTGGCTGCCTTTGTCGTTGAGTCGGCAGGAGAGGCGTTGGTTCACCGCGCGATCCTGTATGCGGAGGACCTGTTCGGCTACGAGTTGCGGCGCGAACTGAAGCTGATGACTCGCGCGTACCTGTCGAGCACCGACGCGGTTGCCCCGGAAACCTGAACTCTTCATGCCGCCGTCTGAAATTTCGGGAATAGTACAGACCGCGAAACCGAATGATTTGCGATCCGTTGACGCGGGAGTCTTCGGATCCAAGACCTGGCGGGCTAAGCGACGACCCGACCTCGCGTCAGAAATCCGAATAGAGACGACGCAATAAGCCTCATATCATGACCACTGCAGTACGAGAGTGACAGTGTAGGCGCTGATGTAGCAGGCATGAGGGAGCCAGTATGAAAACTCGGATAACCGAACTCTTCCAGATCAAATACCCCATTATTCAGGGAGGGATGCATTACGTCGGATTGGCAGAACTTGCATCTGCGGTGTCCAACGCGGGCGGACTAGGTGTAATAACCGCGCTAACGCAGAAGACCCCCGAACTTCTGGCAAAGGAAATCGCGCGATGCCGCGAGATGACAGACCAGCCGTTCGGCGTAAACCTTACTTTTCTGCCTACGTTCTCGGCTCCGCCGTACCTCGAATATATCGACGCTATCAGGCAGGCGGGTGTGCGTATCGTTGAGACGGCGGGTCGAAACCCGGAGCCCTACATCAGCAGTCTGAAAGAGGCGGGAATCAAAATCTTTCATAAGTGCACGTCCATTCGGCATGCACTTAAGGCGCAGCAGATAGGGTGTGATGCGGTTACCGTTGATGGTTTCGAATGCGGGGGACATCCTGGCGAAGACGACATTCCGAACATGATCCTGCTTCCAGGTGCAGCGGACGAACTTTCTGTTCCGATGATCGCCTCGGGAGGTATGGCGGACGGACGCAGCCTTGTTGCTGCACTCGCCTTAGGCGCCGAGGGAATCAGCATGGGCACACGGTTTCTTGCCACGAGAGAAGCGCCGGTCCATGAAAACGTCAAGAAAGCCATTGTCGATGCCTCAGAACGGGATACGAGGCTGGTCATGCGCGGCCTGAGAAATACGGAGCGCGTCCTGAACAACGCGGGCGTGGAACGGCTGCTAGAAATCGAGCGCGAGAAAGGAAAGGATCTTCTCATCGAAGACATCATTGAACACGTCGCGGGCGTCTATCCAAAGGTTATGCGCGATGGACTGCTCGATTCCGGTGCCTGGAGTTGCGGCATGGTCGCGGGCCTGATTCATGATGTGCCAACGGTAAAGGAGCTTATTGGAACAATCGTGGACGATGCCAATACGTTGATCAGGTCACGGCTGCGATGCATGGTTGACGGCGCAGGCATATATAAAGATTTGTGGTCCTTAGCGCAACGGGGGTAGGGAGAGGTCGATGAGTAGAATGAACCGGTCCTTGCGGTTGGTGATCGAAAAATGGCTTGGATTGACTCCGACAATGCCGGTGCGGGTGACCCGGTCCGGTCGAACGGGTCGAAATCGGCGACGCTATGTATATGTCGAGGCGTTGGGGCCAACGGGCACGTTGGCAATTTACTTCTTCCTCCACGATGACGGTGGGTGGTGCGTGTTTCCGCCTGCGACCGAACGTCCTGCGATGCGCTCGTCATTTATAGCGGGATTATGAGGGGTTGACCATTTAAGCGAACTGACAATCAAGGTTACTTCCTGGTCATCGAGCAGTGCTTGGAACGACGCGGCTTGCGCCGCCCGAATTGGACGAGACGGTGCGGCAAGTACCAGGCAGGGCCGCGAAATACCCGTGATACTGGGCCGCAAGTTTTCAGCCGATTGGCACTGGCAGTCGGCCGACACAGTGGCCAAGAAACTTTGGCGACGTCGAAATCGTCTCCCGCTGCATCGACGGCGACATGCATCGTTATACCTACCGGGACTGCCACAGTCGCGCGACGAAGTTAGCCAATGCATTGGCTAACTGCGGAGTCTTTAATGGCGCCGCTCATCGTTGTTGCGCGGGGCAATAGACTTACCGCAGTTCGGCGGGCATATTCCAAGAAAGACGCACGGCGTAGTCGTCGACGGTCTGCGTGAGCGGCAGGCATCGGAGCAGCCAGGTCAGATATCGATATGGATCGATACCGTTGGCTTTTGGCGACTGAACCAACGAGTAAAGATTCGCGCTGGCATGTTGCGCCGGCAACAGTATCGGCAAACAGCAAGCCCTTTCGTGCAGCATAGATTGGCATGCCGAACCGATATGCGATGGCCTAGAATAAATCTGACGGCGGTCGGCTTCTCGCGCCGATGCGCGTTGGCGGGGAGGGCGTAGCCCGAAGCAGTAACGCGCGCGACGAACTGCAAGGAATCCACCATGGCTCAGGAACAGGAAGTCATCCGTGCCAAGGTCGGTATGCTCGAACTGTCGCGGCGACCGGGCAACGTCAGTCAGGCTTGCCGTGTAATGGGCTGTTCCCGTGACAGCTTCTACCGCTCGATTGACTGCTGTTTTTGACGCGTTTTCAATTCGCTTTCCATCATCTAGATGACTAATGCGACCGATAGATCATCCGCAACGGATGCCGGTTTTTTTAACGAGAAGTTATCCTTCGCAAGCTTCGAAAGCGAGTGATGAAAATGATGCTTTGCGCCCGGCGAATGGTCTCATGGTACGCAACCCCGGAACGATGAAATTTTTTGTGAAGGAGGCTATGGTTCGAGGTAGGTTTGTTCGCGTGACGCTTGCCAGCCTTCGGCACTGTAACACCGGACTATCAATTGAAGCCCTCAGAGCTGTTGCAGTTTCGCGGAAGCAACGCGCCTCTTCTGAATACGTCGGCACGCCTCGGTGACCTGACGCTTTCGAGCGCATTTCAGCCCATATTCAGCCTGTCGCATCGTCGCTCAATTGGATATGAGGCGTTGCTCCGGGTACGCGACCCTACCGGAAAGGACGTTCATCCGCTTGCAGTATTGGGGCGCACCGCTGAACAGGGGCGTTGGGATAATCTTGAGCGCGGTGTCCAGTTGCTACATGCATCAAACTTTGCGCAGATGGCGAATGCCCGTGACCGGCTTTTTCTCAATGTCCGGCCAGACGGCTTCATCGTGTCAGAGACCTATCGCCGCCTGGTAGCGGACAGCATGAGGCGCTTGCAGCTGACGCCTGACCGAGTTGTCCTAGAAGTGCTGGAGATGCCGAACGGAAATCTTCAGCAACTCATCGACGGAGTTGCCTCATTTCGGCAACTGGGGTTCCAGATAGCCCTGGATGACTTCGGGGCCGGTCATTCCAATATTGACCGGGTCTGGCAACTCCGGCCCGATATCGTCAAACTGGACCGCACGGTCATCGAGCAGGCTGCTCAGAGCCCGCGTCTCGCGCGTCAGCTTCCGCGACTGGTGTCGCTGTTGCATGGAACTGGTGCTTTGGTCGTAGTCGAGGGGGTGGAAACCCAGCGCGAGGCGTTGCTCGCGACGGAGTGCGATTCGGATTTCGTTCAGGGATTTTACTTCGCCCGCCCGACTGCAGATCGCGCCGACGAGGCCGCATACCGTACTGTCATGGATTCGCTATGGCAGCTGTTTCGTGTCCGCGTTGAGGAGAACGCGCGGAAGGAGTCCGTCCTTCTGTCGACTTACACCGGTGCTGTGCAGGCAGCAGCTGAGCGCTTTGAAGCCGGCATCGACATTGCCCAGACGTGCGCAGACTTTCTGCGCCTGGAGGGTGCTGAACGCTGCTTCCTGTTAAACGCTCAGGGCGAGCAGATGGGCGGCGATATTATTGTGGCGCGACGGTGCGGGTCGCCATCGGATCGCGTTCGCGCCAGGGAAGACGCGTTGGGCGCCTGCTGGGAGAGGCGGCCCTACTTTCGCAATGCAATCGGCCAGCCCGGCAAGATGCAGATTACCCGGCCCTATCTGTCGATCAACGGAGCGCATCTATGCGTCACTCTTTCAATCGCCATCCGCGTTATGGGCACACTGTGGATCTTATGCGCGGATATTGACTGGCAACATGTGGTAGATCAATGCGGCGCTGACAATCCGGCAGGCCACGATGAGGCATGAAGAAGCCGTATGTGCGGCAGCAATACGGTGGCTTCTCCTATGAGTATGGCTCCGGGGGGCGAGTCAGCGATGTTCGTGGCGCGCATGGCGATGCTGAACCCGGCACGCGCAGCCGCACTGGCCGGCCCGTCCTTGAGTCTGTGCTTTAGGTAAGCCTCATCTGGTGGTCGTTGGCGTGTCGTCCCGGCACCGTGGCCTCCGTGGCATGGAAGGCTCGTTGATACCCGATCCACCGCGACCACCGACAAAGCTCTCCACTGGCGAGAACTTCTCCGGTGCGGCGTGGCGGCAGCGGGTCTGGGCTACGCCCGTTCCCGCTGTCGCCACGCCACTACTTTCATTCTGATTGACGCGCTGTTCTCATCTTGATTGCCGCGGCAGGTGTGAGCATGCCAATGCCCGCTACGTACGAACGGCCGCTCCTACTGACAGGCGCGCCTTCCTGCGGGTATGGGTCGCGAGTATCGATGTATGGTCGGGAAGTGATATCCCCAGGGATCCTCGCTGATGCGTGACCAGCGGCGCGCCCAGTCGTCACATCGTGGCGGGAGCCTGTACGATCACACCGTACCATCCCAGCCCGCGATAGGTCTCGTAGCCGGGTGTCAGCGCGAAGGCCACTGTCGAGCCGTCCGGGGCCTGGTAGAAGCCGCTGGTCCTGCCGCCCGCTTTTAACGGGAAGCGTTCTTCCAGCAGGCCCTTCCCGTCCGAACTTGCGATCACGCGGCACGATGCGTCGATGATCAGGCAACGTGTCCGTTTCCATTCTTCATCGGTAAGCCGCACGCCGTTCACCACGGCTGCGGCCTGCGGCGACCAGTCGAAGAAAATTGCCAGCACACCCAGCACGCGGCCGTCTGCCGCACCGCCTTTGCGGATCGCGGTCGCATACGTTGCGACGTGCGCGCCGTTCAGATACGAAACCGGTTCGATGTCGCACGCGACGTAATCAGCACCGGAAGTAGTCTTGAGCGCGGCCTTGCACCAGTTCGCGTCGCCGACCTTTCTGCCGCGCACTGGATAGGCGTTCTGCCGGCCGGTGGCGACGACAGTGCCGGATGCATCGATCACCCATAGATCGCGATAGACCGTGTAGCTGCTCAGGATGACGGCGAGCCGCTCCGATGCGTAATCCGCCGCGCCGGGATTCGTATCCGAGAGACAGTCCACCACGGCGGAATCCGTTGCCCACCAGCGCACATCGCATGATCTTTCGTAAAGGTTCCGATCGACGATGTCGATCATGTTGAGCGCGAGATCGGCGCAGCGCTGGCCGTCATGAGAGCGCAGGCGCTCGATCATGCTGTCGCCTAGATCCGTGAGTCTTGAAAGCGAACCGGCCAGCTCCTTGTTCAGCACGCCCGTGATGTCAGAGATTCTGGCCGACACGTGCTTGACCTGGTTCGCGACCACGGCGAAACCTCTGCCTGCGTTCCCGGCGCGGGCGGTTTCGATCAGCGCATTGAGTGCGAGAAATGTGGTTTCCCGGTTAATGTCGTTGATGTCCGAAATTTTGCTGGTGGCGAGGCGTTTCACCTCGTGCGTCAGATCGACGATGGCTTGCGGGTTTGACATGTCGAATCCTGATTGGCTGTTTCCGAGACGAAGGAGCAAAAATCGCGCCGGTCCGATGCCAGCTTTGAATGACATTCGCAAACGTTTGGTGCGCCGCGACGGTTCTTGTCGTCCGTCGGTGGCGGTTCAGCTGCACCATATCGGCACCAACGCATGTCGAGCGACGAACGACTGACGCATATGATCGGGAAGGGCCAATGAAAGATGCTGGCGCAGAGCGGACCGCTGCCGAGCAATTCCATCCGCTCGTAATGTAAGTAGTCCTGACCATTTGGGACTTGCTTATCCTGACGCCCTTATCGCGACACAACCCTTTTATGGTCCTCATCGAGCTTTCAGTCCTTCTTGTCGTTCAGCACATCATAGCGGACCGCCTTACTGCAACAGGACCTGGCACAGGTACCGGCGCCACCTTCCGGCAGATCTCGAATAATCACAGTCTGCGGCGTCGCCAATGTAATGGCCGCTGCTCGCAACCGCTTGAGAATGTCGAACAGCAGGTCGCTCTTCGTATCGCCTGCTATTCTTGGGCTGCGAACATACCCGGTGACAATCAATGTGATGCCGTCGGCGGAGAGCTGACTGAAGACGACCGACGGTGCGGGATGATCCAGTATCGACGGGTGCGCTTCGTACGCCGCGAGCAGCAGATCGCGCACCTGTTCGGGATCGATATTGAGCGGCAAGGTGAGAGTGACAGTCGCGACACCCTGGGTCCGGTTTCCCATCGTCACGTTGCGCACGTTCTGCGAGATCAGGTGGGAATTGGGAACGATGACCGTGGACCGGTCGGCGAGCTGGATTTCGGTAGCGCGAACGTTAATGCGGCGGATGTCGCCCTCGACGCCCGCAATACTGACGATATCCCCGACCTTGACCGGGCGCTCGGTCAGCAGGATCAGCCCGGAGACGAAATTCTTGACGATTTCCTGAAGCCCGAAGCCGATGCCAACCGACAGCGCGCTGACGATCCATGCGACGCTGGTCCACCGCGCACCCAGTATCGACAGCGTCAGCAGCGCGATAAGCACGCAGCCCGTGTTGACGAATAGCGCGAGGAGCGTGGCTCGCATGCCAACGCTCATACCGGTTTTCGGCAGCAACTCCTGGTCCAGCCATTTGCGCACGGACCGAAGCAGGTACAGGCCGACACCCAGCGTGAGAACCGCGTTGAGGATGTGATCCGGGACGATGTGCAGCCCGCGCAGCCGGTTGCCGCCGACGATCTCGAGGATGCTGCTAGCCAGGTCCGCAGGCGTGGTGCCGAAGCCGCCGGTCAGCAGCGCGACGACCGCGACCGCCAGCAGCAGGCTGCGCCCAAGCGCGGACATGACCGTCGACGCCTGTTCCAGGTGGACGTCGTCGAGTCCGAATAGCTGCTTGATCGTTTGCCCGCTGGCGTGGCGCGGCGAGAAGAGGTTTTCGCAGATGTCCTGGGTGAGCGTGCCCAGCAGGTAGAAGCTGCACAGGACCAGCTGGAACCAGACGAGCTCATAGGTCAGGAATCGTGCAACCGAAATGTAGCCGGTGAGCAGCGAAAACAGCGCGCCGACGACGGCGATCGTGACACCGGCGTGGACCAACCCGGCGACGGTCGAACGGGCCTCCGGCGGTTCTCCTGCGACGGCCAGTGCATTACGCACGCGGTTTGCCCGCAGCAGGGCGGCGCCGATGGTCAGTGCGACCGCCAGCGAGACCACCCCGCGTCCGAGCAGAGTCACCTGCAGACTGGTATCGACTATTCTGTTGAACTGCTCCACCGTGCCGGAGAGCATGAGCAGGGCCGCAAGTATCCTGGGGAATGGCTGGAGGGCGCGCGCCACTGGATCGGCCATGACTATCAGGCGCCACGAGGGTCGGTCACTGCACAGCAGCGCCCGGCCCAGTCCCGCAATCATTGCGCAGGTCAGGGCAAGCGTAATCAGTTCGCTGGCGAAATCCTGCAAGTTGGCGTTTAGTGGCTGCTGACGAGTCAGGGCAAGATAGATGAGCCGGACTGCGCATGCAGCGGACGCCACGCTGGTGAGCGTGGTCGACAGCGCGATCGCGCTGCGTCGCAAACGGCCCTCGGGAAGGCGGTGCAGGCAGAACCATGCCAGTGCCCGTTCGAGCAGAGGGGCGCCTGCTATCCATGTTGCGAGCGCGAGCAGCAGCATGAGTACGATCGTGAATCGCTCGCCCGGTTGCCACGCCGACTGCAGTTGACCGGTAATCAGTAAATTGAATACCTTGAGCCGTTCAAGGTCTGTCGGTTCGGTCTGTAACAGCGGTGCCCAGAACCGAGCGCCCAGAATGCTTCCTGAGCGAAAGGCGAGCTGGTTCTTCAGATGGTCATGCTGCAGCCGGCCAATCTGGGTAGTCAGCTTCGGCAGGTTCTCCCTGATGTTTTCCGCCTGCCTGAATTCGGCGTCGAGCCGCGCCCGCTGTGCCGCAAGAGCGACGCGCTGCTCGGCGACCGCCGGTGTTTCGACACTGGTGCCCGCAGCCGGCGCAGGACCGAGCACGTCAAGCTGGGCCTGTAACTTCGCGCGCCCGGGCACCAATGACGTGGCCAGGAGGTTGTCCACCCGGGCTGAAAGCTGCTGGATTGCTGTCTGCAGCTCGACGAACTGCGCGTCGCCTGTCGCCGTCGATGCCCGCTGCTTGATCCGGTCCTGTTGAGTCTGCAGCTCCCCCAGAATTGCCAGGGTCTGAGTGTCATCGCCAGGCGATGCCAGAGGCGCAATTGCGATGGATTCCGAGGGAGTGGCTGCCCAGACTGTCGGGGGAATCAGGCTGAATAATGCCAGCAGGGCGAGACGAAAGACGAAGTCCGGTACTTTGCGCATGATGGTGGACCCGGCAAGGGCACGTAATTGCGTATGGGGTGTGATGGCTCAGGCCTGTGGCGTGCAGCCACGCTGTCGCGACTGCGCCCAGCCTCGCGCATCCTCCGTGATGCGGCCGGCCAGGCTCGCAATGGCGAGTTGCTGCGCGCGCACCAGGTCCGCGTAACCACCCGGCGCCGCCTGCTGCAGCTGCGTATGGCAGCTCAGGCGGACACCGTTGGGGTCCTGCGCGAAACCGAGGCTCCAGTCAGCCTCGAGCTGCACCGCGTGCCCCGGCCACGCGTCGAGGCGCCGGATCTGCAGCCTGATGCCCAGCACCGGTTGATTGATCGGCCGGGCGAGACCGGCCACATCCTGGGTGCCCAGGCGGCGCACCAGTTCGGTGGATAGCGCGGCGCGCAGTTGATCGCCCAGCGGGGCGACCCAGCGCTCGTCGTCGAGCACCGCAACGCCGCTGTCGCCCTGCCGTACGACCATCGCCTGCTGGTCGAGCTCGGCGGGAACGCCCACTGGCAGCACGTCGATCGCGAACGGCGCGGCTGGCTGGGCCGAAGCGGGCTGTGCTACCGGGGAAACCAGCGTGTAGTAGTGCACCGGCGCGGATGCGCAGGCGCTCAGGGCCAGCGCGACGGTGAACGTGACTGCGCGCAGGCTGGCGCGGGCTGAAAAACTCATTGTTTGGACTCCTGTGAAGCAGAGGGGCTGGCCGCGGTGACCGGGGCCACGGCTGACTGATCCGCTGCATGGCCGCGCAGCAGCGCTTCCGGATGGCGGCCGAGCAGATCAGTGAGCGTGCGCAGCGAGCGGGCAGTGCGCTGCACTTCCTGCAGCGTCTGGCCCAGGTTTTCCTGGAGCGGCCCGTCTTCGGCCAGCATGCCCTGCGCGGCGCCGAAGGTCTGGCGAGCCTGCTGCAGGGTTTGCGTGGTCGCCGGCAGCACCTGGCCGTTGATCTGCTTCAGGGTGCTGTCCAGGTCCGCCAGACCCGTGTCGAGATGGCGTGCGATTGAGTCGAGCGGCAATTTGTCAATCTTGCCGACGATGCTCGCCATCTGCTCCTGCAACTGGTCGAAGCCGCCGCTCGCGGTGGGCAGCGTAAGCGGTCGCGCCTCCGCGTCGTATGAGACCTTAGGGGCGTTCGGTACGAAGTCGAGCGAAATATAGAGCTGTCCGGTCAGCAGATTGCCGGAGCGCGCCTGTCCGCGCAGACCGTGCGCGACCATGGTGGACAGGAATTGCGCTACCTTTCCGATATCGCCATTTATTCTGGGCAGCTTGTCGAGCACCGGTCCAAGCCGCTGCGGATAGACCTCGACGCCGACGATCATCGGGAAACGCTGCGTGGCCGGGTCGTAATCGAGTTTCATGGAAACCACCCGCCCGAAGTTGATTCCCGAAAACACCACGGGAGCACCCATAGACAGGCCGCGCAGCGACTGTGCGAAGCGCAGCTCGATGTACTGGGCCGGACCGTCTGGCGGCGCCATCGCCGTCTCTTCATCTTTCGCCAGATTGAACCGGCTGCCGCCTGGGCTGGTGGTCGTGCTACCGACGGGCGTGGCGAACGCAATTCCGCCGCCAACGATCGCGGCCACGGATTGCGTCTTGAGCTTGAAACCGTCGGCGCCCAGCGAGAGGTCGACCCCGCTCGCATTCCAGAAGCGGGTATCCGCCGTGACAAACCGGTCATACGGTGAATCGATGAAGATCTGTTCGCTGACGCCGTGGCCATCGGCGTCGAGCCGATACGACGCGACGCGGCCGACCTGAATGCGCCGGTAGTAAACGGGCGAGCCGATGTCGAGCGAACCGAGGTCGTCCGCATGAATCGTGAAACTCGTTCCCGGCGTCCCACTGATGACGGCGGGAGGCGTCTCCAGCCCCGTGAACGCTGTGCGCGCGGCCTCCGAAGTGCCGGTGTCCACGCCGATATAGGCGCCGGACAGCAGCGTGTCCATACCCGAGACACCGGTCATGCCCAAACGAGGCCGGACGACCCAGAAGCGGCTGTCCGCGCGCGCCAGGCTCCGCGCGCTCCTGGCAAGCGAAACAGAGGCGACCACGTGTGAGCCATCGTCGCTGAGCCCGACCGCAGATACGGTTCCGACCGTCACGTCCTTGTATTTGACAGGGGTCTTGCCGGCCTCCAGCCCCGCAGCGGTCCTGAACGAGATGGCGATTTCCGGGCCCGCCGAGAGCCACGCGTGGATCACCATCGACAGCCCGATCAGCGCGGCCACGAGAGGTACGAGCCAGACGGGCGATACCCGCCAGCGGCGGTAGGTGACGACAGGGTCATGGGGTTCGGGTAGCGGCTTGTTTGATACAGGATTCATGTTTCCTCAGCGTCCCAGATGAGTCGGGGATCGAAGTTCATGGCGCAGAGCATGGTGAGAATCACCACAAGGCCGAAAAAGAGAATGCCGATGCGCGGCTCGCTGTCGGACAGCGCCTGGAAGCTGACCAGCGCACAGACGATTGCCACCACCATCACGTCGAGCATCGACCAGTAGCCAACCGCTTCGACGAGCCGGTACAAACGGGCACGCTCGCTCATTGCCGAGCGACTGCGCCGCTGGGTGGTCGCGAGCAGCATGCTGAGGATCAGGAACTTGGCGCACGGCACGACTACGCTTGCAATAAAGATCACCGACGCAATGCCCCAGGACCCTGCTTTCCAGAACTCCACGACGCCGTAGAGAATCGTGCTGTCGCTGCCGTGTCCCAGAAGGCTCGTGTGCATGACCGGCAGCACATTGGCGGGGATGTAGAAAATCAGGGAAGCGATCAGGAACGCCCACGACCGTGCGATGCTGTCAGGGCGTCGCCGATGCAGGGCTCGTTTGCAGCGCGGGCATTGGGCGTGTCCGTTCACGCGCGGCATATGTGCGCAAACCAGTCCGCATCCATGGCAGGCAATCAGGCCTAGCTGTCCCGCGCGAGGAGGTGGCTTCATGCTGTCTCCGCGTCGGTCCATTCCCACAGCAAGTGGACATCGCGACTGGCGATGATGGTGATTAGTACCATCAGCGTTGCCGTGGCCCAAATGCCGGGACCAGCTGCCACCTGCACGAAGCTGGAAAGTTTGATGATCGCCACGAGCATGCCAAGTACGCCGACCTCGACGATGCTCCACGGGCGCAGCATCGCAAGCAGCGCCATGCTCCACGCGAAACCCGGTGCCCGGCGTGCGGCGCGGGTAAATGCCAGCACCCAGCCGAGCAGCGCGATCTGGAGAAGCGGCACCACGACGATCATCATCGCAGTGGCGAGCGCAATCGGTGCAACCGCGCCGTGCGCCAGCGCTGCCGCGGACTGCCAGAGCGTCGTCTCGCTGTGCAGGCCCTGCAGGGAAATCCGGATCACCGGGCAGACGTTGGCGATCACGAAAACGATGGCTGCGGCGACGGTTAGCGCGAGCCACCGATCGATATCGAGCTGGCTCGCGCGATACAGGACCGCCGAACATTGCCGGCAGCGCGCCACCTCGCGCGTGGCCAGCGCGCGGCGATGGTACACGCCGTCACAATGCTCGCAGACGACGAGAGTAGGGAAGGTTTGCATGAGCATCTGGCGATCAGGACGGCCTGTCACTACCGGTGGCCACCGTCTTCGGCCGCTGCTGCGCGTGGTCCCTCTGAGCAGCGCGCGCGTCGAAGTACGACGTCACATAGTCGATGAACGCCCGGACCTTCGCCGTCATCAGGCTCCGGTCCCGATAGGCGAGCCTGAGTTCGGCGTCCCCGCTCATGAGCTCGAAGTCGGGCAGCAGCTGGACCAGCCGGCCATCGTCCAGCTCCTTGCCGACCATCGTCAGCGGCAACGCGCCGAGACCCGCACCGCTCATCACCAGTTTCTTGTTCAACGCGGCGTTGTTGGTCGACACGTCGTGTTCCAGTGGCACGGCAATCTGTTCGCCCCCGCGCCGGAACCGCAACTGTGGTTCGCTGATCGATGCCAGCATTGTGACGAAGCGGAATGCGGCGAGATCGTTGGGCCTTTGCGGTAGCTGGCGCCCCTGCAGGTAGCTGGGCGAGCCCACCACGGCGAGGGGCAGGCGGCACAACGCACGGGTGATCGTGAGCTCGCTCGTCAGCATGAACGGCAGCACGATGCCGAGATCGAAGGCTTCCTTGATCAGATCGACTGGCCGTTCCGCCAGCGTCAACTCGAGCTGCACGGCCGGGTACCGGGCACGGAACCCGGCGATCAGCGGGGGCAGCTCTATCAGCGCCGCGGTGGTGTGGGCGACGAGCCGCAGTACCCCCGCAGGCTCCCGTGCGCGCTCCCCGGTACCGGCCTCGAGCACGTCCAGTTCAGCAACCACGCGCGAGCAGCCGCCGTAAAACTCCTCCCCGGATTCAGTAAGTGCGAGGTGTCGGGTCGTGCGCTGAAAAAGACGCACACCGAGCCTGGTTTCGAGCCCCGTTATCGCGCGCGAGACGACTGTCTTTGAGATGCCCAACGCATGCGCGGCGTGCGTGAAGCTCTGCATTTCGACGACGGTACAAAAGGTCCGCAGCGTTTCGAGATGGTCCATAAGTGTTCGCAATCCAAAGTAGATCTAAATTGAAACCATACGGTTCAGTATAGGGAAACATACTGTTGCTGTCAACGTAAATAAACCGGTCAGTTCAGTATGTTAAAGTGACGGGCAGTGAAGATGGAAGATCGGTCAGGTGCGTTGCCGCCGGCGACGTCGTCGACCGATCTCATAAACAAAAGGAGAGCCCGAGATGAGGGGGAAAACGGAACAAAAGCGGCAGGCGATTGTTGACGCCGCGTTTGAGGTGTTCAGTGAGGTGGGATTCGAGCAGGCGTCGATGTCCGAAATTGCGGCACGGGCAGGTGGATCAAAAGCCACGCTGTACAGCTATTTCCAGTCGAAGGAAGAGATGTTCGCTGAGTTCATGAGCGTCGCCGCGCAACAGGAAATCAGGGCGGCGTTTGAGCTGCTCCAGACGTCGGTGCCGGTTCGCGACGCACTGGCGAGCTTCGGCACGCACTATCTGGTTGCGGTCCTAAAACCGCAACTGCTCGCGGTGCGCCGTCTCGCGCATCGTGAAGGCGGCCGGTCGAATGTCGGCGCCCTGTTTTATGAGCGCGGGCCGAAGCTCGGCTGGCAAACGGTGGCGGTCTTCCTGCGGCAATTGATTGACGCCGGGCAGCTGCGCAGCTGTAACGCAGCCATCGCGACAGCGCATCTGCGCACGCTGTATGAAGCGGAGTTGATGGAGCTCTGCCTGTTTGGCGTGCCGGCCGATACCAGCCCCCGCAACATCGCGAAGGTCGTCCAGCGAGCGGTCGACGTGTTCATGGCCGCATACGGGCCGACGCACGCCGCACCAACCACGCACTGATTATCCGGCTGCCGCCCGCATTGTCCGGGCGGCAGATCGACATCCGGGGGCAAACCGGCGGTCAATCCTTATAGAGCGCACTGGCCACATAGCGGCGTCGCAGGTCGCCCAGCAACGCTGCAAGGATCGCACTGACCGGCAGTGCGAGCAGCACGCCAAAAAAGCCAAAAAGCTCGCCGAACGCAAGCAGAGCGAAGATCACCGCGAGCGGGTGCAGACCGATGCGGTCACCCACGAGCTTGGGAACAAGAAAACAGCTTTCGAGAACCTGCCCAGTTCCGTACACGGCGGCGACTACGCCGATGCCGTACCAGCCGCCGAACTGCAGAAGCGCGGCAAGAAGGGCAAGGGTGAGTCCCAGGGCGAAACCCACGTAGGGGATGAACACCGCGAAGCCGGTGAACAGTCCGATGGGCAGCGCGATGTCGAGGCCGGCCAGAGTCAACGCTATCGGGTAGAACACGGCGAGCACGCCCATCACCAGCAACTGGCCGCGCAGGTATTGCGACAGCATGTGGTCCATCTCGGCCACGAGTGTCCGGACCTTGCCGACCCAGCGCCGCGGCACAAAGCTTTCTAGCCGCGCGAATAGCTGGTGCCTATCGTAAAGCTGATAGAAAAGGACAAGCGGCACCAGTATGACGTTGCTGACAACCGGAAGCACGACGTTGCTGCCGGTACGCATATACTGCCAGGCGGCGAGTATGACGGTCTGGCCATCGTCGATCGTGTCGCCGGTCAGCAGGTGGCGGACCTCGGCCAGATCGAGTGAGTAGCGGACACCCAGCAGTGCCAGCCTGGGTTGCAGCCACGCGTTCAGGCCGGTGATGAAAACGGGAAGGTTCTTCGCGAGTGCCGGTCCTTCCTTGTGCATCACGGCGAACGCAAGCAGGGGCAGCAGCGTGAGGAGCGATGCAAACAGGAGCATCATCAGGAGCACGGCCAGCGTACGCGGCACACGCTGGCGCACCAGCCACTCGACGCCCGGCTGCAGCATGTACGCGATGAGCGCGCCGAGCAGGAATGGCGTGAGAACCGGGCGCAAGATCCATAGAAGGATACCGAGGCCAGCCGCGATGGCGCACCAGACGAGGGTCTGGCGCTGATAGGAAGTCAGGATCATGGTCGGGAGTGGTATTCAGGTGACCCGCACGTGACAGGCAAAAAAGCGGCGGGGTATCGAGGAGGTCATCCGTAGTCGTCATTCAGCATCGGCGAAAGCGGGGCGCGCGCGCCCCGCGTTGGCCTTCAATGCGCCTGTGACGTATCGGCGACACGCGTCGGTCTGGGCGCAAGCCAGATCGCCAGCGCGCCGACGACGAAGCAGCATGCGATGTTAAAGAAAAGCTGGTTGGTGGCGAGCATCACCGCCTGCGACTCGACCATGCTGCTGATCTGCGCCTGCGCCTGATCCGCACTCCAGCCGGAACCGGTCAGCGAGGACATGAAGTGGCCGGCCTGATCGACCAGGCCCGACAGCTCCGCGCGGTTGAACTTGGTCTTGTCCTCCCACAACGTGTTGACGACCGACGTGGCAATCGCCCCGCTGAAGGTCCGGCAGAAGCTCATCAGTCCCGCCGCCGACGCCGTTTCGGGCTCGTCGACACTGCTCAGGCCGATGCTCGTCGTCGGCACGAAGAAGAACGGCAGGCCGATGCCTTGCAGCAGCAGCGGCAGTGCCACCTGCCAGAAGTCCATGTCCGAATTCGCATGGGTGCGGAACAGCGTCACCGAGCCGAGCAACATCACGCCGGCAAACACCAGCCAGCGACCATCGAACTTCGTCGACAGCCTGGCTGCAAACGGCGCGGCGACCACCGCGAAGATGCCCGTCGTCGCCTGGGCATACCCGGCCCACGTGGCCGTGTACCCCATATTGTTCTGCAGCCACAGGGGCGTGAGCACCGTCGCGCCGAAGTACGCGCCGAACGCCAGCGACATGGTGACCACACTCGCGGCAAAGCCGCGATGACGGAACACGCGCAGATCGACGATGGGATTTCGCTCGGTCAGCTCCCAGATGAGGAAGGCGAGGAAGCCAATCACCGCAACGATCGCGAGGACGCGAATTTCCATCGAGCTGAACCAGTCCTTGTCCTTGCCATCATCGACCATGATCTGCAGCGCAGAGACCCAGATGATCAGCAGCACGAGCCCGACCGTGTCGATCCGCATCCGGATCTTCTCCGATTCGAAGCGCTTGAGCATCATCCATCCGGCGTATCCGCAGATCAGCGACACAGGCACGTTGATGAAGAAGATGTAGGACCAGTGGTAGTCGTCGCAGATGACGCCGCCCAGCACGGGGCCCATCACCGGCGCAATCAGGGTCGTCATGCTCCACAGGCCAAGCGCCGCGGCGGCCTTCTCCTTCGGAAAGATGCGCAGCAGCAGGGTTTGCGAGAGCGGCATGAGCGGGCCGCCCGCGAGCCCCTGAAACACACGGTACAGGATCAGCGTGCCGAGGGAAGTCGCCATCCCGCACAATGCCGAACACAGTCCGAACATGATCAGCGCCGTGATGAACACGCGCACCGTCCCGAAGCGGCTCGCAAGCCAGCCGGTCAGCGGCACGGTGATCGCTTCGGCCACCGCATAGGACGTGATGACGTACGTGCCCTGGCTGGTCGAGGAGCCGAGTGCACCCGAAATGGTCGACAGCGACACGTTCGCGATGGTGCTGTCGAGCACCGCGACAAAGTTGGCGGCGGCGATCATCACCGCCGCGAGAATCAGCATGGGGCCGGACAGCGGCGGCAATGCGATGTCATTGACCTGACTGGAAGACATGGCGGCGCATCCTTAGTGTGCGGGCGCGTCGTTGCCGCCGCGCGTGTCGACCGTCGCTTCCATCGACAGGTTGATGCCGAGAGGATGGGCGCGAAGCTCGGCCGGATCGATCCTGACGCGCACCGGCAGGCGCTGCACGACCTTGATCCAGTTGCCGGTCGCGTTCTGCGCGGGGATCATCGCGAACGCGGAACCTGAACCGCCCGAGAAACCAACGACCTTGCCGTGATAGACGACCTTGCTGCCGTACAGATCCGACTCCAGTTCGACCGGCTGACCGATGCGCACCTTGCCGAGTTGGGTTTCCTTGTAATTCGCATCGACGTAGACGGATTCGACCGGCACGACTTTCATCAGTGTGGTGCCGGTCTGAACGCGCTGACCTATCTGAACCTGGCGGCTCGCGACGACACCGTCGACCGGCGCGCGCAGCACGGTGCGCTCGAGATCGACGCGTGCCTGGTCGCGCTTCGCGCGTGCGAGCAGGACTTCCGGATTGGTATCGACCGTCGTGTCCGCAATCAGCACCCTGTTCGCCTCGAGCGAGCCGACGGCGGCATCGCGGCTTGCCTTCGCCTGCAAGGCCGCAGCGCGGGCTGCGTCGAGCGCCGCCCTGGCGGTGGCAAACGCCGCGCGCGCGTTGCTCAGCTCTTCGCCCGATACGCTGCCGGTGCGGGTGAGCACTTCGCGACGCTGCAGGTCGATCGCCGCGCGGTCAAAGTCGGCCTGGGCCGACGCGATCTGCGCGGCCATGCGGGATTCGTCCGCTGCGCGCGCATTGACTTGCGCGCTCAGCTGCGTATCCGTCGCGACATAGCCGCGCACCTTGCGTTCGGCGCGGCCCAGATCGGCTTCGGCCTGCGCCAGCGCGATCTTTGCGTCGGTGTCGTCGACTACGGCCAGTACGTCGCCCTTGTGGACCTGCTCCGTATTCACGACCGGCACGCTTTTGACGATGCCGCTGACCGCCGGCGTGATCGATGCGACTTCGGCTGCAGTGTAGGCGTTGTCGGTCGACACGTAATGCGACGCGACGAAGTGCCAGTAGCTCGCGTACCCGAGACCGGCGACGAGAATGGCGCCGCCGAGCAGCGCGAACAGCTTCTTGCGGTTCGAAGGGGGAGCGCCGGCCGCAGCGCCGGTATCGGCGGGAGCAGCGGGAGCAGCGGAAGCAGCGGAAGCAGCGGAAGCGGGCGAGTCCGGCATCAGCGACTCGCTGGTTTTGACGAATTGGGTTTCAGACATGATCGGGATCCTTGAAATCAGCTTTGCTTGTTAAGATGGGTTGCGTCGGTCGCGGCCGGCGTGCTGGCCTGATAGCCGCCGCCGAGTGCGCGCACGAGCGCGACATCGAGCGAGAAGGTGCGCGACTGGATATCGGCGAGCTGGCGCTGCGCGGAAGTCATCGTGTCGGCGGCGTTCAGCACTTCGAGATAACCGGCAAGGCCGGCGCGATAGCGATCGAGTGCGACCTGGTGCGCCTGGGCGGCGTCGTCGTAGGCGGCCTGCGTCGCTTGCAGCCGATCCGCCAGCGCGCGTTTGCTTGCGGCAACGTCGGCCACGTCGTGCAGCGCCTTCGTCAGCGTTTCGTCGTAGTTCGCGACCGCCTCGTCGTAGGTCGCCCGCTTGCCGCGCAGTTCGCCGCGCAAACGTCCGCCGTTGAAGATAGGCAGCGTGACCGCCGGCCCGAAGTTGCCGGCCAGCGAAGCCGCGTTCGTCAGCATGTTCAGGCCAAGCGACTGGAAGCCGATCGACGCGCCGAGCGTGATGTCCGGGTAAAACCCGGCGCGCGCGACGTCGATCCGCTTCGCCGCCGCCTCTACGCGCAGGCGTGCAATGACCACGTCCGGGCGACGGCCAAGCAGGCCGAGTCCAAGGTTGGCGGGCATGCCGGCAGGCTGGGTCAGATCGACGGCCGGACGCTCGATACGCAAGCCGCGGTCGGGACCGGCACCCATCAATGCGGCGATCTGGTTGCGCTCGAGTGCAATCGATTCATCCAGCGCGAGCAGGTCGGCCTGCGCGCTTTGCTGCTTTGACTCGGCCTGCTTCACGCCGGCCTGCGTTTCGAGGCCGTTCGCGAAACGCTCCCTGAACAGCTGCGCGGATTGCGTGCGGACCTGCAGTGCCGCCTGTGCACTGTCGCGCTCGGCGAACAGACGCGCGAGGTCGGCATACGCTGCGGCGATCGACGCAGAGAGAACCATGCGGGCCTGTGCCGCATCGGCGCGCGCCGCGTCGAGCTCCGACGTAGCGGCGGCCAGCGCCGCGCGATTCTTGCCCCAGAAGTCGATTTCGTAGCTGAAGTTGAGCTCGGCGGTGCCGTAGGGGCGCCATCCGTGAGGAACGAAAGCGGAGGGAGTGCCGTTGTTGTAGCTCTGCTTCTGCTTTTCGACCGAGCCCTGCGCGCTGACTTCGGGCAGCAGCGCCGCGCCTGCCACCTGCGCCGACGCCTCCGCGTTATGCAGCCGCGCCTGGGCGGCCGCCAGCGTCGGCTCATCCTTGAGCGCTTCCGCGATCAGCCCGTTCAATTGTGGATCGTTATAGCCGAGCCACCACTGATCGGTGGGCCAGGCAGATGCGGTGGCGGCCTGCTTGCCGCCGCCCGCGCCAAGACTCTGTGCCGTCTCATACCTGCTGATGTCCTTCGTTACCGGCTTTTGCGGCATGTCAGGCAGTTGCGCGCAGGCGCTCGCCACCATGGCGAAGGCGAACGCGACGGCCAGCCTCACTGGTTTGTGCTGCATCCCAACCTCGGTGCTCTCTTGCATGATCCCTGCTCCCTTTTACAATACTGCACAGTCTAGTTATCGAAATCGGAGATGTCAACAACAAATAAACTGTACGGTTCAGGTATGGTAAAATTGCAACGTTGAAGGTCGAAGGCCGGCCACGGGCGTGCCGCCGGCCATGTCATTGATCGGTCGTGCAGACCGGAGGAGCGCATCAAAGATGAGGGTGAAAACAGAAGCAAAGCGGCAGGTGATCGTTGACGCCGCGTTTGAGGTGTTCAGTGAATTGGGGTTCGAGCTTGCGTCGATGTCCGAGATTGCGGCGCGGGCAGGCGTGTCAAAGGCCACGCTCTACAACTACTTCAGGTCGAAGGACGAGATGTTCGCCGAGTTCATGGGCTCCGCCGCGCAACAGGGAGTAGAAGCTGCACTCGAGCAACTGAATACCACCGTGCCGGTTCGTAACGCACTGGTGAGCTTCGGCAAGCACTGTCTGGTTGCGGTGCTGACACCGCAACTGCTCGCGGTGCGCCGTCTCGCGCATTTTGAAGGTGGCCGGTCGAACGTCGGCGTCCTGTTCTATGAGCGCGGGCCGAAGCCCGGGTGGCAAGTGGTGACTGACTTCCTGCAGCAATCGATTGACGCCGGGAAGCTGCGCAGCTGTAACGCAGCCATTGCGACAGCGCATCTGCGCGGGCTGTATGAAGCGGAGTTGCTGGAGCTCTGCCTGCTGGGTGTACCGGCGGATACCAGTTCCCGCAACATCGCCAAAGTCGTTCAAAGAGCGGCCGACGTGTTCCTCGCCGCATATGGGCCGACGGACAGGACTGACGCCGCATAGGCCAGGCGTCTGGACGGTCGCAGACCGTCGGAGACGGCAGGCGAACCGCCATCGTGTCGCCAGGTGGACGGTTCACCCTGCCCAGCGTCGGCAAAATCCGCCGTTTGCAACGCGTGACATGGGTAATCAGCCCGTTGCGGAGCCAATCGTCACGATGAATGGGCCGTGGACGGCTAGTCCGGGATCATGCCCGGATGGCGGGGTACGCCGATCGCGGTCCATGCGATCGCCGAAACCCGCAGGCACCCGGCGAAGACGCAGCGCCTCATCGAATTGCTGAGGAATTGCTGAGGAAGGTTGAGAGCAGTCTATTGCCCAACCAGCCAGGATCTCGCGGCCAGCGATTTGCCGACGTCATGAACGAATCGCCGCAAACGCCGTCGTGCATCGCATGCGCCTACGGCGATGAACAGAATCCGGATAACCGCGACGATGGCCGGGCTCCCACGTATGGCTGCGCGGGCTGTGCAGCCACAGGGGGGTTATTTCGGAAGCTGGGTCGGGACTTGCGCCGAGGCTTGTGTCGGAGGTTGCGGAAGCTGCGGCCCACCCGGTGAAAACTGCTTCGTGGAGGGTTGTCCTGCGGACGCTGGCTGCTGCGAGGGCAATCGCTGAGGCAGATTGCTTTGCGCAAGAACGGATGTGATAGTAAGGAACGCGAATAGTACGAAAAACGTCCTTTTAATTTCAATTCTCTACAGTTGGTTGTGTTGATTTTGATGCGATTAGCAGCCGCAGGCCGTATCAACGCACGGCCAGGGTCGCCTTGTAACGCCAGGATGCTGTTGCGGTACTGAAGTCGATGGGGCTACCCGACGCGACGTTGTCTGACCGGAGGGGAGCGGACGAACTATTCGCTCCGCCGTAGTTGTTGAACGCCTGTCGTTGGACTTCCACGCGGGCTAACACCGCCTGAAAGTCCATTGCATGTTGTGTAGTGGCGCTCGTGCGGTCATGGTAGTCGACCGTTTGACGCTGAACCGGTTGCGCAGCCGCTTGCTCATACGCTTGCGGACCATTGTTGTTAGCGAATGCGACGGTCGAGAACGACAGGATCGACGCGACAACAGGGACGGGGATGAAGCTCTTCGACTTTGGCATGATCAGACTCCATATCGAGCGTCGGATGCAGAGACGCGGTGTTTGGGGAACAACGGTCTGGCGAGGCATGAGTGCTGTTTGCCAGTTCGTTGATGCCAGTTTAGTCACTTACCGTCCGCTTACAAGCATCTCCGGGGGAACGGATAGTTGCCGTCGCTGTGAGGTTGTAGCCGATTGCCCTGGAGCGGTGCGCAGTTCTTTAGTGTGTCCGGAGGCAGGGGCCGTGCGGACCATCTGAATGACGACGCGGCACATTTGCTTCGACGGTATCCAGCCGGGGCGTTACGCTAGTGGAATCAGCCGTCGAGCGTAACGCTTCAATCGAAGTTCGTTGCCAGACGCTACGTGAATATCGCAATACCTTCCGCTTGTTGTTCTGATGCCAGCGAATCGCGGTTCACACAGACCCGTTTGTCGGAGATCTCGCAACTCATAGTTGCGAGCGTCAAATGAGGGGCGCGGTTTGCTTATACTGCATCTATCTGACACACACTTCGCCATTTACGAAGGAATACTTATGGCACATCAACTTACGTTCCACGCCGGATCATCGAACACAGACGTCATTCACGACATCGTTCAGCAGGCGTTGCGCAGCGCTGCTACGGCCTCCACCACGAATGGAGCTATCGATGTGTTGGGTCAGGCGCTACTCGAGGTCGAGCGCCTGGCCGCGCATCCGAGCGTCCTGACGCACTGAGCCCTCTTGCGCAATGACGAAGGCCACTCGATCACTCGTCAACTGGGGCGCTTATGACGGTTCTGTTGGCTGGTAGAGATGCCGCCATTCCCCCTTGACGCGGATCAAGCAACCGACGCGGCCCATGCTGGGGTTCAACACTCGGTGTGCCGGACCCTTGACGGACATCGGGTCGGCAACTTTTTTGCACGATCCATTGCCGGTTTCGCCTTCGTGACCATTTGCCCGCGCTTCTATAACGGCACGCTTCGGAGATCGTGACGTTCGCTTTCGCAGGGGGCAGATTTGACCTGACGTTCTTACAGGCTGGCTGGACACGTAGCGCGCCGTCCACCCAAGCTCCGTTCGACACCCTCAAGCTACAAACTAAACGCTTCGAGTCGTTCGCGCAAGATTCGCAATCGTCCCTTGCATACCTGTTAAGCGACATTCGCACGCATCGGCGACGTCCGGGAAGTATCAACAGCGAAAAACGACCGCGAAAACTAACAAGTTGGATCGGTAAATGCGAGTTCGACTAACGTTGCGAGCATCATGGCAGCCGCGTTTGCCGGAGGCGGCTCGACCTTTGCGGGGCGGTAGATTACATCGCCTGCGGCGATGCCTTGTCCGCTCAAAGCGCATATACCCGATCGTTTCGCTGTAGCAACGCGCCAAAGCTGTTCGCCGTACTTGCAATATCGAGGGTCGCTCCACGATACCGTGGCCGTTCGTGGACTGGGTCGATCGAGCAGCGCGATCGCAAGGTCGCCATTCTTGACCGGCAGACGGCTCGATCCACGCGAATCGACTATATGCCTGACCCGAGCCGCCAATTGTTGCGCGCATCCCCAATCGAGTTGGCCCACTGTGCGCTGCCATGCAGTGTCGGCCGTCACGCATTGATCCATGGCAGTACTCCCGTCAAAAGTGAGGTGGCGTTCAGCTCAGCCGTATCTTCGGCTGCACGAAGCCGTTAATCCGCTCGGCAGTCCACAGCATCATGGCCTTGCCGAAACCGTGCAAAGCCTGCTGATGTTGTCGATAGAGCATGGCGTGACTGAGCTGCGCGAATCGGCCCTTGATAAACCCGCCGCGGAAAAATCCGAACTGCCCGAGTGTCCCAAAAGCGTTGTAGTCGCTCAGCGACACGAGCGCGCCGAGGTCGTGAAATGCAAAGTCGGGCAATGAACCACCGCCGAGCCAGTCCGGCAAGTGCTTTGCAAGGTGTTGTGCCTGTTGCGTAGCGACTTGCGCCGTGGGTGCGAGAGGACGTTCATTGCCGGCGAGCGTCAACGTCGAGCAGTCGCCGAGGGCGAATAGTGCGTCGTCACCCTGCGCCTGCAGGGTTGGCCTGACGATGATCTGGTTGGAACGATTGCTATCTATGCCATCCAGTTTGCTTAAAAAATCAGAAGCCTTGACGCCCGCCGCCCATACCATCAAATCCGCCGGTTGCTTGCTGCCGTCGGCCAACCGGAATCCATCGGATTCGGCGGCGGTCACTCGCGTGCCCGTTCGTACCGTGAAACCGATATGCCGTAACTGTGCCTCGCTGGACTCCGACACCGCCGGCGGAAATGCCGCCAGTACGCGCGGTGCGCTTTCATAAAGGGTGAGGTTCAGACGTGAGCGGATGCCGGGGTCGCCGTAACTCGACGCCACTTCGAGTAAGCGGCTCAATTCCGCTGCCAGTTCGACGCCGGTCGCTCCGGCGCCGACGATAGACACGCGCAACGGGCTATTCGTCACAACGCTCTGGAATATGCGGATTCGCAATGCTTCGTTGAAGACTTCAGCCTGTGCCTGGCTGTCAATGAAATGGCAATGATCAAGTACACCGGGTGTGCCGAAGTCGTTGGCGCGACTCCCTAACGCAAGAATCAGCACATCGTATTCGACTGTGCGGGGTCCGATCACGACCTTCCCCGACGGCAAACGCAGCGCAGCCAGCTCCACGATGCGCGCATTGCGGTCCAGGCCTTCCATTTCGCCTGGCTGATAGTTGAAGCCGTGGTCGCGGGCGTGCGCGAGATAGATGACCTGCTGTTGCTGGACATCGCGAGTGCCTGCCGCGATGGTGTGCAGCATGGGCTTCCAGATATGGGTTGCACTTTTATCGATCAACGTGACCTGAGCGCGGCCGCTGCGGCCAAGCGTGTTGCCCAGCCTGGTCGCGAGCAGAAGTCCAGCGATGCCACCGCCGACGATAACGATCCGGGTCGTCTGGCGCATTGTCAAATATTTCTCTTGCATGATCTCCTGCTCCCTTACGTCTTTTGCAATACTGCTCAGTCTAGTTATCTAGATCGCCCGTGTCAACACAGATAAACTGTACGGTTCAGGTATGATAAGATCACGACATTAAAAATCGTAGGCCAGTCACGGGGCGTCGCCGCGCTGGCCACGTTGCGCGTACACCGAGATATCGGGAAACTCGACTTCGATCGGATAGGCGTCCATGCTCGTGTCTGCGCTCATTCGAGATTGCCGTGGCAGAGGTATTTGATCGACAGGTAGTCGTCCAGGCCGTACTTCGAGCCTTCGCGTCCGTAGCCCGATTCCTTGACGCCGCCGAATGGTGCCGCCTCGCTCGAGACCGCGCCTTCGTTGATGCCGACGATCCCGGCTTCGAGCGCGCGCGACACGCGGTCGATGCGCTTGACGTTCTCGCTGTAGAAATACGCGGCGAGCCCAAACGGCGTGTCGTTCGCAGCGGCAACGGCTTCGGCTTCGTTGTCGAAACGGAACAGCGGCACGATCGGACCGAAGGTTTCCTCGCTGTTCAGCTGCATTTCGGCGGTGGCGTCGGCGAGCACGGTCGGCGCATAGTAGTGCGGGCCAAGTTCCTTGAGATGCTTGCCGCCGGTCAGCACGCGCGCGCCGTGCAAGATGGCGTCGTCCACGTGGCGGGCGATCTTGTCGAGCGCGCGGTTGTTGATCATCGGGCCGATCTGCGCGGCGGGGTCCGTGGCGGGCGCCACTTTCAATGCGCCGACCCGCTCGGCCAGCATGGCGCCGAAGCGCTCATACACGCCTGTCTGTACATAGACGCGATTCGGGCACACGCAGGTCTGGCCTCCGTTGCGGAATTTCGCGGCCAGCAAGCCGGTGACGGCGGCGTCGAGGTCGGCGTCGTCGAACACGAGGAAGGGCGCGTTGCCCCCCAGTTCCAGCGAGAGTTTCTTCAGTGTCTCAGCGGATTCCCGCGCGAGATACTTGCCGACCGGCGTCGAGCCGGTGAAGGTAATCTTGCGCACGCGCGCATCGTGCAGCCAGTCGGCGACGGTGGCGACCGCGTGATCACGCGAGGCCGTGATCAGGTTCAGCACGCCCGCTGGTACACCGGCTTCATGCGCGAGCAGCACGAGCGCCGAGGCGGTGAGCGGCGTGTCTTCAGCGGGTTTGGCGACCACCGTGCAGCCGGCGGCGAGCGCCGGCGCGATCTTGCGCGCGATCATAGCCAGCGGAAAATTCCACGGCGTGATCGCCGCGACGATGCCGATCGGTTCCTTCAACGCTGTCATGCGTTTGCCGCGCTGCTGCTGCGGAATCAGATCGCCGTAGATGCGCGTGGCTTCTTCCGCGAACCATGCGACATACGAAGCGCCGTACGCCACTTCGCCTTTGCCTTCCGCGAGTGGCTTGCCCTGTTCGAGCGAAATCAGCGTGCCGAGCGCGTCCTGATTCGCGACGATCAGCGCATGCCAGCGGTGCAGTACGGCGGCCCGTTCCTTTGGCAGTCGCGCCCGCCATGAGGGCAGGGTACGCGCGGCTGCATCGGTGGCGGCGCGGGCGTCGGCGGGACTGCTGTCGGCGACTTCGGCGATGACCTCGCCGGTGGCCGGGTCGGTCACGGCAAAGCGCGCGTCGTCTTGCGCGGGCGTCCAGTCGCCGTCGATGAAGTTGTCGGAGCGAATGAGTTCGCTCAGTTCGAATGTGCGTGCCATATGGCCTCCTGTTGCCTGAACGCAATTAAACGAGTGAAGCGAATCTCGCGGCGATCGACTGACCGACTTCGGTAGTGGTCGCTTTGCCACCGAGGTCGCCGGTATGCGGGCCCTCGACCAGCGTTGCTTCGATCGCGGCGAGAATCGCGTCGTGCGCCTCGCGTTCCGTGCCCTCGTGATTGCCGAGGAAGTCGAGCATCATCGCGGCCGACCAGATCATCGCGATCGGATTGGCGATGTTCTTGCCCGCGATGTCCGGTGCCGAGCCGTGCACCGGCTCGAACAGCGAAGGAAACTTGCGGTCTGGGTTCAGATTGCCCGACGGCGCGAGACCGATCGTGCCGGTGCAGGCGGGGCCGAGATCGGACAGGATGTCGCCGAACAGATTAGTGGCCACCACCACGTCGAAGCGATCCGGGTTCAGCACGAAGCGCGCGCAGAGAATGTCGATGTGCTGCTTGTCCCACGTCACGTCGGGATACTGCGCCGCGATGCCGGCCGCGCATTTGTCCCACCACGGCATGCTGATCGCGATGCCGTTGCTCTTCGTGGCCACGGTGATCTTCTTGCGCTCGCGCCGTTGCGCGAGGTCGAACGCGAACTTCAGCACGCGCTCGCTGCCCTGCCGCGTGAACACGGATTCCTGCAGCACGAATTCGCGCTCCGTGCCTTCGAACATCACGCCGCCCACCGACGAATATTCGCCCTCGGTGTTTTCTCGCACGATCCAGAAATCGATGTCGCCCGCCTTGCGTCCCGCGAGCGGCGACGGCACGCCGGCGAAAAGCCGGGCCGGGCGCAGGTTGATGTACTGATCGAATTCGCGCCGGAACTTCAGCAGCGAGCCCCACAGCGAGATATGGTCAGGCACTGTGTCCGGCCAGCCCACCGCGCCGAACAGAATCGCGTCCGCGGACTGCAATTGGGCTTTCCAGTCGTCCGGCATCATCTTGCCGTGCTTTGCGTAGTACTCGCAGCTCGCCCATTCAATGTGCTGATATTCCAGTTCGATGCCGAAGCGTTTCTTCACCGTGTCCAGCACGCGAATGGCTTCCGGCATCACCTCGATACCGATGCCGTCGCCGGGTATGACTGCAATGCGATATTTCTTCGACATGTTGTGCTCCTCCGTTGGGCTTCTGGACGATTCGATAACGGCTATTTTATTCCTGCTGTTTGAGACTAAAATGATCGCTTTAGTTAAGCCACTGTGCACGATTCGTGTACAATCGTGTTGGCGACCAGGCGACCAATGAATATCAACCCGTCACCCGATCTCGGCGATTTGCGTGTGTTTTGCGAAGTGGCGCGCAAATCGAGCTTCAGCGCAGCGGCAGAGGCTTTGTCGGTGTCCGCGGCGTACGTCAGTAAACGGATCAACGTGCTCGAGACTACGCTCGGTACGCGCCTGTTGCACCGTTCCACTCGCCGCGTCGCGATTACGGAAGCGGGCGAGCGTGTCTACACGTGGGCCGAAAAGATTCTCGACAATGTCGATCAACTGGTGGAAGACGTCTCTACCACGCGCCGCATTCCCGGCGGGAAGCTGCGCATTTCCAGCAGCTTCGGCTTTGGCCGCCGTTTTGTCGCGCCCGCGCTGGCGCGCTTCTCCGAGCACTATCCGCAATTGAGCGTGCGGCTCGATCTGTTCGACCGTCTCGTCGATGTCGGCGGCGAGGGCTTCGACCTCGATATTCGCATCGGCGACGAGATCGCCCCGCATCTGATTGCGAAGCGGCTCGCGTCAAATCATCGTGTACTGTGCGCTTCGCCGGAATACCTCGCGCGGCACGGCGCGCCGCGGCAACTCGCCGATCTGTGCTCGCACGCATGTCTCGCAATCAAGGAGCGCGATCATCCATTCGGTCTATGGCGCTTGACGGTGCGCGGCGAAACGGCGTCGATCAAGGTCATGGGACCATTGTCGACCAATCACGGCGAGGTGGCGGTGCAATGGGCATTGGCCGGGCGTGGCATCGTGTTGCGTTCGATGTGGGACGTGCGGCCCTTGCTCGACAGCGGCCAGTTGCAGCAGGTTCTTCCCGAAGTCGCGCAACCCGCGAACCTGTGGGCGGTGTACCCGGCGCGGCTCGCTCAGTCGGCAAAAGTGCGGGTATGCGTCGACTTTCTAAGCGAGGAATTCGCGCAATGGAGACCTCCGGCTGACGATGCGGCCGGCGTGAACATGGCCGGAGCTGCCGCGCGTTAAGCGGCAAGCTCCAGGAGATCACGGGTAAAGCACCGCCTAGTGATGGTTCTGCGAGAACAGTGCTTCGAGCGGGTAGTGACTCTTCACAAATGGCGACTTGATAATCACGTAGCTGAAGTATTTGTCGATGCCGACATCGCGCTCCAGCAGACCTTCGACGATGCTTTGATAATGGCTCACGCTGCGCGTGACGAACTTCAGCAAATAGTCATAACCGCCGCTCGCTAGATGACACTCGACGATCTCGTCGACGTCTTTGATCGCGTTCACGAACTTGATGAAGTCTTCCCGCCGATGATCGGCGAGCGTGACCTCGGTAAACACAAGCTGCACCTCGCCGAGTTTTTCGAGCTGGATCTGCGCACCGTACCCGATGATGTAGCCGGCGTTCTCCAGACGCTTGACCCGGATCAGGCACGGACTGGGCGAAAGGCCGACCGCGTCGGCAAGCTCGACGTTGGTTATGCGGCCTTCCTTCTGCAACTGGGAAAGTATGCGCAGGTCAATCCGGTCCAGCTTGCAGTCGCTACTCATCGTAACGTTGTCGCTCCGGCGAAAGGTGAAAGGGACTCGAAGGGCCCTCTACTCTAGCACGCAGTGGCATGAGTTTTGACCTTCAGCGCGGCCCGTACATCGGCTTGTCCGAGAACGTCGTCGAGGGTTTTTTCGAGGCGCTCAAACATCAGATCGAACTCCGCTTCCGTGTACGACAGCGCCGGCGCAAAGCCGAGAATGTTGTCGCCGAACGCGCGGAAAATCAGGCGGTTTTCATACGCCGCGGCGGCGATCCGTTCTGACAGTTTCAGCGACGGGTCGAATCCGGCCTTGCTGTCTTTGTCCGACACCAGCTCGAGTGCACCGAGCAGGCCGCGATGGCGCGAGTCGCCCACCAGCGGATGCGCGAGCAACGCGTCGAGGCCGCGTGCGAAGCGCGGGCCGCGGGCGACGCCGTTCGCGAGCAGGCCGCCTTCGTGATAGAGGCGCATTACCTCGAGACCGATCGCCGCGCTCACCGGATGCGCCGAGTACGTATGGCCGTGGCCGACAACCGCTTCGGCGTCGCCGTCGGCAATGCCTTGATAGATTTCGTCTGACATCAGCACGGCGCCCATCGGCGCATAGCCGGCGGTCAAGCCTTTTGCCACGGTCATCAGATCCGGCTCGACGTTCTCACCCTGGCAGGCGAATAGCGGACCGGTACGGCCGAAACCGGTGATGACTTCATCGGCGACGAACAGAATACCGAGCTGACGGCAACTGTCGCGCATCGCTTTTAGCCAGCCGACCGGCGGCACGATCACGCCGCCCGAACCCTGGATCGGTTCGCAGAAGAAGGCCGCGACGTTGTCCACGCCCAGTTCGGCCACTTTCGCTTCGAGTGCAGCCACCGAAGCGGCGATCAACGCGGCGTCGTCGGCGAAATCGTTACGGTACGCATACGGCGACGGCAGATGATGCTGGTTCGGCAACGGCAGATCAAAGTTGCGGTGAAACGCGGGCAACGCGGTGAGCCCCGCGCCCATCGTCGACGAACCGTGGTAGCCACGTTGCAGCGCGATGACGTGTTTCTTCGCCGGCCGCCCGGTTGCGTTGAAGTAGTGCGTGATGAAACGGATGGCCGAATCGACTGCATCGGACCCGCCGAGTGTGAAATACACATGTTGCAGCGAAACGGGCGACACTTCCACCAGCTTTTGTGCGAGTTCGATTGCCGGGGCCGAGCCGAAATGGAAATAGCCGGTCGCGTAGGGCAGTTTCTTCATCTGCTCGGTGGCCACATCGACAATGCTTTGCTGGCCGTAACCCACGTTCACGCACCACAGACCTGAGAAGGCGTCGAGCAGCTCGTTGCCGGCCGCGTCGCGCAGGAACGCGCCGTGGGCGGACTCGAGGACGGTGACGCCGCGCGCCTCGTGCGCGCGGTAGCTGATAACCGGGTGAATCAGATGTTTGCGGTCGGCTTCAATGAGCGAATGAATCGGCATGATGGTTTCTCGTCGCGGAAAGGGGCTGTTGACCGCTCCATACTACTGACCTACGACGATCACGTGCTCACCTAAACAACCGTCCGAAAAGCGCGTCCGACGCGTTTTGATACCTGGTCTCGGCATTTTCTGCTGCGGACGCAGAAAAGCCGCGACGGGCGGGCGTTTCAGGCAGCGGCGCGTTCAATATCCCTGTGTCCGATCAATCTGACCGACCATCGGCCGGCCTTCGCGATGGCGGCGCAGATTCTCGAGCACCACGTTGACGGCGCTCTCCGGCCGTGTCGCACTGGCAATATGGGGTGTGATACGCACACGCGGATGCGTCCACAACGGGTGGCCGGAGGGCAGCGGCTCGGGATCGGTGACGTCGAGAATGGCACTGTGCAACTGGCCGCTGTCCAGCGCCACCAGCAGATCGTCCTGATTCAGATGCGGACCGCGCCCGGTTTGAATCAGCGATGCGCCGCGCGGCAGCTTCGCGAACAGTTCGGCATCGAGCAGGCCGCGTGTCGCCGGTGTGAGCGGCAACAGGCAGATCAGGATGTCGGTGCGAGCGAGAAACTTATCAAGCGCGGCTTCGCCCGCACAGCATTCGACGCCTTCGATCTCGCGCGGCGATCGGCTCCAACCTGCGCAGGCGAAACCGAATAGCCGCAACTTGTCCAGCACCGCCGTGCCCAGCACGCCGAGCCCCAGCACGCCAACGCGGCGCTCGCCGGCCGGCTTGAGCGGCAGTTCACGCCAGATCTGTTGTTGCTGCTGGAGACCGTAGTCGAACAGATCGCGATGAATCGTCAGCACCGCTTGTGTGACGTATTCGACCATTCCTTCGATAATCCCCGGCTCGATCATCCGCGCCACCGGTATATGCGCCGGCACGCCCGACAGGTCGAACTGATCGATGCCCGCGCCGACCGAGAAAACGATTTCCAGGTTCGGGAAGGTGCGGGTGGGATCTTGCGGCGGTTGCCAGGCGGCGAGGTAGCGGATCGCGGCCGGGTCGCCGAGATCGGGCCAGACGTGAAACGGCAGGTCCGGTGCTTTCTGCGCGAAGAGTCTGGCCCATTGCGCGCCACGCGCCGGGTCGGCCTTATAAAGGAAGGTCATGGTGGATCAGCAGATCGCCTGGTTGATGATGCCGTATTGCAGATAGGGGCCGCTTTTGCCCGCACCTGCAAGATCAGCCGGCGTGGCGGGTCGAACCATTTTGACGGCCGTATCAACGCGCGGAACTCCCAACTGTGTCAGCCATTCGGTCAGCCCGCTCTCGCCTGGCGTATCGATGCGTACGAACACGCCTTCGTTGAGCGCCAGCCAGTGGCTGATCAACGCCTTGGCGCGGCTCGAATCCTCCGACGCGGGCGCGACCACGGGCCCGATCGCAAAGCCTGTCCCGAAGCGGCGAAACAGCGCGAAGCCGACCAGTTCGCCGTCGCGATCGAGGGCGATGCCGTCGGCGGTATTCAGCAGCGCGGGCAGGACTTCGCCCCTGTCGAGGCCGCTTGCCTGCGATGCCAGTTCGACGATCCGCGCAGTATCGCTCGACCCGAGCGGACGCAGCCGCTCCCCGGGCGGCAAGGAAACGAGCGGCGGCTGGAATGCCGCGCCTTGATGCTGGTCGAGCATGCCGACCGCGCGAAAACCGAGCTTCTCGTACAAAGGTTGCCCCGCCGGTGTGGCATGCAGAAACGTGATCCGGCTGCCGAGTTCCTCCAGCACCAGATCCATCAGGTTGCTGCCGATGCCGCGCCCTTGCTGTTCCGAGGACACGATCACCATGCCGAGCGATGCCCGGTCGGCACCGTATTTCCAGCACAACGCCGTGCCGATCACGCCGCTCGCGTCTTCCGCGACGAAACCCGCACCCAGTTGCGCGACGAAACGCCAGTCGTCCGCGCGATGCGGCCATTTGAACTCAACACTCAGCGCATGCGCGGCGGCGATATCGTCGTGGGTGAAAGGTCGATAGGTAATCGAACCGGTATTCGAATCGGACACGCCGTACTCCCTGAATGGCTGAAAGCTTACGTCGTCACTCTGTCATCCGGTGCGCGGTGTGACTAGGACGATCGTTCTATCTTTGGCACTCGAAATGGCCGAATCTCGAATCAATACAAAACGCCGCGTTTGATGGCTCATTACAGGCGCGTTCTGCTGCGCGAGGATTTTTATCGGCGACATATGCCGCGCCTACGGCTCTATGATTTTGTCATAGCGGCGGCATCTAAAGACGCGCCGAGAGAGACCGACAGCCAGTCACACAGGAAACCTTCTCATGGACAGCTTCAATCCGGACGACGTCGCGATTCGCAGCGGACATTACATCGGCGGTGAGTATGTGGATGGTGACCTGCGCAGTGGCGGGCGCTGCATCGAGGTGGCGCGGCCCTCTGACGGCGCGATCTATGCCTGCGTGCCGCTTGCGGACGCCGGGGTGGTGGATCGCGCGGTGGAGAACGCGTGGCAGGCTTTCAGAACCAGCGGTTGGGCGCGCATGGCGCCGCGTGAGCGCGCAAAGATCTTGCGTCGTTTCGCTGAACTGATCGAAGCCGATGCGTCTTATTTAGGCCGTCTGGAGGCGCTCGGCTCGACCCGCCCGATTGTTCAAGCAATGGGCTGGGACGTGCCTTTCACCGCTGAAGGCATCCGCTTCTACGCCGAATTCGCCGACAAGCTAGGCGGCGACGTGGCGGCGACCGACCATGACCACCTCGGTATGACGATCGCCGAGCCGTACGGCGTGATCGGCGCGATTGCGCCATGGAATTTCCCACTGGTGATGGCTTCGTGGAAGATCGCGCCCGCTCTCGCCGCGGGGAACGCGGTGGTGCTGAAGCCTTCGGAGATGACACCGTTCTCGGCGTTGCGGCTTGCCGAACTGGCTGTGCAGGCGGGCGTGCCGGCGGGCATCCTGAACGTGGTGCAAGGCGACGGCCGCGTCACCGGCGACGAACTGGTGCGCCATCCGAAGATCAGCAAAGTCACCTTCACGGGCTCCACGCGCACCGGCGCCGCGATCATGGCGGCGTGCGCAAACAGCGGTACGAAGCCGGTCACGTTGGAGCTGGGCGGCAAGAGTCCGCAGATCGTGTTCGCCGACGCGTCGCGTCTCGACGACGTCGCACGGCGGATCGCAGGCGCCATCACTGGTAACGCCGGTCAGGTGTGTGTGGCGGGCTCGCGGCTGCTGGTCGAGCGAACCCTTGTCGAACCGCTGGCAGAGCGCATCGGCAAGGTCTTCGCCGAGTTGAAACCGGGCGCGACCTGGACCGCAAGCACCACGTTGTCGCCAATCATCTCCGCGCCCCAGGCAGCGCGCATTGAAGCGATCGTCGGCCGCACGCTGGATGCGGGCGCGACGCTGCGCTATGGCGGCGTCAGGACCGACGGTGGCGCTCACGGCGCGTTCTACACCCCCACCTTGCTCGCGGACGTCACGGCTGATTCCGAAGCAGTACGCGAAGAGGTTTTCGGCCCGGTTCTGACGCTGCAGCCCTTCGATACCGAAGAAGAAGCGCTCGCGCTTGCGCAGCACCCCGAGTACGGGCTCGCTGCTGGCGTGCACACCGCCGACCTTGGCCGGGCGCTGCGCTTCGTGCGCGGGCTCGAGGCGGGCACGGTCTGGGTCAACCGCTACGGCCGCACCTCCGACTTCATGATCCCGACAGGAGGCTTCAAGCGCTCCGGCATCGGCAAGGACCTCGGGCGCCAGGCCTATGAGGCGAATCTGCGTTTCAAGAGCGTGCTGATCGACCTACTGGCCTGAACACCTGCCATGCGGATGGCGTGCGGCCGCAAACCGAGCAGGGAAAAGGCTTTCAGCCCGAGCGCCGCATTGTGTGCTGTCAGTGACCTCAAAACGCATGGTTTGTATCACCGGCAGTGCGCGAATCAGGAACATCTATGTTTTTGCGCTGGTTAAATCTTTTACAGGAATGAGATTTCCCTGTCGCTGGCGTTTGCGCTTTGACGCGTTACTCCGGCCCCTTGAAGTTAGTTGCTGTTTTCGCCAATGAACTCCAATGCGGGTTCCCCATCACGATAGGACTGCACCATGATCGACTTCGAACCGAAATACATCACCTTCGACTGCTACGGCACGCTCACCAAATTCCGCATGGCCGACATGACGCGCGAAATGTTTGGCCATCTGCTGAACGCCGAAGACCTCGAAAAGCTCGTCGCGTTCTATTCGGGCTATCGCCGCGACGAAGTGCTCGGTGCATGGAAGCCATATCGCGATGTGGTGGTCAACGCATTGCGCCGTGCCTGCAAGCGCATGAACGTCGAGTTCAATGAAGTGGAAGCAGAAAAGATTTATACGGCCGTGCCGACCTGGGGTCCGCATCCGGACGTGCCGGAAGGTCTCTCGCGTCTGGCGAAGAAATACAAGCTGGTGATTCTGTCGAACGCGTCGAACAACCAGATCCAGAGCAACGTCGACAAACTCGGCGCGCCGTTCCACGCGGTCTTCACGGCCGAGCAGGCGCGGTCGTACAAGCCGCGTATGCAGGGCTTCGAATACATGTTCGACCAACTGAACTGCAATCCGGAAGACGTGCTGCACGTGTCGTCGAGCCTGCGCTACGACCTGATGACTGTGCATGACATGGGCGTCAAGCACAAGGCATTCGTCAATCGCGGGCACGAGCCTTCAACGCCGTACTACCAGTACTACGAAGTCAGCGACATTCCGCATCTGGCTTCGGAACTTGGTCTGTAGGCGCCGCTTGCATACGCTGAAAACAGCCAATCCCCTCGCTCATTGCTGCGCTCAAGGACAGACCCGATGAAGCTCGATTCCTACTGGCTCGACACGGCACCGCCCTTGCTCTCGGCGTGCGAGGGTCCGCTCGAAGGTCAGACCGATGTGGTGGTAATCGGCGGCGGCTTCACCGGGCTGTCGGCGGCGCAGGCGTTGGGCAAGCGCGGCGCGTCGGTGACGGTGGTCGACGCCGGCCGCATCGGCGGTGGCGCGTCCGGGCGCAACGGAGGACAGGTCAACACTGGTGTCGCGCAGGATTTCGTCGCACTGGTCGCGCAACTCGGTCTGGAGCGGGCGAGCGCCTGCTACCGCGCGTTTTCCGATGCGGTCGACACAGTCGAGCGTCTGATCCGCGAGGAAAACATCGACTGCAACTACATCGCGACCGGCAAGCTGAAACTGGCGTCCAAGCCGCACCACCTCGCACGTCTCGAGAAAACGGCAGAGGCGATAAGGCGTGAAGTCGATACGAACATCGAACTGATCGATCGCAGCGGTATCCGCAGTGAAATCCAGTCGGACAGTTTTCACGGTGGATTGCTGCACCGGCACGGCGGCCAGATGCATATGGGCAAGTTCGTCGTCGGTCTCGCGGAGGCCGCGGTGCGCCGCGGCGCCAGGCTGTATGAAAATGCGGCGGTCACCGCGATCGTGAGAGACGGTGGCGGCTTTCGCATCACCACGGCGCGCGGCGACGTGCGCGCGAAGCAGGTGCTGATCGCAACGGGTCCGTCGCGGCATGGACCGTTCGGCTGGTACCGGCGGCGTCTCGCGCCGGTCGGTTCATTCATCGTCGTGACGGAGCCCGTGTCACCGCAGTTGCTGGCACAAGTATTCCCGAACCAGCGCGCGTACACCACCACGCGGCTGATGCACAACTACTTTCGTGTGACACCCGATTCGCGTTTGCTGTTCGGCGGCCGGGCGCGTTTCACCGCGTCCGAACGGCCGTCCGATGCGAAGAGCGGACGCATCCTGCAGGAGGGTCTCGCCGGGATGTTCCCGGCGCTGGCCAACGCCCGCATCGACTATTGCTGGGGCGGTCTGGTGGACATGAGCGCTGACCGTCTGCCGCATGCCGGGCAGCACGATGGCATCTATTTTTCGATGGGATACAGCGGCCACGGCACGCAGATGTCGACGCATATGGGTCAGGTGATGGCCGACGTAATGGATGGTCACGACGACAGAAACCCGTGGGGCGACTCCGCATGGTCTGCTATTCCGGGCCACACCGGGAAGCCCTGGTTCCTTCCGCTCGTAGGGACGTATTACCGTATCAAAGACATTTTTTATTGATTCTTCGTTGTTCCTTTTGCCATTAAAAACCACGCAGCTAGCCCTATCACCCCCGCGGAGAAGCTCGATGAATAAGGAAACCTCGCAACATGGCGCTCTTGAACTCGGCACCGGGTTGGAGCGATTGACGGCCAAGGGCGCGTCGCGGCGCGACGTGCTGCGCGCGATGGCGGCGGCCGGGATGATGTCGGTGACGGGTGCAGGCCTCCTGAGCGCGAGCGGCGCGGCGTTCGCGCAGGCGAAGCCGAAGCAGGGCGGCAAGATCCGGGTGGCGACGCAGTCCGCTTCTGCCGCCGACACGCTCGACCCGGCCAAAGGCGCGCTTGCCACTGACTATGTCCGCGGCTTCATGTTCTACAACTGTCTGACCGAACTCGATTCGCATCTCGGCGCGAAGATGGCGCTCGCCACCTCGCTGGATACGAAAGACGCGACCGTGTGGGTCGTCAAGCTGCGTTCCGGCGTGCAGTTCCACGACGGCAAGGCGCTCGCGCCGGCCGACGTGGTGTATTCGATCATGCGTCACAAGGATCCGGCGACCGCATCGAAAGCGAAGACGCTGGCCGACCAGATCAAGGAAGTGAAGGCGACCGGTCCGAACGAAGTGACGATTACCCTGGACGGCCCGAATGCCGATCTGCCGGTGATTCTCGCCACCTCGCATTTCCAGATCATCAAGGACGGCACCAAAGATTTCAAAACCGCGGTCGGCACCGGCCCATTCAAGCTCAAGGAATTCTCGCCAGGCGTGCGTACGGTCGGCGTGAGGAACGAGAAGTACTGGAAGCCGGGCCTGCCGCATCTGGACGAAATCGAACTAGTCGGCATTGGCGACGAATCGGCGCGTGTGAACGCGCTGCTCTCGGGCGACGTGCAGCTGATCAACGCGGTGCATCCACGGTCGACCACGCAGATCAAGGGCGCCGGCGGTTTTTCCGTGCTGGAGACGAAGACCGGCCAGTACACCGACCTGATTGTTCGCGACGAAGCCGGCATCACCGGCAACGACGATTTCCGGCGTGGCATGATGTACCTGCAGGATCGCGAGCAGATGCGCCGGGCGATCTTCCAGGGCTACGGCGCGATCGGCAACGATCAGCCGATCGACCCGACGAATAAATACTATCTGGCGGGCCTGCCGCAGCGACCCTTCGATCCTGACAAGGCGAAGTTTTATTTCCAGAAGGCAAAGCTCGGCAGCGCGCCGCTGCAGATCTTCGCGTCGCCGGCCGCAGACGGGTCGGTAGAAATGGCGATGCTGCTTCAGCAGGTTGCGCCGCAGGCGGGCCTCAACCTGCAGGTAAGCCGCGTCCCGGCCGACGGCTACTGGTCGAATCACTGGATGAAGCATCCGTTGGGCTTCGGCAATGTCAACGCGCGTCCCAGCGCTGACGTGATCTTCACCCAGTTTTTCAAGTCCGACGCACCATGGAACGAAGCGAACTGGAAGAGTCCCAAGTTCGACCAGATGCTGCTTGCGGCGCGTGGTGAGCCGGACGACGCGAAGCGCAAGAAGATCTACGGCGATATGCAGGTGCTGGTGCATGAAACCGGCGGCATCGGCATTCCGATGTTCCAGAGTTCGCTCGACGCCCATACCGACAAGCTCAAGGGGCTCGGCTCGATTCCGCTGGCCGGCCTGATGGGCTTCATGTTCTCGGAAAATGTCTGGCTGGAAACGTAACCTGAAAAGCTTTCGAGCCCGACCGGCTGGAAAGCCAAACGGAGCGAATCGGTCAACATCCGCGATATCAGGTACGCCGCTTCGAAGCGGCGCCCGGGTTCATAATAGGAGGAGACATTTCGATGAAAACACCTGTGCAACGACTCGTCGTCGCCCGCCTCGGCCTCGCGCTGCTCACGCTGCTGCTGGTGTCGGCGGTCGTGTTCGGCATCACGGGGTTGCTTCCCGGCGACGCGGCCCAACAGGCGCTCGGCCAGGCGGCAACCCCCGAAGCCGTCGCCGCCCTGCGGCATCAGTTCGGTCTCGACCAGCCCGCGCTGCAACGCTACTTCGAGTGGCTCCTTCATGTGGTCAGCGGCAACTTCGGCACGTCGTTGTCGAACAATCTGCCCGTCAGCCAGCTGATCGCGACGCGTCTGCCGAACTCGCTGGTACTGGCGGGTCTGACGGCGCTGGTCTCGGTGCCGATAGCGCTGTTGATCGGTATTTCATCGGCGATGTTCCGCGGCTCTCTACTCGATCGCACGCTCAACGTGCTGACGCTCTCCACGGTCGCCGTGCCCGAGTTTCTGATCGCCACCATCGCCGTGCTGATCTTCGCCGTCAAGCTGCGCTGGCTGCCCGCGTTGTCGTATCTCTCGGAGGTCCATTCGTTCGGTGCGCTGCTGCGCATCTACGCAATGCCGGTGATGACGCTGTGCTGCGTGCTCGTCGCGCAGATGGCGCGCATGACGCGCGCCGCAGTGCTCGATCAGCTCAGTTCGTCGTACGTGGAAATGGCGGTGCTCAAGGGCGCCTCACCGGCGCGTGTGGTGCTACGGCATGTGTTGCCCAACACCATCGGACCGATTGCCAATGCGGTGGCATTGAGCCTGTCGTATCTGTTTGGCGGCGTGGTGATCGTCGAGTCGATTTTCAATTATCCCGGGCTCGCGAGCCTGATGGTGGACGCGGTGACCAACCGCGACATGCCGCTCGTGCAGGGGTGCGTGATGGTGTTCTGCGCGGCGTATCTCGCCCTCGTGCTGATCGCCGATCTCTGTCAAATCGTCTCCAACCCGAGGCTACGTCGATGATGAGCCAACCTACCAATCCCCCCCCCATTCCGCACGCGGACACGGAACTGTACGACGTGCAGCGCGACGAACTGGTCGTCGAGCCCGCACCCGTCGAAGCGGTCGCGTTGAAGCAGGGCATGTTCAAACGTCTGGTGCAGCGCTTCTCCGTACTCGGACTGATCGGTCTGACGGTGGTCGCATTCTGGCTGCTGGTCGCGTTTGTCGGACCGCTGGTCGCGCCGTATAAAGGCGGTGCGCTGACGTCCACGGAAATTTTCGGCCGCTACAGCGCAGCGTATCCGCTCGGCACTGACTATCTGGGTCGCGACATGCTGAGCCGGATCCTCTACGGCGCGCGCTACACGGTCGGCCTCGCGCTCGCCGCGGCGGTGCTCGCCAGCGTAATCGGCACGTTCTTCGGACTGCTCGCGGCGGTGTCGGGCCGCTGGGTCGACGAAATCCTGAGCCGTCTGTTCGACGCGCTCATTTCGATTCCGAGCAAGGTGCTCGCGCTCGTCGTGATCGCCGCGTTCGGTTCGTCGATTCCGATGCTCACGACCGTGGCTGCCCTGGCTTATATCCCCGGCGCGTTCCGCATTTCGCGCTCGCTCGCGGTGAACCTGATGGGCCTCGAATATGTGCAGGTCGCGAGAGCGCGCGGCGAACGCATCTTCTATATTGCGCGGGTCGAGGTGCTGCCCAACATGATTCATCCGATGCTCGCCGATTTCGGCCTGCGTTTCGTGTTCATCGTACTGCTGCTGAGCGGGCTGAGTTTTCTTGGTCTCGGCGTGCAGCCGCCGAATGCCGACTGGGGTTCGCTCGTGCGCGAGAACATTGGCGGCCTGTCGGAAGGCGCGCCTGCCGTGCTGATGCCGGCTGTCGCGATCGCGACGCTGACCATCGGCATGAATCTGCTGATCGACAACATGCGGCGTCGCCGCCATAGCCACGGAGGTGCATGATGGCTGATCGTGCTGAGCGGGACATGATTGAGGTGAAGGGACTGCGGGTTACCGCGGGTGTGGCACCGTGGCCGGTAAGCGAGATCGTCAAGGGCGTCGATTTTTCGGTGAAGAAGGGTGAGGTGCTGGCGCTGATCGGCGAATCGGGTTCGGGCAAGACGACCATCGCATTGTCGCTGCTCGGCTATGCGCGGGCGGGCTGTTCGATCAGCAGCGGCTCGGTGCGGATCGGCGAGGTCGACGTGTTGTCGCTCGATGCCAAAGGACGCCGCGCTTTGCGCGCGCGTACTGTCGCATATGTCGCGCAGAGCGCCGCGGCGGGTTTCAATCCGGCGCGCACGATCATGGATCAGGTGACGGAGCCGGCGCTGCTGCATCAATTGATGACGAAGGAGGCCGCGCGGAACAAAGCGGTTGGCCTCTTTCGCGCGCTTGCGCTGCCTGCACCCGATACGATTGGCGACCGTTATCCGCATCAGGTATCCGGCGGGCAGTTGCAGCGCCTGATGGCCGCAATGGCGTTGATCACCGATCCAGCTGTCGTCGTGTTCGACGAACCGACTACCGCGCTCGACGTGACCACGCAGATCGAAGTGCTCGCGGCCTTCAAGAAAGTGATCCGCGAACTCGGCACGACCGCCGTGTACGTGTCGCACGATCTGGCTGTGGTCGCGCAGATGGCGGACCGCATCGTGGTGCTGAACGGCGGTGCCGTCAAGGAGAACGGCGTGGTCGCGCAGGTGCTCGACGCACCTGTCGATGCCTACACACGTCAGTTGCTGGCCGCGAGGCGCCACCCGGAGTCGTCGTCAGAAATGCCACAGCAGGCCGGCAAGCCCGTTCCGCCGGTGCTCGAAATTCGGGGACTGGCCGCAGGCTATGGCCGCATCGACCGATCAGGCGTACCCGCCGTGTGTGTGCTCCACGACGTAGGCCTCTCCATTCCTCGCGGTAGCGCGCTCGGGGTGATCGGCGAATCGGGTTCTGGGAAGACCACGCTCGCGCGCGTAGTGGCGGGCCTCGTCGACCGTACACGCGGCGAAGTACTTTTCAACGGTGAGCCATTGCCCGCACAGATGTCGCGCCGCACGCCCGAGCAGTACCGGCAGATCCAGATCGTGTTCCAGAACGCGGACACGGCGCTAAACCCGAGCCATTCGATCGCCGACATCCTGGGTCGTCCACTCGCGTTCTATCATCATCTGCGCGGCGCTGCCGCGAATAAGCGCATGCTTGCGTTGCTCGATCTGGTGAAACTGCCCGCCTCGATCGCCACGCGCACACCTGCCGGTTTGTCCGGCGGCCAGAAGCAGCGCGTGAATCTCGCGCGCGCGCTCGCCGCCGATCCCTCGCTGATTCTCTGCGACGAGGTGACGTCCGCGCTCGATACGGTGGTCGGCGCGGCGATCCTCGACCTGCTCGCGGAATTGCGGCGCGAGCTGGCCGTGTCATACATGTTCATCAGCCACGACATTTCAACCGTACGCGCCATCTGCGACGAAGTAATCGTGCTGTACGCGGGACAGCGAGTGGAAGCGGGACAGCGCGACGTGCTCGCCGCGCCACCCTATCATCCGTACACGGGTTTGCTGGTCGATTCGGTGCCTGAGTTGAAACCGGGCTGGCTCGACGCGCGTCGCCATGTCGCTGCCTGCGCACTACCGGCGATGGGCGAAAGCGCCGCTGTCTCCGCGCTGTGCTCATTTCGCGCGCGCTGCCCGGTGCGCATCGACGGTATGTGCAATACGACGACGCCGCCGGTCAGAAAGTTACCTTCCGGTGCTGAGATTCTTTGCCACCATTCGGCCGCCGAGCTCAGCCGTTTGCAGGCGCTGGAGACGATCCCGGCATGAACCAGCGATTTGTACGGCTCGCGGAAACGGACCGCAAGACCTTCCCTATCATCGTGGACGGCGTCGTGCGCGAGGCCGCCGAAGGCGACACGCTGATGGTCGCGTTGCTCACCAGCGCGAGCGCGTTGCGCGATTCCGAATTCGGCGATGGCCGCCGCGCCGGTTTCTGTCTGATGGGCGCCTGCCAGGATTGCTGGGTGTGGTCCGCGCAAGGCGAGCGCGTGCGTGCGTGCAGTACGCCCGCGACGCCCGGCATGTCGATTGTCACGAAGCTGGCTGAAGCCGGGGAGGGCGTATGGCCCCGCGTGTAGTCATCATCGGGGCCGGGCCGGCGGGCGTGCGCGCGGCGCAGGCGCTGGTCGAGGCGGGGCTGCGGCCCACCGTCATCGACGAAGGGCGCCGTGACGGCGGGCAGATTTATCGGCGTCAGCCGGAAGGGTTTTCGCGCAGCTACGCGACGCTCTATGGCACCGAGGCCGAGCGCGCCGCGTCGCTGCATCAGAGCTTCGATGCGTTGAAGAGCCGGATCGACTATCTGCCGGACACACTCGTCTGGAACATCTCGCCGAACACCGTGCATCTGGTGAGCGGCACGCGTTACCGGACGCTCGCGTTCGATTCGCTGATCGTCTGCAGCGGCGCGACGGACCGGCTGATGCCAGTCAAGGGCTGGCACCGGGCCGGCACTTACAGCCTTGGCGGCGCGCAGGTCGCGCTGAAGTCACAAGGCTGCGCGATCGGTTCGCGCGTCGTTATGATGGGCAGCGGTCCGCTTCTGTATCTGGTGGCCGCGCAGTACGTGAAAGCGGGCGCGCGGGTTGCCGCGGTGCTCGACACCTCGACGTTCATGCAGCGCGTGGCCGCGTTGCCGCGCCTGCTGGCGATTCCCGCCGCGCTCAGAAAAGGCATCGCGTTGACCCGCGTGCTGGCCGGCGCGCGCGTGCCGGTTCATCGTGGCGTGCAGCCGCTCGAAATCAAAGGCTCGCCGCAGGACGGCGTGAACGCGGTCGAGGTCGTGCTGTCCGGTGGCAAGCGCCTCGAATTGGCATGCGATGCCGTCGCGCTCGGTTATCACCTGCGGCCCGAGACGCAACTCGCGGACCTTGCCGGCTGTCGTTTTTCGTTCGACGGGAACACGCAACAGTGGCTGCCGCAAATCGACGCCGACGGTCGTAGCAGCATCAAGGGCATCTATCTGGCGGGCGACGGCGCGCGCGTGCGCGGCGCCGACGCGGCGGAACGCTCCGGCCGTCTGGCGGCGCTGGCCGCTTTGCAGGATCACGGCATGCCGGTCGACGGCGTGGAGCGCTTGCGTGCCGAACTCGTGCGCTTCACGCGTTTTGCCGCGGGCTTGCGTGAGGCCTTTCCGTGGCCGTCGAAATTCGCAGCGTTGCTGCCGGACGAAACGATTGTCTGCCGTTGCGAAGCGATCACGGCGGGCGAACTGCGTCGCGTGGTGCGCGCGACCGGCGCGAAGGAAGCCAATCGCGCCAAGGCGTTTTCCCGCGTCGGCATGGGCCGCTGCCAGGGGCGCTATTGCGGGCATGCGGGTGCCGAAATCATTGCCGCAGCAGCTTCTGTGCCGCTGTCGTCCGTGGGACGGCTGCGCGGCCAGGCACCCGTCAAACCGCTGCCAGTCGCACTGACCGAGGAGGCTGGCGAATGAGCACGACAAGCAAAAACGAAGCCGATGTGATCGTGATCGGCGGCGGCATCGTGGGGACGACGACGACCTTCTTCCTGCGCCAGCGCAATCGCTCGGTCATCCTGCTCGAACGCGGCTTGACGGGCCAGCAGGCGAGCGGCGTGAACTACGGCGGCATTCGGCGGCAAGGCCGCGCATTGCCGCAACTGGCAATGGCGAACCGCGCGCTGCGTACGTGGCAACGCTCGGCGGAACTGCTCGGCGAGGACATCGAGTTTATGGCGTCGGGCCATACGCGCGTGTGCTATCACCAGAAGGACGTCGAGAATTTCGATCAGTACGCAATCGACGCGCGCGCCTGTGGTCTCGAACTCGAAGTGCTGCACGGCGAAGCGACGTTCAGGCGTTTTCCGTTTCTCGGCCGCGAGGTGCTGGCGGCCTCGATCTCGCCGCTCGACGGCCATGCCAATCCACGCCTTGCCGCGCCCGCGTTCGGCCGCGCGGCAGCGCGGCTAGGCGCACATGTGATCGAGGACACGGAAATCGTGCGCGTGGAAAAAGATGGCGGGCGGTTTCGCGTGGAAAGTGCGCGCGGCGATGTTTACTGGGCGGCGCAGCTCGTGATCTGCGCTGGCGTGTGGGCAACGCGTCTTACCGAACAGTTTTGCGAAACGGCGCCCATCACCGCGCGGGGTCCTCAAATGTGCGTGACTGAGCCGGTGCCGTACGTATTCAGGTCGTCAATGGGTGTGTTCACGTCGATCAAGGAAGAGAGCATTTACTTCCGCCAGATTCCGCGCGGCAACATCATTGTCGGCGGCGGTCCTGCCGGTCCGGCCGATGCCGTGACGAGCCGCGCCTCCGTGTTGCCAATCAACACGGTGCGGCAACTGGCGCAGATGCGCCGGCTTGTGCCCGCGTTGGCACCGCTGAACGTGATTCGGGTGTGGAGTGGCGTGGAAGGCTACCTACCCGACGGAGAGCCGGTGATCGGTCCGAGCAGTCAGGTCGGCGGTCTGTTCTACGCGTTCGGCTTCAGTGGGGCCGGTTTTCAGATCGGTCCGGGCGTCGGCGAAACGCTGGCGGAACTCGTCGATACGGGCAGCACGGCCATTCCCCTCGACGCGTTTTCCATCCGGCGTTTCGAGAACCAACCGGCGGCCCGCTCGACCATCGTGACGTCATGAAACAGTCCATCAGCCTCACTGCCGCCCGCGCTTTCATCGAAGCCCATTTCGACGAACCGGTGACGCTCGCTCAACTCGCCGCGTTGTCCGCACTCAGCGTGTCACGCTTCGCCACGTTGTTCAGGCAGCAATACGGATCGTCGCCGTATCGCTATCTCTGCGGCCTGCGGATTCAGCGCGCTCAGACGCTCTTGCTCGAAGGCGTGCCGGGATCGATTGTCGCGACGGAGGTCGGCTTCTTCGATCAGAGCCATTTCGGCCGCCATTTCAAGCGATGCTGCGGCATGACGCCCAGCATGTTCGCTCGGCGCACCGCGACTCACGGCCGCCGCCTTGTCGGAAGGTGAGCTTAAGCAGATGGGCGCAAAGCCTGCCGCGGCCGAAGCCCGGCGATTCAACGAGGTCGCCTCTCACTGGGACCGGATATTTTTACGGGCATGGATCGTTGGAGATCGAGAACGAATGCTTTATCAGGAAGGCCAGGTTTCGGCCATGCTCGACCCTGCCAGCACTGCAGGACGCTTTGGCTGAATGCGAAGAAACGTTCCGCGGCGGCACGGTGGCGTAAAGCGGCACCTTCGATGAGATCGGCGGCCGGCGTCAATGCCGCTATGCCTGCGCTTGTCACATGAGCCAACGTTGGAACCACACAGTGATTTTCGATCGCAGCATTACTGTCGCGCAATGCGGTGCACGCGCCGATCGAAAGGCTGGAGAGGGATGGGTTCATTCGCGGACATGCGAGCAAAAAGGGTACACCCGCCTGCCGATTCGAGTGCGTGCCACGAGCGGCATTTTCTTCTGTTCGGGATGCGATAAACAGTTACACAAGCTGACGAACAGCGACTACGATCTGGCGGCTGAATGCAGAGGCGTGCGCCAACAAAGCGTTAGAACTGAAAGCCGAATCACGTCACACCCAATTTCCGCCACAGTAGTTCCAGTTGCGGCCCAACACAACCTGCATCTGGCAAAAAGAATCTGAACGACTGGAACACAACATGTCCAAATTGCAGCAAGCAGTATCGGAGCATTGCAGCTCCCGATCGTTTGTCGATCTCCGGAAGTTCGCGTCGGATAAAAGCCAGGGGATTGAGGCGACTGGTTCGGCCGACGAGAGCCGGTTCCTTTCTAGTCGCCGCGTGCTAGATGGGCCGCCGGGCCCCGTGAGCGTGGGCGTGATAGCGCTCGACGCCGGATGCGGTAAGGTGCCGCCCCAGCCGGTAGATGAATTCATCATCGTTGCGGAAGGCGAGATCACGTTGACGCAGGCAGAGCATGCGCTAACGCTGGGGCCAGGCGACAGCGCGGTGTTGGGTCATGGCGCAGAGTTTTCCTGGTCGGCGCGAGGGCCCGTATCGATCATCTTCATGCGTTACCACGGCAGTCAGTATGCTGACGGGAAGATTGTCCCGATCGAGCACGCGCCGCAGCTGGAGCCGTCCGGAACGCCGCCTGCGGAATTGCTACTCACGCCCGCGCCGGTCTGCCGCAACTTCACGGACTACCGCTCTGCGGATGGAGAATTTGTCTGCGGCACCTGGGATTCAACACCCTATCACCGGAGTGCAATGTTTTATCGCCATTGCGAGCTGATGTATCTCCTGGAAGGCAGTGTCACATTCGTGGACGAATCCGGCAGGACTGGGACCTTCGAGCGCGGTGACATTTTCCTCGTCGAGCAAGGCGCGCAGTGCAGTTGGGATAGTCGTGAGCACGTCGCAAAGGTATACGCGATTTATCGTCCGGCATAACGACGCCAATCGTCCGCGGATCACGCCCCTGATGTAGCTTCGCCCGCAGGCAGTCCATGTCTGCGGGCTTTTTTTGACGCGCCAGCGTGGGTGCACTCGCGCAAATGCAAGTTCAGTCATAAGAGGAGTAGACCCTACGATGCTTTCCCTGCGGTGACGGCACGTGCACCACGTGCCTGCGGTCGCGCTCGCCGCGCAGCCACGCGCGCAGGCTGATCACCAGCCTGATTGCATCAAGCCGGTCAGTCTTGGCACGCCGCTTGTGGCGCTCGACCGGAATGCTCGCTGCATCGACCACATGACACTCGATACCGCGTGCCCGTAGCGCCCGATTGATCCAGAACGCGTCCTGGCCGGCTTCATAACTCACGACAAGGTGCACGCCCGCGGGCAGCGACCACTTCAGCTTCTGTTGTTCGATCACTTCCAGCACGGCCTGTAGGCGCGCGGGGGCTTGCGGTTGAGCTACGGTGTACACCGCCGGCTGCTCCCGCTGCCCGTCGTGCAACGCTACCTTCCACTTCGCCGCGCGAGTTCGAGCGACACCGCCAGCGCCGGTTCCTCAGTACGCGTGTATCCCTGACCTGTACGCATGATGCTCTCCCGTGAGCAAACCTCGGTACGCCGATTTTAGGCGTTAGCGAGTCGACGACTTGGATGCTTCATAGAGGATCTTTTTTCAGCGCGGTTGTTCACGCGCGCGCAGGCCTTGACGAAAACGTGCTTCACATTCGCTAGCCCAGGGATCTCTGCTTTCGCGGCCGGGTAGCTTCGCAATTGGTCAGTGACGATTTTCTTCGGCGCGACAGAACAGGCCGCCAACACCCGTTTGAAGAAGCGTTTGGCCGCCGCCTTGTCGCGGCGCTTCTGAAGCAGGATGTCGAGCTCAATGCCGTGCTCATCGACTGCACGCCACGGCAGCCAGGGGCTCGCCGCGTAGTGTCACGAACAGCTCGTCGAGGTGCCATGTGCTGCCCGGCTTGCGCCGGGCAGTCTTGATCTGACGCGCAAAACCGGCACCGAACTTGTCCGTCCACCGCCGGATCGCTTCATGGCTGACAACCACGCCGCGCTCGAACAGTAGCTCCTCGATGTCGCGAAGGCTGAGTTGAAAGCGGAAAAACCACCGAACCGCGTGGCTGATGACTGACGCCAGAATCGATGCCATGGTAGAGCGATTTCGTCTTCTTCATCACGTCATCTTTGCTGACCAGCGCGCGAACGTGACGACGCCGTATCACTGATTGACGCGATCCTCGGTGGTCTGAAGCATCTTAAATGAACGACCCGGCATTCAGTATGTCGATGGCTAAGACGCATAACACCGCAATCGCAGTGATGGTAAGGCGCGCGCCAAGCCGATATGAGCGGATCTTCTCAGCCCGGACAAGGATGGCCAAGCGGTTCGGATCTTCTGCGACGGAGCAACCATCGTGCAGAACGCTGCTTCGACATGCGAAGCAATTGAGCAGACGTAAATGACCTTGCACGGGAAAATAGCTCAATGAGGCGACTCGATAAAGTCGACGTGAGGGAATCACCGACTTGTCCTGGGTATAAACGCCATTGCACGTGTCGCGAAGTTCGATGCGAGACGTCGATCGATGAGTGGCCCGCAGACACGACAAGAGTACGGTCCGCCGGTCACGCCGCCACCCGGTAAGGACGCATTGACGGAGTAACCCCCATAGGAGGGAAGACGTTCCAGGAACCGTCATCGTGTCGAAAGAAAACGATAGTTAGCGATCCCTCCGGCCGTGCCACGCCGACGCGCACGAAGCGCCTTCGGTCGGAAGCAGTGCGACTGAACTCCACCACGCGTACAGGCGTTGCGATAGCAGGTCCGAACCACTTGCCGACGAGCAGACGCAACGACTTCTCACCGAAACTCATATGAATCTCCTATCACCGGGCTACGTCGTTTTCATGCCATTCAAGGGTGCCTAGACGCTTCTGTTCAGGCGCTCAGCCATCCCTTCCATTATAGGTTGAGCAACCTATTGAGCCGAAGTGTTTACCCATTTTCAGGGTAAACACTGCGCTTCTTGGCCGTTCGATGGCGCCGAATTACCAGTGTATTCAACAGATTACCTATCCAACGACGCATATGGGCCTATACTACGTCTAGGTTATTTAACCGAGACAGTCGTTGACCAGACACTGGCGCACGCTGAACTAGCAGGCTATGAGGTATGGCCGCCTGAAGCGTTCGTTGTCTCGACTCGCGTCAATGGCCCCACGAGCGAAAAGTCGCGCCGGTAGCGAGGCGACGTGCAAGATGGAGTAGTGGTGAAGAAATTGACACTCAGTTCGGCAGTGATGCTTGAACGACGGGGTACTGACCCCATCAAGCGGCGGGGCAGCCGTCAGAGCCGAATTCCCGAAATCATCGATGTATCGATCAATGTGCTCGTCGCGGCGGGCTACGCTGGGTACACAATCAACCGCGTTGCCAATGACGCAGGCATTCGCTTGAGCACGTTACAGCACTATTTTTCGACCCGCGAAACGCTGCTGCGCGCCACGATCGAAGAGATCGCCAAGCGGTATCTCCAGCGATTCCGACACTTTGCGGACAACAAAAGCCACTCCCCGCAGGCACGGCTTGAGGCAATCGTCGACGATGCCTTTGTCCAGCTAACCAAACCGGGTCCCCCCGCGGCTATATTAGAGAGTTGGGGCTTGGCGTTGCATGAACCGTTCGCACGGGACGTCGTGCTGGAGATGCAAAAGCAGTTCACGCAGCTTTTCGCGGACCTCGTGGGGGAGATCAATCCTGGCTTATCAAGTGCCGAATGCGAGTTGCGCGGCGCACTGATCGTGTCAAGCTTGGAAGGTTTGGTCGTCTTCCTTCAGTGGAGCAACGACACCGCTTTAAAACTGGAGGTTTACCGTAATGCTGTAAAAGTCGTATGGAGCGGACTGAGCAGGGCTGGTGACTGACGCATCAGCCAATCGCTTGGCCTGAGTTGTGTCTGTGCGCTTAAGTTTGATTTCATGTGTCCTGTTGGCTTTAGCGACGCCGACGTGGCGTTGTTCGAAGCCGTGCGATGCGAGTGCGTCCATCAACTGAAGACCGCCCATGCTCGCATTGGCGCTCGGCGGTGATCCGACCGCGTTGCCGTCAGCGCTCGGACTTCACCGTTCAGCACACATGGGCGCATAATTGAGCGCCGCTCTGTCGGCGATAGCTCTACGCCGCAAACTGGCGGTGTCGGAGCGGCTAAAAGCCCGCCTTACGTGCGCCCACAGATGCGTCGCTATGATCGAGATACGATCCCTGTATGCGGGTCGCCGGCAGTCTTCACAAGGCAGTCGAAGCGTTTAGCGGCAAGAATTCGGCATAAAAGGCGGCAAATGCGGCGTGCAGGTGCGCGCGGCGTCCACCGGAACCCGTGTGCGTGGACGTCTCTCGGAAAAAAGCCTTATTTGCCCTTCTGCCGGCAATTATGAAAGGTCGGATAGTTTTGGGTATCCGACCTTCGTTCGCGGAAATCGGGGCGAAGGATGACCGGCTGAACCGCGCGCCCGACAGCGCTCTCTCGCCTGCCTGCTGATCGATAGGGAAGTGACGGGCGTCCAGCCAATCATTCAAGCGGCGAGTGCCGAACCGCGACCGCGAGATAGGGACGGTCTGCGATTGAACCAACGCCCGGGAGCCAGCCAGTATGACTGAGCGCATGCAATTTGACATAAATATAATGAACAACAATCATAAGTAGTCCGAACCTAACAGATGGACTCGCCAAATGGATGGGGGCGCTACCTGCCGTTCACAGCGTGTGATTGCCGATCAGGGTATCAATGCCGGCTGCGGTGGCACGGCGCTGCACCATCGCGTACGCGTTGGCCTGCGGCAGCGGCGTGATGCTCAGTTGCCCGGTGCCACGCACGATCGTGCGGAACAGGGTCCCTTTGGATCGGCGCCGATGCCGGTGCCGTTCAGGTGCTCCAGATACGCGTGCAGGTACGTCTCGGGCGTGTGGTGACGGGGTAGCGGCAAGGTAAGCGCTTATGCGCTGCAGCGCATAAGCGCTTACCTTGTTCGCCCCCCTCTACTCGGTGTCTATCGCGTGTGGCAGCGCGAGGATGAGGTTCATCACTTGGTGGCGCAGAGACTTCGTGACTTGTCGGATCTACTGGGCAACTTGTATCTGGCGAGCAGAGACTTTTGCTTATGGATGCAACGTGCATAGACTCAGATCGCCGTTAGGCAAGTCACTATAAAGCGATCAGGCTCAGCCTGAAGCGGTCAGGCCGAGCCGTTTCCTTGGCTTGTGTCCGGGGAGTTATTGGACCGTTTCTACCGGCCCGTGGTCGTCGCAGTGACCACCATGCGGATGATGCAGGTGACCGTCGACGAGATAGTCCACGTGATCCCCGTGCGGGACGGCTTCATGTCCGCAACCCGGGCCATGCACGTGCCCGGGCTCATGCCCGCCGCATTGGTGATCGGGCGTGCAGCGATCGGGGTTGGTGGCGTTGACTTCCAGCCGGTGTTCATCCACATGGTCGGCATGCGGATGATGCAGGTGGCCGTCATGCAGATAGTCGATATGGCCATCATGGCGGATCGCCGTGTGGCCGCAGGCGGGACCGTGCTGGTGATCGTGATGGGCGTGGTGAGGTTCGTTGCAGGTGCTCATGGTGCTTTTCTCCGTCAGGATGAGGCGGGCTGGATCGGTTCGGCCGCATGCGCCAGGACGCTGTTGAGCAGCGTCAGGACATGGTCGTCCGAGATGGCATAGAAGACATGTTTCGCCGCACGCCGACGCTTGACCAGCCGCGCCCCATGCAGGACTTTCAGCCGGGCCGAGATGCTGCCAAGCTTCGCCTGCTCGGCGTCCACCAGTTCGGTCACGCAGCGTTCGCCTTGTGACAGCAGTATCAGCAGCCGTAGCCGTGCCGGGTCGCGCAGGGCATGGAACATTTCTCCTGCTGCCTCCAGCTGGGAGGCGGACACGGTTACGGCGGGCAGGTTTAGCGGAGCGTGAGTGCAGGCCGGTTTCATCATCTGTCATTCTATTGTTTGATTGAATGATAGGGGCTTCTTCCTCACTGGTCAACGCCCTTGTGAAATCTCCGGCGCAGCGTCACTGACGTGGACGTCCTGGCCCCGCAAAAGCAGGTTCCGTTCGACCACTGGCGCAATCGTGATGCGTCGGATAACGGCACACCGGCGGCCGCTGGACCCGTTGTTGCCGCGTCTCGCCAGCTCCTGCGTCAGGAACGGCTTGGTGGGGGACGTAATCCTGCCGAGCGACATGGCTTCGCGGTGTTCTCTTCGCTCCTGATGTAATAATATAACGTTTCAAATTCGGCGTAAGTCGATCGCCCGGTCCAGTGCTCAGGGCCAGCCCGATCGAGACGCCCTGCAAGCGGTGCCGTCTCGTTCGCGGTAAACGCAGGGGCACGTTTCGGGTAGCGGCGCAGGCGAATCGAAACAGAACATACCTTGCCCCGGCGTCGGTGCCAGAGCCGGCCGTATCTTTTTCGGAGGTCCTTCCATGAGTACCGACACCCGCATTCCCGTCACTGTCCTGACCGGCTTTCTCGGCTCGGGCAAGACCACCTTGCTCAACCACATCCTGAGCCGGCAGCACGGCATGCGTGTGGCCGTCATTGAAAACGAGTTCGGCGAGATCGGCATCGACAATGCGCTTGTCATCAATGCCGACGAAGAAGTGTTCGAGATGAACAACGGCTGTATCTGCTGCACGGTGCGCGGCGACCTGATCCGCATCCTGGGCAACCTGATGCGCCGGCGCGACAAGTTCGATCATATCCTCGTGGAAACCACCGGCATGGCCGATCCCGGTCCCGTGTCACAGACCTTCTTCGTCGACGACGAAGTGCAGTCCTCCCTGCGCCTCGACGGCATCGTCACTGTGGTGGATGCCAGGCATGTCTGGCAACACCTCGAGGACAGCAACGAGGTGCGCGAGCAGATCGCCTTCGCCGACGTGGTCTTGCTCAACAAATGTGATCTCGTCGAGCAGGCGCAACTCGATGAACTCGAACACCGCCTGCGCAGCATGAACGCACTGGCACGCATCCATCGCACGGTCAACGCCGAGATCGATATTCCGACTGTGCTCGACGTCGGCGGCTTCGACCTCCAGCGCGTGCTGCAGGAGCGGCCGCAATTCCTCGAACCCGAGTACCCGTTCGAGTGGGCGGGTGTCTACCACCTCAAGCCCGGTATCGTGGAGCTTCGTTATGGCAACGGACCGGACCCGGAGATCGGGGCTTTGTTGACTCAGGTTCAAGGCAGTGACGATGCAGCCTTCGAGCGCTTGATCGGGCATGCGGACAAGGCCTTCGCGCGAGACCGCAAGCGTGGCCGGGCCAGCAGCAAACTGACGCCCGGTCCTCAGGCGATGGCCTTGCGCGTGCCCGAGTCGGGCAAGGCCACGGTTAGCCTGCTGATCCCGGCCGAGGGCGATTACGCCCTGGTCACGGAACACGGCCCGGAGGAATTCGACCTGCACCTGAGCCGCAATGGGGTAACGCTGGAGCCGCTGGCTGCGCGCGCGTTCAGTGCCGCACACACCCACGACGAGGAGATCACGTCGGTGGGCATCACGTTGACCGGCGCGTTGTCCGAGCGCAAGTTCCAGAACTGGTTGCAGCCTTTGCTGGCTGAGCGAGGGCAGGACATCTTTCGCTCCAAGGGTATCCTTCACCTCGCCGGTGAGCCGCGCCGGGTGGTGTTTCAGGGCGTCCACATGCTGATCGACGTCAACGCCGACCGGCCGTGGAAGCCCGGCGAAACCCGGCAAAGCGAAATCGTCTTCATCGGCCGCAATCTCGACCGGCAGGCGCTCACCAAGGGCCTGCAAGGATGTCTCGCATGAACCGTCCGCTGCGCGAGCTTCCGGCCCTTGCCACTGTGTGGACGGCCACTGCGGGCGACTATGTGAACCAGCTGTGCTGGTCGCCCGATGGCCGGCTACTGGCCGTGGCGACGGCCGACGGCGCTGTCGCGGTCCATGACGCCAGCGACGCACGACAGCACTGGCGACGCGACGTCCACGGTCTTGGGACCACCGCACTGGCATGGTCGCCGGATGGCAAGACGCTGGCGAGCGGCGGGCAGGATAACCGCCTGTGCCTGTGGTCGGCCGATGGCAGGGAACTGCAACGGCAGCCAGCGGGCCGCGGCTGGGTCGCGGCGTTGGCATGGTCGGCCGGCGGCGCACTGGCCAGCATCGCGGGTCGGGAGTTGAAGCTGTGGGATGTACAGGGACGGCTGCAGCAGTCGTTCGGGGCAGCCGACAGCACGCTGACGGGCCTTCAGTGGCTCGCCGACGGGCAGTTGCTGACCGCCTGCTACGGTGTGGTTGCCCGCTGGCAACCCGGCCGCGACGAGCCGGTGCGGCGTTATCCGTGGAAGGCGTCATTGCTGAATCTGGCGGTGAGTCCGGATGAACGGATCATCACGGCGGGCTGCCAGGAAGGCGCCATCCATCTCTGGTATGCGAACACAGGCGACGACTTCCAGATGAGCGGCTATCCGACCAAGGTCCTCCATACGGCGTGGAGCGTGGACAGCCGCTACTTCGCAACCGGCGGTGGTGAAGCCCTGATCATCTGGGACTGCGCCGGTGGTGGTCCGCAGAACACGGAACCCGATTATCAGGCCGTCCATCGCGCACCGGTCAGTGCCATCGCCTTCAGCCACGGCGACGGGCGTGTCGCCAGCGGCGGCGAGGACGGCCGGGTCTTCGTCTACGATGCAAGGGCGCGCGCGCAGCTGGGCGGCCTGACCGGCGAACCGGCGATCAGCGCTTTGGCCTGGCAGCCGGGCGATGCGTTGCTGGCGCTGGGGGATGCAGAGGGCGGTGTACGCGTCTGCGTGGCACCGACGACGGAATGAAGCAACCGTAGCGGCGGATCTGCAGAGCCTCGTTCTGCCCGGTCTTTTCAGTTACGCCTTCGGCATGCCCCCGTCCAGGAACGTTGCGATCGTCGTACCGACGTCCTGCGCGTATTCCTCATGAACGGCCAGCTTCCCCTGCGCAAGCCGCGCCGCCTCGACATCCGGCAATGCGGCCAGTGCCTCCATTTCGCCGCGCGATTTTGGCGGCGTCTGGTCGCCATAGACAACCAGGATCGGTACGTTCGCACGGCGGGCGAGGTCGAGAAAACAGGCCCGGCTTTCCACGCGGTCGAGCGCACCAGTGACAAAGCGTACCGACGCGTGCCGGGCCCCGGCCGCGCGGGTAACGGCGAGCTTTTCCTGCAGGCAATCTCCGGTAAGCCAGCGGGGATCGCTGTAGACGTGCTCGCGCGCCATCCTGCGCACGACTGGCGCACTGACGTTCAGGTGGTAGAGCAGCGGGCCGGCCATCGCATTGTCGACCGCGGCGCGGACGCGACCGAACCAAGGCCGCACTCCGCCCATCATGGTCGGAAACGGTCCGCGCCAGGTCGGCGCGATCAGTACCAGGCGTTCGATCGTCCCGGGGTGATGAGCGGCATGATGGAGCGCGTAGGTAGCCGCATGGCCGGCGGCAACCACGATGTGCGGGCCAGGCCCGATTTCGCGCAGAAACCAGTCGAGGAATGCCGAAAGGATCGTCGGCGACCAGTCGATACGTGGCCTGGGCAAATCGCCGAATCCTGGCCAGTCGACAGTCGTGACGTGCGCAAGGGATGCCAGCGTGCTGAAAAGCGGACGCATCTCCGCGCGCGTGGAAATCGAACTCAGGGCGGGCAGCAGAACGACCGGGCGGCCGTGACCCGCTTCGTCCAAGCCGAACGCGACTTCGGTGCCTTCGTGCCGGTAGCGCAGGATTCTGCTGGTCATGCGGCTTATGTCGCTCAAGGTGTCGGCGTACTGGACGCCTGTTCACTCGCCCGCGAAGGCAGCAGACGAGCCGAATTGAGCATGAAGGCCAGCTCCGAGGTCACATGGATGAAAGCCGCAACGAGCGGGTGCAGTAGCCCCGCTGCCGCCAGGACGATGCCCAGCAGGTCGACCCCGATGGTGCCGGTGAAGTTGGCCCAGATGATGCGGCGCGTGCGGCGTGCGATGGACAGTGTCTGGGCAAATTTCACCAGGTCATTACCAAGCAGGACGACATCGGCGCTTTCGCGCGCCACGTCGGTTCCCGATCCCATCGCCACACCGACGCTCGCTTCGATAAGTGCGGGCGCATCGTTTACGCCATCACCGATCATGGCAACGGTGAGCCCCTGGCTGACCAGTGCCTTGACACGTGCCTGCTTGTCTTCCGGCATGAGATCCCCTGCAACCTCCGGGATGCCCAATTCTCTGGCAATCGCCTCGGCGACGGGCTGACCATCACCGGTCAGCAGCATGGTGCGAATACCCATTGCCTGAATGTCCGCGATGGCTTGCCGGGCTTCGGCACGCACCGTATCGGCAATCACGATCGAACCAAGCAGTTCGTTGCCCTGGGCGACATAGACTTCCGATGCTTCCGGATGCGTGGCACGGTTCTCCGGAATGGCAATGCCGGTTTCGCGCATCAGCGCCAGGTTGCCGACCACGACGCGATCGCCGGCGATGATGGCCTCGATACCACGACCGGGCGTAGAGCCGAAGTGCGCCGGCTCCCGGGGCATGGCACCCTGGGAACGGGCGTAGGCGACGATGGTTTTTCCCAATGGATGTTCGCTGCGCAGCTCGGCTGAGGCTGCGAGGTAAACCAGAGTCGTCGCCTCGACGTCGGCGACAGGGTGGACGGCGCGCACTTCCGGTTGACCGAGCGTCAGTGTGCCGGTTTTGTCCAGCACGACGGTATCGACCCTGCCAAGCTGCTCCAGGAACAGGCCCCCCTTGACGATAGCCCCGGCGCGCGCAGCGCGGCCGATGGCCCCGAGGATGGCGAGCGGCGTGCCTGCCGCGATACCGCATGCGCCGGCGACGATCACGACCGAAATGGTCGCCCGGATATCGCGCGTGATGAGGTAGGTCAGGAGTGACGCAGCCAGGGCGAAATAGACGAGATAACCGGCAAGCCGGTCAGCCAGGCGTTGCACCGGCGCGCGGGAACGTTCAGCCCGTTCGACGGCCTCAATGATCTTGCCGAAGCTGGTATCGCGGCCGATGCGTTCGGCACGGATTTCGAGGGCACCCGACTGGTTGATGGACCCTGCGAAGACGGCCGAACCGGCAGTTTTTTCCACGGGCAGCGATTCGCCCGTGATGCGCGACTGATCCACGAAGGAGTGACCGGTGAGCACGGAACCGTCCACAGGAATGCGGCCGCCCGGATTGACCAGCACCGCATCGCCGACCGAAAGCGCGTCGGTGTCGACCTCCGACACGGTACCGGCGCGGCGCACGGAAACGGCATGAGGCAGGAAGTCGAGCAGATCGCGAATCGCCCGCCGTCCGCGCGACACGGTCATGCCTTCGAGCACTTCCGCAGCCAGCACGAACAGGGTGATGACCAGCGCCGTGAAGAACTCGGAGATGGCAGCGGCCGCCACGATCGCAATGGACATGGACAGCTCCATCGTCATGCGGCGCGCAGCCAGATTCCCGAAGGCTTCCCTGAAGATCGGCCAGCCGCCGCTCAGCAGTCCTGCGATGCCGATCACGCTGACCCTGGCGAATGGCTCCCAGAGCCGGAACCAGACGGCTGCGGCCGCGATGGCCACCACGGCGATGCGAACGCCCTCGACCCAGTCGAACGCGTGGTCGTGGTCGTGATGTCCATCATCGTGCTCAGGATCATGGTCGCGATGGCGTTCATGGCGATGCGCTTGCACTGCAGGGGCGGTCGTGCACGCATGTGCCCCGTCTGCCAGGCCGTCCACGCGGGTAGTGCTGTCACTCGTCATTGTCGATGCCGTCGTTACTTGAGGTACGCGCGAACGACATCGACCAACTCGCTGGCGCCTTCCTGGCGCTGTTGCGCAGAGAGTTTGTCGGCAGCGACATGCATGTGGATGTGGTCTTCGATGATCTCGCCCATCAGTCCGTTGATCGCGCCGCGAGCGCCCGCGATGAGCTGAAGCACGGCGGCACAGCCTTGTTGTTCTTCGAGCGCGCGCTCGACGGCTTCCATCTGTCCTCGAATGCGACGGACACGGTTCAGGAGCTTGGTTTTCTCGCGGATCGTGTGTGCCATGTTTATCTCCGTCGTTGATACATAAATAGTATATCCCCCTATATTAAATGACACGCGATGGATCGGTGGAAAGGATCGCTGTAGCTTGGGTCGTTGGGCGTTTGTCAGCGGCAGCGAGGAGAGGGGCCACGTTTTTCCCGGACGGTTCCGGCGCTTGCTTTGCCCCGGGCGCGACAATGAGATTTGCTGGACGCTATTTATGGAATGTTATATCGTTTCATGTATGGCCGAGCTTATGTCGTCCTAGACTTGGGAATCCACATGAACAAAAACGATGTCGTTACTCCCGCCCGGTTGCATTCTGGTTCCGGAGCGTTCGTCGCGAGGAACCGCGCAAAGCGTCCCCGTCGCTCCCTTCTCACAATGCTGGCGCTGGCAACGACAGCGGGCAGTGCGATGGCTGCGTCGCCGGGCGTGATCCATGCCATTGGCGTCGAGAACCAATACGCGGACGTCATCTCTCAGATTGGCGGACAGTATGTGCAGGTCGGCGCGATCGAAACCGATCCCAATACCGATCCGCACACCTTCGAGGTGAATCCAAAGGTGGCAAGCGAGATTGCCGGCGCCAACCTCGTGGTCAAGAACGGCATCGGCTACGACGCCTGGGCGGACAAGATCATTGCGGCCGCACCGAACGCCGCGCGTAAGGTCATTGACGTCCAGCATCTGCTGGGGCTACCCGACAATACCCCGAATCCGCATCTCTGGTACGACCCGAAGACGATGCCTGCTGTGGCGAAGGCGGTGGCGGCTGATCTCTCCGCCCTGGACCCGGCCCATGCCGCCTACTTTCAGGCCAATGCGACGAAGTTCGATGCGTCGCTCAAGCCATGGCTCGCCGCGATCGCGTCGTTCAAGGCCCATCATCACGGCACGCCGGTTGCCGTGACCGAGCCGGTGGCTGACTACATGCTGGAAGCCGCCGGCACCGACATTGCCACGCCGTACAGCCTGCAGGCAGCCATCATGAATGGCACCGACCCTTCGCCGCAGGACGTGACGAAACAGAACAGCCTGTTTGCGGATCACCGGGTGAAGGTGTTCGTCTACAACCAGCAGGTCACGGACACCCTGACCCAGTCCTTCCTCGCGCTCGCGAAGAAGAACGGCATCCCCGTCGTGGGCGTCTACGAGACCATGCCGACGCCGGGATTCACGTACCAGTCCTGGATGCTTGCCGAAGTGAAGGCGCTGGACAGCGCGGTGACCGGCGGGGTTTCGACTGAAGTCCTGCGGGCCGGGAAGTAGGCGGCATGGGCGAGGGCGAGCAAGTCCTGGTCGTTGACGGCGTGTGCGTATCGTTCTCCGGTCGCCCGGTTCTCGACAGCGTGAGCTTCAGTGTGCGGGCCGGTGAGTTCTGCGGGCTGATCGGCTCGAACGGCTCGGGCAAGACGACGCTTCTGCGGACGATCCTCGGATTCCAGACGACTGTCGCCGGCAGTATCCGCATCAGCGGCGAAGGAAAGAAGGCTCTGGTGGGCTACGTGCCCCAGAAGATCCTGCTCGACCCGTACCTGCCCCTGCGCGCGCGGGACGTGGTTTCGCTCGGACTGGACGGCCACCGGCTGGGCCTGCCGCTCTTTTCCGGAAGACAGCGGCACACGGTGGACAGGGTGCTGAAGGCGGTCGAAGCAGAAGGCTTTGCCGATCGGCGTGTCGGAGAGCTGTCGGGCGGCCAGCAGCAGCGGGTATTGATCGCCCATGCGCTCGTGCGCGATCCGGAACTGCTGCTGCTGGACGAACCGCTTGCGAACCTCGACATGCGCAGCGCGGCCGGGATCGTCGCGCTGCTGCGCCGGCTGTGCGTCGAGCATCGCATTGCGGTCCTGCTTTCGGCTCATGACATGAATCCGCTGCTGCCGGTCATGGACCGGATCGTGTACCTGGCGAATGGGCACGCAGCCAGCGGATCGACGGACGAAGTGGTGCGCTCCGAGGTCCTGAGCCGCTTGTACGGGTACCACATCGACGTTGTCCGTGTGCATGGCCGGATACTGGTCGTCGCCGCCGGTAGTCAGGACGAAATCCGCACGGCGATCGGACAGGATCCCGCTCACGCGTCGCAAATACCCTGAGTAGACCATGTTGATAACAGCCGTCGCCGCAGCCGGATTCTTCGCCAGCGAACCCGTGCGCACCGCGCTCGTCGTGGGCGGCGGGGCGGCGCTGGTGTCGGCCGTGACCGGCGTGTTCACCGTCATGCGGGGGCAGTCGTTCGCCGGCCACGCGCTGGCCGACGTGAGCAGTGCGGGCGGCGCGGCGTCGTTCCTGCTCGGCATCAATCCGCTGACCGGATTTCTGGTCATGGCTGCAATCGCCGCGGGCGCTATGGAACTGGTGAAGGTTCACCGCGCACGCGAGCGCGATCTCGTCACCGGCGTGGTGATGGGGGCGGGGCTGGGCTTCGCGGCGCTGTTTCTCTATCTCGATGTGACCTCGCATAGCACGACCGGTGCAGCGGTGACGGTGATGTTCGGCTCGATGTTCGCGATTTCGCCATCGATCATCCTGCCCGCGCTGGCGGTCGGGGCAGCCGCATTGGCGATCGTCGCCGTGCTTTACCGGCCGCTGCTTCTTGTGTCGCTCGATCCAGAACTGGCCGCTGTGCGCGGCGTTCGTGTCCGGCTGACGGGGCTTGCGTATCTGCTGACGCTTGCGATGGCCGTGTCGTTGTCGGCGATGACCGTTGGCGCGATCCTTTCGACCGCATTGCTGGTCGGACCGCCCGCCATTGCGTTACGGGTGACGGCCCGCCCGGCCCGCGCGCTCGCCGTGGCTGCATTGACCGGTATCGGTGTTACGTGGCTCAGCGTTGCCCTGGCTTACGCGAGTTATTACTGGACACCCGGACACGGGTGGCCGGTCAGTTTCTTCGTGGTTACGCTCATTTTCGTGCTGTACGTCGCGGCTGGCAGTGTGGGGCGAAAGCCGGCGCGTGCAGGCAGTTCGCGCGCGGTTGGGGAGAGCGTGTGAGCATGTTCTCCAGTTTCATGGTCAACACATGGATCGTCGCCAGCCTGGTCGCGGTCGTCGCAGGAGTCGTTGGCTTCTTCGTCGTGATCCGGGGCGCCTCGTTCGCCGCGCATACGCTGCCGCTGGGCGCCTTCCCCGGCGCGGCCGCAGCGAGTCTGGTCGGCGTTGATCCGCTTGTCGGCCTGATCGTGTTCGCCAGCATCGGCGTGATTGGTGTCAGCTGGCTCGGGCGACAGGGCCGCCGCGAAGTTGCGACGGCCCTCAGTCTCGTGATGCTGCTCGGTCTGGGGGCCCTTTTCCTGAGCATGACGACCGAGTACTCGCAGGCGGTCTATTCGCTACTCTTCGGCGAAGTGCTGGGCGTCAGCAGCGCCGATATCGTGCCGGTCGCGGTGATCAGCATCGTCGTCGTCGCACTTATCTCATTGAATTTCCGTCCACTGCTGCTCAGTTCGCTCTCATCCGACCTTGCGACGGCAAGAGGCGTTGCGTGCGGCCGCATGGAACTATGTTTCCTCGCCATCCTCGCGCTCGCGACCGCCATGGCACTTCCCGTCGTTGGCGCGCTGCTGGTGTTCAGCCTGATGATCGGACCGGCTTCTGCTGCCCGTCTGCTCAGTGACCGGCCCGTGCCCGCGATACTGCTCTCGGTATGCCTCTCTGTCGTTACCGTGTGGACGGCGATCGCGCTGTCCGGGATATCGGACTGGCCGGTGGGCTTCTTCGTCGGCGGGCTCGGCGCCGCGTGGTATGGCTTCGGACGCTTGTGGACGCGTATGCGCACCCGACAGCGGTCGCATACGGTGGCCGTTGTCCGTAACTGACGTGGCAAAGGCCGGGATGCAGCAGCGTGCGTTTCAGGAGAGGTCGATCGTGAGCGTGATGCAGGCGGATGCGGCCGAGATCGAAGTGCGGCTTGCACGGGCTCGCTCGTTCTGCGAAGCGCGGGGCGTGCGGTTCACGCCCGTGCGTGCCCTCGTGCTGAGGCTGCTTCTGCAGCAGAACCGGTTCTTCACGGCCTATGAACTGCTGGAGCGGATGCGGGAGGTTCGCTGCAGTCCTACTCCGGCAACGGTCTATCGGACGCTGGATTTCCTGATCGGGCAGGGACTCGCTCACCGGCTCGATAGTGTGAACGGATATGTCGCATGTCGTCATGTCTCGCACGAGGGACGTTATGCGCTGGCCGTCTGCACGCGTTGCGGCAGAGTGTTGGAAGTCCAGGAAGCGGGCATGAGCGCGCAACTGGAGTCGCGGATCACGGGGGCTGGCTTCAGGCTGGATGGCGAGTGTGTCGAGTTACGGGTCGTCTGCGGCACCTGTCCTTCTTAGCGTGTCTGGGGATTGCGCCGCCCCCGTCTTCGCAAGGAATGGCGGTGCAACCCCGCAGGATCGACGCTCTGCGAGGTCCTGTTGTACGTCCAGCATCCGTGCCCTCTGCGGGGTGACCGCGCCGCGTCGCGCAGGGTGACAGGTGCTATCGGCGAGGAGCTGCTCACCGACTTTCGATCTGATGCAACAAGGTTGCTTTAACTGGTATATTGCAACTATGTTGCGATAATCGAGGCGGCCCGATCGACATGAACAAATCGACGACAGCGGAAAATCCGGCTGTGGAACCTGCGGCGATGGTGCGCACGCTTGTCCGTGAACTTTCCACGATCCGGGATCCCGGCCAGGCCCTCGCGTTTGTACTGCGCTCCGACGAGTCCGCGCCCCTCGGATATGTTGAGGCGATCGCCGCGTCCGGAATTACGGGTTCCCAATGGACAGCGGAGGGGGGAGCAACTGACGGCCAGACGTCCGGCCTCATTCGCGACGAAGCGGGGCTCCAATGTATTCCCACGCGGGCCATTGCACTACTGAAGGGCGGACGCTGGCCAGGTTCTGGCCCGCAGGGGCGATTCATCGCTCGCCGGCAATGTCGCCCGGCACGGGCGTGCGCGTGATGGTCGCCATCGATCTCCCCTGAATATCCGCCGATACACACAAGGAGTCATTCCATGGATGCACGACTGCCGGTCACGGTCCTTTCAGGCTTTCTCGGCGCGGGCAAGACCACACTGCTGAACCACATCCTGAACAACCGCGAGGGGCGGCGCGTGGCCGTCATCGTCAACGACATGAGCGAGGTGAACATCGACGCGGCGCTGGTGCGCGACGGTGGCGCGCAGCTCTCCCGCACCGACGAGAAGCTCGTCGAAATGAGCAACGGTTGCATCTGCTGCACGCTGCGGGAGGACCTGCTGCTGGAGGTCAACCGCCTGGCGAAGGCGGGCCGCTTCGATCAGCTCGTGATCGAATCGACCGGCATCTCCGAGCCGCTGCCCGTCGCGGAAACGTTCACGTTCGCGGACGAAAGCGGTCAAAGCCTCGCCGACGTCGCACGGCTCGACACGATGGTGACGGTCGTCGATGCGTTCAACTTCCTGCGCGATTACAGCTCGCAGGACAGCCTGCAGTCGCGCGGCGAATCGCTTGGCGATGAAGACAACCGCACGGTGGTCGACCTGCTGATCGAGCAGATCGAGTTCTGCGACGTCATCGTGCTTAACAAGGTCGATTTGATCGACAAAGCGGACCGCGAGCGCCTGATGGCGATCCTGCACAGCCTGAATCCCCGGGCCCGGACCGAAATCTCCGAATTCGGTCGCGTGCCGCTCGATCGTGTACTGGACACGAAGCTCTTCGAGTTCGAGGAGGCCTCGAAGGCGCCGGGCTGGTTGCAGGAACTGCGCGGCGAACACACGCCCGAAACCGAGGAGTATGGCATCCGCAGCTTCGTGTGGCGCGCACGCCGCCCGATGCATCCGAAGCGTTTCTGGGATCTCGTGAACAGCGAATGGCCGGGCGTCGTGCGCTCAAAGGGGTTCTTCTGGCTCGCGAGCCGTCCGACCCACGCCGGCTCGTGGTCGCAGGCGGGCGCCGTGTGTCGCCACGGCATGGCGGGCCTCTGGTGGGCTGCAGTGCCGAAGTCGCACTGGCCGACCGATCCCGAATCGCTCGAACTCATCGACCGTAGCTGGGAGCCCAATGTCGGCGATGCACGCCAGGAACTGGTGCTGATCGGTGTCGACATGGACGAGCCGGCACTGCGCCAACGCCTGGATGTCTGCCTGCTCGCCGATGCGGAAATGGCGGAAGGCCCGCAGGCGTGGACGCAGTATGACGACCCGTTCCCGGCGTGGGGCGGCCGGGTGCCCGAGGAAGAAGGCGCGGCATGAGCCCGCGCGCGGCGACACACCGTTCGCAGCGTGGCGGGCAACGCCCGCCGCGACGCGGGCGCGGGTCCCGTGCCGGTAAGCCGGCACCACCGCTGGCTTTCGGAAAGCTGGACAAACGACACGGGGAGGGCGCAATGGACCTGATTCCGGTAACCCTGCTGACGGGTTTTCTCGGCAGCGGCAAGACGACGGTACTGAACCGGCTGGTGCAGCAGCCGGAATTGGCGGATGCGCTGGTGCTCATCAACGAGTTCGGCGAAATCGGGCTCGACCACATGCTGGTCGCCCACGGCCGCGAGGATATCGTGGTGGAGATGAGCAGCGGTTGCCTGTGCTGCACGATCCGCGGCGATCTGGTCCGCACGCTCAAGGACATTCACTGGCGGTTCGCGCGCGAAGGCCAACGGCAGTTCAACAGGGTCTTGATCGAGACGACAGGACTGGCCGATCCTGCGCCGATCGTGCATACGCTTGCGACGCACCGCGACTTGAAGGACCGCTACCGGCTGGATGGACTGGTCGCGACGATCGATGCCCGCAACGGCGAAGCAACACTCGACGCGCACGTCGAGGCGGTCAAGCAGGCGGCGATGGCAGACAGGCTGCTGGTGACGAAGACGGATCTTGCGGACGTGGATGCGCTGGAACGGCTCGCCGGCCGGCTGCATGCAATCAATCCGGCCGCTGGCGTCATCCGCGTCAGTCACGGCGAACTGGCAGCGAGCCGGATACTGGAGCTGGGCCTGTTCAGGGCGGACGGCAAGATCGCGGACGTCGAACGTTGGCTCGCCGAGGAGCAGTATCGTTCCGACGACCACGGCCATCATCATGGAGAAGCGGGTCACGGCGACGATCATGACCATGACGAACAGCATGCGCATGATGGTCATGCCGGTGAGGAGCATGACCATGGAGAGGCGCAGGCGCATCACGGCCACGACGACCATCGTGACCATTTGCACGACGTCAACCGTCACGACGACCAGATCCGCGCGTTCTGCTTCACGGTCGACGACCCCATTCCGGAACAGGTGCTGACCGACTGGCTCGACGTGCTGCTGTCGCTGATGGGCCCGTCGATGTTGCGCATCAAGGGGATCCTGAACGTGGAAGGCGAGGACAGGCCGATCGTCATTCACGGCGTGCAGCACGTGTTCCATCCGCCAGTGCCGCTCGATGCATGGCCGGGTGACGATCGCCGCTCGCGGATTGTGTTCATTACCCGCGGGGTCGAACGTGAAACGGTCGAATCCACTTTCCGGCTGTTCAGCGAGGTGCGCGCGATCCGTGCGCAGGAGGCGCATTCCGGATGACGATGCCTCCCATTGCGCTCTACAACACGCTGACCCGCCGCAGGGAGCCGCTGCAGACGGGCGTGCCGGATGCGGTCACGCTGTACGTGTGCGGTCCCACCGTGTACAACTACGCGCACATCGGCAACGCGCGGCCAGCCGTCGTGTTTGACGTGCTCGTCCGTCTGCTGCGCCGACGTTGCCGGATCGTGCTCTATGCGCGCAACCTCACCGATGTCGACGACCGGATCAATGAAATGGCGCGCCGCGAGGGCGTGCCGATCGGTGACGTCACGTCGCGGTATATCGACGCATACCACCAGGACATGCAGTCGCTCGGCGTCCTTCCACCGGATATCGAACCGCGGGTGACGGAGCATATCCCGGACATCGTCGAACTCATCGGTGCCCTGATCGAGCGGAATCACGCGTATGTTGCGCAAGGACACGTACTGTTCCACGTGCCATCCTTTCCGGCATACGGCCGGCTGTCGGGGCGCCGCACCCAGGACATGATTGCCGGGGCGCGGGTGGAAGTGGCGCCATACAAGCGCGATCCGCTCGACTTCGTGCTCTGGAAACCTTCGACCGACGACATCTCTGGCTGGGACAGTCCATGGGGGCGCGGCCGCCCGGGATGGCACATCGAATGTTCAGCGATGATCGGGCGACATCTGGGACGTACCATCGACGTCCACGGTGGCGGCCAGGACCTGATCTTCCCGCATCACGAGAACGAGATCGCGCAGGGCGTCTGCGCGCACGATGGTGAGCCGTACTGCCGGATGTGGGTACATAACAGCTTCGTCACCGTGGACGGGCAGAAGATGTCGAAGTCGCTCGGCAACGTGCTGCTGGTGCGCGATCTGCTCGCGCACGCGCCCGGCGAGGCGGTCAGGCTGGCGCTGCTTTCGACCCACTACCGTCATCCGCTCGACTGGAGCGTGCAGCGGCTACAGGCGGCATGCCGGACACTGCAGCGGGCCTATATGGCGCTCGATGCCGTGTCGGGACTTCCGCATCTGGGGACCCGACCCGACAACGAGGTGGAGGCGGCCCTCTCGAACGACCTGAACGTACCGCGCGCGCTCGCCCGTCTGTATCGGCTGCTGGAGGATCTTGAGCAGGCTTCCCAGGGACCGTCGCAGCAATGGGCGAAGGCGCGCCTGCTGGCGTCCGCACAACTGCTCGGCCTGTTGCAGCAGGATCCTGCTCAGGCACTGGTCGCACTGCGCGGCCGTATCGACGCGACATCCGTCACGGACGACGCGTGGGTGGAATCAATCGTGGCCCGCCGCGCCGAGGCACGCCGGCAGTACGCGTTTGGGGAGGCCGATGCGCTGCGCGACGAGCTGCTGCGCGCCGGTATCCAGATCGAGGACACGCTGGAAGGGACAGTCTGGCACCGAAGTCACGGGGTCCTGGCATGATCCGCAAAAATCCACGTGGGGACCTGCCTGTGGTCCACGAAAGCGCGTTTGTTGATCCGACCGCCATCCTGTGCGGACGGGTCATCGTCGGCGAGAATGTATTCATCGGCCCATACGCGGTGATCCGTGCCGACGAGACGGATGCGCAGGGCGGCATTGAACCGATCCATATCGGCGCGCACTCGAACATCCAGGATGGCGTTGTGATCCACTCGAAGTCGGGCGCTGCGGTAACGGTCGGCAGCCATACATCGATCGCTCACCGCGCGATTGTGCATGGTCCCTGCGAAGTCGGCGACCGTGTGTTTATCGGCTTTAACAGTGTGCTGTTCAACTGCACCGTCGGTGAAGGCTGTGTGGTCCGCCACAATGCCGTAGTTGACGGCTGCAACCTTCCCGCAGGCTTTTACGTGCCGTCGACCCAGCGCATCGGGCCGGGCACCGACCTGTCGACGATTCCGAAGGTGACTGCCAGTGCGTCGGAGTTCTCCGAGGACGTCGCGCAGACCAATGTGAGGCTCGTTCAGGGATACCGCCGCATCGCGAACGAATTGTGACCGTAGGGGATGACTGATGTTGATCCGCAAGCAGTTTTCGTTTGAAGGTGCGCATGTCGTGCGGCATGCGTCATCGCATCGTTGTGCATGGTCGATCCACGGCCATTCCTATCGCGTGGAGATCATTCTCGAGGCCGATGCGCTCGATCACGGCCAGATGGTTTATGACTTCGGCCTCCTCAAGGGGGAGGTCCGGGAGATCGTGGACGCGTTCGACCATACGCTCGTGTTCTGGAACTGCGACGACCCGGCGTACATGGAGATGTGCCGCAGCCATTCGCAGCGCTGGATTGCCCTGCCGGTGTCGCCCAGCGCGGAGCAGCTCTCGCGCGTGTTCTTCGTGCTGGTCGATGTGGTGATGCGTGCGATGCCGATGCGTAACGGCGAGGCGGATGTCAGGGTCCAGTCGGTGATCGTGCATGAGACGGCGACCGGCTACGCACAGTGCTTCCGGCGCGATGCCTACAATCCGCGCATGGGGCTGGTCACTCCCGCTCTGATCGGATTCTCGGATGCCGTGCGCCGGGAGGCGACGACCGGTATCCTGGATGAACTGACCAGCGCTGTGGCGTGCGCACCGGCATGCTGACGTCGAAGGGCGCCGCCAGCCGTCATGCCGACCTGCTCGTGCGCGGCGGTACCGTGGTCAGGTTGGAAGGAAGTGAGCAGGCGGACATTGCCTGCGTTGACGGCCGGATCGTTTCGATCGACGCGGGCGGCTGGAGCGCTGACCAGGTCGTGGATGCACACGGCCTGCACGTGCTGCCTGGCATGATCGACTCACAGGTCCATTTCCGCGAACCGGGCCTCGAGCACAAGGAGAATCTCGAAGCGGGCACGCGAGGCGCGGTGCTCGGTGGCGTGACGGCCGTTTTCGAGATGCCCAACACCAGTCCGTTGACGCTGCGCCGCGACGACCTCGAACGGAAGATCGCGGCAGCGTCAGGACGCGCGTGGTGTGATATCGCGTTCTACATCGGTGGCTCGTCCGTCAACGCTGGTGAGCTGGGCTACCTGGAAGCGTTGCCGGGCTGCGCCGGCATCAAGGTTTTTATGGGCAGCTCGTTTGGCGATCTGCTCGCGGATGACGACGTTGTACTACGGCGCATCCTCGAGCACGGCCGGCGGCGGGTGGCCGTGCATGCGGAGGACGAGGCGAGACTGCGCGAGCGCCGGTTAATCGCAGAAGCATCGGGCGACGTGCGCGACCATCCACGCTGGCGTGACGTGGATAGCGCGCTCAATGCGACGCGCAGGATCGTCGGCATGGCGCGCGAAACAGGACGGCCGCTGCATATCCTGCACGTTTCGACGGCGGAAGAAATCGCGTTGCTGGCGTCGCACCGCAGCCGGGTGACAGTCGAGGTACTGCCGCACCACCTGACCCTGTGTGCGCCCGAATGTTATGAGCGGTTGGGCACGCTTGCGCAGATGAACCCGCCGGTCCGTGAGGCCCGGCACAGGGAGGCGCTGTGGCGCGCGCTTCGGGAGGGGCGCGTGGACACGCTGGGCAGTGATCACGCTCCGCATACGCTGGAAGAGAAGGGCCGCCCGTACCCGCAGTCACCCAGCGGCATGCCGGGCGTACAGACGTTATTGCCGGTCATGCTCGATCACGTCAGCGAGGGACGGCTGTCGCTGCAGCGTCTGGTGGAACTGACGAGCGCGGGTCCGGCGCGGGTGTTCGGGATAGCGGAAAAGGGACGCATCAACGTGGGCTACGACGCCGACCTGACGCTCGTCGATCTCAAGGCAAGGCGCGAAATCACGAACCGCTGGATCGAAAGCGTCTGTGGCTGGACGCCCTACGATGGCATGCGGGTGACGGGGTGGCCGGTCGCCACAATCATTCGTGGCCATGTGGTGATGCGCGATGACGCCGTGCAGGGATACCCGGTGGGACAGCCGGTCCGCTTCGACAGGGCGATGGCGATCACGCCGGCATGACGCCCGGAAGCTGTCAGAGCTGCGTGGGATTGGGCGCGTCGCCGTACACGGCGACGGGGTCAAACGTCTTCGCACCTTCCGTGAACCGCAAGGTTGCTTCGGGCAGGTCGACCGCGCGGTAAAAACAGCTGCGATAACCGACGTGGCAACTCGCGCCGCTGCCCGCCACCTCGACGCGGATCCACAGCGCGTCCTGGTCGTCGTCGATGCGCATCTCGACTACGCGCTGGGTCAGTCCGCTCGTCGCACCCTTGGACCAGAGCGTCTGGCGGCTGCGGCTCCAGTAGTGGGCGATACCGGTCTCGATCGTCCGCGCAAGGGCTTCCCGGTTCATGTAGCCGACCATCGGGACGTCGTCCCGGCCCGCATCACTGACGACGCAGGGAATCAGTCCATCAGGGCCAAATCTGGGCGAGAGCGAGCGACCTTCCTCGACTTCGGTGACGGATGTGCGAGGAGCGAATTGAAGCGACGCAGTCATGATGGGAAGATTCTCCTGGGGGGCGGTCAGCAGACGAGGGAATTGGTTCACACCCGATGCGTCATGCCCGAAGTGGCGTGTTTTCCAGCGCGGCAGCAAACCAGTCCAGTACCCGTTGCAGGTGCACTTCGCCGTAGAGCCGCGCAAACCGCTGCGTCCCGGCATTGTCGGGGTCGCCGAGTACGGCCAGCCGTGCCTGGATGAACGCCGGTGTCAGCGTGATGCCGCACTCGTGCTCAATGCAGTGCTGCCAGTCATCGAAGCTCTGGGGAATCGGCGAGATCATGGGTACGGCGGGCGCCAGCAGAAAACCCCATGGTAGCAGGGTTGGTTATTAATGCAACAAAGTGGCGTTAATAACCTGCTTTCGGACCCGCCGAATCAGGTGCAATGATCCTGCGTGCTCACACGCCGTGGGTCGAGCAGTCGTGGCAGGTACCGTGAATCGTGACGGCAGAGTTCGTGCTATGAACGCCGCGGCGGCTAAGCTTGCGCTCGATCCGGGCGAGCACACCGGCCAGTTCCGGATCTTCCGGAAGCGCAGAAATGTTGTGGCAATGATCGCACTCGAAATAACCAGTGGAGGTCTCGTGCTTTGCGATTGCATGGCGCCAGGCGCGGTCAGATCCCTGGATTCGGGTGAGCAGGCCAACGGCAGTCAGCCGGTCGAGGATCCGGTAGAGGGTCACGCGATCCACTTTTCCCGCACCTGTAGCGGCGCCCAGATCGCGGGCGAGCTCTTCGTGCGAACGGGGCTGATCGGCGCCCTCCAGGCGTTCGAGCACGGCAACGGTAAGCGCAGTGGAGCGCAGCCCCGCCTCGCGCAGGCGCGATGGCCAGTCGGTAGGAGCGTGTGGTGGATGTTTGCGCGGAGAGTGGCGGGTAGGCATGGATGACCGTGGATGCAACTGTCCAATAATGGAATGATACATCGTCCTGCGCGGGCAAGGCCACGCGTGTCGTATGGTCGTCGTCATGGACCTGGCGGCATGCCCTGGTCGAACAGCGGTTGCAGGCCATCCTTCGCAGCGATGGCCATCGGACGCCCGACTGCCGTCTGCCGGCCGCCTGCCCAGCGCTCGAGCCGGTACAACGCGCCGAAGGCGAAGGACGGCGGTTGCATTCCGGCACCGAACACAGCCTCGCCACCGCGTCGCACGCTGTCCGCGAGCCATGACATCAGGCGCAGGTGATAGGGGTTGCGGGCAATTTCACCACGGTGGAAGGTCAGCGCCTCGATCATGGTCACGACGCTTGAGCTGTCGAGTTCGACGAGCGTGTTGGGCTGCTCCAGGGTACCCCAGAATTCTGTTCTGCGCAAGCCAGACGGCGTGGGTATGGTGCTGCAGGGCGTCACATACGAGCCAGTGGACACCGATGTGCGTCGCAGAGCCATCACGCTCGTGCGGGCAGAAGACGATGCGCGGCCGATAGTCGTCGAACAGCGCAGCGAGGCGGTCGACGTCACGGGCCCAGCCTGCCGGGTCGGCGCGGCGTCGCGCCGGCGTGACCGGCTGGCGACCGTCGAAGGCTGGATCCAGCAGCGCAAAATCAAGCCGGGTACAGGCATGGCACAGCTCGTTCCATCGTTCACTGCGGCGGCCCGGGTTACTGCCTAGCGTAGCGACGATGTTCAGTACCTCAAAGCCTGCTTCCTGCTGCAGTCTGAGCGCAAGTCCGCCGGTCAGGCATTCATCATCGGGGTGGGGTGAAACGATCAGCGCAAGCGGCCGCGTGCGGTCCACGCTTCTCGGCGTCGCTGTGCTCTGTGAGATGTCCGGAAGGGGTATCGGCTCGCCCAGCAGTGCGGCGAACGTATCGACGTACGACGTGATGACCTGCGCTCGTGTAGGGTCCCGGTTTGCGCTCCTGTTCATCGACAAAGTTTCCGGGGGGTGGCGATGCCGTCCACCTCAACCGTCGCCAGCATCGTACGGCGGCAGTTCCATGAGCGGCAGCGGCACAGGTAGTTGCGACGGTCTTCGTCAGTGGCGGGATGATCGAACTGAAGGCTGTAGTCGAAGCTCAGTTCCTCGCCTGCGTGGATCAGGCGTTTCGCATGGAGGTACACGCGCAGGATCCCCTGGCGGTCGTAGTCTTCAACCGCCTCGCAGTTCGGTGCGCAACGATGATTGATCCAGCGGGCGGCGTTCCCGCCGGTGCCCGCATCAATGCAGTAGCGTCCGTCACCCAGCGCAAACAGAAAGGTGTGAAACGGGTCTTCAGCGTTGACGGGATGCTGGCGTCGTGCTGCCGCGTGGGTAATGCGCGCCCCCCTGTATTCGATGATGCGCATGCCGCGCGGAATGTCGGCAACGGCAAAGACACCCTTGCCATGGATGGGACTGCGTCGGATCTGGATCAGGCGGGGCATGAATGCAGGAATGTATGCGGTGAAGCAGACTCAAGTATAGCGTTCCCCTTTCTAACTATCGCAACTATGTTGCGTTTACGATGCGGGTTAGGTATCGTTCTGCCGGAATCGCGGGCGATCCGACCGCTGGCGCGATGACCCAGAAGCTGGTGCAAATCCAGCGCGGTCGCGCCACTGTGACCGGTTTCCTGAAACCGGGAGTCAGACCTGGGCCTTGTCTTCCTTCACCTGTCATGGGGCGCGAAACCCCAGGAGAACCGTCATGACCTGCATCCTCAGTGTCCACCGGGCATCGGCTGCCCGTTGCTTCCTCTTTTTCTCCCGTCGTCTGTGTTGACCCGGTAAGTGTCGCCGGTCAGCACGGCATGCCTGGTTCGTGTTTCCGGCAATCGTGCGGCGTTTCACTGCGTCGATGACATGGTGGATCGGCACGTGTGTCGAGCGCATAAAAAACAGGCGCACCGCATACGGTAGCGCCAGAGAAAAAAGAAAAGAGAGCAGGACAATGAAGAAAACCTCGATCCTTTCGCCGTCGCGAGCGCAGCGACGCCGCAGACGTCAGCTCACAGCGGGGATGCTCGGCTGCGCGTGGCTGATCGGCGCGTCGTCCGCGTTTGCTGATGACGGCAGCGGCCCGGCCGCAGAGAGCAAGCAATCTGCGCAGGAGCCGGCACAGACGCTGCCGGCTGTTAAGGTCCAGGCATCGGGCCATACGGATACACCGGACCTGAGCACGCCGATCCGTACCGGCAGCCGGCTTGGACTGTCGAGCCTCGATACGCCGGCGAGCGTCGAGACGCTCACCGGTGAGCAGATTCAGGTGCGCGGCGACACCACGGTCAACGAGGCCATTACGCGTGCGGCCGGCTTTGCCACCGACGCGGCACCCGGCAATGGCGGCACGTCGGTCTCGGTGCGCGGCTTCAGCGGGCCGGAGTCGATCACGACGCTCTATGACGGCACGCGCATGTATCCTGGCGCAGGCACGGTGACCTTTCCGTTCGATACGTGGTCGGTCGACCGGATCGAGGTGCTGCGCGGTCCGGCGTCGGTGCTCTATGGCGAGGGTGGCATCGGCGGCGTGATCAACGTCGTGCCGAAGGCGCCGCAGCGCGACTACGCGACCACGGTCCAGCTCGGCGCGGGCGCCTATGGCGAGAAGCGCGTGGCGCTCGATACGACGGGCGCGCTCGGGCCCATGCTGTCATACCGCTTTTACGTGAGCGATGACCGCTCGAACGGCTGGGTACCGCGCGGCGATTCGCATACCACGGCGCTCGGCGGCGCATTGCGCCTCGACGTCGATCCGACCTTGTCATTCACACTCGACTACGACTACGGGCGCCAGAAGCCCGCGCGCTATTTCGGCATTCCGGTGCTCGACGGTGCGCTCAATCCGGCGTTCCGGTACCAGAACTACAACGTCGCCGATTCCGCGATCTCCTATTACGACCAGTGGACGCGGCTGAACGCGAAGTGGCACGCCATGCCTGGCATCACGGTGCGCAACCAGCTCTATTATTTGCTGACCAACCGCCACTGGCACGATAGCGAGAGCTACGCCCTGCAGCCGGATGGCGATGTGTTGCGCAGTGATTACATCGAGATCCTCCATCATCAGCGGCAGATCGGTGACCAGCTCGACGCGACGATCGACGGGCATGCATGGGGCCATCAGAACCGGCTGGTCGTCGGCGCGGACTTCAATGTGATCTCGTTTGTCGATACAAGCAATTCACCATACGGCGGCTCGTCGATCGTGCCGGCATCCGGTTTCGATCCGGGCGTGTTCGACAGTCCCGATCCGACCGTGCCCGCGTTTCGCACCGTCACGCATCAGGCGTCCCTTTTTGCAGAGGACCGGTTCGAGCTGACCGACCGGCTCGCGTGGGTGAGTGGCCTGCGTTACGACCATATCGACTTCCATCGCGACACGTTCGCGACTGCCACGACTGCGGCGGCGTCGTTCGACAGGACGTTCGCCCATACCGGATGGCGCACGGGCCTTGTGTTCGCGCTTACGCCGACGCTGTCCGTGTATGGACAGTACACCACCGGCACCGACGGCGTCAGTTCGCTGATTACGCTGTCGCAATCGAACAGTCAGTTCACGCTGTCGACCGGTCAGCAGTGGGAGGCGGGTATCAAGCAGGAAGTGCTGGGCGGCCGCGGCTCCTGGACCTTCGCGGTGTACCAGATCGTGAAGCGCAACCTCGTGAGCACCGATCCGCTGAACCCGGATCTGAGCGAGCAGGTCGGCCGGCAGTCGTCGCGCGGCGTCGAATGGTCGGGCGCGCTGCGGCTGGGCGGCGGCTGGTCGGTCGAGGCGAACGCGGCGCTGCTGCGCGCGCGGTACGACGATTTCGACGAGGCGGTCGATGGTCAGAGCGTGTCGCGCGCGGGCAACGTGCCCTACAACATCCCCGAGCAGACCGCGAACGTGTGGCTCGACTGGGCGTTCGCGCCTGGCTGGCGCGCGGGAGCCGGGGTGCAGTATGTCGGACGGCGCTTCGGCGACAACGCGAACAGCGTGTCGATTCCGTCGTACACACTGGTCGATGCGTCCGCGTCGTGGCGCGCAACGCGCAACCTGACGCTCGCGCTCTATCTGCGCAACCTGACCAACCGGACCTATGCGGTCTCCACGCAGAACGACGGCACCGAATGGCTGCTCGGCGCGCCGCGCTCGGGGTGGGTCACCGCGACGATGACTTTCTAGCCTCATTGATCGGCAAAGCCATGACCTCACTGCATATCGAAGGGCTGGGCTGGTCGCCGCCGTCGCGGGATGCGAGACGCCCGGACGACGGCGAGAGCCTGTTGCGGCGGATCGTGCTCGAAGTGCAGCCGGGCGAATTCGTCGGCCTGATCGGACCCAACGGCAGCGGCAAGACGAGCCTGCTGCGGTGTGCGTTCCGTTACGCAAGGCCGCACAGCGGCGCCGTCAGGCTGGACGGCGACGACGTCTGGGTCAAGTCCGGGCGCCGGGCGGCGCAACGCATCGCGGTGGTACAGCAGGACCCGCCCGACGACTTCGGCCTGACGGTGGAAGAGGTCGTCGCGATGGGCCGTACGCCGCACAAGGGGCTGCTCGACGGCGACACCGCCGTGGACACCGCGCTCGTCGACGCCGCGCTGCACGATGTCGAACTCGATGCGCACCGGCAGCGGCCGTTCGCTTCGCTGTCGGGCGGCGAACGGCAACGCGCGCTGCTGGCCCGTGCACTGGTGCAGCAGCCGCGTGTGCTGATGCTCGACGAGCCGACCAATCATCTCGATCCGCGGCATCAGATCGAACTGCTCGGCCTCGTGCGTCGGCAGCGGATCACCACGTTGGCCACGATTCATGACCTGAATCTCGCCGCTGCGTTCTGCGACCGGCTGTATGTGATTGCCTCGGGAGAGATCGTCGCGTGCGGCACGCCGCAGGCGGTACTAACCGAGCCCTTGCTCAAGACGGTGTATGGCGTCGATGCGCTTGTCGACCGGCACCCGGTGACGGGACGTCCGCGCATCACGCTGATTACAGGACCGGAGTCCGGGACATGACGAAAATGAAACCTTTTGTCTGGCGCGCAACGGCGGCCACCATTCTCTGCGCAGCCGCATCGTATGCACAGGCTGGCCATTATCCGGTTACCGTGCGCAGCTGCAACCGCGATGTGACGTTCGCGCGTGCGCCGGCCAGGGCGGTCAGCAACGATTCGAACCTGACGGAGATGATGCTTGCACTGGGGCTCAGGACACGGATGGCGGGGTTCACGGGAATCGGCGGCTGGAAGACGGACGATCCGTCTCTGCGCGTACGCCTTGCGGCGATCCCGGAACTGGCGCGCCGCTATCCGTCCATCGAGACGCTCGTCGGCGCCGGTGCGGATTTCTATCTGGCCGGCTGGAACTATGGCATGCGCGTCGGCGGTCCCGTCACGCCTGAGGCGCTTGCACGCTTCGGCATCGCGTCTTACGAGCTCACGGAGTCCTGCGCACACGTCATGCCGATGCCGGCGGCGTCGCTCGACGACGTTTATCGCGACCTGCGCAACCTCGGCGCGATCTTCAATGTAGACGCGCGTGCGGCGAGCGTTGTCGCGTCGATGCAGGCGCGTATCGCGACGGTGTCGCGTGCCCTGGGACCGGACCCGGTGCGCCCGCGCGTGTTCGTCTACGACAGCGGCGAGGACAAGCCGTTTACGGCCGGGGCGCTGGCGATGCCGACCGCCCTGATCGACGCGGCAGGCGGTCGCAATGTGATGGATGACGTTCAGCAGAGCTGGACGCAGGTCAGTTGGGAGAGCGTCGTCGCACGCAATCCGCAGGCCATCGTCATCGTCGACTATGGCGCCGTGACCGCCACACAGAAAATCCGCTTTCTCACCGGCAATCCGGTGCTCGCAAAAGTCGACGCGGTGCGCGCACGCCGTTTCATCGTCGTGCCTTACGATGCGGCGACGCCGGGCGTGCGTAACGCCGGCGCCGTCGAGACCCTCGCGCGGGGGCTGCATCCGGAGGTGTTCGGCGCACTGGCCGGTGCCGTTACCGGGGAGGCGCGCTGAGCATGGATACGCTATCGGGCGGCAGGCCGGCGTCGCGAACACGTCGTGGCGCGCTCATTCCCTTCACCTTGCTGGGTCTGGTGCTCGCCGGGTCGATCATGGTCGCAACAGGGCTCGGACCGGTGCCGGTTTCGCCGGGCGTGACCGTCCGCATTCTCCTCCATCATCTGTCGGGCGATGTAGCCGGAGCCGTGCCGGCTGATGCGCAGGATGCGATCGTCTGGATGATCCGACTGCCGCGCGTATTGCTCGGTGTGATCGTCGGCGCGGCGCTTGCGGTGGTCGGCGTGGCGCTGCAGGCTGCCACGGCTAACCGGCTGGCCGATCCGCATCTGCTCGGCGTGAGTTCGGGCGCGACGCTCGGCGCGGTGACCGCAACGCTGTGGCTCGGCGCCGTGTTCGGCCCGCTGACGCTGCCAGCCACGGCGTTCGCCGGCGCGCTCGCGGCGATGTCGCTCGCAGTCGCGCTGGGTGCGCGCGCCGGCCGGCTCGATTCGCAACGCCTGCTGCTGTCGGGGGTATCCGTGTCGTTCGTGATGATGGCGCTGGCGAACCTGCTGCTCTATCTTGGGGACCAGCGCGCCGCGTCGTCGGTGCTGTTCTGGATGCTGGGTGGTCTTGGACTGGCGCGATGGGACCTGCTGGGCGCGCCAGCCGCGTTCGCCGCCGGCGGCATGGTGCTGCTGGCCGCACGCCGGCGTGAGCTCGACGCGCTGATGAGTGGCGATGTCGCCGCCGCAACGCTCGGCGTGGATGTCGCGCGGGTGCGTCGCGAAGTGTTCGTCGTGAGTTCGCTCGTCACGGCCGCGATGGTCGCGGTGAGCGGTGCAATTGGATTCGTCGGGCTGGTTGCGCCGCATGTGTGCCGACGGCTGCTCGGTGCCGGCCACGCTCGGCTGTTGCCCGCGTCGGCGCTCTTCGGCGCGGTGCTGCTGGTCTGGTCGGACGTGGCCGCGCGCATGCTCGCCGCGCCCGACGATCTGCCCATCGGCGTCGTTACTTCGCTCTTTGGCGGTGCGTGCCTTGTGTGGCTGATACGGGGCGAACGGGCGTAGCTCCCGTTCGCCGATGTCGCCAGTGTGGAACCGCTGGTTACGTCGCAGCCGGCCAGCCTACAGGCAACCGTCCAGCCCCGCCCTGAAGACGTCTGCGGGGGGCGTTGTCACGGTAACTGGTCGGGCTGGTAGAGTGATGCGATGAAGACAACCATGTCGCTGTACCATCGCCATCGATTCCCGGGCGCCGTTATCAGTTGCGCCGTTCGCTGGTATTTCGGTTTCAATTGAGCCTGCGCGACATTGAAGAGTTGCTGTTCGAGCGCGGCGTAATCGTCAGCTATGAAACAGTGCGGCGCTGGTGCGACAAATTCAGCGCTGGCTTCTCGCATCGCGTCAAGGCTGCTCGTCGCAAGCCCGGCACCGTGGCATCTGGATGAGGTGTTTGTGACGCTACGCGGTGAGCCTTATCTACTTTGGCGGGCAGTCGATCAGCATGGCGCCGAACTTGATATCCTGCTGCAGAAGCGGCGCGACAAGGCTGCGGCGAAACGATTCTTCAAACGTGTACTGGCGGCTTGTCCTGAGGTGCCGCGCAAGATTGTCACTGACCAGTTGCGCAGCTATCCGGCGGCGAAGGCCGAGATCCCTGAACTGGCAAACGTGAAGCACGTTTTCGTCAAAGCCAGCGCCCGAGTGAACAACCTGGCCGAAAATAGTCATCAACCCACGCGAGAACGCGAGCGCCGCATGCGTGGTTTCCGCGATCCTGAACGCACGCAAGCATTCCTGTCGAATTTTGGACCGATCCGGCAGCACTTCGCACTGAAGCGACACCTACTACGTGCCTCGCTCCACCGCAAACAACTCGGCGATCGCTTTGCCGCATGGCATCGTTTCACCGAGCTTAGCCAAAATCCGTCCGCTTTTTGAGAAAAGCTCCGTTCATCGCACTACTGCGACGCGAACACTTTAATGTGACAACGCCGTTCGAGTCGGTGCTGGGTCGCTGCATGTCCGAAGGTCTCGTAAAGGGCGAAGGTTTCGCGATTGACGCAAGCATCATCAGGGCCGATGCAAGCCCTGCACGCGGTGTCCCAGGTACTGAGTCCATCAACTGGGGTTGCGTCAAGGGCCAAAGCCGCGCAGTACGGGAATATCTAAAAGCATTGGAGGAAGCGAATCCGGCCGGCGCAGACGCGGTCGAGGAGGCAGAGACATCGACACCTCCAAAGAAGATATCCCTGACTGATCCTGCTGCGAGCTGGACAGCCGCCAAGGGTAGTCCAGCGTTCTTCGCCTACTCGACCAATTATCTGATTGACCTGCAGGCAGGAATCATCGTTGACGTCGAGGCGACGCCCGCGAACCGCTCGCACGAAGTGGAATCAACCAGGACGATGATTGACCGCGTTGAGCGGCGGCATGATCTCAAACCTCGACGTCTTGCAGGCGACACCGCGTATGGCTCGGCAGCTATGCTTGCCTGGATGATCGACGAGAAGGAAATTGCAGCACATGTTCCCGTCTGGGACAAAACGACGCGCAAGGACAATACATTGTCCAGCAGCGAGTTCCAATGGGATGAACTGGCCAATGAATACCGCTGTCCCACCGGTCACGCACTACGCAGTGATCGGTGCAAGTCCAGAAATCCGCGCTCACGCGTCACGAAGGCTGACACGATCATCTATCGGGCAAGGCAGTTCGACTGCGAAAGCTGTTCGATGAAGGATAGCTGCTGTCCGAATACACCATTCCGCAAGATCGTCCGCAGCATCCATGAAGCTGCGCGTGACGAAACGAGGCGTATTGCGAAGACGCCTGAATACAAGCGATCTTGCCGTGAGCGAAAGAAGGTGGGAATGCTCTTTGCCCATCTTAAACGCATTTTGAAGCTGGACCGTCTGCGACTGCGGGGTCCACGTGGCGCCCACGACGAATTCCCGATGGCAGCGACTGCGCAAAACCTGCGAAGAATGGCCAAGCGGCTCATGCCAGGAAGCAAGCAGATGAACCAGGCAGTTGCATGACGAGCAACGGGGACCGTTGCCTCGTTCAAGTTTGCCGCTTCGCCGATCGCCACCACTCGAAAACATGCCGCCAACTGCGGCGTCTCCGACCAAAACAAGACTTTTTCAACACAGTCTGCGGATAACCGGCCGCCCAATCCAGACCAGAACTGAGATCGAGTGCCAGCGCTAAAACCGGCATGGGTTTGTGCCTGGCGCCCACGTCTGGCGGCCAACTCGCCACCAGGCTGCTGATGTGCTCATTGTCCTGCCGCGTTTTTCACAGCGCACTGCGCCTGAATTTTCTCGCCGTTGTTGAACGCAAATGTCACGGGAATTGTCGAGCCGACCGCAAGTGGCTTCCTGGCCTTTTCGAACATGACGTGATAGCCGCCCGGCGCGAATGCAAGCGTCCCGTTGGCGGGTACAGTGACCTTATTCACCATGATCATCTTCGATGTGCTTCCGCTGGTTTGCGTCTCATGCAGCATCGACATTCCAAAGGCGTCCGTGGAGACGCCCGTGAGTTCGACAGGCTTGTCGCTCATGTTCATCAGCTTGAAATAGCCACCCGACGGCACATCGCCGGGCATCGAGCGAATCCAGCAATCCGAGACCATCATGGCGTCGGGTGCAGCCGCTGCGGCGAGCGACATCGCGGAAAGAGGCAGGGCAATCGCGATCGGGCGAAGAATGCGGTGCATGGTTTATCTCCTGTTTGGGATTTGAGAGGGAATCAGGGCAACATCCGTTGTCGCCGACGCACGCGAGATTTCATGGTGTCGCCGGAACAGTCACGAAGCCGATCTTCGTGAGCCCACCAAGCTGGGCCGCCGACATGAGCTGGGCGACCTTTTCATACGCGACCCGGCGATCCGCGCGCAGATACAGTTCCGGCTGCGGCTGAGCCTGCGCAGCCATCGCGATCTTCCCACGCAATGCGTTTTCGTCGACGCGCGTACCGTTCCACAACACCGTGCCGTCCGCCTCGATCGAGACATCAACGTGGGCGGGTTTCGTGTCTTCCGTCTGACTGCCCGCACGAGGCAGATCGATTCTCACGGCATGACGAATCACGGGTATCGTCACCATGAACACGATCAGCAGAACCAGCATGACGTCGACTAGCGGCGTCATGTTGATTTCACTCATCAAGCCATCGTCTTCATCGTTGGTAAAGGGATTCGTTGCCATTGCAAACCTCTGTCTACGTTGTCATTGTCCCTGCGCGGCCACACGCAAGCCGCCCTTTGCCGGCGATAGTCGTTCGCCTGTCACGAAGAATGCATGCAGACTATGCGCAAACCGGTTCAACCGGGTCACGATGCTCCGGTTTGCGCGCGTGAGCGCGTTATAGCCGAGTACCGCTGGAATGGCGACGAAAAGTCCGAATGCCGTCATGATCAGCGCTTCTCCGACCGGTCCGGCGACCGCGCCAATAGAGGTCTGGCCTGTCTCGCCGATGGTCAGAAGCGCGTGATAGATGCCCCATACCGTGCCGAACAGGCCAACGAACGGGGCAGTGCTGCCGATCGAGGCGAGGACGGCGAGACCGCTCTGCATTTTCGCAACCGAATCGTCCATGCTGTCCTTGAGACAGCGCGTTATCCAGTCCGAGACGTCCATGCGGTCGCGCAACTGCTGCTGCGTCTGGCGATGATGTCTCGCAGCTTCCTGGCCCGAGCGCGCCAGCGTGAGGAACGGATTGTCGCCGCGCGTGTCGCCGTCAAGTTTCCCGATACCTTCGTCGAAGTCGCCCGAATACCAGAACGATTGTTCGGCGCTCCTTGTCAGTCGCTTCAGGGCGACGACATTCCATGTTTTTACGGCGATCACGCTCCATGAAAGGATCGACATGATCAGGAGCGCGAGCGCGATGGCGCGCGTCACGAGATCGCCTTGTGCCCACACATGGGCAATTCCATAGCTTTGCATTGCAACTCCTTTTGCCAACGGTCTGTTGGCTTCAATCACCTAAAGCGAAATCGAAGGGCTGGGTATAGGCCGCGCGCACGGGCACGCCGTTCTCCAGGTAGGGTTTGCACGCGCTCGCGCGCATCGCATCGAGCGCGGCGGCGTCGAGGCGGTCGAAGCCACTGCTCTTCTTCAGTTCAATGTCTTCGATCTGCCCGGTGAGGCCGACCACGAAACGAACGTATGCTGTGCCGGTTTCACCGAGTCGCTTCGAGCGGGTCGGGTAGTCGGGGGCGACGATCCGGCAGTCGAGGTGCGACACATTCCTGGGGGTGCTCAGCGCCATCACGGGTTTGCCTGTCGACGGCGTCGCGGATGCCGGCGCCACCGACGGCGCCGATGCTGTCGCCGATGCCACCGGCGACAGTGGCGAAGCGGCGGGTGTCTGAATTTGCACCTGCTGGTGCGGTGGAACCGGCGTGGCCGGTACCGGGGCCGGGGCGGGACCCGGTTTCGGTTCGCTTCGTTTCTCCGGTTTCACACGCGTGACGACTGGCACTGGCTTCGGCGCAACGGCGGGCATCGACTGAATCGGCGTGGCGGGGGCAACCGGTGCCGACTGCAGAAGCTCAGCGGTGATCACATGGGATTGCGGTGCGACGACAGGGATTCGCTCGCGCTTCGTCAGAAAGAACGCCGCGAGCGCCAGATGCAGCGCCGCGACAATGACCGTTGCATAGGCCACGCGATAACGCGCGCTGGGCGCCATTGAAGGAAGCGCGTCTTGCGATGCGGAGTTCACTTTCGTGTTCCAGCCCAGGCGGCAAGCCGGCGAAAGTCCACCGCTCCCGTGATGGTCTGCAACTTGCCAGCCGGCGAAACGAGCAATGTAAATGGGATTTCCCCGCCCCAGTGACGATCGATCGCATAGCGTTGGGCGGCGTCGAAACCGTCCGCGCTTAGCCACTGATCGCTGCCGGCGAGCCCGGCCTGAGCGAGCGCCGACTGTACCTCGGGCGGCGCGGCCTGCTCGACTTCGATGAACGTGACCTGGGTTCCCGGATGGTCATGCACGAATCGGCCCCAGGCCGGCATTTCCTTGCGGCACGGATCGCAGCTCATTCCCCACAGATGGACGATCCAGGGGCGCGACGCATGCGCATGCTTCATCGCGTTCCAGCTGTCCGCGTCATACCACTGCAGCTCAGTGGCTCCCGCGAATTTGCAGATCGACAGGCACAACAGCGCGAGCAGGACTTGACGGCGCTTCATTGCAGGTCCTTCAGTTCGATGAGTTGATAGCCGTGCTCGTTGCTGAGCCACGACAGGAAGACATGATCCTTGTTGCCGATCAGCAGCGGATGGTCCGAGCGGCCCACGGCGCTGTCGATGACGGACGGCGCGCTCCAGTCGCGGCCATTGTTGCGCGAATGCTGGATCAGCACCTGCGAAGCGTGGCCATCGAATGCCTTCCAGACTCGCCATACCTGATCGCCGTGCGCGAACACGAGCGGGCGCGAGGTGACGTCGTCCGGCTTGCCGAGACGCTGCGGATCGCCGAAGGCCGATCCGTCGCCGTTCGATCTTGCGTAGAACAAGCCCTGGCGCGCCTTGCCCTGGGTGTACCAGACGACGTGTATCGTCCCGTTTCCCGAAACCGCGATCGACGGTCCCTGATGCGGACAAGCGTCGGTCACCCAGTCATCGACCGATACCCGCTGCGGCTTGCCTGGGAGTCCAGAAGGCAGGAAACGAAGGACCACATGGTCGCGCACCTCGCCGGGGAATATGGTCCGGAACGCCAGAATTGGCGCCCCGTCGGGACCGTTCGTCACGCCGATGCGGCAGCACTCGCAGCTGACATCCGCCGCGAGGGCCGACTGCGAAAACGTTCTGCCGCCGTCGTCGGACCACGCGTACGCGATGGAAGCGCCAGGAAGCTTTTGCGGCCCGCTCAGCCGCTTGTCCTGCCAGACCATCAGGATCTTGCCGGATGCCGCCACATCGAGCACCGGCATCCGCTGGCTCACGGCCGCCGGCTCGAACGCGCGTGGCGCGTCGAAATGCGCGCCGCCGTCGGACGATGAGGCGAGCCAGATCTGCGCGTTCCAATGCTGGTCCTTGAAGGTGTCGTACGCGATCAGCACGTGCCCCGCCGCGTCGGCGACCAGTTGCGGCCGCGCGTCGCCGCCGCCGTCGAAGCCCGAGCTGACATCGCCGACTCGGAGGGGCAGTGTCCAGCTCTGCCCAAGATCTTTCGAGCGGGCGAACCAGACCTGCTGGTTCTGCGTCCAGGTCAGCAGCACCGTGCCGTCCGGTGCCAATGCCGGGGTCGCCGCATCGGCACACCCGAGCGGCTGCGCCGACTCGCAGGGGCGGGCCGCCATGTGATGCATCATGGACATGCCGGGCATCGTCTGCGCGTCGGCGCGGCTCGCCAGCAGCAGTGCGAGCGTGAGCGCGACAGCCGTCGCGATGAAGGTCCGGAAGATTGGTGGCAGAAACATCGTGTTCTCCGTGCTATGCGTGTGGTCAGAACGCGGCCCGCATGCCGACGAAGGCCATACGGGGAGGCGACAGCGTCTGCGTGTACGGCTGGTTATACGTCCAGGTGCTGTCCGTATAGGTGCGATTGAACAGATTGTTTACGGCCAGCGTCAGATCGATGGCAGGCGTGATCTGATAGCGGCAGCCGATGTCGAAGACCGTGTTCGAGCCTTGCGAATGCGTGCCGGCCGTCACCGAACTGTAGTAGTTCATCCGCCCGATGTAATGCGCCTGAGCCTGGAGGGTGAGCTTGCGGAGCGGACTCCAGGTGACGCCGAAGTTGCCGACCAGTTTCGGAATACCGGCAATCTGGACGTTAGTCGGCGTGTTCGTCGACGTGCTGGTGAGGACGGCGTCGGTAAACGTGAACGATCCGTTGAAGCTCAGCCAAGGCGAGACCTTGTACGAACCGATCAGCTCAACGCCCTGGGATCGCTCGTTGCCCGCATTGCTGTAGAAGTTGCAGGATGTGCTCGATGAGCCCGCGAGGAAGTCTTCGCACAACTGCTGCTGGTAAGCGGACGGCGCGCCCGATGCGGGGCTGGTCGTCGACAGGATCGTGTTGCGGATCGAGTAGAGGAAGTAGGTCGCGCTCAGATCCAGGCCGCCGCGCTCGTAGTCGAGGCCGATCTCCCGCTCCAGCATGTCCTGCGGAACGAGCGAAGGATCTGCGATCGACGGCGTCGACGCTGCGCTGCCGTAGGAGCGCAAGGTGTTGTTCAGACCGGGGCCGCGAAACGTCTGGTTCACCGATGCGCGCAGCGACAGGTCGTCGGTGACGAAGTAGCGTGCCGAAATACTCGGATCGAAGCGCGTTTCCGTGGTGCCGCCGCCGAGTTGCGGATTGTCACCCTCCGTGGACGTGATACTGCTGGAGAAATGATCCAGCCGCCCGGCGAGTGTGATGAGGAGCGAGTCGATCGGGGCGATCCGGGTTTGCAGGAACAGGCCGCCGTAGTTCTGCACGCCACTGCCGGACACTGACGCCGCCAATGACCCTGTCGGCAGGCCATAAACGGTAGGTGCGTTGTAGATCGACTCGCTGTCGGACGCGCTAAGGCGCCGATAATCGACCCCGACCTGGACATCCCGCCATATCTTGCCGATCGTTCTCGAATACGTCGTCGAAAACCCGCTCTCGTGGTAGCTCTGGTCTCCGTACTGGGTGTAGTACTGGTCGACGGGGTCGTCCGCCGCCGAGGCCGGCAAGCCAGTAAGCGTGGAGGACAACGACAGGCAGCCGCCCGTGGTTTTCCAGTAACAGGTCGCTCCGTTGTGCTTGTCAAACGACACTTCCTGGGCCCAGGCGGTCGCGGTCAGCGAGCTTTGCTTGTCGAGCGTCTTGGTGAGGCTTGCCGCGAAATCCGGGCTGGTCTGCTTGTTCTGGCCGTACTGATACGAGATCTCTTCGTTGTTGACGTGGTAGCCGAAACGCAGGTAACCCTGCAGGTCAGCCGAAGGATGCAGATAAGCCGTCAACTGGGCATTAGTCTGGCGGGTCCAGACCGGCCCCTTGTCCGGATAGCGCCAGAGGTACGACGACGGTGTCAGCTGATAGCCCGGCGAGTCGGACTGGCTGACGAAAAAGTGGAAAGCCAGTGCGTCGTTGACCTTGAGGTTCTGGTTCAGCGATACGTTCTTCGTGCCGAAACTGCCGTAACTTGCCGACACCGTCGTGCGGTTGTCCGTCGGTTTCGGGGTAATGATGTTGATCACGCCGCCGACGGCCATATTGCCCCACACGACCGAGCCGCCGCGCACGATCTCGATGCGTTCGATATTGTCGAGCGGCACCTTGAACCACTGCACGGTTCCATAGAACGGGTCCATGATCGGCACGCCGTCCAGCAGGACGAGCACGGTCGAGTTGCCGAGTCCTCGCATGCCGAGCGACTGCCCGGTTGGATCTTTGGAGGCCGTGGGGACGCTACTGAGGTTGACGCCGGCGACGTTGCGCAGCAACTGGTCAAGCGATTGCGCGGGGCTGTTGTCGATTTGCTGCCGGGTGATGATGGTCGTGCTCTGGGGCATTTCCGCGAGGGTTGCCTCGTCGCGGCTGGCGCTGACGACGATCTGCGGCAGTTCGACGGGTGTGCCCGAACTGTCGGCGAAAGCCAGCTGGGCAGGCAACATCAACGCCACCGAAGTGGCGAGCAGAGGGCGCTTCATTTGCTGTGTTTTCTCGAGTCGTGACTGGTCGCGCCGCATGGCGGCTCGATGCGCCCACGACGTGCCGGTCGGGCGTCGCGTGGGCCGGGAATTACGATCGGGAAAAGACGGGTGGTGCGCGTGGTCTTCCGGACGGAAAACCGCCGAGAGGCGTGAAGCGGGTGGATAGAACGGGCAGCGCAACCAGCGTCACGAGCATGACGAGAACCGGCAGCGGCGGGTCAATGGTCGGCAAGGCGGCGTGATCCACCAACAGATCGCAATAGCCGCAGGCGATCATTCCATTGCCATGAGCGGGCCGCGTTTCGGCGGACGGCGTACTCACCGTACACATTGCGGCGACGGGTTCAGCGTTTCTGGCCGCAACGAGCAACTGGCTGGCGACAGGCACCAGCACGATCAGCCATATGGCGATCATGCCGAGCCAGGCAGTCAGTCGACGGTGTGCGTGCGAATTCATCCGGTTTACATAAATTTTTTGCGGTGCGACTTTAGCATCTTTAGGTTTCGTGTGCAGCGGGGGCCGTCCGGGATAGAGTGAAGCGCCTCGCGCAACCAGAACACCTAATTGCCAGCCTGAACGATTTGGCGGCGGAAACCGAGCATATTGTTGGTGCGTGCACCAGTATGGTTTTTCACTTTGTAAATGAGATAACGTTCGCTCCGCAGCTCACCGACGAGAACGAGGCGATGAACGGAATCGTGAGCGAGTTTGCAACCAGGTCTTTGTTCGGTACTGTTCCACCATTCACGCAAACTTCAAGTTCGTCAGGGGGCGGCGTCGATGAGGACGAGGGATCCCGATCGACCAGCGAGGTAGCCAAAGCCGTATTTCGCGAAATCAAGGCGATGGTGCCCACCCCGATGGCGGAAGACTTTTTTTGATGACGTTGACGCAGTAAGCAAATCCCGCGCTGTGTCACTCGAGCGTCCCCATTAATTCATGAAGCGGTTATCTATCGGCGGCGCACTCAGATGACTGTGGTAGGCCGAATTTGAGCCACTTACCATCCGTGTTGCGTTTCGTGCCGGTCGCGCAGGTGATTGACTTGATCTACGCCGAACTGCTTGATGCTCCGTATGTCGTGGACCCGGCCGTGTTGACGGATGACCGCCCGGTGTCGTTCCGGTTTGACCGCGATCAGGGCGACATACGGCAGTTCGCGGCGCAGTTCCTTGCGTCGCTCGGGTGTCGCGTCGATGTGCGTGATGGTGTGTCGTTCGTGAGCAAGGCGAAGGACGCACCGGAGAAGCGCAACGTGCGGACGCTGGTGTACATGCACAGGCATCGGCGTGCCGATTACCTTGCGCGGCTGTTGCAGGCGCTGCTGTCGGCTCGCATGACCTCGGACAAGCCGTTGGCTGCGCCGGTCGGTGAGAAGGTCTCTGTTCAGGTTCCTGCCGCGTCGGCGGCCGGGCAGATCGATCAGTCCACGGATCAGCTAGTGCTGTCCGGCTCCGCTGACGAGTTGCAGCGTGCTCGCAAGGTTCTGGCGGAACTGTATACGGCGACGGGGGAGGCGGTAGTACGCGGGCGGGCGTATGAGGTGGACGGTACCGATTCGGCCAACTCCGGGTTTTCTATCGCGGTGAAGGCATTCGGCGGGACCGTCGGCGTTGGCTCCGGTTCGACGGATTCGGATGCGAATGCGTTCAAGCTGAGCGTTCCGGCCGTGAACCTGGCCATATGGTCGCTTCGGACGGTGGCCGACATGAAAGACGGTGAGGTCATCGTGCTCGGTGGGCTGATTCAAGATCAGACCTCGACGGCCAATGATGGGCAGCGCTTTCTGCCGTGGTTTCTGGATGGGCACAACAGGTCGAGGTCCCGCTCTGAGATCGTGCTGGTGCTTCAGGTCCAGAAAATCTAATGTGTGATGTGCAGCGCGTCAAACGCTACTACGAGGATTTTGGTCGAAAATCGGGCGAGACCTGCAAAGGTCACAAACGCGCAGCATCGAACAAACCATACCTGACTGTCACGCCGGGCGACGCGGATGCGTTTCCGGCGTAGGTAGACGATCCAGGCGTGTAGTTCAATAGTGGTCAGGTAAAGCCACTGCCGTACGGTGTACATGCGCGAGCCCTTTTTGATTTTGCGCGCGCTTATACCACGGCCCGGCGTCTAGCGTCAGGAGTGTCAGACCGTATCGGGGCTGCGGATGACATCGGCGTATCTGCGGAGTGTGGCGGTTGTCGCGCGGCTCAGCGCGGCCCGTCTGACTGAGTAGCGGGTATCGGCACGGGTGCCAAACGTAGGCGCTACGGCGAAACGCAGCCCCCTCGTTGCAAAACTGCTTTTTGCGGCCATCGCTTGGCGGCACGATTGTTCGTGCGGCTAGCTAAAGTTGCGGCCTTTCGTGACGCAAACCAATACTTAAAAACGCCTGCTCGTAGCAGGCGTTTCAAATCGCGAGTTTTGGACTTGTGAGGCTGCTACCGTTTGGGCGCTGTCGCGAAAAAATCTGTCTTGATTGTTCGCATCGCATGGCGCATGCTTCGCCATCCAATTTGACATAAAAGAAAAGAGCGAAATTTATATTTAGTATGCTTAACTAAATAACACAGAGAGCATTCATGTAGAGATGGACGTAAGACATGACCTGAATGTTGTGGCCTGTAGATTTCCCGGCGAGCTTCTTCGCGGCAGCAGGATCGGTGCCGCGTCGTCACTAGCTACTTCTGACGATTGAGGCTCATTTGATGTCTACACGAGACGGGAGGTAAATAGGGCATCGCTCTGAACTGCAATCGATCGATTCAATTTCGCCTCAAAGACCAGCGCTTTTGAAAAGTTTCGACGGTGGAATGTGTAGGGCGTCAGCAATTCGAATGAGGTTTAGAACAGATAGGTTGCGTTCCCCTCGCTCGATTCGCCCCATATGGCTGCGGTCAATTCCCGTCGCATGCGCAAGGGCCTCCTGTGAGACACCGAATTCCTGCCGACGAGCGCGAACCGTCGCGCCTATGGCGGCTAGGTGTCCCGCATCGTCCATTTTGACCGATACCCTTTGCATCCCATGATGGTCGCGGTATGATGGTCGTTTGGCCACGGCATTTACGACCCATTTTTGAGGGCGATGGTCTTTTTACTTTTGGGTCACGTTTCTAATGTCGGGTTGAAAGCGTCCTCCGCCTCAGTCGGCAACGGCTGGCGCAGTGCGGGCGTGGCGGCGAGCGTAGACGCGGGATAAGTGAATAAGGTGGCGGGAATTTTGTCGGTCGTCTGTCTGTGGGTTCTTTTTCGTCGACTCTTGTCGCGAAGACCACATGCTCGGCGAGCAGTTCGTTGGTAATGAAAGCGTTTGAGGTCGTAGCTGTATGTTTGTAACAAGTGAAATTAACCGTGTGCCTGCGTTGAACGTGCCTTTCGGCGGGTTGCCGGGCAGGGGGGTATGGTCAGCGGTTCAGCAACTGTTACCGCGGGACGTCCTGATTCTCAGGGTGTCGCGGGCGCGCTCGCGGGCCGTCCCGACGATCGTGATGCTGGACCTGCCCGCAACCGCTGCGACGCTCGAGCAGTTCGTCGGAGGGGATGTCGTTCTGCGCGACGCGGCCGTACTGAGTACGCGGCTGGCACGGGAGGTCGGCCAGTGGACGCTCGAACCGCTTTGCGAGATCCGGGTGGGCGCAACCGAGTACGAACATCGCGGCCAGGGCAAGCAACTGCTCACGGTGACCCGGTTCACGACCGCTGCGGGGCGGACGTTGTCGGTGCCGTATGCGCTGGCGACACAGCCCGCGCGCGGCAGGCGGCTCTGGCGCGCGAAGGCGCCAGCCGCACCGGCTAGTGCCTAATCCTGGCTCGCAGGGCGATGCACCGGTGAGGAGAGGGGGCGCCGTGATAATCCGCCTCCGGGGTGTCCATTTAACCGGAGTTGAGCGTAGACAGGGGCAATGGAAGGTCCCACGCCAGCACCCAATACCTTGGGTTCCTTGGGAGTTTCAGGCTTGTTCCCGACTGATGCAGGCTGCTGGACTGGAATGGCTGCGATGGCCTTGCGGCTTCGTCAGCCCGTCCTGTGGTCATCCGGGAGGACGGCGGAGGCAACGCGGATATCCGCCCAGCTTAGAGCGACCTTCCTGAGCCGCCCGCAGAGGCAAATCGCTAACTCCGGTTAAATGGACACCCCAGATCCGCCTTATCGCGGCCAGCGCACCACAGGCGCATCGGCTGCGGCTTCAAAAAGGGATCGACATGAGCAGACGCAAGCGGGCGATAGCGCTTCCAGACGAGACCTCCGAAACGCTGCGCGCGCGGCTACGGCGCTTCGTGCGTGCGACCCGCGACGACGTGACCGGGGCGACCGGGGCCGTCCCGATCCCGTTTCCCACCCACGTGACGGTGCTCGCCGGGCCGCTGCGGCGGATCCGCGGCGCGCGCGAACACCGCATGGTGTCGGTGCCGGAGGTGCAGGCCGGGTTAGACGCGCGCAGGGAAGACGGCGACAAGCCCTGATCAGCCCCGGGCGGGGTCGCGCTGGATGACACCGGGCGAGCCGACGGCAAAATGACGAAGTAGCGGACATGACGGATACACACTTTCACGGCGCAATGCGCTGGCCACTGCCGGCTGAACCCGAGCCGCAGGCCGGCTGGAACAACCGGTATTTCCTCGACACGGAATTCACCGACTTCCGGCAGTGCCAGCTGCTCAGTCTCGCCCTCGTGGGCGAGCACGGGTACGAGTTCTACGGCGAGCGGACCGATTTCGATCCGGCGCTGTGCAGCGACTTTGTCCGCGCCGTGGTACTGCCGCAGCTCGGCCAGTCCGAGGGGCGCGCGATGCCGTTTGCAGCGCTGCGCGAGGCACTGCGCGCATGGCTCGTGGCGGTGCCGGGCGACTCCGGGCCGGTGCTGTGCTACGACTACGAGACGGACCTGGCCCTGTTGCGGTTCCTGCTGGGCGGCCCGCTGCCGCGTGGCTGGCGGCTCGAGAACATCGCAGGCACGCGCAACCCGGAGCGACGCGCCGCCTACTACGCGCGCCATGGCGGCGAGCACCATGCGCTGCATGACGCGCGCGCCAATGCCTATGCGTGTACCGGTTGAAGCCGGGCGGCTGCCGGCCGGGCCGTCGTCCGGTCTGCGGACGTGCGGACGCATTTCTTCGCTCAGACAGAAACAGCCTCATGAAGGGGATCAGGATGGCCGGGATGCGTGTGTGGATTCCACGATCAGATGTACCGCGGATTGCACAGCGCCTGCGGGACCGACGCAAGGCGTCAGCGATGACACAGGACGATCTGGCGGTCAGGGCGGGGGTGGCGAAACCGGCCCTGGTGCACCGGGAGAAGGGAAGGTGGCCGCACACCGTCGCAGCCGTCACCGTGAACGCGCTGGAGGCGGCCCTGCAGGTGCCGCCGGGATGGCTACCCGGTCCTGAAACGCAACCGTTGCCGGACCCCGTGTTCAATGCAGCGGATGCCGTCGCCCGCGCAGACGGCGATCCTCAGTCACGGATCCCCGCCGCCCGGTGCCGCGAGATCGGCCCTCACGCGCGGCGGCTGCGCAGTGAACTGGGCCTGTGCGTTGCGGAGGTGGCGCGCGCCTGCCATGTGTCCCGTCCCACGCTGTTGCAGTGGGAGCAGGGGACGTTTCCGAAGGCGCTCACCGTGGCGCGCCTTCGCACCTGGGAGCGCGCCCTGCTGCTCGCGCCCGGGCACCTGCTGGCGCCGCCGGCGTCGCATCCCGGGGTAGGCGATGGCCGCTGGCGCGTGACGATAGGCACGGAAACGCTCGAGGCTGCCATCCATCGCGTCGCGGCGTGCCTCGCCACCCGCGGACGCAACCTGCTCCAACCGGAGCAGCCGCTCGATGCAACGGCCGCGCGCGATGCCGACCTGCTGGCCCACCGCTATGGGGTGGGCGCGCATCGCTGGCCACTGGTCGACCTCGCCGTCTCATACGGGATCGATCCGTCGCACGCACGCCAGACCGTCGCGCGCATGGTCGCGCGCGCAGCCGGGTTCGCCTTCAGGATTCCGGTGCTGGATGCCATGCTGGCGGTGGGCGCGGCGGGCTTTTCGTTCACGACCGCCGTTTCTGATGGCCGCATGCGTGACCTGCTGGGGCCTTCGCTGTCCATGGAGCACGCTGCGGCATTCGCCGGCGAAATACTGTCGCGGCGGATCACCGGTGCGGATCCTGGCAAGGCGGTGGCCGGCACCCGCAGGCCGGCGAAAGCGGCGAACCTTTCGCTGGCCGCGGACGTCGTCTGTATTGCGATGGAACATCGCCTCGACGGGTCGTAAGCGGCCCAACGGGGCGTATGCAGCGTCGCGCCCGGGCGGCAGGGCGGGGTATCGCGGAAGGAGAACGCGAAAGCCATCGAAAGCGAGAACGCCTGCGTGGCGCAGCAGGGGCTTCCACTCGACGGGTACAGGAAGTTCTGACGGAGCGTTCTGCTGTCCGGGCGGAGCCACCGGGACGGAGGCATTCGCCGGGGGCGCAGGCGATCGCAGCGCAGGTTCGGGACCTCGACGCGATGCGCGTCCGCGCAACTGCGGTACCGGATGACAAGATCACAAGGAAAGGCGAATGCTTCGAATCACCATTGAATTGCTGCCCGGTGGACGGGAAGACGGAAAGCGCGTCATCGCGACGGCGGACATTGCGCGCGTGAGGTCCGGGGCTCTTGCGGACTACAGGGTGGCCCTGGACGATGCGGTGCTCCGGCAGGTCGGCGAGCGGGCCACGGTGCGCGGCTATCCGAGATGGGCGGGCAGCGTATGGGATCTCGTTGCGCGCTGTGTTGCCGCTGCGCTGAATCAGGGCCGCGAAGCCCTGCCACCGCGACCCGCGCCACCGCAGGTGACGGTTCACGTGAATGACGCAGGCTACCGTTACGTGCGTCTGGATGAGATTCCCGAGCCGGCCAGAACGTACTTCGACAGGAAACTGGCCGGTTCGGGCATTCCTGACCACGGCTGTGCCTTTGCGCACGACTGGTTCGACTTTCTCAACGGCCAGCGCTGATGCCAGAGCGGTGCGCCGTGCTTTGTAGCAAGTTGCAGCCTCGCACAACATGTCGACCAGATCAACCAGCCGTCGCCGCACTCGAAACCCCACAGGGAGAAAACCGTCGGGATTGCATCCAGATCATCAGCGACTGTCGGGTTGACGTCGAAGATGAGCGGGTATTTTGCCCGCAGGATGCCTGACAGTTCTCACGCACCGTTCTCTCGCTTCCATTCCTGTACCGCCATTGCAGCAACGGGATCGATTGTCCCGTAGTGAAAGGCTCTCCGGAACCCGAGTGCGGTGCACGGTCAGTGATGAGCGATGATGGCGTTCTGGAATGCGCTGTAAATTTTATAAGCGTCAGGCAGCACGGCCGCTCGGCCAACCTGCTTCTCGCCATACACCCTATACGCCGGGCATCGGAGATTGCGACAATGGCGCTCCCTGGAGCATATTGTGGTCATCAAGTAGAGTCTGTCACGGCCGCGTTCAGATCCGTTGCTTCATCCGGAAGAATGGATAAGGCTGGACGACCTGCGAACCTTTCTGGCCAACCGGGATCGCATGATGAACAGTGAAATGAGAGGCGGCTGTCAGTGACGCCGCGGACCGCATCCAGTATCTGCGCGATTGGCCACCGACAATCAGGGCATCGGCTAAACGCTCGCAAAAAGGGACAGGGATTCATGAGTACCAGGAACCACATCAGGTATCAGGCGAAAGAGGATGATCAGCCCGGCTGGGATCTCTACACCGAGATTCTTGAGCCGGAGGACGTCGTGTATCTCGAGCTCAACGGAGTAGCCGCTGAGGTCACGATGCTCGGCAACATGGAGCGCGGCCCGGGCGCGGTGCTGTTGCGCCTGCCGGTCGACACCGCGAAGCAGCTCGGTCTCGTGCCGCCGGACTGGGAAAAGTCGGACTGGGCAAAAGGATAGGTCATGCGCGAATACCGGGACAGGACGGTGCAGGAGGTCGCGGCATGCACATGCGACCGCTGCGGCCGGCGCATGACGCCGGTTGACGATCAGTGGGAGTGGTACGAAAAGATGTCGCTCGATTGGCGTGGCGGCTTTGGCTCGATTTTCGGCGACGGCGCCCATGTGAGCCTTGACCTTTGCCAGCAGTGTGTCCGCGATACGCTGGGGCGTTGGCTTCGCGTCGATCCGCCGTCCGGACCGGATGGCTCAATGCAAGCCCTGAAGGGCGTCGTGCCCCGACCCAATGCGCCGGTATCTGTCGACAGGATGAATCCCGGGGAATTTCACGAGCGCGACTAGAGGGCTTACCGCCCATGCGGCTCCGCGCGTCGCTCAGACTGCCGATCATGGATTGCCGTTTCTCACGGGGCATCCCGAACTCACCGTCGCGACACTCAGGCGGCTCGTTACCTTCGGTTAAACGGTTGAACAAGTTAGCCTTATCGCTGAACGAGACTTGTCGACCGCATCGCCGCCGGTGCGACGTTGGGAGTTCAAGCGCAGATAACAAGATGGACCGGTCGTTCATGACGGCGCCTCAGAGGCAGCAGCTCGGCCTTTGCCGACGTTCGACGAGGCTCCCTTGGACGTCAGCAATATGACGGGTTACCGACGGTGACGGCGTCGTGCAGCGGGACGACCGCTTCCGGCATCCGCCAACTTGCAGTTTCGACCCGTTGCTGCCAGTCGATCCGTCGGACTCGCAAGGGCCGATATCAGTTCAGTATCGTTGGCGACCGCGTGCACGCTCGTCGCGATTGTGTGTGCTGATTTTACTAAGTTCGAAAATTGTTGAAATAAAGGGCCGGTTATTCGCGGCTCGCGTACTGAACGATCGGACGCCTCAAATAGCCGAGGATGCTGACGTAATTTAAACGTAACCGGTCCATATCTGTATGAAGTCGTTATTCACCAAGTCGAAGGTAACCAAGTAAAACTCAAGGTAAATTATTGCGGCGGTAAAGACAAGTGACGGGATTATTTCACTGTTTCCCGTAGGATTCGCTGTCTGACTCGATGAATGACGCGTCGGATCCGTCGCGTGGGCTTCCAATCAGCAGTGCGACCGTGTACTTGCCGATGAAGAATCTCTGTAATCATCCTTAGCGGCGACTTCTCGGTTGATATTAGCGGATTGGCGTCTATACTCAATGCAGAAATTATTGCAAATCCAATACCTTTCCGGGAGCGGAAGATGCCAGAAGTTAAACCTGTATCACCACACGGCGGCCTCGGGGACGTAAAAGCGCGAAATAGCCACAGCTCCTCGAAAGCTCACCCCACGGCGGTGCTGCCGCCAAAGGTTGAACAACGATCCAAGCCGGCACTGCTAAAGAGGGCATCCGGCACGGCCAAGGCGCCGTCTCGTCCCTAAACTAAATGAGAGATTAAAATGGCGCTTTACTTCAATAATCAATATGCCGATACGGTCTGGATTGCCTTCGTGTACCTTGACCCAAACTGTTCGCCAACTCACTTTAGAAAAATTGGTTGGTGGCAGGTAAACAGCGGGGACAATTTCAACGCGTGGGATACCAATCTTCGCACTGTTAACCAATATGCTGCCTTTTATGCGGAGGAGTATAGGGACGAGGGAGGTGCTACTTGGGGCGGTAACGGCAATAACTGGTATTTAATCCCAGAGCTAGGATTCGATCAGTGTTACGACGACAATACAAATTGCACCCGGCAGCCGAATTTCGCTTTGCTCGACTTCAATGGAGCCCCCAATTGCACAGTTACGATTGGGCGCGCAGCGGGACATTTCGATGTCGAAGCGTGGATCAGCGTCGATCCAGGCTGAAAACTGAACATCGCGGCTTCCCGGGGGGTCTCGTGATTGGCGGGCGGAAGTTCGCTGTCTCGGGAAGCGGCCGTTCGAGTGTCTGCATGGACGCACAGGTGAATGGCAGCAACTGGCCGAAGTGGTCGCTTGGAATCGTTACAATGGTCCAGATTCACCCCACCTTAACAGCATCGAGTGCGAGACATGCTGACTTCCTTTTTCTGGAGTGGCGACATCATCCGCAGTCGACGCGTGAGTGACATCGTGCTATCAGGCTCGGTTGACGTGCCCGTGCCCCCTGCGCGCCTGCTCGCAGATTGGGAAAGAGAGACATCGTCGCGCCTGGTCCTGGAGCCCGGGGACGTCGAGGCAATGCCTTTGGCGCGAGCGCAGGCGCGCTGGCCGGACTACACGCGCTGTGTGCAGGCACTGTCCGATTGGACGTGCGCGCTTGGACTGCCTAAGGTGCTCGCCTCCAGTGACGTAGCCCTCATGGCCTGCCGCGGCGCGAAGTACCACCATGACGGTGCGCAATATGGCGGTGCGGCCTTTTGCAATCTCTTCCTGAGCGAGGACAGGGGTCTGGACTTGCATTTTCCCTCTACGGGCCATCGCATTCCCCTAACCCGGGGAACGGCTGTGATATTCGATACTGGTCAGCCTCATGGCGTCATTCAACGCAGCAGCAGCGGTTTTAACGTGGCCGACTTCGCGCCGGACCAGGATTGCATCCAAATATTTCTGACCTGGGAGCTTCCCATCGAAGATGCCCATGTTGGGCACGCCCTCAAGGTTGCCTTCGACATCGCGCCTTCAACCTCGTTGCAACTGGACGCAGAGGAAGTCTGGCTGAACGGCGCACGGGCCATTGTGTGCCCGGATTCTGGTCGTTGGTGCCAGGTTGACTAATCGTCTGCGTGACACCGCGGTGTTGCCATGACAGGCTCAGGTTCAGCGCGATAGCGGCGTGCAGCGTGCGCCGTTTGCGCTAGGGTCAACGATTTCAGGCTTCGCTATCAGACCCGTCACGCAGCGGCACAAAGCCGCAAAGTCAGGCTCCATCTTAAAAGCTTGGCACAATGACCGCTGTTCGCAGCCTGGCGCCTATGCTTGATCGGCGGCGCACGACCCAGATGGAATGGACACCGCCCTCCCTTCGGGGACGTGGGCATGATTGAGGGCCTCGGCACACGCTACCGTTCCTGACTTGGTGGTGAGGCAATTTTACGCCCGTACAAGTCTTCGCCAATCAATCTGTTCGCTTCTCTCAGCAGATTTTCAAGAGCGTCATACTCGGGACCGACGTCCATCTTCCGTGCCGCAAGGTCCATGCAATTTGACCTTAGCTGCGTGGTCAAATCGCGTAGCGCAGCAATCACTTCGTCGTCACACGCAGACTCTTCCAACGCCTTGCGGCCGATCAAATATGCCTCGCGATACGCCGCAGCACGAACCATCTCTCGTACGCGCTGTGAGTTTAAGCTCATGGGTAATCTGTCCTCTGTCGGTTCAAGTCAGCAATTTTCAGCAATTTCGACGGCGACGTCGACCGACCGCACATGGCCGACTCTTGCCGAACTGCCATCCGGCAGAGCGCGACCCACAGCAGTCGACCGGATTTCTCCAAAGTAGCCGTTCGAACCGGGACCAACGATCTGGATCGGTCCCGATCCGCGGGTCCTGCTGTGACTGCTAGCGAGTCCGAGCGTTGCATATCATCGCCGCAAGGTGTTGCTGTTAACCGTTTCTGCTAATAGGTTTCTGCTAATAGTTCACCGTTTGTGGCGAGAACGGGTGTCCCGTGCGAGGTAAGGCCAGGAGGCCAGATTGACAATTCTGTCACCCCTAGCGTTGCAGTTAGGAATGAGCGACAGGATGTCCATTGATTTTGGTAGCGTTCGGCGTGTCCTCGAATTTGGCTAGTGCGGCTGTCGAGGCGCGCGATTAGCGCATCGGCCTGAGGCGGCAGCAAGCGCAAATACCGGAGGTCATTTTTTTGATCTCGGACCGAGGACATCTCAGCGCGCAGACCAAAAAACGCCAGGCAGTTTGGCACTTTGGATGTTTCTTAGGCGGCCTCCACCACTGTTCGCATTGATGGCGGTGAGAGTGTTATCGTGCTGCGCTTTGTCAGTCGTTCCGGGCAGTGAGTTCGTGCTCCGGGGGCAAAGCGACGCTAGCGGAAAAAACGGACAGCGTCAGCGCTTCAATGGACACCGCTAGCAACATTCGCGATCTGCAACAGCAACTGCACTTGGTGACGGATAATAGCGGCTACATCATTTTGAGCACAATTTTTGGAATTTCCCCATGGAAATTAAAGTCAATTTTCTCGATAAGCTGCGTCTTGAAGCCAAGTTCGATGACTTCACGGTAGTGGCCGACCAGCCTATCCGTTATAAGGGCGATGGCTCGGCGCCTGGTCCGTTCGATTATCTTCTGGCCTCATCGGCTTTGTGTGCAGCTTACTTTGTGAAGTTGTACTGCGTAAATCGCAATATTCCTACTGAAAATATTCACCTGTCGCAGAATAATATCGTTGATCCGGAAAACCGGTACCAACAGATTTTCAAGATTCAGGTTGAGTTGCCGTCGGATATCTCGGAAGTGGACCGCCGAGGTATTTTGCGCTTCATCGACCGTTGTACGGTGAAAAAAGTGGTGCAAGCCGGGCCCGAGTTTGTGATTGAAGAGGTAGAAAACCTGGATGCCGATGCTCAGTCGTTGCTGACGTTGAAGTCGGCTTCTGATGCCAGCACCTATATTGCGGGCAAGGATTTGCCGTTGGAGCAAACCATCGCCAATATGTCGGGCTTTCTGGCGGGCTTGGGCATGAAGATAGAGATCGCTTCGTGGCGCAATATCGTTCCAAATGTGTGGTCGCTTCATATTCGCGATGCGCACTCGCCGATGTGTTTTACCAATGGCAAGGGAGCGACCAAAGAAAGCGCGTTGGCGTCAGCGTTGGGAGAGTTTATCGAGCGACTGAATTGCAACCATTTCTATGGCGGTGCATTTTGGGGCGAAGACATCGCCAATGCGGAGTTTGTGCATTACCCGAATGAGCGCTGGTTCAAGCCTGGCCCTAAGGATTTGCTGCCGGCTGAAATTCTGGATGAGTACTGCCTCGAAATTTATAATCCTGATGGCGAGTTGTATGGCTCGCGTCTATACGACACCAACTCCGGCAATGTGGAGCGCGGCATCTGTTCGCTGCCGTTTGTGCGGCAGTCGGACGGCGAAGTGGTGTATTTTCCGTCCAACCTGATCGAGAACCTGTTCGTCAGCAATGGCATGAGTGCCGGTAATACGCTGGCCGAAGCACAGGTGCAATGTCTGTCCGAAATTTTCGAACGGGCGGTAAAGCGCGAAATTCTGGAAGGCGAAATCGCTTTGCCTGATGTGCCGCACGAAGTGCTGGCGAAATACCCTGGCATTCTGGCCGGAATTCATGGATTGGAAGAGCAGGGCTTTCCGGTGCTGGTAAAGGATGCGTCGCTGGGTGGGACCTACCCGGTGATGTGCGTCACCTTGATGAACCCCCGCACAGGCGGTGTCTTTGCCTCGTTCGGCGCGCACCCAAGCTTCGAGGTGGCGCTGGAACGGAGTCTGACGGAATTACTGCAGGGGCGTAGTTTTGAAGGCCTGAACGATTTACCTCAGCCCACCTTTGTCAGTAACGCCGTGACTGAACCAAACAATTTTGTTGAGCACTTCATTGATTCCAGCGGTGTGGTGTCGTGGCGCTTTTTCAGCGCCAAAGCGAATTACGAGTTTGTTGAGTGGGATTTTTCGGGCCAGTGTGAAAACTCCAATGCCGAGGAAGCAGCAACCTTGTTCGCCATTCTCGAAGACATGGGCAAAGAGGTGTACACGGCGGTGTATGACCAACTGGGTGCCGTAGCCTGTCGGATTTTGGTGCCCGATTATTCGGAAGTTTACCCGGTAGAGGATTTGATCTGGGATAACACAAACAAGGCGCTATTGTTCCGCGCGGATATTTTGAACTTGCATCGACTGGACAATGCCTCCCTGGCAGCACTGCTTGAGCGGTTGGAGAACAGTGAGCTGGACGAGCACTCCGATATTGCCACTTTGATCGGCATCGAATTTGACGAGAATACGGACTGGGGGCAGCTAACAGTTCTCGAGTTGAAACTGTTGATTCATCTCGCCTTGAAGCAATTTGAGGAAGGGCAGGAGCTGGTCGGAGCTTTTCTGCAGTACAACGACAATACGGTCGAGCGCGGATTGTTTTACCAGGCCTTGAATGTGGTCCTGGAGGTGATGCTCGATGACGACCTTGAACTGGACGACTACGTGGTCAACTTCCGTCGAATGTTTGGCAACGCCCGGATGGACGCGGTACTTGGGACAGTGGACGGCAGCGTGCGCTTCTTTGGGCTAACGCCAACGAGTATGAAGCTGGAGGGTCTCGACAGGCACCACCGCCTGATCGACAGCTACAAAAAATTGCATAAGGCGCGGGCCAATGCGGCGGCTACTGGGAAGTAGGGTTGCGAGTCATGGCTGGACGCGATGATACCGCTCATCCACCGCTCAAAAAACACCCGTTCGATACCTGAGCGACCATCTGTGCCGGCGTGCATCAATGTTGATGCCGCCGACGTTGATGGCCAGATACAAAGGCAGATCGAGGGCCTTCGGTAGTCCCCCGTTTTTAACGGCGCTCAGAAGTAGAGCTTTCCGCTTCGGGCAACGATGTAATGTCGCTATTTCGGGCGGGCAGTATGACCGACCATAGTCCGCTATCTCATCGAATAAACCTAAACGACTACGGAAGTTCGACCGGGCGATGCGACCGGCGATCGCCTGCGGCTGCGGACTTCCGGGTTCGGCCAAGAAGCGTCACTCGCCCACATGATCGTTCGGCCGTTCAGACGTCCGATTCACCCGGCAAGCGGCCATTCCATTCGCGAGGATGAACGTTGCTTCATCGGCCATTCCGGACACTCGTGCGTGGTTGCTAATGTGCGTGGTCGCTAATCGCACTCTCTTGTCGGCTTTGCGGAACCGCCAGCCTATTCGAGCGATCGAGCGATCGGCCCGGACGAGACTCTCGGTCTCGACACGCCGAAGTGGACGATGGTGGATGATCTGACTTACGTTGTTCAGGCGAATCATCTGCCATGGAGCAACGGTGCGCGGGCAATCTGTGGTTCCTCGGTTGGGCCACGTTCGCCGTGACGCAAGGACAGTTGCTTGCCAAGGTCCCTTGCTCCTGAGAGCCGATAGGCGTTCGGATTCGGCAAGATAAATTACGGAAGAGATGTTGCTTTATCTGGAAATGCCTCTATTTTTAAAATGGCCGATCGGTCGGAGATGGTTCCGGGCAGTCATCGTGCTTGGAACACCCATGAGTGCGTCTCTGTTGCGACGACTACAAAGTGGCGCGCGTCTTACCTGTAATAACTCTCGTCCAGTTCAAGGTTATGACGCTGGAGCGTTAGGGTGTGGGTGACCGTTTAACACATCTACCACCGGCCGGGAGCACGACGTGAAGGCACCCTGCAGCATGTCCAGTCAGGTCCTCGCGCTCATCGAGCGGACCAGGTCAGGACCAGTGAGAAAGAAGGCTAGTGCTGCTCATCTCGGCAACGCGCTGTCAAGGCGGAGTCGTTTCGTGGCGATGCTGTTCTGCCAACTTGGCCGAGTCCATTCCCTGCATGAAAACGAAGCGAAGGCCCGTCGAGTCACGTTGGTGCTTGCGGCTTGCCGGACAGTGCTGGCGTGCACGATCCCCAATTTCGTCTCCCATCTACCTCACAACCGCATCAGATCAGGCCATGGCTGTAGGGACTTCGGCGGCTTTGGAGACCAATGACCTGAAACGAGACTGCAGGAGGTCATGAAATGGAAGTCAAGTCACTCATCGCTTATCAAGGGCCCAATATTCATGCCCATTTCCCGGTCATTCGGTACACCATCGATCTGGGGGTGCTTGAAGAGTGGCCAACCGGGCGCCTCGGCCAAGGCTTCATCGAACGTCTCCTTGGCTATCTGCCCGGCCTTCGGGAACATGGCTGTTCCTATCAAGCCCCCGGTGGGTTCGTGCGGCGCATGGTCGAAGGCGAAGGAACGTGGCTGGGCCATGTCATGGAGCACGTAGCGATCGAACTGCAGAAGGTGGCAGGCTCGGATGTGAGTTTTGGCAAGACGCGCGCCGCTGGGCCGCGCGGGCATTACGACATAGTCTACGAATACCTGGACGAGGATGTCGGTCGGCAAGCCGGAGACCTTTCCCTGGCCCTGCTTGAGCACCTGCTTCCTGAAGACCTGAAGCTGAAGCCGGAGCGGAACTTCGATGACGCTTTCGACTTTGAACATGAACTGGATGAACTCATCCGTTATGCGCGGGGTTGCGACGTGGGACCTAGCACTGCCGCATTGGTGAGCGCCGCCATGAAGCGCTCGATTCCATGGACGCGCCTAAACCGCGGCAGCCTGATACGGCTCGGCTACGGCCGCTTCCAGAAAAGCATCAAGGCGACGCTCACCAGCGAGACCCGTCAGATCGCGGTAGACCTGGCTTCGGACAAGGCGGAGACCAACCGGATCCTGCGGGACGCGGGCCTGCCGGTGCCGAGGCAGCGCAAGGTCTATAGCGCCCGCGACGCCGTCCATAGTGCCGAACAGATCGGCTATCCCGTTGTGATCAAGCCATTGGACTCTAATCACGGGCAGGGTGTATCGGTTCAGGTTACAACCCCGGAGCGGGTGCAGCTCGCTTTTGAGAGGGCTCAGGAGTACAGCGAGGCAGTGCTCGTCGAAAGCTATATACCGGGGTCTGATTACCGCATGCTGGTCGTCAATGATCAATTGTTGGCGGTTGCCAGACGCATCCCCGCACATGTGTCAGGTGACGGTGTTCACACCATCGAGGAGTTGGTGGACGAGGTTAACAAGGATCCACGCCGGGGTGCGGGACATGAAAACGTGCTCACGCGCGTGGAGCTCGACGGCGTGGCAGAACGCTTCCTTGCTGACAAGGGTTATGGTCCCACGACGGTGCCTGTGGCGGGCGAGATAGTCTACTTGTGCGCCACCGCCAACCTTTCCACCGGCGGCACCGCCATCGATGTTACCGATAGCGTGCACCCGGACAACCGGGAGATGGCGGTCCGGGCCATCAGGGCCATCGGCCTGGACGTCGGGGGAGCTGATTTCATTACCACGGATATCTCCGCGCCATATCGTGAGACCGGCGGGGCCATGTGCGAGGTGAATGCTTGCCCGGGTCTACGGATGCATCTGGCGCCCACTGAAGGAACGCCCAGGGACGTTGCCGGTCCCATCATCGATATGCTGTTTCCATCTGGTGCTCCAAGCACCATTCCCATTGCCAGCATTACCGGCACCAATGGCAAGACCACCACCTCGCGCATGCTCGCTCATATCTTGAAACTGGCGGGGTACACGGTGGGTTTGGGCACCACCGACGGCATCTATGTCGACGGACGGTTGACTGTGAAGGGTGACATGACCGGAATGACGTCCGCCCGCATGATTCTTGCGGACCCCGCCGTGGATGCCGCCGTACTGGAGACGGCCCGGGGCGGCCTGCTGCGGCGGGGTCTGGGCTATCCGGAATGCAGCGTGGCGGGCTGCCTCAATGTGACCGCCGATCACCTGGGCCTGCGCGGGGTCGAAACGGTGGAGCAAATGGCGGAGGTCAAGCGCATCGTCGTCGAGGTGGCGAAGGAGATGGCCGTCCTCAACGCTGACGACGCCTTGTGCCTGAAGATGGCGGATCATAGTCACGCAAACCGCCTGGGCTACGTGACCATGGACGCGGCTCACCCCTTGGTAAATGAGCACGTCCAGGCGGGCGGCGTGGCGGTGGTGCTGGAGGAAGAGATAAACGGCCACATGGTCTGCCTGTGGGACAGCGGTCACCGTTTTCCTTTGTTGTGGACTCACGTGATCCCGGCCACGGTGCAGGGGCTCGCATTCCACAATGTGCAGAACGCGATGTTCGCTGCGGCCCTCGCCCACGGCCTCGGGATCGATCTCGAGAGCATCCGCCGTGGCCTGCGCACCTTTGATAACACCTTCCTCCAGACCCCCGGCCGCCTGAACATCTACGATCAGCATCCCTTCAGGGTGATTTTGGACTATGCCCATAACCCCGCAGCCGTGAAAACCATGTGCGGTCTGGTAGACCGGTTGGGAGCCGAGCGTGCGAAGATCGTTTCGCTGACGGTTCCCGGCGACCGCCGTGACGAGGACATCCTGGAGATCGGCCGTATCGCGGCGGGACACTTTGAGCACTACATTTGTCACAGGGACAGTGACTCGCGTGGGCGGGATCACCTTGAAGTGCCGGAAATGCTGCGAGAGTCACTACGCAAGAATGGAGTCGGGGCAGAGCAGATCGAGGTCATAGCCGATGAGCAGACGGCGAATCAATCGGCGCTCGAAATGGCCGGGCCTGGCGACTTGCTCCTCTTGTTGAGCGAAGACTACACACGTGCCTGGGAGCAGATCGTGCGTTTCAGGCCAGACGCGCAAACAGGGCACGCCATTGAGAGAAGGCCGACCCCAGTCAAGATCCGTCAAGACGACCTGGGCGGGTTCGGGTGGGACAGTAGTAGCATGGAGATCATTCGTGACGGGCGCGGCGTGCGGTTGGCGCGAGAGATTGAAGACTGAATGACTGTTCGCCGTGGTTACGACGACCTGCCAGGCGGTCGCAAGCGGACCTGGTGACAGGGCTCCAGGGCGGGTGAAGCGTGAGGTCCATCCTTCGTGGAGTTCAATACCTTGGAGAGTCAAAATGGATGAGAAACAGAAATTTCTTCTCTACAACGATAACGACGCCACGCTGGATGCCTCCTCGAAGCGGAGGATGGCCGTCGAAATCGCCCTGGACCTGATACGTCATGAAGCAATGAGCGGGTCTTCGCGCAATCCCCTGGATTCAAATCTAAGGCATCTCTCGGACTTTGCCGATTTTATTCAAGAGGCCTTGAGAGGTGGTGAGCAAGAAGACTTGAGAGGCAGTGAGCGAGAGGACCTGAGAGACAGGGAGCGAGAGGACCTGAGAGACAGGGAGCGGGAAAACGTGAGAGGCAGGGAGCGGGAAACGTCGAGAGGCCGACAGCATTAGCGGTCTTGGTGCGCTTGTGCGCAGAACGCGCAGCGCACACCCTCAAGGAGCTCTGTTGCGGTTTCAAGCGCCGCCTCCGACAAGACTTGGAGAGAATGGGTCGGGCGTATGCCCGGCCCATGCCTCACCGATCAGAATGATCCGGGGGATTTGTGATCACCTCGATAAAACCGCTCTTTGCAAAGAACATCACCTCTATAGATAGCAATGAGGAAGATGCGATCTTCGTCGTAGATCCGGAGCTTGGAGCTCTTGGCAAAATTGACGTTCGGACGGGATTCTTTCAAGGAGTTGTCAACTTCAAAAGCTTCAACGAATTCAAGGGGGCAGGTGCCATATGTATGCGACCGGATGGCATTATAAATTATTCGCGTTTTAATAGAATCTATGCGCTCGGGATAGAAAATGGGATGGTCTATGAAGTTATGGACACCGTCACAATCAATGACGCAAAAGATGTTGTCGGTCTATATTGGAAAGGCGGTAGATATTACGTGGCTGACAGTAGCGGGATCCTGTTCATTCTGGATGGGGATCGGCCAATACGGTCAGTGGATGTGGGCAATAGAATAAACGACATTACCTTGCATGGGGATCGCCTCTTCATATTGAGTGACATTAGTCGGGCCATTTATATATACAGTCTTGACGGGACTCATTTGGCATCGCTGACGACACCCCATGAGGGGGCGTCTGGAATAGCTTCAGTTAAAACATCAGATATAGAAAGATCTGGCATCTATATATACTACAATCAGAAAAGTTGGGACGTCTTTGATGATGCGGGCGCGAAGGCGGATGTCGACAGCAGTCCAAATATAAAACTCAACAGGAACATTTCAGATGGCTTTATAGAGAAACTTGATTATAAAATAATGGGGCTTGGTATGGCTGGAAATTTCGGGCTTTCGGATGGTTACGAAGTGGAATTTTCTTATGCCGAAATGCTCAAGCCTGTCCATGATATTCTGGAAAGGATCAAGGGCGTCAAGATGTACGTCAGGTTGTCGATTCCGGTCGAGACGCGAAGGCAGAAGGTGAAATCAGTAAAAATTATTGGAGATATTCCTGGGACTATAAGAAGGGACGAAAGCGGCAACGAGATTGCGGAATTCGATTTCAGGGGCGTTGAGCTTGATAAAGAACGCCGTTACTTCGGCTACAGCGCCGTAATTGAACTATATGGGATAAGGTTCAAGTTGAATGCCCCGGATTCAGGTTATCCAGACGAAATTAAGACGCGATTTCTTAAGAGAGAGCTCAGGTACGATATGGATAGGCAAGAGTTAAGGCGCATTGCTGCGGACCTGATTTCGGCGATCCCGAGAAAAGAGCGCGGAAATGTAGTCAAGATTGCGAAAACCGTGCGTGAATATGTTTATAGCAGATTGGGGTACCGCTACAACAACACGTATACAAGTCCCGTTGAGACCTTGAGAAGCGGCGAAGGGACTTGCGGAAAGTACATGGAGCTGTTGATAGGATTAATGAGGCTTTGCGGGGTGGCATGCAGGCCGGTCGGGGATTTCAAGGTTCCCGAGTACAAACTGAGATATGCAAGGGTCAACTCGGTCTGTGTGCCGGATTATGATCATGCGTGGGTAGAGTTCTATGTCCCCGCGGTAGGATGGGTGCCTATGGAAAGCTCATCGGACAATCTGCCGGAAAGGCACGAAAGGTTTTTTGGCGCTCTGTCGTGGATCTATATAGAAAACAGCAGGACGGAAAAGATGTGCGAGATATGCAGGCCCGACTCCTGGGAAAAGGTCGGTAACGATCTGATGTATTCGGACTTTTTTGTACCTGACATTCAGATCAAGATTCTCCGGGAGGCCTCGTTGCATAGTCGCCCCCTGACGGGATGAATGCGAAATTAGCGCCCTATGCTCGCCATATGCGCTGTTAAATCATACAGGTTGCCTTCAACCAGTATGTCCAGGTGCAGGCCAACTACGCTTACTGGGGCATGGCGGCGATCCGGATGTATGGCGGAGTGTTGCAGTTGGGAGGGGTCCACAATGGTGATGCCGCCGCTGCCCAGGACCTGCAGCCTATGATCCGGACCGATAAAGGCGGCGGTGTCTTCATCCAGGCCGATGCCGATGGCAAGTGGGTTGTAAGTCAAGGCCATGAGCAGACGCCCGAGCCGGTCCTGGTGGCGAAAGTGCTGATCGATGATCAACCGCTCGATCAGGCCCAAGCCCGGCGCTAATTGAACAATGTCAGCACGCGGCGTAGTGCCACTCTCACCTGCCGCAATCATCTGCCCGGGCAGGAACGCTGCGCCAGCGGAGGTGCCGGCCACGTGCATACCGTGTGCATTCCGGTTGCGAATTTTCTGCGCCATCGAAGTACCACCTAGCGTCTCGGAAAGATGGACCGGGTCGCTCCCCGTGAGGAAAAGCCCGTCGACAATATCGAGCATGTCCAGGTTTCGCTTCGCCTCGCAGTCGGTTCGGGTCTCAAATTTGAGGGCACTGACCCGATCCCCCCCCAGATCACGGAACGCCCTTTCATAACGGCGGCCGGCGTCCTTGGTCGCGGAGCCCGTAAGGATGATGCCGATATGCGCGCGGGAGCCGCCGCAAATCTCGATGAAGCGGCGCAGGATGGCAGCGTTTCGTATTAGCCTTCCATCGCCCCCGATGGGGACGATAAAGCCTCGTGTACCGCCAATGGGCGCCTTTGCACGACTCAACTTTCACTCCGATAGAGTGGCCAAATCTTGAAGTAGCCCAAGTCTCGTGCAGCCACCACGTAACCCACTTTTCCGGCCGGAGCTTTGTTGCTGCCGGGCTCGAATCAGCTGACGTCTTATCTTCACGTCTTCGAGGGGTTGACGCATGATATGCGATTTTATATCGGCAAGCGGAACGTGGAGCGGGGCAGCACAGATACGCGCTGCCCCGCTTCGTGGATGATCCGGCTTTTGCCTCTTCTAGCCGATCAGATCAGAGCAGTAGCGTTCGATCCACTGGGGACGTAACTCCGCGCAGACAACGTACCGCCTACCAAGCTATGCGTCCCGAGATGATACATATTGCCATCAACCAGGATATGCAGACGTATTCCGGTCAAGCCTACCGGGTCGTCATGGCGAACGGAGTCAGCTGCAGAGTTGCGCAGATTCGACCCGTCGATGATGGTGACGCCGCCGCTGCCTACCACCTCCAGCATTTCGTCTGGACCGATGAACGCAGCCGTATCCTCGTCCAGCCCAATGCCCACCCCAAACGGGATGGAAGCCACTGCCGTGAGCAGGCGTCCGAGCCGATCCCGCTGGCCGAAGTGTTGGTCGATAACAAAACGGCTGATGAGCCCCAAGCCTGGTGCCAGGTCGACCATCCCGGCGCGGGGCGTGGCCCCGCTCTTTCCCCCGGCAATCATGGCAGCTGACATGGCGGAGGCCCCGGCCGAGGTCCCGGCTACGTGCATGCCGTGTGCGTTTCGGCTATGAAGCTTCTCCGCCGCCGGCGTGTCGCTCAGCATCTCGGCGAGGCGTACCTGGTCGCCCCCGGTCATGAAGACCCCGTCGGCGCGATCGAGCACCTTCAGGTATCTGTCCGATTCGCAGTCGCGGCGTGTCTTGAATGGCAGGATACTGACTCGGTCAGCGCCGAGATCGCGGAACACCGACTCATAGAGATCCCCCGTGTCATCCAGCGAGGAGGCAGTGGGGATGACCGCAATGTGCGCGCGCGACCCACCGCAAAGTTTCACGAAACGGCGCAGAATAACCGGGTTCTGAACCCGATTTTCCGCGCCGCCAATAGGGATAATAAAGCCTCGCGCGGCACCCTTCGGCGATCTTCCGGAACGCATACCATTCACTCCTTCTCAAAGCTTGACCGGCGACCTGGCGGTCCGCCCTAGGCACGACAATCGCAGCTCTCTGCCCGATGATTCGAGCACGCCACAACCGTGCTGAATCAGTCGGGCAGCACCTTCGTGGGCGCTGTGCAGCAACCCGCGACCCTGAAGCCTGCAGCAATAGTGGACAGGTAGGGTTTGCATCTTCCTCGCGTCACCACAAGATCTGCACCTGCCCACACCTTACAATATTTTAAAGCAAAAAATGCACCAACGTTTTTGTCCGCATGGGTTGGTGCGAACCCTTGGCGCAGATCGCGATTGCGAACCAGCTCGCGAGAACTTCGGCCCGCCGCGGAAGCGCATCAATAGCATATGCACGCAATAAGTGCATATTTGAACCGATGTGGTGCGATGCTGCGCATCGACTCAAGTATTGGAGGTGGCGCTTGGCGCCGGAGCGGTCGCAATTCGTCTGTTACCAGATCAGTCAAACGCCTGCCACCCGGGGCAAATCCTCTGTACACATTCGGCCGCTGCTCTTTTCGGCAAACGTGACTGTTATTGGGTCGGGAGTGCTCCCTCAGTATTTTCGGAAGTGGACGTCGACGTCACGGCGCCGGTCGATCGTTGCCGGCGATCCGCAACCGTTCGGAAAGGAAAGGCATACTTGCCCGCCGACGCAAAGGCGCGGATGACCGTTGAATCCGCCCCTGGAAGCTGCCGTTGAAGGGGCGAGGGATCCAGTAGCCGGATCGGGTCGAAAGTACGCGTTCGTTGAACTCGGTAGCGGCTGTTCGCCGCCGTTCCTCGATGAACGACCGGTGAGCAGCGGTAAGCAGGCTCGTCCGCGTCGACACACGAACGGCAGCTGTGGCCGAATTTTTGTCATTAAAGTGGCGGTACCTGGCGACTGCCGGACTCTGATACCCGGTGCCTGATCTCCGGCGTCCCGAGCGGCCGCAGTGGGTCCGTTATCTGCCTGATCAGTCCGGAGAAGAGGGGGATGCCCCCGTCGCCCCGCGCCGACGCCCGGCCAACAAAAAAAGGCCCGCGCGCGGCGGGCCGGAATCCATGTGGAGACATGGAGGAGACGGATTCAGTATAAACCCTGGTGCGATCCTGTGCACGCCCGACGCGGGAAGCCGCACACCGGACCCGGCCGGCGGCGTCAGGGCCGGGCAGAGCGGCGCAACGAAGGGAGAACGGGGGAGAGTCCCTGCTGCCAGCGCGGCCTGGCCGTGATAAGCGGCGTCTGGGGTGTCCATTTAACCGGAGTTGAGCGTAGACAGGGGCAATGGAAGGTCCCACGCCAGCACCCAATACCCTAGGTTCCTTGGGAGTATCAGGCTTGGTTCCCGACTGATGCAGGCTGCTGGACTGGAATGGCTGCGATGGCCTTGCGGCTTCGTCAGCCCATCCTGTGGTCATCCGAGAGGATGGCGGAGGCAACGCGGATATCCGCCCAGCTTAGAGCGACCTTCCTGAGCCGCCCGCAGAGGCAAAGCGCTAACTCCGGTTAAATGGACACCCCAGAGCGGCGTTATCGTGGCCCACCGGCCACATCAGGCCGCCGGTCGCGGCAGCGTCCACCTCACGAAATGCGCGGCTGGATCCTGCGGCACCGGGTCTGTCCGGCCTTGGCTGACAGCCCGGGACCGCGAGACATGAGGGTCCGTCGGTCCGGGCGACCGTCGCGTGAACCGTTGCCGCTCACGTCCGGGCGCGTGGGCGGAATTGCCTGTCTTGGCTGCATGTGGCCTTGGGGCGGGCCGCCGTGTGGCCGGGATCCGTTATCCTAATTAAGAATATGCCTAAAAATTGTCCGGACTGTTGCAGAAAAGGAATAAATTTCTTTGGTCGCTAACACGGGTCTTCCGGTCGATTTCCAGTTATCTATTCCGTACATCTACCCATCCAGTTTGCTTCGTTGTCCGAACAATATGATCAACCGGACCGAATTAACCGCCATAGGAAAAGCCCGCAATTTAGGTCATAAAATTAAACACGTGTTGAATTGTCAACGGGTTTCGACTACCACTGGCGAGCGCCCCGGCATCGGACACGTCTGTTTCTCCTGACAAATTTCCGTTGAGAATGATTACGCTCGAGGGATGGCTGGCCGCCTAAACCAGGCTTGAAATGACCGCATAGTTGAATACACTGCGCTCGACGGACGGCTGACTCATGCACCGGAGAGAGTTGGACAACGGACGGACTAAAAGCGGGGACGGTGTGTTGCGAGGCCGGCGCGCGCGTGCGCAGCAGTTCGCGCGGCAAAGACCACCGCTTGGCGCGTCATGACTGCAGGCCCTGCTACGGCGACAAGCCACAAATACGTCGGGTGTCTGGACGGCGATGAAGGGAAGGCTTGCCGCTTGGAATGGCTTTTCGTCGGGAAAGGGGGCGCTGCAAGAACTGACTGTAGATAAAAACTGGACTGCTGAACGGTCGATCGCGCAGGGCGTTGACTCGAACGGCCCTTCAAGAGGCGCTGTTTCAGCAACCCCTGAAATATTTGTCACCCTTGAATTTCAAGGCATCCAGCTATGAAACAGGATCCTAGGAAACCAGTAAAACATTGAAAAAACGGGCCCCGGTTTGCAGACCGGGGGCCCGTTTGTCTCGGCCTGATTGGCAGAGTGGACAACCTACAAAGTCATACTCCGCCCAATCTGGTCTCTTGTCAAGAGCCCTGAAAATGGAGGCAGGTATGAACTCGTCCATGCATTTCATCCAACCCGAACAAGCCGCGAGTGCCCGGATCCCATACGGCGCTAACAGGTGTGAGTTTGATCCAGAAGTGGTGGCGGATAAGCGTTACTTGCATCGGCCAGCCACACACGCGGAAAGAGCATGGCTGGACGCACGCTGTACGCTGACCGCCGTGCGACGAGCGGTCACCGCCCGGTTTGCGCTGGGCGAGCACGGACTTCCGCACCTCCCGCATTTTGTCGCGGACAGCGATCACGAGCCGCGCGTGATCCGGTTCGTCGAGGGGCCAGACTCGCCCATCCGGACGAGGGCGTTGGAAGCACGTGTGAGCCAACTCGGTGGTCCGCGAGGACGAAAGCTGTTTGTCCGGTGCAAGCAGGGGGAACTCGACAAGCAACTCGTTTGCGCCAGGGCGCGGGCGGCAGAACTGTGCGCTCAGGCGCCCCTGCGACCGGTCGTGCTGGGCATCGACGGAGCTGACCAATGGCTGACATCAGCGACCGCTGCCGCCTTTCAAGTGCAGGCGATACTCGATGCCGGTGCCGGGGTCGTATGCGCAGTCGACCCAAGATATGGTGACTCCCGCTTACTGACGTTTCACCTGCGCACTCTCGGGATCATGGTGATCCGCGAGCCGCATCTCCCGGACCGGTCCGGCACGACCCCGGCTGTACCGACGACGCCGCGCCTGTCGCCTGACGCTGGGACTGGGGTGCCGCCGCGGCGTTTCCCCAGTGTCAGCACCGCGGCGCTGGCTGCATACGTGGCCGAACTTTCCAACCCCGGCGCCCAACTGGCGCGGAATAACCCGGCCAGCCAGCGTGAGCCGGATCCGTGCTGGGCCGGCGAAGGCGAGGTTCCTTCCGCTCCTTGCGAGTACGAACGGGCATACCGGAACGACTTTGCCATCCATCGCCTTCTGCGCGAGCGAAATGGCTTTTAGGCGCGACGCCATCGAAGCGACGCCGGACTGCTGAACAAGAGTTCATTGCGACCGGCACGGGGGCATGTGCAGCCAGTGTGCACGGCCCCCGGTTCAGGAGCAACGGTCAACCGCGGTTGCATGTAAGGGCGCCGCTTCGCTTGCGTCGCGGATAGGGGCGGCAGGGAGCGTTCGCATTCCCAATCGAGATTTCCACGGGATCCTGCGGGAAGTGGATTGCGCATTGGAGGGTGACATGACGAAACATACGGTGCGGACCCGAAAGGGAACGCTGGTGCGCAAACTGAAGGAGCAGGCGCTGGCCAGGGAGACAGGATCCCATCAGCGCTGGCAGCATACCCGGGACAAACCAGGCTCCGGAATCAAGACACGGCTTGCATGCAACAAGGCGGCAGGTGAGGAACTGCACCTGTTATCCGAGGCAGAGCATGCCGAATTCCTGGAGGGGTGGTACCGGCGTGATGTGAAGATTATCTACGATCAGGTCGCTCTTGACCGCGACAAGACCCAGAGAGCGGCGGCGTCAATCAATGTTGCCCATCCGTTCTATCGGCACCTCGGCGAGCCAGCGGTACTTAGCACGGCCCTGGTTTACATCACGGCGCGGGGAGCGACTCGCAACCGGGAGGCGCGGTCGGTCAGGTCGACCCGCCGTGGCCAGGAAGACAAACTGACGCGCGCGCAGCTCATTGAGCGGAAAACCTGGGAAGACGATGGAGCGTCGTACTCCGTGGTCAGGGCTAAAGGCATGCATGCGCACCGTTCGAGAAATCTGGCCTGGCTCTTTCGGGCGCACAACGATACGGTCGATCGAAAACTGTCTGACGCCGAGTTGGCGGCGCAGCGCGAGTTGCTCCGCCTTGTCCGGGTGCAGAAAGAGATGCGGGTCCTTGACGCATGCCGCCGCGTTGATGGGATGCTGGGGCTTCCACCGGGTTCGGGCGTACGGGCCTTCCGGCAACTCGCTGGCGCCAGACGGTTAGCGTTTGACCTCGACGTTTCCGACCCGCTCAAGATCCGGCTCGACGAGATCTGGCGGCCAAAGCCCTAGAGACAGCAGCTGCCCGGCGCCTATCACAACGGAGGCTCGAATGGTCGTCCAATCAACGTGTCCCAGCGAAATCACTGTTGGTGACGTACTCAAGGAGCGCAACGGTGACCACATCTATATCGTCCTGAAAACAGGGAGGAACTCCAGATGGACCCATCTTATCGATATTGAGCACAAGGCCAAATCGGCATCCTGCCGGCGAGCATCACCGTTCAAGGAGAAAACGGACGCTCTGCTGTTGCGACTGTCGACCAATGTGGAGCCTGAGCTTGCTCTCGAAAAACTTGCCAGGCTGCCGGGTAATGTGTCAGAGCGCAGGGGGGTTTTAGCGTTCGGCCTGTCCCGTCGGTCCAGAAAATATCAGGAAATCGCGGATGATCCGACCAAATCTGAAGGGTGGAGGCTTATTGCAGGACTGTTGACTTTCGATCTGCCGCCCGGCGACGACGGAACGCCACAAGAACCTTCGATCTACGGCGATGAGTTCGAGGCGTTGCTTCACCGGGAAACCCGCAGGAAGCGGATCATGCGATATTGCGCATTCTCGCGCATATCAGAGTCCACTGTTTACAGAACATTCCGGCGTTTTTGCCAGCAAGGGATGACGCCCGCGGCGGCTTCTGATGATTACGACCGGTGCGGAGGAAGAGGCCAGCAGCGGAATTGGGAAGATGCCCCCGGGAGGATGCCGAAACGCAGGACATTGAAGGGCTCGGCTCGCAACCAGGAGGTACAGCGCCTGCTCGAGATGGCGGCCGACTATTACTTTTCGTTCGAATATACGAAAGGGGAAAGGGCACAAAAAACCCTGAAGCAGGCTCTCAGCTGGATTCGCGCCAAGTTTCTGCGCGATAGGGTCGTCTGCAACGAGAATGGAGAAATGATCGAGCTGAAACTCGATCGCCGTATCGTCCTGACGGACCGGCAACTTCAATACCATATCTACCGGAACTACAGCTATGAAGAGCGTCGCATCCGCAAGGTTGGTCTCAGGCAGTATCTGCTGCATGAACGGCCTCTGACCGGTCGACTCAGAACGTCACGTGGACCCGGCGAGCGCTTTCACATTGACGCGACGGTCGCTGATGTCTACCTGGTGGGCCAGGTCCTGCGGACGAAGGTCATCGGCCGGCCGGTTCTCTATCTTGTTATCGACGACTACACGGCGATGGTTGTTGGTTTCTATCTGACATTCGAGCCACCGTCCTGGGATGGGGCAATGATGGCGCTTGCGAACGCAGTCAGTCCCAAAGTGCCGTTCTGCAGGTCAATCGGCATCGTCATTGGAGTCGAACAGTGGCCAGCGTGTCGCCTGTGTGAAGTCCTTTACGCGGATCAGGGCGAGGTAAGCAGCGTACACAAGGGGCATCCCCTCATCACGCATTTCCGGATTGAAATGAAGAACGCGCCGGCCTATCGTCCCGACCTGCGGGCCGTGATGGAGCGGCGGTTCGGCATCATACCGGCAATCTGGAACGCGCTTGTACCTGGGGTGGTCGAGAAAGGGTCGTTTGACCGCGGCGTTGAACACCCCGCATATCATGCGGCCCTTGACATCGCGGAATTTCGTCGGATAGTTTGCTACGCGGTACTAAGCTATAACACCCGTCTCATCCGCGGTTACCCCACGCCTCCAGAAATGGTGGAGCGCGGACTTGCGCCAACGCCACTCAATCTCTGGAGGTACGGCACGGAGATCAATGGTTGCGGAAGACATGTCGATGTCGATGAATTCCGGGCGAAAGCGATGCCTACAACGACAGTTCGAATAGATGGTAAGGGAATCTTTCACAACGGGATGCACTATGACTGTCCCACGCTTTCGCTCATTGAGCGTCAGGCAATGTTTCGTGGCCAGAAAGTCGAGTCCAGCGTCGAAATCGGGTACGACTCCGCGGATAACAGCAGCATTCAACTTTACGGCCTCGGTGAGCCCGTATCGTGTTCGATGTCTGACCATGAAAGGGACGACCTGCGTGGGCTGACTTACCAGGAACAGGAGCTCTATACGGAGCACGATGCGACTAACCGGGGCATGAGCGAGGAAGCTTGCGAGTCCGACCGCGCAATGACGGACCACAACATTGCGAAGATTGCCAGGAACGCTGTCTCCAAGACTTCAAGAGCCCTGGAAGATGCAGGAATGATGCGGCCGGACATCAGTGATATGGATGAAATGCGTCACATCGAGCAGTCCGCTGAATCGACGTTGCGGACCGCGGATGGTCCGAAGAATGCCGGAAGACCCCGGCGGCGCAACAGGGCTGGCACGTCGTTCAGGAAGCTCATCAGGAAGGTTCAAAAAGAAACTAGCCTGGACGATCCGGTACCCCAGGATACGTACGACCACGAAGGAGACGCCCATGAAGAGTCGGTAAGTCAGGAAAATGCGATCTCCGCCGAGGCTGGTCGCATGACCGCGAAGGACCTTCGAGAGAAGCGTGCGAGGGACTTGCTCGCCGCAATGGATGCATAGGAGCGCATTATGACCATCAAGAAATCCGTCGACAAACCAGTGGCAGCTAGGAAATCGAATCAACCCGAACCGGTGAGGCAGTGTATCGAAGCAGTGGAGGCACAGTACTACAGCGGCGACGACCTGCTGCCCGAGTACCGGAGCAATCCGCTGATCTCTGCGTTGGGACCTGTTTGGGACCAGAAATCGATTCTGAAGGCGCTCGACGTGCCGGTTGCCTTTTCTGAAAGCGAACGCACAAAGCCTGAAGAGTATCGCCTGCATGCCATTGGGCGACTTTCGCGCCTTGTCGTCGCACTTCCCGCTCATCTTGACGTCGTCAGCACGATCCAGATCATCGTTCGTCAGCATTACATTGGAAGCGAACTACGAGACGATTACGCACAAGGCCTCAACGACCGTTATAGGGCGAGCCAGGGCGGGCAGCTTTCTCCCGTCTACCCGCACCGGCGTTCACATGCATATTGTGCAGGAGTCTTCGGGCTTTCGGGAGGCGGAAAATCCACGGCACTGGAATCTGCGCTACGTCTGTTCCCTCAGGTGGTCCTTCACAGGGAATACGGACTTAGCCAGGTTGTTTGGATCAAGGTTGATTGTCCAAAGAGTGCCAGTCTCAAAGACACACTCAAGCTTCTCATATTGAAATTCGACGACCTGCTCGGAACAGACTATACGGGGGAGGTTGGGCCGAGGGCCACGTTGGCCGACTACGCAAACAAGCTCCACCGAATCTGTCAACGGCATCACACAGGCCTCATTGTTATTGATGAGATGCAGAACGCGTTGCAGGCGGTGGCAAGGAACGACCCGCTCTTTGACTTCTTTGTCAATCTTACTAACGTAGTTGGAATTCCGGTCATCGTGAGCGGCACTCCGAAGGCAGCTCAGCTGTTCCGGAAGACATTGCGGTCCGCGCGGCGCATTAGCAGTCAAGGCGTTACCGTGTGGAACGGGATGAGGAATGAGGACGACTGGAAGCGGTTCTGCAATCAACTGCAGAAATACCAGTGGCTTGCGGAACCGGTGCCTCTGTCGGAGAGCTTGCGGAAGTATCTGTATTTCCTGACCCAGGGGCTGCCGGGGATTGCAATCCCGCTTTTTCAGCTGGCACAGATCGCGGCAATTGCCTCGGGAGCGGAGAGGTTGTCCCGAAAAATCGTCAGGGATGTATTCGATGAAAAGATGGCTTCATTGAGACCGATGATGAACGCGGTGCGCTCGGGGAATAAGGCAAGGATGGTTGAATACGATGACCTGTTGGGCGACACGCTGGACGACATCGTTGAGTCGATGGAGGCGGAGGCGAAGCGACACGGCTACCATGAGGTGGCGATGGAGCATGACAGGAACGAGTCAGCGATCAGTGCCGTATCCAGACTGATGCTGCTGGGCGTACCGCAAGAGTTGGCGTCGTCGCTCGTTTGTACAGTCCAGAAAGAGTACCCGGCGGCCTCATCGCAAGACCTGAGTAACGAGGCAGCGCGCCGTTTCTACCAAAAAAAAGCTCCTGCGGAATCTCTGAAGAAAAGCGTCAACGAGTCAAAGGAGGAGGTTAACTGACAACTACAAAGCTGGAGGCGGCCCCCGGTGGCCTCCAGCTTGGAGTTCAGTTGCAGCGGGCAATGTGATTTGCCCATGCCGGTTTCGTGCGATTCGCGCCTGACTGTGAGCATATCCCCCCGCGTCACAATGGTTGTCGCCTGGATAAAATTGGAATCTGGGGGCGATAAAGAGAGAACAAGTTGGCGCGTTACGGAAAGACATTCAAGGACAGGGCAGTGGCGCGGTTGCTGCCGCCGGAGAGCGCATCAGTGGAAGAGGTTGCGCGAGAGATCGGTGTGGGCGCGCAGACGCTGGAGCGCTGGCGCAGTGATGCGCTGTCCATGCCCGCTCGCGAGCGGGCCTGGACAGCGGCCGCGCGTTTCGAAGCGGTGTTGAGCACGGCAGCGATGGACGAGACGGCCCGCAATGCGTGGTGCCGCGAGCATGGCGTGTATCCGCAGGAACTGGCGCAGTGGCGGCAAGCGGCCACGCAGGCGCTGGCCGAGCCCGAAGAGGCCCGTGCGAGTCCACAGCAGACGAAGCAGGACCAGCGTCGCATCAAGGAACTGGAACGCGAACTGCGGCGCAAGGAGAAAGCACTGGCCGAGGCAGCCGCATTGCTGGTTCTTTCAAAAAAACTCGGGGCGATCTTCAACACGGACAAGGGCGAGGACGAATGATCGGCCTCGAAGATCGCCAGTTCCTGGCCCGGGAAATCGATTCGGCAAGACTGGCTGGCGCACGGTTGCGCCTGGCCTGCGAGGTGGCCGGAATCGACGTGCGTACCCTGCAGCGCTGGAGGGCCAATCAAGGGCTCGTCACTGGCGACGCCAGGCCCGGCGCGATGCGCCTGCTGCCCGCGCACACCTTGAGCCCGGAGGAGCGGGAAAACGTGCTGCGCGTAGCCAGCGAGCCGCGCTTTGCCGACATGCCACCGGCGCGCATCGTGCCGATGCTGGCTGACGAAGGCGTGTATATCGCCAGCGAATCGACCTTTGCACGCGTGCTGCGCGAGCATGGGCAGATGAGGCGCCGTGGCCGTGCCAGAACGCCTTCGAGCGGCCGGCCGCCGACCACGCACGTTGCAACCGCGCCGCGCCAGGTGTGGTGCTGGGACATGACCTATTTGCCGGCAACGGTCACAGGGCGATGGTTCCACCTGTACCTGATTCTGGACCTGTACAGCCGCAAGATTGTCGGCTGGGAGGTGCACGACAGCGACGCGGCCGAACACGCTGCTCATCTCGTACGTCGTACGGCGCTCTCCGAAGGCATTGCCGCCCTTGAGGCCCGGCCGGTGCTGCACGGCGATAACGGGGCGACGCTGAAGGCCACTACCGTGCTGGCGATGCTGCACTGGCTGGGCATCAAGCCGTCGTACTCGCGCCCCCGGGTCAGCGACGACAACGCCTATGCCGAGGCGCTGTTCCGAACCGCGAAGTACCGGCCGGAGTTTCCGGTCACAGGCTTCGAGGACCTGAGCGCTGCTCGCACCTGGGCTGCCGGCTTCGTGCAGTGGTACAACTTCGAGCATCGTCATAGTGGCATCCGCTACGTGACGCCTGCGCAGCGTCACGCCGGTGACGATCGTGCGCTTCTCGCCGCTCGGCATGCACTGTACGAGAGGGCCCGCGAGCGCAATCCGGCCCGCTGGTCGCGCCACACGCGCAACTGGACACCGGTTGGTGCCGTGACGCTTAACCCCGAACGCGACTCAGTCGTCGAGATGGCGTCGATCAGCGCAAATAAACAGCCTCTGGCTGCATGAGTGAGGCGACAACTTGCTTGACGCGCGCCGATATCTTGCGTTGTCAGTTCAATCGCGCTGCGTTGCTCGATGAAGCGACCTGTGAGCGTTGGAATCTGATGGGAGCGGGAAGAGAGTCAGTCGAGGGTGCGCGGCGTCTGGATTCGGTCGTGAGAACACGGGGAGATGCTATGGCTATCGCGTTGTTTCCTCTTTTAGATGGTGAGACCATTGGCAGCAATCTGGGGCGCTATGGAGACTTCATTGGTCTTGGAACTACGCTATCGCTCAGGCGGCGTCTCTTCGGCTATGCCTGTAAGCCGGATACGAGACTCCCGAGCGGACTCGCTCATCTCGCCGAGGAAACCATGGACTATTGGGGCCTGGACGCAAAGGCAATCATAAGTGATCACACTGAGTTCCACTACGCGACCTTGACGGTACCAGAGACAAAGCGAGAATCGATGCGCTCGGATATGCTCGGTCAACCTGCTGGGAGATGTTCACGAAGAAGCGTGTGTGGCTGGAGTGGGGAGCGCGTCACAAGGTTTCGATATTGCGAAGATTGCCTGCTGGAGTGGAAAGCGAATGGGATCCCCGCCCATTGGATGGTGGATCATCAACTTCCGGGCGCGTATGTCTGTTGCACGCATTCACGCATGCTGAAAATGACGAACCCGGGTCTTTCTGAAAGTTTCACGGACCTGACGGTTTCGGCATTGAAGGGGCGTGCCGACGAAGAAGTTTTGACTCGGCTGTCATTTTCAGAAAGGAGCGCGATTGAGGATGTAGCTAAACGTAGCGCGCGGTACAGGATGGCGAACGATGGTCTCCCATCGGCGTCGACCTATTGCGAACTGCTTCGGGACGCGGGGTTTGTGTGGCCTGACGGAAGGACGGACAGTCGTGCCTTTATTGCATCTGCCTTAGGACATTTTGGCCACGAGTATTGCCGGCTGACCGGTCTCGATTGGCAAAAGATGACCGTTTGGGTGCGAAACATCGCAGATCAAGGGAGAGGCAGGGATGCATCCCATCCGTTTATGTTCATCGCAGCGGAATCGTTACTGAACCGTCACTTCGCGTTGCCAGGATCGTTTGTGCCGGCGACACGAAACACAGTGATAGCTCATGGCGCAGAATCGCTGGATAGCTGCGGTGATGCTGTCGGTAAAACCGTAGGCGAACTGTCATGCGTCGGCATCCTTCATCGGAAGAGTGACACCTGGAAAGAATGCTCGAGAGAGGGTGCCGGATGGAAGCTTGCATGTTCCTGCGGAGTTTCGTATCGGGCGTCCGAGGTGTCGTCCTCTGAAAAGGCGCAGTTGACCGTGGAGGCCTATGGAGCGCGTTATCAAAGCCTCATTTCCATGCGGTTCGCTGATAGTGTCAGCGCTCGAACTCCGTCACAAGGACCCCATACAGCAAATGCGAGGTTCCTGCGTTGGGCGCGTTACGCGGGATTTTCTAAAGACAGGGTTTTGTCCAAAGAGGCCATTCAACGCATGCGCGACCGCTGGTGCTCGCTGGTCAAGAGCGCTCAGCCGGATAAACGAATCACTTCGGCCCATCGTATTGATTCAAACCTGTATAGGACATTGTGCCGATACGACCGTGATTGGTTTGTGGCATTCAACCTGGCAAATCGGACACGTCCCAAGCGTTCGTTGCTCACCCGGCAAGGGAGCAAAATCCGCGATTGATTCGACGAGGGAATCGACGCAACTCTTTGGTGATGAGCATCTCTGCGACGGGCAGACATCTCTGCGGTGTGAGACCGAGTTTCACACGGGTTCTGCTGGGCGCCCGTGGAAAGATTAGTTTTTTGAGGCTCACCAGGTTCGAATTGAGCGACGGGCGAGATGGGTGAGTGCCGTTACTGCTGTGGACGTTTTTAGATTGTCACGTGACACGCGCTATCAACTCAGAGTTTACCAAAAGCTGGTTTTTGGTAGTTGCGAGTATCCGTCACTCTATTATCGAGACAAGGAGCGATTCGATGGCCATCGCGCTGCTTCCGCTAAAGAAAGGTGAGACTCTCGGAAGTAATTTCGGACGCTATGCAGAGTTAATGGGATTGAAATCCACTTGGAGACTTCGGCGATCGCTTTTCGGCTGTGACTCTGAGCCACAGTCGCGGCTTCCGACTGCCATTGATCATCTTGCGAAGCAAGCGTGCGATTACTGGAACCAGGGGGCAGAGGATATAGTTAAAGAGCATACGGAATTCCAATACGCAACAATGATGGCTTCGCAATCCGTACGGGAAAAAATACTTCAGGTGATGCTGGCGTCTCATGCGGGTGAAAAATTTTCATGCCCGCTGAGAATTTTTGGATTGAAAGGCGAGCGCACCGCGACATTGCGATATTGTGACGGGTGTCTGGCGGAATGGATTGAGAAACAGCAGGCGCCCTATTGGAGGATCGACCATCAGTTAGCTGGAGTGTATTGCTGCGTGAAGCACGCGTGTATATTGAAATCAGTGAAAAGGATGCGATCTGAACGTTATTTTGACCAAACTGTTTTACGCCTCATTAACACTTCTGATGAGAGGATTCTACAACGGGTCACTCCTTCAGAACAGCGGGCTATCGAGGATGTTGCTAAGAGAAGCGGCCTACAGAGAGCGGAGGGTAGGATTTGCACGTCAACGAAGATATATCGCGACATGTTGAGAGAGGCAGGGTTTTTACACAAAAATTCTCATATAAAGCATGATAGGATGATTTCCGCTTGGTTCGATTATTTCGGGCAAGAATATTGTCATGTGACAGGCATGACTGCCGGAAAAATTTCGAAATGGCTTGATCGTTTGTCAGAACACTCTGTGCGTTCCGAGTGCCCGCACCCGTTTATGTTCATCGCGGCGGAATCGTTTCTTGAACATCACGTCGAATTGCCAGGATCATATTTGCCGCAGATCAGCTGTAATGCTCGAAACTTCGCCAGTGAGAGGGAGGCGGTGGGTTCGGTTTGGGAAGCATACTCATGTAAGGGGGCGTTGCATCGAAGTGCTGACGTCCTTGAATTTACCTCAATGCGAAGAGACAGATGGAAGCTTGTATGTACGTGCGGGGTGTCATACCGAGTGCGGAAAACGGCTCAATGTGATGCTGCACAACTGGTTCCGATCGGATATGGCGATCGCTACCGGAAACGGTATCGCGGGTTGATTGCTAAAGGAGACACCGTATGGTCTGCGGCACGAAAATTACATTTGTCTTATTGTTGGGCGTACAGTGAGAGGGTGAGCAATATTAATTCCGGAGAGCTAAGAAAGTTGCACGCGACATGGCGCCGGTTGGTTAAGAACGCCCCACCGGAAAGGCGCATTACCGCGGCGGCTGAAGCCGATCCAGCCGTTCATAAAATGCTATTGAAGAATGACCCGGATTGGCTGCGCACCTTTAATCGGAGCCACCGGTCACCGGGGCGAACGAAAGGCGCGGTCCGGCGGAAGGAACCAACCTCTGGCCAGATTCGGGAGGCGTGGCGTGAACTAATGTCGGCCGAGCCCCCGATCATGGCGACCCGAAGGGCCATCCTCGAAAGAGCAGGTTTTCTTCGAGCGATGGGCCGGAACAGATCTTTTGAGGCCGTTTTGGTGGAACTGGTTGAATGCCGTCCGGCCTATCTTGAGCGGGTCATTTCTTGGCTTGCCAACTTGGCATCGGGACAACGGCTGGGCGACTGCGATGAAGCTCTACGGACGGCTGGGTTGCGAAGAAGTAGCTTTACTAGGGAGCAGCGAGGGCGAATTCGGGGAATCGAATTGACGGGTGCTGCCGAAGATCATTCCGCTCGCAAGTGTTAGCTAGGAGTTGGACCACTCTCGTTGAACCTGTTGGGGGCTCCGGTCCTCGTAGCACAGCCGCGGGAAATTTTTCTTGAACCTATCTGATCTGTTATTGCCGCCGTGGGGGGCGACCGACATTGGCTCGTAAGACCCGACATTCGCACAGTGTTATCGCTTCTGTCGTTACCGGGACATCTTGGCTATAGCTTTTGGTTGAAATGTTCGGAGATGAAAAGCGCAGTCGCGTGCGTTGTTACGGATGGGGATGAATTCAGGCGGGCTGCCGGCGTTGAGGCTCGGATCGCTGTGGCCGGTGAAAATCCATGTATTACGTGTCGGCTACACATTGGAGCCTAATGGTGCGTCCCTATTTAATGCGGTGCAGCATGATTTCGATGCGGCACTTTTTGTTGTCGCTTTCGCAAGAGTTGTTGGTGGGCGATCCCGCAGACTTTGCGCAGCTGGAATCGATGCAGTCTCAGAAATCGCAATTGCTGCTGCGAACTTTGACCCTGTCTCATGATTAAGACTTCAACGGTGGTAGGGCCTTCCGATCAACTTTTCCCCGCAAACTTTGATGTTTCTCCATAGATCTTATCGGCGCACAACAAAGTCTGCGGCATACGAAAACCCCGCTTTCAGAGACAACAAAGTCTGCAGCAAGTCCAAAAAGCGCATTGCAATGCAGCATTTTCTGCCGGGGTTAGCAGGGTTTGAACGCCTGAAAGTAGGGCGGAAGCAATGGCGATTTTTCGGTCGCTTAAATAGGGATGGATTGAAGTGATCCCGTGCCTCGGATCAAGCAGACGTCTTCGACTCATGACTTTCGGACTCTTGCTCATGCGGAGATTGTCGCCCTTGCCGAAGACGCGCAACGTCCACTGGTCGGCCTCGTCGACATTGATCCGCGGCAGCGCCAGATTCTCATTCCACACCAGCTCCGCCACGGAATGCATGCTGGCGCTCGGAGATGGTATGGCTGACTACATGAGGGTGCGCATTCGTCCCGCCGGAGGCGGCGCTCCACGAATGTTTCGATGCGCTTTCATGCCGGTGGCCTTCTTAAGGCGGGAAGGAGGTGCGGGCCAGGCTCGTGACTAGCCCATCGCCGGAATCGGGCGACATTCGCGGGCAGTTTCGAGTGGCGCAATGTCGGCCATTGCCGACGGTCAGCTATTGGCTGTGGTCGGTCGGCTTCACGACACTCTCCGGCCGTTCACACCCTCAGCGGTCGTGAGCGACGCGTCTCGCCATCCCCAACGCGTACTTACGACCCACAACAGCCCGTTGACGCCCTTAGGAACGGACACTCGCGACGGGCAACGCGGGCCTAGATTTTCGGGGTAGAACAACCGATTAGTCGTGACATGCGCAAAGTTCGAACTCATGGCCATCAGGGCTAACGAACACAATGCTCTTCATGGCTTCATTGTTTAGCCCGTCGAGAGCGACTGTTGCCCCAAAAGCCTTGGCGCGATCCAGAAATATATGCAAGGCGGATACGTCAAATTCGAACACAGGAACGCATCCGCTCCCGACGAACTCATCGCCAAAATCATTTAGCAGCAACCCGAAGCGGACTTCACCGAGCGAGAATTCGGTCCACTTATCCGACCTGCGGATCGGCGCGCGTTCCAACAGGTTTTCCCAGAAAGCAGAACTGCGTTCCATGTCCGACACTTTCAAATAGGTGGTTCTAATCCGCATTGAATGCTCCAAGAACGTTTTCGGAAAGACGCAACAGATAATAGAGGTTTCAAAAGTTTCACGTGAACAATTAATTGTCCGCGATCTATGCACGAATATAGACTGGCCGAGCACCCCCCGCGTCACAATGGTTGTCGCCTGGATAAAATTGGAATCTGGGGGCGATAAAGAGAGAACAAGTTGGCGCGTTACGGAAAGACATTCAAGGACAGAGCAGTGGCGCGGTTGCTGCCGCCGGAGAGCGCATCAGTGGAAGAGGTTGCGCGAGAGATCGGTGTGGGCGCGCAGACGCTGGAGCGCTGGCGCAGTGATGCGCTGTCCAGGCCCGCTCGCGAGCGGGCATGGACAGCGGCCGCGCGTTTCGAAGCGGTGTTGAGCACGGCAGCGATGGACGAGACGGCCCGCAATGCGTGGTGCCGCGAGCATGGCGTGTATCCGCAGGAACTGGCGCAGTGGCGGCAAGCGGCCACGCAGGCGCTGGCCGAGCCCGAAGAGGCCCGTGCGAGTCCACAGCAGACGAAGCAGGACCAGCGTCGCATCAAGGAACTGGAACGCGAACTGCGGCGCAAGGAGAAAGCACTGGCCGAGGCAGCCGCATTGCTGGTTCTTTCAAAAAAACTCGGGGCGATCTTCAACACGGACAAGGGCGAGGACGAATGATCGGCCTCGAAGATCGCCAGTTCCTGGCCCGGGAAATCGATTCGGCAAGACTGGCTGGCGCACGGTTGCGCCTGGCCTGCGAGGTGGCCGGAATCGACGTGCGTACCCTGCAGCGCTGGAGGGCCAATCAAGGGCTCGTCACTGGCGACGCCAGGCCCGGCGCGATGCGCCTGCTGCCCGCGCACACCTTGAGCCCGCAGGAGCGGGAAAACGTGCTGCGCGTAGCCAGCGAGCCGCGCTTTGCCGACATGCCACCGGCGCGCATCGTGCCGATGCTGGCTGACGAAGGCGTGTATATCGCCAGCGAATCGACCTTTGCACGCGTGCTGCGCGAGCATGGGCAGATGAGGCGCCGTGGCCGTGCCAGAACTCCTTCGAGCGGCCGGCCGCCGACCACGCACGTTGCAACCGCGCCGCGCCAGGTGTGGTGCTGGGACATGACCTATTTGCCGGCAACGGTCACAGGGCGATGGTTCCACCTGTACCTGATTCTGGACCTGTACAGCCGCAAGATTGTCGGCTGGGAGGTGCACGACAGCGACGCGGCCGAACACGCTGCTCATCTCGTACGTCGTACGGCGCTCTCCGAAGGCATTGCCGCCCTTGAGGCCCGGCCGGTGCTGCACGGCGATAACGGGGCGACGCTGAAGGCCACTACCGTGCTGGCGATGCTGCACTGGCTGGGCATCAAGCCGTCGTACTCGCGCCCCCGGGTCAGCGACGACAACGCCTATGCCGAGGCGCTGTTCCGAACCGCGAAGTACCGGCCGGAGTTTCCGGTCACAGGCTTCGAGGACCTGAACGCTGCTCGCACCTGGGCTGCCGGCTTCGTGCAGTGGTACAACTTCGAGCATCGTCATAGTGGCATCCGCTACGTGACGCCTGCGCAGCGTCACGCCGGTGACGATCGTGCGCTTCTCGCCGCTCGGCATGCACTGTACGAGAGGGCCCGCGAGCGCAATCCGGCCCGCTGGTCGCGCCACACGCGCAACTGGACACCGGTTGGTGCCGTGACGCTTAACCCCGAACGCGACTCAGTCGTCGAGATGGCGTCGATCAGCGCAAATAAACAGCCTCTGGCTGCATGAGTGAGGCGACAACTTGCTTGACGCGCGCCGAGCATCGCCTCATGCGACTGGCATATCCCCAGCAATAGGCAGTTGCTTTCCCATCTCGAACGCACGAAGCTCGTAGCCAAGTTCCTGATACAAATCGACCGCCTGTTCATTAAACGCCCAAACGGTCAGCCTCATGTCGTTGGCACCGTTTTTTCGTGCCCACTCTTCAGCAAGTTTCATCAGCGTGCTCCCGACGCCGCGTCCCCGCAGTCGTTCCAAAACAGCGACTGAGCCAATGCGGCCAACGGTCAACGGTTGCAACAGTGGACTTGTCGGCTGCATCACTTGAACGGTGATAAAGCCGACCGCCGTGCTGCCATGCTCGGCGAGAAACATGGCTCGATCTTCTCCCTGAAGGCTTGATAGCCAGTGCGGCTTGTCTCGAGCGAACTCTTCAGTGGCGTTTGCATAGACGTCAGGACGTGCCTGATGGTGGATCGCGTTCAAGATTTGACCCAACTCGCAAATTTTCAAAATGTCGTCCACGGTTGCGCGGCGATAGCTTATCGAGTCGGTCATCTTCAGCTCTTGATGGTGGGGAAATAAAAAAAGGCGCCTTAAGCGCCTTGGTCGTTTGCACATGGAATGGACCGTGAGGTCGAATTCCTTGCTATGGACGTAACGACCCACGGCGCAGCGGATAGCGACCGTGATGATGGTGGTGAGCCTTGCTCGGGACGTTACGAAGTTCCATGCTGTTAATATTGGCACAAAAACAATTTCTGCGTGAGCACATTATTTTTTTGAGTGGCGGCTGTGTCTAACCGGGCATATCGGCCAGCAACGCCCATCGCTCGTGGTCGCGCCATTCGCCATTTACGCGGAGATAGCGAGGAGAAAAACCTTCCTGTTTAAAACCCAACCGCCGCACAAGTGCGATCGACGCGATATTCCCTGGTTGAATATTTGCCTCCACCCGATGCAATCCAAGTTCGCTGAAAGCATAGATCACAGCTGCCCGTACCGCGTCCGTCATCAACCCTGCCCGGGCGAAGTTCGACATTCCGTAATACCCGAGATAGGCGCTGCGAAAAGCGCCCATTACTATTTCGTTAATGTTCACCACACCGACAATTTGAATCGATGCCACTTCACGCGCAATGAGGCCGACGTTCGACCCGGTGAGACCACCTGAAAACCAGTTATCGAAGCCCGTTTGATCGGTAAAGGATGGGGGGCCTCGGCTACATGCTCGTTGCAACCTCAAACTAAAGCGTCACCTGTTGGACGCTCGAAAGTGACATTCAAGCCGCTTCCTCTGCTTTCCGTGTACACCGCGCGCAACGCCGTGGCTACAGGGTTCATCGGGTCTCTTGCGCTGCAACTCCCGCAACTCAATGCGCGAGTGAGCCTGGTGACACTCACGTTCGCTCTGGATTGCTGTGACCGTGAAGCGTAAGCACCTCGCGACGGCCGTCCGCAACGCGGCGCCCGCGTGAGGCATGATCGGGAATCGGGTTACGTGTCTGCAGACGCCGATGAGCCAGACTGCCGAGGCAGCTTCGTGGCCACGTTCCAGGGCAACAGTTCGTCGATACGGTTGATGGGATGGTCAGCGATATGGGTCAGTACGTATTCGAGGTAGGCGCGCGGGTTGATCCCGTTGAGCTTGCATGTGCCGATCAGACCGTACATCGCGGCTGCCCGCTCGCCTCCGCTGTCGGAGCCGGCGAACAGGAAGTTCTTGCGGCCCAGACTCACACAGCGCAGCGCGTTTTCGGCCAGGGCGTTGCTGATCTCAGCACGGCCCTCTTCGCAGTACAGCGCGAGCGCGTCCCACTGGTTTGAGCGAGTAACGGATCGCTTTGGCAAGGTCGGATTTCTTCGACAGCGTCGCGAGCTTGTCCGTCATCCACGTCTTGATGGTCGCGAGCAGCGGCACGCTTTTCTCCTGCCGCACGCGCAGCCGTTCAGCAGCGGGTTTGCCACGGATATCCGCCTCGATGCCGTAAAGTCCACCGATCAGTTCGAGCACCTCTCGGGTCGCCTCGGTAGGCGTTCGGGCATGCACGTCGTATATGTACCGTCTCGCGTGGTCCCAGCATGCAGCTTCACGGATCTTGCCGCTCTCGTACAGTTCGTTGAAGCCACTGTAGGCGTCGGCCTGCAGGATGCCCTCGAATCCAGCGAGATGGGTCTGGGGGTGGATGCTTTTGCGGTCGGGCGAGTAAGCAAACCACACCGCGGCCGGTTCGGTCGAGCCCGAACGGGTGTCATCGCGCACATACACCCACAGTCGCCCGGTCCTTGTCTTCTTCTTGCCCGGCTCGAGCACCGGGATCGGCGTGTCATCCGCGTGCAGCTTCGACGGTGCCATCGTGTGGCGGCGCAGTGCCTCGGTCAGTGCATCGCAAAGGGCCTCGCACTGGCCGACCCAGCGGCCCATGCTGGCCGGATCGAGCTTCACGCCGTCGCGCGCGGCAATCTGCGACTGCCGGTACAACGGGGCGTGGTCAGCGTACTTCGAGACGACGATGTCGGCCAGCAGGCTCGGATGGGCGATGCTGCGCGTAATCGGCAGGCCGGGCATCGGCGGCTGCGAGAAGTGGTGGCCGCACGGACAGACCGTCTTGCGCCGGATCTCGCGCTGCCGCATTTCGGACACGTTGCGTCGGCGTCGAGTACGCGTTCTTCGCGTGGCAGATGCGGCGGCAGCGCTTCTTTCGGCGATGCGTTGCCCACAGGCGTGCTCGCGCTTGATTGGCGGGCGCGCCGCATATCAGAGACGCCGCGCTCGCCCGTCAAGTCCTCGAGCGCGGTTTCGAGCCGTGCAACCTCCCGGTCCAACTGCTCGGACTTGCGCCCGAATTGCATGCGCCTGAGCTTGTCGAGCTGCGCCTTGAGCTGCTCGATCTCCAGATCGCGCTCGGCAAGCTGGGCACGAGCCTCGACCAGCAAGGCTCGCAGAGTTTCAACATCGTCAGGAAGTTCGGCGCCGTTCGACATGCGGCGCAGTTTACGAGTCTTCTGCTCGGTTTACAACATCGACAGTGCAGCGGTGCGACGCGGCTGCCGCCAATCGATGCCTTCGAGCAACATCGACAATTGCGCCGCCGTCAGATGATCGGCCTGCGGCCAGACGAAGCGGCCCCGCTCAAGCCGCTTCGCAAGAAGCCAGAGCCCGTCCTCGGTCGCCCACATGACCTTCACCAGATCGCCGCGCCGGCCCCGGAAGATGAACACGTTGCCACCCAGCGGATTGTCCTCGAGCGCCGTCTGCACCTTCGCCGCCAGCCCCTGGAACCCGCAGCGCATGTCGGTGACGCCTGCCACCAGCCAGACGCGTGTACCCGTGGGAACAGAGATCACGATCGCATGCTCCCCAGTACGACCCGTAGCGTATCGGCGTCGACGATGCCGTCCACCTTGACTACCACGTCACCGAACTTGGATCTCGATCGTCCCGGCTCGTGCAGTCCGGTTGCCGACGTCCCTTGCATCTGGGGGCATCGCCACTGCGGCGGCGTTTCATGGACCACCGCCACGGGAATCAGCGACGTCGTTTCCGCCTGCAATTGCTCGCGATAGCGACGCCGCCAGGTGAACAGCATATTTGCATTGATGCCATTGTCCCGCGCCAGCTTCGCGACCGATGCACCAGGCTCGCATGCAGCGGCCGCAAGCCGGCGTCGAAACTCGCGATCATAATTCAGGCGTCCCTTGCGGCTACCCGGCTTGGCTTCCGACTCTGTCACAGTGATGTCCATCAAATCGAAAATGATGGGCACCACTTTGATGTCGCTTCTCGCCGCCGTCAACGACGGTCGTCGTGAGGTGCTTACCGTGAAGCGATGAGCTGGGTGGCGACAACTGGTGGCCACAGTGGCGACGTGGTGCGTGACGTCATGCTGGCAGCCGTCGAGAAGCGCTTTGGCAACGTCTCGAAGGCACCGGCTGAAATTGAATGGCTGACGGACAACGGCTCAGGCTACACAGCCGGAGAAAACCAGGACCTTTGCGTCTGACATTGGTTTGAAACCGTTGACCACACCGGTGTTCAGTCCGCAAAGTAACGGCATGGCAGAAAGCTTCGTGGAAACGATGAAGCGTGACGATGTCGCCTTCATGCCGAAGCCAGATGCCGCAACCGCAAATCGGGGAGCCGGTGGATCGGGATTTCGTCGACGTAGCAGCGCACGACGCTCGCCCGCACCATGCCGATAACTTCGCACAACGACACAACAACACACATCGTCGAATCGCACGCCTGGCTGTCGCGATTCCTTCCCATCCCATGGGCTTGTCCCACCGCGCTGCGCCGAGCCTGCTCGAAACGCGCAACCAGTTGGCAAGCGCCTTTCAATGGGTGACAGTACCTGCTCGGTTATTGCGCCGCTGCGCTGGCTTCGTCGAGCAGCTTCATGTCTTCGGAAGAAAGCTGCAAGTGAGTTGCTGCAGCCAACCCTTTCAGTTGCTCGACGGACGTCGCACTGGCAATCGGCGCCGTCACGCTCGGCCGCGCGATGATCCAAGCGATTGCCACCGTTGCAGGTGTCGTGTTGTTGCGCTTCGCGACTTCAACAAGAGCATCGATGATCCGTAACCCGCGGTCGTTGAAATACTTGTCCACAAGCGCGCTGCGCGCACCCTTCGCGGCGTCGGCCTTCGAACTGTACTTTCCGCTCAGGAAACCGCTTGCCAAGCTGAAGTAAGTAACCACCGCCAATTTGTGCGCCTGCACGACTGGCTCGAGATCGGTTTCGTAGCCCTCCCGATCGTAAAGGTTGTACTCCGGCTCAAGAACCTGATACGCCGGCAACCCCGATTCCTTTGATACCTTCAGTGCTGCCTCGAGCCGCTCGCCGCTGAAGTTCGACGCTCCGATCACGCGCACTTTCCCCGCCTCGATCAACCTCTGATATGCGCCGAGCGTCTCTTCGAGCGGCGTCTTGTCGTCGTCGATGTGGGAGAAATAGACGTCGATGTAATCGGTTTGTAGCCGGCGCAGCGACTCGTTGACGGCTGCCTCGATGTTCGCCGCCGACAGCCCTGACCGCTTCTTCCACATGCCTACCTTGGTCGCGAGCACGATCTTTTCCCGCTTGCCGCTTTGCCTGAACCACTTGCCGATGATGGTCTCGGACTCGCCGCCCTGATTGCCCTTGGCCCAGTGCGAATAGCTGTCGGCGGTATCAATGAAGTTCAAGCCAAGGTCGACAAAGGCGTCGAGGATGGAAAACGACGTGCGCTCATCGGCCGTCCAGCCGAACACGTTGCCGCCAAAGACGAGGGGTGCGATTCGAAGATCCGACGTTCCAATGGTGTGTTGTTGCATTTTTTCTCTACTCTGAGACGTGGGTTGGAAACACTAAGGGTTCTGTCGCGGTAAGGCGATTTGGGTGAACGATAGCGATATGATGAGGCTTACTTACATCGCCAGCGAGTAGAATTGCCGGGCGGCCGATGGCTTGAGTTTGCGTGCGTCTTTCATCTGCCCTTTGGCGATCATATGCATGAGTTCGATGCCGCTCAACAAGATGCGGGCACAAGGGAAATCATGGAATCCCAACATGGGCCGGGTACGGCGCTTGATCGCCCGATGGCCTTGTTCCACGATATTTTTCAGATACTTGGCCTGGCGGATCTTGATGGGCGTCTCACGCTCGGCATTCACGGCATGTAGGCCGGCCAGATTGGCACCGCTCTCTTCACATAGGTTTCGTCCATCCGCCAGCGCTTGCCGACCGGGCGCTTGCAGCGGCGGAACGCCCTTTCAAGCACCGGCAGAAGCTTGATGGCCCACCGGTGCACGGTCGAATGATCGACCGCGCACCCCGTTCGGCCATCATCTTCTAGAGATTGCGCAAGCTGAGCGGGTAGGCCACGCACCAACGCACGCACACCAACATTATCTCGAGCTGATAGTGCAACCGCTTCAGCACTTTGGCTACCGTCGGACTCAGCGCTTTCATTGTCGTTCACATCATTCCGTAAGGTCCCGCAGCATGCCCGCCTCCGCTATTGCAACAGAACCTTCGAGAGCGCCCGGGCATGGAAATATGACCGACTTTTCTACAGCCGACGATAGCCGTGTAGACCTGCGATCCTTCAGGACGGCCGCAGGTCGATGTCGCCGCATCACCGCGACGCCTTGAGATAGGGCCCCAGCAGTGACAGGTCCGCAACTGAAAGACGATCGTGTGCGGTCTGCACCTGATGCCAGTACGGGTAGAGCAGGGGCGGCGCGCTCACCTTGTCGAGCCGTTCGCGCGTTTCGGCGCTCAGCCTGAGATTCGCCGCGCCGAGGTTGTCGAGCAGTTGCTTCTCGTTGCGCCCGCCGATGATGACCGACGTGACGGCGGGGCGCCCGAGCGTCCATGCGAGCGCGACCTGAGCGGCGGAGACGTTCTGCTCGCTGGCGATCTCGACAAGTGTATCGACAATCGACCACAGTCGTTCGGCGTCGCGAATCGGCGGCTCCGTCCAGCCCGCGAGCTGACGCGTGCCCTCGGGTGTCGAGTCGCGGCGGTGCTTACCCGACAGCAAGCCGCCTGCGAGCGGGCTCCAGACGAGAATGCCCAAGCCTTGATCGAGCGCGATAGGCGCGAGTTCGTACTCCGCTTCACGTGCTTCGAGCGTGTAATGGATCTGCTGGCTCACGAAGCGCGACAGGCGATCGCGTTCGCTTACATGCAACGCTTTCATCAGGTGCCAGCCTGAGTAGTTCGAGCAGCCGACATATCGGACCTTGCCATGCCGGACCAGCAGCTCGAGCGCTTCAAGCGTTTCTTCGAGCGGTGTGAGTCCGTCCCATTCGTGCACCTGGTAGAGGTCGATCACATCGGTCTTGAGACGGCGCAAGCTCGCCTCGCAGGCTTCTATCAAATGATGCCGCGACAGGCCCCGGTCATTCGGGCCGTCACCCATGGGAAAGCGGGCTTTCGTCGCGATCAGCACGCCGCCTTTGCGCTTGCCGCCGAGCGCCTGGCCGACGATTTCCTCCGACGCACCGTTCGAATAGACGTCCGCCGTATCGATCAGGTTGACGCCCGCGTCGATGCACATGTCGATCTGGCGGCGCGCCTCGTCGAGGCTGACCTCCCCGACGCTGGCGAATTTGCCTTTGCCGCCCATCGTCATCGTGCCTAGCGTGATGGTCGACACCTTGAGGCCCGAACGGCCGAGTTGACGGTAGTCCATGATGAAGCAATCTCCATGTATGTTGCAAGGATTCACAGCCGGCGGGCGGTAGTTCAGTCCGATGGCGCCCGCATTGGGTGCCCAGTGTTCTTTGACGTGCCCAAGGATCCCACGATAACGGAGACTGAATTATCATGCCAATAGAAAGATGTGATTCAATCGTGCAATTTTTGTGATTAATCGTCTCTGCAAGAAAGAGTGCAAACGTGGATTTGAAGCAGCTGGAACATTTCGTGGCGGTCGCGGAAGAGCGACATTTCACGCGCGCGGCGCGGCGTCTGAACCTCGTGCAGTCCGGCTTGTCTGCGTCGATCCGCTCGCTGGAAGAAGACTTGGGCGGACCGTTGTTCAATCGCAGCACGAGGCGAGTCGCTTTGACGCCTGCCGGCGAAGTGCTGTTCGCCGAGGCGCAGCGGGTACTGGCTGCCGCGCGCGACGCGCGGCACGCCGTAACGCAGGTCCACGGGCTTGCACGCGGCAGGCTGAGTATCGGTGCGATTCACGGTCTCGCGCCTTTCGTCGACCTGCCCGCTTCTCTAGGACAGTTTCGGGCCGCGTTCGGTGGGATCGATATCGAATTGACACTGGACGGATCGCGCGCATTGATCGACGGGGTGCGGGAAGGGCGCCTAGACCTCGCGTTCACACAGCCACCGGATACGCCGCTCGACGACCTCGGATCGCACATGTTCGCATGCGAAGGAATGGTCGTCGTCTGCGCGACACATCATCGGCTTGCGGGCGCCAGCGGGCTGGCGCTGGCCGATCTCGTCGACGAAACATTCGCCGACCTGCGCCCGGAGTGGAGCGTGCGGCGGCTCGTCGATCGGAGTTTTGCGGCGGCAGGACTGCAGCGCCAGACCAGCTTCGAGGTCAACGACATGCCGATGTTGCTTGAACTGGCCGCGCACGGGCTTGCGATCAGTATGGTGCCCGAATCGGTGGCCGCCGCAAGGGGGAGCAACACGCGCGGGGCGCCGGTCGCAACGGCGAGCCTGCGCGAAGCCGATGAGCCCTGCTGGGAACTCGCGGCGGTTTTTAGGGGAAGCGCCGGAGAACCGCTCATACCCGTCGCCCGTGCTTTCCTGGACTTGCTCAAATTGCCCGAGGTGGCGAACTGACGCTTGACTGGCACCGCGCGGTACCGCGCGGTACCGCGCATGCTTCGGACCACTCATCAGCGGAAGCGCCGTCGGTCACGCAAAAAAGTTCATGCTAGGATCGCCGACTCACTGTTCCAACGGATCGCGATCGCAGTCGCTGGTTGGCGTCGCGAATCCGGCACGCATCAACGAGGATTCTGATGACTCATTCTGCCCTGACCCCCGGCGCCGTCGCCGTGATCACCGGCGCCGCCGCCGGCATCGGCCTGGCTGCTGCCAAACGCTTTGCGCAGCTTGGGCTGCGCATCTGCATTGCCGACCTCGGCGCCGACCGCCTCGCGCGGGCGGTGGAGGAAATCGCCGCGCTGAGCGCAAACGGTACGCAAGACGTCTTTGCGGTTGAGACCGACGTCATTGTCGCCGACGATGTTCGCCGCCTGCACGCAACCGTCGTCGAACGCTTCGGCGGAACAGATGTATTGATGAACAATGCCGGCATTCAGCCCGGCAGCGGCATGTTCGGTCCAACCGCGAACTGGGAGCGCGTGCTGGGTGTCAACCTGTGGGGCGTGATCCACGGCACGCAGGTCTTCGTGCCGGGCATGATCAAGCGCGGCCGTCCGGGGCTCGTGATCAATACCGGTTCAAAGCAAGGCATCACGACGCCGCCGGGCGACCCCGCATACAACGTTGCGAAGGCCGGTCTGAAAGCGTTCACCGAAGCGCTGCAGCACGAACTGCGCAATACCGCCGACGGCCGGATCAGCGCTCATCTGCTGATTCCCGGCTTCGTGTTCACGGAACTCACACGGAACGGCCGTGTGGAAAAGCCCGCCGCCGCATGGACGCCCGAGCAGACCGTCGATTTCATGTTCGAGCGTCTCGACGCCGGCGACTTCTACATACTGTGTCCCGATAACGACGTGCCGCGTTCGCTCGACGAACGGCGCATTCTATGGGCGGCGGGCGATATCGTCGAGAACCGGCCCGCGTTGTCGCGCTGGCATCCGGACTACGCCACGGCATTCGAAGCGTTCGTCAAGCAGCCCCGCTGACTCAAGGGCCAGCACCATGTGGCAGCAAAGCGAAACCTATCCCGATCCCGCAGTGGAAGTGCTCGATCCGCGCTTCCTCAAATACCGGATCACGAGCGCGGCGGTCGAGCGGCTTGCGACCGGCATGCGCTTCGGCGAAGGACCGGTGTGGTTCGGCGACGGCCGCTTCCTGCTGTGGAGCGACATTCCGAACAACCGCATCATGCGGTGGGACGAGGAATCCGGCGCGACTTCGATATTTCGCAAGCCCTCCGGGTACGCGAACGGCAATACACGGGACCGCCAGGGGCGGCTCATCACCTGCGAGCACGGCAACCGGCGCGTGACGCGCACCGAATACAACGGCACGCTGACCGTGTTGCTCGACCGCTTCGACGGCAAGCGGCTGAACTCGCCAAACGACGTGGTCGTGAAGAGCGACGGCAGCATCTGGTTTACCGATCCGCCGTTCGGCATCTCTAACAACTATGAGGGTGTCAAGGCTGAGCCCGAGCTGCCGACCAACGTCTACCGCCTCGATCCGGCCACCGGCCGGGCGGAGGTGGTCGCCGGCGACATCGTCAATCCGAACGGCATCTGCTTCTCGCCCGACGAACGCCGCCTCTACATCGTCGAATCGGGCTCGAAGCCAAGGCGCATCCGTGTGTACGATGTCGAGGACGGTCGGCGCCTCGTGCACGGACGCGTATTCGTCGATGCGGGCGAGAACGGCGCGCCAGACGGTTTCCGTTGCGACACGGACGGTAACCTGTGGGCCGGTTGGGGCACCGGCCCGGGACTGAACGGTGTGATGGTATTCGCGCCGGACGGCAGCGCGATTGGCCGCATCGCCCTGCCCGAACGCTGCGCGAACGTCTGCTTCGGCGGCGCAGCGCACAACCGGCTGTTCATGGCGGCCGGGCAGTCACTGTATGCGCTATACGTCGATACGGCTGCGGCGGTCGCAACCTGAGCGCGCCGGCGGATTACGTCCGCGCCCGGTCGGCGGTGCCACCGCGCACGGGGCGGTGATGATGTGGATTCGTGCGAATTAGGACGTGCGCTGGCGCTCGCTGAACGGAATGCCGCCTCTTGACTTGGAGTCTGCTGGAGATTCCACGATCTGCACGACAACCTGTTCAGCGAGGACACCGAGGCTGTCAACCACAGCTTTGGTAATCCCCGTCATCAGCGCTTTCTTTTGCTCGGGTGAGCGCCCTGCTACTGCGTAAACAACGACTTCCGGCATGACGTACTCCAGTGGATTGGCAAGGAACTGCAGGCGCAATCATAGCGTCACTGGACGGCGTGTGCTCAAGCCTGGCCGCCGAAGCCAACATACGCCTGAAACTGATTCCCGCCGATTTTTCAGCGGCTCAAGCGGCCGCGGTCGGTGGCAAGTTCCAGCTGATCTTGCAGCCGTGGTCAGGACGCGTCGAGGTATTGTCAAGTTGGCGCCGGGGTCGACGAATATATGGGGCATCAAGAAAGCTTCCGTTTCCGTTTTGCTGTCGGCCGAGGCGCCGATCTCGTTCAAGGGCTATCGATTTCCGCCGGACATCATCAGCTACGCGGTGTGGCTGTACTACCGGTTCCCGCTCAGCCGGCGCATGGTTGAGGAGATGCTGGCGGCACGGGGAATCGAGCTTATGTACGAAACGGTGCGGTGCTGGGCGACGAAGTTCGGTCTGGCGGTCGCGAAGCGTCAAGTTGACAATACCGCTCGTACATATCGCGGATCATTGACCGACTCAACTCTGTTAGCTCGTTGTGTTCGTCGTCAATAATCGCCGGAAGCTGCTGCCGTACTTTCAACGCTGTTTGTGCAATGACCGCACCGTATTCGGCCACCGCTTTCCGGCTGCAGTCATCAGTTGCGCAGTGCGTTGGCATTTCCGCCTTCAACGGGAAGTTTTCCAGCTAGTTGTCGCCTCGACGTTTGGAATTCAGGCTGCTTTTAACTCCTGGTTATGAGATTGTCGAATGTCGACGGTCGGCTCAGCCCGATCGGGATTGAGGTGCACGACATGAACGCGCGCTGCCAGTCCCGCGTGGCACCTTTCCATCGTAGCGGATGACGTTCGCGCGAACCTCGTAGAGCGCTGTGCGGCGCTCGAGGATGTCCTGAGCAAGATTGGCATGGCGCTGGGCCGGTGTCACGAAGCGGATCGCACTGTGGCGGTGTTCGTGGTTGTACCAGTGCACCAGTTCTCCAACCCAGGTGCGGGCTGCGAACGGGGTATCGAATGCCTCTAACGGATACCCACACAGCTAATCACATTGATGTCTCAACCCCTGGACATTGGCCTGGTACCGACGGTTTTCTGGTGCTCCACGTGAGCCAGGGGCGAAGGCCAGGACACCGGCATCCGCCCAGCTTGGAGCGACCTTCGCCGAGTCGCCCGTGGAGGCAAATCCCTAACTCCGGTTAAATGGACAGCCCAGAGTCACGTAATTGCGCCGCCCCGGCCCGGTCGCTGTAGGCTTTTTTCGACTGTTGCGTCACATCCGACCTACTTTTTCAGGTTCAGTCAGAACCAATGCGCTGCCCGCCAATTCTGTGGCTGACGACGCGGCCTTGGGCGGGCATAGTTGGGCCGGGAGGATTCCGGTTGCGAACTCGTGAGACTGTTCCTGCCTGATCGACGCAAATTCTCGAGCGCCTGATTTGCCAGCGAGAGCCCTTGATTAGAGTGGATGGTCGGACCCAACATATCCAACAAAACCAACAAAACCAATAAAACGCGCTTGACACCAGTTTTTGTCCAACCTGTAATGCATCCAACCAGCCAATGCGCTGTCCCATTCAGGATTTAGGATGAAATACGAGTCAAAATGCGTCTCTGCGCCGACGGTTCTTGATGCCGCTGATCGGATCAGGAACGGCAGCCTGACGCCGGGTGAGTTGATAGCGCACAGCCTGAAAGCGATAGAAACCCACAATCCCACATTGAACGCATTCGGCGACATCTACGCCGAAACGGCGGCGGCTGAGGCCGAAACGTTGACGCTCGAAGCCTCCCGCGGCTGTTTTAGAGGGCCACTGCATGGCATTCCGTTCGGCGTCAAGGACCTGTTTTCGACCGCTGGTCTGCGGACGACGCGGGGTTCGCTGACCGCGCTCGACTATGTGCCGTCGGATGATGCGCCGATTATCCGACGCCTGAAGGATGCGGGGGCGATCATCGTCGGCAAGACCGCGACGACTGAGTTCGGTTGGAGCGGCGCGAGCCTGTCGCGCGTATTCGGCAACGGCCGCAATCCCTGGAACCCACAACTCACGAGCGGCGGCTCCAGTTCGGGTTCGGCAATCGCGGTCGCCGCACGGATGGTGCCCGCGTCGCTCGGTTCGGACGGTGGCGGTTCGGTAAGGATTCCCAGTGCGTTTTGTGGCACGTTCGCGCTCAAGGGCTCGCTCGGCCGGATTCCGACGTGGCCTTGGTCGGCGACCGAAATGCTCAGCCATGCCGGTCCGATCACACGGACGGTGCGCGACAGCGCGCTGCTGTTCGACGTGCTATCCGGTCCCGACCCACGCGATCACCAAGCGTTGCCAGCACCGACTGAAACGTTCCTCGCGCGTTGCGATTCGCCGCTGCGGCCGCTGCGCGTCGCGTTTTGTCCGACGCTGTTCAACGTTGACGTCGATCCGGCTGTTGCGGCAGCAGTTGAAGCGGCGGTCAATCAGATTGCGCGGACGCTGCCAGTCACGATTGATATGCCCGCGCTCGAATGGCATGACCCGTTGCCGACGTTCGAGGCCCTATGGGTCGGCGGCCGCGGAATCGTGTACGGCAAGTCGCTTGCCAATCGCAAGGAGGAGCTCGAACCGGGCTTCGCGACGCTAATCGAACGTTCTGCGGACTACGATCTGGCCGGCTATCTGACCGCGGTCCAGCAGCGCGCGGCGTTCGCTTGCAAAGTCCACAAGCTGTTCGAGCGCTTCGATCTGCTGCTGACGCCAACGCTGCCAATTCTTCCGTTCGACGCGGACCGGATTGCGCCATCTGACCTCGATGGCGTCGACGACACCGCGGTGCCGTGGGCGCGCTGGACACCGTTCACGTACCCATTCAATCTGTCCGGCAACCCAGCGGCGAGCGTGCCGTGCGGCTGGAGTCCGTCAGGTTTGCCAATCGGCTTGCAGGTCATCGGGCCGCGCTTCGCAGATGGCGACGTGCTGCAGTTCTGCGCGGCGTTCGAGGCAATTGCGCCGTGGGAACATCGGCTGCCGCCGTTGCTCGTCGGCTAGGAGCGTACCGTGACGATCTGCCATTTCGACGCACATCAAGTCGGTGCCTGGCCAGAACGGCGCGCGCTGATGGCGCCGCCGAGACCTGTGCTCCAGCAACAGACGAAGTTGCGAGTGGCGCAACGTCTCGACGCGGACGATGCCACGCCGACGCACCACCGCCTGTTGGCACAATCCGGGCGCTGCCACCGCGTGATCCGAACGCGCGGCAAACCTCGTTACACTGGTTGCTTCCCTGTACGCCGGACTCATCTACCTATGCTGAATCAGCCTCGCCTCGAAGAAATCATGCGTTTTCTGAGCCAGCAGAAACGCGTGAAGGCCGCCGACCTCGCTACGCAGCTGGTCGTCTCCGAAGAAACGATTCGCCGCGACTTCAAATATCTCGAAGAACTCGGCAAGTTGCGTCGCGTTCACGGCGGCGCGATCCTGCCGCGGCTTAACGAGGAGCAACCGCTGCAGGTCCGCAACCGGATCAGGACACAGGCGAAAGCGAAGATTGCCGAATGCGCAAGCGGCCTCGTGCAGGAGGGAATGGCGCTGTTCCTCGACACCGGCACGACAACACTCGCACTCGCGCATCAGCTGACAAGCTTCAGCCAGTTGCGAGTCGTCACGAACTCGCTCGACATTGCGCAACTGTTGACGCAGCAGAGCGACAACCACGTGCTCGTCACACCAGGCGACGTCCGTCGTAACGACAACGCATTGATCGGCCCGCACACGCTCGAATTCGCCCGTCAGTTCCATTACGACATCGCCTTTATGGGCATTGGCGCGGTCGATCTGAAGCTCGGGCTGATGGATTACGAAGAATCCGAAGCCATGCTGCGCAGAACGCTTGTTGTGCATTGCGTGCGTAGCGTCGTGCTCGCCGACGATGGCAAGTTTGGCCATCGCACGTTCATCAACACACTACCGTTCGACGCGATCGCGACGCTCGTCACAAACCGCCCGCTGTCGGCCGACTACATAGACCGCCTGGAACAAGCTCATGTCGATATCGTCCATCCCTGAACTGGTTCAACCCAACGCCGATGAGTTGCGCGCGTTCGACGCGCTGTTCAGCGCAAGCTCCGCGATTGGCGCGACGCCGGCCGGCGGTCTGCATCGGCTCGCGGCGTCGGCCCAGGACGGACAGGTTCGTGATCTGTTCCGCATCTGGCTCGACGAGCACGGTTTCGATGTGCACATCGATGCAATCGGCAACGTCTTCGGGCTTGTGACTTTGACGCCGGGCGCGCCGTACGTGTTGTGCGGGTCGCATCTCGACAGCCAGCCGAGCGCCGGCCGCTTTGACGGTGTATACGGCGTGCTTGCCGGCGCGACCGCGATCGTCGGCATCGCGCAGAGGCTTCGCGCGAGTGGTCACCGTGCGCCATGCAATCTGGCGGTCGTTGACTGGACCAACGAAGAAGGCGCGCGTTTCCAGCCGAGCCTGACGGGTAGCAGCGTGTTCACCGGCGCGATGTCGCTCGACGACGCGTGGGCATGCGAGGACCGGCAAGGCGTCACGCTGAAGAGTGCGTTGGAGCAGATTGGCTATCTCGGCGATGCGATGCTCGATCTGCCTATTGCCGCATATGTCGAGATGCACGTCGAGCAGGCGTCGAATCTCGAGCGCGAGGGGCTCGCAATTGGCGTGGTCCGCGAGACGTGGGCCGCATTGAAATGGCGAGTGCGCTTCGACGGCGAGCAGAATCACACCGGCCCTACACCGATGGCCGACCGGCGCGATGCATTGCTGGCGGCAGCGCACACGATCGCCGCGGTCCATGCGGAAGCCGTGCGGCACGGCGCGCAAATGCACAGTTCGGTTGGCCGCCTCGACGTATATCCGAATTCGCCGAACGTCGTGCCGTCGAGGACGATACTACACATTGAATTCCGTTCGCCGTCCACTGCGCTGCTGGACGGCACTGCAACATGCTTCGAGGCGACGTTGCGGAATATCGCTGAACAGACCGGCACGCGCATCGAGATCGAAAGCCGCCAGCTTCGCGCCCCGCTGAAGCTGCATGATGGCCTGTCGCGACTTGCCCACGACGTCAGCCTCGAACTCGACTTGCCAGCGGGCGATAGCGTCACCGTCGCCGGCCACGATGCGATTAGCATGAGTCGCGTCACGCCGACGTGCCTGCTGTTCGTACCTAGTCGCGGGGGCGTCTCGCACAACGAAGCCGAGTACACCGCTGATGCCGATCTGCACAACGGCCTGCGTCTGTTGAGCGCGTTGCTGGAGCGCATCTGCACTGAATCGTCGAGCTACCTTTGAGGACGATGATGCTGACGGAATCGCCTGAATCCCTTCGATTGCTCGACGCGCTGCATGCAGTAGGGCTAGGCAACGACGCGCAGGTTGGGCACGGTACCGGAGCAGTCGCGTCGCCGACGCGGCTCGCGACCGAATGGGCCGGCTTCGTCGTCGCGGTGGGCGCTCAATCGTGGTATGCGAAAGTGCTGCACGACGATATGAAAGAATTGATCGACGTTGCGCGGACCGTCGACGCGAGCCGCTGTGCGGCACAAGCGGAAGCAACGGTCGCGCTGCGCATCGTTGATTTGCAGCGCGGCGTGCTGCTGTTCGATCGATTGGAGGCCTCCGAATGGCGCTGGGCGCGCGTTGACGATCTGGCGTCACCCGAGCGTCTCGACGCGCTGTGGGCGGCGAAGCGGCAAGTGCATGACGGTCCAGCGCCCATGTTTGTCTCGTCTCCGATGGACGACATCGCCCGACTTCGGGCGCTGTGTCGACGTGATGCGGTGGAATTGCCGATCGACGGGTTGCGGACCGATGACTGCATAGATCGTGCATGGAATGCGTTGCAGGCATCGGACGTAGAGGTCGTGCCACTGCACGGTGACGGCCTTGCGAGCAACGTGATGGTTGGCCCGCAAGGCGAACTCAAGCTGATCGATTTCGATTACGGTGGCTGCGGCGACCCTTGGTACGACGTGGCTATCACGCTGAACGAGTTGTATCAGTTCGAGCCGCAATGGCGGGAGGGTATCGTGCGCTGGGCTGGCCGTTGCGACGAAGCCGACTACGCGCGTTGCCGTCTGTATGCGCTTGTCAACGACTGGTACTGGACACTGTGGGGATTGTGGCTAGGCACGACGTCACCGCGCCGTCTCGAATTCACGAAACTCGCTCAATGGACTTCGTTGCGCTGCCGACAAGTCATTCAGGACGCGCGCTTCGAAGGCTGGCTTCGTCTGCTGAAGGGATGATTCGATGAAAGCACTCGGTCAGGCTCAGACCCATCATGAACACGAGATTGAAGCTGCGATTCGTGAATTGCCTGCATGGAAAGGGTACGATATTCGCTACGCACCGGTAGGTGGCGGCATCTCGAACACGAACTGGCGCGTCGAAGTCGACGGCGCGCAGACTGCGTATTTTTTCAAAGTGCCGGGTCAGGGCACAGAGATGTTTATCGACCGCCGCACTGCACACGAAGCGAGCGTGAAGGCCGCGATAACCGGCTACGGCGCGCCGGTGTTCGCGTTCCTCGAGGACCTGGGCGTCGAGGTGTTCGAGTTCATGGAAGGCTGGCGCGCGTCGTCAAACCTCGACTTCCTCGAGCGTGAGGTCCGGCACAACGCATTGCGTGCACTGAAGGCGTTCAATGATCAGCCGGTGCTCGCTCAGACGAAGACCATGTTTGACATGATCGACGAACATCAGCAGCAGGTCGAAGCGTTGCACGCGGTTAAACCCCCGGATCACGACTGGCTGTGCCAGCAATACCGTCGTGCCCGTGCGGCGCTCGAAGCGTCGGGTCTGGATCTCGCGCCCTGCATGAACGATACCCTCGCCGGCAACTTCATGCTGAACGATGCGCGCGAGATTCGCTTGGTCGATTTCGAGTACGCGTCGAACAACGACCGGCATTACGAGCTCGCCCTGTGGTTCGGCGAGATGTTCTTCGCGCCTAGGATGGAACTCGCGTTGCTCGAGGACTATTTCGGTCGCGTGACGCCCCAGGTCGTCGCGCGTGTGCAGTTGAACAAGGCGCTCGCCGATCTGAAATGGTCGACGTGGGCGATGGTGCAGCGTGCGGTGTCGCGGCTCGATTTCGATTTCTATAAGTACGGGTTCTGGAAACAGATGCGCGCTCGCATCGTCTTTCAGGATCCGCAGTGGGAAACATGGCTGAGGCAGGCGTGAAGAGACTAGGCGCTTGAAAACAGCTCCGTGCATAAACTGGTTCTGCGCCGACGCTTGAGCTCGACGACCTATTGAGAACCCGATTTCATTTTCAGGATGGGAAGGCATTATGGTTATTAAGGAATCCAGAGCGAAATTAAAAGCGATTGGCCGCGTCCGGGCGGATCTGACGCCATCTTCGGTCCGGCACGCCGAAGGCGGTGCCTATCGGCTGGGCGCGCGAGATGACAGCGCGTTCCATTCGTGTCCCTCAACCCGCCGCTCGCGAGGAGCCGATCATGGCTGAATCGATCCAAAGCTCGATGCCGAATTCGAAGAAGATTGTATTCGGCATCTATTTCTTCCTGCTTCTTCTGATGGCGCTGTGTCCGCCGTTCTATCTAGGCGTCAGCGGCAGTAAGCAACTCGTGCTCGGCGTACCGCTGCCGATCTTCTACTGGATCGCGAACGCGGTCCTGGTCGGGCTCGGCATATGGGCGCTGTACGTGGCCGAAGGCGTGTCCGGCGAACTCGCCAACGAAGGAGAACCGACATGACCCACTTCACGAATCCCGGCAACCCGGTCGTCACGTTCGGCATGATCGTCGTGTTTCTCGTTGCGATGATCGCGGTTCTGTATGCGACCAACCGCCGGAGCACAAGCTTCTCCGACTATGCCGTCGGCGGCCGCTCGTACGGCCCGTGGTTCGTCGCGATGAGCTACACGAACTCGTGGTGGCCCGGCTCGACGTTCACCGCGTTCTTCGCACTGTCGGTCGGCGGCGTGCTCGGTTTCTACGGGATGGTCTACGCGACGCTCGGCGTGACCGCGATGTATCTGATGGCAAACCGGGCGTGGTCGTGGGGCCGGCAGTTCAACCTGACGACGCAGCCGGACCTCCTCGGCATGCGCTACAACAGCCCGGTCGTCAAGCGAATCGCGTCGATCATCGGGATCATCTCGGTGTTTCCGTGGGTCGTGATGGGGATCCAGGCGCTCGCGACGTTATTCCAGTTCGCAACGTTCGGCCAGTGGACCGTGACGGCTTGCCTGACTGCTGGTGTTGTGATTGTACTGATCCGCCAGTACTGGACCGTCAGCATGGGGATGCGGGGGCTGATCATGACCGACATGTTCCAGGGGCTGATTGCGTACGTGCTGTGCGCGGTGCTGTGCATCCTGTTGCTATTCGGCAACCACGCGTCATTCTCGCACCTGTCGCAACTGCCGGCGAAGATGCTGCTGATTCCCGGCGACGCGCGTACCGGTTACGGTCCTTGGTACATGTTCAGCCTGATCTTCACCGGTGTGATCGGCTCAATGTGCTGGCCGATGAGCTTCCAGCGGATCTATACGGCGAGCGGCGTAAGGGCCGTCAAGAAGGGCACGCTGCTGACGATGCTGCTGGTTGGCGGCTTCTATTGCATCCTGATGCTGTTCGCGGCTGCCGCGAGTCAGGACCCGAACGTAGCCGCACAGCCGCAGCACGGTTGGTTCGTCGCACTCGCCGATATCGGCGGCTCGTGGCTTCTCGCGGTGGCAATCGTGATTGTGCTTGCGGCGAGCATCGGCCATGTCGACGGTTGTGTGCAGGTCTGCGGCACGCAGTTCGCCAACGACCTCGCGACGTGGAATACGCCGCGCACCGATCGCCAGTTGATGGTGTTGTCCAAGGCGGGCATGGTCGTGTTCATCGTCGCAGCGGCGATCCTTGCATATCTGACTTTCGACTACAGCCGACTGCAATTACTCGCGCAGATTTCATATCAAGGGATCATCCAGCTTGCGGTCCCGCTGTTCTTCGGCATCTTCACGCGGCGTGGCAACAAGCAGGGCGCGATTGCGGGAATGCTGGTGGGCATTGCAATCGCGATCGTGCTGACTTCCGTCTATCCGGACGACATCCGCGCGCTCGGTTCGCTGACCAGCGGGATTGTCGGGCTCGCAGCGAACTTCGTCGTGTTCGTCGTGTTTGCGTTAGCGATCAAGCCGTCGACCGACGAGATCGCCCGGCTCGACCGGCTGTTCGCGAAGCCTGTGCGCGGCCGCGCACCTTCGACGGTCGCCGTACCGGTAACACATTAAGGAAAAGCGGCCGCGGCGGCCGGCATGGATCTCGCATTTTGATGCTGCCGCGGCATCGAGAATTTGACTCAACGGAGGCCGGATGACTTTAGCGATTTTCGATCTTGACGACACGATTATCAATGGAGATTGCGCGAATTTGTGGAGCAGCGAGATGGCACGCCTGGGATGGGTCGGCGACGCCGATGCATTTGTACGGCAAAACGACGAGATGATGCGTGCCTACGGCGAAGGGTTGCTTACGATGGACGATTACATGAAAGCAACACTCGCACCGCTCGCCCGTCGCCGCGTCGTTGATGTGCGCCATCAGATCGATGCGTTTGTTGAACAGGTGATCGAGCCGAGGATTCGGGCCGACGCGCGGAATGTGATCGACGCCCATCGCCAGCGTGGCGACACCCTGCTGGTGATCTCGGCGTCGAGCGCGCATCTGGTCGAGCCAATTGCGGCGCGAGTCAGTATCAATCATGTTCTGGCGATTGATATCCAGACGGAGGACGGTGTCTATACGGGACGCACCTCCGGCGTACTGACGTATCGGGAAGGCAAGGTAGTTCGGCTGCGCGCATGGCTAAAGGCGCACGACGAAAGCCTGGCCGGTGCCAGCTTCTATTCCGACTCGCGAAACGATTTACCTCTGCTGTGCGAGGTCGACAGGCCGCACGTGGTCAATCCGGACCGGGTGCTGGCAGCGCACGCGAAGGAGTGTGGGTGGCCTGTGTTGACATGGCACTAACGTGCGCGGCACTCTGGAGCAACGCGAGATGAGCTATACCGAAGCGATCGGCACACGCACCTACCGGTTCGACGATCTCAAAACGTTGCTGGCGAAGGCGAGCCCGCTGCGCTCGGGCGATCAGCTCGCCGGCACCGCGGCGGCCAGTGAGGAAGAACGCGTCGCAGCCAAGATGGCACTCGCGCAGGTGCCGTTGCGCACCTTCCTCAACGAGGCATTGATTCCGTACGAAAGCGATGAAGTCACGCGCCTTGTCATAGACGATCACTCGCCCGAAGCTTTCGCCGAGATATCCCATCTGACGGTCGGCGATTTCCGCAACTGGCTACTCAGCAGCGAGACGGATGCCGATGCACTCACGCGTATCTCCGCCGGCCTCACACCGGAGATGGTCGCCGCGGTGTCGAAGCTGATGCGTAACCAGGACCTGATCGCGGCGGCGCGCAAGCGTCCGGTGATCACACGCTTTCGCAACACCGTGGGATTGTCTGGCCACATGTCAGTGCGCTTGCAACCGAATCATCCGACCGACGATGTCAAGGGCATCGCCGCCTCGATGCTCGACGGCCTGATGTACGGCTGCGGTGACGCGATGATCGGCATCAATCCGGCTACCGACAGCCTGGCCGCGATCACCACGCTGCTGCTGATGGTCGACGATTTCCGGCAACGCTATCAGGTGCCGACGCAATCATGCGTACTGACGCACGTCACCAACACGATTGCCGCAATCGGCAAGGGCGCGCCGGTCGATCTGGTGTTTCAGTCGATTGCCGGTACGGAAAAAGCGAATGCCGGCTTCGGCATTTCGCTTGCGTTGCTGCAGGAAGCCTATGAAGCGGCGCTCTCGCTCAATCGCGGCACAGTCGGCAACAACGTGATGTATTTCGAAACGGGGCAGGGCAGCGCGTTGTCGGCGAATGCGCATCATGGCGTCGACCAGCAGACCTGCGAAGTGCGCGCCTATGCGGTGGCACGAAAGTTCAATCCGTTTCTCGTCAATACGGTGGTCGGTTTCATCGGACCGGAATACCTCTATGACGGCAAGCAGATCACGCGCGCGGGTCTCGAAGATCACTTCTGCGGCAAGCTGCTCGGCGTGCCGATGGGTTGCGACATTTGCTACACGAACCACGCGGAAGCCGATCAGGACGATATGGACAACCTGTTGACGCTGCTCGGCGTCGCGGGAATCAACTTCATCATGGGCGTCCCCGGCGCGGACGATGTGATGCTGAACTACCAGAGCACCTCATTCCACGATGCGCTTTATGTGCGCGACGTATTGGGCCTAAGGCGTGCGCCGGAATTCGAAGAGTGGCTGGAGTCGATGCAGGTCGCCGACGCGCTCGGCGTGTTGCTCAATGGCGCGATACGGCAACCATTGCTGGAAGGTGCGCGCGAATGGATGGGGATCGCATGAGCAACGACTTCCTCGAAAAGAACCCCTGGAGCGCATTGCGTCAGTTCACCAATGCGCGTATCGCATTGGGTCGTGCCGGCAACAGCCTGCCGACTGGGCCGCTGCTCGCGTTCAATCTATCGCACGCGCAGGCACGCGATGCGGTGCATCATCCGCTCGACGCTGATTCGCTGCATGAGCAGTTGCGCGCGAACGGCTTCACCACGCTCGATGTGCATAGTGCTGCGCCGGACCGTCAGCATTACTTGCGGCGTCCGGATCTGGGGAGACGCCTGTCGGAGGAGAGCCGCGAGGCGCTTGCGCAAGCCTCCATCGAAGCGCCGGAAGTGGTGTTCGTGATTGCCGATGGGCTGTCGGCCTGTGCTGCTGCAAAGCAATCCATTCCGCTTTTGAGGGCCGTCTCTTCACGCCTTGCGGATTGGAGAATCGGTCCGGTGGTGGTCGCTCGGCAAGCACGGGTGGCGCTTGGCGATGAGATCGGCGAAATTCTGCGGACCAGGCTCGTCGTGATGCTGATCGGCGAACGTCCCGGGCTGAGCTCGCCGGATAGCCTCGGCATCTACCTGACGTACGCGCCTAAAGTAGGGTGCGCCGATGCGCAACGCAATTGCATTTCGAACGTGCGCCCCGAAGGATTGAGTCACGGCGCAGCCGCGCACAAGCTGCACTATCTGCTGACGCATGCGCGCCGCTTGGGCCTCACTGGCGTGGGACTTAAAGACGAGAGCGATGCATTGCTGGAAAAGGCGGCCAAAGACGCGTCTACGGCGATCGCAGCACCGGACGCCAACTAACTTCGATGTTGTGGAGGTTGTCATGGTCATCCAGTCCAATCAGACAGCACTGCCTCTTTCGTTCGAACTCGACCTGCGCGCATGGACAAACGCCGTGTACGAAGAAGCCTTCGGAGAGGGATTCATTCGCGTGCCTTGGGAACCTGACGACGCGTTCGTCCGGCGATTGCAGTCTTTTTTCCGCGCCGGCCTGTCGCCTGCTGAAGCTGTGAGCGCGTGCTTCTGTCTGAACCACTAATGCCGAACCGGCCTGAGTATGAAAGTCGAGGTCCGCGATCGACAGGCCGGACAGATTGACAGACACGGTAGCCGATCAATCGCACGGTCCGCGTTCCAAGGAAGTTGCTTAGGGACAGATAGACTCACGTGCCGTGAAGCGCTTCACCAAGCGCATGAATGGCGGCCGAGCCTCGCAAGCGGCGGGTCGCCACCTGCGAGGCCCATGCACTCTGAACAGCACGGCTGCCGAATCAGAACCCGGCAGCCAGTCCGTCGCGCCGGCTGTCGCTCGCGGCGACATAACCGCGCTCGGGGTCGTTGCGATCGAGCTTGCAGATGTACTGCCCGGAGCCGAAGTCCATATACGGATCCTCGACCGACTTGATCGTATGGCCGAGACCCTCGAGCGCGCGCACCGTGTCCTCATCGAGCGTCGCCTCGACGTCGACCGAGAAGTCGCGATTGACCTTCCAGCGCGGCGCGTCGCAGGCGGCCTGCGGTTGCTGGCCGTAGTCGAGCATGCGCACGATCGATTGCAAATGCCCCTGCGGCTGCATGTCACCGCCCATCACGCCGAAGCTCATCACCGCTTCCTGCCTGCCGTCCGCCTGCTGGGTCAGGAAAGCAGGGATGATCGTGTGGAACGGGCGCTTGCCGCCCTCGACCACGTTCGCCGACTTCGGATCCATTGAGAACCCGTAGCCGCGGTTCTGTAGCGAAATGCCGGAATCCGGCACCACGATGCCCGAGCCGAAACCCATGTAGTTCGACTGGATGAAGCTGACCATCATGCCGCGCTCGTCGGCCACCGACATGTAGATCGTGCCACCCGCCTTCGGCATGCCGAAGTCGAATTGCGTGGCACGCTTCGGGTCGATCAGCTTCGCGCGCGACTTCAGGTACGCGTCGTCGAGCATCTGTTCGGGCGTGACCTCCATCGAACGCGGATCGGCGACGTACTGGTAGACGTCGGCGAACGCGAGCTTCATGGCTTCGATCTGCAGGTGCTGCGAGTCGATGCCGTCAACCGGCAGCGAGCCCACGTCGAACTGTTCGAGAATGCCGAGCGCGATCAACGCGGCAATGCCCTGACCGTTCGGCGGAATTTCGTGCACCGTGTGGCCGCGATAGTCCTTGCTGATCGGTTCGACCCAGTCGACGCGGTAGTTGCGCAGGTCGTCCATCGTGAGCGCGCCGCCGCCCTGGCGCGAGAACGCGGCGAGCTCTTCTGCGATCTCGCCTTCGTAGTACGCACGCGGGCCTTGTTCAGCGAGCTTGCGCAGCGTCTTCGCGTGACCGGGAAAGCGCACGAGTTCACTGACTTCCGGCGCCCGGCCGTGCGGCATAAACGTGTCGGCGAAACCGGGCTGGTTCCTCAGTTCGGGCACGGCCGCCGCCCACTTGTACGCAACGATGCTCGCCACCGCATGGCCCCGCTCGGCGATCTCGATGGCCGGCTCCATCAGATCGGCGAACGGCAGCGAGCCGAACTTCTGATGCAACGCCTCCCAGCCGGCGATCACGCCCGGCACCGTCACTGCATCCCAGCCGCGCTTGGGGTGCTTCGCGAGACCGTTTTCCTCACCGTACTTACGCTTGAAGTAATCGACGTTCCATGCCGCCGGCGATACGCCGGAAGCATTCAGGCCATGCAGCTTTTTGCCGTCCCAGACGAGCGCAAACGCGTCGCTGCCGAGGCCGTTAGAGACTGGCTCGACGACCGTGATTGCCGCGGCCGCGGCAATCGCCGCATCGATGGCATTTCCGCCTTTCCACAACATGCGCAGGCCGGCTTGTGCGGCAAGCGGATGGGACGTCGAAACGATGTTGCGCGCGAACACGGGCAAGCGGGGCGTTGGATACGGGTTTTGCCAATTGAAACGTGTCATTGAAAACTCAAACGAAAGTGATGGGAGGGCAGTCGGCCGATTGAAGCGGTGATGGAATCCGGTTACGACTCGCGCGGATCGAGCGCATCACGCAGACCGTCGCCAAGCAGGTTGAAACCGAGCACGGCCAGGAAGATCGCGATGCCCGGGAAAATCGACATCCACGGCGCCTGGCTGACAAAATCCTTCGCGGTGTTGAGCATCGAACCCCACGACGGCGCGGGCGGCAGCTGGCCGAGCCCGAGGAACGACAGGCTCGCTTCGGCGATGATCGCGGTCGCGATCGTCAGGCTGGTCTGCACGATGATCGGCGGCAGCACGTTCGGCAGGATGTACCGCACGATGATCCGTGCGTGGCCAAGGCCGATTGCCCGCGCGCCTTCGACGTATTCCTCGGCCTTCACGGTGATCGCCTGGCCGCGCGTCAGCCGGACGAAGCGCGGCATCGCGGAGATGCCGATCGCGGCCATCGCGTTGGTCAGGCTCGGTCCGAGGAACGCGGCGAACGCGATGGCGAGGATCAGGAACGGAATCGACAGCAACGCATCGGCGATTCGCGAGATCACGCCGTCGACGAGCTTGCCGAAATAGCCCGCCAGCAAGCCGAGCGGCACGCCGATCACGACCGCGATGCAGACCGACACGACGCCCGCCAGCAGCGACGCGCGCGCGCCCCATAGCAGACGGCTCAGCACGTCGCGGCCGAGTTCGTCAGTGCCGAACCAGTGCGCGGCCGAAGGCGCCTGCCGCACGGTCATGAAGCTGGCCTGCACCGGGTCGTAGTGTGACAGCCACGGCGCGAATACCGCCATGAAGACGATGAGCAGCACGAGCGCCGCGCCAAACACGGCGGCGCGATTGCGCATGAATTTCACGAGTCCGCGGCGCTTGCGGCGCGGCAGTACCGTCGTCTGCGACGCAGCGGCCGATGCGTGAACGGGGGTGGCGGGAGTAGCCATCAGCTGCGTCTCAGTCGGGGATTGAGAAGGACGTACAACACGTCGGCGCACAGGTTCACGACGATGAAGCACAGCGCGGTGACGAGCACCACACCCTGCACGACCGCGTAGTCGCGATTGAACACGGCATCCACGATGAGCTTGCCGAAGCCGGGGATCGTGAAAACCTGCTCGGTCAGCACCGCACCCGCAAGCAGTTCGCCGAACAGCAGCGCGAGCACGGTGACGATCGGAACCAGCGCGTTGCGAAAAGCGTGCTTGATGACGACGGTGCCGCGCAGCAGCCCTTTGGCACGCGCGGTCCGGATATAGTCGGTGCGCAGCACGCTCAGCATCGCGCTGCGCGTGTGGCGCATCAATTGCGCGCCGAGCGAGGCGCCGAGCACGAAAGCGGGCATCAGCATGGTCTTGATGCTGAGCCAGAAGTTTTCGGTCGGCGACACGTAGCCGGACGACGGCAACAGATGCCAGCGCACCGACACAATGAAGATCAGCATGATGCCGAGCCAGAAGTTCGGAATCGACATGCCGGATAGCGCGAAGATATTCGCGCCGTAATCGAGCGCGCCGCCGCGGCTTGCGGCGGAGATGACGCCCGCCGGAATACCGATACCGATCGCGAAGGTCATCGCCATCGCCGCGAGCTGTAGTGTGACCGGCAGCTTCTGCGCGATCAGCGACGTCACCGGCACGTCGGTGCGCAGCGACGCGCCGAGATCGCCATGCACGACGTCACGGACCCACAGCGCGTACTGCGTCGGCACCGGCTCGTCGAGGTGGTACTTGACGCGCAGCGACGCGATCAACTGCGGATCCTGATCTTCGCCGGCCATGGCCGTCACCGGATCGCCAGGCAGCAGCTTTTGCAGGCCAAAGATCAGCATCGACACGAGAATCAGCGTCGGAATGGCGACCAGCACGCGATTTGCAATGATCGGCAGCATGATCGGTCAGCCCTTGATACTGACGCCGCGCAGGCGGATCAGGCCGTCGGGATAGGGCGTGAAGCCTTGCACCTTCTTCGACAGCTCGAACGGCCACGGCTGGTTATAGACATAGATGATCGGATCATCGTCGGCGAGCAGCTTCGACGCCGCGTCGTACTCTGTTTTGCGGTCCGCGGTGGTCAGTTTCACGCGCGCGGCGTCGAGCAACTGGTCGACTCCGGGGTTGCAGTAACGCGCGTAATTGAGGTTGCCGGCGCACGTGTTGAACTGATGCAGGTTGCCGTCCGGATCGACACGGCCCGACCAGCCGAGATACATCGCCTCGAAGTCGCCGGTGTGCGCGGCATTGAGTTCGGTCGCATAGTCGGTCGGCCGCAGCTTCAGGTTGAAGCCGGCTTCGCTGACCATCGCCTGCATCATCTGCACGATCTGGCTCGACACCGTGTTGTTCGGGTAAGTGAACTCGATGTCGACGTGCTCGTGGCCCGCCGCCTTCAGCAGCGCCTTCGCCTTCGCGATGTCGCGATGCTGCATTGGGAGCGACGCGTTGTAGTACGGGCTCGACTTCGGCACCGCCTGATTCGCCGGCGCGAAGATACCCGCGCCGATCACCTGGTTGATCGCGTCGCGGTCGATCGCGAGTTCGAATGCCTGCCGCACGCGCTTGTCCCTCAGCACCGCGTTGCTGCGCTTGCCGTTACCGATGTTGAACGTAACGTAGTAGTAGCCGAAGCCGCTGACCGGCGCGAACTTGAAGTTGGTGTCGCTCTTGACCGACGCCACATCGGACGGCGCGAGGCGCTCGAGCATGTCGAGCGAACCCGAACGCAGATTGGCGAGGCGCACGGTGCTGTCCGGAATCGGCAAGAAGATCACGCGCTGGATCGGGTATTTGTCGGCGTCCCAGTAGCCAGGGAATTTCTCGAGCACGACGCGATCGTTCTGCACGCGCTGAACGAACTTGTACGGACCCGAACACACCGGATGCGCGGCAACGCCGGCCGGATCGGCGAACGTCTTCGGCGCGAGCATCATGCCGGCGCGGTCGGTCAGCGTCGCGAGCAGCGCGGCGTCCGGCTGCTTCAACACGATTGCAACCGTGTAGTCGTCGATCACGTCGACGTGATCGACCGACGCGAGTTCGCTCTTGCGGTTGCTCGTCTGCAGCGTGCGGTCGCGGTCGAGGTTTGCCTTGACGGCGGCCGCATTGAACGGCTCGTCGTCCTGGAACTTCACCCCTTGACGCAGCTTGAACGTCAGCGTCTTGCCGTCGGCGCTCGTCGTCCACGACGTTGCCAGCATCGGGACGATCTTCAGATCGGGCGTGATATCAACCAGCGCGTTGCACATCGACGCAAACACGATCCGGTCGACGAGCTGCACGCTGCGAGCGGGGTCGAGCGAACCGATGTCGTCCTGCAAGCCGATCCGTATCGTCTGACCGGTCTGGGCCATCGCGGCGCTGGCGGTGAGTGCGAGCGCTGCGGCAATCAACATTCTTCGCATGAGGAGTTCCCTTTGTTTCCAATTCATAAAATGGTTTGGTGAAGGGGCAGCGGCGCGGCGCGCGGCTCGATTCTTCACTGGAATTTCATCTCGACCACCGGCTCAGTCGCCACCGGCCGCGGCCAGCGTCGTTTGGCGGTTGCGGTAGATCGCGAGCCGCTCGATCAATTTCGGGCTGACGCTCGTGGCCAGCGGCGCGCCGCCGCCGGCGTTCTGGATCTCGCGCCAGAAGTGGCACGCGACCTGCCGTCCGTCCTCGAGTCGTTCGCTGGTTGGCCGCGCTTGCGCGCAGTACGGCTTCGCATGCGGACAGCGCGTATGGAAACGGCAACCGGAAGGCGGCGCGGTCGGACTCGGCAGATCGCCGGACAACGAAGGCGTCGCACGCCGCTCGTGCGGGCTACTCGCCGGAATCGCGCGCAGCAGTGCTTGCGTGTACGGATGCAGCGGCGCGTCGAACAGTGCATCGACATCGGCCAGTTCGACGATCTCGCCGAGATACATCACGGCGACGCGGTCGCTCATATGGCGGATCACCGCGAGGTCATGCGCAACCATGATCAGCGTGAGGCCGAGGTCCTGTTTCAGTGTCTCGAGAAGATTGATCACCTGCGCCTGCACCGAGACGTCGAGCGCCGACACCGGCTCGTCGCCGACGATCAGCTTCGGCTCACCGGCCAATGCGCGCGCGATGCCGATCCGTTGTCGCTGGCCGCCGGAGAATTCGTGCGGGTAACGGTCCGCGTAGGCCGGTTGCAGGCCGACCGTGCGCAGCAGTTGGGCGACGCGCTCGCGGTGCTCGGCGTTGTTGCGCGCGAGCCCGTGCAATGCGATCGGCTCGCCGACGATCTGGCCGATGGTCATGCCCGGATTCAGCGACGCGAACGGATCCTGAAAGATGATCTGCATTTCGCGGCGCAGCCGCCGCAGCGGCGCGCCTTGCTGATGCGTGATGTCCTTGCCTTGATAGAAGACGCGGCCGTCTGTCGAGTTGATCAAACGGAGCAGCAAGCGGCCCAGCGTGGACTTGCCACAGCCAGATTCGCCGACGATCGCGAACGTCTCGCCGGGGTGGACCGCGAACGACACGTCGTTGAGTGCATAGACGGTTGGCGTGCGCGTGAAGAGCTGCCGCGTACCGCCAAAATGCTTTGTCAGTGAGCGCGCCTCGATGATCGGCGTCGGCGAATTCGAGGCCGGGTGTGCGTGCGGCGTCGGTTTAGTGGGCGTCGTCATGCAATTTCCTTGCGCAATAGCGGCGCGGCGATCTGTTCGACCGGAGCGAGCCAGCACGCGACGCGATGCACGCCGGCGATCACCCTGTCGGGCGGCGCGGCGTCAATACAGCGTTGCTCGGCGAACGGGCAGCGCGGCGCGAAGCGGCAGCCGTGCGGCATCAACTCGGGCGACGGCACTGAACCGCGGATCGTCGCGAGCGCGCCTTCGCGCTTGCCGACCGACGGAATTGCGCCCATCAGGCCGATCGTGTAAGGATGCTGCGGGTCGTCGAACAGATCGGCGACGGTACCGTATTCGACGATGCGTCCCGCGTACATCACCGCCACGTGGTCGGCGACTTCCGCGACGACGCCGAGGTCGTGCGTGATCAACACCATCGCAGTGCCGGTCTCGGCTTGCAGATGTTTCACGAGCGCCAGCACCTGCGCCTGGATCGTCACGTCGAGCGCGGTCGTCGGCTCGTCGGCGATCAACAGGCGCGGGCGGTTCGCGAGCGCCATCGCGATCATCACGCGTTGGCGCATGCCGCCGGAAAGCTGATGCGGGTACGCATCGAGCCGGGTTTCCGGCGCCGGGATCCGCACTAGCCGCAGCATCTCGAGCGCCTGCTCGCGCGCCTGCCCGCGCCCGATATCGCGATGCCGCCGGATGCTTTCGCCGATCTGCTCGCCGACCGTGAACGCCGGGTTCAGCGACGTCATCGGCTCCTGAAAGATCATCGACAGCCGGTTGCCACGAATGTCGGCCAGTTCGCGCTCCGACAGTGAGAACAGGTCCTTGCCTTCGAAGTGCGCGGTGCCGGCGACGCGTTGCGCAGGCGGACTCGCGAGCAGCCCCATCAGTGCGAGCGACGTCACGCTCTTGCCGCAGCCCGATTCACCAACGATGCATAGCGTCTCGCCAGTGCCGACTGAGAACGACACGTCGTGGACGAGGTTCGGCACCTCGGCGGCGCGCGAGAACTTCAACGAAAAGCCGCGGACCTCCAGAACCGGTCGGCGGGCGGCATCGGTCATGCTGGGAAACTCCATATCGTGCTGCTAGTCCTGTTCAAAGGCTGTGCTGGCGGAAAGTATGTGGTGCGCTTCACGATGGAAAATATTAATATTTCTTACCGATACTTAACTTTTCCTTGAGCATGAGCGATGCCGACCCTCCGCATGTTAAGAACCTTTCGAGCCGTCGCGCGGACCGGATCATTCGCGGCAGCGGCCGGGAGCGTCGCGCTGACCCAAGCGGCGGTCAGCTTGCAGATGCGCGGGCTCGAACAGGCGCTGGGCCGGCAGCTGTTCGACCGCAGCGGTCGGCAGATTGCGCTGAGCCGCCACGGACAAGAGATCTGGCCGAAAGTCGAGCAGATTTTCGACCTGCTGGCCGAACTCGAGGCGACGCCGGCGGGTTCGATGGTCGGGCCGGTGACCATCGGCGCGATGGTGTCGGTGATCGGCGCGCTGTCGCTGGTCGTCGCGCATTTGAAGGCCGCGCATCCGCAACTGGACGTGCGGCTGCTGTCGTCACGCTCCGACGAACTGGCGCGGATGGTGGAGGCGGGTGAGGTCGATATCGCGGCGATCGTCGCGCATGCCGACACGACGCTATCCGACACGCTGAAGTGGACGACGCTATACACGGAGCCGCTGATGCTGGTGGTTAGCCGCGAAATCGGCGACAACGATCCGCAGAGGGTCCTGCGCAGCCACCCCTTTCTGCGCTTCGACCGGCGGGTGCGCACCGGGCGCGTCGTCGAGCATGCACTGCAGACAGCCGGCGTGACGGTCAACGAATTCCTCGAACTCAACTCGATCGAGACGATCGTCGCGCTGGTGCGCGAAAATGTCGGCGTCACGGTGCTGCCGCTTCTGCATCGCGGCAACTGGCAAAACGATCCGTTACTACGCGTGCTGTCGATTTCGGATCCGCCGGTGTTGCGCACGGTCGGCATGATCCAGCGCGCGTCATATGACCGGCCCGGCATCACGCAGGCGATTATCGATGCGCTGCACAGCGACTGGGCGCTTGACCCTTCGATATCCAGGCCGCTTGCGGATCCGTGAAGGACTAACTTTACTCTGTCGATAAATTCATGCCATTGCAGAAACTCCTTCAGACGTGGCATGAGGAAGCGATGGTCGGGAAATTGTCGTTCGATGAGTACCTGGAGCATCTTTGCGAGGCACTCGGGCACAGCGATCGCAACGCTGGGCTGGTGGGATACTGCCAAGGCTTGATGTTGCCGTTGCGGCGTAAAAGCGTGGAGCCGCTGGCCGCCCACCTCGAACCTGAACGTGTCAGCGCGCGGCACCAGTCGTTGCATCACTTCGTTTTGAAATCAGAGTGGTCAAATACTGCTCTGCTTTAGCGAGTAAGACGCTGGGTGTTGCCGCATATGAATCCTGCCAACGGGCTGTTCTGATAGCTTATGAAACCAACGAGTAAAATTGCTAGGCGGCAGACAGCGGGCTGTTGCCAGAACATTGCAGCTGTCCTTTCTTGATCATGTGCATTAATTCGACGCTACTCAGAATGACACGCGCACAGTTGAGATCCTTGAATCCGAGCATCGGTCGGGTTCGGCGTTTGATGGCCCGATGGTACTGGTCGGGTAGCCGTACCGCATTGCTGCGGTACGGCCCCCTAAGAACCGTACGTGCGCCTTTAGGAGCATACGGCTCAAGCCTCTACAAAGGCATCTGTCAATACCCGGTGGTGCAACTGCTTTTTCAGGCGTATTGCGGAGTTCTACGGCAATTGGGATGGTGCACCTGGAGGTTGCTTGCTGCATCCGTCCCGCCGTCAGTTCGCTTCACAATGTGCATGACATCCCAGCGGATGTTCATTGTGAGGGGCTGCTGACAGTGGGGACATATGCCGTCTTGCCTTGACCAGACACGGTACATCTTGCGGCGACCTCGCGCGGAGTTCAGCATCTTCTGGCCCCATCGGGATTCGAAGTACCGCGCCCATTGCGGGTCGTGCGGATTGGCACCCGCCTTGATCTTGACATGCCGTTTTATTGGCGTGTCCGATGCCTTCAGCAAGGTGACCTCTCTCGTTGTGCCATCCTCTTCTTTTTCTGTGGCGGCAAAGACCCAGTCCCGGAGACCCTTGGCCTTGAAGTATTTGATTTTTATCCATCGGGCGCCTTTTTTAGGGTGCCGTCTTGCCGCCCATCGCCATAGCATTGACCAGACCTCGTGATCAACCCGATTGAAGGCTTTCTTGGCGACTACATGGCTGTGGTAATTCGCCCATCCTCGTAAGACAGGATTGAGCAGCCTTATCAGGTTCGCCTGTTTAGCCGTCCTGTTGGCCTTGATGATTTCACGGACTTTGTCAAGATGTGCTTTGACGTTCGCTTTCGACGGTTTCATCAAGAGCTTGCCGTTGTACTTGCGAATGTTCCATCCGAGGAAATCAAACCCGTCCTTGATATGCGTTATCCTGGTCTTTTCTGGCGATAAGACCAGCCCGCGTTCCGCCAGAAATTCAGCTACTGCCGGCCTGACCTCATGTTCCAGCCACTCTTTCGAATGGCCGGTGATAACGAAATCGTCCGCGTAACGCACCATGTTCACTTTCAGTCCTCTCTGCCGGGCTCGCGGGAATCTCTCCGCGAGCATCGCTTCGAGGCCATCAAGCGTCATGTTGGCTGCCACCGGTGAGATGATTCCCCCTTGCGGGGTGCCGGCGTCAGTGGGGAAGAGTTCGTTTTGATACACGTAGCCCGCTTTGAGCCACTTCTTTAGGATCACCTTGTCCGTAGGGATATTGGCGAGCATCCAGTCGTGGGAAATTTTGTCGAAACAGCCCTGGATGTCGGCCTCCAGCACCCACTCCGCACTCGCCTTTTTCGCCAGAGAGATGAAGCATTGTCCTCCCGCGTCAGCAGTTGAGCGTTCCGGCCGGAACCCGTAAGAGTTCAGATCGGCGGTGGTTTCCGCAACAGGTTCCAGCGCCAGCAGATGTAACGCCTGCATGGCGCGACATTTCATCACGGGGATGCCGAGCGGCCTCGTCTTGCCGTTTTTCTTCAGAATAAAAACCCTCCGAAGCGGAAGGGGCGAATAACCCCGCCTCTTCAACGACGCAATCGCGTTGGCCTTTGCCGCCGGTGTGTTCCACGTTACCTTGTCCACACCGGGGGTGTTCCTGCCTTTGTTTTCAGTCACCCGTTTCACGGCTAATGCACGGCCGCTAAACGAGTGGGTCAGCAGCCATTGCAGGGCTTTCACCCTGTTATGGCGACCGGCCTGCACAGCCTTCACCATACGCGACTGCAGCCTTCTTACCTGACGTTGAACATCGGCCCAATTGATGCCGTCCCACGCCACGCCAGAAGGTGCACGCGCCCGTGTTGCTGCACTCATTTGCTTTCCTTCCGTATAGATGGTTCTGCAAGCTCTCTGGTGAAGAGAGACCACGAGGAAGTCTGCCCGCTTTCGCGTCGGGTGATGTTGCAACCCGTATCCCGTCCATTACAGCCGGGCATTCGCTTTTTCCCCGATCCTGTGCCCGCACCGCCATGAGCAGACCTCGCAGCCTGCTGTCCCCGAAGGGAGCGATACGGGGTTCCCACGTTCCGCTTATGGAAGTACGTCGGGTTAGGTGCCGGCTCTGGGCCGGGAGGTATATGGATCACGAAAGCGTAATAGAAAGACGCTGTTCCCACCTCCGGTACCGTTTTGGTTCGAGCGCGATAGCCATTTCCGCTCGTTCAACATAACGACCCTATTGCAGATTCAAATGTTTTCACCATACCGACTATCTGGCACTCATCCGGCTTATGGCTGCCAGAAGGGTACGCCTCTCGCGATTGATACCCCACGCCTTGCAGCGTTTCGTTACGTTGTCAGAGCCGCTCTTGATTCAGGCTCCTAGATTCACCGGGTGACACCGGTGGTTCACTCCTTCTATACGGCGAGAAGGGTGAACAACTTCTGTAAGCGACTTCGTGTCGCACCTCCACGATGTTGTTCAAATACTTGATCTGAAGAACCTTGACGGGCATCTCGCGCTCGGCATTCACCGCGCTAAGCGCGGGGCCGCTTTTGTCGATGGTCACCGTCTCGTGCGAACCGTTCTGACCGATTGCCTTTTTGAAGAAACGCCGCGCAGCAGGCTTATCCCGCCTTGCTCTGAACAGAAAGTCAATGGTATTGCCCGCCTTATCCACTGCGCGGTAAAGATATTTCCACGAGCCCTTGACCTTGATATAGGTTTCATCAACCCGCCAGCTCTTGCCGACCGGACGCTTGTACTTGCGAAACGTCTTTCAAACAGCGGCACCAGCTTGATGACCCAGCGATGTACCGTCGAATGGTCGACCTCAATGTCGCGCTCAGCCAGCATTTTCCGCAGGGTTCCGAAGACTCAGCGAGTAGGCCACGTACCACCGCACGCACAACAGCATCACTTCAAGGGGATAGTGCAGCCGCTTCAGAACCTTGGCGACGGCCGGAGCATGCATAGTTCGTGGTGTCAGTGTCTTCTTCATTGTGCGAACGAAGCGTTTTCATCAGCCTCGAAGTTTACCTCCCCCGCGTTAATGCGACAAAGCCCGTATTCTTCGTGCTGACACTAAAACGTCAGCGCTCCGAAAGAGGGGTTATGCAGACCTTCCTTAACAGCCCCTTCGTTCATTTTGTTAAGGGTTCTAAGTCTGGCCTTTTAATGCAACAACCCATACGTGCAGGCGGCGGCTCGTCAGCGGTTCAATCCGTCCCTTCTCAGGGACGGAGACACTGGCCTGACCGGCGACAACTGCACGCGCCTATCGCCCGCGCTGGCGCGAAAATGCGCGATGTGGACAATTGAGAGCGCATGGCTTGAAGTGCTAGACACGCGAGGCAGGGCCGCGCGAGCCCCCGGACTTCGAGGCGGATAATCAAAGCGGCAACAGCGTCTTGCGCCGCCGGGGCTTCGCCGGATCGGGTCGCGCGCAAGGCAGGAACTGGCCTCGTCCCGATTCCCCGCAAGGCTTCTGCCCGTCCCATACTACCTCTCCGCGCGCCATCGTGAGGGCGGGCCACGCGCTCAGTTGGATGCCTTCGTATGGGGTGTAATCGACGTTATGATGAAGGTTTTCATTCTTGATCTCGAATTCAAGCCCTTCGTCCCAGATGACGAGGTCGGCGTCGGCGCCGATCGCGATACTCCCCTTGCGCGGATACAGCCCATACAGTTTTGCTGCATTCGTCGACGTCAGCGCGACAAAGCTTTGCGGCGTGATGCGGCCTTGACGCACGCCTTCGGACCACAGCAAAGCCATGCGCGTCTCGACACCGGGAATACCGTTGGCGACTTGATCGAACGAAACGTTCTCGCCGTGCGCTTTCTTGCCATCTGGGCCGTCGTAGCGAAACGGCGCGTGGTCGGACGAGAAGACTTCAAACGAACCGTTTTCGAGGCCGTCCCAAATCACCTGCTGGTTCGCCTTGTCACGCGGTGGCGGACTGCAGATGCACTTGGCGCCTTCGAAACTGTCGTCGCAGCCAAGCGAGTCGGCGGTGAGAAATAGATATTGCGGACACGTTTCGCCGTAGACCTTCAGACCGTGGCTTTGAGCCCAGCGAATCTGCTCGACGGCCTCCCGGCCCGACACGTGCACGATCAAAATCGGCACGTCGACCAGTTCGGCGAAGGCGATTGCGCGATGGGTGGCTTCGCGCTCGACGAGCATCGGTCGCGACGTCGCGTGATAGCGTGGCGCGGTATGACCCGCTTCGAGCAGGCGCTCCGTCAGCCAGGCAATGCAGTCGGCGTTTTCCGCGTGGATCATCACCATCGCACCCTCATTGCGCGCCACCGACAGCGTATCGAGCATTTGCCGGTCGCTCAGCTTGAGCGCGTCGTACGTCATGTAGATCTTGAAGGAGGTATAGCCTTCGGCGATCAGCGCGGGCAGTTCCTCCTTGAGGATGTGAGGCGTCGGGTCCGTAATGATCATGTGGAAGGAGTAATCGATCACGGCTTTCGCGCCGGCGCAGTGGTGGTAATCGTCGATCGCTTCGCGCAACGTGTGTCCCTTCTGCTGACAGGCAAACGGAATCACCGTGGTCGTGCCCCCGCACGCTGCGGATGTCGTGCCGGACAGGAAGTCATCGGCCATGATGGAGCCGTCCCCGGTTGGCTGGTCGAAGTGCACGTGGCTATCGACGCCGCCCGGTGTCACGTGACGGCCGGCGGCGTCGATTTCACGCTCGCCGCTGTCCAGGCTGAGTCCGAGGGCGACGATCCGGCCATCGCGGATGCCAATGTCGCTGCTGAAGATGTCCGCGGCCGTGACCACGCGTGCGTTGCGAATGACAGTATCGAAGGCAGGCATATCAGATTTCCCGAAAAAGTCGGCCCCAGCCGTCGATGCGGCGAGTGTCCACGTTAAGGCGGCGAAGCATGTCCCAAACGACGGTCGTCACAGTGTCGAGCACCGGCACGCCGTGCTGCTGTTCCCAATGAACGACACGGTGCGCGGCATACAGATTGGTACAGAAAGTCGTTACGGCTTCTGCGCCGGCAGCGACCACGTCGGCCACCTGGCGGTCCAACGTCGGTTCGTCCACCAGAGCGAAGGCGAAATTGTCCTGAATGCCGAGATGGCTTTCGCACGACGCATCGATGCCGCGTGCCGCGTAGTTCGCGATGATCTTCTGCTGAACGTCGGCGAGGTACGGCGACACGAGCCCGAGCCGGCGGATCTTGAGGGCACCGAGCGCGCGGTTTAGCGCGAGGACCGAGGTGCTCGCCGGCACGCCGGTGGCCTCGGTGATTGCCTCGCACAGTGCTTCGTCCTGGTCGAAGCCAAGCCAGCCTGCAGACGTGCCGCTCCAGCCGATCATGTCGACATGCGCGTCGGCGAGCAGCCGTGCGGCATCGAGGATATGGTCGCGCTGGAACTGGGCGAGCGCGTCGGGGCTAAGTGCGATCTGCGTAACCGGAAAGCGGGCGAAATGAACGCTGACGCCGGGAAGGGCGGCCACAACTGCCTGCGTAAGCGGTTCAAGCGAAGTATTGGAAGAGGGCGTGAGAATACCCAGCCGGATGCGTTGACTCATGAGTGGATACCTGAAGCAGGTGGATAGGGACGCCGTGGGGTGTCGCAGCGTCGCCAGACGGCCTCGCAGACGCCTTGGGCTTCCGCGCGAACGGCGTCTTCATCGACAAACAGAGCGTGCCCGTCGCTGACGGCGAACTCGCCATTGACGATGACGCTTTCGACGTCGGCACCGCTCGCGTTGTGAACGAGATTGCCGAGCGCATCGACGCACGGGGTGAGATGTGAGCGGCGAAAATCGAGAATGACCAGATCAGCGAGACGGCCGAGCGCGATCTCGCCGAGGCGATCGCCCCAGCCGAGCGCCAACGCACCGTGACGCGTAGCGATCGAGAAGACATCGTGAGGTTGCCAGTCACTGTCCACGCCGCCTCCCTGAAGGCGGCCCATAGCGAGCGCCCAGCGCATGGCTTCGATCATGTCGCCATGCATGGTGTCGGTGGCGAGGCACAGGGACGCGCCTGCTTCCATCAGGCGGCGCGTCGGCGCAAGGCGTCCAGATATCGCGTTGCCCAGTGGAATATGGACGATGTGTGCGCCGCTCTTGCCAAGCAGTGCGATGTCCGTGTCATTGACGTGTATGCAGTGGGCGGCCAGCAGGCGCTCATTGAGCAGTCCGAGTTCATCGAGCAGTTCGACCGGCGAGCGGTCATACTGCGCTCGAACCCACGCCACTTCTTCTGCGCTTTGCGCGAGGTGCGTGCTGACCTGCAGATTCAGGCGGCGGGCTAGCGCATCGACATCCTTCAGCATGTCGATCGAACAGGTATCGGGCGCGTGAGCAGTCAGGTGGGTCTGGATTCGTCCGTTGGCGCAGCCCGCCCATCGTGCAACGAACGCTTCGGCGCGTTCGAGCTGACGCTCGCCACGGGCGCGTTCAAACCGCCGCTCGCCCGCCAATAACGACGTGAAATCGACGTCGGCCAGACGCTGGCTCGCGAAGACGCGCACGCCTGTCTGGGCGATGCCTTCGACCGTGGCCTCGGCATGCACGAAACTATCGACGAGCGTTGTACATCCCGCTTGCAACGCTTCGAGCGCGCCGAACCGCGACAGCACGCACGCTTCGTCGGGCGTGAGCCAGGACGCCTGCGGTAAGCCGGGCGTGTACGACGGCGCAAACCCGCAGTCCGCCGCGACGCCGCGCACGAAGTTCAGCCCCGCATGGTAGTGCGTATTGATGAATCCGGGCGTGATGACGCGTCCCGGAAGCGGCACTACGCGCCGAGCGGCGGGCGGCGCCGCGCCGGCCGCTCTTCCGATATACGCGATCTGTGCGCCTCGAATACCGAGCGACGCCCGCTGCGCCTGGCCATTTGCGAGCAGCAGCGTGGCATCGGTGATCAGCAGATCGAGTGGAGCGTGCAGATCGTCGTGTGCGCTCATGCGGCCATCCAGCCACCGTCGACCATCAGCGTGGTGCCGGTCGTGAACGTGGAGAGATCGCTTGCCAGGAAAAGAACGGCGCGCGCAATGTCGTCCGGGTGACCGAGGCGCGGCCACGGCGTTCGCCGGGTCGCGCGATCGAGCACCACGGGATCCATTGCGCGGCCGCTAGCACCGGTTTGAATCTTGCCGGGTGCGACGGCATTGCAGACAATGCCGTGGGGTGCGTAGTCGGTTGCGATCTGCCGCGTCATGTAGTCGATCGCGGCTTTCGCGGTGCCGTAAGCGAGATCCCCCGGCGCCGCGATCATGCCGTGTTGCGACGACAGATTAACGATGCGACCGCGCACTTCATCTACCGGCGGCTGGCCGGTCATCTGCCGCACGGCGGCGCGGCTGCAGCGAAAGACGCCAGTCAGATTCACGTCGAGCACGCGCTGCCAGTCGGCCTCTTCCATGTCGAGCAGGGGGCGCGCATGCCGGATGCAGGCATTGTTCACCAGCACGTCCAGCCGGCCAAAACGCGCGACTGTCTGCGCAACGAGTGCATCGACCTGGGCCGTGTCGCTCACGTCGGTAAAAATAAAGTGTGCTATGCCGCCGTCGCGAACAATCAATGTCGCAGTCGGCTCACCGCCTTCGATGACGTCGGTCGTTATGTCCGCAATCACGACAACCGCACCGTTCGCGGCGAGCTGACGCGCGATGGCGCGTCCGATGCCGGACGCGGCGCCCGTCACGATACAGACCTTGCCTTCCATGCTCAGGCTTGCAGTCAAATGCGGTTTGGCGTTCATGGAATCAGCGTTTTATCCATCGATCGAAGTCCGCTTCCGCGGCAGCGAGGTCGTATTGCGGGACGAATGGGGTGTCGTTTAGAAGGCGGGTAATATCCATCGACGCGCGATCGTAGTCCGCGTAGTAATCGATGTTGGGCACGTCGCCTTCGCGGGCGATCCGCCAATCGAAGCCGGAATACCTTGCTGCAAGCCGGTCGCACCAGTCGGCAACGCTCCATTCGAAACCTGCTGCCACGTTGTATGCGACGTGCGCAAGCGCTGACTGCGCGAGCAATGCAGCCAGCGCTGCCGCCGCATCGCGCACGTACAGCCAGTCGCGGCGATGAGTGCGCGGCAGCACGACCGTCTCGCCTCTGCGTGCCCGTTCCAGTACCTGGAGCGGTGCGCTAAGCGTGTCGCGCACGCCCGAGTCGGCTTCCCAGGGTCCAAAGCATGTGCCGATACGGCCAATGGTCAGCGAGAGCCCATGCAGCCGTGCAAGCCGCAGCACGGCTTCTTCAGCGGTTCGCTTAGAGATGCCGTAAAGCGCCTCGGGTAACAGCGGCGTCAGATCTTCGCTAAGCTGATGCGTGTTCTGCCGGCCGCTGGCACCGTAGACTGAGCCGGAGCTGCCATGCACCATCCTTTCGACGCCCACTGCCGCTGCCGCAGCGAGCGCGGCAAGTGCGCCGCCGACGTTGACGTCAAAGATGGTCTGCGGCATGGCGCGCTCGCGGGCGGCATCCGCAGTGATCGCTGCCAGCGTGACCAGACGCGATGGCCCGTGCGTACGCATCGCATCTGTCAGCGCACGGATGTCGCGGGTATCGCCGGTCAGGGCAACAAAGCGGCCGGGCAGGGCGGCGAACGCGCGCAACGCGGCATCGCGCGGCGCGCTGCAATCAAAGCCGATGACCGTTTCGCCCTCGGCCAGCAACCGCTCGGTCAGCGCCAGTCCGACAAAGCCGCTGCTTCCTGTGACAAAGGTTGTCATCAAACCAGCTCCGCCACGGTTTCGGGACGCAGCAAGGACAGGATGTGGCGCTTGTAGTCGTTGAATGTCGCGCTGGTCGGATCGCGAGGCCGTTCCAGCTCGATGGGCAGCAGTTCGCGGATGCGTCCCGGCCGCGCCGACATCACTGCGACATGCGTGCCGAGTGCAAGCGATTCGTCGATTCCGTGCGTCACAAAAACAATCGTGCTGCGGCTCTCGCGCCAGATCCGGATCAGTTCGGCATGCATATCCATCTTGGTCTGCTCGTCGAGCGCGCCGAATGGCTCGTCCATCAGAATCACTTCCGGATTCATCAGGAGCGCACGCGCGATGCCGACCCGCTGGTTCATACCTCCCGACAACTCGCTCGGGAAATGGTTTTCGAAGCCTTTCAGCCCCACCATTTCAATGTATCGCTGTGCACGCTCGCGTCGCTCGGACTTCCCCACGTTACGCATCTTCAGATGGAAGGCGACGTTTTCCCACACGGGTAGCCATGGCATCAGGTTGGCTTGCTGAAAGACGACGCCACGGTCGGCGCCGGGCTCCTCGACGACCGAACCGCCTACGCTGACGGTGCCCGCAGTAGGCTTGTCGAAGCCCGCAATCATGTTGAGCAACGTCGACTTGCCGCAGCCACTTGGGCCGAGCAGACACAGCAATTCGTTGCGCTCGACGCTCAGGCTGACGTTATCGAGCGCGGTAACGGTCTGCTTGCGTTTTGTGTCTTCGAAGGTGCGCGAGACGCGATCGATTGTGATAAGTGCCATGTTTTCAGCGCTCCCGTGCCTGCAGTGTGGAACCCCGTTGCCAGCGCAGGACGCGCGCGGAGATTGCCTTGATCACGTAGTCGCTCAGGAAGCCCAGCAGGCCGATGCTGACCATCGACGCGATGACGACGTCGTATCGAAGGAAGTAGTAGGCGTCCCAGAGTACATAGCCGACGCCGCTTTTGACCGCGACCATCTCAGCGGTCACCGTCAGCATCCACGCGGAGCCAATGGCGATGCGCAGACCGGAGAAGATGCTGGGAAGTGCCGCCGGGAAGACGATGTGACGCAGCAGCATGGAGCCCGTGCCGCCCGTCATCGCGCCCGCTCTCAGCAGGTTACGGTCGCACGTTTTGACGCCATGGATCGTCGACAGCAGTACGGGGAAGAACGAGCCCATGAACACCAGGAAGATCGCCGGTTTGTTGGCGATGCCGAACCAGATGATCGCGAGCGGAATCCATGAAACAGGCGGAACCGGGCGCAGCGTCTGCAATGTCGGCTCGACGAGCGACTCGACCGATCGCGACCACCCGATCGCCATGCCAATTGCGACACCCATTACCGTGGCGATTCCAAACCCCGCGAACACGCGGCCGGCGCTCGCCGCAATGTCGAAGATCCAGTGGCCCGAATAGGTCTGAGTGTTGCCATCGGTCGAAAAGATCCAGTCAGCCCAGGCGATCAGCACCTGCGAAGGCGCGGGCAGCAGCGCCGCCGGTAGGATGCCTGAGCGTGAGAACGCTTCCCAGCCGGCGATCAGCAGTACCGGGACAATGCCCCGCTCGATGTGCCGGTAGAAACGCGATGAAGTTATCGATGTCATCACGCGATCCGAATTAATAGCCGAGTTGAGCCTTGGGCTTGCCGGTCACCTTCTCCAGGAAGCTGTAGTCGAGGTTCTTCTGGACCGCGTCGCTCACGTCCGAGTTCACGTACCTCAGGTCGTGCATCATTTTGGCAATGGCCACTGCCGAGGTGCGATACATCTTGTAGTCCGGATCAAGGTTCTGTACCGCACCCGTCGCGATCTCCTTGTCGAGACCGGTCACTTTCTGGATCGTGTCGATAAAAAGCGGCTTGTTACCCGCCATCAGTTCATCGACCTTGACGATGGCACGGACTGTTTCGAGCACACCCTGGGGGTTGGTCTCGATCACGTCCGGGCGCGTGACGATCAGGTTGGTCAGCTTGCCCGCAGCCTGGTCGTACGGAAAGGCGAAGAACTTGCCGGCTTTCACGGCACTGATCTGCGTCGCGAACGGCTCGACCGACGTGATCAGTTCGACCTCACCACGGCGGAGCGCTGAAGCGTGATCGGACGGATTCGGAATGTTGATGAACTGAACGTCCTTGTTGATATCGATGCCGTGCGTTAGAAACGCGCCACGCATATGGATATCCTGCGCATTGCCGCGGGAGGCGGCGACGCGGAAAGGCTTGCCTTCCTTCTTGTATTCCATGATGAGCTTTTTAAGGCCGTCCCAGTCGCCCGGCTGAACCGGAAGGCTGTTCGCTACCAGAATGCGCGATCCGCCGTTGATCTGGCCGGAGACAGCCACGACCTTGAACCCCTTGTCGAGTGCGGTCACGTAATGGAGGTAGGTGACCTGCGCGATGTCGATGCTCTTCGACAGTAGCGCGGTAAGCACGTCGTTGCCCGTGTTGAACGGCACCGCGGTTAATTTCACGCCAGTTGCGTACTGGGGAGTCAGCGACAGTGGCGTGCAATGCGCGCACTTCGCGTATCCAAGCTGTACCGGATCGGCGTCCGTCGCATGGCCGGCGGTCGGGGCGAGCGCGACGGCCATCATGACGGGTGCGACGAGCGCCCGGGCGGCACGCCTCAGCGTAGAGAAAGACAGACGGGCAAGCTGCATCAGGAGATTCCTTTTTTGTCACAAAATAGATTGTCGTTGTGACAGACAAAGCAACTCATGTGCCAATCTTCGTCTGGTTTAGTCGTCTCGGCGGTCTGAATTGCGGGTGAGCCGCGACCGGCGCAGTATCTGCCAGTTCGTGATCCTCGCGTGGCCGCCTTGGCGGAAGTCAAGCGTTGACGCGTCGGCGGCACTCTTCAGGTGCGGCCGAGTATTGTTAAGCGCGCACATGGTGCTGCTGAACAATGGCAGTGCACAGTTGAACAATTCCAATTTGTTTTGTAACAATCTACAATTGCATCGACACAAACATGCTTGACGAGGGTGCCCGAAGTGTTGACCGAGAAAGAGCCACGCTCGCGCAAGGCGCGCAGCACCGAACAGATACTGGGCGTCGATGACGACAAGCTCGATGCCATTTACAGGCGCATCCTGACGGCCGTGATGGAGCACCGGCTCGTCCCGGGTACGAAGCTGGTGGAAGAGAAGCTGGCAGGCGTATTCAAGGTGAACCGCACGCAAATTCGTAAGGTGCTTGCCCGGCTGACGCACGAAGGCATCGTGACGACTATTCCGAATCGCGGCGCTTATATCGCCAGTCCATCGGTGCATGACGCACGTCATATCTTCCAGGCTCGCCGCATTCTGGAGCCAGCGCTGATTCGCACATTGGTCGAGCGCGCGGACAAGGACGATTTCCGCCGGCTGCACGCGCATATTGCGAAGGAGAGGGCGGCTCGCGACAAGGGCGACAAGCACGCCGTCATTCGCCTGTCTGGCGAATTTCATCTCCTGATCGCCGAGATGGTCGGCAGCCCGCCGCTGACCAAATTGATGCGGGAACTCGCGTCACTGACGTGTCTGATCATCCTGCTGTTCGATTCCCCGAACGTGCCCGCGTGTCCGAATCACGAACACACGGAAATCGTCGAACTGATGCAGAGGGGCGATCTGACTGCGGCGGTAGCAGCAGCGATCACGCATCTCGATCATATCGAGGCAACTCTTGATCTCTCTCTGCCGGAAGACACGGAAGTCGATCTTTCCGCGATCTTCGGCTAGTCGCCGCCTCGTGGCTGCGCCTGGACAGTCATCCTTCGAGAGTGAACATGAAACTGTTGATCATCAACCCGAATATATCTATCGGCGTGACCGACTTGATCGAGGCCGAAGCGCGGCATGTTGCCGCCAGCGAGACGCAAATTGAAATGGCAACGGCGGCGAGTGGGGTCGCCTATATCGAAACGCGGTTTGAAGCGCTGCTCGGTGCTCACGCGGCAGCAACCATCGCAGGTGAGCGCATTGGACAACACGACGCAGTGATGATCGCGGCGTTCGGCGATCCGGGTCTCCTCGAACTGCGCGAAGTGCTCGACGTGCCGGTGGTCGGCATGACCGAGGCTGCGCTGATGACGGCTGCGCAAATGGGCCAGCGCATCGGCATCATCGCCATCTCGCGGCGCATCACCGCCTGGTATCGCGAGTCCGTCGATCGATACGGCATGCTGAGCAGACTGGCAGGTATTCGCCATCTCGATCGTCCACTGCGCAACGCCTCAACGGTCCAGGATGACCATGCGTCCATGTTGCTGGATCTGTGCGATCAGGCCGTTCAGGAAGACGGGGCTGACGTGCTAATCCTTGCCGGTGCGCCGCTCGCGGGTCTCGCGCGAACGGTCGCGGACAGGCTTCCGGTACCTGTCATCGATGGCGTATCCAGCGCGGTTTGCCAGGCAGAGACGCTTTGCCGCTTGCGCCCGGTCAGCCCGAAAATCGGCAGCTTTGCCAAGCCACCTGAAAAGCCTGATGCGGGGTTGTCGGCCGCGATCCGCGGGTTGCTTCGGTCGTAGAGCGGGATAGGTTGAATCGACGGGGTTGATCGTCGGTCCGCATGCCGTGCATTGGTTGCAATCTATCAATCGCAGTTCGTAGCCAGGAAGAAGGCCGCTACCATGTCAGTAAGCTCCGTTATTGTCGTAGCGGTAGGCGCTGCAGCGGGCGGCTTTGTTCAGGGGCTCTCTGGCTTTGCTTTTGGCCTTGTCGCAATGTCCGTATGGGTATGGAGCCTCGACCCACAGCTCGCAGCCCCGCTAGCGATTTTTGGAGCCTTGACCGGCCAGATCATGTCGGTTATCACCGTGCGTCGAAGGATCTGCTGGCGGGATCTTTTGCCGTTCATACTGGGCGGCTTGATTGGGATTCCGGTCGGCGCTGCGCTCCTTCCGGTGTTGGACGTCAACCGGTTCAAGGCCTTCCTTGGCGCCCTACTGGTGCTATGGTGCCCAATCATGTTTTTCGCCACCAGATTGCCGCGAATCTCACGCGGCGGTCCCATGGCCGACGGCGTGGTTGGCCTGTTGGGTGGCGTCATGAGCGGCCTCGGGGGATTTGCAGGTGTATTTCCGAACCTGTGGTGCGTACTTCGTGGATTCGATAAAGATCATCAGCGCGGGCTCGTTCAAAACTTCAATCTCACGATACTTTCGGTAACCATGGTCACGTACGCTTTCAGCGGAACGATTACGGCAACGGACCTTCCAATGTTTGCCGTAGTGGCGCCGGCAATGGTCGTCCCATCCGTAATCGGCGCACGGCTTTACATTGGCATGAGTGAAGTCGCGTTCCGGAAAATCGTGCTTGGACTGCTAACAGTGTCGGGGGCGGCCTCTCTCGCGTCTGCTATTCCTTGGCTCATCGCGTGGGGTCGATGAATTCATCGATGTCCGAAAGACTTCGTCGCTAGCTCGAGCGTCGCATTGGTGCATGCCTTCACTTAAATCAGACGGGTGGAAGGCCTTACTGCGACAGAACCCTCACCAAAACGTGCGAACACGGTGCGCAATGCTCCGACGACGGCTTCGTCGGGGTGCAGCCTGACCTCGCCGTCGGCTTCGCCCCACACCCATCCCGGTGGGCAGGCCGCGGCGCAATTCGCCACGGGCGGCCTTGTTGCGAATATCCCGTCCAGCCGGGCACGCAGGAGATGCAGTTCGGCCTCGCTCATGGTGGCCTTCAATCCGAGCAACAGCCGCTATCGATCGTGGCCGGCCTCGCGTGTCTTGAGACGGTTCAGGAAGACACCGGCGACTCGACCACCCATGGCAAGCGCGCTGCGAACGCGTTCGGCTATTCCAGGCGCGTTTGTGAGCCGGACTCCGCGTCACGGTTCGAAGGCGCGCGATCGGTACGCTTTTCGCCGAGATCGAATTGCCGTCGCGCCGATTCCATTTCCGTCATATGCGCTTCCACCCAGTCCCAGATCCCACAGATCTTGTCGAGCAGACTGCGTCCTAGCGGCGTCAACTGATAGTCGACACGAGGCGGTATCACGGGATGCACATAGCGCGTGACGAGACCGTCGCGTTCGAGTTGCCGCAAGGTCTTCGTGAGCATCTTCTGACTGACGCCCCCCACCTCGTCGCGTAGCCGCGAGAAACGCATCTCGCCATGGGTGCCCAGCGCATCGATCACGAGGATCGTCCACTTGTCGGCGATCTGCTCGATGACGTTGCGCGCGAGGTCATCGGTTTTCTTCTGCGGGTTCTCGGCGGCGTGAGGGCCGTCGTAGCAATTTGTTTCCATGGGGAAAGTATGGAACCTTCAGGTGCCTTCTTGTGATCGCCGGATGCGGCTGAAATAATCGACTCGCTTGCCCGTCCTTTTGGCACGTCGCATTTTCTCGGACCGTATTCGACATGGATGCGGCGCTTTAACCAGAGAGCATCGCATGACTATTGAAACAATTGAAGTTGAGGGTTTATCGACGCCTGTATCGCGTATCGGCCTGGGCACGTGGGCGATCGGCGGATGGATGTGGGGCGGCACTGATGAGAAGGACTCGATTGCGGTGATCCGCCGGGCGCTCGACAGCGGCGTGAACCTTATCGACACGGCGCCGGCGTACGGCTTCGGCGCGTCGGAGGAAATCGTCGGCAAAGCGCTGGCCGATGGATATCGCCATAAGGCAGTCATCGCGACGAAAGTCGCTCTCGAATGGCAGGATGGCAAGGTATTTCGCAATGCTTCGCCGGAGCGTATTCGTCATGAAGTAGAGGATACACTTCGGCGCTTGCGGACAGATTACATCGATCTGTACCAGGTTCACTGGCCCGATCCGCTCGTGCCAATCGAAGAGACCGCCGCGGTGCTGGACGACCTGCGCAAGGAAGGCAACGGTTCGCGCGCTTGGCGTCAGCAATTTCTCTGCGGCGCAAATGGACGCGTTCCGTCGCGTGGCGCCGCTGTCCGCCACCCAGCCGCCTTATAACCTGTTTGAACGCGACATCGACCGCGACGTGCTGCCTTATGTGAAACAGCATGGGCTGGTTGCACTCGCCTATGGCGCACTGTGCCGCGGATTGCTGGCAGGGCGCATCGGCGCCGAAACGCGTTTCGAGGGCGACGATCTGCGTCAACATGACCCGAAGTTCCGTGCGCCGCGTCGTCAGCAGTATGTCGACGCTGTGAAAGCACTGAACGTCTTCGCGCGCGATAACTTCGACAAGTCGGTGCTTGCGCTTGCCGTGCGCTGGGTGCTGGACCGCGGCCCGACGATCGCGCTGTGGGGTGCGCGCCGTCCGTCGCAACTGGACGGACTCGAAGCCGCGTTCGGCTGGCGACTCGACGACGAGGCCTTTGCGCAAATCGACGCGATCGTCTCGCAATTCGTCAAGGACCCGGTAGGTCCGGAGTTTATGGCACCGCCGCAACGTGTTCTGGTGTCGTGAAAGGAGTGTATTGAACATGCGAACCAATCGACGAAACTTCATTGTGCATACCGTTGGCGCCGCGGCGCTGGCAATGACCGGCGGCACTGCGTGGGCCGCGCCCACGCAGCTTCAGGAAGGCGATCCGGCCGCGCAGGCGCTCGGCTACCGGACCGACGCATCGCGTGTCGATCACGCGGAATATCCGCGCTTCAGCGCCAACCAGCACTGCTCGAATTGCCAGTTTTATCAGGGCAAGCCAGCCGACACGAGCGCGCTTTGCGCGCTGTTCGGTGCGAAGCAGGTGAGCGGCGCGGGATGGTGCAACGCCTATCAGGCGAGAGCCTGATCGGCTTGTGCGGGTAAAGCGATACGGCGCATGACGACGTTGGGCCGTTCGCGTCGACTACGAGGAATCAGTTGATGGAACTCATTGTGAACGGCGTGCATCACAACGTCGATGCGGATGCGAATATGCCGCTGCTGTGGGCAGTCCGTGATCTGCTCGGGCTGCACGGGACCAAGTTCGGTTGCGGGGTCGGTGCGTGCGGCGCATGCACGGTCCATCTGGACGGTGTCGCTGTGCGTTCGTGTGTGACCGCACTGGCGGATGTTCAGGGCAAGCCCGTAACGACCATCGAGGGACTCGGCAAAGGCGGCGATCACCCGGTGCAGCGCGCGTGGAAGGCCGCCAATGTGCCGCAGTGCGGTTACTGCCAGCCGGGACAGATCATGCAGGCCGCGTCGTTGCTCAAGCAGACGCCGAAGCCGAGTGACGAGCAGATCGTCGAAGCGATGTCCGGCAATGTTTGCCGCTGTGGCACCTATCAACGCATCAAGGCCGCCATCAAGGCGGCAGCGTCGGAGGCGTGATGGGCGAAATCGTCAATCTGAGCCGGCGCGGGGTGTTGAAAGGGACCTTGGCGGGTGGGGTTGTGCTGGGCTTGCAAATCGGCGGCGCGGGCACCGCGCTCGCGGCGAGCGTGCTGTCATCCGCGAATGGCGCGAAAGGGGCTTTCGCACCGAACGTGTATGTCTCGGTCGCGCCGTCCGGCGAGATCATTCTGGTCGTGCATCGTTCGGAGATGGGGACCGGTATCCGCACCAGTCTCGCGATGATTCTTGCCGACGAGCTCGACGCCGACTGGAACGCCGTCAAGGTCGTGCAGGCGCAAGGCGATGCGAAGTATGGCGACCAGAATACCGATGGCTCGCGCAGCATCCGCCAGTTCTTCCAGCCATTGCGCGAAGCAGGGGGCACGGCCCGGCAGATGCTCGTGGCGGCGGCCGCCGTGCAATGGCGCGTGGCGCCAGCGACCTGTCACACCGAGCCGGGTCATGTCGTGCATGCGGCGAGCGGGCGGCGCGTCGCCTACGGCGCGCTCGCAACGGCGGCGGCGCGTCAGCCGGTGCCAAGCCGTGACACGCTGCATCTGAAAGACGAGGGTACATGGCGCTATATCGGCAAGTCGCTGCCGATCGTCGATCTCGACGACATCGTCCACGGCCGGGCGACGTACGGTATCGATGTCGTGTTGCCCCGAATGACGTACGCGTCGATCGAACATTCGGCGGTCTATGGCGCGACGCTCAAGAGCGTCGATTCGACCGAAACGATGAAAGTGCCCGGCGTGCTGCATGTGGTCCGCATTCCCGCTGCGCCGTTGCCCGCCGGTTTCCAGCCGCTGGGCGGCATCGCGGTGGTGGCAACCAGCACCTGGTCTGCGATGCAAGGGCGGCGGAAATTGAGGCTCGACTGGGACCTTGGGCCGAATGCATCGTATGACAGTCAGGCTTATCGCAAGGCGCTCGAGGACACCGCGCGGCAGCCGGGCAAAATCGTTCGCAACAACGGCGACACAGCGGCTGCGCTAAAGAGCGCCGCCCACCATGTCTCGGCGGACTACTACGTGCCGCACCTGGCGCATGCGGCGATGGAGCCGCTCGCCGCGACCGCGTCCTATGCGAACGGTGCGGTTGAAGTCTGGACCGCGACGCAGAATCCACAGCAGGCTCGCACGACCGTGGCACAGGTGCTCGGCGTGCAGGAGCGGGCCGTGACGATCAATGTCACGTTATTGGGCGGCGGCTTCGGCCGTAAGTCCAAGCCTGACTACGTGGCCGAGGCGGCGTTCCTGTCACGCGAGGTCGGCGCGCCCGTGAAGCTCACGTGGACTCGCGAAGACGATGTGCACAATGACTATTTCCATGCGGTGTGCGCCCAGCACATGGAAGGCGGGCTCGATGCGCAAGGCAAGACGGTCGCGTGGTTGCACCGCACGGTGTTTCCGTCGATCAGTTCGACATTCAAGGCTGATGTCCGTTACGGGGCGGCGGGTGAACTGGGGCAGGGCGTGACCGACATGCCTTACGACATCGCCAACGTGCGGTGTGAGAACGGCGCCGCCTCTGCACACACGCGCATCGGCTGGTATCGATCGGTATACAACATTCCCCACGGCTTCGCATTAGGGGCGTTCGTCGATGAACTTGCCGCGGCCGCGCGGCAGGATCCGGTGCAGCACCTGCTCACGCTGCTCGGCACGCCGCGGCATGTCGATCTGCATGCACTAGGGGTCGATTACCCGAACTACGGCGCGTCGATCGACGAGTATCCGATCGACATCGCCCGCCATGCGGCCGTGGTTCGCGCGGCCGCCGTGCGCTCCGGGTGGTCGACCGTATTGCCGGCGCGGCATGGGCGCGGGATTGCGGTACATCGCAGCTTTCTGAGTTACGTGGCGGCGGTCGCGCATGTGCAGGTGGCCGACGACGGTTCGGTGCGTGTGACACGCGTCGATCTGGCCGTCGACTGCGGGCGCATCGTCAATCCCGATCGGGTTATTGCGCAGTTCGAGGGCGCGGTGGTGATGGCGCTCGGCAACACGTTATACAGTGAACTCACTTTCCGGAACGGCGCGTCGGAGCAATCGAACTTCACGGACTACCAGGTTGCCCGTATCGATTCCGTTCCCGAGACACACGTGTATATCGTGCCGAGCGATGCGCCGCCGGGCGGTGTTGGCGAGCCGGGCGTGCCGCCGACTTCAGCGGCCATCTGCAACGCGATCTTCAATGCGACCGGCCAGCGCATTCGTGCGTTGCCGGTGGATACGTCGCTGTTGAAACGGACGTAGCGGCAAAATGCAACGGAGTTCGAGCGGCTGCCTACCGTGAGAATGAAATCAGCGTTAAACGATAGAGCTGTCGCGTCAACGGAACGCTGTGCGCGGGCGGCGGTGTTCAGTGCGCTTCGGTGCGCGCCAGTTCTTTCGAAATCGTTTTGCGAACCCGCCGTTGGGTCATCTGCGGCCTGGCAATGACGCAACGGCCGCCGGCTTGCCGTAAAGCCACCCTTGCGCAAGTTCGATGCCGCAGTTCTGCAATGCGTCGTGCTGGGCTGCCGTTTCGACACCTTCAGCAAGCACCTTGCAGCCGAGCTTACAGAACTGTTCAGCCGACGCGCGAATAGCGGCTGCGAAGGGCGCACCCTTATCGGCATTGCGGATCACTGGGCGCGCGTGATCGATGCGGGCAACAAGGCCACGCCGTTTATCGACGAGGTAGTTGCACGGCAAACCTCCGGCGACACCGAAGGGGCGCGCACCGTGCTGCTCCAGCAAGCGCGCCCCGCGCTGGTCGAGTGGCTCGCGGCAATCAACCAGTTGATCGACTTTCAGGAAGCGCTGAACCGGCAGGGCGGTGCCGAGGCACGTCAGATAAGCGTCGATTTCCGCTGGATGATGCTTGCGCTATCCGGACTTGCGTGCGTGATCGGTGGTGGCGTTGCGGTGCTTGTCGTGCGCAACATCGGCCCCTCGCTCGGCGCGGAGCCGCGTGAGCTGATCGCGTTCGCCGATGCGATTCGGCGCGGCGATCTTTCTCAGCGCGCCGGGTTGCGCACCGGCGATAGGGCTAGGGTGATGGCGACTGTCGTGCGGATGAGAGAAGCGCTCGCGGACATCGTGGGACAGGTGCGCGATGGCGCCGATGCAGTCGCCGGCATGAGTCACGCGATTGCCGCCGGCAATGCCGATCTTGGCGCGCGCACCGAGCTCCAGGCCAGCGCGCTCGAGCAGGCAACCGGCGCGCTCTACCGCGCAGCGTATTGCGAGCGTGATCGCTCGCGTGCCGGGAGCCGCCGACGCGCAAGCGCGACAGACGGTCGGCCAGCCGTACTTGCGCATCATCGTGAACCGGGATGCGGTGGCGCGCTACGGCCTCAATGCGAGCTAGGTGCTCGACGTGGTGCAGGCGCTTGGAGGCCGCACCGTTGGCTCGATTTCGAATAACGATGGCCGCTTCGACATACGCGTTCGTCTGACGCCGCAAGACCGCACTGATGTGGCGCGAGTCGGCGCGCTACGCGTGAGCAACGGCGCGGGCAAGGCCGTGCCGCTCGCCGAAGTCGCCGACATCCGGATGGAGCCCGGTCCTTCGACGATCGAGCGCGAACAGGGGCAGCGCGTGATCATGGTGCAGGCCAACGTGCGCGGCCGCGATTTCGCCGGGTTCGTGCTCGCTGCGCAACATGCCGTGGCCACGCAGGTCAAGCTTCCGCTCGGGTACCGCCGCTCGAAAAGCAACGGGCGCTGCAGTGCGATGCGCTTCAGCCGATCTTTCAGGGCGGGGCGCTGCTGCACCGCCAGCGCGCCGCACAGGCGGTCTACGAGCAGGCCGGGGCAGTACCGCCTGACGCTCATCAACGCGTTCCAGAACGTTGCCGATGTCTTGCAAAGTGTGCAAGCCGATGCGAAGACGCTGGAAGCGTCCGTGGCCGCCGAACAGGCTGCATCGCGCAGCCTCGATATCGCTCGCCGGAAGCTGCAGACGGGGGAGATCGCTTACCTGTCCGTGCTGACGGCACAGCAAAGCTATGAAACGGCGCACGTTGCCGCGATCCAGGCGAGGGCTGCGAGGCTCGCGGACACGGCGGCGCTCTTTCAGGCCGTCGGCGGCGGTTGGTGGAACAGGTCGGATGCGCTGGTCTCGAGCGCGGCGCTAAAAGAAGCTCATTGAGTCGGATCACGCGACACATTCCTCATGATACGAACTCTCGTTGGCCTGATCTTCGTCGCTCTGCTGAACGGCTGCGCCTATTCGTCGGCACAGGCTCACCGTGCGCCGCTTGCGCAGACTGCGACAACCCGGACCGTCGACTATGCGGGCCTGCCCGGTGGCAATCAGCAAGTGCACGTCAAATCGCCGGCGTGCTACTTCCCGCGCGAAGCGCAAATACCTGCCGCCACGCTGCAGGCGGGGACGGCGTCATCGCATTGAGTACGACGCATTGCGCCCGGCAGTCGAAGCGTCCAGCTTGCCGGGCGCGCTGCCGACTCGACTGGCCGTGCGACAGCATCGACCCGCTCGCGGCGCTGATGTCCTGCTTCGCGCCCGTGCAAGCATTTGGGCGCGCTGGAACAAGTCCACGGAATTTCGTTCACCTACCCTTGGCCTCGTGCGATGCAACGAGGCGTACATAGGGTGGGCCTTTGACATCTGCCGTTCAGGAGTATGGGGATGAACACAAATATTGTCGGTCATGGACGTGGCATGCCGCGCGCAGGCGGTTTTGGCCGCCGATGCGGTGCCGCTTCCACCGCATAGGTGATGGCGCCGGGCATTTCTCCGCCGACGCAAAAACCCTGGAGCATGCGAAGCATGATCAACAGGATCGACGCGGTCATGCCCCAACTCTGGTAGTTGGGCAGCAGCCCCAGACAGATGGTCGCGGTCGTGACCACAATGATCGAGCCAAGGAATACCGGACGCCGGCCATAACGGTCGCCCCAGCTACTGAGCACAATCCCGCCGAGCGGCCGGATCACGTACCCGATCGCAAGCAGGGAGAAAGTCGCGAGCATGCTGATCAGCGACGACGCATTCGGGAAAAACTGGGCCGCGATGTTATGCGCAAAGAAGCCGTAGACGATGAAATCGTAAAACTCCAGCGAGCCGCCAAGGCTCGCGATGAGAATCATCTTCCACTGCGACCATGTCAGGCCGGGGGGCTGCGGGTGGTCGGCGCCGCCGACCGGATTACGGGTTGTCTCCATGACTCCTCCAGTGATTGTTGGCTTCTTTGTCCAATGATTTGCGTGCGTTGGTGACGATGTCTCTCGCGCTTCAACGCGTTTTGCGGACTTACCCGGTCATGCGCTCTCTGTCTGCGAGCCAGGTAATGCGTGTTCAAGCAGACAGCACAAGGATTCCGCCTCCTGAGCGACGCCATACACATACCGGTCGGGACGTATAAGCACAGCTGAAGCGCCGGTTGAAGCTAACCACTCACGGACGGCAGCCCCTTCGCAGGCGACGATCTCGACGCCAGCCTGCGCGGCGCGACTAGAAATGTCGCTACATTCAGCGAGCAACTCCGGTAGCACGACGAGTGCAAAGCGATAGCCGACCACGTCGTCCAGCAGGCGTCCGTCCGCCAGACGGGGTTGGGGTGCGATTTGTCCAACAACGCCTGATGGTTCATCGAGACCGGCTCCCGGGCCGAGCTTCGGTTGCGGGGTGACGAAATTGCGAATCGCTGCGCTCATTTCGCTGTCACGGCTGCTGGCAAGTTCCGGACGGGTCGTCTGAATCACGGACCCGAGCTGCACCGCTGTTTTGATAAATTCGCGCACGTGCGGCGAACGCTCGGATTCGTAGGTATCGAGCAGGGTATCAGGCGCCTCTGCGCGGATGACGGCACCCAGCTTCCATGCGAGATTCGAAGCGTCGCGGATACCGGCCGCCATTCCCTGGCCCATGAAAGGCGGCGTCTGATGCGCGGCATCTCCGGCAAGCAGAAGTCGCCCACGGCGCCAGCCGTTGGCCACCACCGAGTGAAAGGTGTAGATGGCGGAACGTTCGAGGCGTGCGTCGGCCGGCGAAATCCAGCGAGCGAGCTTGCCCCACAGCCACTCATGAGAACCGAGTTGTGCCGCATCATCGCCGGGCATCACCATGATCTCCCAGCGGCGGCGATTGCCGGGGCCGCGCGTGTAGGTGGTCGGGCGCACCGGGTCGCAGTATTGAATCGAGTAATCGCCGAGGTCTGGCCGCGGTGCATCGAGCAATACGTCGACGACCACCCAACGTTCATGCGATTTCAGATCGGTGAGTTCAGTGCCCATGAAGCGCCGCGCAATCGAGCGCGCGCCGTCGCAGCCGACGACGTAACGGGCAGTGGCATGGCCGAGCTTGCCGCAACTCGTGTCTTCGAAGCGGAGTCGGACGCCATTGCTCGTCTCGTCTAGCGCGAACACTTCGTGACGCAGGCGCACATCGACATTCGGCTGGCCGGCCAGGCGTTCACGTAACGCGTTCTCGAGATCGGGCTGATGAAACTTGTAACTCGCGCACCAGCCATGCGGCCCGATGCAAGTGGGGCGCTGCCAGTCGATCAGCAACGTGCCCTCGGCGTTCACGAATTTCATGCCGGGACCGACAAACAGCTTGGGAAGCAGTGAGTCCGCGATGCCGACGGTCTGGAACACGCGCATGCATTCGCCATCGAAGTGCACTGCGCGGGGTAGCGCGAAAATGTCCTTGTCTCGCTCCAGCACCAGCACCCGCAAGCCTTCGATTGCGAGCAGGTTGGCCAGCGTCGCTCCGGTGGGCCCGAGGCCGATGACTGCCACGTCGTAATCACACGCGTGCGTCGAAATGGTTTTATCTGACATGTCTGAGTCCGTCTGGAAGACGCCGGGCGCACGCACAGCGTGAGTCCGGCGCTGGGTGTTACTCGTCGGCGACCGGGTTGGACAGCACACCGATCCCGTCTACCTCCACTTCCGTCACGTCGCCCGGCTTCATGAAGAGCGGCGGGTTGCGCTTCGCGCCGACGCCGCCGGGCGTGCCGGTCACGATCACATCTCCTGGAGAGAGCGGGGTGAAGGTCGACAGGTAGGCGATCTGTTTGGCGATGCCGTGGATCAGCATCTGCGTCGTCGCGCGTTGTACTTCCTGGCCGTTCAGGCGGGTGACGAGCGTCATCACCGCGTTGGGTTCGATCTCGTCGCTCGTCACCATCCACGGCCCGAATGCGCCGGTGCGATAGAAATTTTTGCCCGGGCCCCATTGGCCTGTATGAAGCTGCCAGTCGCGCACGGAGCCGTCGTTGTAACAGGCGTAGCCAGCGATGTGATTCCACGCGTCGGCTTCGGCAATGCGCCGTCCGCCGCGCCCGATGACGACGGCAATCTCACCCTCATAGTCGAACTTGTGCGACTCAGGCGGACGCAGCATCGGCTGGCCGTGGCCAACCTGCGAAGCCGGCACCCGCATGAAGATGACTGGATGCTCGGTGGTTTCGCGATTGGTTTCCTTGACATGGTCTGCGTAGTTGAGTCCCACGCAAAAGATTTGTTCAGGGCTCGGAATCACCGGCAGCAGCGTGACTTCCGACAGCGGGTAGTCGCCCTTCGTGTCTTCGGCCGCCTGGGTAGCCTCGCCGAATGCGTCGGCGGCAATCAGCGCTTTCAGATCCGCATAGCGGCCGCCAAGACGCTTGCCGAGGTCGAATACAGTTGCGTCGCGAACGATGCCGAACGAGGGGCCTTGATGGGTAGAAAAGCTGGCGAGTTTCATTGATGCTCCGGTGGATAAAAAGTCGATGCGATCAGCGCTTCGATCCTTCAAAAAGTTGTACATTTATCTTATTTTGAGAATAAACTAAATTATTACAAAGGACACAACGTCTTTTTTGTTAGGGTTTATCACTACGTGGAGACAAGCATGAACGGTATGAAGCAAGCGCGAGCGGGCCTGTCGCTGAGTCACATGGGTTTTTATGTGAGCGACATGGCACGGGTGGAGGACTTTTATTCCCGGGTGCTGGAGTTCACCGTGACGGATCGGGGCACGCTGCAGACGCCGCACGGCACTGTGCGACTCGTGTTCTTGAGCCGCGATCCCGCGGTGCATCACCAGATCGTGCTCGCGAGCGGCCGCCCCGAACACTTGACGTTCAATCCGATCAACCAGATTTCGTTCGAAGCGGACAGCCTTGCCACGCTGAGGCAGTTTTACCAGCGGTTCGTCGCGGAAGGCCTGGAGGAAATCAACCCCGTCACTCACGGCAATGCGATCTCGATCTATGCGCGCGATCCCGAAGGCAACCGCCTCGAACTCTTCATCGACACGCCGTGGTATGTCGATCAGCCAATGCGGGTGCCTGTCGACTTCAACTTGCCCGATGCTGAACTGATCGCGGCCGTTGAACACCATGCGCGCGCGCTATCGGGGTTCAGGCCGCGCAGCGTCTGGCGGGCAGAAATGGCCGAGCGGATGGGGCTTGCATAAGCGCGGATATAATCCGTTCACACACGAGGAGCCCTGCACAGAGATGTCGAGCATCACGAGACTGTTATCCATACTCGAGCTGTTTTCGGAGGCGAAGCCGTTCCTGTCCGTCGAAGACGTTGCCACCGAACTCGACTGCTCGATTCCAACGGCTTACCGCTATGTGCGCGAGCTCGTGGACGCCGGCTTGCTCATCCGCTTTGCAGGCGGGGACTATGGTCTCGGCCCTCGCATCATCAAGCTTGATTACCATCTGCGCGTGTCGGATCCGCTGCTTGCGATCGGCCAGCCGATCATGCGCGAGTTGAGCGAACACTCGGGCTTCGATGTGGTGATGTCGCGCTGGTACGGGAGCGAGCTCGTTGACACGCATCGCGAAACGCACGAGGCGGCGCTTGACCTCCGATACGGCCGAGGCCGTCCGCGGCCCCTGTTTCTCGGCGCCGCTCCAAAAGCGATCCTGTCCACGTTTCCGAAGGCCAAGTTGGCGGTCCTGTTCGATCAGTATGCCGAAGAGATCGCGCAAAGCGGCTTGGGGACGACACTCGACGAGTTCCGCGCGTCGCTGCTCAAAATCCGACGCGCGGGCTTTTACCTGTCGAGGGACGAACTGGAAAACGGCGTTTCTGCACTGGCGTCGCCGCTGTTCACGGACGATTCGGGCGAAGCAGTCGGATCGCTTGCGGTGATCGTACCGACGCAGCGACTCGAATTTGCGAATCTGGACCGGCTCGTAGAATCGATCCGGGAGGCAGCGGCGCGAACCTCTCAGCGCACGCGCGCGGTCATCGAAAGTAGGGGAGCCGGGGCCGCAGTTTCGTCGCACACGATATCGCGAGCCAAGCGGTCCGCTTAGTCACAAGCTGAAGGCCATTCATCAGCGGTCCAAGGATGGCGACCTCGCCTCCAGTGTCAACGGGGCATTCAGTTGATGTCGTGGCCGACCCGCAAATTCTTTCCGATAGGCCGCGGGAGTCGTCTTTTTCAGCGCGCGAAATTGACGGTTGAAATTGGCAACGTTGGGAAATCCCGAATGCGCGGCGATAACCGACACGGGCCATGAGGTGTCTGCGAGCATTCGACATGCGTGACCGATTCGCACGCGGCTCACATACTTCCCGACACTTTCGCCGATATGCTGAACAAAATATCGATTGAGTGTGCGCTCTGAAAGGGTCGCGGCGGCGGCTAATTCCGTGAGTGTCAGCCGTTCGGCAAACCTTGCCTCGATAACCGCTAACGCCCGATTTATCCGCTCCGGCTCGTGGCCGGACGGCCGCCCCACGTTGTTCTGATCGAATGCGTTGGGGGACGCGAGTGGCCGTGCTTCCTCATCGGCCAATGTGCACAGGATGTCCAGCGCAACGCTGAGTCTCTCTCTGGGAGACACAGACAAAAGACCCTCGAGTCGGCTACGCACCGTTGCCCCGGCTTCCGCTCTGAACGCAAGGCCGCAGGCAGCGCGTCGCAGAAGCCGATGAAGTGCTTCGTACTCGGGGCAGCAATCTGCCAGTCGTCGCGCCCAGTCGCCTTCGAACCAGATGACGATAGCGACCTGCGGGGCGCTGCCGTCGATCGAACGGTTCGACGACCAGGTATGAGGCAAGTCCGGCGGGACGAGCACCAGGTCATCGCCCTCGTACCCGGCGATCGAGTCACCGATGTAGCGTTTGCCACGGCTATTCATCGTCAAGGTGAGTTCATATTCCGGGTGATGGTGCCATTCGAACGGAATACGCGGAAGCTTCCGGTGATAAACCCGCACGGAGCATCCGGCGCTCATCTCGACATGTTCGTATAGAGGCTTCATGGCTGGAATCGCAAAGAAGTTGACCTTATTGTATCACCCGTCCATCCTGGCCCAGGCTAAGCTTCAGTCATCAAAGAACACCAGGAGACGCCACCATGGAATCCCTTCACATCGACGATTTGCCGACCGCTATTCGGGCGGTCAAAAAGCTGTTGCGCGCCGGCCTTCCGAACTATAAGGAAGTATTCCAGCAGGTCGAAGCTGAAATTCAGCGCAACGTCGCTACCATCGTGGAGCAGCGTGCCCGCGGTGAGTCCGTCATTCCTGAAATCCAGTATGCGGATATCGCGGCTGACCGGGTGAGCGCCGCGCAGATCGCATCGATCAAGGATCGAGGAGCCTGCGTCGTCCGGGACGTGTTCAGCCGCGAGCGCGCTGAACGGTGGGACGCGCAGGTCGCTGAGTATGTCGAGTCCAATGACCTCGATGAAAAACTCGCGCATCGTGCAGAAGACAGGTACTTCGGCAACCTCGCTTCGAGCAAGCCCCAGATCTATGGCATTTACTGGTCGAAGCCTCAGGTCGAAGCGCGCCAGGCGCCCGAACTCACTCAGACGCGCGTCTTTCTGAACCGCCTCTGGAAACACGACAGCGAAGGGCGCGTTCATTTCGATCCGGACCGCGTTCCGGTGTACGCGGACCGGCTGCGGCGTCGCCCCCCCGGCTCGGAGTCGCTCGGGCTGTCTGCTCATTGCGACGGTGGGTCAGTCGAACGTTGGCTTGACGACAATTTCCGGCGTGTTTATCGACACGTGTTTAGTGGCGACTGGCGCCGCTACGACGCGTTCGATGCCGCGTATCGCCCCGAGGCGAGAGAGATTCCGTCACCGACTGTCTGTTCGATGTTCCGTACTTTCCAGGGCTGGACAGCGCTCACTGCGCAAGGTCCGGGAGACGGCACGCTTCAGCTTGTGCCAATTGCCAACGCCATGGTGTATGTGTTGTTGCGCGCTCTCCAGGATGACGTGCCAGATGACGACCTGTGCGGCGCATTACCTGGCCGCGCACTTTCGATCAAGCGGGAGTGGCATGGTCCGCTTCAAGAAGCGTTGTCCTCCATTCCACTGATGCAGGCAGGGGACACCGTCTTCTGGCATAGCGACGTGATTCACGCGGTCGAAGATGCCCATCGTGGCAAGGGCTACAGCAACGTCATGTACATATCGGCTGCGCCAGCGTGTGCAAAGAACGACGCCTACCTTAAACGCCAACTGCCGACCTTTCTCAACGGAGATAGCCCGCCGGACTTTCCTGCGGACAATTTTGAAGTCGACTTTGTCGGACGTGCGGCGGAGACAGACCTGACTGAACTCGGCAAGGACCAGATGGGCTTTACGCTGTGAACCGCGATCGCTGGGGGCCGAAAGGCAATCCACCGATTCGTAGGCGGGTCGCCTGGTCGGTTCGGGGTTAGCCAGACGGCCCGCCACGATCCGGCCAGCCCCTCTGGCTGACGCGCGATGGATCAAGGGGGCAGAAGTCTATTGCCGCTGGCCTGCAACGCGACGTTCTGTGCGGGTGGGATCGACGGAAAGATGCGGGTGGCGCCCCGCGGAGCCCACGCTTGATTCCCTGACGACCAGCTGCGGAATGGCGAAGTACTGCACGGGTGGTTCTTTTCCGTCCGCCGCTGGATCGAGCCTGGCCAGCAGCGTCTCACTCGCGATCGTGCCGAGTTTGTCCGCTCCAGCGGAAAGAGTAGTGAGCGGCGGATTGGTATGTTCTGCCGCCACCACATTGTCACAGCCAACGACCGCGAGCGCCTTGCCCGCACGTTTGCCCATTCGGTCCAGCTCATGCAACACGCCAAACGCAACCTGGTCGTTATAGCAAACCACCGCCGTCGGACGAGGCCGCATCTCGAAGATGGAGCGGACAGCCTTGCGACCGCCCTCCGGAGTCAGTTCAACGTCGATGATCCACTCGTCGGCGACAGGCAGGGCATGACTGGCCATCGCCGTGAGGTAGCCCTGCCTGCGCTGGTTCGCAACCGCATACCCCGTTCGATTGCCGGCGAATGCGATACGTGTGTGGCCCTGAGCAACCAGATGTTCCGTCGCGAGAGCGAATCCAAAGCTGTTGTCGACTCCGACCGTGTCGACATCCGTGCCCATCGGTCGCATGACAAGGACAAGTGGAATTCCCCAGGACTTGATCTCGTCCGGCAGTTGCTCAGGTGTTCCCAGCGCAGGAGACATGATCAGGCCGGCCACATTCTGCTCACGCATCGATTGCAGAACACGGGTCTGGGTCGCGACGTTTTCGGCAGTATGCGCCATCAGCGTCGTGTATCCGGACTGCGCGAGTACCCGCTCGATGGCGACGAGCAACTCGACAAAGAAGGGGTTAGTCAGATCATTAATGACCATCCCGACGATGGTACTTCGGGTCCCGCGCAGATTTGCTGCGCCGCGGTTATAGACGTAGCCGAGGAGCTGTGCCGCCGCCCGAACTTTGTCGGCCGTCTCCGCCTTGATTTTTGGGCTCTGTTGAAGGACCAGCGAGACCGTCGACTTGGATACCCCCGCAGCCGCTGCAATGTCCTGAATCGTCGGAACTGTTTTCATGTTGCTTTGCACAATTGGAACGTTCCAAAAAGTATTTGACACGGTGAAATGAGTCTACTACAGTTTGTTGGAACGATCCAATAAACGCTGGTTGGAACGTTCCAACGGAGAGAGACAATGACTTCCAAGATTCGCTGGGCGCTAATCGGCGCCAGCACGATAGCCGACGAGTGGATGGTCAACGCGATCCGGTCGCAGCCGGACGGCACGATCGAAGCGGTCGTCAGCGGCAGCGCCGGGCGCGTCCGCGAGTTCGCCGACAAGCATCGGATTTCAAAGTCCGGCACGAACCTCGATGAGATCCTCGCCGATCGCGACATCGACGCGGTCTACATCAGCAGCACGAACGAAAAACACCTGCCTCAGGTACTGGCGGCTGCCGCTGCCGGCAAACACGTGCTCTGCGAAAAGCCGCTTGCGCTCTCAGAGGCTGACGCGAGCCAGATGATCGAGGCGTGCGCCGCCCACCAGGTTGTCCTTGGCACGAACCATCACCTGCGGTGTGCAGCGACACACCGCCGTCTGCGTGAACTCATCCTTTCCGGTGCGGTTGGCACGCCGCTTTACGTGCGAGTCTTCCACGCGGTCTCACTACCGCCGCACCTCCGCGGCTGGCGAATCGAGCGCCCTGATGCGGGCGGCGGCGTCGTGCTCGACATCTCCGTGCACGACGCCGACACCCTTCGCTTCATTCTGGATGCAGAACCCGTCGAAGTGAGCGCGATGACCTCGTCCGGAAGCATCGGTACCCAAGGCCTCGCCGACGGCGTGATGGGAATCATCCGGTTCAGTAACGGCGTGCTTGCCCAGATTCACGACGCGTTCACCGTGCCGTACGCGCCGACCGGCTTCGAGGTCCACGGGACCGAAGGCTCGCTCATCGCACGTGACGTGATGACCCAGCGCGCCGTCGGAGAAATCGAGCTGCGTTCAGCAGCAGGTTTCGAAATCATCGAGGTCGTCCATCAGGACCTTTATGTCAACGCGGTCGCCCAGTTCCATCGCGCTGTTCTCCTCGGTGAGGATCCCGCAGCCACTGGCCGGGACGGATACCGGTCACTGGTTACCGCGCTTGCGCTTGAAGAGTCGGCTTCAACCGGTGCACACGTCGCCGTCCCGCAGCAGTTCGTGCGCTGAGTCAGTTTGAGGAGATCTATTGTGGGTTCCAGCAAAGTTATTTCGATGGCGACTGCCGCAGGCCTGATCAACGATGGTGACGTTGTGACCGTCAGTTCGTCGAGTGGCCTTGGCTGCCCCGACGCCATGCTGGCGGCGATCGGGACGCGCTTTGAAACCGAAGGCCATCCCCGACAACTTTCGCTGCTGCATCCGATAGCAGCTGGCGACATGTATGGCGTCAAAGGCGTTGATCATCTGGCGAAGCACGGTCTTATCAAGTCGATCATCGCCGGTTCGTTTCCCAGCGGCCCATCGAGTCTACCGATGCCCGACATCTGGCGGATGGTGGTCGACAATGAAATCCGCGCATACAACCTGCCGAGCGGTGTGATGTTTGACATGCATCGGGACGCGGCCGCGAAGCGCCCCGGCGTCCTCACCAAGGTGGGGCTCGACACTTTCGTCGATCCGGACCGGCAGGGCGGCGCAATGAACAGTCTCTCGGAATCCGAGCCGATCGTGGACAAGGTCACGTTCGCGGGCGAGGAGTGGCTCTTCTTTCCGAATATCGTGCCGCGCGTCGCTATCGTGCGTGCCACCACAGCGGATGAGCGGGGCAACCTGTCTTACGAACACGAAGGCGCGCTGCTCGGCGGCCGCGACCAGGCGCTTGCAGTGCGTAACAACGGCGGCATTGTCATCGCCCAGGTCAAGCGAGTCGTGAAGGCAGGGTCGCTCGGTACGCAGCAGGTGCATATTCCGTGCAACCTCGTTGACTACGTGGTCGTGGACCCCGAGCAGAAACAGACGACGCAGATCGAATACGACCCGGAGATCAGCGGCGAAATCAAGGTTCCGGACAGCGAATTTGCATTTGCCGACTGGAACGCGGAAAAGGTAATCGCGCGCCGCGCGGCGATGGAAATCGCGGACGGAGACGCGGTGAATCTCGGCTTCGGCATTTCGGCCAACGTTCCGCGCATTCTCCTTGAAGAAGGACTCAACGGCCGTGTGACGTGGGCCATCGAGCAGGGTGCGGTGGGCGGTATGCCGCTGCTCGGCTTCGCCTTCGGTTGCTCGGCAAACGCCGACGCGATCATGCCGTCGCCTTCGCAGTTCATCTACTTCCAGGGAGGCGGCTTCGATGTTTCGCTGCTGTCGTTTCTGCAGATCGACCGCAACGGCCACGTGAACGTGTCGAAGCTGCCCAGCAAGCCGTATCTGACTGCCGGATGTGGCGGCTTCATCGACATTACGACGCACGCGAAGAAGCTCGTCTTCTCGGGTTTTTTCACGGCCGGCGCGAAGCTGGAGGTCGGTCACGGACGGCTGACGATCCTTCAGGAAGGCAAATCGAAGAAGTTCATCGGCGACGTCGACCACGTCACGTTCAGCGGCCGCATGGCGCAGCAGCGTGGTCAGCAGGTGCTGTATGTGACCGAACGCTGTGTGTTGCAGCTTACGAAGCAAGGTCTTGAAGTGATCGAGGTGGCGCCCGGCATCGACCTGAACAGGGACGTGCTTGAGCAGGCGGACTTTCCTTTGATTGTTTCATCGGAACTGAAGACCATGAATGCCGCGATTTTCAGCGAATCGCCGTACGGCCTGCAACTCAGGGAGGCACTTCGTGGCTGATATCGATGGAATCCAGTTTGAGCGCAGCGGCGCAGTCGCTGTTGTCACGTTGAACCGCCCCGAGAAGCTCAATGCCTTGACCCCACTGATGCTGATGCGTCTGGAGGCGGTCGCCGCTGAACTTGATACGTGGACCGATGTGCGCGCCGTGGTCCTGACGGGTTCGGGAACGAAGGCTTTCTGCGTGGGTGCGGACATCAATGAATGGTCCGCGCTGACGCCACTTGATATGTGGCGTCAGTGGGTACCGCGCGGTCACAGGGTCTTTGATCGTTGGGCTGCGCTTCGTGCACCGGTCATCGCCGCGATCAATGGACACGCACTCGGAGGCGGGCTGGAGCTCGCCGCGGTCGCGGACATCCGGATTGCAGAACCTGCCGCGACCTTCGCCCTGCCAGAGGCGGGTATAGCGACGTGCCCGGGCTGGTCTGGCACACAACGGCTTGTCTCGGTCATTGGGGCGAGCAGGGTAAAGATGCTCGCGCTCACCGGCAGGCGCATCGACGCCGCGCGCGCTCACGAAATTGGTCTGATCGACGAAGTGGCGTCAGCGGGCGGCGCATTGAACGCCGCGCTGGAGATGGCCGAACAGATCGCACGTCTCGCGCCCGTGTCGGTGCAACTGACCAAGCAACTGGTGAACGCGGCAAACGGCGAGGGTGCTGCGGCCACCCTCGAGGCGATGGCGGGTGCATTGGCGGCAACCACTGCGGATGCGCGTGAGGGAATGCTGAGTTTTCGCGAAAAGCGGCCGGCGAACTTTGAGGGTAACTGACATGACGACTGCAAACATGAATCCGGAACTGGCGCCCTTGCTTGTGGCGTCTCATAAGACTGACTTCGAGGTGTATCACGGTCGCCTCTACATCGACGGGCAGTGGCGCGAGGCTGGTGGCGGCGAACGTGTCGAGCGGCTCAGTCCGGCTCACGGCGAGCTGGTCAGCACCTATGCCGTGGCGACGCCCGAGGACGTCGACGCGGCAATTGATGCGGCCCATCGTGCATTTCACCACGGCCCCTGGCCGAAGATGAAGGGAGCGGAGCGTGCCCGCGTGCTGCTGGCGATCGCGGATGGCATCCAGGCCCAGATTGAGCGTCTTGCGCTAATCGAATCGCTGGAGAACGGTAAGCCGCTCACCCAGGCGCGCGCGGAGGTCGCCGGCTGCGTCGATCTGTGGCAGTACGCCGCGAGCCTTGCTCGCACCACCGGCGGTGACGCCTACAACACCTTGGGCGAGGACATGCTTGGACTGGTGTTGCGTCAGCCGATCGGGGTGGTCGGCATCATCACGCCGTGGAATTTTCCGCTGTGGATTTTGTGCCAGAAACTGCCATTCGCGATGGCAGCGGGCTGCACATGCGTGATCAAGCCCAGCGAACTGACGTCCGGCACGACCGTCATGTTGATGGAGATCCTTGAAAAGGCAGGCGTGCCAGCCGGGGTCGCGAATGTCGTAACGGGCAAGGGCTCACGCGTCGGTCAGCCTCTCGCCGAGAGTCCACGGGTCGACATGCTCTCGTTCACGGGTTCGACCCATGTGGGGTCGATGCTCGCCGGGGTGGCCTCAAAGAAACTCAAGAAAGTCGCCCTGGAACTGGGCGGCAAGAATCCTCAGATCGTTTTCCCGGACTGCGACTGGGATGCAATGGTCGACGCGGTCGTGTTCGGCGTGTACTTCAACGCTGGGGAATGCTGCAACAGCGGTAGCCGGGTTCTCGTGCATGAGTCCATCGTGGAGCGGTTTGCCGCTGTTGTTATCGAGCGTGCCCGCGAAGTGCCTGTCGGCGACCCGCTTCATCCTGATGCAAAGGTAGGCGCGATCGTCAGCGAACAGCAGATGAACGACATCCTCGGTCATATCGAGACCGGTGTCTCGGCAGGTGCGAAGGTGCGTCTTGGCGGCGCGCGTTACGTAAGCGCTAACGGCCTTTATCTGCAGCCGACTGTCCTGACCGATGTCACGGCAGACATGGGTGTCGCTAGAGAGGAAATTTTCGGCCCTGTCTTGAGTGTCATCGCGTTCCGCGATCTGGATCATGCCATCGAAATCGCAAACGACACCGCGTACGGGTTGTCAGCCGCGGTGTGGAGCAGCGATATCGATACTTGCCTGAAGGTCGCACGCGGTGTCGACGCAGGGACGATCTGGGTGAACACCTTCCTCGACGGATATCCGGAACTCCCGTTTGGCGGATTCAAGGCGAGCGGCGTCGGCCGCGAACTCGGCAAGCAGGCGGTTGAGGACTATACGGAGACGAAGACAATTCAACTGCATATCGGAGAACGCAAGAACCTTTGGCTACCGGCGAAGAAATAGCAGGCAAGAAACAAGCCTCGGGCGGAAGGGTCCGCCGGGAAAAAGACTGAAAACCCTCTCCATCAGAGAGAGCAACCCATCTGGAGTGAGACATGTTGAGGAAAACACTTTTTGCACTCGTGGCAGCCATCGCTGTCAGTGGCAGCAGCACGACGTTTGCGGCCGACACCAAATCCGTCGAAGTGATGCACTGGTGGACCTCGGGCGGCGAAGCCAAAGCGCTGGAGGTATTAAAGGACGGTTTGAAGCAGCGCGGATACGCCTGGAAGGACGCGCCGATTGCAGGGGGAGGCGGTGAAGCAGCGCGCACGGTACTGAAAGCTCGCGTTGCATCCGGCAATCCGCCTGACGCCATCCAGATGCTCGGCTTTACCATTCCTGAATACGCGTCGCAGGATTTTCTGGCCAACCTCGATCCGATCGCGGCAAAAGAAGGATGGGACAAGCTCGTGCCGGGTCCGATTCAACGTTTCTCGAAGGTCGATGGTCATTGGGTCGCGGTGCCGGTCGACATTCACCGGACCAACTGGATCTGGGCGAACAAGAAGATCTTCGATCAGTTGCATCTGACTCCGCCGCAGACGTTCGACCAGCTGGTTGCCGATGCCGCCGTGATTCGCAAGGCTGGCTACACGCCGCTCGCCCACGGCGGGCAGCCGTGGCAGGAAGCGACGATTTTCGACAGCGCGGTGATGTCTGCCGGCGGTCCGAAGTTCTATACCCAGGCGCTCGTCAATCTTGACCCTGCCGCGCTCGGCTCAAAGACGATGGAAAAGGCATTCGACCAGATGCGCGCGCTGCGCGGTATGGTCGATCCGAATTTCCCGGGTCGTGACTGGAACCTCGCAACATCGATGGTCATCAACGGCAAGGCCGCGATGCAGATCATGGGGGACTGGGCGAAGGGCGAGTTCGTGAACGCCGGCAAGAAGGCCAATGTCGACTACCTGTGCTTCCAGTACCCCGGCACCGAGGGCGACTTCATCTTCAATACGGATCAGTTTGCGACGTTCAAGAAGGGCGACGCCAGCCTGCCTGGTGAATATGCGTTCGCGTCGACGGTGATGGACAAGGGCGTGCAGGCGAAATTCAACCAGATCAAGGGAGCGATTCCAGCGCGTCTCGATGTGCCGTCCGATGGGTTCGACGAGTGCGGCCAGAAGTCGATGGCTGATCTTCGCACTGCGCTGAAGAGCGGCACGATGGTAGGCAGCTTCGCGCATGGACACGCAATGCCCGATGGGCCGAAGAACGCGGTCTATGACGTCGTCACGCATTTCTTCAACTCTAACGAGTCATCTGCCGATGCGGTGAAACAGCTGGTCGACGCCGTCAACAACGCGAAGTAGGCCGTACACCGTCCTAGAGCTCACGGGGGTGTTCCAGAGTGCCCCTGCGAGACCCGATGCTCCCGAAGTAGAGGTGGTTGCCATGCACACTACACACCGGACCGCTCATACCTCGTCACGAGGTACGGCGGACGAATCCCATCTTCACGACAAACGCCGGTCAAGCCTCAGAAACCGGTTCGAGCAGGTATTGCCAAAGCTTGTGTTGTCGCCCACGTTGATTACGACGCTGATCTTCGTCTACGGTTTTATCGTCTGGACCACGGTCCTGTCGTTCACACGCTCACGCGCGTTTGCCAATCTGCACTGGGGCGGCCTGATGCAGTACGGACGCGTCTGGGCACATCCGCGCTGGCATGTTGCGGTCACCAACCTGGGAATCTATGCATCGCTGTATGTCGTCCTGTGCATGGGGATCGGGCTGGCCCTCGCCATTCTTCTCGATCAACGCATCAGGGCGGAAGGCGGGCTGCGCGCGATCTTCCTTTATCCCATGGCGATCTCCTTCATCGTCACGGGGACGGCCTGGAAATGGATACTGAATCCCGGTCTCGGGCTAACGAAGCTTTTCCACGACTGGGGTTGGACCGGTTTCAGGTTCGACTGGATCATCGATGATCGAATGGCCATTTATACCGTGGTCATCGCCGCGGTGTGGCAGGCGTCCGGCTTCGTCATGGCGATGTTCCTCGCAGGCTTGCGGGGTATCGATCAGGACATGGTCAAGGCCGCGTCGATCGATGGGGCAAGAATGCCGGCTATTTATCGACGCATCATCATTCCGCAACTGCGTCCGGCTTTCGTTTCCGCATTCGTCATTCTCGTTCACCTCGCGGTCAAGAGCTATGAACTGGTGGTGGCCTTGACAGGCGCAGGTCCCGGCTATTCGACGGAGTTGCCCTCGACGTTCATGTACTCATTCACCTTCACGCGAAACGAATTGGGAATGGGAGCGGCGAGTGCGGTCATGATGCTGTGCACGGTCGCGGCGATCATGGTCCCGTATCTCTATTCAGAGCTTCGTCCGCGCAGCGGCAGCGGCTCGCATTAGTCCGGCTGATGCAAGGGATCGGAGTAAGCGCTGAAGCGCTAACTCGGATCGACACAGGAGATCGTCATGTTGAAAAAAGGCTGGGACTCGCCGCAAATGGTGATGGGTAAGCATAACTACGTATCGAGGATCGTGATCTATGGACTGCTGGCGCTTTTTGCCGTCGTCTATCTGATCCCGCTCGCGGTAATGATGCTGACGTCGTTCAAACCTCTTTCGGAGGTGTACAGCGGAAACATTCTCGCGTTGCCACGTGCGTGGACACTGGAGCCCTGGCTTAAAGCCTGGGGGGAAGCCTGCGTTGGCCTTGATTGTTCCGGCGTGAAGGGGTTTTTCTGGAACTCGACAAGGATGGTCATTTCCGCCGTTGCGATTTCTACCTTCCTTGGCGCACTCAACGGTTACGTGCTGACCAAATGGAGATTCAAGGGCGACAACATCCTGTTTGGGCTCGTTCTGTTCGGATGCTTCATCCCGTTCCAGATCGTGCTCATTCCAATGGCGACCTTCCTCGGGAAAATCGGGCTGGCCCAGTCCATTACGGGTCTCGTGTTCGTGCACATTGTCTACGGTCTGTGCTTTACGACGCTGTACTTCCGTAACTTCTATGTCGCGTTTCCCGATGAACTGGTGAAGGCCGCGATGATCGATGGAGCGCGCTTCTTCAGGATCTTCCTGCGCATCCTGTTGCCGTGTTCCGGCGCCATCATCACTGTAACGGTGATCTGGCAGTTCACCAATATCTGGAACGACTTCCTCTTCGGTGCTTCATTTACGACGGGCAGCACGGCGCCTATTACGGTCGCACTAAACAACATCGTGAATACGTCGACGGGCGTGCGTGAGTACAACGTTCAGATGGCAGCGGCCGTGATTACCGCGCTGCCCACTCTTCTGGTCTATGTGATCGGCGGCCGCTATTTCGTGCGCGGTATGATGACTGGTTCGGTAAAGGGGTAAGGAAATGGCTTCTCTGCATATTTCAAATGTCCGCAAGGCGTACGGCCCGACGGAAATCCTGAAAAACATCAACATCGATGTGACCGATGGCGATTTCCTCGTACTTGTCGGGCCGTCCGGTTGCGGAAAATCGACCCTGCTGTCGCTGATCGCGGGACTCGACACTATCTCCGGTGGGGAGATCCGGATCGACAACGACCGTGTGAACGACCTGCATCCCAGCGAGCGGGATATCGCGATGGTCTTTCAGAGCTACGCGCTGTATCCGAACATGACGGTCGGCCAGAACATCAGCTTCGGTCTGGAGATGCGCAAAGTGTCGAAAGTGGAGAGGGATAAGGCCGTCGCGGACGCTGCAAGACTGCTTCAGATCGAGCACCTGATCAAGCGCCGCCCGGGCCAACTCTCGGGCGGTCAACGGCAGCGTGTCGCCATGGGACGGGCGCTGGTGCGGGACCCGAAAATCTTCCTGTTCGACGAGCCGCTGTCCAATCTTGACGCAAAACTGCGCGTTGACATGCGCACCGAAATCAAGAAGCTGCATCAACGGCTCGGCGCAACCATCGTGTACGTGACTCACGATCAGATCGAAGCGATGACACTCGCGACCCGGATTGCGGTGATGAAGAGTGGCGTGATCCAGCAGTTCGGCACGCCAGCCGAAATCTACGGTACGCCGGCCAATACCTTTGTCGCGACGTTCATGGGCTCGCCGTCGATGAACCTCATTCCGGCAGTGCTCTCCACCCGAAACGACACACTCGTTTTAACGATGGGCGAGGGCAGTGCGGCGGTTTGCCTTGATCTGCCGGCCCAGCCCGCGGCGGTCGCGCGATACGCGGGCAAGAAGGTGATTGCCGGCCTTCGACCAGAAGCGATTGGTGTGGAATCCTCGCGGGTCCCGGATGCGGTGCGCGAGGTAGCGGTGAAGGTGCTGGTCATGGAGCCCACGGGACCGGATACGCTGGCGGCGCTTGAAATGGGCGGGGTCGAAGTTGCGGCCCGGCTTGGTGCCGACATTCCGCATAGCCCTGGCGAGCACTGCAACCTGCGGGTCGATCTGTCGAAGCTGGTCCTCTTCGATGCGCAAACGGAAGAAAGGATAGCGTGATGCATGCCGATGTCGTCATCGTTGGTTCGGGCGTCGGCGGCAGCGCGATTGCCCTGCAACTCGTGGGTACGGGTGCCAGTGTCGTAGTGATCGAGCGGGGCGACAATCTTCCCCGCGAACTGCAGAACTGGGACGCGGAAGCCGTATTCGGCCAGCTCCGGTATCGCACGCGCGACACTTGGCTCAACGGCGCTGGCGAGCGCTATCGCCCTGGCCAGTACTACTTTGTCGGCGGGCATACGAAGTTCTTCGGTACCGCGATGTTCCGGCTGCGCGAAGCCGACTTCGAAGAACTCGCGCATGAGGAAGGCGTGTCGCCCGCTTGGCCCATCAAGTACCAGGACCTCGAAAAATACTACGACCAGGCCGAGGAACTGTTCGGTGTGAGAGGGTCCGCTGGTCAGGATCCGACCGAGCCGCCGAGATCCGTCAATTATCGTCATGGACCGATACCGGACGAACCTGTGATTGCAAGGCTCCGGGAGAAGCTTCGGCAGCAGGGCCTGCATCCGTTCTTTATGCCGGCTTCGGTCGATTTCGGCGACGGCGGCACGTGCGTGCGCTGCGGCACATGTGACGCTTTTCCTTGCCGCATTGACGCGAAAGGAGACGCCGAGATGTGCCTGTTGCGCCCCGCGCTGAAACAAGGAGGCGTGTCCCTGCTGACGGGCGCACGTGCGACACGACTCGTGACCGACCCGACAGGGCGAAGAATTTCGAGCCTCGAAGTTCAGACGCGGGACGGTCCGCTTACGGTCACTGGCGACACGTTTGTGCTGTCGGCAGGGGCGATCAATAGCGCCGTTCTGCTACTTGCCTCGGCTAACGACAAGTTTCCGAACGGGCTTGCGAACACGTCCGGAGCGGTCGGGCGGTACTACATGAATCATAACTGCACCGCGATTCTGGCAATCGACCCGAGGACGGTCAACGACACCCGTTTTCCGAAGACGCTTTCGGTCAACGACTTCTACTTTGGCGGCGTGCATGACCGGTGGCCGCTGGGCAATCTGCAAATGCTGGGAAAGATCCGCGAACCGATGCTTCGTGGCGCGCTTCCGTACGTGCCGAGGAAGCTTCTGGAATACATAGGCCGTCACAGTGTCGATCTTTACGCGATGTCGGAAGACTTGCCGAGCGCAGATAGCCGCGTAGAGCTAACGTCGGCCGGTGAGATCCAGCTGACGTGGAATCGCACCAATCTGAAACCTCATGAACGCTTCGTTCAGAAAGTGAAGCGTCTGCTCAAGGACGCGGGCTATCCGCTGGTGGTCAGCAGACGCTTTGGCGAGGACACGCCGTCCCATCAATGTGGGACGGTCCGGTTCGGCAATGACGCTGGCGCCGCGCCGCTCGATCCGTTCTGCAAGGCTTATGACCACCAGAACCTGTACGTCGTTGATGCGAGCTTTTTCCCATCATCTGCTGCCGTCAATCCAGCACTGACGGTAGCCGCCCAGGCGCTACGGGTCGGCGAACACCTTCGTTCGGAGCTGACGCGCAGCTGCGCGGCTAGCGGAGACCACGCTTTTGACGGAGGCCGACATGCCTGATGACGCAATGCAACCTCTCGCAGCGCTCGTCACGGGCGGCCGCCGCGGAATCGGGCGCGCGATCGCTGTCGAGTTGGCCTCGCGCGGCTATGACGTGGCCATTACCGACGTGGTCGATGACGAAGATACCGCTCTGACGCTAAGGGCGATTGAGGACCAGGGACGGCGGTCTCTCTTCGTTATGGCGAATCTGCAGGATGTAGCGTCCCACGCGCGAGTGCTCGAAGGTGTGCTGGCGTGGTGCGGCGATCTGGATTGCCTGGTGAACAACGCGGGAATCGGCTCGCCCGCGCGCGGTGATCTGCTGGATGTGACTTCTGAGGCGTTCGACACTGTGCTTGGAGTGAATTTGCGCGGAACCTTCTTCATGACTCAGGCGGTTGCTCGCCATATGTTGAGCGGAGAGTCAGGTCGCCCTCGCGCGATTATCACAGTCTCGTCGGTATCAGCCACGATGGCGTCCCCTGAGCGGGCCGAGTATTGCCTCTCGAAGTCCGCTTTGCCGATGATGACAAAGCTGTTCGCACTACGACTTGCTCATGCCGGCATCCCGGTTTTTGAGGTACGACCGGGGACTATCCGGACGCCGATGACCGCAGGGGTTGCGCAGAAGTATGAGGCACGTTTCAAGGAGGGGCTCGTTCCCATGAACCGTTGGGGTGAGGCTGACGATGTCGCGAAGGCGGTCGGCCAACTGGCGGGCGGCGCGTTGCAGTTTGCCACAGGCAGCGTGCTCCAGATTGACGGTGGCCTCTCGATTTCTGCCTTTTGAAGGTGAGCAGCATGAAGACCGATAGCTACGACTACATTATTACGGGCGGAGGATCGGCCGGTTGCGTACTGGCGAATCGCCTGAGCGCCGATTCTTCCGTGACGGTTTTGCTACTTGAGGCTGGCGGCGGCGACCGCAACCCGCTTTTTCACATGCCCGCTGGTTTCGCGAAGATGACCAAGGGCATCGGTTCATGGGGCTGGCATACCGTGCCTCAAAAGCATCTGAAGGACCGTGTCTTGCGCTTCACACAAGCGAAAGTCATCGGTGGCGGCTCGTCGATCAACGCGCAGATTTACACGCGTGGCGTGCCGGCCGACTACGACGAATGGGAGAGCATGGGTGGCGCAACGGGTTGGAGTTACCGGGATGTACTGCCTTATTTCAAACGATCCGAGAACAATCAGCGCTTCGCAAATGAATACCATGCCTACGGTGGTCCGCTAGGAGTGTCAAACCCGATCAGTCCTCTGCCGATCTGCGAAGCGTTCTTTCAGGCGGGTCAGGAGATGGGCATGCCTTTTAACGCGGACTTCAACGGCGCTGAACAGCAAGGTCTCGGCTACTATCAGCTGACGCAGTTCAACGCACGGCGCGCATCGGCATCCGTCGGGTTCCTTGACCCGATCCTCGGGCGGCCTAACCTCACGGTCAGGTTACAGTCACAGGCGCTACGCGTGATCGTCGAAGGAGGGCGCGCAGTCGGCGTAGAACTGGTCAGTGGAACCGACCGCACGCCAGTTGTTGTGCGAGCGAGGCGCGAAGTGATCGTGTCGTCTGGAGCCATTGGATCACCCAAGCTGCTGATGCAATCAGGCATCGGCCCGGCTGATCATTTGAGGTCAACGGGTGTACGCGTCGTGCAGGACATGCCGGGCGTCGGCTCTAATCTGCAGGATCATCTCGACCTGTTTGTCATCGCCGAATGTACAGGCGATCACACTTACGACAAGTACAACAAACTCCGGCATGCAGCGTGGGCAGGCCTGCAGTACCTGCTCCTGAAGAAGGGCCCGGTTGCGTCGAGCCTGTTCGAGACAGGCGGCTTCTGGTATGCGGACGGCGTCGCAGCGACTCAGGCCGGATCGCCCGACATCCAGTTCCATCTCGGCCTGGGTTCAGGAATAGAAGCGGGCATGGCGAAACTTCGCCATGGGGGCGTCACCTTGAATACCGCATATCTTCGGCCCAAATCGCGCGGCAGCGTACGCCTTGCCAGTGCTGATCCGGCGGCAGCGCCGCTGATTGATCCCAACTACTGGTCGGAGCGCGAAGACCGCGATGCAGCGCTAAAGGGTTTGCGCCTTGCGCGTGAATTGATGAATCAGCCAGCGCTGAAGCGGTTTGTGCAGACGGAGATCCTGCCGGGTGCGAAGGTCAGCACAGACGACGAACTGTTTGATTACGCATGTGCCAACGCGAAGACTGATCATCATCCGGTCGGTACGTGCCGGATGGGGCGCCCGGAGGACGAACATAGCGTAGTCACGCCTGACTTGCGAGTGGTTGGTATTGACGGACTTCGCGTTGTCGATGCTTCAGTGATGCCGCTCATTCCGTCGTGTAACACCAATGCACCGACGATCATGATCGCGGAGAAGGCAGCCGATCATATCCTCGGCCGCATCCCGGCGCCAGACACTGCGCGTGCCGAACGAGGTGCTCACAAGATTCCGACATCGACCGCTTTCTGAGAGGTAGCCATGAAAATCCTTCTGCCAACCCGTAATGGCGAATTGAATCCGTATACGTTGAAGACCTTGGAGGAGAACATCACGCTGGAGTCGAAATGTGAGTTCAATCGCGTGGCATACGCTGCTGCCCATGTCGTGGTTGATCCCGCTCTCGACTATGAGCCGTGGTCGGACGCGCCGGCGATCGATTGGGACAGGACGCTCGCATTCCGGAGCTATCTGTATGGCCTCGGGTTCAAGGTCGCCGAAGCCATGGACACCGCACAAAGAGGCATGGGTCTGGGCTGGCAGACGGCCTCTGAACTCATTCGCCGAAGCATCGCGCACGCGAGAACTATCCCAGGAGCGGATCTAGCCTGCGGTGCTGGCACCGATCATCTGGACGACCGGCAGCGGCATAGCCTGTCGGATGTGATCCAGGCCTACAAGGAGCAATTCGAAGTCGTGGAAGCGTCCGGTGGCCGGGCCATCATGATGGCGAGTCGTGCATTGTGCGCCGCAGTCCGATCGCCTGATGACTACAAGAAGGTGTATGACGCTGTACTTGCCGAGAGTCGCAAGAAGGTCGTGCTTCACTGGCTCGGCGAAGCATTCGACGCTTCGCTCGCGGGATACTGGGGCAGTCGTGACGTTCGCGCCGCAATGGCAACTGTACTCGACATCATCCACCTGCATGCGGGCAAGATCGAGGGCATCAAGATTTCGTTGCTGAACGCTGAGTATGAGCGCGAGCTTCGCGCCCAGTTGCCGGACGGCGTGCGGATGTATACCGGTGACGATTTCAACTACGGCGATCTGATCGCAGGTGATAGCACGGGCATATCGCACGCGTTACTGGGCATATTTGATCCGATTGCACCAGTCGCGGCGAAAGCGCTGGGCCAGTTGGCCAGAAACGATATCGCGGCCTACCACAACACGATGCGACCCACGGTGGCGCTGTCGCGTGAGCTCTTCAGTTCGCCGACACAGTACTACAAGGCGGGCGTTGTCTTCCTCGCGTGGCTCAACGGTCATCAGGACCATTTCTCGATGGCCGGAGGCATGGAGTCGGCGCGGTCGGTGCTGCATTTCGCCGAAGTGTTCCGGAAAGCGGACGCCTGTGGCGTGTTGATCAGGCCCGAACTCGCCCTGCAGCGAATGAAAACCTTCTTGCAGGTGCGGGCAGGAATCGTCCAATGAACTGGATCGCAATGGCTGCGGACCGGATTGCGCGGTGAGAGGGTGAGATGCCGAGTAGAGCCTTGAGTTTGAAGGATGAGACATTCGATCAACAGGCGATGCGAACGATGTTGCCTGCTTTCAACGCGGAAGTCGCGCGCAAGCTTGGAGAGATCGTTGTGAATATCGCCTCCCGTCGCAGCCTTCCTGTCGCCGTAAGTGTGATTCATCCGCGCAGTGCGCTCTTCTATTGCGCGCTGGAAGGAAGCTGTGCAGACAACGGCCAATGGATTCGCCGCAAGGAGAATACGGTCTTCCACTTCGGAAGGAGTTCTCTTGAGGTGGGCCTGATGTTCGCGCATGAGGGGTGGTCGCTGACATCACATGGGCTGTCCGGGCGGGACTACACGCTGTTCGGCGGGGGCGTACCTCTTCGCGTGGCCAATGTGGGTGTCGTCGGCGCCATGTCAGTGTCCGGACTGGATCACGTTAAGGATCATGAACTGGTCATCGAAGCTTTGTGCTGGCACCTCGGAATTCCGCATATAGATTGCGTGCTGTCGTATCCGCGGACTGCCCCGCATGCAATCGAGTGAGCCAACGCACGCTTGACTGTTGAGAGAAAAACTGTAAAGGAGACCCCCTTATGAAAACTGACACGATGGGCCAGGTGGCTGCCGGCCCACATGCCGCGGAGACAAGCGGTATAGCGGATCTTCGCCGTGTGATCGCGGCGAGCACAGCCGGCAGTGCAATGGAGTGGTACGACTTCAGCATTTATGGAACGGCATCCGCCTTGATTTTTGCTGACCTGTTTTTCCCTGGGCTAAGCAAGGCGGCCGGGCTCCTTGCCATCTTTGGCGCGTATGCGGCGGGCTTCTTCGCACGTCCCTTTGGAGGATTATTCTTCGGATGGCTGGGCGACAAACTGGGACGGAAAGTCGTACTTGTTGCTACGGTTCTGCTGATGGGCGGATCAACGTTTTTTATCGGGTTGTTGCCGACGTATGCAACAGCGGGCGTATGGTCAACCGTGCTGCTTGTGGCACTGCGGCTGCTTCAGGGGTTTGGCGCGGGAGCGGAGCAGGCGGGCGCTTCACTGATTGTGTCGGAGTTTGCGCCGCCAGCCCGGCGAGGTTTCTATGCAGCCCTGCCATTCGCCGGTTGTATTCTTGGAATATTGCTTGCCGGTGCGATGTTCACGCTTGTACAACGCTTGCCGAAGGATGAGTTCATGTCGTACGGCTGGCGGATTCCCTTCCTCTTTAGTGCTCTGGTGGTTTTCGCCGGCATCATTATCAGGATGCGGGTGAAAGAGAGTCCCGTGTTCCAGGAAATCCGCCGATCTGGCCAGGTAAGCGAACGTCCGGTGAGGGACTTGCTTTCCGAGTCGCCTCGAACGCTGCTCGTCGCATTCGGGCTACGCGTTGGGGAGAATGGTTCATCCTATCTGTACCAGGTGTTCGCCCTCAGTTATCTCACGAAGATACTGCTTGTCGACAAGTCGGTTGGAACGCTCGGGATTACGGTTGCAGCAGGCTTGGCGATTGTGACGATTCCGCTGATGGGCTGGTTGTCGGATCGGTTTGGACGTCGCTTGATGTACCGGCTTGCGGCGCTGTTCACCTGTGCCTGGGCCTTTCCCGCATTCTGGCTGTTCGAGACAAGGGATCCGTTGTTGATCATCGTAAGTATGGCTCTGGCGATAGGCGTTGGCGTTTTCGGGATGTACGGTATCCAGGGAGCGTACTTTCCGGAGTTGTTCAGCGCGCGCTTCCGGTATACAGGTGTTGCTGTGAGCAAGGAGTTCGCTGCCGTCGCGTCGGGAGGCGTGGCGCCCTTCATTGCCGCTGCACTGATTGGCTGGTCACACGGTGCCTATTGGCCGATAGCGCTGTATGTCATGGTTCTAGCGGGCATCACGTTCCTTGCGACATTTTTTGCACCGGAAACGCGCGGGGTCGATCTGAACAGCTAGTGTTCTGCTGTTGTGCTGCGGGTCGACACACGTCGGGAGTTGCAAGGAGAACGTTAAGGACGTCCGCTCAGGACTCGGCGCCTCCGCTCACAGTTCTGTCTCGCATATGAAGCGCCAGAGCACGACCGACTTTCTCGCTGGCGACGAACTTTTTATATCCTGGAACCGGCGGTAGTGTCGCCCAGTCGCCGCCGGCGTTCGAACAGTTGTCCCGCTTGGTAGCGTCACTGACGCCCCGGCGGGGGCCGGTACGGCGTCTGCGCGTAATCAGGACAAAGCGCCTGCAACATCTGGTACGCGAATCTACCTAAAGCCATCCGAAATTTGCAAAAACGAGCTTTGTGATCGTCCGGACGCAATTCGGTGGGCTCACATGGGAACTTTACGTGCGAGCACTGCGTTGGATCCGGAAGTTGGTTGCTTAGTCGCCGCCCGTGTGATTTTACATAAAAGGAATGATCGAATTTTTAATTAATCAGAATGTCTAAACGTACGTTCAAGCTTTTCTAGCGACCGTGGTGCCTTGCGTCTGCGTCACGCGGCAAGCTCACCCGGCATCGATGGCAAGCGTTTCGCCCGGCTGTGCTCCTTCGCGTCGTGCATCGCCCGGTCCACCATTTAGCAACAGGAACGTTTACATTGACGCGGAGGCGATTTGCCAGACGGCCTCGCGTCCCGCGATGCGCTTCATTGAACCACAGACAGAAGCAGAACAGCTTCAGGCGGCATTGTGCGGGGCCCGCGAAGGGCTGATCACCGAACGCTCGGCCACCATCAACTGGCCCCACACCAGCCTGCCCGAATTCGGCGCAGTCGTTCCCCTGGCGAGGGCCACGCTATGCTGGTTGGCCGACGTTCTCGCGATGCACGATCGGCCGCCGAAGCTAGTCCAACTGATCCACCGGCTCTATGCCCACGATCGTTAACTGGCCCAGCGGGTCGACGATATTGAACGAGATCTGACGCTGCAGCCTCTTCACTTCTTGGGAGATGTGACGAGCGGCACGGGCGCCAAGAAGTGGAGGCAAGTGGACTCGCTAGCGTGCAGGCTAATCGGATGAACCTCGTCCCCGCTCTGAGGCCGCGAAATCCTGTCCTTCACTTGGAGAGCAGGGATGCTGGTTTAGCTGCTGCGCCGGGACCGCCGGTGTGAGCGATCGGTCGCCTCGCTGTCACGCGAATGGTCGGTGGCAGTTGTCACGCGCCTTTTGACCGCATTCGGCGCTTTCTTGGTCGAGCGACGAGATTTTCTGAGCTTCCGTTCGACTTCGGCGAGAAGTTCACTGGGCGAGCATTTCAAAGCGGCAGCAAGCGCGAACAGCATAGTCAGAGTTGGCTGGTGCTGGCCAAGTTCCAGCATGCTGACGTAATTGCGCCGTATATCCGCTTCAAAAGCGAACTGCTCCTGTGTTAGCTCGGCGCGGATACGGTGCTCGCGCAGGACCGCCCCGAAGACTTCGGCCAACTCCAAATTTTTCTCCCAGTGAAATGGGAGCACTCTCCAGTTGGCGCTATAATTTGTCTTCCCAGTACACTGGGAATAAAACGGGAAATATCAGGCTGAAACCTATATGCAGTCTGGGTTTGGCGGATTTTTCGTGGTGGTGATTTGTTCGCGGGAGGGTGTTTGATCCTCTTGGGGAGGCTGGCGCGGCCACAGGCGGCTAGTTGATAGAGAAAGCAATGAGGTAGTTGGCAGTATGTTTGTGACGAGTGAAAGAAACCGTTTGCCGCCGTACGCGCTGCCGTTCGGCGAGTCCGAAGGCGCGACCGCGTGGACGGCGATCGAGCAGCTGATTCCGCGGGACGTGCTGATCCTGCGGGTGTCGCCGGCACGCTCGCGGGTGGTCCCCACGATCGTGATGCTCGATTTGTCCACAACGGCGCCGCACTTGGAGCAGTTTGTCGGCGGGGATGTCGTTCTCCGTGGCGCCGCCGTGCTGAGCACAAAATTCGCGCGCGAGGTCGACCGGTGGAGGCTCGATCCGCTGAGCGAGATCCGGGTGGGCGTCACCGAGCCCGAACAGTACAGCCAGGGCGAGCGGCTGGTGACGGTGACCCGGTTCACGACCGCGGCGGGGCGCACGTTCTCCGTGCCGGTTGCCCTGGCGACGCGTCCGGCGCGCGGCAGGCGGCTCTGGCGCGCGAAGGCACCAGCCGCTGCCGGTCGCTGACCTTGGCTCGCAGTGGACGCCGTCCGGACGTGGGGCCGGGCACGACTATCACCGCGATGCACCGCGGCCGGACGAAGGCTGGCCGTGATAATCCGCCTTATCGCGGCCAGCGCACCACCGGCGCATCGGCTGCGGCTTCAAACAGGGATCGGTATGAGCAGACGCAAGCGGGCGATCGAGCTTCCCGACGAAACCTCCGAAACACTGCGCGCGCGGCTGCGGCGCTTCGTGCGTGCGACCCGCGACGACGTAACCGGGGCCGTGCCGATCCCGTTTCCCGCACACGTGACGGTGCTTGCCGGGCCGCTGCGGCGGATCCGCGGCGCGCGCGAACACCGCATGGTGCCCGTGCCGGAGGTGCGGGCCGGGTCAGACGCGCGCAGGGAAGACGGCGACAAAACCCGATCAGCCCCGGGCGGGTTCGCGCTGGATGACACGGGGCGAGCCGACGGCCAAATGACGACGTAACGGACATGACGGATACACACTTTCACGGCGCATTGCGCTGGCCACTGCCGGCTGAACCCGAGCCGCAGGCCGGCTGGAACAACCGGTATTTCCTCGACACGGAATTCACCGACTTCCGGCAGTGCCAGCTGCTCAGTCTCGCCCTCGTGGGGGAGAACGGGTACGAGTTCTACGGCGAGCGGACCGATTTCGATCCGGCGCTGTGCAGCGACTTTGTCCGCGCCGTGGTACTGCCGCAGCTCGGCCAGTCCGAGGGGCGCGCGATGCCGTTTGCAGCGCTGCGCGAGGCACTGCGCGCATGGCTCATGGCGGTGCCGGGCGACTCCGGGCCGGTGCTGTGCTACGACTACGAGACGGACCTGGCCCTGTTGCGGTTCCTGCTGGGCGGCCCGCTGCCGCGTGGCTGGCGGCTCGAGAACATCGCAGGCACGCGCAACCCGGAGCGACGCGCCGCCTACTACGCGCGCCACGGCGGCGAGCACCATGCGCTGCATGACGCGCGCGCCAATGCCTATGCGTGCACCGGTTGAAGCCGGGCGGCTGCCGGCCGGGCGAGCGTCCGGTCTCCGGACGTGCGGACGCATTTCTTCGCTCAAACATAAACAGCCTCATGAAGGGGATCAGGATGGCCGGGATGCGTGTGTGGATTCCACGATCCGACGTACCGCGGATGGCACAGCGCCTGCGGGACCGACGCAAGGCGTCAGCGATGACACAGGGCGATCTCGCGGTCAGGGTGGGAGTGGCAAGAGTGACCCTGGTGCGCAGGGAGAAGGGAAGGTGGCCGCGCACCGTCGCAGCCGCCACCGTGAACGCGCTGGAGGCGGCCCTGCAGGTGCCGCCGGGTTGGCTGCTCGGTCCCGGGACGCAACCGTTGCCGGACCCCGGGTCGCCTGCGGCGGATGCCGCCGCCCGCGCAGACGGCGATCCCCAGTCACGGATCCCCGCCGCCCGGTGCCGCGAGATCGGCCCCCACGCGCGGCGGCTGCGCAGTGAACTGGGCCTGTGCGTTGCGGAGGTGGCGCGCGCCTGTCACGTGTCCCGTCCCACGCTGTTGCAGTGGGAGCAGGGGACGTTTCCGAAGGCGCTCACCGTGGCGCGCCTTCGCACCTGGGAGCACGCCCTGCTGCTCGCGCCGGGGCAACTGCTGGCGCCGTCGGCATCGCATCCCGGGGTAGGCGATGGCCGCTGGCGCGTGACGATCGGCACGGAAACGCTCGAGGCTGCCATCCATCGCGTCGCGGCGTGCCTCGCCACCCGCGGACGCAACCTGCTCCAACCGGAGCAGCCGCTGGATGGCCGGGCCGCGCGCGATGCCGACCTGCTGGCCCACCGCTATGGGGTGGGCGCGCATCGCTGGCCACTGGTCGACGTGGCCGTCTCATACGGGATCGATCCGTCGCACGCACGCCAGACCGTCGCGCGCATGGTCGCGCGCGCGGCCGGGTTCGCCTTCAGGATTCCGGTGCTGGATGACATGCTCGCGGTGGGCGCGGCGGGCTTTTCGTTCACGACCGCCGTTGCCGATGGCCGCATGCGTGACCTGCTGGGGCCCTCGCTGTCCATGGAACGCGCTGCGGCATTCGCCGGCGAAATACTGTCCCGGCGGATCACCGGTGCGGATCCTGGCAACGCGGTGGCCGGCACCCGCATGCCGGCGAAAGCGGCGAACCCTTCGCTGGCCGCGGACGTCGTCTGTGTTGCGAAGGAACATCGCCTCGACAGGTCGCAAGTGCGCAAGGGGGCGTAGCCAGCCTCGCGCCCGGCCGGCAGGGCGGGGTATGGCGGAAGGAGAACGCGAAAGCCATCGAAAGCGAGAACGCTTGCGTGGCGCAGCAGGGGCTTCCACTCGACGGCTACTGGAAGTTCTGAGGGGGCGTTCAGCTGTCCGGGCGAAGCCACCGGGACGGCCTGATTTGCTGGGGGGCAGGCGATCGCGGCGCAGGTTCGGGACCTCGACCCGATGCGCGTCCGCGCAACTGCGGCACCGGATGACAAGATCACAAGGAAAGGCGAATGCTTCGAATCACCATTGAATTGCTGCCCGGTGGACGGGAAGACGGAAAGCGGGTCATCGCGACGGCGGACATCGCGCGCGTGAGTGGCGGCGCACTCGCGGACTACAGGGTGGCCCTGGACGATGCGGTGCTCGGGCAGGTTGGCGCGCGGGCCACGGTGCGCGGCTATCCGAGATGGGCGGGCAGCGTATGGGACCTCGTTGCGCGCTGTGTTGCCGCTGCGCTGAATCAGGGCCGCGAAGCCCTGCCACCGCGACCCGCGCCACCGCAGGTGACGGTTCACATGAATGACGCCGGCTACCGTTACGTGCGTCTGGATGAGATTCCCGAGCCGGCCAGAACGTACTTCGACAGGAAGCTGGCCGGTTCGGGCATTCCTGACCACGGCTGTGCTTTCGCGCACGACTGGTTCGACTTTCTCAACGGCCAGCGCTGATGCCAGAGCGGTGCACCGTGCTTTGTAGCAAGTTGCAGCCTCGCGCACAACATGTCGATCAGATCGAACCAGCCGTCGCCGCACTCGACACCCCACAGGGAGAAAACCGTTGGGACGGTATCCAGATCATCAGCGACTGTCGGGTTGACGTCGAAGATGAGCGGGTATTTTGCCCGCAGGATGCCTGACCGTTCTCCCGCACCGTTCTCCCGCGCCCATTCCTGTACCGCCATTGCAGCAACGGGATCGATTGTCCCATCGTCAAAGGCTCTCCGGAACCCGAGTGCGGTGCACGGTCAGTGATGGGCGATGATGGCGTTCTGGAATGCGCTGTAAATTTTATAAGCGTCAGGCAGCACGGCCGCCCGGCCAACCTGCTTCTCGCCAGACACCCTATACGCCGGGCATCGGAGATTGCGACAATGGCGCTCCCTGAAGCATATTGCGGTTATCGACTCGAGTCTGTCATGGCCGCATGCAGATCGGCTGCTTCATCCGGAAGAAGGGATAAGGCTGGACCACCTGCGAACCTGTCTGGCCAACCGGGATCGCATGATGAACAGTGAAATGAGAGGCGGCTGTCAGTGACGCCGCGGACCGCATCCAGTATCTGCAGCGATTGGCCGCCGACAATCAGGGCATCGGCGAAACGCTCGCAAAAGGGACAGGGATTCATGAGTACCAGGAACCACATCAGGTATCAGGCGAAAGAGGGTGATCAGCCCGGCTGGGATCTCTACACCGAGATTTTTGAGCCGGAGGACGTCGTGTATCTCGAGCTCAACGGAGTAGCCGCTGAAGTCACGATGCTCGGCAACATGGAGCGAGGCCCGGGCACGGTGCTGTTGCGCCTGCCGGTCGACACCGCGAAGCAGCTTGGTCTCGTGCCGCCGGAGTGGGAAAATTCAGACTGGGGAAAAGGATAGGTCATGCGCGAATACCGGGACAGGACGGTGCAGGAGGTCGCGGCATGCACATGCGACCGCTGCGGCCGGCGCATGACGCCGGTTGACGATCAGTGGGAGTGGTACGAAAAGATGTCGCTCGATTGGCGTGGCGGCTTTGGCTCGATTTTCGGCGACGGCGCCCATGTGAGCCTTGACCTTTGCCAGCAGTGTGTCCGCGATACGCTGGGGCGTTGGCTTCGCGTCGATCCGCCGTCCGGACCGGATGGCTCAATGCAAGCCCTGAAGGGCGTCGTGCCCCGACCCAATGCGCCGGTATCTGTCGACAGGATGAATCCCTGGGAATTTCACGAGCGCGACTAGAGGGCTTACCGCCCCATGCGGCTCCGCGCGTCGCTCAGACTGCCGATCATGGATTGCCGTTTCTCATGGGGCATCCCGAACTCACCGTCGCGACACTCAGGCGGCTCGTTACCTTCGGATGAACAGGTTAGCCTTATCGCTGAACGAGTCTTGTCGACCGCATCGCCGCCGGTGCGACGTTGGGAGTTCAAGCGCAGGTAACAAGATGGACCGGTCGTTCATGACGGCGCCTCAGAGGCAGCAGCTCGGCCTGAGCCGTCATTCGAGCATCGGTGCCGGTCAGACGGGTATGGGGCGCTTTCCTGTCGTTCACAGGTCGGTGGTCGCGAATGACTCGTCCCGCGGAAAGCGAATGAGTACTTGCGACCCGTTGCGGACATTCAGATGTCGGTGCTGGCGAGGCGGCTATGGGTGTGCTTTCCGGCCGTTCGCAATGCAGCCGCCGCGATTGTCAGTCGGCCGCATGCGACCCAGAGTGTGTTAAAACCTGCGCCGCGACCGGTGATCGGGAAACCGAGGGGTAAAGTGACACTCGAAAACCGAGGGATTTCGAGTTTTGACACACTCTGGGCCGACTGCTGTCCGACGTGGTCCGCTGAAACTCAACCCTTAGCCGACACGTAGGTCGAGTGGCGCACCCGTGGAGCGGGCCACTCGAATTGCCTAGCTCTGGTTCGGGCTTGCGTCCCGTCAGGAGCTGATGAATTTGAGAAGGTCGGGGTTGAGGACGTCCGCGTGGGTAGTCAGCATGCCGTGCGGGAAGCCAGAGTATGTCTTCAGGACACCGTTCGCAAGCAGGTCAACCGCGCGGGGCACCGAACTGGCGAACGGGACGATCTGGTCGTCTTCGCCATGCATGACCATTACCGGCACAGTGATCTTCTTCAGATCGTCGGTGTAGTCCTCCAGCTAGGAGGATACGGTCTCGTAATGGGCCTGGGCGCTGCCGGCCATGCCCTGGCGCCACCAGTTCGCGATCACCGCCTCAGACGGCTTGGCGCCCGGACGGTTGAATCCATAGAACGGACCCTCCGGGACTGCCCGGTAAAACTCCGACCGGTTGCCAAGCACGCCTGCCTTAACCGCGTCGAACCACTCCCGCGGCTGACCGCCAGGGTTCGCGTCGGTTTTCACCATGTTCGGCGTCAACGAGGCCACCAGCACTGCCTTGGCGACCCGCTCCTGGTGACGAGCGACGTAGCGGGCCACCTCGCCGCCGCCGGTGGAGTGCCCGATGTGGATCGCGTCGCGGACGCCGAGGTGTTCGGTCAGTGCAGCGAGGTCGGCGACCCAGTGGTCCATGTCGTTGCCGGTGCCGACTTGCTCGGACCGACCGTGCCCACGCCGGTCATGGGCGATTACCCGGTAGCCGTGGTGAAGGAAAAACATCATCTGGGCGTCCCAGTCGTCGGCCGACAGGGGCCAGCCATGGCTGAAGATGATCGGCTGACCGGACCCCCAGTCCTTGTAGAAGATCTTTACGCCGTCCGGAGTGGTGATCGTAGGCATTGCTGGTACCTCCTTTGAAAGATTGATTGAAGCGTTGGTGCTCCGCGAGGCATCGAGAACGCTGCCAGCGGCTTCTTTCGCAGTCAAATTTCACAATGCGCATCTGAAAACTGCGAGCGGAGCTCACTCCGACAACGCCGCGATGGACTGCCGTGGCAGAACACGATGCTAAGCTTGGAATCTATGGACATCGCCCTCTCCGTCCCGGATGCGACTGGTTTGACCGTGGTGCCTCCGTCGATGCATAGACGGAAGCTACTGCAAAGATTAGGCATCCCTTTCCCTGAGGACAAAGACTTTGTAAGACTCTTACCTATACCTTGAAGGCATATCGGAGATCCGATGGAACTTCGACATTTGCGATATTTCGTTGCCGTTGCGGAGGAAGGCAGCCTATTGACGGCCGCTCAGCGGAGACTGCACACGTCGCAGCCGTCGTTGAGCCGGCAGATTCGCGACCTGGAATCCGAAGTCGGTGTGAAGTTGCTGGAGCGCCAGGCACGTGGCGTGGCGCTCACCGCCGCCGGGAGAGTTTTCCTTGATCACGCGCGCCTGGCGCTGTTGCAAGTTGAAGCGGCTACTGACGGCGCGCGGCGGGCGGAACAGCCGGAAAAGCCTGTCTTGTCCATGGGTTTCCTTGCCGGGCAGGAAGTTGTGTGGCTACCCCATGCGTTACGGATCCTCCGGGAGGAGGCACCGCAGGCCGAGATCACGTTGTGCAGTCAGTCTTCCCCAGAACTTGCTCTCGGGCTGATGCGGGGGAAGCTAGACGTTGCGTTTCTTCGCCGTGAGCGACAGACGGATGGCCTGTCTTTCAAGGTCTTGGCAAAGGAGCCTCTGATCGCCGTGCTGCCCGCAGACCATCGCCTGACGTCACGCAAAAAAATCCGGCCGCAAGATCTTGCCCGCGAAATCTACGTCAGTTCAGCCAGGACTTCGCCTGTATTGGAGTCCGTGATTCAGGATTACGCATCGAGAGTCGGAATCACGCTCAAGGCGGGGTACGAAGGCGAGAACCTCCCGTCGGCACTGTCGCTTGTCACATCCACCGGTGGCGTTACGCTTATCCCGCTATATGCGCAAAATATGCTGACACCGAATGTTGTTGCGCGGGCGCTTGACGGCGTGCCGCCGACGATTGATCTCGCCATGGGATACAACAATGCGAATACAAACCCCTTGCTTCTTCGACTTTTATCTCGTGCCGATGAGTTGGTCGCAAACGTTCAAGATCAGAGCATCATCCGATATGCCGTCTAGATAATGGGTGCCTGCCCGTTCGCTTCGAGATCGAATGGCCGCTTTGCCGGGGCGGATTCAACCGGTCGATGCAACACACTGAAGACTGCGCAAGCAGCAGGAGTGTTGCAAATGAAGCAGAGACGCCGGATTTATTACAGTGAGACGCAGAAAGCGCTGATGTGGGAACGTTGGCGCAACGGCGAATCTCTGCAGAAGATCGCCCAGCTCTTTGATCGTAACCACTCGTCGGTTCAGGGGATTCTGGCTGAGACAGGCGGGATCCAGCCGCCACAAAGGCACCGCTCGGGATTGGCGTTGACGCTGGAGGAGCGCGAAGAGATCTCGCGAGGGCTTGTGGCTGACGATTCGATCCAGTCAATTGCAAAACGACTTTCGCGAGCGCCTTCCACCATCTGTCGTGAGATCAAACGTAACAGCGGACCAGACGGTTATCGGGCGACCTACGCCGATCAGCTTGCATGGGATCGGGCACAGCGTCCCAAAGCCTGTAAACTGGTTGAGCACCGGATGCTGGCGCAGATGGTTGCAGGCAAGCTCCAGTTACAGTGGTCACCGCAGCAGATTGCCGGATGGCTCAGGCGGGCGTATCCAGATGACGAGGACCACCACGTGTCTCACGAGACGATCTATCGCAGTCTCTTCATCCAGGCCCGTGGTGCCCTGAAGAAGGAGTTGCTGGTGCATTTACGGCGTACCCGTGCCATGCGCCGGTCGCGCCACCACACACAGAAGACGGACGATCACGGCAGGATTCGGGACACCGTATCAATCAGCGAACGCCCCGCGAGTGTTAAAGACCGCGCGGTACCCGGGCATTGGGAAGGTGATCTGCTGTGCGGCAGCGGAAGCAGCCAGATAGCAACGCTTGTCGAGCGTCAGACACGCTATGTCATGCTGGTCAGGATCCCCTGCAAGGATAGCGAAACGGTCATCAATGCACTCATCAAACATGCCAGCAAGTTGCCCCAGGAACTCTATAGATCGCTGACATGGGATCGGGGAACAGAGATGGCCGGGCACAAACGCTTCACCGTCGCCACTGATATCCAGGTCTACTTCTGCGACCCCCAGCATCCATGGCAACGTGGATCGAACGAAAATACAAACGGGCTGTTAAGGCAGTACTTCCCGAAAGGCACCGACCTGTCAGCGTATTCGCAGGCTAAACTCAATGCCGTGGCAAGACGATTGAACGAGCGTCCGAGAAAGACACTGGGCTACGAAACGCCTGCCGAACGGTTCCAGCAAACTATTGCATCGACCGGTTGAATCCGCCCGGACCGGGCGGCCGTCTAAATGTCAGCGTGGCACGAAACACGAATGACCCTTCCTGGCCGCACAGCGACGGATGGCCGCTCACACCCTTGGCTACGCCTCATCCAAATCGCATCAGACTCATGTCGACCCTGTATAGATAGTCCGTTCCGCTTTCACTGATACTGGTAGCACTGGCAGCTTGCTGCCAGCGCAAGCGGAACATGCACCCGCGGGCTACGAATATCTCGACCCAAACGCCTGGACGTTTGCGGCTTTAGCTTCGAGTCCGCGGGTGCGCTTGCGCTCGTCAACGAATACTCAGGGTTCGCCGTCGCACCGGCTCACTATATTGGCTTCGCAGAGCGCAAGCATGCATGTCCCTGCCAGACAATCTATCACTTGCAGAGGTTCACATGTCGCCTCTATCGGATCAGCAGTTTGCAGCGTATGTTGGCATCGACTGGGCGGATACGAAACACGATATCTGCCTGCAGGCTGCCGACGACACCAGGCGAGAGTTCAGTTGTGTTCCTCATCAGGTCGCATGCATTGATGAGTGGGCAAAGGGATTGCATCAGCGCTTTGACGGCATGATCGCAGTTGCCCTCGAGCTGGCAAGGGGACCAATCGTTTCCGCGCTTCAGAAGTATGATTTCCTGGTCCTCTTTCCGATTAATCCATCGACGCTCGCAAAATACCGCGAGGCGTTCAAACCGAGTCGGGCCAAAGACGATCCCACCGATGCCGAGCTGGCACTCGATCTGCTGCTTCGCCATCCCGAACGGTTCGCTCCACTGAGGCCGCAAAGCGCGGGCATGCGTTGTCTGACGAGCCTCATCGAGCAGCGCCGTGAAATGGTCGGCGACAAGACGCGATTCACTAACCGCCTATGCAATACGCTCAAGCAGTATTATCCGCAGGCACTGGAATGGTTCGCGCACATCGACACGGTACTGTTCTGCGACTTCATCGCGCGCTGGCCGACGCTTTCATCCGTCAAACGCGCCCACCGCAGTACCCTTGAGGCGTTCTTCCATGCGCACAATTGCCGCCGCCCCAGGGTGATCGAAATGCGTCTGGAGTCCATCCGCTCGGCCATCCCTCTGACCGAGGATCCCGGCATCCTCTCACCCTGCCGGCTGCACGCGCTGGCGCTGGTGGCACAACTGCGAACGGCTCTCGCTGGGATCGATGTGTTCGACAGGGAGATTGCGACGGTCGCGCGAACGCTACCTGACTTCGCCCTGTTTGAATGCCTGCCGGGAGCGGGCCCACATCTGACACCGCGGCTGCTTGCCGCATTCGGCGAGCAGCGTGAGCGCTTCAGGCACGCTGCTGAACTGCAGAAGTATTCCGGCATTGCGCCGGTCACTGAGCGCAGTGGCAAGAAATGCTGGGTGCACTGGCGCTGGCAATGTCCGACGTTCCTGCGCCAGACATTCGTGGAATGGGCCGGCCAGACCATCAACAAATCGTTCTGGGCGGGCGCTTACTACCGGCAACAGCGAGCGAAGGGCAGTTCGTATCAGTCCGCCGTCAGGGCTTTGGCATTCAAGTGGATACGGATCCTCTACCGCTGCTGGCAAACACGGACACTGTACGACGAGAGTGTCTATCTGAATGCATTGAGGAAGCGCGGCTCGCCTCTCCTCGGAAGCCTCGCACTTCCCCCTCGAAATACTTGACGGACGGACTCAGGGCGTGAAGCCGCCCCTCGAGCAGGCGCAGACTGAGCGGCAGCTTTCAAGGATAGAACGGCCACCGCTCCACTGGAGCAGGCGGCAACCGTTGCGGTGGTTGCACTCATTTGCTATCGCCGTTGGTCCAAGGAAAGTTGGCCGCACTGGGACCGCTTCGGTTGAGACGAATGTCGATCACCGAGCGGCCATCGCGGAAAGCGTCGACCTGGGAGATTAGTGCCTCAGTTTTCACCTTGTCTCGAAGAATCTCTTCCGGAACCGCGGCGAACCGGTACAGCGAATCAAACTCGAAACGTTTAACGAAGCTATTCGCGAGGAATCCGACTCGTAGCTTCGCTTTACGGCACCGACACGAGCGACTACGCTGCTATGAGAGCCGCGCTGGTCGGCCCTGAAGTTATCGCAACACGTTGCGCCTTGCCTTCGAGGAGAGCACGCGGCGGACGCCGAACAACTCTATTCAAGCTGGAGCTTCGTCGATGAACCCCGAAATCTATCAGCCGTCTATTGAAGCCTGCGATGCTTGTGCCGCTGCCTGCGATCGCTGCGCATCCGCCTGCCTCGATGAACCGGGCCGGGTTAACATGGCCAAATGTATTCGCCTCAACGCCGATTGCGCTTCGCTATGCCGCCTCACATCTGCGGCCTTGGCTCGACAAAGCCATTTCGCACCCGAGTTTTGCGAACTCTGCGCACGGATCTGTGACGAGTGCGCCGATGAATGTGCGCGGCACGTACCCGAGCACTGCGGAACATGCAGCGATGCGTGCCGGAGATGCGCGGAAGCCTGCCGGGCAATCTAGTGTCTTGCTCAGCAACAGCGCGCCCGCCGACGGCCAGCGCGTCGCGTATCGGGTCGGAAATGCCCCACCCGGTTTGAGGATGTCATGGAACCTAGGCTCCAATTGCAGGAAGTCACCATTCCGGTGGAGGACGCCTCCCTGATGGGCACACTCGCGCTGCCACAGGACGCTCAATCACTGGTTCTACTCGCGCACGGCAGCGGCAGTTCACGATTCAGCCCCCGTAACCAGTACGTGGCCACCGAACTCAATCGGGCCAAGATCGGAACGCTGCTGATGGACTTGCTCTCCGAGCAGGAAGACACCGGTCCCGCTGCCCGCTTCGACATCAAGCTGCTGGCGATGCGTCTCGCGCAAGCAACGGCCTGGATCGCGGCGAAGCAGACGACACGCCTCTCTTTCGGCTACTTCGGCGCGAGCACGGGCGCGGCTGCGGCGATCCGCGCGGCGCACGTGTCGTCGGTCCCGGTTGAGGCGATCGTTTCGCGAGGCGGCAGGCCCGATCTCGCCGGACGCGACGTCCTCGCCGCGGCGCAGGCGCCTACGTTGCTCGTGGTAGGCGGGCTCGACGTCAATGTCATCGAAGTCAACCGGGAGGCCTTCGCTCTGCTCGAATGTCCGAAGGATCTTGTGATCGTCCCCGGCGCCACCCACCTGTTCGAAGAACCCGGCACACTGGAAGCCGTTTCACGGTACGCGGTGCAGTGGTTCAAGCGTTATCTCGGCGCCTAAGCGCCCGAACGCAGCACGAGCGTGTCGTTAGCGCGGCGCTCCACAGTGGCGCCCAATGGCTGACTCTCCCGATTCAGCGTTTCGTGTAACCATCGAATGCCTTCTTCAGGCGCCCGGTTGATCTGGAAGTGGCGTGTCTGCGTCGGCGTCATCGACAGTTCGGTCAGCGTGCCCGTTTCAAGGTCGAGCGTTGGAAAATACATCAGCGCAAGGTCGCTGCGAAACGCTACCTGACCGCCGATACCTTCATAGTCGTTGATGAAGTCCCCGGCGCCGTACAGGACGAGTTTGCCTCGATACAGCTCGATGCCCTTCACGTGATGCGACGAATGGCCGTGTACGAGATCCACGCCCGCCGAATCGATGAGTTCGTGCGCGAAGTATCGCTGCGAAGCAGGTATGTCGAAATCGAAGTTCTCGCCCCAATGGATCGAGACGATGACAATGTCGGCTGCCTGCCTGACCGCTCGCACCTGCGCCGCGATCGTGCATACGGTGTCAGCCGAAAGATCAGGGAGCCGGTTCACGCCGGCTCGGCCCCAACCGGCGGCCCAGTCCGCGCCCACGCCGCTGCATTCCGTGGCAAAGGCGAAGATCATCACTCTGCCGCCGCCCGCCAGTTCGATCAAGGCAGGCGCGGCGGCCTCGACGTCGTCCTGCCCCGCGCCAGCCGTATGAATGCCGGCTGAACGCAAGGCATTCAGAGTTTCCGTCAACCCGCGAAAGCCCCAATCGAGCACATGATTATTCGCGAGCGCGCAGCAGTCAATTTTCGCGGCGCTCAAGACGGGCGCGTTGGCGGGATGCATGCGGTAGTGGATGCCCTTTCCGGGCCATGCGTCCTCGCTGGATGTGACGGCCGTCTCGAGGTTGATGATGCGCGTGGCAGGACTCATGCGCTCCAGTTCGAGCAGCGCATCGCCCCACACGTAGCTGAACGGGACACACTCCGGTAACGAGCCGGTTTTCGCTTCAGCGAGGCGCACATAGCCTCTCGCCGAACGCATATGGGGTTCGAAGAGATGGGGCAGGTTCGGATGCGGCAGTATCTGATCGATACCGCGTCCCAACATCACGTCACCGCACAGAAACAGCTTGATGCAGTTCATCCTTCTGGAAAAAACCAATGTTCCCGGTGCGGTAAGCCGCCCAGAACGCCTTCAAGATAGTTTGCTGGCACTTCGGCGTCTAGCGTTCGGGGCCCGCGACGCAGTTTCTACAATCGTCCCGCTCTCTCGCTCACGACCGACGATGCGATCGCGTACCGGGCGTTGCTGCGACGGCCGCGCCGGCCGGGCCGGCCACAGCCGCGCGATTCCGCCGAATAGCGGGCGTTCGCACGCGGCCAGACGGTCCGCTCGCCGCGTATGCGCTCGCCGTGCTGCGCGCGCTCTTTGCGTGGCTCGTCGGCCAGCACTACGTGATCATCAATCCGTTTGCCGGCGTCATGGTGCGCGGCGACACTCCGAACTCTTGAGCGTTCGTGGAAAACGGGATTGCGGTCCATGCTAACGTTCAATGTGCGCATCGACCGCGTCGTGCGAATCTTGATGCACAGTGCAGCCCATTCTCAGGTGATTTTGGACGCAGCGGGCCGGGGCACCATATCGCATGGCGCCTCCTGAATTGCTAGCCCTCCTCGTTCACTGAGCGCCTGGGAGCGGACTCCTCATCAGCGTCTCGTGATGTTGACGGCCACGATTTCGTATCCGGGGTCGGCGTGCTCGTTCGCGACTTTGTTCGCATCCTCATACGAGAGAAAGGACGTGGCTTCCTTAATCTCCGGTGCCATGCCGATATCGCCGTCCTCTGCGGTGCAGAGGAAGTTCTCGCCAGTCTTCACAACGTAGCCGGTCGTCATGTCTCCCTCCATGGCTTGCAGGGGAACTTCCAGTCTAGCAGGCCGGATGGGTTGCACACGTATCGCTGCCGAATTCCTGACGGCCTGCGTATCGCGCGCGAGAAGCAAGGTACTGGTGCTCGATCTTTAGCCGAGATGTTCGATTAGACTCGCGATGCAGCGGTAGCCTCTCGAGCGCAACGGGCCGTTGTCGGATATGAAGCCGACCTTCGTATGTCTCTTCTCACGCACGGACGAAAGGCTGATGATGGCCGGGTTCTGCCTCATGAGCCCGACGACTCCGCACAACACCACCAACGAGCATGCAAAAGGCATATTGGTCCTGGAGCGGCCCTTCGAATTGCCACTGATCACTTCTTATCCGGGGTAAATCTGAAGACAGGTGGCGCATGGCGCAATATACGCCCCGTCCGCACTCGCGACCACAATATGGGCCGGTATGCTTTCGGCGAAAATCGTTTCCGGAAAGGGAATGACGCTTATCTCTTTGAGAGTGACCTTTCTCAAATACATGTTCGAGACAATCTTCTTCTCGGCGCAGCCTTTATTGAAGCTCGCTTTCCCGACGATATCAGTGGACACTTTTCGAGAAAGATCGAATTTCACGCCAGTGTACGCCTCGAGGCCTCTACCAAGTCGAAAGTGCCCGTTCAACGCCGACCCGCCAGCTTCGTCAATCATCTGCGTCATGACAGCCTTTTGCAAGGCGGGGGATAGCCCGAGATAATGATACTTATCCGAGCCGATCGCAACGGCAATCACGCCCGCCGCTGAGATCGCGTTTTCTTTGAAAAAATCCGCAACTTTTTCGGCTAGTGCGTAGGTTTCTTCTGTGGGACCTGGATAGTTGCCATAATATTTTTTGGGGTCTTCGCGGAAAAGAGTGATGAAAAATCTCCATTTTTCAGATTCGAGGCAGCATGCAAGTGAGGATCTTCAGGCGCAGATACTGCTCATCTCGCAATCCGTACGCGCGTCGTTGGATGACCCGAATCTTGTTATTGAGTCCCTCAACGAAGCCGAGCGGCACCTTGTTTTCTGGCTTGCAATAGGAAGCAATCCCCTCCCAATGACGCTCGACCATCGCGGCAAACTTCTCATAGGGCTTCAAACGCTGCCACCTCAGGCTGGATTTCCAGTTCTCGAAGAAGCGACGTGCCCAGCCTTCGCGCTCGTAGTCCCACAACTGCCCGAACGACTCCTTGAGCAGGTACGCGGTATTCAGCCGTCGGTTCGCTGCGAGAAGCGTCTTCAACGAGTTCCTGCCTTCCATCGACAGGTTTTCGCGATGACTAAGCAGAACGTACTTCTGGCCTTTGATGTAGCGCCGCTGCTCGCCTTGCAGGCGAGCGTATTCGCTCTTGCGCACTTCATCCAGGGCTTCGTTGAGCTGCTTTATGACGTGGAATTTGTCGTACAGGATGGCCGCATGCGGCACGCGTTCCTGCGCGACGTTGTAAAACGGCCGCCACATGTCCATCACGACAAGCCGGATGCCGCGGGCCTTTTTCTCGCCCAGCCAGTCATAGAACTGATGCATGCTGGCCTCCTTTCGATCTTCGCCACCGAACCAGATCGCACGGCCCCGTATCAGGTCGCTCACAACAATGCGGTACGTCTGTCCCCTGCCAATCGAAATCTCGTCGATGCCGATGACCTTCGGCCCAGGCGTGCCGAACCGCTCCAGTTGCGCCCGCATGTACTGCATCTCGAGGTCCTTGACCGTGTGCCAGTGCAATCGCAGTTCGTCGGCCACGTCCTTGATCGTGCTCTCGCGACAGCGACGACCGACGTACCACGCGAAGCGCTTCGTGTAGTGAGGGTTGTCCGCCAGAAAGCTCAGTCGTTCGCCTTTCACGCTGCCATCGCATCGACAGCGGACCCGACGAGCTTCGAGTTCCAGGTAAATCCGTACGTCGCCGTTCGGCAGATCTCGAACGCGACGCACCGTGCGATCGTGGATCGAGCACCGTCGACCACATCCCTTGCAGGCCGTTTTTTTGAGCGCCGAACCAGCGTGACTACGCGTGCCATGCGATCACCGAAGACACCGCGCAGCGCTTCGCAAGGACGGAATCCGTCGAACCGGTATGCGTCAGAAAGACGCTTGAGTTTGCGTGAAGTAGCCATCGCGAAATCATGCCCGATTTCGCGAGGCCATCAAGACGCGCGAACCCTTACCCAGATTGGCTCTCCGACGTTTTCATCATGAAAAACCATCACACTTTTCCGCGAAGATCCATTTTTTGGTTAGTTCTATTGCTGTTTTGAAGCTCATATCCTTCTCCCCGACAGCAGTGACAGAGGCAATGATTCAAGATAGCACAACTTTGAAGACCTGCTGGTTCTTGAGTGCCGACGTTCGGCTGGAAGCGGATGAGACTTGCCCGCCGACCAAGCGCGACGATCGTCACGCGCGTGTCCTCTCAACCTTCACCGATGCTCACGAGCGGCGCATAGGGCGATCTGAGAGGCCGACTTTTCGGGTGCCGGTCCGGTTGCGCAGGAAAGGGAGTTTTTCAACACATTACGAGTGGATCTGTCATACGCTGGGCGCATCCATCGACAGCATGTCGACTTTGCTGACGTTCAGTGAACGACAGTGGTGATGCGCTATGGGTTGGCCATGCGATACCAAACAATTTCATCACCTCCCGGGCTGAGAAATCGATGCAGGCGTAGGGCGCCAGAGTCAGTGCAACCGTGCACGCCGAAATTAAGACTTACCTCCAGTCGCGCCAGACTTGTAGCGTTTCGCCGGACGCAATTGGCTGTAGCCGACCCTTCTCGGCCGCTCGGGCTGTCGCCGACTGAATGGCGGTTCGCAGAGTATATCGGCCTTCCAATTGATCGGTGTCAGGCGGATCGTTGGCCGGATGTGCTTCGCCAACGAACGTTCGCGATTCCCGGCCATGCGTACGGGTAGCAAGACGGCTTTCGGTCGTACGCTCTGCGTGAATCGGTGCATGTCATCCGCCGGGAAGAACGACCACGGCAGGGCGAAACTCGCGAAAAATCTGTCTGCCGCGTCTCGCGACGCGGCAGACGCTCATGCAAGCGTCGGTACGGTGGCTAAGGTTCAGTGCCCGGTGACTTGCCAGGTCAGAACGGGGTGCGTCGCTCCGGGCGGCATCGTCCATGCGCCGTTCGGCCCGAAGTCCCAGCCAACAAAACTGGCCGGGTCGCTCATCTGGGCCGTAGTGAGCCCGTTCGACGCTGGCAGGTTGCCGCCGCTCGACGACTGTCCGGTTGTCTGTACGTTCCAGTAAACGTCGCTCCCAATGATGCCACCGCAAGCGGGTGCGCAGATGCCGCCGGTCGTGGTCGAACCGCCGGTCGTGCCCGAACTCACGGGACCCGCAACGAAAGACTGAGTGATCGTTCCTTGGTTGATCGTTTCTCCGTGTCCCACGTACGTTGCGCTTTCATTGTCCAACACAAGTCCTCCCGCGGAGACGTAGGAACGTTCAGATCCGGTGACCGATCCGGTTGTGTATGACTCAGTGATCGTGCCTCCGTTAGTGAGGGCCAGCCCGGCGGCACTGCCCCCCTGGAGGGTTGCGCTGCTGCCCGAGCGCGCGATCAGCCCGTCGTTCTCAGCGACAAGTCCGGCGATCTCGGTGTATGAATTGCTGACCTGTGTGCCAAAGGCCCCGGAGGTAAAGACGTTGGCGATCGTTCCGTAGTTATAAAAGGCCAGTATCCCGGCGCCGAGGGGTAAGGTTTCAAAGGGAGCCGTGAGGCTCACGTTCGAGTTGACGTTCACGTCGCGCACGACACCGGTTGCGCCAATATCACCAAATATCGCGACATCGCTTGGCAAGACGTTGGAAATCGTATGCCACATACCGTCGAACTGGCCCGTGAACATAACCGGAATGAACATAACCGGACTCCCAGGGAAGGGAGGACCAGCGAGCGTTACGAACGCGAAATTGCTCCCATCGATGTCCTTGCCGAGTGCGTAATTGCCGGCCAGATTGTTCTGGATGTTCTGCAAGTCCGTGATCGAATTGACGAGTTGATAACCAGTTATCTGTGTCACGAGCCCGCTGTAAAGCGGTGCGCTCCATACCGGATTGGCGACAAGCGTGCCGGGGCTGTAACTACCGTTCATATCGTAGAGCGCGCTGACGATGCCCGTACTCTTCGACCAGTCGATCGTGCCGTTGTTGATGACGCTGCCACCGTTGTCAGTTCCCGACGCGTCGGCGCGCAACGTCAGGTTGCCCGCACCGGAGTTCGCGATGGTCGTACCCGTCGCTACCGAGACATCGTGGTACGCGGCAAGCGTGAGCGAAGCCGGACCGGACCAGCGCAGGCTCGACGCGACGCCGAGGTCGCCCGTTGCGCCGTTCGCGCCCGTCGTGGTCACGTCGACCGAAGTGCCCGCGTTCAGACTGCGCTGCAACGCATGCGCTGCGACATCATCGATGGTGAAAGCGGGCGTCGAGAGATTCCATTGGCCTGCATCGACCACCGCGTGCCTGCCGAACGCCAGTTGTGCCGCGTCGGTATCGACCGTCCCGCCGCTGCCGTCGGCGTTCCTGGCCGTGATCACGCCCGACCGCTCGACCCGGCCGCTGTCGGCGACGAGCCACACATGTCCGTCGCGGTTCGCCGTGCCCGTCGCGCGGATGCGCGCGCCACCGCCGGCGAGCGCATACACGTTGCCATCGGCGGCCTGGAGGCTGATCTGGGCGGCTGCGATGCGTCCCCCGTTGACGACCAAACCATCGCTGCCCGTCTGCACGAAAACCTGTCTGCTGCTGGTCGAGTCCTGCAACAGCACCTGACCGCCTGCCGCCAGTTCCACCGTGCCGGCAGGCGCTTTGATAGTGCCCGCGTTGACGACCGCCTGTCGCGCGATCAGGAACACATCGCCGCCGCTCGAACTGATTTTGCCCAGGTTGATCACGCTCGCATTGGAATCTCCCGACAGCGTGAGCGCGCCACCCTTCATGAACGCACAGTTGCAGACATCGAGTGTAGACGCGACGAATCGGCCTCCCGTGCTGATCACGCCCGATGGCCCCACGACGATGCCCTGCGGATTGATCACATACACGCTGCCTGTTGCGCCGAGTCTGCCGAGGATGGCCGACGGCGAGCCGCCCGTGACCCTGTTCAAGGTCGCGCCCGTGCCGTTGACGAACGTAACGCTGTTGTTCCCGCCGACCGAAAAGCTGTTCCAGTCGATCACACCGCGGGTCGAACCGGGTTGGGTGATCACGAGGCTGTTGCCCGCGCCCGCTATCGTGCCCGTGCCGGCGACGTAACGGCCGCCCTGCGGCAGGCTGCCCGCCGCGAACGCCACGGGTGTCAGGCAAAGTCCAGTCAGCGAAATGCCAATGGCGAGCCAGATGCGTCCGTTTGACTGTTGACGATGCGGTGCGCGTCGCGCGGACCGCGGTGGTTCTGCACGTGACATACAGCCCCCTTTCCGCATGCATGCGGAATGGCCGCCAACGACCCGCGGAGCCGACCGGAGACGCGTGAGTCGCCGTGTCTGAAGAATAGCAGTTGGCGTCGCGCATGCATGCCGATATCTCAGCGTTTGGCACCTTCTTATGGGGACTTTTGTGCCACTTCGCCAGGTCAGAACGCGGTAACCATAAGGGAAACAAGGGAAGGTCCAAACCAAGGCTGTAGATATACCGAACCCGAAGAAGGCGGACCAGGAAGATCAGTTGTGTTCCGGTGGCCAATGGCCGCTGGCGGCTGCAGAACCGACGTCTAAATGTCTGGTCAACAGTAGCGGCGAATGACACTTCCTGGCCGGCAGTACGCGTTCACACCATCAACCCGAAAGCCGCCGTTGAGGACTCCAATGTCGGCTCTGTAAAATGTTCATCGAACTGGTGCTATCGGCCAATTTCTGCCGTTGGGTAAGCGCGTTTGGCGGTCCGTTCTTGTCCAGGGAGCGGACGATGGCACAAAAACACTGCAACTTCGCCCATTCTAATATGACATGTACGCCTCTAGCTGGTTCAGCTGCTCCGCTCCTGTAGCAGTGCCACCATGCGTTGGGCAAGCGGAGAGAGGTAAGCCCCGGTCCGGAACACTACGCCAATACGTCGACGCAAGTCGAGTTCCTCCATGTCGAGATTGAGCGCGCGCAACCCCTCGAGACTCTCGAACGATTCGGTGCCTGCTATGCAGAGCATCGTCGTGCCGCGCAGCAGATGTAGTAGCGAGGTGCTACCGAAATCGGTTTCCACGCGAAGCTTCGGCGGCCCGAGCCCCTGCCGCTCGAAGGCCGCGTCGACCTGCTGCCGCAGCAGAATGTTCGGTCCAGGCAGCAACCATTCCTGACCTGCCAGATCCGCTAGCCGTAGATTGCGCTTGCGATGTAGTGCATGCGCCTCATCGGCTAGCACGGAGAGCGAGTCGCGAAAGAGCTCGACGAAGGTCACGTCGCCTACGCTGCGAGTCGGCTCGGGCGCCACGACCAGATCGAGTTCGCCCGCCATGAGGAGGTCGATCAGATCGCGCGCGAGCCGGCGCCGCAGTCGCAGACGCGCGGCCGGGCGTTCGTTCAACAACTGCCGGCAGGCGCCCAGTACCAGCGCGTTTGGCACCGTTGGCGAATAACCGATGCGAAGCACGCCCTGTTCGCCGCTCCGAATCGCATGCATTTCCTTCAGCGCGTCTTCGTATTCGAGCGCAATGCGCTGCGCACGTACGATGAACAGCGCCCCTGCCTGGGTCGGCACGATACCGGTGGCCGTGCGCTCGAACAGTCCCAGGCCAACCTGCGCCTCCACGCGTTGAATCGCCTTGGTCAAAGCCGGCTGGCTCATGCCTAGTACCTCGGCGGCACGGCCAATGCCCCCGTGCTTCTCGACGGCAAGCAGATATTCCAGGTCCCGTGTCTCCATTGTCATTCCTAGCGGCTATGACTTTATAGCCAACGCGTCATTGTGGTGATCCCCTGCATCTTACAGACTAAGAGCCAGATCGATAACGGGAGACACCGATTGGGCTTTGCTTATTTTCTGCGCCGCGCCGCGCGTTGTTGGGGCGACACCGTAGCGGTCATGCATCGCGAGCGCGAGCTGACGTACCGCCAACTCGACGAACGCTCAAGCCGGCTCGCGAATGCATTACTCGGTCTTGGACTGACGAAAGGCGACCGGGTCGCGGTTCAGGCCCGAAACTGCACGCAACTGGTGGAGATCGAATGCGCGCTCTACAAGGCGGGGCTCGTCAAGGCCGCGTTGAATCCGCGCTTCACGGCGCACGAAGCCGCTGACGTAGTCGAGAATTGCGCACCGCGCGTGATGATCGCGGGAGCGGGATACACGACTTACGATCGCAACTCGTCAGGTTTCCGTTCAGTCGAAACATTCATTTCTCTTGGCGAAGCGGCGAACGGCTATGCCGACTACGAGACACTGATTTCGCGGGCCAGCGCGAACCTGCTGGACGTCACTCTGTCGCCCGACGACCTCGCCGTGCTGCACTTCTCGTCCGGTTCGACCGGCAAGATCAAGGCGGCCATGCAGACCTACGGCAATCGCCTCGCGTCGCTGCGCAAAATCCTGCTGGGCATGGACCGTCCCGCGAAACCCGGCGACCGCCTGGCGCTCATCGGACCAGTCACGCACGCGTCGGGCATGTTGATGCAGCCGTACCTCTATTCGGGCGCCACACTCGTGCTGTTCGACACATTCGAGCCAGCGCACTTTCTTTCGGAAATCGAACGACTGCGCATTACTCACGTGTTCATGGTGCCCGCGATGATCAACATGCTGCTCAACGACGCTGCGCTGGACACCGCCAATCTCAAGAGCCTGAAGATGCTCGGCTACGGCGCCGCGCCAATGGCGCCGGCGCGCATCGAGGAAGCATGGACGCGGATTGGGCCGGTGCTGTCGCAAGGTTACGGCGCGAGCGAGTCGACCTCGGGCGTCACGCGCCTGAGCATCGCCGATCATGCCGACGCAATCGCGCACCGTCCCGAAAGGCTGGCATCGTGCGGTCGGCCGACCGGCGAGACTGAAGTCCTGGTGGTTGACGAACACGGCCGCGAAGTCATGGGCGATGCGATCGGTGAGGTCATCATGCGCGGCGCCGACGTGTTCCAAGGCTACTGGGGCGAGCCGGAACTCACGCGCGAAGTGCTCGTCGACGGCTGGCTGCGCACCGGCGATCTGGCGCGCGTCGACGAAGAGGGCTTTATCTACCTCGTCGATCGCCAGAAAGACATGATCATTTCCGGCGGCTTCAACGTGTATCCCAGCGAAATCGAAGCCTCGCTGTATCAGCATTCCGATGTGATGGAAGTATGCGTGGTCGGCGTGCCCGACGAGAAGTGGGGCGAAAGTGTCAAGGCGGTGGTCGTGCTGAAGTCCGGACGCAATACGTCTGCCGAAGAAATCATCGCGCATTGCCGCGCCCGCCTTGCTGACTACAAGCTCCCTCGCACGGTGAGCTTCGTCGCCAATCTGCCCAAGAACGCGAGCGGCAAGGTCGCCCGCAAGCTGGTTCGCGAGCAGTACTGGCAAGGCATCTCGCGTCGTGTCAACTGAAGGGGACAACCATGTTCGATCACCTGAGCAATCCGGTATTCGTTGAAACGCGTGAGGGCATTCGCCGTTTCATCGCGGAAGAATTGTTGCCGCTGGAGCAGGAACTCGGCATCGGCAGCGAAGACATCTGGCCGCGCGACACGCTACGCCGTGTCTGGCGCCGCTCCGCGCAGCTCGGCTTCTACGCGGCATGTCTGCCCGTCAAGCTCGGCGGCCGGGGGCTGTCGATCATTGAACAGTGCGCACTCAAGGCAGATCTGGCCGCCTCCGGATCCGCGCTCGCGCCTCACGTGCTCGGCGACCTGGGCGGTCCGCCGCGCGTCGGCAATATGCTCAAGTACGCGACGCCGGATCAGCTCGTGCGCTATTTCGAACCGGTGGTCCGTGGGGAGAAATCGACCTGCTTCGCGCTGACCGAACCCCACTCGGGCTCGGATGCGCAGAGCATCACCACCTCGGCCGTGGTGGACGGCGACGACCTCGTGATCGACGGCGTCAAGCACTACATCAGCGGCGCGCCGTTTGCCGATTTCGCGATTGTCATGTGCGTAACCGATGCCAGCACCACGCCACCTGCCATTACTGCGGTGCTCGTCGATCTCGACCGGCCCGGCGTGACGGTCGAACAGCAATATGTGCCGATGTCTGGACAGCACATCGACGCGGACATCCGCTTCGTCGACGTGCGCGTGCCTCGCGCAAACGTGTTCGGCGGAGAGGGCAATGGCTTCAAGCTCGGCATGTCGCGTATCAACGTGAACCGCCTGCTGCATTGCCCGACGATGCTCGGCCTCGCCACGGCGGCCTACGAAGCGTCGCTCGACTATGCGCGTACGCGCCGGCAGTTCGGCGGCCCGATCGCGCGCTTTCAGGCAATCCAGCACATGCTCGCCGACATGGCCGCCGCGCTGTGGGCATGCGAAAGCATGATCGCCCAGACAGCAGCGCTCGCGGACGCCGGTGCCGATCTGCGGATGAAGGCCGCGGCCTGCAAGCTGTTCGTGTCGGAACGTTGCTTCGAAGTCGCGGACAAGGCCGTGCAGATTCATGGCAACGTCGGCGTGACGCGCCATCACCCGATCGAGCAGACGTTCCGGAAACTGCGGATGTTCCGCATCTTCACGGGCACGAGCGAGATCCAGCGCAATACAATCGCCCGCGTCATTCTCGACCCGGCCGGCTCGCCGGCATAAAAGAAGAATGCAGCACGCACGCGGCTGCCGCATACCGTGAAGAGGTACCGATGAAACCGGAATGGTCCTGCCTGAACGGCGTCAAGATTGTCGATTTGAGTCAACTGCTGCCCGGGCCACACGCCACCTCGATGCTAATGCATCTGGGGGCGGACGTGGTCAAGGTCGAGCCGCCCGGCACCGGCGATCCGGCGCGCCAACTCGGACGCGAGATATTCGCCCAGCTCAACCGGGGCAAACGGTCCATCGCGCTCGACTTGAAAAGTTCCGCCGGACAGGCTGCGATGCTCGAACTGGTGCGTGACGCGGATGCGGTGGTCGAAGGTTTCCGGCCAGGCATCATGAAACGCCTTGGACTCGACTATTCGACGCTCGCCGAAGTGAATCCGCGCATCGTGATGTGTTCGATTTCCGGATTCGGGCAGACCGGCCCGTACGCGGCCCGGCCTGGCCACGATCTCAATTACCTGGCGCTCGGCGGTTTCTGGTCGATTCCGGTTCAGGTCGACGACCGGGTCACGCGCCCACGTGTGCGGCTTGCGGACTACGCCGGGTCGAGTCACGCCGCGCTCGCGCTGGCGGTTGCTGTTATGAGCGCGCGTCAGAACGGTCGCGGCCAGCATCTTGACGTATCGATTCACGACTGTGTGTTGGCCTGGACTGCATCGGCCGCGTGGACCTCGCGCGAGTATGCGGACCGCCCGCTGGCATCGCCCAACGTCATGCCCGAGAACGATCTTTTCGCGACGCGAGACGGCCGGCATCTTGCGTTGGGGATTCTGGAGAACAAGTTCTGGTTGAACCTGTGCGAAGCGCTCGGCGCCGACTATCCCGCGTTGACTGACGATCGCTTCGCGTCACGCCTTGGCAGGCAGCAGTTCAAGCGCGAGGTCAACGCGCTGCTCACGCAGATGTTCTTGCAGCGCACGCTTGCGGAATGGCTCGACACGCTCACGTCTTTCGATCTACCGGTGTCGCCGCTGCTCGACGCGCACGAGTTATTCGACGATCCGCACGTGCGCGAACGCGGCATGATCCGCGAGCTCGCTAACGAGGCAACCATGGCGGTGCGCTTTCCCGTGAAATTTTCGGCGGGGTTGCCCGATGCCGGGGACACCGTCCCGCTGCTCGGCCAGCACGACGGCTGAAGCCGTCCGACAGCAACAGCAATAGCAGGAACGCAGAAGACGTCCCCACCATTACGGAGACAACCCGAATGACAAACGAACACAACCGGTACCGACCGGCGCGCGCATGGTCTATCGCAATCATGCTCGCGCTGATGATGCTGGTGAATTTTCTGGACAAGGTCGTGCTCGGCCTCGTGTCCATCCCGATGATGCGTGAGCTTCACCTGTCGCCCACGCAGTTCGGGTTGATTGGCGGGAGCCTCAACTGGTTGTTTTCGATTTCCGCTGTGCTGGGCGGCCTCGCGGCGAATCGCGCTTCGACAAAATGGCTGTTGCTGCTGATGGCTGGCTCATGGGCCCTGCTGCAATTGCCGATGCTGGTCGCCGGTTCGATCTGGAGCATCATCGCGTGCCGTGTGCTGCTCGGCGCCGGCGAAGGACCGACCTCGCCGGTTGCGGTGCATGCGCTTTATAAGTGGTTTCCGGACGCCAGGCGCAACCTGCCTGTCGCCGTGCTGCATCAGGGGAGCGCGCTCGGTCTGCTGGTCGCCGGGCTGAGCATTCCGGCCATCACCGCACACTGGGGCTGGCGGGCAAACTTTCTCGTGCTGTCCGCGCTGGGCTGCCTCTGGTGCATCGCGTGGCTCGTATTCGGCGCGGAAGGTCGTTTGTCGAGCCCCGTGCGTAAGGGTCGCACGGCGCGCGTCCCGTACGCTCTGCTGCTGACCGATCGGACCGTACTGGGCGTTTTTGCCGGGCACTTCGCCGCCAACTGGATTCTTGCCATGACGCTCACCTGGACGCCAACCTGGCTGCAACTGGGAATGGGTTATGAACCGCATGTCGCGGGCAGAATGTTTGCGTTATTCGTCGCCATTACGGCGCCCCTTAGCCTCGGGCTTGCCGGGCTGTCGCAGCGCCTGTTGGCGAACGGGGTGCCGTCGAGAGTCGGGCGCGGCGGCTTCCTAGCCGTGACGCTGATCGTGGCGGGCGCACTGATCGCGTTGCTTGCGTGGCCAGGCGTCTCGCCCATGGTGAAGTTCATCCTGCTGACGCTCGGCAGTGGCATGACGCTTGCCATGTATTCGATCGGGCCTGCCATGTTGGGCGAAGTCACCCCCGATTCGCAACGGGGCGGCGTCCTCGCATTGAGCAACGGATTTTCATCGCTCGCCGGACTCGCCGCGCCGATCGTCACCGGGCTGCTGATCGACGGCGCCAGCCGGTCCACCGCGCGCGGCTTCGAGCAGGCGTGCGTCGCCTGCGGCGTGGTACTGCTGGGATGCGGCCTGCTTTGCGGATTCTGCCTCGACCCGCAGCGCTCGCAACGGCGCCTCGCCGGTGGCGTGTCCCGCGCCCCGGCGCCGCGTAGCGTCGCCGATCCTGGCTGAAACTCTGCGCATCACCGTCTTTGAGTGCGTTCCGCGACACGTCTGGACGGACGCCATCCATTAGTTATCCGTAATAATACCAATAGAAAACAAAGGAAACGTATGAAGAAGGTTCTTGGTGCGACGCTGATAAGCCTGCTATCTGGAGGGGCCTGTGCGCAATCAACCGTGACGTTGTATGGCAATGTCGGCGGCGGTCTTCGCTGGACGAACGGCGCCAAGGGCGGCAGCGTGGTCGGTTACAACAACAATATCATTGCCGGCAACCAGTTCGGCTTTACCGGCAAAGAAGACCTCGGTGCCGGCCTGAAGGCCATCTTCAAGCTGGAGGGCGCGTTCAACAGCGGTACCGGCGCGGTGAAGACCTCGGGCACCTTGTTTTCGCAGGCTGCGTTCGTCGGTTTGACTGGCAATTTTGGCCGCCTGACCTTTGGCCGGCAACTGAACGCAAACGAAGACCTTGGCATTCTCATCGATCCGGCGGGTGGGCGCGGACAGTCCATTGCGATCGAACCAGGCGTGGTATATAGCGCTAACTATTTCACACTGGACTCGCGTTTCAATAACACTGTCAAATATATCGGACAGGTAGGCGGCTTTCGCATGGCCGCGAGCTATTCTCCCGGCGGCGTCGCGGGCAATCCCCGCGCGGCGACAAACTTCTCGGGCGCGGCCTTGTATCAGTGGGGACCAGCGCTCGGCGGCGTGTCGTATCAAAAGACGTGGAACGCGACGGCGACACAATGGGCGCAGACGTTCCAGACCGGCGGTACGCTCCAGATCGGACCAGCGCGGCTTTACCTGAACTATGCCGATCTCACCGTTACTGGCGCTAAGCCCACTGCACCCCGGCGCCGCGACAGAATTCCGGGCGGTGGAGTCGTCTGGTCGGTCACGCCAGCGTTACAGTTCACGGCGGCTTTCATTGATGATATTGCCAGTAATCTTGGCAATGTCGCGTCGGCCAGCGGCCGTAAAGTCACAACGTTTGCAATTGCCGAGTATTTTCTGTCGAAGCAGACCGAACTCTACGCGGAGTTCGATCGGAATGGATTTTCGGGCGCCTATCGTTACGATCCCGCCAACATCACGGCACTCGGCCTGAATCCCGGTGCCCATACGATGACCGGCGTGTCACTCGGTCTCATGACACGTTTCTAGAAGGGAGGCGCCAGCCTACGCCTGGCCGATCCCACCCATTCACTTTATTGAAGAAATCGCATGACGATCCGTATTCGAATTCCCCGCGCTATGCTCATGGCTGCGCTTATCGGCGCGTCCGCCGGCGCATTTGCCCAGTCCGGGGCCGCATCCGCGGGCGGCTCCACCACCGCCTCTGACGCGACGTCCGTCAAGGCAAGGAAGGCCGCGGACAGGAAGCTCGCTCGCCGGGTATCGACTGCACTAGCTCGCACTCGAGGGCTCAACGCCGCACGCATCTTCGTGAAGGCACAAAGCGGCCACGTCACGCTTTCCGGCTCGGTGTCGGATAACGAGCAGATTCCACTGGCCGTCGAAGCGGCAAAGCAGGTCGTCGGCGTCTCAAGCGTGGAGAATTTTATCCACCTCTCCGGGCCATCTCTGTAATGCCTGCCTTCCGGGAAAAAACATGAAAAGCACTCGAAATCGTGACCTCACCACTGGCCCTGTCGCGACCGCCGTGGCGCTTGTCATTGGCGCACTGCTGCCGCTGTCCACGCATGCTCAGGAGGTCGGGGTATCTCGCGACCCCGTCGAACTCGGCATCATGCAGGGCTTTCCTCCGCCTGCGGACAAGCTTGTGACCAAGGCCAACTCGCTGCGCTACCCGAACCTTGCCTGGGCGCTCCGCAATACCCGTCTGATGACTCCTACTGCAAATGTCGAGCACGCGCACACGCCGTTGCCACTACCTGCCGGTGCCGCGCTCGACCCCGACATGGTGCAGTTCACTGTCGACGGAACGACGCTAACCCTGACCGATTATCTGCGACGCACCTATACCGACGGTTTCATCGTCGTTCACGACGGCAAGGTGGTGCTTGAGCGCTACTTCAATTCCTTTACGCCCCGGCAGACGCACGCGTGGGCATCGATGACCAAATCCGTGACTGGGCTCGTCGCGGCGCAACTGATCGACGAAGGCCGACTGGACCCACAAGCGACACTCTCGACGTACGTTCCCGAACTGGCGGGCACGCCGTTCGGCGACGCGACGGTCCAGCAAAATCTGGATATGGAGGTGCCGGTCAGCTACCCGGCCGATCTTCCACCAGATCTGGGACTCTTCGGCGCAGTGGGCATCACTCCGCGCCGCAGCGGCGCGCCGGACAGCATCTACGACTTCCTGAAAGTGGCACGCCCCACGCCCGCCGCGACGGCGGGAAACGTGTGGTTCTACCAGAATGGCTCGCCCGAAGCTGTCGCATGGGCGATACGGCGCGTGTCTGGCCTGTCGTGGAGCGAACTGGTCTCCCGCACGATGTGGCAGAAGATCGCCGAAGACGACGGCGACGTCGTGGTCGATCGTTTAGGTACCGAGATGGCAAGCGGTGGTTTCAACACGACGCTTCGCGACGCCGCACGTTTCGGTGAGTTAGTGCGGTTGGGCGAAGCGGGACGGACGACTTTGCTCCCGGCTTCTACCGCCCACATCACATTTATGCCTGCGGATAACGCCCGCGCCTTCGCGAAGGGCAATCTGGCGTCCGGCCGCCCGGGCTACTCATATCGGGACTACTGGTATCAGGTGAACGATGGGCACGGCTCGTTCGCGGCCGGCGGCCGGTTCGGGCAATCGATCCTGGTCGATCCTAAGACGAAGCTCACCATCGTCAAGTTCTCGTCATCGCCTGATCAGGCCGCGCGACCGACCAGTGCGGCAGCGGGGCGCTCGATCCCACGGGCGTCGCTCGATACTGCCGCTGCGCTTAACCAGGCCGCACGTGCCATCAGTGCCGCGATCAGATAACGCATTGCAGTGCGAGCGGGGAGCGGTAACGCGACGCGCCGCCCGGTTATCGGGCGGGCGACGTCGCGGCCGCGCCGAGACACAATGTGCCGGCCGACGTAAGGGTTAGGTGCGACCGTACGCGCTGTTTAAGTGCTAATCGCCCGGCGGACAGCTAGCCTTCGTCTGCGACCGTCCGATTTGTAGTTGCTCAGGGGACATTCGCGGTCAGGGTGCGACGGGCGGCTCCGGGTCGGAAGTACGCGTTCGCCCGCAGCGAGTGCGACATCCGCAAACCTCTTCATTCGAAAGTCGGGAATGGGACGGAAAGCTGCCTTGCAAACGCCGACAACCGAACGTCGGGTATGGCCGACGAAGCAACATTCGCCTTCGCCAATCGAACGACTGTTTACTGGGGCGGACCCGACGTCTGAACGTCCGAGCGACGCGACGGGCGAATGACGCTTCCTGGCCGACAGTACTCATCCACAGAAGCCGCCCGAAAGCGGCCGTCGACGATTTTCAACGGTCGCTCTACAGGACCTTCATTGAACTGGTGCTCTCGGCCACAACTTGCCGTTCAGCGAGCCGGGAAATCTGCCGTTGGAGCGGCCGCATTACTCCGGAACCTGACGGACGAGCTACCCGCACAATTCGGCCAAAGCCGACGATCGCCAATCGGATGGCGTGCGGCTGCTGCCCGTCCCATTGCTGACACTCGCATCCGATGCAACGTCTCGCCCTGGCCGGAGCGCTTCCCTCTCTGTTGAGTTATTCCAGACATCAGACGCCCTATGCAGTCGCCTACCTGGGAATGGCAGACGAAGGCGAGGTCGTATGAATCGAACAAATCAGGATTGATCCCGGCTGCCTTGCTCGCCTGCATCATCGCGCGGTCAAGCGAGCCATTATCGAGCGACTCCACGAGAAGTAGTCCGGCGAATTCACCTTCTGAACTTCGCCGCATTGACTTTTCCTGCGTGGCAATGGCTGTCGCCTCGTTTTTCACGGCCATGATCTGCGCGTTCACAACCCAGTCGCCTTTCGCGAGCGCATCAACGATTGCCTGCCCTTGCTGGGCTATCAGGCATTCCGGTAGTGCGTCTTCAAATCGTGCGATGGCGAGGTGACCGCCGTGTCCGGCCGAGTTCGCACCCCGGGCGAGAATAGTTCCGCCGCCTCGGCGAAACTGCTCGAGGGTCGGCATTATTCGGCGCGTCCACGCAGTCGGGTTATTCAACCGTTCCAGATAGCCAGAACTCGCCATCACGTCCGCGTTGTCCAGTTCGTACAGCATCATGTACTCCGAGGGCCGGTTGTTGCGTCGCTTGAAGACCCTGCGATGAAGCTCTACGGACGGCTGGGTTGCGAAGAAGTAACTTTACCAGGGAGCAGCGAGGGCGAATTCGGGGAATCGAATTGACGGGTGCTGCCGAGGATCATTCCGCTCGCAAGTGTTAGCTAGGAGTTGGACCACTCTCGTTGAACCTGTTGGGGGCTCCGGTCCTCGTAGCACAGCCGCGGGAAATTTTTCTTGAACCTATCTGATCTGTTATTGCCGCCGTGGGGGGCGACCGACATTGGCTCGTAAGACCCGACATCCGCACAGTGTTATCGCTTCTGTCGTTACCGGGACATCTTGGCTATAGCTTTTGGTTGAAATGTTCGGAGATGAAAAGCGCAGTCGCGTGCGTTGTTACGGATGGGGGTGAATTCGGGCGGGCTGCCGGCGTTGAGGCTCGGATGGCTGTGGCGGGTGAAAATCCATGCACTCCGTGTCGGCTACACATTGCGAGTCGCAATGGTGCGTCCCTATTTGTTGCGGAGCAGCATGATTTCGATGTGGCACTTTTTGTTGTCGCTTTCGCAAGGGTTGTTGGTGGGCGATCCCGCAGACTTTGCGCAGCTGGAATCGATGCAGTCTCAGAAATCGCAATTGCTGCTGCGAACTTTGACCCTGTCTCATGATTAAGACTTCAACGGTGGTAGGGCCTTCCGATCAACTTTTCCCCGCAAACTTTGATGTTTCTCCATAGATCTCGTGAGCGCACAACAAAGTCTGCGGGATCGCGAAAGGTCGTTCGGTAGCGGACGAAACGCCGCTACGCCTGTGCTACCTGGCGCGCGGTCGGCGACGATGACACACCGGTTGAGGAACGCCGTCAGCGGCTGGTCGCGCTGCGCGAAATCGGTCTGGTCGGCAAGCCGATTTTCCGCCACTGCTCTCGTGTTCTGGATTCCATCGTGCAATCGCAACGGCCGCAAATGATGTATGACATCATGTAACATAGTTAACTATTTGTCTATATGAATTTGGCGTGACGGCACAGAACGCCACTTAATGACAATAAGCTACTCATTATGGGTACGTGGACAGATTTAAGGTTCTCGCGCGTTCTTATGAAGATCGGAACTTCCCATGTCCATTCATTAATATAGCGACGGCCTGTTTGATGTCCGCTTTGTCGGTTTCGGTCAATTGATTGGTCGCCCGCAAAGGTTCTTGAGGGATGTTGCGTAGTACGTACGCCATGTTGCCATTACGAGCTCGCGAGAGACGGGCAGGGGCAGACACCACTGCCTGACGCATTTCGGCAGGCGTGCGCCCTATCCGTTCTTCCGACCAGGGAGGTGGGAATGTGTCGGCCCTATTTTGAAGCAAAGGCCGATTCTCCGAAACCCTGAGTTCACTTCGCGCCTGAAGGCGAGCAAAAGATAGGAATTAACATTATTTGTACAAATGGCTGCGCGAAATGTGAGAATTAAGTTGTCAACATATTTGTCCGCTTTACAATTCACATTTGACGTCGAAAGCGTTTAATTAAACGTCGGCGCTGCGCACGTCGCGCTGCTCTAAGAATTTGCGACGCATCGTAATGTCATCATACGTCATATGAGTAGCGTAACGTCGGCGTTGGTGTCTCGCGAAATCGCCAATTGCGGCGAAGCCTCCGGGACGATGCGGCGAGACACCCATACCCGACTTAAAGACGGGGTTGGCACCCGAGATTTTGCGCACGGCGCAATCTTTTCACGACAATAGAACCTGCGACCGGTATGAAGATCAGTGACAACAAAATCGGCTATGCCCGAGTATCAACCGATGAACAGCACTTGGACCTGCAGTTACAAGCGCTCGCCGCCTACGGCTGCGATGCGACGTTTTCAGACCGGGGAATTTCGGGTGCCAAGTTCGACCGCCCCGGCTTGAACGAAGCGTTGGCCACAGCTGTCTCTGGCAGCACTATTGTTGTGTGGCGGCTGGACCGCCTCGGGCGGTCAATGAGGCACCTCGCGGCAATAATCGGAGACCTGGATATGCGCGGAGTGCGAGTCGTTTCATTGACCGAGTACATTGATACGCGCTCGTCAAGCGGACGCTTCACATTTCACATGCTAGCGGCGCTTGCGGAGTTCGAGCGCGGACTGATCAGTGAACGGACTCGCGCGGGTATTGCTGCGGCACGTGCGCGGGGCAGCAATATCGGTAGGCCGGCCGCATTGAACGAGGCACAGCGGCAACGAGCTCGCGAATTGCTAGAGGAACATCCTGCCAAGGTCGTTGCGGAGACCTTAAATATCGACAGGCGCACGTTGAGGCGATATATGAATCAGCCAGGAGCACGGGCTTTAACTACTGCCGATATGGAATAGCGATTGCCGCTGCGACCGCCGATAGATCGGTTGGTGGTTCGGTGGAACCGTGAGTCACCACGGGACCGTCTCGGTAAGACCCACGTGTGCGTCCGGATGCCACTCAGTGCCGCTAGCAACCGGCATCTTTCAAAACGACGCTGCGCACCTGAGCCGCCTCTGTTCAATACGGAGGTTCATTGACCTCGTTGCGCAGACGGCTTCGTTCGTTGCCGTATCGCATTTGCGTCCAAGCTGATCGCCCGTTTCAGTGTGCGTGGATGCACATTGAATTTCCGTGCGATCTCGGCTATCGAGGTCGTTTCCAATAGTGCGACCGCCTGGCGGCGCTGTGCCGGGCTTAGTAGCGGCTTACGGCCGAAGTTCTTGCCGCGTACACGCGCCGCCACCATTCCTGCACGAGTGCGTTCGCTAATGAGTCGCCGCTCGAACTCGGACAGTGCGGCCATCATGTGGAACATCAGCATGCCGCCGGCTGATGTTGTGTCGATTGACTCGGTCAGCGAGATAAAGTCGATACTGTTGTTGCCAAGATAGTTCACCAGTTCAATTAGTTTCCCGATTGATCGGCCAAGCCGGTCCAACCTCCATACGACAAGCGTATCGCCGGCCGATATCTTTGCGAGCGCGTTGTTCAGTCCTGTCCTGGAAAAGGACGCGCCGGATATGCCATGGTCCGTGTACAACACTTCACATCCTGCACGCAGCAATGCGTCTTGCTGTAGCGATAGGTTTTGTTCTTCTGTTGAGACGCGCGCGTATCCGATTTTCATAGTGTGCTCCTCCGCTGAGCGGCCCCGTTGCGGTACCGCAGGCCGCCTGCATCTCTGAGAAAAGTGCCGACAGCTGGCAAACCCAGCGAAAAAAGGCGTACTTCATCCATCTGTCAGTCAATAAGAAATCCACAAAGCTTTTGGTGCGAGCGCACAGCTTTGCCATTGCGGTTGCTCTGTACTTGTCTATGTTCGCGTGAGCCGCAGAAGTGTCAGGCATTGCAAGATCTGATCGCATTCTACTGGACAAAAAGGAACCCTTTTGTCCGCCCCAGTTTGCTGCTTGTAATCCTCGCCTGACGTGCCTGTAGGGCTTACCTGACGCGGCCGTAGGGAAGCTGGAAGAACTTTTTTAGCAATTTGGCACAAAGGTTCCTTTTTGACCGCCTCCAGGCGAAGGGTTGACAGTGTTTCGCAAATTGAAGTCGACGACCGTGTGACCGATAGTTCGGGGCGATCTGTGCGTGCGGGGTCCGCCCGAAAAAGAATCAGAATTTTCAACACTTAAACCTGTGGTTCGAGTGCTGTCCGCTCAAAAAAAGAAGTACGGAATTGACCGGTCCGGAGAAGAAGATGGACGACAAGGGTTTGGCGGGGGAAGTGTTTAGCGCGATGATCGACTCGCGTGTGAAGTTGCACCGTGAACCGGTGTGCAACGTCACAGGCAGCGAAAACGTGCTCTATCACGAGTGTTCCGCGACAGCGACTGATGCACGCGGCAACGAATTGAATCCGGCTCTTTTCATGTCGGCGCTTGAGCGCATGTCGCTCATCCGTCTGTTCGACCGGTACGTCGTCAAACAAGCCATAGCGGCCTTGCGCGGTTCTGCCACTCTGAAGCTCGGCATCAACATTTCCGTTCAGAGCGCGGTCGCAGATGTCGTGTGGCATGCGATTTTTCATCTGCTCGAAGAAGCGCCCGAAGTGGCGCAACGGCTGGTGATCGAATTTCCGGAGCCCGCCTGGTTCGACGCCCACGACAACGCACAGCATTTCGCATATCGCCTCAAGCAGGCCGGTTGCAGGATCGCGATAGACAACTTCGGAATCGAAACCGCTATCGGCATCCATACGCCTGACATCATCAAGATCGATGCGTCCTTCGTCGCCGCTGCCCGCCACGGCGAAAAACACGTTGCACGCCTCGCGCGGTTAGTACGCCTCGCAGCAGAGCAGGCTGACGATGTAGTAATTCAAGGCGTTGATGAGCCGATGGATTTACTACATGTCCACGAGTGCACGACGAAATGGGTTCAGGGTCATTTCGTCAAGGCACCTGACGCCCTGAATTGGGTTGCCAGTAATTTGCAATTGTAGTTTTCGATTTAACAAATACTACTAATCGCATCGGCGAGGGATGTCCCCTGCGCAGGAGATGTGCGTGTGTTTGACGATGTTTAAAGAAAAACCTTTGAAAGAGGCGGGCTGAAAATGAACATAAGTTATCGGACGATCTGGAATGAATCGTTAGGGGCTTTCGTCGCTGTCTCTGAACTAGACACGGCGCACGGAAAAGGGAAGGGCGCAGGCGGCGTTGTGAGTGACGCAGCGCACGCGCCTTATCAGGTAAATGGCGTGCCGCTTACGCTCATGGCCGTTGCAATGACCGTCATGTTCGGCGGCTCGCTGATGACGCCAGATGAGGCTGAAGCACAAACCGCTTTATATCCCGGCACCGGATGCAGTCAGTCATCGACAGCCGGAGCACTGCTGACTGTTGCTGTCGGCTGCGGTGTAACTGCCTCGGGTTCCGGGTCAACTGCTCTCGGTGCAAATACCACGACTTCAGGCGTAAATTCGACAGCGGTCGGATATCTTGCAGTCGCTGCGGCGCAAGGTGCTGCCGCTGTCGGCACAGCGGCGCGCGCGAATAACGTGGGCGCTGTTGCGGTCGGTTCTAATTCGCGATCAAGCGGAGTTAGCAGCGCGGCACTCGGATCGACGGCGAGCGCGGGAGGCGACGGCAGTGCTGCAATTGGCGTTGCCTCATCGTCGGACGGCGATTATTCGCTTGCATTAGGTGCGAGTACGGAAGCGTCGCAAACGGGTGCAATCGCGCTCGGGCACAACGCGACTGCTAGCGGTTCGGCAAGTATGGCTTTGGGGATGAATTCTTCAGCGATTAGGAATAACGCAGTCGCTGTGGGCTTGAACGCAACAGCGAACGGGAACAATTCTTTTGCGGGCGGCACAAATTCGGTCGCGGGGGTGGCAGGCGACGCGACAGTCGTGAATGACATTGTGCTCGGCACGAACGCTAGCGCAACTGGCGGTAATTCGATAGCCCTCGGAGCAGCAACGACGGCTTCGGGAAGCGCGAGTATGGCGATGGGCGCGGCAGCGGTGGCAACCGTACCGGATGCAGTCGCGCTCGGCCACTCGGCGACCGCTAACGCTTCGGCAAGTATGGCGCTCGGTTCAGCCGCGACAGCTTCCGGAATCGGGAGTGCGGCGCTCGGTTCAACCGCGTTAGCAACCGGGGGAAATGCGGTCGCGATCGGGTCTACGGCTTTGGCTGCAGGGAACCGGGCCGTTGCAGTTGGTTATGGTTCGACAGCTTCAGGCATCAATTCTTTTGCCTTCCTGGGAACTGCGTCGGGCACAGGCTCTATGGCGTTCGGCAATAGTTCTACAGCGTCGGGCGCAATGGCAGCACTGTCGTTGGGTAATTTCTCTACGTCGTCCAATACGAATGCGTCTGCATTTGGCGTGTTCGCCACCGCATCAGGTGCAGCCTCGACCGTCGCAGGGTCAGGTGCGAACGCAACCGGCGATTACACAACAGCAGTGGGCGCTAATGCGGCGGCTGCCGGATTGGACAGTACAGCCGTAGGCAAAAGAGCGCGGAGTGTCGGTGATGACTCGACAGCCTTGGGCGAAAACGCCACGGCTTCAGGTGCCGGTTCGCTTGCAGCTGGTTTCGGCTCAATGGCAAACGGGGCGAATTCTTTTGCAGGTAGCACAAACGCAGTCGCAGGCGTAGCAGGTGACACGACAATCGCTAACGATATCGCGCTTGGCAATGGCGCTTCGGCTGTCGGCGGAAATTCGGTTGCAGTCGGCACCTCGTCTACGGCAAGCGGTGCGGGCGCGATGGCAATCGGTCAGGGCGCAATCAGCAGCAACACGAATTCCGTCGCTATTTCCAATGGCGGGGCGGCGACTGGTATCAATGCGGTGGTCATCGGCACGAATTCCACGGCAGCAGGCACGAACGCCACCGCAATCGGCGCGGCAGCGGTTTCGGCAGGCGCGCATTCGGTGACTGTCGGCTCGGGCGCTAAAGCAAACGGCAACGATTCTTTCGCGGCAGGAACCAACTCAGTTGCGGGCATCGACAGCAACACAACGATTATCAATGATCTTGCGCTCGGCAATGCCGCATCGGCTGTCGGCGGAAATTCCGTAGCAATTGGCGCGGCGTCGGTCGCTTCAGGTGCTAGTGCAATGGCACTCGGTCAGGGCGCAACCGCTGCGAACGCCAACAGCGTTGCATTGGGGACCGGCTCGGTTACTGCCGCTGCGAACCCCACGCCAACAGGCACGATTGGCGGCAAGTCGTATGCATTTGCCGGACCCGCGCCGACGAGCGTTGTCAGCGTAGGCGCTAAAGGCACCGAACGTCAAATCACGAATGTGGCCGCAGGCCGGATCAGTGATACGAGCACGGATGCAATCAATGGCTCGCAACTCAACGCGACAAACCTCGCCGTCAATGATCTTTCAACAAGCACATCGACGGGAATTTCCTCGCTCAGTACCGGCGTTTCCAGTTTGTCCACGGGTCTGTCCACGACAAACAGCAACGTGTCCTCATTGTCCACGGCGATTTCGACTTTGAAACCGTCGCATTACATGAGCATCAATGACAACGGCACTCCGCAGGGCAATTATGCGAACGACGGAGCAAGCGGCGTAAATGCACTTGCCATAGGTACAAATACCACGGCGGCGGGCGCAAGCGCGGTGGCTCTCGGCGATGCAGCGAACGGCGCAGCAGCAAATTCCGTCGCGATTGGTCAGAAGGCGACGGCAACAAATGCAGGCGATGTGGCTTTGGGTTCGGGCTCAGTAACTGCAGCAGCGAATCCGACTGCGAGCGCAACTATCGGCGGAAAATCGTACAGCTTTGCAGGAGCAACCCCGAAAAGCGTCGTCAGCGTTGGCGATAAAGGTGCTGAACGACAAATCACGAACGTGGCCGCTGGCCAACTGAACGCAAATTCGACGGATGCCGTCAACGGTTCGCAGCTTGACGCCACGAACCAGGCTGTCGAATCGCTTTCGACAAGCACATCGACGGGAATTTCGAGCCTTAGCACTGGCGTGTCGTCGCTTTCAACGGGCGTCAGTTCCTTATCCACAGGCGTGTCGTCGTTGAGCACCGGCCTTTCCTCGTTGAGCACTTCCACGAGCACGGGAATTTCGAGCCTTTCGACTTCGGCAAGCACCGGCCTTAGCTCGCTTTCGACTTCCGCATCCACCGGTTTGTCTACCGTGACGAGCGGCATCGGTTCGCTTTCGACCGGCTTGTCCACGACAAACAGTAATGTGTCGTCGCTCAGCACTATCGTTTCGGCGAGCAAATCACACTACGTCAGCATCAACGATAACGGCACGCAACAAGGCAATTACGCGAACGACGGCGCAAGCGGCGTAAATGCAATTGCTGTCGGCACGAACGCTACAGCGGCAGGCGCGAGCGGTGTGGCGTTGGGCGACACAGCAAATAGTACGGGCGCGAATTCGGTCGCAGTGGGCGCAAAAGCGGTTGCGACAAATGACGGCGATGTCGCGCTTGGTTCCGGCTCGATCACTGGCGCAGCGAATCCGACAGCAAACGCCACCATCGGCGGAAACACTTACGCGTTCGCAGGCGCAAAACCGGCGAGCGTCGTGAGCGTCGGCGCAAAGGACGCGGAGCGTCAGATTACGAATGTTGCAGCGGGGCGGCTTACCGCAGACAGCACGGATGCCGTGAACGGTTCGCAATTGAACGCAACGAATCAAGCTGTTGATTCGCTCAGCACGTCCACGAGTTCCGGAGTTTCTAGCCTGAGCACGGGCGTATCGTCGCTTTCGACGGGCGTGTCGTCGCTCAGCACGGGTCTTTCGACAACGAACAGCAACGTCACAAGCCTTTCGATTTCCGCTTCGACTGTTGCCAGTTCACTTTCGACCGGCGTATCGTCACTATCAACCGGCGTGAGTTCCTTATCGACTGTCGCAAGCTCACTTTCAACGGGCGTCAGCTCGCTCTCGACGGGTCTGTCGTCGCTGAGCACATCGGCTTCGACCGGAATTTCGTCCCTCAGTACCGGCGCATCGCAATTGTCGGGTTCTATTTCGACCGTCGCGAGCGGGCTGAATTCGTTGAGCACTTCGACATCCACGGTGAACAGTTCACTGTCTACCGGACTTTCGTCGCTCTCGACTTCTGCTTCGACGGGAAATTCGAGCCTCAGCACGAGCGCATCCACCGGCATCGGCAGTCTGTCCACGGGTCTTTCAACGACGAACAGTAACGTCTCGTCGCTAAGCACCGTTGTCGATGCGAACAAAACGCACTACTACAGTGTGAACGACGGCGGCACGCAAGGTTCGAATTACAACAACGATGGTGCGACCGGTGCAAATGCCCTTGCGGCAGGCGTTGGCGCATCCGCTTCGGGCGCGAGCGCAACAGCAGTCGGCAACAATTCGCAGGCGCTGGCCGCTTCGAGCGTGGCTGTAGGCGACAGCAATACGGTCGCGGCAACTGCGGGACCTGGTTCCGTAGCGATGGGCTATAAATCGCAGGCGCTCAACGGTAGTGCAGTCGCAATCGGAAATCAGCAAACCGCAAACGGCGATGGTGCAGTTGCAATCGGCGATCCGGGTTCGGTTTCAGGTACGGGCGCGGTGGGGATTGGCGCAAACAATACAGCGAATGGAACAGGCGCAGTCGCACTCGGTAATTCGAACAGCGCAACCGGAGCCGGCTCGCTTGCCCTCGGCAGCACTTCGACTGCGGCGGCGGATGGCGGGATCGCATTGGGCTCGGCTGCTGTCGCAACAAATGCAGGGGACGTTGCACTTGGCAGCGGTTCGAGCACTGCTGCTGCAAATCCGACTCCGAATGCAACCATCGGCGGAAAGTCCTATGACTTCGCCGGTGCGGCTCCGACGAGTGTCGTCAGTGTCGGCGCGAAAAATGCGGAAAGACAAATCACGAACGTTGCGGCAGGGCAACTCAGTACAGACAGCACGGATGCCGTAAATGGTTCGCAGCTTAACGCAACGAATCAAGCTGTTGATTCGCTTTCGACAAGTACATCGACGGGAATTTCGTCATTGAGCACGGGCGTTTCTAGCCTGTCCACAGTTGCTTCGTCACTTTCGACCGGCGTGTCATCGCTGAGTACCGGCGTTTCGTCGCTCTCGACCTCTGCATCGACCGGAATTTCGTCGTTGTCGAATTCGCTGTCCACAGTCGCAAGTAGCGTCGATTCGCTGTCTACTGGTGTGTCTTCGTTGAGCACCGGCGTTTCCTCATTGAGCACGAGCGCATCGACGGGGATTTCCAGTCTGTCCACGGTCGCTTCGTCACTTTCAACGGGCGTAAGCTCGCTCTCGACTTCGGCTTCGACCGGCATCAGTTCGTTGTCGAATTCCGTCTCGACGATCGCAAGCAATGTCGGCTCACTTTCGACCGGCGTATCGTCGTTGAGCACCGGCCTGTCTTCGCTGAGCACATCGGCATCGACCGGCCTCAGCTCTTTGAGCACTTCCACATCGACGGCAAATAGCTCGCTGTCTACCGGCTTGTCCGGTGCCGTCAGCAACATCAGTTCGTTGAGCACGGGCGCATCGTCCCTCAGCACGGGACTTTCCTCGCTCTCGACTTCCGCGAGCACGGGGCTCAGTTCCCTTTCGACCGGCGTGTCGAATTCGATCAGTTCGTTGAGCACTTCGACATCGACGGCAAATAGTTCGCTCTCGACGGGCCTGTCCGGCGCGGTCAGCAATATCGCATCGCTCAGCACGAGTGCATCGACCGGCATCGGTTCACTTTCGACGGGCGTCGGCAGTCTGAGCACGGGCGTTTCGTCGCTGAGCACTTCGGCTTCGACAGCAGCAAGCTCGCTGTCTACTGCGATTTCCGCAAGCAAAACGCATTACTACAGCGTGAACGACAACGGCGTTCAGGGAGGGAATTACAACAACGACGGTGCAACCGGCGTAAATGCAATCGCTGCGGGTGTCGGTGCTGTAGCACAAGGAAATGCATCGGCGGCAATCGGCTACAACACGAGCGCGCTTGGTGATGGCGCAGTTGCAGTCGGAAGCAGTGCGCAAGCAAACGGAACCGGTGGTGTTGCAATCGGACAGAATTCGGTTTCAAGCGGCAACGACTCGACCGCGTTGGGCCATGGCGCGACAGCATCCGGCGATGGCGATGCAGCCTTCGGAAATAACGCATCGACATCCGGAAACAATTCGGTTGCAGTCGGCAGCGGCGCGGTTGCTTCGACCGATGGCGCAATAGCGTTTGGCGGCAACGCGCAGGCAAAGACGCAAAATTCAATTGCTATCGGAAATGGCGCAACCGCATCGACTGCAAATTCTATTGCGCTCGGCAACGGAGCTTTGACGAAAAATGCCGTTGCGACTTCGAGCGGGACGGTCGGTGGCAATACATACCAATACGCAGGCGCGAACCCCACGGGCGTTGTAAGCGTCGGCACGAAGGACCTGGAGCGCCAGATCACAAACGTTGCAGCAGGCCAGGTGAACGCGAGCAGCACAGACGCGATTAACGGCTCGCAACTGAATGCAACTAATCTCGCTGTTGATGCGCTCTCGACCTCGACATCGACCGGCATTTCGAGCCTCAGCACCGGCGTATCGTCGCTGTCCACGAGCACGAGCACGGCAGTTTCGAGCCTCAGCACGGGCGTTTCGTCGTTGAGCACGGGTGTCTCTTCGCTTTCGACCGGCGTATCGTCTTTGAGCACTGGCGTTTCCTCGCTCTCGACCGGTTTGTCGTCGCTTAGCACGTCCGCATCGACGGGAATTTCGTCGTTGAGCACTTCTGCATCGACCGGCTTGTCCACTGTCACGAGCGGAATCAATTCGCTCTCGACCGGGCTTTCGACAACCGACAGCAATGTCGCATCGTTGTCTACGTCTGCATCGACGGGCCTGTCGTCGCTGAGCACGGGTGTTTCTTCGTTGAGCACGAGCGCATCGACGGGAATTTCGTCGTTGAGCACAGGTGTATCGAGCCTGAGCACTTCGGCTTCGACGGGAATTTCTAGCCTCAGCACTAGCGTGTCGTCGCTTTCGACGGGTGTTTCTTCGTTGAGCACTGGCGTGTCGTCCCTTTCGACCGGCGTGTCCTCGCTCTCGACTTCCACAAGCACCGGTATTTCTTCGTTGAGCGCTTCGACAAGCACTGGTCTTTCGACGGTCGCGAGCAATGTCGCCTCGTTGAGCACAGGCGTAAGCTCACTTTCGACTGGCGTGTCGTCGCTCAGTACCGGCGTTTCGAGTTTGAGCACTTCGGCTTCGACCGGCCTGTCGTCACTGAGCACTGCAACTTCGGCCAGCCTGTCCACGATCACGAGCGGCATCGGTTCCGTGTCGGCATCGACTTCGACGGGCCTGTCTACCGTGACGAGCGGCATCGGTTCGCTTTCGACTGGCCTGTCTAGTGCAACGAGTTCGCTGTCTACAGCGATTTCGGCAAGCAAGACGCACTATTACAGCGTCAACGACAACGGCGTCCAGGGCGCGAATTACGAAAATGACGGCGCGACAGGCATCAATGCACTCGCGGCAGGCGTAGGCGCAACCGCAGCTGGTGCGGCAGGCGTTGCAGTCGGAAATACTGCGAATGCGACGGGCACAAACTCTGTGGCCGTTGGTTCGGGAGCTGTTGCGAAAAATACCGGCGATGTGGCTTTGGGTTCCGGTTCCATCACGGACGTTTCGCATCCGACTGCAAGCGGTACGGTCGGCGGTGCGACCTATCAATATGCAGGTGCAAGTCCTTCGAGTGTCGTTAGCGTCGGCGGTCCGAATGCCGAACGTCAGATTACCAATGTCGCGGCAGGCCAGGTTACGCAAAACAGCACGGACGCAATCAATGGTTCGCAACTGTACGCGACGAACACGGCAATCGATGCGGTCAGCACGTCTACGAGCACTGCGGTTTCTTCGCTGAGCACGGGTATTTCGTCGCTTTCGACTTCCACGAGTACCGGTTTGTCCACGGTAACGAGCGGCATCGGCTCACTCAGCACGGGCGTTTCTTCGTTGAGCACGTCCGCTTCGACAGGTCTGTCAACGGTGGCGAGCAATGTCGGTTCGCTTTCGACTTCGACTTCGGCGGCGGTATCGAGTTTGAGCACCGGAATTTCGGGCGCTACAAGCAGCATCGGTTCGCTGAGCACGGGTATTTCGTCGCTCTCGACCTCGGCATCGACCGGAATTTCGAGCGTCAGCGCAAGTGTGTCCACCGTCGCGAGCGCCGTTGATTCGTTGAGCACGTCCACCAGTACCGGTTTGTCCACGGTAACGAGCGGCATCGGTTCGTTGAGCACGGGCATTTCATCGCTGAGCACATCGGCATCGACGGGTCTTTCGACGGTCATGAGCAACGTCACTTCGTTGAGCACTTCGACATCGGCAAGCGTTTCGAGCTTGAGCACGGGCCTTTCGACAACGGATAGCAATGTGGCTTCGCTGTCCACTTCGGCAAGTACCGGCCTGTCGTCGCTCAGCACGTCTGCTTCGACCGGTCTGTCTACGGTCACGAGCAGCGTTGATTCGCTCAGCACGAGCGCATCGACGGGCCTCAGCACTGTGACGAGCAATATCGGTTCGTTGAGCACGGGCGTAAGTTCCCTTTCGACCGGTATGTCATCGTTGAGCACGTCGGCATCGACGGGAATTTCGTCGCTCTCGACTTCGGCCTCGACTGTCGCAAGTTCGCTTTCGACAGGCGTAAGTTCGTTATCGACGGGTCTTTCGACTGCGGTCAGCGACATTTCTTCGTTGAGCAGTTCGACTTCGACGGGGCTCAGCACTGTGACAAGCAGTGTCGGTTCGTTGAGTACGGGCGTGTCGTCGTTGAGCACGTCTGCATCGACGGGCATCAGTTCTTTGTCCACATCGACTTCGACTGCAATCGAAGCCGCAAAGACGCATTACTACAGCGTCAACGATAACGGCGTGCAGCAAGGCAATTACGCGAACGATGGCGCGACAGGTCTGAACGCAATTGCGGCAGGTACGAACGCCACAGCAGCGGGCGCAAGCAGCGTTGCGATTGGCGACGGCGCAAATGCTGCAAACGATAATTCGGTTGCACTTGGCGCAGGCTCGATTACCGACGTTTCGCATCCGACTCCGAGCGCCGTTATCGGCGGCGCAACGTATCAGTTCGCCGGTGCAAATCCTGTCGGCGTAGTGAGTGTTGGTGCGCCGGGTTCGGAACGTCAAATCACGAACGTCGCGGCGGGTCAAATCAACGCGAACAGCACGGATGCAATCAATGGTTCGCAGCTTTATCAAACGAACCAGGCGATTGATTCGCTGAGCACGTCCACGAGCACGGGAATTATTTCGCTCTCGACAAGCACATCGACGGCTGTATCGAGCCTGAGCACGGGCGTATCGTCGCTGTCCACCTCGACTTCGACGGGCTTGTCCAGTTTGAGCACCGGCCTTTCGACAGTCGTCAGTGACGTAAATTCGTTGAGCACTTCGACTTCGACAGGCTTGTCGTCGCTCTCGACATCCACGAGCACGGGACTTTCGTCGTTGAGCACGTCCACGAGTACGGGCCTCGGTTCGTTGAGCACGGGCCTTTCGACGGTCGTCAGCAACGTCGATTCCCTCAGCACGTCCACGAGCACGGCAATCGGTTCGCTCTCGACTTCGACTTCGACGGGACTGTCTTCGCTCAGCACCGGCGTTTCGTCACTGAGCACGGGTCTTTCAACTGTGACGAGCAGCGTCGATTCCCTGAGCACTTCCACGTCAAGCGGCATCAGCAGCTTGAGCACCGGGGTGTCGTCGCTTTCAACGGGTCTTTCGACCGTGACGAGTAACGTCGATTCGCTCAGCACTTCGACTTCAACAGCAGTTTCGTCGTTGAGCACTTCGACTTCGACGGGCCTGTCATCGCTGAGCACGGGCGTTTCGAGCCTTTCGACTTCGACATCCACGGGAATCAGCAGTTTGAGCACCGGCGTGTCGTCGTTGAGCACTTCCACTTCGACGGCTGTATCGAGTTTGAGTACCGGCCTGTCCACAGTCACGAGCAGCGTTGATTCGCTTTCGACATCGACTTCGACAGCGGTATCCAGTCTGAGCACCGGCGTTTCGTCGTTGTCTACTTCGACTTCGACCGGAATTAGCAGTCTTAGCACGGGCGTTTCGTCGCTCAGCACTTCGACTTCGACGGCTGTTTCGAGCCTGAGCACTGGCATTTCGAGTTTGAGCACGGGCGTTTCGTCGCTGTCGACTTCGACATCGACAGGGATTAGCAGCCTCAGTACGGGCCTGTCTACTGTCACGAGCAGCGTTGATTCGCTTTCAACTTCGACTTCGACGGGTCTCTCGACTGTGACAAGCAGCGTCGATTCGCTCAGTACGTCCACGTCAACCGGCATCGGCTCTCTGTCAACCGGTCTGAGTTCGCTCTCGACAGGTCTGTCCACCGTGACAAGTGGAATCGATTCGTTGAGCACTTCGACTTCGACCGGGATCAGCAGCTTGAGCACCGGTGTGTCGTCGCTTTCGACGGGTCTTTCGACTGTAACGAGCAACGTGGATTCGTTGAGCACGTCCACGAGCACGGCAATCGGTTCGCTCTCGACTTCCACGAGCACGGGCATTTCGAGTTTGAGTACCGGTATTTCGTCGCTGTCCACTTCGACTTCGACAGGTATTTCGAGCTTGAGCACCGGACTTTCGACGGTCACGAGCAATGTGGATTCGCTTTCGATTTCGACTTCGACTGCAACGAGTTCGCTCTCTACTGCAACGAGTTCGCTTTCGACTGGCTTGTCGTCGCTCAGCACGTCCACGAGCACCGGTTTGTCGTCGTTGAGCACTTCGACTTCGAGCGGACTTTCGACTGTGACGAGCAGCGTCAATTCGCTTTCGACGGGCCTGTCCACGACGAACAGCAATGTGTCTTCGCTGTCCACGGTGATTTCGACCCTGAAACCGTCGCACTACCTGAGCATCAACGACAACGGCATCCAGGGCAGCAATTACAACAACGATGGTGCAACGGGCTTTAATGCCATCGCTGTGGGCGTGAACGCCACTGCCGGGGGCACGAATTCTTCGGCATTTGGCAACAACGCAAACGCCGCTGGGGCCGCTGCAACGGCGGTCGGCTACAACGCGAATGCCACCGGTGTGAATTCGAGCGCTATGGGTGTCGGTTCGACTGCATCCGGAGATAACTCGACCGCGTTGGGTGTGGGTTCGGTTGCAAGCGGGCGCGATTCGGTTGCGCTTGGCAAGGGCTCGGTCGCGGACGAGGACAACACCGTTTCCCTCGGTTCGGCTGGTAACGAACGTCGCCTGACGAACGTCGCGCCGGGTATCAACCCGACTGATGGCGTGAACATGTCCCAACTGCAAGGCGTGCAGAACAGCCTGAACAACAGCATCAATTCCGTTGCCCGCAAGGCATACGGCGGCGTTGCTGCGGCTACGGCTCTCACGATGATTCCGGATGTCGATCAAGGCAAGACGCTTTCGGTCGGAATTGGCGGGGCGAGCTATCAGGGCTACGGTGCGACCGCAATCGGCTTCACCGCACGCATTACGAGCAACTTGAAGGTTCGGGGCGGTGTGGGCATCAGCAGCGCCGGCAGTTCGTACGGCGTAGGCGCGTCGTATCAGTGGTAACGGCTGCTTGCGCATAACGCGTTGAAACCTGCGCGGGATGGATTTCACAAGTCTGTCCCGCGCAGAAAAAAGCCGATCCAAAAAACCGAGGAAAAAATGTCAACAAAACTTCTGCTTGTTGCTTTCACCGCCGTGTTGCTCGCGGCCTGTTCGACTTCGCAGGCTCCCCATTGGAATGCATATTCGGTCGGTCTGCCGAACGGTCAGCAGGCATTCCGCGTCGATTGTCACGGTCTCTTCGAAGGCCAGGACGCCTGTTTTTCACAGGCGAAAGAAATCTGCGGCAAAAAGCAGATGCAGCCTATCGAGCAGGTTGCGCCTTTGGGCGACGATCAAAACCCGCGTGACGTGCGCAGTCTCACTTTCCAATGCGCGACGCCGCCGCAGCCTGCGCAACCCATTGTAGCGAAGCCCGCGCCTGTTCCTGCGCCTGTTGTTGCACCGGTTGCTCCACCGAAACGCATCACGCTCGACAGTGACGCGAATTTCGACACGGATAAATCGACGCTGAAAGCAGAGGCGCGCGAAAAACTTGATGTTCTCATTGAAGCTGCGAATGGGACGGTTTTCAGGGCGATCACGATTAACGGCTACACGGATTCGACTGGCTCCGTTGAACACAACCAGGACCTATCCGAAAGGCGTGCGCAGTCGGTAGAGAAGTATCTGCGCGATCACGGCCTGAAGGCGGAGAAATTCAACGTGCACGGCTACGGCGAAAGCAGTCCGGTCGCGAGCAATGCGACAGCCGCAGGCCGTGCGAAAAATCGGCGGGTGGACATCACGCTCGAGTAAAAAATTGCTGCACAGGTACTACCGCAAATGCGCTGTTCGCGCGAGCGTTCGAATGAACAACGACGCTCGCGCATAAAAAGAAATGAGCACGCTTTAGCGCGAAAGGACCAACAGACTAAAAAGAGGGAAAACGGGAAATGAAGATCGGGATTTCTGTGCTCACGCACGCGGGGCAGAGCATATGGGAAAACGGGTTAGGGCAGAACATCTTTTACTTTGTGCAACTGCTGCGCGAGTTGCCTTTTGTGGCAGATATTGTGCTTCTGAACTGCGGCGATCAGCCGTGTTTGCCGCCAGAAGCGGAAGCACTTGCAAACGGCGTGCCGCTCGTCGCTCCGCGTGAGCTGGCCGAACTGCCGGATGTGATTTTCGAAATGGGCGGGGGCCTCGATGTCGAATGGCTCGACTACGCTCGCGCGCGCGGTTCGAAAGTCGTCTTTTTCTGCTGCGGTCAGCCGTATGTGGGCCTGATCGAACCAAGCGTTTTCAAACGTGACGGCTATTTCTCGCGCGCCACACGTTGCGATGAAATCTGGATTCTCGGCAAGGATCGTGCGTTGATTCCGATGATGCGCACGCTGCATCGCTGTCCGGTTGTCGAAGTGCCGTTTCTGTGGGACAGCACATTTATCGAGCAGCGAATCACGGCTGTCGAAAAAGCCGGACTCAAGTTCGGCTACGAATCGCGGCCTGCCCTTGGCGAACCGATACGTCGCAGTCTGAGCGTGGCCGTGTTTGAGCCGAACATTTCAGTCGTCAAATGCTGCGTGATTCCAATGTTGATCGCTGAAGCAGCCTTCCGCGCGGAACCGGATGCCGTCACATCCCTGCACGTCTTGAACAGCGTGAAGATGCAGGATCATCCGTCGTTCTCCTTTCTGCTCGGCTCGATGGATTTGAACCGGCAGGCGCGTGTGCGGCTCGATGGCCGGCACGATTTCGCCGGTTTCATGAGTCAGCACGCCGATGCCGTGATCGCGCATCAATGGCAGAACGATCAGAACATTTTGTACCTCGATGCGCTGTACGGTGGGTATCCGCTTATCCACAATTCGCCGTGGCTCGAAAGATACGGCTACTACTATCCGGATTCAGACATCGAAGCCGGCGCGGCGCAGCTTCTTCGCGCCCGCTCACACGACGCGCACCACAAATATTACCTGCAGCGTTCGCGCAGCTTCCTCGCGTCGCTGTCACCACATGCAGCGCCCAACGCTTCAGCGTACGCGCGGCTGCTGCTCGCCCTGACTGCCAGAAAGGCGGGGGTGGCAGTATGAAAAAGCTAAAGGTCGGCGTGACCATTTATCTGCGTCAAGGCCAGCAGTCCATTTGGGAAAACGGCATTTTTCAGAACTGCTATTTCCTGGCGATGCTGCTCAAGCATTCGCCCAACGTCGAAGCCGCATACCTGGTCAACGGCGGTGACGGCGATCCGGCAGCAGCAGCACAATTTCTCGAATTCGCACCTGTGCCCGTGATCGACCTCGATTCGGCGCGAGAAAAGCTCGACGTGATTGTCGAACTGAGCGCGCAGCTTAATCCGGATTGGGCCCGCAGTTTCTGCGAGAAAGGTCGTCATGTCATCGGCATGCGCGTAGCAAATGATTACGTGATCGACATAGAGCGAATGATGTTCGGTCTGCCACATGGAATGCTCGTGTCAGGCACGCCCTACAGCGCAATCTGGACGTTGCCCGCGTTCGAAAAAACCTGCGCGAGCTATTACGAAACGGCACTGCGTGCGCCAGTGAAGGCGATGCAACACCTGTGGAGCCCTGCGCTCGTTGAGCGTGCGGCAAATGGTGCGTTCGGATACACGCCGGGTCGGTCGAATTGGCGGCTCGCCGTGCTCGAACCGAATATCTGCATGGTGAAAACGTCGCATATTCCGATGCTACTCGCAGACCTTGCGCATCGGCAGCAACCGGGCCTGATCGACTACGCGCGTTTCTTCAACACGATGCATCTGAAAAATGATGCGCAGTTCGTCGGTTTTGCTCGCAGCCTCGATCTCGTCACGCAAGGCCGCGCGACATTCGAGCCGCGTTTGCCGGTCCACGAAATTCTCACGCAGCAAGCGGACGCCATCGTTTCGCACACGTGGGAGAACACACAGAACTACGTCTATTACGAAGCGCTGCACGGCGGTTATCCGCTGATCCACAACTCGGATTTGTTGGGTGGCTGCGGCTATCGGTACGGGGATTTCGATTGCGAAGGGGGAGCCCTCGCGCTGCGTGAAGCGTTCGCCGTTCACGACGCAAGCCTCGATGACTACAGGGCGAAAGCACAGGCATTTCTCGCGACGCTCGATCCGCTTGCGCCCGCAAATATCGAACAGTACAGCGCGGCAATCGCGGCGGTCGTCACTGCCTGAACCGTTTGACCTTATAAAAAGTAGGAGGGAAGTATGAATCGAAAATTACGAATCGGTATCACGATTGGGCTTCACCACGAAGCTGAAAGTCTGTGGGTCAACGGCATCAAGCAGAACGCGCTGTATCTGGCGAAGCTGTTTCGGCATTCGCCGCTGCGTCACGAGGTAACGCTCGTCAACACAACGAACGTGGCCGTTACTTCCGCGCTGCCGTGGGATTTGAACCGCTTCCCGACACGTGCGTTCGCGGATGCAAAAGACAGTCTCGATGTGTTGATCGAACTGGGCGGCCAGATCAGCAACGAGCAGACGGCCTATCTCAAAACACGTGGTACGAAGATCGTTAGCTACTGCTGCGGGCCTGAATGCGTGCAGATGACTGAGGCGATGATTTTCGGGCGGCGTCTGACCGATCACGTTTTCATCAACCAGAACTATGACCAGGTTTGGGCGATTCCCCAGGTGATGGAGACAAGCGCAGGCTTTCTCGGCGTGCTGCGGCGTCATAAAGTCGTCCCTGTGCCTTTCGTGTGGGACTCGATGTGCAACAACATGCGTACGAACGAAATGCCGTTCGCAGGCGAATACAGGCCGGGTAAGGGGCCTGCACGCATATCGATCATGGAACCGAATATCGACGTGCTGAAGTTCTGCCTGAATCCGCTGCTGATTGCAGAAAGTGCATATCGACAGGTTGGCGAAAAACTCGGCTACGTGCACGTGACGAACGCTGAACATCTGGCGCGCTCGTGTCCTGAATTTATCGGCATCGCGCATTACCTGGACCTGGTGCGCGACAGCAAGGTCAGCTTCGTTGGCCGTCATGACACGCCGCAATTTCTGGCTGAGCACACGGATATCGTCGTGTCGCATCAATGGGGCCTCGCGCTGAACTATTTCTATTTCGATGCGGCCTGGAACGGATATGCGCTCGTGCATAACGCGCATCTGTGCAAGGAAGTCGGGTACTTCTATCCGGAAAGCGATCTGGATGCAGGTACGCAGCAGCTTGTGCAGGCGATCAAAAACCATAACGGCAATTGGGAAACGTATCGCACCCGTCAGCGCGCAGCGATCAAACCTTTCCTTGCCACGCACGAACCGCTTATTGCCCGTTACGACGAATTGCTCGCGGCGCTAGTCGCGGCCTAACCAGAAAACCACACGTGAAAAAAACACAGATGAGGAAAACACACATGCAAAACGTACGTACTCCGCGCGTGACGGGTTTGATGGTTCTGGCAATCGTCGCGGCTGGACTTCACGTGCCGACGGCGCTCGCAGCTTCTGATGATGCCGTGGCGACGGTCAACGGCGTGGCCGTCCATCGCGTCGAATTAGAGGAAGCGATGACAGGCCGTCCCGAAACGATGCGACCGGAAATTCTGCAAGGGCTCGTTGCGCGTGAATTGCTGCGTCAGGCAGCGGAGCGCGAAGGCTTGGGCAACACGGAACCGGTTCGCGCCGCAATGCAGAAAGCGAAAATCGATACCGAAAATCGGCTGTACGTTGCGCGGCATCTGTCTGCTGAACCGGTCACGGATGCCGAGGTGCGCCAACGCTATAACGAAATCATCAGCGAACTTGGGCCGTATCAGTATCAGGTAAGTCAGATGGTGTTTGCCGATGAGCCGACAGCACGATTCGCGTTGATGCTGCTTCAGAGCGGCGATTCGTTTGATCAGGTCGCTGCACGCACGCAGGCGAGTGCTGCGCAAACGGCATGGGTCAGCTTCAAAACTCCGATCACAGAAGGTCACACGCAAGGTGTGCCGGTGCCGCTCGCGCATGTTATCGCGACGTTGAAGACCGGCGAAATCACGCGCACGCCTGTTCGCGTCGGCGACAGCTTTATCGTTGCGCGCCTCAATGATCGACGCGCTACGGTGGTTCCGTCTTATGACGAAGCGCGCGAACCGATGCGCAAAGCGATGCAGGGCAAAAAGAACGATGACGCTTTTGCAGGGCTGATTGGTCGGCTTGCGGAGAAATCGGCCATCCGTCCGCAACAGACTTTCCGGAGCGCATCGAAATGACGCTGACACAAGTGACGGGGAAGCAAATGACGGACGCGCAAATGAAATGGCTCGGTGATGTCGAAAATAAAATCACGCGCAGCGATCTGATTGGCGCGTCACGACTGCTCGATGCGCAGCGCGCGATGGAGTCAGATGAGCCGATAGTGTTGATCGCGTGCAGCCGCTTGATGATTCTGCGTGGGCGGCTCATGCAAGCACAGCAACTGCTCGATAAGGCACTCAGCATCAAACCGGACAACGTAGACGCGCTTGTCGAACGTGCGCGCGTGGCGATCAGGCTCGGCAACGATGCCGATGCGCAGGAATGGTTTCAGCGCGCGTGGAATACCGGCGCACGCGGCGACGTGTGGCTCATCGACTGGTTCGATTCTTCATCGCGCATGGGGCGGGGCGATGACGCCATCAATATCGCGATCATTCTTTGTGAGCATTTCGGCGCCGATGCCGGGAACTGGTTTCGGCTCGGGCTCGCGTATCAGCAGACGCGACGCCATGCGCAGGCGCTCGATGCATACCAGAAGGCCCTCAGCCTGAACACGAAATTGCCGATGCTGCGCAACAACCTCGGCGCTGCCTATCTCGAATTGACCCGGTACGACGAGGCGCGTCAGCTTTTCGAAGCGACACTTGCTGAAGACGCGGATCACGCCTTGGCGTGGACAAATCTTGCGTCTGTGCTGCTCAAAACCGGCAAGCTCAATGACAGCCTGGTCGCAGCCGAACGGGCATGCGCGCTCGCGCCGAATCTCGTCAGCGCGTTGCAGACATATTCGTACGTGCTGCGCGAGTTGCAACAGTTCTCCGGCGCACTCGAAATCGCGCAGCGGGCGCTGAGCTTCAATCCGGAAAATCCTTCGCTGATCTGGACTATCGCCATGCTGCAATTGCTGCTCGGCGACTACGAAAACGGCTGGCGAAATCACGAGGCGCGCTGGAGCGGTTCGCCGGAACTGCGTGATGTCGTGCCGAATATCCCCGCGCCACGTTGGAACGGCGAAGCGCTGAAGGGTAAAACGATTTTCGTTTGGGGCGAGCAGGGGCACGGCGATGCATTGCAGTTTGTGCGTTTTGTCCCGGCTGTCGCTGAATTCGTGGAACAGCAGGGCGGCAAGCTGGTTTATTGCTGTTTCAGCAGTCTGCAAATGCTTTTTGCACGCAGCCTCGGTGATGAAGTGCCGACAATCATTCCGCACGACCAGCGTCCGCTGCCGCATTTCGATTTTCATTTGCCCGTGGGCAGTCTGCCTTTTCTACTCGGTGTGACGCTCAACGATTTGCCCGACGAACCGTATCTGAAAGCCGATCCGCAGAAGGTCCAGACGTGGAGCAAGTATCTGCCGAACGACCGGAAATTGCGTGTTGGCCTCGTGTGGAGCGGCAGCAAAACCCATCAGCGCAACGGACTGCGTTCGGTCGATCCGCTGAATTACGCACGCGCCTTTGCAGGCATGAGCCATGTCACGTTCGTGAATCTGCAGATGGACGCGGAAACGGACGTGCAGCATCTGCGCGGCGCGGGCCTGACTGTCGCAAATCCGGCTGCGGAATTGTCATCGTTTGACGACACAGCAGCAGTCGTCAGCGGCCTCGATCTCGTCATCACTGTGTGCACGTCGATTGCGCATCTGGCGGGCGGCCTGGGCGTGCCTACGTGGGTCCTGCTCGACGTTAATCCGCATTGGGTCTGGATGACGGACCGCACGGATAGTCCGTGGTACGCAAACACGCGCCTTTACCGCCAATCCACATACGGCGACTGGACGCCTGTTTTCGAAGCGCTGACGCGCGATCTTGCCCTGCTCGCGTTCAGTCACGAAACGCAGGTTGAGCAAACAGAAAAGGCAACGGGGAGCCTGCATTGAAACGGATCAATCTTTCCACCGCACTGGGTGCGTGCGCTGACGATATCGTTCGTGAAAAAATCGCGATGAAAGTCGGATTGCCTGCGCCCGCAATCGCGGACGTTTTCAGCCGTGCCGGATCGATTCTGATTGCCGCGCTTGCTGCGCGATCATCGGAAGGGCGCGAGGAAACTGTCATGGTATTCGGCGCGTTGATGTCGCGCGATATCAACCCGCGCATTGACGACGAGTGCGCAAAGCTGGTCGATACGACCGGTCAACTGAAAGAGCTTGAACACGCGGGCTTCACGTTCGTGGCTCGCGCGACCGGCAGAGATGCGAGCGTGCTGAGTGATCACGTCGCCACGCAAATTGGCGTACCGGCGCAGGCTACGTGCGCATTGACATGCATTTGCGCCGCGATTCTCGGCGGATTAATCAAACATCACGTGCTGATCGAGCAGGCCGATATTTCGGAATTGCCGGGGCTGTTCGCGTCGCAGCTTGCGACGATTGCGGACCATCTGAACGAAGGATCGATAGATGCGCTCGGCTACCTGCAACCAGATGTGCAGGTTTTTCTCGACAGGGTATCGGTGCGGCTCGCGGTTGTAGCTGCGGACTTCGAACCGCAGCGGCCACGCGTGAGCGCAGAAGCAAAACCGGCGCAGCAACTGGCGCAAATTCCGTCGCACAACCGCTTCGAAGCCGGAAAGGTATTCGTCAACGATATCCGCTTCACGAGCACGATCAAACCGTCTTCATCAATTGCCGCAGCACTCGCTGCTGCGAAAGACGAAAAACCGCGACCACGGCGCACGTGGAAAGTGTTCGCGCTGACTACGGCGTCGGTACTGATCGCGGCTTTCGCGTGGGCGAAATTCTATCACTGGCCGGAAGTCGTTTCCTTCGTGAATCAGCTGGCAAATTCGACGCAGCACGGTAGTTCGGGGGTATCCGGTCCTGTCTCGTCAGGCGTGCGCGTCGCGAGCAGCAAGTAATTTTTTAATCAAGGTTTGGCCCTCCTGTCCCGGCGACCCTCGTAAAGCCGGGGCATTTTCGGTCGGCGAGGTTTGTTCGCCTCGCCGACTCTTTTTTGGATCAATCGTCAGGCGTCTGTTCTCCAGGCTCCTGCAATCTTTTTGGTGGTTTGGCGCGCTCGATTAGCTGGCGCAGCCAGGATAGGCCGTATGCATCGACTTTTGCCCACTGTGAGGCGGTCAGCCGGATCGAACGCTGAACGAGTTTCCGCTCAGCAGGAAGCGGCGGTCTTCCGCCTTGGTTTTTTGGTTTGGAACCTCGATCGATCTTTCGTCCATTGAAGCCAACATGCTTTGGCATCTCCCGAGATTGCTTCGGAAGGCAAAACGAACACCGACAGACCGTAGCTGATCCGGGCGCCTGTCCCGCCGCCAAAAATAGCAGGTAGCCGCTCGCGAATCAGATGACGCCCTGCCTTTTCTATGGCCTGCGCCGCTTCGCTGGCATCACGCGGCAAGCCTCCCGACAGCACACGGAAACACGCAGAGCAATGTCCGTCGACATCAGAACGATATCGGTCAATTACCTCATGCTGAGCCAGCAATCGCTTTAGCAAAGCCGTTGCTTCCTCGCCGAACTGAGTGAGAGCCTGTTGAGTCGATTCCTCGCCGAATATGTGGGTCAGACGCGTGATATCCGCAATCCTGACGCTGACTACGGCGGTTATTTCCGTCATTGAAGGCAACCCCGTCGTATTCTTCTTACGCTCTTCGAAAAATGGTTCTGCCAAACTCGCTCGGGACCTTCCGGAAAGCTGATCGCATCCCTCCACATTACTGCGTAGCGCCGACCTGGCGCAGCGTGAGATGCGCAGCGGTGAGCGGCGTACCCGGGTCATTCTGCACGGACTCTCTCTGTTTAATTTGGACCGGTAGCCGTCAATGCGCTCGATACAATTTCCGCACTACTGCGATGCGGCTTGCGCATGGCCGCTAACCTCGCAGCCGGCGTCGGGTTCGATGCCGATAAAGTAGAGTATGGAGATCAGTACCAACGCCGCGACAAGCAGAAACGCGACCCGGAAGTCAGCGAGCGAAAGCTGCGCGTGGCCGCCATGTATCAGGACTGCAGCATGCAGCGCGATCGCACCGAATGCGATGCCTAGACCGATGGTCATCTGCTGGACCATGCTGAAAAACGTGCTCGCCGAACTCATCCGCGCTGGCGGCACATCCGCGAATGCGAGCGTGTTGATGCTGGTGAACTGCATCGATCGGCATAGCCCGCCGATCAGCAGCACCAGCATGATCAGCGTGCGTGGCGTGTCCGGCGAGAGTAGGGCGCACAGGGCGATGGTGGCGGCAGTGAGCAGGCCATTCACGATCATTACCTTGCGAAAACCAAAGCGCTTGAGAATGGGCGTGGTGACGGTCTTCATGGCCAGATTGCCGGCCGCGTAAGCGAGCACGAGCAAACCGGCGGCGAACGCGTTCAGCCCGAAACCGAGTTGGAAGAACAGCGGCAACAGGAAGGGCGAAACGCTGACCGAGACGACATACAACGAACCTCCTTCGAGGGTGACGCGAAAGGTCGGGATTCGCCACGGCGCAAGATCGATCAGCGGATGTTCGGCACGCCGGAAATGCCGTACCGCGAAGGCCGCGGCGACCACGCCACCCGTCAGGGCCGCGACCGTGATGTGCCAGTCGCCATATGGTTGCCCAACGAGTTCCATGCCATACATGAGGCAGGTTAGCGCGACTCCGCTAAGCACGAATCCGGGCACATCGAACGGCCGGCGGCTGGATTCGCGGTAGTTCGGAATGAACGTGGCGGTCAGCACCAGACCCAGCAGACCGATCGGTACGTTCAGCAAAAAGATCCACCGCCAGCTGAAATAGGTCGATATAAAGCCGCCCAGCGCTGGACCCAGCACCGGTGCGGCCAACCCGGGCCACGTAATGTAGGCGATCGAGCGCATCAGGTGACGCTTCTCAGTGCTGCGCAGCACCGCGAGCCGGCCTACCGGCACCATCATTGCACCGCCGAGTCCCTGCAGGATCCGCGCGACTGTGAATTCGACGAGACCGTTGCTGAGTCCGCAAAGTATCGAGGCGCCCGTGAACACGACGATGGCGCTACCGAACACAGAGCGTTGCCCAAAGCGATCCGCTACCCAGCCGCTGATCGGGATGAAAACCGCGAGCGCGAGCAGATAGGCGGTCATGCCGATACTCAACCTCACGGGCGTGACGCCGAACGTAGCGGCCATGTGGGGCAGCGCCGTCGCAATCACCGTAGCGTCCAGGTTCTCCATGAAATAGGCACTGGCGACGATCAACGCAATGACGACCGATTGACGGCTTGACAAAGACATGAGCGGAGAACCGATACGGGTTGAGTGGCAGACTCGCAAACGCCCTGGCGCGGGTGTTTGCCGATGCCGGCAGTCACAGATGAAGCTCGCTTCGCGATGGCACTGAGATAGTGCATGGCTAGACCGGGAGCATGGCGACACCGGTTCATGCTTGCGGACGATGTACTCTATCAAATCATAAGTCGTCATGTGAAGACGTATTTGAAAAACCCGTTCACAAGGGAGGGGCATGAAGGCAGGGATGGCGCCGATCAAACGGCCGATAAAAAAACGCCACATCGCGATTTCCCTTACAAACAGGCAAATACACGAGCTTGCATGCTGGATCGACGTCGAGCCTGTTCATGGAAATGTAGTCGTCAATTGACGATTTAATTTATCGGCGATATCCTCGTTGCCAATGCGATGGCTGAAGCAGTAGCTATCCAACGGGGTGAACAGCGCCGCACGCGCGGCTGGAGCGACTCATGAGCAGCGTCAAGCGAATCGGGAATGGCCGACGTCGATTGCCTCGGTTACCGGCGGACGGGGGCTGTCGCGGGTTGCCGGTCTTCGCCCGGAATTGCGGCCTGAGTCCGCGGGCGCAAGGCATATGAAACCCGCCGCATTTTCGTATCACCGGCCGAGCACGCTCGACGACGCGCTGTCGCTTCTTGCTCTTCACGGTTTTGACGCCAAGCTGATCGCCGGAGGACAAAGCCTCGCGCCGATGATGAATATGCGCTTCGCGCAACCGGCGCACCTGGTCGATCTGAATGCGCTGCCTCAACTCAAGGGCGTCACGCTTGAACCCGATACGCTAGCGGTCGGCGCCATGACGCGCCATCACGAGCTGGCCACCAGCAACACAGTACGCGCTGCTTGCCCGCTACTGGCTGAAGCGGCGGCGACGATCGGACATTACGCCATCCGACAGCGCGGGACACTCGGCGGCAGTCTCGCGCATGCGGACCCCGCGGCGCAATTACCGCTCATTGCGAGCACGCTAGGCGCACGCATCGAGATTGTCGGGCCGGCCGGCAGCCGGGAGGTGTCGGCGGCACAGTTTCTGATCGCGGTGATGACCACCGATCTGGCGGTTGACGAAATCATTCGCACGGTGCGCTTTCCGACGGCGTTGTCCGGCGAGCGGCATGCCTTCGAAGCATTTAGCCGACGGCACGGCGATTTCGCGATCGCGGCTTGCGCTGTCACCGCCGTGCTCGCGGATGACAGGTTCGCCTCGTTGCGGATCGGCGTAGGCGGTGTGGCAGATGTGCCGCTGGTGCTTGACGACCTCGCTGCGGGATTCGTCGGCGAAACCGCCGATGCGCCGAGCGTCGGCAGGATTGCCGAGGCAGTCGCAAACGCCGTCGAGGTGCACGATCAGCCAGGTATTAGCGCCGCGTATCGGCGCGATCTCGTCAAGGCGCTCATCGCGCGAGCATTGCAGCGGATAACCGCCGGCGTTACGCAACCCGATTAGGCCGTTCATGGAAAAGACAGCAATTTATCTGAGTGTGAACGGTGCGCGCCATGATGTGCATTGCGAGCCTCGCAAGCTATTGTCCGATGTGCTGCGCGAAGATTGCCGGCTGACGGGCACGCATGTCGGATGCGAGCACGGTGTGTGCGGCGCATGCACCGTGTTGATCGATGGCCGCCCGGCACGCTCATGTCTGGCTTACGCCGTGCAGATGGATGAAGCGCAGATCACGACCATCGAGGCGGTAGCGCAAGACGGTCGTCTGTCGCCGCTCCAACAGGCGCTGCATGAGTGCCACGGTCTGCAGTGCGGTTTCTGCACGGCCGGCATCGTCATGACATTTGAAGCGTACCTGCGCGAGAACCCGTGGCCATCCGAGGCCCAGGTGCGCGAGGTGCTGTCGGGCAATCTGTGCCGCTGTACCGGATATCAGAACATCGTGCGGGCGATCCTGCTCGCGGCCGAGCGGATGCGCGCGGAGACGGTCGATGGCTGAGCAGACGTTTCGTTACTTCAACAAAGCGACGCCTCGCACCGAAGACTATCGGCTGCTGACCGGCTATGGCCGGTATCTCGACGACATCGAGATACCCGGTGTCCTTCACGTGTGCTTTGTCCGCTCGCCGCACGCGCATGCGCGGATCGTCTCCATCGATATTCACGGCGCCGCCGCAATGCCCGGCGTCGTCACCGTCATCACGGGCCTGGAGCTCGCGCAGTGGACGACGCCGTTCCGTGTCGCACCACCCGTCGAAGGACTGAAGCCCGTCGAATTTGCGACGATGCCAGTGGACATAGTGCGTTTTCAGGGCGATCTGGTGGCTTGCGTCGTCGCGACGGATCGGTACCTCGCTGAAGACGCCGCCGAGCAGGTGCTCGTCGAGTTCGAACCGCTGCCCGTGGTGACAGACATGTGGCGGGCGCTTGCACCCAACGCGGCGCAAGTCGACCCGGCCGTGCCAGGCAACCTGGTCTCGCACCAGACCTACGTGCATGGCGACCCTGAGCGCGCCAACAGCCGGGCCTTCCGGGTAGTCGAAGCGACCTTCCAGCAGCAGCGCCAGACCCATGTGCCGATCGAAACCCGCGGCTGTGCAGCGGTCTGGGACGCCGGACGGAACCACCTGACGTTCCATATTGGAACGCAGGTGCCACATCCTTTGCGCACTCAACTGGCGCAGCGCCTCAAGCTCGACGAGTCTCAGGTGACCGTGATTTCGCCCGATGTCGGTGGAGCGTTCGGACAGAAAATCGCCTTGTACCGCGAAGAGTTGACGGTTGCTGCGCTGGCTCGCCAATTGAAACGGCCCGTGCGCTGGCGTGAGGATCGCCTCGAGAACCTGACGGCCGCCGCCAATTCACGTGAGGACTTCTGCCGCACCCGCGCGGCGGTCGATGAGCGCGGCACGCTGCTCGCTCTCGAACTCGAACTCCGCGAAGACTTTGGCGCCTATTGCTTCTTTCCTGCCAACTATCTGGCGCGCGTCGTTGCGATGATCCTGAGCGGACCGTACCGGCTGCAGGACTACGCTTTCGATGTGAAGGTCGTGCTCAGTCATAAATGTGGCAATGCACCGATGCGCGCGCCGATGTCCGTCACCAGCTGGGTGATGGACGGCACGCTGGATGCAATCGCGCGGGAACTGGCACTCGACCCGGTCGAGGTACGCCGGCGCAACCTGCTGAGTCCGGCAGAACTGCCGTACCGCACTGCTACGGGAGAATGTCTGGACGACATCACGCCGACCCAGACGTTCGAGGCCTTGCTGTCGGCGCTCGACTACGCGGGCTTTCGCGAGCGCCAGCGGGCGGCGCGCGCAGATGGCCATTACCTGGGGCTTGGCCTGTGCAACGTGGTCGAACCGACCACGTATGGTTCGCGCTTCTATAAGGCTGCGGGAATTCCCGGTTCGGGGCACGAGGCAAGCTGGATCCGTATCGAACCAGGCGGGGTGGTGAACGCGTCGGTCGGTCTAGGGCCCAGTGGTCAGGGCTATGAAAGCGCGATGGCCAACGCGGTGGCGGAGGGCTTGGGCGTGCCGCCGTCGAGCGTGCGCATTCATATGGGCCACACTGATATCGCACCATACGGTATGGGCAGTCGTGGCGCCCGCAGCGGCACGGCAGGCGGCGGCGCGCTTTACCTGTGCGCACTCGACGCACGCCGCAAGGTTCTCGCGATCGCCGCCGGTTGCCTTGGTTTGCCTGACGAGCAGTCGCTGCGCCTGATCGACGCGAGAATCGAGCGTCGTCGCGCGGACGAGTGGATCGACACGGGGTTGACGCTCGCCGACGTCGCCCGCCGTGCGTATCTGGATCCCACCGCGTTGCCGCAAGGTTTGACGCCGGGCCTCGAATTTCACCTGACTTACGACCCTCCGGCCATGACCTATTCGAATGCGGCTCATGGATGCGAGATCGAGGTGGACGTCTTGACCGGCGCAATCCGTATCGCGCGTTACGTCATCGCGGAAGACTGCGGCACGCTGCTCAATCCCACCGTGGTGGAAGGGCAGCAGCATGGCGCCGTGGCGATGGGACTGTCGGGCGCGCTGTTCGAGCAGATGCGTTACGACGACTCAGGACAGAACGTGACCGGCTCACTCGCCGACTACCTGATCGCTACTTCAACTGAATTGCCCAACTTCGAGATCATCCCGCTGCATACGCCTGGCAAGTCGACGGCGGCCGGCATCAAGGGGATGGCCGAAGGCGGGGTGATGGGAGCGATCGGCGCATTGACCAACGCGGTCAATGATGCGCTTGCGCCATTTGGCGTCGTTGCCGACCGTCATCCACTGACTCCCATGCTATTGCGCGACTTGCTGCGCGACAAACTCTGAAGGGACCAACCATCATGAATCAATCTACAGGCAAACCCGCGATTGGCTTTATCGGCCTTGGCATCATGGGTTTCTCGATGGCCTCGCGGCTCGCCGCCGCCGGCTATCCGCTGCATGTCTATAACCGTACGCGTGCGAAGGCTGAGCCGCTCATCGAGGCCGGCGCGACATGGCAAGCGACCCCGCGGGCGCTCGCCGAAGTATCGGACGTCGTGTTCACGATTGTCGGCACCCCCGCGGACGTCCGCACCCTATATCTGGGCGACGACGGTCTGGTCGCGCATGCGCGGCGCGATGCGGTGCTGGTCGACATGACGACGTCGAGTCCAAAACTGGCCGAAGAGTTGGCCGCGCTCGCCGCTGAGCGCGGGGTGCACATGCTGGATGCGCCGGTATCGGGCGGCGACATCGGTGCGCGCGAAGGGCGCCTGTCGATCATGGTCGGCGGCGCACGCGCTGTGCTCGCACGCGTGGAACCGATGTTGCGCTGCCTCGGCACCAACATCGTCCTGCAAGGCGGCCCGGGTGCGGGTCAGCACACGAAGCTGTGCAATCAGATCGTCATTGCATCGACAATGGTGGGCGTGTGCGAAGGGCTCGCCTATGCGCACAGCGCCGGGCTGGACGCCGACACCGTATTGAGCGCGATTGGCGGAGGCGCGGCGGGTGGATTCCAGCTGAACAACCTGGGGCCGCGCATTGCCAAGGGCGATTTTGCACCCGGTTTCTTCATCGAGCATTTCATCAAGGACATGCGGATTGCGCACGAGGAAGCGCGGAGCATGGGACGTGAATTGCCGGGTCTGGAACTGGTGCGCGTAATGTACCAGGAGTTGGCCGAGCGGGGCTGCGCGCGCAACGGCACGCAGGCGCTGTTCAAACTCTACGAGCGCTGAGCGGCGGCGATGAAGCTGACAGATCAAACCATCCTGCCCGTGCCCCCTGAAGCCGCATGGCGCGCATTGAACGATCCCGTAGTACTCGAAGCATGCCTGCCTGGCTGCAAAGCGCTGAAGAGACTCGACGACCTGCATTTCGAATCGACCGTGCAGATTCGCGTCGGCCCGATGGCGGCGACCTTCAAAAGCAACGTCGAATTGTCGGATCTCGATCCGCCCAGGGCCTATACGATTGCCGGTATGGGCAGTGCAGGTGCGCTGGGCTTCGCCAAAGTCACTGCGCGCCTGCAACTTGAAGCGCAAGGCAATACGACCGTGCTGGTGTACGACGCTGACGTCGAGATTGGCGGGAAGCTGATGAGCGTGGGGTCGCGCCTGATTCAGTCCGCCGCGAGCAAGAATCTCGATGAGTTCTTCAGCGCGCTGAAGGCGCATGTCGAAAGCCACGCGGTCTGACGACGGTGTGCTGCGAGAGAGTACCGATCGAAACAGAGGGAACCATGTTGGTAGAAATGCGTACATATCAGATTACGGCGGGAAAGACAGGCGAGTTCCTGGACATCTACGAGCGCGAAGGGCTCGGCATCATCAGTCAGTACGCCCGGCTCAAGGGTTGCTGGACGAAGGACTCAGGCACGTTGAACTCGATCGTGTTCTGCTGGGGCTACGAGGACTACGCGCATCGGGCAGCGCAGCGCGCGAAACTCGCAGCCGATCCACGCTGGCAAGCTTTCACGCCGCGCATCCTGCCGTATCTCGTCCATCAGGAATCGGTGTTCCTGTCGCCAGTGCCGTTTTGCCCGATGGACTGAGGTGAGTGACGAATTTCCCGGCCGCGCGACCTGTCGACGTACCTGCCGTTTGGCGGTCTGCTTGTGAGGTGGCGGGCCGACGTTTTATGACGTATCAGAAAGGACTATTGATGACACACTTTACTTTCACTCCCGGCGCCGTCGCCGTCGTGACAGGCGGCGCTGCCGGCATTGGACTCGCTGCTGCGAAGCGGTTCGCGCAGCTCGGGCTTCGCGTGTGCATTGCGGATCTGGGTGAGGACCGCCTGGCGCATGCGGCGCAGGCGATTGCCAGCGTGGCTGCTGAAGGCGCGAAGGAGGTACTGGCCGTCGAGACGGACGTCAGCCGCATCGAAGACCTGGTCCGCCTCGAAGCAGCCGTTCGGGATCGCTTCGGCGGCACGGATATCCTCATGAACAATGCGGGGATTCAACCGGGTAGCGCCATGTTCGGCGCGGCCGCTAACTGGGAGCGGGTGCTCGACGTCAACCTATGGGGTGTCATTCGTGGCACTCGGACCTTCGTGCCCGCGATGATCGCGCGCGGACGCCCGGGGCTCGTCATTAACACCGGTTCGAAGCAGGGCATCACGACGCCGCCCGGCGACCCGGCTTATAACGTCTCCAAGGCCGGCCTGAAGGCGTTTACCGAAGCACTGCAGCACGAGTTGCGCAATACGCCGGGCTGCCGGATCAGCGCGCATTTGCTGATCCCTGGCTTTGTGTTTACGGAGCTTGCCGCTCAAGGTCGTACCGAGAAACCGGCCGCCGCCTGGACGCCCGAGCAGACTGTCGATTTCATGATCGAGCGACTGGGTGCCGGCGATTTCTACATTCTGTGCCCCGACAACGATGTGCCTCGCTCCCTCGACGAGCGACGCATCCTTTGGGCTGCGGGAGACATTGTAGAGAATCGCCCGGCGCTATCGCGTTGGCATCCGGACTACGAGCAGGCGTTCGCAGCGTATATCCGGAAGAACGACTGACTTGCCCGCCCCGCAAATCGTAAGTGGAAGATGGGAGATGGTAGAGATTCCAGGGTGGCGACAGAGCGAAACCTATCCCGATCCGTCGGTGGAGGTCCTCGATCCGCGCTTTCTGAAATATCGCATTACCCATGCCGCAGTGGAGCGCCTCGCGACTGGAATGCGCTTTGGTGAAGGGCCCGTGTGGGTTCGGCGACGGCCGCTACCTTCTATGGAGCGATATTCCGAACAACCGCATCATGCGATGGGATGAAGAAACCGGTGCGGTTGCGGTGTTTCGCAGGTCGTCAGGTCTCGCCAACGGCAACACGCGTGACCGCCAGGGGCGGTTGATCACTTGCGAGCATGGCAACCGCCGGGTGACGCGCACCGAGTACAACGGCATCCTGACCATTCTCATGGACCGTTTCGACGGCAAGCGGCTCAACTCGCCCAATGACGTCGTCGTCAAGAGCGCCGACAGCATCTGGTTCACTGACCCGACCTTTGGAATTCTGAGTGATTACGGGGGTGTCAGGGGGGAGGCCGAACTGCCAACCCAGGTCTACCGCCTGGACCCGCGCTCCGGCGAAGCAGAGATCGTCGCTGGCGACATCGCCAATCCGAACGGCCTTTGTTTTTCGCCGGATGAAAGCCGCCTCTACATTGTCGAGTCCGGATCCACGCCAAGACGCGTCCGGGCGTACGACGTCGAGGATGGCCGACGCCTCGTCAACGGCCGCATCTTTGTCGACGGCGGCGAGCACGGCGCGCCGGATGGCTTCCGCTGCGACACCGACGGCAACCTGTGGGCCGGCTGGGGTACAGGACCGACATTGAACGGCGTGATGGTGTTCGCACCGGACGGCGAGGCCATCGGCCGCATCGCGCTGCCTGAACGCTGTGCGAACCTGTGCTTTGGCGGCGCTGCGCACAACCGCCTGTTCATGGCCGCCGGCCAGTCGCTCTACGCGCTTGACGTGGATGCCAAGACGGCCGTCCCAACATGAGCCAGTGTTGAGGCAGCCAGCTTCAGCATTGCGACTGCCCTCGATGCTCATCGACGACGAATGGCGTCCACTTGCGATGCCCGTGACCACCTCGTCAATCAAGAATCTGTTCGATCTGCCGCTCCATTACAACGTCTACTCCGCGCTCGATTGAAACGCTCGGTGTTTGTTGTCGGTCGCTGTCATGGTCTTGTCATTCCGGTCGGGTGAAATGAATTCGCAGTCATGCATGGTAGAGCGCGGGCCGTGATGAACCCATTACGGTCGTGCTCGCGGAATCGGCTGGTTGGATCTTTCCCTAAACATCTAGACGTTTAGACGAAGACACCACTAGCAAGCGCTTTCTGGGCCGGCAGGAAACGCCCATGAAGCACGAGCGTCGCTTTCTGCCGGGCGGAGCGCCGAGATCGCAAACGCAACAGCACGACTCATCGCGTCGAATCACGACCAACGCTGCGTCGTACAGCAGCACGCTAAAGCCGACACACATACGGAGCATGTCGATGCTGATCAGGAACGCTCGCGTCGTCACGCGGGACGAGGAATTTACGGGAACCTTGCGGATTGAAAACGGCGTCATTGTCGATCTTGAACGGGGCACGACGTCGGCGGCCGAAGCCGAAGACTGGAACGGTGACTATCTGTTGCCGGGCCTGGTCGAACTACACACAGACAATCTCGAGAAGCATCTGGCGCCGCGGCCGGGCGTGAGATGGAATATCGACGCGGCGTTGGTGATTCATGACGCACAGGTGGCCGCGGCGGGCATCACAACCGTATTCGACTCGCTCAGGATCGGCGCGCGTTCGGACGTCGACATGCACAGCCGGGATCTTCAGACGCAGTGCGTGGAGGCACTCGCGCGCCTGTCCGCGTGCGAGTTGCTGCGTGCCGAGCATTTCCTCCACCTGCGCTGCGAAATCGCCGCCCCCGACGTCGTGAATGTATTCGATTCGCTGTGCACACATCCATTGCTGCGGCTCGCTTCGGTGATGGATCACACGCCGGGCCAGCGCCAATGGCACGATCGGGATCAATGGCGTCGCTGGCAGGAACGGCACGGCAAATTGACCGACGAACACTTCGCCGCAGTGATTGCTGAGCTTTCAGACGGACAGGAACGTTTCGCCGACCGGCACCGTCGCGAGATCGTTGCGCGCTGCATGGAGCTCGGCGTGCCGGTGGCGAGCCACGACGACACCGTAATCGAGCATGTTGAACAGGCAGCGGCCGAAGGCATCGTCCTGGCGGAATTCCCAACCACCCGCATCGCCGCGCAAGCCGCGCGCGAACACGGCATTGCAACGATTATGGGCGCGCCCAACGTCGTAAGAGGCGGATCGCACTCGGGCAACGTCTCGGCAATCGAACTTGCGCAAGCCGGACTGCTCGACATCCTGTCATCGGACTACGTGCCCTCGAGCCTGTTGACTGCCGCCTTCGAACTGGTCGGCAAGGCCGGCTGGACGCTGCCGCGCGCGATGGCAACGGTATCCGCGCAACCCGCGCGCGCAGTGGGGTTGGACGACCGCGGCGCCATCGCCCCCGGTTTGCGTGCCGATTTTGTGCGCGTGCGGATGCACGATGCGCTGCCTGTCCCCCGCGCGACGTATCGGGCAGGCGAGCGCGTTGTCTGATGCCCGGAACAAAGCAATCCGTTGTTGAGTCGCCTGGTCTGTACGAAACATAAATTGAGGAAAATATGAAGGTATCCAACTTTTTATCTGCAGCAGCTCTGGCCGTGAGTTTTGTCTCCGTTACCGCACATGCAGCGGGTACGTGTCCGAACGATGGTGTGATTCGCTTTGGTGTCGAACCTTACGAATCGGCTCAGCGCATGCTGCCGGTCTATACAGATCTCGCCAGGATGATCGGCGACAAGCTCGGCTGCACGGTGCAACTCTACGTCGCGACCAGCTACAACGCCGAGATCGAGGCAATGCGCAACAACAAGCTCGAATTCGGCGAATTCGGTCCCCTCGGCTACGTGCTCGCGCACCAGGTCGCGCACGCTGAAGCCGTCGCCACGTTCGCCGGCGAGCAGGGCAAGCCGGCCACTTACTACGCCTCCATCGTCACGTGGCCCGGCTCGGGCATCAAGACGCTGGACGACACCAAGGGTCGCTCGTTCGCTTACGCCGATCCGGCGTCGACGTCCGGCCATCTGTTTCCCGCCTTCGGACTGAGCAAGAACGGCATCGATCCGGACAAGGGCGTAAAAGCGGTCTACGCGGGCAGCCACACGGCGTCGTTCGAGGCGCTGCGCAACCACAAGGTCGAAGCGGGGGAGCTGAACAGCGAAGAAATCGCCAGCGCCAAGCTACACAACGAATTCGATCCTGCGGCTTACGTGACGCTGTGGAAATCGGAACCGATTCCGCTCGACCCGCTGGCCGTGCGCGGAGATTTGCCGGTGGATTTCAAGGCCCGTCTGGCCAGTGTGCTGAGTTCGCTCGATCTACGCCAATTACCGGAAGCCGATCAGAAGTTCCTGGCATCGAACCAGAACCCGGAGCTGAAGACGGTGCCGCAAACGGACGCCGCTTATAACCAGATCCGCGATCTGGTTTCGACTCTTCACATCGACCTGGCAAAACTGTGAGCACTCTGTCCAGCACCTCGGGTGGCGTCCCGATAGATTCGGCGAGCCGGTTTTCAGCCGGCGTGTCGAGCCTACCCGGAACAGCACTCCATACGACGCGTGGGCCCGGCGTAAAGCTGGCTGTCCGTGATCTGACGATGCGTTACGCAAATGGCCACACTGCGCTGCGCGGCATGAATGTGTCGGTCCGCGCCGGTGAGCTGGTCGTGGTGCTGGGCAGCAATGGCAGCGGCAAGTCGACCTTCATGAAGTGCGTGGTCGGACTGAATCGGCCGACCGCCGGGTCGGTCGAGGTGGCTGGGCGCGATCTCGCCGCACTGTCCGGCAAAGCTTTGCGTGAGGCTCGTCTGCCGCTTGCGTTGATCTCGCAGAACGCCAATCTCGTGAAGCGGCGCAGCGTGCTGGCGAACGTCTGCTGCGGCGCGCTCGGCCGACACCGGACGCTGGCAACCGCGCTGGGCCGGGTGCCTCGCGAGGAGATCGATCCGGCGCTGTCCTATCTGGACGAGGTCGGCTTGCTGCATCTGGCGCGCCAGCGCGCCGGCACGCTTTCGGGCGGACAGGCGCAACGCGTGGCGGTGGCCCGTGCGCTGGCCCAACGTCCTCACGTCTTGCTCGCCGACGAGCCGGTCGCCAGTCTGGACCCCGAAGCGGCCGACGAAGTCATGCGGCTGCTGCGCCGCCTCGCCGACGAGGACGGTCTCGCGGTGGTGTGCGTACTGCACCAGCCCGAACTGGCGACGCGATATGCCGACAGACTGATCGGTCTGCGCGGCGGCCTGCTTGAATTCGATCGGACGGCGTCGGCCGTCTCCCGTCAACAGATCGCGAGCCTTTATTTGGCCGAGGCGTCATGAGCAAGGTTCTTGAAATGCGCGCATCGACGGGCTCGTCGGGCGGCCGGACCATCTGGTCGGTGTGTGCCGCCGTCGTGCTGTTCGCGCTGTTTGTGCAGGCGTGGATCGTCGTCCAGGCCCGTCCGCAGGATCTGGTCACCGGTGCCCACGGTATGGTCGACATTATTTTGCGCGCCTTGCCGCCGGCGTTCGATCAGTTCGTCCCGAACTTGTGGCCGGTTCTCGAAACGATTGACCTGGCGATTTTCGGCACGGTGTTCGGGGTGCTGCTCGCCTTTCCGCTGTCGATTCTGGCGGCCGCGAATGTCACACCGGCGCTGCCCCTGTACTACGCCGCGCGCGCGCTGATCGGCGTCACCCGGGCAGTGCCCGATCTGGTCTGGGCACTGTTGTTCGTCACGGCGGTCGGGCTGGGGCCGTTTCCGGGCGCACTTGCGCTTGCGGTCCATTCGGTCGGCATGCTTGGGCGGCTGTTCGCGGAAGTAATCGAAGACATGGATATGGGCCCCGTCGAAGCGTTGACGCTGACCGGTGCGGGGCGCCTGCAGGTGTTAAGCCATGCTGTCGTGCCGGGCGTGTTGCCCTCGCTGCTCGGCATTGGGCTGTTCCGCTTCGACGAAAACCTGCGCTCGTCGCTCGTGCTCGGCTTTGTTGGAGCAGGCGGAATCGGCTTCCAGTTGCTGACTGCAATGAACCTGTTCCAGTACCAGACGGTGTCGTTCCTGTTGATCGCCACCTTCGTCCTGGTCGTCTGTGCCGAACGCGTTTCCGCTTACCTGCGCAGCCGTGTCACCTGAACGCGGGCCGCTCACCTGCGTCGCCGTCGCTCTACATGCCCTGGCGCGATCGTCATGGGAAGTGCGCAGCCGGCGGCCCAAGGCTCTCCTTATCATTGAAGCACGAGAATCGATATGTTGATCAATCATGGCGTCGGCGTCGATCCGTGGGCGCTCGGTCGCGTTCTGTCGGAGCATCCGGAAATCCACCCAACGGCGGTAGTTCGCGCCAGCGACTTTGGCCGTTACACCTATCTCGGTCCGCGCAGCCATGTCGCCGAATCCGTCATCGGCGACTACGGCTATGCGATGGGTGACAATCAGATCGCCCACGCACTCATTGGCAAGTTCGCCAATATCGCCACCGGCGTACGCATCAACCCGCCCAATCATCCTTCGTGGCGTGCGACCCACCATCACTTTACCTATCGCTCACGATCGTACGGATTGTCTCTCGACGACGACGTCGACATCTTCCAGTGGCGGGCCCAGGAGCCGGTCGAGATTGGTCACGACGTGTGGCTCGGCCACGATGCCATCATCATGCCCGGCGTGACGATCGGCACTGGCGCCGCGGTCGGCTCAGGAGCCGTTGTGACCAAGGACGTACCGCCGTTCGCCATCGTCGTCGGGGTGCCGGCGCGGGTGCTGCGTTTTCGCGTCGACGCGCGCACCTCGGAGCGCATGCAGCAGATAGCCTGGTGGGACTGGAGCGCCGAGCGCATTGACGCGGCATTGGCCGATTTTCGTGGGCTCACGGCGGCCGAGTTCGTGGAGAAGTACGACGGGCAAAAGTGAATGAATGGCCAAGCGGCCGTTTCTCCGCGACGGGTCGCCAAGCCTTGCACGCCTCTAATGTGGCGTGCACAGACCAAGGCGCCAACTGTCCTTGCTTCAATCACCTGGTCTCGACGTGCCCGTATCTATGGATGTGTCACGTGGAATTCCCAGGTTAGATCCTTCAAATTGACGGAACAGTCTCATATGGAATTTCGCCAACTTGGCCGCTGCGGCCTCAAGGTTTCGACGCTGACGCTTGGGACGATGCTGTTCGGCGATCCGACCGACGAAGCAACCGCGGCACGCATCGTCGACCAGGCGCATGAACAAGGCGTCAACTCGATCGATACCGCCGACGTCTACGCTGGCGGTGAATCGGAGCGTGTCGTCGGGCGTTGCATCGCCGCCCGGCGCGATCGCTGGGTGCTGGGGACCAAATTTGCCAGTCCATTCGGCGATGGTGACGTCAATGCGCGCGGCGCGTCGCGCAAACACATGGTGCGAGCCGTTGAGGCCAGCCTCAAGCGCCTGAAGACGGACTACATCGATCTGCTTTACCTCCACGCTGAAGATCACGACACGCCGGTCGATGAAACGGTGCGCGCGCTAAATGATCTGGTCCAGGCCGGCAAATTGCGCTACTACGGCCTGTCGAACCATCGCGCATGGAAGATCGCCGAATTCAGTCATACCGCCCAGGCACTGGGTCTCGCTGCCCCGGTAGCCAGTCAGCCGCTCTACAACCTCGCGAATCGGCAGGCCGAGGCCGAACAGCTGACAGCCGCGCACCGTTACGGCCTCGGCGTGATTTCGTACAGCCCACTCGCTCGCGGCGTGCTGACCGGCAAATACGAATTGGGCGTGACGCCCGCGGCCGATACGCGGGCAGGGCGCGGCGACCGCCGCTTGCAGCAGGCCGAATGGCGGCCCGAGTCATTGGAGCTGGCACGGCGCGTTCGCGAGCATGCAGAGGCGCGTGGATTGAGTGCGGGACAATTCGCACTCGCGTGGGTGCTCAACAGCAGCTATATCAGTTCAACCATCGCCGGACCACGCACCGCGGCGCAATGGGACGATTATCTGCCAGCCTTGAGCTATCGCCTGAGCGCCGAAGACGAAAACTTCGTCGACTCGCTCGTCACTACGGGCCACCCTTCGACGCCCGGGTTCAATGATCCCAAGCATCTTTTCTTTGGGCGGATTCCCCGTCACGGTTCGTAAGCCGGACACGCGCAGGGGAATTTCCAGAGTCGCGGCATTCCGAAGAGGTTCCGCCATATCGGACTGCTACGCGTGCTTTCGACAGCGTGCGCAACCGGGTCACCCCTCCCGGTTGTGCCCTGTGCAGGCCTTCAATTTGCGCCGTGCGCCATCGTTGTCGCGACGAGTGCCGGCGTAGCAGCCACTTGGGCGAGTTCATCGCTCGACCATCCGCCGCCCAGCGCATGCAGCAGTTGCACGTTGGCACTTAGCTGGCGTGTCTGGATATCGAGCACGCTGCGTTGTGCTTTGAGTGCGACGGTCTGCGCCTGCACGACATCGAGGTAACCTACAGTCATATCGTTCAGGATGATCGTCACTTACCTCTCGATGAAGATCGCTTTAGGTCGAGAGTCAAGCGACGATTCACGATGACATGCACATGAAGTTGCATCAGCGACCAAAGTAGATCGAGCGAGTACCTGCGGGCGTCGACGGCGCACCCGACTGCGAGGAGCCGTTCATTGACACTCCGCCAACTGCCATGCTGCTCGGCGTCGTGGCATCCTGCGCGTGAATGCGGGCCTCCGCAGCCTGAATATCGGTTGGATAGTGCAAGTCATTGGCGCTCGGGCGATACCAGGCCTGTTCGACTTGCATCAGGTCCGCGCGCACTTCGGCGCGCGTCAGCGGGGCAGTGACGTCCTGTGCAAAGGAGACTGCGGGGACGACGAGTGCGCTGGCAACCAACGCTGCATAGATCAGAGTCTTCACGGTGAAATCGGCAAACGTACGCAAACGCGGCTATGATTTCACGCGGCGATCGGCGCCGAAACAGAAAAGGAGAAGTACCCGGATGATCCATGTCATTGCCACAATTACCGCACAGCCCGGTCAACGCGAAGCCGTGCTGGCACTTTTCAACAAGAACCGGCCGGCGGTGTTGGCCGAAGAGGGGTGCATCAGCTACGAGGCCGTCATCGACGTACCTGAGTTCGGGACGATTCAGACACCGCTCGGCAAGGACACGTTCGCTGTCATCGAGCGCTGGGAAAGCGCGGAAGCGTTGAGGGCGCACGGGGCCTCCGCGCATATGGCCGAATATGGACACAATACGCGCCCGTTGCTCGTGAGCCGCGTCATCAACGTGCTTCAGGCTTGCTAAAGAGAGCGTTCGTGGCGACCCGCCATCGGCTGGGCGGGATTCGATGCCAATGCGGGCGCCGTCACGCCGACTCCCATCACGATGCCTCCGTGGCAACGCGGACATGGACGAACATCCGGTTCCAGGTTAGTTGGCAGCAGCAAGGACGACGCTCGCTTCGCAACGGCTGAGATAATGCGAGGGTCACGCAGGGCAGCGCGGGACTGCCGCCCACGTCCGGGGCGTATACTTTATCAAAACGTAAATCGTCAGGTGATGATAACAGCTATGATCCGAGAGCGTAGGGAGCTATGAAGACCAAAGGGACTATCGAGAAGCCGAGCCGTGGAACCGGCGTCGACCGCGTGGCGGTCAAGCGGCCGATGAAAAAAGCGCCGCAGCGTTTGCCGCGTGCCGAGCGTCAGGCGCGCGTGCTGGAGAAGGCCGCGGAATATTTCGCGGAGCATGGTCTCGGCGCACAGACCCGCGCCATCGCGGAAGCCTGCGGCGTATCGCAACGCTTGTTATATAGCCTGTTCCCGAGCAAGGCCGCTTTGATTGATGAAGTCTACAAGCGGGAAGTCGTCGGAATCTTCGACGCAATCTGGTTTGTTCAATTGCAAGACCGAAGTGTGCCGATTGAAAGCCGACTCAACCGCTTTTATTGCGAGTACTATGACACGCTCCTGACGCGCCGCTGGCTGAGGCTCTTCCTTTATTCGTCGCTCGAGGGCCTGCACACGGCGCCGGCCTATACGAACGCGATCGTCAGCCATGCGCTCGAGATCATCGTCACGGAGACCGCGTATGAATTGGGTCTACGCGTGCCCGCCGACCCGGCTCAACTGGGCGAAGTGGGTTGGCTGTTACATGGCGCCGTGTCTCATCTGGCGATTCGCCGCCGCATCTATTCGAATGAAAACAGCATGCCCGCCGAAGCGGTGATTGCCATGCACGTGCGCGCCTTCCTGACGAGCCTGCCGAGCCTGCTGCCTGCGCTATAAACGCATTGCGAGTCGGCGCCGGGCGGCTCGCCGGTGTTATCGCTGCGATCGTCCGAGTCGTCTCCAGCGCAACTCGTCAGGTGACGATATAAACCTACGAAATTGAACTGCGTTGCCGCGCAGGCGCCGTGGCGGTTGCTCATTTCAACTTGCGGCGGATTATGACGAGGCGGCAAAGCCGCTTGCCGTCGTCTACGCGCAGCGCACCGACATCACCGCAGCCGAGCGCGCTATCTATTCGCGCGTGATCGAGGCGGGCAACAAGGCCACGCCGTTTATCGACGAGGTGATTGCACGGCAAACCTCCGGCGACACCGAAGGGGCACGCGGAGCGAAATCCATGACGCGCGTCAGCAGCAAGCGCTTCAGATCGGCGAGGTCCGCGAGATGATCGCAAGCCTGGAGCACGGCATGCAACAGAACGTCGCGCTCGTCCAGCAATCGGGCGCCGCCGTGGACGCCTTGAACCGGCAAGCACGAAACCTCCTGGGAGCGGTCAATCTTTTCTCCGTTGGGTCCGAACGCGGCTCGGAACTGAAATCGCCCAACCCACAGCAGCGCGATGCCACTGCGCGCAACCCGGCGCTTTCGCTCGCCAGCAGCTACTCGAGAGCGCGTGGCGGCATAACCCGATTTTCAATTCAATCGAAATCGTCCGCGCTGCAGGCGCGCGGACATCGATACGTTTCTGTCGGCTGTAAAGGCGTATTTCGCTCGCGGCTGATGTCCGTGCGATGCCGGTTTTTTCATCGCGTGTTGACATGGCGCGTTCGGGTCGGACAATAATCTCAGCCCCGAAACTCGCCAACTCAGGTTCCAAGCGTGAACGACATCACCGGCATTCCCCCCTCGCGGGCTGATCATGTCTATGTCAGTGTCCGCGAAGATATCTTCGATATGCGCCTGCTGCCCGGCGACCGCGTGACGGAAGGCAGCATCGCCGAGCGCTTCGGCGTGTCCCGCACGCCTGCGCGCGAGGCCTTGCAGCGCCTGCAAAGTGACGGCCTGATGCGCGGCTATGTGCGCGGCGGCTGGGAAGTCGTGCCGGTCGATTTCAAGCGCTTCGAAGACCTGTACGAAATGCGCAAGCTGATTGAAACCTTTGCGGTCTCGAAGCTTGCGAGTGCCGAAGGAGAGCTTTCCGAAGGCGTCGCACAGATGCTCGGTCAGCTCGAGCAAATCTGGAAGATCCCGCCTGCTCATCGTCGGCGTGACGGCCGCGAGATGGTCGCGCTCGACGAAGCATTTCATCACGCCCTCGTGCAGGCCGCCGATAACGCCGAGCTGACCAATGCGATGCAGCGCGTGACCGATCGCATCCGGGTCGTGCGGCGGCTCGATCTCGTGTACGGCGACTGCATCGACGAAACCTACGACGAACATGTCGCGATCCTCGATGCGATTCGTTGTCGCGAAACGGATCGTAGCGTTGCGTTGATCGCGCGCCATATCGAGGGTAGCCGCGTTGCGGTGCGCACCTTGACGGGCGAGCGCCTGCAACGCGCCCGCACTGCAATGGGGCCGAATGCGGTCCCCTATGCACCACCCAGGTTGCGGGGCACCAGGTAGCGACATCGCCGCGCGTACCGGGCCGTGCGAAACCCTATCTGGCGCGCATGAGCGGGCGACTCGCGTGCTGGCATGCTTTTCGCATTAGTGATCGACGATCTGCAGTCCGAGAAGCATTACTAGTCCGAGCGGACCGCGTGAGTTGGACGCACTATGCCGCCGGATTTTTCGACGAAAACGCGCTGATCCCGCCTGGTTTCTTGACCTCCGGCTCGTTCCTGCTCCGGGGGACGCTAGACCGATAAGCTGGTTGTGGCAAAGGCGGCGCGACTCTGGTCATCCAGATTCCCGACCATAACGGTTTGCGGCTTCGACAGTGGGATCTTCGCCGCACGTAATCGCTTGAGGATTTCGAACAGCAGATCGCTCTTGATATCCCCTGTGATCCGGGGGCTGCGGACATAACCGGTGACGCTCAGCGTAATGCCGTCGGGCGTCAGTTGACTGAACATGACGGATGGCGCCGGATGGTCGAGAATCGACGGGTGCGCCTGATAGGCACGCAGCATAAGTTCGCGAACCTGTTCAGGATCGGTGTCCAGGCTTACCCCGAGATGGACGGCAAGATAGGGATCTGCGTCAATCCGGCAAGCGCCCGGAATGGAGATGCAGCAGTTTCCAGCCGCCCTCGCGTTTGACCCAGATTTCAGTTATGAGCGCGCGAATGTTGAGCTCAGATCCATCGGTCCTGCGCACCAGGGATTGCTCGAGATGGCCCGTCGTGATCACGGTGTCTGGCAGGAACCTATACGCGAGCGGTTGCGGACGCACGATTTGACGCACCTTGATCTTCTCGGTAAGGAAGGACAGATACTCCGACTTGCCATGAACGTAGCCAGCTGAATGGACGAACGTCAGATCGTCGTCGAGTAGCGACGCGAGTTTGAGCAGGTCTCCAGCCACCGTGGCGTCGCAGCGCTGTTGTTCCAGCGCCTCGACGGCGGCCTGAATGGACGCATCTTTCATCGTAAATCCCCCAAAAATACTGCATGGATACCTCTTGTCGGAGACGGTGCCGGCCGCGTCGTGGCTCGATTCGGCTCAACGCAACAGTTCGCCGCTCAGTCCATCTGTCTTCGAAGGCGACCCGGCCCGAGACTTTCCCGTCGGCAACCCATAGCTCGCAAGCAGCGCGACCGTGCATGCGGCGATGACATACCAGGCTGGCGCTGCCAAGGAGCCGGTCATGCGAATCAGCATGGTCGCCAGCAAGGGCGCAAAGCCGCTGAATACGACAACGGCCAGGTTGTAAGCCAGCGCGATTCCGCTGAATCTGACCTGGACAGGGAATTGGTCGGCGAGCACCGACGCCCATGTCCCGCTTGCCAGTGAAAAAACCAGGCCGGCAAGCACAAACAGCACCACCGGATTGACGGTATGACTCGCCAGCGCTTCATAGAACGGGTAGCTCAATGCGATCAGCAGCGCCGCTGACGCTCGAAGCAGGTACCGGCGTGGAATCTTGTCCCCGAGCCAGCCTGCGGCGAGGAGGCCGAGGGAACTGACGATCAGATAAGCGTTCTGGGCAATTGCCGCGGTCCGTGGTGCATAGTGCAACTGCTGGACGAGGTAGGCGGGCATGTGGCCATAAAGTATGCCGTTGACGCCGGCCATCACGGCGATCGCCAGTGCCCCCGTCACGACCGCTTTGCCATGACGTCGCAAGGTCTCGCGAAACGGCTGTTTGACGACAGCTCCTTGCATCTTCTTGAACTCGGGCGACTCGTCCAGATTACGGCGCATCAGGTAGGAAGCGATCCCGCAAACGCCGCCGAAAAGAAACGCGATCCTCCAGCCATACGCCGCCGCGTCCGTGGCGGACAGGTAGGTCTGGATGCCGAGGTTGACGAATGTGGCCAGCAAAACACCCAGGTTCACCGCGCAGATAATAATGCCCGCGGCGAGCCCCGCCCGATGCGGCGCGGCTTCCACTGCATAGGTAATCGCGCCGGGCATTTCTCCGCCGACGCAAAAACCCTGAAGCATGCGCAGCAGGATCAACAGGATCGATGCGGTCATGCCCCAGCTCTGAAAGTTGGGCAGCAGACCAAGACAGATCGTCGCGGTCGTGACCACAATGATTGAGCCGAGAAACACTGGACGCCGGCCATACCGGTCGCCCCAGCTACTGAGCACAATTCCGCCGAGCGGTCGGATCACGTACCCGATTGCGAGCACGGAGAAAGTAGCCAGCATGCTGACCAGCGACGACGAGTTCGGGAAAAACTGGGCCGCGATGTTATGGGCAAAAAAGCCGTAGACGATGAAATCGTAAAACTCCAGCGAGCCGCCAAGGCTTGCGATGAGAATCATCTTCCACTGCGACGGGGACAAGCCGGATGGCTGTGAACGGTCGGCGCCGCCGACCGGGTTGTGGGATATTCCCATGACTCCTCCAATTTGATTATCGGATTCTTTGTCCGATGGTCTACGTGCGTCGACCGCGAGACATCTCGCGTGACAACGGGGGTTGCGGGCTCACATGGCCACAGCACCTTCGGTTTGCAAGCCGGGTACGGCGTGGTGCAGAAGGTTTTGCAAGGATTCACCGTCCTGCGCGACGCCGTACACATACCGGTCGGGGCGTACAAGCACCGCTGGAGCGTTGATCGACTCCAACCACTCGCGAACAGCCGCTCCATCGCTGGCCACAATCCCGACGCCCGCTTGCGCAGCGCTCTTGGCGACGTCGGGGCATTCACGGAGCAATTCGGGTCGCGCAAGCAGCGCAAACCGATAGCCGACCACGTCGTCCACGAGTTGTCCGTCCAGCAGGCGGGGTTGCGGTGCAATATGCCCGGCCACGCCCGATGGTTCATCGATCCATGCGCCCGGGCCAAGCCTGGGTTGTGGGGTCACAAAATTGCGAATCGCTGCGCTCATTTCTTCATCACGGACTTCGGCCAGGTCTGACCTCGTCGTTTGAATGACTGAGCCGAGCTGTACCGCCGTTTCGATAAATAAGCGCACGTGCGGCGAGCGTTCGGATTCGTAGCTGTCGAGGAGGGTATCGGGCGCTTCGCCATGAATGACGGCAGCAAGCTTCCACGCGAGATTCGACGCGTCGCGAATGCCGGCTCCCATCCCCTGGCCCATAAAGGGTGGCGTCTGATGTGCGGCATCGCCTGCAAGCAGGAGTCGGCCACGGCGCCAACCGTTCGCCACGACCGAGTGAAATGTATATATGGCAGAACGTTCGAGGCGCGCATCGGCCGGAGAAATCCAGCGAGCGAGTTTGTCCCACAGCCATTCGGGGGACGTGAGTTGCGTCACATCATCACCGGGCATCACCATGATTTCCCAGCGGCGCCGATTTCCGGGACCACGCGTGTAAGTGGTCGGGCGCGCCGGGTCGCAGTATTGGACCGAGTAGTCGCCAAGATCGGGCCGCGGTGCATCGAGCAATACGTCGACCACAACCCAGCGTTCATGCGATTTCAGATCGCTCAATTCGGTGCCCATGAAGCGTCGCGCAATCGAGCGCGCACCGTCGCAGCCGACTACATATCGCGCGGTGGTACGTCCAAGTTTGCCGCAGCACGTATCCTCGAAGCGCAACTGGACGCCATCGCTCGCCTCGTCAAGCGCGAACACTTCGTGGCGCAACCGGACGTCAACGCTCGATTGCTGCGCAAGACGCTCGCGTAACGCATTCTCGAGATCGGGCTGATGGAACTTGTAACTCGCGCACCACCCCTGTGGTCCGATACAGGTTGGCCGTTGCCAGTCGATCAGCAACTTGCCTTCCCCGTTCACGAATTTCATGCCGGGACCCACGAACAGCTTGGGTAGCAGCTTGTCGGTTAAACCGAGGGTTTGGAACACGCGCATGCATTCACCGTCGAAATGCACCGCGCGAGGAAGCGCGAAAATCTCCTTGTCTCGCTCCAGCACCAGGACCCGCAAGCCTTCGATTGCCAGCAGGTTCGCGAGCGTCGCCCCGGTGGGCCCGAGACCGATAACGGCCGCGTCGTAGTCGCACGCGTGCGTCGAAATAGTTTTCTCTAACATGTCTTGTTCCGCCAGATAAGACGCCGAGCGCACACGAACGCGCCCGGCTACGACTTTTACGCTTCGTCGGCGATTGGATTGGACAGAACGCCGATCCGATCAACCTCCACTTCCGCCACGTCGCCGGCCTTCATGAACAGCGGCGGATTGCGCTTCGCGCCGACGCCGCCAGGCGTGCCGGTCACGATCACGTCTCCCGGAGAGAGCGGGGTGAACGTCGACAGGTAGGCAATCTGTTTGGCAATGCCGTGAATCAGCATCTGCGTCGTCGCGCGTTGCACTTCCTGTCCATTCAGGCGGGTGACGAGCGTCATCACCGCATTGGGTTCGATCTCGTCGCTCGTCACCATCCACGGTCCGAACGCGCCGGTGCGATAGAAATTTTTGCCCGGGCCCCACTGGCCCGTATGAAGCTGCCAGTCGCGCACGGAACCGTCGTTGTAGCAGGCGTAGCCAGCGATGTGATTCCACGCGTCGGCCTCGTCGATGCGTCGTCCACCGCGCCCGATGATGACGGCAATCTCACCCTCATAGTCGAACTTCTGCGACTCAGGCGGACGCAGCATCGGCTGGCCATGGCCAACCTGGGAAGCCGGCACCCGCATGAAGATGACCGGATGCTCGGTGGTTTCGCGGTTGGTTTCCTTGACGTGGTCTGCGTAGTTGAGTCCCACGCAAAAGATTTGTTCGGGGTTCGGGATCACAGGCAGCAGCGTGACTTCCGACAGCGGGTAGTCGCCCTGCGTGCCATCGGCGGCCTGTGCGGCCTCGCGGAATGCGTCGGCGGCAATCAGTGCCTTCAGATCGGCATAGCGGCCGCCGAGACGCTTGCCAAGGTCGAACACGGTTTCATCGCGAACGATGCCGAACGATGAGCCAAGGTGGGTGGAGAAGCTGGCGAGTTTCATTGATGCTCCGGATAGATAAAAAGTAGATTGGATCAACGCCTGGATTCGTAAAAAACCCGTGCATTTATCTTATGGTGAGAATAGACTAACTTTAGCAAATGTCACAACGTGTTTTTTGCTAGGGTTTATCACTACTTGGAGACAGGCATGAACGGTATGAAGAAAGCGAGGGCAGGGCTGTCCCTCAGTCACATGGGCTTCTATGTGAGCGACATGGCGCGCGTGGAGGACTTTTATACGCGGGTGATGGAATTCACCGTGACGGATCGGGGTTCGCTGCAGACGCCGCACGGCGCTGTGCAGTTGGTATTCTTGAGCCGCGATCCCGCGGTGCATCACCAGATCGTGCTCGCGAGCGGCCGCCCCGAGCACTTGGCGTTCAATCCGATCAACCAGATTTCGTTCACAGCTGACAGCCTTGCCACGTTGAGGCGGTTTCATCGGCAGTTCATTGCGGAAGGCCTGCAGGAAATCAACCCCGTCACCCACGGCAATTCGGTTTCGATCTATGCCCGCGATCCCGAGGGCAATCGCCTCGAGCTCTACATCGACACGCCGTGGTACGTCGACCAGCCGATGCGGGTGCCGGTGGACTTCGGCTTGCCCGATGCTGAACTGATGGCGGCTGTCGAACGCCACGCAAGAACGCTATCGGGATTCAGGCCGCGAAGTGTCTGGCAAACCGAAATGGCCGAGCGCATGGGGCTTGCATAAGCGTGGCGCTGCGTGGCTCGCGTGCGACTGTTTCCGCGCGGTGGTCGTTGAAGGCGTCAATGGCGATCTTGCCAGTGCATATAATTCCGTTCACACACGAGGAGGCGCAGCGCAATAGATGTCGAGCATTACGAGACTTTTATCCATACTCGAGCTGTTTTCGGAGGCGAAGCCGTTCCTGTCCGTCGAAGACGTTGCCGCCGAACTCGATTGCTCAACCCCAACGGCTTATCGCTATGTACGCGAGCTCCTGGATGCTGGCTTGCTCATCCGGTATGCAGGAGGAGACTATGGTCTCGGCCCTCGCATCATCAAGCTTGATTACCACCTGCGCATGTCGGATCCGCTGCTTGCGGTCGGGCAGCCGATCATGCGTGAGTTGAGTGAACACTCCGGCTTCGATGTGGTGATGTCGCGCTGGTACGGTAACGAACTCGTGGACACGCATCGTGAGACTCACGGCGCGGCGCTTGACCTCCGGTACGGCCGGGGCCGTCCTCGCCCCCTGTTTCTCGGCGCCGCTCCAAAAGCGATCCTGTCCACCTTTCCGAAGGCCAAGCTCGCGGTCCTGTTCGATCAGTATGCTGACGAGATCGCGCAAAGCGGCCTTGGGGCGACACTCGACGAGTTTCGCGCGTCGCTGCTCAAAATCCGGCGTGCCGGTTTTTATCTGTCGAGGGGCGAACTGGAAAGCAGCGTTTCTGCACTGGCGTCGCCGCTATTTACGGACGACTCCAGTGAAGCAGTCGGTTCGCTTGCGGTGATCGTGCCGACCCAGCGACTCGAATTTGCCAATCTGGACCGTCTTGTCGAATCGATCCGGGAGGCAGCGGCGCGAATCTCGCAGCGTACGCGTGCGTTGGTTGAAAGTCGGAGGACCGGAGCCATCACGTCGTCGCACACCGTTGCGCGAGGCAAGCGGTCCGCATGATGGCCGTCACGTGAACGTCATTCGATCGCGCTCGCGCACTTGAACCTCGGTGGGTTCGGGGGAAGCTGCACTTGCGACGAACGAACTGGTAGCACGAACGCGTAGACCGACGTCGTCAGGAGAGGGCCGTCTTGAAGCCGCAAAAAGGCGGTTGGTCACTTGCGACCCTGCGGGCTCTGAAGTGTCGACAGACAAGACGTGCAATCCGGAGCGCCGTCGGAGCGAAAACGCGATCTCCGCCTTCGATTCAAATTTCTTTACCCAATCGCCTGGCCGCTTCACAAAACAATCCCAAATGAGAAGACCTTTCTTGCCGCCCCGCGTACTGAAAAGCCTGCTTGGCTTCAACGACGGCCCGTGGCGGTGGTCGGCCGGCGTCGGAGGGGGCGTCGCCATGGGCGTGCCTCTGAGCGCGTTCATGCTGGCCGGCCACCAGTCACTCGGGCTCATCACTTCTCTCGGCGCCTTCACGGCTCTCTACGGCTCGACGCTGCGCCTGGGCGACCGGCTCCAGGCCTTGCCGTTCGTCGCGGCGGGGTTCGTGGCCGCCTCCACGCTGGGCGTACTGTGCGCGACGAATGCGTGGCTGACCATCGCCTGCCTCGTCGCCGTGGCTGCGCTCGCCAGCATCATTCTGCTCGGTGTCGGAATGGGTCCGCCCGGGCCGATGCAGTTCGTGCTGGTCGCCGGAGTCAGCGGTCATCTGGCCGCTTCCGCGCGTTTCAGCGGTTCGCCCCTTGGCGTCTTTATGATCCCCTCTCTGGTCGCGGTCGGCGCGCTCAGTGCGTACTTGCTCGTGATCGCACCCCTCGCGCTGCCGCTTGTGCACCAGCGCAAGGGCGAAGCGTCCAGCTTGCGCATGCGGTTTCCTCCCAGCTCGCTCGACGGGGAAAAGGCCACGATCGCCGCGAGGGTGATCGTTGCGGTTGCCAGCGCCGGCTTGCTGAGCCTGTCTTTTGGGGAGCACCGTGCCTACTGGACGGTTATGGTCGCGGGTGCGGTGCTGCAGGGCAGCCACGTCTCGCGCTCAAGTGCCATTCGGGCCGTGCACCGCGTTGTGGGCACGGTCTTGGGCGCGGCTGTCTTCGGCTTGATCCAGCTCGTCGACCCGAAAGGCCTCTGGCTCGTCGGGGTCCTCGCGCTGCTCCAGTTCGCGATCGAAGTCGTGGCCGCGCGGCACTACGCGCTGGCCCTGACCTTCATTACCCCAACCGCGTTGACCATCTCAGCGGTGGGCGGGACGAGCGCTCCCCTCGCGCTCGTCGGCGAGCGGATCGTGGACACGTTCCTTGGGGCGGTCATCGCCATGGTAGTTCTCTTGGGCAGCGAATGCGTCAGGGGACGACGCGCACTATAAGCAGGTGGAGGATTCCGGGCTTGTCGCGAAGGGCATTGGGTCTTGCTGATTACTTTCCGATCATGTTCAGCGCCGTGTCCCGCACCGCGCGCTTGAACCTGGTCTGATCTTCAGGAAGTGACGAGAAAACCCGAAGCATATGGTGGTAAGCCACGGTATTGCTGATGGCGTTCATCAGCATGGAAAACATGACTTCGGGGTGGTGCGGTTTCAATTCCTTCGCCCTCGATGCATCTTCGAGCAAAGGCACGAACACGTCGTGATAGGGGCGCACCAGACGCCCGATGAGTATGTTGAAGCGCTCGCCTTCTTCGGTCGCGGCAGTCGAAAAAAACATACCAAGGTCGGGTTCGTCGAAAACCTGATCGATGAAAAGAACCACTGCGTGTTCGACACGCTCACGCGCACCTAGCGTGGCTGAGCGCAACCTGGCTGTGGCGTCGATCATTGGCGCAGCCTGATCCGCGATCTGCTCTACCACCGCAACCCATAGCGCTTCTTTCGACCCGAAATGATGCGCGATCAGCGCCGGGTCGACACCCGCGTCGCGCGCGATTTCCCGCACGCTGGTAGCGTCGAATCCACGCTTTGCGAAGGTGCGCCGGGCATGTCGCAGGAGGACGTCGGCACCGACGGAAGCGCTGTACGCGGGTCGTCCGCGGGTACGCTTTTTCTCGATCAGCTTGGCAGGTCCTGACATTACGTCGTTCATTTGGGTGTGAGTTGTGGATCGTCAATTCAGCCGAAGTTTAACTGACGGCGCGTGAGACGCTGAGGAGGGCCGCGGTTTGACGGAGCTCGTGCTTTAGGCTACGATGTGACTTATTCATCACGCGTTGAATTTATTATGTCACAACCAATACGGATTGTCATCGTCGGCGGCGGGATTGCGGGAATTTTGCTGGCTACCCGACTCGGCGACCTGTTAGGGCGCAGCGGCCGGGCCAGCGTCACGCTGATCGACAGCAGCCCGACGCACATATGGAAGCCGATGCTGCACACTATTGCAGCCGGCACGCGCGATGTTCAGCAGCAGCAGGTGATCTACCTCGCCCATGCCCGCGATCACGGCTTCACCTATCAGCCCGGCGCAATGAACGGGCTCGATCGAAGCCGGCGGCTGGTCCAGCTCGACGAGCTCAGGACGCCGGAAGGTGAAGTAGTGCTCGGTCCGCGAACGGTCGGGTACGACGTGCTCGTGCTGTCGCTGGGTAGCCGGGCGAACGATTTCGGCGTGCCGGGCGTGAAAGAGCACTGCCATTTCATCGACAGTCAAAAACAGGCCGAAGCGTTCAACGCCGCGTTGCGAGCGCGCGTATTTCGAAGCGTCGTGAAGGACGAACCACTGCGTGTGGCGATCGTCGGCGCGGGTGCAACGGGTGTTGAGCTGTCCGCTGAACTGAGCCGCTTGCTTGACGTTGCGTCGAGTTACGGAGACCCGACTGTGCGAGAGCGGCTGAGTCTGACGCTGCTCGAAAGCGGCCCGCGCGTGCTCGGGGCGTTTGCGCCGGAGATATCGGCATCGAGCCAGTCGCAGCTCGAGCATATCGGTTTTCGCGTGCTGACTTCGGCGCGTGTTACCGCGGCAGAGGCGAGTGGTTTTCGCCACGGCGACGGCACGCTTGCCGAGGCCGATCTGATGGTCTGGGCAGCCGGCGTCAAGGCGCCGGATTTCATGAACAATCTCGACGGACTCGAAACGAACCGGTCCAACCAGATCGTCGTCGGAGCGAGTCTGCAGTCTTCGCGTGACGATCACGTGTTCGCGCTTGGCGATTGCGCAAGCCTGACACTTGCCGGTCACGAACGGCAACTTGCACCGACCGCGCAGGTCGCCACGCAGCAGGCCGAGCATCTCGCGCGTCACCTTCCGGGGTGGCTTGCAGGCAAGCCACTTGCCGATTTCCGTTTCCGCGATTTCGGTTCGCTCGTCTCGCTGAGCGACTACAACGCGTTCGGCACGCTTGGGCGCTTCGGACTCTTTCGTGGCGGTTTCGTGCGCGGACGTTTCGCTCAACTGAGTCACGCCATGCTCTACCGGCGCCATCAGCAGGCTCTCCATGGCTTTCGAAAGGCGACGCTGCTGTGGACAGCGGAACAGATCAATGGTCTCGTCCAACCGAAGATCCGCCTGACCTGAAAGCGGCGCCGAACCCTTTGCAGACCCGGTCGGTTTCCTGGTGCGATTCGTGCAGCGGTCGCTGTGATTACCAGCCCTGACGGGTGTTCATCGCGAAGGGGCCAGGGACGTGCGTGTTGAGCGGTCATCCGATTGAGGCGGGCGACGCCGTGTACTCTCCCAGAGCAGGCGATCCGCCGCCGCGAAACGCAGGCGCAATGATGGTCGCGGCTTCCGTTAATGTCCAACTGTGACCTTGCACGCGTTTATATTCTCGGGGACGCGGTTTCGAATCGACATGCCTGAAGCAAGCGAGGCATCGGGGACGAAACAACGAGCCATGTGGCAATTAATACGTACGCCTATATGTGCGACATTGCCTATCACGAAGCGACATCGCTACACGCGGCGTTTCGCCGATGAGAAGCGGGCGCGCACAAGGATCGAACCAATTGTTGCGGCGAGGGGGACAGTGTTTTACGGCCAGCAAGGACACCGATGCATGGACCAAGGCGCTACTATTGCCCGTGCTCTGTACAACGATGCAAAGCACAGGGCCACTCGAATCCGACACGCTGTGATAAGGCAGAGGCGCGGTGTGCAGCACAGCACCTCTGGTGCGCATGCGTGGGCTTTAAAGACGCGACGTCATTTGACGTCACTACTGGAGAGATAGTTGAAAATCGAAAAAATCCGCAAAGATGCTTTTGCGATGCCCGTCCACAATCCTTCCTACCCCCGCCCGCCGTTTCGCTTCCTTGATCGCGAGTACTTCATCATTTCGTACGAGACCGACATGGACGCTTTGCGCGCCGTGGTGCCGGAACCACTGACAGTCGCAAGCCCCCTCGTGCATTACGAATTCATTCGCATGCCAGACTCGTCGGGATTCGGCGATTACACGGAAAGCGGCCAGGTTATCTCGGTAAGAGATGATGCCGGCGCGCCAGGCAGCTACACACACGCGATGTACCTCGACGACGAAGGCCCGATTGCAGGCGGTCGTGAGATTTGGGGTTTCCCCAAGAAGCTGGCGAGTCCGAAATTGCGTGTTGACGGCAACGACACGCTGCTTGGAACGCTCGACTATGGCACCCAGCGCATTGCCACGGGCACGATGGGCTACAAGTACGAGCCACTTGACCTCGAGGTCGAGCGCAAGAAGCTGGCGGACACGCCGAACTATCTACTGAAAGTCATTCCGCACGTCGACGGTTCAGCCCGCATCTGCGAGCTCGTGCGCTACTTCCTGCGGGATGTCACGGTGCTCGGCGCGTGGGGCGGTCCGGCCGCGCTTGAGCTGCACCCCCATGCCTTGGCTCCGGTGGCGGATTTGCCGGTGCGCAAAATCGTCGGCGCGCGGCACGTCATCGCCAATCTCACGCTCGACATCGGGGAGGTGGCTTTCGATTACCTCGCCGAGGCGCCGGCACTCAAGCTTGCCGCGAATCAGTAAGCACCCTCTGACATATTAAGGAAAAGGCATGTCCGTAACAGATAAGGTCGCGCTCGTGACGGGCGCTGCAAGTGGTATCGGTGAACAGTGCGCACGCAAGCTCGCGGCGCTCGGCGCGTCGGTGGTAATCGCGGACCTGAACCTCAAGGCTGCTGAGAGCGTGGCCGAGAGCATCCGCAAGGAGGGTGGCAAAGCGCTGCCTGTATCAATGGACGTGACGAGCGAAGAAGCGGTCAACGCCGGCATCCAGCAGGCTGTAGACAGGCTTGGCAGCATTGATGTGCTGGTCTCGAACGCGGGCATCCAGATTGTCAACCCGATTGAAGATTATGCTTTCTCCGACTGGAAAAAAATGCTCGCAATCCATCTGGACGGCGCGTTCCTCACGACCAAAGCTGCTGTCAGGCACATGTACGCTGCGGGCAACGGTGGGTCGATTATCTATATGGGCTCGGTCCACTCGCACGAAGCGTCGAAGCTGAAGGCTGCCTACGTGACGGCCAAACATGGACTGCTCGGTCTCGCACGCGTGGTAGCCAAGGAAGGTGGTTCGCGCGGTGTACGGGCCAATGTCGTGTGTCCGGGGTTCGTGCGCACGCCGCTTGTCGACAGGCAGATTCCGGAGCAGGCGATAGCGTTGGGCATTTCGGAAGCAGACGTCGTCAAGAACGTGATGTTGAAGGAAACGGTCGACGGCGAATTCACGACGGTGGAAGACGTCGCCAACACCGTGGCATTCCTCGCCGGCTTCGAATCGTCCGCATTGACGGGCCAGTCCATTATCGTCAGCCACGGCTGGTCGATGCACTAAGGAGCCGCCCAGTGCGTCAAGATCAAGAAACATCAGGCACACCTCGCAAGACTTTCAAGCTTCCGGCCTATGACGAGGTCGCTCTCGTGCTACAGGGTGGCGGCGCGCTGGGCTCCTATCAGGCCGGCGTCTACGAAGGCCTCGAGGAAGCTGGCATTCATCCGGACTGGATTTCCGGCATCTCCATCGGCGCGCTTAACACAGCCATCATCGCGGGCAACGCTCCGGGCAAGCGTACCGAGGCATTGCATGGATTCTGGAACACCATCTGCCAGCCGGCGGACATGCTTGGGAACCTTGGCGCGTGGCTACCCCGCGCCGCGGGCATGCACGACCTGTCGCGCAAGTGGTCGAGCTGCTGGGCGGCAGGCCGCGCACTCACCGAAGGGCAGCGAGGCTTTTTCTCGCCGCGCCTTCCGGTGCCCATCCCAGGGATGGGCAAGCGCTCGCCAGAAGAAGTGAGCTTTTACGATACCACCGCGCTTCGGGCGACCCTTCTGCAATTCGCCGATTTCGACAGAATCAACGACGGCGATATTCGCGTCTCCGTCGGCGCGGTCAACGTGCGCACGGGTAACCTGGTCTACTTCGACAACACCCAGATGCGCCTTTCGCCAGAGCACTTCATGGCCTCGGGTGCGCTCCCTCCGGGCTTTCCTGCCGTCGAGATTGATGGCGAATATTACTGGGACGGCGGTCTGGTGTCGAACACGCCATTGACCGAGGTTGTAAGCGACCCGCAGCACAAGGACACCCTGGTCTTCCAGGTTGACCTCTGGAGTGCGAGCGGTGGCCTCCCGGGCGACATGCTGGATGTGTCCGAGCGCGCCAAGGACATCCAGTATTCCAGCCGGACCCGCGCTATCACCGCGATGCTCGGGTCGACCCAGCGTCATGCACAGCTCATCAAGGAGCTACTGAAGCATGTGCCGCCGGGCCTGGAGAAGCAGCATCCGCTCATCCGGGAGGCACGGGAAGTTGCCGATGGCAGTACGGTCAATGTTGTGCACCTCATATACAAGAACAAGGCGTATGAGGGGCACTATAAGGATTACGAATTCAGCATCGACACGATGAGCGAGCACTGGCAGACGGGCCTGGACGACATTCGCGCATCGTTTGAGCATCCGGACTGGTTTGCGATACCGGATCACGATTCGGGATTCGTGACGCACGACGTGCATCGTCCCGGGGGCGCGCCTCACGCGACGCGACTGGAGGGTGCTAGCAAGCCAGCGCATTACTCGCGCAGGCGCCATAAAGCGGGCGTCGCGCAACCACATCTCGAAGTGGCAGCGCCGAAGTCCGCCCCACCTGGGGAAACCACGAAGGAAGCTGTGCAGGATGCGACAGGCCGCTAGCCATCGTGGGGCCGGCCGGGTTCAGTTTGGCCGGTCCCTTTCCACGCCAGCCAAAGGGGCGCTGCCGCAGGTGAGTTCGTCCGCCTGTGGTGTTACCGGCAACCAAGGTACATGACATGCAGAATCCCAGGTTTATGTAGAAGAAATCGCTGTATCGGGTCAAGTGCGCACGGTCAATCTGATACCGTCAAACGGTTTTGCGTTGCCGCAGGCCGCGTTATGCCGCTCGGCGCATTCGGCCTGCTCGGCGGATGCAGCATGACTTCATTCAATCCCAAGGGCGACATCGGTGCACAGGAGAAGCGTCTGATCCTGCTTGCGTTGGGTCTGATGCCTTCGAAGAGGTTCATCGAAAAACCGACATCACATACAACGCGGCGACGCTTGAAACGATCCTAACCGACAGGGAGGTCACTTCATGGAAAAAGTCCAACGATGAATCGCCTCCGGGCCGAAGCCATCTTTGGGAGACGCCCCGAGCCCCCTTGAGATCGCAAGAGGTTCAATCATACTCGGCGAATTAAGCCAAATCGCGGGCCGCCACAACAATGCCGTTGACACTTCGTTGACAGTCGGAAAAGAAAAAGGGCCTAGCGCGAACGCTAAGCCCTTGAATCTTTTGGTAGGCCGTACTGGATTCGAACCAGTGACCAACGGATTAAAAGTCCGCTGCTCTACCAGCTGAGCTAACGGCCCGTCTCGCCCGATGTTCACCGCGACCAGCGCACTTCTTGCCTGTTTGGCCTAGCCGATACCGATCGTGCGGCTAGTGGATCGCGCCGGCTCCGATTTCGGCACGGTCAACGTGAGCACACCGTTATCAAATTTTGCCAATGCGTGATCGGGGTCGGCGTTTTCCGGCATCGGGATTGTGCGCATGAAGCTTCCATAGGCGCGCTCGAGCCGGTAGCAGCCGTCTTCCTCGCTGCGCACGTCCTGTTTCTTTTCGCCGCGCAACACGATCGCCCCGTCCTCGACGCTCACACTCAGGTCTTCGCGCTCCATCCCGGGCAGCTCGGCGGTCACGCGCAACACCTTTCCTTCGTCGACCACGTCGATGCGCGGCTGGAAGCGCGATGAACTGAAGTCGCCAAACCATCGTTCGAGGGCGCCGCGACCTGCAAACGGGTCATGGAAGAACTCTTCCAAAGCACGCCACGGTTCGCGTGTGAACAATCGCGGAATGTCAGGCCACGAGTCACGCCACTGTTCGCTCGCCGGGGGGCTTTCCGAGGTGTCCGCATCGGACTTGCGAGCCGCCCCGCGTAGGAACTTGAAGGGATTCCACTTTTTCGGATCCGTATTCATCGTATCCTCCTCTACAGTCTGGCCGGAGAACCGGATTCCTGTCATTGCGCTGAAGTCGCGACTCTGCCCTCGACGTTCCCGACTGCATCTGCGGAACGCCGCCACGGCCGCCTCGCGATCGGCGGCGCGTCCTGAGCTCACGTACCGGCACCGCGCCGTATGCTGAGCGTGCGTCCGCGCCAGCATTCATGTATGACGTCCGCATCCAGGTCTCCGCAGTCAGTAGGTGGCGGCCAGACGACCGCCACCGGTTTTCTCCCTGTCGTTGCCGCCCACCTGCCGACTTCAGTCCGTCCGCACCTCGATCCGGCGCGGCCGGGCTTCGTCGCGGCGCGGTATCGTCAGTTTCAGCACGCCGTCTTTCAGGTTCGCATCGATTTTCGTTGCGTCGAAGTCAGCCCCAAGAGCGAACGCCCGCGCGAAATGCGGCTGGCGGATCTCCGCATGTTGCAGGCGCAGCCCCGCCGGCGTGGGCACCACCGCCTCGGCCTCGATGTACAGGTTGCCATCGTGTACCTTCACATCAAGGCGGTCTTTTGTAACGCCGGGCAGATCGGCCCACAGGGTGATGCCCTGGCTGTCCTCGAAGATGTCTACGGGCGGCGTTAGCGTGATCGGGCGTTGCGACTGCTCGTCTTCGCGACGGGCCACCGCAGTTTCGTCTTTCCTGGCAAGTTCTGTCGTGTCGTTCATGATGTCCTCCTCAGTTCTGCGATCGGTTTCATTGAACAGTGATGGCCCGCGGCTTCGACGTCTCCCGTTTGCCGATGCTCACGGTCAGGCACCCATTGGTGTACTGCGCCGTGACCTTGTCAGGGTCCGCATGCTGCGGCAGTTCAATGACGCGCCGGAAGGTGCCGACGAACCGCTCCTGCGCATAAGTACGCACGTCGTCGCCGGCCGCTTCCGGCCGTACGGTCTGGCGCTCGCCGCTGATGGTCAGCAGCCCTTTGTCGATGGATACGTCGAGATGCGCCGGATCGATACCGGGCGCGAACGCAACGATCTCGATAGAGTCGTCGGTCGAACCGATGTTGACCTGCGGGAATGCGCACAGGCGCCCCGAGCGGATGCTGGACGGGAAACCGCCGAAGAGACTCGCCATCTGCCGTTGCAGACGGTCGAACTCGCTGAAAAGGTCGGTTCCGAAGTAGAGATCACTCATGATCGTTTCCTCCTTGGATGCAGCAGGGAAACGAACCGGCATACGCGCTCCAGTCCGTCTGCCATGCTGCGGCAAACAAATCGAAACACGCAGCGCGCCGGAATGCCGGCGCGACTGCCTGAGCGATATTCAAGATAGGACTGAAAACAGAAATTTCAAGTGGGCGATGGCGACTTTTTGTTCTTGAATTTGGATTGTCACACCCCTACGTTCACGACACTCTGCAACACCGTGCGAGGACACCATGGAATTCGAATACGATTGGCTCACTCTTGGGCGTCACCGTATCCGGTTGCGCTCAACAAAGGGGTTCCCGACTGAGACGATGCGCACGGCGGTCGAAGTCATCCGGCTGGCGATCGACAGCAACATGAGCGCCCGGGCGCGGCTGGTTGAAGTGGTGTTCCGGCAGGAGTCCGCTTACGAGATTGCGGTCGGCACCACGTTCGCCGATGACCGGCTATGCGCGCCCCAGTTGGAAGCGGCGATCGCGACGGTGCTGGGCCTGCAGCCCGCGCAGATCACTATTTTCGTGACCGTGGTCACCCAGGAAGAGGTCGATCTGCACTTTGGTGTCTACGAAAGGATGCTGGCTGAAAAGCTCGGCGTGGTGCCGCTGATCCAGTGACGTCGCGGCAGGCAAGGAGCGGGGGATCGGCAAGCGGCGAACTGCGCGCCTGCCGGTGCGGGCGGCGGCGCCGCCTTTGCTGCAATGCAATGAGGAGTACCCGACCGGATTCGGCCGCCCTCATTGCGGAGCATCCTGCAGCCGGATGCGGGAGGGTCTCGAAGAGCGTGTCATATCCCTGATAGCGCATTCGAACGCAGATTGTTCGCCGCCTGGATTCGATCAATCGGCTTCCGGAACGGCGCGACACAACTGATAAGACGCCCGCATGCGTCAAATTTATGGCGATTGTCGACGATGTAGCCTACGTCGTCGAGGGTTCCCTTGTGGCCGGTCAGCCTCGCCGACTTCGTCCAGGATGTTCAGCGCGCCATCAACGAGGGGCTCGACGACGCGCCGCACTTTATCAATATCGTGATCGGCGCCAATGCGTTCCAAGGCGCGTTGCCCTACACGCCCCGGCTGTTGCAGATGATGATCGATCATCTGCCCCGCAATGGCGTCTTCAACGTCAGCGCTATCGGCGCGGCGCAGTTGCCTGCCGCGATGAACTCGCCGTTGCTGGGAGGGGACGTGCGCGTCGGACTCGAAGACAACTTCTACTAACAGACAAGGTCAGTTGGCCACTAATGTTCACCTGGTCGAGCGGCTTGTTCGCCTGGTCCGCGAGATGGGTTACGAGCCGGCCACGCCGGCTGAAGCACGGAAGATCATTGGGCTGCGGCCGTTGCGCGAAACAATCCACGCTGCCTGCCAGGAGGGCTAACCGATGACAACGCGAGCCGTCAACGTCGCCGTCGTCGGCACTGATGTCATTGGCGCGGGTTGGGGGCACACTTCCTGGCTCATGGTTTCGCCGTCACGGCGACCGATCCCAGCCAGGGGGCCGCGTCGCGCCTGCGCAACTGGATCGACGATAGTTGGCCTGTAGTGGAGAGGCGCGGGCTTGCAGACGGCGCCTCGCGGGACAAGTTGACGTTCACGCCTGACGTGGGCTTGGCGGTGGCCGGGAGGAACGATGCTTGCTGCTCCCGCGGCGAATCAACCGAAGGAGCGTAATAGGGCCGAAGGGCACAAACCGGGCGAGAAGGTTCAGACGCGTGGCATCTACAAGGTGGTGAGAAGGCGACGCCGGCTCCGGCTTCGAAGTGACATGCGTCGAAGGCGGGCATTTTCACCCGCAGCGGCAACGGTGCGCACTACGAGTTGGTTCACGGCGCGGCGCAGGGAAGGAGACGTACTATGAGAAATCGGCCTGGAACACAGTCAATACTTCCCGCTCTGGTGATTTTGCTCACCGGCTGTGTCGCTGGTGGCATGCCGTATACCGGGCCGCACCTCACTCCGACAGAGTGCCGCGACCTGGCCGCGCTCAAGACAAACGCGCCCCCTACGATGGCGCAGCACCAAAGCGAACTCGCTGCCTTGAGGAAAGCGGGCTACGACCCGTCACCGTGGTTTGATGATCCGTATTACCCGGATGATCTACAAGCGGCACAGCGCCTGGTCGACTATTGGTTCCAAACGGAGTGCCAGCACCTTCAACCCGGCTGAGATAGAGAGATCGAGGACTGACCCGGATGTCACCGTGCGGCCAGAAGCGGCCGATCGATCAAGTGCGGTAATGGCCATTCGACTGTCGGCTCCAGTCAGCTTTCCGCCGTCCGGTTCGAATCCCCGGGGCTTTCCTGGTAGGAAAGTATGCGTCGGCGATCTGATTCAACACGTTGCCTTCTCGACATCGTTGCTCGACCGGTTTGTCAGGATGGCGCTCGTAATAATGTGAAAGAGATGATCCCCGCGTGGCGCGAATCCGGGTTGGCCGTCGAGCCAGCCGAGCGCCGACATCAGGGCGAACAGGTCGACCCCATCCATATCGGCGCGCGCCGTTCCCTCGGCCTGAGCACGGCGCAGTAGTCGCGCGCCCGCTGAACGCAGCGCTGTGCTCGAAGCGTGAAGCGCGGAGTCAGGGTCCGCGTGCGCGGTCGCGAACAAGGCGCAAATGCCGCTATAGCTACGAACGAATGCAACCCCTTCGCGAAACCAGGACACCAGCGCTTCGTCAGGCGGATTCGACGTTTCTAGTTTGGCTGCCTGCTGTATCAGTTCGTCCACGTTCATACGCAGCAACGCTTCGAACAAGGCTTCTCGTGTTGGGAAATGGCGAAACAGTGTGGCCAACCCGACGTCGGCCCGGCGGGCGATATCTCGCATGGACGCATCGGCGCCATGCTCGGTGACTACGTCACGCGCGACCGCAAGTAGATGGCTGTAATTTTTTCTGGCGTCGGCTCGCATAAATCGCCTTGACAATCGGATCGGTGATCCGTATAAAATGAACCTGTATCTGGATCAGTGATCCACAAGATACAGCACATCCGTGCAAATGGGAACCGAGACGCTGTCCGACACCACGAAAGGAGATGTCATGGGAAAGCTTGAGGGTAAGGTTGCAGTCATCACGGGGGGATCGAGCGGCATGGCGCTGGCGAGCGCCAAGCGGTTCGTCGAAGAAGGCGCCTATGTTTTCATCACGGGCCGGAGGCAGGAGGTGCTCGACGAAGCCGTCAAGCAGATTGGCCGGAACGTGACCGGCGTGCGCGGCGACGCGGCCAATCTCGACGACCTCGACCGCCTGTTCGATACAGTCAGGCGTGAAAAGGGCAAGATCGACATCCTGTTCGCGAGCGCTGGCATGGGCAAAGCCGTCCCATTGGGCGAGATTACCGAGCAGCACTTCGATGCGGAATTCGGCCTGAATACGCGCGGCACGCTGTTTACGGTTCAGAAGGCGTTGCCGTTGTTTAACGATGGCGGATCGATCTTCATGACCGGGTCAGTTGCTTCGGTGAAAGGTTTTCCCGGTTACGGCGTGTATGCGGCGAGCAAGGCGGCGTTGCGCTCATTCGCACGCACTTGGCTCAACGAACTGAAGGGCAGGAATATCCGGGTGAACGTGCTGAGCCCGGGGCCGATCGCCACACCGATGCAGGACCAGGTTCTCACCGAGGAGGCGAAGCGGATGTTCGAATCCCTGATCCCGCGGGGAAAGATGGGTCGTCCTGAGGAAATTGCGACGGTCGCGCTGTTTCTTGCTTCAGATGATTCGAGCTTCGTGAATGGGGTGGAATTGTCTGTCGACGGCGGCTTCTCGGCTATCTGAAATCGCGCCGAAAAGCGTGTAGGGGCCTGTCAACTTGACGAAGATGGTCCGTGTTGCGTCTATAAATATGAAATCCTGATCAATAACCTTGGATTGGTTTCGGTGATTGTCCAGCGGGTATTGTCACGTCTGCTCGCGCTGTCGTCGCTGCAAACGGCGTCGAAGGCGCTCGGCTCCGCGTGTCTGCTGTGGCTCGCATGGCGCATCGCGCGCAGCGGGCCGCCTAACGCGGGCAACGCTCCCGCGCGCCCGGTTGCCAATAATCACCATGGATCCGTGGTTGATCAAAACGTCACCTGAATGGAGAGTTCGCATGAGCTATTCGATTATTGGCTTTGGCGCGGTAGGCCAGGCACTCGCTCGAGCGTTTGCAAGAAAGAACATCGACGTAACGGTCGCCAGCCGGCGCCCTCCCGAGACGTTGATGCAGCAGGCACGAGCGATTGGCCCTACCGTCGTCCCCAGGACGCTGCAAGATGCAATCGCGTCCGACACGATCTTCCTGGCGGTTCCTTTCTGGGAGCACCGCGAGGTCGCGAAGCAGATCAAGAGTTGGAAGGGCAAGACGGTCATCGACGCGACAAATGCTTACGGCGTTCCCGTCGAAGAGCTACAAGGTCTGCCGTCCTCCGCAGTTGTCGCCAAAGCGTTTACCGGGTCCAGATTCGTCAAGGGTTTTAACCATCTGCCCGCCGCCGTTCTGGCCGCTGATCCGAGTGTGAATGGCGGCAGCCGCGTCGTGTTTCTGTCGAGCGACGACGAAAGTGCGGTGGCACCGGTCGCGGCTCTGGCTGAACAACTCGGTTTCGCGCCGATTGCGCTAGGACCGCTCAAGGATGGCGGTTCGCTCTTCCAGGCCAAGGGGAATACCTGGGCTCAACTGATCTTCAAGGATCTCGTCAAGTTCAAATAGCGGCGCGTCACGGCAAAGTCACGTCCGCCCAGCATTTCCGAGCGAGTCCAGCTACCGAACTCGAGCCTTCGGTAGGCGCGCCGGTGCATCCCTTGAGGCGGTATTTCCGGGTTCAATTCGAACGGAAGATAACGAACGTCTAATTCGGGAAGATCGTCAAGGGCCTTGCCGGCCTCCAGATTTCGATGTCCGATCCAGCACCATGGACAAATGAAGTCGTAGGCGATCGTGATTTTTGCGCGTTCCATGGCATGCCCCGTGGGCAAGTTGCGATGCTCACCAAGCAAAACAACACGAGCTCCCAGCTGAATATACTCAGCGCGCGAGCTCGTGTTGCGCGTGGTGCAATGGCCCATTCGGCGATCAGGCTCGTGGCGATCCCGGCAGCGTGAGCAGCGTTGCCGGGATCGCGCCATTTGTCAACCTTGTTCAGGCTCTGATTACGGCTGGCCCGATGGACGAAGGGGCTCGTTGTTCAGGTGCTCAAGGCTAACGGCTTGCCGAGAAAGTTAACATCGCCTTCGAGAGATTTTTGAGCTGCCCGCTCTAGGCGGGATGCGCTCACGGTGGCCGGACCCTGTTAGCCCGCCTCGCAGCCGGGCCCCGCGCGCGTGCTAATCTTGCTCCCTTCGCGGACGTCCCGCGTCAGAGCAGACACCATGACGGAAGCCTTCGATCCGGACGGCATCGAGCAAGCGGTCTTCGTGGTCGGCGAGCGCCATGCGACGCTGGACGAGCCGTGGCGCGCGTATCGGCGCGCGCGTCTGATTTACGTTAGCGAAGGCGTGCTGACCGTGCGCACGGCATCCGGCCGTTGGGTCGTCCCGCCCGCCCGCGCGCTGTGGATCGCCGCGAATACGCTGCACTGCCTGCACGCGACGCGGCCGGTGCAGTCGTATTCGCTCTACGTCGCAACCGATGCCGCAATGGACGCCACCGACGACTCCGCCGCCGACTCCGCCGCGCCGCTGCCCGCGCAGACCGGCGCGCTGATCCCCGACACACTGGTGCAGGCGCTGCTCGCCGCCGCGGCCGATCTGCCGCACGATCACACGCCCGATGAACCCGCCCGCCGTCTGCTGCAGGTGCTGCTGGATCGCGTCGCCGGCTTGCCCGCCGCGCCGCTTGGCTTGAACTGGCCGGGCGATCCGCGCGCGCGGCGCATCGCCGAGGCGCTCAGCGCGAATCCCGCGCAATCGCTTGTGCTGGAGGAACTCGCCGCGGCCGCGGGCGTGACCGCGCGCACGGCCGCGCGTTTGTTCGCGAAGGAAACGGGGCAGACCTTCGGTCAATGGCGCCAGCAGTTGCGTCTGCTGGCCGCGCTCGAACATCTGGGTGCCGGTGAGAGCGTCACGCAGGTGGCGCTCGAAGTCGGCTATAACGACGTGTCGTCGTTTATCGCGGTGTTTCGCGATGCGTTCGGCGACACGCCGGCGCGCTATTTCCGCTGACGCCGCTTCGTGGCCACCGCGCGAGCGTCGCCGTCGCGCGAAAACGAATCTGCCTCAATGGGCGCCGGCCGCATCCGGTCCACCTCCGCCCTTGGCCGGCCGCGTGATCCAGATCAGCGGAATGATCAGCACGAAGATTATCGCCGACACAAAGAAGACGTCGTTCAGGCCCATCATCGCGGCCTGCGTGTTCACGGTGAAATCGAACAGCGCATTCGCCGATTGTGGATTCAGATGCAGCACCGACTGCGTGTTGTCGATCTGCTGCGCGAACAACGGGTTGTCGACCGACGCCTGCTCGGTGAGCCGCACATGATGCAGTATCGTGCGGTTGTTCCACGCGGTACCCGCGATCGACGTGCCCACCGCGCCGCAGAACACCCGCACGAAATTCGACAGCCCCGCCGCCGCCGGAATCCGGCTCTGCGGCTGGCCGGACAGGATGATCGCCGTTAGCGGCACGAAGAACAGCGCCATCGGAATGCCTTGCAGCAGCGTCGGCAGCACGAGGTGCCACGTGTCGATCTCGATCACGTACTTCGAGCGCATATAGAACACGATCGCGAAGCCGACGAACGCGACCGTCGAGATCACGCGCGCGTCCGAGTGCGGCAGCACACGGCCGAGTATCGGCGCAAGAATGATCGCGAAGATGCCGAGCGGTGCGGTGACGAGGCCGGCGTCGATCGAACGGTAGTTCAGGTACTCCTGCATCCATTGCGGCAGCAGCACGAGATTGCCGAAAAATACCCCGTAGGCGATCGAAATCGCGATCGTGCCGCCGAGAAAATTGCGCTGCTGAAAGAGCCGCAGATCGACGATCGGGTGCTCCTCGGTCAGCTCCCATACGAGGAAAAACGCAAAGCTGATCAGCGCGACGAGGCCGAGAATCGCGATCACCGGCGACGAGAACCAGTCGAGATCCTTGCCCTTGTCGAGCATGATCTGCAGCGACGCGACCCACGTGATCAGCAGGCCGAGGCCGACCACGTCGATCGGCGGCTTGCGCGTCGGCGATTCGCGGGTGCGGTAGATCATCCACGTGACGCCGGCGGCGAACAGGCCGACCGGGATGTTGATGTAGAAGATCCACGACCAGCTGTAACTGTCGGTGATCCAGCCGCCTAGCGCCGGGCCCGCGATCGGGCCGACGGTGGCGGTCATCGCCCACAGCGCGAGCGCGGTCGACGACTTCTCCTTCGGATACGAGCCGAGCAGGATCGCCTGCGACAACGGAATCAGCGGCCCGGCCACCGCGCCCTGGAATACCCGCGCGAGCAGCAGGATCGGCAGCGTCGGCGCGATGCCGCACAGCCATGACGCGAGCGTGAAGGACAGGATCGCGCCGACGAACAGCTTCACCTGGCCGATGCGCTGCGTGAGCCAGCCGGTCAGCGGAATCGCCACCGCGTTGGAGGCCGCGAACACGGTGATCACCCACGTGCCTTCGTCGACCGAGACGCCGAGGTTGCCGGAAATGGTCGGAATCGCGACGTTCGCGATCGACGTGTCGAGCACGTTCATGAACGTGGCGAGCGCGACGGCGATCGTCGCGAGAACCAGCCGGCCGCCTTCGAGAGGCGCGGGCGGCGACGGTGGCGCGGGTGGCTGAGGCGGCGGCGACGCGGAATCAGGCGCGGCGTTGGGCTGGCTCAAAAGGCGTTCTCCGGAGGTTTTGCGGCGGACGGCGCGAACGGCGTGAGGACGGACGGCGAGGGCGCGCGATTCGCAATGCATGGTCGGCGCAGGATGCCGTGGACCGTGCACCGCGGCGGCGGGTCCGTCGATGCGCAAAAGCATACCCGCAATCGCCGGGCGCCGCCGGCCACGGCAGCAGCCGATGCGGCGCCCGACGGCGCGAACGCGGCACGCGGCGTATGCTCGCGGCTGAGGTTGCGTCAGCAAAGGCCGAAACGTACACCCAATCCCACGGAAAAAAGGACCCCACCATGAGCTGGCAACAATTCGAACACGGCTGGCGGCGCGCGCCGCAAAACGCGCCCGCGACGAGCCTCGTCGTGCTGATGCACGGCGTCGGCAGCAACGCGCGCGATCTGATGCCGCTCGCCGACATCTGGAGCGAGGAGCTGCCCGGCACGGCGTTCGTGTCGCTCGACGGCACCGATCCGTTCGACGGCGGCTTCGGCGGCCGCCAGTGGTTCAGCCTGCGCGACGTCGGCGCGGCGAACCGCGAGGCGCGCGTCGCCGCCGCCTATCCGGCGCTGCGCCGCGTGCTCGACGCCGAGCTCGCGCATTGGCAGCTGTCTTTCGATCAGCTTGCGCTGGTCGGCTTCTCGCAAGGTTCGATCATGGCGCTGCATCACGTCGCGTCGAGCGTTGAGGGCGCGGCCGGCGTCGTCGCGTATTCGGGGCGGCTCGCCTCGCCGATCGTGTCGTCGAACCGCGCGACGCCGCTCACGCTCGTCCACGGCGAGAACGACGAGGTGATCCCGGTGCGCGAACTCGAATCCGCGGCCGACGCTTTCAACTCCGCCGGCTATGCGGTCGACGCCTACGTGCTGCCCGGCGTCGGCCACACGATCACCGCCGACGGCGTCGCGCTCGGCCGTGATGCGCTGGAACGCGCGCTGGGCGAGCTGTCGCGCGATTGACACAAACCCACTAGAAAGTGGCCCTAAAGATTCTGACGGGCTTGCCGTCATACGGGCAATAGCTTGAAAATCACCCCCGCCGTGCGGGAAGCGCAACGCCCAGCGGTGCGTGTCGCGCGGCTTCGGGGTACCGGGGGCGCATTTCCAGACCGCCTTGGACGGCGCATAACGACACATCAGAGCCTGCATATGGCCAGACCGACGCCGCATTACCCGCTCTTTGAGCGACTGTTCCGCCACGCCGTGGCGGTGGATCTCGGCACGGCCAACACCCTTATCTATACCGACGACGGCGGCATCGTGCTGAACCAGCCGTCCGTCGTGTGCTTCGAGACGCAGCCCACGAGCGGGTCGAAGCGGATCGCCGCGATCGGCGCCGAGGCGCGCCAGCTGCTCGGCCGCGTGCCGCGCAATCTCGAAGCGGTGCGGCCGATGCGCCACGGCGTCATCGCCAATTTCTCCGCCGCCGAACACATGATCAAGCAATTCGTCGACATGGCGCGGCCGCGCTCGCTCTTCAGCCGGCGCGCGGCATTCACGCTGTGCGTGCCGGCCTCCGCGACCCACGTCGAGCGCCGCGCGATCCGCGAAGCGGCCGAGGCGGCTGGCGCGTGGAAGGTCAGCCTGATCGGCGAATCGCTCGCGTCGGCGCTCGGCGCGGGCCTGCCGGTGGGCGATCCGACCGGCTCGATGGTGGTCGACATCGGCGGCGGCACCACCGAGGTCGGCGTGATCGCGCTGGGCGGCACCGCGTATAGCGGCTCGGTGCGCGTCGGCGGCGACAATTTCGACGCGGCGATCATCGGCTACGTGCGCAATCTGTATGGCGTGCTGCTCGGCGAGCAGACCGCCGAGCACGTCAAGAGAGCCATCGGCTCGGCCGTGCACGACGTGCCGCTCGAGCAGATGAACGCAACCGGCCGCAGCGTCGACGATGGGCTACCGCGCACGGTGCAGTTGAGCAACCGCGATATTTCGGAGGCGATCGAAGGGCCGCTGAGCCAGGTGATCGGCGCGGTGAAGCGCGGGCTCGAATTGGCTCCCGCTGAACTCGTGACGGACATCGCGCACAAGGGCATCGTGCTGACCGGTGGCGGCGCGCTGCTGCGCAATCTGGGGCGGCGTTTGAGCCGGGAAATCGGCCTCGACGTGCACGTCGCCGACGAACCGCTGACCTGCGCGGTGCGCGGCGCGGGCGCGGCGGCCGCGGCAGGGTGGGTGGACGAAGCCGGGGACGCGTGAGCGGTGGATAAGGGCTTCACTACAGCTCGGCAAAAACCCGGCATTCGGTGGCAGGGTAACCGGGCTGCTGCTCACCCTTGGCAAGGCGGGCTGCAAATGGACGCTCCGCTTTACCGGCCCTGTGACGGGCAAGCGACGCGATGCGGGCCCGGCGTGTCTCCCGAGGTCTCTATTGCGGACGCACGTGAAGGCGCTTGCGATGGGCCGTTCGATCGACGCTGGCAAACACTCAATTAACGAACGCGACCGCGAACAGGAAGCGGCCAGCGTTGCCGCCGCAGCGCTCCCGTTTCAGAATGCCGCGCACGCGCTTCCCAGTGAACTGAGACCCTCCGACGCGGACAAATATTGACATTTCGTTAACCGAAGCGGAATCCAAAAATCATCCATCGCCCATTCCATACCCCTGTGGATGCCTGCTAGCGTAGCAGCCCTAACAACTACAGAGGACACCGGAATGTCGTATCAACAGGAGTCGGACGGCGTGCGGGTGGTGCTCAGTGCGCCGCAACTGGCGGCAGTGCTCTCCCGCCAGTCGATCAGCCCCACGGAGATGCTTTCCAACCGGCTATGGGGCGGTTTGCAGGTGGTCGGCGGGGTGCTGGAAATGGTCGGGGCGGCGGCTCTGCGTGTGCTGCCGGAACCGACGATGGCCAGCAAGGCCGCGTGTGTCGTGTTCGGCGTGCACGGATCAGATACGGCGTCGGCCGGTCTACGCCAAATCTGGACAGGCCGGGATACGGCCACGCTGATACAGCAAGGTACGACGAAACTGGCCGAGGCGATGAAAGCCAGTCCTGACTTGGCGAACAACATCGGCCTGTCAGTTGATATGGTCGTGCCGTTCGGCTTTGCCGGTTCGATCAGGGCGTTACGCGCCGCCAGCGTTACGATGGGCGGGGATCAATCTGATTGAGCATGAGGCGCAAGCTGGCAGCCGAATTGGTGGGCATACAATCGCAAAGCATGTGGGACGAATCGAGGCGCAATTGCGCGCCAGGCTGGCTGCTGAAAGTCGCATTGACATCGCATCCTCATTTACGAATTTGCGCGCCGCTGAAAGTGCAGTTTCAAAGGTTATGCAATTCAACTCTGCGAGGGTGAAGGCATGGGCGGCGACAAATGACATACGTCTATGTCTGATTCATGACGTAGGGTCATAGCGTTATACACATTTCGTTGTCCGCGCCGCCCGCGCCAGCAAGCCGTTTACATTCAATGACTTGGAGGCTGGGCTTGTAAACTTTGGCCGAATCGCGTCTACTCTTGCAATTTGGGCGGGCGCGTGACGAAGGCTGCACAGCAGTGGATCGAGCAGGAATTTGCGGGGCTGGACCTTGGCGACGCCCGCCTGGACAGGAGGGCAAAGAAATTGATGGAACGACTTGCGGCCAATCCGACGGCCAGTATCCCGCAGGCGTGCGATAGCTGGAGCGAGACGTGCGCAGCGTACCGTTTTTTGCGCAATACGGATGTGGCCTGGGAAGCCATACTGGAGCCGCATTGGGCGAGCACGCAGGAACGCATGCGCAGCCAGTCGGTGGTGCTGTGCATCTAGGACACGACCGAGCTTGATTTCAACGGCCAGGACATCGACGGGCTGGGGCCGTTGAACTACGAAGCAAGGCGCGGGCTGTACTTGCACCCCACCTATGCGGTGACGACCGAACGCGAACCGCTGGGCGTGCTCGACGCGTGGATGTGGGCGCGTGAGGAGCTTGATGCCGATGGCGTTCGTCCTGGTCCGAAAGAAAGCACACGCTGGGTCGAAGGCTACGAGCGCGTGGCGGAAATGGCGCCGGACATGCCGCACACGCGACTGGTGTACGTGGCCGACCGCGAGGCCGACATGGTGCAAATGATGCGCCGGGCCAGCGAGCTGGGCACGCCGGCGGACTGGCTGGTGCGCGCCAAACATGACCGCTGTTTGCCCGGCGGCGACGGCGCCAGGCTGTGGGCGAGTACAACCAGCGCTGAGCCCTTGGGTGAAATCACCTTCGTGACCGGCGCCCGCGAGACTCAGAAGAGTCGCACCGTGCGCCAGCAACTGTGGGCTCGCGAAGTCGAGATCGCGGACGGCGAGCGCGGCAAGATCAAGGTTCACTGCGTAATCGCACGCGAAGTCGGGGCGCCCGCTGGCATCAAGCCGATTGAGTGGCGTTTGCTGACCAACCGAGCCGTCGCAACCCAGGAAGAAGCGGTCGAACTGATCAATTGGTACCGGGCGAGATGGGAAATCGAAATCTATTTCCATGTCCTCAAGAATGGCTGCGAAGTCGAGACCCTGCAATTGGCCGCTGTCGACCGGATTGAGCGCGCGCTGGCCTTGTTCCTGGTGGTGGCTTGGCGCGTGACGTATTTGATGCGCAAAGGCCGAACCTGCCCGGATCTGGATGCCGCCTTGTTCTTCGATCCGGACGAAATTCGTGGCGCCCATCTGCTGGCAAAAAAGAAGATGCCGGCGACGCCGCCCACTGTGAATGAGGTCGTGCGGCTGATTGCGCAAATCGGTGGTTTCCTCGGCCGAAAGAGTGACGGTGAGCCGGGCGCCAAGACCATCTGGCGAGGGCTCGATCAGGTACTCGCTGCCGCTGACACGCTACGCGCGCTCCGCGAAGGGCTCGGCTAATGACTTCTGTATAACGCTATGACGTAGGGTCCCCTGCAGGGTATGGAATGACTCGATAAACAGGGAAACTCGTGCCGTTGAGCAAGGTTAAAATGTTTATAAAGCGCGAACCCCACAATGGCATGCCGTACTACATTCTCACAGCGTATCTTGAGCTTTGATGCCAAAATTTTTGACCGGCAGGAGAAGTTAATGAAAGTAATTGTGAGCCACCATATCGACTCCAGTGACCGCGATGAAAATGGAATGTATGAATATTATTACGAGTACGATATCTATGAATTTGTCGAGGGAAATGTCAGTTATATAGTCAGGGCCTATATGGACGAACCAGGCGACGCACACTTCTTAAAGACGAAAGGAGACGGCGACCAGGATTGGCGAATAATGATGGAGCCAGACAAAGATGAGCCTCTGTTTAAAGAGGTCGTCGAACATCTAAAAAATATCGGGAAACCTAATATACGGTGCTTTATGGGGCGCACCGGTTATGTTGTTTTTTTAGGAAACGGCCTGACTGATGAAGTTCTCTCCAGGCGAGTAATATCCTTGTCGCCACGCGTCAGTGGTTTGATGAAGACGCCTGCCCGACGCGTCGCTGACGCTTATGTGACAATACGCATCGCGTCCCGTTTTCAGGGACACCGGTACGCTCATTTCCCAATGCCTGTTGCCGGCTCCGCGCGCATTCGCGCGCCGATGCCGCGCCGCCCGTAGCTCATCCGTGAATCAATCCGTTTCCGCTTCGTCGCTGTCGTCATCGCCATCCTTCATCGGACTACGCAGCGGCTTGCGCGTGCCTTACGTCGAGGCCGGCGACGGCGACTTGCTGCTGTTCGTGCACGGTTCGTTGTGCGACTACCGCTACTGGCAGCCGCAACTGGCCGGCCTGTCGAAGCGCTATCGCTGCGTCGCGGTCAGTCTCACGCATTACTGGCCAGTGACCGATAGCGCGCGGGTGGACCTGCCGTTCAGTTGGAGCAGCCACGCCGATGAAGTGGCGGAGTTCATCGCGCGTTTCGGCGCGGGGCCCGCGCATTCGCGCGGCGGCTGCGTCGCCTATCATTTCGCGCGACGCCATCCCGAACACGTGCGCACGCTGACGCTCGCCGATCCGGGCGGCCCGCTGCAGATCGCCGGACGTCCACCCGCGAGCGTGCCGGAGACGGTCAACGCATTGCGTGCGAAAGCGGCTCGGTTGATCGAAAGCGGCGAGATCGAAGCAGGCTTGCAACTGTTCGTCGATTCGGTGAGCCGCCCCGGCTTCTGGGCGCTGAGCACCCCGGGTTTTCGCCGCATGGCGACGGACAACGCGCACACGCTCGCGCGGCAATTCCGCGATCCGCTGCCCGCCTACATGCCCGAGGACGCGGCCGATCTGCGCTGCCCGGCCCTGCTGATCGACGGCGAGAAGAGTCCCGACATGTTCCACCGCACGGTGACGGCGTTGCAGGGATGGTTGCCCGATGCGCGCCGCGAAACGGTACGCGGTGCGTCGCATGGCATGAACCTCGCGCACCCGTCCGCGTTCAATCGTTACGTGGATGATTTCATTCAGGCGATGAGCGCGCGCTGAGCAAGTGAAGCGAAGACCAAGGGCGATCGGCCGGCGCGCGCCGCCGATCGCCCGTTACTGCATCAGGCCTTGCGATGCGCGTCCTTGTCGAGCGCGCGTTCGGCCGCCTCGCCGACGAGCCCGTGATAGTACAGATGTACGCCGATCGCGAGCGAGTCGTTGCGGATTTCGTGGAACACCCTCCACGCCTTCACCGGGTCCTTGAACAGTAGATAGTGCGCTTCCTGCGCGATCAGATCCGCGACTTCATGCAGGCCGTGTCCATGCAGCACGTCGACGAGCGTGTCGAGACTGCGATGCGTGCGCGCGTCGGTGCGCGGATAGAGCATGTGCAGCACCGCGACGTCCTGCGTCTTCAGCGCCGCCGACAACGCGACGACGATATCCTGATGATTCAGCGCGGTGACCGTGTGGTCTTCGGTATGGACGTGATCCGGAAACAGCGTTTCGAGAGAGACATTCATTTGTATTCGTCCTGCTTTTCTGTGTGATCAAAAAAACCCGCTTCGAATCGCGGGCCGCAAGCATCAATGCACGGACTGAGTATCGCAGATGGATCCCGCCCGACGCAGTGTGCTGGCAGCAAAACATTGTTGCGGCTGGTGTTCCGACTTTCGTGCAACTTTCAACGGCATCGCGATGCACCCGCCGCGTGCCGACAACGAATGTTGCGCCCAAGGAGATGGACTGTTGCGATCAATCGACGCAATCAACGACACGCCGACCCGTAGAATGCGCAGCGGAGCCTGAGCATGCCCGTCTTCGGGAGCGCCGATGTCGCGCCTCGCCGTACGAACGCGATGCATGCCGGCGCGAGTGCGGTATCAAGCAAAAGGAAGACGTACATGAACTCGAAGTCACACGCAACGCTGAGCTTTTCCGACAGCGACCAGACCATCGATCTGCCGATCTATCAGGGCTCGCTGGGCCCCGACGTCATCGACATCCGCAAGCTGTACGGCCAGACCGGCAAATTCACGTACGATCCTGGCTTCATGTCGACGGCGGCGTGCAACTCCGAGATCACATATATCGACGGCGACAAGGGCGAACTGCTCTACCGCGGCTACCCGATCGACAACCTCGCGCAGAACGCCGACTTCCTCGAAACCTGCTACCTGCTGCTGAAGGGCGAACTGCCGAACGCCCAGCAGAAAGCCGAGTTCGAGAACACCGTCACGCAGCACACGATGGTGCACGAGCAGATGCACTTCTTTTTCCGCGGCTTCCGTCGCGACGCGCACCCGATGGCGATTCTGGTTGCGGCGGTCGGCGCGCTGTCGGCGTTCTATCACGACTCGCTCGACATCACGAACCAGCAGCATCGCGACGTATCGGCGATCCGCATGATCGCGAAGCTGCCCACGCTGGTCGCGATGGCGTACAAGTACAGCGTCGGTCAACCGTTCGTGTATCCGAAGAACGATCTGTCGTACAGCGCGAACTTCATGCGCATGATGTTCTCGAATCCGGCCGAGGAGTACGAGGTCAATGACGTGCTGGTGCGCGCGCTCGACCGCATTCTGATCCTGCACGCGGACCACGAGCAGAACGCGTCGACGTCGACCGTGCGGCTCGCCGGTTCGTCGGGCGCGAATCCGTTCGCGTGTATCGCGGCGGGTATCGCGTGTCTGTGGGGCCCGGCACACGGCGGCGCGAACGAAGCCGCGCTGAACATGCTGGAAGAGATCGGCTCGGTCGACAACATTCCCGACTTCATCGCGAAGGTGAAGGACAAGAATTCGGGCGTGAAGCTGATGGGCTTCGGCCACCGCGTGTACAAGAACTACGATCCGCGCGCGAAGCTGATGCGCGAAACCTGCCACGAAGTGCTCGAAGAGCTGGGCCTGCACGACGACCCGCTGTTCAAGCTCGCGATGGCGCTGGAAAAGATCGCGCTCGAAGACGAATATTTCGTGTCGCGCAAGCTGTACCCGAACGTCGACTTCTACTCGGGCATCGTGCAGCGCGCGCTGGGCATTCCGACGTCGATGTTCACGTGTATCTTCGCGATGGCACGCACGGTCGGCTGGATCGCGCAGTGGAACGAAATGATCGCCGATCCCGAGCAGAAGATCGGCCGTCCGCGTCAGCTGTTCATCGGCGAGACGCTGCGCGAGGCGAAGCCGGTCGCGAAGCGGTAACAGGCCGGATAGACGCCCGACAACGCGTTCAACGACGGTCGCCAACCCACGGCTCACGAGGCCGTGGGTTTTTTTTACGTTCCGCGTATCCTGCCGCCTGCACGTCCCGTGCCACCGGAAACGCCGTCAAAAAACGGCGCAAAAAGCCGAAACTCCGAGGCGATAAGCTCGTCTCACGCGGAAAGAGCCTCTACAATCGGATGGGCCGGCCCACCGGGGGGCCGGCCAACCGGGGCTCGGGTGACGGGGCAACCGGGCAATCCGGCGGCCGATCCGAGGCGAGACCCGAAGTGCAACCAAACGCAGCAGCGAATCCATAGGAGCGACCTTGATACAGCAGCCAGAAGCCCTCGGCGGGCTGACCCACTCCGGCGGCGTCGATCATCGCGAGCCCGAGCAGGACGGCGTTTTCATCCCGACGGAAAACCTCAACGTCGCGAGCGTTACGCAGCACGTGCTCAAGTCGGGCGACACTTTCGTCGTCAACGATCCGCTCGGCGATATCACCGGCCACGACGATGGCCTGTTCGTCAACGATACGCGCGTGATGTCGCAACTGCGGCTGACCTTCGGCGGCCGCGCGCCGTCGCTGCTGTCGGGCAGCGTCAGCAGCGACAACACCAGTTTCACCGCGCATCTGACCAACCGCCCGCTGCCGCCGCTTGGCGGCGACAGCACGCCCGAAGGCGTGATCCACGTCGAGCGTGTGCGTGTGCTGTCGGGCACCGTGCTCAACGAGGCGATCGAGCTCACGAACTACGGCACGCACGATGCGACCGTGCCGCTGTCGATTTCGTTTTCCAGCGATTTCCGCGACATGTTCGAAGTGCGCGGCCTGAAGCGCGACAAACAGGGTCGCGTGCAGCCCGCGCGCATCGAGAATCAGGAGGTGCTGCTCGGCTACATCGGTCTCGACGACGTGGCGCGCAACGTACGGATCGCGTTCTCGCCGCAGCCGGACAAGCTGTTCGCCGACCGCGCCGACTACACCGTCAAGCTGCCCGCGCAGGCATGCGTGTCGATCTATCTGTCGATAGCGGTGCATGTCGTGCCGATGACCGGCAAGCCCGGCGCCGACGTGTCGCAGCCGATGCATGCGTTGAGCGAAGCGCATCTCTCGCAGATCGATGCGGAGCGCCCGCGCGTCGGCCGCACGGCGGTACGCGCGGCAATGGTGGATGCGCACCTGGTGATGCGCGAGCGACGCAACGCGAGCGCGCGCGTGCGTTCGAGCAATCCGCTGTTCAACGCGTGGATCGACCGCTCGTTCGCCGACCTCGGCCTGCTGACGACGGATCTCGCGACCGGCCCGTACCCGTACGCGGGCATCCCATGGTTTTCGACCCCGTTCGGCCGCGACGCGGTGATCACGTCGCTGCAGACGCTGTGGCTGCAACCGCATCTCGCAGCCGGCGTGCTGCGTTTTCTCGCCGAGCATCAGGCGCGCGAGAACTCGCCGTTTCGCGACGCCGCGCCGGGCAAGATCATGCACGAGATGCGCAAGGGCGAAATGGCCGCGGCCGGCGAAGTGCCGTTCGCGCTGTACTACGGCGGTGTCGACACCACGCCGCTGTTCATCGTGCTGGCCGGCGCCTACGCGGCCCGCACCGGCGACGTCGGCTTGATCGACGAACTATGGCCCTCGCTCGAACGCGCGGCGCAGTGGGTCGCGGGCGTGTGCGACAAAAACCGGCACGGGCTGCTCGATTACCAGCGCGAATCGGATGGCGGCCTCGCGAACCAGGGCTGGAAAGACAGTCACGATTCGGTGTTCCATGCGGACGGGCGCTTCCCTGACGGCCCGATCGCGCTCGTCGAAGTGCAGGCCTATGCGAGCGCCGCGTTCGACACGATGGCTCACTACGCGAAGCTGCGCGGCCTGCGCGACGCGGCCGCGCAATACGCGGAGCGCGCGAAGAAGATCCGCCGCTGCGTCGAAGAAAAGTACTGGATGGACGAGGTCGGCTTTTACGGCATCGCGCTCGACGGTCATGGCGAGTTGTGTCGCGTGATGGCATCGAACGCGGGGCATCTGCTGGCGTTCGGCCTGCCCACGCGCGAGCGCGGCGAGGCGGTGGTGCGGGCGCTCGACTCGACGCTGTTCCACACCGGCTGGGGCGTGCGCACACTGGCCGCGAGCCAGGCGCGCTTCAATCCGATGGCATATCACAACGGCTCGGTCTGGCCGCACGACAACGCGCTGTGCGCGCGAGGGCTGTCACGCTATGGCGGCAAGGCGTCGGCCGTGAAGCTGCTGCAGGCGCTGTTCCAGGCCGCGGTCAATTTCGACATGCGCTTGCCCGAGCTGTTTTGCGGCTTCCCGCGACGCCGCGGCGAGCCGCCCACGGCCTATCCGGTCGCGTGTTTGCCGCAGGCATGGGCGGCGGGCTCGCCGTTCATGATGCTCGAGGCGTGTCTGGGCATCACGATCGACGCCGAACGCCGCGAAGTGCTGATCGAACAACCGATGCTGCCCGAAGGTATCGACTGGCTCGAGGTCAGCGATCTGCGGGTCGGGGATGCGTCGGTGTCGATCACGTTCCGCCGGATCGGCGAGAAGGTGGTGGCGTCGGCGGAGCAGGGCGATGTGAGGGTGGTGGCGCTGCTTTGACGCCGACCACGGCAGCGGGCATCGATGTTGGCGGCGACCGGAAGGGAAACCATCTGGTCGTCCTGCGCGGCACCGAGATCGTGAGCCATCTCGGCAACGCGACCCCCGAACACATGCTCGAACGGTGTCGCGCACTCGAGGTGGCGGCGGTCGGCATCGATGCGCCGTGTCGTTGGCGAACAGGCACCGCGGGACGACTAGCCGAGAAGGCGCTCGCGCGGCAGCGAATCTTTTCGTTTGCGACGCCGGCTCGCGAAACGGCGATTGCCAGCAAAAGCGGCTTCTATGGATGGATGTTCAACGGCGAGCGCGTCTACGACGCATTCGTCGCGCACTTTCCGCTTTTCAGCGGCGGCGAAAAAATCAATGGTCGCGTGTGCTTCGAGACATTCCCCCACGCGATCACGTGCGCTTTCCTCGGGACGGACGTCGCATCCGCGAAGCAAAAGGGGCCGCAGCGCCGGGCAATCCTCGAACGGGAAGGTATCGCAACAGCGTCGCTGACTTCGATCGACGACGTCGACGCGGCGCTATGCGCGTTGGCGGCACGTTATCTGCTGGAAGGCAGAGTCGAAACATACGGTGACGAGCCAGGCGGATTCATCGTGGTGCCTGGACTTTGACACTCACATTCTGGGAGGACGGGTGCACCTGGCACGACGATTCGGAATATTGCTGCTATCCATGGCGGCGTTGGGTTCGACCGCGGCATCGGCGAACGACATTCAGTGTGCAACCTCGCAGCAACCCGCTGAGCGCGTCATTTGCGATCACGCGATCCTGAACAACGAGTACGACGACATCTTCGCGCAGCAACAGGCTCTTCTGAGCAGCGGGAAACTCTCGTCCGCGCAACTGGCGAAGTGGCGGCAGGCGCGAAACGCCTGTATCGATGTGCACTGCGTGGACGGCGTGTTCGCGCAGTGGAAGGCGATGGCCCGGTCCGTCGACGTCGCTCCTCAGGCGGCCGCGCCTCAGCCGGCCGCGCCTGTCGTGACGGCCTCGGAAGCGGCGATGGCACCTGTCGGTCCCAATCCCGAAGCGCCTCCAGCCGTATCCGCCTCTGATGCATCTCAGGTGTCCCAGGCCTCGCCGACATCGGAGGCTTCTCTGGTGCGTCAAGGGAGTGCCGCCGGTGTGGCGCTTCCGCAGCCCGTCGCGGCGGAGGCTTCCGCGCCCGTGGCTGCCTCGGCGGCGCCCAGCCAGAGCGAATCTCGTGGCATGACCGGCATGAGCGACATCAGTGGCGGCCTGATCGTGGTTCTGCTCGTCGCGCTCGGAGCCGGTGTGTTCTTCGCGCTTCGGAACCGAAGCAGAGCGACCGCAAAGAAGACGCAAGGCAAGAACGGGCGATGAGGTGATGCCAACGCGCTGGCCTCGCGCACGAAACCGCGCTTTGACCTACCGGTCGGGCCGCTCGATTCGCCAATCAAACAACGCGGAATGCCTGTCACGGCGTTCCGCGCTAAAAGCGACTGCAAGGAACCGATTATCGGACGAGGAAACCGTAAGCCAGCGGGTCACGCTCGTCCACGATCCAGGTTGCGAAACCGCAAACGTATGCGTTGCCCTGGACCTCGGGGACGACGGCCTTGAAGTCGCCGACGGTCGTCTCACTGAGTACACGCCCCTTGAAGACCGTGCCGATGATGGACTCATTGACGAGCGTCTCGTTGCTCGCCAGTTCGCCGCGCAGATAGAGTTGCGCGACGCGTCCGCCCGTCCCTGAGCCGGTGGGCGAACGGTCCACTTCACGGTCGGCGAACACGCAACAGTTGGCTTGCGTCGAGCCTTCGTGCCGCGGTGCGTTGGCAATGATGGTCCCGTAGATGTGGTTGATTTCCGGGATATCGGGATGCTCAACCGGGTAGGCGTCGTTTGCAGCTTTTTTGACCTCGGCGCCAAACTTGATCAGTTCCTCGACAGAAGACTCCCGGACTGCGAGACCGTGCGGCGCACCGTCCGTGTAGAAGTAGAAGGCACCGCCGAAGGCAATGTCACCCTTTACCGTGCCAAACGACGGCGTCTCGACCGTGACATCCCGTTTCCAGATGAACGACGGAACGTTGACGAAGCGTACGTTGCCGGCGTGTTCACCATCCCATTGCACGAACGCCTCGATGAAGCCACATGGAGCGTCGATGCCGATTCGCGTCTCGGGAATCTGGCGCTGAACCCAGCCCAACTCGACCGCCGCGGTAGACAGCGCGATCACGCCGTGTCCGCAGTGGTCGCTATAACCCTCGTTGTGGACGAAGATGATTCCGAAGTCTGCCGTGGGACTAACGGGTTCGGTCAGGTATCCACCGTACATGTCAGCATGACCACGCGGTTCGAACATCAGCGCGGTACGAATTTCGTCGGCGTTCTCCTTCAGCCACGCTCGACGCTTGACGATGGTGTCACCGGGAAGACGAGGAAGCCCGCTCGTCACGATACGGAACGCTTCGCCGCCGGTATGGACCTCGACCGTCGAAATAGTGCGAGTGATTTTCATGTGTGCGTTGGGGGTTATTCGATTGAACGTCACTGCCCGTAGGGCACCGGAAGGCCGTTTCTGATCACATAGACGGTCGTGGGTGCGCCCTTCAGATCGCCGTTTTCATCGAAAGAGTAGGTGCCTGCCACGCCCTTATAGTTGGTTTTTGCCAATTGGGCGGTGAGCTTTGCCTTGTCGGTCGTGGTTCCCGCTTTGACCATCGCATCGGCCAGCAGTTTTACGCCGTCGTAGTAGCTGACCGCATAAACCTGCGTGTCGGTGTTGAACGCGGCCTTGTATTTCTGCAGAAACTCACGGCCGGCTGGGGTCTTGTCGAGCGCGATGCCGCCCTGGGCGCAATACACGATAGAGGCCGCGTCACCGGCAACCCTGCCCATGTCGGCCGAGCAAATGCCATCACCGCCAAGCAGCTTGGCTCGCAGTCCGCGTGCGCGCATCTGCCTGGCCATCGGCGCGCCTTGAGCAGCGTATCCGCCGAAGAAGACGACATCCGGATTTTTGGCCTTGATGCTGGTGAGAATGCCGAGGAAGTCAGTCGCCGACGAGTTCGTGAACTGTTGGTCCACGATTTGAATTCCATTTGCCTTTGCCTCTTTGACGAACTGCTCGGCCACACCTTGCCCATATGCCGTGCGGTCGTCGATCACCGCGGCGGTCTTGGCCTTCAATGTTTTGGCCGCAAACTGACCCATCGTTCCGCCTAGCTGCTCGTCACTCGCGCCGATACGGAAGATGTTCCTGAAGCCTTGCTTCGTCAGCGCCGGATTGGAGGCAACCGGCAGCATCGGTACCCCGCCGGTGTTATAGACGCGCGATGCCGGAATAGCCACACCTGAGTTGTAGGGGCCGAGGACAGCGATCACGCCGCTGTCGACGAGTTTCTGCGCGACCTGAACGCCAACCTTCGGATCTGCCTGGTCGTCCTCGGAGTCCAGTTTGAAAGTTACCTTCTGGCCAGCAACCGTGACGCCGCTCTTGTTGAGTTCATCGATAGCAAGGCGGGCGCCGTTCTCGTTGTCCTTTCCGTTCGGCGCCTGGGGGCCCGTAAGCGGAGCCGAGTGACCGAGGGTGACCACCGATTGAGCATTGGCAGATGCGGTGATGCCGGCGGCTGTTAAGACAGCCATTGTTAGGACGAGGTGGCGCATATAGTCTCCAGGTATTGGATCCGTGTTTGACCAGATTAGCTGCGCTTCGGCATGGGTTCAACCTTTGAGCACGCCATCCGACAGGAGGAGTAGTGAAACTGACCGATTTCGATACACTGACTTTTGACTGCTACGGCACCTTGATCGACTGGGAGAGTGGCATCCTTGAAGGCCTGAGGCCTCTGCTGGAGCGAGCCAGGACGCCGCTCACGCGTGACGAGGTTCTCGAAGCGCACGCTCGCCACGAGTCGTCGCAGCAGAACTTCACCCCTGCAAAGCGCTATCAGGAACTGCTTCCCATCGTATATAAGCGCATGGCTGAAGAGTGGGGCCTGTCCTATACACACGAAGAATGCGTGGCGTACGGCCAGTCGATCGGAAACTGGCCGGCATTCGCCGACTCCGCGCTCGCGCTGCAATATCTGAAGAAGCATTACAAGCTGGTCATCCTGTCGAACATCGACAACGAAAGTTTCACCTTCAGCAACGCCAGGCTGCAGGTTGAGTTCGACGCCGTCATCACAGCGGAGGACGTCGGGTCCTACAAGCCGTCGCCGCGCAACTTCGAGTACATGCTTCAGAAGCTCGATCAGCGCGGCATCAAGAAGGAAAAAATCCTTCACACGGCAGAAAGCCTCTTCCATGACCACAAGCCCGCAAACGAGTTCGGCCTGGCGTCGTGCTGGATTTACCGCCGTCATTCGCAGCCGGGCTTTGGCGCGACGATGAACCCGGGCTCGCAGCCTGACATCGACTTCCGCTTCGACAGCATGGCGGACTTCGTCGACGCGCATCGGGAAGCGCTGGTGAACCGAGCATCTTCGCGCCGTTGAAACGCGCCTGCCCGGTGGTAACATTTGTTGTCATCTCTCACCTCGGCGCCGACCCACCTCACCATGCCAGACAGCTTCGATCAGCTCGTCGCCCTGATTCGGGCGCGCTTTCCCGAACTGAGCCCGCAGTTCCAGATGGGAGCGGGCTTCCTGCTCGATCATCCCGACGAGGTCGCGGTGTCGTCGATGCGCAAGGTGGCCGAGCGCGCGCAGGTGCAGCCCGCGTCGCTGGTGCGGCTGTCGCAGCAACTGGGGTTTCCCGGCTGGAACGAATTGCGCGATCTGTTCGTCGCGCGTGTGCGCACGCGGCCGGAGCCGTTGACGAGCCGGGCGCGCTCGATGGTCAAATCGAAAGATGCGCTCGCGAACGATCTTCTCGTCGCGCAGCAGCACAATCTCGAAACGACCGCCGCGCATAACGGCCGCGTGATCGTCGAGGCCGCGCGCGTGTTGCGGCGTGCGTCGCACGTGCACGTGGCGGGCTTCCGCTCGTGTTACGCGGTGGCGTTCGGTCTCGTCTATGGCTACCGGCTGTTTCGTCCGTCGGTGTCGCTGCTCAACGGCGAGGCCGGCACGCTGGAAATGCAACTGCGCACGATCGAGCGCGACAGCGCGACCATCGTCATCAGCTTCGCGCCGTATTCGGTCGAAGCCGCGCGCGTCGCCGAGGCCGCGCTCGAAAAAGGCAGCAAACTGATCGCCCTCACCGACAGCGCCGTGTCGCCGATCGCGTTGAATGCCGACAAGGTACTGATCTTCTCGCACGAAAGCCCGTCGTTCTTTCCGTCGCTGGTGGCCGCCACCGCGATCGCCGAAGCGCTGGTCGCGCATTTGCTCGCGCTCGAAGGCGCGGATGCGCTCGAGCAGCTTGCGCTCGCCGAACAATCGTTGCATGCGAAGGGCGCGTACGTGCCTTGAGCGATTGCGTGAGGCACGCCGCGCTCCGCTCGATATCGTTCAACGGCATTTGACAACAAATGTTGTATTGGCGTATAAATACGTACCGATTGTTGAATATGGTGCGACCCGTGGCGTCGATGCAGGAATTCAGTGTTTTTCAGATCAGCGGCGAGCCGTACGACATCGGCTACCGGCTCGGCGAAATCGCCTCGCCGTGGCCGGCCCGCTGCAACCGGCGGCCTTGCTCGACGTACTGCACGATCGCGCGCCGGCGGGCTTGCCGATCTACCGCGACGATCCTCACGATACCGATGACGAAAACACCCTCGCCACCGCGCTGTTCGAAATCGGCAACGCTGGTGTGTCGATGAAAGCGTATCGCCAGAGGCAATGCGCGTTCGACACTTTCGTCGCGTGCGCGACGCCCGAACCGGCCCGCGTTTCAGCGCCCGCCGCCCTCACCTGGAACTGAACATCATGTCCACCGTTTTTCATCGCTCTCCGAAGCAATCCTTGCCGGTGGCCGTCGCGGGCGACGGCATCGAAATCATCGACTCCACGGGCAAGCGTTATATCGACGCGTCGGGCGGCGCAGCCGTGTCGTGCCTCGGTCACAGCAACCAGCGCGTGATCGACGCGATCAAGCGGCAAGCCCAACGGTTGCCGTACGCGCACACGTCGTTCTTCACGACGGAGCCGGCCGAACAACTGGCCGACCGGCTCGTCGCGAGTGCGCCGGCCGGACTCGAGCACGTGTACTTCGTGTCGGGTGGCTCGGAGGCGATCGAGGCGGCGCTCAAGCTCGCGCGTCAGTATTTCGTCGAGAAGGGCGAGACGCAGCGGCGCCATTTCATCGCGCGTCGGCAGAGCTATCACGGCAACACCCTCGGCGCACTCGCGATCGGCGGCAATGCATGGCGCCGCGAGCCGTTCCTGCCGATCCTGATCGAAGCGCATCACGTGAGCCCGTGCTACGCATATCGCGAGCAGCGCGCGGACGAAACCGAAGAAGCGTTCGCTCAGCGTCTCGCCGATGAACTCGAGCAGAAGATTCTCGCGCTCGGTGCGGACACGGTCGCGGCGTTCGTCGCGGAAACGGTGGTCGGCGCCACGGCGGGCGCGGTGCCGCCGGTGCGCGAATACTTCCGCAAGATCCGCGCGGTGTGCGACCGCTACGGCGTGCTGCTGATTCTCGACGAGATCATGTCGGGCATGGGCCGCACCGGCTATCTGTACGCGTGCGACGAAGACGGGGTGGCGCCCGATATGCTGACCATCGCCAAGGGCCTTGGCGCGGGTTATCAGGCGATTGGCGCGACGCTGGTCAGCGACCGCATCTATCAGACCATCGTCGGCGGCTCCGGCTTCTTCCAGCATGGCCATACCTATATCGGCCATGCGACCGCGTGCGCGGCCGCGCTCGAAGTGCAGCGCGTGATCGCGGAAGACGATCTGCTGGCGAACGTGCAGGCGCGCGGCGAGCAGTTGCGCGGCCGGCTGCGCGAGCACTATGCGCAACATGCGCATATCGGCGACGTGCGCGGGCGCGGCTTGTTCGTCGGCGTCGAACTCGTCAAGGATCGCGTTACCAAAGAGCCGTTCGACGCCAAACTGAAACTGCACGCGACGATCAAACGCGAAGCGTTCGCGCGCGGCCTGATGGTGTATCCGATGGGCGGGACCGTCGACGGCAAGAGCGGCGACCACGTGCTGCTCGCGCCGCCGTTCATCTGCACGGAGCGCGACATCGACGAGATCGTCAGCCGCCTCAGCGATGCGATCGGCGCGTCGCTCGCCGCCCGCTGAGATTCGACCCACCGACTTTTGCGAGAACGACGATGACCGAGCGCTTGCCTCACTTCGACATGTCCACTGCCACGCCCGAACAGAAGGCGGTGCTCGACGAAATCCTGTCCGGCCCGCGCGGCAACCTGAATGGGCCGTTCCTCGGCTGGATTCACAGCCCCGATCTCGCGCAGCACGCGCAACGCCTCGGCGCGTTTTGCCGCTACCAGACCGGGCTGCCGCTGCGGCTGTCGGAACTCGCGATTCTGGTGACCGCTTCGCGCTGGCAGGCCCAGGCGGAGTGGTACATCCACTATCCGATCGCGCTGCAGGCGGGCGTCGGCGAAGCGGACGCCGAGGCGATCCGCCAGGGGCGCCGCCCCGAGTTCGCCGATGCCGACGACGCGCTGATCTACGACTTCGCGAGCGAACTGTACGAGACGAAGCGCGTGACGGCCGCGACGTATGCGCAGACGGTCGGGCGTTTCGGGCATCAGGTCGTGATCAACCTGGTCGGCCTGCTCGGCTACTACGCGCTGGTCGCGATGACGCTGAACGTGTTCGACATGCGCGCATTGGGGCAGCAAAGCCTGCCGTTTCCCGAATAGCGCTTTTGCCAACGAGCGGCTGCGCAGCAGCGCCGCGCGCGCCAACGAAAAGCCCCGGTTGCCGAACTTCGCAACCGGGGCTTTTTTACTGCGCGCTACATTAACGACTTGCGCGCTCAGTTATCACGATCAGTTACCACGCTCAGTTACCGCGATACGTCGAAAAGAGACGTTGCTGCACCGTCGCCGGCGCGCCCGCGTCCGACGAACTGGCCTTCGCGCCGCCGACGTCTTGCGAACCTTGCGCCGAAGCGGTGACGATCGTCGAGTCCTGGGGCACGGCCTTCGGATAGGTGGTGTCGTTCTGGTTCAGGAGGCCTGCTTTTTGCGCGGCTACGAGATCGGCGCGCACCTGAGCGCGCGTGACCGGACCGTTTGCCTGCTGGGCGAACGACAGTGCCGGAACGATAAGAGCGGATGCGACGACGACTGCGGAAAGAAGCGATTTCATGACGACCTCCAATTGATTGTGTGGTGGATCGGTGTGAACCGCTTTCCCGATCCGTTGAACGCAGTCTATTTCTTACGAGGTCAGCAAAAAAGCGGCTTTCTGGCGAAATATTATTGCCAGTTTTGAGATAGTGAAAAAGGCGCTTTTCCGCGCCGGGACGCGGAAGCGCCTATGATGAAATGCGGTCCACGCCCGCGCCTGCGAGCCGCGCGGCACCTGCGACCGATGCCCAGGCGCGGACACATCCGGGCGGACCGCCGCGGCGGGCATCATCTTTGGTCGAGCAGCGTGCGCGGCAAGGCACAAACAGGAGAGAGCAATGAAGCGCAAGGCATCGGCAGTCTGGCAAGGCGGCCTGCAGAACGGCAAGGGCTCGATTTCCACCGACAGCGGCGTCCTGAAGGACACCCAGTACTCGTTCGCGACGCGCTTCGCGGACGGCATCGGCACGAATCCGGAAGAGCTGATCGCGGCTGCGCATGCGGGATGTTTCTCGATGGCGTTGTCGGCGGAGCTGGGCAAGGCCAACATCACGCCGGAGCGCATCGGCACCACGGCCACCGTCACGCTCGACAAGGACGGTGGCGGCTTCGCGATCACCGCGGTGCATCTCGACGTGACCGTGAAGATTCCGGGCGGAGACAAGGCCGCGTTCGACAAAGCCACCGCGGACGCGAAGGCCGGCTGCCCAGTGTCGAAGGTGCTGAATGCAACGATTACGATGGATGCGAAGCTCGAGACCTGAGCCCCTGCTGTGACTGTGAGCGCGCAACGAAGCCGGCGACGGGCCATGTCCGCCGCCGGTTTTTTGATGGCGGTTGTCGAATGAACGGATGACCCCGACGCGAGTAGGCCTTCCGAATGTCATCCTTGATTTATTGAACATCCAGTCATAATATCAACGGACCGACGCAACCAGGCAACAAGGTCATCGCAATTGAGTCATTCAAAGCAAGCCGCGAAAAAAGCTGGCGAAACATGTCAGCGCGGCCGTCCGCGCGAGTTCGACACGGCCACCGTGCTGGCGAACGCGAGCCAGGTGTTCTGGGATCACGGCTACCACGCGACGTCGATCGACGATCTGTGCAAGGCCACCGGTCTGCTGCGCGGCAGCCTGTACGGCGTGTTCGGCGACAAGCACGGCATCATGCTCGCCGCGCTGGATCATTACTCGGAAGGCGCGGTCGCGCGTCTTGCGCAGCGACTGAGCGCGACGGCCGAGCCGGAGCAGGCGCTGCGCGACGCGCTGCTGCACTACGCGAGGGTGTCCTGCGCATTGAGCGGCCGGCGCAGCTGTTTCATTACGAATACGACGCTCGAAATGCAGCCCGATGACGAAGTGCTGCGCGCGCGCGTCGCCGCGATTCAGCGCCGCATGGCGACTTTGCTCGCGGCGGCGGTGATCCGCGGTCAGGCGAGCGGCGCATTCGATTCGACGCTCGACGAACAAGCCGTCGGCGATTTCCTGCTGTGCGTGATGCAGGGCTTGCGGGTCATGGGGCGGGTCGCGCATCAGCAAGATGCGCTGATCGGTATCGTCGATGTGGCGATGCGCGCGCTGGTGTAACGCCTCGTCCGCGAGCAGTGGCGCAAAAATTTTTTAACCAATTTTTGAACGATCGGTCATGAAACGTGAGGCAATCAAGTCCGCTCCGGCGGCATTCGGTGGATCCGTCAGCTGCGCGGCGAGCGCGGCCGTGACCGGTCCCGGCCCGGCGATGGCCGGCATGGCTGTCGCCGCCAACGCGTCGGCGCCCGGCTTTCAGCGCCAGGCGCTCGCGCTCGCCGTGCTGTTCGTCGGCGCCTTTCTCGCGCCGCTCGATTACTTCATCGTCAATCTGGCGCTGCCGTCGATTCACACGGGCCTCAACGCGAGCGACGCGCAACTGCAACTCGTCGTGTCGGCTTATGCGTCCGCCTACGCGGTGCTGCTGATCACGGGGGGCCGCCTTGGCGATCTGTTCGGCCGCCGTCGCATGTTCATGACGGGCATGGCGGCTTTCGTGATCGCGTCGGCGTTGTGCGGCTTCGCGACGAGCGGCCACATGCTCGTGATCTCGCGCATCGTGCAAGGCATCGCGGCCGCGGTGATGGCGCCGCAAGTGCTCGCGACGATTCGTGCGGTCGTGCCGTTGCATCAGCAGACGCGCGTGATGAGTCTGTATGGCTTCGTGTTCGGCTTGTCGTCGATCGTCGGGCAACTCGGCGGCGGCGCGCTGATCACGTATCACCCGTTCGGGCTCGACTGGCGCGTGATCTTCCTGATCAACATCCCGATCGGCATCGCGGCGTTCGTCGGCACATGGAAGTTCGTGCCGGAGAACCAGCCAGCCACGCATACCGGCGTCGATCTGAAGGGCGTCGCGCTGCTGTCGGCGGTGCTGCTGCTCGTCATCTATCCGATGACGCATGGCCGTGAAGCGGGCTGGCCCCGCGTGGACCTTCGCCATGTTCGCACTCGCGGTGCCGGTGTTCGCGCTGTTCGTCGCGACCGAGCGGCGCGTCGAGCGCGCTGGCGGCCATCCGCTCGTCGACCTGCAACTGTTCCGCAATCGCGCGTTCGCGCTCGGTCTCGTGCTCGCGTTCCTGTTCTATTGCAATAGCGCGTTCTTCCTGACCTACGGCATCTTTCTGCAAACCGGCCTGCACTGGACGCCGCTCGCGTCGGGCATCGCGATCATGCCGTTCGCGCTCGGCTTCGTGATCGGGCCGTTGACGTCGCCGGCCGTGGTCAAGCGCATCGGCGCCCATGTGCTGACGCTCGGTTTCTCGATGATGACGTTGGGCTTCACGGTGACAGGCTGGTCCGCTACCCAATCCGCGACGCCCGATCTGCTGTTCTACTGCGGGCTAGTGTGCGCGGGCGTCGGACATGGTCTGCTGTTGCCGTCGATCATGCGCATCGTGCTGCAGGAGGTGGTGCCCGAGAAGGCCGGGCTTGCATCGGGTGTGGTCTCGTCGACGTTGCAGATCGGCTCCGCGTTCGGCACCGCGGCGATCAGCGGCGCGTTCTTCGGGGCGCTCGGCGGCAGTTCGGCACCCGCCTCTTATGCGCACGCGTTCCAGCTGAGCCTCGCTATCAATGCCGTGCTGATGTTCGTGTGTATCGGCCTTAGCGTGCTGCTGGTACGTCATCAGCAAGGCGTGTGGCGCTCGGTGGCCCCCGCAGTTTGAAATTAATCCGCTGGTAATCGTTTTCATTTGTTAGCTTGCTGAAAAAATCGTTCAATTTGAACGAAGCGGTATAACGAACTGCATCGTATTTACCGGCGATCTACTCGTTCACAGGTAATTCTGATTTAGATCAGACTGGCTCATTCCGATTAACGGCTCGACGACATCGCGTCAGCTTTCTCTAATCAGACGAAACCGGCCTCGCATTTTCTACCGGCCTGCAAACGGCCTGCAGTAAGTGTTGCGTTTGTGCGGTAGCGCACATAGGGTTAGCCGCAAGCTGTCGCGATGATTGTTTTCGGTAATGCCGGGAACTTTAGCCAGCGAGCATGGACTGCGGGTCTAATGGAAACGGTATCAATAAAAAAGCGCTTGCCGCGTTTAAATTCGATTGTTAATCTGTCTTAACTTTAGAGTGTACGTTCAACAGGTCGGAGTCGATAAAGCCGGGCTCAAGTTAATAACGCTCAAGATAGGGGGACCCAATATGCTGACCGCTACCATTGACGCATTCCAGACAGCATCCGCCGCCGCCTTCAATGTGGGCGACGTCGTCAAGTTAAAAGAAGGGGGCCCGCGCATGACCGTGACGTACGCAGGTCCGGTCGCGCTGAATCCCGGCGACTGGGTGATCTGCGAGTGGTTCGACGAACACGGCGAACTGCGCCACGAAAGCTTTGCGGCGCAAGCCGTGCGGGCGGAGCCGCGCTCCATTCCGGCGGGCTCGGTACAGTGGAGTCGCATCGGGCGCGCGGCCTGAGTGACGCCCCTGACTGACGCCCCTGAGTGACGCCCGTGCAAGTCAATCAATCGGTTTCCTGTTGTTCGTTTGTTGCTCGTATTGCTCGAGCCGCCCGAATCGTTTCAGCGCTCGGGCCGGTCGCGCGCGGCCTGGCGTCGCCGCACGCGCAGCGTCAGCGCCGATGAAAACGCGCGCAAGGTCGACACCTTGCGTGTCTCCACGACGTCCCGCGCGAGGCTCTCCGCCGGATTCGGCTGTAGCGCCCAATACAGCGCGAGCACCCAGCCGAGCACGGTCCAGCCGAGGCAGGCATTGAAGAGCGCGAGCGTCAGCACGTCGCGGCGCTTGCGCCGGTCCGCGATGATCGCCGGCAGAAAATACAGCGCCAGCGCGAACGCCGCGCCGATGGCCTGAACGGCCACGTTGCCACCCATACAAGCTCCTGATGCGCGATGCATGTAGCGATTGTCGCGCGAATGGCGGCCGCGCGCCTCGCACCTGCGCGTTCCAGTCTCCACCCCAATCACCGCAAGGGGTTCAGCCCGACACGCATCGGGACTATCATGATCGTTTCGACCGAACAGTACTTCACGGACCCGATCATGATCACCGACGACACGACCCAGCAGGCTCAACTCAACCCGGACACGCTACGAGAATTCGTCGAGCGCAAGTGGAACGACGAGATCGTGCCCGCGCTGACGGACTACATCGCGGTGCCGGCCAAGAGTCCGGCGTTCGATCCCGACTGGGCGAAACACGGTTATCTGGAGCGCGTGATCACCGACGCCGCGCAATGGGCCGAGCAGCAACCGGTGCGGGGCCTGAAGCTCGAGGTGATCCGCCTGCCGGGCCGCACGCCGGTGATCTTCTTCGAGACGGCCGCGACGCGCTCGGGCAGCGACGAAACCGTCGTGCTCTATGGCCACCTCGACAAGCAGCCCGAGTTCGATGGCTGGCGCAACGACCTCGGTCCGTGGACGCCGAAGTTCGAAGACGGCAAGCTCTACGGCCGCGGCGGCGCGGACGACGGCTACGCGATCTATGCGAGCCTGACGGCGCTCGCCGCGCTCGATGCACAGGGTGTCGAGCGTCCGCGCTGCGTCGGGCTGATCGAAACCTGCGAGGAGTCGGGCAGCTACGATCTGCTGCCCTACGTCGACGCGCTGCGCGAGCGGCTCGGCAACGTCGGGCTGGTCGTGTGTCTCGATTCGGGCGCGGGCAATTACGACCAGTTGTGGCTGACCACGTCGCTGCGCGGACTCGTCGGCGGCGATCTCGAAGTGCAGGTGCTCGACGAAGGGATTCACTCGGGCGTCTACGGCGGCATCGTGCCGTCGAGCTTCCGCATCATGCGGCAACTGTTCGACCGTCTCGAAGACTCCGCCAACGGCACGCTGCTGCCGAAGGGCTTCCACTGCACGGTGCCGGCCGATCGTCTGCGCGAAGCGGAGGCCGCCGCAAAGGTTCTCGGCGATGACGTCTGGAAGAAGATGCCGTGGGCGTGCGGCCAGGACGGCCGTCAGGTGCTGCCCACCACGACGGATCCGCGCGAGGCGCTGCTCAATTCGACGTGGCGTCCGTCGCTGTCGGTGACGGGCGCGGCTGGCTTGCCCGCGCTCGCCGACGCCGGCAACGTGCTGCGTCCGCGCACGGCGTTCAAGCTGTCGCTGCGGCTGCCGCCGACCATCGAAGCGGAGAAGGCGGTCGCCGAACTGAAGGCGCTGCTCGAATTCGATCCGCCGTACAACGCCAAGGTCACGTTCAAGCCGGATGCGGGCGCGGCGAGCGGCTGGAACGCACCGGAGGTCGCGCCGTGGCTCGCCACCGCGCTCAACGATGCGTCGCGTCAGCACTTCGGCGCCGACGCGGCCTACATGGGTCTCGGCGGCACGATCCCGTTGATGAACGTGCTGAAGGCGGGCTTCCCGAAGTCGCAGTTCATGGTGTGCGGCGTGCTCGGGCCGAAGTCGAACGCACATGGGCCGAACGAGTTCCTGCACGTGCCGTACGGCAAGAAGCTGACGGCCGCGGTTGCCGAAGTGATTGCCGCGGCGCCGTGAGTTCTGGTTTCGTTTGAGTGGGGCTCGGGCGTGACCCGGGCCCGCTGTTTATCGATGCTGCTTTGATGCAGCTGTTTTTCCCGCCGTTTCATTCCTTCCGTTCGAACCTCACCGACACGCTGAATGACCGACTCCCAGACTGTCCAAACCACCACGCCCCGGATTCCGGCCGATCAACTGCATGCCTACGTCAGGGCGATCTGGGAGCGAGCGGGCAGTACGCCGCGCGAAGCGGAGCTGGTGGCCGATCATCTGGTGGCCGCGAATCTGACCGGGCACGACTCGCACGGCGTCGGCATGATCCCGCGCTATGTCGAATCGCTCGCCGACCAGCAACTGCAACTGAATCGACACGCCGACGTCGTGAAGGACGCGGGCGCGGTACTGACCGTCGAAGGCGGCAAGGGCTTCGGTCAGGTGATCGCGTTCGAGGCGATGGAGCGGGGCATCGAGCGCGCGCGGCGGCTCGGCGTCTGCGCGGTGGGCCTGCGCGGCGCGCATCATATCGGCCGCATCGGGCATTGGGCCGAGCAGTGCGCGCGCGCCGGGCTGGTGTCGTTTCACTTCGTCAACGTGGCGGGCGATCCGCTCGTCGCGCCATTCGGCGGCGCGGACCGGCGCATCGGCACGAATCCGTTCTGCGCCGCTTATCCGCGGCCCGGCAAACCGCCGCTGGTGCTCGACTTCGCGACCAGCACGATCGCGTTCGGCAAGACGCGCGTCGCTTATAACCAGGGCAAGTACACACCACCCGGCGCGCTGATCGATCACGAAGGCATGCCGACGCTCGAACCGAAAGTCATGCACGAAGCGCCGTTCGGCGCGCTGACGCCGTTCGGCGGCTACAAGGGTTTCGGGCTCGCGGCGATCTGCGAGATTTTCGGCGGCGCGCTGTCGGGCGGCTTCACGACGCATGCGGACACGCTCGGTACCACGCACGCGATCATCAACTGCATGCTATCGGTGATCATCGATCCCACCGCATTCGACGCGCCCGATGCGCAAGCCGAAGCCGATGCGTTCCTCGCGTGGGTGAAGGCGTCGCCGCTCGCGGCGGGCGCGGAGCGCATCTACGAACCCGGCGAGCCCGAGCGCGTGACGCGCGCGCAGCGCGAGGCCGCCGGCATTCCGATCGACGCGGCTACGTGGACGCAAATCCACTGCGCGGCGCGCGCCGTCGGGATGGATGAAGACGAAGTGGGTGGTTGGTCCGCGCGCCTCGGCTGAAGCGCGCGACAGCAGGGCTCAGGCGATCAGCCTGAGCTTGCTGCGCCTATCGAGCAGCCAGCGCTCGAACTCGGTGGCGGGCATCGGCTTCGCGTACAGGAAGCCCTGCACGTAATCGACGCCGAGCCCCTTCATGAAGGCTTCTTCCGCCTCGGTTTCGATCCCTTCGGCGACCACCTGGAAATCGAGCTCCTGCGCGACGGCGACCATCGAGCGCACCAGCGCCTGTGCCTTCATATCCGCGTGGATCGAGCCCGTGAAGCTGCGGTCGAGCTTGATCACGTCGAGCGGAATACGGCCGAGTTGCGACAGCGACGAGTAGCCGGTGCCGAAGTCGTCGAGATGCACCTGCGCGCCGAGTTGGCGGAACTGCTTGATCAGCTCGATCGCGGCCGCTTCGTTTTCGATCAGGCAGCTTTCGGTCAGTTCGAGGTCGACGAGGCATGGATCGAGACTCGCGTGCTGCAATGCCTCGGTGAAATGGCGGACCACGGCTGTATCCGTGAGCTGTCGCGCCGACACGTTGATCGCGACGCGCAGGTCATAGCCGGCCGCTTTCCAGCGGGCCGCCTGTTTCGCTGCGGTTTCCATCACCCAGCGGCCGAGCACGCCGATCAGTCCGGATTCCTCGGCATAACGGATGAATTCCGCCGGCATGATCTGGCCGCGCTCCGGCGAATTCCAGCGCACCAGCGCTTCGGCGCCTTGCACGGCGCCCGTCGCGAGGTTCAGCTTCGGCTGATAGTGCAGCGCCAACTGGCCTTCCTCGAGTCCGCGGCGCAGATTCGTGTCGAGCCACATGAACTCCGCGACGCGGCGATTCATGTCCGGCGAGAACACGCGATGCGTGCGCTTGCCTTCGTCCTTCGCGACGTACATCGCCGTGTCGGCCGAACGGATCAGCGATTCGAGGGTTTCGCCATGCTCGGGCGAACGCGCGATGCCGATCGAGCAGCCGGTATAGACCTCGACGAGCCCGACAGCGAACGGCATGCGCATACGATCGAGAATGCGCTGCGCGGTGTTTTCCAGCTCATGCGCGGAGCCCTTCGCCGCGAGCACGATGAATTCGTCGCCGCCCAGACGCGCGAGCGAGTCGCCCGGATTCAGGCAGTCGCGGATCGCGTCCGACACGTCGCAGATCAGGCGGTCGCCGAACACGTGGCCGTAGTGATCGTTGACCTTCTTGAAGTTGTCGAGATCGAGAAACAGGATGCCGACGGTTTCGCCCGGCGCGGCCAGTTCGATCGCGATCTGGATGCGCTCCTGGATCGCGTTGCGATTGGCGAGGCCTGTGAGCGGGTCGGTGGTGGCCTGCTCGATCAGGCGGTCCTGCGCGAGCCGTTGTTCGGTGATGTCGGTGCCCGAGCAGATCAGGAACTGCTCTTCGATGCCGCTGCCGCTGCGCACGAATTTGTTGCGAAACAGGAACAGCCGTTCGCCGTGCACCGTTTTGATGCGCCGTTCGATCTCGTACGGTTCGCCACGATTGAAAAAATTCGCGCTCACCTCGTTCGAGACCCGGTCGTCGTCGGACGACATGAACAACGTCCAGACGCTGCGGCCGATGATGTCCTCTTCCCTGAGCCCGGTCAGCTCCTCGGCTAGCCGGTTGAAGCGCTGTATCCGGCCGTTCCGGTCGACGATCACGACGACCGAATTGACCTCCGAGACGACCTGTTCAGCGAACGACAGACCGTGCAGCAGCGCTCGCGCGACCGATTCGGTGTCGCCATCGGCCGACGCGGTGCCGCCCCAGCGATGACAATCGAGTTTCTTGCCGACCAGATGCAGCCGCAGCGGCGCGGCGTCCAACTGAACGTCGACGACGACGTGGGAGGTCACGCCGCTCAGCGCGCGGACCTGGGAAGCTTGAGAAGAGGTGAGGGAAATGGCGACGCCGACAGCCGCGTGGCCGTGCGCAGGCACGAGTTCCAGTATGTTGCTGGCCGCCGCCAGGCCCCAGCGAGGGCTGCTCGTGCCGAACCGCGCGTGAAGCACCTGGTCGTGTAGCTGGTCGCTCATGGAATCCCCGGAGTGTGCCGGCGGTCCCTATCAAGGCGGGCGGCGGCAGACAGTCTTCCTCATACTAAAATGAAACTGCCTCATTGTATCTAAGCGTGACAATTCGAGCGAAGAATCATTAACGTTTTGCTAAGCATGAGTATGGGCCTGCGCGGCCGCGCGCGGCGCGATTATTACCCGCCAGAACGACGCCACGATGACGTCGCTAGAGGCGGCGCGCCAGCAGCGCGCGGGCGCGTTCGCGTTCGGGCGGGTTGGCGTCGAGCGCCGCGTCGAACCGGAACTTGCCGGCCACCAGCGTGGCCGCCACCACGCCGTCGCGATACAGCACGCGGTTTCCGGTCACGGCCGGCACCTTGTCGCCGACCAGCAGCGTGCCGACGAGATTCAGCGGATCGGTCCCAGCAACGCAGATAAGAGCACCGTCGTTCGGCTGCCGGCGCACCTCGCGCAGCAGCGGAATCGCCTCGGGCAGCGCGAACTGCTCGCCCGCGAGTCCGTTGACGAACCGCCCGCCGCGGATCACGCCGCGCGCCTCGAGCCGCTGCAGAACGCGCAGCAGATCGCGCCACGGCGGAAGCCATTCGGCCTCGCGTTCGAGCACGCGCCAGAACACGACACCGTAGCGGCGCAGCAACGTCATTGCGACGTGTTCGAGCGCCTCGGGCGGCAACTGGCGCCGCCGTTCGGGGGGATTTTCCGGCGCGACGGCGGACGGACGGCTTACGAGCGCCCAGCGCCCCGCGTCGTCCATGCCGCCGATCAGCGCGCTCGCTCGCGCGCGCCGGCTGCTGGAAAACGCGTTGCGTTTGGCGACTGGCTTCAGCAACGCGCGCAAGCCCGCGAAGCTGTCGGAGTTCGCGAGGCCGGCCGCGACCAGCTCGCCGAGCGCGTTTTCGAGCTCCATGCGCAGCACGCGCACCTCGGCGAGCAGTTCGTCGAAGAACATCGCGCCGTGTTGCGCGAGGGTGTCGTGCACGCTTTGCGCGAGCGCCGACAACTCGACCTGGCGCGCCGGATCGAGCAGCGCGCGCCACGCACGCAGCTGGACGCGCGGCAGCAGCACGATCGGCGTGCCGCGGACCGGACCGGCGGCGCCGCGCGCCCGCTCGGTCAGGCGGGTCCAGACGATCTTGCCGGCGCGGCATAGCTCATCGAGCGAACTGCTGGTGTAGGCACGCACGCGCGCGGGCAGGATGTCTTCCTCCCACGCGCCGGCCGCGGCCTGGAAGCCTTCGAGCTGGTCGAGCGCGGCGGCGAGCGCGTCGCGGCCTTCGGCGCGTGTGGTCGGCGTCAGATGCTGCCATTCGAACAGGAAGCGCATGAAGTCGTGCCGCTCGACCGGCTCGATCTCACGCCGCAGCCGCCTCACCGTGTAGCGGTGGATGCGTGCGAGCAGGTGTCGTTCGCACCATTCCTCGTCGCTCGTGTGCGGCGTGAAGCGGCCGCGCAACAGATAGCCTTCGGCTTCGAGCCGGATCAGCGCCTGTTCGATCCGGTCGGCCGGCAAACCGAGCGGGCGCGCGATCGCCTCGACCGTCAGCGGGCCGAAGCCGGTCAGCCGCGCGCGCAACACGTCGACGAGCGCGTCGTCGGCGCTCCAGTTCTCGGTGTAGCCCTTCGGGGCGCTCAGCGGCGGCATGTAGCGATTGCGCGCGATGCCGGGGTACAGCGCTTCGAAACAGGTGAGGCGTTCGGCGGGCAGCCACAGTGCGCTGTCGCTGGCGTTGTCGTTGCCCGTGCTCGCGTTGGCTTGCGCGGCCAGCGGCAAGCGCGTCGCCCGGCCGGCTTTCGCCAACGCCGCAAGCAGCGTCGGCCAATCCTCGTGCGCGAGCGCCTCGGCCCCGGTGATGCACGCGAGGCCCGTCAGCGCTTCGTGCATTTCGTCGGCGTTGCGCGCCTGCGGCCACGCCTCGTCGCGCACGCTGTCGATCGCGGCGGTGTCGAGCGCGCCAAGATCGTCGGCGCTTTCAGGGTCCGTCCAGCGGCGGTTCAGCACCGCCTGGGTGCGGCGCTCCTCGATCGGCGCGTCGTCGAGATACGCGTAGGGCTTCGCGGTCAGGATTTCGGCGGCGAGCGGTGACGGAGCCGGCAGATCACGCGCGACGAGCCGCAACTCGCCGCGCTCGATGCGGCGCAGCAGCGCGAGCCAGCGTTCGCTGTCCATCGCGTCGTGCAGACAGTCGTCGATGGTTTGGTCGACTAAGGGATGGCGCGGCACCTCGCGTTCGCCGACGACGTTCTCCAGACACGCGGCCTGCTCGGGAAACACGCTCGCGAGCAGATCCTCGCTGCGCATGCGCTGCAGTTGCGGCGCGGTCTTGCGGCCGCCCGTGTAGCGCGGCAGGCCGAGCGCGGTCGTCGCGTTCCAGCGCCAGCGCACGCCGAACAACGGCGCATCGAGCAGTGCCTGGATCAGCAGATGTTCGGCGCTGTTCGAGTGCAGATAGCGCCAGACCTCGTCGAGCACGAACGAGTGGCTGCCGGTCAGCGACAGCACGATCGCGTCTTCGGTGGCGGCGGCCTGCAACTCGAAGTTGAAGCCGCGGCAGAAGCGCTTGCGCAGCGCGAGCCCCCACGCGCGGTTCACGCGGCTGCCGAACGGCGAGTGGATCACGAGCTGGGTGCCGCCCGATTCGTCGAAGAAGCGCTCCATCACCAGCGTGCTCTGCGTCGGCAGTACGCCGAGCGTGGCGCGCGCACGCGCCAGGTATTCGACGATCTGGCGCGCGGCGGACTCGTCGAGCGCGAGCTCGTCGGCGAGCCAGGCGATGGCGCGGTCGAGGCGCGCGGCCGTGGGTTCGGCTTCGCTCGCGGGCAGCGTGGCTGCGGCGGTTGCGGACGCCGTTGCGGTCTGCGTCGCGCTCTGCGCCACGGCAGCTTTCGCTTTGCGTCCTCTCTTTGCCGCGGTTTTCGCGGGCGTTGCGGCTGCTTCGAATTGCGCCGCGGCGATTGGCACCGACGCAACCGCCTGTGACGCCGGCTCGCCCTCCGTCAGCAAACGCTCGACCTGCTGCCGCAATCTCGCGACCGCGAATGACAGCTCGTCGCTGCGCCCCGGCGCCTCGCCGAGCCAGAACGGAATGTTCGGCGGTTGCCCTTGTGCGTCCTCGACCCGCACCCGCCCACTCTCGATTCGCAGAATCCGATACGACGCGTTGCCGAGCTGGAACACGTCGCCGGCGAGGCTTTCGACCGCGAAGTCCTCGTTGACGGTGCCGATATTGATCGCCTGCGGTTCGAGCACGACGGCGTAATCGGCGTTTTCGGGGATCGTGCCGCCCGACGTTACGGCGACCAGCTTGCCGCCGCGCCGGCCGCGCAGCGTGCCGCTTACCGCATCGCGATGCACGTACGCGGCGCGCGGACCGTGGCGGCTCGTGTAGCCCTCGGCGAGCATGCGCAGCACCGCGTCGTATTGCTCGCGCGACAGATCCGCGTACGGCGCTGCGCGCCGCAGCATGTCGAACAGCGCATCCTCGCTCCACTCGGCGCTCGACACTTCCGCGACGATCTGTTGCGCGAGCACGTCGAGCGGCGCGCGCGGGATGCGTAACGCATCGAGTTCGCCACGCCGCACGCAATCGAGCAGCGCCGCGCATTCGAGCAGGTCGTCGCGCGAGGCGGGAAAGAGCCGCCCCTTCGGCATGCCGCCGACGTGGTGGCCCGAGCGGCCGACGCGTTGCAGGAACGGCGCGATCGCGCGTGGCGAACCCATCTGGCAGACGAGGTCGACGTCGCCGATATCGATGCCGAGTTCGAGCGACGCGGTCGCGATCAGAACGCGCAGTTCGCCGCGTTTCAGGCGCTGTTCGGCGTCGAAACGATGTTCTTTCGCGAGACTGCCGTGATGCGCGGCGACCGCGTCCTTGCCGAGCCGCTCGGTCAGATGACGCGCGGCGCGCTCGGCCATCCGGCGCGTGTTGACGAAGATCAGCGTCGTGCGGTGCTGCGCGACCAGTTCGGCGAGCCGGTCGTAGACGCGCTCCCACACTTCGTTGGCCATCACCGCTTCGAGCGGCACCGGCGGGATCTCGAGCGCGAGGTCGCGCGCGCGGACGTGGCCGACGTCGATCACCGCGCACTCGGCCGGTATGTCGCTCTCGAGGCTCGCGCCGCCGACCAGAAACCGCGCGACCGCGCTGACCGGCTTTTGCGTCGCCGACAGCCCGATGCGCGGCAGGCGCCGGGCGCAGAGGGCGTCGAGCCGTTCGAGGCTCAGCGCGAGATGACTGCCGCGCTTGCTGCCGGCGAGCGCATGAATCTCATCGACGATCACCGTGCGCACCGTCGCCAGCATGCGGCGGCCAGAATCCGAGCCGAGCAGCACGTACAGCGACTCGGGCGTCGTCACGAGAATGTGCGGCGCGCGCTTTTTCAACGCGTTGCGTTCCTGCTGCGTGGTATCGCCGGTGCGCACCGCGGTGCGAATGTCGAGCGGCGGCAGGCCGAGCCTGTCGAGTTCGGCGGCGATGCCTTGCAGCGGCAGTTGCAGATTCAGGCGGATGTCGTTCGAAAGCGCCTTCAGCGGCGACACGTAGACGACCAGCGTTTCGTCGGGCAGCGTGCCGCCGTTCGCGAGGCCTTGCGAGACCAGGTCGTTCAGCGCGGACAGGAACGCGGTCAGCGTCTTGCCGGAGCCCGTCGGCGCGGCGACCAGCGTCGAGCGGCCGCTACGGATCTGCGGCCACGCGGCGGCTTGTGCGTCGGTCGGGGCGGCGAAGGTTTGCTGGAACCAGTTGGCGACGGCTGGGTGAAAACTGTCGAGCGCCTGCTGGGCTCGCGGTAAGGCTGGCGCGGCGGCGCGCGCCGCGCTCGCGGTGGAGCGGGCCTTGCGGGAGCGGGGCGCCGCGTCGAGTGCGGCGGAAGTCTTTGCCGAAGTCATGCTTGTGCAGATGAGGGCGGCGCGGGGGATATCCAGTCGGTACCGGGCAATGTCGACCGTTTTGGCGGTTGTGGGTCATTCCACGCTGACGGCGCAATAGCCGTCAGTCTCGCAGGTTTTCGCCGCTCGTGCGCGGCGCATCGGGCGTCGCGCCGCTGCTGGAATTCGTAGTCTTTTGCGGCGTGTGCGCCACTCCTACCAACCTCCGCCAATTGCAGTACGCTTGACGACTCTTCCTGCACCCACGATGGAGCGTCGACAATGAGATATAACCAGTTGGGCCGTACCGGTGTGTTTGTTTCAGAGTTGTGTTTGGGCACGATGACCTTCGGCGGTGGCGAAGGCATCTGGCGGCAGATCGGCGATCTGCAGCAGAACGACGCGGAGCGGCTGGTCGGCCGGGCGCTCGACGCGGGCATCAATTTCATCGACACCGCCGACGTTTACGCGGGCGGCCTGTCCGAGCAGATCACCGGCCAGGCGCTGAAGAATCTGCAAGTACCGCGCGACAAGGTCGTGATCGCGACCAAGGTGTTCGGCCAGACCGGCGAGTTCACAAACGCGCGCGGCGCGTCGCGCTATCACATCCTCGACGGCATCAAGGCGAGCCTGAAGCGTCTGCAACTCGATCACGTCGACCTGTATCAGATCCACGGTTTCGATCCGGCCACGCCGATCGAAGAAACCGTGCGCGCGCTCGATACGCTCGTGCAGCACGGCCACGTGCGCTACGTCGGCGTATCGAACTGGGCCGCGTGGCAGATCGCGAAGGCGCTCGGCATCGCCGAGCGGCTCGGCACCGCGCGCTTCGAAACGCTGCAGGCGTATTACACGCTCGCGGGCCGCGATCTGGAACGCGAACTCGTGCCGATGCTGCAAAGCGAAGGCCTCGGCCTGATGGTGTGGAGTCCGCTCGCGGGTGGTTTGCTGAGCGGCAAATACGGACGCGAGCAGCAGGCCGAAGCGGGCAGCCGTCGCACGAACTTCGATTTTCCGCCTGTCGATCGCGAGCGCGCGTATGACTGCATCGACGTGATGCGCGAAATCGCTGCAGCGAAAAACGTCTCGGTCGCGCAGATCGCGCTGGCGTGGCTGCTGCATCAGCGTGTCGTCAGCACGGTCATCGTCGGCGCGAAGAAAATCGAGCAGCTCGACGACAACATCGCGGCGACCAACGTCGCGCTATCCGCCGATGAGCTCGCGAAGCTGGCCGAAGTCAGCGCGCTGCCGGCGGAGTACCCCGGCTGGATGCTGGAGCGGCAGGGCGAGCAACGCCGGCAGCAGCTGGCCGAGGTTCGGCACGTCGTGCAGCGATAACGCGACGGCGTACTCGCGTTCGCCCTGGAAGCCCGAATCTTCATCGATGGGCCGCGCGAGTTTCATGCTCGCGCGCGGGCCTGAGGCGGTCGACTGGAAAAACCGCCGACTCGTGAAGACGATCCACCGCTCTCAGGTTCTCCGCGGCCATTTCGTTTCGGCACTCGCTCAGGTCTCGACGTCCGCAAGACTGAAAGTCTCCGTCTTGTCGTTGTACGAGAAGATTTCCGCGTAACGACCCCAGTCGATCACCGCATCGAGTGTCTCCTGCGCCGCGCTGTCGGACAGCAGGTCCTCGAGTTCCTGCTCGAAGCGCACGCGCGGCGCGCGATGTCCGGGCCGTTCGTTGAGCACCTTTCTGATTCGCGCGGCGAGCGGCACGCGCTGCAATAGATGATCGGCGAACATGATCTTGCGCTCCTGCGTGCTGCCCTCGGCGAATCGATGCGCGGGTGGCGTCAGGAACACGTCACCCTCGCTGACTTCGGCAAAGCCGAGGTACTGCAGCATCTCCGCGATCGGGAACAGTTCGTCGACTTCCAGCTGCAGTGTGCGCGCGATCTCGGGCATGTCGGCGCGGCCGTTGTAGGGCGCTGCAGCGAGCGTTTCGAGCAGACCGGCCATCAGGTTGGTCGACACGTTCGGCAACCAGCTGCCGGGTTCGAGTTCGCGTTTGGCCGCGGTGTCGCTGGGGCGCGCGGTCATCTTCGCGTAGATTTCGTCGACGAGCGCGCGAAAATCCGGGTCGAGCCGGTTGCGCGGATGCGCGAACGGCACTACGGTCTCGGCCACCACGCGCCCGGGGTTCGACGACAGCACGAGAATGCGATCGCACATGAACACGGCTTCCTCGATGTTGTGCGTGACGATCAGCACCGACTTGATCGGCATGCGGTCCTGGTTCCACAGGTCGAGCAGGTCGGTGCGCAGCGTTTCGGCGGTCAGCACGTCGAGCGCGGAGAACGGCTCGTCCATCAGCAGGATGGTCGGATCGACGACGAGCGCGCGCGCGAAGCCGACGCGCTGCCTCATGCCGCCCGACAGTTCGCGCGGATACGCATTTTCGAAACCATCGAGGCCGATCAGATCGATCGCGGCGAGCGCGCGCGTGCGCCGCTCCTCGACGCCGACGCCGAGCGCCTCCAGCCCCGCTTCGACGTTCTGCAGCACCGTCAGCCACGGAAACAGCGCGAAGGTCTGGAACACCATCGCGACACCCTCGGCGGGACCGTCGAGCGGCTTGCCCAGGTAGGTCACATTGCCGCTCGTCGGCCGGATCAGACCGGCGATGATGCGCAACAGCGTCGACTTGCCCGAGCCCGAGCGGCCGAGCAGTCCGACGATTTCGCCCTCGTGCAGCGTCAGATTGACGTCGTCGAGTACCAGCAGGTCGCTCTGGTTTTTATGGAAGCCGCGGCTCACGTGCTCGATGTTCAGCACTTGCGCGCCCACGGGCGGCGGCGACTGGAGCCGGTCGGCGGGAATGGCTTGAATGACGTTTTGCATGGGTTCACTCCTAGTCGAGTCGCAGCCTGATTTCGGCAAAGGCATACAGGGGGCGCCACAGCGCGCGGTTGAATAGCGTGACGAATAGCGACATCACGGCGACGCCAAGGATGATCTTCGGAAAGTCGCCCGCGGCGGTCGTCTCGGCGATATAGGCGCCGAGGCCGTGCGCGACCACATTGGTATCGCCCCACTGGACGAACTCGGACACGATGCTCGCGTTCCACGCGCCGCCCGATGCGGTGATCGCGCCAGTTACGTAGTAAGGGAATACGCCCGGCAGCATCAGCTGGCGCCACCATTGCCAGCCCCGGATGCGGAAATTGATGGCCGCCTCGCGGTAGTCGTTCGGATAGGCGGTCGCGCCCGCGATCACGTTGAACAGGATGTACCACTGCGTGCCGAGCACGATCAGCGGCGACAGCCAGATATCCGGATTCAGATGAAAGCGCACGATCACGATCACGAACACCGGGAACAGCAGGTTCGCGGGGAACGCGGCGAGAAACTGCGCGAGCGGCTGGACCTTCTCGGCGAGCGCCGGACGCAGGCCGATCAACACGCCAATCGGTACCCAGATCACCGAGGAGATCGCGATCAGCACGGCGACCCGCAGTAGTGTGATGAGCCCGAGCACGAACACGTGACCGACCTCGTCGAGCGTGACGCCGGCACGCACATAGGCGACGACGCGATAGATCGCATAGACCGTCAGCACGAATACGAGCACGCCGCACACGATGTCCCCCACGCGCGTCGATTTCTCGCCGCGCGGTCCGCTGGCGCGTCGCGCGCTCGCGAAAGGCACACGGAACGGAATGCGTGCGGTGGTCGCGAGCATCACGCCCGCCGGCGTCAGCAACTGATGAATCAGACGTGTGCGCCGCATCGTGTCGAGCAGCCAGGACTGCGGCGCGTTGCCCGAAGTCGTGGTCTCCATGCGGAACTTGTCGGCCCACGCGACGAGCGGACGGAACAGCAACTGGTCATAGGCGAGAATCACGACCGTCATCGCGAGGATGACCCAGCCGATCGCGTGCAGGTTCTTGTCGCTGATCGCCTGCGCCAGGTAGGCGCCGATGCCCGGCAGCGTAACCGTATGATTGCCGACCGTGATCGCTTCGGAAGCCACGACGAAGAACCAGCCGCCCGACATCGACATCATCATGTTCCAGATCAGGCCGGGCATCGAGAACGGCACTTCGAGTTTCCAGAAGCGCTGCCATGAAGTCAGATGAAAGCCGCGCGAGACTTCGTCGAGATCGCGCGGCACCGTGCGCAGCGACTGATAGAAGCTGAACGTCATGTTCCACGCCTGGCTCGTGAAGATCGCGAAGATCGCGGCGAGTTCGGCGCCGAGCACGCGGCCCGGGAACATCGCGAGGAAGAACGTCACCGTGAACGAGATGTAGCCGAGCACCGGCACCGACTGCAGGATGTCGAGAATCGGCACCAGCACGAGACCGGCGCGGCGGCTCTTGGCGGCCAGCGTCCCGTAGACCAGCGTGAAGATCAGCGACGCGACCATCGCCGCGAGCATGCGCAGCGTGGTGCGCATCGCGTACTCGGGCAGGTTGGCCGGATCGAGCGAGATCGCCTGCGTCTTTAGCGTCGACATCGGCGCGAGCGTCTCGTGAAAGCCGATCGACGCCATCGCGATCAGGCAGATGATCAGCGGGAACGCGACGAAGTCCCATCCGTTTGGACGCAGCCGTCGTGCGGATGCATTGGCGGTGCGGTTCAGGTTGAAACCGAACTCCATCAGTAACCTCCGGGGCCGTGGGTATTTGCGCACAGCGAAGTCGTGCCGCCGTACAGGGCGGCGACACATGCATCGATTCGCGAGGGATTGTTGAGTTGGAACATGACGAATCGCAAGTTGATGAAAGGGCACATTCAGCAAGCAACGGCCACGACGAGGCAACGCCACAATCTTTCGATAATGGCGTTGATTCGTGACAGAAACCTGGCAGGACTTAAGAGAGCAGCGACCCGATTCGGCGCCACAGCGTGACAAGCCGATTCGATTGGACCGGATCGAGCGACAGAAGCGACTCGTAGTGAGCGCGCGACTCGTTGCGATAGGGCAGATGCGGCAAAAGCAGAGCGAAATACATGACGTTTCTCCGCGCGTCGTATGTGACGCGGCAAGCGGAAAGCGGGCAGACGGTCCAACGTCGCACGCTTGGCGCGGCGTCAGATTGCTAGCTGCTTTCCTTCTCTAAGGCTGAAGGGAAGGGGCATAAACAACAACTGTCACTGTCGGGCATGGGGCTCCTCGTCGGGTTGAACTGCGCTCAGGCACGCAGCGTGGTTTTACCGGCCTCGCCAGAACCCGCGACCAGGCGCGGGTATCGGCGAGCGTCGGCCGCAAACCCGAAGGCTTGCGAGGGCGTGCCAGTGTGGACGAGCGAAGGCCGCGTCCACATGGCGCTCATGATCGAGGTGCACGAAGAAGATTTGCTACGGCGCGCACCGTTCTGCCTGCTGGCGGAACGGCGGCGCGGGGAAGGGGCGCGGACGTTCTGCCGGTCAGGCAGTGAAACTGTTCGAAGATCGACTACTGCAGGTGTCCAAGGCATCAGCCCCATTTGAGAAGACGGGCGAATTCTAGACGCGGTAAAAACCCGGAGTCAACCAGATTCTGTAAGCAGAGCCAACATTTATCGACGAAGGCTTGCGCAACGAGTTCGAGAATCATTGCGTGCGGCCCCGAGAACCCGACGTTGTCTTTATGCGTTTTTTTACTTGCGCTTTTTCGGGCGACGTCAATACAATTCGCCCCAACGTATCGAAGGAGTCACCCATGGACGCATGTTCAGGCAGTGGAAGTCCGATGCCGGCCAGCGCCGGCAACACAACCGCGAGATAGTCGCCGCAGGTTCACTCCTTCGCCGCTAACTCGCCCCATTCGGGTTAGCGCGCTTCAATTCTGACCGGCCTTTGCTGCCGGTTTTCCGTAGCACGCTTCCTCTTTTCTGACCGTCGTCTGCAACCTCTGCTTGCAGAGGCGGTTGCGCTTTCGCATTGCGCTCGTTGTGCGCCGGAGTGCGTCACGGTAACGTCGCTGGCTCGCGCGAGCTTGCATGCCGGCAATGAATTGAACACACGTTTGCCATCTGCGTGTGCGAACAACAACGGAGCGATCCGCCTATAACTTCAACCCCAGATACGTGATGGAAAATATCTACAAGCGCAGACCGCAGAGCTCCGGCGGTGCCATCGCCGTGAGCGCGGTTCTTTCTCTCGGCCTCGTTCCTTGCGCGTTCGCGCAGACACCCGGCGAAGCCGCGCCGACGCAAGCGGCGCCATCGACCGCCCCGGCCGCCCCGGCTCCCGGCGCCACGGACAATGCGGCGCCCGCCGATCAGAGCGTCGCCGCGCCCACGGGATTGTGGGAGCGCCCGAACCTGCTCGGCGACATGGGCGGTTTGCGTCCGTGGCTCGGCAACTACGGTGTGACTTTCAATCTGCAGGAGACCGGCGAGTACATGGGCAACCTCTCGGGCGGGACGAATCGCGGCGGTGCTTATCAAGGCTTGACCGAGTTCGGACTCGTCGTCGATACGCAAAAGGCGTTTGGATTGCCAGGCGGCACTTTCAACGTGTCCGGTCTGCAGATTCACGGCACGAGCCTGACCGCCAGAAATCTGCAAACGCTGCAAACCGCGAGCGGCATCGAAGCCGACGCCGTGACCCGTCTGTGGGAACTGTGGTATCAGCAGTCGCTCGGCAACGTCGACGTCAAGATCGGTCAGCAGAGTCTCGATCAGGAGTTCATGGTCAGCCAGTACGCGGCCACCTTCATGAACGCGACGTTCGGTTGGCCAGTGCTGCCGTCCGTCGATCTGCCGGCGGGCGGCCCGGCCTATCCGCTGTCGTCGCTCGGCGTGAGGGCGCGGGCGTCGTTCGCGAACGGAGTAACCGTGTTGGGCGGCGTATTCGACGGCAATCCGGCGCCAGGCGTCGGCGATCCGCAAAAGCTCAACGCGAGCGGCACGAACTTCAATCTCGGCAACGGCGTGCTCGTGATCGGCGAACTGCAGTACGCGATCAACCAGCCGTCGGCGAATGCGTCCGATCCGAAGCCGGCCGGCCTGCCGGGCACCTACAAGCTCGGCTTCTGGTACAACAGCAACCACTTCGCGGATCAGGGTTTCGACACGAGCGGCCTGTCGCTAGCGAATCCGGCGAGCAACGGCGTGCCGACGAGTCATCGTGGCAACTACAGCTTCTACGCGGTCGCCGATCAGATGGTGTGGCGCGCGGGCTCCGACAGTCCGCGGTCGCTCGGTGTGTTCGCGCGCATCATGGGTGCGCCGGGCGATCGGAATCTGGTCGATCTCGGCGTGAATGCGGGCGTGACGCTCAAGGCGCCGTTCAAGGGGCGCGACAACGACGTGGTCGGGCTCGCACTCGGCTATGCGAAGATCGGCTCGCACGCGCAGGATCTTGCGAGCGCGCAGCCGCTGTACACGCCGGGCTATCCGTCGCGCAGCGCGGAGACGATGCTCGAAGCCACCTATCAGTATCAGGTCGCGCCGTGGTGGATGCTGCAAGCGGACTTCCAGTACTTCTGGCGGCCGGGCGGCGGAATTCCGCATCCGGACGATTCGTCCCAGCGCATCGAGAACGAAGCGGTTCTCGGTTTGCGCACGACGATTCAGTTCTGAGGAACGGTCACCAGGCTGGTAGGCGTTTGATCGATCGCTGCAACAAGGGCCGCGCGCCGCATCGCCGGACATGATCGGTCGATGCGGCACGTAAGGACGGACGACGACTTGGCGATCGCTGCGTCTAAACATCAACCTCGCTTACCCCTGCGTGTGCGCGGCGACCGCGTCCAGCGTGCGCGCCGAGTACACCAGCGTCGCGCCCGCGTTGATCGCCATCGCGACGCCGAGCGCTTCGGCGATTTCCTCGCGGGTCGCGCCGTGCTTCAGCGCCTCGGCCGTATGGACCGTGATACAGCCGTCACAGCGCAGGCTGACCGCTACCGCGAGCGCAATCAGCTCGCGCGTTTTCGCGCCGAGCAGATCGGTCTTCTGACCGGCGCTCGACATCGCCTGATACGCCTTCACGCTTTCGGGCGCGAGCTTTGACATTTCGCCGATACGGCCGAACAGTTCCTTGCGGTAATCGATCCAGTTCAACATGGCAGTGCTCCTTGGTCCATTGCGCGCCGGCGGTTGCCGGCGTCGTGGGACAAAGTATTGCGCCGCGCCGCGATATCCTGAATACTGATTCGACTCAACTTTTAGCGCGCTCGTCTCATGGACACGCTCAGTCGCCTGATCGACCTTGCCCGGCCGCAAGCGAGTCTCGATCTTCGCTGCCTGCTATCAGGCGCATTCGACATCGATCACGCGCCGCTGGAGGCGGGCGTCGCGCCGTTTCATCTGGTGCTCGACGGCAGCTGTGTGATCGAGACCGCCGCCGGCGTGCCGCTCGAATTGCAGGCCGGCGATTTCATGCTGTTTCCGCGTGGCGCCCGCGCATCGCATGCGCGACGTAAAGCGCTCGGCGGGTGGCCTGCCGTTGACGCTCGGGCATGACGGCATGCTGCCGGTGCGGCGCAACGATGGCCACGAAACCACTGCCACGGCCGCGCACGCGCCCAACGACAGCGCGATTCATGACGGCGTCGATCTGCTGTGCGGCCGCTTCGTCTATGCACCCGGTTCATCGGCGTTGCTGCTCAATGTGCTGCCCGATCCGCTGCACGTATCGCTCGGGGATGCGCAAACGCTCGATGCGTTGCAGGCGGTGATCACTCTGATGCGCGGCGAAGCGGAGCGGCGTCAGCCTGGCGCGCTCGCGATCGTGACGGCCTTGAGCCACGCGCTGTTCGCGATGGCACTGCGCGTGCACGGCGAGCGCAATGCGAACGGCACCGGGATGCTCGCGTTGCTGACGGACGCACGCCTCGGCGCATCGGTGCAGGCCATGCTCGACGCGCCCGAACGCGCATGGACGATCTCTGAACTCGGCGAGCGCGCGGCGATGTCGCGCGCGACCTACGCGCGCCACTTCAACGAGCGCGCGGGCGTGACCGTGATGGATTTTCTGACGCAGATCCGCATGGCGATCGCCAGCGATCTGCTGTTGCGCACACAACGCAGCGCGGCGGACATCGGCGAGGCGGTCGGCTATCAATCGGAGGCGGCGTTCGGCAAGGCGTTCGCGCAAAGCGTCGGTGTGACGCCGGGACGTTACCGGCGCCGCACGCCAACGGACGATGCTCTGGATGACTGACTAAAGACTCAACGCGTGGGCGATTCTATCTGGGCGGTCCGCCCTTGCTGAACGCGCGCTTTTCGAACGACGCCATCAGTCGCGCGACCACGAGCGCGCAGACCGTGCCGAGCGTCACTTCGGCAAGCCGCAGCAAGGCCTTGTCCCACGCCGGGCCGACGCCTGGCGCCAGCAGCATGATCGTCGCGGTGATGCCGCCGAGGCGCGCTGCGCTGCCGACGTTGACGACCCAGCAGATCAGGATCGCGACCGCCACGGTCGCCGCGTACGCGGCAAAATGGCCGCCGCCCGCGAGCGTGCCGATCAGCCCGCAAATACCGCCGACCATCGCACCGATGAACTGGTCGCGCGACAGCTTGCGGGTGTCGATATAACTATGCTGGCTCACCGCGATCGCGGTGATCGCGGCCCAGAACGCCTGCTCGGTGTGCAGCGCGCGAGCGATGCCGAACGCGAGACTCGCGCCCGCCACGGCCTGCACGGCCATGAAGCCGCCCTCGATCAAGCGGTCGCCGAGCGGCAGCGTCTTCAGGAAAGCGAACAGCGCATCGGCGGCGTGCGTGCGCGAGGAAGGGCTTGAATCGTCGGACGGAGTCATCGGATGAAGGCGGCTCGGCTGGGCAGAGGGTGCCGTATTCTAGCGGCTCCGCTTTACGCTTCCACTGCTAGCTAGATCGTGCCGAACAGCGCACGCGGCCGGTCGCGCAGCGTGTGCGCGAGAATCAGCAGGCCACGCGTCAACTGCTCGCGCGACTCGGCGCAAGCGAGGTCGATGCGCACGCCGTGCTCGACCGTCGAGCGATCGACCGCGAACGCGGATGCGGGCATCGTGTTGACCCCGCGCGCGAGCGCGTTTGCCGCGAAGTCGTCCGAGCGCCACGGCGGCGGCACGCGCAACCACACGAACATGCATGCGGGGTCGCTCTTCAGATGCTCGGCGGGCAATAGTTCGCGCGCGATCTCCTGGCGCGCGCGCAACTCGGCGCGCTGCGCGTCGAGGATCGTCTGCGCGGTGCCGTCCTCGATCCAGCGCGTTGCGATCAGCGTCGACAGCGGCGCAGGCATCGACATCCGACGATGCGATCGCGGCGATCAAGGACGGCCGCGTGCAACCGGGCAAGGTCGTCGTGATGCGCGGCGCGGGCGTGCGCCCGACCGATGCCGTCAATTTTAGGCAATTGACTTCGTTGTCGACGTCGACCTCAACTGACATCAGCACGCACAAAGCGACGTAACGTCGCTTCCCACCGCGCTGATCACGACCAACAGCAGCCTCGCTTCCCTGTCCACCGGCCTCGGCGACGCGGTCCAGTACGACGACCCCATCCCACACGAAAGTCACGCTCGGCGGCGCGGGTTCGTCGGCGCTCGGCGCGAATGCGGTTGCGGCCGCGCCCAACTCGGTCGCGCTCGGTGCGGGCTCCGCCGCCAGCGACGCGAACTCGGTGTCGATCGGCTCGCTCGGTCACGAACGGACGATCTCGAACGTCGCGCCGGGCGTCAGTCCGACCGACGCGATCAACATGCAGCAGTTGGACTCGGTTCAGCAGGGGGGGAACGCGGCGGCGCGCCAGGCCTATTCAGGCATCGCCGGCGCGACCGCGTTGACGATGATCCCGGACGTCGACCCCGGCAAGACCCTCGCGGTTGGAATCGGCTCGGGCAACTACAAGGGCTACACGGCCGTTGCAATCGGCTTTTCCGCGCGCGTGACCGCCAACCTGAAGGTCAAGGGCGGCGTCGGTACGAGCGCGACGGGGAAACCGGCTGTATGTCCGCGACGATCCCGATCCATTACCGCCGCCGACGCGCGGCCGGATGCTCGCGCGCCAGATCGAATCGCTGATAAGGGGGGTGATCGTGCAATATGAGCCCCCCTTCGAAAACACCATCCCCCCCTCCGAAAGGGGGGGATTTGAAAAGCGACTGGCTCTATCTTTCTTCTCGAAATTCACAACGCATACGGAGCCGGCGCCGCTGGCCGCTCACGCCGACCTGGTGCCGTATGCGATTTTTTATGTTGGCTTTTTCGTCCTGTTTGAACTGCTTGCTCGTGTGAGTGGAATTCCAGATGCGAATGTCTTTCGCAGCATCTGTCGAGCGGGCCGGTCTTCAAGTCGCCAGGGCGAAAGAAAAAAGGTGATAGATGAATATCCTGTTGGTGGAAGACGATCCCGCGCAAGCTGATTCGGTCGAAAGGGAAATCGGGCAATCCGGGCATCGAATAAACAAGGTCGAGCGGGGCAAGGACGCAATCAGTTTTCTTCAGGCCAACGAGGTCGATCTCGTGGTGCTCGACTGGGAATTGCCGGGCATGAGCGGTTTCGAGGTGCTGTACTGGATACGCCGTCACCTGGGCCGCGAACCCGCGGTGCTGTTCGTGACCAGCCGACTTCTGGAAGTCGACATCGTGCAGGCGCTGGACGCCGGCGCGGATGACTACGTCGTCAAGCCGTTCCGGGCCAAAGAGCTGGGGGCACGGGTAGGCGCGCTGTTGCGTCGCACAAGACGCAGCATCAAGGTGGAAAGTGCAATCGCGGTTGGGCCGTACGTATTCGACGTCACGCAGCGCAGTGTTTTTCTGCACGGCGAATCGATCTTGTTGACGGAAAAGGAATTCGACGTGGCGGCCTATTTCTTCGCGAACGTCGGACGGGTCGTTTCCAAGCGGCTTCTGGCGAAGCTTGCGTGGGGCCGCGAGCTGGATAGTACGTCGCGCACGATCGACACGCATATCTACCGGCTGCGACGCAAGCTGGCCCTGCATCCGGACAACGGCGTGCGATTGACGACCGTCTATACGCACGGCTACCGCCTTGACGAGGCCGATGCTGGCAGCGCGGAAGCGCAAGCGCCGGCGAGCACCGAGCCGGAAGACGCTGTCGCGAAGAACGACGGGTCCGAGCAGGGCGCGCAAAGCGATCTCCGCCAGAGATCCGACACGAGACCATGAGCGACCTGAAGCGGATTGCGCTGGTCGCGCCTCGTTGCGCGGCTCCTCATTGAGTCGTCACACGGTTCGGCGTATCTTGAAAACAAATTCACAACGATCCTCCATGCCTCTCACGGATAGCCGGTGAGAGGACAACTCATGAATACAACCGCTGATAGTTTCGAGCGTGAATGGATCGTGTCGCTGATCCAGACCAAGATGATGCCGCCGCGTCTTCCCGCGGGTTGCGTGCAACGGCCGGGATTGCTCCGGCGACTCGATGAACGGCGTCCGGGTCACATTACGCTCGTGACCGCGCCCGCGGGTTTCGGCAAAACGACCTTGCTTGCCGCGTGGAGCGAAGCGCAAACGAGAAAGAAGCGTCCCGTTGCGTGGCTCAGTCTCGATGGAGAAGACGACGATCCGCAGCAACTCGGGGCCTATCTGGTGGCGGCGCTTTGTCGCGCGTCGAAGGAGATCGCGTGGCAGGCACAGCAACTTCTCGATAACGATGCACACACACCGGTCAGAACGGTCATTTCAGTGCTGATCAATGGCATTGCCGCATACGGCCGCGGTGTTTTCCTGGTGCTCGACGACGTCGACCGTCTGAGCGCGAAACCCGTTCTCGCGATCGTGTCGCGCCTGCTGCGCTACGCGCCCGACAACCTGCACGTGCTGCTCGGCGCGCGCGGTGAACCGGCGCTGTCGCTGAGCGGGCTGCGCTCGCCCGACAAACTTTCGCGTGTGAATGTCGACGATCTGCGCTTTTCGCTCGACGATGCTCAGGCGTTTTTCGACCACACCGGTAACGCGCTGCTCAACCGCAACAGCGTCGAGTTGTTGAACAGCGCGACCGAAGGCTGGGTGGCCGGTTTGCAGCTGGCTTCGCTCGGACTGAACCGGATCGATGACGTGGCCGCGCTCGCCAGTCATCTCGCCGGTTCCCGCTTCGGCATCGATCGCTACCTGAACGATACGGTGTTTGCGCATTTGCCGCCGCCCATGCTGACGTTTTTGCTTTACACGTCGATTCTCGAGCGGCTTACGGCGACGCTGTGCGACGATGTCATGGGCGGTGAGGGTGAAAGCGGAGAAAAGCTGGACTGGCTCGAGCGGCATAACGTGTTCATCCGGCCGCTCGATGAGACGCAGAACTGGTATCGCTATCACGCATTGCTGAGCGATGCGCTTCGCCGCCGTCTCATGCGTCAGACGCCACGACAGGTTCCGTTGCTGCATCGCCGGGCCAGCCTGTGGTTCGCGCGGGCTCGCCTGTGGCGCGAAGCCGTGCGACATGCGCTGGCAGCGGGCGACATCGGGCAGGCGGTGCAGTGGGCCGAAAACTGTGCGATGGAGATGCTCCAACGCGGCGACCCGTTCATGCTGCCGGGCTGGATTCGCAAACTGCCGCCGGACGTGATCGCGGGTCGACTGCGCTTGCGTCTGGTGAAAGCCTGGGCTCTCGCGATGTCGCTTGAGACCGCGCGCGCGTCGAAGGAGATCGGCGAGATTGCCGACGAGTTCGAACGAATGGCCCGTGATGATCGGTCGGTAGCCGACGAGGTCGCATGGGCGGAGATCAACGCGATCCACGCGGTGATCGCTTGCGTGAACGACGACAGCGAACATGCGCTGGAACTCGGGCGTGCCGTTGAGGCATCGACGGCGCCTGCGGAACCGTGGGTACGCCATTACGGGCAAAGCGCGGAGATTTTTGGCTTGATGTATAGAGGGCAGTTCGCCTACATCTCCCGCGTATGGAGAGCGCGGGTCGATCAGGTGGGACTCAGCCGGAAACCGAACAGCGCGGATATGTTGCGCGACGCGGTGTACGGCATCGCCGCGCTGATACACGGCGAACTTCCCGATGCGAGGCGGGTGATGGAGGTCGCGATGCGGTACTCCGAAGACAAGCTAGGAGAGTGGTCGGCGGGCGCGGCCGCGGTAGCCGGTTGCCTTGCGTCGATTTACTACGAGTGCAACGAGCTGTCCAAGGCGCGCAAGTTGATCGACGGTCGCATGACCATCGCGCTGGAGACTTCGCCGCTCGCCGCATTGATGCGCTATATGCTTACCGCGTCGCGCCTGCTGTGGCGGGATGGCAAAAAAGGGCCGGCACTCGCCGTTCTCGAGGACGGTCGACAGCTCGCGATAACCCGTCGATGGCTGCGTCTGAAGCTCGCGTGCGATGCGGAAACCGTCAGACAGCTGCTTGCCGACGGTAGGGTAGTCGAGGCGCGACAGGTCACCGACGAACTGAGCGCGAGCGTACCGATGATGTGCGAAGGGCGACGGGGTTCGGCGATGGAAACGTGGGCAAGCTACTGCGTGCTGCAAGCCCGCGTTCTGCTCGCTGAAAATGCCGCCGGCGACGCGGTTGGTTTTCTCTCGCGCTCACTCGACAATCTGGTTGCACTGGGCTGGCGCTATGCCGAGGCCGTCGTTTCGCTGCTGCTTTCTCTCGCGCATGAGCAGAACGGTGCTTCGGAACAGGCGTTCGCCGCGCTGGGAAACGCGGTGCGGATCGGCGGCGCGATGGGGATGATCAATAGCTTCGTGGACGAGGGGCCACCGATGCGTGCGTTACTGGAACGCTTTCGCCGCACGCCATCGGAAATCGCGACCGGGCACGCCACGTATATCGGCACGGTGCTGTCGGCTTTCGACGAGGCGGATAACGCGCCATCTTCTTCGTCGAGCTATGCCAACACGAAGATAACGCCGGGCACACTGAGCGCGCGAGAACTCGAAATACTGGGCTACGTCGCTCGCGGGCTGTCCAACAAGGAAATCGGACGATCATTGAATCTGGCACCCGAGACGGTCAAATGGCACATGAAGAACGTGTTCGAAAAACTGAACGTCAATTCGCGGTACGAGGCCGTGCAGAGTGCCTTCGGCATTCAGCCTGGAGCCGACTGAAGCGCCGTGCCGCGTGATGGCGCCGTCATCCGGTCACCTCACCGCGGCTCTCGTCCAAACGCTTCGCGCAGCTTGCGCTTGGCCCGCTGCAACGTATCGCGCCGCTCCTTCGGCAGGTTTCGGCCCGCTCGATTGATGTAGAAATTGAGCATCGACATCGCCGATTGAAACGGCGTGCCCTTGCGTCGGCGGCTCGCCGTCGACGAGTGCTTCAACGATTGCGCGATGGACTCCGCGCTGCCGGTTTTGAAAATATCCTTCTGGATGTCCATCGCGTCGCTCGTTTCCATTACGTGATGCGACCATCTCTTCGCGCCGGATGCGCCGCTCGACTTCGCGGTTTTGGCGCGATGTGCGGCATGCGCCTGCGCGTGGCGCTGACGCGCTGGCCGTCCCGCGACTTGCCACGAGACACAGGGCGTTTCGATTTGCTGCTGGTCTTTCGGGTCGCCATTGTGTTGTCTCCTGAAGCGGAATGTCGGACTCGCCACACGTCGAAAATGGTCGATTTGGCGATCAGAGCTTCACGCCACCGGCCTCGGGCGCATCCGACGAACCCGCGGGAATGTCACCGACACCGAGGTCGTCGCGCCTCGTATAGACGTCGCCCCAGTACGGTTCGCTGCCGTAGTACTGATGCACGGTGGTGGCCCACGTCTGATCCGCCATCGATGGCCAGTGATCCTTATCAAATCCCGGTGCGTTCTTCACGCTCTCGGCCACCATGTTCAGCACGAAGCATTTTTCCTGCGTATCGAGTGTCAGCGCACTCCACGGAATCGCGAGCAGCTTGTCGCCGATGCCGAGAAAACCGCCGCTCGACAGCACCGCATACGCGACGCGGCCCGAACGCACGTCGAGCATGATGTCCTTGATCTTGCCGATGTGCTCGCCGTCGCTGCTGATAACCTTGTTGCCGTCGAGCGTAGCCGCTGCCATAACATCCGGACCTGGGCCTTCCGCGGTCGCGGCGCCTTTACCGACGATGTTCGCACCTTGTGTCTGGGTCTGCATCACCATGATGGGCTCCTTTTTGAAGGGGTGAATGTACCGAGGCATTTAGCAACGGCCGTTCCATCTAGCCATGCGGCGCCGTTACGCCGTGGCGCGCGGCGCATCCGCGCGACGAGGCACCGCGTGCGTAAAGGATGCGAGCGCGTTTGCAATTATTTCGTCAGTGCCGACGCCAGCGCTGATCAGCAAAGCGCGATGCGCGCATGCGACGACTGCATCGCGCGGCATAGGCCTTGCTCGATTCTCAGTGATGGCAGCAGGGAACCGAAGGATCGCACCCGTCCTTTTACTTCAGGGAGAACCCAGATGAGCAAGTATCCGAAGGCATGGCTGTTCGCGGCATGTATGGTCGCGTCGGGCGCCGTCGCGTCGGGCGCCGCGTTCGCGCAGGCGGGCGGCGGTAACGGCAATAGCGGCACCGGCGGCGGCAACGCGCATGGCGCGGCGACCGCGGCGCCGACGGCGGGCAACGAGCCCGCGTCGAATGTCACGGGCAGCACCATGGGATCGACTTCGTCGATGAAACATCATCACAAGAAGTCGAAGGCAAACAAGCCGATGACCGATACGACGAACACGCCCGGCGCCAATGCCAGCAGCGATACGAAGGGACAGTAACGCTGGATCGATGCGGGCGCGGCCAGGCACCTGTGCGTTCATCGTAACGCGCGGGCGATATCGCGCTCCCCATCGAGGGAGAAAATCGTGACTAAGAAAATTCATTATCAGGCGAACAGCTGTGGCGGGGACCTCGCGCAATGCCGATGCGCTGGCGGCGGAGATACGCGACGGCGAACGCGACGTTTGGCTCGTGATGGCGGCGTTCGAGGAAGACGTTTGAGCCGGGGTCGATTCAGCGCTGAGCCCGTCACTGGGCCGGCGGTTCCGGTTCGGAGGCCATTTCCCGCGCAGCGCGCCGCGTACGCACGCGTGCCGTGGCTCGCAAATGTGCCGCGGCGCTTTGGTCTTTCGCGGCGGTGGCTTTCTTGCGCACCACGCGCGACTTTTTTAGCAGACTCGTCAACGAACCGTTGATACTGTCGTCGACCGACGACTCCCGCGTCTTGCGTCCTTTGGCACCGGATGCGCGCGCGAGTTTCGCCGCACGCTTTTCCGCCTGCGCGAGCAGCACCGCAAAGGCCACTTCATCTACCTTGAGTCCGCGGCGCGATTGGCTTGGCGCGAGGCTCTGCAACTCGTCGGCCTCGAACGCGCTGATGATCGCTGGGTGGATATAACAGCGCCGGCAGACGGCGGGCGTATTGCGTAGCAGCGTCGCCACTTCTTTCACGATCGCGACGATATGACGACGCGCTTCGGCCGCGCTGCTGCACATCAAGCGGCGCGATGCCGCGAGCGCGTACACGCTGCCGGCCCACGTGCGGTAGTCCTTGGCGGTGAAGTCCGCGCCGCTTACGCGGCGCAGGTAGTCGTTGATATCCGTCGAGCCGACGCTGTGGCGCGTGCCGTCTTCGTCGAGATACTGGAACAGGTCGTGACCGGGCAGCTCCGCGCAACGTCGCACGATGCGCTTGATGTTCGGATTGTCCACTGTCACGTCGTGCTCGATGCCGCTCTTGCCGCGAAACTGGAAGCGCAATTGACCGGCCCTGATCTTCACGTGCTTCTTGCCCAGCGTCGTCAATCCGTACGAGTGGTTATCGCGCGCGTATTCTGCGCTGCCGATGCGGATCAGCGTCGTGTCGAGCAACTGCACGATGGCCGCGACGACCTTGTCGAGCGGCATGCCGGGCAGCTTCAGATCACGCGCCACGCGCGCGCGGATTTTGGGCAATGCGCGGCCGAACTCGGCCATCCGTTCGTACTTGTCGGCGTCGCGCGTTTCGCGCCAGCGGGGGTGATAGCGGTACTGCTTGCGGCCGCGCGCGTCGCGGCCGGTCGCCTGCAGATGACCGCGCGGATCGGGGCAGATCCACACGTTTTCGTACGCGGGTGGAATCGCGAGCGAATTGATGCGTTGAATCTCGTCCTCATCGACGATGCGCTTGCCGTCGACGTCGAAATAGATGAAGCCGTTCCGCTCGCGCTTGCGTGTGTAGCCGGGCCTCGTGTCGTCGGCGTGGCGCAGTCCCGGCGGCATCGGTTGGGGTGCGGTGTTGCCGTTCGTGGTGGTCGGGCTGCGTGACGTCGTCGTGGAATGAGTCGCGGTAGCCATTGTTGCAGGTAGAAGTTTCAAACCCGGTTCGAACCGGTTCGCCGAGTAGGTGCGATGTGTGCCGTGTGATCGGCGGGAAGCAAGGGCGATGCCACTGGTAGGTGACCAGCGCGCTGAGGCGGAACGGTCCTTGCGGAAAAGTCGACGTGACCAACCGGAAAGGAGCTTTCATGAGCAGCACACTCAACCCCGATGAAGAGCCGCAGCAGACCGTCAAGCAAACGTCCGGCACGACGGGCGCGCTGGGTCCCAGCGACTCGTCCGATAGCGGCAGCGACGTGGCGGGCGCGAGGCGTCACGATTTCGACGTCGATACGGAGCTCGACAATCACGCGCTCGAAGCCGGCGACGCCGCACTCGGCAGCGATACCGATCGCTCAGGTACGGGCGAGCGCGCGTCGGCCGATGGCGATTCGACGTTGGAGATGGACCGCGATATCGACACCGACCACGTCGTCGATCCGCAAGTGCCGCCGGGCGCGGAACGCTCCGACGAAGACGAAACCGACGTCTGACCACGGCGCTTTTGCGCACGCGGCGGCTCGAGCTGAACGGCGCAACCGCAGCGTCGGTGCATCGCCAACGTAATGTCAGCCCCCTGAACACTGCCTCAACCAGGCACGTGTTTTGCGTAACCACGCTTAGCGAAGGCGCAGACCTATGCACATGCCTCACGGGCAAGTGCATGAGCGCGGCGCCGCATGAAGGAGAGCACGCATGACTGATGCACTGAATGGCTACAAGGTAGCGGTACTCGCCGTAGATGGTTTCGAGCAGGCAGAACTCATGGAGCCGAAACGCGCGCTCACCGAGGAGGGCGCGACGGTCCATGTGATCTCGGCGAAGCCGGGCAAGATCCAGGGCTTCAAACACGTCGACAAGGGCGATACCGTCGACGTCGATGCGACCTTCGACAAGGCCAGTCCCGACGACTATGACGCGCTGGTGTTGCCGGGCGGCGTCGTGAACGGCGACGCGCTGCGACTGCTGCCGCAGGCGCAGGCGTTCGTCAAAGCGGTCGACAACGCGAAGAAGCCGATCGCGGTGATCTGTCACGGCACGTGGCTGCCGGTATCGGCGGGGATCGTCAAGGGGCGCAGGGTGACGAGCTGGCCTAGCCTGCAGGACGATATTCGCAACGCGGGCGGCACGTGGGTCGATCAGGAAGTGGTCGAGGACGGCAATCTTATTTCGAGCCGCAAACCCGACGACCTTCCCGCGTTCAACAAGGCGCTGATCGCGCAACTGACGAAGCGCAAGGCGGCTTGATCGCGGGCGGCGCGTTGGCTTCGGAGCCTGCGCATCGGTGATTCGACAGGGAGAAAATGCATGAAATTCCGGTATTCCCTACAAGTGTTGACTGCCGCGCTGGCCGTGTTGGGCGTGAGCGCGGCATCGATCGACACGGCCTGCGCGCAGGCGAGCGATGCGCCCGCGAGCGCAGCGCCGACCGGCGGCACGACGCTGTCACCCGCGGATCAGCAGTTCGTGCTCGAAGCGTCGAAGTCGGACGCCACTGAAATCGCCGCTGGCAAGGTCGCGCTGAAGAACTCCAACGATCCGCATGTCAGGAAGTTCGCTCAACAGATGATCGCCGACCACACGAAGCTGTCGCACGCAATGGCCGGGCTGGTCGCTAAGAAGGGCTTCAAGCCGACGCCGTCCGCGGATTCCGCGCTGGTCGGCAAACTGCAGACGTTGAAGGGCACCGAGTTCGATCAGGCCTATGTCGAGCAGGTCGGCGTGGAAGCGCATCAGCGCGCGGTCGACCTGTTCCAGCAGCAAAGCGAGAGCGGCACCGACTCGCAACTGAAGGCCGCGGCCGCGCAAGCGCTGCCAACCATCAAGCATCACCTCGAGATGGCGGAGCAACTGGCCGGCAAATTGAAGGGCTCGTCATGAACGCGATCCTGCCACGGCCTGCTTATGAGGACTCTCTGATGCAGATCACTTTCCCCGATGACGAAGCGGCCTTCGACGGCGCCAATCTGACCGTGCGCTTTCTTGCGCGCGTCGATGGCGAGCCAGTGGTTTGCGCGATCACTGCCGAGGCTCTGGAAGATCATTTCGGCGCGGAGTCCGCGCTTGAAGCGGCGTTGATGGCCGCTTTCGACAGAGGCCGTCAGCGCATCCGCTCGGTCTGCGCGGAAGCGCTCGACCAGAACGACGGAGAAGGCGTAGTGTTGCATAGCGGACTGTTCAGAGTGGAAGGCATGGAACCGGATCGCGGCGCCGCGGCGTAGCGCCGCTGCGTGTCGCATTGACTGGGCGCGCTGCTTCCGACTCGCGCCACCGGCGACAGGATCGTCCGCGAGCGGCAATCAACGATAAGGAGGCCGTATGTCACTCATCGTCGCAGCACGCTTCACGACTTTTCCCGCTGCGGAAAGCGCGGCGCAAAAACTGTTCGATGCGGGTTTCGTGGAAGAGGACGTCACGCTGTTTTTCGTCAATCCGCGCGGCCAGCATGCGCGTTTCCCGATCGGCGGCGACACCGATACCGACCCCGGCGCGCGAGAAGCGCCTAAAGGCGCGGGCATGGGCGTGACGATCGGCGCGGTGATTGGCGCGGTGATTGGCGTGGCGATCTTCGCGGTGTTTTCCGCGCCGCTGCTGGTGTCGCTGATCGCGGCCGGCGTCGGCGCGTATGTCGGCTCGCTGGTCGGCGCGATGTCGCGCACCACGGAGCGCGGCAAATCGGACCATCGCGTGCCGTATCACGAGGAGTCGCGCGATTCGGGCGTGCTCGTCGCCGTGCACGTGTCGCCCGACAATCAGCTGGACGCCGCGCGTGTGCTGCGTGAAGCGGGCGGCGTGTCGATCGAGAAGGCGACCGGCCGCTGGCAGCAGGGACGCTGGGCCGATTTCGATCCGCTGAAGACGCCCGAGCCGATCAAGGAATTCGCGGAGAAGCGCGCGTGATATGAGCGACGTGGCATACCAACAAAAAACGGCCCGATGACGATCATCGGGCCGTTTTCCGTTTTCCGTTTTCCGTTTTCCGCGCTGTTTCGACGTCGCGCGACACCCGCGGTTGCCGCGCATCGCGCGGCGGCTGCGATCGTTCGAGCTGCCTTTCGCTACGCATCGGCTCGCGCGAGGTGCCGGGCACGCGTGATGCGTGCTATCAAATGCAGCCCGCCGCGCGTCGAACCGCTTCATCGCGAGGCACATAAAAAGGCCCGCGCGGCGGATTCCGCGATGAACGAAACCCTTGGAGGTATTGAATGGCTACCAACGTTGTTTCCGTATTGAATGATCTGGTCGAAACGTCGAAGGATGGCGAAAAGGGCTTTATGAAGGCAGCCGAGGATGCGCACGACGACCAGCTGAAGATGCTGTTCCGTTCGAGTGCCGAGGACTGCTCGCGCGGCGCGCGTGAGTTGCAGGATGCCGTTCAGACCCTGGGCGGCAAGCCCGAAACCGGCGGCAGCATGAGCGGTGCGCTGCATCGCGGCTGGGTCGACGTGAAATCGGCGGTAGCGAATCGCAGCGACCATGCGATTCTTGCCGAGTGCGAAAAAGGCGAGGACGTCGCGAAGAAACGCTATCACGACGCGCTGGAGAAGGATTTGCCGGCGGACGTGCGGGCAATCGTCGAGCGGCAGTACCAGGGCGTGCTGCAAACGCATGACCGGGTGCGCGATCTGCGCGACCAGTATGCGGCGATGAAGCATTGATCGACGCGTCAGTGCAATAAGGAAGAGCCGGCTCTGCCAGCCGGCTCTGTTACGTTCTGTTCAGTCGAATCGGTGCGACCCGATCGCGCGGATATCAGTCAGCCGCGACCTTCAGATGGTTCTTCACGCTGGTTACGCCCTTCACGCTTTGCACGACATCTTCGGCGGCGGACTTGTCGTCGGCCGACGGCACCGAACCCGTGAGCCACACGACGCCCTTGCGGGTCTTCACGTGGATATGCGTCGATTTGACGTTCTTGGCGGCAAGCAGATCAGCCTTGACCTTGGTCGTGATGGTGCCATCGTCGATATGCTGGCCGATGCTTTCCGACGCCGCTGGCGGGGCCGAAGCGCTGGTCTGGGCGTTCGCGTTCAGCGCGAACGCGACGACGGCGATGCTGCCTGCGGTCTTCAGAAGCTGGATCGTCTTCATGGTTCTCTCCATCAGGTGGTAATGAAAATGGCGGTCTTGTTGGCCGGTGGCCGATCGCGGCCGAAGCCGCTGATGAGACACGTGGGGTCGTCGCCGCTACGGTACCGTCAGGGGCCCGTTTCTCGACACCGGACGCTGTACTCGCATCCGCGCTCGATCGAGGTGTTTGCGAAGGGCGGTGTCCGTCCACACACCGTCGCTCCGCAACCATCGTGCCTGCCGGCTGCGAGCCAATCCATGTCGCTCGCGAAAGCCGCATGCACCGCGGAGTTTCGACTGACGAATAGGGCTGCGGCGCGGCCATGCGCGAGGTCGACGGAGAGGTGAAGAAAGGGACCGGAAATTGCCTGCCGTTTGTAAAAACCGGCGCGCCCGGTCAGGGCAATTCATCCGCCTGAATAAACAAAGCGCAATCAAAACAGCGTCTTGCGCGATCTGGTACGGACGTTGCGTTGGTCAGTGAACTCGGCTCGTTGAGTCTGAGGCTATTAACGAACGGGATCACTCCAATGCCTTCAATCGAACTTCGTACAAGGCAGTCTCTCGCACTGACGCCTCGTCTTCAGCAGTCGGTGCGGCTCTTGCAATTGTCGGCGCTCGAGTTCCAGCAGGAATTGCGCACGGCGCTCGATACCAATCCGTTCCTCGAATACGACTCATCCGAAGCTGAGGACGTCGCGCTCGCCGGCACGACGCCAGGCGAAGGTGAAGACGCCAACGCGCCGCCCGCCGTCGATACGCTTGCCGCCGCCGAGCCGGACGGAGTGCCGGCGGAAGGCGCCGGTAGCGATACGCTCGAAAGCGCGGGCCAGGACGACATGCCCGCCGATTTTTCCGGCGACTACGGTTCGCGCAACTCGATGCGCCAGAACGGCGATGCGGACGGCAGCGACCCGGCCGATTGGGCTCGCTCGCAACCCACGCTGCGCGAACAGTTGCATGACGCGTTGCGCCTGTACCGGCTAGACGACCGCGATCGCGCGGTGGCCCGTTTCATCATCGAGGCGCTCGACGACGACGGCTATCTGCGGCAGTCGCTGGCCGACCTGGCCGATAGCGTCGATCTGGAACCCACGCTGACCGAGGAAGAACTGCTGGTGGCGTTGCGCCTCGTGCAGGCGCTCGATCGTCCGGGGCTCGGCGCGCGTTCGCTATCGGAATGCCTCGCGCTGCAGATCAATGCGCTACCCGCCAATACGCCGGGACGTGACGTCGCGCGGCAGATCGCCGAGCATCATCTGGAAAGGCTCGCGCGCCGCGAGCAGGCCGAGTTGCAAAAACAGATCGGCTGCAGCGCGGAGGAATTGCGTGTGGCTTGCGCGTTGGTGCGCAAGCTCGATCCGAAACCCGGCAATTGCTACGGCCGCACCGAGGACAACTATGTCGTGCCCGACGTGATCGTGCGTCAGGTGCGCAACAAGTGGGTCGTGTCGATCAATCCGGCGGTGCAGCCGCGGGCGCGAATCCATCGCATGTATGCGCAGCTGTTCGCGCAGTCGGCCGGCGCGAGCCGTTCGCCGCTCGCGCAGCAGCTGCAGGAGGCGCGCTGGCTGATCCGCAACGCGCAACAGCGCTTCGATACGATCCAGCGGGTTGCCGAATGCATCGTCGCGCATCAGAAGGCGTTCTTCCTGTACGGCGAGATCGCGCTGAAGCCGATGGTGCTGCGTGACGTGGCTGACGAGCTGGGTCTGCACGAATCCACGATCTCGCGCGCGACGGGCAACAAATATATGGCGACGCCGCGCGGCATCTTCGAGTTCAAGCATTTCTTCCCGCGCGAGCTCGGCACCGAAAGCGGCGGAACCTGCTCGGCCGCCGCGGTGCGCGCGCTGCTCAAGGAGATGATCGCCGCGGAAAATACGCGTGATCCACTGTCGGACGTGACGCTCGCGAAGATGCTCGCGGATCAGGGCGTGCTGGTCGCGCGACGCACGGTGGCGAAATACCGGCATCTGATGAAGGTGCCGCCGGCTGAACTGCGCCGGCAGCTTTGACGCGCCGAAGTTTTAACGGGGGTTTGAAATAAAACCTGGCGGGGGTTTGAAGCAAAGCAGTCATGCAAACAGCAGTACATTGCGCACAGGGTCATGCGAGGTTATCCGCTCGCATGACCCTTTTTCGTATCTGGACGTTTCGCCGGCGTGCCTTTACATTGGCGGGTCGAATGGAAAGAGATCGGCGGAACGGACCGCACAACAACGGGTGAGCGCAATGAAGTATTCGAATCTGGTCGAGCGACTGCAAGGGCGGCGCACGTCGGCGTGGGAAATTCATCGGGTCGCGCAGCAGGCGGCTGCCAGGGGCGAAGACGTGATCGTGCTGAGCGTTGGCGATCCCGAGTTCTCGACGCCCGCGCCGATCGTCGAGCGCGCCATCGATGCGTTGCGGGCCGGCGATACGCACTATACGGCGATGGCCGGTCGCGAGCCGCTGCGCGCCGCGATTGCCGCCGAGCACGCGCGCACGACGGGCTGCGACGTGAGCGCCACCAACGTGGTGCTGACCGCCGGCGCGCAAAACGGCGTGTTCGCGGTGTCGCTGTGCCTGCTCGAAGCGGGCGACGAAGTGATCGTTCCCGAGCCGATGTACCTGACCTACGAGGCTTGCGTGCGCGCGGCGGGTGCGACGCTCGTCGCGGTGCCGGTCGATCCGGCGCGCGCGTTTCACGTCGACTGCGACGCGCTCGAAGCGGCGATCACGCCGCGCACGAAGGCAATTTTCTTCGCGACGCCGTGCAACCCGACCGGCGTGGTGATGCAGCGCGCCGATCTCGAGCGCATCGCGCGGCTCGCGTGCGAGCACGACCTGTGGGTGCTGTCCGACGAGGTGTACGCGGAACTCACGTTCGAACGCGATCACGTGAGCATTGCGTCGCTGTCCGGCATGGCGGAGCGCACGGTCACGCTCGGCAGTCTGTCGAAGTCGCATGCGATGGCGGGGTGGCGCGTCGGCTGGGCAATCGGGCCCGCGACGCTGATCGAGCACATGGCGCGGCTCGCGCTCGCGATGCTGTACGGCCTGCCGGGTTTCATCCAGCAGGCCGCGTTGACGGCTTTGGAGAACAGGGCGGAGATCGTCGCCGATATTCGCGAGATCTACCGGCGGCGGCGCGACGTCGTGTTCGAGCGTTTGCATCGTGTGCCGGGCTTGCGGTGCCTGTTGCCCGAAGCGGGCATGTTCATGATGGTCGACGTCAGCGGGACCGGGCTCGATACGACCGAGTTCACATGGCAGCTGTTTCGCGCACAAGGCGTGGCCGTGCTCGACGCGAGTGCGTTCGGGGAGACGGCGAACGGCTTCGTGAGGTTGGGGCTGGTGGTGGGCGAGGATCGATTGATCGAGGCGTGCGAGAGGATCGCGCGGTTCGTGGAAGGGGGGCGGGGCCGAGAGGGCGGTGGGTTGTAGATTGCGAAGATCCGGTCGGTGGGCACCACGGCCAGCCGAAGGTGGCTGGGCAGTGCGTTCGGCGCGGCTTACTTTTTCCTGCGCACGAATTTCAAGCCGAAGCGCACCAGCCGAGGCATCGTTTCGGGCCGCAACAGCCGTGGGTCATACCCAGCAAATCGCCGCTCATTCTCCTGAAGACACAGTTGCATCAATTCGGGCACGCTGATATCGACATCCGTTACCGACTGCGCGCCGTTTACCGTGAAGTTGTTATCGTGCTCCTGGACGTTGCCCTCAGCATCCATCGCACGTGCGAGCCCAATGCGCTCCCACACCAGAAACGCCCACACGCCCGCCACCTTGAGCTCGAAGCGGATGCGCTGCCACCATGAAAGCTGCGCGCGATGCCAGGCGACCCAGTTCGCGAACAGCAGAATATGGCGGCACTCTTCCTGCATCACCGGCTCGAATGTCTCGGTCAGTGCCGGCGGGAACAGGCCCGAGCGCCGCGCCACCTCGAACAGGCCGAACGCGAAGAAGCTGTCGATACATTCGCTATAGCCGGTCACGAGGTAAGCCCGTTCCGTGTCTTTCGGATAGACGTACGACGGCTCGCTCGCGAGCGCGATGCCATACGCATGCACCATGCGCGACAGCACTTCCTTATGGCGGTTCTCTTCCCACGCGTTCAGCGCAAGTGCGTCGCGCAGCTCCGGGCTGTCGAGCGAGGCCGCGTAGGCGGCCATGCGCAGCCGCGCCCTGCCTTCGGTTTGCACGGCGATGTCCCAGATCGGCAGATCGACGATGCGCTTGAGCGTCGCGGCTTCGAGCTGCGGCCATGCGAGCACGGACGGGCGATACGGATTGAAGGTCTCGCGAAACATGCGGCACATTTCCTGCCGGTGCACGTCGGAGCCGGGCGCCAGCGGGCCGCTGACGGTGCTAGTCCAGTGCCGCATCGCGTGGTCGGCGGCGTCGAGGGTCGAGGGGTCGGGCTGCTCGTGCGGCAGTTGCGGCGCGCGAAAGCCGGGGATCAGCGCGGCAGCGTCGAATGCATCCAGTACCAGTTGGTCCATTGGGTATTCTCGACAAGGCGACGAAGGCGCTGTCGATTCTGCCATGACTGCGCAGGTCTGCGCCACGTCGAGGAAAAAGCGCTTTGTAATGTTGGGCGTGCGGTGACGCCGACGGTTGACGCCGCGCAAACTTGCGTCAAGAATCGAGCGCCGGGTGTGCTCCCGAACCCGGCTAGCCCGATTCCAGCGCGTTTCGACTCGTCGCGGAAAACTTCATGATCCATCGCTTCTCTTCTTCATTGCGCCGCTTGCGGACAGCCGGATTACCGGCCGCCGCGCTGACGGTGACGCTTTCTGTCGCTGGTGTGGTGCCGTTCGGCGAACGGTGCATGGCAGCCGAACAGGCCGATGCGTCGAGCACTTCGGAAAGCACGGCAACGGGGGGAAGCACGGACGCCGCCGCATTCGCGCCGATCGCACCACGCCAGGGGCCGGAGGCGAACGCGTCGCCGGTCGGCGAATCGAGCGAGCCGCACGCGATGACGGCGCGCCCGAACGGCGAGCCGCGCAAGCGGACGGCTGCGCGTGGCGACACGCAGGCTGCATCGAATGCACCGGACTCGGCCGACGCGACGGCAACGCCTCGCAACGACAGGGCCTCGACGCCCGCGATTCCCGTGCCGCCCGAAACCGCCAGCGTCACCACGCATTCGCTTCGCCTGAACGGCCGCAAGCTCGACTACACGGCGAGCGCGGGCAATCTGTTGCTGCACGACAAGACCGGCGCGCCGAACGCGAGCGTGTTCTATGTCGCGTACACGGTGCCGACCAGGACGCCTGCGACGCGTCCGATCACCTTTCTGTTCAACGGCGGCCCAGGCGCCGGCAGCGTATTCCTGATGATGGGCTCGGTCGGCCCGAAACGCGTGCGCACCGCGAGCCCCGCGAGCACGCCGCCCGCGCCGTACACGCTCGACGACAACCCCGATAGCCTGCTCGATACCAGCGACCTCGTGTTCATCGACGCCGTCGGCGCGGGCCTGTCGAGACCGGTCGGGCATGGCACGGGCAAGGACTTCTGGGGCGTCGATCAGGACGTCCGTGCGTTTGCGCAATTCATCGACCGTTATCTGACGGTGAATCAGCGCTGGAATTCGCCGAAGTACCTGCTCGGCGAATCGTATGGCACCGCGCGCGCCGCGATGCTCGCTTATCAGTTGGGGCAGAACAATATCGCGCTGAACGGCGTGATCCTGCTGTCGTCGGTGCTCAATTCCGCGGCGTTCGCGCCCGGCAACGATTTCAGGAGCGAGAGTTATCTGCCGAGTTTCGCGGCGATCGCGTGGTATCACGACAAGGTCACGCCGAAGCCCGCGAGCCTGCCGGCCTTTCTCGACGAAGCACGCGCGTTCGCCCGCGGACCTTATGCGCAGGCGCTCGAACAGGGCGATGCGCTGCCCGACGATCAGCGCGACGCGATCGCCGCGCGCATCGCGTACTTCACCGGATTGGACGTGGGGTTCGTGAAGCGTAACCGTCTGCGTCTTTATCCGTCGCGTTTTCGAAACGAGTTGCTGCGCAACGAGTCGCGCAGCGTGGGCCGCTACGATGCGCGTTTCGAAGGCCTGAACTACGACGATGCATCGGAGGATCCGGACTTCGATGCGTCGGTGAGCAGCGTGTCGAATGCGTTCGATGCGGCGCTTCATCAGCATCTGTCGGACGACCTGCACTACACGCCAACCGACCGTTACGTGGTGTTCAGCGACGACGCGTTGAAGCAATGGGACTGGAAACATCGCGAATGGTGGGGCGAACGGCTGGAGCTGCCCTACGCGGGCGGCGATCTGGCCGAAGCGATGCGGCAGAATCCGCAGTTGCGGGTGTTATCGCTGAACGGCTACTTCGATCTCGCCACGCCGTTCTATGCGACCGAATATGCGCTCGCGCATCTCGGCCTCGATCGGTCGCTGCGCGAGAACGTGCGCATCGCCTACTATCCGACCGGCCATATGGTGTATCTCGACGATGCCGCGCTGCACGCGATGAAGCGTGACCTCGTGAGCTTTTATACGGGGCAGCCGCGTTGAGGTCGGCGAATCGTCGCATGGTGTCGAACGGTATAATTCCCGCACCGTGAAGTAGCCGCGCGCTCTGTCAACCGGCTTCATCGTTCGCCGCTTATGCCATTCACCCCGATTCCGTCCTTCGCGCGCAAGCGCATTTCCGACGTGGTGTCCGACCAGATCAAGCAACTGATCTCGGAGGGCACGCTGATGCCCGGCGACCGTCTGCCGGCCGAGCGCGATCTCGCGGCGCAGCTCGGCGTGTCGCGACCATCGCTGCGCGAGGCGCTGATCCGACTGGAGGCGGACGGTTACATCGAAACGTCGGGGCGCGGCGGTTTCACTGTGGTCGACGTGACCGCGCCCATCATCTCGAAGCCGCTTGCCGAACTGTTGCTGCAGAATCCGCGCACCAGTGCCGACATTCTGGAGTTGCGCCAGGGGCTCGAAGCGATTTCGTCGGTCTATGCCGCGCAGCGCGCAACCGCCACCGATCTGAAGAAAATCCGCGCGGCGTTCGAGGCGTTGAAGGCCGCGTCGCTCTCGCGCGATCGCGCGAATCTCGCCGAACTCGATGCCGCGTTTCATCTCGCGATCGCCGACCACACCGGTCAACAGACATCGTTCCCGCCGCTTTTCCTGAAGAGCCTATGAAAGTCGCGCTGTTTATCCCGTGCTTTATCGACGCGTTCTATCCGGAGGTCGGTATCGCGACGCTCGAACTGCTCGAACGTTTCGGCATCGAGGTCGACTATCCGCAGCAGCAGACCTGCTGCGGCCAGCCGATGGCCAATAGTGGCGCGCATGCGGACGCCGCCGCCACGGAGCGACTATTCGCGCGCAACTTCGCGGGTTACGACTACATCGTCGGGCCGTCCGCGAGTTGCATTCATCACGTGCGCGAACATCTGAGCGCGCTCGAGCAGACCGACGAAGTGAAGAAAGTACGCGCAGGCGCTTACGAACTGGTCGAGTTTCTGCACGACGTGATCGGCGCGCGCGAATTTCCTTGGGCCGAATTTCCGCATCGTGTCGGTCTACACACCAGTTGCAGCGCGCTGCGTCATCTGAAGCAGGCGTCGGCGTCGGAAATCGCCGGCACGCCGTTTTCGAAGCCGCGCGCGTTGCTCGAAGGCGTGAAGGGAATCGAGTTCGTCAAGCCGGCGAGGCCCGACGAATGTTGCGGTTTTGGCGGCACGTTCTCGGTCACCGAAGAGGCGGTGTCGGTGCGCATGGGGCAGGACAAGGTGCGCGACCATCTGAATGCGGGCGCCGAGTACATCGTTTCGGGCGACATGTCGTGCCTGATGCACCAGCAGGGTTGCGCGGAACGCATGAAAGCCGACGCGCGCTTCATTCATATCGCGCAGGTTCTCAATGGAGCACGCGCATGAGCGGCGACCATCACCGCATCGATCACGCCAAAGCCGCGGGTTCTTTCATCAGCAAGACCGAGCATGTCGCGTTTCACGACAAGCGTCTGTGGGACCTGCGCGAGAAGCGCGACGCGCAGGCGCACGGCATTGCCGAATGGGAAACGTTGCGCTCGCTGGCGTCGGGCATCAAGGAACACACGCTGTCGCATCTGGCCGACTACCTGGAGCAGTTCGCGGCGGCGGCCGAGGCCAATGGCGTGGTCGTGCATTGGGCAGCGAGCGCGGAAGAGCACAACGCGATCGTCCACAAGCTGATGTCCGAGCGCGGCATGACGACGCTCGTGAAGAGCAAGTCGATGCTGACCGACGAATGCCGGATGCGCGAGTATCTCGAACCGCGCGGCATTACCGTGATGGAAACGGACCTCGGCGAGCGCATCCAGCAGCTCGATCATCAGGACCCGAGTCATATGGTCGTGCCGGCCGTGCACAAGCTGCGCGCGGACGTGGCCGAGCTGTTCGGCCGGACCATCGGCACCGATCCGAAGAATAGCGATATCCACTATCTGGCCGAGAGTCAGCGCATGAATACGCGGCCGTATTTCGTGCGCCAGAAAACGGCTGGCATGACCGGCTGCAATTTCGCGGTGGCGGAAACGGGCACGGTCGTCGTCTGCACGAACGAAGGCAATGCCGATCTTTCGGCGAACGTGCCGCCGCTGCATATCGCATCGATCGGAATCGAGAAGCTGATACCGAAGGTGTCGGATCTCGGCGTGTTCGTGCGCATGCTGTCGCGCAGCGCATTGGGTTCGCCGATCACGCAGTACACGTCGCATTTTCGTGCGCCGCGGCCGGGCACCGAGATGCATTTCATCCTCGTCGATCATGGCCGCTCCGAACGGCTCGCGATGGAGGACTTCTGGTACTCGCTCAAATGCATACGCTGCGGCGCGTGCATGAATACGTGTCCGGTCTATCGGCGCAGCGGCGGCCTGTCGTATGGCGGCACCTATTCGGGGCCGATCGGCGCGATCATCAATCCGACGTTCGATCTGAAACGCTATAGCGCGTTGCCGTTCGCATCGACACTCAATGGCAGTTGCACGAATGTGTGTCCGGTGAAGATCAACATTCACGAGCAGATCTATAAGTGGCGCGCGGTGATCGCGGAGCAGCACGAAGTGCCGTTCGTGAAGCAGGAAGTCCTGAAGATGGCGGGACGTCTGCTATCGAGTCCGACCTTGTATCGCGCGACGGTGTCGTCGATGGGCAGCGCGTTGCGGCGGCTGCCGAATTTCGTGCTGTACAACCCTCTGAATATCTGGGGCCGGCAGCGCGAATTGCCGGAGGCGCCGAAGATGACCTTTCATGCCTGGTACAAAAAGAATCGCGGAGGCGGCGATGACAACGCGTGAGGCTTTTCTCGCCAAGGTGCGCGCCGCGCAACCGGCCGCGCGGCCGCGTCCCGACGTGCCGCTGTTCGAAGCGGTTGGCGGCGATCTGCGGGCGCGCTTCACGGCGGCGTTGCAAACGATGGGCGGCACGTGCGTCGAAGCGGCCAGCGTGAGCGACGTCAGCGATCTGATTCGCGAGCGTTTTGGCGCGGCGGCATCGATCGCATCGGCGAGCGCCGAAGTGCCGGGCGCGCGCGTGGTCGGCGCGGATACGGACCCCGCATCGCTGCAGGACGTCGACGTCGGTTTGGTCCGTGCGCGCTTTGGCGTCGCCGAAACCGGCTCGGTGTGGTTCAGCGAGCGCGAATATGTGGTCAATGCATTGGGCTACATCGTCCAGCATCTGGTCGTGCTGCTCGATCCGGCGCACTTGCTCGATGGACTGCAAGACGTCTATCGTCGCGACGATTTCCGCAGGGCGCGTTACGCGGCGCTCGTTACCGGCCCTTCGGCCACCGCCGATATCGAGGGCGTACTGATTCGCGGCGCGCAGGGCGTGCGCTCGCTGACGGTCGTGTGGCTCGCGGGCTGATGCGCGGCGGTCGCAGCGCCGGACTTTGCTATCATCACTGTATAAACATACAGGTCCCGCACAAAGTCCGTGGCAACCGATGCTCGCTCAGAGATCCGCTCTGAAGCCCCTTACTACCTGCTGAATTTCGAGCGCGCGCTTGCGTGGCTCGCCGCGCGTTACGACGATCTGCTCGACGACGAAGAGCACGCTTTTCTGGAAACTTTCGCGACGTTGCCGCAGGCATCGCGGGCGCTGCTGGTGCGCATGCTGATGCGCAAAGGCATGCTGTTCCGCGCGAGCCGCCTGGCTTACGACGAAATCGGCTGTCCGTTGCAGGCGGCGATGCCGATGACGGTGCATCGCTGGATCGACACCGAGCCGGCCCTGTCTCTCGACGACCTGTTTGCGCTCAGCACGCGTGCGCAATTGCTGGACATCTTCGCGGACGCGATCGCGCGGATTCCCGGCGCAAAGGCTTTGCGCAAACCGGATCTGCTCGAAACGCTGCGCGAGTTTTACGAAACCGCAAGCGGCGACGCGCAAGCGTGCACATCACGTCCGCTCGCCGCCTGGCACGACGCTTCTACGGACCGCGTGCTGCACGTCGCGATCGCGCCGTTGTGCGATCGCTTGCGCCTGATGTTCTTCGGCAATCTGCATCAGGACTGGTCGGAGTTCGTGCTCGCCGATCTTGGCGTGTTCCAGTACGAGAAGGTCGCGTTCGGGCCTTGGTCGCGCGCGTTCCAGCAACGCGCGGACGTCGACGTTTATCTCGCGCTGCACGCGTGCCGCGAAGCGCTCGAATGGCTACCGGTCGGCACCGGCACCCCCACCCTTCACGAACTGATCGCGACCGTCCGCTCGATCGGCACCGCGAATCCGTGGCTCGAAATGCGTCGCGCGAAACTACTGTTCCGGATCGGCCAGGATTGCGAGCGGCGCGGGCAGTGGGACACCGCGCTCGCGGTGTACGACGCGTGCGCTTGGCCCGGCGCGCGTCTTCGACGCATGCGCGTGCTCGAGCGCAGCGAGCGTCACGGCGAAGCGCTGGCGCTGGCCTCGCAGGCCGATGCCGCGCCTGAGAGCGAAGAAGAGGCGCAGCGCGTCGCCCGGATGTTGCCGCGCTTGCGGCGCAAGTGCGGCGAGCCGGTGCCGCGCGCAGCAGCGGCGAGGCCTGTGGAGCGCGGCACGCTGGTGCTGCCGAAGCCTGATACGCCGGTGGCCGTCGAGTACCTTGTGCGCGATCATTTGAACAGCGACGCCGCGCCGGTGCACTACGTCGAGAACGCGCTGATCAATTCGCTGTTCGGCCTGCTGTGCTGGGAGCCGGTGTTCACGGCGTTGCCCGGCGCGTTTTTTCATCCGTTCCAACGCGGACCGGCCGATCTGCACGCGCCGGACTTTCACGCGCGTCGCGCCACGCAGTTCGCCGCGTGCTTCGCGCAGCTCGATAGCGGCGTCTATCGCGACACGATTCTGCGGCATCTGCACGACAAGGCCGGCATGCAGTCGCCGTTCGTGTTCTGGGGACTGCTGACGCCCGAGCTGATCGCGCTCGCGCTCGACTGTCTGCCCGCCGCGCATCTGAAGCTGTGCTTCGAGCGCTTGCTGCGCGACATTCGCGGCAATCGTTCGGGCTTGCCCGACCTGATCCGGTTCTGGCCGGCCGAGCGTCGCTATGAACTGATCGAGGTGAAAGGCCCCGGCGATCGTCTGCAGGACAACCAGATCCGCTGGCTCGCGTACTGCGCGCAGCACGGCATGCCGGTGCGCGTCCTCGACGTGCGCTGGGCCGGGCAAGAGGCGCAGAGCGAAGCGGACGCCGCGACGCAAGCCGCAGCGGAGCGCGTCGTATGAGCTACGTGGTGGCCGTCCGCGCGATGTGCGAATTCACCGCTCGGCGCGGCGATCTCGATCTGCGCTTCACGCCCGCGCCGACTTCGCTCGAAGGCATCGCGGGTCATCAGATGGTCGCCGGCCGTCGCGCGAGCGGCTACGAAACCGAACTCACGCTGACGGGCTCGCATCGCAGTCTGACCGTGCGTGGCCGCGCGGACGGCTACGACGGAATCGCGAACCGGCTCGAAGAAGTGAAGACGTATCGCGGCGATCTCGCGCGTATGCCCGCGAATCATCGCGTGCTGCATTGGGCGCAGGCACTCGTGTATGGGCATCTGCTGTGCCGGGCGCGCGGGCTCGGCGAGCTGACGATCGCGCTCGTGTACTTCGATATCGGCAGTCAGAAGGAAACCGTGCTGACGCAGCAGCACAGCGCGCGCGAACTCGAAATCTTCTTCGTCGACCAGTGTGAACGATTTCTCGATTGGGCCGTGCAGGAAGACGCGCATCGCGTCGCGCGCAACGCGGCGCTCGTCGCGTTGCAGTTTCCGTATGGGCGGTTTCGGCGCGGGCAGCGCGAGCTCGCGGTGGCCGTGTATCGCGCGGCACGCGACGGCAAGCCGTTGATGGCGCAGGCGCCGACCGGTATCGGTAAGACGCTGGCGACGATTTTTCCGTTGCTGAAAGCCTGCGGCGAAGACCGGCTCGATCGCGTGTTCTTTCTGACCGCGAAGACGCCGGGCCGCGCGCTCGCGTTCGATGCGATCGACTCGCTGCACCGGAGCGCGCCGTTGCCGCTCAGAACGCTCGAACTCGTCGCGCGCGACAAAGCCTGCGAGCATCCGGACAAAGCCTGCAACGGCGAGTCCTGTCCGCTCGCGCGCGGCTTTTACGACCGTCTCGATGCGGCGCGCGCCGCCGCGTTGGCGACGCCACGGCTCGATCGCGCGGCGGTGCGCGAGGCTGCGCTCACGCAGAATATCTGTCCGTACTATCTGTCGCAGGAGCTCGCGCGCTGGGCCGATGTGATCGTCGGCGATTACAACTACTACTACGACGGGAGCGCGATGCTGCATGCGCTCACGCAGGTCAACCAGTGGCGCGCCGGCGTGCTGGTCGACGAAGCGCACAATCTGCTCGAACGCGCGCGGCGCATGTATACCGCGTCGCTAGATCAAAGCGCGTTCCGGCTCGCGCGCAAGAGCGCGCCGGCGGCGCTGAAGAAGCCGCTCGAACGCTTGCAGCGCGAGTGGAATGCGGTGAAGCGCACGCAGACGTCCAGCTATCAGGTGTACGCGGAGGTGCCAGGCAAATTGCTGTCCGCCGCGCAGAATCTGATCGGCGCGGTAACGGATCAACTCGCCGACGCGCCGTTGTCGATCGACGAACATGCGCTGCGCGTTTTCTTCGACGCGATGCACTTCGTGGCGCTCGCCGAGCAGTTCGGTGAGCACTCGATGTTCGACGTGACATTGAGCGCCGACCGCTACGCGCCGCGCGACAAAACCAGTGCGACGCTCTGCGTGCGCAACGTGATCCCCGCGCCGTTCCTCGCGCCACGCTATGCGGCCGCGCGTACCACGGTGATGTTCTCCGGCACGCTGAATCCGCAGCATTTCTATCGCGACACACTTGGGCTAGCCGAGGACACGCAATGGCTCGACGTCGAGGGACCGTTTCGCGCGGAGCAGTTGCAGGTGCACGTGGCCGCTCATGTGTCGACGCGCTGGCGTGACCGCGAACGCTCGCTCGCGCCGATCGTGGAGCTGATCGCGAAGCAGTACGACATGCAGCCCGGCAATTATCTCGGGTTCCTGAGCAGTTTCGACTATCTGCAACGCGTGGTCGCGCTGCTGCGCGAGCGGCATCCCGGCTTGCCGGTGTGGGCGCAGGAACCCGGCATGGACGAAGCCGCGCGCGATGCGTTTCTCGCGCGCTTCAGGACGATGAATCAGGGCATCGGCTTCGCGGTGCTCGGCGGCGCGTTTTCGGAGGGTGTCGATCTGACCGGGCAGCAACTGATCGGCGCGTTCGTCGCGACGCTCGGTCTGCCGCAGATCAACGACGTCAACGAGCAGATGCGCCGCGCGCTCGATGCGCGCTTCGGCAATGGCTACGACTACATGTACCTGTATCCGGGTTTGCAGAAAGTCGTGCAGGCGGCGGGGCGCGTGATCCGCACCGAAGAGGACCGCGGCGTCGTGCATCTGATCGACGACCGCTTTCGCAGGCCGGAAGTGCGGCGCCTGTTGCCGCGCTGGTGGCAGGTTCGCTAGCGCCGCGCCGCTAGCGAACCTTTTTACGCGCGCGACGCGCGACGCGTCACGCGTGCGGCGAGGTCGAGCCCGGATTGCCGGGCGTACCAGGGCCGCCGGCCGGGCTCGGATCAACCGGGATCTGGTCGTCGAGCGGCGCGTCGCCCTTGTGCGGAGCGTGGCCGTCCCCCGCGGCGTCGCCGTCCGGCCGGTCGCCATGGCGTTCGCGCGGCAGGCCCGTATCGAACCTGGCCTTGCTCGCCGGGTCCCACGTGAGCAGATGACGCTGCGGATTCGCGATCTCGATGCCGAGTTCGCTGAAGCGTTCGAGGATGCGTCGGTTGAATTCGCGTTGCACGCCCCAGCGCGACGTATCGCGGCATTGCATCTGGCCGGCCAGCGTGATCGCCGAACCGTCGACCGCATCGACGCCCCAGAACGAGAAGTCCGCCAGGATGCCGTCCTTGAAGTTGTCGTCCGTGCGCAGCGATGCGCCGATTTCCTTCAGCGTCTCGATCGCGCGCTCGACGTCCTGGCCGAACACGATATTCACGCGCACCGCCGCGTTGCCGATGCCGCGATTCGTGTTGTTCACGGTCGACACCGAACTGAACGGCACCGTAAACAGCGAGCCGTCCCCGCCGCGCAGCCGCACGGTGCGAATCGACAGATATTCGACGGTGCCCGACACGCCCGCGAGCGTGACCCAGTCGCCGACCTGCATCGCATTTTCCATCAGCAGAAAGATGCCGGTGATGAAGTCCTGCACGAGCTTCTGCGAGCCGAAGCCGAGCGCGACGCCGAAGATGCTCGCGCCCGCGAGCAGCGGGCCGATGTTCACGCCGAGTTGGCTCAGGCCGGTCAGCGCGACGACGAGCGCGATCACGCAGAACAGCGCGGTGCGCAGCATCGGCATCAAGGTGCGCAGACGCGCGGCGCGCACCAGATCGCCGCTGCTCGTCCAGTTATCGAGGCGACGTTCGGCCGACACGTTGACGATCTCCCACACCACCAGCGCGATGATCGCGGCGACGGCGATCGTCGCGAGCGCCGAGGCGAGCCGGTGGCCGATCGTGCCGCTGCGGAACAGATCGACGACGTCGACGCCCCACGCCTGCAACAGCACCAGCGCGGTGACGCTGCCGATGATCCAGCCGATCACGCGCCGCAGCGCCGGATAGTATCGGTAGGCGTGCTGATGCACGAGCGAGTGTGACGCATCGTCCTGCACATTGAAGATGCGCGCGAGCGCGCCGAAGATCACGATCGACACGAGCCGCGCGCCGATCAGTATCGCGAGCGTCATGCCGCCGATATTCACGAGCGCGTGATAGCCGTTCCGTACGTCGAAAGCCCACACGAACCACAGGCCCATCACGATGACCACGGTCACCACGGCCCACGCGTCCGCGAACGCGTTGCCGAACATCTCCAACGACTCGTGAGCGGCGAAGCGATTGCGGATCCTGTTGGCGACCGGTTTCGCGCAGTGCAGCACGAGGATCGAGATCATCACGTGACCGGCGAGTGCGACCACTTTCAGCAGCGCGAGATGCGCGGCGTCGTTCATGCCAAGCGCCTGCGCGACTTCGGCTAGCGCGACGCCTGCGCCGACCACGCTGACGATTCGCACGATCCAGCCGAGCACGAACGCGGCCCACGCATCGCCCATGCGCAGCAGCCGCAGACGCGGTGCGCTCGGCTGCAGGAAGAATGCGCCGACGATCACGACGCAGCGGCACACCACATAGACGTCGATCAGAGAATCGAGCGCGCGATCCTGCGGCGTGCCGTTGCCGGTGAAGATCGACATCAGCGCGCTCGCCGCGCCGAGGAACACCGCGATCGGCACGAGCCGCACCAGCGTGATCAGCAACGCGCGCGGCAGACGTTGCAGCAGCGTCCAGTGGTGCGTCGCGTTGCGCTTGCCTTCGGCTTCGATGGCGCGGCCTTTGGCGGATGGCGTCGCGTACGGCGCGGCCGGGCCAGTCGTGACGGCTTGCGCCTCCGCTTCGAGCACTGACAGCGCTGATGACAGCGGGGGCAGCGGCGGCGTGCTGGTCGGCGGATGACCGGCCGGCGCGGCGCCGGCGGCGTGCGCGGGCGGCGGTGAGTTGTCGTTGTCATCCTGCAGCGCGGCTTCGCGGCGCGCGGCGATCACCCGATAGACGCGCCGCAGCAGCCGCCGCGTCAGCCATTCGAGCACCAGAGCGGGGATCAGCGCGGCCAGCAGCGACCACAGCACCTCGAACAGCACCGCGCGCGCGTGCGGATTGGCGAACTGCCAGTTCCACCATGCGCGCACCGACGCGACGTCGAGCAGCGCGGCGATCGAGCCGCGCAGCGAGGTCGCGAGATGGCCGGCGTAATGCGCGCCCTCGCGCGCGAGTTGCGAGGCGAGGCCATTGGATTTGAACGCGTCCGGCACGAGCGCGGCTGCGCCGCTTGCGGCGGCCGGCGCCGACGCCGCCGCCGGCGCGGATGCGGGCGGCGCGCTCAACGCGCCGGCCGCGGCGATCGCTTGCAGCGTATCGGCGACTTGCGCGCGGCGTTTGGGGTCGTTCAGGACAGCGAGCGCGTCGCGGGCCTGCTGAGGTGTCAGCGTGACGGCGGCGGAAGCGGGTGTCGCGGGCGTGGGATGGGCAGGCTCAGGCGCGGCGGCGAAGACGGGCGCCGCGCCTGCGAGCAGAAAAATGAAAAAATAGATACGCAGAAATTTTTGCATAGGGTGTAAAGCGGGATGAAGCAAGTGCGGACGATTGTGCCGGAACATGGGCTGTCTCAGCGGGGTGACCCGGGACCGACACGGGGCGGGGCGCTGAAGTTCCTGCGGCGCAGGCCCGCCGGACGGGCGAAAGCGCCGCGAGAGCGGCGCCCGTCGGGCGGGGCGTTGACCCGACAGGATAGCCGATGATGGCCGGCAGGCCTGTCGAAGGCAGCAGAAAGCTTGCCCGGAAAGCCCCGTGGGCGGGGCGGCGCAGGAGGTAGGAGGCCGCTTGCCGGGTGGCAATGCTGGCGGCGGCGCGAGGATGTTCTCGACGACCACGCTACGTGCGGGCAGAGCGCGGAAAGTCGGGAATGCTCAATCGCCCTGACCGTGCGCTGCTAAGCGTTCACTACAAAAAACGCTTAAATCCGCGCTTATGCCACTGAAGAGGTCTGCCGCTCTGCTTCGTCATCGGCATGGGGGCCGCTGCTCGCGCCGCGTCCGGCCGGCTCCTGATGCAGCCGGTTCGCGTGCATCAGCCGGTACAGCGTCGCGCGCGAAATGCCGAGTTCGGCCGCCGCATCGGACAGCTTGTAGCCGTGCCGCAGCAGCGCGTTCTCGATCGCATCCTTTTCGGCCTTGCTGCGGATTTCCGCCAGCGTGACCGCCGGGCCATTGTCAGCTTCGGGCAGGCCGAGGTCGCTCGCGGTGATGAAGCGGCCCTCGCTCATCACGACCGCGCGGCGCACGCAGTTGATCAGCTCGCGCACGTTGCCGGGCCACGGATAGTTCGACATCGCGACGATCGCGTCGCTCGACAGGCCGCGCAGCTTACGCGCGCCGTCCTGCTTGTACATGCTGAGCGCGTAATTGGCGAGTAGCTTGATGTCGCCGCCGCGCTCGCGCAATGGCGGCTCGACGAGGCGCAGCACGCACAGCCGGTGATAGAGGTCGGAACGGAAACGCCCGTCTTCGACGGCGCGCTCCAGATCGACGTGGGTGGCCGAGATCACACGCACGTCGACGCTGATCGGACCGTTGCCGCCAAGCCGCTCGATCGTGCCTTCCTGCAGGAAGCGCAGCAGCACCGCCTGGCATTCGTGCGGCATGTCGCCGATTTCGTCGAGAAACAGCGTGCCTTCATGCGCGCTCTCGATCCGGCCGAGCTTGCGTTGCACCGCGCCGGTAAAAGCGCCGCGCTCGTGGCCGAACAGTTCGGCCTGCAACAGGCTCGGCGGAATCGCCGCGCAATTGATCGCGACGAACGTGCGGCCCGCGCGCGGCGAGCGGTCGTGAATAGCACGAGCGGTCAGCTCCTTGCCGGTGCCCGATTCGCCCGCGATGAACACCGGCGCATCGGTCACGCCGCATTTGTCGATGCGCCGGTAGAGCTGCTGCATCGGCTCGCATTGCCCGACCATGCCGTGGCGGCCGAGCGACGGCTCCGGCGCGACGCGCGGCTGACGCAGGCTCGACAGCCCATGCGCGTGGCCGAGCGCGAACACGAGCCGCTCGTTGAGCCACGGCTGCGTGACGAAGTCGAAGCAGTAATCGAGGATGAAACGGCTGACCAGCTCGTTGTTGGCCTGGCCCGGCACGATCTGCGCGACCCAGTTGGTTTCGACGCGGCGCATGCACAGCGCGAGCGCGGAAAGCTGCTGTGACGTGCAATCTTCGGGCAACTGAACGAGACCGACCTTGATGTTGCCGCGTTCGATCATGCGTTCCGCCACGGCCGTGCTTTTTGCGTGCACGGCTTGCCATCCCGACGCGGCCAGAAACTCGACGAGTATCTGGTCGGGCGCGTTCGCCACGTACAGAACCGTGCGTTCCATATCGGCCGGCGTGCAAGTCGTAGTCATGGTTCCCCCCGTTCGATCCTCAGGACTGCCGTGCGACGTTGTGAGATTCAGGCGGCCAGTTGCTGCACTCCGGCTGCGACGCATTCACGACAGCAGCAATCACGAACAAGGGACACGCTTCAAGCGCGGCGCGAACCGGAACGCGCTGCATGGCGGACCGATTCATGCAATGGCGGCGACCTTGTCGTTCATTGCTGAAACTGCCCGGCGATTTTTTCCCCGAACCGTGAAAACCACTTGAACCGTGGCTTGCCTCGTTGACCTGATAGAAGCGCTCTGATTGGCGCATGGCCTAACGATAAGCGAAAGCGCCTGAAAGCGCCAGACAAAGAAACATGGATGAAGAATGCGGGTTGGATTTTCGGATTAACACGGATCACTAATGAATAAGCGGTCAAGGCCGGTTATGCGCGCAATCGCACATTGCGTAGCAATTGTCCTGGTATTAAGGCGTGACTAAAACGGACGGAGCGCGAGCAGTCGTGTTTCACAGTTGCGACAGATTGGACAGCGCGAGTCGAATGCGCTTTGCCGCGCCGGGTGGGGCGCTTTGCCAGTCGGAAGGAGCGGCGAAGCCGCGTGCGGCCGGCCCCGCGGCCTGTCAGCAGGCTGGCGAGACGGAGCGGGAGGCGCGCTTTGCGGCCAGCGTGCAGCGATTTTGGCGTGTCAGAAACGAATCAATGCGCGCCACGCCAAAAATCGGGCCGGTTCGCACTGCGTCAAAAGCAAACCGATTTCTCGCCAGAGTGAAGCTTTGGCGGGTGCCTTACAAATTCGAATGCGTGTTGGCATAACCATTGCAATAAGATCTGCACAGAAAAATGTTTTGCCGCCAGGTCGACGGTACGGGGAAAACCGGATTAAAAAAGACCGGCGGTAAAAAAGTCACTCGCAGACATGGTCGGGGAAGCCATCAGGTGTTTGCGGGAGCGCGGCGGGGCCTTCTAAATACGTTAGCAAACGGGTGAGTGGCGGACCGGTTTGGCGGCCATTCAAAACCGGACGAAAAAGGGCAACGACTTCGCCGTTTTTCCTTTTCGACTTTTTGTCCTCACGACGCGAAAAGGGTGGCGATAACGACAGGCAACGCGCTGGCAACGTTCGCGAGCGACGCGCCGCAAAGGGAAGGGGCAGCGCCGGATCAGGATCGGCCGGCGCGATGAAGCGGGGAGAGACGCTAGTCTCCACAGAGAGACGAATGTACGAGGTGAACCAGGGGCCGTGTCCGTGGGTTGGCACGGGCACGGCGACCTGGCCCAACGGCCGGGGCGCTGAGACCAGACGGCGTGACCTGGCGCAAATCTGCTCGACATCGGGGGCTGACATGAAACCACAACTGATTCGCAGGCCGGCCGCTTCGGGAGGAACCAGAAGCACTTACCGGCGGTATGTCGCGGCATCGCGCGCGCGCTTTTTCGCGCAGGCGGCGGGCTCGTCGGTCGATCTGCTGACGCTCGTCGTCGCCGAGGCGCTCGAGCGCCGAGCGCAAGCCGAGATCCGCCGCGACCTGCTGCGCGACGCGCTGTACGCCATGCCGGTGCGCGCTGAACGCAGCGCGGCGCAGCGGCGCGACGACGATGAAACCGACGTCTGACGCTTGCCGCTCGTCGGCTCGCAGCGACCGCGCAGGAATTCGATAACACCGTTTGCCGGCTCATGGTTTTCACGGGGGAGCGTCGCGGTAAGGAACTCGCGCCGAAGCCTGCGTCGTCGATCGTGAACAGACGACTGGAATAAAAGCCCGCGCATGACGCGCCAAGCGCCGCAGAGCTGCCATGATCGACATCTTCCTGATTGCCGCGAGCATCGAAAACGCGCAGCGAATCGTCGTGCGGCTCGAAGAGAGCGGCGTGCGTTACCGGCTGCGCACCGCGTTCGGCCCGGCCCGGCAACTGCCGATGCACGCGCGCGTGGTCCGCGGCGCCGACCTGCTGATCGTCGACGACGCCAATCTGAGCGTCCGCGGACTAGACGGCATCGAGGAAACGCTCGCCTGCGCGCCGACGCTCCATTGCATGCTGGTGACGCCGGCGCCGTCCACCGCGCTGATCGGCGCGGCGCTGCGCGTCGGCGTGCGCCAGGTGCTGTCGTGGCCGCTCGATCGTCAGGCCGTCGTCGATGCGTTTGCGCAGATCGAAGCGCGGCGCCGCGAGCCCGAGCGGCGCCACGCGCGCGTGGTCACCCTGGCGTCGAGCAAGGGCGGTAGCGGCACCACGCTGATCGCGGTCAACCTCGCGTGCGCGCTCGCCGCGCGGCGTGAGCGGCGCGTGCTGCTGATCGACCTGAGCCAGCAATTCGCCGACGCGAGCCTGCTGATGGCGAATCGCCCCCCGCCCATGACGCTCGTCGATCTGTGCTCGCGCAACGAGCAACTCGACCCGGCGCTGTTCGACGCGTGCGCGATGCACGTGTGCCCGAACCTGGATCTGCTCGCCGGCGCCGGCGATCCGTTGAAGGCCGCCGAACTGCTGCCCGCTCAGCTGGACCGGATTCTGACGCTGGTGCGCGAGCGCTACGACGCGGTGCTGATCGACGTCGGCCCGAGCCTGAATCCGTCGACGATCCGCGCGCTCGCGCATAGCGACGCGATCTGCATGGTGGTGCGGCAGAACCCGCTGTACCTGCATGGCGCGCGCCGCATGCTCGATATCTTTCGCGAACTGGGGCATCCGTCCAGCAAGGTGCGGGTCGTCGTCAACCAGTACGACAAGGACGCGCAGATCAATCTGCCGATGCTCGAACGCACGCTCGGCGCGAGGGTCGCGCATCAACTGCCGCGCGACGATCAGCACGTCAACGATGCGCTCAGCCGCGGCGTGCCGCTCGTCGCGTGCGCGCGCGACAGCGGGCTCGCGCAAGGTATCGTGCTGCTCGCGAACATGCTGTGGCCCGCGAGTGCGGAGCGCCGCAGGAGCATGCTCGGCAGGTTGCTCGCGACGTGGCCGAATCTGCCGCCGCAATTGAAGCCGGGGGGCTAGGACGACGTCTACTCGCTGCTCTAGCCCGGTCTTCTACTGGTGAACCTCGAGATCCGGAGGATGATTGTCTGCGGCTGGAGTTGGCGCTGCGGGCCAGACTCATCCTGCGCGAAGAGAAGCTGCAGTCCGACGACGAGCGCTATCGCGCATACCGTAGTAAGGTGAGATACAGGGTCATCCCCGGCATAGTCTGTAGGCGTAGAGCCGCGGCCTCAGAGTTTCGAAAGCGTCGGGCAGGCTCGCGCCGTCCGGTCACTCCAGCGAGAAAATCACGTGAGCGCAGCACCGTCCATGCAAAACGCGCAGGGTTTCAGCGACCTCGCGTCGATCCTCTCCAATCCGATTCTGAATACGGATTCGTACAAGGCATCGCACTATCTGCAATATCCGCCCGACGCGACGGCGATGTTCTCGTACATCGAATCGCGCGGCGGACGTTACGGCCGCACGCTGTTCTTCGGCTTGCAGATGCTGCTGAAGGAGTACCTGTGCCGGCCGGTTACCGGCGCGATGATCGACCAGGCGCGGACCTTCTTCAGCGCGCACGGCGAGCCGTTCAACGAGGCGGGCTGGCGCTACGTCGTGCAGCGATACGGCGGCCATCTGCCGGTGCGGATTCGCGCGGCGCCCGAAGGCTCGGTCGTGCCCACGCACAACGTGCTCGTCACCGTCGAATGCGACGATCCGCAGGTGTTCTGGCTCACGTCGTATCTGGAGACGATGCTGATGCGCGTGTGGTATCCGATCACGGTCGCGACGCAAAGCTGGCATCTGCGCCAGACGATCCGCGCGTATCTGCTGAAAAGCAGCGACGATCTCTCGCAGCTACCGTTCAAGCTGCACGATTTCGGCGCGCGCGGCGTGTCGAGCGCGGAGTCGGCGGCGATCGGCGGCGCGGCACATCTCGTCAGCTTCATGGGCTCGGATACGGTGCTCGGCGTGGTTGCGGCGAATCACTACTACCGCGACCGCATGGCCGCGTTCTCGGTGCCGGCGGCCGAGCACAGCACGATCACGTCGTGGGGCCGCGAGCGCGAAGTCGACGCGTATCGCAACATGATCGCCCGCTTCGGCAAGCCGGGCGCGATCGTTTCGGTGGTGTCCGACTCTTACGACCTGTTCGCCGCGCTGAACGCATGGGGCGGCGAGCTGAAGCAGGCCGTGCTCGATTCCGGCGGCATGCTCGTGATTCGCCCGGACTCCGGCGATCCGTGCACGATCGTCCTGCACACGCTGCGCTCGCTGGAGGCTTCGTTCGGGTCGCAGACCAACAGCAAGGGGCGGCGCGTGCTCGACCATGTGCGCGTGATTCAGGGTGACGGCGTGAACCCGGATTCGATCGTCGCGATCCTCGCCGCGATGGACGAGGCCGGCTTCGCCACCGACAACATCGTGTTCGGTATGGGCGGTGCGCTGTTGCAGCAGATCAACCGCGATACGCAGCGCTTCGCGATGAAGTGCTCGGCGATCCGGCTAGGCGACACGTGGCACGATGTGTCGAAGGATCCAGTCACGGATCACGCCAAGCGCTCGATGAAGGGCCGGCTCACCTTGCTGCGCCATCGCCGCACCGGCGAGTACCGGACGGTCACGTTGCCGATCGCGTGGGACGGGAGCACGGTGGAGGGCGAGTGGGACGAAGCGCTCGAGACGGTGTTCGATGCGGGCCGCTTGCTGGTCGATACGTCGCTGGCCGAGATTCGAGGCCGCGCCTATGCGGACGAAGGTTGATCCAGCTTTCTGACGCATCGGCATGGTAACGAGCGGGTGGGTCGTCAGCGCCCAGTGCTGCATGAAGTGCAGACCTACCGCAATATCCGACAGGACGCCGACCCCGGTCAACGTAGCGACGCTGCCGTCAGCGTGAATGTTTACCATCGCGCGCGAAGCGCAGGAACGCCTTGACGGCTGGCGCTCGCTCGTGCCGACGAAACGCGAGCGCGATTTTGGACCCAATCGCCCGACCGGCGATGTCACGGTAGACGACGCCCGGCAGCGCGATGCAATCGGCGAGCGTATGCGGCACGACCGACACACATAACCGCCGAGCGACACGCAGGCGAGCACGGCCGCGAGCGTACCCGGACGCGGCCCGAGCCGAAGTGAGAAGCGCCCGCGCCGCGCGACTTCGAAGGTGCCTTCGCCGCGGGTTTTGCGGCGGCGCTGGGGGTAGCGGCGCTCGTCGCGGCGTCGGTGGCGGCGGTAGTGTGGAAGCTCGCCGGGCGGGCGGAGGTGGTGCGCTTCAAGGGAGCGGTATCGGGAGGGTAAAAGCCGTCGTCGGCTCGCGCCGGCCCCCGTTTCACGCCGTTTTCCGATATCGTGTGCGCCATCCCCGCCGCCTACCGCGCGCGGGCTGTTTTTCCGGAGCGCGGCGCGACGCTGCGCGTGCATGACGCGCTCCCGCAATACACCATACGACATCAATGAGCCATCCCAACACCGAGCTGATCGAACGTTTCTACACCGCCTTCCAGCAACGCGACGCCGAGACCATGGTCGCCTGTTATGCCGACGACGTCGTCTTCAGCGACCCCGCTTTCGGCGAGCTGGTCGGCGACGAAGCGCGCGACATGTGGCGCATGCTCGTCAAGCATGCGCAAGACTTCACGCTGAGCTTCAGCGACATCGAGGCGGACGACCATACCGGCCGCGCGCAGTGGGTGGCGCGCTACCGTTTCGTCCAGACGGGGCGCGACGTCGTGAACCGGATCGAGGCGCGTTTCGTGTTCCGCGATGGGCTCATCGTCGAGCATCGCGACCGCTTCGATTTGTGGCTGTGGATGCGCCAGGCGATGGGCGTGCGCGGCACGCTGTTCGGCTGGTCGCCGTTCGTGCAGCGGATGCTCCGGCAGCAGGCGCGCCGAGGGCTGCTGCACTATCGCGGGCAGTTGACGCGCGACTAGGTGCGTGCGGGCGGCGCGGTGTATTTCTGCTACATGAATGGCCAGCGCCAGCTCGATCCGTCGACTCTGCACGGCGGCGCGCCGGTGCTTGCCGGCGATAAGTGGATCATGACGAAGTGGATGCGCGAGCGCGCGTACGGCTGAGGCTGGGTCACATCAGTGGGAGGCGTGCCGAGGCGGGGCCTATTCGGCCACTTTGTAAACATCCGGTCGATGCAGCTCCATATACCGCTCGGGGTTCTCGAGCGACGTGAACCCATGCGGCGCATAGACGTGATGCGCGTCGGTCGTGACCAACATGATTCTGCGCAGCGTGACGAGCGAAGGGCTCGCAAAGATATGTTTCATCAACGCCGACGCATAGCCCTGGCCGCGATACGCGGGCAGCACGAACACGTCGCATAGGTAGGCGAAGGTCGCCTCGTCGGTGACGAGGCGCGCGAACGCCATCTGCTTGCCGTCGACAAACCCGCCGAAGCACAGCGACCCGGCGACGGCGCGCTTGAAGGTCGCGCGTGGCATGCCTCGCGCCCACGGCGTTTCCTGCGACAGGAATGTGTAGACGAGGTCGAGGTCGAGATCGTCGATGCGGCTGAAAATCGTCAGTTCGCCTGCTTGCACGGCACGTCTCCTTTTGATCGCGCTGCGCTTGCGCGTCCCATAGGGTCTGTTCACGCTAATAACGGGCCCTTCTGGCGGCCAGCCCCTTGAAGGTTTTTTAAAACAGGGGAACGTGCCTTTCCGCCCGTATTGCGGCGTCGGTCGTCGCTTGTTTGGCTCGGCCAAACGGCGCTCCTCTCTCCTTGCACTACGCGCGCAAAGGCACGTTCGCAAGCCCGTTATTAGCGTGAACAGACCCTAGCTCTTCGCCGGAGTTTCGCCGCCGCGCGAACCCCCACCGATACTCTGCCCGGCATTGCGGGCGAGCCGCATATATCCAAGCACGGACAGCAGCGTCAGCACGCCCGCGAACAGGAACGCGAGGCGGAAATCGTCGAGCGTGAACACGTGGCCGGTCGTCTCGCCGTTGAACAGCGCCGCGACGCGCAGCGACACCGCGCCGAACGCGATGCCGAGACCGATCGTCATCTGCGCGGCCGCGCTCCACAGCGTACTCGCCGCGCTCATCTGCGGCTGCGGGATGTCGGCATAGGCGAGCGTCGCGAGCGTCGAGAACTGCATCGAGCGCGCGACGCCGTACACGAACACGACGATCAGCACGAACACGAGCGGCACGTCCGGCGTCAGCAGTCCGCACGCGATGATGAAAATGCCGGCCACCGCCACGTCGACGATCGACACCATCCGGAAGCCATAGCGCTGCAGGATGCGCGTGGTCAGCGCCTTCATGCCGAGATTGCCGAGCGCGCTCGCGAGCAGCAGCAGCCCCGAGCGGAACGCCGACAGCCCGAAACCGACCTGGAACAGCAGCGGCATCAGATAGGGCACCGCGCCGATGCCAATGCGCGTGAACGAACCGGTGATGACCGTCACGGAAAACGTCGGCACCTTCAGCGTCGATACGTCGACGAGCGGATACGAATGACGCTTCGCATGCTGGAACGCGAGCGCGCCGACCAGCAGGCCGCCCGCCACGATCGAGACCGCGAGCCACGGATTGGTGGCCGGCTGGCTCGCGAGTTCCGCGCCGTACAGAATCGCGGTCAGCGCGACGCCGCTCAGCAGCAGGCCGACGACGTCGAGCGGCTTGCGTTCGGTGCCGCGCAGGTTCGGCACGATGGCGAGCGCGATGGCAATCGCCGCGAGGCCGAACGGCACGTTCAGCAGGAAGATCCAGCGCCACGACGCGTAGGTCGTGATGAAGCCGCCGATCGGCGGGCCGACCACCGGCGCCGCGATGGCCGGCCATGTGATCGTCGAGATCGCCTGCATCATGCGAGCTTTCTCGGTGCTGCGGACCACGATGAGACGGCCGACCGGCACCATCATCGCGCCGCCGATGCCTTGCAGCAGCCGCGCGGCCGTGAACTCGGGCACGTTCTGCGACAGTCCGCACAGCACCGACGCGACCGTGAACACGCCGATCGCGCTGACGAACACAGTGCGCGCGCCGCAGCGGTCGGCGACCCAGCCGCTCGCCGGGATGAAGATCGCGAGCGCGAGCATGTAGGCGGTCATGCCGAGACTCAGGCTGTTCGGGCCGACGCCGAACGAACGCGCCATCTGCGGCAGCGCGGTGGCGATCACCGTGGTGTCGAGGTACTCCATGAAGAAGGTAGCCGCGACGATGTACGGCAGCCAGCCGACGTGCGCGGTGCGGGTGCCGCTGCAGCTCATCGGGCGAGCTCCCGTGCTGCGCGCGTGCGCGCTGAAAGACAATTGACGAGCCCGCGCGGGGCGCGTGAAGAGTTTGACTTCATGGTGCTTGCGACTACCTTTCGTTTGCGTTTTCGTGCTTCTGCCGGCAGCCGGGAGAACGGCCCCGCGGACGAGGCCGGCGCCGCGAACATCAGCTTGCCTGATTGCCAGCCCTGAATCCTAACGCAATAAAGGGTCCCATATCGCGCAGGCATGCAGCGCGTCGCACCGCCGCGCCGCCGCCCGAGCGTCAGTCCTTCCCCGCGTACTCCTTGTCCAGCCGGTCATACAGCGGCTTGTTGACGAGCCGCTGGCGCTCGCTGAACGGCGCGACGATCGCCGCGTCCTCGTCGAGGCGGCCGTTGCTTTGCAACGTGCCGAGCGCGCGCTGCATGCCGAGCACCGCGCCCTGCAGCGCCGCATTCGCGTACAGCACGATGCCGTAGCCGAGCTTCGCGAGCGCGTCGCGCGACTGCACCGGCGTCTTGCCGCCGATCACGATGTTGATCAGCTGCGGCACATTGAACAGCCCCGGCAGACGCTCGATGTCGGCGAGCGATTCGGTCGCCTCGATGAACAGGATGTCGGCGCCCGCCTCGATGAAGCGATGACCGCGCTCGATCGCGTCCTCGATGCCGTGGACCGCGGCCGCGTCCGTGCGCGCCATGATCTGCAGGTTCGCGTCTTCGCGCGCGTCGACAGCCGCGCGGATCTTGCCGACCATCTCGCTCGCCGCGACGACTTCCTTGCCCGAGAAGTGGCCGCATTTTTTCGGCATCACCTGATCTTCGAACTGGATCACGTCGGCGCCGCTGCGCTCGAGCACGCGCACGGTCTGGCGCACGTTCAGCGCGTTGCCGAAGCCGGTGTCGGCATCGACGATCAGCGGCAGCGCGACCGCGTCGCGGATGCGCGCGGTGTGCTCTGCGACTTCGGCAAGGCCGATGAAGCCCAGGTCGGGTAGACCGAGCGACATGTTGGTGACGCCCGCGCCGGTGATGTAGACCGCCTCGAAGCCGGCGTCCTCGATCACGCGCGCGCTCATCGCGTTGAACGCGCCGGGCACGAGCAGGCCCTGACGCTGATTGACCTTGGCGCGGAACGCGGCGCGGCGGGTGGCGGAAGTGGTGGTCATGATGCAGGTCTCCAGAAGGGAAATCGGTAAGGGAACGCGGCCGACATTCTGCAGGAAGCGTGCCATTGAACGGCATTGAACGGCAGTTCGCCGGTCGTGCCGCTGGAACAAGGGTTTGCGCGATATGACCTCCTGCCTGGACGTTCATGGCACAATCGGTGAAACGTTTCATGAAACGTTTCGAGGAACGTTTCAATCAAGGAGAGCCGCGTGTCCACGTTCACCCCATTTGTCGCGAATCCTGGCTCCGCCGTCGATGCCGGGCGGCCCGGTGTCGCACTCGTCAGTATCAGCCGACTGCAGTCGCTTTGCGAGGCGGTGGCGCCGCGCTACGCGGGCCGGGCGAAGTTCTTCTCGGTGCGGGAGGGCTACGGCGCGGCCGTCGCCGCGCTGCAGGCTTACGTGGACGCAGGTTCGGTCGACGTCGTACTGTCCGCCGGCTCGAACGGCGCATACCTGCGCGAGAACCTCAGCGTGCCGGTGGTAATGGTCAAGGTGAATGGCTTCGACGTGTTGAGCGCGATCACGCGCGCGACCGCCACATGGCCGCAGGCGCGCATCGGGCTCGTGCTGCACGAAGCAATCGCGCAGGAGCTGGCCGACCTGAGCCCGCTCTTGAACGTCGATCTGCGGCAGCGCGCGTATCGGTCGCTCGACGAAGTGCGGCTCGCAGTCGATGAACTCGCCGTGCAGGGCTGCCGCGTGGTGGTCGGCGCTGGCATGGCCTGCGATCTGGCGCAGGAGGCCGGCATGGAAAGCGTGTTCCTGTATTCGCTTGCCGCGGTCGAGGAAGCGTTCGAGCGCTCGGTCGAACTGGCGCGGGTGAGCCGCCAGAAGGAATCGAAGCGGGTGCGCCTGAACACGATCGTCGCGCATCTGCGCGACGGCGTCGCCGCGTTCGACGAAGCCGCCCAGCTCGAAGCCGTCAACCCGGCAATGCTCGAACTGCTCGGTCTAGGCGCCGCGCAGGCGGTCCCAAACGACGACGAGGACACCCCCGCACGAGTCGCGCGCGCGCTCGCGCCGCTGCTGCGCGAGACGCGCGCCGCCGACCAGCCGGTCGACGAACGCATCGAACAGATCGGCGGCCGCGCACTGATCGTCGGCTGTGTGCCGATCGTCGAGCAGGGCGCACGCGCCGGTTTCGTCGTGACGGCGCAGGACGCGCTCGTTGCGCAGCGGATCGACCGTTCCCTGCGCACCAGCCAGCGGCCGAGGCATCTGGTCGCGCGGCACCGGCTCGACGATCTGATCGGCGCTTCGGCGGCGCTCGAGCGCGTGCGCCGGCTCGCGCGCGCCGGCGCCGCGCACGACGCGACCGTGCTCCTGAGCGGCGAAAGCGGCACCGGCAAGGAACTGGTCGCACAGGGCATCCACAACGCGAGCCGGCGGCGCGGCAATCCGTTCGTCGCGTTCAACTGCGCGGCGGTGCCCGAGGGGCTGATCGAAAGCGAACTGTTCGGACACGAGGAAGGGGCGTTCACGGGTGCGCGGCGCGGCGGCAAGCCGGGGTTGTTTGAAATCGCGCACACCGGCACTATTTTTCTCGATGAGATCGGCGAAATGCCGGCCGCGCTGCAAAGCCGGCTATTGCGCGTGCTGCAGGAGCGCGAGGTGATGAAGCTCGGCGCCGGCCGCGCGACGCCGGTCGACGTGAGGGTGATCGCCGCGACGCACCGCGATCTGCACGCGCTCGTCGAGGAGGGCGCGTTTCGCGCGGACCTGTATTTCAGATTAAATCTGCTTCAGATAAAATTGCCGCCGCTGCGCGAACGCCGTGCCGACATCGCGCCGCTGGCGCGGCATCTGCTGGAGCGCGGCGCGCTGCAGTACGGCTTGTCGGCGGCGGGGCTCGAGCGGGTGCTCGTGTTTCTCGCCCCGCTTTTTGCGGATTACGCGTGGCCCGGTAACGTCCGTGAACTGGAAAATCTCCTGGCCCGCGCGGCGATTTATATCGGTGAGCCAATCAACGAGATGTCTGGGAACTTGACTGCCGACGCCTTGCCAGACCGGCAGGCCGTGTTTCCCGAGTTCTTCCGGATCAGGGCGGTCGAGGTCGAGCAGATCACACAGGCGCCTCCGGGCCCTGCGCCCGGCAGTACGGCGCCCCGCGCTACCCCCAGCCGTGAGGCTGCGCTGCGCGCTCTCGAACAATCGGGCGGCAATCGCGCCGCCGCGAGCCGAGCGCTCGGCATCGGCAGAACCACGCTGTGGCGGCTTCTGAAGGGCTGAAACGCCCGGCAAATCGTCCGATAGTTTCAACCGACGACATGAATAGTGTGGGACTATCGAACTCATTAACACAATCCACTTTACCTATTAAGCGCAGTCTGACATACTGGCTCCACTTTCCAACCCCCTCAAAGAGAGGATTTAGCAAATGCCGATCATCAACAGTCAAGTCAAACCGTTCAAAGCACAGGCTTTTCACAACGGCGATTTCCAGACCGTCACTGAAGAAAGCCTGAAGGGCAAGTGGTCGGTTTTCGTGTTCTACCCGGCCGACTTCACGTTCGTGTGCCCGACCGAACTCGGTGACCTGGCCGATCGTTATGAAGATTTCAAGAAGCTGGGCGTGGAAATCTACAGCGTGTCGACCGATACGCACTTCACGCACAAGGCCTGGCACGACACGTCGGATACGATCCGCAAGATCAAGTACCCGATGCTGGCTGACCCGACGCTCGCTATCTCGCGCAACTTCGACGTGCTGATCGAAGAAGAAGGCCTCGCGCTGCGTGGCACGTTCGTGATCAACCCGGAAGGCGAGATCAAGCTGTGCGAAATCCACGACAACGGCATCGGCCGTGACGCTGGCGAACTGCTGCGCAAGGTTCAGGCCGCTCAGTACATCGCCAAGCACCCGGGCGAAGTGTGCCCCGCCAAGTGGACGCCGGGCGCGCAAACGCTGACCCCGTCGCTCGACCTGATCGGCAAGATCTAAGGTCCGCGCAACTCACGCTGCACCCGCAGTCTGCATCTGCCGGGATCTTCCCGGCGCTTCACCGCGCGAATCGCCTGATACGGCGCTTCGTGCGTCCCCGGGCCCAACACGTCCTATCCGGATGCGTGCGGCGCCGGGACACCCACACCCCTCGTCACGGAATCGCAACGCCATGCTCGACGTCAATCTCAAGACTCAACTGAAGTCGTACCTCGAAAAAGTTAGCAAGCCTATCGAGCTCGTCGCGTCGATCGATGACAGCGCGAAGTCCCAGGAGCTGCTGGCCCTGCTGAACGACATCGCGACCTTGTCGGAGCGCGTCACGGTGATCGAGCGTCGCGGCGACGACGAACGCAAGCCGTCGTTCTCGATTGGCGAAGCGGGCAAGGAAACCGGCATCCGTTTCGCCGGCATTCCGATGGGGCATGAATTCACGTCGCTCGTCCTCGCACTGCTGCAGGTCGGCGGCCACCCGGTCAAACTCGACGATGCGGTGATCGAACAGATCCGCAGCCTCGACGGCGACTATCAATTCGAAACGTATTTCTCGCTGTCGTGCCAGAACTGCCCGGAAGTCGTGCAGGCGCTGAACGTGATGGCGTTGATCAATCCGCGCATCCGTCACGTCGCGATCGACGGCGCGCTGTTCCAGAACGAAGTCGACGCGCGCCAGATCATGGCGGTACCGACGATGTTCCTGAACGGCGAAACCTTCGGCCAGGGCCGCAGCGGCGTGAAGGAAATCCTCGCGAAGCTCGATACCAACGCCGGTGCGCGCGCCGCGAAGCAACTGGAGAACAAGCCGGTGTTCGACACGCTGATCGTCGGCGGCGGCCCGGCGGGCGCGGCGGCGGCGATCTACTCGGCGCGCAAGGGCATTGCGACCGGTGTCGTGGCCGAGCGTTTCGGTGGCCAGGTGCTCGACACGCTGGCGATCGAGAACTTCGTCTCCGTGACCGAAACCGAAGGACCGAAGTTCGCGACCGCGCTCGAACAGCACGTGAAGACCTATGACGTCGACATCATGGACGTGCAGCGCGCCGAAGCGCTGATTCCGGGGCGCATCATCGAAGTACGTCTGGCCAACGGCGCGGTGCTGAAGGCGAAGACGATCATCCTCGCGACCGGTGCGCGCTGGCGCGAAATCAACGTGCCGGGCGAGCGCGAGTATCGCAATCATGGCGTCGCGTACTGCCCGCACTGCGATGGCCCCTTGTTCAAGGGCAAGCGCGTCGCGGTGATCGGCGGCGGCAACTCGGGCGTCGAGGCCGCGATCGACCTCGCGGGTCTCGTGCGCGAAGCGACGCTGCTCGAATTCGGTGCGACGCTGCGTGCCGACGAGGTGCTGCAACGCAAGCTGCGCAGCCTGCCGAACGTGACGGTGCTCACGCAGGCGCAGACCACGGAAATCACCGGCGACGGCAAGAAGGTCAACGGTCTGGTCTACAAGGACCTCGCTTCGGGAGAAGTGAAGAACGTCGAACTCGAAGGCGTGTTCGTGCAGATCGGTCTCGTGCCGAACACCGAATGGCTGAAGGGCACGGTCGAGCTGTCGAAGCATGGCGAGATCGTCGTCGATGCGCGCGGCGCGACGTCGGTGCCGGGCGTGTTCGCCGCCGGCGACGTGACCACGGTGCCGTTCAAGCAGATCGTGATCGCGATGGGCGAGGGTGCGAAGGCATCGCTGTCCGCATTCGATCACCTGATCCGCAACAGCGAAGAAGTCGCGGCGGTCAGCGAAGCGGAAGCGGAAGCCGAAGCAGCGGTTTGATTCGGTAGCTCAGAGAGGCAAACGGCGGCCCGCGGGCCGCCGTTTCAGTTTGCGCATGCAACAAAGGCCCGCATTCGTGCGGGCCTTTTTCCTTAAAGCACGGGAATCGGTATCACCGCCGGTCGAACGAATACTTGCCGGGGCCGGTCACGCACAACAGCAGCAACCCGCCGATGATGCCGATGTTCTTGTAGAAATGGATCATATTGTCGTACTGCATCGCGCCCGTCATGTTCCAGTAGTGATGGCCGATGATCGCGGTGCCGAGCGTATACACCGCAAGCAGCAGCGCCAGCGGTCGCGTGAAAAATCCCACTAACAGCGCGACGCCCACCACAAGCTCCATCACCACCGCGATAACAGCCGAGAACGCCGGCACGGGCGCGCCGGTCGACGTCATATAAGCGACGGTGCCGGCAAAGCCGGTCAGCTTCGACCAGCCGAACATCACGAACAGCACCATCAGCAGGATTCGAGCGACGAGAACGACGACGTCTTTCTGGTTTTCAAACAGTGTGTAGCGCATGATTTTTCCCGATAGGGTGGAGGGATGAAGCTCGCTGGAAATCGTCGTCCAGCGAGCCGCGTTCAGGTTGAGTCAATAGCGGCGCAAGCGGAGCGCTTATGCCCACAACGCCGAGGTTTCGATATTACGCAGGTCGAAAACGAGCACTTCCGCATCGCGGCCCTGCGTGAACGTCAGCGCTTCTTCACCCCGCACCCGCGCGCCGTCACCCTCGCCAAGCTCGACGCCATTCACCGTGACGCTGCCGCGCGCCACCTGAACATATGCATAGCGGTCCTTCGCGAGTTCGAGCCGCGCGGTTTCCTCACCGTCGAACAGACCGGCATACACGCGCGCATCCTGTTGCAACTGCAGCGAACCGTTCGCACCGTCCGGCGACAGCACGAGCCGCAGCACACCGCGCTTGTCGGCCGCGCCGAAGTGCTGTTGCTGATAGCGCGGCTTCGTGCCTTGCTGGGCCGGCGCGATCCAGATCTGCAGGAAGTGCACCGGTTCGCTCTTCGAATGGTTGTATTCGCTGTGCGCCACACCGGTGCCCGCGCTCATCAACTGGATGTCGCCCGGCACGATCACCGAGCCCGTGTCCATCGTGTCCTTGTGTTCGAGCGCGCCTTCGAGCACGTACGAAAGGATCTCCATGTCGCGATGGGGATGCTTGCCGAAGCCCTGCGCCGGCGCCACACGGTCGTCGTTGATCACGAGCAGGTCGGAGAAGCCGTTCTGCTTCGGATCGTGATAGTTCGCGAACGAAAACGTATGACGCGAGCTGAGCCAGCCATGTTCCGCGCGGCCACGTTGGTTGGCGTGTCTGATTTCGAGCATGCTCTTTCTCCTTGAGTTTTGTCGTGCGATCCGGGCCAGATGTTTGGCTGCGATCCATGAACGACAGTGTAGGTCAATCCGGATGGCTATAATCATGATAAAACCGGAAACACTGTCGCATTGGAGTGGACAATACGATGCAACTCGATGACATGCGCATCTTCGTCGCGACCGTCGACGCCCACAATTTCACCCGCCGCGGCCAACCGGCTGTCGCTGTCGAAACAGTTCGTGAGCCGCCGTGTGATGGCGCTCGAGGAAGCACTCGGTGTGCAACTGCTGATCCGCAACACGCGCAAGCTGGCGGTGACCGATCTGGGTCAGGAGTTCTACGAGCGCGCGAAGCGCATCCTCGGCGAGGTCGAGGACGCCGAGCAGGCCATGTCGCTGCGCCGCGCCGGGCCGCGCGGGCTGCTACGCGTGAGCGCGCCGATGTCGTTCGGCATGATGCATCTGTCGCCGCTCGTCGCGGCGTTTCTGCGCGAGCATCGCGACGTGCGCTTCGACATGGAACTGAGCGACCGCGCCGTCGATGTGGTCGGCGAAGGCTTCGATATGGCGATCCGTATCGGCACGCTGGCGGATTCGTCGCTGATCGCGCAAAAGCTGATCGATGTGAAGATGGTGGCGTGCTGCAGCCCCGGTTATCTGCGCCGGCGTGGCAGCCCGGCCGTGCCTGGCGATCTCGCGAACCACGAATGTCTGCTGTACGGCCACGGCGGCGCGGTGAGCTGGGACTTCAGCGTCGAGGGCGTGGTGAAGAGCGTCGAGGTGCGCGGGCCGTTACGCGCCAATAACGGCGATCTGATTCGCGATGCGGCCGTCGCGGGACTTGGAATCGTTCGGCTGCCGGATTTCATCGTCGCCGATGCGCTCGCAAGCGGACAACTCGTGCCCGTGCTCGAAGCGTTCCTGCCGGCGGCGACGGGCGTCTATGCCGTGTATCCGCAGCATCGGCAAAGCTCGGTCACGATCCGGGCATTCGTCGAGTTTCTGCGCAGGCATCTGAGGAAGAAGCTCGCGACCGAACCGCGGACGCCCGTCGGCTAATCCCCTAAACCCTATCAACCGTTGCGGAAGATAAAGCTATACGCGCTCAACGCCGGCACGCCGCCCAGGTGCGCATAAAGTACGCGCGAGCCGGCCGGAAATTCGCCGTTACGCACCTTGTCGATCATGCCGTGCATCGACTTTCCCTCGTACACCGGATCGGTCAGCATGCCTTCGAGCCGCGCGCACAGACGGATCGCCTCGAGCGTGCCGTCGTTCGGCAGACCGTATTCCGGGCCGCCGTAGCGCTCGTCGAGCACGATGTCCTTCGCGGTGATGTCGCGGCCCAGTTCGACGCTCTCGGCGGTCCGCTTCGCGATGCGCGTGATCTGCTCGCGTGTCTGCGCCGGTTTCGCCGATGCGTCGATGCCGATAACCCGATCGGCGCGGCCGTCGGCGGCGAAACCGACGACCATGCCAGCCTGCGTGCTGCCCGTCACCGAGCACACGACGATGTAGTCGAACCTGAAGCCTAGTTCGGCTTCCTGCTGACGCACCTCTTCGGCAAAGCCGACGAAGCCGAGGCCGCCGAGCGGATGGTCCGAGCAGCCGGCCGGAATCGCGTACGGCTTGCCGCCGGCCGCGCGCACGCTGTCGAGCGCGTCTTCCCAGCTCTTGCGAAAGCCGATGTCGAAGCCGTCCGGCACGAGCCGCACGTCGGCGCCCATCATGCGCGACATCTGAATGTTGCCGACGCGGTCGTACACCGCATCCGAGTAGTTGACCCAGTTCTCCTGCACGAGCACGCACTTCAGGCCGAGATGCGCGGCAACCGCCGCGACCTGGCGCGTCTGGTTCGACTGGATGCCGCCGATCGACACGAGCGTGTCGCAGCCCTGCGCGAGCGCGTCGGGGATCAGATATTCGAGCTTGCGGGTCTTGTTGCCGCCGAACGCGAGGCCGCTATTGCAGTCCTCGCGCTTGGCATACAGCTCGACCTTGCCGCCGAGATGCTCGCTCAGACGCTTGAGCTGTTGAATTGGCGTCGGTCCGAAGGTGAGCGGGTAGCGGGGGAATCGTTGCAGGTTCATCGCGGCTCCGTGGTGGGGTGATTTCCATGAGTTCATGTTAGGAAAAACCGCCAGAAATGAGCTTGCGAAAAAAATCGCTTAGACGTATTTTTCGAAATCAAAGAATGTCCACCTCGTAATAAAACTTCGTACATATGGTCATGAGCGCAACGAAAGTTCGTACTGGAGCGCCACCTTCGGGCATCGGCGCGATTCACCACCCGCTCGATCGCATCGATCGCGCAATCCTGCGGCAGTTGCAAACCGACGCGTCGATTTCGAACGTGGGGCTCGCCGCGAAAGTGAAGCTGAGCGCGCCGGCGTGTTTGCGGCGCGTCGAACGCTTGAAGGAATCGGGGCTGATTCGCGGCGTGGTCGCGCTGCTCGATCCAAAGGCGGCCGGCGCGGGCATGCTCGTGATCATCGGCGTGGTACTGGATCGCTCGACGCCCGAGTCGTTCGCCGAGTTCGAGAAGGCCGCGCAGAAAGTGGCCGGCTGCATGGAGTGCCACGTGGTGACCGGCGAGTTCGACTATTTCATGGTGATCCGCACGCGCGACAGCGACAGCTTCAATCGACTGCACGCCGAGCAGTTGCTGTATCTGCCGGGCGTACGGCAGATCCGCTCATTCATGGTGCTGAAGGAAATCCTGTCGACCACGAAATTTCCGCTGTGAGCCGCGCGGCCGCGCCGCCGCCCGCGAAAGCGCGCATGCTGTCATAAACGCCGCGCCCGCGCGACCAAGCTTCGGCGCACCCGCATGCGGCCGTGGCAGCACCGTGCCAACGCGGGCGGGCGCCGGCACTTTTCCGGAGCGACCATCATGACTCGCAACAGACCGCAATTCCTTACATCGTTCGGCGGCACCTCGAAACGCACACGCGCGGCCGTGTTGTCGTTGCTGCTAGGCGCGGCCGCGCTCGCGTTGCCGCTCGCGCAGCGCGTCGCGTTCGCGGCGGAGAGCGCCGTCGTGATCGCGCCGCCCGCGCTCGACGAGCCGATCGCGGCCAGCACCGCGCACGAGGAAACCGCGGTGTTCGCGGGTGGCTGCTTCTGGGGCGTCCAGGGGGTGTTCCAGCATGTGCGCGGTGTCACACGGGCGGTGTCCGGCTACTCGGGCGGCTCACGCGACACCGCGCAGTACGAGACCGTCAGCGGCGGCGAGACGGGGCACGCCGAATCGGTGCAGGTCACGTTCGATCCTGGCAAGGTCACCTACGGCCGGTTGCTGCAGGTGTATTTCTCGGTGGTTCAGGACCCGACCGAGCTGAATCGTCAGGGGCCCGACAGCGGCACGCAATACCGCTCCGCGATCTTTCCGCTGAACGACGCGCAACGGCACGTCGCGCAAAGCTACATTGCGCAGCTCGACAAGTCGCACGTGTTCCCCGCGCCGATCGTCACGAAGACGGAGCCCTACAAGGGCTTCTATCCGGCCGAGTCGTATCACCAGAACTATCTGACCTTGCATCCCGATTCGGCCTACATCGTGTTCAATGACATGCCGAAAATCGCCAACCTGAAACGCCTGTTCCCCAACCTGTATCGCGACAAGCCGGTGCTCGTCGAAGCAGGGCAATAATCCCTCTGAACGGCGGCGCCAGCGGCGCCGCCGCAGCGCCGGACCGTCTTCGGGTTACGCCTTGGGTCGCGCTCGTCACCAATCTTCCACAGAGTTGGCGCATATCTTGCGCAGCAATGTTCCGTTGGCCATTGTCCACGTCACCGCGGCGCGCAAGGACTATGCGCAGTGGCCACACGAGCGCGGGGGTCATGCGGGCTCGCCGCGCCTCGTGCACATCGCGCTGCCCGCTTCATCGATTGGAAAAATTACACGCCGTAAGTAACAGCGCGGCGGTCGTCCGCGTTTTTGGGTCCGCGCTGGACCCCGGGCGCAAACCTAACCTCATCGCGACGAGCGAAATTGGAGGCTTCCGGTGGTCAACAGACGTAGAAAGAAGCGGGGCGCCATGCCTCGCCATAAACAAACCGGCATCGCGGCGGGCTCGCTCGTCGCCGCGACCTTGGGCGCGATGGCCTGCGTGCCGGGTGTGGTCTTCGCGCAGACGCCGTCGCCGCTCGGCGAATGGCAATATTCGGTGGGCATTCCGCTGCAGAAGATGTGGCAGCCGAACATTCCCGACTGGCAACTGCGCTTCGGCGTGGCCACGTCGTTCCAGCCGCGCTTCGAAGGATCGGACCGCTATCACCTGGTGACCGGCCCGAGCATCGACGTGCGCTACAAGGATCTGTTCTTTCTGTCGAGCGGCGAAGGCTTCGGCGTGAATTTCGCACAGGGCGAGAACTGGCGCATGAGTCTCGCCGCGGTCTACGACCTCGGGCGACGCGGCCAGGACGATCCGCAGGAACTCAACGGGCTCGGCAACATCAACCCGGCGCCCGGTCTGAAGCTTTCGGGCGAGTACGTCGTGTCGAAGGATTTTCCGCTCGTCCTGCGCGCCGATATCCGCCGCTATTTCGGCGGATCGAACGGCTGGATCGGTGATCTCGGCGCCTATATGCCGATGCCCGGCAGCACGAAGCAGTTCATTTGGTTCGCCGGCCCGAACGTGGTGCTCGCGGACTCCAATTACATGAACAGCTGGTTCGGAGTCAATCAGGAGCAGGCCGCGCACTCGCAGTATCCGCAGTATCACGCGAGCGCGGGCTTCAAGTCGGTGGGTTTCGGCGTCAGCGCGATCTGGCTGTTCAGCAAGCACTGGTTCGCGACCGCCGACGGCGCGTTCGAGCAGCTCGTCGGCAGCGCGGGCAACAGTCCGATCACGCGCAGCCGCGCGAACGGCGTCGCCGACATATCGATCAACTACCGGTTCTGACGCACCGCCGCGTCGCAGCCACTGCGCCGTGACTTCGTGGGTATAGCCCTTGCTGACTCCGTGATCGTGCGCCGCGACGCCTCCGTCGCCGCGCGCCCGAACAGAAGGAGTGATCCCCATGGCAGGTAAAGCGAACACCCAGGAGCCCGCGGCCCAGGCAAACGGGGCAGCGCAGTCGAACGACGCGAAATCGAACGATCTCGAACGCAATCGCGTGAAGCCGCAAGGCGAGGCCCTGAGGACCAATCAGGGCGTCAAGATTGCCGACAACCAGAACACGTTGCGGGCGGGACCGCGCGGTCCATCGCTGCTCGAAGATTTCATCATGCGTGAAAAGATCACGCACTTCGACCACGAGCGGATTCCCGAACGGATCGTGCACGCGCGTGGCTCGGCCGCGCATGGTGTATTCAAGGTCTACGAATCGATGCGCGAGTACACCAAGGCCGCGTTTTTGCAGGACCCGGCCGCCGAAACGCCGGTCTATGTGCGTTTCTCGACCGTGCAAGGTCCGCGCGGCTCTGCCGACACCGTGCGCGACGTGCGCGGCTTCGCGACGAAGTTCTACACGCAGGAAGGCAATTTCGATCTGGTCGGCAACAACATGCCGGTGTTCTTCATTCAGGACGCGATCAAGTTTCCTGACTTCGTGCACGCGGTGAAACCGGAAGCACCGAACGAAATGCCGACCGGCGGGTCCGCGCACGACACGTTCTGGGACTTCGTCTCGCTCGTGCCCGAATCGGCGCACATGGTGCTGTGGACGATGTCGGACCGCGCGATTCCGCGCAGCTTTCGAACGATGGAAGGCTTCGGCGTTCACACTTTCCGCTTCGTCAATGCGCAGGGCAAAGCTCGTTTCGTCAAGTTCCACTGGCGTCCCGTGCTCGGCTCGTATTCGCTGCTGTGGGACGAAGCGCAGAAGCTCGCGGGCAAGGACCCGGACTTTCACCGCCGCGACCTATGGGAAGCGATCGAGCGCGGCGATTATCCGGAGTACGAACTGGGCGTGCAGATCGTCGAGGAAGCCGACGAGCACAAGTTCGATTTCGACCTGCTCGATCCGACCAAGCTGATTCCGGAAGAGCTGGTGCCGGTGAAACTCATCGGCAAGATGACGCTCAATCGCAATCCGGACAACTTCTTCGCCGAGACCGAACAGGCCGCGTTCCATCCGGGGCATATCGTGCCGGGCATCGATTTCACCAACGATCCGTTGCTGCAGGGGCGTTTGTTTTCGTACACGGACACTCAGATCAGCCGCCTCGGTGGCCCGAACTTTCACGAGATTCCGATCAACCGGCCGGTCTGTCCATCCGTCAACAATCAGCGCGATGCGATGCATCGGCAGGCGATCCATGTCGGCCAGGCGTCGTACGAGCCGAACTCGCTGAACGATGGCTGGCCGAATGAAACCGATCCGGCCGCTGAAGATGGCGGCTTCGACAGCCATCACGAACGCGTCGAGGGCACGAAGATTCGCGTGCGCAGCGACTCGTTCGCCGATCATTTCTCGCAGGCCGCGTTGTTCTACAACAGTATGTCGCAGCCGGAAAAAGACCATATCGCGGCGGCCTATCAGTTCGAGCTCGGCAAGGTGACAAAGCCCGAGATTCGCGCGCGCCAGGTCAACGAGATTCTCGCGAACTTCGACGCCGATCTCGCCGCGAAGGTCGCCGAAGGACTCGGCTTGCCGGCGCCGAAACAGGGCACGGCGAAACTCGTCGGGCCGAAGACGTCGCCGGCGTTGAGTCTGCTCAATCGCGTGAAGCCCGGCATCAAGACCCGCAAGATCGCGCTGCTCGCCGCACCCGGCTCCAATAGCGCGGCGATCAAACAGTTGCAGCAGGCGCTCACGGGCGAAGGCGCGACGCCGATGCTGATCGCGCCGACGCTCGCCGAGATCGATGGCCTCGCGCCCGACGCGACGATCGCCGGGCTGCCATCGGTGATGTTCGACGCGGTGATCGTCGTCGGCGGCGAGAAGGGGGCGAAGGAACTGTCGCAATCGGGCGATGCGCGGCACTTCGTGCTCGAAGCGTTCAAGCATCTGAAGGCGATCGCGGCGCTCGGCGCGGGGCGCGACCTGCTCGCGGCCGCGCAGTTGCCCGCGCAGCCGGACGGCGTCGCGACCGGCGAGGACTCGCAGTCCGCCGATGTGTTGAAGGCGTTCATCAAGGCCGCCGGACAGCATCGCGTGTGGTCGCGCGCGGCGCAGGCGGAATCGGTGCCGGCCTGAGCGGGCCGAGCCGGTTGCGCTGATGCGCTGCCGCGTTAGCCGCTGAACGGTGCTGAGCGTAGCTGAAACGCGGCGCGTCGATACGCGTCGATGCAGGCGCCTGGCCGGTGTTAGCCGGCCAGGTTGTTTTTGGCATTCCGCGTCGCGCGCGTGCGGGTCGTCCTTGTATGATGACAGCGGTCGCATCGCGGCACTCGACACCGTGCGCAGACCCGAAAGATATTCCGCATCGACCCGATTCGCCATGCCACTTACAGAAAAAATGACCGCATCGCCGGCCGTCGATCAACTCCGTTTCCGCCGCATCCTTCGCCGCAATATCGCGCTGCCTTTGGGCGTCGGCCTCGTCACGATGGCGCTGTTCGTCGGCTTGATCGCGTATCTCGTGTCGACGATGAACTGGGCCGAGCACTCCGGCCGCGTGATCGGCGACGCCAACGAATTGCTGCGGCTCGCGGTGGATCGCGAATCGTCGATGCGCGGCTTTCTGATCACCGGTAACGAGAGTTTCCTCGCGCCGTATGAAAACGGCGGCCCGAAATTCAAGGCACAGCTCGAAGCGTTGAAAAAGCAGGTCGCCGACAACCCGCCGCAAATCGAGCGGCTCAAGCAGATCGAGGCCTCGCAGGAGCGTTGGAGCCGCTTCGCCGAACAGATCATCGACGCGCGCCGCCGCAACCAGGACTATGAGAGTGCGATCGCAGCGGGGCGCGGCAAGCTCGAATTCGACGAAACGCGCCGCGAATTCGGCGATTTTCTCGACGTCGAATTGCGCTTGCGCCAGCAGCGCGTCGAAGCGACGCGCAACGTGACGGCGACGCTGGTCGGCGTGTTCCTGCTGTTCAGCCTCGTCGTCAGCGGCCTGCTAGCGTGGCGAGGCCGTCGCGAACTGCTGGACCTGTCCGGGACCTATGACGACGTGCTGCGCCGTCAGGCCGAACAGACCGCGCTGCTCGAGCAGCAGGTCTGGTTGCGCTCGGGCCAGCGCCTGCTCGCGGACAAGGTCGTCGGGCGGACGAGCGCGCCGCTCGTCGGCCGCGCGATGCTCGAGTTTCTCGCCCAATATCTCGATGCGCTCGTCGCCGCGCTGTACGTGCGCGACAGGCAGAGCGGCACGCTGCGCCGCATCGCCGCGTACGGCTATAGCCGTGACAGCGAGCAGACGGCCGCTCTGAGTTTCGAAGAGGGTGAAACGCTGGTCGGCCAGGCCGCGCGCTCGCGCCGCACGCTGGTGTTGCGCGATGTGCCGGCCGATTACGTGCGGGTCGTGTCGGCCACTGGCAGCGGCGCGCCGCGCAATCTGCTGATCCTGCCGACCGACAACGACGGCCAGGTCAACGGCGTCGTCGAAATGGGCTTCCTGCGCGAGGTGACGCCGCGCGACGAAGAGTTCATGGAGCTGATCCGCCACAGCATGGGCAATTTTCTCGAGGCGGCGCTGTATCGCGAACGCCTGCAGGATGCGCTCGCCGAGACGCAGCAGCTGAACGAGGAGTTGCAGGTCCAGCAGGAGGAGTTGCGGGTCTCCAACGAAGGGCTCGAGGAACGCGGCCGCGCGCTGTTGGAATCGCAACGGCGCCTCGAAGCGCAGCAGGCCGAGCTCGAACAGACCAACGTGCGGCTCGAGGAATACGCGCTGCGGCTGGAGCGGCAAAAATCGGATCTGCTGCGCGTGCAGAACGATCTGGCGGCCAATGCGGAGCGCCTCGAACAGTCGAGCCGCTACAAGTCCGAGTTCCTCGCGAACATGTCGCACGAATTGCGCACGCCGCTGAACAGCTCGCTGATTCTCGCGAAGCTGCTGCAGCAGAATCGCAGCGGCAATCTGACCGACGAGCAGGTGCGCTACGCGGAGACGATCCACGCGTCGAACAGCGATCTGCTCGTGCTGATCAACGACATTCTCGACCTGTCGAAGGTCGAGGCGGGTCAATTGACGGTCGAGCACGAAACGGTGTCGATCGAGGCGACGCTGCAATCGCTCGAAGAAATGGTTCGTCCGATCGCGACGACCAAGCACTTGCGTCTCGCCTTCGACAAGTTGCCGGGCACGCCCGATACGTTCGTCACCGATGGCCAGCGGCTCACGCAGATCCTGCGCAACCTGCTGTCGAACGCGGTGAAGTTCACCGAGCGCGGCGAGGTCACGCTCGAGGTCGCCAGGGTCGAGGACAACGTGCTGCGCTTCGACGTGCGCGATTCGGGCATCGGTATTCCGGCCGACAAGCTCGACCTGATCTTCGAGGCGTTCCAGCAGGCCGATGGCTCGACGAGCCGTCAATATGGGGGCAGCGGCCTCGGGCTGTCGATTTCGCGCGAGTTCTCGCGGTTGCTGGGCGGGCGCATCACGGTGGCGAGCGAAGTTGGCAAGGGCAGCGTGTTTTCGCTGTGGCTGCCGCTCGATGCGCGCGAGGCGCGCGTGAGCGCGGACACCGCACCCCCCGCGGTGATCCCGCCAGCGAATGGTCTGGCAAGCCGGGCGCCGCCCACCGCGTCGCGCGAAGCCTTGCTGCCCGGCGCCGCCGAGCCCGCCGCCGCGTCGATAGCCGACGATCGCGACCATCGCACCCGCGCGGGCCGTCTGATCGTCGCGGTCGAAGACGATCCGCCGTTCGCCGCGATTCTGCGCGATCTCGTGCACGAACTCGACTTCGACTTCGTGCACGCGAGCGATGCCGCGAGCGGCCTCGCGCTGGTGCGCGACATGCGGCCGGCCGCGGTGCTGCTCGACGTCGGTCTGCCGGACCGCTCGGGCCTCACGGTGCTCGAATGGCTGAAGAACGATCCGCTGACTCGCCACATTCCGATCCATATCGTGTCGGCCACCGATCACGCCGACAAGGCGCTGCATCTCGGCGCGATCGGCTACACGCTGAAGCCGACCGCGCGCTCGACGATGGAGGCCGCGATCCGCCGCCTCGAAGCGCGGCTGCAACAGCGCCTGAAGCGCGTGCTGGTGATCGAGGACGACGCGCCGATGCGCGAAAGCATCCGCGCGCTGCTGCAAAGCGAGAACACCGGGATCGTCGCGGTCGCGACGCTCGCCGAGGCGTTCGAGCAACTGTCGGCGCCGAGGTTCGACTGCGTCGTCACCGATCTCGCGCTGCCGGACGGCACCGGCTACGATCTGCTCGAACGCCTCGCCGCGAACAGCGCGCATGCAGCGCTGCCGGTGATCGTCTACACGGGCCGCATGCTGTCCGACGAAGAGGAGCACCGGCTGCGCCGCTACTCGAAGTCGATCATCATCAAGGGCGCGAAATCGCCGGAGCGTCTGCTCGATGAAGTCACGCTGTTTCTGCATAGCGTCGAGTCGTCGCTCGCGCCGGAGCAGCAGCGCATGCTGCGCACCGTGCGCCAACGCGACAATGCGTTCGAGGGCCGCACGATCCTGCTCGCCGAAGACGACGTGCGCAACATCTTCGCGCTGTCGCACGTGCTGGAGCCGCTCGGCGCGAAACTGCTGATCGCGCGCAACGGCCGCGAGGCGCTCGACCAACTGGAGAGCGGGCCGGAAGTGCATCTGGTGCTGATGGACATCATGATGCCCGAGATGGACGGCCTGACCGCGATGGGCGAGATTCGCCGCAATCCGCGCTTCGCGCATCTGCCGATCATCGCGCTGACCGCGAAGGCGATGGCGAACGATCGCACGCGCTGCCTCGAAGCGGGTGCCGACGACTACGTGTCGAAACCGATCGACGTCGACAAGCTCGTCGCGCTGTGCCGCGTGTGGCTGCGGCAGCGCTGACGGCGCGAGCGTTGGCACGCAAGCGAGCAATGCGATGAAACCGTCCGCATCTGAGGTACCGCACCGCATCAGCGATTTCGACATCGAGCTGCGGCTGCTGCTCGAGGCGATCTATCTGAAGTATCAGCACGACTTTCGCCACTACGCGATGTCGTCGCTGCGCCGCCGCCTCACGCAGGCGCTCGATGAATTCAACGTGGAGACGCTGTCGCAATTGCAGGACCGCATCATGCGCGACGGCTACGAGTTTTCGCGGCTGTTCCGCTACCTTACCGTGCAGGTCAGCGACATGTTTCGTGATCCGTCGTATTTCCTCGCGCTGCGCGAGCACGTGCTGCCGCGTTTGCGCACCTACCCGTCGATCAACGTGTGGGTCGCCGGATGCAGCACCGGCGAGGAGCTGTGGTCGCTGAAGATCCTGTTCGACGAGGAGGGTCTCACCGAGCGCACGCTGTTCTACGCGACCGACATCAACCCCGACGCGCTCGCGCGCGCGGAGGCGGGCATCTACGCGCTCGAACGCATCCAGGGCTTCACGCAGAACTATCTGGCGGCGGGCGGCACGCGTTCGCTGTCGGACTACTATCATGCAGCGTATGGCGGCGCGCGCTTTGCCGGCTCGCTCAAAGAGCGCGTGGTGTTCGCCGATCACAGCCTGTCCACCGACGAAGTGTTCCTCGAAGCGCATCTGGTGTCGTGCCGCAACGTGCTGATCTATTTCGATCGCGGCTTGCAGGATCGCGCGTTGGGGCTGTTCGAGAACGCACTGGTGCGGCGCGGCTTTCTCGGCCTGGGCAGCAAGGAAACCCTGCGGTTTTCACGTCACTACCCGGCGTTCGACGAGTTTCGCGCGGCCGAACGCATTTATCAGAAGCGTTAGCGAGGTCGCGATGCCACGCTCGACCAGTGAACCCCCGCCCACCCAGGCCGCCGACGCCAGCGCCGCGCGGACGCACGCGCGCCGCGGCTATCAACTGGTCGTGATCGGCGGGTCGGCGGGCGGCATCGAGGTGCTCAAGGTGCTGCTCGCCGCGCTGCCCGCGCGCTTCGCGGCGGCCGTGATGATCGTCGCGCATCTGCCGCCCGATTCGCCGAGCTATCTGGTGCCGGCGATCGCGCATCGCTGCGCGCTGCCGGTGCTCGAACCCGATGCGGGGGAGCTGATCCTGCCGGGCCGCGTGTACGTCGCGCCGGCCGGTTATCACATGCTCGTCGAAGTGGACCGCACGGTCGCGCTGTCGACCGCTGCGGCGGTGCGCTTCTCGCGGCCGTCGATCGACGTGCTGTTCGAATCGGCCGCCGCGGTGTACGGCGAGCGGCTGCTCGCGATCCTGCTGTCCGGCGCCAACGACGACGGCGCGCACGGGCTCGAACGCGTGCGCGCGCTCGGCGGCACCGCGTGGGTGCAGGACCCCGGCAGCGCCGGTGCACCGGAGATGCCGCGCGCGGCGATCGAGCGCGGCGCGGCCGACGCGATCTACAATCCCGAAACCCTGGCGAAGCGCCTTGCCGCGCTGCCGACTTCCCTCTGATCCGGTGCCATGACGAACTCACCTGTGAACATCCTGATCGTCGACGACATCGTCCACAACATCACCGCGCTGGAAGCGTTGCTCGCGCGGCCCGACGTCGCGGTGCTGGTCGCCGACTGCGGCACCGCCGCGCTCGATCTGCTGCTCAAGCACGAAGTCGCGCTGGCGATTCTCGACGTCAATATGCCCGGCATGAACGGCTTCGAGCTGGCCGCGCTGATGCGCGGCAGCCCGCGCACGTCGCACGTTCCGATCATCTTCCTGAGCGCGACCGCGCAGGACGCGTCGCGCACGTTCCGTGGCTATGAGGCAGGCGCGGTCGACTTCCTGTACAAGCCGTTCGATCCGCGCATCCTGCAGTCGAAGGTCGACGTGTTCGTGCAGCTGGAGCAGCAGAAGCGCGAGCTCGCCGCGCAACTGGTGACGACGCGCCAGATGCTCGAAGCGAACGAAATGCTGATGGCGGTGCTCAGCCATGATCTGCGCACGCCGCTCGGCGCGGTGCTGGCGTCGGCGGAATACCTGATGCGCACGGCCGCCGACGAGCAGGCCGCAACCGTCGCCGCGCGCGTGAAGAACAGCGCCCTGCGCATGGCGCGGATGGTCGATCAGCTGCTGAACCTCGCGCGCCTGCAAGGCGGACGTCTGCCGTTGCAGCCGCGCTCGATCGAGCTCGCGACGCTGTGCCGCTCGGTCATCGACGAATTCGCATCGCAGAAGAGCGGCAAGCAGATCGTGTTCACCTGCACCGGCAATACGGCCGGCGCGTGGGATACCGATCTCGTGTGGCAGGCGGTGTCGAATCTCGTCAGCAATGCGCTGCATCATGGGGCGCCGGAGGGCGATATCGGCGTGGAGGTCGATGGCGACGCCGAGGATTGCGTGCGCCTGAAGGTGTCCAATCGCGGCACGATTCCGGCGGAGGTGTTTCCGCATCTGTTCAAGGCGTTCGCGTCGAACGGCAACGGCGCGCGGTCGCGCGAAGGGCTCGGGCTCGGTCTGCATATCGTGCAGGAGATCGCGCGCATGCATGGCGGCGACGTCAGCGTCGTATCCACGGACGAGTCCGGCACGACCTTTACGATCGAATTGCCGAGGACGGTCGCATTGCAGCGGGGGGCGTTTACCCGGCGATAAAGCATCGCCAGGCCGGCGATCACGCCGGTGGGCCACCGCGTGCCCGCTGTGCTACGCTTGCCGCAACCCAATTCACGCAGCGCAAGCACGAATCCCCATCATGCGTTCCTGGCGCCTCGCATCACCGCAGCGCAGCGGTCAGATCAGCACCGCGCGCGCCACCGACCTCGTCATGGCGATCTCCCACCCGGATGCCGACGCGCTCGCCGCGAGCATTCTGCTGACGGTTGGCGAAACGTTGTCGCTGCCCGTCTCGCAGTGCACGATCTTCGCGTATGAGTTCGACGCGCGACCTCGTACGGTGTCGGCGGCCGACCATCGCGGTGGGCATTTTCTGCGCGACGTCGCCGAACGCTACGCCGCGCATTTCTATGCGCTCGACGGCAATCGCGCGGTCATCGGTCAATCGAACCACAGCCGGCGCACCGCTTTGCGCGATGCGCTGGTGCTGCATCAGCAGCGCGGCGACGAAATCGAAAACGAAGCGTATCGCGCGGCCTGCTACGCGCAGCCGAACGTATCGGACCGGCTGTCGTTGCTCGTGCAGCCGGCGGATAGCGTGTGGCTGTCGATCAACCTGTATCGCGACCGCGCGTACGGCGTGTTCGCGCCGGGCGAACTGGAGCGGATCGAAAGCGTCGCGCCGCTGTTCGCGCATGCGGCGAAGGGCCAATACGCGCTGAACGGGCAACATCAGCAGGGCACCGGTGCGGCGATGCTCGCGCGCGTGCGGCGCGCATGTCCGACGCTGACGCCGCGCGAGCTCGACGTGTTGCGGGGCACGCTCGATGGCGCGAGCGCGGCCGAGATTGCCGGGCAGATGGGCGTGAAGCGGGCGAGCGTCGTCACGTACCAGAAGCGCGCGTACGCTCGGCTCGGGATTTCTAATCAGCGGCAACTGTTCGCGCTGTGTATGCAACCCTAGCTGCACATCTGTCGAAACTCGCGTCGCATCGCGCTTCGAGTCCGCTTCAACTCCGCTTACCCCGCGCCTCGGCCTGCGTCTCCCGATCCCAGCGTTTCAACCACGGCATCACGAAATCCGCGAAGCCGTCGGCCGATGGCGACAGCGCACGCTCGGTCGACCGATACACACACACCTCGCGAATCGTTTCAGGATCGACGATGCGCTTCATCACGAGCCCGAAGGTCCGCGCGAGCGGTGCGACATAGGCTGGCGCGAGCGTGACCGCCAGCCCTCGCGCGGCGAGGCCGAACGCGGTGGTCACGTTGTCGACGACATCGACGGGAATGATGCGCGCCTCGACCGGCAGATTGGCGAGCATCTGGCCGACCGCGCGCTCGTGGTCGCGGCCGGTCGCGACGATCGGCACGTCGCGCAGATGCTGCCACTGCACGCGGCGGCGCGCGGCGAGCGGATGCGCGGCCGAGCACCACATGACCCACGGACTCGCGAACGCGGGCTCGGAGCGCACGCGCGGACCGCTTTGCCGGTCCGGGCCGATCGCGAGATCGATGTCGCCGCTCTCGACGCGCTCCACCAGTTGCTCGACCACGGTATCGCAGACGCGCACGACCACCTTCGGCTTGTCGCGCGCGTATTCGGCGATCGCCGCGGGCAGCGCTGTCGACGCGATGACGAGCGGCGCGCCGACCCGCACGATGCCGGCCGCGCGGTTGCGGATATCGTCGGCGGATTGGGCGGCTGCGCGCACGTGGCGCAGCACCGATTCGGCCGACGCCAGAAAGTCCTGCCCCGCGCTGGACAGCGCGACGCGCCGCGTGGTGCGATCGAACAGCCGGAAGCCGAGCTCCGTTTCGAGTTCGGCAAGCAACTGGCTGACCGCCGACGAGGTCAGCCCGAGCCGCTGCGCCGCCGCGCCGATGCTGTGCAGATCGACGATGGCGAGGAACGCTTCGAATTGACGGATCGTGATGCGGGTAAGAGGCATACGATCGATTCTAAAGAAAAACTTACGAATCATGAAAAATCGATTGATTGTGCGCGGCGCGTCGACGACCGACACTCGTGCGGGTCGACTTGGCCCGGCAAACCCGCTTAGACTCAAGGTTTGCCCTGTCGTCCCGCGGCGCGCGGACGACCGCTACAACAGGCCTGCAGAGGCCGTCTTCAAGGACCCGTCATGTTCGACCATATTCCCGCCTATCCGGGCGACCCGATTCTGAGCCTGAACGAAGACTTTCAGCTGGACCCCCGGCCGAACAAGGTCAACCTCAGCATCGGCATCTATTTCGACGACGCCGGCAAGCTGCCGGTGATCGACGCGGTGCGCCGCGCCGAAACCGCGCTGCTCGACGCGATCGGCCCGCGCTCGTATCTGCCGATGGCGGGTCTGCCGCTCTATCGCGACACTGCGCAGGCGCTCGTGTTCGGCGCCCACAGCGCCGCGCGCGCCGAAGGCCGGATCGCGACGCTGCAAACGCTCGGCGGCTCGGGCGCACTGAAGGTCGGCGCCGATTTCCTGAGGCGCTATTTCCCCGGCTCGCAAATGTGGATCAGCGATCCGAGCTGGGAAAACCATCGCGTGGTGTTCGAAGGCGCGGGCCTCACGGTCAACACCTATCCGTACTACGACGTGCAAACGGGTGGCCTGCGCTTTGCCGACATGCTCGCCGCAATCGACACGCTGCCGGAAAAGAGCATCGTGCTGCTGCACGCGTGCTGCCATAACCCGACTGGCGTCGATCTGAGCCCGTCGCAATGGACGGAACTGGTGCCGGTTTTGCAGCGCCGCAAGCTGATTGCATTCGTCGACATGGCCTACCAGGGTTTCGGCGCGGGCCTCGAAGAAGACGCCGCGCCGGTGCGCCTGCTCGCCGACGCGAACGTGCCGCTGATCGTCGCGAACTCGTTCTCGAAGAATTTCTCGCTTTACGGCGAGCGCGTCGGCGCGTTGAGCGTGGTCTGCAAGAGCGCCGACGAAGCGGCGCGCGTGGCGGGCCAGCTGATGTCGGCGGTGCGCGCGAACTACAGCAATCCGCCGACGCACGGCGCGCGCCTCGTCGCCAACGTGCTCGCCGATGCGACGCTGCGCGCGTCGTGGGAAGCCGAGCTCGGCGCGATGCGCGAGCGCATTCTGGCGATGCGCAAGGTGATTCACGCCGGGCTCGACGGACGCGTCGATGAAGTGATGCGCGCGCGCTATGTCGCGCAGCGCGGCATGTTCACGTATACGGGCCTGTCCGAAAGCCAGGTCGAGCGTCTGCGCAACGAATACGCGGTGTACGTGCTGCGCTCGGGCCGCATGTGCGTCGCCGGGCTGAACGCGCGCAACGCGGACTATGTCGCGTCGTCGATCGCGGCGGTGGTGTCGGGCGCCTGAAGCGCTCCGGCGCTCCGGCGCTCGGGCCGCTGTTGCGGCACGCGTGAATATGATGGGCGGCGCGCACGGGCGCGCCGTCACAACGACAAACTTGGAGACACCGACGATGGCCACGACCCTCGAAGCGCAACCGGCGAGCCCGCCCAGATCGGCCGCGATGCATCCGGACGAATGGCAGGCGCGCGTGCAACTTGCCGCGTGCTACCGGATTTTCGATCTGCTCGGTTGGACCGAGATGATCTACAACCACATCACGCTGCGCGTGCCCGAAAGCGTCAGCGGCCCGGAGCGCCAGTTCCTGATCAATCCGTTCGGGCTGCACTACAGCGAAGTGACCGCGAGCAATCTGGTGAAGATCGACGCGCAGGGGCGCGTGCTCGACGGCTCGCCGTATCCGGTGAATCCGGCTGGCTTCGTGGTGCATGCGGCGATTCACGGGGGCTTGCCCGACGCGCACTGTGTGATGCATACGCATACGACGGCGGGCGTCGCGGTCGCCTGCCTCGAAGAGGGCCTGCAGCAGACCAACTTCTATAGCGCGCAGTTGCACGACCGGATTGCGTATCACGACTTTGAAGGCATCACGATTCATGCGGAAGAGGGGCCGCGGCTGCTCGCGCATATCGGCGACAGGCAGGCGGTGATCCTGCGCAACCACGGTCTGCTATCGTGGGGCCGGACGTTGCCGCAGACCTTCGCGATTCTGTGGACGCTGAATCGCGCGTGCGAAGTCCAGGTGGCGACGTTCTCGATGGGCCGCGCTCGGCCGGTGCCGGAGGAGGTCGCGATTCGCTGCTCGCGCGACGCGCTGCAGTTCGATCCGCGCCACGGCGCCGGACAGGACGTGTTCGATGCGCTGGTGCGGCGGGTCGACCGGATCGATGCGAGTTTCCGGCAATGATTGAAGCCACGCGTAAACGAGCGCGACAATCAACGCTGCAATAATCACAGCAACAGGCAAGGATTCAGGCGATGAAAGTAGCGATCTACGGCGCCGGCTCGATCGGCGGCTGGATGGGAGTGAAGCTCGCGCAGGCGGGCCATCGGGTCAGCGTGGTCGCGCGCGGCGCGACGCTCGACGCGGTGCGCCAGCATGGTCTGCGGCTGATCGAAGGCGGCGTGATCTACGCCGAGCAGGTGAAGGCGAGCGACAAGCCGGCCGATCTCGGCGTGCAGGAACTCGTCGTGATCGCGGTGAAGGGCCCGGCGATGGCGACCGTGGCCGCGCATATCAAACCGCTGCTCGGCCCCGAGACGATCGTGCTGACGGCGATGAACGGCGTGCCGTGGTGGTTCTGCGACGGCCTGGGCGGCGAACTCGCCGGCCAGCGCCTGAAGACGATCGATCCCGACGGCGCGATCACCGCCGCGATCCCGGCCGCGCAGACGGTCGGCTGCGTCGTGCATGCCAGTTGCCTGATCGACGCGCCCGGCGTGGTCCGGCATCACCAGGGCAACGGGCTGATCGTCGGCGAGGCGTCGGGCAAGCCGAGCGAGCGTGTCGAGCTGCTCGCCGCGCTGTTGCAGGCGGCGGGCTTCCATGCAACGGCTTCGGCGCAGATCCAGCGCGACGTGTGGTTCAAGCTGTGGGGCAACATGACGATGAACCCGGTCAGCGCGATCACCGGCGCAACGACCGACCGGATCCTCGGCGACGAACTCGTGCGCGGTTTCGTCACGCACATCATGCTGGAGGCGAAGGAAATCGGCGCGCGCTTCGGCATCCCGATCGACCAGGCGCCCGACGACCGTCACGCGGTCACGCTGAAACTCGGCGCGATGAAGACATCGATGTTGCAGGACGTGCAGGCCGGCAAGGCGGTCGAACTCGATGCGCTGGTCGGCGCGGTGCGCGAACTCGGGCAACTGACGCGCGTGCCGACGCCCTATACGGATGCGTTGCTCGGACTCGCGCGGCTGCATGCGAGTACGTTGGGCTTGTATCCGAGGCAGTGAGGTCGGTCTGCCAGCGCCCGTTTTGTTGTGATGGCTGTAATTCCCTCGCACTGCTGCGGCATTGCCGTTACCGCCTCTAGCGAACCGCCTCCAGGGAGGCGGTTTCTTTTACCCGCGCCAGGCCGTGGCGGCAGCCGGCAGCTTCGCCGCTTCGATCAACGACAACGCGCGCCGCGAGTCGTCGAGTTCGGTCAGGCACAAGAGCGCGAGACGCGCGAGATACAGCGACGCCTGCGCCTCGCCTTCGTGGGTCAGCGTCTTGCACAGCGTCGTATAGACGAGGTCGAGATCGGAATCGGTCATGATGTCGAAGGTCCTTGCGCGTTAGTTCTGCTGTGTCAGCGTGGCATCGAGCGCGCGCAGAACGGCCGCCGCGCTGCCGTTGCGCCAGCGCGCGAGCACGTGGCCGTCGGGGCGGATCAGATAGACGGTGCCGGGCTGTGCGTCGAGCATGTCGTGCAGGCGGCCGGTTGGGTCGATCGCTCGCGGGCTGTTTGCCGATTGCGCTTCGGCCGTGACGATATCGATCAGGTTGAACGGAACGCCTTGGCTGGCTAGCGTGCTTTGCAGTTGCTGCCACGCGTCACCATCGTTCGCGAGGTCTGCGTCGAAGCGCAGCGCTGTGAAGCACGGTCCGAGCAGATCGGTTAGATGAATGCCGAGCCGTGCGCCATCTTGCGATTGTTTGAGCAGCCTGCCCTCGGGCAGCACGGTACCCGGCGCGGGGCCGCGATCGAACGCATCGGCTCCGTCGCCTGCGAAGTTCAGCGGCGATTGCCGATACGCGATTGCATGCGTCTGGCGCGGATTGATCAGCGGCCGCACCGCCGCATGCCGCTCGGCGAGCCCGAGCACGGCCGTGCGCAGCAAGTCGAACGCGAAGGTCGGCGGCGCCATGAACTCGGTACTTTTCATGCCGTAGCTCAGGTTCTCGCGCGCCGCGTACACACGTTCGTCGCTATAGCTATCGAGCAGCGCTGGCGACGCGCTCCCATTGATCACGCAGCCGAGCTTCCAGCCGAGATTGTCGGCGTCGTCGATGCCGGAGTTCGCGCCGCGCACGCCGAAGATCGGCACCAGATGCGCGGCGTCGCCCGCGAATAGCACGCTGCCATGCCGATAGCGTTCGAGCGTCAGCGCATTGGCCTTGTAGATCGTGATCCAGATCGGCGACCAGGCGCCGGCTTCGCCCATCGAGTCGAGCAAGTTTTGCACGCGCGGTATCACGTTCTCGGGCAGCACGGCGGCGTCGGGGTCTTCGTCGTCGCGTAACTGATAGTCGATGCGCCACACGTTGTCAGGCTGCTTGTGCACGAGCACCGTCGAGCCCGGATTCGACGGCGGATCGAAGTACGCGAGCCGTTCGGTCGCGCGCGTGCTGTCGAGTTCGATATCGACGATCACGTAGCGGCCTTCGTAGGTCGTGCCTGTGAGCTTCAGCCCGAGCAGGTCGCGGATCGTGCTGCGTCCGCCGTCGCAGGCGACGACCCACGCAGCGTCCATCTGCCAGCTTTTGCCTTGCGGATCGGCAGGATCGGCGCTGCGCAAGGTCAAGCTCGCGCCGCCCTGCGGCCGTTGCTCGAGGCCCGTCACACGCGTTTGCCAGCGCACGTCGATCAGATCGGCGTGCCGTTCGATCTCGTCGAGCAGCAACTGCTCGATCTGATACTGCGCGATATTGATCATCGGCGGCAGCGACTGCTCGTCGTCCTGATGCATCGCGAAGCGGAACACCTCGGTGTCGCGATAGAAACTGCGCCCGCCGGTCCACGCCAGCCCCTTTTGCAGAAAACCGTCGACGACGCCGAGCCGCTTGAAGATTTCGAGGCTGCGTCGCGAGATGCAGATCGCGCGGCTGCCGGTGCACACGCTGTCGTCGGCCTCGATCAGCACCGAGCGCACGCCCTGGCGCGCGAGCGCGAGCGCGAGCGTCATGCCGACCGGACCGCCGCCGACGATCGCGACGGCGCGTGCTTGTGGATCGCGTCCGTCGATGAGCGGCGGCACCACGGCCGGATAGCGGCGCGGGGCGAACGGATAGGGCTTGAACGGGCGGGTCATGCGTGTCTCCAGTTTGCTTGCGTTATCGGTGCAGTATGCGTCAGGGTTCGCGCGCGGCTGTCCTCATTTTGGGTACAGCGCCGCGCGCGAGCGTGAGGAGTGGTAGAGACCTGGACCTTCGCCGCTCGTTAGCCGTCCAGACAGGCGCGCAAGCTCCGCGCGAGGTGGCCCGCTTCACCTGCATTGGCGATGTTTGCGAAGCCCATCACAACGCCACGCGGCGTGCTACGCGTGCGACGATTCGCGTACCAGACCGAGAGCGGCAGAACGGCGAGCCCCGCTTCGCGGGCGCGCGCCGCAACCGCGACGTCGTCGACAGGGCCATCAGGGCCCTCGACGAACTGTGCCGCGAACTGGATTCCCCCTGGCGGCAGTTCGACGATCAGCCGTTCGCCGAACGCCTGCTCCAACGCGCGCACGATCAGCACGCGCCGCTCGGCGTATAACGCACGCATGCGCTTCAGATGTCGCGCAAAATGCCCCCGCTCGATGAAGTCGGCCAAAGCGGCCTGCAACACGGTTGGCGATCCGGCGTTCATGCTGCGCGCCACCCGCCCGACGCGCTCGACGGCCCGCTCCGGCACCACCGCATACGCGAGCCGCAAGCCGGGAAACATCACCTTGCTGAATGTGCCGCAGTAGATCACGTGATCGCGACGATCGAGGCTCTTCAATGCCGGCAATGGCCGGCCCAGATAGCGGAACTCGCTGTCGTAATCGTCTTCGACGATCCAGCTGGACGCTTGCTCTGCCCAGCCCAGCAACGCCATGCGTCGGGGGAGCGATAACGTGTGCCCGAGCGGGCTCTGGTGCGACGGCGTGACCAGCGCGAAGCGCGCCTGCGCGTCCAGCCGTATGCCGTGTTCGACGTCGATCCCTTCTTCGTCCACCGGCACTGCGACGAGCTGCACGCCGGTTTCGGCGAGAAAACCGCGCGCGAGCAGATAGCCCGGATCTTCGTACCACACGCTGTCGTTCGGGCGGGCGAGACTGCGCAACACGAGCTCGAGCGTCGCACGGTAGCCGCCCGTCACGAACACCTGGTCCGGCAGGCAGGTCACCCCGCGCGACAGCCCAAGATACGTGGCGATGTGTTCGCGAAGCGGCCGGTAGCCGGCAGGATCCGGGTACGCGAGCATCGCGCGCTCGCCGCTGCGCGCGCGATGCGAAACGAGACGATTCCAAACCTTGAGCGGAAATGCGTCAAGCGCGGGCAGCCCGGGTTGCAACGGCCGGGGCTCGCCGCTCATGGCGGCGGCAATGGCAAGCTGGCGCGGCGCCGGTCGAGCGCCGTGCGATTCGCCTGGCGTCTGAGCTGCGGCAGCCGCTTTAACGCTCTGCGTGCCGTTCGAACTCTTTGTGCTTTGCGTACGCGAGCGCGTCACTGAAGCGGGCAGCGAGGGCGACACGAACGTGCCAGCCGCACCGCGCATCTGGAGGTAGCCTTCGTCGACGAGGACCGTATATGCCAGTTCAACCGTGCCGCGCGCCGTGTTCAGTTGCGTAGCGAGGCTGCGCAGCGCGGGCACGCGATCGCCTGGACGCAGATGCCCTGCGGCGATCGCGGTTCTGAAGCGCGCGCAGATCTGCAGGTAGATCGGCAACTGGAGCTGCCGATCGATATCGACGGTGAATGCGGTAGGCGATACGGTCATCACGGTCTTGCCGGCAAGCAGACCGGAATCAGGATGTCCTGGTCCGATCGACAATTCTTGGCACTTTTCGATAGTTCATGATCTTCTCACAATAGCCTCACACGATGCGACGGCGGCGAGTTCTTTCCCGCGATGCAACGGCTGCCAGCCGCCTGCCCGTGTCAACTGACTCTCATCTGGAGAATGTGCCATGAAGATCGTCGTAATCGGTGGTTCCGGCCTGATCGGCTCGCGCCTCGTCACGCTGCTCGGCGAGGCGGGTCATGAGGCCCTTGCTGCGTCGCCGCGTACCGGTGTGAACGCCGTGACGGGGGATGGTCTGAGCAACGCGCTAGCGGGCGCGGACGTCGTAGTGGATGTGGCGAACGCCCCTTCCTGGGAGCCTCAGGCGGTGCTCGACTTTTTCCGCACCTCGACGCGCAACCTCGGCAAAGCCGAAGTGGCTGCAGGGGTACGCCATCACGTCGCGCTTTCCATCGTCGGCTGCGACCGCACGCCGGAAAATGCGTATTTCGTTGCCAAGGTCGCGCAGGAAGAGGCGATTGAAGCGGCGGGCGTGCCCTATACGATCGTGCGCGCGACCCAGTTCATGGAATTCATCGGCGCGATTGCTGATTCCGGCGCAGAAGGCGGGACGGTGCGCGTTGGGGACGGACTGTTCCAGCCGATAGCCGCGGACGACGTCGCAGCGATCCTCGCGCAGGTCGCTCTCGCCACGCCACTGAACGGCACAGTCGATATCGCGGGCCCGGACCGTGAACCGTTTGCCGCCATCATCAGACGTTATCTGAAGTCCGTCAGCGACCCGCGCCCTGTTGTGACGGATCAGGGTGCGCGCTATTACGGCGGCCGCGTCGAGGAACAGTCACTCGTACCGCTCGGCGAGGCGCGAATCGGCCGCGTGAGCCTGGACCAGTGGCTGGCGCAAACTGCAAACTGAAAAGGGGTGATTTCAGGTCGATGCGAAAGCAGAATCAGCATGTCTGCGAATATGTTCGAGAACCGGTATGAAGTGAAGACGCGGTCCCTAACTGATGTTTGTTCGAGCTTCCGCGGTGCCAGTGCAGCATCCGGGCCGACGAGCTTCCACCTCGGTTGGAAAAACGCGGCTTCCCAACCGGTGGACGATCCGGCATCGACGTTTATGCCGCTCGCTTCGCGAATACATCCTTGAACACGGGCATTGCCGAAAAGACGTTCGGCCAGCCTGCGTAAAAGGCGAGCTGCGTCAGCATTTCGGACGCCTCGTCCTTCGTCAGACCGTTGTCCATGGCACGGCCGAGGTGATACGGAATCTGCGCGACCTGACCGCTGGCAACCAGGGCGCTCACCGTGACCAGGCTCCGGTCGCGTGGAGCGAGTCCTGGACGCAGCCAAAGGTCGCGGAAAAGCACATCGGTCGTGTACTGAACAACGCCGGGAGCGACCGACCCGAAGCTTTGCTCGACCGCCTGCGCACGCTGTTGCTCTGCGACTTCGTTCAGTGGTAGCGGCTCGACATCGGTCCGAGGGACCTGATCGATACCGATGCCACGTTCATCGAAGATACGCTTCGTGACGACAGCCGCCGCGGTCGCATTTCCCCAGCCGGAATAGAAGGCGAGGTGCGTGATCATTTCCGAAATCTCGGCAGGCTTCACACCGCTATCCAGCGCTAACCGGAGATAGAAAGGCATCTCGATGGTCTGGTTGCGGGCGATGAGCACCGACAGCGTCACGATGCTCCGGTCTCGCGGTGACAGTCGCGGCCTCTTCCAGAGGCCGCCGAGCACGGTCTGGCTCGTATAACGCGCGAATGCCGGAGAAACGGGAGTGAGATCAACTTGTGACAATGGATCTTGCATGTTTCCAGTCCTTTCCATTGAGGTACAGGCAGCGAAGAACCGCATTACACCTGCTCGCCGCTGCCGAGGTACTGCTCATCCGTGACCTTCTCCAGCCATTCGACGTTCTTGCCGTCGAGCGCTTCCTGAATGGCGATATGTGTCATCGCGGTCGTCGAAGTTGCGCCATGCCAATGCGTGTGGCCAGGCGGGCACCAGATCACGTCACCAGCCCGGATTTCGACGCGCGGCTCGCCTTCGCACTGGGTCCAGCCACAGCCGGCCGTAACGATCAAAGTCTGGCCGAGCGGGTGGGTATGCCAGTTAGTCCGCGCTCCCGGCTCAAAAGTGACGCTCGCGCACGAAACGCGTGCCGGCGGAGGCGGAGCGTTCAGCGGGTCGAGCCGCACCGTGCCCGTCAACCATTCTTCAGGGCCTTTCTTCGAGGGCTGGGAGCCCGCGCGTTTCAATTCCATGACTGTTCCTCGTCGGTATCGTCGGGGCGATATGCCACTGCTGTTAATCTAACTCCTGGCAATTGATGCGACTAGATCGCAATATCGGGATGCCCTTATGCTGTGGAGCATTAATTGAAAGAGGATTTCAACGATCTGGTCGGCTTCATGAACGTCGCGCGTGAGCGCAACTTCACACGGGCGGCCGCGCAACTGGGAGTCTCGCAGTCGGCCTTGAGCCGGACGGTTGCCGGCCTTGAAAAGCGGATGGGCCTTCAGTTACTGATGCGCACTACCCGGAGTGTCTCGTTGACGGAGGCAGGCGAACGGCTACTGGCGGCGATTGCACCGCGTTTTCAGGAAATCGAAGCGGAGGTCGATTCTTTGCGCGCGATGACGAGCCGCCCAGGCGGAACTGTCCGGATCACGACCACCGACTACGCGGCAAACTCGTACGTTTGGCCGCGTCTGCAACCGTTGCTGCGCCAGTATCCGGACCTGAAGATTGAATTGCTCAATGACTACGGGTTAGCCGACATCGTCGCGGATCGGTACGACATCGGCGTGCGGCTAGGCGACCAGGTGGCCAAAGACATGATCGCGGTGCGAATCGCGCCTGACATGACGATGGCAATCGCGGGCTCTCCAGGCTACCTGCAATCGACCGCACCGGCGAAGACGCCGCAGGATCTAACGCTGCACAACTGCATCAATCTCCGATTGCCAACGCGAGATTCACTGCTGCCGTGGGAGCTACGGAAGGGGCGGCGAGAACTGCAGGTGCGGGTCGAAGGGCAGCTCACCTTCAATAGTGTCTACCAGATGATGGACGCAGCGCTTGGCGGGTTTGGGCTCGCGTACGTGCCAAAAGACCTGGCTGAGGCGCATGTCCGGGCCGGGCGCTTGAATTGGGTGCTGGAAGACTGGTTTCCCACGTTCGTCGGACATCACGTCTATTATCCAAGTCGCCGCAAATCATCCCGGGCAGTCGAGCTTGTGGTGGACGCATTGAAGAGCGGTTATCAGCGTCGAGGGCAGTGACCGGCAAATGGCGATCACGACGCAGATTTTCACCACTGCGGTCACGGCGTCAGCCCACCCAGCCTCAGCCGGCGCTGGCCGTCTGCGACGGCTGCCGCGTGGGCTGCCCAGCCGTCGCCGCGTGACATGCCTCGATCATCGCGCGGAACGTCGGCGACGCATGCAGTTCCCCGCCCGCATCGAGTTCGACGCTGCCGTCCGGCGCGTCGCCGACGCCGACCACCAGCGTCGCGCGTGGCCGCCATTCGCGCGTGCGCCGCAGCATGTTGCGCAGGTACAGCGGCGACTCGGGCGCGTCGAGCGACACGATGCAGATGATCGACGTGTCCTTGAAGCTCGGCTCGTCGGCGCGTGCGCTGCGATAGCCCGAGTGCGTCGCCATCAGCGGCGCGAAGCCCTGGCGGTTCAGCAGTTGCACGGCGATCGCGGTCGTCACTTCGTCGAACGCGCCGCGGCCGGGCACGCACAACACCGCGGCCTTGCCCGCTCCGTCCGGCGGTTGCGAGCGCGTGAGCAGATCGCTGCGGTATCGCTGCGTGGCACCCGCGCCGGGCGACGCCAGATCCGGCGTCCCGGCAAGCAGCGCGTTACCGGCGTCCGCCGGTTCGGCGGGCGACAGCGAATCGCGCAGCCCTTCGGCGATATCGAGGTTCTCGACGATATCGACGAGCGCGTCGTTGATCCGCTGCAACTGGTCGGGCATCAGCACGCCGCGCTGCGCGTCGTTGCGCGCGAGCCGCAGGCCTTCGAGCGCGACCTTGTCGTAGTAGTCGATCAGCGACATCTCGCGCAGCAGCCGTTCGGCCTGCACGATCGCCTCGTGCGGATCGTCGGCGAGCAGGCGCTGATAGAAGTTCTGCGCGGGCGTCAGCGCGGGCTGATCGCCGAGCAGCACGGTCAGGAAATTCAGCCGGTCCGCGTAGCGCCCGAGCGTGACGACGCACAGCGTGAGCGGCGTCGACAGCACGAGGCCGATCGGCCCCCACAGCCAGCTCCAGAAAATCGCCGCGACCACCACCGCGAGGGGCGACAGGCCCGAGCGATGACCGTACAGCAGCGGCTCGGCGATCTGCCCGGCGACCACGTCGACGACGATGAACAGGATCAGCGTGAGGACCGCCATCGTCCATTGCGGCTGGATCGCGGCCGCGAGAAAGAATGCGAGGATCGCCGCGATCCAGATGCCGATGTACGGCACAAAGCGCAGCAGCGCGGCGATCACGCCGAACAGCAGCGCCCCCGGTACGCCGATGATCGCGAGCCCGATCGCGATGATGCCGCCCGCGCTCAGATTCACGCCGAGCTGCGCGACGAAATAGCGTGACAGGCGCCCGGCGGCGTCGTTGATCGCGGTAGTCGTGCGGTGCAGGTCGCGCGAACCGAACAGGCTGATCAGACGGTCGCGCAAATCCTCGCGCTGCAACAGGATGAAGATGGTCACGACGAGGACGATGAAGGTCGTCTCGATCGGCGCGATGGCCGGCGTCAGCGCGCGCTGCGCGAGTTGCACCGGCGTCGGCGCGGGCTCGTGCACCTCGACCTGTTGCGGCACCTGCGGCGCGTTGCGCGCGGCCCGGCCGGTCGGGCGCGGCGGCGCGGGGCGCGATGGCGCCACGCGCTGCAGCGCGCTGGCAGCGCTGCTCATCAGGGCGTCGGCGCGGCCCACGGTCTTTTCCTGCACGGTTTCGATCTTCTGCTCGATCGCTTCCTGGTACTGCGGCAGCGCGTCCGCGAGCTGCACGAGCTGCGCGCCGATCAGCGCGCCGATCGCGAGCAGCGAGGCGAGAGCGAACAGCACCGCGATGAAGATCGACGGCAACTGGCCCATGTGCAGACGCCGCAGCATCTGCACGAGCGGCGCGAGCAGGAAGCTCAGCAGCACCGATAACGTGATCGGAATCAGTACCTCCCGCCCGAAGTACAGCCCGCACACGACCACCACGCCGGTGATCAGCGACACGAGGCCATGCAGGCCCGGCGTGCCCGGCGGGTAAACGCGGTTGGGCCGCCCCTGCGGTGGCGGTAGCGATATTTTCATGTAAGCAGAATTCCGGTTGGGACGCGTTGACGACCGAGCGGAGCACTGGTCCTCAGCAAGACAGATGCCCGAATTGTAGGTGGTTTGGTGGGGTGGGGGTGCTTTGCCACGTCGCGGCGACCGGTAAGAGGCCGATTCAGATCGGCGGCCGCGCATCGTCTGGTTCCAGGAGGGCTGGTACGACGTACGCCGCCTGCACAGTCGGATTGGCTACCGTTTGCCGCTCGAACTCGAGAACGCCGACACCCAACGGCGAGACCGTGAGCGAAGGGCGACGCATGCCAGGGTCACCAAAGGCAACATGGCGTCAGCGGCTGTCGAACTCATCGACACATTCCGACATGCGACACGATGAACGCGTGCGCCGGTCACGCATCATGCGTCGCGGGCTAGATTGAATGAGCACTGCAACTACGCACAGCACAATGGTCAGAAGGCTGGAGCGGTTTTTTATTGCGTAGGCGATCGGGTCGTCGTGCATCTCACCGCGAAATGCAACCATCCAGACGCGGCTGATCCAGTACAGGAGCAGGCAAAACAGTATCCACAGCCGATGGGGATGGCTGTACAGCACCGTCACGTCGGTGGATTTCATGTAAAGCGCAAGGACTAGCACTGCAACATAGCCCGAGGCCGATCCGAATGAGCGAAGAATGTTCATGTCAGCAGTCAGATAGCCCCGGCCCGCTGCGGAGCCCTTGCCCTCTCGCTGCATCTTGTCGAGCTCTGTATAACGCTTCACCAGGGCGAGACTGAGGAAAATCATGACCGAAAACATGATCAACCAGTCGGAGAGTACGACATCAACGGCAGCTCCTCCAGCCACGATACGGGTGGTGTACAGTGCAGCCAGCACGAACACGTCTACCAGCATGACCCGCTTGAGGCGGAATGAATACGCGAGCGTCATCGCCACATAGCCGACCAGCACGAGTTGAAACGCTACCGGCAACAGGACGGCAAGGGCTGCCGATGCCAGCATCAGAACGAACATCAGAAAGATGCCCGCGGCAAGCGGCAGTTCACCGGATGCGAAGGGGCGCTCGCGCTTTCGGCTATGACGCCGGTCTGCGTCGAGGTCGAGCATGTCATTTAGCAGGTACACGGACGACGCACAGAAAGAGAAAGAAACAAAGGCTATTGCGTCAGCGCTCAGTGCCTCGACATTGGCAAACCGGTGCGAGGCGAGAAGCGGCACGAAGATAAGGAGATTCTTCACCCATTGATAGACGCGCATCTCTTTGATGACGAGCCAAAGGAGCGGTCTTTTGCTATCAAACACGACCGTTGCGTGATTGACTTTGGAGGCCGCAGCCTGGATGATTTTTCCTCCAACGACGATTGCCTTGCGGGCCTGCTTCCACACGGGCACGTCAGCGCGGGAATCGCCGCAATAGTCGAAACCCTGTACGCCGAACTCGGCCGTCAAGGCGCCGGCTTTGCTAGCGCCTGATAGATTTCGCAGCTCGTTGCTCGCCATCACGCCTTTGAAGAAGCCGAAATGCGAAGCGATCTGCTCTGCAAAGCGTTGATCGCCTGCCGTGCACAGGTAAAGGTCGCGACCGCTCGATCGCTCACGCTTCAGGAAATCAATCAGGCGAATCGCATGAGATCGCTATCAAGAGACAGATAGGTCCGGTGCGCTCACTTTATTGATAACCGAGCCTCTAGTTGTGTAGAGCGCGCATTGGCGGGAAGCTGCTGAACAGCATCCGAGCGGTCAGGAAACGGGTTCAGCAGACCTTCCGTACTATTCTGTCTCGGTTTGTTGCGATATGAGGCGAAGCTCAGAGAATGCATACCCGACGAACGGTGGTCCCTCGTCGAACCGTTGCTACCCGTGGGGGCGCTCGCAACAGCTTCCAAGCCGACAGAAGTTCACCGACTGAGTACCGTCACAGCGGGAAACCGCATCAGATACCAGGCGTCTCGACTGTCTCCCACATAGCGAATATCAAGCAACCTCCCCGGGCGAACAGGATCGGCCGCCACGCCGCGAGCAACCAGACGCTCCAGGACGTCATGACGCAGCCAGAAAAGCGTCCCATTGTAAATCGCGGGCAGATAGTCCGTCTGGAATTCGGCGACGGAGTATATCCCGCTGTTGCTGCTCCAAAGGCCATGTGTTTCGATGACTTCCGGACGTTCCTTGCTCAGATAGTCCGCAAACCCTGCATACCCGCGACGCGCCAGCGATGGGTTGGTCAACAGCGCCGAATCCAGAATGTCCAGATGTTCGCAGCACAGTGCGGCGCCACCAACGTCTGGCGTCATGAACTTGAGCGTCGGTTGCCCCAGATACTCGCGCAGATGATCAACCGAAGCACCCGTCATCGCGTAGTTCGCTGGCGTAATTCCGCGCCAGTCACCGGGGAAATCGTGCCACGCTCTTTTTCGGGCCGCGTCTCCCGCCGCATTCAGCGCAGCGGGCAGCACGCCACGCATCGCCGCACCAAGGATTACCGTGTCGACGTTGTCGCGCAGCAACGCAATGTTGAACAGGAAAGTTCCAGAAAGGCACAGCAAGAGCCCACGAAATACATATGGTTGACGCATATTCGCAAAGCGTTCTGCGAGAGAAAGGACGAAAAGGGGAACCACGGCCATGAACATCCGCCCGGTATACCCCCAATTTTTTCCCGATACGAGCGCGAATACGGCAAAAGAACATATTAGAAGTACAGGCATCGGATCCAGACGCCGCTTTTTCTCTCCCTTCCGGCTCAGGTACATGCCAGCCAGAAACGCGGCATTCACGAAAAGGAAATCCTTGAGACCGCGCAGCTTTACCAATACGCCGTCCCAGCCTTTTTTACTGTAGGGCATTTGCAGCTTGGCCAGGATGGTATTCGGCAATAGCGTGCCGAAGACACGATACCTCCAGATTGTCATCAGCAGAAAGCAAAGCATGAGCCAGACGCACATTCGAATGGCATGCGGCCTATCCTGCGGGCAAAACACGACCATCCAGCCAAGCGCGAATCCCAGATAGAACACCGCCTCGAAGCGAGTCAGCATCAGAAGCGGCAACAGTGCATAGGCGAGTGTCGATCGCGCGCGCCAGGAGAGCACGAACGCAAACAGCAGCAACGCAAAGACCGGCATTTCCATGCCATTGATGATCTCGGCCTGGCAGGCTGGCAGCAGCCCCAGCAAGCACACCACAATGAGGCGATGCGTTGGGCTCGGCAGGCACGGTTCAAGTGCGCGCCACACGAGCACCAGAGTAGCGCTCAGTGCGATGAAGGAGAGCAACTGCGCCGTCATGATCGCATCCAGAAAGCCTGGATGCATCATCCACTGCCCTATCGCCAACATTGCCGTCATGAGCAAAGTTGACGTACCTTCGGCCGGCGCCGAAGCTGATGTCAACGCGAATACCCCGTGTCGCCCGAGTGTATGCGCATAGGCAATAGTGATGGCGCCGTCGTCCCAGCCATACGGGCCGACCAGCGCTATCGCTGTCAACGAAAGTGCCGCATACGCGACGACGAAGAGGAATCCGGTGGCTCCAACTCTCCCCTCGACACTGCGTGTCAGGTTCTCGGACATAGCCAGTCGACGTAAGTAGGATGGCTGATAATACATCGGGCAAGCGGCGAGGGAACGTGGCCCCGAATACATGGACGCAGGTTGGTTCGACTTTCCGTTTTGTACAGACCATTGTCCGATTTGCGCGTGACGAAATGCGAAGTGATTGGCGAACGCGGCATGCACGAGTCAGAGAATTGCTCGACGCGCACTCCTTGATCAAAACTGCGATCGAAACCGCATCAGTCAAAAAGTGCGACGTCCTTCGGCCGATCGACGGCATGGAAGACTACCGGTAGGGGCCGCCAATCCGCATGCTAGCCGACATGCACCCGCAGCATCTCCAGCAATAGCGAACTCACATACAGCAACAAGCCGATAAATCCGCCGACGATCGTCCCATTGATGCGGATGTACTGCAGATCCTTGCCGATATTCATCTCGACCTGGTGCGACATCTCGTGCGCGGGCCAGTTCTTCACCGTATCGCTGATATGGCGCGTGAGGAACCGCGCGAAGTCCGGCGCCATCGCGCGCGCCGCTTCCTCGAGGTGATCGTTCAGCGATTGCCGCAGCGCTGGATCGCGCGCGAGTTCGCGGCCGACCCACGCGCCCATCGCGGCGACACGCGCATGCAGTGCCGAATCGGCGCTTTGCAGATCGCGCTTGAGCCACGCACGCAGCTCGCCCCACATGTCCTTCACGTAGCTGCCGAAAGCCTCGCCTTCGACCAGATAGCGCTTCAGTGCTTCGCCTTGCTGCAGGAACACGGGATCGGTCTTCAGCCGCACGATCAGCTTCTGCACCGCGTGGTCGAACTTGTCGCGCAGCTCGTGCGTGGGGTTCTGCGCGATCTGTTCGAGCATACGGTTCGCGGCGCTCGCGATCGCTTCGGCGCCCTTGTCGCCGAGCCACACCGACGGCAGAAACTTCTCCATCGTCGGATACTCGCTTTTCACCCAATCGACGATGCGCGCGGCAATGAATTCGCGCGCCGGCGCCTCGCGCAGCACCGCGATCACCTGATCGATCGCGGTGTCGAGCAGTTCCTGATGGCGGCCGTCGCGCGTCAGCGTGTCGAGAATCGCGCCGAGCGATTGCGACAGATCGACCTTCGCGAGCACGTCGCGCAACCCGTCCCTGATGAAGTTCTGAATGCGCGCGTCGTCGGCCACGTCGAGGATGCCGCCGGTGAGCCGCACCACGTAGTCGCCGAGGCGCGCGGAGTTGGCCGATTCGCTGAGCCACGCGGTGATGGTCTGCGCCGGATCATGCCGGCGGATCAGACCGACCAGCGACGGCACGTCGAGAAACTTGTCCTGCACGAAGTGCGCGAGGTTGTCGGCGATCTTGTGCTTGTTGCGCGGGATGATCGCGGTGTGCGCGGACACGAGCGGAATCGGCACACGGCGAAACAGCGCCGCGACCGCGAACCAGTCGGCGAGCGCGCCGACCATCGCGGCCTCGGCGACGGCCTTGATGCCGTCGACCCACAGGCCGCGCGGCAGGAATGCGGCGACGACGAAAACGCAGGCGGCCGCGAGCAGCAGCAGTAAAGGCGTGCGCTTGGCCTTCTTCAGTTCGGTGGTCTTGTCCATCGGGCGCGGTTGATCGTGTCGGGCGGGGGCTGGAAAGTCGGCGGGCTCGGCCGGTTCGGTTGCAATGATGCGGTACGGCCCGCGCGCGCGTCCAGCCTGGATACGCGCGCGCAATACGCGCCGGCGCTTCGGCAAGGTAACATTCGCGATCGGGCTCCTCGGCGAAATCAACGCAAGAGGACGCAACGCAATCGCAATGGAGGCACAGTGATCAGGTTTCTGCACACCGCGGACTGGCAGATCGGCACGCAATTCGGTCAGTTCGAACCGGACGAGGCCGCGCATCTCGCCCAGGCGCGCTTCGACACGGTGCGCCGCATCGCCGAAGAAGCGGCCGCGCGCAACGTCGACGCGGTGCTCGTCGCGGGCGACGTGTTCGATCTGCAGACGGTGTCGGACACCGTGATCCGACGTTTGTTCGCCGCGCTGCAAGCGTTTTCCGGAGCGTGGATCATGCTGCCGGGCAATCACGACGCGGCGCTCGTCGAAAGCGTGTGGACCCGCGCGCAGCGGCTCGATTGCGTGCCGCCGAACGTGCGCCTCGTGCTCGAAGCCGGCGTCGTGCTGCTCGACGCATGCCGTTGCGCGCTGCTGTGCGCGCCGCTCACGCAGCGCATCACCTACGACGACACCACCGCGTTGTTCGATTCCACCGCTACTCCGCCCGGCTATCACCGTGTGGGGCTCGCGCATGGCAGCGTCGGCGGCATTCTGCAAGACGGCATCGATTCGTCGAATCCGATCGCGCCGACGCGCGCCGCCAGTGCGCGGCTCGACTATCTGGCGCTCGGCGACTGGCACGGCCATCTGCGCGTCGACGAACGCACGTGGTACGCGGGCACGCACGAGCAGGACCGTTTCCGCGCGAACGAGCCGGGCTTCGTGCTCGACGTTACCGTCAGCGATCCCGGCGCGGTGCCGCAGGTCGACGCGGTGCGGGTCGGGCAATACCGGTGGCATCGCTGGGACGAGACGATTTCGGTGCCGACCGATGTCGATGCATTGAAAACCCGCCTCGCCGAACTCGGCGCGAATGACGTGCTGCGCATCGAGGTCGGCGGCACCGCGGCGCTCGCCGATGCCGAGGCGCTGCATGTCGCGGTCGAACAGGCGCGCGCGCGCGTGCGCGCGTTGCGTGCCGATCTGGGCAGCCTGCACGTGCTGCCGACCGCCGACGATCTCGCCGAACTCGGCGCGCAAAGCGGCTATCTCGCGAAGGTGGTGGCGCGGCTGCGCGGCCTGCAGGAAGACGCGCAAGCCGATCCGCAAGAGGCGCGGCGCGCGGCCGAGGCGTTGCTGCTGCTGGCGCGTTTTCAGCGCGACCAGCGGCAACGCGATTCGCAGGCCGCACCACCCGCGCAGACGCGCGAGCGGCAGCAACCTGAAGCGCCGCGTGAAGGAGCCCCCGCATGAAGCTGCAACGTATCGCGATTCAGGAATTCAGGCAGTTCGCCGGGCAGATCGTGATCGACGATCTGCAGCCCGGTCTCAATCTGTTCATCGGCCCGAACGAGGCCGGCAAAAGCACGATTGCCGAGGCGGTGCGCACGGTGTTCCTCGAACGCTACAAGGCGTCGCATCTGAAAGACCTGTTGCCGTGGGGGCTCGCGAGCGGGCAGCCGTCGGTCGAGGTCAGCTTCGAGCTCGATGGTGTGGCGTGCCGTCTGTCGAAGCAGTTCGTGTCGCGTCAGCGTTGCGAGCTGAGGATCGGCCAGACCGTGTATAGCGAGGACGAAGCCGAAGACAAGCTCGCCGCGCTGCTCGGCTTCTCGCGCGCGGCGCGCGGTCCGATGAAAGCCGAGAACGCCGGCGTGCCGGGTCTGTTGTGGGTGCAGCAAGGCGGCACGCAGGAGATGCGCGATTCGACCGGGCACGCGGCGCAGTATCTGCGCGACGCGCTCACGCAACTGTCGGGCGGCCGCGAAGCGGGCGGCGAGGACGCGCTGATCGCGGCCGTGCAGCGCGAACTGCGGCAACTGCTGACCGCGCGCACGCAGAAGTCGACCGGGCCGCTCGCCGAGGCGGAGCAGAAGCTCGCCTCGCTGATCGAGAGCCGCGACGAGCTGCAACAGCAGCGCCAGCAGTTCGACGACAACATCGCGCGCCTCGCCGCCCAACAGCAGGCATTCGACGACGCCGAGCGCAGGCGTCCGTGGGAGCTTCACGAACAGAAGGCCGCGCTCGCGCAGCAACGTGCCGCGGCGGTCGAACAACTCGAACGCGGTCTCGAAGGGCTCGCGCAGTCGCTGAAGATCGGCGAGGCCGAACTCGCGTTGTCGGTGCAGCAGGAGCAGGGCGCGCTCGAACTGGAGGCGGCCATCGCGCGCGAACGCGAGCAGCTCGACGCGGCGCGCGTCGAGGTCGCGGCCGCGCAAACCGCGGCTGCGCAGGCGCAAAGCCGTGTGGCGCAATTCGAGCAGGCATCGGCCGAGGCGAACCGCGCGCTCGAACTCGCGAACGCGGCCGTGACCGCCGCCGATCTGCGCAGCCAGGTCGATTTCTATCGGGCGGAGGGCCAGCGGCTCGAAGCGTCGATCGGCGAGGCGGACAAGGCGAACGCGGCGGTGTTGCAGGCCGCGCGCGACGCGGCGACGCTCGAACTCGACGAAGCGCAGTTCAAGCGCCTCGTCGCGCTCGACGGCGAATTGACTGTGTTGCGCGCGCGGACCGAAGCGGCGATGACGCGCATCGAGTACAGCTTGAATGGCGAGTTGAGCGTCGGCGATCAGACGATCAGCGGCACGGGCGTGCTGCATGTCGACGATGAAAAACGCATCGGTCTCGGCAAGCTCGGCGAATTGCGCGTGATTCCGGGCGTGTCCGATCTGTCCGCGCGGTTGTCGGAGCTGGCGTCGCTCGAGGCGAAGCACGCGCAGTTGCTGCGCTCGCTCGGCGTCGCGTCGGTGGGCGATGCGCAGGCGCGTCGCGAGCAATGGAAAACGCTGGTCGCGCAACAGAAGAGCCAGGCGAGGATACTCGAGGTGCACGCGCCGCAAGGCATCGATGCGTTGCGCGCGGCGCTGGCATCGACGGCGGCGCGCTTGCAGGCGTCGAGCGAGCGCCTTGCCAGTCTGCCCGACGTGTCCGCGGCGCCACCGCTCGACGACGCGCGCCGCAACGCCGACATCGCGCGCGACGCGTTGGAGACCGCGCGCAAGGTGCTCGAGCAGGCGGCGGGCGCGCAATCCAGCGGCGTTGCGAAGGCCGATTCGCTCACGGCGCAGCTGCAGCGTAAAGAAGCGCAGCTGAACGACGAAGCGTTTCGGCGCAACCGTGCGCAGTGGCAGGCGCATATCGTCGAGCAACGCGTCAAGGTCGATGCGCTGAAGAACCAGCGCGGCGAGCGCGAGCGCGAACTCGATGCGGCGCGTCTGGACGACCCCGTGGCGGAGGCGAAGCGCTATCGCGCATCGGCGGACCTCGCGCGCAACGAGCAGCACGAGCGTCAACTGCGGATCGCGGAGCTGCGTAGCCAGCTCGAAACGATGGGCGCATCGGGCCTCGGCGAACGGCTTGCCGCGCTCGAAGCCCAGGTCGAGCAGGCCACGCGTCGCAACGACGAACTGCGCCTGCGCGCGAGCGCGCTGAGTCTGCTCGACGAAGTGCTGGTCGACGAACGCGACGCCGCGCTCGCCCAACTGCGTGCGCCGTTGACCGAGCGGGTCGGTCACTACCTGAAGCGGCTTTTTCCGCAGTCGAGCCTCGCGCTCGGCGACGATCTGATTCCGGCGATGCTCGATCGCGACGGCCGCGCGGAACTGCTCGATGCGCTCAGCTTCGGCACGCGCGAACAACTCGGCATCCTGACGCGGCTCGCGTATGCGGATCTCTTGCAGGCCTCAGGCCGGCCGACTCTGCTGATGCTCGACGACGCCGCGGTACACACCGATGCCGCGCGCCGCGACGCGCTCAAACGCGCGTTGATCGACGCGGCGACGCGGCATCAGATTCTGGTGTTCACGTGCCATCCGGAGTTGTGGGACGACCTGGGCGTCAGGCAGCGGGCGGTGCAGGATCTGAAGGTGGCGTGAGCGGGGCGGGCCGGTACCACCCGGTACGGTCCGCTTACTCGTACCACCGCGGCGTGTACACCCACTGCGCGCCGTGATGACCGCAAGCGAATCTTCTCGTCAGCGACGACCCGACGATCACCATCGTGCGCATATCCACATCGGCCGAGCGAAGCTCGCCGAGCGTCAGCGTGCGCAGCGTGCCGCCGGGCCGGCCGATATCGCGACCCAGCACCACCTGAGTCGATGGCACGCGATACTCCCGCACGATGTCGAGTGCCTTGTCGAGTTGCCACGGACGCGCGCGCGAAATCGGGTTGTAGAACGCCATCACGAGATCGGCTTGCGCCGCATGGCGCAGGCGGGTTTCGATGATCGTCCACGGCTTCAGGTTGTCCGACAGCGACAGCATGCAGAAGTCGTGGCCGAGCGGCGCGCCGGCCTGCGCGGCGGTCGCGAGCGCGGCCGACACGCCCGGCACGATCGATAGTTCGACGGCCGCCCATGCGTCGTTCCGGGAAGCTTCGAGCGCTTCGAGCACGGCGGCCGCCATCGCGAACACGCCGGGGTCGCCCGAGGACACCATCACGACCGAGCGGCCTTCGCTCGCGAGCTCGAACGCGTGCCGCGCGCGCTGCATTTCCTCGCGATTGTCGGAGCCGTGCACGCGCTGACCGGCGCGCAGCGGGCCGGCCATTTTCACGTAGGTGTCGTAGCCGAGGATGTCGGTCGCTTCGTTCAATGCGGTGCGCGCGGCCGGGACCATCAGCTCGGCCCGGCCGGGGCCGAGGCCGATCACGGTCAGACGGCCGCGGGCACGGCCGAGCGTCGCGGGGTCGATGGCGAGCGGGGAGAGGGCGAGCGCGACGTCGGGGTGTGCGTCGTCGTGCAGCGTTTCGTGGGGGACGCGTAGCGCGGTATGCAGCAACCTTGCGGCACTCGATTCGCCCGGTTCGGCGCCGGCATCGGCGAAGCGCAGCGGCACCTCGAGAAGCCTTGCCGCTTGCGCAAGCGCCGGGTCGGCCATGCTTGTCGATGGCGCGAGCAAGGCCGCAAGCGAAAGCATCGCGAGACCCTGCGCGTTCAGTGCCGCGCGCACGCGTGCGACGATCGCGTCGGCGGCATCGGCATCGTCGCGGGCGACAGCCGCCACCACACTGCGCGGATGAATCACGAGCTCGTCTTCACGCCCATCCCACGCGCGCGGCGTCACGCGAATCGCGAGACGCGCCGACGCCGAGCGCGGCAGTTGCGCGTCGGCGAGCCACGGCGCGTCGCCTTCGATGCGCGTGCTTTCGCCCGCGAGCAGATCCGACACGAAGCGCTTGCCGAGGCCCAGGTCGGCGAGCGCATAGCCATCGGGCGGATTGAGCACGCAGGTGCCGAAGCGCAGCTCGCCGCTCGTCGTGATCGCGGGCTGCACGGCCAACGCCGCGGCGATGTCGCGCGCCATCACGTTGACGCCCGCGAGGCCGCCGAGCAGCGGCACGACCGCGCTGCCGTCCTCGGCGACCGCAAGCACCGGCGGCTCGGCGCCTTTGTTCGACAGCAGCGGCGCGAGGCAGCGAATCACGATGCCGGCCGCGCACAGCGCGACGATCGGCGTGCCGCGCGCATACAGCTCGCGCAGATGCGCGCCGAGTTCGCTGTACGAGACGTCAGCGTCGACGCGCCCCTGCAGCGCATGGACCTGGCAGTCCGTGGCAACGCCGGCCGCGGCATGCGGGCCACGCTCGACATACGACGCCTGAATCCGCCGCGCGGTCGCAAGCGCGCCCGTGCCGAGAATCACGATGGCGGGCGCGTTCATCCTTGCCATTTTTGCCCCGGCACGACCAGCAGTGAGAAATACGGCGACGCCATCGGATCGACTTCCGCGAGCGGCACGATGCGCTGATTTCGCATCGTCGCGCGTTCGACGTACAGCGCGCGCGGCGCGAGTCCGAGTTCGTCGAGCACGCGCCGTACCTTGTCGAAATTGCGGCCGAGTTTCATGATGACCGCCGCGTCGGCGTCGGCCAGACGGCGACGCAATTCATCTTCGGGCAGCACGCCCGACAGCACCGACAAGCTCTGGTTGCGATAGACGAGCGGCGCGCCGAGCACCGCCGCGCCGCCGAGCATCGAGCACACGCCGGGCACCACCTCACTGTCGTAGCGCGCCGCGAGCCGGTCGTGCAGATACATGTACGAGCCATAGAAGAACGGATCGCCTTCGCAGATCACCGCGACGTCGCGGCCCGCGTCGAGATGGCCCGCGACGATTTCGGCGGCGGTGTCATAGAAGTCCGCGATGATCGCTTCGTACGACAGCGGCGCTTCGAGTGCTTCGGTGGTGACCGGATAGACGAGCGGCAGATGCTGCTGCGCGTCGTGCAGATGCGCCTCGATGATGCCGAACGCGTTGCCCTTCTTGCCCTTCGCGACGAAATACGCGACCACCGGCGCCGCTTTGAGGAGCCGCAGCGCCTTCAACGTCAGCAATTCCGGGTCACCGGGACCGACGCCGATGCCGTACAGCCGTCCGCGACTCGTTAGCTGGCTCGCCATTTATTCGACCTCCGTCGCAAGCGCGTTGACCGCGGCAGCGGCCATCGCGCTGCCGCCGCGCCGTCCGTGCACGACCACATAGGGGACGCCGCGGCTGTTTTGCGCGAGTGCCGCTTTCGATTCCGCCGCGCCGACGAAGCCGACCGGAAAGCCGAGAATCAGCGCCGGCTTCTGCGCGCCGGCATCGAGCATGTCGAGCAGATGAAACAGCGCGGTCGGCGCATTGCCGATCACGACGACGCTGCCCCCCAGATGCGGGCGCCACAATTCGAGCGCGGCGGCCGAGCGCGTGTTGCCGATTTCGCGCGCGAGCGCGGGCACGTCCGGGTGCGTGAGCGTGCAGATCACTTCGTTGTTCGCGGCCAGCCGCGCGCGCGTGATGCCTTGCGCGACCATGCCCGCATCGCACAGGATCGGCGCGCCTTGCGCGAGCGCGCGGCGGCCCGCGCTGCCGGCGCCGTCGGAGAACGCGAGGTCGTCGATCACGTCGACCATGCCGCACGCGTGGATCACGCGCACCGCGAGCTTTTCGAGGTCGGCGGGGATGCGCGCGAGGTCGGCCTCCGCGCGGATCGTCGCGAACGATTGGCGATAGATCTCCTGACCGTCGCGAATGTAATCAAGCATGTGGAGTACTCCGGGCGAGGCGCGCGAGCAGCGCGGCGGCCTCGTCGATCGTCAGTTGGGGCGCGACGCATTGGCCGAAGCCGGGGCGGCCGTCGCGTCGATAAAGGTCGTAGAGGCCGGGCGCGGCGGCGAGCAGCGTGTAGGGCGCGCGATGGGCGGCCGCGCAGGAGCGCGGACAGCCGGTCAGATGCACGTCGACGCCGGCGGGTAAGCGCTCGGCGAGTTGCAGCGCGTCGGTCTTGGTGTCGGCGAGGCCCTTCGCGCAGCCGGCCGAACCGGTGCAGGCGATCACGTGCGTGATGGCCTGCGCGGGATCGCACGCGAGACCGAGTGCGATCAGCTTCGCGAGCACGGCGGGCACCGCCGTCGTCGCGATGTCGGGCAGCAGCACGCTTTGCCATGGCGTCGCGTGCAACCTGCCGTTGCCGTGTTTTTGCGCGAGCGCAGCCAGGGCGCGCAGCGTGGCCGCATCGATCCGGCCGAGCGGTGGATGGCCGCCGACATGCGACGTGCCGTCGCCGTGCTGCGCGTGCGCGCCGAGCCGCAGCGATGGGTCGGCGGCGATGTGCCGTTGCCAGTGGCTCAGCGATGCGTCGCGCGCGAGCGGGAAATCGACGTAGCGCTGCGCGTGCCGCAGCAGCGCTTCGGCGCAATGCGTAGCGAGCAGGTCGCGCATGCGGGTCGCGTCGGCTGCGGCGAGGTCGAGGAACGTGTGCAGCAAGGCGCGCAGGAGCGCGGGCACGCGCGACGGCGGCACCGCCGCGAGCCCGCCCGTGCCGTTGGAATCGTGATGGTCGCGCGGGTTCGAGTTCTCGCCTGCCGGAGCCGGGCACCCCGCGAGGCCGAACACGAAGCGCACGCCTTCTTTGTCAGCCGACGCCGCGAGCCACACGTCATGCGGATGATCGACCCGCGCAAGCTGTTCGCCGCCGTCGAGCAGCAGCGCGAATTTCGGCGACAACGCTACCAAGCGCGCATCGCCTTGCAGCAGCGTCAGCAGTTCTCCGCACAGCGGCGTCGTGTCGATCAGCGCGTGCGGATCGCGGCCGGCGGCGGGGCTGATCATCACGTTGCGGACGTCGTCGGCGGAACTGAGCGCGCCGGCCGGTCCAAGCCCCGCGCCGATCAGCGCCGCGCTCAACGCCGCTTCGTGTCCGTTACGCACGCCGCGCAGTTGCAGATTCGCGCGATTGGTCAGCTCGGCGACGCCGTTCGCGTGCCGCGTGCTGGCATCGGCGATCGCGCGTGCCTGCGCCGCGCTCAGCACGCCGCCGGGCAGTTTGATGCGGCAGATGCCGCCGTCGCGCGCGGGGACGATGCGCAGCAACCCCGGACATGCCGAGGACCGCGGTGTCGTGACCGCGTGGGACGAAACGGTGGGAGGCGAAGCTCGATTCAAAGGGGCACCGGGTTTAGCGTCGCGCGACGGCATGGCTGCGGCCTCGCTGCATGCTGCCCGACGAGGGCCGGCGTGAACTGTGCGGCCGAAAGGCGCTTCGGGCCGACCGTGGGCGATGAAAGCGGCCATTATATCTTTACGCTGTGGCCGCAGCGCCTGTTTGCCGGCCATCGCGCGATGCCGGTGATCCCGGCAGCATGGCGCTCCGCCGCGAAGCCGCGGGCCGCATGGCGGCGGTATCATGCGGACTTTCGCAACCCGCGCTCCGAGCCTGTGCAAAGCCGCATGCGTGAGCCGGTGCAATCGCTAAAGAATCGACGCAACCGATGAGGATGGATGCATGCCGGCATGGCTGACCGTAGTGGGCATTGGCGACGACGGCTTCGCCGGTTTGGGGCGGCCCGCGCGGCGTGCGTTGCTGGGCGCGTCGGTCGTGTACGGCGGCGAGCGCCATCTGGCGATGCTGCCCGCGCGGCTCGCCGCGCGCCGTGCCGCATGGCCGCGTCCGTTCGATCTCGCGCCGTTGCTCGCCGAGCGTCCGCACGCGGTGTGCGTGCTCGCGAGCGGCGACCCGATGCTGTTCGGCGTCGGCGCGACGCTCGCGCGGCAGTTGCCGGCCGGCGAGCTGCGCGTGCTGCCGGCGCCGTCGTCGTTGTCGCTCGCGGCCGCGCGGCTCGGCTGGCCGTTGCAGGATGTCGCGACCGTCTCGCTGGTCGGCCGACCGCTTGCCGCGCTGAATGCGCATCTGCGTGACGGCGCGCGCCTGTTCGTGCTGAGCGCGGACGGGCACACGCCCGCGGCACTGGCGGCCTCGCTCGATGCGCGCGGTTTCGGCGCGACTGCCATGACCGTGCTCGAACATCTGGGCGGTGCACGCGAACGGCGTGTCGATGGCCGCGCGGATCAATGGCCGGCCGGCGAGATGGCCGCGCTCAATCTGATCGCGCTCGCGTGCCGCGCGTCGGCGCATGCGCCGCGTCTGCCGCTGACCTGCGGTTTGCCCGACGACGCCTTTATCCACGACGGCCAGTTGACCAAGCGCGACGTGCGCGTCATCACGCTCGCGCGCCTCGCGCCCGCGCCCGGCGAGTTGCTGTGGGACGTCGGCGCGGGCAGCGGTTCGATCGGAATCGAATGGATGCGCGCGCATCCCACGTGTCGCGCAATCGCGATCGAAGCGAACGAAGCGCGGCAGCGCTTCATCGAACAGAATCGCGATGCTTTGGGCGTGCCCGGGCTGCAGCTCGTGGCCGGCCGCGCGCCCGACGCGTTGCGGGGACTGCCGGCGCCGCACGCGGTGTTTATTGGCGGTGGGGTGACGGAGCCCGACGTGCTCGACACCTGTTGGACACAACTGCGCGACGGCGGCCGGCTCGTCGCGAACGCGGTGACGCTGCAAGGCGAGGCGGTGCTCGCCGCATGGCGCGAGCGGCATGGCGGTACGCTGACGCGCATCGGGCTCGCTCACGCGCAACCGCTCGGCGGCTTCGATACGTGGCGCCAGGCGTTGCCGATCACCCTGCTCGACGCGACCAAACCCGCCAAACCATCGGCCGATTCGTGATGCGCGACGAGACTCCCGAACAGCCGGCGCCGCTGCGCAGCGGCTATACGACCGGCAGTTGCGCGACCGCGACGTCGCTCGCGGCCGCTCGTCTACTGCTGGCGGGCGAGGTTAGCGAGGTCGCGGAGATCGTGTTGCCGAAGGGCCAGCATGTGCCGATGCGGCTCACGTTCTGCCGCCTTGCCGCGACGGACGGCGAGCGGATCGCCGAAGCCGGCACGATCAAGGACGCCGGCGACGATCCCGACGTGACCCACGGCGCGCTCGTGTTCGCGCGCGTGCGCCTCGTGCCCGAGCCCGGTGTGATCTTTCGCGCGGGGCCGGGCGTCGGCACGGTCACGCGCGCGGGGCTTACATTGCCGGTCGGCGAACCGGCGATCAATCCGGTCCCGCGCCAGATGATCACGCAGCACCTCGTCGAACTCGCCGCGCGCCACGCGTATCGCGGCGGCTTCGAAGTGACGGTCGGCGTCGAAGGCGGCGAAGCGCTCGCGCTGAGAACGATGAACCCGCGACTCGGGATTGTCGGTGGACTGTCGATCCTCGGCACCACCGGCATCGTGCGGCCGTTTTCGTGCTCGGCGTATATCGCGTCGATCCATCAGGGCATCGACGTCGCGCGCGCGAACGGCTATACGCATGTGGCCGCCTGCACCGGCAACGCGAGCGAGGACGCGATGCGCGCGCACTACGGCCTGCCCGATATCGCGCTGATCGAAATGGGCGATTTTGTCGGCGCGGTGCTCAAGCATGTGAAGCGCGCGCCGGTCGAGCGACTGAGCATTTGCGGCGGCTTCGGCAAGCTCAGCAAGCTCGCGGCCGGCCATCTCGATCTGCATAGCCGCAACTCCAGCATCGATCTCGAACAACTCGCCGGCTGGGCTGCCGCGCATGGCGCCGACGCCGCGCTGCAAGCGGCGATGCGCGCGGCCAACACGAGCCAGCAGGCGCTCGCGCTCGCTCACGCGCGGCAGGTGCCGCTCGGCGATATCGTCTGTCAGCACGCGTTGGCCGTTGCTCGCGATATCGTGCCGCCGCAGGTCAGCGTCGAAATCTTCGCGATCGACCGGCAGGGCAACATCGTCGGAGTCGCGCGATGACGCGCATCCTGCTGCTCGGCGGCACCGGCGACGCGCTGAAGATCGCGCGCCAACTCGGTCCCGCGCATGTGTACAGCCTCGCGGGACTCGGCAAGGTCCCCGACGACTTGAAGTGCGCGGTGCGCGTCGGCGGTTTCGGCGGCAGCGCGGGTCTGGCGCGTTACCTCGCGAGCGAAGCGATCGGCCTCGTGATCGACGCGACGCATCCGTACGCGGCGCGGATCAGCGCGAATGCCGTCGACGCGTGCCGCGTGGCGAAGGTGCCGTGCTGGGCGCTGCGGCGTCCAGCGTGGCAGCCGCAAGCCGGCGACGACTGGCGCATGGTCGATGACTGGAACGAACTGATCGACACGCTCGCGCCGTTCAGGCGGCCGCTTTTCACGCTCGGGCGCGAACCGCTCGCGCATCTCGACGAGATTGCGCCGCATCAATTCTGGACCGTGCGCGTGCTCGATTCGCATCCGGACACGGCGCGCTCGCGCATCCTCGCGGCGCGCGGACCGTTCACGCTCGACGGCGAACGCGCGCTGTTCGCGGTGCAGGCGTTCGACGTCGTCGTCAGCAAGAACAGCGGCGGCGGCGCGACCGAGGCGAAGCTCGCGGTCGCGCGCGAACGCGGCTTGCCGGTGATCATGCTGCGACGGCCGGTGTTGCCCGAGGTCGATCGCGAGTTCGCCGGCGTTGCCGATCTTCTCGATGCGTTGCCCGAGCAGGCGAATGCGGATTCGGGTAAGTGAGCAAATAATTGGAGTACTGAATGACAGTGTTTTTTATCGGCGCGGGTCCGGGCGACCCGGAACTGATCACGGTCAAAGGGCAGCGTCTCGTGCGCAGTTGTCCGGTGATCCTGTATGCGGGGTCGCTGGTGCCGGCCGCGGTGCTCGAAGGTCATAGCGCGCAACAGGTGATCAATACCGCGGAGCTCGATCTCGACCGGATCGTCGCGCTGCTCGCGGCGGCGCACGCGAAGGGCCAGCATGTCGCGCGCGTGCATTCGGGCGATCCCTCGCTGTACGGTGCGATCGGCGAGCAGATCCGCCGTTTGCGCGAGCTGGCCATTCCTTACGAAATCGTGCCCGGCGTGACCGCGACGGCCGCATGCGCGGCGGCGCTCGGCTGCGAGTTGACCCTGCCCGGCGTGTCGCAGACGCTGATCCTCACGCGCTACGCGAGCAAAACGTCGATGCCCGAAGGCGAGCAGTTGGGCGATCTCGCGCGGCATCGCGCGACGCTGGCGATTCACCTCGGCGTGCGGCATCTCGCGCGCATCGTGGATGAGTTGCGGCCGCATTACGGCGGCGCGTGTCCGATCGCGGTGATCTATCGCGCGAGTTGGCCCGACGAGGAAAAGATCACCGGCACGCTCGACGATATCGTCGCGAAGGTGCAGGGCAGCGCGATCGAGCGCACCGCGCTGATTCTGGTCGGCCAGGTGCTGGCTGCCGAAGGGTTCGCCGATTCGACGCTGTATGCGAAGGGCAGTTGACGGCGCCGTGATTTCTTCGCGGCGACGCTGCCGGCGGGCGGCTCATAGCGCTCGCGAACGCACGCGGTTCGCGACGCCGCGCGACTCAGTCCTCGAGCGGCGACAAGGCCTTGAGTGGTGCCGGCTTGTCGTCGCCGAATCGGATCGTTGGCACCAGTGTTAGCAGCACGACCACGAATAGCGCGATCACGAACATCGACACGAAGGTCAGATGCAGCGACTGGTGCAGCACGAGCCGGACCAGATCGCTGTCGCCGAGATCGGCGGCGCGGTTCTGCAGCAGCGCCTTCAACTGATCCGACGTGACGGTCGCGACGCCCTGCGAATGACTGAGCCCGAAGTTCAGCACCGCGCCGAACAGCGTCGCGCCGAGCGTGCTGCCGAGATTGCGCGAAAACAGGTTCGACGCGGTCGCGCTGCCGCGTTCGTCCATCCTGACGATCTCCTGGATCAGCACGAGCGAACTGACGCTCGACGTCCCCATGCCAAAGCCCATGATCAGCGACGCGAACCCGGCGACGAGCGGCGACGCGCCCGGCGACAGCAACAGCAGCAGCACCGCGCCGAGCGGCACGAACGCGCTGCCGCAGATCAGGATGCGCCGCAAACCGAGCCGGTGAAACGACTTCGCCGCGAACGTCGCGCCGGTGGGCCAGCCGACCATCATCATCGTCAGCGCGAGGCCGGCCACCACGGGCGAACGATGCAGCACGCCCTGCACGTACATCGGCAGGAACGTGGTCGCGCCCATCAGGATCATGCCGGCCAGCACCGTCGCGCTGTTGCATGCGGCGATCGGGCGGCGGCTCCATAGCGCGAACGAGATCATCGGTTCGGCCGCGCGACGCTCCTGCCGCACGAACAGCAGCACGCACAGCACGAAGACGCCGCCTGCGAACGAGGCTCGCGCCAACGCGTCGTCGCCGGCGTAGGTCAGCGTCATCATCAGCGCTGCGATCGCGGCCATGAACAGCGCGGCGCCGGCGAAGTCGATGGACGGCCGCGCGTGCCGTTCCGATTCGCGCAGGAACGCGATGAAGCCCGCGGCCGACGCAAGCCCGATCGGCACGTTCATCCAGAAGATCCACGCCCACGACAGGTTGTGAATGATGAAGCCGCCGACCATCGGACCCACGACCGCCGAAATCGCCCACACGCTCGCGAGATAACCCTGCACCTTGCCGCGTTCGCGCGCCGGGTACAGATCGGCGACGACGGTCAGCGTGACCGGCTGGATCGCGCCCGCGCCGATCCCCTGGATCAGGCGGAACACGATCATCGCCGGCATCGACCACGCGAAGCCGGCGAGCACCGAGCCGACGAGAAAGATCGCGATGCCCGCGAGGATCACGGGCTTGCGCCCATAGAGGTCGGCGAGCTTGCCGAACACCACGGTCATAGCGGTCTGCGTGAGCAGGAACGACGAGAACACCCAACTGTATAAATGCAGGTCGCCGAGTTGCGAGACGATCTGCGGCATCGCGGTCGACACGATGGTCGCTTCGATCGCGACCATCGCCATCGAGGCCATCACGGCGGCGATCACGAGCGGGCGTGAAGATTGAGTATTGCGGGACATGAAGGGCGTAGTATCGATATGTTGAATGCGTCGACGGCCCGGAGGAGGCCTTGCTGCGACGCATCGGCGCGGCCGCGCGTGGCGGCCGGTCAGGAGTATGCACCTTGCGGAGAATGCGCGCTCGCGCCCGGGCAGCCGGCGAGCCGGCCGGATTGGGCACGACCGTTGCGTATTCGGATTTCCCTTTGACACACGGAGGACAATCATGAGGATCGAATTCACCGGACGCCGGGAAGTGGTGGCTGCTGCGCGCGTCGCCTACGAGGCCAATGTGGACGGGAAGGACGTATGGTGCAGCGTGTCGCTCGACGCGCTCAATGACCATTTCGGCAATGGCAGCCTCGGCAACGGCGCCCCGTCTGCTCACGATCTGGTGGGAGCGTTCGAGGCGAACCGCGCCCGCATTGAAAATGCTACGCGGCGGGTGCTCGAACGCAACGGGGGACGGTCCGTGGAGCTCGAGACGCGCGACTTCGATTGAGCGACCCGCTTGCTCGTATCGGGTCAAGCGATTCGTGCCGCGGTGGAAAGGACTCTTCCATCGCGGCGACTATATCCGCGACGTCGGCGCGGCTACAGTATCGACGCACACACCGCTTAACGCGTGTGAGCGAGAGAGTTGGACCCGGCTGCCGGCAGCCGGGTCTTTTTTTATGGCGCGTGCGAGCACGCCATTATTTCGCTGGCGGTTCGCCGCAGGAGCGTGCGACGATTAGCACGGTGATTCGCGCGACGATTGAAAGGCTGCGGTATAGTCGCGGCAACTTTAAATCCGTCTCTTCGATTCTCTGGAGAATATCGTGCAGGAAATCATCGAAGGTCTGATCCGCTTTCAACGCGAGGTCTTTCCACAGCAAAGCGCACTCTTCAAGCGTTTGTCGACCGCGCAGAATCCCAGCACGCTCTTCGTGACCTGTTCGGACAGCCGCGTGGTGCCGGAACTGCTGACGCAGACCGAACCGGGGTCGCTGTTCGTGATCCGCAACGCGGGCAACATCGTGCCGTCGTACGGTCCGGAGCCGGGCGGCGTGTCGGCGACCGTCGAATATGCGATTGCCGTGCTCGGCGTGACCGACATCGTGATCTGCGGCCATTCGAACTGCGGCGCGATGACGGCGATCTCGAGCTGCACGAATCTGGAGCACATGCCGGCGGTCGCGAGCTGGCTGCGTCACGCGGATGCGGCGAAGGCGATCAACGCGTCGCGCCACTACTGCTCGGATGCGGAGCGTCTCGAGGCGCTGGTCAAGGACAACGTGATCGCGCAGCTCAGCAACATCCGCACGCATCCGTCGGTGGCGGTCGGACTCGTGAACAAGACGCTGCGGCTGCACGGCTGGATCTTCAATATCGAAAGCGGTGAAATGCTTGCGCTCGATGGCAAGACCGGTAACTTCTTGCCGCTTGCGGATAATCGGGAAATTTGTGCGAGTTGAAGTGGCATTAAAACGGGTTTTTAGTTTGCGGGATTAACACTCGGCTTGCTAAAAGCCGGCGCGGCGGCGCGGTTTCAACCCCACCGCGCCGCCCGCCACAACCATCCCTATCAGCTCGACGACACCAGCGAATCCGACGGCACGATCTTCAACACACCAGGGCTCTTCGCAGCCGGGTTCGACCACAGCAGATGCATGCTCGCCGCGCCCGTGCCGTGCAGGTACTCGACCTTGATCGACGCCCTGATTTGCCAAAGTGGGCGCGCCGGAGCGCGGGCATAATCCTGTTCTCCATCACCCACGCTCACCGAATCGTCCATGCCGCCCGTCGCCGCCGTCCGCCCGAGCGCCGTACCGTTGCGCAGCGTCGCGCTGATCCTCGTGTCGATGTTCTGCTTCGCGCTCGTCGACGCCCTCGCGAAATCGCTTGCGCTCGCCTATCCGGCCAACGAGGTCACGTTCTTCCGCATGCTGTTCGGTCTGTTCCCGGCCCTCGCGATGTGCCTGCGCGGCAAGCCGCTCGCCACGCGCTTGCGGCAACTGGACGTGCGCGGGCAGACCCTGCGCGCGCTGACGCTGCTCGGCGCATCGGGTCTGTTCTTTGCGGGGCTGCCGTATATGCCGCTCAGCGAGGCGGTCGCGATCGTCTATTCGGAGACCTTGCTCGTGATCGTGCTGGCACCGCTGCTGTTGCACGAAACGCTCAAGCCGCGCGACGCGCTGGCCGCGGCGGTCGGTTTCGCCGGCATGCTGCTCGTGGTGCGCCCTGACGGCTCGCATGCGAGCTGGCTCGGGCCTGCGCTGCTGATCGCGAGTGCGTTGTGCGGCGCGCTGTCGATCATCCAGATCAAGCGCATCAAAGCCAGCGACGATTCGGGCACGACCGTGCTGTACTTCACGCTGGTCGGCACGGCCGTCATGGGCGCGTCGCTGGTCTTCGCATGGCGCACACCGTCGTTCGATGCGCTCGCGATCATGGCGCTGCTCGGCGCGCTTGCGACGGCGGGCCAGTTGCTGATGACGATGGCATTCCGCGATGCCGATGCCGGTGCGCTCGCGCCGTACAACTACACGAGCATCGTGTGGGCCGCGCTGTTCGGCTACCTGGTGTGGGGCGAGACGATCGGCGCAATATCGATGCTCGGTATCGCGTTGATCGTCGGCAGTTCGATCGCCGTCGCGATGCGCGGCAAGCCCGAGGAAGGGCCGCTCGTGTGAGCTGCGCTTGCGTCGCTGAAAACAGGGTCGAAGGCGGCGCAGGAAGAACCGCTTGGGACTCCGATCAAGGCGCGCGTTTGAACGGAAGAATACCCGTCGGTTTCGGACACATCCCCGACCAGATCCGCCGATTCGTCAGTTGTTGGGCCTAAAAAGGAAAACACTGTCATTCGGATCGCCCACACTTCGACTAACGGGGCGGTCGATCGGTTGGAATGGGGAGCGTGCCTTGTATAGCGAACCGAGAATGATCGTGTTGATGGGCCTCGTCTTCGGCGCGGTGACGATTGGGGCCTATGTGTCGCAGCTGGACAACGACTGGTCGTCCGGTCGGGACGTGAGTCTCGTCGCCGACGGCGGACGGGGTGTCAGCGCGACGGCGGCGGCGGCGGGGCAGAGCGAAGGCCGGCCCGGCGCGGCGACGGTCGCGCCGGCAACGCGTCGCCATGCGCTGCGCGACGACGTGGCCGCCTTGCGGGCTCAGCCGGCCGCATCGATTGGAGCGCAGGCGGGCGACGCTCTGGCCATCGCCGCGCTACAGTTCGCGCGGGAGTCGAACAAGGCGCAGCAACAGCAGCAGCCGCACCCGCAGCCGCAGCCGCAGCAGACGAGTTTGCCGCCGCAGCCTGCGGTGACTTCGAACCGGACCCAGGCGCCACCCACGGCAAAGACCGGGCACGCACACCATAGCCGCGTTGCGTCGGGTACCACGACGAAACCGCACTCAGCGCAAAGTGTGGCGACGACATCGGGTAGTCATGCGCGGGGCGGCAGCCACCGGAAAAGTTCTACTGCTGAGCGGTCTGGGAAGAAAGCGGCCAGCGTCGTGCCAGAGGCGCGGCCGTTGCCGCAATATGCAACGCAAGGCGTCGAGTCGCCATGGTCGATGCCGCGCGCGGGGCTGACCAGCCAGTCCGCAACTCAGGCGGTCGCCAGCAACGGCCCCAAAACCCGCGCCGAAGTAGAGGCCGAACTCGTGCGCGCGCGTGAGAACGGCACGATGCCCGCGTTCGGCAGACCCGAGCCATCGGGACCTGGGGCGCACTGAAGCGGGCCTCGCGCCGCGTCCCCGGCAACCGTTAGATCAACGACGCGGCGAGCCGCGCGAAGGTGGCTTCGTCGGTGCGATCGAACGCAAGCGGCGTGACCGATACGCACCCCGCCGCGACGGTTGCCGTTTCGCTGTCGGCATCGTTCTCGCGCGGGCCACGATCGAAGCGCAGCCAGTGATACGCGATGCCGCGCGGATCGACTTCCGGCAGCACCTCGATGTCCCTGACGAGCCCGACGCCCTGGCGCGTCGGCGTCAGCGGACCTGCGTCGGCGGCATCGACGTCGGGGAAGTTGATGTTCAGGCAGGTCGGCGCCGCATGCTCGATCGCGAGCAATTGACGGATCACGCCGGGTGCGAGCGTGCGCGCGGTGTCCCAGCGCACGCGCTCGCGATCGCTGAACGCCTGGCTCAGCGCGAACGACGGCAGCCCGAGCAGCAGACCGGTCATCGCCGCGCCGACCGTGCCCGAAAACATCGTTTCGATGCCGAGGTTGCCGCCGCGATTGACGCCGGACAGCACCAGCGACGGCGGCGCCTCGCGCATCAGATGACGCACGCCCATCACGACGCAATCGCCGGGCGTGCCGGTCACGCCGAAACGGCGTTCGCCCTGGCGGCTCACGCGCAGCGGCGAATGCAGGCTGATGGAATGCGACGTACCGCTCTGGTCGTGCTCGGGCGCGACCACCCAGACTTCGTGCGCGAGCTCGGCGGCCACGGCTTCGAGCACGGCGAGGCCGGGCGCGTCGATACCGTCGTCGTTCGTCAGCAGCACTCGCGGCAGCTTGGATTCGTAAGCGGACATCGCGTCAATCTCCTGTGGCTCGGTGAATGAATCGTAGGGAAGGGACGCCCATTATCGAGCTTTGGTCGGACGCGCGTACGATGACGGTGAGCCGCCAACGACCCAGGACGCCCCCCATGCAGATCGACCCGTTTGAGATTGCGATCGCCGATCAGGACATCGACGATTTGCGCCGCCGCATCCACGCCACCCGCTGGGCGCCCACGACGCCCGCGCCCGCCTGGCAGCAGGGCGCCGACCCGGCCTGGCTGCGCGAACTCGCGACCTATTGGGCCGGGCAATTCGACTGGCGCGCGGCCGAACGCAGGTTGAACCAGCTGCCGCAATTTCTCGCCGACGTGAACGGCCAGACCGTGCACTTCGCGCATCGGCGCGCCGCCAGTGTCGCGCCCGGCTTTCAGGCTTATCCGCTGGTGATCACGCACGGCTGGCCCGGTTCCTTCTTCGAGTTTCACGCGCTGCTCGATCAGTTGTGCGATCCGGTCGCGTTCGGCGCCGATCCCGCCGACGCCTTCGACGTCGTCGCGCCGTCGCTGCCGGGCTTCGCGTTTTCGCCTGCGCCCGCGCAGGCCGGCATGTCCGCGTTCCAGGTCGCGGACCTGTGGGTGTTACTGGTGCGCGGACTCGGCTACGAGCGCTTCGGCGCGCAGGGCGGCGATCTTGGCGCGGGCGTGTCGATCGCGTTGGCCGCGCATCATCCGCGGGTGGTCGACGGCATCCATCTGAACTTCCTGCCGAGTTCCTATGAGCCCGCGATCGGCGCGGCGCAGCGGGAGCTGACGCCGGCCGAGCAGGACTATCTGCGCGAGAAGAACGACTGGGCCGCACTCGAAGGCGGTTACGCGCATCAGCACGGCACCAAACCCCTGACGGTCGCCGCGTCGCTGAACGATTCGCCGGTGGGACTCGCCGCATGGATCGGCGAGAAGTTTCGCTCGTGGAGCGATTGCGGCGGCGAGGTGGAAAGCGTGTTCTCGAAAGACGATCTGCTGACCAATATCTCGCTGTACTGGTTCACGCAGTGCATCGGCCCGGCGATGCAGATGTATTGGGAAAACCGCCTGCAGCCGATGCGTTTCTCCGACGGCGAGCGCATCGACACACCAGTCGGCTTCGCGCTGTTTCCGAAGGAGATCAATCATCCGCCGCGAAGCTGGCTCGAACGAACCTTCAACGTCGCGCAGTGGAGCGAAATGCCAGCCGGCGGGCACTTCGCGGCGATGGAAAAGCCCGCGTTGCTCGCGGCCGAGATTCGAAAGTTCTTCAGGCCGTTGCGGCAGAAAGCGCGCTAGGCGCGCAGCGCGACGCGTCACGCTGCTTCTGTTTTCACCTGGCACGACCGCGCCGCTCGCGTCGAGCGTCTCGCGGCGATCGCAGGCTGCCCGCATTCATCGACGACAGCCAGGCCAGCGTGGACGGTGGTCGAACTTTCATGCACGAGGGCACCATACACGCTATGGCACATTCGTCGAACCACGATCACCGCCGCCGCTTTCTGCGCACGGCGCTCGGGCTGCCGGCAGCGCTTGCGCTGTCGCGCGTCACGTCCGCGCAAACCGAGGCGCACGCGCAATCCGGTGCCGCCTTACCCCGCGTGAGCCGCCGCGCGATCCCGTCCACCGGCGAAGCGCTGCCGGTGATCGGCTGCGGCACGTGGCGCACCTTCGACGTCGGCGACGATGCCGCCGCCCGCGCCCAACTCGCCGAGGTGCTGCGCATCCTGTTCGAAGCGGGCGGCTCGGTGATCGATTCCTCGCCGATGTACGGTTCGTCGGAAGCGGTCGCGGGCGCGCTGCTCACGCAGCTCGACGCGCATCGCAAGGCGTTCGTCGCCACCAAGGTCTGGGCCGAGGGACGCGAGGCCGGCATCGCGCAGATGGAGGAATCGCTGCGGCGTTTTCAGCAGCCGCATGTCGATCTGATGCAGATCCACAATCTGCTCGACTGGCGCACGCAGCTCGCGACCTTGCGCGACTGGAAAGCGCGCGGCCGGATTCGCTATCTCGGCATCACGCATTACACGTCGAGCGCGTTCGACGAAGTCGCGGCGGTGATGCGCAGCGAGAAGCCCGACTTCGTGCAGATCAACTACGCCGCCGACGATCGCGCGGCCGAGCAGCGCATCCTGCCGCTCGCGGCCGATCTCGGCATCGGCGTCGTGATCAATCAGCCGTTCGGCGGCGGCGGTTTGCTCGCGCGCGTGATGAAAACGCCGTTGCCCGCATGGGCCGGCGAAATCGGCTGCACGAGCTGGGCGCAGATTCTGTTGAAATTCGTGCTCGCGCAGCCGGCGGTGACGGTCGTGATTCCGGGCACCGGGCGGCCGCAATACATGGCGGACAATGTGCGCGCGGGATCGGGACCGCTACCCGACGACGCGATGCGCGCGCGGATCATCGCGGCGGTCGGCGGCTGACTCGATGCGCAATCCAGTGCGCAATCCGCCACGACGATTACTTGCCGCTTGCTATTCGCATACAGGTGCCGCCTCCCACAAATGCCGCACGACACGGGAATAAAACCCGCCACACGCCAGTCATGCCTCACGAACCGGGTTCGGTTCGGCGAATCCTTATCGTGAGGTCATCATGTCGTCACATCATTCATTCGATCCGGCGCGTCGCGGCGCGCTGAAGTGTCTTGCGTTCGGCGGCCTCGGCACCGTGTTCATGCTGTCGGGCGGCGTGCTGACGCCGGTCGAACTCGCGCTCGCGGCCGACGCGAACACCGCGACGCCAGCGGCTGGCACGCCGCTTTTCCTGCAGATCAGCGACACGCATATCGGCTTCAACAAGGAGGCGAATCCCGACGTCGCGGGCACGCTGAAACAGACGGTCGATTACGTCAACGCGATGCCGGCGCGTCCGCCGCTCGCGATTCACACCGGCGACATCACGCATCTGTCGAAGCCCGCGGAATTCGATCTGGCCGCGCAGCTGATGTCGGGACTGAAGATCACCGAGCTGCACACGGTCCCCGGCGAGCATGACGTCACCGACGGCCCCGGCACGGAGTACTTCAGCCGCTTCGGCAAGGCTTCGGATAACCGCGGCTATTACAGCTTCGATCACCAGGGCGTGCATTTCGTCGGGCTCGTCAACGTGATGCATTTCAAGCCGAACGGCCTCGGCGGTCTCGGCGACGAGCAGCTCGAATGGCTCGAAAACGATCTGAAAGGCCGCTCGTCGAGCACCCCGGTCGTGGTGTTCGCGCACATGCCGATGTGGACCATCTACGAGCCGTGGGGCTGGGGCACCGGCGACGCGGGACAGGCGATGAGCTATCTGAAGCGCTTCGGTTCCGTGACGGTGTTGAACGGCCACATTCATCAGATCGTGACGAAGGTCGAGGGCAACGTGACGTTCCATACCGCGCGCTCGACCGCCTATCCGCAGCCGACCGCCGGCCAGGGCGATGGCCCTGGGCCGCTGAAGGTCGCGAGCGACCAGCTGCCGAAGATGCTCGGCGTGACGAGCGTCAGCATCGCGCGTCATCCGCTGAAGGCGACGCTCGACGACACGACGCTCGCCTGACGACACGCGCTACTTTTACGCTCGAGGAGATCAATGATGCTAACCAGGATGATGGGCCGCGCGCTCGCGATTCTGCTCGGCAGTGTCGCGATTCTGGCGGTGTCGGCGGGGCTCGGTTTTGCGCAAACGACGATGCCGATGCAGGTGCAGAAACAGACCGTCGCGTCGACGCCTAACGCGATCGTCATCAAGAACTTCATGTTCTCGCCGATGGAACTGACCATCAAGGCGGGCACGACGGTCACATGGAAGAATCTCGACGGCGAGCCGCACTCCGTGGTCAACGACGCGGGCCTGTTCCGCTCGGCCGCGCTCGATCAGGACGACACCTATCAGTTCAAATTCGATAAACCGGGCGTGTACAAGATCTTTTGCGGCATCCATCCGAACATGAAGGCGACCATTACCGTGCAATGATCCAATTGCCGCCAAGCCCTTGCTCAGCAAGGGCAGTTCGGATTTTGCTCCGAACTCAACCCTGGATCGCGAGCACTGTTATTCCGTAGGCGGCTTGGCCTGCCCCCAGTCGACGGGGTGGTGCAGCGAAATGTGCAGACGATCGCGCAATTCGGGATGGACAGACGCCTGGTTGAGAACAGCCATGCCTCCGATTTGACGCAAGGTTTCGTCCGTGATCGGCGCGCGGCAATCGTCCGAACCCAGAGGCACAGTCATTGCCATTCCGCGCGCTATCTGCCGATCTATTGCCCCCTCGACTTCCTCGCGCGACACGGTACATACCTGGATTTCACAGGCATCCTCGTTATAAAAAATCACGGTGGCACGCTGGCGCTTTGTCATCTCAGAAACCTCTGCAGCTCTGGTAATTTTGAAATGCCGTCTGTTTGCACATGGCATAAGCACGGGGGTCTTGGGTCATCGCTCGTACGAAGTTGCATTGCTCCAAATCCAATTCGTACTCGGCAAAACAATTTGCCCCAGTTGTCCATCGTGCATCGTGTTGCGGTCCTGGTAGTTCTGACTGTGCGGAACGCCGCTCACGCGGTATGCAGCTCGCTCAACCGGCACAGCAGAATCCCATAGCCGGTCAGATGCCCGAGGTACACGCTCGTAAACACGTTCGACGCGGGCAGGTCCTCGGTCAGCTGACGCAGGTCCTCCATATGCAGCGGCGGCGCGTCGAGCGGCGGGCGCTCGACGCGCAGGTCCGCCGCCCCGGCCAGTTGCCGGTGCGCGTTGACGAGCCGCGCGAGCCGCGCGAGAAACATTTCGCGCCACGCGGCGTCGAGCGCGGCGAACTGATCGTGAAACGTGTCCATCGTTTCAAGAAAATTGACCAGCGAATCGAAGGTCTCCTGATAGCTCGCGAACACCGGCAGCCGTGCCGCGTTGCGCTTCAGATGTGGCGACACCCACGCCTGCTCGAGGTCGGTCTTCAGCAACAGGTGCGCCTGCTTCAGGTTCGTGCTCAGCATGCGCAGCTTCGAGGCCGCCGGCTTGATCTGCGCTTTGTCGAGTTGTCCCGCGGCCAGTTGCGCGACGACATCGGTGGCCCGTTCGTTGCCGTCGTTGACGAGCGTGTTCGCCCAGTAGCCGTGATCGGGCGGAAACGCGATCTGCTGGATGACGAAGCCGAGCAACATGCCGAGTACCACGCCAATCAGGCGCTGTTCGAGCAGCGGAAGATGTTCGCCGGTATAGAGCACGAGCGTGATCGGCACCGTGATGCTGGTCATCTGGAACAGCGACGGCCGCAGCGCGACGATGCTGAAGATCACGACCGGCAGCAGCGCCGCGCCCATCCACAGGTGCGGCGCGGTCAGCCAGATCAGCAGCGTGCCGATCGGCATCGCCACTACGTTCGAAAACACCCGCTTGTAGAAGTAGCTTCGAGCCGCCGAAATCGAGCTACCGAGCGCCAGCGTCAGCATCGTCGAACCGGCTAGCGGCACGGCCGCGTCGGGAAAGCCGAGCAGGTATGGGATGCCGAAACCGATCCACAGGCCGAGCGTCAGCTTCGTGTACTTGGCGGTTTCCGACAGAGAAAAGCGCGCGAGCGCGCGGCGCAACGGCGTGAGTGGCTGGTGCAGATACCTGTTCGACATGATTTTTATGCTGACCGATGACGTTGTGCCGGGCACCGTTGGGCCGGGCACCGCTGGGCCCGGCACGGCGCGGCGTTCGCGACATGCGCGCACGTGACCTTACCATCCGGCGCGGACGGCTTCGGGAATTCGCACGGTAGTAGGTTCGCGGAATGCTAATCGAGGCGCGCGGCGCGCGCAGTCCAACGCGGGTTTCAAGCGGCGGTTTCGGCGTCGCGCGCGCGTTCGCCGCCAGGCCCGGTTGTTGCATGCGAAACGGCGACCGCGTTGGCGCGTTTCGCAGAATCCGCGTCGCATCGGGCGTAGCGGCCTACGGCAGGCGCACGGCTGGCTGTCGGCTCTTTGCCGGGTTGGAGTTTTTACCGGCTTTGCACGCTTTTTTGCCAACTCACACGGCATCTGGCGGCGTCGTTTGAAGCACCGCCGAAGCGAGGCGGAAACGCAACGCTGCTATGTTGTCGGCCGTTCGCGACAGGATTACATTCATTGAGCATTGCGTGCAGCGGCAGCCTGCGAGCTCGGTTTACGCGCCGGCTCGTCAGCGCGCCAGCTTGTCTGCAAGAAGTGGCATACCCGGAGCGTATTGCGATGGCTACCGATCCCGACGATATCGACTTGCGTCATTCCACAACGGACGGCCGGTCCTCCTTCGAACCCGACGGCCCTGACGAATCGGGCGTGCCGCCCCCGCGCTTCGGCCGCCTCGCCCTGTGCCTCGCGGCGGCCGGCGCGCTGACCTTCGGTGTGATGGGCACCGTCGCCTACGGCGTCTGGTTCAACCAGGATCAGCAGACGTACGCGGATGCCATTGCGGGCGCGCGCCAGGCGCTCGGCTCATCGGCATCGGCCCGGGTGCCGACGGTGGCCGTCGCGCACGCGTCGGAGGAGGCCGCCGCGCCGTTTGCCATGCCGTTTGCCATGCCGTCAGCCAGGCAGCCCGCCGCGCCAGAGGTCGCGCTCGCAGCGGCCGGCGCGAACGGCGGCTTCGAGGACACCAACCCGGCCGTGTGGTCCGGGCAGATCCGCCCGAGTACGCCTGACCCGAATCTCACCGCCACGCTGGCCGATACGCCGGTCGATACCTCGGCGGATATGTCGGCAGATATGTCGGCCACCCCACCCACAGCCCCCATTGTTCCCACGCCGCCGCCGGGCTACCCGCGGCACGTCGCCAATGCCGCCAATTCCACCGCGAAGCCCGCGGCCGGTCACGACGCGAAAGAAGCACGGCTCGCACAGCAGGAGCGGCGCGCGTCGTCGCAGCACAAGGGCGGTCTGTTTGCGCGGATCGGACAGTTCTTTCGACGCGTGAGCTATCGTCAACATGACAACGGCCGACGGCAACAAGATCCCTACTCCCATCCCTGAGCACGCGGTCGTCGGGCCAGCGGGGCGAGCAGGGCTGCGCGGCGCCGCACGCGCGCGCGTGCCGGTGTGGCGCTTCCGGCCGGGGCCCGCGAGCGTCGGCGTGGCCGCGCTGTTGTGTCTGCTGTTCGGCCTGCTGTATGTGGCGATGCAGATCCGCACGGTGTTTTCCGATCAGTTGAAGCAGGAGTACGCGGGCCTCGTGCTCGAAGCCGCCGGGCGCGTCGACAGCGCGCGCGAACAGTTGGCCGCGTGGCAGCGTATGGCCGACACCCGGGCGAGTCACGACGCGTCGTTCGTGCCGGCCTATGACGCGGCGCGCGCCGAACTCGCGCGGCGTTTCGCGGCGCTCGCGGCGCTCGTCAACGCGAGTCCGTCGCCGGCGCCGCCCATTCCGTTGATGTCACCGACACAGGCGACGCCCGAAGCCGTCGCGGCGGCGCTCGGCAGCGTGTCGGCCTACTGGCGCGCACAACGCGACGCGTCGAGCGCCGACGTGCGGCTGCGCGTCGCGCACGTCGCGCGCACGCTGATCGCGCTCGCCGCGCTGCTGTTCTGCATGCTGATCACGGCGCTCGGCATGTACGCGAAGCGCACCCGCCAGCTCGCGGGGCAGTCGCACGAGTTCGAGCTGGCGTCGCTGCACGATTCGCTGACGGGCCTGTCGAACCGCCGCAAGCTGCTGGCCGCGCTCGACTCTGCCGCCAGGCACGCGCGGACCGTGGCCGTCGAGCAGCGCCTCGCGGTGCTGTATATCGACCTCGATGGCTTCAAGCAGGTCAACGATTCGTTCGGGCATCGCACCGGCGACGAATTCCTCGCCGCGGTATCCGCCCGGTTTCGCGCGTCGGTGCGCAAAGGCGATCTGGTCGCGCGCATCGGCGGCGACGAGTTCGCGGTGCTGGTGCGCACCTTTGCGGGCGATGACGAGCTCGCCGAGATCGCGCGCCGGCTGATGGCCTGCGTGGTCGACACCGACCAACAGATGGGAATCGGCGGCGTGCGCGCGAGCGTGGGCATTGCGAGTTATCCCGACGACGTCGACGATCACCGCCGTCTGGTCGCCGCCGCCGATGCCGCGATGTATCAGGTCAAGCGCGACGGCAAGAACGGCTTCGCGTTCGCGGCGCAGACGGGCAGGGAAGCGACGTTGTGAACCGCCTGAACGTCACTGGCCTTCGTTGCGCCACTCCGTCAGCTTTTCGCGCTCGTTGAGTTCGATGAACGCCGGCCGTGCGCGCAGCCTGCGGATATAGCTCGCGAGATGCGGCCAGCCCACCGTCGCGGGGTGGGGCATGTTGCGGGTCCAGCGCATCAGCACGAGCGCGAGCAGATCGGCGGTGCTGAGCTTGCCGCCCGCGAGGTATGCGTGGCCGTCGGCGAAATGCCTGTCGAGCCGCGCACACGCTTGTTCGATGCGGCGTTGCGCGAGCGCACGCACCGCCTCGGCGCCCGCGGGGTCGCCGTCGCTGCCGGCGTAGAACCAGTCGCGCATCGCGGGCAGCAGCGTATTCGCGAGGTAGATCATCCATTCGAGCCATTCCGCGCGTGCGGCCGAGCCGGGCGTGGGCGCGAGGTCGGCCTCGGCGTGGCGCTCGGCGAGCAGCATCAGCAGCGCGGCCGATTCATGCCGCGGCACGCCATCGACGACCAGCGTGGGCACGCGCCCGGCCGGATTCAGACGCAGATACTCGGGATCGCGCTGCTGGCCCGCGTCGATATCGACGAGGCGCGCTTCGAACGGCACGCCCATTTCGAGCAGCATCCAGTGCACGGGCATGCTGGCCGCGCCGGGCGAGTAGTAGAGAACGTAGGACATTCGGGACTCCGTGGATCGTCGAGAGCGCGGTCGAGCCGTGCACAGAAAGAATCAGGGGCTGTCGCCGAAACGAACAGCCCCTTCAGATGCGTCAGGCGCCAGCGTACGCAAATGCGGGCGCTCGAAACAGCAAGCCTCGAATCACGCCCGCGGCCAGGTCTTTCAATGCGCCGACGCGTGCTTCTCCTGCTCGGCTGCGCTCGGCTGCGTCACCGCGCTGACGATCACGAACACGATCACGTTGACCGCGAGCGCAAGGAAGCCGATGTTGACGTCCTTCAGCGCATCGGGCAGGAACGGCATCAGTTGACCGACGCTCCAGTGCAGCGTCGTGGTCAGTGTGACCACCGCGACACCCGCGACGATGCCGCAGAACGCGCCTTGCCTCGTCGCGCGGTTGTGCGGGAACAGGCTGCAGAGCACGGCCGGGAACAATTGCGTGACGAAGCTGTAGCCCATCAGCAGCAGCGCGACGATGGTTTCGCCGCCGTTCAGCGTGAAGGCGACCGCGACCAGCGCCACGACCGGTACGAGGAAGCGCGCGATCACCGCGACCGACGCATCCGACGCGTTGCGGTTCACCATGCCGCGATACACGTCGTTGGCGAGCAGCGTCGACGCCGAGGTCAGGATCATCGAGCCCGGCACCAGCGCGGTCAGGATACCGGCCGCGCCGATCACGCCGACGAACCACGGATCGAACGTCTGCAGCGACAGGCGGAACAACGACAGGTCGATGTCGGCGCCCTTCAGGCCCGGCACGCGCAGCGTCGCCGCGAAGCCGACGAAGAACACGAACAGCAGGATCAGCTGATAGAGCGGCAGAATCGCGGCATTGCGGCGGAAGATTCGCTCGTCCTTCGCCGTGAAGATCGAACCGAACGTGTGCGGCCACATGAAGAAGCCGAGCGCGGTCAGCAGCACCGTCGACTGGAACCACACGACGCTCGAACCGCGCGCCGGGAAGGTCAGGAAGCCGGGACGGGCGGCGTCGATCGTGCGGAACATCGCGCCGATGCCGCCGTAGTAATGCAGCGGCAGATAGATGCCGAGGAACAGCACGATCGCGAGAATCAGCAGATCCTTGGCCACCGAGTTCCAGGCGGAGCCGCGCACGCCCGACACGATCACGTAAGAGGTCACGACGATCGCGCCGATCCAGATCGCCGCCGTCGACGAGATCGCGCCGTACGACGCGGTCGCGACGATGATGCCGAGGCCCTTCAGTTGCAGCACCAGGTACGGGATCAGCGCGGCCACGCCGACCAGCGCGACCAGCGTGCCGAGCGCCGGGCTCTCGTATTTGCGCCTCAAGAAGTGCGGCTGCGAGACCAGGCGGTGCGTCTTCGCGTAGCGCCAGATCGGCGGCAGCATCCAGTACGACAGGATGTACGCGAGCGTGCCGTACGCGAGGATGTAGTAGACCGGCGCCCCCTTGCCGTACGCGAAGCCGCTGCCGCCGAGGAACGTGAAGGTCGTATAGATTTCGCCGGCCATCAGCAGGAACACGAACGCGGTGCCGAAGCTGCGGCCGCCCACGCTCCACTGCTCGAGGCTCATGTCGTGGCCGCGCCTTGCGCGCACGCCGAGGAACAGCGCGAATAGCGTAACGGCGGCGATGATGACGAGTGCGCTCATGGGCGAACCTCCTCGCCATCGGCGGCGACGTGTCGGTTGGACGGATCGAGGTTGTAGATGATCGCCATGATGATCGCGCTCAACACCACCCACATGACGATCCAGGCCAGCACGAACGGCATGCCGAGCACGAGCGGCTCGACGCGATTGACAAACGAAACGCCGACCAGGATGCCGACGAACGGCAACGCGGCAAGTACACGAAGCAGCATGTGGACAACTCCTCGAACCAGTAGGTATGTGTCGTTGAAATTCCGGCTTCGCTGAGGACTGTATGCCGGATACTTCGGTCCCGTAAAGCAGGCCAAAATAAATGTCGGAGTTTCGACCGCTGCAATTGCATCTTTCCAGCCCGGATTGCTGCAGTGCAAAGCGGGACGCGCCGTGGCGCGCAAGGTGTCGCGCGGCTTTTCTGCAGGCCGACTGGCGCGCCGCGATATGATCTGCGAGCATCGCAGCATTTTCCGGACCGCGCGATTCCGCCCGGGTTCATGACCGGCGGCGCGCCCAGGCGCGAACCCGCGCGAGCACACGCAGACAAGCAGGCACACGGACACCCACATGGTCGAAAGTCTGATCTCGGACATCATGTTTGGCTTTATCGGCTTAATCAGCATCATCAATCCGTTCAGCGGCGCGTTCGTGTTTCTGGACCGGACCGCGTCGTTGACCCTCGACGAGCGCACCCTACTCGCCCGCAAGATCGCGATCAACGCCGCCGTTGTGCTGCTGGTGGCATTCTTCATCGGCACGCCGATCCTGCATTTCTTTGGTATCTCGATGGAGGCGCTGCGCATCGGCGGCGGGCTCGCGCTTGCCGTGGGCGGCTGGCAAATGCTCAATGCGCCGGACACGCCAGCGGTCGAGCAGACGGAAGTCAAGCGCGTCGACGCCGAAACCGCGAAATCGCGCGCGTTCTTTCCTCTGACCGTGCCGCTGACCACCGGGCCCGGCTCGATCGCGACCGCGATCGCGCTGTCGGCGAATCGCACGCACAAGCTGTCGGCGTTCGTGATGTCGGGCATCGCGTCGGTCGCCATCACGTTCGCGGTGGCCGTCTGCGTGTATCTGATCTACAGCCGCGCGACGATCCTCGCGCGCTATCTCGGGGTCGAGGGCACCAAGGTCGCGTTGCGGGTGTCGGCGTTCCTGCTGCTATGCATCGGCGTGCAGATCATTCTGACCGGCGTATCCGAATTCCTGATTCCGATCGCGACGATGCGCCCGCCGGCGGGCTAGCGCCGCATGCCGGCGCCATGCACGCTGTGGCGGCGGCGCCGCGGGTGGATCGCCTTCGGGTGGTTCGTGCGGAACGTCGACCGGATCGTCCGGGATCGGATCGGGGTCGATCTTCGGCGGCGGCGTGTTCGGCGCGATGTCGGGGTCGACTTCGGGCGGCATCGGCGCATGCGGATGCAGCGGCAGCGGCTGGTCGAATGTGCCGATTGCACTGGGCGCTTGCCGGCTCGTATCAGGTAAATCCATCAGTCCTCTCCCATAGTCTTGGTTCAGACGCGCAATGCTCGTGCCGCATGCCGACGGATGTCGTTCGCGTGGAACGCCAATTGCTGGAACCCGGCACGCGCGCCGCATCGCGATGACCGCGCGCGCCCGGCTCACATTGGACATCGCCCACGCAAAGCACAGGACGAGGAGCGCATATGGCGCGACACAAGGCCGACGTTGCCGACGACGACTTCGAGATTTTCGCCAGCTATCACGGAACAGGCGACGGCCGATACATAGGTGGACTGAAGGTTGTGAGGAAAGCGGACCGGCGGATTCTGTTCCCGTTCGAGGGCGCACCGCAGATCGGCCCCTATGCGACCGCCGACGAAGCACGCCGCGCCGCGATTGCGTACGGCCGCAAGCTCGTCGCGGCCGATCGTGCCGCGCCCGAAGGCTGAGCGGGCGCAGCCGGTTCGGCAGTGCTTGCGTGCGAGGCGCAGAGCCATCAAGGCAGACCGCCGAGCGACGGCGAAATCGTGCTGCCGCGCGCGGGATCGCCCGGATGTTCGTCGGGCAGGGTAGGGCGCGCCGACAGCGGCGGATGATCGCGATAGCAGGTGTCGACCGAACCGTCGACGAGGCAGTTCTGGAACGCATCGGCGTCGCTCTTTTGCGCGAACGTGTACAGCGTGCGCTCGACCTGCACCTCGGTATCGGATACGCGAATTGTCGTAATGCTCATGAGGTTCTCCTTCGGGGGCGCTTTTTTACAAAGCGAACGTGCCGCGCTACTGCCTTCGAGATCGCAATGGCCGTGCCTGTTGCGCTGCGCGCGGACTTCTCCGGCAAGGCTCGAATGTTGCTGCATGAACCAGGTGCCCGTTCGAGATGGCGCGTAATGACGCGAATCGACGGCAGAACAAACGAGGAGGGCGCGATGCAAGATCCCCAATCGACCGACACCCCGCAGCAGAGCGCGACGCCGGGCGGCGAGCAGTCCGCGAGGCCAGATAACCGCGCCGCGCCCACGCTGTCCGACGAAGTCAAAGCCCGCAACAAGCCGAGCGGCACGCACTACGTCGAGCCGAGTCCGCTCGGCATCGAACCGGTCGTGCAGACCGGCGTGGACAAAGCGACCAATCCGCCACGGTCGAGCGAGCGGCCGCGCCAGGGCGCCGAAGTGCCGCTCGGCACCGGCGAGCACGCGGAGCCGCCGGGGGGCGGCGGGCGCGAATCGCATCACAAGCAGCCGGGCGAGCAATGACGCGGCGCGTTGCGTGCCAGCCGTGCATCCAATCCGTCAACACCCAACCGGAGAAAGCGCATGCAACCGGACACTCCAACCCCATCGATGAACCCCGGCGACGAAGCGCCGTCCAACACGCCGGGCGCTGGCGAAGACCTGTGCGGCGCCTGCCACGGCACGGGCAAGGTCGAGGGCGCTCGCTGCGCGGTGTGCGGCGGCACGGGCAAGGTGCTGCAGGGCATCGGCGGAGGCTAGCCGGCTGCTCGTCCGCAGGTTCGCGGCAACCGCATCACAAGCCAGGAGCAACCATGTTCAACGAGTCCAGGCACGGCTTCGACGCCGCGCAGACCGAATACGAAGCGTTCATGCTGGAGCCGCACGACTGGGTGCCGAACAACAGCAAGCTGCCGGTCGTGCTGTACCGGCGCGCGCTGTCGCCCGGCAGCGGCAATCTGCCCGCCGCGTTCGAAATCCTCTTCGAGCGCAATGCATGGCCCGCGCAGTGGCGCAACAGCATCTTCGACTTCCATCACTTTCACGCGACCGCGCACGAGGTGCTCGGCGTGACAGACGCGAGCGCCGAGGTGATCGTCGGCGGGCCGGGCGGACGCGTGGTGACGGTGCACGCGGGCGACGTGCTGCTGCTGCCGGCCGGCACCGGCCATTGTCTGCAATCGTTCGAGCGGCATTTTCAGGTGGTGGCGGGCTATCCGTTAGGGCAGCAATGGGACATTCGCCGCGAAGCGCTGACGCCGCAGGAACTCACCGAGATGCTGGCGTTGCCGTTTCCGCCGCTCGATCCGATCGACGGCAAGCATGGTCCCGTCATCGAGTTTTGGCTGCAGTCGGCCTGAACTTCGTCGTTTGCGAAGCAACCGACCTGCCGCGGCGTGGCGTGCAGAGTTGCGCGGTTAGGCGCATCATCTGTGGGCTTTGCCGCGATTTCCCCGCGCGCTTTCGGCGCTGACGCTGGCACGTGGGCGGTTCCACGTGCGGCTTCGCGTCCTTATCGACATGCCCGGACGCGCGCGATTCCATGTCGACACGATGCGCCGATCCGTCCGCGCGCTCCGCGGCGCGCGTCGGCCGTCTTGCGAATTGCCGAACAAGGAGCGTCCCATGCAAAACGATTCCGCCCTCGATCAGTTGTGCATCAACACGATCCGCACGCTGTCGATGGACGCCGTGCAGAAAGCCAATTCCGGCCACCCCGGCACGCCGATGGCGCTCGCGCCGGTCGCCTATCACCTGTGGCAACACCACCTGCGTTACGACCCTGACGAGCCGCTGTGGCCGAATCGCGACCGCTTCGTGCTGTCGGCCGGGCATGCGTCGATGCTGCTGTATTCGCTGCTGCATCTGGCCAACGTGAAAGCCGTCGACGAACACGGCAAGCCGACCGGCGCGCCGGCCGTGTCGCTCGACGACATCGAGCATTTCCGCCAGATCGACAGCAATACGCCGGGCCACCCCGAGTACCGGATGACGACCGGCGTCGAGACCACCACGGGACCGCTTGGGCAAGGGCTCGGCAATAGCGTCGGCATGGCGATGGCCGCGCGCTGGTACGAGAGCCGCTTCAATCGCGCGGACGCGCCGCTGTTCGACTACCGCGTGTACGCGATTTGCGGCGACGGCGACATGATGGAAGGCATCTCGCACGAAGCGGCCTCGCTCGCGGGGCATCTGAAGCTGTCGAACCTGATCTGGATTTACGACAGCAACCGCGTGACGATCGAAGGCCATACGGACCTCGCGTATAGCGACGATGTGGCAAGCCGCTTTCACGGCTACAACTGGCACACGCTGCACGTCGGCGATGCGAACGACACCGCCGCGCTGGAAAAGGCGCTGGTCGAAGCGAAGAGCGTGACCGACCGGCCGTCGCTGATCGTGGTCCACAGCATCATCGGTTGGGGGGCGCCGAACAAGCAGGACACCGCGTCCGCGCATGGCGAAGCGCTCGGCGTCGAGGAAGTCGCGCTGGCCAAGAAGTTCTACGGCTGGCCCGAGGACAAGTTCTTCTACGTGCCCGAGGGCGTGCACGAGCGCTTCGCGCAGGGCATCGGCGCGCGCGGCAAGGCGGCGCGCGAACAATGGCAGGCGAAGTTCGACAGCTACAAAAAGCAGTATGCGGAGCTCGCGCGCGAATTCGCGCAGATCGAGGCGCACGAATTGCCGCAGGGCTGGGACAGCGACATCCCGAGCTTCAACGCGGACCCGAAGGGCATCGCGACACGCGAATCGTCGGGCAAGGTGCTCAATGCGATTGCCGCGCGTGTGCCGTGGATGATCGGCGGCGCGGCGGACCTGTCGCCGTCGACGAAAACCAACCTGAAGTTCGAAGGCGCCGGCAGCTTCCAGGCGGATCACTATGCCGGCCGCAATCTGCACTTCGGCATTCGCGAGCATGCGATGGGCGCGGTGGTCAACGGTCTTGCGCTATCGAATCTGCGCGCGTACGGCTCGACGTTCCTGATCTTCAGCGACTACATGAAGCCGCCGATCCGCCTGTCCGCGATCATGGAAGTGCCGGCCATCTTTGTGTTCACGCACGATTCGATCGGCCTCGGCGAAGACGGTCCGACACATCAGCCGATCGAGCAGCTCGCGTCGCTGCGCGGCGTGCCCGGCCTCACGGTACTGCGTCCCGGCGACGCGAACGAAGCGGCCGAGGCCTGGCGCGTTGCGCTGACACAGCCGCATCGGCCGGCGTGCATCGTCTTGTCGCGCCAGCCGCTGCCGACGCTCGACCGGAGCCGCTATGCGCCCGCGAGCGGCGTCAGGCACGGTGCATATGTGCTCGCCGATGCGCCCGCTGGCAAGAAGCCCGAGGTGATCCTGATGGCGACCGGCAGCGAGCTGTCGATCTGCGCCGACGTGTACGAGAAGCTGAAGAGCGAGGGCATCGCGGCGCGCGTCGTGTCGATGCCGTCGTGGGACATCTTCGAGCGCGAGGACGGCGCGTATCAGGAGTCGGTGCTGCCCGCGGACGTCGAGGCGCGCGTCGCCGTCGAGCAGGCTGCGTCGCTCGGCTGGGATCGGTATACAGGACGGCTCGGTGCGCAGGTCGTCATGCATACGTTCGGCGCGTCGGCGCCGATCGCGGATCTGAAGAAGAAATTCGGTTTCACGCCGGAAGTCGTGTATCAGGCGGCGAAGCAGCAGATCGAGCGGGTGAAGAAGGGGAAGGGCACTTGAGCGTGCGGCGCTCGACGACGTCGTGAACGCTTGATGCGAAAAGCGGTGGGCCGGCGGAATCTATCCGTTTCGATCAGACGTGCGGCCGCGGTTTGCGGCCGCTTGCCGGCCTACTCGGTCGCGAGGCCGGATGCCTCGCCGCGCCATGAAAGGAGACTTCAAATGGCCGAGATCAATAAGGAAGACGTTGTTGCGGTGCTGAACCGGATTCTCGAATCCGAGTTGGCCGGCGTCGTCCGATATACGCACTATTCGTTCCTTGTTTTCGGATTCGGACGCATTCCGATCAGGTCGTGGTTGCGCGCGCAGGCCGATGAATCGTTGTTGCACGCACAGCAGGCCGGCGAATGGATCACGACTCTGGGTGCCTATCCGTCGCTTGCGATCGGTCCTCTGCTCGACTCGCACACCTTCGATATCTCTTCGATCCTGCGCGAGTCGTTGCAAGCCGAGAATCTTGCGTTGCAGTTGTATCGCGACCTGCTGGCGCTCGTCGAGGACCGCTCGGTTGCACTCGAGGAGTTCGCCCGTCAGATGATCCACGTCGAGGAGATGCACGCGGGCGAAGTCGACAAGATGCTGCGCCGCCCTGGGGAAATGACGACGTCGGAGGACAGCTAGTGCTGATGCCGATGATGGATATCGGGGAAATGCGCGTGCGAATGTGTAATAGGCAGATGCACGTGAGCGTGCGTGTGCGGATCTTCACCGGCATAAGGAAACTCATGCGCGTGCTGATGGTGCTCGTCATGGCGATGCTGGTGCGTGTGTTGAAGAAACTCATGGCTGTGCTCATGCTCATGCCGCTCGCGCACATGTAGCCAGATACCCAGCGCCATCAGGGCGGCGGCAATCCAGAAAGACAGATTGGGTAGCGCGGGCCATATGATCAGCGAAAGCATGACACCGAAAAGCGGCGCAACGGAAAAGTACGCGCCTGTACGCGCCGTACCGAGATGGCGAAGTGCAACAACGAACAGCACGAGGCTGATGCCGTAACCGCCAAGCCCGGTCAGCATCGCTGCCGCCATGGTTCCTGCTGACGGAAGCGAAGCGCCCGCCGCGATCGCAATGCCGAGATTCACGGGACCGGCCACCATCCCTTTGAGACACGCGATCACCATCGGGTCGTTCGCCGAGACCTTGCGCGTCAGGTTGTTGTCGATTGCCCAGCACAGACACGCGCCGACGATCAGTAACGCACCCACCGGCACGCCTGACTGTCCCGGATGCCACGACAGAAGTACGCCGCCCGCAACGATCGCCACCATCCCGAGAAAAACCTGAATGTCGACATTTTCCTGGAAGACCACCCAGGCAATCACTGCGGTCAACACACCCTCAAGGTTGAGCAATAACGAACTCGTTGCCGCTGGAGTAGTGGACAGGCCCAGCATCAGCAATGCGGGGCCGGCGACGCCACCCATCGCTATCGCCCCGATCAGCCAAGGCGACTCGCCTTTGGTGATGCGGTGGTCCGCGGTGGACTGAAGCCCGCGCGATCGAAAGGCACGCCACGCGATGCCGACGCCAAGCCCCAGGCCGCTACCGAGATAAAACAGTCCTGCGAGCATGAAGGGGCTGACTGAGCCGAGCAGCGCCTTGGCCAACGGTGTCGCGGCGCCGAACAGCGCCGCGGCGATTAAGGCGGTGAATATCGCGCCGTATCCTGATCTCACCACTCCAACCTCTTGTCCGCAGCAGAAGGGACAGTTTCCAAGGTACATCGGTCGTTCAACACCGCCTGGACGAAATGATAGGGGCATACGTCGACGCACTTCGCACATGTTCGGAGCATCGAACTGTCGGCACGCCGCAGACATTTCGCCGCGAGGCTGTCCGTGCGCCACCACCACTCGCGAATCGCCTTCATGCCCGCGGCTGCCGCGCAAACCGATTCGATCGCGCAAAGCCGTGTGGCGCCCGGAGCGCGGCACACGGCGCGAACATGGCACACCCTGTGCGCTAGAGACCGCGGGTCCGCAACACTCTGCAGTTCAAGGATCTGCGGCCTCGTTCGATATGCTAAGCTGTCAGGCAGTGCTCCGCACAAACGTAGCGCACGATCGATGCTTTTCTCGGATGTATAAAGAGGAGAAGCGACCATGAAAATCCTATGGGTCGATGACCACGAAATTCTTTGCGTTGCTCTTTCCGAATATGTCCAAACACACGCGTCGGAGCTGAGCGCAGCCCCCATCGACATCACGCCCGTCTTTACGCTTGCCAGCGCGCTTGAAGAAGTCAACAAGACACCGCCCCCGGACCTGGTATTCCTGGATCTTAATCTGGATGGTGAGAATCGTGGCGCCGCGACACTTGAACATTTTCAGGCCGGAAATCCATCCAATGTTCCCGTGGTCATCTGCACAGGACTTGCTCCTGGAAACGATCATGAAGTTGAAATTTTGCGAATGTGCATGCGTGACTACGCCGCTCGAGGAATCCTGTTGAAAGGAGGCGCGCACAAAAAAATGTTCATTGGACTGAGCAGGATCTTAGGAGGTGAACTCTGGATTCCGGAAGAAGTCTTGCTCCGCTTTGCCTGCTCGACACAAGCGCCCTCAGCTAGCCGGAATCAGCATCATCTTGGGCTTTCTCCGCGAGAGTGGGATTTGGCGCGTTGCATTGCACGTGGCCTCTCAGGTAAACAGATCGCAAGAGAGCTTGGCGTCTCCGAGGGACATGTCAGACAGGTTTCTTGTGTTATTTACGACAAACTTCAAGTCAGAAACCGCGTTGAAGCTGCACTTCGAGTCAATGCCGAACTTACCCTTGGAACGGGGGCAGCAGATACGCGACTGTCGTGAAGATCTCTGCTAACGCTCTTCATGTTTCCCTGCCATCACTTTTAACCGCCTTCGGTCGACGTTTTTGGCTTATGTTCTGCAAGTGTGGTCAATAAGGTTCGTTCCGAAACCGGTTTCGACAAAAGCTTGATGCCACTGACGGCTACTTTTTTGAGCACAGCTGACGAGGTGTCCCCCGACCACAGGATCGCAGGGATCGAGGCGTCGGTAGCAGCGCGGACCGCCGTAATCGCCGCAATGCCGTTCTCGTTTTCCAGCCGGTAGTCGGAGAGGATGAAGTGCGGACCGCTTGCCAAAGCCTCAATGCGCAACTGCTCGATGACGTCGGATGACGATTCCCCCGCCACGACGTAGCAGCCATGCTCGATCAGGCGCATCGATATTTCGATTCTTAAGTCGCTGTTGTCCTCGATGATCGCCACGACCATATTGGTCAGGTCCGGGTCGCCGTCTTCAACCGTTTGAACCTCGCGCAACTCCGGCGGTATGAGTCCCATGAACGGGACCGTAACCGAAAAACGCGATCCCCGTCCTGGTGTCGAGTCCACGTCCAGTTTGTGACCAAGAAGGCTCGCGAGCCCCTGGACAATGGACAGACCCAGGCCGAACCCTTTTTCACGATTCCTCTCGGGATTATCGACCTGTACATAGCTTTTGAAGATATCCGCCTGTCGACCTTCCGGGATACCGATCCCGTTGTCCCAGACGCTTATCTTTATGCCGCTGCCTCGCCTCTGGCAACTCACCAGAACATGTCCCTTCTTGCCTCCCCGCTCGGAAGGCGTGTAACGGAGCCCATTGAGCACCATATTCCGGACGATCCTGTCCAACGCATGTCGATCCGTACGGACCAGATAGGGGCGACTACGGAGTCTTAACTTCAGCCCCTTTGCCTCAGCCAGCGGCTGCATATCCACGACTATGCCGCGTAAAAGGGAAGGCAGCGCCACCTCCAGAATTTCTACATTCCAGGTGCCGGACTCGAGGCGGCAGATATCCAGTGCCCCGTTAATCATCCCTTCCATCGCATCCACTTGCCTTTGCGCAATCGAGACGCCTTCGACCAGATCGGTCGATTTAACGCTCCGCTCGATGAAATTTAACTTCAGGCCGAGCGTGGTGAGCGGTTGACGCAGGTCATGGCTTATCGCAGCGATAAGCAGGTTCTTCTCCGCCGTTGCCGCTACAGCCTGAGATCGCGCCTCCTCGAGAATAATCTCTTTAACATATGCGCGCTTCTGAGTGTAAAAAATGAACCACGCGAGGAAACAATAGCCAATTAGTTGAGCCGTATAAAAGCCCAGCATTGCTGGCCGGTAAATAAAAAGAGGTGGTCCCAAGCTGAATCCGAACGGGATAGCGCCGAGCACGAATGAACCTAAATTCGCACGAAGACTCGGTGCGAGCAGCAGCAAGGTAAATGTATGGCTGATTAGCGTGTACTCAAGGAAGCCAGAACTGGCCAATTTGACGTAGGGAGCATGGCCCGAGAAATCGGGTGGAGTTAGCCCAAAGCTACCTGCCGCCCACCAGAACGATGTCAGTGTGACGACTGCAGCCCATGTCCAGTGCATCTGCTCGACCGCGTCGACGCTGGCGTGCTTCGGGAGCGCCATGGTCTTTTTCAGCAAGTATGCTGCCATGGGAGTGGCTATCCCCCACAGTCCCAGGACCCAGACGACACGGAACCAACGGTAGCTATCCGACGTTTTGATCCACGATCCATATACGCACAACAGCGAGGCTCCGACCGACACTAGCACGGTCCAACATACCGCTCGACGGGACAGCGATTTCAATAACTCACGTTTGACATAGAGATTCTGCTCGGTACTGAGTGCCGCACCCGGTCCCAGAAAAGGATTCACAAGTTCAGCGAATACGCGGCGCTCGATTGTGTGAGCCGTTTCGCCCGCGCACAGTGATGTGCTGGCCCCGGGCTTTTCGCCCGCGTCGGAATCACGTCTTGTTTGAATACGGGACGCCATAGCAGGCCTCCGAGAATCAAGTGCAGCTACGCTCCGTTGCGCTAGCTTTGTGTTCCCCTGCCATCTCTTTCACCCTCCTTCGGTCAATGTTTTTGGCTTATGTTCTGCAAGTATGGTCAATAAGGTCTGGTTAGAATCCGGTCCCGACAAAAGCTTCATGCCACTGACGGCTACTTTTTTGAGCACAGCTGACGAGGTGTCCCCCGACCACAGGATCGCAGGGATCGAGGCGTCGGTAGCAGCGCGGACCGCCGTAATCGCCGCAATGCCGTCCTCGTTTTCCAGCCGGTAGTCAGAGAGGATGAAGTGCGGACCGCTTGCCAAAGCCTCAATGCGCAACTGCTCGATGACGTCGGATGACGATTCCCCCGCCACGACGTAGCAGCCATGCTCGATCAGGCGCATCGATATTTCGATTCTTAAGTCGCTGTTGTCCTCGATGATCGCCACGACCATATTGGTCAGGTCCGGGTCGCCGTCTTCAACCGTTTGAACCTCGCGCAACTCCGGCGGTATGAGTCCCATGAACGGGACCGTAACCGAAAAACGCGATCCACGTGCTGGTGTCGAGTCCACGTCCAGTTTGTGACCAAGAAGGCTCGCGAGACCCTGGACAATGGACAGACCCAGGCCGAACCCTTTTTCACGATTCCTCTCGGGATTATCGACCTGTACATAGCTTTTGAAGATATCCGCCTGTCTACCTTCAGGGATACCGATCCCGTTGTCCCAGACGCTTATCTTTATGCCGCTGCCTTGCCTCTGGCAACTCACCAGAACATGTCCCTTCTTGCCTCCCTGTTCGGAAGGCGTGTAACGGACCGCATTGATCACCATATTCCGGACGATCCTGTCCAACGCATGTCGATCCGTACGGACCAGATAGGGGCGACTACGGAGTCTTAACTTCAGCCCCTTTGCCTCAGCCAGCGGCTGCATATCCACGACTATGCCGCGTAAAAGGGAAGGCAGCGCCACCTCCTGAATTTCTACATTCCAGGTGCCGGACTCGAGGCGGCAGATATCCAGTGCCCCGTTAATCATCCCTTCCATTGCATCCACTTGCCTTTGCGCAATCGAGACGTCTTCAACCAGATTGGTCGATTTAATGCCCCGCTCGATGAAATCTAACTTCAGGCCGAGCGTGGTGAGCGGTTGACGCAGGTCATGGCTTATTGCGGCGATAAATTGGTTCTTCTCCGCCGTTGCCGCTACAGCCAGAGATCGCGCCTCCTCGAGAACAACCTCTTTTACACATGTGCGTTGCTGATCGTTGCAAATGAACCATGCGACGACACAATAGCCAATTATTTGAGCCGTATACCAGTCAAACATTCCTGGCCGGTTAATAAAGAACAGTGGTGCCATGTTAAATCCGAATGGGATAGTGCCAATCACGAGTGCGCCTAAAGCCGCACGAAGACTGGGTGCGAGCAGCAGCAACGTAAATGCCTGGCAGATCATCGTCAGTTCCAGAAAGCCATACCGGCCGAATCTAAAGTAATAACCATGGAGGACCACGAATTTGGGTGGGATGAGCCCAAAGCTGGCCGCCGCCCACCAGAAAGATGTCAGCATGATCAATGCAGCCCATGCCCAGTGCATCTGCTCGACCGCGTTGACGCTGGCGTGCTTCGGGAGCGTCATGGTCTTTTTCAGCAAGTATGCTGCCAAAGGAGCGGCTATCCCCCACAGTCCCAGGATCCAGACGACACGGAACAAGGGATAAATATCCGATGTTTGGATCCACGATCCAAATACGAACCAGAACGGGCTTCCGACCAGCAGTAGCGCGATCCAATATACCGATCGGCGGGACAGCGATTGCAATAACTCGCGTTTGACGAGGAGATTCTGCTCAGTACTGAGTGCTGCAACCGGTCCCACAAAAAGATTCATAAATTCAGCGAATCTGCGGCGCTCGATTGTGTGAGCCGTTTCGCCCGTGCACAGTGATGTTCTGGCCCCGGGCTTTTCGCCCGCGTCGGAATCACGTGGTGTTCGAGTACAGGACGCCATAACAGGCCTCCGGGAATCAGGTGCAGCTACACGCCATTGTGCTAGCGGTCCGCCAGCAAGTCGATGGACAAGTGTTCTGTTTTTTGCCGAACAAAAGTTCGTGATCCACGCAGGTGGTCCCTAACGGAGATTTGTGCCCGCTGTGAAGAGCGTTGGGCGCAAGACCGTCAAAGCTGCTGAACGAGGGTAAGTATGAGGCTGATCTCTCGCGCTGCGCAGTACCAGTAACTCGCGGTTGTCCTGATCAAGCACGGCTCGCCAATTGCGATATTGGGTGCTCGCTCCGTGTGTGCCGCGTCGAACTGCATCCGTAACCAGGCGTGCGCCGCACGCTCAATAAATCACTCTAACGAATAATCGTAAAGCGACACCGAACATTTATTCTCCCGAAAAGTAACTTTTAATGCCGAACATCAAATTATCGACGTAACTACAACTGACACGATTACACGGCGCAATAATGCAACATAATTCGATACAAGGAGGGCAGCAATCACCGCACAATGGCCCGCGTTCTTCTCTTGTCGAATGCCCCCATATCAACCACAACTTCCAGTTTGTCTGCAGAACTGGCTGCAGTGTGCTATTCGGTTTCCCGATTGTTAAGTTAGCCATGAATCAAGGAGCTCCACGATGAAAACCCTTGCATGCCTTGTCCTCGCCAGCTGTGCGCTTGCCAGCCCAGTCGTCAGCTTCGCTCAGAGCACCGCGCCCGTCACCCGTGCGCAGGTGCGCGCGGAACTGATCCTTCTCGAGCAGGCCGGCTATCACATGGGCGACGGCGACCATACGAAGTATCCCGAGCAAATTCAGGCTGCTGAAGCGAAGATCGCTGCACAGGACAGCCAGCAGGCGGGCAACAGTGACGTTGGCGGTACGACGACCAACGGCACCGCAGCTTCCGGCAGTGTCGAGCATGTGTCGACGCCCTCGCCATCGTCGTGCGTCGGCCCCGCAAGTTATTGCAACCTTTTCTTCGGTAATTGACCGCAGATGGCTCGCCCGACACCGCCCCGAAGATCCGGGTAACGTGCCTGGATCGTCGGGGGGCGTCCTCACCGGTGGCGTCCGAATCTTCGGACCCTGCGCAACGAATTCCAGGTGAAATGATGAACCCGCGGGCGATACGCATCGCCGGCCACATGGCCTTGACCTCGTTGACACTTTACGTCGCCGATGTATTGCTGCGCACTAACAACAGCGTTGCAGGCGCGATGTTGCTGATCCTCGGGACGTTGGTCATACATCTCCTTCGCCCCTTAATCCATTCGAGCATCGAGCCGCCTTCGATGAGCTTTCGCGTCTGGCTCAACAAATCCTCGATGCCAACGGACTTTCAGATCGGGCAAGCATCGCTTCGTTCGCACCCGACGCCGCGGGATACGGTTCTCGACAGCTTCTCAGCCTCGGCGCTCATCAGCCGTCCGTCGAAACGGTGGTAGCCTCCCATGCATCGATTTCCACGTTCAATGCCGACAACCTGTCTCGAACGAGCCCGAGTGCGTCGCTACCGAGCAAAAGACGCGTGGGCGGATGATCCGCTGCCATGGCGGCCAGCATTGCGCGCGCCGCTTTGCTGGGATCTCCCAATTGCTTGCCGCTTTTTTCCTCGCGGGCCTGGCGGATGGGATTGAAAATATCGTCGTAATCCGAAATCGAGCGGGGGGTTCGCGTCATCGAGCGACCTGCCCAGTCAGTGCGAAATGAGCCCGGCGCCACGGCCGTCACGGCAATACCGAAGGGCTTGACCTCTTTGCCAAGCGCCTCGGAGATGCCCTCCAACGCAAACTTGCTGCCGCAGTAATAAGCGATTCCCGGCATCGTGATGTAGCCGCCCATCGATGTGATATTCAGAATGTGGCCGCGGCGGCGCTCACGCATGAACGGCAGGACGGCCTTCATCATGGCGACCGCACCAAATACATTCACATCGAACTGTCGGCGCATATCCGAGAGCGGCGATTCCTCCATGATGCCCTCGTGGCCGTAGCCGGCATTGTTGACCAGCACATCGATTGGTCCGACGCCAGCCTCGATTTCCGCCACGACGCCGTCGATCGCGTCGAAGTCGGTCACGTCGAGCACGCGTCCCCAAGCGGCATTCGCGGATACGGACTCGAATTCACGCTTTGCCTGGGCACTTCTCACCGTACCGACGACCTTGTGACCCACCGCCAGCGCTTCCTGTGCGAGCGCGCGGCCAAAGCCGCTGCTGACGCCGGTGATGAGCAGTGTTTTGCTGGTTGCCATTGAAGCTTCTCCCGAATGTCGATTGGAGAGTGCATACTAATCTGACCAGCGAGGTAAATTAAGCCGAATTCCGCTGATTTTCTTGCATAAAACTATGAACACGATACGCGCTTTGGCCCAGCATCCAGCTCTATCCTCTCGAAGCCAGAAACGCATGATTGTCCTGCTACGCGCGTTGGGGCCTGATGAGGGCTACAACCTGACGGCACTGCCGAGCGTCCGCATCTTGCGGTCGAACCGGGCGCTATCGCGCACGCCCGTTCTGTACGATCCCGGTATCGTGATCGTCTGCCAGGGCCGCAAGCGAGGTTATTTCGGCGACCAGCTCTACCTGTACGACGAGCGTCACTACCTGGCCGTGTCCGTGCCCGTGCCGTTCAGCATGGAGACCGACGCAACCGAGGAGCGCCCACTGCTCGCGCTGTATCTGCACCTCGATTTCGCATTGGCCGCCGAACTTGCGGAGCGGATCGACCGCGAAGGAGTGGGGGAGTGCGCACCAGCACCTCAAAGCATGATGTCGACGCCGATGGATGACGCAATGCAAGCGTCCGTGCTGCGCTTCCTCGAGGCGATGCATCGGCCACTCGAATCTGCTGTGTTGGGCGCCGGGCTGCTGCGTGAACTGTATTTCCGGGTGCTCACCGGAGCCCAGGGAGGCTCGTTGCGCGAGGCTTTGGCGATGCGAGGACAGTTCGGCCAGATAGGCCGCTCACTCCGCCTGATTCATGCAAGCTATGCGCAGCCCCTCGACGTGAGGCAACTGGCCGACGAAGCGGGTATGAGCATTCCGAGTTTCCACAGCCACTTCAAGGCGATTACGCAGGTGTCGCCGATGCAATATGTGAAGTCGACGCGCCTTCATCAGGCTCGCCTGTTAATGGTGCGCAAGGAACTAACCGCGGAGGCGGCGGGACACGCTGTGGGTTATGCGAGCCCGTCCCAGTTCAGCAGGGAATTCAGGCGTCTGTTTGGCTTGACGCCTGCCGCAGAGGCTAAGCGTATGCGCGAGAGCTTCGCGATCCCGGCAGTATTCGCTGATACGGCTTATGTCTCGTCGCACTGAATTTGCCGCACCGGTGAGCGCGATTGTTCGATGTCACGCCGATTGTCCGAAAGTTAGGGGGATACAGGGACGGCGGCCGTTTTCAAGCGGCGATGCAAACCACCGAGCCAACGGATTAACTGACCGAGGTCCGTCCTTGATTGGTTGCGCGGCCGCCGCCTTGAACTCCGCCGTGTACACCTGGTTTGGTACCTTGAACATCTCTTCTTTCCTTCCTTTGGGTCGATTTTATGCACGACCTACTGGAAGGCGAAATTTCGGGGGAAGCTCAATCGAGACGTTTTGGCACACAGGCCGACACGTTGGGGCCAACTCGACCTTCTGGCGCGTTATGACCGGCCAGTCACACCAACTTTTTTCTACCGTCGCGATCTGTGTTGCCAGTCGCGGCTATCCGGTCACGCTACGCCCGACGAAATTGAACCGCCTGGTCGCATTGCGCTCATTTGCGCCCGGTTGCCAGCCTTGATTGCTCTCATTGGCCGGCTGGCGACTTTGTGGTTGGGGTCGCCAGCGAGTTGTTAACCCCGTAAGCGGGGGGGCGGGCCGTCGAGCTACTGTTCGCGCTATTCGGCTGGCCCCAGGTCGGCTGGCCCGAGGTCGGCGACCCGGCGCCGCTGTCCGTGTTGGTGGCACCAGGCGTGCCGTAGCCACTCGTTGCAGCGGCCGGCGACTGTGTGCTCGGAGTCGCCAGCGTGTTGTTGCTTTGTGCATATACGCCGCCCGACAGCGTGAGTGCGGCGACGGCCGCGATCAATGTGCTGCTTGCCTTGTTCATGACACGCTTCTCCTTGGTTGGACTGCGATTTCGACGCAAACGATGCTTTCGTACCGTTTCCGTCGCGGTCCCGTAATGCCAAGTTTAGGAAAGCGGTGGCTGATAGTTACGCGCATTATTCACAATGGTGAATATCGATTTTCGGCGCTAACCGGGTAACCTGACGCGCGCTGGTCCCCAATCTGAGGCTATCAGTCACCGCGCGCAAGACTGCCACTGCGGCCGCCATTATTTCTCTTCCCGCATCGATGGCGTAAACGTGATTCCGACCAGCAATCCTTCCGGCCCGATGAAGCGACTGACCGTCTGGCCCCACGGCTCATTCCGGTTCCTGACCAGCATCCGATACCCTTGCGATTCAAGTTCCGCCGTTGCCGCCTGGACGTCGTCGACATCAAACTCGATCCAGGCTTGCGGGATGGGTACGTCGCGAGGCCACGAATCCGTGCCGAAGCACGACTGGGAGGCGTGGGAGAGCGGCCACAAGGCGAAAGAGTTTGCGCCGTTCAGACCCTCCGTATGGAGATAGCCGCCGTTCTCTTCCTTGAAGGGGATACCGAAGGCCCGACCGTAGAGATCGCGGCTTGCCTGGGCATCAATCACAATCGGGCCAAAACCTGCGATGAACAAGGCCGTGGCTTTTGGGATCTTTTCCATGGCTTCTCCTTTGCCGCGAAAGAGCGGCGCGATGAAGAGCGAACATGTTCGCCCACGCCCATCGAACTGATCTGGCGGCGAGTTTTCCGGTACCGCAGGGCATGGCATGGTTGAGTGTAGGCTTGTTTCGGGGGGCCGGCGATGCATCGCCCGGCGCCGTGGCGCGTGCGTCGACGCGAAACGGCGTTGGCACGCTTTACCGTCGCTTTGCAAGAATTGCAGAAATGCGCGCGGGTCCGATGCCCGGCCATCAAGCCTTGGCGTTGATGCCGTCTTGCGCGTTGTCCTCGCCGCCTCGTTCAAGCGTGCTGCGATATGCGCGCGACTGCATCTCGGCAAGCCGGCTCAGCGTACGCGACAGATCATGCGCGCCTTCGAGACCGATCAACGCGGTCTCGATCGGCTGATCGGAGGCGATGAAGAGCGCACGCTTGCGGTCGTAGAAGATGTCGATGAGCCAGACGAGTCGCTGCAGCGTATGCGGCTGCCTCAGCGCTTCCGTATGCAGACGATCGACGATCAAGCCTTGCCATTGCTCGGCGAGATCGAGGTAGTCGAGGTGCGAGCGGCTTGCGACGCACAACTGCTCGAAGTCCGCCCACAGCAGCGCGCGGCCGGCTGCCCGCGCTTCGAGCGGCCGGCCCGCCGCGCTCATCCTGACCGGCTCGATCGCAGCGTCGCGTTCATGGCCCGTGAAGATATCGCGCAACGCGGCCTCGCTCGATGCGTCGAGCGGCGCGAAAAAGCGCGGCACCTCGGCCGCTTCGCCGCCGAAGCGGTAATCGCGCACGCCGTCGAAATGGATCACCGTGAAGCCGCGTTTGATCTGCGCGATGGTCGGCAGAAAGCGCTCGTGAAACTCGGGGTCGGGCAACAGATCGTCCGGTGCGTAGTTCGACGTCAGCACGATACGCGTGCCCAGCTTGATCGCGGTGTCGAGAAAGCGGCCCATCAGGAACGCGTCGGCGATATCGTGCACATGGAATTCGTCGAAGCACAGCAGCTCGATACCGTCGAGCCATTGCCGCGACACGTCGCCGAGCCGGTCGTCGCCGCGCGGCGCGTGCACGAGCCGGCGGTTCATTTCGCGCAGGAACTCGTGGAAATGCAGGCGCCGTTTGCGGCATGGCGCAAGCTCGAACAGCGTATCGACGACGAGGCTCTTACCGCGGCCCGGCAGTCCGTGACAGTAGACGCCTTGCGGCCCGAACGCGGCGGTGGACCATGCCTGCCGCGCGCGCTGCTGCGCGCCGACCAACCCGACGAGCGCGCCGATGGCCTCGCGCTGCCGTGCATCGGCAGAGATGCCGCGCGCGGTCAGTGCGCGCGCGATGCGGGTTTCGTCAAGCATGGGCAGGAGCGTGCATGCCTGATGACGCGAATGATGCGACTTGCGCGAATGACGCAGTGTGGGCCGCCGCGAAAACGGCGAGGACGTGTGTGAGCATGAGATAACGGCCGACGTGATGGCCTGCGGCGAAGCAGACCCAATGAGCGCGTGCACGGAGCGCGCGCCATTTTACCAGCCACGTTCTGCGTCGAACGTTGGCGCGCACAGGCGTCGTCGAGCCGCTACCGCGTCATTTGTCGTGATGCCCCGGCAGCACGGCACCGAGCACCTGCTTCGCCGTTTCGACCACCACGTTGCCCTGATCGGGGTCGCCCTTCATCAACGTCTCGGCGAACGCTTTGGCCTGCGCGAGCGTGACATGAGGCGGCAGCGGCGGCACGTTCGGATCGGCCTTCACCTCGATCACGACCGGACGATTCGACGCGAGCGCGTCGTCCCAGGCGGTGGCCATCTGATCGGGATTGTCGACATAGATGCCCTTCAGACCGATCAGTTCCGCGAAGCGGTGATACGGCACGGACGGAATGCTCTGCGAGGCCTCGAACTTCGGATCGCCTTCCATCACGCGCTGCTCCCATGTGACCTGATTCAGGTCGCCATTGTTGAGCACCATGCAGATCCAGCGCGGATCGCTCCAGCCTTGCCAGTACTTCGCAACCGTGATCAGCTCCGCCATGTTGTTCATCTGCATCGCGCCGTCACCGACGAGCGCAATCACGGGCCGCTCGGGGTACGCGAACTTCGCGGCGATCGCATAGGGCACGGCCGCGCCCATCGACGCGAGCCCGCCCGACAGCGAGCACATCATGCCGCGCTGCACTTGCAGATCGCGTGCGTACCAGTTCGCGACCGAGCCCGAATCGCTGGTGACGATCGCGTTCGAGGGAATGCGCTTCGACAGCTCCCATACCGAGAGCTGCGGATTCAGGCCATCTTTCGCGGGTTCGTGCGCACGTTTCTCCAGCGTCTTCCACCAGTCGGACACCCAGCCTTCGATGCGCTCGCGCCACAGCCGATCCTTCTTTTCCTCGAGCAGCGGCAGCAGCGCGCGCAGCGTCTCGGCGCTATCGCCGACGAGGTTCACTTCCATCGGATAACGCAGGCTCAGCATGTCGGCCTTGATGTCGATCTGCACGCCGCGCGCGTCGCCTTCCTTCGGCAGAAATTCCGAGTAGGGGAAGCCCGAGCCGATCATCAGCAACGTATCGCAATGGGTCATCATGTCGTAGCTCGGCTTCGTGCCGAGCAGGCCGATCGAACCGGTCACCCACGGCAGATCGTCGGGCAGCGCGGCCTTGCCGAGCAGCGCCTTGGCGACGCCGGCGCCGAGCTTCTCGGCGATCGCGATCACTTCGTCGGTCGCGTGCAGCGCGCCCGCGCCGACCAGGATCGCGACCTTGCGGCCCGCGTTCAGCACGTCGGCGGCCTGGCGCAATTGCTCGTCGGTCGGCACGACGCGCGGGCGCGCGTAACCGATGCCCGAATGCAGCGTGCCGTGCTTGCGCCCCGGCGGCTCGTAGGAAATGTCCTGCAGATCGTTCGGCAGTATCAGCGCCGTGACCGCGCGCTCGGCGAGCGCGATGCGCACCGCGCGATCGACCAGATGACGGACCTGCGCGGGCATCGTCGCAAAGCCGACGAACGAGCCGGCCACGTCCTTGAACATCGCGGGCAGATCGAGCTCCTGCTGATAGTGTCCGCCGATCGCCGCGCGTGCCTGCTGACCAGTGATCGCGAGCACCGGCATGTGATCCATGCGCGCGTCGTACAGCCCCGTCAGCAGATGCGATGCGCCTGGTCCCGAGGTGGCGATGCACACGCCCAACTCGCCGGTGAATTTCGCATGTGCGGAGGCCATGAACGCGGCCATTTCTTCGTGACGGACCTGAATGAATTCGATCGGGCCCGGCTGATCCGTGCTCTTGTGGCGTTTCTTCACTTCGCTCTGCGCGCGGTTCAACGCGCCGAACACGCCGTTGATGCCGTCGCCCGGATAGCCGTAGATTCGCCGCACACCCCATGCGTGCAGCCGCCCGATGATGAAATCGCCGACGGTTTCAGCCATGATCCTCGCTCCTCGATAGCCAGTCGATGCCGCCCTGCGAAACGGGCGGCCGTCGTCGGTATCGGCGAGCAAGGGTTGTTCCTTGCGACTGGCTTGCTACCCGGTCTTGATCCTCGGCTGCGGCGCGTCGAGCGGTTCGTGGCCGAAGCGCTCGTATTGCGATATCACCTGCGCGCCGAACAGCAGCAAGGTGGCGAGCCATTCGAAGCTGAGCAGGATCACGATCGCCATCGTCAGCGAACCATAGACGACGCTGACCTGCGACAGCGTGGCGAAATACCAGACCAGCACGTGCCGCGTGATCTCCCACAACGCGCCGGCCACCACGCCGCCGATCAGCGCGTGTTTGAGCGACGGCCGTCCGACCGGCATCACCAGATACACCGAGGTCAGCACGAAGATTTCGCCGGCGAGCCCGAACAGATACAGCATCACTCGCGAGAAGCCCTGCAACGACACGTGCAGGCCGAACAGTCTCAGTCCTTCTGCGCCGATCGTGTCGAGCGCGCTCGACACGAACGTGACGATCAGCAGCCCCACGCCGAGAAACAGGATGTAGCAGTACGGCAGCAGCGCCGAGATCAGGAAGTGGCGCCGCTTCACGACGACCCGATGCACGAAGATCAGCGACATCGCGTTTTCGAGCACGGTGAACGCGAGCGAGCTGAAGAAGATCATCGTCAGCAGCAGCACCCAGCCGATTACCGCGCGATGCAGCAGGAAGTTCGACAGCTCACGCACGAGCGCGGCCGATTGTCCGGGCACGAGCCAGCGCAGCAGATGCGCAAGCGCGTCGAGCACCAGCTGCTGCGGCACCACGCGCGACAACACGATGACGATCAGGATCAGCAGCGGCACGATGGACAGCAACGCGTAGTACGCGACCGCGCCCGCGAGCAGCAGCCCCTGGTTCGCGCGAAACGCTTTCAGCGTTTGCAGCAGGAAGCGCCAGGGATGTCTGGCGATATACAGCGCTTGCTGGTCGAGCAGGATCGGCATGAGGCCTCGCGGTGCGCGCCGGGCACTGCCGGATGGCAGCCGCTCTCGACACGCCTGTGTGCTTTATATACCGTAAGCAGAAACGGGGCCATCAATGGTGCGGCATATAGTTTGCTTGGCCGCGTTCGCAAGGTCGCGTTCCCTTGCCGAGGACAGCCGATGGATCAGCCGCCGCGTCAGACCGACACCGCGCCGCAAGCCAACGATCTGGTGATCGCGCGGCCGGAGGGACTGTATTGCCCGCCCGGCGATTTTTACATCGATCCGTGGCGGCCGGTCGAACGCGCGGTGATCACACACGCGCATTCCGACCACGCGCGTTTCGGTCATCAGCGCTACCTGGCCACGCGCGCGGGCGCGAGCGTGCTGCTATCGCGGCTGCCCGGCATCGCGCTGCACACGCTCGACTACGGCGAGCCGCTGACGATTGGCGCGGCGCGCGTGTCGCTGCATCCGGCCGGGCACGTGCTCGGCTCGGCGCAGGTGCGCATCGAACACGCGGGCCGCGTGTGGGTCGCATCGGGCGACTACAAGCTCGAAGCCGATCCGACCTGCGCCGCGTTCGAACCGGTGCGCTGCGATACGTTCATCACCGAATCGACGTTCGGTCTGCCGATCTATCGCTGGGATACGCCGCAAAGCGTGTTCGATTCGATCGATTCATGGTGGCGTCACAACGCCTCCGAAGGGCGCGCGTCGGTGCTGTTCTGCTATTCATTCGGCAAGGCGCAACGCGTGCTCGCGAGTGTCGATGCGGCGATCGGGCCGATCTTCTGCCACGGCGCGCTCGAGCCGCTCAATCGCGCGTATCGCGACGCGGGCGTGCGTCTGCCGGCGCTCGGTCTGGTCGGCGAGATTGCCGCGAAAGACAAGGGCGTATTCAAACAGGCGCTGATCGTCGCGCCGCCGTCCGCGCAGAGCAGCGCGTGGCTCAAGCGCTTCGGCGACTACAGCGATGCGTTCGCGTCGGGCTGGATGCGCCTGCGCGGCGCGCGTCGCCGGCGCGGCGTCGATCGTGGCTTCGTGCTGTCGGATCACGCGGACTGGCCGGGTTTGCAAACGGCGATACGCGAGAGCGGCGCCTCCCGCGTGATCGTCACGCATGGCTCGATCGAACCGATGGTGCGCTGGCTCAACGAGCAGGGCCTGCACGCCAGCGCGTTCGAAACGCAATACGGCGACGATACCGTCGAAGCCGATGCGGCCGGCGCCGACGAAGCGCCGGCGGCGAGCGAATCATGACGGGCACCGTATGAAACGCTTCGCGGCTCTTTACACCGCGCTCGATGCGACCACGTCGACGCACGACAAGCTCGCGGCGCTGACCAGTTATTTCTCGGTGGCCGACCCCGAAGACGCGGCATGGGCGTCGTATTTCCTCGCGGGCGGCAAGCCGCGTCAACTCGTGCCGACGCGTTTGCTGACCGAAATCGCGCGCGAGCGCGCCGGCTTGCCCGAGTGGCTGTTCGAGGAGTCGTATCACGCGGTGGGCGATCTGGCCGAGACCATCGCGCATATCCTGCCGCCCGCGTCGCGCAACTCCGAGCTGGGTCTCACGCAATGGATCGAGCAACGCATGCTGCCGTTGCGCGGCCTGCCGCCCGACGAGTTGCGCAGGCGTCTGCTCAGCTACTGGGACGAACTCGACTGGGGCGGTCGTTTCCTGCTGACCAAGCTGATCGGCGGCGGCTTTCGTGTCGGCGTCGCGCGGCAACTGGTGGTGCGTGCGCTCGCCGAAGTGGCCGGCGTCGATCACAAGCGGATCGCGCAACGAATGGTCGGCTGGACCGATTCGCAACAGAAGCCCGATGCGGCGCGCTATCTGCGTCTGATCGCGCCGCAGATCGACGACGATACGCAAGCGCACGCGCCTGAACACGATAGCGACCTCGGCCTGCCATATCCGTTCTTTCTCGCGCATCCCTTGCAGACCGATCCGGCGACGCTCGGCGATCCCGCGCACTGGCTGATCGAGTGGAAGTGGGACGGCATACGCGCGCAACTCGTCAAACGCGGCGGCCGCGTGTGGTTGTGGTCGCGCGGCGAGGATCTGATTACCGATCGTTTTCCCGAAGTCGCGGCATTGGGCGAGTCATTACCCGATGGCTACGTGATCGATGGCGAGATTCTCGCGTGGGAGCCCGGCGCGGCAGCGCCATTGCCGTTCGCGCGGCTGCAACCGCGCATCGCGCGCAAGACGCTGACGCGCAAGATACTCGCGGATTCGCCCGCCGCGCTGCTCGCATACGATCTGCTCGAAGCAAACGGACGGGACCAGCGCATGAACCCGCTCGCTGAACGGCGTGCACGCCTCGATGCGCTGGCCAGCTCCGTCGATGGCACGCTCGCGCGTGGTCTGCTGCGCGTATCGCCGCTCGTCCTTGCAGCGGACTGGGCCGCGCTCGCGGCGTTGCGCGACGAGAGCCGCGCGCGCGGCGTCGAAGGTTTGATGCTCAAGGAGCGCGAGTCGATGTACGGCGTTGGTCGTACCAAGGCGTCGGGCACGTGGTGGAAATGGAAGATCGAGCCTTATGCGGTGGACGCCGTACTTATTTACGCGCAGCGCGGTCATGGCCGTCGCGCGAGTCTTTACACGGACTACACGTTCGCGGTGTGGGACGAGGCCGACGGCGTGCGCACGTTGGTGCCGTTCGCGAAGGCCTATTCAGGGCTCACAGATGAAGAGATGCGTCGGGTCGATGCGATCGTGCGCAAGACCACCGTCGATAAATTCGGCCCCGTGCGCAGCGTGACGCCGACGCTCGTGTTCGAGATCGGCTTCGAAGGGATACAAGCGAGTTCGCGTCACAAGTCCGGCGTGGCCGTGCGTTTTCCGCGCATGCTGCGCTGGCGCACGGACAAACACATCGACGACGCAGATACGCTCGCGATGCTGAAAGGGTTTATCGATAATCGTGCGGGATAACCCGCAGAGCACAAACCCCTAACATGTCGAGCATTTTTTTATCGGCATCGTCGCTTATTCTTTTGATAAGACCGCGTCATCGATTCGCGCCATAAGTGCGATTGCGGCTTGCATTGCGTGGACCCCTCAATCCGTTGAAATACCGATATCGTGCGACGCCTCTGAACGAGACGGATCGCACAAGGACAGTGCGTCGATCGATGTTGCGCAGCGCGCACATCGCAGGCGCCGTCATTCAAACGCCGTGATGAATGGGCACGCTGAATCCCGCATTCCAGGTGATTGCAACGTCGGAATGCGCGACCAGGCGTGCTGGCCGCGGCATCGTCCGAGCGAAGCGGAAATAACAAAAAACCGGTCGTAGTCCGGCAGACGCAACGGGATCGAATCTTGCACGTGTGGCGCGGATGCCCTTCAGGGCCAATGTAAAAGGGCGAGAAAAAATGACTGTGTTCAACGACAACGTGGACAGCAGCGACGACGTGCTCGTATGGCGACCAATCCGCTATGCGATGGCCGCGCATCGTCGTGTGCTGGTAGTCGACGATTACCGGGAAGCGGCCGATGCGCTGCAAATGCTATTGACGGCCGACGGCTTCGAATGCCGCGCGCTCGACGATCCGTTTGCCGTGTGCGAGACCGCGCGCGAATGGCAGCCGTTCGCGGTGGTGCTCGACATCAAGATGCCTGGACTCGACGGGCTCGAACTCGCGCGGCGGCTGCGCGCGCATCCGCAGACTTCACACATGCTGCTGGTCGCATGTACCGCGTTTGCGTCGCGCGACGATCGCGCGCTCGCGAAGGCCGCCGGCTTCGACGCGCATTGCGCCAAACCGTTGACACCCGAGCGTCTGCTGCGCGTGCTCGAATCGGCGGCGGCGTTGCATGCGGCGGAGCCATCATCTGAATCACGTTGTTAGCGAAAACTCACTGACAGTTCTGTTATTTCTGCACGGTCGTCGCCAGAAAATCGCACTCGTCGCTCTGCGAATCTGTTTGTCATCAATCTGCCATCTGTCCGCCACCGTTCTGTCCAACGCAGTTTCTTAAGCCATGCGTGCCCCTGCGCTGCCCGGCGCGCAGGAGTTTCCTCTCGCTATTGCATTCAGGCCCACTCGTTGCTGAAAGACCGATGACGCGGCGCGTTCGTGCGCGCCGCCCATGGTCATTCGCACCGAGGGAGATCCGACATGAGCGACACGCAACGTCCGGCACCGCCGTTTCCTGAACAGCAGCAGGACCAGAGGCCCGGCCGCACGGCCGACATGAACCCGCAACCGGATCACGGCGAGAAAACCTATGAAGGTTCGGGGCGTCTCGCAGGCAAGGCGGCGATCGTGACCGGCGGCGACAGCGGCATCGGCCGCGCGGTCGCGATCGCGTTCGCGCGCGAAGGTGCGGATGTGCTGATCGCCTATCTCGACGAAGACGACGATGCGCGCGAGACCGCGCGCTGGGTCGAGGACGCGGGTCGCAAGGCGGTGCTGGTCGGCGGCGATATCCGCGATCGCACGCATTGCGATGCGATCGTCGACAAGGCGATCGAGGCATTCGGCCGGCTCGACGTGGTGGTCAACAACGCCGCGTATCAGATGAGCTATCCGTCGCTCGATGCGATCAGCGACGAAGAATGGGACAAGACCTTCGATACCAACATCGGCGCGATGTTCAGAATCACGCGCGCGGCGGTGCGCCATATGAAGCCGGGCGGCGCGATCATCAATACTTCGTCGATCAATGCCGATCATCCGAATCCTGGTCTGATCGCGTATGCGACCACCAAGGGCGCGATCCAGAACTTCACCGGTGGCCTCGCGCAATTGCTCGCGGAAAAGGGCATTCGCGCGAACTGCGTGGCGCCGGGACCGATCTGGACGCCGTTGATTCCATCGACGATGCCGGCCGACAAGGTCGAGCAGTTCGGCAAGCAGGTTCCGATGAAGCGCCCCGGCCAACCGGCCGAACTGGCCGCCGCGTACGTGATGCTCGCGTCGGATGAAGCGAGCTACATCTCGGGCGCGACGATTGCGGTAACCGGCGGCGCGCCCATTATTTAGGTTGTCGAACTGATGGCGGCATGGCCGCCTGCGCTCACGTACGAGGTTCGCGCAGTGGATTTTCATAACGTCTTAAGGGAGAGTGCCATGAAGATCGATGTATCCGTCAACCTGGGTGCCGCGCTCGTTTCAGGCTGCCTCGCGCTAGGCTTTGCGCAGGCGGGCTTCGCGCAGACCGGTACCAATCCGTCCATGCAAAACGGCAAGTCTGCCGCGCAACCCGGCGCAAGCCTGGAAGAATCGCGCACGCCGGACACGACCAGCGCGAACAACGCGAACGGCAATGTCGGCGAATCGGGGGGCGCCACCAATGGCGTCGCCGGCGGCGGCAATGGGAAAACCACCAACAGGCGCTTCAAAGGCGCGACGCCGCCGCGCGCGGGTAGTGGGGCGGGGCAATAAGCGATCCGTCGAGCGCGTCGGCCTGCCTCGCGACGCGCCGGACGCCGCGGCGGCATCGCGCTCGCGCGCTGTCGCCGCTTTGCATTGGTTTGAATTGCGTTGAGTTCCGTCGCGCGCCGCACTGCTTGCGCGATGCCTTGTGAGGAGGAAATCCGATGGCTACCCCCGATGCTGAAACCGCCCGGGCCGACGCGCCCGCGTCGCATGCATTGACGTTCGAGATCAACGGCGAGACGCGGCGCTTCGACGTCGAAGCGTGGACCTCGCTGCTCGATCTGCTGCGCGAGCATGCGCACCTGAGCGGCACCAAGAAGGGCTGCGATCACGGTCAATGCGGCGCTTGTACGGCGATCGTCAATGGCCAGCGGATCAATACCTGCCTCGCGCTCGCGGTCGTGTACGACAGCGCATCGATCACGACGATCGAAGGTCTCGCGAACGGCGACACGTTGCATCCGCTGCAGCAGGCGTTCATCGATCACGACGCGTTCCAGTGCGGCTACTGTACGCCCGGACAAATCTGCTCGGCGCACGCGATGCTCGAAGAAGGACATGCGCGCTGCGCGGACGATGTGCGCGAGCAGATGAGCGGCAATCTGTGCCGCTGCGGCGCGTATCCGAACATCGTCGCGGCGATTCTCGACGCTGCGCATTTCGGTGACGATGACGCAAGGCAAGACAGTGCGGTCGCGAATAAATCTGGAGCGCGGCCATGAACCGCTTCTCGTACACGCGCGCCGATGCGGTGCAGGATGCGCTCGAACGGCATCGTTCGGACAGGGGCGCCGCGTTCATCGCGGGCGGCACGAATCTGGTCGACCTGCTGCGCGAAGACGTGGCGCGCCCGGCTTTGCTCGTCGACATCAACCGTTTGCCGCTCAGGCAGATCGAAGCGTCGGCGCAGGGCGGCCTGAAGATCGGCGCGCTCGTAACCAATAGCGCGCTCGCGTATGACGATACCGTCGCGACACGCTACCCGCTGCTCGCGAAAGCGATCCTGGCGGGCGCGTCGCCGCAGATTCGCAACGTCGCGACGGTCGGCGGCAATCTGCTGCAACGCACGCGCTGCTACTACTTCTACGACGTGGGCACGCCGTGCAACAAGCGCGAACCCGGCAGCGGCTGTCCGGCGCTGCATGGCGTGAACCGCATTCACGCGATCCTCGGTGCGAGCGAGCACTGCATCGCCGTGCATCCGTCCGATATGTGCGTCGCGTTGGCGGCGCTCGGCGCCACCGTGCATCTGATCGGCAACGACGGCGCACGCACGCTGCCGTTCGCGGATTTTCACCGGCTGCCCGGCGATACGCCGCAGATCGACACCAACCTGCGCGACGACGAACTCGTGACCGCGATCGAACTGCCGCCGCAAGGCTTTGCCGCGCATCACGCGTACGTGAAGGTGCGCGACCGCGCATCGTATGCGTTCGCGCTGGTGTCGGCCGCGGTCGGTGTCGAGCTCGATGACGAGTCGCGGATCGTCGACGCGCGTTGCGCGCTCGGCGGGGTCGCGCACAAGCCGTGGCGCGATCCCGCCGCCGAAGCCGCACTGCGCGGCGCGACGCCGAACGCGCGAACGTTGCGCGACTTTGCGGCGACGCTGCTGCGCGGTGCGCGCGCTCAGCGCGACAACGCGTTCAAGATCGAACTCGCGGCGCGCGTGATCGTGCGCGCCTTCGGCGAGGCCACACAACGTTCGTTCGAGGAGGCCGCGCGATGAACCGTGCCGAAACCTTGCCGTCGACAGGCAGCCCGAAGCCTGCCATCGGCGTGCCGCATTCGCGTGTGGACGGGCCCGTCAAAGTGACCGGCGCCGCGCAATATGCCGCTGAGTTCTGCGTCGAAGGGCTCGTGTATGGCGTCGTCGTGTCGGGCACGATCGCGACGGGCAAGATCGTGTCGATCGATACCTCGGCTGCCGAGGCGCTGTCCGGCGTGCTGCTCGTGCTCACGCATCGCAAGCGCCCGGCGCTGCCGTCGGACGTCGACGCGTTCAAGGACATGATTGCGCCCGGGGGCACGCCATTGAGGCCGCTTTGGGACGAGCGCGTGTGGTACAGCGGGCAGCCGGTCGCGCTGGTGGTCGCGCAATCGCTGGAACTGGCGCGCTACGCGGCGTCGCTGGTGCAGGTGCGTTACGAGGCCGGCTCGCACCAGACCGATATCGAAGCAGCGTTGACGAGCGCCGTGCCGCCGTCGGCCGAGAAGGGCGGCTTCGATCCGCCTCCGCCCGAGCGTGGCGACCCACGCAAGGCGTTGGCCGATGCAAAGGCGCGCGTGGACGCGTTCTACACGACACCACCGGAGTATCACAATCCGATGGAAATGCACGGATGCACCGTGGTGCCCGATGCGCAAGGACGCTTGACCGTCTATGAAAAGACTCAGGGCGTCGTCAATACGAAGGGCTATCTGACGCGTGTGTTCGGTTTGAAAGACGACGAAGTGCAGGTGGTGTCGCCGTTTGTCGGCGGCGCGTTCGGCTCCGGCTTGCGGCCGCAATATCATCTGGCGCTCGCGGTAATGGCCGCGCGCGAACTGAAGAAACCCGTGCGCGTCACGCTGACCCGGCAGCAGATGTTCACCTTCGCGCATCGTCCGCAAACGGTGCAGCGCGTCGCGCTCGGCGCGTCGGCGGATGGCCGCCTGCAGGCGGTGATCCACGAGGCGGTGTCGGAAACCTCGCGCTACGAGGACTACTGCGACGTGGTGGTCAACTGGGCGGGGCAGCTGTATCGATGCGACAACGTGTCGATGGGCTACAGGGTCGCGAAGCTCGACGTGCCGACACCGGCCGACATGCGCGCGCCCGGCGCGACACAAGGGCTCTTTGCGCTCGAAGTCGCGTTGGACGAACTGGCCGAGGCATTGCGGATGGACCCGCTCGAATTGAGGCTCGTCAACTATGCGGAGCGTGACGCGAACAGGAATCTGCCGTTTTCGAGCAAGGCGCTGCGCGACTGCTATCGCGAAGGCGCGGCCCGCTTCGGCTGGGCGGGGCGGCCGCTCGAGGCGCGCGCACGCCGCGACGGCAACGAGTTGATCGGCTGGGGCATGGCGACCGGTGCGTGGGACGCGATGCAGAACGAAGCGGCCGCACGCGCGGTGTTGACGCCCGATGGCCGCGTCAGCGTGTCGAGTTCGACCGCCGATATCGGCACCGGAACCTACACCGCGATGACGCAGATCGCCGCCGATGCGCTCGGCGTGCCGCTCGGCGACGTCAGCTTCGAACTCGGCGACACCCGGCTGCCGAAGGCGCCGATCGAGGGCGGATCGTGGACGGTGTCGTCGGTGGGCAGCGCAGTCGATGCCGCGTGTACGCGCCTGCACAACCGTCTCGTTGAACTGGCGCGCGAACATGGTGGGGCACGGTTCGCGTCGGCGACTCGCGAACACGTGCGGCGCGAGCGTAACCGGCTCGTGTGCGGCCCACACGAGGACGACTCGATCGCGATTGCGACGCTGTTGCAGCGCGCCGGGCTGGACAAACTCGAAGAGCAGGCCAGCGTGAAGCCGCACGAAAAGCAGCAGGCGTATTCGATGGGCACGCATTCGGCGGTGTTCGCCGAAGTGCGCGTCGACGCAGCGCTCGGCACTGTGCGGGTGACGCGCGTGGTCAGCGCGGTCGCGGCGGGACGCATCGTCAATCCGAAGACGGCGGGCAATCAGATCGCGGGCGGCGTCGTGTGGGGCATCAGCATGGCGCTGCACGAGCACGGCCAGTTCGATCACGCGCTCGGGCGGCAGATGAATCACAACCTCGCCGAATATCACATGCCGGTGAATGCCGACATTCACGAGATCGACGTGCTGTTCGTCGACGAGCGCGATGACATCGTCAATCCGCTCGGCGTCAAAGGTGTCGGCGAAATCGGCGTGGTGGGCGTGGCCGCGGCAGTGTGCAACGCGATCTGGCATGCGACCGGCAAACGCATCCGCGATTTGCCCATTACGCCCGACAAGCTGCTCGGCTGACTACGCCCCTGAGCGCATGTGCATGGACGGCCCGTTGCCGCGTCGATCGATTCGACGCGGCAACGCCGCGCTCAATTCGCGTACTTGAACTCCGGCAACGCCTCGAGCGATTTCTTCGTCGCCTCGGGCAGCACGACGCGCCGGTTGTCGATCTGCAGATCGTTGAACGGCACGGCGACCAGATGCTTGCCCATGCCGAGAAAGCCGCCGACCGACAGGATCGCATACGTGGTGCGCTCGGTGCCCGGCGACACGATCAGATCATCGAGCGTGCCGATGTTGTCCTTGTTGCGGTTGTACACGTCCGCGCCCGACAGCTTCGACGCGCGATAGCCGCTCGCGAGCTGCACGACGTCCGTGCGTTTTTCGGTGATCGCCTGCGGCGCGCCTTGCGCGAACGCGCTGCCGCACGTGCCCAACGCGGAAATCAGCGTCATGGCGGCGAGAAGCGATGCGGAAGCGGCCAGCGGTGTGATCTGCGGGTTGCGCATCATCTGTGTTCTCCCGGTTTGGTGTCGTGGCGTTTCGACGGCGCGCAATGCGTGCGCCTTGCCGATATGCTGCAAATCTCATGCCGCGACTTTGAGCTGAGGGAAAGCGAGGCGGATCAGGCCCATAAGTTGCTACACGCACCGGCCCGCTGCTTGCGCGCGGTGCAATGTCCGGCGCGCGGGCCTCGAATGCCTACACTGGAACAATGAGCAGCAAAGAACACGTGGAAAGGCAGTTGAAAAAAACACCTGCATGACCCTGAGATACCAACCTCCTTGCAGCCACTGAGAACACCTATGTCATCCCCAGCCAGCTACTCGACGCGCATTGCCGAAGGCACGCCTTTTCCGCTCGGCGCGACATGGAACGGCAGTGGCGTCAACTTCGCGTTGTTCTCCGCGCACGCAACCAAAGTCGAACTGTGTCTGTTCGATGAAACTGGCCAACACGAACTCGAACGGATCGAGCTGCCCGAATACACCGACGAGGTATGGCATGTGTTCGTACCGAATCTGAAACCGGGTGCCGTCTATGGATATCGCGTGCATGGTCCCTACGAGCCCGAAAACGGGCATCGCTTCAATCCGAACAAGCTGCTGCTCGATCCCTATGCGAAGGCGCACATCGGCGAGCTTATATGGGCGCCGGAAATCTTCGGCTATACGCTCGGCTCGGAAGAGCTCGACCTGTCATTCGATGAACGCGATAGCGCACCTTTCGTGCCGAAGTGCAAGGTGGTCGACGCGAATTTTTCGTGGAGCCATCCGGAGCGCAACGCGCTGCCGTGGGAGCGCGTGATTCTCTACGAGACGCACGTGCGCGGCTACACGAAACGTCATCCGCGGGTGCCCGAGCGTCTGCGCGGCACGTTCGCGGGTCTGGCGCAGCAGCCGGTGCTCGACCATATCCGCAGCCTTGGCGTGACCTCGGTCGAGCTGATGCCGATCCAGACTTTCGTCAACGACAGCCATCTGCTCGACAAGGGTCTCACGAACTACTGGGGTTACAACACGATCGGCTTTTTCGCGGCCGATCCGCGCTTTTTCGCGTCATCGACCGAGTCGGTCGGCGAATTCAAGGAGATGGTCGACCGGTTTCACCAGGCCGATCTCGAAGTGATACTCGACGTCGTGTACAACCACACGGCCGAAGGCAACGAACGCGGCCCGACGGTCTCGTTCAAGGGCATCGACAACGCGTCGTACTACCGGCTGATGCCCGACGAGCCGCGCTACTACATCAACGACACCGGCACCGGCAATACGCTGAACCTGTCGCATCCGCGCGTGCTGCAGATGGTGACCGACAGCCTGCGCTACTGGGTCACCGAAATGAAAGTGGACGGCTTCCGCTTCGATCTCGCGACGATCCTCGGCCGCGAAGATCACGGCTTCGACGAGGGCGGCGGCTTTCTCGACAGCTGCCGCCAGGACCCGGTCCTCTCCAGCATCCGGCTGATCGCCGAGCCGTGGGATTGCGGCCCCGGCGGCTATCAGGTGGGCGGTTTTCCGCCGGGCTGGGCCGAATGGAACGATCGCTTCCGCGACACCGCGCGGGCGTACTGGAAGGGTGACGAGGGCACCGCCGCCGATCTCGCGACGCGCGTCACCGCGTCGGGCGACAAGTTCAATCATCGCGGCCGGCGGCCGTGGGCGAGCGTGAACTTCATCGCCGCGCACGACGGCTTCACGCTGAACGATCTGGTCTCGTACAACGACAAGCACAACGAGGCAAACGGCGAGGACAACCGCGACGGCCATTCGGACAACAAGTCGTGGAACATGGGCGTCGAAGGACCGACCGACGACGCCGACATCCGCCAGCAACGCGAGCGCCAGAAGCGCAATCTGCTCGCGACGCTGCTGCTGTCGCAGGGCACGCCGATGATCCTCGCCGGCGACGAATTCGGCCGCACGCAGCAGGGCAACAACAACGCGTATTGCCAGGACAACGAGATCAGCTGGGTCGATTGGGATGCGATCGACGACGACGGCCGCGCGCTGACCGAGTTCGTGCGCAATCTGACCACGTTGCGCCACCGTTTGCCGGTGCTGCGGCGCGGCCGTTTTCTGACTGGCGAATACAACGAGACGCTCGACGTGACCGACACGCGCTGGCTATCGCCGGACGGCACCGACATCACGGGCGAGCAGTGGGCCGATCCGGCGATGCGCTGCTTCGGCCTCGTGATCGACGGACGTGCGCAGGCGAGCGGCATTCGCCGTCTCGCGTCCGACGCGACCTTGCTGCTGGTGCTGAACGCGTATCACGACGTCGTCAACTTCACGCTGCCCGACATTCCCGAGGGCGATTTTTGGACCTGCCTCGTCGACACCAACATGCCGGTGCGCGCCGAGCTGCCGCAATTCAGCGCGGGCGATGCCTACCAGGTGACCGGCCGCTCGCTGCTGGTGTTCGCGCTCGAAGCGCCGAGCCGCGCGACGCAGCGCGTGTTCGACCGCCTCGAAGAGCAGTTGACTTCCGACGAAGGCGACTCCGCGCCAGGCTAGTGCAGGCTGGCGAGCGACGCCAGCCCCGTTGCAAAAGCGGGCCGGAGCACAGGTACAAGGTTTGCTCGTTCTGTCGTTGACGATACGCACGCGTCTGCGACCTTCGCCACGGCAGGCGTGCGCACGCAAATGGCCAAGCTGGAGTGAACAAATGGAACAGGAACCGAGCGTCGACGAGCAGATCCGCACGCGCGCCTACTATCTGTGGGAGCAGGCGGCCGAGCCGAAGGGCACGCCCGAGCAATACTGGGAGCAGGCCCGCCGTGAGATCGAGAAGGAGGCACCACCGGTCGAGAGCGGGCCGGTGTCGGGCGATTCGATGAAATAGACATTGCTCAACGGTATTGAGTAATAAGACTCCGAGCCGGCGAACCGCGTGCGGCTCAGAGACCGTTTTTCCACGCCCGATTTTCGCTTCGCAACATGAACGACACACCCGAGCCGCGCGGCACGAGCGCCGCCGCGCGCATTCAGGCGGCCTCCACCGCATTCGGTATCGAGGGCCTCGTCACGTTCGGCGTCGGCGTGATCGCGGTCGCATGCCTGTACGTCGCGAGCGCGGTGATGATTCCGATCACGCTCGCGATCCTGTTGAGCTTTCTCGTCGCACCGCTCGCCGATGCGCTGTCCCGGCTCAAACTCGGCCATGTCGCGTCGGTGTGCGCGGCGGTCCTGATCTCGGTGTCGGTCATCGCGCTGCTGTGCGCGGTAATTGCCACACAGCTGACCGATCTCGCGGCCGGCATGCCGCGCTATCAGGCGACCATCCAGCACAAGATCGACACCGTGCACAGTCTGACGATCGGCAAGCTGAACCGTTTCGCGAGCGAGGCGGGGCAGGCATTGCAGCGCGCGACGATCGAGCCGCCGCAGCCGCGAGCGCCGAACGGCGCGGCGGCCGCGGCGAGTCCGCAGGCGTCGACGGCGGTGCCGGTGGAAGTGCGCGAGCCCGTGCCGACGCCGTTCGAGCTCGCGCGACGCGTGCTGTCGCCGGCCATCAGTCCGTTGGCAACCGCGTTCATCGTTTTCGTCGTCACGATCGTGATCCTGCTGCAACGCGACGACCTGCGCGATCGCGCGATCCGGCTGTTCGGCTCGCGCGACCTGCACCGCACGACCACGGTGATGGACGAGACCGCGCGGCGCCTGAGCCGCTACTTCGTGTCGCAACTCGGCGTCAACACCGGCGTCGGCGTCGTGATCGGGACGGGGCTGTTTCTGATCGGCGTGCCGAGCCCGATCCTGTGGGGCATTCTCGCGGCGCTGCTGCGGCTCGTGCCCTACGTCGGCATCTGGATCGCGGCGATACTGCCCACCGCGCTCGCCGCCGCGGTCAGTCCCGGCTGGGCGATGGCGATCTGGTCGCTGGTGCTGTTCGTGGTCGCGGAACTGGCGGTGGGGCAGGTGGTCGAGCCGCTGCTGTATGGGCGCAGCACCGGCCTGTCGCCGTTTTCGGTGGTGGTCGCGGCGATCTTCTGGAGCTGGATCTGGGGGCCGATCGGGCTGATCCTGTCGACACCATTGACGCTGTGTCTGCTGGTGCTCGGCCGGCACGTGCGGCGTCTCGAATTTCTCGACGTGCTGCTCGGCGATCAGCCCGCGCTGACGCCGGTCGAAAACTTCTATCAACGCGCGCTCGCCGGCGATCCGGATGACGCGATCGAGCAGGCCGAAGTGCTATTGCGCGACTGCTCGCTGTCGGCCTATTACGACGAAGTCGCGATCAAGGGCTTGCGGCTCGCGGCCAATGACGTGACGCGCGGCAGCGTGACCAGCGCGCAACTCGCGCGCATCGAGTCGACGACCAACGACCTGGTCGACGGCCTCGACGGCTACGAGGATCGCGAGCCCGCGCCGCTCGCGACGCAGGCGAACCGGGGCGCAGTGGGGCCGCTGGCACCTTCCGACGAAACGCAGGCCGCGCGGGCGATGCCACGATCGGTCGACGCCGCGGCCGTGTTCGCCTCGCATGCGCCGACGAGCCGCGTGTTGTGCCTGCCGGGCCGTGGCCCGCTCGATGCGCTCGCGACGATCATTCTGCTGCAGTTGCTCGGCAAGCACGGCTTCGCGGCGCGCTCGCTGCCGCACGAGGCGGTGTCGCGCGCGTCGATCGACAGCCTCGTGGCGGACGACGTGGGCATCGTCTGCCTTCTGTATCTGCAGATCGACGGCATTCCGTCGCATCTGCGCAATCTGATCCGGCGCATCCGCACGCGCTTGCCGAAGGTGGCGATCGTGGTCGGCCTTTGGACACCCGAGGATACGCAGCAGTGGAGCGCGGAACAGCAGGAATCGCTGGAAGCGGAGTGCGCCGTGACGTCGTTGCAGCAGATGCTGGCCGCGTGCGGTCGTCTCGATGCGACGCGAACGGCGATCGCGGAGCCGCAGTTCGAGGATGGCCGATAGGTGGTTTTCCTGAGCAATCGTTGCTGATGCGTCCCGGCATCGCGGCTTGTTATCCGCCTATTGACCGGCGGGCTTGTCGTGCCCGCCCTTTGACTTGTCCTGCTCCGGCTCGATCTTCGTGGTGCCGCCGGTCGAAGGCGGGTCGCTAGCCGGGAAGCTGTCTTCGACCTGCTTGTCGATCTGCTGCTCGCTCTTTTCCGAGTGCGGATGCTTTTCCTTGTTTGTCGTCATGGTGGCTCCTTGCTCCAGGTTGAACGTCAAGACATCGGATCGCACGGGTCCACGTGCGCATCGTCACGACGCCGCCGCTTCCGGCGCGCCGATGATCGCGAGCGCGTCGGCCCGCGACAGCCCGCCGCGCATCGCGTCGGAAAGCCGCGCGGTCAGCGCTTCGCGCTCGCAGGCGAACACCGCGTCGACGTGGCCGTCGCGCACGTACAGCGCGATGAACTGGTGATGATCGAAGTCGCCATCGACGACGATCTCATCCCACTCGCTCGCGTGGCCGAGGTATTCGAAGTTCTTGCCGTAATGATAGGTCCAGAAGAACGGCACGTCGGCATAGCGATTGCGCAAACCGCACATGTTCTGCGCGGCGATGCGCGCATGCTGCTGCGCGACGCGCCAATGCTCGATACGCACCGGCTCCTGGTTCTCATGCAGCGTGAACACGGCGATATCGCCGGCCGCATACAGACCGCACGCGGCGTTCATGCCGGCATTGACGACCACGCCGCCGTCCTTCTGCAACGGCAGTCCTTCGACAAACCCCGTAGCGGGCGCAACCCCCGTGCCCAGCAGCACGACATCGGCCGCGATGGCCTCGCCGCCGGCGAGCATCACCGTATGCACATTGCCTTCCTCGCCCTCGAGCGAGGCGACCTTGGCGTCGAGATAAAACTTCACGCCATTGCTTTCGTGCAGCGCGCGAAACATCTGGCCCGCGCGCTCGCCGAACTGCTTCGCGAACGGCACCTTGTCGCGCGAAATCACGGTGAGGGGCACGCCGTGCTTGCGCAACGCGGACGCGACTTCGAGGCCGATGAAGCTGCTGCCGAGAATCGCGACGCGGGTTTGCGATGCATCGTCGCCGAGCGCGTCGATCAACGCGGCGGCATCGTCGAGGTGTCGAAGCACATGCACGCCGCCGAGTTCGCAGCCGGGCATGTCGGGCACTTTCGGCACGCTGCCGGTCGCGAGCAGCGCGGTGTCGTATTTCAGCGGCTCGATGCTCTGCTCGCTACCACCCGCGCCGGCTTCGAAATGGATCGTGTGTGCAGGCACGTCGAGCCGCGCGACCTTCGCGACGATGCGCTCGATGCCGTGCGTGTGCAGCCAGTCGGGCGGCAGCAGCGGCGGCACGTCGGCGGGCGTCATTTCAAACGAGGGGACGAATTTGCTCAGCGAGGTGCGGTCGTAGGGCGCGTGCGCTTCGTCGCCGATCAGCGTGATGCGGCCCTCGAAGCCGAACTCGCGTAACGCGGCACAGGCAGCGGCGCCGGCCGCGCCCGCGCCGATTACCACGTAGTGCTTGACTTGCGCGGTGGCATCGGGCGGGGATGTGTGCGCCGCCGGCGCCGGCGCTGCGATTTTTTCCGCCGACACGAGCACGTCGTCGCCATCGAGCGTGACCGGGTAGCGATCGAGCGGCAGCAGCGCGGGCGGCTCGAGCACGTTGCCGGTCGCGACGTCGAACGTACCCTTGTGCCATGGGCAGATGATGCGGCCGTGGCACAGCGCGCCCTCTTCGAGCGGGCCCCCGGCATGCGGGCAATCAGGCGAGTAAGCCCGCACGGTGTCGCCATCGCGCACCAGCAGAATCGGCGTGCCGTCCACGATCACGCGCACCGCGCGGTCCGCTGGCAATTCCGGGAGCCGCGCGACGCGGCGGGCAGTCGTGGACATGGTGAGGCCTCGCGCAAGAAAGAGCTCGTGCAGCGCACGCAAACGCGTCGCGAGCGGTGACGGAAGTACGCTTGCCATCAAGCATCGATAAGGCAGCAATCGTCGTGCCCGGACGCGTCGGCGGAGTGATGCCGTGAAGCTGCTTGGGAAGATAGGCCGAGTTGCGGTAAATTTCGAGGCAGGGGAATTAGCGCGCGAACAGCGGCGTGCGAATTCACAGGCAATGCCTTCCCTGACCGTATGCAACTTTGATGGAGCAGGGACCGTGCAGCGTGCAGAACGTGTCGCAGTCGATGTGCCGATGCCGTCACGCAACTTCGCGGCGACGCAGCGCATGCTGCTGATCTTGCTGGCCGTGTCGATCGTGTTTCCGTTGGCCTGCCTCGTGGGCTACGGCTACTTCGACTACCAGCGCCGCGTCTCCGATGCGAACGATGCGCTCGACCGCCTCGCGCGCGTGGCGCAGGAGCAGGCCGTCAAGGTGCTGGATTTGAACCGGCAGATGGCCTCGCGCGTGATCGAGCTGCTCGGCAATTCCGACGACGCGCAGATCCGCGCGCGCGAGCGCGAATTGCACGAGCGTCTGCAGAGCATCGGCGGCGACTTTCCGCAGGTGGCGTCGATCTCGCTGCTCGGTGTGAACGGCCAGTTACTTGCGTCGAGCCTCGCGTATCCGGCGCCGGCAGTGACGAGCGGCTTGCGCGACGACTTTCTCGCCGCGAAGGCAATGCGTCCGCAGCCGTATTTCTCGCTGCCGATGTTCGGCGCGCTGTCGAAGGTCGACGTGTTCACGACCGCGATCGGCCGCTCGGGTACGGACGGTCAGTTTCTCGGCGTGGTCACGGTGGCGCTGCGCAGCGAATATTTTTCGCGCTTCTATCGCGAGCTGACCAACGGCGATCCGTCGCTCGCGCTCGCGCTGTACCGGCAGGACGGCAATCTGCTGGTGCGCTATCCGCCATGGCCGGCCGGCGCGCGGCCGTCGATGCACAGCGCGTTCATGTCCGCGTTGCGCGACAAACAGCTGTTCGGGCACGTGCATCTGAATTCGACCGTCGACGGTGTCGAGCGGCTGCTCGCGTTTCGCCGCGTCGGCGACTATCCGTTGTATGTGATGAGCGCGTACGCGATGTCATCGATCGTGGCGGCGTGGCGCACGCACTTTATGTTGATCGCGGCGCTGACGGCGGTGCCCTGCATCGCGATCTGGGGGCTCGTGCTGTATTCGCTGCGTCAGCTCGAGGCGGAGCGGCGCGCGTGGGAGCGGTGGCAGGGCGAGGTCGCGATGCGTCTGTCGGCCGAGGCGTCGAGCCGGCAACTGCAGCGCATGGGCGCGCTCGGCAATCTGGTCGCGAATGTCGCGCACGATTTCAACAACCTGCTGATGGTGGTGTCGGCGAACACCGAGCTCGCGCGCCTCAAGCATTACAACGATCTCGAGAAGGAAGTGCATGCGGTCGAGCGTGCCACCGCTACGGCCGAAGCGCTGACGCGGCGTCTCTTGAGCGTCGCGCGCAAGCAGCCGCTCAAGCAGGAGCCCGTCGAGCTTGCGCGCTGGCTGCCGGCCGCCGAGCCGCTGATCAACGCGGCGCTCGGCGACACGATCGAACTGGCGTTGCGCATGCCGGAGAACCTGTGGCAGGTGCTCGTCGATCCGACCGATCTCGAGTTCGCGATCGTGAACATCGCGATGAACGCGCGCGATGCGATGCCGCGCGGCGGGCGCTTCGTGATCCGCTGCCAGAACAATCGGCTGGTCAGCAGCGATACGCTGCTGCCGGACGGCGAGTACGTGCTGATCGCCTGTTCCGACGACGGCGAAGGGATGCCCGAATCGGTCGTGCGACGCGCGTTCGAGCCGCTGTTCACGACCAAGCTGCGCGGCTCGGGCACCGGCCTCGGGCTCGCCCAGGTACTGTCGATGTCCGAGCAGGCCGGAGGCACCGCGAAGATCGACAGCGTGCTGGGCAGCGGCACGACGGTGCGGATGTTTTTGCCGCGCTATCGTGAGGGCGCCGCGCTGGCCGGCGCCGATGCGCGCCAGCCGCTGCCGACCGCGGCCGGGGCCGTGCTGCTCGTCGAGGACAACGAGGACGTCGCGGCCGGCGTGACCGCGGTGCTCGAAACCTTCGGCTGCGAGGTGCATCACGAGCCGACCGCCGACCAGGCGTTCGACGTGCTGAACGCCGGCGAGCGCTTCGAACTCGTGCTGTCGGACATCCAGATGCCGGGCAAGCTGAACGGTATCGACCTGGCGGAGAAGATCCGCAGCGCGTGGCCGTCGCAGAAGATCGCGCTGATGACCGGTTACGCCGACGAGCTCGACCGCGCGCGTCGGCTCGGCATTGCGATACTCGCGAAGCCGTTCAATATCGACGAACTGCATGCGCTGGTGGCTTGCGGCACCTGAAGCCGCGGCACCGTTCGTCTATCGCGTCCATGGGCTTTTCCTGGCGTGCTGTGCTGCGGCACAGCCCTTGCTGAAAAGAGCGCGAGGTTTGCGCGTGCGGTCACCGCGCGCCCACTTCCTTTCGACACTCTCGACACCCAGGAGAATCGCCATGAAAATCAGAAACGCAGTGCTCGTTTCCACCTTGCTCGCGGCTTCGTCGCTCGCAATGGCGCAAGGCGCCGGCGGTGGCGCAGGCGGCGGCGGGGGGCCGGCCGGCAACGACCCGAACACCAACGCCGCGACCTCGACACGCGAGGGCGGCGATGCGGGCGCGACCGGGGAGACCACGCCTTCGACTCACCATCACATGAAGAAGCATTCGAAGTCGAAGAAGCCCATGACCGACTCGACGAATACGCCGGGCGCCGACGCGAGCAGCGATACGAAGGGGCAGTAAGCGCAGCGCAATAAGGCAGAAGGGCGGCTGGCGCCCCGCGTCGAACATCGTCTGGCGCGTCGGCTCCGGCAGTTTTTCTGTGCGCCGCAGTCCCCGCCAGAACCCGGCACTGTCGGCAACGGGGGTTTTATGAGATGGTGCCATGTTGCACAATCGTGCCTCGTCAATTGACTGTGAGGCACGATGACTTCACTTTTTCCCGCTCCTCACCTCGACGTCCGTGAAAGACGGCACGGACATTTCTTCTGGCAGAGCGTTCGCAAATCGATCTACCTTCACATTGAGTCGCCCCGCATGTTTGACGCGGACCGCTGGAATTACCGAATGATTAACACACGAGACGAGATTGAGCGCCGCCTGTCAGCTGTTGAAGGACTGCCGATAAGTGCGGTACATCATGCAGCAGGCACACTGACGATGCAGTTTGGCTCCCTAAGACCGGTAGCCAATTTCAAAGGTGCGATCAGGCACGTTGGGGAGTGGTCGTTACACGTCCAATGCAACTGGAAAATAGAACAGGCTGGCAGTGCGATTGCAACGCAAGATGATCTTTTCGGTCCCGATGAAAAGGCACACCGTTCGGCTCAGCGTATTGACGATTTGCTGGTCAAACAGGGCCCTGCCATTGTGAAAGGCGTATCGGGAAGCGAAGAAGGCGGTGCAGACATTTTACTGTCCGGTGGCTTGCGGCTTGTCATCAGCCCGAACAGTGCGCCTGACGAAGAAGACTGGCGCTTTTTTGACCCAACCTCCGATACGAAGCACTTTATCATCGAGGGCGGCAAGGTTGATCCCTGGTCTTTATCGTGACGAACGTCCCCAGGAAAAGGCAAATCTCGGCGTTGGATTACCTGCAAAGCCCGTAACAATCGCTGACCGTCAATTCGTACTGTCGGCTGTGATATGTGCGGGATGGATGTTATGCGCGGACGCGATCCAGAAGCCTTTTTCCACAGCTCCCGGATAGCCTGCGCCCGCGCCCGGGTTCAATCCCTGGGTTCAATCCTTTTCCATCGCCGAGTCGTACTTGCCGAGCGCGGCCGCGCCGTTCAGACGCGCGCGCTTGAGCAACGCCTGCTGCGCTTCCTTCACGTTGGCCGGCTGTCCGCGCCACGCATTCAACGGCGGCTCCTGCAACGCGCGCCCGTACGAAAAGCTCAGATTCCACGGCAGCGCGCCGAGCCGGTTCATCGCACTGAGATTGGCGGTAGCCTCCTCGGGCGACTGTCCGCCCGACAGGAACACGAGACCGGGAACCGAAGAGGGCACCGTACGCATCAGCACGCGCACGGTCGCCGCCGCGATATGCGCCGTGCTCGACTGCTGCTGATGCTCGGAGCCGGCCAGCACCATGCTCGGCTTCAGCACGATATGTTCGAGCACCACGCGATGCCGATGCAGCGCATGAAACACCTCGTGCAACACGGCCTCGGTGACTTCGGCGCAACGCTCGATCGTGTGCTCGCCGTCCATCAGCACCTCGGGTTCGACGATCGGCACGATGCCGGCTTCCTGGCTGATCGCCGCGTAGCGCGCGAGCGAATCGGCGTTCGCCTCGATCGCGAGCCGGCTCGGCAGGCTCGCCGTGATGTTGTAGACCGCGCGCCACTTCGCGAAGCGCGCGCCTTGCCGCTTGTAATCGACGAAGCGTTTGGCGAGACCGTCGAGGCCCTCGGTGATCTCGTCGCCGGGAGCGAGCGCAAGCGGCACCTTGCCGAGGTCGACCTTGATGCCGGGCACGATGCCGTTCGCCGCGGCCACCTGCGGGAACGGCGTGCCGTCGTCGGCTTTCTGGCCGAGCGTTTCTTCGTAGAGGATCACGCCGCTCACGAACTCGCCGAGACCGGGCGTCGTCAGGAGCAGGTTGCGATACGCGCGACGGTTTTCCTCGGTCGATTCGAGGCCGATCGTCTTGAAGCGTTTGGCGATGGTCGGGCCGCTTTCGTCGGCGGCGAGAAGACCCTTGCCCGGTTGAACCATCGCCTTGACGGTGGCTTGCAGCTCGCTACGGGTGTCCATGAGGTGTGCTCCCTTGGGTAGGCTCCGGTCGATGCGGTGTGCGGAGAAGTGCCGGTGACAGTTTCCTTTGCGTGACGAGTGGGTGCGAAAGCGGACTTCATTCGCCGAGCAGATGCAACACGATATCGCGCGGCTGCGGGTGACGCCGATGTTCGAACAGATACAGCCCCTGCCATGTGCCGAGCACCATCCTTCCATGCTCGACGGGCACGCACAACTGCACCTGGGTGAGCGCCGTGCGCAGATGCGCGGGCATGTCGTCGGGGCCTTCGGTGTCGTGCTCGTAGCGCGTGCCGTCCTCGGGCGCGAGGGTCTCGAAGTAGCGCTGCAGATCTCGCCGCACGGACGGATCGGCATTCTCCTGAATCAGCAGCGACGCCGACGTGTGCCGGCAAAACAGCGTCAGCAGACCTGTACGGATGTCCGTGTCGTCGACGAAGCGGCGCGCGTCGTCGGTAAATTCGACGAGGCCGCGGCCGCGGGCCTGGACACTCAGATGATGGATGACCTGGCGCATGACGGAGCTCGAATCTCAGAGCGACGCGAACGCGTCGTCGATATCCTCGGCGCTGCGTGGCCGCACCACGCGCGCGACCTCGGCGCCGTCGCGCATCAGTACGAGCGTCGGCCACAGCTTGACCTTGAACGAGCGGCCGAGCGGGCGGCCCGGGCCGTCCTCGATCTTCAGATGCCGCAGGCCCGCGTGCGGCGCGAGCGCCTGGCGGATCGATGCCTGCGCGCCCTGGCAATAGCCGCACCAGTCGGTGCCGAATTCGACGACGGTGACGCCGGGCAGCGAGTCGAGCTCGGCGCGGGTCGGTCCTTTCGGGGAATAAGCTGTCGGCGAGGTCATGCGTGCTCCGCTGCTGATCGTGATCTGCCAAGGGTAGCAGCTATGCCGCGGATCGTCAGCGCAGCGGCCGTATGCTGCCGATGCGCGCGGTGTCACCGCGGCATGTTAAAAAGCGGTGCGCGCGTGCTCGATCGATCGACGCGCCGCGTCATCGCACGGAACCTCGCAAAACATGAACGCACGAATCTATCTGCAACATCCGCAACACAAAGACGCTATCGCGGTCGCGACCGGCTTCAGCTGGGGCGCGTGCCTGCTCGGCTTCATCTGGGCGCTGTCGAAGAGAATGTGGTTCGCCGCGTTCGTGATGCTAGGCATCAACGTGATCCTGCTCGGCATCGGGCTGTGGGGCGAGACGGCCGATCTGATCGGCTTCGTGCTGTCGATCGTGTTCGCGTTCGGATGCGGCGCGTATGGCAACCGGTGGCACCGCTGGACGCTCGAACAGCGCGGCTACGTCGTGGTGTGATGCGTTCGCGCTGGAGCGGGGGTTGCTATGCGCAGGAATGTGATCGAAGCTGAGTTCAATCCCTCATGGAGGCGTTTTATGCTCATTGCATCGGCAATCGCTGGTCTTTCCGCTGATCGGCTTTCGACGCGCCGGCCTTGCCCTCACGCTGCGGCAACTGGCCGAGCATTGCGAATGTGCGGCCCACGAACGCATTCAGGCTCGTCGCTCGATTGATCCGTCCCGCCGAACGCATGACGCTGCGGCTTGAACGATGACGACGAAAGCAACTGTTGGCACTTGCTTATCCTACCGTCGCGAACGACTCGCGCTGATGTCTGGTTGTCTGCCCTAACAACGGATTACGCCGAGCGGGCAGCAACGCTAGACATCGCTATGCACCCGGATAATTGACCATTGTTAACAAAAACCAGAATCCGTTTGATTGCGTCAGAATTTCCTTCCGTGCTAGCGTGATCCCCACGCATCCCTCACGCACGCAAACTTAATGCCTCAAAAACCTAATAATGGCTGATTATAACAGCAGCAATTACTGGACCTCCTCAACTACAGAAAAGCATGACAGCAAGCAAAACGCCATTGCAATATCGGTCGATGACCGCGCCGCCACCCGGCAGGCGATTATCAATATGCTTGCGCGAAAAGGCTACAGGCTGATTGAGCGTTCAGCGTGGCACGCAAAGCCCCCGGGTGGCGCGATGCGGGAAAGTCATTGGGACTATCAGGATATTGTGATACACCACGCGGGCCGCAGCTATTCTTGTGGCGCACCTTCTATTGAAGAAATGCAGCGCTTACAGGCGGAGGACATGCGCAGAAGCCCGCCTTTTGGCGATGCAGGATACCACTACGCAGTTTCATGTCAGGGCGAGATATATGAGGCCCGCGATATTAGGTTTGTTGGTGAGCATGTGGCTGCAAGCAATTCGGGAAAAATCGGTATTGTGTTTCTATCCGATTTGGTTGAGGCAGGTGAGGCCTATGAACAGGAATACCGCAACCTATCGATATTTCATAAGCTCAAAAATATTCGCGGGATTCTAACCGACCAGACTATTTCAGGGCATGATAAGCCAACCCCGACTCAGATTCAAGCTGCCACAGCTTTGTGTGGCGTCTTAAAAGATTTTTTTAATATTTCCAGACTGGGTGGACACAGGGAATATCAAAGATTGGCAACGAATACGGGGCGGGCCTGTCCTGGCAAGCTTGGAATGGATGTTGTGAAATTGCTGCGTTCGAGATTATCGCTATCTGTGCCGGGAAGTGATATGCCATGAAAAAGAAAGTTTTTGTGGGTGTTTTCGTTATGATTTTTGCATTGGGGATGCTCATCTTCAATGTATTTGTAGGGTATTACAATTCATATGTCGATCATAATGAGCATGAGATCTATTTTTTAAAGAAATTTCCAACTTTAAGACGGGAATTTGTCAACCCATTTGCAAATGAAGGCGATGCCCCTTCCGTGGATGAACTATCAACCAATGCTCGCAGAGAGCTCTCTGATTTTTGCAAATATGCATACGGTCTGACTTTCAATGACTCAAAGTCCCTTGAGGCTTGTAGGGTGCAGATTCTTCGAGAAAATCAGTAACCGAATTCAAAGCTTTCCTATAGGTGATCGAGCACAAGCTTTTTTCGGTTGCACTCGACTCATCTGAGGGCGAAATAGTGCAGGAGATTACATGGGAATTTTTTATGCGGCTGTGGACGGAGATCCGCTGACGAGTCACGAGGACAGTCACGTTATTGCGCGCGAAGGCCATCGCGCCGCCACGGTAAAAGGGGATGACGGCAAAACCCGAAGGGTGGTCTACATTGGCGATAGCGCCTGGTGTGGTGCATGCCAAAGCACAGGGGTCATCGTCGGCGGCGCGGGGATCAGTGAGAATCGCCGCATGATTGATCTGGCCGGGGGTGCTCGCCGCCAGGCTGTCGGTGGAGATGCGATTCACTGCAACTGCTCGACCCCGCCGCGCATCATTGCGATTCACGGAACGCGATGGTCGATCACTGACGACGCACAGCTTAAAGCAACGAGCACTCAGAAGCACGCCACCCCGCCAGCACCGCTTGTCGAGCCAACGCATACGCGCTGGTTCGCCATCGTCGACAGCGTAACCGATGAGCCTTTATCTGGCCGTGAATTCATCGCGAACGTTGATGGTGTCAGACAGGCCGGCAGGACCGATAGCAACGGTTACGCACGGATTACGACCAATGACGAGAAGCCCGTCGATATTCATGTGGTTTTCCATTCTCCCGCACGCAAACTCAATGCATCGGGAACCTGACAATTAACTGGTGCTTTTGAACAACTATCACACCGAGTTCTATCCGACCTACGACTACAAGGCGCAGGCGCAGCAAATGCGCGCAACTGAGGGCAAGTAGCGTTGAGCGTGCCAGCAGCTTGCCGCTAACGGCACGCATCGGCACGGCGCGGCGCGAGTCGCCGGATGTATCCGCAGGCTTCTCACGGATTTGGGACAGCTATTAGCGGGTTTACGCGAGCCGCGCTCCGGGTCGATAATGCCCCGGTCGTTTCCGGCCCCCTGCCTGCGACGCCTAACGTGCCTTCGAGCGCTTCGCTGCGTATCGAGGCCCGCTCCACCTGACCCACCGTCCCCGTGTTGAAAACTGCGCGTTTTTTCGACCTGCTTCGCATTCCTGGCTTCAAGCCGCTCGCCGCCGCCACCCTGATGCTCGGTGTGGCGATGTCCTTCACCGCACCGTATCTGTCTCTGTTCGGCATCGAACGCGCCGGCATGACGCCGTTCCGGCTCGGCGTATTCATGACGCTGATCGCCGCGAGCGGCGTGCTCGCGAGCACGGTGGCGGGGCGCTGGAGCGACCGGAGCGGGCGGCATCGACCGTTATTGCTGGCGGCGCTCATCGCAGCCGCGCTCGGCTACCTGTGTCTGTGCGTGGTGCGCGATTACCGGCTGCTGCTCGTGGTCGGCATCGTGTTCATCGGCGCGGGCGGTTCGGCGATTTCGATGGTGTTCTCGTTCAGCCGCGCGGCGCTGCCGGTGCCCGACCCTGCCGAGCGCGTGTTCGCGAGCGCGACGCTGCGTACGATCCTCTCGGCCGCATGGGTGTTCGGGCCGGCGGTCGGCGCGCTGGTGCTCGCCGCGACGAGCTTCACCGGACTCTTCCTGTTCGCGGCCGCCAGCTTCGCGACCTGCGGCTTCATCGTCTGGCGCATGCAGGAGCCGCAGAGCCATCTCGGCGATCACACGGTCGAGGACACCGCGTCGGAGCCGTCCGCGTCGATCACGGTGCCGCCGCTGAGGCAGCCCGGCGAGGACGCGCACGAAACACTGCCGGTCGCGTCGGCGAACGACATCCTGCGCTCGGTGACCGCGCTGACCCTGCTCGGCCTCGCCGCGAACGCGACGATGATCGTACTGCCGCTGTACATCGTGCATGGGCTCAACGGCACGCATCTCGACGTGTCGGTGATGCTCGGTCTCGGCGCGCTGACCGAGATCCCGATGATGCTCGCGCTCGGCGCGAAGTCGTCGTCGCTGCACAAGCCGAACTGGCTTGCCGCGTGCGCGGCCGTGCATGCGGTGTACTTCGTCGCGATGTCGCTGGCCGGCAACGTCAGCGTGCTGATCCCGATGCAGATGCTGAACGCGTTCGTGGTCGCCGTGACCTCGTGCCTCGGCATGACCTACGTGCAGGATCTGATGCCGCATTCGCCCGGACGCGCGACCGCGCTGTTCTTCAATGCGGCACGGGTCGGCTCGATCCTGTCGGGCGTGCTGTCGGGGCTGCTCGTGCAGGCGTTCAGCTATCGCGGCACGTTCCTGTTCTGCGGACTGCTGGCGCTGGGCGCGCTGGTGCTGTTCGCGGTGCCCGGCTATCGCTATCCGCTGATGTGGCGCGCCGTCAAGCGCTTCGCGGCCGAGCAATACGCGAAGCTGGCCGCCCGCCGCGGCACGCGCGTGCCCGAGCGTAGCGAATGACACGTGGGCTCGCCGCGTTCGCTTTCGTGCGGATGCGGCGCGCCTCCAGTTGCGTGGAACTTTGAGCCGCGCTGCGCCTCTGCAAAAAAGTGCGGCTTGCTTCGATACATGCGGCGTAGCTCGCGACACAGCGCCTATGCTTAAGGGCAGCCGCGCCGGCGCAACACGATGACCGGAAAATCGGGCAGCGCAACGCAGCATCTTTAGGAGCGAGCCATGCAGCTAGGCATGATTGGATTGGGACGAATGGGCGCCGACATGGTGCGGCGCCTGACCAGGGGAGCTCAGCAGTGCATCGTCTACGACGTGCAGCCGGCGGCGGTCGACAGGCTGAAGCAGGAAGGCGTGGCCGGCGCGAGCTCGCTCGAAGACCTCGTCGCGAAGCTCGACAAGCCGCGCGCCGTGTGGCTGATGGTGCCCGCCGCCGTGGTCGACGCGACGCTCGACAAGCTCGTGCCGCTGCTCGAGCCGGGCGACGTCGTGATCGACGGCGGCAACTCCTACTACCACGACGACATCCGCCGCGGCCAGCAACTCGGCGCGCGCCAGCTTCACTACGTGGACGTCGGCACGAGCGGCGGCGTCGCGGGGCGCGAGCGCGGCTACTGCCTGATGATCGGCGGCGAGGCTGAGGTCGTCAAACGGCTTGAACCGATCTTCTCGACGTTGGCGCCCGGCGCGGGCACGCAGAGCGCGACGCCGGGCCGCGCGGCGGGCGCGAGCACCGCTGAGCAGGGCTTTCTGCATTGCGGCCCGCAAGGCGCGGGGCATTTCGTCAAGATGGTTCATAACGGCATCGAGTATGGGCTGATGGCCGCCTACGCCGAGGGTCTGAACGTGCTGCGCCACGCCGACGCCGGCCGGCACGCGCGCGAGGCCGATGCGGAGACGTCGCCGCTGCGCCGTCCCGAGCTGTATCAGTACGATCTGAATCTCGCGGATATCGCCGAGGTCTGGCGGCGCGGCAGCGTGATCGGCTCGTGGCTGCTCGACCTGATCGCCGGCTCGCTCGCCAGCGACACCGAACTGAAAGGCTACGCGGGCCGCGTATCGGATTCGGGCGAGGGGCGCTGGACCGTCACGGCGGCCATCGACGAAGGTGTGCCGACACCGGTGCTCAGCGCGGCGCTGTTCGCGCGCTTCAGTTCACGCGGAGAAGCCGATTTCGCGAATCGCGTGCTGTCGGCGATGCGGCACGATTTCGGCGGCCACGCGGAAAAACCCGTTGCGCCGGACGGCGGGCTGAAGTAGCCGAGGCCATCCACGCGTGCGCTATCACGCCGACCCGCCGAACCGGCCCGCCGAACTTGCCACAAGGAACCCCGATGCCAGTCACCTCCGCCACGCCGCACGACGTCGTGTTTCTGTTCGATTGCGACAACACGCTGCTCGACAACGATCACGTGCTGCAGGATCTACGCGCGCACATGATGGGCCAGTTCGGCGAAGAGAACAGTGCGCGCTATTGGGAAATCTTCGAGAACCTGCGCACCGAACTCGGTTACGCCGACTACCTCGGCGCGCTGCAGCGCTACCGGACCGAGCATCCACGCGACACGCGCCTGCTGTTGATGTCGTCGTTCCTGATCGAGTATCCGTTTGCGAACCGGCTCTATCCGGGTGCGCTCGACGCGCTGCGGCATCTCGGCAAGCACGGGCCGACGGTGATCCTGTCGGATGGCGACGTCGTGTTCCAGCCGCGCAAGATTTCGCGCTCGGGCCTGTGGGACGAAGTCGACGGGCGCGTGCTGATCTACATCCACAAGGAGCTGATGCTCGACCAGGTGATGGAATGCTATCCGGCGCGCCATTACGTGATGGTCGACGACAAGCTGCGAATTCTGAGCGCGATGAAGAAGGCATGGGGCGCGGAGCTGACCACCGTGTTTCCGCGCCAGGGACACTATGCGTTCGATGCGAAGCAGATCGCGAGCAATCCGCCCGCGGACGTGACGGTCGGGCGGATCGGCGAGTTGGCGGAGCTCGACGTGGACACGCTGTTGCGTAGCGCGAAGGGCAACTAGGCGGCGCCGCGCGCGTGGTGCGGGCGCCGTTTCATGGGTGACATCGCGGGCTCACGCGCCCAGCGCTTTCAGGCGCGCCTGGGTATCGGCCGCGCCCATCCGTGCGGCGGCATCGGCCGCGCCGACGCCGTTCGCGTCGCGCGCATGCGGGTCCGCGCCGTGCGCGAGCAGCAGATCGACGATCGCGGTGCGGTTGAACATCGCCGCGATCATCAGCGCGGTGCGGCCATCGGGCGATGCGCCTTCGACGTCGGCGCCATGCGCGAGCAAGGTTTCGATCACCTTGTCGAAGCCCTTGAACGCGGCGCCCGCGATCGGCGTCTGGCCCGCGTCGTTGCGCAGGTTCGCATCGGCGCCCCGGTCGAGCAGCGTGCGCACCGCGTCGACGTGGCCGTGGTAGCTCGCGAGCATCAGCAGGCTGTCGCCGCGCTCGTTGCGCAAATTCGGCGGCACGCCTTTCTCGATGACGGCCGCGAGCATCGTCGCATCGCCGCGCCGCGCGAGGTCGAAGACTTCGCGCGCGAGCGCCTGCAATTCGGGATCGGGTTGTGATGCGGGCGGGTTGTCGGTGTGGTCGGTCAAGGCACTCTCCTTGCGATGAATGAGCGGCGCATTGCCAATGCCGCGCCCGGTCTTTCAGCGAGCATACACATTCCGTGGCGCTCGCGTTCGCACGCTGGCAGCCGCGCCGCTGTGCTAGACGTGGCTGAACAGCTTGACCAGCAGCCCGAATATGCCGATCGGTATGGCGACAGCCAGGCATGTGAACACGAGCGTAAGGACCAGGACCACGAGCACTTTGAGCGCACTGGGAGATGTCGACATGGCGGCCATTGACCTGAGACAGAAGATCACGAAAAGAAAGCAGACAGCGCAAGGAGTTGCAGCACGAATGCCACATTCAGCGCGACATACTGGGAGGGGTAGAAAGCATTCGCCCCCGTTTGAGCAGCTTAGTACATTCGACTCGCACCGCCCGGCTTCGTTTCGAGTGCGCCGCATCATCCGCCAACCAGCCTGACAGTTCTTTTCGAGGAGTGACGCCATGGCCGAAGCAACCTCGCATCCCACCCCACCGCAAGTTCTGGACCCCGATACGCTGCGCAACCTCGATCGCTACTGGCGCGCATGCAATTACCTGTCGGTGGGCATGATCTATCTGCGCGACAACCCGTTGCTGCGCAAACCGCTGAAGGCCGAGCACATCAAGAACCGGCTGCTCGGCCACTGGGGCTCCGACGCCGGCCAGAGCTTCGTGCTCGTGCATCTGAACCGGCTGATCCGCAAACACGATCTCGACGTGATCTTTCTGTCCGGCCCCGGTCACGGCGCCCCCGCGAGCCTCGCGCACTGCTACCTGGAAGGCCACTACTCGGAAATTTATCCGGACCGCAGCGAGGACGAAGCCGGTATGCGGCGCTTTTTCCGGCAATTCTCGTTCCCGGGCGGCATCGGTTCGCATTGCACGCCCGAAACGCCGGGCTCGATTCACGAAGGGGGCGAACTCGGCTACAGCCTGTCGCACGGCTACGGCGCCGCGTTCGACAACCCCGAGCTGATCGTCACCGTGATGATCGGCGACGGCGAAGCGGAAACCGGCCCGCTCGCCACGTCGTGGCATTCGAACAAATTCCTGAACCCGATCCGCGACGGCGCGGTGCTGCCGGTGCTGCATCTGAACGGCTACAAGATCGCCAACCCGACGCTGCTCGCGCGCATTCCGCGTGAGGAGCTCGAAGCATTGATGGTCGGCTACGGGCACAAGCCGTATTTCGTCGAAGGCGACGATCCCGACACGATGCATCAGCAGATGGCCGCGACGCTCGAACAATGCATCGGCGAAATTCGCGCGATCCAGCAGCATGCGCGGCAGAACAACGACACGACGCGGCCGCGCTGGCCGATGATCGTGCTGCGCTCGCCGAAGGGCTGGACCGGGCCGAAGGAAGTCGACGGTCACAAGGTGGAAGGCTCGTGGCGCTCGCATCAGGTGCCGGTGGCCGATGCGGTGAGCAATCGCAAGAGTCTGCAGATCGTCGAGGATTGGCTGCGCAGCTACGGCCCCGAAACGCTGTTCGACGCGAACGGCCGGCTCGTCGAAGAACTGCGCGCGCTCGCGCCCGAGGGCGCGCGCCGCATCAGCGCGAATCCGCACGCGAACGGCGGACTGTTGTGCAAGATGCTCGACATGCCGCCGTTCCGCGACTACGCGGTGGCCGTGAAGAAACCGGCGGCGGCGTATACGTCGCCGACCGCGGTGCTCGGCACGTTCCTGCGCGACGTGATGCGCAACAACATGTCGAACTTCCGGCTGTTCGGTCCCGACGAAACTTCGAGCAACAAGCTGCACGCGGTCTATGAAGCGTCGGGCAAGACCTGGCTCGCCGCGCTCGAACCGGGCGACGCCGACGGCGGCGAACTGTCGCCCGATGGCCGCGTGATGGAAATGCTCAGCGAGCACACGCTCGAAGGCTGGTTGGAAGGCTATGCGCTGACAGGCCGTCACGGACTCTTCGCGACCTACGAAGCGTTCGTGCACGTGATCGACTCGATGTTCAACCAGCACGCGAAGTGGCTCGAAAAAGCCAAGCGCGAGCTCGGCTGGCGGCAGCCGGTGCCGTCGCTCAATCTGCTGATCACGTCGATCGTGTGGCGCCAGGATCACAACGGTTTCACGCACCAGGACCCCGGTTTTCTCGACGTGGTCACCAACAAGAGCCCGGACGTCGTGCGCATCTATCTGCCGCCCGACGCGAACTGTCTGCTGAGCGTCGCCGATCACTGCCTGCGCTCGCGCGACTACGTGAACGTGATCGTGTCCGACAAGCAGCCGCACCTGGACTATCTCGACATGGACGCGGCCGTCACGCATTGCACCAAGGGCATCGGCATCTGGGACTGGGCGTCGACCGATCAGGGCGTCGAGCCGGACGTCGTGATCGCGTGCGCGGGCGACATCGCGACGATGGAAGCGCTCGCCGCCGTGCAGATCCTCAAGGAGCGCTGCCCGACGCTGAAGATCCGCTTCGTCAACGTGGTCGATCTGTTCCGCCTGATGCCCGAGCATGCGCATCCGCATGGACTGTCCGACCGCGATTTCGATTCGCTGTTTACGACCAGCAAGCCGGTGATCTTCAACTTCCACTCGTATGCGGCGCTCGTGCACAAGCTCACGTACAACCGTCAGAATCACGGAAACATGCACGTGCATGGCTATAACGAGAAGGGCAACATCAATACCCCGCTCGAACTCGCGATCATCAACGGCGTCGACCGCTTCACGCTGGCGATCGATGCGATCGATCGCGTGCCGTCGCTGCGCGGCGTCGGCGATCATACGAAGGAGTGGCTGCGCGGGCAGATCATCGAGCATCTCGCGTATGCGCACGAGGAAGGGATCGACAAGGAGGAAATCCGCAACTGGACGTGGAAAGGCTGAGCGAGGCGGCGCCATGCACGACCACGACCACGATCAGGAACGGACGGTCCTCGTGCTGAACAGCGGGTCGTCATCGCTGAAGTTCGGGCTGTTCGCCCACTCGGCCAACGACGAAACACTGTTGCTCGAAGGCGCGGCTGCAAGCGGGCGGGAGCTGACTCGCCTGACTGAGGTCAGCCCTTGCGGACGACGGTCCGGTCAGCGACTGAGGTGACGCCGAACAGACGCGTCACGTCTTCGAGCATCGCGGCGCGCTGTGCTTCGCGTTGAAGCTCGCCCGACAGCGTGAGGCGCCCCCGCGCGACCTTCACGCGCACGGCGCGCGGCGGCACGGCCGAATCCCACGCGAGACGGCGCGCTGCTTCGGCGGCGATCTGCGCGTCGGTCAGGCGGGCAGATTCGCTCGATCTCGAGCTTGTGGACCGCATGACGTCTCCGCGAAACAGAATGTCGATCAACTCACACTAGCAGATGTGGCGGGTTTTGCCGGCGTGCGCGCTTCGCCGGCAGCGCAGATTCGCTCGCCGCGCCGGGCTCGCCACGTTTATCATAGTGCCCACCTGACAGAACGCGCCGTCCAGCCGCGAACGGCGCGCGCATCTTCCACGAGATCTCGCAATCCCATGAATTCGACTCCCGACGCTCCTTCCCGACCCTCGCTGCGCGCGCTGACTGCGCTCGAAGGACGTGTTCTCGGCGTGCTCGTCGAAAAACAGCACACGGTACCCGACAGTTATCCGTTGTCGCTGAACGCGCTGACGCTCGGCTGCAATCAGAAGACCGGCCGCGCGCCGGTGATAAGCGCGACCGAGGCCGAGGTGCTGACCGCCGTCGACGGCCTGAAACGCCTGAGCCTCGTGTTCGAGGGCAGCAGCAGCCGCGTGCCGCGCTTCGAGCACAACATGAACCGCGTGCTCGGGCTGCCGGGACAGTCGATCGCGCTACTGACCACGCTGCTGCTGCGCGGCGCGCAAACGGCCGCCGAATTGCGCCTGAACAGCGCGCGCCTGCATGGCTTCGCCGATATTTCGTCGGTCGAGGCGTTCCTCGACGAGCTGGCCGCGAACGATCCGCCTCGCGTCGTCCGGCTGCCGCGCATGGCGGGCGAGCGTGAGAATCGCTGGATGCATCTGTTGTGCGGCGAGCTCAGCATCACCGAAGCCGCGCAGTCCGCGCTCGCCGAGGACGACAGCGTGCCGCTGTCGGCATTCGAGGCGCTGAAGGCCGAGCAGAAGCGTCTCGCCGATGAAGTCAGCCGTCTGCAGGCCGTCGTGCGGCGCATGGCGACCGAGCTGGGTATCAGCGCGGACGATCTGTGATCTGAAACGGAAACGAAAGCGAAGGCGAAGGCGAAGGCGAAGGCGCGCCCGGCCGCCTGTATCACGCATCACGCCGACGCGGCCTGTCCGCCAGCAACGTGCGCTGCGTGCGATAGAAGATCCGCGGCGGCACGTTCGGCGAGTCTTCGGCGAGACGGTCGAGTTCGGTACGGATCCCGGTGAGGTAGTGCGCTTCGCGCGCATCGGCGTCGCCGGCAAACACCGCTTCGAGCCGCCGACGCACCGCGCCGTAGCGCGCACCGGCCGCGCGATGCTTCTCGGCACGCTCCGCATAGCGCAGGAACGTCTGCAACGCGGCCGACAGCGCCGCCGCCACGCTGACGAGCCCAACGACTATCCGCATCTCGATCGACACCGGCGGCGCGCTCAACGACGCGAACACCGCCGTGCCGACGAACGCGGTCAGCGCGGTCACGAGCCAGCCCATGCGGCGCTCGCGCGCCGACAGCAGATCCGCCATGTCGTAATGGCTCATCTGCGATTCGCGTGCGCGGCGAATCCATTTCAACAGCAGCTCGGTTTCGTCGACGGGCGGCTCGTAGGCGGGCAGGGTCGTCATCGTTCAGCGTTCGGCACGCGCATCAATCGTAGGAAAACGAGCTGCCGAACTTCTCGATCCGCTCCAGCGCCATGCCCGAGCCGCGTACGACGCAGGTCAGCGGCGCCTCTGCAACGAACACCGGCAGGCCGGTTTCCTCGGCGAGCAAACGATCGAGATCGCGCAGCAGCGCGCCGCCACCCGCGAGCGTGATGCCGCGCTCGGCGATGTCCGCGCCGAGTTCCGGTGGCGTCTGTTCCAGTGCGATCTTCACCGACGACACGATCTGGTTCAGCGGATCGGTCAGCGCTTCGAGGATTTCGTTGCTCGACACCGTGAAGCTGCGCGGAATGCCCTCGGACATGTTGCGGCCTTTGACTTCCATCTCCATGACCTCGGAGCCCGGAAACGCGGAGCCGATTTCCTTCTTGATCGCCTCGGCGGTCTGCTCGCCGATCAGCATGCCGTAGTTGCGGCGGATGTAGTTGACGATGGCGTCGTCGAACTTGTCGCCGCCGACGCGCACCGAGCCTTTGTACACAATGCCGCCGAGCGAGATCACGCCGACCTCGGTGGTGCCGCCGCCGATATCGACGACCATCGAACCGGTTGCATCCGACACCGGCAGGCCGGCGCCCGTCGCCGCGGCCATCGGTTCCTCGATCAGATAGACCTGCGAGGCGCCCGCGCTATGCGCGGCCTCCTTGATCGCGCGGCGCTCGACCTGGGTCGAACCGCACGGCACGCAGATGATGATGCGCGGCGATGGCGCAAACAGCCGCGACTCGTGCGCCATCTGGATGAAGCGCTTGATCATCTGCTGGGTGATGTTGAAATCGGCGATCACGCCGTCTTTCATCGGGCGGATCGCCTCGATGTTGCCCGGTACCTTGCCGAGCATCTGCTTCGCTTCGCGGCCCACGGCGAGGATGATCTTCTTGCCGTTCGGCCCGCCTTCCTGGCGGATCGACACGACCGACGGCTCGTCGAGAACGATGCCCTTGCCGCGCATGTAGATCAGCGTGTTCGACGTACCGAGGTCGATTGCCAGGTCGTTGGAAAAGTAGCCGCGCAGAAAACCGAACATGCGTATTCCTGTCTTTGCGAAGGCGGGCGCGTGAGCGCCGCCGGGAGCTTGTCGGGGTCTGCCGCTTGCACGCGGCGGGCGGCCAGAGCGGCCGCGCGACAGCAAGAATAGCAGTTTATCGGCGGGCGCGGCCGCACTATCGTCCGCTATCTGTCGCTCGCCGGCCCCAGCCGCGCCGCGATCGTGCGGCATGCCGCAAGCAGCGGCTCGATGTAAGTGGCTTGCACATCGTCGCGGCGGCGGAAGGTCGGCATGCTGATGCTCACGCAGCCGGCCGCGCGGCCGTCCGGGCCGCGAATCGCGGCGCCGTAGCAGCAGATCGATACTTCGTTCTCCTCGCGGTCTTCCGCGTAGCCGCGTTGCGCGGTCGCGTCGAGCTCGCGGCGCACGGCGTCGAGGTCGGTCAGCGTGTGCTCGGTGAAACGCTCGAGCGGCGCGTTCTTCAGCAGCGCCTCGCGCTCGGCCACGCTGAGTGTCGCCAGATACGCCTTGCCGACCGAACTCGACGTCAGCGACACACGCGTGCCGATGCGCGATGCCATGCGCACCGCGTGCGGGCTTTCGAGCTTTTCGATGTAGACCATCTCGCCCTGGCTGGGGACCGCGAGGTGGATCGTCTCCGATGTGAAGTCGCGCAACGTCATCAACGCATCGACGGCCGCGAGCCGCAGGTCCGAGCGCTCCCAGCTATGGCTCGCAAGGTTGATCAGGCGCGGTCCGAGGCCGAAGGTGTTGCCGCTGCCGCTCGCGACGATCAGCCCTTCAGCCTGCAAAGCCGCGACGATGCGATGGACGGTCGGGCGTGGATAGCCGCTCGCCGCGCTCAGCTTCGCGACGTTGGGCGGCGTTGGCGCATCGGCGATCAGTTGCAGCACCGCGATGAACTTCGAGAACGCGGCCGCGCCGGCGACGGCCTTGGAGTCGGCTTTGTCGTCGGCGTGCCCGACAGCGTCATGGCCGGCGGCGCCGGCGTGGGAACGGGGTTTGGAAGCGGAACTCGACATCACACAGAGGCAGGGCAGAGCAGGGGTACGCAATTATGCCTTTATCGATGGCGTCGAACGACGGCGGCGCCGCTTCACGCGACGACCCGATCACGCGACGAGATATCCGCCGTCGACCGGCACGATTGCGCCCGTCATGAACGACGCCGCCGGCGAGCACAGGAACACCGCGACCTGCGCGACTTCCTGCGGCGTGCCCCAGCGACGCAGCGGCGTACGTTCCAGAATCGCCAGCGAGCGGCCATCGTCGTCCTGCAACGCCTGGGTGAGCGGCGTTGCGATCCAGCCCGGCGCGACCGCATTGACGCGAATGCCGTCGACGGCATAGGCGATCGCGAGTGACTTCGTTAGCTGCGCCACCGCGCCCTTGCTCGCGCTATAAGCGGGCACGAGACCGCCGCCGAAAAAACTCAGCATCGACGCCGTATTGACGATGCAGCCCGCCGACGCCTTCAACGAATCGCGCGCGGCGGCGCACACGCGCATCGTGCCGTTCAGATTGATATCCATCACGCGTTCGAACACGTCGAGCCGATGTTCTTCGACGCGGCTGATCACGCCGGCGCAGTTGACCACGATGTCGAGACGCTCGAACGCGTTCACCGCGGCCGTGACGGCGTTGCCCGAGCGGACATCCAGCGTGACGCGCGCAATCTCGCGATTGAGCGTATCGGGCGTGCCTTCGGGCGGCGGCAAACCAGCCGCCACCGTGTGCGCGCCAAGCTGCGCGAGCGTGTTGGCGATCGCCGCGCCGATACCGGACAAGCCGCCGGTCACGAGCGCGGTCTTGCCTTCGAGGAGCTGGTTCTGGAACGTCATGGGAGAAGCCGCCTCAGGTGGGTTGGGTCTCGATCGAGCTCGCGAGCGGCGCGGGCGCCACTTCCTGGACGACGAACAGATAGACGAGCGCCGCCGCGAACGCGACGGCCGCGCTGATCAGCAGCGCGTTGACGAACGAATGCGTCCGATCGACGACGATGCCGGTGATCACCGGCGCGAACGAGCCGCCCAGATAACCACCGAAGTTCTGCATGCTGCCGAGCGACGCCACCAGATGTCGCGGCGCGGCGACGCTGACGAGCGCCCACGCGCTGCCGCTCGACAGGTTCACGAACAGCATCGCGAGCGACACGTAGACGATCGCGAGCGTCGTGCTCGGTGTGTAGGCGGCCGGCACCGTGAATGCGGCGGCGCCGACGAGACCGACGCATAGCGGCCACTTGCGGCTGCGGATCGGCGCCATGCCGCGCTTCAACAGATAGTCGGCGATCACGCCGCTGCTCGCCATGCCGATCGTGCCGAACACATACGGAATCGCGACGAGCCAGCCGGTGTGTGCGATGCTCAGATGACGCTCACGCTCCAGATAGCCGGGCAGCCACGTCAGATAGAGCCACACCATGTAGATCACGCCCATGAAGCCGAAGATCATGCCCCACGTGTTGCGCAGCTTGAACAGCGCGCCCCATTCGGACCAGCTGAGGCCCTGCGGGTTCTCCTGGCCGGTCGCGCCTTCGTTCAGATGCGCGGTTTCTTCTTCGGTCAGCGCGATTTCGCTGCGATTGCGATAGACGAGGTACCACGCGAGCGCGACGACAATGCCGGCCACGCCCATGATGACGAACATCGTTCGCCATCCGAAGGAAAGCATCAGCACCGTGAGCAGCGGCGGTGCGATCATCGGCGCAATGGTGGATGACGAGATGAAGGTGCCGATCGGCGTGCCGCGCTCGCGTACCGCGAACCATTCGCTGACGACTTTGGCGCCGGCCGGAAACAGCGGCGCCTCGGCGATGCCGAGCACGACGCGCGCCGTGAGAAAGTGATTGAGCGTCTGGATGAAGCCGCCCGCGACCTGGGCGATCGACCACACGAGCATGCCGAGGCCGAGCATCACGCGCGATCCGAAACGGTCCAGCAGCGCGCCGACCGGCAACTGCGCGAACGCATACGACAACGAGAACGCGGACAGCAGCAGCCCCATCTGCGAAGCGGACAGATGCAATTCCTCGCTGACCAGATGATTCGCGATCGACAGCGTGCTGCGGTCGAGATAATTGACGATGCCCGCGACCGTCAGGAAGACGACGGCGACCACCTGGATACGTTTCAGACGCTGCGACTTCTGAAGCATGTTTGTCTCCTGCGCAATGGGTCCTGCTGTGTGGGAATGGTGTTGCCGTGCCTGTCGGTATTGCGGTGTCCTGGCTGTTGGTTCCGTTGGGGGCTTGCGCGGCGTTTTACCGGACGAACTGCTCGACGTAGTCTTCGCCGAGGCCCACCGCCGCGTAGTGCTTGCGGCACATGTCGATCTTCGTGAATACGTCTTCGTAACCGGTGTAGTTCCCGTACGGATCGCAATAGAACATCACGCCGTTGACCTGGAAGTACGTGATCATTTCCTCGACGTCCTCGGGCACATATAACGTATGCGTTTCGCCCGGCGGCTCGTACACGTAGCTGCCTTCGGTCGCGACCCAGTCATGCTCGAGATAACGCCAGCGGCCCTTGAGCACCATGCCGTGCACGGCCTGCGGATGACGATGCCGGCTCAACACACCCGAGCGGCGTACGCGCAGCAGATTCATCCAGTATCCCTGCGACGCATTCAGGCACAGTGGGCGGAACGACACGTTTTCTGCCTGCGGGACCCACACGCGTTCGTCGGTCGGAATCGCGAAGGGCACGACGATTTCCTTTTGCGCTTCCTTCGGGAACGGTAGCTGGTACGGCGTCAGGTCGGATTGATTGGCCTCTGGCATGGGAAATTCCTCGCGAAGTGTGCAGAAAAAAGAAATGTCCACATTATGGATAACAAGTCCACGATATGGTTATTATCCGAACCGCTTTGGGCGGGGTCAATCCTGGGGAAATTACTGGTCAGGCACGATAAAGCGACGCTGCACTCGTTCTCGAATCGCGCGAAAGATACAGATGTTGCTATCTCATAAAAGCCGCACGACACGCAAAAAGCGCCTAAAACAAGGCCTGCGCGCGCATTCTGATCGAACACCATCTTTAAGTCTGCTTTAAGTGGAGGCCACTACATTACGCATCCACCACGTAACCCTCCGCAAGACTCCCTGACTATGACCACCAAAAACTATTGGCGCGGTAGCGCCGCGATCTGCGCTGTCCTCGCAATCGGCGGCGCGTATGCGCTCAGCCATCGCAATGCCGATGCGTCCGTAAACGACGCGCAGGGATCGACGTCGTCGCTGCACGCGGCGGCGGATGTCGTCGGCTCGCGCTCGTCGGCACCGGACTTCTCCAGCATCGTGACGCGCTATGGCCCGGCGGTCGTGCATATCGGCGTGAAAGAAGCCGCGTCGGTCGACGAGAACGGTCAACGCAAGAGCGGCGGCGAAGCGCTCGGCTCGGGCTTCATCATCAGCCAGGACGGGTACATCCTGACCAACAATCACGTCGTCGACGGCGCGACCAGCGTGACCGTGAAGCTCACCGACGGCCGCGAATTCCACGCGCGCGTGATCGGCAAGGACAAGGCCACCGACGTCGCCGTCGTCAAGATCGACGCGACCAATCTGCCGACCGTGAAGATCGGCAACCCGGACAGCAGCAAGGTCGGCGAATGGGTCGTGGCGATCGGCTCGCCCTACGGCTTCGACAGCACGGTGACCTCGGGCATCATCAGCGCGAAATCGCGCTCGTTCTCCGACGATAGCCCGATCCCGTTCATCCAGACCGACGTGCCGGTCAACCCGGGCAACTCGGGCGGTCCGCTGTTCAACCTGAACGGCGAAGTGATCGGCATCAACTCGATGATCTACTCGCGCACCGGCGGCTTCCAGGGACTGTCGTTCGCCATCCCGATCGACGCGGCGATGCACGTGAAGGACCAGCTCGTGAGTACCGGTCACGTAAGCCGCGGCCGCATCGGCGTGGGCGTGCAGCCGCTCAGCGTCGACAAGGCCAAGGCGCTCGGCCTCGACTCGACGGGCGGCGCACTGGTCGGCTCGGTCGATCCGAATGGTCCCGCGCACGCAGCCGGTCTGCGCCAGGGCGACGTGATCGTCGGCGTGAACGGCAAGCATATTGGTAACACGACCGAATTGATCGGTCAGGTCGCGCAACTGTCGCCGGGCAGCAAAGCGACGATCAGCGTGTGGCGCAACGGCGGCGAAAGCAAGCTGGCGGTGACGGTGGGCGCGCAGCAAGCGTCGGACATGGCGTCGGCCGCGCCACGCGAAGAGCAGCAGGAGCAACCGCAGCAGCAAAACCGTCCGCGTCTCGGCGTCGCCGTGCGTGCGCTGACCCAGGACGAACAGCAGCAAGCGCAGCTGCCGGGCGGCGTGGTGGTGCAGCAGTCCACCGGTCCGGCCGCCGAAGCCGGCATTCAGGCGGGCGACATCATCGTTGCCGTCGACGGCAAGGTGATTCACGGCGTCGAGCAACTGCGCCGCATGATCGCTCAGGCGGACGACAGCGTGTCTGTCACCGTGGTGCGCGATGGTGAACAAGCATCGGTCGACGTAACGCTTGGCTGATGAGTAGATCCCGCCGGTGCAATGCCGGCGGCGGACACGACGCGCTGCTGTGGCGCGCGTGCCTCAGTTGGACGGGTGGACCCCCGCAGCGTGAGACGTGCTTTGCGTGACGTTCCGCGGCTCGTCGGGCCCGCCCCCCAATGCGACGTAAAGTGACACTCCGTTCTGCAAGGCCGTCGCCCGAAGCTGGATCAGCTGCTGCTCGGCGGCAAACTGATTGCGTCGCGCATCCACCACCTCGAGATAGATCGAGATCCCGTTTTCGTAGCGCAGCTCCGCCGTTTCGGCGAGTTGCCGCTGCGCCTGCACCGCCTGTTCCTGCGCCGCGATCTGTTCCTTGTAGCGTTGTCGCGCGACCAATGCGTCGGACACTTCACGAAACGCGTTCTGCACCGTGCGCTGATAATCGGCGACCAGTTCGTCGCGTCGCGCGCGCGCCTGCGATAGTTGCGCCTGGCGCTGTCCCGCATCGAAGATCGGCATGCCGACCAGCGCGCCGAACGACCACGCCTGCTTGGCCGGCACGAACAGATCGCCGAGTTCGGGCGACACATATCCGAAGCTACCCGTCAGCGCGATGCGTGGGAAAAAGTCCGCACGAGCGGCGCCGATGTCGGCATTGGCTGCGCGCAGTTGCTGCTCGGCCTGCTGGATGTCCGGCCGGTCGATCAGCAGTGCGGAGGGCAGGCCCGCATCGAGCTCGCGGAACTGCGCGGCGTCGGCGATCGGCGGCGCCGGCGGTAGCGACCCGCTGAGCGGCCCGCCGATCAGCACCTCGAGCAGATGGCGCTGCTGCGCGGTGGTCCGTTGCAGCTCGGCCAGCTGCGTCTGTGCCTGCGTGACCAGAATGGCCGCCTGGTCGTAATCGACCATCGACGTGACGCCCGCGTCGAGCCGCATCTTCGCGACTTCCAGCGCGTAGCGCCGACTGTCGAGCGTCTGTTGTGCAAGCTCGATGCCTTCCTCGCCAGACCGGATCGCGTAGTAGTTCGACGCGACATTGCCGATCAGCGACAAACGGAACGCGTGCTGCGCGTCGACAGTGGCCAGATATCGACGCCGCGCGGCTTCGCTGGTGTTGCGCACGCGCCCCCAGAAGTCGAGTTCGAACGACGTCACTGCGGCCTGCACGTTGTACTGGTTGAACTGGACCGAGATGTCCGTGTTGTCGAACTCGGGATCGATCGAACCGAGTGGCGCCCTGGTGCGGGTCGCACCCGCGTTCGCATTGACCTGCGGCAAACGCGCGGCGTTCTGGATGCGATAAAACGCGCGCGCCTGCTCGATGCGCGCGATCGACGCGGCGAGATCGCGGTTGTGCTCGAGCGCCGCCTCGATCAGCAGCTTCAGTTGCGGATCGGCGAAGAAGGTCTGCCAGTCGACTTCGCTTGCCAGATGCGCGGCGGCCGGATTGGCGGTCTCCGTCGTGTCGAAACGATCGGCGATCGGCAATTGGGGCTGCTGATAGTTCGGCGCAAAGTTGCAGGCGGCGAGCGAGCAGCAGAAGAGGGGCAGCACCAGGCGCACATGAATGCATTTACGCATCGCGCTGCCCTCCACCCGAATCGCGCGGCATGGCTGTCGGCAGATCGTCATCGTCGAGATCGGTGCTGCGTTTCTTGCGGCTCAGCCAGCGTCGCGCGGCGACATAGAACAGCGGCGTAAAGAAGACGCCGAACATCGTCGCGGTCAGCATGCTGCCCATCACGCCGGTGCCGACCGCGCGGCGGCTCGCCGCGCCCGCGCCGGTCGCGAGCACGAGCGGCAGCATGCCCAACACGAACGTGACGCTCGTCATCAGAATCGGGCGCAGACGCTGCTGTGCGCCGCTTTTGGCGGCGGCTAGCGCGTCCCTTCCTTCGGATTCCTCCTTGATCGCAAATTCGACGATGAGGATGGCGTTCTTCGCGGCAAGGCCGATGATCGTCACGAGGCCGATGTTGAAATACACGTCCGCGGACAGTCCACGCAGCATCGTCAACAGCACCGCGCCGATCACGCCGAACGGGATGATCAGCAACACCGCGACCGGAATCGCCCAGCTCTCGTACAGCGCCGCGAGCAACAGGAACACGACCACGAGCGACAGCCCGAGCAGCATGCCGATCTGGCCGCTCGCCTGTTTTTCCTCGAGCGCGGTGCCGGTCCATTCGTAAGTCAGGTTGCCGGTCAACACGTGCGACGCGATGCGCTCCATCTCGGCGATCGCCGCGCCGCTCGAGCGGCCGGGCGCGGCCTGACCCGACAGCGTCGCGGACGGAAAGCCGTTATAGCGTTCGAGCTGCTGCGGTCCGGAAATCCAGCGCACGCGCGTGAACGCCGAGAACGGCACCATCTCGCCGCGGTTATTGCGCAAGCGCAGCGAAGTCACGTCCTCGGCACGCATGCGTTGCTCGGCGTCCGCCTGCAACAGCACGCGCAGCACGTTGCCCTCGAACACGAAGTCGTTCACGTAGTTCGAGCCGAACGTCAGCGCAAGCGCCTGGTTGACCTGACCGATTTGCAGGCCTAATGCGCGCGCCTTCACGCGGTCGATCTCGACATACAGTTGCGGCGCTTCCGGCATGCCCTCGGCGCGCACGCCCGCGAGAAGGGGGCTTTGCGACGCCTCGATCATCATCCGCCGCGCGGCCTGTTGCAGCGCTTCGCCGCCGATGCCGCTGCGATCCTGGATCTTCATCGTGAAGCCGGTCGCGTTGCCGAGCGACGGAATCGGCGGCGGGTCGAGCGCAAAAATGATCGCCTCGGGAATCTGCCGAAACGCCGCATTCGCGCGACGCACCAGCGCGCTCGCCGAATTGGCCTCGCCCGAGCGCTCGTCCCACGGCTTCAGATCGACGAACGACAGAGCCGCCGATTGCCCCTGGCCAAAGAAGCTGAAGCCCGTCACGGACGCGACGTTGCGCACTTGCGGCTGGGTTCGCAGAAACGCCTCCACCTGGTCGATCGCGTGCTGCGTGCGCTGGTCGGTCGACCCCGGCGGGCCGGTATACGTGATGAAGATATGCCCCTGGTCCTCGGTCGGCAGAAAGCCGGTCGGCAGCCGCGTGAAGAAAAACACGGTGATCGCGCAGGCCGCGACGAACACCAGCAGCCAGCGCAGCGGCGAGCGCAGCATCGCATCGACGCCCACGATATAGCGTGTGGTGCCCGCGTCGAGCCCACGATTGAAGCCGTCGAACACGCGATGCAGCAGACGCGAAGCCGCGTTCTTCGGCCGCTCCCCGGCGGCCGCCTCGCTACGCAACAGCGCCGCGCACAACGCCGCGCCGAGTGTCAGCGCCAACATCGTCGACAGCAGGATCGACACCGCGAGCGTGACCGAAAACTGCCGGTAGATGCCGCCCGTCGAGCCCGGAAAAAACGCCATCGGAATGAACACCGCGACGAGCACCAGCGTACTCGCGATCGCCGCACCCGATATCTGCCCGATCGCCTTCACCGTTGCGCGCGGCGCGCCGAGCCCTTCCTCGCGCATGATGCGCGCGACGTTTTCGACGACGACGATCGCGTCGTCGTTGAGGATACCGATCGCGACCACCATGCCGAACAGCGACAGAATGTTGATCGACAGCCCGAACAGGTAGAGCCCCGCGCACGTGCCGATCAACGCGATCGGCACCACGATCGTCGGGATCACCGTCGCGCGCCAGTCCTGCAGGAACAGGAACACCACGACCGTCACGAGCAACAGCGCCTCGACCATCGTGCGGATCACGCCCTGCACCGAGGTCGTGATGAACGGCGTGGTGTCGAACGGCACGGTCCACGCGACGCCGCGCGGGAAGATCGGCTGCAATTCGGCCATGCGCTGGCGCACCGCATTGGCGACTGCGAGCGCGTTCGCGCCGCTCGCGAGCTGGATCGCGATCCCGGCCGACGCCTTGCCGTTGACGGTCAGGCGGTTGCCGTAGCTGTCGTTGCCGAGCTCGACGCGCGCGACGTCGCCCACCCGCACGGTCGAGCCATCCGGATTCGCGTGCACGATGATTTCGCGGAACTGCTCGGGCGTCGTGAAGCGGCTTTGCGTGACGATCTGCGCGGTGAACTCGGAGCCCGGCGCGATCGGCTGATCGCCGAGGCTGCCGCCCGCGGTCTGGCTGTTCTGCTCCTGGATCGCCTGCAACACCTCGCTGGCCGACAGCCCAAAGCCCGCGAGCTTGCGCGGATCGAGCCAGATCCGCATCGCGTACGACGAGCCGAACAGTTGCACGTCGCCGACGCCGTCGATACGGCGCAGCTCGTTGACGATGTTGTTCGACGCGAAGTTGCCCATCGCGACGGCGTCGGTGGTGCCGTCGGTCGCCTGCAGTGCAAGCAGCATCAGAAAGCCCGACGACGCCTTCGTCACGCTCAAGCCGATCTGACGGACTTCGAGCGGCAGGCGCGGTTCGACGCGGCTCAGACGGTCCTGCACCTGAGTGCGCGCGATGTCGAGATTGGTGCCGGGCTTTAGCACCACGGTGATCTGCATCGTGCCGTTCGAGCGGCTCACCGACGACATGTACAGGAAATTCTCGATGCCGTTCAGCTCGTCTTCGACGATCGACGTGACGGTACGCTCGAGCGTGCTCGCGTCCGCGCCGCTGTAGACCGCGCTGATGGTGAGCGACGGCGGAGCGACGTCGGGGTACTGCTCGACCGGTAGCAGCGCTAGCGCGATCGAGCCGAACAGCACGATGAAAAGGGCGATGACCCACGCGAAAACCGGCCTGGCGACGAAGAATCGATTCATCGGCGAGCCCGTCAGTGCGCGGTCGAAGCGGGAGCGGGGGACGCGGCCGAATGCGCCGCTGGCGACGCATCGGGGGCGGGCCGCGCGTCGACCCGTTGACCGGGCTGCACCTTCTGCCAGCCATCGACGATCAGGCGCTCGCCGGGCTTCAGACCGTCGCGCACGGTCCAGCGTCCTTCGCCCTGCTCGCCGAGATCGATATTGCGGCGGACCACGGTGCCGTCGTCGGCGACCAACGCAACGCTTGCAATGCCGTTGTCGAGCTGCACCGCGCGCTCGGGAATACGGATGCCCTGCGCATTGCCCGCCGCGATGATGCGCCCGCGCACGAACTGCCCTGGCAACAGCGTGCGGTCCGGATTCGCGAACTGCGCGCGCACCGTCTGCGTACCGGTCGACGGATCGACGACGAGATCGGCGAAGTCCAGAAAACCGCGCTCGTTGTAGACCTGGCCGTTGGCAAGGATCAGTTGCACCTCGACGTGCTTCATGCTGGTCGGCTTGCGCGCGCCCGACTGGATCTGCTGCTCGACGTCGAGCATCGCGGTATTCGACTGCGTGAACACCGCGTTGATCGGCGTCAGTTGATTGACCTGCGTGAGCAGCGTGGCGGCGCCCGCGCTGACGAGCGCGCCTTCGGTGACGAGCGCGCGGCCCGCGCGTCCGGCGATCGGCGTGCGTACGATGCAGCGATCGAGCCGCAATTGCGCAAGCGAGACCGCAGCTTGCGCATCGGAGACATTGGCCTGCGCCTGCTGCATGGTCGCGAGTGCGGCGTCGTATTCCTGCGCGCTGACTGCATGACGGCCGACGAGCGGCTTGAACCGGTCCACCACCGACGCCGCGTTGTCGCGCACGGCGCTCGCGCGCGTGAGCGCGGCCTGCGCCTGCTGCAACTGCGCGCGATAGTCGCTCGCGTCGATCTGGAAGAGTGGGGCGTTGGCCGGCAGGTCCGTGCCTTCCCGATAGAGCGTGCGCTGGACGATGCCGTCGACGCGCGCGCGAATCTCGGCGGTGCGCACGGCCTCGATGCGGCCAGGCAACTCGACGACATCGGCGACAGGGGTGGTGGAAACCGTTTCGACCAGCACGGGAACCGGTGGCATCGACGCGGCGGTGGGCGTCTGCGACCGGTCGTTGCAGGCGGCAAGCAGGAGCGGCAAACCGGTGATCAGAAGCGATACGGCACGACTACGCAGGCGGCATGCGGAGCAAAGCAAGAGAAACTCCTTTGATCAAGGCAGTCTTTTTTGCGCGTGAGATCGGTGACGGTTTTAACGGTTTGCGGTCGAATTAACTATTCAGAACGTGTGTGGGTGCGTTAATGCGGGGAAAAGATTTCTGTTGATCCTACCGTGTCTGGGTAGCTTGTCAATTTATTCTTGGTGGTCGCGAGTGGAATGGACTCGCAACGACCAGGCGGCGCATGCGGTGGGCACGAGCGGGTGATTCCCGCTCGCAGACGAGGTGTTGAATGGTAATTGTCAATTACATGTCAATTGTCATCCAGCAATTGCCGCAATTCAAAGGCATGCAATTGTCATCGAAATCGAGGCGCCTGAAAAAATATTCCGAGTCGCCACACATTCACGTACGCTTGCGCTCCGGATGCCGCAACACCGAATGGTTGCGGCCGTATGACAGATAAATCGTCATGCCGATCACGAGCCACACGACGAGCCGCAGCCACGTGACGAGCGGCAAGCCGACCATCAGCAGCAGGCAGAACAGGATGCCGAGCACTGGCACGACCGGCACGCCGGGCGCCCGGAATGGACGCGTCGCCTCGGCGTCGCTGCGCCGCAGATAGATCACCGCGCCGCACACGAGGACGAACGCGAACAGGGTGCCGATGCTGACCATCTCGCCGAGCACGCCGATCGGTGTCAGCGCCGCGACGATCGCGACGACGGTGCCGATCAGGATCTGACTCAGATAGGGTGTATGCAGGCGCAGATGGACCCTCGAGAAAAAGTGCGGCAACAAACCGTCTTGCGACATCGTGAAGAAGATGCGGCTTTGTCCATAGAGCAGCACGAGTATCACGGTGGTCAGCCCCGTCAACGCGCCGATTTTGATCAGGATCGAGAACCACGTGAGCCCGATCACGTCGACGCCCTTGGCGATCGGATCAGGAACGTTCAGCTCGGGGTACGCAACGAGGCCGGTCAGCACGCCGGCGACGAGGATGTACAGCACCGTACAGATGATCAGCGAGCCGAGAATGCCGATCGGCATGTCGCGCTGCGGCTGCCGCGCTTCCTGCGCGGCGGTCGACACCGCATCGAAGCCGATGAACGCGAAGAACACCACGGCCGAGCCGCGCAGAATACCGCTCATGCCGAAACTGCCGAACTGGCCGGTATTGGCAGGAATGAACGGATGCCAGTGTTCCGGCTTGATGAAAAACACGCCGACGGCGATAAACGCGACCACCACGGTCAGCTTGATCGCGACCATCACGTTGTTGAGCCGCGCCGACTCCTTGGTCCCCAACACGAGCAACGTGGTCAGGATCGCGATGATCAACACCGCCGGCAGGTTGATCACGCCGGTGACCGTCGAGCCATCGGCCAGTTTGACGACGGTGCCGGGGGCGGCGGCGAGGGTAGGTGGAATGTCGATGCCGACGTTGCGCAACAGGCTCACGATATAGCCGGACCAACCGACCGCGACGGTCGCGGCGCCCATCGCGTACTCGAGGATCAGGTCCCAGCCGATCATCCACGCGAAGATCTCGCCGAGCGTCGCATACGTGTACGTATAGCTGCTCCCGCACACGGGCAGCATCGCCGCAAGCTCCGAATAGCACAGGCCGACGAACGCGCACGCGATGCCGCCCAGCACGAACGACAGCGTGATGGCCGGCCCCGCGAACTGCGCGGCGGCGGTCCCGGTCAGCACGAAGATGCCTGCGCCGATGATCGCGCCGATGCCCATCGCGGTGATACTCGTCGCGCCCAGCGTTTTCGACAGGTGACGGCCTTCTTCGGCGTCGGCGCTGGCGACGATATCAGCAACGGTTTTGCGTGCCATGTAACCGGTATCGGCCATGATAAGTCGTCCCTTTTCAGTGTTGATCAGGCACGAACCGGTTAGGCTGCCATCGGCTCGTGGAGCACGACAAAAACATCCGTCGCCGCGCACGGCAATGGCCACGGCAAGTGCGGAGAAAGCATCTAACGGAAAATTCAGTCTATGCCGGATTAAAGGCAAAGTGAAATCCGCTTGCTTTGTCGGCGCGATAGGGCAGTGCGATGGCTGGCGATCGCAAGCAAGGCCTCTGGTTCGATTCAGGAGGACTTACGATGTGCGATTGCGGAATCGGCAAGCCAACGTGGACGATTTCAGGCTTGCGGGGCGGACCTCAGCCGATCCGTCCGCGCCGCAGCACGCCGCTCAGACCGAGCGAGTGGCCTGGGTCGTAGTAGTGAATGAGGAGCGTGCGCCGCTGTCCGTTCTGTACGTCGAGGTTCGCATGCTGAAGTGCGAAGCCGTTGAATTCGTAGACGCTGCCCGGCTTGACCGGAATGCGCTTGCAGTTGCCGACACGCAGATCATGCAAGGTATGCCAGCTGCGCCAGCTGAGCGGCAGGCTTTGCAGGAAGCCATGGCGCATCTTGCAGATCATGTTGGTTAGCGTCGTTACGGACAGGCGCGGCTTGCGGTACATCACGAGGTCGCCGTTGTGAACTCCATCGGGTGCGAGCTGAAGCGGAATCAGCAGCGTCAGCAGGTGCGAGTCGTAGTGGCGGCAGTGGCTCTCGGCCAACGAAGTCCTGCTCGCACAGCGCAGTACGTGGAACGGCTCAGTCGGTAAGTTTGTCCGACCGAACTTCGCGGCCATCGCGCGCGCATTCGCGCAGATCGTCTGTTCGAGTTCGCGAAAGGCCTGACCGCGACGCAGCATCTCTGCAATCTCTGCGCCGGACTGCGAGCGCGGTGCCGTCGTGCCAAACAGGTGGTCGATGAAGTCGTTGATTTCGACGATCGTCTCCTGCGGAATCACGTCATCAAAAGAGTTCAACGCGACGCTTTTGTCGATTCGAATCCGCTTAGTCTCTGTATGCCCACGCACGTCTGTCAGGGTGTCCATAGCCCAAATTTCCATTCGCTTTTTGTTCTACGACCGTATTGAAAAATATTCCCTCCGAGGCGCGCACAATGTGCGCCAGCGTACATAAAGTCCTCAGGCGATTGAGCTCGATCATTAAATCTAAAGCGGATTTCTCTGACAGCCTTGGTAAATCTCGTTGGGCCGATTTGGAAAATGCTGCGACTGCGACGCTTCAGCTTTGCATAGGTACGACATTACAGCTTTGCCGCGACATCACATGTCGAGGCCAGATAGAAATGTCCGGGTTGCGACTTTTTAGAAATGTCCGGTTTTGAGGTTCAGAAATCTCTATGTTAGGGGGCTTTTGAGCACCGAGCCAACCCGCATTCCGGCAGTTCCCAGAATCGCTTCATTCAACTGCGCCCGGGTCAGCTCGCGCTGCTTGCGGGTGCCCACCTTGCGCTCCTTCGAGCGTGGTGCCTCGCCCTGATTGGTCCTCGATGGCGAGCCTGACGCGCGCCGGTCATCGCGCTGCGCCTGAATCACCTGCGCCAGCTGCAACGTGTGTCCCAGCCGCTTGTTATCGACCACCGCCGCCTGATCGATCTCCGAGAGCCGGTCATACGGCACACAGGGCAGGGCAGCGCCATTCACCCGGATCTCGATGCGCCCATCCGGATACTCGAACACATCCAGATAACGGTGAATCAGCCTGCGGTTGGCGACCGTGTCTTCCAGCAGCCAGATCACCCGGTCGTACTGGACCGTCAGCACCTTCGACACGCGCCGCGGCACACGAACCGTCAGGATCAGATCAAGATCGTCGTCGGCACGCAGCGGCCGGTGTGCATCGAAGGTGCTCCGCGGCATCTTGCCAAACCGGCCGTTAAAGTCAGCGATGAAGTGGGGCGCGTACGCATTGGCGGCCTCCTTCGTGGTGATGCCGCGTAGCCGCAGTTCCTTCACGAGACGATCCTGCAACGTCAGGTTCGCGCGCTCGACGCGCCCCTTCGCCTGACTGCTGTTGGCGCAGAACGTATCCACATTGAGCTCGTACAGCGCGCGGCCAAACTGCGTCACACCCTTGCCAGGCGTCGCCGAATGGCTGTTGCAATGGAAGACGCTGGCCTTGTCGCTGTACAGCGCCACCGGCTTGCCATGCTGTTCAAGGTACGCGCGCATCGCCTCGAAGTAGCTGAAGGTCGATTCGGTCGCCGTAAAGTGCAGTGCCATCAGCCGGCCTGTTGCATCGTCGATGAACACCAGCAGCGTGCACGCTGGCGCGCGTTCCTCAAACCACCGGTGATCACTGCCGTCGATCTGCACCAGTTCGCCCAGGCATGCCCGCCGGTTTCTCGGCTGGTGAAGCTTCGGCGGCCGCTGCTTGCGCGGAATCCACAGGCCCGCATCGCGCATCCAGCGTCGCACGGTTTCCTTCGCCAGCATGAGGCCATGACCTTCACGCAGCTTCTCGCAGGCCAGCGTCGGCCCGAAATCGGCATAGCGTTCGCGCACCAGCGCCATGGCCCGCGCACGGACATCCACCGGCAGTTCGCGGTTGCTGGGCTGTCCACGCCGCGCTGAAACCAGCCCGGCCGGTCCCGCCGCCTCGTAGCGCCGCACGAGCCGGCTGACCTGACGCTCACACAGCTGCAGCCGTTCAGCGGCCAGTACGCCCGTCGGGCGATGCTGGACGACCGCCTCGATGATCTTCACGCGCTCGAGCTCGTGCATGCTGATCGTGATGAATCCACGTCCGTTCATGGTCTGGCTCCGGGCTGACGGTGATACCGCAGCATGCGCCACAGCAGCCAGCCCGGAGCAGGAAACCGGACATTTCTAATGAGCCAGAACCGGACATTTCTAAAAAGCTCTGACACATCAAATGTTGATAATTTATCTTATGTCAAATTGTGGATCCTTCAGAAAAATGCTTCCAGTACGCACCGCACGGGCCACCGTCGTTGCGCGTGCCGCGTGTCGGCCCTCCGCCACAAGCGATGCACACCGGTGCCCGGTGACCATCGCGAATCGTCCGATCCGCGACTCTTTCACCTGCCACAACTTACGCCGGGTGCAGCCCGATTCAGTGACCAACAAAACTGGCGCGGCAATTCAATTCCAATTTTTATGGGTGGGCCCAATCAGAGCCCTCACGAATTAAGACGCGGCCGTGCGTACAGATTAATTTATGCACGCCACATGCCGCAATTAGACAGCTGTTAAATACTGCTTTGCGCACCACGAGAATAAGCTTTGTAGCGAAAGCCAATGCCGCTATCGCAGCTCGCGCGGATTTTTATCGTCGGCTATTGCCTTGTGGCTTAGAGACGTTTCGCATTTCTCTCAACCGGCGAGCGTGTCGTCGTTGAGCGACTGTGAATGGGCTACGTGCATTTCGACGTGGCGTACGGGCGCAACGTGTTCGCCACCCTCCCACTTGCCGCGATCTGAGATGCATGTTCGAACACGCGCAGACGCTCGGCATCCGCAATCAGTCGCTTCTTCGTCATCGAGCGTCCCGCCGATCCGAAGCCCATCACCTTTTCGTACTCACGCGGCCTGCCGTGCCTGAAGCGATTAAAGAAGTCATCGCCCGGCAGGCCGTTGTCGAGGCTCATCAGGCAGCCATAGTCGAGCGACGCGCAATCGCTCAGTGAACGCGCCGCGTCCTCCAATGCGCGATAGCGGCTTTGCAACGGTTCGTCGCGAGCGAAAAGCGCGTGCAGTTCCTGATAAGTCACGAGTCTTTTGCGTTTCGCGGCACGCAGTAGCATCGCGGCAATATCGCGGGTCCTATCCATGTTCATGTCGTTCTCCTTACCGCCTGCTTGCAAGCGCCCAATGGCAACCGATGAAAGCACTGTGCAACCGATGAAAGCACTGTCAGCTTTTAATTTCCGGTATTGAACGACGCAGCTAAAATTAAGCGGGTGGTTACTGGATTCGGGCTTCACGACGCCACTCTGCGCGAATGTCCCGTTTACATATAATCCGCTGGAAAAACGCCGCGAAGGATTTTCAATCTTCAGCACCTTTTCGCAGCTTTCCGGCGAATCGCCACCCTGCACCGAAAAATGCATTCCAATTACATTCGCAAAACAGGAATCCGCGCACTCAAACGGTTCAGTCTTCCGACCTGCCGCCCGCACTTAAAAGCGCCCGACGCCAAGCCGGATGCGGCTTGGCGGTATGCGGGCTGTCAGAGCGAGCCGAGCCGGATTGACGTCTTTGAATCACGTCAATCAGGTTAGCAAACGTTAAATTCAATCGCAAGAGAGATATTTAAGATTTTAGAAAGAAAACATCGTGTAACCGCCTTACGGGAGAATTGCGTGATTTTCTATCAGAGGAAAGGCGCGATTGATTTTTTATTCTTTTGGACACAGCGGGCGATTTTTCGATTATCTGTAGGTGGCGCGCCCTCCTCACTGTCTACCCCATAACCGATTGCAGTCCGGTCAGCGACCCAACGGCGGAGTTCTCCGATGCATCGACCAAATGACGATTTGCCGACCGTCGCACGGCGTCTCACGGCGGGCAAGAAACTGCTCGACGGCGTCGCTGCGGCCGAGGTCGCGAGACAGATGGGGATGGCAAAGACCACCGTCGAGCGATATCGCAAGCTGTTGGAGCAAGGCGGGCTCGAGGCGCTGAGAAACATGAGCGTCGGCGGCCGCCATTCCGCACTCGCGGTGGCGGATCTGGACTGGTTGGCCCAGGCGCTGAGGGCCTCGCCGCGGGACTATGGCTTCGACGCCGACGGCTGGAGCAATGCGCGCATGCGGGAGCTGATAAGCCGTCAGTTTGGCATTTCGTACTCGCGAGTCTATGTATGGCAACTGGCCACCAGACTCGGCGTGTCTTATCGGCTCGGCCGGAATGCGCAGTAAAACGGCGGCCGCACCCAGCTAAAGCACGCGCGTGCGCATCGGCTCAGGCGCTTTCTCGAACCTTTGGCAGAAACTGCGGCGCCAGTTCGACCTCCGACCATTGGAACGGCAACGCGCCGCGACTGCGCCGCACTTCGCTCACATGAAACCGCACGAGCCGCTGCGCGCCCGCAAACGCCGCGAGTTCGTCGCCGTCCCAGATGATCTCTGCTAGCACCGCCAGATAAAGCAGATCGCCGGTTGCGAAGTCGATAAACAGTAGACCCGCGCGCGGATCGTGCACGAGGTTGCCGATCGTGTTGAAAAAGCGGTTGCCGCTGTAGTCGGGCGTGGTCAGCGTAGTTGCATCGTCCACGCGCACGAAGCCCGGCGCACCGCCGCGATGGGAAACGTCGATCCCCTTTCCCGGCCCCGCTTCCTCGCTCAGATTCGCGCTGGCGATAAAGAAGGTGTCCGCGCTCGCGAGCAACTCGCGGTCGGCACTGCTCAGAAGCGTGGCGATCTCGGGCTGCGCGCGCGTCGCGGCCGCGTCCCGCTCGATGAAAGACGGCGCGCGGCTCTGGATATACTTCGGGCAATTGCCGAAGCTCTGCGTGACTTCGACCTGCAACGTGTCGCCTGCCACGGACCGGACTACGCCATTTGCCCGATTGCGCCGCCGCGTACGCGGCTCGATGCCCAGCGCACCAAGCTGCGCGCCTTCCCGCCAACCCGCGGCGAGCGGATCGCCAGCCAATGTGCCACCTTCGATGCGCAGTGTCCCCGCCTCCGGTGACGAGACGAAACCCGGCGCACCCGCACGCAGCGTCGCCCACGGCTGAGCGCTCGCATCGACGCCGCCAATCACGACGAACGGCTGCGCGGCAAAGAACTCGCGATGCTGCTCAGGCATGAATCGGCGAATGCCCCGACGTCCCATCGACTCGGCTACCTCACGCACACCCGCGCGCTGCTGCGCATCCTGCTCGCCGGCATGAAACGGCGACGCGTCGCTTCCCCAGTTATTCAACGGGACGAACTCGGACATGATCGGACTCCTTTGCAAGATCTGACGCAGCCGTCAACGCGTATCACGCCGCCAGCAAGCCCGCCTTCGTCGAAGGCATCGCGATGAAACGCGGCAGTGCCTCCACGCGCTGCAGCCACGCGCGAATGTTCGGATACGGCTGCAACGACACGCCGCCCTCGGGCGCGTGAGCGATATACGTGTGCGCGGCAATGTCGGCGATCGTGACGTGCGCACCAGCCACGAACGGCTTACCGGCAAGCTCCTCGTCGATCACGTCGAACAGCTTGACGGCGATCTGCTTCGCACGTTCGTGGTCGAGCGGCGCGCCGAACACGGTCACGAGCCGTGCCGCGCACGGCCCGTAGGCGATCTGGCCAGCGGCGAGCGACAGCCAGCGCTGCACCGCCGCGGCGCCGCGCGGATCGTCCGGCAGCCACGATGCGTCGCCATAGCGCTTCGCCAGATAGACCAGAATCGCGTTCGAATCGAACAGCGTGAGCTCGCCGTCCTGAATCGTCGGCACCTGACCGAATGGGTTCAGCGCGAGGTACTCGGGCTTGCGGTTGTCGCCCGCCTTCATGTTCAGCTCGATGACCTCGAACGGCAGATCGAGCAGCGTCAGAAACAGCTTCACGCGATGACCGTGGCCTGAAAGCAGCGTCGTATACAGCTTGATAGGCTCGGCGGGTCTGGCAGCGGGCATGGATGGCTCCGGATACGTTGAATGACACGCCCAGCATAAGGCGTAGGCACTGTCGCGCGGAAGCCCGATAATCCGGGAAACACAGTCAAGCGAGAATGGACAATCGATCATGGCCGATGTGCGCAACGTGAACCTGAACCGCCTCGCGATCTTCGTCGCGGTCATCGACGCGGGCTCGCTGAGCGCCGCCGCGACGCGGCTCGGGCTCGCGAAGACGATGGTCAGCACGCACATGCAGAGGCTCGAGGCGGAGGTCGGCGCGAGCCTGCTGGTGCGCACCACCCGGCGGCTCGGCGTCACCGAGGCGGGCCGCACGTTCTACGAGGCGAGCGTGAAGATTCTGCGCGCCACCGAGGACGCGCTGAACGCGCTCGGCGGGGAAACCTCACCGGTGCGCGGCACGCTGCGCGTCAGTGCGCCGAACGACTACGGCACGCTCGTCGTCGCGCCCGCGCTGGTCGAACTGCGTCGCACGCATGCGCAGCTCGACGTCGAGCTGCTGAGCAGCGACCGCTACGTCGATCTGATCGCCGATGGCATCGATGTAGCGATCCGGCTTGGTCGCCTCGCGGATTCCAACTATCGCGCGGTGAAGCTCGGCAGCTTCGTCAAATGGCTCGTCGCGAGTCCGGAGTTCCTGCGGACGTGGGGCGCGCCGGGCACGCCGGCCGCGCTGGAGACGCTGCCCTATTGCGCGTTGTCGGTGCTGCCGCATCCGTTGACGCTCGACTTGCGGCACGTCGACGGCAAGATCGCGAGCGTGCGCTGCGCGTCCGCGTTGCGCGTCAACACGGCCGATGCCTGCCGCGCGGCGACGCTCGCGGGCGGCGGCATCGGTCTGTTGACGGATTTTTCGATCGCGGACGACGTCGCGGCGGGACGGCTGATCCGGCTGCTGCCCGAATGGGCGAGCGCACCGGCGAGCATTCAGGCCGTGTTCCCGCCGACGAGTCACCCGCCGGCGAAGGTGCGCGCGTTGATCGATACGCTGAAGCGAAGGCTCGCGGCGGAGCCTGCGGATTAGCACGGCAGATCCTTCTGGCGCTCCCATTCCAGCGCAACGGCGGTTAGCTTCTATCCGCGTTATCGCCCGATTTGCTCTACTGCGACGATGCGCGCCGCACCCCGCGGCCTCGCCTGATCGTCAATGTGGAGAGCTGATGTCCGCCATTTCCCGTCCTGCTCAAGGGGTTCTCACCGTCGCGTGTCCGAGCGCGGCGGGCCAGGTTGCCGCCGCCGCTGGCTTTCTCGAACGGCATCGTTGCTATGTCGACGAACTCACCGTATTCGACGACGAACTGAGCGAGCGCTTTTTCGTGCGCTGCGTGTTTCACCACGTCGATCGCGACGATGCGCTGCAGATCGCCACGCTGAAGCAGGAATTCGCGCCGATCGCCGAACGCTTCCGGATGACGTGGGCGATCCACGATCTGTCGAGCCGGCCGAAAGTCCTGATCATGGTTTCCAGGCTCGAACACTGTCTCGCCGACCTGCTGTTTCGCTGGCGCATGGGCGAACTGAAGATGGACATCGTCGGCATCGGCTCCAATCATCGCGATCTCGAACCGCTCGCGCGAGCGCACGGCCTGCCGTTCCATCATCTGCCGATTACAGCCGACACGAAGCCACAACAGGAAGCCGGCCTGCTCGAGCTGTTCGATACGTCCGGCGCGGAACTGCTGATTCTCGCGCGCTACATGCAGATCCTGTCCGCCGAAACGAGCCGGGCGCTCGCCGGGCGCGCGATCAATATCCACCATTCGTTCCTACCCGGTTTCAAGGGAGCGAGACCGTATCATCAGGCCCATGCGCGCGGCGTCAAGGTAATCGGCGCCACCGCGCATTTCGTCACCGACGATCTCGACGAAGGTCCGATCATCGAGCAGGGAGTCGAACCGGTCGATCACTCGTACAGCCCCGAACGGCTGCTGACGACCGGACGCGACGTCGAATGCATTACGCTCGCGCGCGCGGTCAAGGCGTTCGTCGAGCGGCGTGTGTTCATCAACGGCGAGCGCACCGTCGTGCTGCGGTAAACAGAAAAACGCCGCTGAAAAGCGGCGTTTTCGTGTGCTGCGCCGACGCCTGGCCGAGTTACTTCACCCAGCTATCCACCCGGTCCGCATGCGCGCTGACCCACGCGTCGGCCGCTGCAGCCGGCTTTTCGCCATTCTGCGTGGCCAGCATCACCGTGTCGATCTCGCCCGGCTTCCATTGGAACTTCTTCAGGAACGCGACCACTGTCGGCGCTTTTTTCTCGAGCTCGGGATTCACCACACTGTCCACGTGCTCGGCTTCACCGAATACCTTCTTCGGATCGTCGAGGAATTTCAGCTTGTACTTGGCGAACATCCAGTGCGGCTTCCATCCGGTCACGATGATCGGCTTGCTGGCCGCCTCCGAGCGCGCCAGTTCGGCGGTCATCGCGCTTCCGGAACTCGGCATCAGTTGATAGTCGAGCCCATAGGCCTTGATCGCCTCGCTGGTTTTCTGCATCACACCCGCGCCGGCGTCGATGCCGACGATGCGCGCGCCGAACTCCGCCTTCTTCGCCTGCAGATCGCCGACGCTCTTCACGTCCGCGTTGTCCGGCACGATCAGACCGATCTTCGCGTCGTTGAAGTTCGGCCCGAGGTCGACCACCTTGTCCTTGAAGTTGTTCCAGTAGGCGCCGTGCGTGACCGGCAGCCACGCGGACAGCGTCGCGTCGAGATCGCCGCGCGCCACGCCCTGCCACATCACGCCGGCCGCCACCGGCACCAGTTGCACCTGATAACCGAGGCGTTTTTCGATCACCTCGGCGGCCACGTTCGAGGTCGCCACGCTATCGTCCCAGCCCTCCACGTAACCGATCTTGATGGTCGGCTTCGAATCGGCCGACACGCCCGCACTGACCGCCGCCAGCATCACCCCCAACGCGCTTGCCACCACTATCTTTCCGATCAGTCTCATCGACGTTCTCCCGTTGATCCATTTGCCCATTGACGCGTTTGCCATCGAACCGCACATCGCGTATTTAGAATCGCCAACCAGAATTGCCGGGTAGCGTTGTTTTGCGACATGCAGTTGTCCGCATGCGACTTCCACGCCAATCCGCCCAGTGCTTGCCGTGTTGCTGTGGTGTTATCAGTCGTATTACTTGTCGACGACGAGATCGGTCAGCGGCTTGCTACAGCACAGCAGCACCATGCCCTGATCGATCTCGCGCTGACGGATACCGCCCGCGTGCTTCATCGCCACTTCGCCGGACACGAGCTTCACCTTGCAGGTGCCGCACATGCCTTGCGTGCACGACGCCGGCAGCCGCACGCCCGCCTGCTTCGCCGCATCGAGCACATGCTGGCCGCCGCCGCACTCGATCTCGCGATGACTGCGCGTAAAGCTCACCTTGAAACGCGTGGCGGTTTCGGCCGGCGCGCACGCATCGCTCAGCGTGTGCGCGACATGCGCTTCGGCCAATTGCGCGGCCACTTCGCCGACGGTCTCGAACGAGAAGCTTTCCTCGTGATAGTGCTGGCGATCGAAGCCGCCTTCATCGAGCAGATTGCGCACCGCCTGCATATACGGCGCGGGGCCGCACGTGAAAATCTCGCGCTCCAGAAAATCCGGCGCAATCAGTTTCAGCAGCGGCAGCGTCAGAAAGCCGGTGATGCCGGGCCAATTGGTGCGCGTGCCCACGCGTTCGCAGACGAACGCGGTGCGGAAATGCGCCTGATTGGCGGCGATCAGATCGAGCTCGCGCGCGAAGATGATGTCGTCCGGCGTACGCGCGCTGTGCACGAAGACGATATCGCTGTCCTCGCCGAGTTCATGATGCGCGCGGCTCATCGACATCAGCGGCGTGATGCCCGAGCCCGCGGACAAAAACAGCAACTTGCGCGCCGGATGCCGCGCGCAGGTGAATTCGCCGGCTGGGCCCAGCACGCGTACCTGCATACCCGCATGCAGATGGTCGTGCAGCCAGTTGGACACCGGGCCGCCCGGCACGCGCTTGACGGTGATCGAAATCGTATGCGGCCGGGTGGGCGCAGAGGAGATCGTATAGCAGCGATTGACGCGCTCGCCGTCAATCTCCAACTCCAGCGTGATGAATTGCCCCGGCTCGAACACGAACGCCCGACCGGATGGCGCGCGGAAGAAGAAACTCTTCACGTCGTGCGTTTCGCTGCGGACCTGGCAGCACTCCAGCGTGTCGTCGGCGTCGCTGTTCCAGCGCGCCGGCAGCGCGTCCCAGAAGCGCGGCTGCGTGACGCGGCTCGGCGCGTCAGCTGGATTCTGCGAAGTCTGCTCGATGTCCGGTTGAAACATGGCCTGATCGCGCATCATGGTTGTCCCCCCGCTCCTCATTGCGGTCTTGCGCTCAGCGCACGAACGACACGACTTTCTCGTCGTGCACCGCCCGCGAGTTCGCGTCGTAATCCGCGAGACGGCCGATATACCACTCGCAGAACTTTTCGACGAGTCCTTCGGTGAACGGCGAATAAGGACCCGGCTCATACGCGCTGCTCGTCGCGCCGCGCTGCGAATATTCGACGAGCGCGCGATCCTGGTCGTTGGTCGCGCGCCATACGGCGGTCAGATTGTCGACGTCGTAATCGATGCCTTCGCGCGCGTCCTTGTGCACGAGCCATTTGGTGCGCACCAGCGTCTTGCCGGCCGACAGCGGAATCGCCGAGAAACTGACGATGTGGTCGCTCATGAAGTGATGCCACGAGTTCGGCTGGGTCCAGAACGACAGGCCGCCGAGATCCGCATGCCTGAAACCGCCGAGCAGCTTCTTCGAGGCGACCTTCGCGTCGAGTGTCTGCGATTCGCCGTCGCGATCGAGCGGCAGACGTTGCGTACGAAACCCGGTGACCAGGTCGGCGAGCCGCTCGATTTCCGCCGACGGCAACTGCATCGCCTCCCACTGCGCGGTGCGGCGCGCGACCGTCGTCTCGAACGCGGCCATGCCCTCCTCGTTCGCCGGCGTGCGCTGATAACCGAAACCGTATTCGTACAGCGAGATGGTCAACTCCGGATGGTTCGCGACGCAGTGATAGCACTCGCGATTGTTTTCCATCGTCAGCTTCCAGTTGCCCTCCTCGATGATGTCGATCGACGCGGCGATCTTGCAGCCGGCCAGATCGTGCGGCAACAGATACGGTTCCATCGCGGCGCGCATCACGGCGAAATCGGCGGGCGGCTGCTCGGCGAGGCAGATGAAAATCAGTCCGGCGAGATTTTCGACATGCACCGCTTTCAGACTATGTTTGCAGCGCTCGAACTGCTCGCCCATGTGCTCGGCGAACATCAGGTCGCCATTGAGGCTATACGTCCAGCTGTGATACGGACAGACGATATTGCCAAGCGAGCCCTTGCCGGTATTGCACAGACGCGCGCCGCGGTGGCGGCATACGTTATGAAACGCACGCACCCGCATGTCGTCGTCGCGCACGATCAGGATCGAATCGTCGCCGATCTCAACCGTCACATAGTCGCCCGGCTCGGGCACGTCGGGCTCGACCGCGACCTGAATCCAGTGCCGACGGAAAATCGCGTCGATGTCGAGCGCGAAGATGGGCTCGCTGGTATAGAACGGCGCTTCCAGCGTGTAGTTCTGCTTGCGGCGTTCGATCATTGCGCGAACGTCTGCGGAAACTTTCATTGTTTGCTCCGTTGCGTGTCACGTCTGGCGCCGCGCCAGGCCCTCCTGGTCGCATGCTGGCCCGAGCCGGAATTCAGTAATCCACCAGTTGATGCTCGCGCAAATACGCGAGTATCACTTGTGCTTTTTCGACGGAACTCCCTTCAATTACGACGCTGCCGCCGCGGCTCTCGGTCGCCGTCGCCGACAGCATGCGCGCGTGGCCTGAGCGCTTTTCGGCGGCGGCGAGGCGCACCGGTTTCGCTGTGGCGGAACCGATCGTCCATGCGGACTGTTCGGGAGTGGTGCCGCGCCGCGCGTCGGCGAGCGGCGCGACGGCGCGCTCGATCGTGCCTTCGCGCATCCGTGCATACGCGTACGACGTCGCGACGTTCGCGAGCGGATGCACGGCAACCAATGCCGGCAGCCGCACTTCGACGCGCCGTCGCAGGCCCTTCGGCATGAACTGCCGGACCTGCGCTCGACCGTCGCGCAGCGCCACATCGACGGCGGCGCCGACGAGCGGCACCGCCAGCGCATGCGCGACGCGATACGGCAGCATGCCGCTATCGAAACCGCCTTCGGCGCGCGTGCCGGTCAGCACCAGCTGGTAGCCACGCAAACGCCCGGCGAGTTGCGGCGCAGGATCGGCGTCGGGCGTCATCTCGAGCACTTCGACCGAACGCGCGCCGAGCGCCAGATACTCGTTCAACGCGGCGTTCGACGGATCGCCCGCGTGCAGCACGTCGAGCGTCGCGCCATGCGTTCTGACGAGCGACAGCGCCAGCGTCAACGCCGCCGCATCGTTGCGGCTGTAGCGCGCGACGCCGCTGACCGGGTGACGTCCGACTGAAACCAGCACGGCGATCTTCATGCGAGCACTCCTTCGGCAAGCTTGCCCGGCCGCAGCAGCGCGGCCGAGGTCTCGCGGGCACCGCGCGCCGCGGCCGCCGCCTCGTTGAGCGCCGCGATGGTGTCCTGCGCGTCGGCGATCACGGTCAGATTCGCGCGCTTCGCGATCGGCGCGCTCGCGTCGAGATTCACCGCGATCACATGGCGGCAATCCTTGATGCCTTGCAGATGCTGGACCGCCCCCGAGATGCCGAACGCGATATACACGCTCGCCTCGACGGTCTTGCCGGTCGCGCCGATCTGCTTGTCGCGCGTGAACTTGCCGTCGTCGACGGCAACCCGGCTGGCACCGATCGCCGCGCCGAGGGTCGTCGCGAGTCGCTCGAACGCGGGCACGTCGCTGACGCCGTTGCCCGCCGACACGATGAAATCCGCCTCTTCCAGCGCGACCTGCGCCGCGTCGATTTCGTCGATGCCGAGATCGTGTATCGCTCGTTGCGCGACCGTGCTGTCCGCTTCGCGCTCGAAGCGCCACGCGACCCGCTCGCCCGCGCCGACGAACGGCAGCTTCGGATCGACCGCATTCGGCTCGAGCAGCACGACCTCGGGCAGCGCGCGGCTGGCGAGCGCCGTATTCGCGCGAACATAGCTGCACACGTGCCCGGCAGCGATCTCGACGACGTGCGTCGCGACGCTTGCATCGGCCGCCGCCGCATAGCGGCGGCCGAGGTCGCCGTCGCCGGTCGCGTTGTCGGGCAGCAAGACATGGGCTGGCGCATAGGCCGCGACGCAGGCCGCCAGCGCATTCAGTTCATCGTTCGGCGCGTACGTGCGGCGATCGAACATCGGCAATTCGATCAGCTTGTCGGCGCCGAGCGCGGCGGCATCGCCGGTGAATTCGCCGAACACCAGCAGCACGACTTCGCTGTGCGTGTCCGCGATCAGCGCGGCGGCCGCGAGCGTCTGGCGCGCGTGTTCATCGAGCGCGCCGCGATCCGTGTGCGCCGCGACCAGCAGCACACGGCGCGGCGCGGCCGTCGTGCGGCGCGGCTTCGGCTGTTCGCGATGCGCGGCGTGACGCGCATCAGCCAGCGACGCACTGCCGCCGGCGTCCGCGATGCCAACGACGCCGAGCGTGATGCGCCTGAGTCCCTGTGCCGTCACCGTGAACGGCCGGCGCGGATCGATTCGTTTGAGCGTATTGATCATCGCGTTACTCCAGCGCCGCGGCGACCAGTTCGGCGACGTCCAGCACTTCCGGTCGCGGACCCACCACCCCTTCGAGCATCGCGGTGCAATTCGGACAGCCGACCGCGACGATCTCCGCGCCGCTCGCGCGCGCGTCGTCGATACGGATGTCGGGAATCCGCCGTTTGCCGGGAATATCGGTCAGCGGTGCGCCGCCGCCACCGCCGCAGCAGCGTCCGCGCAGGCCGTGACGCTCCATCTCGACCACCTTGATGCCGATGCTCTTCAGCACCCGGCGCGGCGCTTGCGTCTCGCCGTTGTAGCGGCCCAGATAGCACGGGTCGTGATACGTGATGTTGCGCTCCGCGACGGCGGCGGCCGCGCGCGGCGACAGCTTGCCGCTCGCGATCAGTTCGTCGATCAGCGCCGTGTGATGCTGGACCTGATAGAACCCGCCGAGCGCGCGATATTCGTTGCGCAGGCTATGCAGCACGTGCGGATCGGCGGTAACGATGCGCGCGAACGAGTACTGCGCGAGCGTCCCGATCAGCGTACGGGCCAGTTGCTGGAACGTCGCTTCGTCGCCGAGCCGCCGCGCGGTGTCGCCGGTATCGGTCTCGACACCGCCCAGCACCGCGTAATCGACGCCCGCGCGGTTCAGCACCTTGACGAGCGCGCGCAGCGTGCGCTGATAGCGCATGTCGAACGCGCCTTCGCCGGCGATCAGCAGCACGTCCACGTGACGGCCCGGCTGCGCGACCTGCACCTGCAGATCGACGGCCCAGTCGTAGCGCGCGCCGATGTCGTAGCCGTTGAGGCTGCCGGTTTCGCGCAGATTCGCGAGCGTCGCCGGCCCCTTGCCCGGCACGCTGCCTTCGACCAGCGTCTGATTGCGGCGCATGTCCACGATCGCGTCCACGTGCTCGATCAGCATGGGGCACTCCTGCACGCAGGCGCGGCAGGTCGTGCAGGACCACAGCGTGTCCGCTTCGATCAGCGTCGAGATCAGCGGCTTGGCGGGCGCGCCCGCGTGCTTGCCGACCGGAATGCCGGGCGTCGGGCTGCCTGCGTACTGCGCGTCGGTGCCGCCGACCATGCCGGTTACCAGATCCTGAATCAGCTTCTTCGGATTGAGCGGCTGACCGGCCGCGAACGCGGGGCACGCCGCTTCGCATTTGCCGCATTGCACGCAGGCGTCGAAGCTGAGCAACTGGTTCCAGCGGAATTCGACCGGCTTGCCGACGCCGTATTCCTTCGCGCCGAGCAGCGGGGTTTTAAGCGCGGTGGGCGGCACGGCATCGCGAGCGTGACGCGCTGCGGTGGAATCGGCAAAGCGCTCCTGACGCGGATGAAACGCGAGGTGCAGCAGACCGGCCACCGCATGTTTCATCGGGCCGCCACGCGCCGCGCCGAACGTCATCGTGAACGCGCCCGCCGCGATCAGCAGCGCGACGATCACGGCGAACGCGCCGGACATCGCCGTCGCGGGCAGCCCGACGAATAGCACGAGACCGAGCGCGAACGCGCCGAGCAGCAGCGGCAACTGATCCCACGGGCCGCGCGACAGCCGCGCCGGCACCGTCTTCGCGCCATGCCGGCGGCGCCAGACGAACACCGTGCCGATCAGCATCGCCAGCGCGGCGAGAAAGATCAGCTTGTCGAGCCACGGCGAGTAGATCGCGAGGCCGTAGTTGACGAACACGAGCGCCATCGCGAGGATCGCTCCGCCCGCCGTGGCAACGTGCGTGCGGGCGATATACGGATCGCGCGCGACCACATGATGCAGGTCGACGAAGTAGCGCTTCGGGATCGCGAGCAGATTGGCCCAGCCGTAGGCGCCCGCGACGGTCGCACGGCCCTCGCGCCAGTAGGCGGCGCGGCGCGCCAGCGCGAACGCGAGACCGGCCACCGACACCCACAGCAGGACGGTGATGACAAACACGGGGCTCATCGTCAGAAATCCTTGCAAAGGCGCAGCGCGTCGTAGATCGCGCCGTGAATGTTGTGCATCGAGATGCAGTCGCCGACCCGGAACAGCAGGAAGCAGCCGTCGCCGAGCTGCTCGTCGAGACACGGTTGCGGTTCGGACGCGAACAGTTTGTGCACGTCGACCTGGCCGCGATTGACCGATTCAGGCTTCAGCTTCCAGTAAAGCCGGTCGTTCGGCGTACTGCCGTTTTCGATCACCACCTGATCGACCGCGCGCTCCTCCTGCTCCTCGGTGTACTCGTTGCGGATCACGGCGATCTTTTTGCCGTCCTCCTCGTACACCCTGTCGAGCCAGTAATTGGGCGTATGGATCACGCCTTGCGCGTACAGACGGCGATAGAAGATCGGGAACGTGGTGCCGCCGACGTCGTCGGCGACCTTCACGTCGGGCGTGACGATCTCCACGTTGGCGCCGCGGCTCGCGATGAAATCGGCGACGCCCGCGCCGGCATGCGTGCTGACGCCGTCGTACACGAGCACGTTTCTGCCCGGCTCGACCTTGCCGGCCAGCACGTCCCACGAACTGACCGCGAGCCCCGCGTCGACGCCCCATGCCGCGACCTGCGACGTGAACGCCGAACCGCCGGTGGCGAGCACGACGATGTCGGGCTTCTCGGCCATGATGGTCCGCTCGTCGGCGGCGACACCGAGGCGGCGGTCCACGCCGAGGCGCTTCGTCTCCATGTCGAACCAGCGCACGATGCCCGCCATCTGCTCGCGCTGCGGCGCTTTCGCCGCCAGCATGATCTGGCCGCCCACGTGATCGTTCTGTTCGAACAGCACCACGTCGTGACCGCGCGACTTCGCGACGCGCGCCGCTTCGAGCCCCGCCGGCCCCGCGCCGACCACCACGACCTTGCGCTTCGGCCCGCGCGTCTTCGCGATTACGTGCGGCATCGTCGCTTCGCGCGAGGTCGCCGCGTTCTGTACGCACAGCACGTCGAGCCCGTTGTACTGACGGTCGATGCAGTAGTTCGCGCCGACGCACTGCTTGATTTCGTCCTCGCGGCCATCGCGGATCTTGATGACCATATGCGGATCGGCGATCTGTGCGCGCGTCATGCCGACCAGATCGACCATGCCGCTCGCGAGCAAGCGCTCGGCCTGGCCGGCGTCGCGAATGCTTTGCGCGTGCATCACCGGCACCTTGACGACCTGCTTGATGCCGGCCGCGAGATGCACGAACGGCTCGGGCGGCAGCGCCATCGGCGGCATGCAGTTGGCGAGCGTATTGTGCGTGTCCGCGCCGGAACCGATCACGCCGAGATAGTCGATCAGACCGGTCTCGCTCATCGCCTGGGCAATCTCTTTCAGCTGCTCGTGATCGAGCCCGTCTTCATGGAATTCGTCGCCACACATGCGCAGGCCGACGCAGAAGTCGGCACCCACCGCCGCGCGCACCGCCTGCAACACTTCGACGCCGAAACGCAGGCGGTTTTCGAACGAGCCGCCCCATTCGTCGGTACGGAAGTTGGTGCGCGGGCTCCAGAACTGATCGATCAGATGCTGGTGCGCCGCCGAGATCTCGATGCCGTCCATGCCCGCATCCTTCACGCGCTTCGCGGCCGCCGCGAAGTCGCCGATGATGCGGCGGATCTCTTCGACCTCGATGATCTTCGCGTTGCCGCGATGCACCGGCTCGCGCACTCCCGACGGCGACATCAGATGCGGCCAGTGCTCGCCGTGAAACGCCGAGCGGCGTCCCATGTGGGTGGCCTGAATCATGATTTTCGCGCCATGCGCATGCATCGCTTCGGCGAGCCGCGCGAGCGGATCGACGATCCGGTCGGTGGCGAGATTCACCGACTTCCACCAGCCTTGCGGGCTGTCGATCGACACCGGGCTCGAACCGCCGCACACGGCGAGTCCGACTCCGCCCTTCGCCTTTTCCTCGTAGTAGCGGATATAACGGTCGCCGGGCAGACCACCCGGCTCCGCATAGACCTCCGCGTGCGCGGTACTGACGATGCGATTGCGCAGCGTCAGCTGGTTCAACGTGAGCGGCTTGAAAAGGTTCGGGTAACGCATCGCGATCGACCTCGGAATGCCCGGATTAAATTGACGCGAGCGGCGAGACTTCGAACACGCAGTGCTCGTGTCCCTCCGCCGCGCAGCGCGCTTCTTTCGACTGCGACGGCGGGCCCTTGCGCGCGCCGTCGGGCGCGGTATCGTTGACCCAGTCCATCGCGCCCGCGAACCAGCCGGCGAACATGTAGCAAAGCTTGCCGGTCTTGCCCGGTTGCGCGAGCACGAACGACGAGTGCCGCAATTCGATCCGCGCATGCGAGCTGGCCGGATCGGCTTCGATGATCCTGAAGATGCCCCAGCCGCGCTGCGACAGACGGTTCAGGTAATGCTCGAATACCGCCATGCCGGCAAGACCATGTTGCTTCGCTTCCTTCTCGCACCAGAAGTAGGCGGACTTGTGACCGGCCTTGTAGAGAATCCCGGCGTACGTATCGCGGCCGAGCGCTTCCTCGACGGCGACGTGGTTGTTGGTGAAGAAGTGGCGCGGCACGTACAGCATCGGCAGCGCGTCGGTGGTCCAGACGCCGGTGTCCGGATCGACGTCGATAGGCAGTTGGGGTTGCATGTGGAGACTCCGTTTCGTATCCGCTATGAAAACAAGGGCTAAAGCTCACACCTTCCAGACTTCGCCGAACACCCGTACCCAGTTTTCGCCCATGATCTTGCGGATGCGCGTCTCGCTCCAGCCGGCGCGTTCCATCGCGGCGGTCAGGTTCGGAAACTCGCCGATCGTGCGAATGCCTTCGGGATTCACGACCTTGCCGAAGTTCGTCAACTGTCGATAACGGCCCTTGTCGTGCGTGATCCAGTCGAAAAACTCGGTGCTGTAGCCCTGCGTGAAATCCGTGCCGATCCCCACCTGGTCCTCGCCGATCAGGTTCACCACGTACTCGATCGCCTCGATATAGTCCTCGACGGTCGCATCCGGTCCGCGCTTCAGGAACGGCGCGAACATCGTCACGCCGACGAAGCCGCCCGCGTCCGCGATCTCCTTCAACTGCTCGTCGGTCTTGTTGCGCGGATGCTCCTTGAGCCCGGACGGGCAGCAATGCGAATAGCAGACCGGCTTCTTCGACGCCGCGATCGCCTCCGACGACGTCTTGCCGCCCACATGCGACAGATCGACCATGATGCCGACGCGGGTCATCTCCTGAATCACTTCGCGCCCGTAGCCGGACAGACCGCCGTCGCGTTCGTAGCAGCCGGTGCCGACCAGGTTCTGCGTGTTGTAGCAAAGCTGCACCACGTTGACGCCGAGATCCTTGAACGCTTCGATATAGCCGAGGTTGTCCTCGAACGCATGCGCGTTCTGGAAGCCGAAGATGATGCCGGTCCTGTTCTCTTTCTTGGCGCGGAAGATGTCGTCGGTGGTGCGCACCAGCGTGAGGATCTCGCTGTATTGGCGGATTTGCTGCTTCATTTCGGCGATGTTGTCGACGGTCTTCTGAAAACTCTCCCAGACCGACACCGTGCAGTTCACCGCGGTCACGCCGCCCTTGCGCATGTCCTCGAACACCGAGCGCTCGAACTTCGAAATGTTCAGCCCGTCGATGATGATGCTGTTCTCGTGCAGTTGACTCATCGTTTGCTCCACGCGTACTCAGTAAATGGGAAAGCGCTCGCACAGCGCGAAAATCTCGCGGCGCACGCGTTGTTCGGTTGCGGCATCGCCTTCGGGCGACACGCGCAGCGCATCGAGCACCTCGACGATCAGACGCCCGACCTCGCGAAACTCGCTGACGCCGAAGCCGCGTGTCGTGGCCGCCGGTGTGCCGAGGCGGATGCCGGAGGTGATGGTCGGCTTCTCCGTATCGAACGGAATGCCGTTCTTGTTGCAGGTGATGCCCGCGCGCTCCAGCGCCTGTTCGACCTGATTGCCCTTGAGCCCCTTCGACCGCAGATCGACCAGCAGCAGATGGTTGTCGGTGCCGCCCGTCACCAGATCGACGCCGCCCGATGTGAGCACCTCGCCCAATGCCCGCGCGTTCGCGAGCACGCTGTCGATATAGGTTTTGAAGTCCGGCTGCAGCGCCTCGCCGAATGCGACCGCCTTGCCGGCGATTACGTGCATCAGCGGGCCGCCCTGCAAGCCGGGGAACACGGCAGAGTTGATCTTCTTTGCGATCTCCTCGTCGTTGGTCAGCACGAATCCGCCGCGCGGACCGCGCAAGGTCTTGTGGGTGGTCGACGTGACCACGTGCGCATGCGGGACCGGATTGTCATGGCGGCCGGCCGCGATCACGCCGGCGATATGCGCCATGTCCACCATCAGCTTCGCACCGGCGCCATCGGCGATCGCGCGCAGCCGCGCGAAGTCGAGCGCGCGCGGATAGGCGGAGAAGCCGGCGATCAGCAGCGTCGGCTTGTGCTGTTGCGCCAGTTCCTCGATCTGCTCGTAGTCGATCAGCATCGTGTCGCGCCGCACGCCGTACTGCACCGCGTTGAACCACTTGCCCGACATCGCGGGTTTCGCGCCGTGCGTCAGATGCCCGCCCGCGTCGAGCGACATGCCGAGCACCGTGTCGCCGGGCCTGGTGAGCGCGAGCATTACCGCGCCGTTGGCCTGCGCGCCGGAATGCGGCTGCACGTTGGCGAACTTCGCGTCGAACAGCTGCTTGATACGATCGAGCGCGAGCGTCTCGATCGCGTCGACGTATTCGCAACCGCCGTAGTAACGCTTGCCCGGATACCCTTCCGCGTACTTGTTGGTCAGCACCGAGCCCTGCGCGTCGAGCACTGCGCGCGACACGATGTTTTCCGACGCGATCAGCTCGACTTGCGACTGCTGACGCTCGAGCTCTTTCAGAATGGCGCCGCGCACGGCCGGGTCGCGCGCCGCTAGCGGGTCTTCGAAGAAGGGATTCGGGTTCGACATGGAAGGTCCGTGAGATCGTTGACGGGAAGGCCGCTGCGGGTTGCCGGCGGGATCGCGCTACCGCTTTGCCCTGGGTCTATTCTTGACGGTCACCCGGCGCGTCTATTTACGAATTCAGACGCGTTCTTTGCCTTTTCCGCCATGCGCAACCTTTTTCGACAAGTCGGCGCAATCCGCGCGCTCAGCGCTGCACTACAACGCAGTATTCCTGCGCCGATCGGGTGCGCTGCAAGAGCGTCGCCGCGCTGTTCCGGTGCCGCGCGGATGCTTTCATCAGTCGATTGCTTAGCTATTCCAGGCTTTGTGCGCAGTATCCGAGGGTTTAGCCTGATGGCACGGTAGTTGCCCTGATACTCAGAATTCAGATAGTCGCCCTCCCCACGGCGACGCGACATTTACATCAGGAATCACCGTTCCCATGTCCACCGATCGCACGGCATCGTTGTCGCATTTCGCATTCATGCCGGTCCCCAACTTCACGATGATCGCCTTCTCGAACGCGATCGAAGTGCTACGCATGGCGAACTATCTGACGGGCCAGACGCTTTACCGCTGGTCGATCGTGAGTCCCGCCGGCGGGCCGGTCATGGCGAGCAACGGGTTATCCGTCGATACGGGGCCGGTCGAATGCGTCGGGCAACCCGACATCGTGTTCGTGGTCGGCGGCATCGACGTGCAGCGCTCCACCACCGCCGAGCATCTGTCCGCGCTGCGCCGTTTCGCGCGCATGGGCTGCGTGCTGGGCAGTCTTTGCACGGGCACCTATGCGCTCGCGCGCGCCGGCCTGCTGGCCGGTTATGCGTGTGCGATTCATTGGGAAAACATGTCGGCGCTGAAGGAAGAGTTTCCCGATACGCGCTTTCTGAAAGAGCTATTCGTGATCGATCGCGATCGCGTGACCTGTACCGGCGGCGTCGCGCCGCTCGACATGATGCTGAACCTGATCGCGCCGCGTGTTGGCACCGCTCGGGTCACGCAGATCGCCGAGCAGTTCATCGTCGAACACGTGCGCGACACCAGCGCGCAGCAAAAGATGCCGCTCGTCGCGCGGCTCGGCTCGGCCAACAAGTCGCTGTTCGAAGTGATCTCGCTGATGGAGAACAACATCGAGGAGCCGCTGTCGCGCGAAGAACTGGCGCGGCTCGCCGGCATGTCGCAACGGCAGTTGCAACGGCTGTTCCGCGAACATCTGGGGATGACGCCGACGCACTACTATCTGACACTGCGCCTGCGGCGCGCGCGCGAGCTGCTGTTGCAGACCGACATGTCGATCATGCACATCACGATGGCCTGCGGCTTCCAGTCGGCCTGCCACTTCTCGAAGAGCTATCGCGATGCGTTCGGCACCGCGCCGACGCGCGAGCGTCGCAAGCAGGTGCCTTCGCTATCGAACGCGCCGGTGATGGCCGCTTGATACCAGCGGCCAACGAACCTCAAGCGGCCTTCAACAACCCGTGCGGGTCGATCACAAACTTCTTCGGCGCGCCGCCGTCGAATTGCCGGTAACCCTCGGGCGCATCGTCGAGCGACACCACCGTCACGTTGACGATGTCGGCGATCGGCAAACGGTCCCACAGGATCGCCTGCATCAGATTGCGGTTGTACTTCATGACCGGCGTCTGCCCGGTGTGGAACGAGTGCGATTTGGCCCAGCCGAGCCCGAAACGCAAGCTGAGGCTGCCCTGGCGCGCGGCGGCATCGGTCGAGCCCGGATCGTCGGTCACGTAGAGTCCGGGAATGCCGATCGCGCCGGCCGCGCGGGTAATTTCCATCAGCGAATTGAGCACCGCGGCCGGGGCCTCCTCGTGTGAAGCGCTGCTGCCGTGACCGTGTGCTTCGAAGCCGACGCAGTCCACCGCGCAATCCACTTCGGGCTTGCCGAGAATCTGCTCGATCTGTTCGCCGAGCGTCGCGTCCTTCGACAGATTGATAGTCTGGAAGCCCATCTTGCGCGCATGCGCAAGGCGTGCCTCGTTCATGTCACCGACGATCGTGCAGGCCGCACCCAGGAGGCGCGCGGACGCGGCCGCCGCCATGCCGACCGGGCCCGCGCCCGCGATGTAGACGCTCGCACCGGGCTGCACGCCGGCCATCACCGCGCCGTGATAGCCGGTCGGCAGAATGTCGGACAGGCACGTCAGGTCACGGATCTTCGACATCGCCTGCGCGCGGTCGGGAAATTTCAGCAGGTTGAAGTCCGCGTACGGCACCAGCACGTATTCGGCCTGGCCGCCGATCCATCCGCCCATGTCGACGTAGCCATACGCGCCGCCCGCGCGCGACGGGTTTACGTTCAGGCACACGCCGGTATGCTGCGCCTTGCAGGTCGGGCAGCGCCCGCAGGCGACGTTGAACGGCACCGACACCAGATCGCCGACCTTCAGCGTCTCGACATCGCGCCCGACCTCGATCACTTCGCCGGTAATCTCGTGCCCAAGTACGAGGCCGACCTCGGCGGTCGTGCGGCCACGCACCATGTGCTGATCGGAGCCGCAGATATTCGTGCTGACCACTTTCAGGATCACGCCGTGGCCGATCGAACGGCCGCGAGGATCGACCATCTTCGGGTAGTCGATCGATTGCACTTCGACCATACCCTGCCCCAGATACACGACGCCGCGATTGCTGCTCATTGTCTCGTCTCCATGTTCGTGAGCGGCACGCCCCGCACGCCGCGCGGCGCACCATTTCACCAGCGTAGCGGCCGCCCGGAGCGACACCTGTGTCGAACCCGACACGCGTTTGGCTTCAGCCGACAACGCCGGCGCCGCTCGGATTGCCGCCCACAACTTTTTCTTTACCGTCGCCTAACTTATCCTCGTTTGCCAGCGGTTCTCAAAAGCCGGATAGTGCTGCCTCAGCCGAATCGCCGATCCACCGATTCACACTCCCCCGACCGAGGACCCGTTTGCAATGAAGACCCGAGCGCTCAAACTGATAACAACCGCCACGTTCGCGCTGTTCACGCTCTGCGCGATCTCGCCCGTCGGCCACGCGGCCGAGCCCACCGCCGCGCAACTCCAACCGACCATCGATGCCGCGATCAGGCCGCTGATGGCGAAGTACCATATCGCCGGCATGGCGATCGGCGTGATCGACGACGGCAAGCCCTACGTGTACAACTACGGCGTCGCGTCGACGCAAACCGGCAAGCCGGTCACACGCGATACGCTGTTCGAACTCGGCTCGGTCAGCAAGACCTTCACGGCGACGCTTGCGTCGTACGCGCAGCTGGACGGCAGGCTGTCGTTGTCGGATAGCACGGAGCGCTATCTGCCGACGCTGCGCGGCCGCCCGTTCGGCAAAGTCAGCCTGCTGAACCTCGGCACGCACACGCCTGGCGGTCTGCCGCTCCAGGTGCCGGACGACATCCATAACGACGCGCAATTGCTGCGGTACTTCCACGACTGGGAGCCCGCTCATGCGCCCGGCACGTTCCGCACCTACTCCAATCCCGGCATCGGCACGCTCGGCCTGATCACCGCGAAGAGCATGGGCGAGGACTTCACCGTGCTGATGCAGCAACGCGTGTTTCCGGCGCTCGGTATGAAGAGCACCTATATCGACGTGCCCGCGGCGAAAATGCCGGACTACGCGCAGGGCTATGCGAAAGACGGTGCGCCGATCCGCCTGACGGGCGGCGTGATTTCCGCCGAAGCGTACGGGGTGAAGTCGACCGCCGCCGACATGCTGCGTTACGTGCAGGCAAACATGAATCTGATTCCGCTCGACAGTCAGTGGCAGCGCGCGATCACGGACACGCATACCGGCTACTTCCAGTCCGGCGTGCTGACCCAGGATCTGATCTGGGAGCAGTACCCGTATCCGGTCGCGTTGCCGACCTTGCTGGCCGGCAATTCGCCGGAGATGGTCCTCAACGGGACGCCGTCGACCGCAATCAAACCGCCGCTGCCGCCGCAGCAGAACGTCTGGATCAACAAGACCGGATCGACGAACGGCTTCGGCGCGTATGTCGCGTTCGTGCCGCAAAAACGCATCGGTATCGTGATGCTCGCCAATCGCAATTTCCCGAACGAAGCGCGCGTGAGCGCCGCGCATCAGATCCTGACGGCGCTGGATGGCGGCAAGCCCTGATACGGCGTGGACTTACGGGCGCAGCCGCGCACGCGCTGCGCCGGCGATCCGCGCGAGCGCATCCGCGCTCAGACGAGCCGCGATTTTCTCGACGTACGCATGATGCCGCGCTTCGAGCGGCGCACCGAGCTCCCGCGCGAGTAGATAGCGGATCAGCGCAATGCGCCGATGACGCAGCGCGATACTTTGATCGAGCAGCGCGAGCGCGGCGCCGGCATCGCGCTCATCGCACGCGCGTGCCGTGAGGAGCGAGGTGGCCGCGCGTGCCGACGTCATGGCGAAATCAGCAAAGCGAAGCGCGCGTCGCTCAGCACATCAACGGCTCGGCGGCGTCGAGCATGATCCTGACGAAGTAATCCGCGAAACTGCGACGCACGACGATGTCGAAACTGTCGGCGCCCGTGGGCAGCAACGTGATCGACGCCTTGAAATAGTGGCTCTGCGCGCACTGCCCCAGGCCGAAAAGTTTGGGATGCAGATCGAGCGGACAGCCGCGCGCGAGCACGTCGCGCGTGCGCGTGCCGGTGATTTCAAGCACCGTATAGCCGCTGCCCACATCGACCGCCGATGCGAACACGCCCGCGAACGCCGCGCCGAGCTTCGCCTGCAACGGCGCCGTGCGCGTCGCATCGTGCGCGGCCTCCGAACGCACGAGCCATTCGTCCGGGCCGAGCCAGACCATGTCGTAGCCGTTGCCGCGCGCGACGGTGTTCGGCTTCTCCGGCGGCTTGCAGCCGATCACCTGTTCCACCGCGCGAATGAACGCCGCGTCGCGCGTATCGCCGCGCACGTTCACGAGTTCGAAAAATGGCCGCTCGCCGAGCCGGAACGCGGCGGTCGCGTTGGCCTGATGCTGTTTCAGCAGCCCATCCGCACCGACCAGCGGCGACTCCTGCCACGCGCCGTTTTGCCGCCCGAGCGTGCGGTCCACGATGGACACCGTCCCGCCTGTTTCATTCCACATGTTGACGTGCTCCTTCGCTGTCGTAGAACACCGGACTCGCGATCTTCGCCGCGATCTGTTTGCCGCTCGCGAGCGGAATCGTGACGGTCGTGCCGATCTTGTCGAGACCGCCCTTGACGACCGCCATCGCGATCGAGCGTTGCAGAATCGGGCTGTAATAGCTCGACGTGACGTGCCCGAGCATCGGCGCGGTGTCGCCCTGGAACGGACCGGCGACGATCTGCGAGCCCTCGGGTATCACGAACGACGCATCCTCCGCGAGCAGCCCGACCAGTTGCTTGCGTCCCGCCTTCGCGGTGTCCGAGCGGGCGAGCGAGCGCTTGCCGAGAAAGTCCTTCGACTTCGCGACGAGCCCGCCCATGCCGAGGTCGTGCGGCGTCATCGAGCCGTCCGTATCCTGGCCGACGATGATGTAGCCCTTCTCCGCGCGCAGCACGTGCATCGTCTCGGTGCCGTACGGCGTGATGTCGAACTCCGCGCCCGCGGCCATCAACGCTTCCCACACCGCGCGTCCGACGTTGGCCGGCACGTTCACCTCATACGCGAGTTCGCCCGAGAAACTGATGCGCATCACGCGCGCCGCTGCGCCCGCGACGGTGCCTTCACGATACGTCATGAACGGAAACGCCGCGTTCGCGAAGTCGATGTCGTCGCAGACCTTTTGCAGCACCTTGCGGCTCATCGGGCCGACTACCGCAAAAGTTGCCCAGTGATCGGTGACCGACGCGAGCCGCACGCGCAGGTCGGGCCATTCGGTTTGCAGCCAGCGTTCGAGCCACGTGAGCACACGCGCCGCGCCGCCGGTGGTGGTCGTCATCATGTAGTGCTGCTCGGCGAGGCGCACGGTCACGCCGTCGTCGAAGATCATGCCGTTTTCGTCGAGCATCAGGCCGTAGCGGCACTTGCCGACTTCGAGCTTGGTCCACGGATTCGTGTACACCCAGTTCAACAGTTTCGCGGAATCGGGGCCCTGAATATCGATCTTGCCTAGCGTCGACGCATCGAGGATGCCGACGCTTGTGCGCACCGCGAGCGCTTCGCGCGCAACCGCCGCGTGCAGATCCTCGCCCGCTTTCGGGTAATACCACGGACGCTTCCAGTTGCCGACGTCCTCGAACGCCGCGCCGTGTTCCACGTGCCATTCGTGTACCGCCGTCTTGCGCACCGGATCGAGCAATTCGCCCAATTCCCGGCCGGCGAACGTGCCGAACGTGACCGGCGTGTAGTTCGGCCGGAACGTCGTCGTGCCGGTCTCGGGAATGGTCTTACCGAGCGCCTGGGCGAGAATCGCCATGCCGTTGATGTTGCCGAGCTTGCCCTGGTCGGTGCCGAAGCCCATCGCGGTGTAGCGCTTCACGTGTTCGACGGATTCGAAGCCTTCGCGCGCCGCGAGGAAGATATCGGCCGCCGCGACGTCGTTCTGGAAGTCGACGAACTGCTTGGGCCCGCGCGTGGCCAACTCGCGTCCACCGACGAGCCACAGCGGTTCCAGCTTCGTTTCGCTCAGTTCGGCGACCTGCACCGGCTTTGGCCGCGCGACGATGTGCCCGGCCGCGCGCGCCGCTTCGACGCCGGCGTCGAGCGCGAAGCGGATGCCCTGGCCGAGCGTGAAGTCGCCCGCGCAGGCGCCGACGCTGGTCTCAGGCTGGACCGCCTTGCCCGGCACGAAGCAGGCCTTGTCGTCATGCCAATGGGCCTTGCCGCCCGACTGCGCGAACAGATGCAGCACTGGGCTCCAGCCACCCGACATCGCGAGCAGATCGCACGGCAGTTGGCCCTGCTGAGCGGTGATCTGCCCTTTCGCATACGAGGCGAGCGACACCGACGCGACGCGCAGCTTGCCATGCGCCGCCGTGACGACCGTGCCGTTCAGCACCTTGATGCCATGGCGGCGCGCAAGCGCGGGCAGCGTGCCCTTCGATTCGCCCGCGCGCGGATCGATGACGCTCACCTGCGCGCCGGCCGCCTTCAGGTCGAGCGCGCATTGATAGCCGTCGTCGTTGTTCGTGAACACGATCGCATTGCGACCCGGCAGTACCGCATACCGATGCAAATAGCTCGACACCGCCGACGCGAGCATCACGCCAGGCAGATCGTTGTTGCCGAACACGATCGGCCGTTCATGCGCGCCGGTCGCGAGAATCACGCGTTTCGCGCGGATCTTCCACAGCAGTTCGCGCGTGCCCTTGCGCTGCGACACGGGCAGATGATCGGTCAGACGCTGCGTGACCGTGACGAGATTGTGGTCCTGATAGCCGAACGCGGTGCTGCGGCTCAGGATCTTCACATCGGGCAACTGCCGCAATTCGTCCTCGATTTTCTGCACCCACCGCAGCGCGGGCTTGCCGTCGATCTCCGCGCCGCAGGACAGCAGCGAGCCGCCCAGCTCGGGCTGATCGTCGACGAGCGTCACGCGCGCGCCGGACAAGGCCGCCGCGTGCGCGGCCGCGAGCCCGGTCGGGCCGCCGCCGACCACCAGCACGTCGCAATGCGCGAAGCACTTGTCGTAGCGGTCCGCGTCGCGCTGTCGCGGCGCGGTGCCGAGGCCGGCCGCGTCGCGAATCGCTTCCTCGTACTTCGGCCAGAGTTTGCGCGGCCACATGAAGGTCTTGTAGTAGAAGCCCGCCGGAATGAAGCGCGCGATCTTCTGGTTGATCGCCATGCGGTCCTTCTCGATGCTCGGTTTCGCGTTCACGCTGCTCGCGACGAGCCCCTGGTACAACTCGACCTCGGTGGCGCGCGCGTTCGGCACCGTGTAGGCGCCGGTCTCCAGTTGCACGACCGCGTTCGGCTCCTCGACGCCCGCGGTCACGATGCCGCGCGGCCGATGATATTTCCAGCTGCGCGCGACGAAATGCATGCCGTTCGCGAGCAATGCGGACGCGAGCGTATCGCCTTGATAACCCTGATACTCGACGCCGTTGAACGTGAAGCTCAGCGCGATCGCGCGATTGATGCGCCCGCCGGTCGGGAGTCGGTCTTTCTGGCTCATGATGCTTTGCCCTCTTGTGCCTTTACCTGTGCGTTTGCTGCCTGTGTATCGGTACTGTCCAGCGCCAGCAACGGACGCTCGAACGTCTGATAGCCCTGGAACGCATAGCTGACGGTGTCGCGCTGCGCCTTGAACCAGCGGCGGCAGCCCTGCGTGTGGAACCATTGCTCGCGATGCACGCCGCGCGGGTTCTTGCGCATGAAAAGGTAGTCGCCCCATTCCTTGTCAGTGAGCTTGTCCGTGTCGAGCGGGCGGGCGATGTCCGCCTCGCCGCCGCACGAGAATTCGGTTTCGGCGCGGGGACCGCACCAGGGGCATTCGATCAGCAGCATCTGTGTCTCCTTGTCGACTAGTGGGCCACGGCGGCAGCGCCATGCTCATCGATCAGATGACCGGTATAGAACCGGTCCAGCGAAAACGGCGCGTTCAACGGATGGGGTTCGTCCTTCGCGATCGTGTGCGCATAGACCCATCCCGAGCCGGGCGTCGCCTTGAAGCCGCCCGTCCCCCAGCCGCAGTTGAAATACAGTCCCTTCACATCGGTCTTGCTGATGATCGGGCACGCGTCCGGCGACACATCGACGATGCCGCCCCACTGCCGGTTCATCCGCACGCGGGAAAACACGGGGAACATCTCGACGATCGCCTCGAGCGTGCCCTCGATGACCTGGAAGCTGCCGCGCTGCCCGAACCCGGTGTACTGATCGACGCCCGCGCCGATCACGAGATCGCCCTTGTCGGACTGGCTGATATACGCGTGGACCGCATTCGACATCACGACCGTGTTGACGACCGGCTTGATCGGCTCCGACACCAGCGCCTGCAACGGATGGCTTTCGAGCGGCAGCCGCACGCCGGCCATGTCGGCGAGCGTCGACGTGTTGCCGGCCGCGACCACCGCGACCTTCTTCGCCTTGATGAAACCCTTCGTCGTGTCGACGCCCGTCACCTGGCTGCCGTCGCGGCGAATGCCGACGACCTGGCAGTTCTGCACGATATCGACGCCGGCCTGATCGGCGCCGCGCGCGAAGCCCCACGCCACCGCATCGTGCCGGGCCACGCCGCCGCGCCGCTGGATCGATGCGCCGAGCACCGGGTAGCGGCTGTTCAGGTTGATGGTCGGCTCGAGTTCCTTGATCTGCGCGGGCGTGAGAAATTCGGCGTCGACGCCGTTCAGGCGGTTCGCGTTGACGCGGCGTTCGGTGTCGCGCACGTCCTGCAGCGTATGCGCGAGATTCATCACGCCGCGCTGGCTGAACATCACGTTGTAGTTCAGATCCTGCGCGAGCCCTTCCCACAGCTTCATCGCCTTCTCGTAGAGCGCGGCGGATTCGTCCCACAGGTAGTTCGACCGCACGATCGTCGTATTGCGCGCGGTGTTGCCGCCGCCGATCCAGCCCTTCTCGAGCACCGCGACATTGCGCACGCCATGCTCCTTCGCGAGGTAGTACGCGGTCGCGAGACCGTGCCCGCCGCCGCCGACGATCACGACGTCGTATTCACGTTTAGGCTCGGGGCTGCGCCATTGCCGCTCCCAGCTCTCGTGATACGACATCCCGTTGCGTAGCAGGCTGAATATCGAATAGCGGCTCATCGTCGGTCCTTTGCGGTTTTGCAGATGCGGTGTAGCGGTTCAACACTCGATGACGTTCACGGCCAGTCCGCCGCGCGACGTCTCCTTGTATTTCGTCTTCATGTCGGCGCCGGTTTCGCGCATGGTGCGGATCACACTGTCGAGCGACACCACGTGCTTGCCGTCGCCCTTCATCGCGAGGCGGGCCGCGTTGATCGCCTTGATCGCGCCCATCGCGTTGCGCTCGATGCACGGAATCTGCACCAACCCGCCGACCGGATCGCAGGTCATGCCGAGGTTGTGTTCCATGCCGATTTCGGCGGCGTTCTCGACCTGGGTGGGCGTGCCGCCCATCACGGCCGCGAGCGCGGCGGCGGCCATCGAGCAGGCCACGCCCACTTCGCCCTGGCAGCCCACCTCGGCGCCGGAGATCGACGCCGTTTCCTTGTAGATGATGCCGATCGCCGCGGCGGTCAGCAGGAAGTCGACGATGCCGGCGTCGTTCGCCGCATGCATGAATTTCACGTAGTAGTGCAGCACTGCCGGGATCACGCCGGCCGCGCCATTGGTCGGCGCGGTGACGACCCGGCCGCCCGCGGCGTTCTCCTCGTTGACGGCCATCGCGTACAGGTTGACCCAGTCGAGCATCGACAGCGGGTCGCGCAGCGATTCCTCCGAGCGTGCGCGCAAGCGCTCGCACAGCTCGGCCGCGCGACGCTTCACGTGCATCGGGCCGGGCAACTCGCCGCGCGCCTTGCAACCGCGCTCGACACATGCGGCCATCGTGCGCCAGATCGCCAGCAGGCCCTCGCGCACGTCGTGCTCGGGCCGGGTCGCGCATTCGTTGCGCAACGTCACTTCGGCGATGGACAGGCCGCTTTCGCGGCACACGCGCATCAGATCGGCGCCGGTGCGAAACGGATACGGCACCTCCGCGTTGGCGCGCCGGCCGTTCACGCGGTCGCCGTCGCGATTGACGACGAAGCCGCCGCCGATCGAGAAGTACTCTTTTTCGACGAGCAGTTGACCGTTCTCGTCGAAGGCCTGGAAGCGCATGCCGTTCGGATGCACGACGCCCGAGCCCGGCGCGCCCGGCATCAGCTTGCGCAAGAAGCCGACATGTTCGCGCTCGTCGAACGCGACCGGATGCTTGCCGAGCAGCACGAGCTGGCGGGTCTCGCGGATCGCGCGCAGCCGCGGCTCGATCAGCTCAGGATCGAGCCGGTCGGGCAGATTGCCTTCGAGGCCGAGCAGCACCGCCTTGTCGGTGCCGTGGCCCTTGCCGGTCGCGCCGAGCGAGCCGAACAGCTCGGCTCTGACGCGCCGCACGAAGCCGAGCAGATTCGCGTCCTCGATGTGCGATGCGAAGCGGCATGCGGCGATCATCGGCCCGACCGTGTGCGAGCTGGATGGACCGATGCCGATCTTGAACAGATCGAAGACGCTGACGTTCATGGCGTGCCTTGTGCGTTGTGTCTTGCGTGTTGCGATGGCCGGAAGCGCTTCGACTCGACTCATGCGCCCGGATGGAATGTGCGTCTATTGCACCGCACGCCGGGCCGGATCGATAGAATAAAAACGGCATCGCAATGGGATGGCGTCGTCAGGTGAACCGCCAGGCGGGTCTTCCGGCGCATTTGCGATGACTTGGGACGCATTTGCGACAGGCGCCCCGATTGCGGCCGGCAATGCTGAAGGTCCGTGGTGCTATCCTCGGCTTCACCGTTTCGGTCAACGTTCGTTCCTCTTTCGCCGTTCTTTTCACCGACCCGCCGCGCGCATGAATTCCGCTGAAACGCTTGCCCCTCCCTCACTCGACACAGCCACGAAGCAGCGCATCCGCTTCGGCATCATCCTGCTGCCGAACTTCACGCTGACCGCATTCGCGGGTTTCGTCGACCTGCTGCGCCTGTCCGCCGACGAAGGCGACTTCAGCAAGCCGGTGCGCTGTTCGTGGAGCGTGATCGGGGAAACCCTGGCTCCGGTGCGCGCGAGTTGCGGCATCCAGATCACGCCGTGGGAAACCTTCGAGACCGCCGGGAAGTTCGACTACGTGGTGGTGGTCGGCGGACTGCTGCACTCGGGGCCGGCCGCGAGCGAGGCGACGCTCGCGTTCATCCGCCGCGCCGCCGCCCGCGACGCGACGCTGGTCGGCATGTGCACCGGCGTGTTCTCGCTGATGCGCGCGGGCGTGCTCGACGGCCATCGGATCTGCGTGAGCTGGTTTCACTACTGGGATTTCATCGAGCGGTTTCCGTCGGTCGACGAACAGATGCTGGTCGCCGACCGGCTGTTCGTGATCGACCGGCGGCGCATCACCTGTTCCGGCGGCCGCGCGTCGATCGACGTCGCCGCCGCGATCCTGCTGCGTCATTTCGAAACCGCCACGGTGCAGAAGGCGCTGCGCATCCTGCTCGTCGACGACCTGCAGAAAGGCAACGCGCCGCAGCCGCATCCCCCCGGTCTCGCGCCGGCCTCGCATCCAAAGGTCAAGCGCGCGATCCTGCTGATGGAGCAGCACGTGGGCCGCGCGCTGCCGCTCGACGAACTGGCGGGCAAGCTCGATCTGTCGCCGCGTCAGCTCGAACGGCTGTTCAAGGCGCAGACCGGCAAGGCGCCGCAAGCCTACGCGAAGCAGGTGCGCCTGCGCACCGCCGCGTGGTTGTTGACGAGCTCAGACAAAACCGTCGCCGATATCGCGTCGAGCTGCGGTTTTTCGGACGCCTCGCACCTGGGACGGGAATTTCGCAAACAGTTCGGCGTGCCGCCGATGATGTATCGCGAGCAGCGCGGCACGGCGGAGCAAGCCGACGACGGCTCGTGCTACGACGAAACGTTTCCGGGCCGCGCGCAGGCGATCTGAATCCGCGCGGCATGCGAGGCCGCGGCACCCGCTACTCCGGCATGCGCCGCTCGACGCTCGGCGCATGTCCGAACTGCGCGCGATAGGCCTTGCTGAAATGACACGGAGAATGAAAACCGCACACCGTGGTCACGCGCGCGATCGACGCATCGGTATTGCGCAGCAGATCGCGCGCGCGGCGCAGCCGCAAGCTCAGGTAGTAATGCGTCGGCGACACGTTCAGGAATAGCTTGAACATCCGTTGCAAATGACGCTGCGACAGGTTGACGAGCCGGGCGAGTTCATCGAGCGATAGCGGCTCCTCGATGTTCGCTTCCATCAGCCGCACCACTTCGATCAGTTCGGTGCGCGACAGGCCGACCCGCGCGTCGACCGGAATGTGCTGGTAATCGGTCGAGCCGCGAATCCGCTCGACGATGAATTGCTCGGACACCTGCGCGGCCACCGAGGCCCCCAGCCGCATGCCCACCAGATGCAGCATCAGATCGAGCGGCGCGGTTCCGCCGGTGCAGGTCAGCCGGTCGCGGTCGATCACGAACAGTTCGTCGTCGAAATGCACATGCGGATAGCGCTGGTGCAACGGCGACATGTCCTCCCAATGCACGGTCGCGCGATAGCCGTCGAGCAGCCCGGCCGCGAGCAGCGCATACGGACCCGTGCAGATGCCGCCGAGCGGCACGCGGTGCGCGGCCGCCTCGCGCAGCAGCGCGATTACCGCGTCGTTCACATACTCGCGCACGTGCCAGCCCGCGCACACGAACAGCAGGTCCGGCATGCCGGCCTCGGCGAGCGTGGTGGTCGGTTTCACCGTGATGCCGTTGCTCGCGCGCGCCGGTTCGCCGTCCGGCGTGATCACGGACCACCGGTAGTGCTGCGCGCGGCCCACGTAGTTCGCCATGCGCAGCACCTCGACCGCGCTCGTGAACGCGATCATCGAGAAGTTCGGCAGCGTCAGGAAGCCGACGTGCGCGACGGCGCACAGCCGCGCATCGGCTTCGGCGGAGGCGATTGCGTCGCGCTTCATGGACGTATCGAATCAGGCCATCAACCGTGTTGCGCCGCCGGCTCGCGGCGCACTTTCATCGCATTGCGCAAACCGGCGAACAGGGGCGCGCGTACCTTGCCCGGCGCCCGGCCGAAGCTCTCGGTGATGCGGTCCAGAATGATCGCCAGCATCACGACCGACATCCCGCTTTCGAAGCCGAGTCCGATATCGAGCCGCTGGATGCTCGCGAGCACGTCGTTACCGAGGCCGCCCGCACCGACCATCGACGCGATGATCACCATCGACAGCGCCATCATGATGGTCTGGTTCACGCCGGTCATGATCGACGGCAGCGCGTTCGGAAACTGCACCTTGTACAGCAGTTGCCACGGCGTGCAGCCGAACGCCTGTCCCGCTTCGACGATTTCGCGATTCACGTGCTTGATGCCGAGCGCGGTCAGACGCACCGCGGGCGGCATCGCGAAGATCACCGTCGACAGGATGCCCGGCACGCGGCCGAGACCGAACAGCATCGCGGCCGGGATCAGGTAGACGAACGCGGGCATCGTCTGCATCAGATCGAGCACCGGGCGCACGATCATTTCGACGGCGCGGCTCTTCGCCATCCAGATGCCGAGCGGCACGCCGAGCACGAGACTGATCACCGTCGATGACAGCGTGAGGCCGAGCGTGATCACCATCTGATCCCAGAAGCCGGTGCCGTAGATCAGCAGCAGCGCCGCCAGCGTGAACAGCGCGAAGCGCCAGCCGACGCGCCACAAGCCGATGCCGACGAAAAACGCCATCAGCGCCCACATCGGCACGGCCTGCAAACCGTGCTCGACCGCCGCGGCGAAACTCTCGATGACCTTGCCGATCGTGTCGAAGGTCTGCGCGTCGTGATCGAGCAGGTAGTGAACGCCGTGATCGACCCACGCGCCAACTGGAATGACTTCAGACATGAGAACCTCGATGGCGCGTGAGAACGTTCAGCACGTTCGTCTTGTTGACCGAACCGCAGTAGGAACCGTCCGCTTCGACGACCGGCAGCGGCGCGCGGCTCGCCACCACGCGCGCGACCACGTCGTCGAGCGGCGCGCTGCGGCGGATGCATTCGATCTGGTTGAGCTGCGGCGACGCGCTGCCCGTCGCATCGCGGCACACGAAGCCGCGAATCCGGCGCTCGCTATCGAGCACGAACGCGTAGTCGGCGCTGCCGTCGAGCGTCGCGGCGACGCTCGACGCGTCGATCTGCGGCGCGTGCATCAGCGGCACGTCGTCGGTCTGCATCAGATCTCCGGCCGTCAGATAGCGGCTCGTGTCGATGCCTTCGAAGAACGCTCGCACGTAGTCGTCGGCCGGATTCTTGATGATTTCGCGCGGCGTGCCGATCTGCACGACACGGCCGCCTTCCATGATCGCGATGCGCGTGCCGATGCGCATCGCCTCCTCCAGATCGTGCGACACGAACAGGATCGTGCGCTGCTGCTCGCGTTGCAGATCGAGCAGCACGTTCTGCATCTCCTTGCGCTTGAGCGGATCGAGCGCGGAGAACGCCTCGTCCATGATCATCAGCGACGGGTTGACCGCGAGCGCGCGCGCGAGCCCGACGCGCTGCTGCATGCCGCCCGACAACTCGGCCGGCAGTTTCTGCGCGAACGGTGCAAGGCCGACCTGTTCGAGCACCGTCAGCGCCCGCGCCTCGCGCTCCTTACGGCCGACGCCCGCCACCTCAAGCCCGAACGCGGCGTTGGCCAGCACGCTGCGCTGCGGCATCAGCGCGAAGGACTGGAACACCATGCTCATGTCCTTGCGGCGCAACGCGGTCAGCTCGGCGCGCGGCACGCCCGCGACATCGCGGCCGTCGATCAGCACCTTGCCGGCGCTGGGCTCGACGAGCCGATTGATCAGGCGAATCAGCGTCGACTTGCCCGAGCCGGACAGGCCCATCAGCACGAAGATCTCGCCCTCGCGAACCTCGAACGACGCGTTGTGGACGCCGACGATCTGACCGGTGCGGGCAAACACCTCTTCTTTCGTGGCGCCGCCGGCCAGCATCGCGAGCGCCTGTTTCGGGTTGCTGCCGAACACCTTGCACAGCCCTTCGACCACGACCTTGGGGGAATTCATCGAGTGCTCTCCTCGCTTGCGGACGTCCGTCCGCGCTGTGCCTACATAGTTGCCAGAAAAAAGTGCGGCTAACCGACTAATTCCGACAACCACATGAGGAAATGCGACACCCGGCCATGCCGTGGACGCTCGGCGCGGCGAGCAAACCCTTGTGGGAGAAAGGATTGACGCGGGTTGGCCCGCGCGCGGAGCGTGTCGCGACATAGCAAGCGGCGCTCCCGGACGGCGGCGAGCGCGAGGCGCCTGAGAGGCGCCGGGTTCAGGAAATCGACACGCCCAGCAAGCGCCCGACGCCGAACGTGAACCCTGCCGCGATGAGCCCGATGACGATCTGGCGCAGCGCCGAAAACCCCGCGCTGCGTCCATTGAACAACGACGTGAACACGCCGATCGACGCGAGCGCCAGCATGCTCAGCACGACGCACTGCACGATTGCGCTGACGCCGCGCGTCCACAGGAACGGCATCACCGGGAAAATCGCGCCGAGCGAGAACAAGCAGAACGACACACCCGCCGCCGACCACGGATTGCCGCCCAGTTCCGCCGGATCGAGACCGAGCTCCTCGCGCGTGAGGGTGTCGAGCGCCTTGTCCTTGTCGCGCATCATCTGCGAGGCCACGCGTTTCGCCTCGCTCGCGTCGAGCCCTTTCGCGCGGTAGATCAGCGCGAGTTCGTGCTCCTCCGCTTCGGGCTGTTCTTCGATCTCCTCGGCTTCCTTGGCGATCTGCGTGCTCGCGAGTTCGCGCGCATTGGTGACCGACAGCCATTCGCCGAGCGCCATCGAACAGGCACCGGCGATCAGCCCGGCGAGGCCGGTCAACAGGATCGCCTTGTTGCCGGTGCCCGCGCCGGCGACGCCCATGATCAGGCAGAAGTTGGACACGAGGCCATCGTTCGCGCCGAGAACCGCCGCGCGCAGATCGTTGCCCGACGCGGCGCCCTTGTGCCACGACTCGGCCGCGGCAATGCGCGCGCCGGACGACAGGTTGGCATTGCCGGTGCTCGCGAGCGTCTGCACCACGGCCGCGTGATGATGTTCGTCGGCCGACATGTGGCCCGCGTCGCGTTGGCCTTGATATTTGTTGCGGTCCGCGTATTCGGCTGCGGCGAGCGTCGGCAGCACGAAGTCCGCGCCGCACACGCGCACGAGCCCCTTCATCAGACGCGTCTTGACCGCATGGCCACGGCCCTTGGGTTCGATGCCATTGGCTCTGAGCTTGTCGGCCCACACTTGCGCGTGGCTGTGTTCGGATTGCGCGAGATCCTGATAGACCTGCTTGCGGGTCTCATCTTTCTCGACCTGCGCGAGCGTCTCATAGAGGGCGGCGCTGTGCAGTTCGTCGGAGAGATTCGCCTTGTAGCGTTTCACTTCATGTTTCGTTGCCATGATCGCGCCTCGCAACTGCCCGGCGCCTCATCAACGATGAATGCCACGCCGGGCGTCCGCCTGTCCGTTACTGGCTGGCAGGCACACCAACGCCGGCCTTCTTCTGGGCTGCCTGCAGCTTGTCCGGATAGTTCGGATCGTTCTGCGCCGGCTGGTAGCCCGCGTCTTCGAGTTTCTTCAACTCGGCGTTCTTTTTCGCGCGAGCCTGTTTGCGCTCTGCCTTGCGCTCGGCCTTGGTCGGCTTTGGGGTGGTCGTCGTCGCGCCTTCCTGGGCTGCGGCATCCGTCGAGCCCTGCGCGAGCGCGAGCGGAATCGTACCGGCCATCAGTGCGACGGCCGAAACGCCCAGCATGATTCGTTTAATGGCGAAGCTTTTCATCACTGATATCCCCTGAAAAAATTGGCAATAACGTACGAATTGCGGCTGCGAATCGTGAACCACACGCCGGGTCGCGCAGCCTCCACGCGAACCCGTCAACGGGAGCTTACTGCCAAATAGCGGGATGCGGGTCGGGAGCGTGGACGACCCCCGGCGGCCTCGCTTTCAGAATTCTCCGGGTTTTGTTGAGATTGACTCGTGAACAATAGTGGCGCGGATCGATTTCATCATCTACTCGGACTGTCGCTTCGTATATGTCGGCCGGCTATTCGATGCCAAGACTGGAAAGCTGCTTGCACAGCGCACGTTCAGCACGCCTGTCCCCGATCTTTTCTGGTCAACGGGTCTGCGATACTCGCTGAATCCGTATTCGCTGCCCCGTTATCTCGGTCCGTCCGTCGAATTTTCCCGCGGAGATGGCGGTGAAGGAGATTCGAGTATTTCGTTACCTCCATCGTTCTGGGACAAACTAGCCGCCGCACGCCCGCGCTTATAGTCCGCTGCGTCGTATGCCGGTGCCTGTGTCTCACCGTGCTGGAATCAAGGCGCACGCACTTCCTTCCGCGATTCAGTTTTTTGGCATGTCCGCGCCGTCAGGAGTATCTTTTAACCGCGCCGGAAGCGCCAACACCACCACTCCTCTACAAGACAGACGCTTCCCAGAGTCCAGACCTGCTCGACAAAGCGCGGCGTTTCTAACATGCAGCGAAGCGACATCATCTTATCGAGGAGGTGAAACCGTGAAAACAGTCAATCTTTTGAAGGTGCTCGGTATTGCATTGTGCGTGGCAACCGCATCCAGCGCCTATGCCCAGGCGAGCGACGCGCAGGCGCCCGCCGCCACGGCAGCCGCGCCGGCCACGACCGCCCCGTCGACGCGTGCGGCGGATCGCAAGCTCGGCCGCGACGTGCGGCGCGCGCTCGGTAAAGCGCCGCGGCTTCAATGTATCGAACGTGTTCGTGCGGGCGCGCGGCGGCGCGGTGACGTTGACCGGCTCGGTGCCTCAGGGCGACATGATCCAGCAGGCCGGCGATGTTGCGAAAGGCGTGCCGGGCGTGGCCTCGGTGACCAACAGACTCACCCTGAACCTGCCATCCCGCGGGAGTGGCGGGAGCTGAGCACAAGCTGGACGAAACTCAGCGCCGCACCAACCCCACCACGTATCTGCACACCTCGGTGCCCGCATTGAAGAACTCGCATTCGACCGGCGCACCGAGTTGCAAACAATCCCCCGCTTCGAGCCGGTGCGTGAGCGCGCCCTCGCGAAACGTCAGCACCCCTTGCGTGACCCAGATCTGCTGATGCTGAAACACGAACGCATCCGACGGATAAGGCACCCTCACCCCAGTCGGCAATTCGATTTCGAGCAGTTCCAGCACGCCGCCGGTCGGCGGCGAAATACGCCGCCGCGTATAGCCGGTTTCGGGGTCCTCCCACAGCGGCTGGTCCGCATGACGCACGAGCCGCTCGCCGGTCTGCTCGGCGAGTGCGAGCAACGTGGACAGCGTCAGCCCGAACGCGCCCGACAGCCGCCCGAGCACCATCGCGGTCGGACTCGCCTCGCCACGCTCGACCTTGCTGATCATCGCCTTCGATACACCCGAGCGCTCGGCCAGCTCGGCGAGCGACCAGTTGCGCGCCTCGCGCTCGGTCTTCACGCGCGCGGAGATCGCCTGGGTCAGATCGATGGCGGAAGTTTCGGACATGGCGGGTTGTCGTTGCGCAAGTGGGGGGAATTATCCTCAAAGACCTTCCGACAACCGGCTTTGGAAGGCCTCTTGTTGCAACGGAAGGTTCTGATCCTGCGTCGAGACACGGGGGTAGCCGATCATCGTGGCGTGACAGTGCCCATTGACGAGTTCGTTGCCGCCGGCGGTCGAGATAGTTGCCTTCAGTTCCGTTAACTCCATCCGCTCGGTCATTGCTTCATTCCATCGTCCTTGCGGTCTTCATCTTCGGCATCCTGGCACGCAGCAGGCAGTTGTTTCAGTAGCTCTGGTAGCGCCGTTTGCACTGCAAGCATCGGTTGCGGCTTGCTGCATGTGGTCGAGGTAGTCCGGCAAGCGGTTCTCGTTCATACCGGCTGCGCCTGCGCAAGCACCTTGGCCCGGAACTTCTGCGACAGGTCGGCCGGGGTCAGCAGATCGACGTGGACGCCGAGTAGCGCTTCCAGTTCATCCTGCAACCCCCCCAGGTCGAACAGCGTCGCCCCTGGCAGCGCATCGACCAGCAGATCGAGGTCGCTGCCGTCCCGGTCGGTGCCGTGCAGCACCGAGCCGAACACGCGCGGGTTCGCTGCGCGGAAGCGACTCGTCGCTTCGCGCACTACGCTGCGCTTCATGTCGAGAACAACGGACGGTCGCATGGGCATCCTTTCTTATCGAAACTCATCGAGACGATAAGCGATTGAGTCGAGACTCGCAATGCCTTCACCTCCCGTGCCATGCCGGTTGCGTTGGCGGGCTTGCTGCCCCGGCACGGCCTACGCCAGGCTGATTACCTTTGACGCAGCAGCGCCAGGATCAGCGCAGACCAGTTCAGGCCGCTACGACCACCGCAACCGGCACAGCCAGCCAACCATGTCTTGCATAGTGATTTTTCGTCCACTATATTAAACACCACGCCATCGCCCGAACCCGCTCGTCAGCAGGAACACACCATGCCGAAGGAAATCGTTCTCAACGCGTTCGACATGAACTGCGTAGGCCACATCCAGCAAGGGCTGTGGACCCATCCGCGCGATCAGTCCACGCGCTACACGGATCTGCAGTACTGGACCGACTACGCGCGCAAGCTCGAAGCGGGCCTGTTCGACGGCATCTTTTTCGCGGACGTGGTCGGCGTGTACGACGTCTACGGCGGCAGCCCGGACGCGGCAATCGGCGGCGCCGTGCAGGTGCCGGTCAACGATCCGACGCTGCTGATTCCGGCGATGGCCGCGCTCACGCGGCATCTGTCGTTCGGCGTCACCTCGAATCTGTCGGTCGAGCAGCCGTTTCTGTTCGCGCGCCGCATGTCGACGCTCGATCATCTGACGCGCGGCCGGGTCGGCTGGAACATCGTGACCGGCTATCTGGACAGCGCATCGCGCGCGATCGGCCTGAGCGGCCAGATGGCACACGACGACCGCTACGATCTCGCTGACGAGTACATGGAGCTCGTGTACAAGCTGTGGGAATGCAGCTGGGAAGACGGCGCGGTGCTGCGCGACAAGGCGCGCGGCGTCTATGCGGACGCGTCGAAAGTCCACGTGATCCATCACCACGGCAAGCAGTACCGCGTCGATGCGATGCACCTCGCGGAGCCGTCGCCGCAGCGCACGCCGGTGCTGTATCAGGCCGGTTCGTCCGCGCGCGGCAAACAGTTCGCGGCGGCACACGCGGAGTGTGTGTTCGTCAACGGCCAGGCGAAGCCGGCGGTCAAGACGATCGTCGACGACATCCGCGCGCACGCGGTGGCCGGCGGCCGCCGCGCCGACGACATCAAGGTACTGCTCGGCCAGACCGTGATCACGGGCCGCACCGATCAGGAAGCGCGGGAGAAATTCGAGGAGTACCGCCGCTATGTGAGCTCGGAGGCGGCGCTGGTGCATGCGGCCGCGTCGCTTGGCATCGACTTCGCGCGCTACGACCTCGACGAGCCGATCGAAACGGGCAAGAGCCAGGCGATCGTGTCGAACGTCGAAGCGATGACGCGCGCGGCCGGTCCGCAATGGACGAAGCGCAAGCTGCTCGAACAGATGGTGCTCGGCAGCCGCCAGCAGCCGCTCGTCGGTTCGGCCGACAAAATCGCCGACGATCTGATCGCGTGGACCGAGCAAACCGGCGTCGATGGCTTCAATCTGTCGCGCACCGTCGTGCCCGAGTGCTTCGACGATTTCATCGAACTGGTCGTGCCGCTGCTGCAGGAGCGTGGCGCGTACAAGCGCGCGTATCGTGACGGCACGCTGCGCGAAAAGCTGTTCGGCCACGCGCGGCTGCCTGCGAGCCACACGGCGGCGCGCTTCCGTTCGCCGGCTTGCGCGGCGGCGCCGGACGACGAGCCTCGCGGCTAACTCGACCACCGTTGTTTTGGCGAACCCCGACTTCCAGCAGAGGTCCCCATGCTTGACAAGAGCACGTTCCGCGACGCGATGGCCGGGCTTGGCGCGGCCGTCAACATCATTACCAGCGACGGCGAAGCCGGCCTTGCGGGCTGCACCGCGTCGGCGGTCTGCGGCGTCACCGACGAGCCGCCCACCCTGCTCGTTTGCATCAACCGCAGCAGCCGCAACAACGCGGCGTTTCGCAGCAACGGCAAGCTCTGCGTGAACGTGCTGAGCGCCGAGCAGCAGGCGCTTGCCGCGCACTTCGCCACGAGCGCGCTCGCGATCGAAGAGCGCTTCGCCGCCGCGCAATGGGACGACCTCGCAACCGGCGCGCCGGTGTTGCAGGACGCGCTCGCGTCGCTCGACTGCGAGATCGAGTCGGTGACCGAAGTCGGCACGCACACGGTGTTCTTCTGCGCGGTGAAAGCCGCGCGCACGCAGGGCGCGGGCGATGCGCTGATCTACTACGGCCGCCGCTATCATCGCGTCGGCGAGCGCTCGGTTCACGCGACGCCCGCCGCTTCACCTGCCCTGCCCCAGCCTCGCCAACGGCCCGGCCGCGATCGTCCGGCCGAATAGCGCGGCCGCGGTGCGCTCCGGATCGAGCGCAATACTTTCGCTCGCTGCACCGACGATCAACGCGTCGAGCAAAGCAGTCAGCGTCGGCTCACGCGATTCGCCATGCCGATGCGACGCGAACCCCCGTCCGCCGCGATCGCAGGTCGCTCGCCCACGGAATCCTCGATCGCCCATCACGCCTGCGTGCCATCGTCATTGCACGCCGTTGTGCGATCGACGCGTCACGCCCGCACGACGCCCGTCATCGGTCTGCCCGCCATGGTCCGGCCAAACAGCGCTGCCGCCGTCCGTTCGGGATCGAGCCCGAGACTTTCACTCGCGGTGTCGGCGATCAACGCATCGAGCGAGGCGGTCGGCTTCAGGTCGCGCGACTGATACAGCTGATGCGGCGCGAGGCCCGGCCAATCGGCAATCACGCGTCCGCCCTGCACCGACCCGCCCACCACCATCGCGACCGAGCCGGTGCCGTGATCGGTGCCGCCCGTGCCGTTCGCGGCGGCGGTCCTGCCGAACTCCGTCGCGACCAGCACCGTGGTCTTGCTCCACGATGAACCCATGCCATCGCGCAACGCCGCGAGCATCGTGTCGAGTGCCTTCAGTTGATTCGCGAGCCGCGCGTTCTGCGCGCTGTGCGTGTCCCACCCGCCGGTCTCGATCATCGCGATGCGCGGACCGTCGTCGCGCGCCAGAAAACTGGCCGCGAGCTTGCCGAGGCTCGCCGGGTCCTGGCGCGCGCCAGCGTCGCCCGCAAGGCCGCGCGCCGCCATCGCCGATTCCCACAGCGCACGCAGCTGCGCGTCCTGCTCGTACAGTTGCGACACGCGCGCGAGCAGATCATCGGGCGCCTGCGGCAAGGCCGACGGTGCATACGACGTCACCGCCGCGGGCCCGCGCAGCGCCATCGGCACGGTCGGCGCGAACGCGATCGCGTTTTCGCGGGTGGCGGGCAGTTGCGCGGCGAGCCGGTTGAGCCAGCCGTCCTTCGTCTGATACGGCGACGTGCCGCCGGTTTCCAGCACGTTCTGTCCGTCGAAATGCGAGCGGTCGCGATACGGCGAGGCGACCGCGTGCACGAACAACGCCTCGCGCTGCGCGTACAGCTTCGCCATCTGCGCGAGCGCCGGATGCAGCGCGAACGTGCCGTCCAGATGCGGCGCGTTCGACGCATCGATCGCGAGCGGCCCGCGCAGCGTCGCATACGCGGGGTCCGCGTACGGCACGACGATGTTCAGCCCGTCGGCCGCGCCACGCTGGATCACGAACACGAAGCGGCGGTCGGTCGCGACATGCGCGAACGCAATCCGCGGCGACACGAGCAGTGCGCCGGCACCGGCGGCGGCGACGCTCAGAAACTGACGGCGTGACAGCATGGCGTTCATCTCCGTTGAAAATCGGGCGATACGAGCAGCAGCGCGATCGCCGTCGATGCGCTTTCCGCGCGCGACACCGCCGTGGCCGTCGGCTCGCTGAGCGAGCCAGCCAGCAAGGTCTGGCCGAGCGAGCGCGCATCGAGCCGGTCACCCACGCGCGCGGCGAAACGTTGCGCGACTTCGACGCGACGCACGAGCGCATCGGGCGCGGCCCAGCTCGCGGCGATATCGTCGTAGCCGGCGGGTGAACCGGGCCGCCACACCGGCTGGCCAAGCTGCGTGAGGATCGGCGCGCTCTGCAGATTGCCGGGCTCGTGCCAGCCGAGTCCGCGCATCGACGAGATGGTCCACTCCCACGGCGTCTTGAACTTCACCGCGGCCGGCGACCACGCTTGCGGCGTATCGATCAACGCGCGATAGACGGTCGGCAGATCGCCGTCGCTGCGCGCGAACGCATCGGCCAGACGTTCGCCGACGCCAGGTGGCGGATTGTCGGCGACGAAATGGCGCGCGAGCTTCGTGCCGATATGCTGCGCGGTGGCCGGTGCGTGCGCGAGGTCGTGCAGGATCGCGAGCGCCTGCTGTTCGCCGGCTTCGTCGTAGCGGCGTCCCATGATCGTGCACGAGCCGGGCTCGTGCAGCGCGGGACGAAACACGAAGCTGCCGGGTTCGCCGTTCTGTTCCAGCGCGCGCCGGTTCGCATTGGCGCCGCCGTTCCCCGGATTGCCGACGAGACTCCAGCCGGTCAGCGCACGCGCGAACTCGGTCACGTCGTCCTGGCTATAGCCGCTGCGCACGCCGAGCGTATGCAGCTCCATGATCTCGCGCGCGAGGTTCTCGTTGAGTCCACGTTTGTTGTCCGGATTGCGCTGCGCGGCGCGCAGCGCGGCCATGCTGTCGGGGACCGACCGAGCGGGTCTGGTCGAGGAATAGCTGCATGGCCGGATGACGCTCGACGGCCACCAGCATGTCCTCGAAACGGCCGAGCACGTGCGGGCGAATCGCCTCCGCTTCGAACGACCCGGCGAGCGCCGCGACGCCGGGCTTTTCGGTCGACACCGCGAAGTGATTCGCCCAGAAATGCACGAGGCGTTCGATGAACGGCGTCTGCGTGGTCAGCGCGCTTGCGACGCGCGCATTGACCGACGAGCGGTACATGTCGAGGATTTCGACGCGCAGTGCTTTTCTTTCGGCTTGCCTGGCGGCTTGCGCGTCGGTCTGGCTGGGTGCTGCGGTGTGGTTCGCATTCTGGCTCGGGTTGGTCTCCTCACCCGCTTTCTGTTTCGACTGCTGCTCCATCTGCATGCGCTGCTGCACGAGCTGCGTCGACAATGCGATCGAATCGGGTTGGTTCGCCCACGCGTCGGGCCGCGGCTGATATTGCTCGAACTGCGCGAGCAGCCAGCCCTTCGGATCGGCGGGCGGCGTGTCGTCGGCGCGCGCGCCGAGGCCGAAGCGGTTCAGTGCGATCGCCGCGGCATTCAGGTTCGGTGAGTTGGCCATACGATCCTCGTGGCAGGTAGGACACCTGCATGTCCGTTAAACGGACGACACGCTGAAATCCGTCGCCATCGCGCGCATTTTTTATTCGCTCGATGCGGCATTCGCCGCCGGTTTTTTCGCGTTCGGCGCCGGCTGCGCTTCGCGCCATTGCCCGCGCAACTTCAAACTCTCGGCGAATTCGACGCGCTCCTCGGGCGTCAGCGTCGCCGCGAAATCGGCGACGCTCGCTTCGACCATCGCGCGCAGGCTGACGTCGGCCGCGCGCGTGCGCGCGAGCGCGGCATCGAGTGCGGCGCGATCGAACTTCGGCGCGGCCAGCAGACGCAGCACCTCACGACGCCCTTCGCGAGCGTCGCGCGCATATTGGCGGCCTTCGCGCCGCGCGCTCTTCAGGCCGTCGATAAACGCCTGCCGCTGCTGCGCCGACAGCGGCTCGGCGGCGAACCGCAGCGCGCGCCGGTCCTGCGCCGCCGCCGGCGGATTCGCACCGTGCGCGGCGAACCATTGATACGCGCCGCCGGCGATCGCGCCGAGCAGAAACACGTTGAGCACCGCCGAGCCCAGCAGCGCAAATTTCCACGAGCGCCCGTTCATTCGCCGCTCCAATCGGCGGAGCTGCCGCCGAAGCTCGAAGTCAGATACGAGGATTCATGCACGACCGGCGCGTTCCCGGTCAGCACGAAGAACGACACCGCGAACGCCCCCGCCACGCCGCCGAGCAGCCCGACACCTGCCACCGCCGCGCCCGACCACCACAAACGCCAGCGCGCGGCTCGGCGTCGCGACGGCGCGCGGTCGATGATGCGACGCTGCAGTTCGAGGCTCGGCGGCTCGAGCTCGTCGGCGGCGAGCCACGCGTCGAGGCTGGCCGCGTCGCTCAACGCCGCATCGGCTTCGTCGCGATGCGCGCGCGCCCACGCCTGCGCGGCTTCGCGTTCGCGCTCCGGCCAGCGGCGCGCGTCGGCGCCGTACGCTGCAACGATCTGATGGAATCTTTCGGGCGTCATGACTTGTCCTTGCTAAGGCCGCTGCCGGCCAGTTGAGCGCGCAAACCGCGGCGCGCGCGGCTCAGCAGACTCTCCAGCGCATCGACGCTGACGCCCATCAAGGCGGCAGCGTCGAGGTTCGACATCTCCTGGTAGTAGGTCAGCACGAGTGCCTCGCGCTGTCGCGCCGGCAGCGCGGCGAGCGCCGCGCGCACGCGCGCGTGGTCGGCACGTGCTTCGAGCCGCGCGTCGGGCGGCGCGGCGGGATCGGCCGAATCGGGCAGTTCGTCGCTCGGGTCTTCGCGCTGGCCGCGCAGACGGTCATAGCAAAGATTGAGCGCGACCCGATGCATCCACGTATCGAACTTCGCTTCGCCTTCACGCCAGCGGGCCGCCTGTTTCCAGATTCGCACGAAGACCTCCTGCGCGACGTCCTCCGCTTCCATGCGATCGCCGAGCATGCGCGTGGCGAGCGCAAGTAGCCGCGGCAGCTTGCACGCGACCAGCGAGCGGACCGCGCCGGGCTCCGCGCGGCCCACCCGCGCGATCAGCTCGGCGTCCGGATCGGGTGGTGCGTCGCTCAAGGCGTGCGGCTCGGTCGCGACATCACGCGCGCGCTTTCGCGTGAGGACCGCATCACGGGATCAACGTCGTTCACTTGCCGCCGCTCCTTCAGCTGTCGTGTCGTTATGTTGTCGTGCCGCTACGCCGCTATCCGGCCAGGTATCACGTACGCGGTCAATATACGACGACCGCCGGCCGGTAATAGGCCGGGCGTGCCGGATAGACCACACAGCCGGCGAGCGAGGCCGCCAGCAGAATCATCACGAGTGTTTTCATCGCAAGACTCGTTCAAGCCCAATGTCCTTCGATCCAGCGCCAGTGCGGCCCACGTTGCGCCCAATGCCCGGGCACCCAGTGATAGCCGACGCGCACCGGCTGCCAGTGGCCCGGCACCCACGCATAGCGGCCGTGCTCCCAGCGCCAGCGGCCCTGATCCCACACATAGCCGTCCCGTGGCGCGGGCACGACTTCGACGCGCGGCGGCGGCGGTGCCATCGGCGCGATCATCACTTGTGCGGAGGCGGGCGCGGCCGTCAGCGTGGCCGCGCAGCACAGCGCGGCGCTCAGCGTGGAACCGAGCAGACGAGCGATGCGGTTGGTGTTCATGTCGATTTCTCCCTTCAAAGCTGGAACAAGTCGGCGCCCAGGACGGCCCCGTTTCTACTTGAACGCAGCAGCGGAAGAAATCCGTCGCGCTATTGGCAAAAAAGCACGAATACAGTCGGGTTCACGAAAGGCAATAGTCGGCGTATTGCCCGAAAACTTTCATTTTTTGATGGTCCAATGCCCGGGCTGCAATCAATGGCGTCGGCCGTTACGCTTCTAACAACAATTTCCAGCACCGTTCATACCTATCGATGGAAGGGCTGGACCGCGAATGTGGAGCCACCAAAAAATGTTTCGTAAAGCCCTTTTGCCCATTCCGTTTGCCGCCGCACTGTTCGTGCTGAGCGCATGCGGAAACAGCAGCGTCAGCTCTCCTTCGACTGCATCCGCGCCGGCCTCCGCACCGGCTGCTACCGTATCCGCCCAGGACGCGTTGGCCACGGCAACGCCGATCAAGCACCTCGTCGTGATCTTCGGTGAGAATCGTTCTTTCGATCACTACTTCGGCACCTATCCGAACGCGCAGAACCCGGTCGGTGAACCGGCGTTCACGGCGGCGAACACGCCGGCCCAGATCAACAATCTGAATCAGAATTCGCTTCTGGCGAGCAACCCGAACTTCCTGAACACGGCGAACAACGCGGCCTCCGCAGGCAGCGGTATCAATCCGTTCCGCCTCGACCGCAGCCAGGCCAATACCAACGGCCAGTCGCACGACTACATGAAGGAACAGCTCGCTTACGACAATGGCGCGGCGGACCTGTTCCCCAAGTACACGGGTAACAACAGCGCCGGCAGCGGTTCGACGTTCGGCACGCCGGGTCTCGTGATGGGTTATTTCGACGGCAACACGGTCACCGCGCTGTGGAATTACGCGCAGAACTTCGCGATGAGCGACAACATGTACACCGACACGTACGGTCCGTCGACACCGGGCGCGCTCGAGGTGGTTTCCGGCCAGACCAACGGCGCTATTCCTGCGAACGGTGCCGCTCAAGGCGACAACGTGATTGCCGACGGCGCGGGCAGCTTCACGATGAACGGCGATTCCGACCCGACCGGGGACGTGTGCAACACCTCGACGTCGAGCGGCCAGGCCACGCTGAGTTCGAATAACAAAAACATTGGTGACCTCCTCAACGCGAAAGGCATTACGTGGGGCGGCTTCATGGGCGGCTTCGACCTGAGCGCCACCAACTCGAACGGCACCACGGCGTGCAAGCGCAGTACCTACTCGTCGGTCCTCGGCGCAACGAAGACGGACTACGTACCTCACCACAACTGGTTCCAGTACTACGCTACGACGGCCAACCTGGCGCACACGCGCCCGACGTCGACCGCGCTGATTGGACAGACCGACCCGCTCGATTCGACGGCGACGCCGGTGCACCATCAATACGACGTCAACGACTTCTTCACGGCCGTCTCGGCGGGCAACTTCCCGTCGGTCAGCTACCTGAAGGCACCGGCCGTCGGCGATGCGCACCCGGGCAACTCGGATCCGATCGACGAGCAGGCGTTCGTCACGAAGGTCGTCAACTTCCTGCAACAACAGCCGGACTGGAAGAACACCGCCGTCATCATCACGTACGACGATTCGGATGGCTGGTACGACCACGCTTATGCGACGCCGACGACTTCGTCGTTTGACGCCACCGCCGACCAGCTGAACGGCGCCGGCACCTGCAACGCAACGGGCGCGAAGCAAGGCGTCGGCGTGACAGGCGCGGCTGTCAACGGCCGTTGCGGCCCGGGAACGCGTATTCCGCTTCTGGTGATCTCGCCGTACGCACGTAGCAACTACGTCGACCACACGGCGATCACTCAGGCTTCGGTTGTCAGGTTCATCGAAGACAACTGGCTCGGCGGCACCCGCATCGGCAACGGATCGCACGATGCGGCGACGGGGAGCATCGCGTCGCTGTTCGACTTCACCAACGGTGGCAAAACGCCGGCGTTGTACCTCGACACGAACCTTGGCACCAAGCTGTCGGCTCCTCCTGCAACGAACTAAGGAGCCACCGTTTATCCGTCCGTTCTGCCGCACAGGGAAGTACGCGGTGTGACGTTCAGGGAACGGAGCTGTTGATGCCCGTCAATCAGTGATGACGTCGAGCCAGCCGGTACGGTGGCTCGACGTGCTTGTTTGCAGTTCAGCTTGCCTACCGCTATCGCCATGAATCGTCGTTCGAACGCTACCTTGTCTTCGCAACTACCCACCGCAAGCGCCCCGTCCCCTCGCGCCGCGAGCAGCATGTGGCGTCGCCTGATCCTCCGGATAATTCTGGGCATCGTGCTGCTGGGCGCCGCTCTGGTTGGCTACGCGCTGATCTATCCCGAGCGTATGCCCGCGGCGATCGGCGATACGGTCGAGAATCTGACGGGCCTCAACGCCCATCCGGTCAAGCTCCTGCGTCCCCCCGTCGCGCCCCTTAGCGCGGTCGCGGTACTCGGCAGGGACCTGTTCAATGATCCGTCGCTTTCGGCGTCGGGCAAACAGTCGTGCGCGTCGTGCCACAGCGCCGCGCACGCTTTCTCGCCTCCCAACGACCTGACGGTACAACCGGGCGGCCTTCACATGACGGAAGCGGGCTATCGGCCTGTGCCATCGCTCGCGTACCTGTATCGCCAGGCGCCGTTCAGCATCGGTCCCGATCAGGGCGATACCGACGCCGCACCGGTCAGCCTCGATACGCAGGCCTCGGCCGCGCTAGGCGTGCAGCGCGCCCAGAAAACCGCGGGCGTTGCGCCTGCCGCGCCGGCTATGGTGCCGCAAGGGGGACTCTTCTGGGACGGCCGGGCAAGCACGCTGCAGGACCAGGCGCTTGGGCCGCTGACCAACCCGGTCGAGATGGCGAACCCCGACCTGGCTTCGGTTGCCGACAAGCTAAGGCACTCGAAGCACATCGATACACTCAGACAACTTTTCGGTCCGCACGTCGTCAACGATCCCGATCTGCTCGTGTCGGAAGCCATGTTCGCGATCGGTCGGTATGAATTCGAAGACCCGGCGTTCCATCCATTCTCGAGCAAATACGACGCCTGGCTCGAAGGACGTGCACGCCTCACGCGAGCCGAACTACGTGGCTTGCGTCTGTTCAACGACAAGGACAAGGCCAATTGCGCGGGTTGCCACCTGAGCCAGCCGACGTCGGACGGACTTCCACCTCTTTTTACCGACACGCAGTATGAAGCGCTCGGCGTGCCGCGCAATCGCGAACTTGCGCCGAACAGGAATCCGAAGTTCTACGACATGGGCATTTGTGGGCCCTTCCGGACCGACATGGCCAGGCAGACGCAGTATTGCGGCATGTTCCTGACGCCGACGCTGCGCAATGCCGCCGAACGCAAGACGTTCTTCCACAATGGCGTGTATCACGACCTCAAGCAGGTGCTGGACTTCTACGACCTGCGCAATACGTCGCCGGACAGAATCTATCCGCGCGATGCGTCGGGCAAGGTGCAGAAGTACGACGATCTGCCGCCGCAATACCATGCGAACGTGGATGTCGCCGATGCGCCGTTCGACCGCAAGTTCGGCGACCAGCCCGCAATGACCGATCAAGACATCCAGGACATCATCGCGTTCATGAAGACGCTGAGCGACGGGTACAAGGACTGAGCAGCCGCGCTGGACGCCGCCGCTGCAGCTTCCAGGCTGCGGCACGCGGCCCGGTGCGGTATCCTTGCCGGTCCGCGACCTTATCCCTACCCTCCCCGATGGCCGATTTTCCTTTCGACGCCGTGCTCTTCGACTGCGACGGCGTGCTCGTCGATTCCGAACCCATCACGAACCGCGTGCTCACCGAGATGCTCGGCGAGCTCGGCTGGCATTTGAGCGTCGAAGAGACGATGCGCATTTTCGTCGGCAAGATGGTCAGGGACGAAGCCGCGTTGATCGAGGCGCGCACCGGCTTCGCGATCACGGCCGGGTGGCTGGCGCAGTTCCGCGCGCGTCGCAACGTGGCGCTCGACAATGAGTTGCGCGCGATCGACGGCGCGCCTTTCGCGGTTCGCGCGCTGCAGCAGAGGTTGAATGGACGCATCGCGGTGGCGTCGGGCGCGGATCGCATCAAGATCGAATTGCAGCTCGTGAAGGCCGGCATCCTCGACTGCTTCGACGGACGCATCTTCAGCGGCCACGAAACGCCGCGCAGCAAGCCGTTTCCCGACGTCTACCTCGCCGCGGCCGCGGCACTCGGCGTCGAGCCGACACGCTGTGCGGTCATCGAGGATACGGTGACGGGCGCGACCGCGGGCGTCGCGGCCGGCGCGACGGTATTCGGCTATTGCCCGACGCACCTCGGCCATAGCAGCGCGACCGCGTTGCATGGCGCGGGCGCGGTGCACGTGTTCAGGGAGATGGCCGAGCTACCGGCGTTGCTCGCGGGATGGGGCACGCGCTGATCGACCGACGTGTTGGCGGTTGAACGACACCGGCTTGCCGCAAGTTGGCCAACGCCGATCAGTTTTCGACTGCGCAGATCCGGTCGATCAGCGCTCGACCCAGCACAGACGTTGAATCCCGCCGCATGGCATGGTGCGTGCAACTGGAACGACCGGGCGCAAAGCATTTGCGCGCTCGATACCCATCCAACGTTGCCGGAGATTCATCATGTCGAACTTGACCCTTGCCGACCTGTCGCGCTGCGACGACCTCGACCACGCAGCTGCACAGTCCGTGCGCGGCGGCCACTCGTGTTTCCCGCACGAATACCCGCCTTCGTGTTACGGCGAAAAACCGCCGGTTCGCGGCCCGTCGTACTACAACCCGCCCTCCTACAACCCCTGCCAGCCCGTGCATTACGGCTGCGGGCCGGTCTACACCCCGGTCTGCCATCCGGAGCCGGTCAAGATCGTGCCGCTGTAAGCACGAGGCCCAGCGCCGCTGCGTACGACGGCGCAATCACGCATGGGTTGCGGCCCGGGTTGGTACGATCGGGCCGCATCGCGCGCTTCGTGCTCTTATTTGAAGGCCGGATCGATTGGCACGCGATAGCCGACCGCTAGCCGGTTCGTTTCGTTAGCCATCCCGACGATGGCCTGCAGCTCGCCGAACATCTCGTCGGTCATGCCGGCGCGGCGTGCCGCCGCCGTGTGGCTCGCGACGCAATAGCCGCAGTTGTTCGTCACGCTGACCGCGACGTATAACAGCTCCTTGACGAGCGGGTCGAGCGCGCCGGGCGCCATCACTTCCTTCAGGCTGTCCCACGTGCGCGTGAGGGTCGGCGGATGCTGCGCGATGTACTTCCAGAAGTTGTTCACGTCGTCGACCTGGCGGGTCGCTTTGATGTCGTCGTAGACGGCTTTGACTTCGGGTGATGCGTCCGTGTATTCGATTGCTTTGGGCTGGTTCATGCGGGCTCCTTGGCGTGTCGGTTGGGGGTGTGCGTCGGGGTATTGTGCACTTGCAGTGGCGGATGCGTGAGGCGAATGTGTACCCCACCGCGCCTCTCAATCCTTCCTGACCCACTCCATCCGCACCGACTCGAGTTCTCGCGGCAAACGCGCTGAGACAGGCGCCCGGCGCGGCAATTCGACGAAGCCGAGACGCCGGTAGAGCGCGTATGCGCGCTTGTTGCTGATCAGCACATCGAGCACGAGTTGCTGCCGATCGCGTTCGCCACGCCCCGCACGAGCCTGCAAATTCATCAGCTCACCCGCGCGCATCGCATCCGCAAACAGCGTGCTGAAAACACCCGTGCCGCGCAGGCGCTCATGTGTCGCGCAATGCGCGATCAACCTCTGCGACGACTTCGGCGCCGGCAATTCGCTCTCGAGCACGAGGCCGCGCAACAACATGCGAACCGTGCGGCGCAAGCCAAAGAACAGCAGTAGCATCAGCGCGACGTGCGGATCGTCGAACCATGCGTGGCGTCCGTCGTGCAGCGCGAGCACCGCGACCGGCTGATCGTCCCCGGTCACGGCCACACGGTGGCGTCGATACGAAAAGCGCCCGAGCTTCGAGGCAAACGCAAACGCCAGAAATTCGATGCAAGCTTCGGCCGGCTCACCGAGAAAGAAACCGAATTCACGCACGCCAGATGCGAAGATCAGCGGCGCGCATGCTTCGGCATCGTCGGCGCGCGCGGCGCGAAAGCGCAGGAGGAGCGGTTCGTCGTCGCGAGCAGGCGCGTGCGCACGTGCGGGTTCTACGGCATACATAGCAGACTGCCCTTTCGTGGATTCGTTGATTCTTTGTGTTTAGCGCGGCAGGCGCGCGAGCGCGCACTGGTCTTTATAATTAGCCAAGCTGACAGGAAGTCAGAATCTTTTAAAAGTTCGCTTTTCCTTGTACGTCCAATAGAGCACCATGCCAAAACCGACGCACACAGTCACATTCAGTGGAATCAAAAAATAATTTCCTCTTTTGAATCCTAGCAGTACCGAAATCGCCGAATAGAGGAAGCTGAAGACCTCGCCCGCCAGCAACACGGTATTGATCCGCGGCATGATGGCGCGATAGCCATTCGTGCCTTTCGGCGTTCTGTGAAAGTCGCCATACACGCCGAACAGAGCACGCACGCCGCCGACGAAGTAGTACCAGGCCATCGGCAAAAACATCGCGATATAGCGGTAGGTGTCCCACAAATCTTTCACGGCGCCCCGCTTGTCATCGAAACGTGCCCCGCGGCGCGCACCGAGCGTATTTTCGAGCCCCCAGAGCACAGCCAGGCCGAAGAACGTAAACGCCCCCCAGCGCATGAATGCGGCATCGAAATGCACGAAACAGGTAAGCGGCAGGCTCAGCAAGATCAGTACATAGATTGACGCGAGCAGCACCGACGAAAACATCACGGAGATAGCGTGCATTCGCTTCATCAGAGGCATGCGTTGCACCACCATCTGCTTCACATGCTTGAAGCCGCTATGAATTAGTCCGCGCCCCCAACGCTCGCGTTGAATGCGAAATGCGCTAATGGTCTCGGGCAGCACCGACATCGACACCACGTCGCGCAAATAAGCGTATTTCCAGTCGCCGAATTGCGCGCGATAACCGAGATCGACGTCTTCCGTGACGGTCGACGCATTCCACCCGCCCAACGCATCGACGCACGCCTTGCGCCATACACACGAACTGCCGCTGAGCGATGCCATGTCGCCATCCTCGCTCAGGCCGACCGTCACGTATTGCTGATGGCCCATTTCCATCGCCTGGAAACGCGTCAGAAATGACACGTCGCGATTCTCGTAACCGATGCCCGTCTGCAGGAATCCCAGTTTTGGGTCCCGGAAACACGGAATCGTCTTCAGCAGAAAGTCGACGGGCGGCACGAAATCCGCGTCGAAAATAGCGAAGAACTCCCCGCGCGACTGCTGAATGCCGTTGACCAGATTGCCCGCTTTGTAGCCCTTGCGGTCGAGTCGCCTAAGCAGGCGAATATCGACGCCTTGCGCCGCGTATTGCGCGACTTTCCCGCGCGCGAGTTGTGTGGTGCCGTCCGACGAATCGTCGAGCACCAGAATTTCGAGCAATTCCGCGGGATAGCTCAGACGACAGGCGGCATCGATCAGCCGCTCCACCACCTCTGATTCATTGTAGATGGGCAGCAGCACGCTCACCGACGGCCGGCAATCGGCGTTGGCTTCGGCAGCCGAATGCTCGAGTTCGGTCAATTTGCGCCGCTCCACCTTTCGCGAAATCAGAAAGACCCGCAATTCAAGGAGCACGTACAGCGCGAAATAGACGACCACGACGAGAAAGACTGCCTGGCAAAACCAGGAAAGCAATGCGAGCATCGTGACCGGTCCCTCAAAGATTCACGACGGCGCAGATTTCTTCCAACCGATGTGCCCAGGTATGGTTCTCTCGCACGTATTTCGCACCGGCTTCGGCGCGATCGAGGTCCGCACGCGAAGGTCCGTGACGCAGCCGCGCGAACAGATCTCGCGTTTCTTCATAGGTATTCACAACGTGACAGAAATCGCGGAAATGGCGATCGACGGCTCGGCTCGGGTTCGTCACCGCGATACCCCCGCAGGCTAGAATCTCGAGCAAGCGGCGCGAAAACATCGTTTCGGAACTCGTGACCGAATTCACGTTGATCGAAACCGCGTGCGACTTGTAGACGTTCGCCGTTTCTCGATGTGGCACCTTGCCATGCAGGCGCATCTGGCTTGTCTTCGGAAATCGGAACTCGAAATGGCGCGACAGCCGGTCGTGATTCCGGTCGAACACATTGAGCGGCATCTCGTTGTGCTCGCAGATTTCGAACACCATGTCGAGAAAGCGGCGCCTCTCATTCAGAATGCGCCGGTAATAGCTGCCTGTAAAACAGACTTCGTTGCGCGTGAAATTGAAGCCCGTGAAGCTATGAAAAGCCGGCTGAAAGGGCATGATTAGCGTATTCACGGGCACGTGCGCCGGCACCTGCTGGCGATAGCGTGCGAGGCATTCTTCATCTGTGGTGAAGACGTAATCGAACGCCTTCGCCACGTCGATGAACGCTTCGAAGAACGGACCGTCGTCCTTGTTCCAGAATACGGTGGGAACGCCTGCTTTCCTCGCGAAATCGACCAGACGGAAAATCGCCGTTGGCTTTGTGAGGCGCAACGTTTTCGGCTGCTTCGCCAGTTCGTAGCGCCAGCTTCCGTCCACGCCGTGGAATGCGGATTCGGCGAGCACCAGATCCGGCATCCAGTTAGTGATGACGTCGCGGTAATTCGAGGGCGTCATCACACGAACACGGCATTCGGCAGACAGACAGTCTGCCGTGAAATAGTCCGTGACGAGCGCAATCTTCAGACGGCCAAATGGCCCGTCTCGTTCGACATCTTCCGATACTTTCGGATAGTCGTAGACCAGCGAACCCAGTCTTCTAATGACCCTGCCAACCATTCCCCTCACCCCGCACTTTTTGGTAGCGCCTTGATGACAAAATCGCGCCAGCAACGCTGTGTGGTCGCGTATTCTTTTGCTTGTTCGCCGAGCGCGGCGAGCGCCGCGCGATCACTTATTGCTGCCTCAATCACACGCGCAAGATCGGTCGCGTCGCCGGCATTGAAAAACCAGCCTGCGGGACGATCACCCATTTCGTCGCGAAACACCGGCAGATCCGGCACGATCACCGGCTTTCCCATTGCCATCGCTTCGACGAGCTTGATCGGCGGCACGATTTCGCAGACTTTGAAAGGCTTGCGCGGAATACAGACCAGCGCGCAGCGGCTCAACGTTTCCTGTGCTTTTTGCGGCGCCATGCGGCCCAGAAAGCGGATCTGTTCCGATAAGCCGAGCCGCTGCACCTGCGATTCGAGCGACAACCGCGCTTCACCATCACCGATGAGGCTCACGGAAATCCGCACGCGGCGTGCGCGCAGTTGCGCCACCGCGTCGATTAGGGTGTCGAGTCCCTCATAGGCCATCAACGAGCCCGCATAGCCGATCGTGTCATGCACTATTTCACGCGACGCGAGCGATACGAATCGCTCGGGTTCGACACAGTTGGGCAGCAGGAACATGCGTTCCTTGTCGATACCCCAGCGCGCGCGCGCGAAGCGTCCCAGTTGCTCTGAAATCACGAACACACGATCCGCATGGCGCGCGACGAGCCCTTCGAGTTCGAGGCCTTGCTGGAAGCCCTGGCGACCTTCGTAGTGCGGCGTGCGCGAAATACGCGTGAGTTCCCACAGGCCGCGCATTTCATACTGAAACGGAATGCCCAATTGGTGCGCCGCCAGCAATGCCGGCAATGCGTTCACATGATTCGACGCAGCGTGAATGACCGACACGCGATGTTGCTTCGCCCACTGCGCCACCACGCGCGCCGCCTGCATCGCATACAGCAGCACTGGCCGATTATTGGCTGGCCCCACGGCATGTAGATACCGTACTTCATCGACCTGGGTCTCTTCGCTCAACGCGTCGCGCAAACGGTCGATCCGATCAAATGGATAACCGGGCCGCGTCATCGCATGCACGCGCCCGCCCGCCAACGCCATTGCCCGAATGATCTCGTGCGTGCGCGTCGTATAGCCGCTCGTGTGATACGGCAACGCGCTCGCGGCCACATACAGAAGCCCCCCGGTACCGGTGTCGAATGACGCGGCGGGCGCACGCCGCTTCGCCTTGCGATCCAGCGTGCGGACCGTTAGCCAACGGCTCAATCCCAAATACGGCTCGCTAACGAACGTTTGCAGAGAATCGAATGTGCTGCTCATGCTCGCACGGTCCCCTGCTGCTTGAGTTCCGCGCGTGCGAGATCGACCGTTTGCGACACCCTGATCTTGCCGCGCGCGTGCAGGTCGAGAAATTCGGCGGTCGTGATCACGTCGTAGTCTTTTGTCAGACGGCGCAAGAGCTTGCGATAGCCCTCGACACGTTGATCGTCGCGATAAGTCGCGTACCCCTTTTCATCCCAGTACAGCAGCGACCACGAATGCAGCAGGAAAATGGAAAACGTCGGGCTGCCGCTGAACGCATCGAGCAGCAATTTGCCCCACCAGGGACGGAAGCGGAAATACGGCGACTCCGGATACGTGAGGCGCGCCCACCATTCGTCTTTGCCGACCTTCGGCAAGATCTTTTTTTCCGTCATCGGTACTTCGATCACACCATTCGACCATGCGTACGGCAGATTCGTCGGCTCGCTGAAAATGGCCTGTTTCGCGTGGACGGCGCACATCGAATTGTTGAACGACGCCTGCACGCCCGCGGCTTTCAAGGCGCGTATCGTGGACGCATTCCAGCGGAACGAACCTGCCCGATGCGCGAGAACCGGCTTGCCGGTTTGCTCCGAGATAAGCCCGCCAAAATGTTTGATGACGAACTCGGCGCGTGCGTCGTCGGTATATTGATTCATATACTGCGGACGGCGCGCGAGTCCATGCTCGGCCCAGAACGAATCGGGCAAATATTCCGGGTGCGTGTGCAGTTGCACGTCCTGACCCACGGAATCGAGCCAGCGCACCACTTCGCGCGTTTCTTCCAGATACGACCACGCGCCGCATTGATCGACGAAATAGACGTGCCTGGCGCCGAACTCGTCGCCAATCTCGGCCATTTCACGAATTCCCGCGGTTCCACGCTCGTGTACGCCCCACATGAGCCGCTTGACGTGATCGTGCGGCGCGCGTTTGGGCAGCGCTTCGGCATCGACCGTCAACATGGCATAACGATTCTTTTGCATCTTTCTCAGCTCAATTTCAGCAATGCATGCCATTGCGCGTCGCTGGCCAAACCAGCGCTCAACGGCAGGACGATTGCATCTCGATAGCGCCACGCGAGATACGCCTGCTTTCTCTGCTGTAGCGATGGGCCCTCGCCGCTTAATGACGGCACATATTCCACCAGCCAACCCAGCCGGGAATAAAAGGCGAAATCGGCGATATCCGTCACCAGAACCGGCGCCAGATCATCGCCGCCTTGAAGCTTTTTCGACAAGCCCTCGCATGCGGCGCGCAACTGATGACGATCGGCGCCGAGCGCCCAGATCATCACTGTCTTTACATCGGCAGAAAGCGGCCTGTGCTTGAGGGTCGGCAGCCACGGATATGGCGTTACGTGCGGCGAAATCAGATTTGCCGACGCCAACAAATGCCGAATGCGCCGCCAAACACGCTCCTGCCATGACGAAGGCGGTTTTTTCCCGAGCAGGTCGTAACGGACGAGCAGATCCCATTCGGGTCTGGCCGCGAGCGCTTTCACCTCACGCCGCAATGCTTTGGCTTCTGCAATCACGCTCACTGCATGCGCTCCCGTCTTGCTGCCAAAGCGAGGATTTTTTCCGCTGCGAGCACGGCGCCGTTCATCCGAATCGTTGCGCGTTCAGCGGGCGTATCGTTCAGCATATCGAGCAGTCTACCGACCGCAGCCTCACGTTCGTCATCGGTCTCGCAGGCAGACACGACAGCCGGCATAACGTCGGCAACCATGTGGGCGCGACGCACCTGATCGTCGGCGAGCTGCGCATTTGGTACGAGCAGCGCGGGCACGCCCGCCTGCACGAGTTCGCAGCAGGTGTTGTAGCCGGCGGCGCCGACAAAGGCGTCGAACGCACGCAAATAGCGCGCGAGCGGATAGACCGTCAGCGGCATCACGCCGGCCGGCAATTCGATGTCGCGCACGGAAATGGGCGCACGCACCCAGACTACTTTGAAACCGGCCGCCTCGAACACACGAATCAGCCCGTGGCCGATTCCTGCCACATCCTTCAGATTGCCAGGGCCCAACGCGAACAGGACAAAACGGCAATCCTTCGGAAGGCTCAACGCCTCGCGCGCTGTAGCGCGGTCAAGCAACTCATCGTCTTCGAGCACGCACACGGGCGGTACGAGCGCACGCGTGCCGCCGCCTTCGAGCGGCCGCTCGCTTTCCTGCGCGCCCAATTCGCCGGGCTGGATCACGAGATCGAAACGCGACTCGTCCACGGAGACCGTCTTGCCGCCCTCCTTGAGCAAACCTCGGTTCGACCAGACGAGCGCTGGCGAACCGAACGTCTCGCACGTCGCCAGAAACCCTTGAAACGGCCAAGTGCCGTCGAAGACGATTACGTCGGGACGAACGCGTTCGAGCATCATGCCGAAACGCACAGCCAGCTCGCTATTCCACGCAAACGTGGAGCTCGTCGACCAGTATGGCGAAACGAAATAATCCGCCTCGAATCCCATCTCTTCGATGAGCTCGATGGCCGACGCCAGGGAAAAGAAAACCGGACGGGCACGGCCGCGCAACCGCCGCGCATACGAAAGACAACGATTCAGATGGCCCATGCCTGAGCCATTCACGTTGAAGAACAGAATGCGGGGAAGCTGCGAGCCGGTCGAGTCGTTGCGAGCCGGTTGCGGATCGTTCATGCGTCGCCGCCGAACAGATCGCGCGTGTATAACTTGTCCGCCACGTCCGCCAGATCGGCCGTCATGCGATTTGCGACGATCACATCGGCCGAGCGCTTGAATTCAACCAGATCGTTGACCACTGACGAATTGAAAAAACTCGATTCGTGCATCGCCGGTTCGTAGACGATCACTTCCACGCCCTTCGCCTTGATGCGTTTCATCACACCCTGAATGCTCGACGCGCGGAAATTGTCGGAACCCGCTTTCATCACCAGCCGGTAGATGCCGACCACCTTCGGGCTACGTTGGAGCACGCTCTCGGCGATGAAGTCTTTCCGCGTGCCATTCGATTCGACGATAGCGTGAATCAGGTTTTGCGGCACGTCGCTGTAATTCGCGAGGAGTTGCTTGGTGTCCTTCGGCAGACAGTAACCGCCGTAGCCGAAGCTCGGATTGTTGTAATGCGAACCGATGCGCGAATCGAGGCACACACCATGAATGATCTGGTGGGTATCAAGGCCGTGCTGCGCGGCGTACGTGTCGAGTTCGTTGAAATACGCGACCCGCATCGCGAGATACGTATTGGCGAAAAGTTTGATCGCTTCTGCTTCGGTGCTGCCGGTGAAGAGCGTCGGAATGTCCTGCTTGACGGCGCCTTGCTTCAGCAACTCGGCGAAAACTTCAGCGCGCTCCGAACGCTCGCCGACGACGATACGCGACGGGTACAGATTGTCGTATAGCGCCTTGCCCTCACGCAGGAATTCCGGCGAGAAGATCAGATTTTGCGTGCCCAGTGTTTCGCGCGTGCGCTCGGTGTAACCGACCGGAATGGTCGACTTGATGACCATGACCGCTTGCGGATTGATTTCCTTCACATCGCGAACGACGCTTTCAATCGAGCGAGTGTTGAAATAGTTAGTTTCCGGATCGTAGTCGGTCGGCGTGGCGATGATCACATAGTCGGCGTTCGCATAGGCTTCAACCTTGTCGAGCGTGGCTCGGAAGTTGAGCGACTTGCGAGCGAGGAATTCCTCGATCTCCGCATCCTCGATCGGCGATTCCCTGCGGTTGAGCATCGCCACTTTCTCAGGAACGATGTCCAGCGCGATGACCTTGTTATTCTGAGCGAGCAATACAGCAAGAGAAAGTCCGACGTAGCCTGTGCCGGCGATTGCGATTTTCATTGGCTTACCTTATAAAACCTTTCGACGCGGGCTGGATTTGCATCGTTTCGCCAGATGCGACGCTCTCTTCACAACCAGCATATTTTATGTTTCCGCATACCTCTTGCGCCACGCGCAGAGTGCATTCCCTGTGCGAGGCTTGTACCTTGTTACCAGCCTCAATTCAGCGATCAAGGCTTTTCAGCACACTCCCGTCCATCATCCTTCGCTGCGCGATATCCGGGACATGCGGCATTGCAGCGAACGACGTCTCGATATACCCCAAAAATCCCACCTGCGCCAACTGGAAATTAATCGATCATTTGGAGCGTTGAGAACTGGGATAAGAAGTAAAATATTAAAAATCAATGCATCCAAACCCGTCAATCTCGAAGCAACCCCCACGACGCCCGCTCAAAACCGAGCCGCCATCTTATCATTTTGAGCGTCGGCAAAACGAGCCGCCGAGTCGAATTCCGTGGGTGGCGCACTACACGGACTCCACTGCATCAGGCTGGATGGAACACCGCCGTACCGACGACAACGCATCGCCGACATGGGCCGATCTAACTTCATCAAAAAGTTGTCGATAAACAACACGCGGCAATCGAGATTTCGCCGATTGACGAAGACGCGCGCGCAACAGTTTCCGAAAGTCGGCTGAACCAACACACTACCTTTGGGAGCAGCGATCGTATAATTGCCTCGCGAAGAATCCGCCGGGATGCCCTCCCATCGGCTCCGGCAAGTCGTGGCTCGCATCGCTCTCGAAACGCGTCGTCGGCTTCTGATTGAAATTGCATGTCTGATCACCCGGAAATAAGCATACGCTTGGAGCTAGTAATGGATGTAGAAGTGGGGAAATGCGTCTATCGTCTTCGTTGTAACGACGGCAGCATCATCGAAAACCCCCGTATAGACGGGCTCGAGGTCGAATTTCTGGGACGTCTCGGGGGCGTCGTCGAGATCGAAGAAGGGTCTATTTTCCGCAACACCCGGATTTCGGCGGGCGGCGCTGCACTGATCACCATTAAAAGAACTCACTCCAAAGGTATCAAAAATACCAGGATCGAAACCGCGTGCCCGTGTAAATTCAAGCAACTGTTCATCGATGAGGGTTGTTCCATCGAAGGGTCACGCTTTGCGTTGGTGAACGATGCAAATCTTTTCGTTTCCATTGGAAAAGATTGCATGATGAGTTCCAACATTCTTTTCCGTGGCGCGGACGGACACACGATCTTCAACGTCGCAACGGGCGAAGTATTGAATAGATCTACCCCTATTGTCGTAGGTGATCACGTCTGGATCGGCGCCGGAGCAACTTTTCTTAAGGGCGCTCAGATATCCAGCAACGTAATCGTGGGTTCGAACACGTTGCTTTCGCGAAGGTTCGAGGAGAAATTCGTCGCAATCGCCGGTATGCCAGCGCGCGTGGTCAAAACGGGCGTCAACTGGGACCGCGCAAGAATCCCAGAGTACGAGCTGGCGATGAGTCGCAATCTGCATCACGACAACAGATAAAAGCCCGAGCCGGCGACATGATAATTTGTTATCCGGCCAGCTCGATCTGTCAGATTGATGTGTGACTGTCGTTAGCGGACGCCTGGAGATCGTCGAGTCTTCGTCCACCACGACTATTTGACTGCTCTCACGTAGTTCACAACGCTCTCCCAATTGACGAACTTTTTATGAGGTGAGCCGCACCAGACTTTAGCAGCAAAGTTCTCCGCTTCCGGATCAACACAACTCGCCTCTGCAAACACCGGTCCAGCGTTGCAAGTGCTCCAAATGTGCGGCGCATATTCATGCTGCCCTGCAGCCGCGCGCGCCTGGTCGAACTTGGCTTTCGAATGTTTAAATTCTGTGTGGGTTTCCTGCCCTAACGCAAAGGGCTTGATGAAGTCTACGGCAAGCTTGAGTGACGCGCCCGACTTTGCCTGATAGCCGTACCAATCGTGATTGCGTTGATGCGCGACACACGCCAGCGTCAGCAACGGCTGAACGCTAAACAGATGGTAATGCATTGCGTCTCGCAGATCGAAATCGATACTCTTCCCATCGGCCAGGAAACTGGTATTCATCTGCTGCCTAAACCCGTCTTCGACGGCACTCCAGAGATCATTATCTTGAAGCACAGTGGCAATGAGTCCAACCGTTTTAAGGCGATGGCTCTGCCAATTCCCTGTGCGATGTCTGGGGTCGTTCCAAGTGGTTACCGCCGTGTTCCTCATCCAGTTGTCTACCGTGACGCGATCGCGTGGAGAAAACTGACTCCGTAAAATGTCGTAACCTACGATTAGCGGCTCAAGGGTCGTTTCGTTAATAGGATCACCATCGGGCCGATTTTCACGAGCCCACGCGAGAATGAAATCCCCCCCCTTTTGAGCATACTTCGCGTCTTGACCAACCAGCCACGCCCATGCTAAAGCCGAGATCTTGGGCATGTCCTTGAGCGCGACTTCCGTCTCCATCTTCGCCGGGTCCGAGTCAAGACGACCTTCGCCAACAATGACTGAGACAGGATGCGGAACGTCGTTGAGCGCGTCATTTGCAACCTTGACTATGCCCTTGTACAGAGTCTCGGCCTCCCGATCCTGCGCAATTAATTGCTTCAGCGTTTCAGCTTCAGCGCCGTTCAGACTGACCGGCCCTGCCCAGGCTGAGCTGGATGACAACGCATAAGCGCATAGCGCCAACATCAAGTTTCGTACAAGCATCAAGCGTCCTTATTCAAGGAATTCATCGGGAATCGGCTCCTCAAGCAGGGAGTGGTGCCGATGATCAAGCGAGAAATTCATTCGAAATCGAGAGCGACTTCGGGTTTCGTTAATTACAAAAATTGACCACGTCAGATCGATCAAGTTTCCTCGAATGCTGACCATGATCACCCGCAGTCAATTTTTGACTTCGGGCTCAGCAAAACTGATATGCAGTGGAAAAGATGAATTCGCTGCACCGGTCTCCGCTCACACCATCGACCTGTACTTCGCAAACGCCGACCCGATCACCTGGTGCATGTCGTAGTACTTGTATTCAGAAAGCCGTCCGCCAAACACAACCTTGTCTTCTTTTTCCGCGAGCTCGCAATACTTCTCATAACGGTCTGAGTTGACCTCGTCGCCGACCGGGTAATATGGAACCTTTCCGTTTGCCCAAGTCGCGGGAATCTCCTTCGTCACTACCGTCTTCTCGCTCTTGTTACCCGGCGCGAAATGCTTGTGCTCGATTATGCGAGTCCAAGGCACCTCGGCATCGCCGTAATTGACGACTGCATTACCCTGATAGTTGTCGGTATCTTCTACCCAGGTCTCGAAATCAAGGGTCCGATATTCGAGTTCGCCGAACTGACAATCGAAATAGTCATCGATCTTGCCAGTGAAGACGACGGTCTTCGCTTTCGCATTCCATGCTTCGCGATCAGCAAGATAGTCGACGCCGAGCTTCACCTCGATCCCTTCGAGCATTTTTTCAAACATGGCCGTGTAGCCGTCTTCAGGCACGCCCTGGTACTTGTCATTGAAGTAGTTGTTATCCCACGTCAGGCGCACAGGCAATCGCTTGATGATCGACGCCGGCAAATCTTTCGGGTCGCGCTTCCACTGTTTTGCCGTATAGCCCCGAATCAGCTTTTCGTAGATATCCGTGCCGACTTGCGACAACGCCTGCTCCTCGAGATTGCGTGGCTCGCGACCTTGAAGATCGAGTTTTTGCGACGCGATCTTCTCTTTCGCTTCTTGCGGCGTCTTCACACCCCACATGTGGTTAAAGGTGTACATATTGAAAGGAAGCGAATAGACCTTCCCATCAGATACGGAGATCGGCTGATTCCGGAAGTTATTGAAGCGTGAAAAGCGATTCACGAACGACCAGATCCGTTCGTCATTACAGTGAAAAATATGCGGCCCATAGACGTGGACCTGAATTCCTTCCTTCTCTTCCGTGTGACAATTGCCCGCAATGTGCTCGCGCTTGTCGATAATCAGACAGGACTTGCCATCATCGGCGGCCAGACGTGCAAAGGTAGAGCCGAACATACCGGCGCCAACGATCAGATAGTCATACATTGTGGGTTTCCTCTTCTTGGCGGCTTGCCAGCAGATCTAATAGTTTTGCTTTCCTGGCCTCGTATTGAGACTGTAAATCCTCGGGAACTCGGTCCTTCACCCATTTCACGAGGTTGCTGGCGAACTCGTTCCACACGTCGATCAGATAAGTGCCGTTCACGTGATTGACGATGCGATGATGAGTAAATTCCAACGCATCGAACGCAGCCAAACGCCGATGGTCCGAAACATTGGTGATTTGCGACCGTTGCTCGAACTTGCGGTGCGCGCAGACCTCACCTTCGCCGTAACCAATGTTGTTGGCCGCCAGCAGGCTTTCCCAATGGAAGGCAATGTCGTTATGAACCACCGTCGCCCCAAAAAAGATATTCGCGTCGTGGAGCAACTCCGTCTTGATAATCCGATTCCACGGATAGTTGATCAGCGACGATGCGATGCGGCGCAGTTCATTGTTGTCCTTTGCGTGACGGAAGCTCTCCCACAACGCTTTGTCCGCATTAAACATTTCGCGAACCTGGTTCTTCTCGTAGTATTCGATTCCGTATTTCATGAAATACAGGTCATTGCCGTGCCGTTTGGCTTCGATGACGGCCTTACCCAGCTCCTCGCCATCGACAACGTCGTCCGCGTCAAGGAAGAACGTATACAGCCCTGTGCATAAAGGGATCACAGCGTTGCGTGCGCGCCCCGCTCCGCGATTCTTCTGCTGGAAGAAATGCAGATTGTCGTGCTGCTCCTCGAGTTTGCGGCAAATCTCTGCGGTGCGGTCCTGCGAGCCGTCGTCGATCACGAGGAGATTGGTCGAGATGCCCGGTACATTTAGTACGCAGTTGATCGTTTCTTCAACGAACGTCTCGCAGTTGTACGTGGGAATCACGATGGTCAGATCATGCTGCGCGTAACCTTTGTAAAACTCCTCGATACGGCTATTGAAGTTCGAACGAAGGTTCTTTGCCGGGAGCCGTTTCTGATTTTTCGATACGATCTGGGCAATGCGTTTGCCGATAATTGCCTTGACCTCTTCGCGCTCCTGACGCTGCGAAATCCAACTGCTGCGATAACAGAAATCATAGAACTCGTCGACGATCAGCTGATCTGCCGGCAATTCGACGTGATCGGCCAGAAAGCAACCAATCGTGTTGATATGGCTGCACATGGCCGCGAGCTTGAAATCGGCTGCGCCCATCGTTTGACCTTCGCGCGCCATCCGATGGTAGCTGATAATGTCGTCGACCTTGACGAGCGTGCCATGCGACGCGAGCACAAACCAGTGAAGCGGATTGTCTTCGTAGAAGTAATCGCCTTCCGGATACGCAATCTGATTGTTTTCCAAAAATGCCCGACGATAAAGCTTTCGCCACGGCACAGGGGAGGTGCGGAATACCTCCGGAAAAGACTTTGCCGTAAAAGCTTTATCGGTCGAAATCTTTTCGAACATCTGCAGATCGTACGCTTCCGAATAGTGCCGACTATGTTCGACGAAGGTCCGAAAACCACCAATGACGACGTCTGCCTTATGCCGCTCGGCAGCAGCGACCATGTTCTCGAACGCCGTCTCTGTAATCCAGTCGTCACTGTCGACAAATCCGATATACGTCCCTGTCGCAGCACTGATACCGATATTGCTCGGAATGCCCGCACCGCCCAATGTGTTGTGATCGAGATGAATCACGCGGATGCGGCTATCCAGTTCCGCGTGCATCCTGATGATTTCCATACCATTATCGGTGGAAGCGTCATCGACAATAATCAGCTCGAAGTTGCTATAAGTCTGATAACGGACCGACAGAATACACGCATCAAGATACGGCCCCACATTAAAGACCGGCATGACAATCGAAATTTTTGGGCCGACGTGGCCCATTTCGCGACGCAGGTCTCGCACCGCCGGAATTGCGGGCGGATCAAGGCGAAGCTTTTTCTCAGCCCACGCAATATTAAATTCGGCAAATTTATACAGCGGATCGTTAGTCACGATTTTTTTGTACTCCCGGATTGCAGCGGCGAGATCGCCAGCGCGAACCAGGTCGTTTCCCTGCTTGATACTCATCACTACCCCGTTAGGACAGACGCTGCTGGATTAACCGAATTAAAGTTTCGTCGTGAAAAATCGACCGTTGGATACGATATTGCGAAAAATTCAACGTGGACTATCTTTCCGATTTTAACATGCCACCCGTTAGCTCATTGAGCCGGTTCTTCAGTTCCTGAAGCTCTTGCATCAATTTGAGCGGATGAGCATTTGCGAACCGTTCACTCATATATGCAATGTTCGCGCGACGCAACAACGGGGAATCGCGCATCCATTCTTCCTTCTGCTCATAAATGCGCAATACTCGATAACCAAATGCCTGCAGGAATTGATCAACTTCCGCGAAATAGGTCTGCTGCGTTCCAGAACGATTGAAACCGACCTCGATATAAATAATGTCGACGCTTTGACTCTCGAACAATTTGCGTGCACTCGCGAGCACGTCCATTTCCTTGCCTTCGACGTCGACCTTGAGCAGATTGATCTTGCCATCGGTAAAAATCGGAGCCTGACTATCAAGGCTCACGCAGCGCGCGGTAAACACGTCATCTGGACCAATTTCTGACACGAGGTCAGCCGATAAAGCTTTGGTCATGCTCTTTGCTGGGATGAAGCGATGCGCATCGCTCGATTCAGCAATTGCGAGGTTGTACGCGTGCACGACCGGACTATCGGAGCCGGCGATCTTGCTCATGAGTCGCGCGTAGCTGTTCGGATTAGGCTCGAACAAATGCGCTTCGTGAATTCGGAATTTCTTGCTCGAACGCTTGATCTTCAGGAACACGTCGCCCACATAGGCGCCGACGTCGACGTAGATAATCGCCTTGCCGTTAAAGAACAACTCCAGATCGGCGAGCAAGTCGTCGATATCGGCATCGCCCTTATTTGCTTTGGGAACAATCGTCTGCTTCAACTTCTCTAGAGCGGCTTTTTCCTGTTCCAGCTTGACCGTGGCCTGCTTCAATGACGTCAACTCGCGCTCACGCTCTTCTGCTAAACGCGCTTGCGTCTCGCGTCCTTCGGTCAGCGATTGTTTTTCCTGCTCCAACAGCGCCTTGGTCTGTCTCAGCGCGTCGAGTTCTCGAAGGCGTTCTTCGGCGATGCGACGCTCGACTTCATGCTTGACTTCCAACGCTCGCAGTTCCTGTTCGACGGTCGCCTTTGCGGCCCCAAGAGATTCCAGTTCCCGCGCGCGTTGTTGCGCTTCGCGTGCCTGCGCTTCAAGCTGCTCATTGACGCGCTGCAGACTCTCGCGCTCGGCAAGACCCTGCTCCACTTCTTCCTGAACCAGATGAAGACTTGCCAGCAGCGACTCGTTATCGCCGCTCTTCCGAATCGACGCGTCAAGCGCGTCGCGCAATTCCATTTCGCTTTGATCGCGCTCTGCGACTAGAACCACGTTCTCTTTCTGCAATTGTGAGTTTGCCTGCTTGAACGCTTCGAGTTCGCAATTGCGTTGGTCCAGCAGACGCGCCTGCGATTCGTAGCGCGCCGATAGCATGGCTTTTTCCTGCTCCAACTTCGCCTTCGACTGCTTCAGCTCTACAACTTCGCGCGCCCGATCAGTTGCTAGCCTGGACTGTTGATCACGTTCGCGTGCGAGATTGCTCAACTGCTTGTCGGCAGCCGCACGGCGCTCCGCAAACGCGGTTTTCTGCTTCGCTTCACTGTCGCGCGCACGCATTGCCTCATTGCGCAGTTGTTTGGCCTGACGAGCTTCAGACTCGCTGAACTGAGCGTCGACAGGCAGCAATTCGAGCATGGCCTCCGCTTCGACGACGTCGCCGGCCTCATGCAGCCGGAACGCCAACCACTTCAGACGAAACGCCTTCGGATCGAGGTCATAGGCACGGCGGGCCGCTTCCGCCGCATTTGCGCGGTCGCCTTTTCCCAAGTGTCGGGCGAGTGCCGTGTAGCCTTGGGCCTGCATCGCAGGAGCGATGGGCTGTGCGCCCATCGCCTTTTCGACAGCGTTGAAACCGCCGCTTTGCCACGCCGCGATGATCTTACTGAAATCTTTGCCGCCCAGCACTGCTGGCGGAGTCCGACGAGTCGATTGACGCCATATCTTGACGAGCTTGCCGGGCACCAAAAAAAGCGAACCGGGTGCATCCACGCCCTCGATCAGAATGTTGCCTAGCCGAGCATTCAATGCGTGATTCGATTCGCGCTCGTGAATCTTCTTCTGCGCGTCGACGAGCGCCCGCAGGCGTCGGTTTTCCGCGTACATTTCCGGCAGCTCATCGGCGACCCATCCGTTCGCGATTGTGGACGCATTCGCCACATTGGGATTCGAACTGGTCGTCAGTTTGGACGCGGCAGGTTGGGCCCTGGAATAATTGCGCTCCAGCTCCTCTTGCGCATGATGAAGTTGAACGAGCAACAGCTCGTTCTCCTGCTGAAGTTCCGAGACGCGGGATTCGAACGCTTCTTTGATACCAGTATTGTTAGCCATGTTTCTTCTTCCAGACGCCGCGGGTATCGACGAGTTTTTGAAAACGGGTCAATTGCGGAGAAATGTTCTTGAACTGCGAGTGATCGACCAGCAGCACAAGAACGCTCGCGCGCTCCATCGCGGCGTTCAAATCCATTTGCGCAACGCGACGATCGGTCAGGCTCTGCGGCAGACTCTCCAGGTTCGGTTCGACGACAAAAACCTTGCCTGCGTGACGATCTGCCAACGCCTCTGCGATATGAAGGGCTGGGCTTTCCCGCAAATCGTCGATGTCCGGCTTGAACGTGAGACCGAAGCACGCGATGCTGATGTCTGTCGCCGTCATCCCGTCCGTTTTCAGTTCCGCGATTGCTTCATCGACTTTCTGAAGCACCCATTTAGGTTTCGTATCATTAACGGAGCGCGCGGTCGCGATCAGCTTGGCGGTTTCCGGCGCGCTGTTCACAATGAACCAAGGGTCGACGGCAATGCAATGACCGCCCACGCCACAACCCGGTTGCAGAATATTCACGCGCGGATGCCGGTTTGCAAGACGGATCAGTTCCCATACATCGATGCCCTGGTCGTCGCAAATCATCGACAGTTCGTTGGCGAAAGCAATATTCACATCGCGGAAACTGTTCTCGGCCAGCTTGCACATTTCGGCCGCGCGCACCTGCGTCACCACGCATTCGCCCTGCACGAACGACTTGTAAAGCGCGACTGCCGCCTCCGAGCATTTGGGCGTCATGCCGCCAATCACGCGGTCATTGGCAACGAGTTCGTGCACGATGCGCCCGGGCAACACCCGCTCCGGACAGTAAGCGATGCGAATGTCGGAACCGTTACCGGCCTGCTGTGGAAACGTCAGGTCGGGACGCATTTCGGCCAGCCATTGCGCTAACTTCTCCGTGGTACCCACTGGCGACGTCGATTCCAGAATGACGAGATTGCCTTTTGCGAGCACCGGCGCGATCGATTTAGCTGCGGCCTCGATGCAGCTCACGTCGGGCTTCTGCTCAGCCGTCAGCGGCGTCGGCACCGCAATCACGAACGCATCGGCAGGCTCTGCTTGCATGGTTGCGCGCAAATAACCGGCGCCAACCGCCGCCTGAACCAGAATATCCAGTTCGGGTTCGACGATATGAATATTTCCCCGATTGATGGTATCGACGACATATTCCGAAACGTCGACACCGATCACTCGCATTTTTCGCGACGCGAACAGCGTTGCAGTCGGCAAACCGATATAGCCTAGACCTATTATTGATATTGTTTTCAAGATACGTTCACCAGAATTTTCGCAAATGCGCTGCGGTGCTGCGCCGTTACGCCGACTTTCTTGTCAATGTCCTGATTGTTGTTCAACAAATTGACCCGAGGCGCCCTTTTTGGTCGTCCCGGTCGTTTTCCGACGACAATCAGGGTTCTCACGCTTTGCCAATCTCAATCCACGTGATCGAGGATGATGCTTTCGAGCAGCTTGATTACGCCGATCAGTGCCAGCGTGATAAGCAGTGTGATAAGCACGTTATAGAAGCGTTGCGGCTCCATCGGATAGGATGGAGTGGTCGGAGACTGGAGAATCGAAACCATTTTAAGTTTGCGCGCCGCGTCCATCCGCCCTTGCTCCAGTGAAGAAAGTGCAGTTTTATAGAGGTCTTGCGTGAAATTGACCTGCATTTGCAAACGCTGGAATTCTTCAACCGTGTAATTCAGTGTCCGGCTCTTAGGCGACGCCAGTTCGGCACGCTTCAGCGCAATCTGCTGCTCCAGAGCGGCAAGATTCTTCTTAAGCATCACGACGGTCGGCTGATTCGGGCTGAGGTTTGCAGGCAGCGAGGCAATCTGCGTCTGAAGGTCCGTCTTCTGTCCTTCCAATCTGTCGATAATGGTATCCATATTGCCCGCCGTGGACGCAGGCGCCGCCAGCCCCTTCTCGTTCTGGAAATTCAAAACGTCTCGCGACGCATCGAGGAAACGATCGTGTGCGAAAGTGACCTGCTTCTGCAGAAAATCAACCTGCGACTGTGCGAGTTGATGTCCAAGCTCGTTCATATGCTGCTCGCCCAACTTGACCATCAGCGCAACGATCGCCTTTGCGGTTTTCGCGTCGTAGGCCTGAGCTTGAATGCGCAATACACCGCTGTAGTCGTCGTATTCAACGTCGATGCGGTTTAGCCAGTATTGGAAAAACCATTCTTCCGGCCCATTCTTAAACCACATACGTGAGATTGGGTCGCGGTGCCAATTGCTGTAGTGCGACCGCAGATCGAGAGCAGCGTCCAGTTGGTCAAGCATGTCCTGGGACAGCAAATACTCACGCAAAAGGAGCTGATCGGCGCTATTGACAGTTCCCCCGGCGGCGCTGAGTGCAGAAATTGCGACGCTTGGCCCATTGATCTGGTCCGTTCGCTGGATAATCACTGTCGCTTGTGAAACATAGCGATCAGAAGCCACGAGCACCCAATATGGCACCGACACGATTGCGAAGATGATCATCAAGCGAATGATCAGCTTAAAGAGCCGGAGGGAAAACAATGTGTTTTTTACTTTATCGTAGGCTGAAGTCCATCTACCGGACGAACGCCAATTTTCGATTGCTACTGTTTCTTTCATGGGAGAAGTTTCGTTTTGTAGGCGTTCAATCCTTGCTCCAGATCGTCGAACCAATATGCCTGGCCCTCGTCGATCCAGATCGCCGACTGACAAAATTGTTTGAGCGTCGCTTCGTCGTGAGAAACCATGATCACGCTTGCGCGACTCGTTCTGTTTTTGAAGGCTTCAGCAGTCTTTTTCCTGAATCGGGCGTCGCCGGCAGCCGTGACTTCGTCGGAAATAAATACGTCGAAGTCAAACGCGAGCGACAACGCAAACTGCAGACGCGACCGCATCCCGGAGGAATATGTCGTGACGGGCTGATCGAACGCGTCACCCAACTCTGCAAAGCTCTGAATGAACTCTAGTCTGTCCGAAAGTTCGTCCTGATGTCCGTGCACGCGACAAACAAATTTTGCGTTCTGGCGTCCACTCAGCGTTCCTTCCAGCCCGCCCGCACCCATGGGCCACGAAACCTTGCATAGGCGTTGAACGCGACCCTTATTCGGAAAATCGATACCGCCGATGATTCGTAAAAGTGTCGATTTTCCTGCGCCATTGCGTCCAATCAGAGCGACACTCCTCGTTGTAGGAATCGTCATAGTGATGCCGCGCAGCACCCACTTTCCTGCCCCATGCTCAGACACGTAACGCTTATGAACATTTTCGATGAGAATCACCGCATCACCAGCTTTTTCGAAAAACGCCTGTACAGAGCCAAGCCGAGCAAATTGAGCCCCAGCGCCCATGCGTACAAATAGCCCAACCTAATCCCCTCCATGGTTCGGTACGACGGCATAAAGCCCTGCCTCATCAATTCGAGACCATTTACGATGGGATTTGCGGCAAAGATGTACTGATAGGGTTCCGGCACGAGGATCGACAATGGAAGCAGTGCGCCCGATATGTAATAGAGCGGCAAATAGATGATCTTGAAGATGTGGTCAAGTTCGCGCACGAAGCGCATGGCCACTGACGTGACCAAACCGAAGCCCAGACCAAGCAACCAAAGCCCAATGACGCTCGCGATCACCATCAGCGGGTCTTGGGGTAGCCAGACCGGATTGAGAAGGTCTGGCGTGATCGCATGGCCTGTGGCAATCACAATGCACATCAGGACAATAGCAACCGGCACCATCAGGAACAGTTCGAGAACTGCCCGGACGATGGCGACATCGAAAGGCTTCACTTGCCGATAAGCGAAGAAGGCCTTGTTCGAGTCAACTCCATGCAGCACCTGAGTCCACGTGCGACGCCAGAGCAGAAACCCGATGAAGCCGGCGATGATCCACATGTTGATTCCAATACCACCCACCTGTCGAATACGAAGCGTCTCGAATCCGAATGCGTGAAGCGATATGTAGATAATCGGTTCGAGTAGCAGCCAGAACCACGCCGCGCGCGCCTCAAAAAGGCGATCTAGCGCCTCCCTCAAAAACAGGGCGCGCCAGACAGCGAATGAGACCTCAAACGGCGTACGAATTTTTTCCGTCATAACCCGTTACTGCAAATCATGAGTAAACGTCACCGTCGGATCGGCAACCATGACGACATACGTCAGGAATTTGCGGAATTCGGCACCAGGCGAGTTCGAAACATAAACGACGTCGTGATTCTGAATCGGGAAATTCTGCGTGACGAAGAACGCCGCTGGATCGCGAAGGTTGATTTCGTACACGACCGGCACCTTGCCATTGCTTGCCTTCACCGAAGGATCGGTCTTGTCCAGCAGCTTCGCGTCTTCGAAGCGGAATACAAAAATCGCGCGTGCGTCCGCGCGACTGTCGTTCAGCCCGCCTGAACGCGCGAGCGCCTGCGCGAGAGAAATGCCCTGTGCCTCGAACGGAACTTCGTCGTTCTTGCCCGTTGCGCCCAGCACCGAGAAGGTCTGCGGCTGGAACAACGCCGTCACCACGTCGCCCGGCTTGAGTATCACGTTCTGCTTCGGATCCCGAATCACGGCATCGAGCGCCATCGTCGCTGTCGTGTCACCGCGCGAAAGCTGCACTGCCATATGGCTGACGGGCTGCTTCAGACCGCCTGCAAACGCGATCGCATCCAGCAGACGCTCGCCCTTCGGCGTGATCGGCATCATCGTGCTCGTATTGACTTCGCCGACGATCGTGACATTGGACGCATTGTTCTTGGTCACGCCCACGAGCACTTGCGGCTGATTCGCCTTACCTTTGAGATGGCTGACGATGCTCGACTCGATTTGTTCGGTCGTGCGGCCGGCCACGCCGATGCGGCCCGCGAACGGAATAGAGATGGTGCCGTCGGCCGCCACCATTTGCGTCGGCAGCGTGATGCTATTCGACGTGCCGGCTCCAGCCGACGGCAGCGAAACCGGCGACATCGAGCCAAACAACATCGCAGGCGGCGCTTCCCAGATTGTGACTTCGATCACATCGCCCAGGCCAATCACATAGTTATTGGCCGTCTTGCTCACAAAGACATCGGAGAACTGGCCGAGTTGCTTTCCGGCCGCGAGCTTGCGCGCGATCGCGTCGTCGACGTCGATGATCTGGATGCCTTCGACGTTGCCCGCTGCGCTCTGCTCCTGTATCTGCTGACGGCTCGGTCCCGACGCCGGCAACCATCCTGGAAATGTCCCGCACCCCGAAAGCGTTAGCACAGCGGGAAGGCAAAGTACCAAAATATTTTTCTTCATGAACCGTGAATTCTGGATCTGGCGTTGTCTTTCCGCCGGACTTGCCGCAAGGCTCACCACGCATGACCCTATCAGCCAGCGCCTCGCGTTACGCAAGCCCGCCCGGTTGAGCGCGCCTTTTAAAAACCATTCCGAAGTGTCGGCAGAGCGGTTGGTAATTTATGGAATTAATCCACGGTCTCACCGTCTGGCGACAATACAGCGGTCGTGCCGAGCACTTCCGCAACTATTGTTTCCATTCCGCGAGCTGATCGGATCGCTATCGAAGCGCGGTGCCGGCGCTTTCTTCGAGCTCGCGGCAAAGTCCGCGGGCCTGGACGCAATCGCATGCGTCCGTTTCGTTTTGCACCCTCCAGCAAGCCACTGTGTCTGGTCGATCTCCGTCGCTGCGAAGACTAAAATTCAATGCCGAACGTGTGCCTTTCGTCTCCGAATACCACTATCGACATCAATGAAGGCAGCCTGGACCGCGTGCATTCTAGCCGGATTTCATCGCCTGGAACGCATTTTCCTCGACCTGTGGAAGACTGAATACGGTCCTAAAAAAACTATCTCGAATAAATTCGCCAGTTTCGCCAACGGGTACGGACGAATCAAATTTCCAACGTGAAAACGGACGCTGCAAGGCAACGGGGCATGCCGCCACTCACAAACGGAAATTCAATCACCTTCTATTTACGGCCAGTCCATCCGCGACCTTGACTGCTTTCACGCCGCGCCGACGAAAAAAGCATCAGCGAAGTAACGACAACCGTCACCGCCCCGCCAACCGCGCCACCGCCGCCACCGTCCGGCTAATCTGCTCCGCCTCATGCGTCGAACAGATAAAAAAGCGCAACCGTGCCGCTTTTTCCTCGACGGCCGGATAAAAAATCGGCTGCACGTTAATGCCTTCCTCGAACAAAGCGTTCGCCCACTGCGCGGCCTTCAACGAGCTGCCCGTGATCACCGGCACGACCGCGTAGCCCTCGCTTGTGCCGACATTGAGACCAGCCGCACGCGCTTCGGCAAGAAACTGATGCCCCCGCTCCTGCAGTTGCGCTACCCGTTCGGGTTGCGCAATCAAACTTTCAAGCGCCGCAAGCGATGCTTCAGCGAGCGCCGGCGCAAGCCCGACGCTATACAAAAATCCCGGCGCCAGATGACGCAGCATGTCGGCGAGCGGCTGGCAACCGGCGATGAAACCGCCGCAGCCCGCCAGCGTCTTGCTCATCGTGCCCATCCACAGATCGACGCGATCGGGGGCCACGCCGCACTGCTCGCGAATGCCCCGTCCCGTCGCGCCAAGCACCCCGAGCGAATGCGCTTCATCGACCAGCAGAAACGCACCGTGCCGCTCCTTCACCTCACAAAAGCGCTGCAGATCGGGAAAGTCGCCGTCCATGCTGTACAGCCCTTCGATCGCGATCAGCACATGACGATACTCGCGGCGCACGCGCGCGAGCTGCTCGTCGAGCGCCTGCCAATCGTTGTGCGCGAAGCTCAGACGCTTCGCACCGCTCAGTTGCGCGCCCTGCACGATACTGTTGTGCGCGAGCGCATCGTGCACGATCAGATCGCCGGGCCCGAACAGCGCGCCGATCACGGTCACGTTCGTCGCATGTCCGCTAACGAACGCGACGCAATCGTCGGTTTCATAAAACGCTGCAATCGCACGCTCGAGTTCGCGATGCACGGGCCGTTCGCCCGCGACAATGCGGCTCGCTGACGCCGACGTGCCATACCGGTCGATGGCGGCCTTCGCACGCGACGCGATCACAGGGTCGCCGGCGAACCCGAGATAGCTGTAGTTCGCGAAGTTCACGTACTCGCGACCGCCGATTTGTGTCGTCGCGCCCGCAATACCGTCATGTACCCGAAAAAACGGCGACTCGACGCCCAGCGTCTCGCCCATCTCGCGCATCAGCTTGACCTGCTGGAATTGCGGCATCGCTTCGAAGCGGCTGCGCGCAGACAGTGTCTGCGCGGCCTGCGCCGCCTGGCCATCAGGCATGCCGGGCGCCGCAACCGCATCGGTCGCGCGCTCGAGTTGCCGCTTCAGCGCTTTGGCCGCCAATTGCTGGCGTAGTGTTTCCCCGAGTCCCATGTAATCCGATCTAACCTGTTTATGTGGCATGCCTGCGTTATGCGTGCGCCTCGACCCACTCGTATGCGCCCGGTGTGCCCAACAGCGCAGCAAGCAGCCGGTAGTTCATTTCATGCGTTGGCCGCCGCGCGCTCACGTGACCGAGCAGCGGCCCACCGGCGAGCGCGAGGTCACCGACCAGATCGAGCACGCGATGGCGCACGAACTCGTCGGGTTGACGCAAGCCGCCTACTACACGCTTGCCGACAATTGCCGCCGTGCATGACATCCGTGCGCCGCGCAGAATGGGCCAGCCGCGCAGATAGCCCACGACGATCGCGGGCACCGCCCACTTGATCTGCCCATACGAGCGCGACGAAGCGATCTCATCGGCAAAGACGCGCGGCGTGAGCCGGCCGTGCCATTCCATGTCGCCGAACCCCTTGAGGTCGTTGTTGTGCACGCTGAGCGCATAGTCGTCGGCGGGCTCGACGCGCATTTCACGGCGCGCGGCGCCCTCACCGTCGGCGACGCTCACAGTCTCGAGCACGCGCAAGAAGCGCTTCGGCTGCGGCAGCGCGGCGCGCCCGCATGCCAGGATCGCATCGATCCATGGCTGCGCGCTGCCGTCGAGAATCGGCACTTCTTCAGCGTCGAGTTCGACGATCGCGTGATCGATCTCGCACGCGAGCAACGACGCGAGCAGGTGCTCGACCGTGCGCACGCCGAGGCCATCCTTCGCGCGCAACATCGTGCAGAGCGGCTGCCCCCGGCGCAACGACGGATCGGCGGCCACCGTGCCGAGCGCTTGCCCCTTGTGCAGGCGCCGAAACACGATGCCGTGTCGTCCGCCCGCCGTCGCCGAGGTCTCGACGGGCAAAATGCGCACGTTCACGCGCCGTCCGGTGTGCAAGCCGTGCCCCGACAGTTCGAGCGGCCCGCGCCAGCGTGCCTTCGCTCGGCCGCCAGCCCGCAGGCAGCGTCACTCCGCAAACGCCGGCGTCGACTGACATGACTCGTCTCCCTGTTGATCCTGATCGTCGTTGCCCGCGTTTCGATTACGTTCGAGCAGCGCGTGCGCCTCGTTCTCGTCGAGCGCGTGGCGCGCGACCAGCGCCGCGAATTCCTCGTTCGCGCCATTCGCGGCCCGCTGCGTGCCGGGCTCGTTTTCGCCGCTCTCGTCGTCGAGCATGTCGACGATGCGCACGGCGAGCGTGTGCACCGTCGCGCCTTCCGCAATCGCCATGATCGACAGCTTCACGCCGAACGACTCCTCGACCGCCATGCCGAGTTCCATCCCCATCAGCGAGTCCATGCCGAGATCGAGCACCGAACGGTCGAGCGCGATGCGCTCCGGCGACATGTGCAGGATGCGCGCGATGTGGCCGCGCAACGCGGTCTCGACCGCCGCGGCCGCTTCGGCCTTCGGGAGAGCGCGCAGCTGTTCGAGCAGTGCGCCGTCCTCGCTCGTTGTCTCGCTAGCGCCGCCGCCTTGCAATGCCATGTAGCGACGCGCCTGCGCGGCGGGCATGCCGCGCGCGATCGCCGCCCAGTCCAGACGCACCACAGCCTCGCCGACCGCACCGGTTGCGAGCGCGCGCTCGAGCGCCGTCATCGCCTCGTCAGAGGTGATCGACGCACCGCCGATGCGCGCCTGCAGCGCTTCACGCGTCGTGCTGTTGCGCGCGAGGAAGCCGACATCCTCGATCGGCCCCCACGCCATGAAGGTGGCGGCCAGCCCGGCCGCGCGGCGATGGGCGACAAGCGCTTCGAGGAAGCTGTTGGCCGCCACATACGCGCCCTGGCCCGGATTGCCGAGATAAGTCGTGGCCGAGGAATACAGCACGAAGAAGTCGAGCGCGCAGCGCTGCGTCGCGCGGTGCAGATTCCATGCACCCGCAACTTTGGGTTCGAGCACGGCGAGCATGCGCGCGTCGTCGATGTTGCGCAGCAGGCCGTCGTCGATGCGCATCGCGGAGTGCAGCACGCCCTTGAGCGGCGTTCCGCGCGCCTCGATGCGCTCGATCAGACCATCGAGCGCCGCCGCATCGGTCACGTCGCACGACACCACTGTCACGGTCGCGCCATGCTCGGCACGCCAGCGTTCGAGTTCCTGCTGCTTCGCCGGGTCGAGTGCGCCGCCGCGGCTCGCGAGCGTCACGTGACGCGCGCCGCGCGCGATCATCCAGCGCGCGCTTGCGTAACCGAGACCACCCGTTCCGCCGACGATCAGATACGCCGCCTGCGGGTCGAGGCGCAGCACGGGCTGCGCGACGCCCCGCGTAGGCGCCGGCGTACCCGACGGATAGGTGACGAGCACCTTGCCGATCTGGCGCGCCTGCTGCATGTAGCGGAACGCCTCCTCCGCGCGCGCGGCCGGGAAGGCACGATACGGCAACGGATGCAGCACGCCGTTCACGAAGAGCGCCATGACTTCCTCGAAGAGGCGCGTGGTGAGTGCGGGCAGCACGCCCATGAGCTGATCGGCGTCGATGCCAAAATAGCTGATGTTGTTGCGGAACGGCCGCAGGCCGATCTGGCTGTTCTCGTAGAAGTCGCGCTTGCCCAGTTCAAGGAAGCGGCCAAACGGACGCAGCGTGTCGATGCCGCGCACCATCGCCTCGCCCGCGAGCGAGTTGAGCACGATGTCGACGCCCTCGCCGTTCGTGCAGGCGCGCACCTCGTCGGCGAACGCCAGGCTGCGCGAGTCGAACACACGATCGGCGCCGAGCAGGCGCACGAACTCGCGCTTCTCGTCGGCGCCAGCGGTGGCGAACACTTCCGCGCCGAGATGATGGGCGATCTGGATAGCCGCGATGCCGACGCCGCCCGCACCGCCGTGTACGAGCACGCGCTCGCCTCGGCGCAGCCGTGCTAGCTCGCACAGTGCGTAGTACGCGGTGAAGAAGGTCGTGGGAATCGTAGCGGCTGCTTCGAAGGAAATCGTTTCGGGCTTGCGCGCGATCGCGTTCGCACGTGTGAACACGCGCGTGGCGAACGAAGCCGGCGCGAAGCCGAGCACCGCGTCGCCGGGCGCCCAGCCTTTGACGCCCGCGCCGACGCGCACGATGCGCCCCGAGAGTTCCATGCCGATCGTCGCGCCCGCGAAACCGGTCTCGACCGCTTCGTCGGAGAGCAGGCCCATCGAATACATGACGTCGCGGAAGTTCAGACCGGTCGCCATCGGCGCGATCTCAACTTCGCCTGGACTCAGTTCGCGCTCGGGCAACGCGAACCATTCGAGGTTGCGTAGCGAGCCGGGCATATCGAACGCCAGCACGGCGGGCACGGGGTCGGCCACCTGTTCAGCCGTGGATTCGTCGCGCGGCGTCTGCCGTTCCGCTGTTTGCGCCGGCAGCATGCGTGGCACGTAGCGGCCCTGCGCCGTGAGCAGCACCTCTTCCTCGCCGTCATAGTGCGTGAGCGCGTGCGCCAACTGCGATACGGCCTCGCCATCCGCGCCCGCCACGTCGATAAGGCGCAGCGCAAGCGTCGGGTATTCGTTCGCCATCACGCGGCCGAGGCCCCATAGGCTCGCCTGCTCGGGCTGCGCCGCTGTGCCCGAGCCTTGACTGAACGGCGCGCCTCCGCGTGTCACCACGGACAGGCGCGCCAGCGCGGCCACGCCGGCTGCGTCGAATTCGCGTGCGAGCATGGCGAGCGCGAGCACGCCGTCCTGCTGCGCGCGCATGATGTCGGCGCCGCTGGCGTCGTCGAGCTGTACGAGCGGTGCCACGAACACGATCTGCGCTTGCGTGTTCTTGCGTTCGAGCCATGCGGCCGCTTCGCGCACGCTCGTCGCTTCAACCTGGCAGCCAAAGCGCTCGAGTTCTTCCGCGAGCGCGGACCCGAACGCGTCGTTGCCGCTCTGCACGATCAGCCACGGCTGCGCGTCGGTCGAACGGGGTTGCATCTGCTGAGCGGACGCAGGCTTGCGCGCGACCATCAGCGTCGGCGCACCTTCGAGATCGAGGCCCTGCTCTGAGTGACGCACGACGTCCTGCAGACCGGCGCGTTCGCAAAGCGTGCGAAGCGCGGCCGGTGCGAGCGCGCCGTAGGCCTGTGCGGCGACCTCGTGGCCCGCCACGCCGAAGACGATGTCGGCGAAACGGCTGCGGCGCGCGTCGGCGAGCACGACTACCCCGCCCGGCGCGAGCCGTTCGGCAATTGCTTGCAGCGCGGAGAGTGGATCGGCCTGTTCGCCGATCATGCGATTGACGACGATCACGTCGAACGGCGCGGCGTCACGGTAATGCGTGAAAAGCGGTTCGTTCACTCCGAGCTGCAGCGTCTGAACGTGCGCGTGCGCTTCCGCGTCGAGCGCGGCGAGCTGCTGGTGCGTGCCTGCAATCACGTGTTCGCACCGCGAAGCCGGCACGCCGATGTCGAGCGGCTGGAGCACTTCGACGCTCGTCGCGCCGATTTCCAGCATACGCAGGCGACGAGTGCCCGGCCACGCTGCCAGCGCTTCTTTCGCGCAGGCGGCGAGCATCGCGCGGGCATGCGACCACGTGGGCGAAGCGTCGAAAAACTGCTCGACGAGGCTGCGCCCCGTCGGCGACAGCAACGCGGGCGCATCGGCATCGGATGCTCCATCGCGCAGCACGCGTGGCAGCGCCGCGCCCACGTGCGCGAGCAGTGTCAGTTCGGCGACGTGCGCGGGCGAAGTCGCCAGCACATCGCGCCACAGCGCATCATGCGAAGGCATCGCCGCGAAGGCGGCCGCGTCGTCGCGCACGAGACGCTCGCCCTCGAAGCGGGCGAGTCCGTCTTCCACGACGATCTGCGCAAGGCGCGCGAGCAGTGGCGTATTGGCGAGCGTGGGCAGCACGAGCTGCGCGAATGCGCCGATCGCTTCTAGCGCGTTCAACGCGTACAGGCCCGCGAGCACGTCGAGCAACGGCAGCGTTTCGGTCAAGTGACGCGTACGTTGCGCGCTGTCCTCATGCGAAGCGAGACGCGCGCTCGCACGTTCGACGAGCGCAGCCGGCGTGGGCAGCGCGGCAGCCGTGAAGCCCTCAGGCAGCGGACGCGCTTCAAGCGCGTAGGCAAAGCGCGCCGGTGCGGCGTGGCGTCGGCCCGTAAGGTCGACGCGGCGGAAACGGCACGCAGAAAGACGGGCGACGATTGCATTGTCGGCGTCGAGGAATTCGAACGACGCAACGATCGAATGCGGGCTGCGCCGCTGCACACGCGCCAGCACACGCCGTACCGAGTCGCCACGCAGAAAGTCGACGCGGCCGATCTGTACCGGCACGAAGGCTGCTCGCGCTTCGCCTGGCGCGGCGCCGGCCTGGCCCAGCACGGCGAAGAGCGGATGAAAACCGCTGTCCATCAGCGCGGGATGCAGCAGCCAGCCGGCCATCGAGTGCGCGCCGGCAAGCACCTGCGGCACTTCAAAGTCAGCGAGCGCGTCGTCGCCTTGCACCTGCACCTTGTGCACCCAGCGGAACGCCGGACCATAGCTCAGACCGATAGCGGTCGTGCTTGCGTAGAGGGCGTCGCCGGGCATCGCGCGGATAGCTTCGAGGCGCGCCAGCACCGATTCATCGGCCGTGCTCTGCGCGCCTAGCGTGCTGCCGCTTTCGAGCAGGCGGCCCGTCACGTTGAGATTCCACGGCCCGTCACTCATGCGCTCGCGCGTCTCGATCGTAAACGACGCGGTGCGCGCGTCGATCACGAAGCGCAACAGCTTCGCGTGCTGCGGCTGGAACACGACCGGCATGCGGATCTCGAGGTTCTCGAGCGCGACGTCCGACGTGCGGAAGAACACGCGCGCAGCGGCCAGCGCCATTTCCACGTAGCCCGCGCCCGGAAATGCAACGCCACCATCGACGACGTGATCGGCGAGCATCGGCACGCGCTGCGGATCGAGCTGGTTTTCCCATGCAAACGCATGCTCGTGCAGACGGTAGCCGAGCAGCGGATGATCGACGCGGCGATTCACGAGGTTGTAGCCCTCGATGGTGGCCGTCTGCCAGTGGCGTTCGCGCTGCCACGGGTAAGTCGGCAGCGCCACATGTGAGCCCTGAGACGCCACTGGCACGAAGCGGTCGACATCGACGCGCGCGCCGTGCGCGACCGCCGATAGCGTCGAATGCGCGAGCATCTGCGCGCTGTCGTGATGGCGCTTGAGTGTGGGCACGACCTCACCGGCGAGATTCAGGCTCGCGAGCGTCTGCTTGACGTAGTGGCGCAGAATCGAATGCGGGGCGATTTCGATGAACACGCTTACGCCTGTATCGGCGAGACGCGTGAGCGCTTCGCCAAAACGCACCGGCTCGCGGATGTTGCGCCACCAGTAGCCTGCGTCGAGCGACGTGCCGGCAAGCGTGTCGCCGGTGACAGTCGAGACGTAGCGCTTCGTGCCTTCGCGCGGAGCCAGATCGGCGAGACCGGCGCGCACGACCGGCTCGATGGCGTCCATGCGGCTGCTGTGGAACGCGTAATCGAGATCGAGCAGCTGGAAGAAGCTGCCGCTCGCGGCGAGCGAAGCGCCGATCGCTTCGAGTTCTTCGGGCGATCCGGCCAGCGTGACGGCTTCGGGGCTGTTGGTGCCGGCCAGCTCGACCATCTCCGCGAGACCGAGGTGTGCGATCAACTGCCGTGCCTCGGCTTCGCCAATGCCCGCCGCAGCCATCTTGCCGGTGCCGCGCGTCAGGCCCTGCGCGCTGCTGCGAACGCGGATCACGCGCACGGCCTGGGCAAGCGTCAGCGCGCCCGATGCCCACGCGGCCGCGATTTCACCAACGCTATGACCGACCGCCGCATCGAAACAGATGCCGCGCGCTTCGAGTGCGCGCGTGATGCCAACCTGGATCGCGAAGAGTAGCGGCTGCGCGTTCTCCGTCGCGGCGAGCCATTCGGCGCTCGCGCCGGCGCGCAGCACGTCGACGAGCGAGTCGCTGCCGTCGGCACGCCAAAGCACGTCGACTTCGTCGAGCGCCATGCGGAACACTGCGTCTTCCGCATAGAGCTGCTTGCCCATGCCGGCCCATTGGCAGCCGTTGCCAGCATAAACGAACGCCACCTTGGCGGCCGCCGCCACGGCCTGGCCGCGAGCGACGTAAGCCGGAAGCGCCTGATCGGACGATTCCGCGAGCATCAAGAGTGCGGCGCAACCGGCTTTCAGGTCGGGCGGCGCAATGACTACGCGCTGTTCGAGCCATTCACGGCGGCGCGCGGCGCTGGCCGCGAGCGCAGACCAATCGGCGCCGCTCGCGAGGCGCGCGTGGTAGCGCGCGGCGAGTGCGGCAAGCGCAACCTGCGAGCGCGCCGTAAGGACGAGTGGCGGCAAGGCTGCGTACGCAACCGCCAGCATGCCGGCGACAGGCGCGGCGGGTGCGGCTGCCCTCACCGCCTCCGCTAGCACGACGTGCGCGTTGGTGCCGCCGAAGCCGAACGAGTTGACGCCAATCGTCAGCGGCGCACCATCACGCCGCGAGAGTGGGGTGAAGCGGTCGACGACGCGTAGGCGTCCGCCCTCGAAATCGATGGCGGGATTGGGTGTTTCGAAATGGAGCGAGCGCGGCACCGCGCCGTGCTTCAGGCATAGGATCGCCTTGAAGAGGCCGGCCATGCCCGAGGCGGTTTCGAGGTGCCCGACGTTGGTCTTGACCGAGCCGATCAGGAGCGGATCGTCGGCCGGCCGGCCGCCCGCGACTGCCTCTATTAGCGCGCGCGCCTCGATCGGGTCGCCGACTGCGGTACCCGTGCCGTGAGCTTCCAGATAGGCGAGCGAGCGCGGATCAACGCCCGCGCGGCGGTAGACCGAGCGCAGCAGTTCGGCCTGCATGGCCGTCGTCGGCACACTGATACCGCCGTGCGAATGGCCGTTGGAATTCACGCCCGAACCGGCGATGACCGCGTGAATTGTGTCGCCGTCCGCAAGCGCGTGCTCGAGCGGCTTGAGCAGCACGAAGGCGCCGCCCTCGGCGCGCACATAGCCGTCGCCGGTCGCGTCGAATGCGCGGCAGCGGCCTCGCGGCGACAGCATCGACGCCTTCGAGAAGCTCACGAAGCCAAACGGATGAAGCAGCAGATTGACGCCACCCGCGAGCGCCATTTCGGTTTCGCCCGACTGCAATGCCTGCACGGCCTGATGCAGCGCGACGATCGACGACGAGCAGGCAGTGTCCACCGACATGCTCGGACCGCGCAGATCGAACAGATAGGAAACGCGATTGGACGCAATGCTGAGCGTGTTGCCCGTGGCCGAGTACGGATCGATCCAGTTCAGGTCGTCCATGCTGCGGTTGCCGTAGTCCATGCTTGCGGCGCCGACGAACACGCCGCAGTCCCGGCCGCGCATCTCCGCTGGACGCACACCGGCGTCCTCGAACGCTTCCCACGCGAGTTCGAGCAGCAGACGCTGCTGCGGGTCCATCTGGGTCGCCTCGCGCGGCGAAACGCCGAAGAAAGCGGCATCGAAACCGGCCACGCTGTCGAGGACACCCGCCGAGAACGTGTAGCTCTTCCCCGGCTCTTTCCTGGACGGATGCTGATAGAACTCCGTGCCGAATCGATCGGGTGGCACGACGGTCACTGCGTCGCGCTCATCGCACAGCAGTTGCCAGAAGTCTTCGGGCCCGGTCACTCCGCCGGGAAAGCGACATGCCATCCCGATAATTGCTATTTTTCTTTCCATCATCATGCCGGCATGTGCTGCAATTCGTTTCGCGAGTCGGTGTCGCCACCATCGGCAGGCATCATCGCGCGCTGTATCGTGGAACCGAGAGTCTCGACACCAACATCTCGGCGCTTGCCGATGTCGCTTTCGAAATTGCGCCAAATAAAGTAATCACTGTTCGTCGGTTCCGTTTCGAGCGCATCGAATACGGAAGACATAGCAGGAACGTGATCGCCATAAAAACACAGGACCGTCGGCCGATTACGCCCGCGCAGATAGTCGGTCAACCTGACGATCATCGCGTCCGCGTTTTCCACATGCCGAAGGTACGCGGTCAGGTCGAGCCAGCGTGCGTCGTCTCCTAGCGTGTGCCGCGATGAGGACTCCCCAGGGGAAACCGTCTCCAGATGCAAAGGGCCGTGATTTTCCATCGTGATCGCAAACGCAAACAGCGGTTTGTCATCACTGGCCTGCAGGAGGGCGATGAGCTTGTCCGCTACCGCAAGATCCCCAACGTATGGCCCCACACGAGACGCACTTTCGAAATGCTCAATGTCCAGAAAGCGGTCGAAGTGCATGTGCGCGAATGCCCGTCGACGGCCAAAGAAGTTCGCTTGGTACGGATGCAGGGCCACCGTGCGATATCCTCCGCGCCGGAAATAACCCGCCAGCGACGCGCACGCCCGGCGCACGAACATATACGGATAAAAGCGCGCGTATCCAAGTTCGACCGACGTCAGGCCGGTGAGCATGGCGAATTCGCTGCGCATCGTATTCGCGCCCCAGGCCGGCACGGACAATTCGCCTTGCTCGAACGACTCGCGTTTTGCGCGATCGAAGTGCGCATAGGGCTCGCCAGACACGCATTCGCCGAGCCGGCGGGCATCGAAATACGACTCGCTTTGAATGACGATGACGTCCGGATGAACGTCTGGGCGCCCGACCGAAAACGGGCTGTTACCTTCGGCGCGAGTGAACGCGCGCCGTTGCGCACTGCTCAATCCGTTGATCAAATAGGCAGCGGACGCCGCGAAAAAACCGAATCGGCGCTGGTCCGAAAAGGGTTGCAGCGTGAGCGGCAAGCGACGAGAAAGCGCGATGCACACTGGTAGACAAATCAATGCGACGACGGCCTCAGCCCATCTTTGCCGCAGCGCCACGGGACGTTCGGCAATGAACGCCCCCGCCGCTGCCCCTATTCCGACGAGCACGATGATGAGCTTGCCAAAACCAAGAAACGGCAAATACAGGCGCGGATGCGAGAAGACCTGGCTGAAAAGGCTCAGGTCGCTGAAGACCAGCGGTTCGCGCAGCGAGGCGTATTTGGCGTTGCCGACGACCGCGAGCAAGCCAATCAACACGAACGCGACGCCCATCGAAAATAACGGCCGTCCCGTCAGTGCGACGCAACCTGCCGTCACGACAGCGAGCGCCGCCAGATGCAGCATCAGCGCGACAGGCGGCCTACGGAGCGACGATCTTGTGACAGAGATCGCTTCAACGGCGAAGGAGCATGCGACCATGGCGGCCGCGATCGTCATACCGTGCGGCACTTCACATATTCCGACGAGGGATCTGAAACAGGAGACCGAGGATTGCGTCACCGACAGCCGCTGGCAACAGGCGTAGTAACTTGAGGCCGAGCGTCAAACTGAAAGGGAAAGCGATTTCCACGCGGCGCCGAGTCAGGCGCTTCTTGATAAACAAGGCGGCCTTTTCGGCGCTCCATATGAAGGGCTTGTTGCCAGGAAAAACGTCGCTCATCCCAGTTCGCACGAAGCCGGGCATCACGACTGAGATTCCAATATGGTCGCGTGCGAGAACCGGACGCACGGAATCGCAGTACGCCACGAGCGCGGCCTTGCTCACGCAATAGGCCGGCGAGATTGCCATCCCCCTCAATCCGGCGAGCGAACTGACAATCGCGATCTGGCCGCGCCGCCGATTCCGCATGCGCTCGATGGAAGGCAGCACTGCGTGCAAAGCACCGTAGAGATTGGTATCGACGACTTCGGCAGTCCGACTAACGCCTTCCCAGTCGTCAGATGAGCGGAGTGTGCTGGCGACGCCGGCGTTGGCAATCAGCAAGTCGATTGGATGTCGCGAGTCGAAATCGAGGATCCACGCCTGAAGCGCCGCTGCATCACGGACGTCCACGCTGCCAACCACGACCTCGGCGCCGCGCGCGCGACACGCCTCGGCAACGTCGTCGAGACGTTCAGCGTTTCTTCCGATTAACCCTAGCGTGATACCGGGCGCGCAATAGCTTAAGGCCAGCGCACGCCCGAGTCCGGCACTACCGCCAGTGATAACGACTACACGTGGCACACTCGTTCTCACTCTCCCCCCGATCTCAAGCAATATTGTTTTGCCACGGTCTGTGAATGGAGTTATTTGCTTCTTTGTAGTGGTCGCACGGAATGAAACGCGCAGACCTTCATTGAAAAACATGCGGGGCAGACAACCACTGTTCGCTAACGTCGATTTGAGCGAATCAAAACTTTGAGGGATCTTCGCGGAAAAGTGTGATGGTTTTTCATGATGAAAACGTCGGAGAGCCAATCTGGGTAAGGGTTCGCGCGTCTTGATGGCCTCGCGAAATCGGGCATGATTTCGCGATGGCTACTTCACGCAAACTCAAGCGTCTTTCTGACGCATACCGGTTCGACGGATTCCGTCCTTGCGAAGCGCTGCGCGGTGTCTTCGGTGATCGCATGGCACGCGTAGTCACGCTGGTTCGGCGCTCAAAAAAACGGCCTGCAAGGGATGTGGTCGACGGTGCTCGATCCACGATCGCACGGTGCGTCGCGTTCGAGATCTGCCGAACGGCGACGTACGGATTTACCTGGAACTCGAAGCTCGTCGGGTCCGCTGTCGATGCGATGGCAGCGTGAAAGGCGAACGACTGAGCTTTCTGGCGGACAACCCTCACTACACGAAGCGCTTCGCGTGGTACGTCGGTCGTCGCTGTCGCGAGAGCACGATCAAGGACGTGGCCGACGAACTGCGATTGCACTGGCACACGGTCAAGGACCTCGAGATGCAGTACATGCGGGCGCAACTGGAGCGGTTCGGCACGCCTGGGCCGAAGGTCATCGGCATCGACGAGATTTCGATTGGCAGGGGACAGACGTACCGCATTGTTGTGAGCGACCTGATACGGGGCCGTGCGATCTGGTTCGGTGGCGAAGATCGAAAGGAGGCCAGCATGCATCAGTTCTATGACTGGCTGGGCGAGAAAAAGGCCCGCGGCATCCGGCTTGTCGTGATGGACATGTGGCGGCCGTTTTACAACGTCGCGCAGGAACGCGTGCCGCATGCGGCCATCCTGTACGACAAATTCCACGTCATAAAGCAGCTCAACGAAGCCCTGGATGAAGTGCGCAAGAGCGAATACGCTCGCCTGCAAGGCGAGCAGCGGCGCTACATCAAAGGCCAGAAGTACGTTCTGCTTAGTCATCGCGAAAACCTGTCGATGGAAGGCAGGAACTCGTTGAAGACGCTTCTCGCAGCGAACCGACGGCTGAATACCGCGTACCTGCTCAAGGAGTCGTTCGGGCAGTTGTGGGACTACGAGCGCGAAGGCTGGGCACGTCGCTTCTTCGAGAACTGGAAATCCAGCCTGAGGTGGCAGCGTTTGAAGCCCTATGAGAAGTTTGCCGCGATGGTCGAGCGTCATTGGGAGGGGATTGCTTCCTATTGCAAGCCAGAAAACAAGGTGCCGCTCGGCTTCGTTGAGGGACTCAATAACAAGATTCGGGTCATCCAACGACGCGCGTACGGATTGCGAGATGAGCAGTATCTGCGCCTGAAGATCCTCACTTGCATGCTGCCTCGAATCTGAAAAATGGAGATTTTTCATCACTCTTTTCCGCGAAGACCCACTTTGAGGTCGGAACGTCCGCTCTTGCAGCGCCGATCCTTTCACCGTCCTCTAGCGACGACACGGGAACATTCAATCCAGCGCAACACGGATAGTGCTGAGCGAAGAGACGTACTGAAAGAGACGAAATGGCAAGCTTGTAAGCGCCGGCAGAATATTAGCGCAGGAAGATTCTTTCGCACCATTACAATTGACGAATATTTCTGTAAGAGTCGCGTCTTCACAACAGGCGGAAAATTTCCAGTTGTTACGATCCCAATCGATCGCCGCCCTCGCGTGAGCGGTAAAAAATTTCTTCTTGCCTGCGTCGCAAATATCTGCATCTTCAACTGTGCAACTTTGCCGGTAGCCACTGGCAGGCTGTTCCACTGAAGATCAATGCAGTAGTTCGCAAAGTGCAAAGTTTATTTTTCAACATGGCACCTGAATTTCCGTAAAACAAGCCAGCACCGCAAACGTTTGGTCATGCTCAAATGAAGCGAAAATAGGTCAATTGGGACAATTGTTAAAATAGGTTAGCGGCCTCAAATCTGAAGCGCAACACCTGTTTCGATCCGATTCGTTCGTTCGCCATCCATACGATAGACGTGCGGCGCAGTCGAGACGTCATCACAGATGTCTCGACGATCGGGGGGCCTGCTCGCATTGCCCCCGTTGTTGCATCTTTGCCAAAGCAGTTCTTCAGCCTATCTGTCAGGCATTAGTTTGATATAAAAATTATCACGAGTTGTGCGCGATCGCGCAACTGCGATGCAACGCATTTCATGATTGGCCCAGCGGCACCCTTGTCGCAGTTCACATTGCTCACCGTAACGCTGGCATTCGCAACTGCGCGACCTACCGCGACCGGCTATCGTGTTGAACGACAACGCCAGCGCGTCCGCCACGCTCGCCGCACTCTCGGTGGTTGATCGCGTCTCTCGCACTGTTTGCAGAGGACGTCGATCGTTTGCGCCAGCGCGATCGATTCGGCTTACCTCGAGGCCGGTTTCCACTCGTGGAGCGACGATCTGCGTATCCGATCCCACGTGCGTTACCTTGATGATCATCCAGTGCTTATTCGCGCCGGAGTAATTGGGAGGTGCCCGTGCCGATGTTCGCGCTTGACCTCGACTGAGTTTCCCGCGTGGACTCCATCGGCGAGTTGGCCCCTGGAGGCGCAGGCACGAATACAATTAAACCACAGCGTTAGCCCCAGTTGTCGTTGGTTTCGTTCTGCGCGTGCGCGTCAAGACATGGCAAGACGAGGTCGCGATCAAATGCACTTCACGCAGAGAAGAGCTACAGGAATGCGATCGAGACACGCCGGCGTGGCGGCTTTCGTTGGGTGCCCGCAGTTGCATGTGCGCACGAATCGACATGCACACTCAAAGCCGTCCCGATTTCGGCACGCGCAGGACAGCGTCACCGCCTCTGTTTCAATGGCTTATGGCAGGTACCCTCGCCCGACGTCCAGTACACCGCAATAGCTTCTTCTTTCGGCACGAATTTCTTTCTCAACAATACATATAGGACCCGCACCTAAAACAGCGAAACAGGTCCTCTGTAACCATGCGTGGCCATGGCGATCAGCATCGCGGACAGCGCCGGCAGCAACAGATCTAGTACTTTGTAGGCGTCCCAGTGCCATGGGAGCCAGCCAATCGCCCAGGTGTAAGCGTGCGACTCGAAAGCAAGCAATTCTTCCTTATCCAAGGTTTCGAGTTCACACTCGAGTTTTTTGCGCGACCAATACCAGACGATTACGGCAAGGGCTCCAATTCGGAAGTCGAACAGTAGCCCAACCGGTGTCTGCACCAGCAACCCTTCCAGACAGTGAGACAGGGACATGCGCCACCTTGCCGCCGCGAACCAGTCAAGTAGAGACGTCATTGGAATATCCTCCTTGTTCCAACCTGCCAATGTTTCAAATTGAATTGGCTTCATCTTAACTGCACGTTGAGTTTCCGGGTTATGCGGTATTCCGATGCTATCGCGTGCCAACTGCCGTCATGTCCCCCGCGCCGATAGCCCGTGGACGTATGTGATGTAACCAGGCTGTGCCGACACCCGAATCATGCCGCGCCAAGGTCGCGGATCAGATCGATCATGTCTTTTCTGACCGTCGAGTCGGCATGCGGTCGCAACGGGTACCCCCGACCTCCGGAGGTACCACGAGTTGGAAGCGAAAGGTCCGCCTTCGGCCAGCCAGGTATTACCCTCCGCTGTAGGGTGTGGCACTCCCTCATCCGGGCGCGAGAGGGACTTGAACCGTCCTGAACAAACGCGCTGCTCAGGGCACACTACGGTATCTGCCGAGTTCTCGCCCCGGCTCGAAGCCCCTGCCCTTTCAGGCATGAGGCGAGCCATTTCGCCCTGCTCACTAAAGCTCCGCGATTTCGTACTTGCTCGCTCCGCTGGACATCGCCTTCCATACGGTCTTTGCTCATCGTCTCGCGATTCACGCTCCACGTCGGGTTTCGTCACTCGGTCACCCTCCTGCGGTTGCGCTTCGCTTCGTCCGCCGTGACCAGCGTATGGCGAGACTTGCACCAGCGGGAATGCGCCGATTCCAGGCGTACATGACAAAAGCCCCGCAAGAACTTTCATTCTTACGGGGCTTCTCTTTTGACGCTAAAGCGTTATCCGCTTAGCGCGACATCATATTCATGCTGACGTTATGCAACACCCACAACGTCCCGCCAACCACGATAACAGCGGTCAGCACCGTGAACGCAAACGCCGTCACATTCCAGCGCTGCGACGACGACGTGTTCATGTGCAGGAAGAACACCAGATGCACGAGGATCTGCACGAACGCCAGACCCGCGATCGCGAGCAACGCGCTCTGGCCCGTCAACGTGCCGGTCATCACGATCGCGAAGGCCGCGACGGTCAGAATGACGGAGAGCACGAAGCCCGCCGTATAGCTGCCGAAGCTGCCGTGACCGCCTTCCGAGTGTGCGCCATGGGCGCTATGACTATGATCCATTTAGATCACGCTCGCAAGATAGACAAAGGTGAAAACGCCGATCCACACGACGTCGAGGAAGTGCCAGAAAAGGCTCAGGCACGTCAGACGGATCATGTCGCGTTCGGTCAGGTCGCGATGACGCATCACCTGCAGCGCCAGCACGACCATCCAGATCAGGCCGAACGTCACGTGCAGGCCGTGCGTGCCGACCAGCGTGAAGAACGACGACAGGAACGCGCTGCGGCTCGGACCCGCGCCTTCGGCGATCAGGTGCGAGAACTCGCGCATTTCCAGCACGAGGAACGCGAGGCCCAGCAGGAACGTCACGCCGAGCCAGCCGAGCAGCACGCCCTTGCGGTTCTTGTGCGCGCCGAGCATCGCGAAGCCGTACGTGATACTCGAGAGCAGCAGCATCGTCGTTTCAAGTGCGACGCCCGGAATCTCGAACAGGTCCTTGCCGCTCGGACCGCCCGCGAACTGGTGGCTCATCACCGCGAACACCGCGAACAGCGCCGCGAAGATGATGCAGTCGGTCATCAGGTACAGCCAGAAACCGAACACCGAGTGCGACGGCACATGGTCCGGCGCGAGTTGCGGCTCAACCGCAATTGTCTTCTGTAACATCAGTCCACCTCCAGCGCGACCTGCTTGCCGGCGCTTGCGCCGACACCGGCCACGGCACCAGCACCGCCGTTGCGATTCTCTTCAATCAGCGCAACAGTGTCGGCAGGAATGTAATAGCCGTCGTTGTCCATGAAGCTGTAGATGATCACGGTGGCGATCGCGCCGACCGCGCCAACGATCGCAAGCCACCAGATGTGCCACACACCGGCAAAACCGAGCACCAGCGAGAACAGACCCACCAACAGACCCGCGGACGTATTCGACGGCATGTGAATGTCGCGATACGCCGGCACTTTCACACCGCCCTTGCGCGACTTCATTTCGGTGAACGCGTCGAGCGAGCGGACGTCCGGGATGTGCGCGAAGTTATAAGCCGGCGGCGGCGAACTCGTCGCCCATTCCAGCGTATGACCGTCCCACGGATCGCCCGTGAGGTCGCGGTTTTCCTTCAGGTTGCGATCGCGGATGCTGACGACCAGTTGCAGCAGTTGGCAAGCGATACCGATCGCGATCAGCACCGCGCCGAACGCGGCGGCGATCAGCCACGGATGCCAGGTCGGGTTGTCGTAGTGGTTCAGACGACGCGTCATGCCCATGAAGCCGAGCACGTACAGCGGCGTGAACGCAACCCAGAAGCCGATCTGCCAGAACCAGAACGCGGCCTTGCCGAGCTTCTCGTTCAGCTTGAAGCCGAACGCCTTCGGGAACCAGTAGTTGAAGCCGGCCAGATAGCCGAACAGCACGCCACCGATAATTACGTTATGGAAGTGAGCGATCAGGAACAGGCTGTTGTGCAGCATGAAGTCCGCGCCCGGAATCGCCATCATCACGCCGGTCATACCGCCGATCGTGAAAGTGATGATGAAGCCGATCGTCCACAAAACCGGCGTCGTGAATTGCAGACGGCCCTTGTAGATCGTGAACAGCCAGTTGAACACTTTGACGCCAGTCGGGATCGAGATGATCATCGTCGCGATACCGAAGAACGCATTGACGTCCGCGCCGGAACCCATCGTGAAGAAGTGGTGCAACCACACGAGGAACGACAGCACCATGATCGCGCAGGTCGCCCACACCATCGTCTTGTAGCCGAACAGCGGCTTTTTAGCGAAGGTCGCGACGACTTCCGAGAAGATACCGAACGCCGGCAGGATCAGGATGTACACCTCGGGGTGACCCCATGCCCAGATCAGGTTCAGGTACAGCATCGCGTTGCCGCCGGCATCGTTCGTGAAGAAGTGCATGCCGAGGTAACGGTCCAGACCGAGCAGCGCGAGCGTGACGGTCAGGATCGGGAACGACGCCATGATCAGCACGTTGGTGCACAGCGCGGTCCACGTGAACACCGGCATCTTCATGAACGACATGCCCGGCGCGCGCATCTTCACGATGGTCACGAAGAAGTTCACCCCGGTCAGCAACGTGCCGATACCGGAGAGCTGCAAGCTCCACAGGTAGTAGTCGACGCCGACGCCGGGGCTGAACTGCAATTCGGACAGCGGCGGATAAGCGAGCCAGCCCGTCTGCGCGAATTCACCGATCACCAGCGAGATATTGATCAGGATCGCGCTGATTGCCGTCATCCAGAAGCTCAGCGAGTTGATGAACGGGAACGCGACGTCGCGTGCGCCGATCTGCAGGGGCACGATGAGGTTCATCAGACCGACCATGAACGCCATCGCCATGAAGAAGATCATGATGACGCCGTGCGCGGTGAAGATCTGGTCGTAGTGATGCGGCGGCAAAAAGCCCGGGGCCAGGTACGACAGCGCCAGTTGCATACGCATCATGATCGCGTCGGCGAAGCCGCGCAGCAGCATGATGAAGGCAATGACGATATACATGACACCGATCTTCTTGTGGTCGACCGAGGTCAACCATTCGGCCCACAAGTAGCGCCATTTGCCGAAATACGTGATTGCGCCGAGCACGGCCAGCGCAGCGAGAATCATCCCCGCGCCCGCCGTAACGATGATTGGCTCGTGATACGGGATCGCATCGAGCGTTAGTTTTCCGAACATGCGTTACCCCTTAGGCGCACAGTTAGCGTCCTTGTTGTCGAGGACGTTGCCGTTGTTGTAGCGGGCGATGATGTTGTTGAACAGCTTCGGATCGACCGTCGAAAAGTACCGCACCGGGTCCTTTTCGCTCGGCTCGGACACCGCGTGATAGCGGTCCATGTCGAGACGATCCGACGAAGCGCGAACCTTGGCGACCCACGCGTTGAAGTCTTCAGGAGAGCTGGCGAGCGTGCGGAACTTCATGTCCGAGAAGCCCTTGCCGCTGAAGTTTGCCGAGGTGCCCGCGTAGTCGCCGGCGTGATCGGCGATCAGGTGCAGGCGCGTCTGCATGCCCGCCATCGCGTAGATCTGGCCGCCCAGCTGCGGGATGAAGAACGAGTTCATCACCGTGTCCGACGTGATCCGGAAGTTCACCGGCGTGCCGACCGGGATCGCGAGCTGGTTCACCGACGCGATGCCGAGGTCCGGATAGATGAAGAGCCACTTCCAATCGAGCGCGACGACTTCGACGTTGATCGGCTTGACCTGCGATTCGAGCGGGCGATACGGATCGAGCTCATGCGTCGTCCGCCACGTCAACACTGCGAGGAACAGAATGATCAAAGTCGGAATCGTCCAGACGACGACTTCAACCGCGGTGGAATGCGTCCACCCTGGCTGGTAGTCGGCGTTCCTGTTCGATGCGCGGTAACGCCACGCGAAAAACAGTGTCATCAGAATCACCGGCACCACGACGATCAGCATGGCCCACACCGAAGTCGCGATCAGATCACGCTCCGCGAGTCCCACACTCCCCTTCGGATTCAGAATATCGAGGTTGCTGCAACCCGAAAGCAGCAACATGAGGCTGGCGGAAATGAAACTTGCCGGCCTTCTCAGCGTCCGTCCTTTCATATCCACTGCCTCGTTTTTTTGACTTCAACGAACGTCATTCGACGGCTCTCCATTAATAAGCGCTCGCATAATAGGGGGGCATCGGATGCTAATAAACACTCGATTTAGCAACGAACTATTGCGTCGCGACGCAGTGCGACACGTTGCCGCATCTCCCCGCGCACCCTATTCACCAGCGTCGTTTGCGACGCTTCGAAACGAAGCATCGAAAAGCTGACGCATCGCAAAAGTCCCCTGAAATAAGCGCTAAAAATCGCTGGACGCGCAGCGGTTTTCGACGTACTGCAACACGCATGCATTCACAAAGGGATTGATAACGACGCGCAAAAGCGCAAGAGCGTCGCCGCATCCTGACGCGCGGATGCGACAACGACTCTTGCGCTCTGTTCTTTCAACCCGGAGTCTGCGTGGCGACGGGAGCCGGTCCGGGCGCCGCTGCCTGCAGATGCTCGCCGCCCTCCGTCGGCACGGAGTCCGAAGGCAGCGCCGAGCGTTCCGATTGCGCGAGCAGCGTGGCGACCGACGGATCGATCGCATCGGTGAACGGCTTCGGGTCGAGACCGATCGCGAGCACCAGCAGCGCCAACGCACCGAGCAGCGCGAACTCGCGCTTGCCGAGGTCCTTCAGCTTCGCCACGCGCGCGTTGGCAATCGCACCGAAGATCACGCGCTTGTACATCCACAGCGTGTAGGCCGCGCTCAGAATCAGGGTGGTCGCGGCGATCGCACCGATCCAGAAGTTGAAGCGGATCGCGCCCATCAGCACCATGAATTCGCCGACGAAACCCGACGTGCCCGGCAGACCGATGTTGGCCATCGAGAACAGCATCACGAAAGCGGCAAAGCGCGGCATCGTGTTGGCGACGCCGCCGTATTCGGCGATCGACGCGGATTTCGTGCGGTCGTAGAGCATGCCGGTGCACAACAGCATCGCGCCGGACACCACGCCGTACGAGATCATCTGCACGATTGCGCCGGACTGGCCGAAGCGGTTGAAGACGAACAGACCGAGCGTGACGAGGCCCATATGCGCGACCGTCGAATACGCGAGCAGGCGGCGCATGTCGGTCTGCACGAGTGCGAGCAGGCTCGAATAGATCACCGCGACGAGCGACAGCGTGATCATCATCGGCGCGAAGAAATGGCTCGCTTGCGGCGCGATCGGCAGCGCGAAACGCAGCAGACCGTAACCGCCGATCTTCAGCATGCCGATCATCACCGCGGCGCCCGTCGGGCCGTCGAGGTGCACGTCGGGCAGCCACGTGTGCAGCGGCCACATCGGCACCTTCACGCCGAACGCGGCAAGGAAGCCGAGGAAGATCAGCGCCTGCGGCACCATGTCGAGGTGCGCTTCGCGCCACACGGCGAGGTCGAAGCTGTGCGTCTGGCTATACAGGTAGAGCAGCGACATCAGCATCATCAGCGAGCCGAGGAACGACACGAAGAAGAACTTCACCGCCGCGTACGCGCGGTTCTTGTGACCGTAGGTGCCGATCAGCAGATACAGCGGGATCAGCGTCGCCTCGAACGCAATGAAGAACATCATGCCGTCGAGGGACGTGAACACACCCTGCATGAAGCCCGACAGCATCAGGAACGCGCCGAAGTACTGCGCGGTGCGCTGCGTGATCGACTCCCACGATGCGATCACGATGATGATCGTCGTCAGCGCGGTCAGCGCGACGAGCCACAGCGAAATCCCGTCGATTCCCACATGCCATGCGATATCGAACGTCGGCGACCAGCGGACGTTCTCGACGAACTGCATCGAGGTCACGTCGTTACGGAAACTCGTCACGAGCGGGATCACCGGCAAGAAACCCGCCACCGCGCCGATCAGCGCGAGCCAGCGCGTGCGATTACGCGCCGCGTCCGACCCGGCGCGCAGAACCACGAACCCGGCGACGATGGGGATCCAGATGAGAAGACTTAGGAGAGGCAATGGCATGTGCTCTGTCAAAACTTGAAGTACAAAACGCCGCGTCAACGCCCCCTTGAAACAAGCAGACATTGAAATGGAAATGTAAGTTGGAGTTCGCTGAAATTGACGCGTGGAGCGGTTTCCCGCTACACGTTTACCCGCAGCCGACTGACCAAGGGTGGGAGATTACCAAGATAAGAATAATTTTGCATCGCAACAGCCGCGAAATCCGCGCCACAATACATTGTTGCGACGTGGGCGCTTGCAAAATGGATCGAAATGTGCACTTGCACATTGTTACAAATGCGTCGTTAGGCCTTGGCAGTTTGGCAGCAAAAGCTGGCAATTAGCCGGAGGTTGGCCGCTGTTAGACATTCGCTGTTTATGGGGCTGGTTCGACTGGAACGGATCGTGCTGTCGAATGCTTTTTGACGGCCGCGGACGAGCGGCAACCAAACAAAAATTTGCCTCGTCGGCGATAAAAAAATTTTTGTACGAGCGGTCTAAACCGACCGACGAGGAGGTCGCCAGCGGTGCCGCGCGCCTCGATCAAGGTGCGCTGAAAATGTTCCACTCCAGGCGCACGAATCTTCCGTTTTCCTTACACGGACCGGCGCCGCGCCATGGTAACTGCTGCAGAAACTCGCGCGGCGAGGCACACTCAATTCGCGCAGCGGGCTCCCCTCGCCCGACTCCTTTTCCGGACCTCCTCGCATGGCGCTTCGTGACGACGTCGTACCCGCACTCGAATGCCGCGGCCTCAGCAAGCGGTACGGCACCGGCCGCATCGTGCTCGCGCGGCTCGACTTCACACTCGCTGCGGGCGAGTTCGTCGCGATCATGGGCGACTCGGGCGTCGGCAAGTCGACATTGCTCAACCTGATCGCCGGGCTCGACCGCGCCGATAGCGGCAGCGTGCTAATCGACGGACGCCCGGTCGAACAACTCGACGACAACGCCGCGACGCGACTGCGGCGCCAGAAGCTCGGCTTCGTGTTCCAGGCGTTTCACGTGCTGCCGCATCTGACGCTCGCGCAGAACGTCGCGCTGCCACTGCTGCTCAATGATCTACCGACGGCCGCCGCGCTCGACATGCTCGCGGCGGTCGGCCTCGGCGGACGCGGCGACGACTTTCCGCGCGATCTCTCCGGCGGCGAATTGCAGCGTGTAGCTATTGCACGCGCACTCGTGCATCGTCCGACGCTGCTTCTCGCCGACGAACCGACCGGCAACCTCGACCCCGCCACCGCGCGCGACGTGCTCGGCCTGTTCCGCGCGCAAAGCAAGGCGACCGGCGCGGCGACGATCATGGTCACGCATTCCGAGGCCGCGGCCGCCGTGGCGGACCGCGTGTTGATCCTGAGCGACGGCGACTTGCATGGCGCGCGCGACAAGGCCGCGAACGTCGCGCACGCCGCGGCCCGCTCGACCCACGATGGCCGTTGACCTTCGTCCACTGCCGCGCGCGCCGGGATATCGTGTTCTCGCGCGCTGGCTGATGGTCGCGGAATGGCGCAGTCATCGCGCACGCGCACTCGTCGCCATCGCGACGATCGCGCTAGGCGTCGCGCTCGGCTACGCGGTGCAATTGATCAACAGCGCCGCCTTCAACGAATTCTCGGCGGCCGCGCGCAGTCTGTCAGGCGAAGCGGATCTGCAGGTGCGCGGCGCGCAGCCTTTCGTCGACGAGTCCCTCTATCCGCGACTCGCCAACGAACCGGGCGTGGTGCTGGCGAGTCCCGTGCTCGCGCTCGACGTCGCGGTGCCGGGCCGCACCGGCGCACTGCCCGTTCTCGGCATCGACGTCTTCAAGGCGAGGTCGATCACACCCGATCTGATCGGCGTGCCCTCGCCTGATCGCCCGTTCGACACGCTCGCCTCCGATGCGATATTTCTGTCGACGGCCGCGCAGCAATGGCTGAACGTCAAGACCGGCGACGACGTCACGCTACGCCGCGGTACGTCGGATCTGCATCTGCGCGTCGCGGGTGGGCTCGTGCGCACGCGGCCGGGTCAGCGGCTCGCGGTGATGGACATCGCCGCCGCGCAATGGCGATTCGGCAAGGTGGGCAAGCTGACGCGCGTTGACGTGCAACTCGCACGCGGCGTCGATCGGCGACGCTTCAAACGCGATCTGCAACAGCAGCTCGGCAGCACATGGGTAGTCGCCGAGACGCGCGACACCGAGAGCCGCACCGATCGCCTGTCGCGTGCTTACCGGATCAACATGAACGTGCTCGCGCTGGTCGCGCTGTTCACGGGCGCGTTCCTCGTGTTTTCGACTCAGGCACTCGGTGTCGTGCGACGCCGATCGCAATTCGCGATGCTGCGCGTGCTCGGGCTCACGCGAGCTCAGCTATTGCGGCAGATCCTGCTTGAAGGCGCGCTGCTCGGCTTGCTCGGCTCGTTGTGTGGACTTGCGCTCGGCTACGCGATGGCCAGCAGTGCGCTGCGCTTCTTCGGCAGCGATCTCGGCGGCGGCTATTTTCCGGGGGTGCAACCGCGAGTCGGCTTCGAGCCGCTCGCGAGCGCGGTGTTTCTCGCGCTCGGGGTCGCGGTGTCGGTGTTGGGCAGCGTCGCGCCCGCTATCGACGCGGCGCGCGCACGGCCTGCCCCGGCACTCAAGGCCGGTGCCGAGGAAAGCGCATTGGCGCGGCTCGCCACGCCGTGGCCGGCGTTCGGCTGTTTGCTGGCGGCCGCCGCGCTGACGCGCGTGCCGCCGTGGTTCGATGCGCCGATCGCCGGTTATCTGGCGGTCGCGTTGCTGCTCGTCGGCGGCATTGCGCTGATGCCGCGCGTGACCGCGCTGATATTCGGCGCGGCAGGCCGCGCGCGCGGCACGCGACGCCGCGCGGCCGCGACGGGCACCCTCGCGATTGCGCGTCTCGCGAATGCGCCGGGGCAGGCGTCGATCGCGATGGGCGGCGTGCTGTCGAGCTTTGCGCTGATCGTCGCGATGGCGATCATGGTGGCCAGCTTCCGCGTGTCTGTCGACGACTGGATCACGCATCTGCTGTCCGCCGATCTGTATGTGCGCGTAGCGTCGGGCGGCAATAGCGGCGACAGTGGCGGCTTGCGGCCCGACGAACAGACGCGCATCGCGAGGGTGCCCGGCATCGGCAACGCCGCGTTCGCGCGCATCACGCATCTGACGCTCGATCCCGCGCGCCCGGACGTCGCGCTGCTCGCCCGCGAAATCGACGCGACCGATCCGGGCGCGACTCTGCAGATGACCGGCGCGGTGCTGCCGCCGTCCGCGCTTCGGGCCGGCGACATACCTATTTGGGTCTCCGAAGCAATGATCGACCTGTATGGGTATGAGCTAGGTCAACGTGTGCGGTTGTCGCTCGGCGAGCATGGCCAGACGTTCGTCGTAGCCGGCGTCTGGCGCGACTACGCGCGGCAGAGCGGCGCGATCCAGATACGGCTTGCCGATTATCGGCGGCTGACCGGCGACTCCACCGCAACCGATGTCGCCTTGACCGTCGAGCCGGGCGTGACCGTCGAACGCGTCGTCGCAAGTTTGAAGGCGTTGCCGTTCGGCGCTTCGCTCGAGGTGTCGCAACCGGGCGAGATCCGTGCGCGCACGCTGGTGATCTTCGATCGCAGTTTCGCGGTCACGTATCTGCTCGAGGCGGTGGCGATCGTGATCGGATTGTTCGGCGTCGCAGCGACGTTTTCCGCGCAGACGCTCGCGCGCGCCCGTGAGTTCGGGATGTTGCGCCACGTCGGGGTGACGCGCGCGCAGATTCTCGCGATCCTCGCTTCGGAGGGCGGTCTGCTCACCGCATGCGGCATTGCGCTCGGTTTCGCGCTTGGTTTCGCGATCAGCCTGATTCTCGTGTTCGTCGTCAATCCGCAGTCGTTTCACTGGAGCATGTCGCTGCATGTACCGTGGTTCGTGCTGGGCACAGTCGCGTTGGTAATGCTGGTGCTGTCGTGTACGACGGCGGTGGTCGCGGGACGCGGCGCGGTGTCGGTGGATGCAGTGCGCGCGGTGAAGGAGGACTGGTGATGCCAGTTGCGCGGCGTGCGTGGAAAATTCGGTTGATCTGGGATAGCGCGGCCATGCGCGAGCTTTGCTCTGCGCTTGATGGCTGCGCGACGTGCATCGCGCGCCGACACGGCGGGTCACCTCCGCGGCGCCTTCAGCTTTTTTTCCGAGGGCTACTTTGGATTGGCATAGCCGCTGTGTCGCCCTCTTTCGCCGCTAGTAGCGACTCCACTGGATCCACCCCGGTCGCCTTCGCGGCAGTCACGCCAGACCATCCGATCTCGTTTCCGCGGGACAGCGGTGCTCATCCGGCTTTCCGCACCGAATGGTGGTACGCGACAGGCTGGCTCACGACGCCCGACAACCGACCGCTCGGATTCCAGATCACGTTCTTCCGTACGGCGACTGGTCACGATGCCGCCGATCCCAGCGATTTCGCCCCGTCGCAACTGATCATCGCGCACGCTGCGCTGAGCGATCCGGCCATCGGACACCTCGTTCACGATCAACGCATCGCTCGGCAGGGTCTCGGGCTCGCCTACGCGAAGACCGCCAACACCGACGTCAAACTCGACGCCTGGAAAATGATTCGCGCCGCGGACGGCCACTACGACGTCACCGCCGATGCAAGTGGATTCTCGCTACACCTCCAACTCACGCCAACGCAGCCTCCGCTGATTCAGGGCGAGCGCGGCTACTCGCGCAAAGGACCGCGGCCCGAACAGGCGAGCTATTACTACAGCGAACCGCAACTCCGCGTGACGGGCACTGTGGTGCGCCCAGCCGGAGGTGAAAACGACACGATGCGCGATGCAGCAGTGACGGGGACCGCATGGCTCGATCACGAGTGGTCGAGCACGTTGCTCGACGCCAATGCGGTCGGATGGGATTGGCTCGGCGCCAATTTGACGGACGGCTCGGCGCTAATGGCATTCAAGATCCGCAACCGCGACGGACATGCAATATGGGCCCACGCGACGCTTCGCAGACCCGATGGTCAGGTAACGAATTTCAACCCCGGTGAAGTCGACTTCACGCCGCGTCGCATGTGGCGCTCGCCGCACACGAATACTTCGTATCCGGTCTCGGTGACGGTTAGAGCGGGAACGCTGACATGGCAACTCGATCCGCTGATGGACGATCAGGAACTCGACTCACGACAGTCGACCGGTGCCGTGTATTGGGAAGGCGCGGTACGGGTGAGTCAACAGAATGCGGATGTAGGGCGAGCCTATCTGGAACTGACGGGTTACGCGGATGCGTTGCGGATCGGAAAGTAGTGAAGCGCGCAAAGTTGGCCGCGTAAACGCAAAAACCCCACCGCGGCGGGTGGGGTTTCTGACTGGGGGGGAGCCTGACGATTACCTACTTTCACACGGGCAATCCGCACTATCATCGGCGTGGAGTCGTTTCACGGTCCTGTTCGGGATGGGAAGGGGTGGGACCGACTCGCTATGGTCATCAGGCATGACGGGTTGCTGCGTCGCAGGGCTGGAGTCAACCGGTTGCGCCACAGCCAATCGGGAAGAAGCGTAAAGGATTCGAGTGGGGAGGGTTGTGTTGTTTCTGGCACAACACTGAATCCCAACCGGGCGTTTCTGTGAGCTCCCGCGGGAGTTCACACCAATCCCCTTCGGGGATCGGACCCGCGTAAGTGCTGAAGCACTACCGCGGGTCGAGACACACCTGTTATAGGATCAAGCCTTACGGGCAATTAGTATCAGTTAGCTCAGTACATTACTGTACGTGCACACCTGACCTATCAACGTCCTGGTCTTGAACGACCCTTCAAGGGGCTCGAAGCCCCGGGGATATCTCATCTTAAGGCGAGTTTCCCGCTTAGATGCTTTCAGCGGTTATCTCTTCCGAACATAGCTACCCGGCGATGCCACTGGCGTGACAACCGGTACACCAGAGGTTCGTCCACTCCGGTCCTCTCGTACTAGGAGCAGCCCCCTTCAAATATCCAGCGCCCACGGCAGATAGGGACCAAACTGTCTCACGACGTTTTAAACCCAGCTCACGTACCTCTTTAAATGGCGAACAGCCATACCCTTGGGACCGGCTACAGCCCCAGGATGAGATGAGCCGACATCGAGGTGCCAAACACCGCCGTCGATATGAACTCTTGGGCGGTATCAGCCTGTTATCCCCAGAGTACCTTTTATCCGTTGAGCGATGGCCCTTCCATACAGAACCACCGGATCACTATGACCTGCTTTCGCACCTGTTCGACTTGTCAGTCTCACAGTCAAGCACGCTTATGCCATTGCACTATCAGCACGATTTCCGACCGTACCTAGCGTACCTTCGTACTCCTCCGTTACACTTTGGGAGGAGACCGCCCCAGTCAAACTGCCTACCATGCACTGTCCCCGACCCGGATCACGGGCCAAGGTTAGAACCTCAAACAGATCAGGGTGGTATTTCAAGGACGGCTCCATTGAGACTGGCGTCCCAACTTCATAGCCTCCCACCTATCCTACACAGACCGGTTCAAAGTCCAATGCAAAGCTGCAGTAAAGGTTCATGGGGTCTTTCCGTCTAGCCGCGGGGAGATTGCATCATCACAAACACTTCAACTTCGCTGAGTCTCGGGAGGAGACAGTGTGGCCATCGTTACGCCATTCGTGCAGGTCGGAACTTACCCGACAAGGAATTTCGCTACCTTAGGACCGTTATAGTTACGGCCGCCGTTTACCGGGACTTCAATCAGGAGCTTGCACCCCATCATTTAATCTTCCGGCACCGGGCAGGCGTCACACCCTATACGTCCACTTTCGTGTTTGCAGAGTGCTGTGTTTTTATTAAACAGTCGCAGCCACCAGTTTATTGCAACCCTTTCACCCTTCTGGCGCAGGCCAGTCAGGCTATGAGGGCGTACCTTATCCCGAAGTTACGGTACCAATTTGCCGAGTTCCTTCTCCCGAGTTCTCTCAAGCGCCTTAGAATACTCATCTCGCCCACCTGTGTCGGTTTGCGGTACGGTCACTGTGAAACTGAAGCTTAGAGGCTTTTCCTGGAACCCCTTCCAGTTGCTTCGCCACCGAAGTGGCTCGCCTCGCACCCTTGAATTCTGCGCCCGGATTTGCCAAAGCGCCTTCTCCAATGCAAGGACCGGGACTTCCAACACCCGGACAACCTTCCGCGATCCGTCCCCCCATCGCATTTCACAATGGTGCAGAAATATTAATCTGCTTCCCATCAGCTACGCATTTCTGCCTCGCCTTAGGGGCCGACTCACCCTACGCCGATGAACGTTGCGTAGGAAACCTTGGGCTTACGGCGAGGGGGCCTTTCACCCCCTTTATCGCTACTCATGTCAGCATTCGCACTTCCGATACCTCCAGCACACTTTCCAGTGCACCTTCGCAGGCTTACGGAACGCTCTCCTACCATGCACATTACTGTGCATCCGCAGCTTCGGTATATGGCTTAGCCCCGTTACATCTTCCGCGCAGGACGACTCGATCAGTGAGCTATTACGCTTTCTTTAAAGGGTGGCTGCTTCTAAGCCAACCTCCTGACTGTTTTAGCCTTCCCACTTCGTTTCCCACTTAGCCATATTTGGGGACCTTAGCTGGCGGTCTGGGTTGTTTCCCTCTTGACACCGGACGTTAGCACCCGATGTCTGTCTCCCGTGATTGCACTCTTCGGTATTCGGAGTTTGCTATGGCGTAGTAATCCGCAATGGACCCCACAACCATGACAGTGCTCTACCCCCGAAGGTGAGACACGAGGCACTACCTAAATAGTTTTCGGAGAGAACCAGCTATTTCCAGGTTTGTTTAGCCTTTCACCCCTATCCACAGCTCATCCCCTAACTTTTCAACGTTAGTGGGTTCGGTCCTCCAGCACGTGTTACCGTGCCTTCAACCTGGCCATGGATAGATCACCTGGTTTCGGGTCTACACCCAGCGACTGGACGCCCTGTTCGGACTCGCTTTCGCTACGCCTGCCCTAATCGGTTAAGCTCGCCACTGAATGTAAGTCGCTGACCCATTATACAAAAGGTACGCCGTCACCCCTTCGCAGAGGCTCCGACTGTTTGTATGCATGCGGTTTCAGGATCTGTTTCACTCCCCTCCCGGGGTTCTTTTCGCCTTTCCCTCACGGTACTGGTTCACTATCGGTCGATCACGAGTATTTAGCCTTGGAGGATGGTCCCCCCATCTTCAGACAGGATTTCACGTGTCCCGCCCTACTTCTCGTACACCCAGTTCTTCCATGCTGTTTTCGTCTACAGGGCTATCACCTGCTATGGCCGCACTTTCCAGAGCGTTCGACTAACAATACAGATAACGTGTACCGGCTGATCCCATTTCGCTCGCCACTACTCTGGGAATCTCGGTTGATTTCTTTTCCTGCGGTTACTTAGATGTTTCAGTTCACCGCGTTCGCCTCACGCAGCCTATGGATTCAGCTACGGATACTCCATTAGGAGTGGGTTTCCCCATTCGGACATCTCCGGATCAATGCTCGTTTGCCAGCTCCCCGGAGCTTTTCGCAGGCTACCGCGTCCTTCATCGCCTGTGATCGCCAAGGCATCCACCACATGCACTTGTTCGCTTGACCCTATAACGGGTGTGTCTCTGTGTCGACCCACGTTAGCGCTTTAGCGCTTACGTGGGTCCCATCCCCGGAGGGGATAGACGCACTCGCTACAGGTTGAGTATTCGTGTTGCGCCGTATTCCAAAGCGATCTCTCGATCACCTTTAAAATACATCGATACAATCACAACCCTGATTCACCTACTCACACACCCATCTCCAGGTATGCTTTCGTGAATCTCTTTACTACTTCTTCCTGATTGTTAAAGAACGGCAGCCGGTATGAAGCCTGTGCCTCATACCGCTCTGACTGGCTCAATCGCCAATGCGCAACGCTCTGCCTTCATGCAGAACCCTGCGCATTGAGGATTGGTGGAGGATGACGGGATCGAACCGACGACCCCCTGCTTGCAAAGCAGGTGCTCTCCCAGCTGAGCTAATCCCCCAGTCCCACAGATACTCCAGCGGCCCCAGCCCTTCAGCTCACCAGACAAGACACTGGTGGGTCTGGATGGATTCGAACCATCGACCCCCGCCTTATCAAGACGGTGCTCTAACCGGCTGAGCTACAGACCCCTGAGCCTGTCTGCGTTTCTTCTAACCACAGCCGATAAGCGTGAGCACTTGAGTGCAATGAATGCACAGCTCTGGAAAGGAGGTGATCCAGCCGCACCTTCCGATACGGCTACCTTGTTACGACTTCACCCCAGTCATGAATCCTACCGTGGTGACCGTCCTCCTTGCGGTTAGACTAGCCACTTCTGGTAAAACCCACTCCCATGGTGTGACGGGCGGTGTGTACAAGACCCGGGAACGTATTCACCGCGGCATGCTGATCCGCGATTACTAGCGATTCCAGCTTCACGCACCCGAGTTGCAGAGTGCGATCCGGACTACGATCGGTTTTCTGGGATTGGCTCCACCTCGCGGCTTGGCAACCCTCTGTTCCGACCATTGTATGACGTGTGAAGCCCTACCCATAAGGGCCATGAGGACTTGACGTCATCCCCACCTTCCTCCGGTTTGTCACCGGCAGTCTCCCTGGAGTGCTCTTGCGTAGCAACTAGGGACAAGGGTTGCGCTCGTTGCGGGACTTAACCCAACATCTCACGACACGAGCTGACGACAGCCATGCAGCACCTGTGTTATGGCTCCCTTTCGGGCACTCCCGCCTCTCGGCAGGATTCCATACATGTCAAGGGTAGGTAAGGTTTTTCGCGTTGCATCGAATTAATCCACATCATCCACCGCTTGTGCGGGTCCCCGTCAATTCCTTTGAGTTTTAATCTTGCGACCGTACTCCCCAGGCGGTCAACTTCACGCGTTAGCTACGTTACCAAGCCAATGAAGGCCCGACAACCAGTTGACATCGTTTAGGGCGTGGACTACCAGGGTATCTAATCCTGTTTGCTCCCCACGCTTTCGTGCATGAGCGTCAGTATTGGCCCAGGGGGCTGCCTTCGCCATCGGTGTTCCTCCACATCTCTACGCATTTCACTGCTACACGTGGAATTCCACCCCCCTCTGCCATACTCCAGCGCTGCAGTCACCAATGCAGTTCCCAGGTTAAGCCCGGGGATTTCACATCGGTCTTACAGCACCGCCTGCGCACGCTTTACGCCCAGTAATTCCGATTAACGCTCGCACCCTACGTATTACCGCGGCTGCTGGCACGTAGTTAGCCGGTGCTTATTCTTCCGGTACCGTCATCCCTCACGGATATTAGCCACGAGGTTTTCTTTCCGGACAAAAGTGCTTTACAACCCGAAGGCCTTCTTCACACACGCGGCATTGCTGGATCAGGCTTGCGCCCATTGTCCAAAATTCCCCACTGCTGCCTCCCGTAGGAGTCTGGGCCGTGTCTCAGTCCCAGTGTGGCTGGTCGTCCTCTCAGACCAGCTACAGATCGTCGGCTTGGTAGGCCTTTACCCCACCAACTACCTAATCTGCCATCGGCCGCCCCTTGAGCGCGAGGTCCCGAAAGATCCCCCGCTTTCCTCTCCCGAGCGTATGCGGTATTAATCCGGCTTTCGCCGGGCTATCCCCCACTCCAGGACACGTTCCGATGTATTACTCACCCGTTCGCCACTCGCCACCAGACCGAAGTCCGTGCTGCCGTTCGACTTGCATGTGTAAGGCATGCCGCCAGCGTTCAATCTGAGCCAGGATCAAACTCTTCAGTTCAAACCTGTTACTGTGTTCGGGCTCTCTCGAACCCGGTCGCTCACTCAACGTACTGACGATGATTGATCCGTCTTTCGACAGACAAACCTTCCTCCAATACTGTGTGAGGCTTCTGATACTTCTGCCTGACAGCAGATTCCGGAGAATCCGCCGCCGCATTCCGCATCAAGCGCCCACACTTATCGACTGTTAGTTTTTAAAGATCGGTCCGCCAAACCCGCCGCGCCTGAACCACCACTACCCGGCACCGCTTCGTTTGCGTCGCTGCGTCTGCAGCAGAGAAACGAGATTATGGAGAGCGGTCGACAACACGTCAATACCCTTCTGCGAATTTCTTTGTGAGCAAAGACTGCCATCTCCATCGCATTGCCGCCAGCCCTAAAAAAGAGTCAACTCTGGCCAGACCGAAAATCAGCGGAAATAGTTAGTCATCCGATTCAACCCGCCGAAGTCCCAATACCGACAAAACAAAGTAGTCCGAGCACGACTCGAACTCACCAACGCTCCCCAAATTAAAGTTCTACCCTTCCCCGCCGTCAATCAGATCATCCCGCCACTTAAATTAGCTGCCGACTATGGACAATCTCGTCGACGCACACGTCGAGGACACCCAGCCCGCCGCGGCATCCCCGATGCTCGAGCCTGGTACGGTGCCGGTAGGCACGCCGCTCCCATGGCCGATCGTCGATGCCGACGGCACGCTGCTCTTCGCAAGCGCGACGACGCTCGCGACCACCGACGAGCGCGCCTTTCTGTTTCAACACTTCCGCCCGCAACGCGGCGACCTGTTCGACCTCGGCGCACAACAACCGCCGGCGCCAACCGCCCAGCCTGACCACGCCGGTGAGTTGACGCTGAAGGACATGCACCTCGAGATCGGCACATTGATCGGCATGCGTTCGCAACCCGGCAGCGGCGCGCCGATGCAACCTTGCGGCATCATCGGTTTCGCGCCGAATCATGCGCTGTTCGTCACGCCGCCGATGCTGCAGGGCCAACCGCTGCCGCTCACGCCCGGCGAGAACGTCGAGGTCGTCGCGATCGCGAGTCAGGCCGTGTTCCGTTTCGTCTGCACGGTCGAAGCGGTCTGCCGCGTGCCGTTCGACTATGCCGTGTTGTCGAGGCCCGGTATGGTCCGCCGGCTCCGTGAGCGCAAATCGATCCGCGTCCATGCGCACCTGCCCGTGCGGTTTGGCATCGGTGGGAGCGGTGACACTTACGAAGGCCTTGGACTCGCCAAGGGCATCAGCGCGCTCGGCATGTCGTTGAGTGCGTCATGGACACTGGGCGAAGTCGGCGAGCGACTGCGCATCGCGTTCCGGCTGAAGTCGGCCGAATACGATTCACAGATCGAGACGACGGCGGTGATCCGCAACGTTCAGAAGGGCAAAACGCCTGGCGAGCCGTCCATGCATGGGCTCGAACTGGATCAACTCGATTCCGTTCAACAGATGGCGATGAAGGTGTTCGTGTTCGATCGTCAGGAGGATGTTCAGCACTGGTCCAACGGACTGAAATAAGCGGTACGGCCACAAAAGCAACGCGCGTGCGGACACAGCAGCGTCGACCTCGCTGCGCACACATCGATCAGCCGAGCAACTCTTCCGGCGTCAACCGCCGCGCTCCCCAGGCATTGGCGAGCACCTCGCAACGACCGAGCCGTATCGCACCACGCTCGAAATCGACGAACACGACTTCATCGACGTCGGCCGGCCGCGCGGGTTCGTCGCTCGTGCGGCCGTCGGTCAGAATCCATAACCAGCGCTGCTGGGCCGGCCGTCGCCGCGCGCAGCGTTCGAGCAGTTGCGCGGCGCGGCGCACGCCCGACGCGAGCGGCGAACCGCCGCCTCCGCCCACGGGCGCGAGCCATCGCTCGTTCCACCAGCGCGGCACGGCCGGGCCGAAGCGCACATCCGCTCCCGCACCGCCGAAGCAGATCAGCGCAGCCTCGGCGCGCATTCCACTCGCACGGTCGAACAAGGCAGTCAGTAGACCCTTCGCCAACGCGAGGCGTTGGCCCGCCAGCATCGACCCGGAGCAATCGAGCACGAAACAATGCAGCACACCGCCACGCGGCACTTCCCGTACGAAGCGCAGATGCTCACGACGCAGCGTGTGCTCGCGCATCGCGGCGAGCGTCGGTGGCCATGCAATGCGCCTGCCCGGTTCGCCGCGCGACGTGTGGCGCGAATCCGCCCCCACGCCTCGTCGCCATCGAAAACCGCTGCGCGAGTCAGCGGCGGCGCCTTTCCGATGGCTCAGCGTTTTTTTGCGTCGAGCGCAATGACGCCTTTGACAGGCAAAGCCGCCGTCGGCTCGGGCGGCAGGTAGCCCCAGTCGGAGTCGGCGGAAGGTGTCGTGGATCCAGCCGTATCGCCAGACGCACCCGCAGCGACGTCCCGTGTCGGCGCCTCGCTTTCTGGCCGGCGCTGATTCGCATGTTGCGAATCATGCTGACGCCGCCGATGAAGCAGCACCGGATCGGCAACGCGCTCCACATGCCGCACCGTCACCGCACCTGCCCGTTCGAATGCGGCCAGCGCGCGCGCCGCGCGCAGCATCACGAGGTCGGCGCGCAAACCGTCGACGGCCGCGTCGATGCATAGCGCGCTCACGCGCGCATGGACGGCGTCATCGAACGACAGCAGCGGCAGCGCCGCACGCGCCGAGCGAATTCGCTGCACGTATGAAGCCTGCTGCTCCGCGTAGACGGTACGAAACCCAGCGGGATCGAGATCGAACGCGAACCGCGCTTTGACGATCGCCTGCCGCACCTGCGGCTCGAACGCGTTCTGCAACTCCACCATCAGACCGAAGCGGTCGATCAATTGCGGCCGCAACTCGCCCTCTTCGGGATTCATCGTGCCGATCAGCACGAAGCTCGCGTCATGACTATGCGACACGCCATCGCGTTCGACGGTATTCACGCCGCTCGCCGCCGCATCGAGCAACGCATCGACGAGCGCATCGGGCAGCAGATTGACTTCGTCGACGTACAGCACGCCGCGATGCGCCTTCGCGAGCAGCCCCGGCGAGAAGCGCACCGAGCCGTCGCGCAGCACGCTTTCGATATCGAGCGTGCCGATCAGACGATCCTCGCTCGCGCCAAGCGGCAGATTCACGAGCTCTCCCTCCGGCAGCAGTTCCGCAAGCGCGCGCGCGGCAGTCGACTTCGCGGTGCCACGCGGTCCGCTGATCAATACGCCGCCCAAGCCCGGGTCGATCGCCGCGAGCACCAGCGCCTGCTGCAACGAGGCCTGGCCGATCAGCGCCGCAAACGGAAAAACGGGCCGCGCCGCCGTACCCGATACACAGGCGGAGCTACCTGCGTCGCCCGCTCCTCGCATCGCTCCATTCATGTTTGTCTTCCTTCGATCTGCTGTTCGCTCGCAAGCAGATGCGTTTCCACCTGCGCGCGATAGTCACCCGGCTGCTGCCACAGCCCCCGCTGCATCGCCTCGAGCAAACGCTCGCAGATCGAATGCAGCGCATGCGGATTGTGCCGTTGCATGAACGCGCGCGTATCGGCGTCATTCAGATAAGCATCGGCGACGAGCGCGTATTGATGATCTGCGATCACGCGCGCGGTCGCGTCGTAGCCATACAGATAATCGACGGTCGCGGCGATCTCGGCCGCGCCCTTGTAGCCGTGGCGCTTCACGCCGTCGAGCCATTTCGGATTGACCACGCGCGAGCGGATCACGCGCGCGATCTCCTCCTGCAACGTCCGCACGCGCGGCGCGGCCGGATTGCTGTGATCCGCGTGATAGACGCGCGGCTGCCGACCTGCCAGATGCCGCACCGCCGCGACCATGCCGCCCTGAAACTGGTAGTAGTCGTTCGAATCGAGCACGTCGTGCTCGCGGTTGTCCTGGTTCTGCAGCACGAGGTCCATCACTGCGAGGCGCGTGCCAAACGCTTGATGCGCCTCCTCGCCCGCGCTCTTCTGCGCGTACGCATATCCGCCCCATGCCTGATACGCGTTCGCGAGATCGGCGTCGGTCTGCCATTGGCGCGAGTCGATCATCTGCTGCAGACCCGCGCCGTACGTGCCCGGCCGCGCGCTGAACACGCGCCAGCCGGCGCGCTTGCGCGCTTCGACCGGGTCCATGCCGCGCGCGATCAACGCATCGCGTTCGCGCTGCACGCGCGCGCGAATCGGATTCAGCTCCGCGGGCTCGTCGAGTTCGGCAACCGCTTGCACGGCCGCATCGAACAGATGCATCACGTTCGCGAACGCATCGCGAAAGAAACCGGATACGCGCAACGTGACGTCGATACGCGGCCGATCGAACGCGTCGATCGGCATGATCTCGAAGTCCGTCACACGGTGGCTGCCTGGCGCCCATTTCGGCCGCACGCCGAGCAGCGCGAGCGCCTGCGCGATATCGTCGCCGCCGGTGCGCATCGTCGCGGTGCCCCAGACCGACAGGCCGATCGCGCGGGGATAATCGCCGTGCTCCTGCAGATGCCGCTCGATCAGTTGCTGCGCCGATTTCAGGCCGAGTGCCCACGCGGCTTGCGTCGGCACCGCGCGCGTGTCGACCGAATAGAAGTTGCGGCCGGTTGGCAGCACGTCGGGCCGACCGCGCGACGGCGAACCGCTCGGACCTGGCGGCACGAAACGTCCTTCGAGGCCGCGCTTTAGCTGCGTCATTTCCTGCGGGCCGCAGGCGTCGAGACGCGGCAGCACGTCGTCGCGCAGGCGTGCGATCACCTGTGCCGCTTGCGGCAGACTTTCGTCAGCTACGGGGACGGCCTGCGAACGATCCGCATCATCGCAATCGACACCGCAGACGCCGCGCAACAGCTCGCCCGCGAGCAATTCCAACCGCTCGCGCGTATCGCCGTAATGTCGCCACGGCGCATCGCTGACCCGCTGCAATACCTCGGGTTGCGGACCGTCCCATGCGGCGGCCCAATCCACCGTCAACGGGTCGAACCGATGATCGATGCGCAGATCGCGCGCCAGCGCGTCGACGAGCCCCGCCTTGCCGCCCTGCCCATCGCCGACCGGAAAGCGCCCGAGCGCGAGCAGCGTGTCGCGCCGCTGCACGCCGCGCGGCGACTGCCCGAACGTATGCAGGCCATCGCGAATCTGCGCTTCCTTCAGCTCGCACAGCCACGCATCGACGCGAGTGAGCAGCGCGTCTTCATCGTCCTGTCGGTTCGGCGCCGCGAGACTCAGCTCTTCGTGCAACCGATGCTCGACGATCGTCGTCAGAATCGTGCGACGCAAGAGCTTCGCGCGACGCGAATCGACCATCAATGCTTCGTAGTATTCGTCGACCTGGCGTTCGAGGTCCTGCAGCGGCCCATAGTTTTCGGCGCGTGTAAGCGGTGGCATCAGATGATCGATGATCACCGCCTGCGCGCGCCGCTTCGCCTGGCTGCCCTCGCCCGGATCGTTGACGATGAACGGATACAGATGCGGCATCGGTCCGAGAATCAGATCGGGCCAGCACGCGTCGCTCAAGGCGACGCTTTTGCCCGGCAGCCATTCCAGGTTGCCGTGCTTGCCGACGTGCACGACCGCGTCGATGCCGAACTGATGGCGCAGCCAGAAATAGAACGCGAGGTATGCGTGCGGCGGTACGAGCTCCGCATCGTGATAGCTCGCGTAGTCGCCGTGCTCGCGCGAACGCGCAGGCTGAATGCCGACGAACACCTGGCCGCAGCGCCAGCCGGCGATCATGAAGCGGCCGCGCCGCAGCGTGGGGTCCTGCTCGGGCTTGCCCCAGCGAGCGTTCAACGCGTCGCGCACGCTCGCCGGCAACGCGTTGAAATGCGCGAGATAGTCGTCGAGTGCGAGGCTTTGCAGGGCCGGACGCAGATCGCGTACGACCGGATCGTTGGTCACGCCTTCGGTCAGCCTGTTCAACAACGCGTCGCCGTTTTCGGGTAGTTCGCCGACACGATAACCTTCATCGCGCAGCATCGACAGAATGCCGACCACCGACGCCGGCGTATCGAGCCCGACGCCATTGCCGATGCGCCCTTCGCTCATCGGATAGTTGGCGAGAATCAACGCGACTTTCTTGTCGGCGTTATCGAGCGAACGCAAACGGCACCAGCGCCGGCTCAGCTCGGCGAGAAAGCCCACCCGTTCGAGGTCGGGCTGATAGCGGACCACGTCGACCTGCGTATGCGCACAGCGATACGCGAGCCCCTTGAAGCTGATCGCGCGCGTGATGATGCGCCCGTCCACTTCGGGCAGCGCGATATGCATCGCGATGTCGCGCGAATTGAGGCCGTGGTTGTCCTTCAGCCAGTCTTCGCGATTGCCGCCGCTCAGGATCACCTGAAACACCGGCGCGTCGCCGGCGAGCGCGAGCGGCTCCGGGTCGTCGATCGCGGAAGCGGCGAACGCGGTCGTGTTCAGCACGAGCGCGACACCATGTTGCGCGCACAGCGACTGCACGACATCGCGGCTCACCGCATCCTTCAGCGACGTGATCGCGAGCGGCAGCGGATTGAGCCCTTGCGCTTCGAGCGCGTCGATCAGCGCATCGAACACCGCGGTATTGGCGGCCTGCAGATGCGCCTTGTAGAACAGAATCGCGACGACCGGCGCGTCTTGCCGCCAACGCGCCTGCCAGTCGGCGACGATGGGGGTATCGCGCTCGGGGTGATACAGCGACGCGGCCGGCAACGCGCGCGGCGGATCGGGTTCGCGCCCCCAGTCGAGCGCGCGATACGCGATGCAGCGCAAAAACGCCTCGGCGTTCTGCGGACCGCCCTCGCGCAGATAGCGCCACAGCTGCTGACACAACTCGGCGCTCGCGGTGCTGCGCGCGAGCAGGTTCGGGTCTTCCTGCAGATCGCCGGAAAACATCGCGAGTGTTTGCTGTTTGCGCTGCGCGAGCGCGACCACCTGCTCGATGCCGTACGGCCAATACGTTTCGCCGCCGAGATGATCGACGACGACCACGCGCGCATGCTGCAACACGTCGTCCAGATAGAAGTCGACCGAGGCAGGCTGACGCAGATACGTGACGTTCGCGAGCCGCACGCTCGGAAAGCCGTCGCCGAGACGCGGCACTACGCTCGCGAGCAGCGACAGCGTGGTGTCGGCGGAACTGAGCACGACGATCTCGGCGGGCTGCTGATCGATGCGGATCACGCCCTGCGTATCGTCGACGAAGCCGCCCGGCGTCGTGCGCAGCAGATGCATGCTGGTGCGCCCGTTTATGCCGTCGCGTTCGACGTCGCGCCGAGCGCCGCGTCGAACGCCTGTTGCAGCGCGTGCTGGTCGAGGTCTGCGCCGATCAGCACGAAGCGGCTCAACGCGCCGTCGCCATTTTCACCCGCTTGCCAGCGCCGGTCGAAGTAGCTGTCGAAGCGCCGGCCCACGCCCTGGATCACGAGACGCATCGCCGCGCCCTGCAGTGCCGCGAAGCCTTTGACACGGTAAATCGTGTGGGTTTCGACGAGCGTCTGCAAGGCGGCGAGGGCCGCGTCGCGCGACGGTACGGATGCCTGCACGACGACCGAATCGAATTCATCGTGGTGGTGATTGGGGTCGTCGGCGGAACCGTGGTGGTCATGACGCAGGTGGATCGTCTCTTCCGACGCCGCTTCGAGGCCCAGCAGCGTATGCAGGTCGAGCCGCCCCTGCTGCGCGCGCACGATCTTCACCTGCGGCGGAATCTCCGCGCGGATCGCGGCTTCGACCTCGTGCTGCCGCGCGTCGTCGATCAGATCGGTCTTGTTCAGAATCACCAGATCGGCCGCCGACAACTGGTCTTCGAACAGCTCGTGTAGCGGCGACTCGTGATCGAGATTCGGATCGGCCTTGCGCTGTGCATCGACGGCGAGCGGGTTATCGGCGAACTGGCCGCTCGCGGCGGCCGGGCCGTCCACCACCGTCACCACCGCGTCGACCGTGAAGCCATTGCGGATCTGCGGCCAGTTGAACGCCTGCACGAGCGGCTTCGGCAACGCGAGCCCCGACGTTTCGATCAGCACGTGATCGAGTTCATCGCGGCGCTCCGCGAGCTTTTCCATCACCGGGAAAAATTCTTCCTGCACTGTGCAGCACAAACAACCGTTCGCGAGTTCATACAATTGCCCTTCGGTCTCGACGCCGTTTTCATCGCAACCGATGCCGCAGCCCCTGAGGATTTCGCCGTCGATGCCGAGCTCGCCGAACTCGTTGACGATCACCGCAATGCGCTTGCCGCCCGCATGCTGAAGAATGTGCCGCAGCAGCGTGGTTTTGCCGCTGCCGAGAAAGCCCGTGACGATCGTGACGGGGATCTTGCGCAATTGAGTTTGCATCGTGAGGTCCATCCCTTGGCGTTGATCGGTATGCCGGAAAGTCCGCGCGTGGGTCCGCGTCGGCTGGCGAATGGAGCGAATGAAGCACGCGCAGCAGTACCAGCGATCACCAGACACGGGGACGAACGACGGCATTGCCGCGACAACGGAAATACAGAAAGCGGAACTGAGGTCATGAACGCGCCGCCGCATCCCCGCGGCGGTCGTTCTGCTTCTTTGGGCCGGTATCCGGGCTGGCGAAAGCGCCGCTTCCCCTTCCCGGCCGAGTGGTTTCTCGTCCAGTGGTGAAATGTCCACGCGAGCTTGCGCGAGGACATCGAAGCCGGCACTGCGGTGCCCGGCTATCAAGCCGGAACCGCTTTTCGCTTACCGTTGCGGGGACAGCACAGGTTAGCCGCTCCAGAGCAGGTGGCTCCCTGTTTCCCGTTTAACTGCATGCGCACGAGCGCGCACGCGAGCACCCAAAGTGCGTGCGAGTGTAGGCCCGCGGCGTTGCGCAGTCAAGCAACGCACAGAGCCGGAAAGCGCCGCCGAGGCTTATCCGGCAAGGCGCCATGTGCTATCGTATGCGCGCGTTTGGTGCCCGCACATGCGCTCGCGTGTGCAGTTAAACGGGAAACAGGCAGCGCCTCGCGCGTTCAACCTGTGCTGTCCCCGCAACGGTAAGCGACCTGCGGCGCGCGATTCGATTCGCCTTCGATTCCGACGTGCCGCGCATGCGTTTTTTGATGCCACTGTCCCGCGAATCCACAAACCGGGACGGGAAGGCGAAGCGCATGAGGCCGCCAGCCCGGATACCGGCCAGACGCGGAGGCGGTGCCGCATTGCATCCGTGCATCACGTGGCGCCGCCGGCCGCCGGAATCCGCGGGGAACGGATGTGAAGGCGTAGCAGCGCGGCATCGCGCGTGCCCGGATTCGCAGTTGCGCATGACCTCTATATTCACCGCCGCGCGCGCTGTCGCACGCCGCTTCTCTTCTTCCATCACCGCATGGCGCGCGCCATGCACGCCGCGATGACGCGCGCCTGGCTGATCGGCGCCGGTCCCGGCGACGTCGAACTGATCACGCTGAAGGCCACCCGTGCGCTCGCGCAGGCCGATGTCGTGCTCGTCGACGATCTGGTGAATCCCGACGTGCTGCAGTTCGCGCGCACCGACGCGCAAGTCGTGTACGTCGGCAAGCGCGGCGGCCATCCGTCGACGCCGCAAGCCGACATCGTCGCGCAAATGCTCGGGCATCTGCGCGCGGGGCGCAGCGTCGCGCGGCTCAAGGGCGGCGATCCGTTCGTGTTCGGCCGCGGCGGCGAAGAGTTGCAGGCGCTACAGGCCGCGGGTATCGAAGTCGACGTGATCAACGGCATCACGGCCGGCATCGCGGCGCCCGCGGCGCTCGGTATCGCGGTCACGCATCGTGATCTCGCGCAGGGCGTCGTGTTCGTCACCGGCCACGGCGCCGGCAGTGGCGAACCGGACTGGGCCGCGCTCGCTGCGACGCGCATGACGCTGGTGATCTACATGGGCATGCGCCGGCTCGGCGAGATCGCCCGCGCATTGCTCGCGGCCGGCATGTCCGCCGACACGCCGTGCGCGGCGATCGAGTCGGCGACGCGGCCTGAGCATCGTCATGTGCTCGCGCCGCTTCGCGAGTTCGCCGAGGCGGTGGCGCGCGCGGGGCTCGGCTCGCCGGCGATCGTCGTGATCGGCGGTGTGGCGTCGCTCGCACTGGCGCGTGATGCGGCCAAACGCGACGCCGGCGTTGCTCACGAACTGGCAGCGAGCGCGACACGACACGGACTCGGACGCGCGATCAAAACGCTGAGCGTCGGCATCGGTTGCCGCTTGCACAGCGAAGCCGCTGAGATCGAAGCCGCCGTGCGCGCAGCGCTCGGATCGAATGCCTTCGAGCAGATCCGCGCGATCGCGACGATCGACACCAAAGCCAACGAAGCCGGTCTGCTCGAATTCTGCTCACGTCATCAACTGCCGCTGCAACTGTTCAGCCGCGAGCAGATCGCCGCGGTACCGGTCGCGTCGCCGTCGGCGGCGGCACACGCGCATCTCGGTGTCGATGGTGTGTGCGAGCCGTGCGCGCTGCTGGCGGCAACGGCGCCGGACTCCACCACAACCGCACAAAACGCCCGTCTAATCGTACGCAAGACCGCGCACGCCGGCATCACGGTGGCGATCGCAGCGGCGAACAACGCTGCCCTTAGCGACGCGCCCCCATCCCATCCCGCCTCTCAAAACCAGGACCCTCGATGAAAACCGATCCGGAATCGCATCAACGCATGACCGAACGCCGCCGCGAAGGCCACGAAAAGAAGCAGGCCGGCGCGACCGTCGAAAAAGGCCTGCTGATCGTCAACACCGGCACCGGCAAGGGCAAGAGCACGGCCGCGTTCGGCATGGCCGTGCGGGTGCTCGGCCACGGCATGCGGCTCGGCGTCGTGCAGTTCATCAAGGGCGCGCTGCATACGTCGGAGCGCGATTTCCTCGGCGCGATCGCGCAATGCGATTTCGTCACGATGGGCGACGGCTACACGTGGAACACGCAGAACCGCGAGGCCGACATGGCGACCGCGCGCAAAGGCTGGAACGAAGCGCGGCGGATGATCGAAAGCGGCGACTACCAGATGGTGATCCTCGACGAGCTGAACACCGTGCTGAAGTACGAATACCTGCCGCTCGACGAAGTGCTCGCGGTGATCAACGCGCGTGCGCCGATGTTGCACGTCGTCGTGACCGGACGCCATGCGCCGGACGCGCTGATCGAAGCTGCCGACCTCGTCACCGAAATGCGCGCGATCAAGCATCCGTATCGCGAGCAAGGTGTGAAGGCGCAGCGCGGCGTGGAGTTCTGAGCGATGTCGACGTCCCCCAACGGGGCTTCGTCCGGGGCGCCCCCCCAGGGGACTTCCTTCGGGGCGTGCCCCGCGCTGTTCATCAGCGCGCCCGCGTCGGGACAAGGCAAAACCACGATCACCGCCGGTCTCGCGCGCTATCACCGGCGGCTCGGACGTCGCGTGCGCGTGTTCAAGACCGGGCCGGATTTTCTCGATCCGATGATCCTCGCGCGCGCGAGCGGCGCGCCGGTGCTGTCGCTCGATCTGTGGATGGTCGGCGAAAGCGCATGCCGCAACCTGCTCGCGCGGGCGGCGCAAGAAGCCGATCTGATCCTGATCGAAGGCGTGATGGGCCTGTTCGACGGCACGCCGAGCAGCGCCGATCTGGCGACCACGTTCGGCGTGCCGGTGCTCGCGGTGATTTCCGCGCAGGCGATGGCGCAGACCTTCGGCGCGCTCGCGTTCGGCCTTGCGCGCTTCAGGCCGCAACTGCCGTTCCACGGCGTGCTCGCGAATCGCGTCGGCTCCGCTCGGCACGCGCAGATGTTGCAGGAAGCACTGCCGCCCGAGTTGCGCTGGTGCGGCCACCTCGCCGCGAGCGACGAGATCACGCTGCCCGACCGCCACCTCGGCCTACACCAGGCCGATGAAATCGACGATCTCGAAGCGCGCCTGGAACGCGCGGCGGATACGCTCGCGTCGACCGCGCTCGCCGAACTGCCGCCGCCGGTCGATTTCGGCGTGCCCTCGCCCGAAGTGCTGCCGCGTCTGCTCGAAGGCAAGCACATCGCGATCGCGCGCGACGCCGCGTTCTCGTTCATCTATCCGGCCAACGTCGCGCTGCTCGAAGCGCTCGGCGCGCGGCTCAGCTATTTCTCGCCGCTTGCCGACGAAGCGTTGCCCGCCGGCACGCACGCGCTCTATCTGCCGGGCGGCTATCCCGAGCTGCATCTGGCGACGCTCGCGGGCAACTCGACCAGCGCGGCATCGATCCGCGCGCACGTCGAGGCGGACAAACCGGTGGTCGCCGAGTGCGGCGGCATGCTCTATCTGCTCGACACGCTGACCGACGCGCAAGGCACTAGCACGCCGATGCTGGGCCTGCTGCCCGGTCACGCGACGATGCAAACGCGCTTCACGTCGCTCGGCATGCAGCAGATCGATGGCGTCCACGGCACGCTGACCGGCCACACGTTCCACTACTCGAAGCTCGCGACGCCGCTCGCGCCGCAGCGCTTCGCCACGCGCGCGCACAGCGACACGCCCGGCGAAGCGGTGTTCCGCGTGGGCCCGATTGTGGCAACCTATATGCACGCTTACTGGCCCTCCAACCCGGCTTTCACGGCCGCCCTCTTTCATGGCGAAGCCTTTTGACGACTCCGAGCGCGAAGCGGTCTATCGCGCGATTTACGAACGCCGCGACATGCGCCACTTCGTGCCCGATCCGGTCGATCCGGCGGTGCTGCGGCGTCTGCTCGACGCGGCGCATCACGCGCCGAGCGTCGGCTACATGCAGCCGTGGCGCATCGTGCGCATCACCGACGCGGCGCTGCGCACGGGCTTGCGCGACATCGTCGAGCGCGAACGGCTCGCCACCGCCGATGCGCTCGGCAAGCGCCGCGACGAGTTCATGAAGCTGAAGGTGGAAGGCATGCGCGAATGCGCGGAGCTGCTGGTGATCGCGTTGATGGACGGGCGCGAGCGACACGTCTTCGGCCGCCGCACGCTGCCGGAGATGGATCTCGCGTCGGTCGCGTGCGCGATCCAGAACATGTGGCTCGCCGCGCGCGCGGAAGGACTCGGGCTTGGTTGGGTGTCGCTATTCGATGTCGACGCGGTGCACCAGCTACTGGGGATGCCGGAAGGCGCGCGGCCGGTCGCGATTCTGTGCCTCGGCCACGTCGCTGCCTTCTATAGCGAGCCGATGCTCGAAACGCAGCGCTGGGCGAGCCGTCTGCCGCTCGCCGATTGCGTGTTCGAAAACCGCTGGCCGCAAGACGAGCCGGCGCAGGAATAACTGATACTCGCGGCCCCGGCGACCTGAGGCTGCGTTTTAACGCTGCAGCGGCTCCATCGAGTCGACGTTAGGCACACCGCTCGTCTTGTCGATGCTGAGCTTCACACGCCAGTCGGCCGGCGCGTCGAACGGCAGCTTCGCGAGCGCGGTTTTCACGAGCAACGGCAGTGCATGCAGCGGGTCCGCGTCGCGATCCATGAACACCGCGCCGACCTTGTAGCGCTCGGCGCCGCTCGCGTAGTCGAAAAAGCGCAGCGTCAGCGCGTGCTGATACTTGCGCCCAAACAACAGCGCGCCTGGACCGTCGCTGCCCGCGCCGCAATCGGCGGGCGCGCAATCCTCACCGCCGATGCCGATCGACGCCGGCCGCGTGCTATACGCCATCGACAGCAGATAATGCGCGGGCTTGCCCGCCGTATCGACGAACCCGTGTTTCGCCAACTCGTCGCGCAACAGCTTTTCGACTTGCGGATGATCGACGCTGTCGTCCTGAGGCTGCGTGCGAGCGAGCGAATAGGTCTGCTCGCCTTGCAGCGCAACGGCGTGGTCGGCGCCGTTAGCGGAGACGGTGTGCACGTCGGCGCTCAGGCCCGCGCAAGCGGTGAGGCTCGCCGCGGCCAGCGCGGCACAGAGGTGAGCGATCTTTGCCATTGTTTGTTTTCTCTCTAGTACATCGAATACATCAAAGGCGCATCAGACGCGCGGTGCGATCGATTCGTCGAGGGGCGCGTCGTCGAGCGCGGGCAGCCAGATCGTGAAGGCCGTCCCCTCGCCGGGCGCGCTGACGACTTCGACGCTGCCACCGTGGCGCGTGACGACGGTTTTGACGAACGCCATGCCGAGTCCCGCCCCGCCCACTTCCGGCCGCTCCGCCTCGTGAAAACGGCGAAAGCGCTCGAACAATCCCGCTTGCTGCTCCTCAGGAATGCCATAGCCCTGGTCGCGGATCGTGCACGACACGCGCGGCGCCTCGCTGCCCGCGCGCTTTGCCGCCGGCTGGCCAGCGAAGCTGCATACGATGCGCGTGTCGGGCGGACTGTACTTGACCGCATTGTTCAGGATATTGACGAGCGCGCGTGTCATCAGCGAGCGGTCGGCGCAGATCCAGGGATCGTCGTCGGCGTCGTCGGCGGATTCCGTATGCAGCGCGATGCGCTTCGCATGCGCCTGCGGCCAGACCTCGTCGCTCGCATCGATGACGAGTTCGGTCAGACTCAGCGGCTCGAGCACATAGGCCTGCGATTCGGCGCGCGCCAGTTGCACGAAGTCGTCGGCAAGCGTGAGCGCGCGTTGCGCGTAGCGTTCGATGCGCTCCAGCACGCTGCGCGCGAGCGCAGGCTCGGTCCGCGCGCGCTCGATCTCGACCAGCGCAATGATCGACGCCTGCGGCGAGCGCATGTCGTGCGACAGCAGCCGCAGCGCGTCTTCGCGCTGACGCTCGGCCGCATGGAGCGCCGACACGTCGACGAGACCGGCGATCCAGCCGGTCGTCTCGCCCTGCGCGTTGGTGCAGGTCGCATAGCGCAGCAGATGGTCGCGCTCGTTCGCGTCGCGCACCTCGACGCCCTGCGCCATCAGCGCCGCGAACTCGCCGCGCGTCGGATCGAGGAGCGCCGGCCAGTGCGCGTGCGCGGACAGACTGCGCTCGTTGTCCGTGGCCGCGCCGGTATCGATCGTCTTCACGAGCGTGAGACCGCCGAGCACGCTCTGCATCGGCTGGCCTTCGGGCATCGGCGCGCCTAGCCGAGCGAAATGCGCTTTCGCCGCGTGATTCGCGATCAGCACGACGCCGGCCACGTCGCTGACGAGAATCGGCTCCGGCACGCTATCGAGGCTGCCCCACACGAAGCGCTTCATGTCCTGCACCCGTTGCGCGGCCTGCGCCATCAGCGCCATGTGCTGCGCGAGCACGTCGCCGCCGAACTCGCGGCGGCGCTTCGGCGTCTCGGGCAGCAGATGCGGCTCGTCGGCGAGACGTTGCAGTTCGCCGCGCAGATACGCCATCGTCATTTCGAGGCGTCGCCAGTTCCAGATCGGATAGACGATCACGACGCCGAGGATCGCCGGCACCGGCGAGATCCACAGCCTGCCGCCGTACAGCAGCAGCGCGCTGCCGGTCGCGGCGAGCAGCACCAGCGCGCCGGTCAGCAACAACGAGCGGCGCGGCGACAGTACGAGGAAGCCGGCGAGCAGCGCGGCGAGCGGCCCGAGCGCCGCCGCGAACACGACCCACAGCGCGACCGGCTGGATCTCGCGGCCCCTCAGCAGCGTGTCGAGCACGTTCGCGTGGATGTAGACGCCGGGCAGCGGACCGAGCTCGCCCGATACCGGTGTCGCGAAGCGGTCGTACAGACCCGACGCCGTCACGCCGATCACGACGATGCGCCCGCGCAACTGATCGGCCGGCACCTTGCCGGCGAGCACGTCGGCGAAACTGAGCTTTGGGTAGTTCGCGGCGTTCGGGCCGAACGGAATCAGGAAGCGCTCTTCGCCGCCGCCGTCGCTGCCGCGTGCGGGCTCGTTCGAGGGGCGCGGCGGCAGGCCGCCGCGCAGATGCAGCTTGCCGTGTTCGACCGCGTCGGCGACGAGCACCGTCAGTTGCGGCCAGCGCGAGCGCTCGTCGCCCTGGAAGCGCGCGACGCTGCGCACGATGCCGTCGCTGTCCACTTCGAAATTGATATGACCGAGCCCGGCAGCAGCCTGCGCGAGCGGCGCGACGGGTTCATCGACGGTGCGCTTGCCGCTCGCATCGGGCGGCGTCAGCAGCACGGGCAGATAGGTCGGGCTCAGCGCAATTGCGTGGGCGAGCTGGGCGTCGTCGACATTGGGCTCGGTGAACAGCACGTCGTAGATCACCGCGGCAGGTCTGGCCGCGGCGATCTGCTCGAGCAGCCGCGCGTGCACGCTGCGCGGCCACGGCCAGCGGCCGAGTGCGTCGATGCTCGCGTTGTCGATCTCGACGACGACGATGTCGGACAGCCGCGGCTGCTCGCGCAGCTTCAGAAACTGGTCGTACACCAGCAGATCGATGCCGGCGCCGACGCGCCCGAACGACGTCAGCAGGATCACCACGAGACCGAGACAGCCAACGCTGACCCATTCGATCAGAAAGCGCCGGCCGGCGCGCCGTCCGAGACGGGCGCGCGGATCGAGGCTCATTCGCGTAGAAGTGGCGGGCACGGGACGATGTAGTCGGGAACGGAAGGACGGACCGGCCAGCAGGCCGGCCCCGAGAATCTACCAGCGTCAGCGCGCAAGCGTAAAGGAGCGGACCGGACTGCTCTTTTCGTAGAAGCGGCCGTTGTCGGACTGCTCGGCGACGATCGTCCAGTAGTAGACGCCCGGAGGCAGATCGCTGATCACGAGTTCGCCGCCCGGCAGATCGGGGCGATCGATTACCGGATGGCTCAGTTCGGCCGTGTTCGCGAGCAGGAAGCGGAAACGGGTCGGCACGTTGCTGCGGCTGACGAACCAGCGGAACTCGTAGTCGCGGCTACCCGCGCGCTGCGCGGCCGAAGCGTCCAGCCCCAGCTGGCGGCGCTCGAACGCGTACACGTTCGGCAGGCCGTCGAGACCGTTGCTATCGGTCGACGCGACGCGCACGAAGTACGTGCCGTCGGGCAGATCGCCGAAGTCGGCATGCGGCGCGCTCACGCGCAGGTCTCGCACCAGGTCCAGTTGATCGGCGTCGTGCGAAATCTGCAGCCGATAGCCGACCGCGTGCTCGGCCGGGTTGACGTCGAACGCGACGCTCTTGCCGTCCTGCACGCGCGCCGGCCGCGCGAGCGCGGGTGCGGGCAACAGCTGGACCGGACTGCCGACCGCGCCGCCCGAGTGCGTGACGTTGCCGAAGCTTGCCTCGACTAGCTGCTCGGACGCCTGCAACGGCCTGCCTGGCGCCGGCGCGGCGCTCTGGCCATGCTGCGTGGCCGGATCGACGCCGACCGCGCCGTCGAGCACCGCCACCGCGGTGGTTTGCGTGTCGCCGTCGTAATCGACGCGAAAACGCGTGCCGCGCACTCCGGCGACCACCGAAGGTGAACGGATCTGGAAGCGATCATCGCGTCGCTTCGCATGCGTGACCTGGCTCTCGACCTCGCCGGCGCGCAGCTCAAAGACGCGATCGGCGACGCCGGTCAGCGTGACGTGCCGCAGTCTCTCGATATTGAGTTCGCCGTTCTGCGCGACCGTCACGTATGAGCCGCCGGGCAGCTCGAGCGTCGCGAACCCGTTCGCGCCGGTGCGCAAGCGATCGCCTTCGGCAAGCGTTTCACCGGTTTTCAGCGGCAGATAGGGGCTTGAGTCGAACGCGTGCTCGACTGGACCGCTGGTCGCGATCACGCGAGCCGTGTCCCGATCCTGGCGCAGCCTTCGGGACGGCAAACGCAGCACGATGCCGGCCGCCATGCGGCGCGGCGCGGGCACGTGATTGAGGCTGCTCAACAGCGCCCAGTCGGTCGGATCGGCCATGTAGCGGGCGGCTATGTCATACAGCGTGTCGCCCTCGTGCGTCGTGTACGAAGCGTAGACCGGCGACGCCTTCGCTCCGGTCTTGCCGCGCGCGGGCTGCGCGTGCGCGAGCGCGCTCCAGCCGGTCGCGCCCGTTGCCATCAGACAGGCCGCGGCAAGCCACGCGGCGGCGCGGCGGCCGGGCATGGCGGCGCTGCCCGATGCCGCCCCATCCACGCAGACCGTCACGCTTGCCCCGCTTCTTCAGTGGGTTCGTCGTCGGCGGCCGGTGGTGTGCCGGTTTCGATCCGTTCGAGGCGGTAGCCATAGCCGTAGATCGGCGTGAGCCGATAACCGTGCTCGGGGCGCAGACCGAGCTTGCTGCGCAACATCGACACATGAGTGTCCATCGTGCGCGACGGGATGTCCGTGGCCTGCTTCCAGATCACGTCGAGAATGTGTGCGCGCGACAACGGCCGGCTCATATGCTGGAACAGCAGCAGCGCGAGTTCGAACTCTTTCTGCGTGACGGAGACCGGGGTGCCGCGGACCACGACGTGCTTGACGCTCAGGTCGAACTCGAAGTCGCCGAATACTTCCCTCGTTGCCGGCGGCTTCAGGTAATACGCGCGCCGCAGCAGCGAACCAACCCGCGCGAGCAGTACGGCGCCCGACACGGGCTTGACGAGATAGTCGTCGGCACCGGTATTCAGAATCGAAGTGATGTCGGTTTCGCGGCCGCGGCTCGTCATGAACAGCACCGGCAGGCGCTCGGACAGGCTTTCGCGCACCCAGCGAAGCACTTCTTCGCCGGACATGTCGGGAACGTTCCAGTCGAGCACGAGCAGATCGAACGTCTGACGACGCAACTGGCGCACGAGTTCGCGCCCTGCGCCATACGCGTGACAGACGTGTCCAGCGGCGGACAGCGTTTGACACACAAGGTCGGCCTGAGCCGAATCATCATCGAGGACTGCAATTCTCATAACACCCCACAACGCAACAGCGCCTTCATGGCTGACGGCCGGTATACCGGCTGACGACCGGGATGACGGCGCAGCACCGCCGATCCGGCTTCCCAAAAAATTCCGGCTGTTACTTTCTGATTAATGGTCCCTCGCCGTCCCCCGCCATGACGCTGCTTTCATGAAGCGGAAATCAGCGCATAAATGTAATTTCCATAGCGATTATGCAGGGCAGATCATGATAATCGAAAACCTTCTTTCTTCCCGTTTGCCGTGTACCGGCAATCCGTCGCGAAAAACCCTAATCAGGAATGGCTGACGCGCTTTTCAGGTTTTTCTGGTCTGCCACCACTAGCCGGCGCCGGAAGGAAGCGACACTGTGGACGGAAGATCCTTGCTGGAGCGGCTTTTTGACCATGCTCGCTTATCGGCTTTAAGATTCCTTTCAGGTACTCTTATTTAACAATTGCGCGTTCAGTATAAGAATAATCTCAAAATAAATCGTTTAAACATTGTTAGATTTTGTCCCGGTCGAGTTGTCATTCGAGGCAGTCGGCCTGGTCGGGCGAGCGACTCAAAGCCCTCGTTTTGCATGAGGCATTCGACTGCTTCACATTGTTGGCCGACGCGATCACGCGCCGCGAGACGGGCCGTCAGCGGGTGATGCGCAGCGTTAGGGTCGCCGGCAAAAAAATGCGGCGCTGCCCCTGTCGAAGCAACGCCGCCCACAAACACTACACACGCTCGCCGGGGTCTAACCGCACGAGTAACGTCACGTTAGCTGGAAGAACAGCCGTGCTCAAGATGAAAGAACTTCCTTTGTAACCGTTGGCGAAGTAGTTATTACGCGCCGCACCAGCGCGCGCGACGCGCAAGCCTTACACAGCGCGAGTTCGAAATTGGTATGAGTTTGAAGTCCCATCGACGGTAATTTACATACACAGACGCTTTGTTACAGTGTGGCCCCGATTGTCGTTGCCGCGGCGCGTCAGATTTCCCCCTTGCGTGTCTGCGTGGCCCGTCTGCGTTGCCTCGTTCGGTCGCTTGCCCACGCGTTCAACGCGCGCCTTCGAGGTCCGGCATAGGCGCGAACAGCGCGTCGAGATCGTCGTCCGAGAACTTTGCGGCGCCGGCCGCATCTTCCGCGAGAATGCTGTCGGCGAGCCCGGCCTTGTGCTCCTGCAACGCGACGATCTTTTCCTCGATGCTGCCGGCCGCGATCAACTTGTACACGAATACCGGCTTGTCCTGTCCCAGCCGATGCGCGCGGTCGGTCGCCTGGTTCTCGGCGGCCGGGTTCCACCACGGGTCGTAGTGGATCACCGTGTCGGCGGCGGTCAGGTTCAGCCCCACGCCGCCGGCCTTCAGGCTGATCAGGAACAGCGGCACCTCGCCCTGCTGGAACCGCTCGACCGGGCTCACGCGATCGGCCGTGTCGCCCGTCAGCATGACGTACGGGATCGCGGCTTCGTCGAGCGCCTCGGCGATCAACGCGAGCATGCCGGTGAACTGCGAGAACAGCAGCACGCGGCGTCCCTCCTCGATCAGCTCGGGCAGCATCGACAGCAGCAGATCGAGCTTGGCCGAGCGTATCGCGCGCTCGCCGCCGCCCGTGGCAGCGCCGTCCGCGATACCGCTGGCGGTGCGCACGAGCCGTGGATCGCAGCACACCTGGCGCAGCTTCAGCAACGCATCGAGCACGATGATGTGGCTGCGCGCGAGCCCCTGCGCGCTGACCGCCGCGCGCACCTTCTGCTGCATCGCGGTGCGCACGGTTTCGTACAGGTCGCGCTGCGCGCCTTCGAGATCGACCGGACACACGATCGTCGTCTTCGGCGGCAGCTCCTTCGCGACCTCGTCCTTGCGACGGCGCAGCATGAACGGCCGGATGCGGCGCGCGAGCAACGCGCGGCGCACGTCGTCGCCGTTCTTTTCGATCGGATTGCGCCAGCGTCGCGTGAAGTCCTTCTGGCTGCCGAGAAAGCCCGGCAGCAGAAAATCGAATTGCGACCACAGCTCGCCGAGATGATTCTCGAGCGGCGTGCCCGTCAGGCACAGCCGATGCCGCGCCCGCAAGCCGCGAATCGCCTGGGCGGCTTTGGTGGTCGCGTTCTTCACGTACTGCGCCTCATCGAGAATCAGCAGATGATAGTCGTGCTCGGCGAGCACCTTCTGATCGCGCCACAACAGCGCATAAGTGGTCAGGATCAGCTCGGCTTCGCCGATCTGCTCGAAACGCTCCTTTCTCTGCGGCCCGTTCAGCACCAGCACTTTCAGCTCCGGCGCAAAGCGGCGCGCTTCCTCGCGCCAGTTGTGCACGAGCGTGGTCGGCACGACGATCAGCGCGGGATGCGTGAGCCGCCCCGCTTCCTTCTCGGCGAGAACGTGCGCGAGCGTCTGCACGGTTTTGCCGAGGCCCATGTCGTCGGCGAGCACGCCGGCCAGATCCTGTTCGCGCAGGAACTGCATCCAGTTCAGGCCCTGGTGCTGGTACCCGCGCAGCTCGGCCTTCAGCCCGCGCGGCACCGGCACTTCGCGCAGGCCCGGACCGGCTTGCAGACGGCGCGCGAGCTCGCGGATCGAATCGTCGCCGCTGAACTGCCAGCGGCCGGTGTCGTGCAGCGCATCGAGGCGACCTGCATCGACCGCGGGCACGCGCAGAGGCGCGCCTTCGGCAAGCGCGCCGCCGAGCGAATCGAACAGATCGACCAGCACGCGCACCACCGGCTTCAGACGATCGGCGCGCAACCGCAGGCGCTTGTTCTCCTCGGTCTTCAGCTCGATCGGCTCGTCGTCTCGAATACGCTCCAGCGCGCCGGAGAGCCAGCGCCGGTCGCGCCGGAACAGATCGGCCAGCAGCGGTTCGAGCCGCACGTTGCGCTCGCCGACGCGGATGCCCATCTCCAGATCGAACCAGCCGTCGCCGGCCTGCTGCGCGGTGCCGTCGATCGCGTCGATCTCGATCACGTTGTAGCGGAACTCGGGCGCCATCGTCACGCGCCAGCCCTTCGCGACCAGATCCGGCACCGCGTCGTTGACGAACTCGGACCACGCGTCGGTGTCGGGCAGTCCGAGCATCGTGTCGGGCAACAGACGCGACGCATGCAGGTTGCGCGTCGGCACCTTTTGCAGACCGGTCTTGCGCAATTCCAGCAGACGCTTTTTCTCGGCGTCGTAGCGCCGGCGGATGTGAATCACATCGCCGCCCGGCAACGGCACCAGCGTCACGCTGCTGTCGGCGTTGATGCTGACACCGTCGTAGTCGAAGCTCGCGGCGGCCAGTTCTACCGCGGCGGACTTGCGCTCCGCGGCCTTCGCGGCCTTCGCCGTTTTCGCCGTTTTGATGCCCTTCCCCGAGCCGGGCAGCGCATGGCTGTTCAGCGTCAGCACCGGCACCGGTTCGACGTCGATCACCCGAATCGCGGGCGCGTCGTGGGTCGGCGGCAGCGGCAGCTCGGGAGCGATCTCGCGCAGCACCGACGCGACGAGCGGCGCCTCGGCGAGCGAGATCGGCGGCATCGCGAGGTAGTCGGGCAGTTGCTGGAACGGCAGCGACAGTGGCACGACGCCCGCCTCGTTGGCGACGCCGTCCACGTACCAGACCGGCTCGGTCGGCAGCACCATGCTCGCGCGCGGTTCGGTGCGCAGTACCGGGCGCAGGCGCTCGTCGGCGAGCGGCTCCCATTCGATGCGCCCGAGGCGGTCGGCGGCGCGCGTGAGCGGCGTCGGTCCGGCCTGGCCCGGCGCGATCCCGAAGTCGAAGAACAGGCGCCCGGTCGCGATCAGCTTCTGCAGCGTTTCCGCGCCACTCGTGCCTCGCAGCACGAACTGGCCCAGGTCCTCGCGCGAGCGACCGAGCCATAGGCCGCGGAGGATCGACAGGTCTTCGTCGGACACGAAGCGCGGCTGCCTGAGCAGCGCGCCTTCGACGTCGCCCCAGCTGTCGCCGACTTCGACGATCACGCCGTCCGCGTCGCAACGCGCGCGATGCAGCACGACTTCGTGGCGCATATGAAAACGCGACCAGTTGAGCTGATAGGCGAGCGTTTCCTTGCGCGTGGCGTCGAGCTGCCGGGCGGCGTCTTTTCCGGCGGCGTCGGCCACGCGGGCGCGCGCGCGAAAACGCTCGAGCCAGCTGACCAGTTCGGGTCGCACACCTTGAGATGAAGATGGAGACGGTGACGGCGCCGGCGGCGCGCCCGGCACCGTAATCCGTCGCGCGATGAACACCTCCGACCTCGCCGGGTCACTGCCGTCCTCGACCTGCGTGATGTGATCCATCTCGTCGTGGTAGTGGAGTTCCGCGAGCAGTAGCGCCGCGACGTGCTTGCAATTGCGGCCGACCGGGCACGTGCATTTGCCTTCGGCCGACGGCGACCCGCCATCGGTACGAAAGCGAACCCGCGTCAGGTACGGCCCCGGCTGCGAGCCCTGCACGTCGCCCGACAGCGTGTCTCCCTGCCATTTGACGTTGCTGACCGCGCCCACCGAGCGCGCCTTGGCGACGGTGCGCTCACCGAGCCATTCCGCAATCCTTTCCCGATCGAAGAAAACTGATGACATCCGCGTGCATTCCTGTTCAAACCGGCGAAGGCAAGCGCGCGTGGACCATGACGGGGCGCCGCGCGACGCCCGGCCGATTCTGTCCAGTTGCGATTTGCCAGTGATAACCGGCCATTTTACGCGTTGGACGAAAATCGCCAGGGCGGGCGATCTGGACAGTTCGGGAGCAACCCGGTCAAGCCGCGGTTCGACCCATATCAGCGTTCGCCGCGGGCCATGCTGCCCCACACTCCGTCGCGCAGGATCAGCCCATGCAACAACGCCGCCGCCAGATGCAGCAGCACCGTCGCGAACAACGCGAACGCGAGCCACGTATGTAGCGCGCGCAGCAGCGCGAACAGCGCGACGTTGTGCGGTGCGATCGGCGGCAGATGCAGCGGACCGAACAGCGTGACCGGATAGCCGGCCGCCGATAGCATCGCCCAGCCGATCAGCGGCATCGCGAGCATCAGCCCGTACAGCACGAGGTGCGACGCATGCGCCGCGATTCGTTGCGGCTTCGACATGCGCGCGGGCAATGGCGGACTGCCGCGCATCACCCGCACCGCGAGCCGCACCAGCACGAGCAGCAGCAACGCGATGCCGAGCGGCCGATGCAGCGCGACCAACGCATCATGGGCACGCGATACCGTCGCCACCATGCCCACGCCGATAAACAGCATCGCGACGATCAGCGGCGCCATCGTCCAGTGCAGCAGCCGCGCGAGCGGACTGAAATGAGTGTGGGTGCGCGTCATGAAGGCTCTCCGTTTGGCTGGGTTCGATGGATCTCGGGATGCAGCGCCTCCTCGCGCGTGCGGCGTTGGAACGACTGTGCGTAGGCCGCAGAGCGCGCGGCGAGCAGCGGATCGTCCGATGGCGCGATGCCGGCGGGCACGATCGTCGGATCGAAGTTGATGTCGCGGCAGGCGCCGTCCTCCTGCGACGTGGTGCGTTCGATCACGAGCGTCCCCGCGTCGACGCGCTGGCGGTCGTCGGGCCACTGCAGCGTCGCGTCGCTGGTCGGGTCGCCCGGTTGCGCGACGGTCAACAGCAGATGCCAGCGCAACGGTCCGTGTTGCAGACGCTCGTCGAGATCGGCGGCGAGGAAGTTCTTTTCGGCCTGCTGCGCCGCGGTGATCGGCGCGTAAGGCGTGTCGGGCACGACGGCCCAGCGCACGGCGCGCGTCGTGCCGTGGGCATCGGTAAACAGAAACGCGTCGATGCCGTAGTATGCGGCGTTCGCGAGGCTCGACGACGGCGCGTGCGACTTGACCCAGCGCTGGAACGGCTGCGTCTCGGGATTGGCCGCGTAGAACGCCTTCAGCTTCGCGGGGTCCGGTTTGCCGGTCGCAGGGTCGGGCTTCGCGGCCAGCAATTGCTGATAGAACTGCGCTGGCGTATGCACCGCGAACACCGGCGTCGAGTTCATGCCGGTACGCCACTGTTCGCCATCGCGAAGCCGGAACTGCAGCGCGAGACTGCGCACCGGCGAGCTCGTATCGGGCGCGGACGGATTGCCGCCGGGCACCGCGAAGCGACCCGACACCGGCGTGCGGCCCGGCGCGAACACTGCCGCGTGCGACAGCGCCGCGCCATTGCCGTTGCTGTCGAAATAGCCGTCGACGCACAGGCCCTTGGCGTGATTGCGTCGATAGCCGGGATGCGGGCCCGCGACCGCCTCGAACGTATCGATGACGCGCGGGGCGGTCAGACGCGCGGGCGTCAGCCACCCCGCGGTGTAGGCGAAGCCGCCCGCGAGCGCGAGCGCGACCGCGCCGATCGCGGCGAGCCGGCATGGCACGCAGATCGGCCGCGGGTCGGAGCCGGCGGGGTTGGGTTTGGGTGCGAAGGGTGGTGTCACGGAAACTCCTTGCCTGATGGATCGATGATTCGATCGATGGGTCGATCGACTCATCGACCAACGTACGGGCGAACACGCCTCGCTACGGTCTATTCCATCCGGCCCTGGCGCGCACATTCAAACCCATTCGCGCGCCAGTGGCCGATGCTGCTTCAATGGGTGCCAACAGCCGGCGCTCCCGAGTTCGCGACGTGGCTCGCGGCGAGCGCCGCTTGCGCGGCGAGCGCCTGCTTGCGCTGCTCGACCTGACGTGCGAACACGGGACTGACATCGGGATACGACGCGTCGGTGATGTAGTCGAGACCGTTCTGCTGCGCCTCGATCAGTTCCTGGTACACCTGAGCGCGTGTCTTGCCCTGCGCAAACGCGCTCGACGAAGCGGCGAGAACGACGAACGACAAAGCAACCAACGAAAGCTTTTTCATGATCGACTCCTTGGAGAGTTGTGCGGGTTCGCACCAGGGAGAACCACGGGTGGGCAGCGTTTATTCCTGTATTCGCGGCGTGAAAAAAACATCGCCGGCGCGGGGAATAAATGTCTCCGCCGCCGTGTTTGCCGTCCGATAGCATCAATCAAGACCGCGCGTCATCATGACCTCGACTCACCGCCCCTCCGGCGCTCCGCTCTCCGAAGACGACATCCAGGCCTATGCGGACGGCACGCTGACGCCCGAGCGCGCCGCGTCGCTGCGCGACTATCTCGGCAAGCATCCGGCGGAAGCACGGCGTGTCGCCTTTTACGACCGCTTGAACGCACAGATCCAGGCCACGTTTCAGACCGCCGAGGAGCCCGCGCCTGGGCGCCTCGGCGGATCGCGCCCGCTGCGCATGCGCCCGCAACCGGGTGGTCGCGCACGCCGAACGCTTGTCGCGCTCGTCGCGCTCGCGCTGATGCTGAGCGCCATCAGCGGTTGGCTCCTGGCGACTCAGGTGTCGGCACGAGCGCTCGATAATGCCGCCGTGATGGCGCTCGCCGAAGCCACCGCACGGCCCTTTTCCTCGGCATCGCCGACGCGCGTCGATCCAGCCGCGCCGGATCTCGGCGCGATCGGCCTGCGCCTCGTCGAGCAACGCGTGCTGCGGCTCGGGCCATTGCAGCGCGCGGACGAACTCGTCTATCTGAACGGCGATCAGCAACCGGTGGTCGTGCTGTCGGCCGCGGCGCCGTTTGCGCGGGAAGAGCCGCAGTGGGCCGCGCGCCGCATCGGCGAGCTGCGGCTGTTGACGTGGACCGCGCAGCGGCAGCGTTTCGTCGTCGCGGGCAATGCGCGCACCCACGGCCTGATGCGCGCCGCCGACGTGATGAGCGCGCGCTGACGCCGGTGGGCGCGGCCCTCGCGGAATAAAATGCGCTGACAGGTGTTTGCAGTTCGAACGCATCGTGCGACGGAAGCCTCCGCGACCGGCCCGGCGCGTATCGATACCGACGCGAGTGAAGCCGATGCCACCCCCACGCCCCTTGACCGGGATCAACCATGGATGTCCGTGACGAGTTGATCGAGCATGTGCCGCGTCTGCGGCGCTATGCGCGGGCGCTGATCAACAATCGGGAGCTCGCCGACGACCTCGTGCAGGACACGCTCGAGCGCGCGCTCGGCCGCACCCGTCTGTTCCAGCCGGGCACCGATCTGCGCGCGTGGCTGTTCACGATCATGCACAACGTCTTCGCGAATCAGGCGCGCAAGGCGTCGGCACGCGCAGTCCACGTCGCGGTCGACGACGACAGCATCGCCGAAAGCGAGCTCGCGGTGCCGTCGGGCCAGACGCGTTCGCTCGAAATGCGCGACCTCGACTACGCGTTGCAGCGGCTGCCGGTCGAACAGCGCGAGGTGGTGCTGCTGGTCGGTCTCGAGGAGATGAGCTATGCCGATGTCGCGCTCGCGCTGAACGTTCCGATCGGCACGGTGATGTCGCGGCTCTCGCGCGGACGCGAACGGCTGCGGGCTTTGATGGCGGGCGCCCAGCCCGGTGCGAAATTACAGGTGGTGCGATGAGCGAGCCGCAAATGCCGATCGGCGAAGAAGACTTGCACGCGTACGTGGACGGCACGCTGTCCGGCGAGCGGCGCGACGAGGTGGAGCGCGCGCTCGAACAGAATCCGGAGCTGGCCGCGCGCGTCAGCGATTACTTTTCGCTCAATGGTCTGCTTCACGAGCGCTACGACCGCGTGCTCAGCGAGCCCGTGCCGAAGCGTCTGCAGACCGGTGTGCCGCGCCGCGCGCGAGCGGCCGCGAACTGGCCGCGTTTTGCCGCGCAGTTCGCGGGCATGGCCGCGGCGCTCGTGCTCGGCGTGGGCATCGGCATGCACAGGAACGATCTGATTGCACCGGTTGCGATCGATCGAACCGACCCTGGGGCCGAAACGCAAGCCGGAAATCGTCCGGTCAGCGCGGACAGCGCCGAGGGCTTCGCGCGGCAGGCGGCGCTCGCGCACGTCGTCTACATGCCGGCGATCGACCGGCCGGGCGACATGAGCGCCGATCGCGAGCAGGACTTCGTCCAATGGCTCGCGAACCGGCTCGGCACCGAGGTCCATCCGCCGATGCTGTCGAAGAGCGGATTCATGCTGTCGGGCGGCCGCCTGCTGCCCGGCGACGACGGTCCGACCGCGCAGTTCATGTATCGCGGACCGAACGGCGAGCGCGTCACGCTGTGCATCTCGCATCGTCGCGAGAACGCGAATACGACCGCGTTCAAGCTGTATCAGGCGGGGCCCGTCAACGTGTTCTATTGGGTCGACGGCGATTTTGGCTATGCGGTGTCGGGTGGGATCGATCGCAAGGAGCTGCTGCAGCTCGCGCATGATGTCTATGCGCAGTTGACGGGGGCCGCGCCCGGTTGAAGCGGATGGGTTCCGCGCCGCGCGGTTCGCGCATCAACGTCGTGTCCTCTCCTGCCCCGACATGGCCGCGTCATCGCGCGCGGCGCCGCGCAGTTCACGCGGCGTTGCACCGAGCAAACGCAACATCCAGTGCGCCATATGGCTCTGATGCGCAAAGCCCGTTTCGAGCGCGATCTGGCTTGCGCTGAGGCGTCCCTGCAGCAGCAGCGTTCGCGCGCGCTCGACCCTGCGCTGTACCACGTACTGATGCACGGGCACACCGAGCGTGTCGCGAAACAGCGCCTTGAAATGCGGCACGCTCAGTTGCGCCTGCGCGGCGAGCTCGTCGAGCGTCAGACGCTGATCGAGATGCGCGTCGATAAACTCGATCACACGTGCGGCCGTGCGCGGCGCGAGCGTACGCCGCCGGTTGCCCGGCATGGGTTCGACGCCGATCAGACGCACCAGCATCGCCGTACACAGACTTTCGGCGTAGAGCGGATCGGACGCATCCTCCGCTTCGAGCTCCGCGCGCAGCGCCCAGGCGAGATGCTGAAAGCGCGGATCGCGCATCTGGAAGCGCGGGCGCAGCTGCGCGTCGGCCGAGTTCAACGCGAGTTGCTCGACCGTCCGTCGCGCGAAGTCCTCGGCAAACCAGACGCTGAAAATCGTGCAGGCGGCGTCATCGTTCCACTGACCTTCGAGCCCCGCGGGGATCACGTCGGCGTCGCCGTGCGCCTGAATCCGCGTGTGGCGGCGCGCATCGCACAGACAGCGCGCAGTCACCGGCGCACCAACGTGCACGCCCACGCGATGATGGCGAAACGCGGGCATCCGATGCAAACCGGCCGACACGTTGAGCAGCTCCGCACCGAAGCCTTGCCAGCCAAGCGCCCTGCTCGTGCGCACGGCGATGCGCGAGCCGCTGTGCGGCGCAGGCGCGGGCATCGGGGTGACGGCGTTCATCGCTTGTCTCCTGAGTGAGCTGAATGACGGCGAGATGCCTGCATTGTGCGGCGTTTTTGGCAGGTTCGCCGGCGTGACGGAATTTCGTAGCTCGCGAACAGCCAACGCGACTCGCGCGACCTGGGCGACCTGCGCGGCATCGGCGTAAAAAATCATCCAGATCTGCGCAAAGTCATCCAGATCTGAGCGCCTCGCGAGCACCGCGTCCCTACCATCACGTCATAGCGATCCTCAAAAGGAGCACAACGTGTTCGTCATTTTCGGAGCGACCGGTCACGTGGGACACGCGAGCGCAACCGCCTTGCGTCGCGCGGGCCGCCAGGTACGCGCGGTGGTGCGCGACGCCACGCAAGCCGAAGCGCTCGCGGCAATCGGCTGCGAGATCGCGATCGCCGACCTGAACGACCCACAGCTGGTCGCGCGCGCGATCGACGGCGCGCAGGCAGTGCAATGGCTCTGTCCGGTGCCGCGAGCGCATGACGATCCCGCGGCCGCGATGCGGCGCATCATCGACGCGGGCGTCGTGGCTTTGCGCATCAGCGCGCCACCGCGGCTCCTCGCGCTGTCCGACTACGGCGCCGAGCACGCGGATGGCACCGGCATCACGACGCTGTTCCACTACCTCGAAACGCGGTTGCGCACCGTCGCGTCGTCGCTGATCTTGTTGCGCGCCGCCGAGCACATGCAGAACTGGGCACGCGTGCTGCCGGTCGCGCTCGGCCGGGGCGCGCTGCCGAGTCTGCATGATCCGCTCGACAAGCTGTTTCCGACCGTCGCGGCGCAGGACGTCGGCGAGCTTGCCGCGCAGTTGCTGCTCGATGAAGGGCCTTCGCGCGCGACGCCACGGGTGGTCAGTATCGAAGGGAAAGAGCGGGTAAGCGCGCTCGACGTCGCGCGTACCTTGGCGGAACTGTCCGGGCGGCCGGTTATCGCCCACCGGGTGCCGCGCGACGAATGGAGTGCCGTGCTGCGCGGCGCCGGGCTCGGCGAGCGGCACGCCCAACTGATCGTCGATCTGTACGACGCGCACAACGCTGGACGCATCGACGTCGAGGCGAATATCAGCGAGCGACGCTTCGGCGCCACCACGTTGCGACAGGTGTTGAGGGCGCTGCTATCGGGCGTGGCCGGTACGGCAGCGGCGGCGCGGTGATCCGCGTGGATGTAGGGCAAGCGGACGGCGTGGCGCGGCGCGAACAGCGTCGAAGGCGTTCAACACTGGAGAGACAGCATGCAGACCTGCCCGTTGCTTCGCGCATCGATCGACGCCAGATCAACGAAAAACGCAATGCGACGGATGCAGTGCGTAGCGTCAACACCGTCAACGCACCCGAGCTCACACGCCGAGCGCTGGCTGCGCATAGCGATAAGGCTATCGAGCTTCATGGGCTGGCGCGCGCTTGCCAACCTGCTCGCCGCGATTCCCGACAGCAATGACGATTTCGGCGTGTTCCAGGTTCTCAGTCATGAGCCGCGGGCGGGTCAAGCGGCGCTGAAGGTGCCGGGCTGGTGGCAAGCACCGCGCCGCAAGCCGCCACCAACCCTCTTATCGAGCCGGTTTACTCGTTCTCGTCGAAATAGTGACCCGGGCGAGCTTTCTCGTACAAACCTACGCCAACGCTTACGCCGGACCACTGACTGAGAGGTTGATACCGTCAGCGATACAGTCGGGTCACGGCCTTTTTCAACGCGATCAACCCTGAGCCACGGTTCGAGCTTCTCTGACCACAACGACGACTTTTAAGGTACAACCACGCCACTTGCCTAACTGAGTCGGCCGGCGGGTGGTCTTGAGGTTTGTTCGACGCCTGCCCGTCTCCGCGGACTCACGAGCGCGTGAAGTCGCACGTTGGTTGTATTGGGGGTGAGGTCCAGATTACTACGGTCATCCGGCATCCATCACAATGCACGTTTTGTCCGGGTGAACGCGTTTGGGACGCAGCTAGTATCCAATCGCCGCACATCCTGTGGGACCGCCTTCACGTCAGTTGCGATTTTGCCTGTCGCCATCAGCGCCCTTTTCGCTGAGGGTTTGGTCTACATCTTCTCCTTCACACCGGAACGAATCAGCCACCAGTTCACAGGGTAGCTCGTTACGAAGCCCGCGAGCATGGCGATCTGCATGGCGAACCAGAACTCCCAACTTGTAACGTTCGCGATGCCGCCAAAAACCGGCTTGAACCATAGGAACTGAATGATCGCCATTGCTCCATACATGCCAATCTGCCACGCGGTTATCGAGGCAATATCCGCTTTGACTGCAGCGATCACGCCCTGTCCAATTGACAGGTCGCGCATCGGCTTGATGGTGAAGTACTGAAAACCGATTCCTAGCAGAAAGGCGATCATGAAGTCCGGGATCCAGACGGCAAAAGTTTTCTCGTTGAATACGCTGTGCCATCCGAACCACACCGCCAACCCTGGAAACGCAAACGCTGACCATTCGACAACAATGTCGCCGAGTGTGCAACCAGCGCCGCAATGACTAGTGCCTTTCATCACGATCACTGTGAACGGTTGCGTTTTATCGCCAGCTTCGGCGGCGAGCACGTTGCGTCCCCATGCATAATAGGCAGCAAGCCAGAGAACTGTGCCGAATAGCGTGGTCAGCGGCCAAACCAGGCTCATGATCCACATCTTCTGCGGATGTCTTACCTCGTCAGTCACAATGATGGCGGCACACACCACGCCTAACACAATCCAGGTGATTGACAGACTATGGAGCCAGGCTGGAAAAGTACCGTAAGTCATCGTTGGTCTTGAAAGGCTTTGCACCGATAGCGCACAGAAGAGCAACTGCCGTTCCGGCTCTGCAAGATTGGCTGATGAACAACGGCTCGATTCGGGCAGACGCCCGGGTTACGGGTCTCCTGATGACCAAGCGAGATTCCACGTCAACCGAACGGTCGCGATGCATCGTTAAGCACGTCGTTTGTCGTGGACCGTTTGTCGTGAACACTTGTAACGTCGACCGATGTAGGCTTAACGCATGGGAAACGTGCCGATCCTGGGCAGCTCGGACAATATTTCGCCGCGCGCGAAAAAGACGATCAGAGAGTAGCGACGATGACAGCGCTCTGACCACGTAACGTCAATCAGATAGCCCTCCGCAATTGCCCATCGGGTTTTTCCAATCGTTTCTGTGAAACCGACCTTCTCTGAACCCTGCGTCGCACGACGTGCCCATTGCGGTGCTGCGACGCGCATGCCAGCGTCGCCGCCCGAAGCTAACGGCTGCAGACCTGTAAGTTGTGCGAGCTTCGCGATGCGGACCTGGACCCTTATCTACCCAGGGACTGCTCTGTCGATAGGCTCCTGTTCGCAGTGATCTCCCGCTCGGCACGTTGCCCGGGCCATCGGTCAGAATCGCAAGAAGTGAGTTTGGCCTCGCGTTGGCGCGGCCTCCGAAACGCGCCGACAGATCAAACCAGCAGGTCGAGCGATCGACTCTGCCGTCAGAAGAGCGACTGCGCCACCTGTCTCGACTTTAATCCGGCGTTCGTCTCCGGCCCGCGCTGTGCGAGTGGCGAGAGGTCGCGCCGGTTCAGAACAGCTGGTGCAACAGAAAACACCTTACATCGGCATCCCATCACAAGTCGCGCCAGCTCATTCCTGTCTTTTCACCGCGCTATTACGCGTATTGCGTTCGATCGCTGTGAGCAGTAGCAGCAAAGTCAGGAAACCTGTCAACGCGAGAAGAATTCCCAGCGACGAACCGAACTGAGCGTTTTTGCCCTCTGCCGCCTGAACGGCGCTTTGGGCCGCATCAATCCGCCCAATCTTGACACGGGCATACTGATCCATGGCCGCTGCAACATACCGCTCGCGGTTGTCCCATTCCCACGTAGCAGCGTGCTGCCCGGCAGCCGCAACGACGTCGGACAGTTCATCCAGGAACTGCTGTCGGTCGGCTTGGGGAATACGCTCGAGCCACGCCTTGAGCAGCGGTTGGCTTGCATTATTCTGGTTCAACAAGGCATTAAGCGGAGCGGGGATAATTAATCCCGCGGCGCCAGCGACATCCGCCATGGCGTTGCCGTTCGCGCTGCCGATCTTCAGACCGTCGTTGGCCGCCTCCGAACCCGCTATCGAAGAGAGTACCTCGCTCGCGCTGACGGGCGGATCTGTGATAACAGCTGCCGTCCTCGGAACGCCAAGCGCAAACATTAATGCGATCATCGCCAGGATGGCGCCAACTAGCGCGATGAGAGATAGCACGCGCGCCATGCCCAATAGACGCTTTTCGATTCTGTCTGCGATCCCCATATGAACTCCGTCGATGTCTGTTCGACCTACCGTCGCCTTTGCCTCACGGCTTGCGCAGATAACGCTCCGAGAGCGCCTCGTACAGCGGTGGCGCAAAAAAGCGCGAGACCCGACTCGCGATGAGCGCCGTGGCCATCAGCGAGATAACGAGCGCGTGCCCGTTGATCATCTCGATGACGATCACGAACGCCGTGATTGGGCTCTGGGTGACCGCCGCCAGATAGCCGACCATGCCGAGCGCGATGAGCATCGGAAGCTGGATCTGCGAGAACGCCATGTGAACCGTATTGCCGATGCCAGCCCCGATCGCGAGCGACGGGGCGAACAGGCCTCCGGGCGCGCCTGGCAGATACGACCCCACCATCGAGACCATCTTCAGGAGCGGGTATGCCGCGCTGACATGCGCGCTGCCTTCCAGCATGCTCCGCGCTTCGGCATAGCCGCTGCCAAATGTATGGCCATTGGCGCTCACGCCGACGACCGCAATGACCAGGCCGCATAGCGCGCCGAATAGCACAGGCCGCTTCACGCGCAGTTCGAGCAGAACTTCGGGCATCCAGCGCTTCGTGTTGAGCAACAGCCAGCAGAAGCATCCCCCTAGCGCGCCCGCAAGGACACCGATCAGCACTACGGCGAGGCTAATCCATCGGGGCAATCCCGACCCGATATCGATCGTGCCGAAATACACATAGTTTCCCTGAAGCCCAAGTGAAACGACGCCAGCGAAGATGATTGCCGTGATCAGCACGCCGCTCGCGCGCTCCTCGAAGCTGCGCATGAGTTCCTCAATGGCGAACACCACGCCTGCGAGCGGAGCATTGAATGCCGCCGACAAACCGGCGGCCGCACCCGCGAGCGCGAGTCTGCGCTCCAGCACGCCCGGCCGGATCGCCAGAAAACGCCTCGGGTAAAAGCGCCTCAGGCTGAACATCAGGGCGGCGCCAACATGAATGGTCGGACCTTCGCGGCCGATGGTAAAGCCACCGAGCAGGGCCTGGAACGAGACCAGAATCTTTCCAACGAGAATACGCAGTGTAAGCAGCCGTGGCCCGAGTTCGTTCGGCCCGTGCAGCATGGCGATCACCTGGGGGATACCGCTGCCCTCGGAACCGTCAAAGAAGCGCCGTGTAAGCCACACCGTAACGGCGCCGGTTGCGGGCGCCACGATCAGAGGCAGCCAGAACCGGTCAGCCGCATAGCGAAGGAATACCGCGTAGCCGAAATCGATCAGCTTCGCGTAAAGCACCGCGACCAGGCCTACGGCGATCGCCCCCAACCAGAACACGCCATAGTGGAGCCATAACCGGTTGATGCGCTGCAGCTTTCGACGGTCCATCAGCGCGAGAATGCGCACGATCTGTTCCCCTGTTTTTCTTCTGGGTTTTCTCCGGCGACGCCCTCACCGGCTGCATTTCGCGCCAGAAGCGCGACTCAGGCTTTCCGCGGTGACGGAACCTTCATATTGAACGCGATTGCGAGCCAGCACAATACGAGCCCGGAGCACGCGTAAAACACCGCGTTCGCGCCATTGTGTTTTAGAAGCCAGCCGCCAACCACGCCGCCGAGGGCAAGGCCGATCGACTGCGTGGTGTTGTATACGCCCGTGGCCGCACCCTTCCGATCGCCCGGCGCGAGCTTCGAGACGAGCGAGGGCTGCGACGCTTCGAGGATGTTAAAGCCGAGGAAATACACGAACAGGACGGCGGGCACGATAACGAGTGTATGTTCGAGCGAGCCAAGCAATAGCTGGCCAATGAGGATCAGACCGATTGCAGAGACGACCACGGCCTTCATTTTCCCCCGCTTCTCCGCGGCAATGATGGCCGGCACCATCATGACGAACGCAATACCCATGACCGGCAGATAGACCTTCCAGTGCAACGAGACCGGCAGCCCTGCGTCGACGAGCAGGCGAGGCACCACAAGGAACAGCGCCGTTTGCGTGGCGTGCAGTACGAGCACGCCGAAGTTCAGGCGCAGCAGCTCGACGTTGTGGAGCACTTCGGCAAATGGCGCCCGCAAGTGGACGGGCCGGTTCGGCGAATCCGGCACGACCCAGATCACGACGCCCACCGCGAGAATCGAGAGCGCGCCGACCAGCGAGAACAGGCCGCTCATCCCGAGCCAGTGGAACACCAGAGGCGCACCCACGATCGCCACCGCAAAAGAAATGCCGATCGAGGCACCCACCATCGCCATTGCTTTTGTGCGGTGCTGCTCGGCAGTGAGGTCGGCAATAAAAGCGAGCACCGCGGAGGAAACGGCGCCCATTCCCTGGATCACGCGACCGACGATTATCCACACAATATCGTGCGCCCCCGCGGCGACGAAGCTGCCGATCGCAAATATTACGAGACCCGTCGCGATAACTGGCTTGCGGCCAACCTTGTCGGAAACCCAGCCGTAGAAGATATAGAAAAGCGATTGAGTGACGCCGTACGCCCCCAGCGCGATGCCGACCAGCAGGAGATTGTCGCCGCCGGGAATGGTTTTCGCATACACCGAAAACACCGGCATGATCATGAAGAGACCGAGCATGCGCAGTGCAAAGATCGCTGCGAGCGACAGCGTCGCTCGCAGCTCGAGCGCACTCATGCGCGAGCGGGAAGTGGCCGATGTGGAAGTTGCGCTCATATCGTGTAAAAAAAAACCCAGCAGTCGCTGGGTGAAGATAGCTGCCGATGCTGCAGTCGGACGTGCTTGACCGGCAAGCTGAGGACACGTCGAAGTCACGCGATTCCGCGCCGCACCCGCTGAAAGCCTGGTGCAATATTATGGCACGACATGACATTTTTCAGAATTTAGACGCGAAAACTTAAACGAAACTTAAAACCCGGCCCGTGAGCCCGCCGGCGTGCTGCTTGAGACCCTGGTGATCTGGGACGGCGTGCTCTTTTATGCGGCCTTCAACGATCCCCAGGCGGTCATTGGAACCCTGAGCGCCGCGAGGGCTCCCGCTCCCGGAAGCGGTTCGGATGCGGCCAGACCTCTCGTCCTACGGCCGCACGACGAAGGGCACGCGCGATTTACCGCTCGCGCAGATTACGTCGGATCGCAATCATTTAGCTTCGCGACATGTCGAGAATTATTGGTCCGATGCGGCAGGTCGCTAATAAATGATGCGTCGGCGCTGGGTTCGATGCGCGTGGCGACGATGATCCTTTGAACGTCAGGTCGCATCTGCAGACTTATCGCGTCTATCCCCTGGAACGCCCTTGCGCTGACAACGGCATCGGCGCTGTCTCGCGATAACGAGAAGACATGCGCCTGCGCCGCAGCGCTCCAACGGTCTAAATACCCCAGAGAATATCGTCGCCATGGCGATGGGCCTCGCGCATCATGTCGAGCAATGGCCAGGCGCGATGTTCGACGGTCGCGGCCGCACTGTTTGAACTATGGTCGTTCGGCACGTGATGGAGGACGTTGAGGGCTAATTCAGTGCGTGCCTGATCTTCGATAGCGCGTTCAAGCCGCGTTATCACCGTACCCAGTTCATCGTGGCTGATGACGCCACGAGTGGCGACTTGCTTACCAATGGCTGCGAGGAGATATTCCGCGAGGTTCCGCAGCATGACGACGTCCGGAGTTGAACGGCACTTGAACGTAACAAGCATACAGACCTCTCCGCGAAGGACAACTGTGCCGTTGCGACGGCCGCCGAGACGGCCGCCTGATGCAATCGACGCTTATAAGCAGCAACGAGGCTTGCGCCAATCTCGATATCCAAAGTGTAGGCCAATATGTCACATTGTGCTATATAAAGATCAGATGCGCGGACCATACCTTACCGGCGCGCAGGCAGGTCGACATGAATCTAACTGCGGGCAGCGCTCATTAGCTGCGCACGACGTTCGTCGTGTCGTGGCATAAGCGGAGGCAATAAATGCCATGATCGACTGCTCTTTGGGGGCGTGATGACCCTTCAGAATAAGCTAACGCTAAATTGTCCCTCTGTACCGCCAGGGACGCTTTGGCATCGCGGACAGATTCATCGTGCGCTCGCGGACGAGGCGGGATGCTCGGCAGGCTTCGAAGCCATTTGTGCGGTTTGTGCGTGCTGAGGAATGGCGTCCAGGTCGACCCAGTCATACCGCACGCTCGCCACCGCCTGCCGGAGGGCGTCATTTGCTTGATAGTACTGGTGATGAGAGATCAGCCTCGCAGCGTCATTGACGTCCGCGATCACCAGTTTTAGCGGAACGAGTTCCATGGTGTAGGCAACGTTAATATTCGCGACCTTCAGGGCGTTGAGCGCCTGATCCCGCTGACCTTGCTTGATGTGCTCATTCGCGGATGCCACCGCTTTGGATTTCTCGGAAGACTGCGCGAGATTGTCGGTGATAGTTACGTCAGCGCCAACTGGAAGCCACATCAACTCCTGCGAAGCGCGAGCGACGTCCGCTTGGACATGCGGCGCGCTGGAAGCCGTGGGTGGAAGTTTCAAGTCTTTTTCAGCCTTGGTAAAAGCAGTATTGTCAGCCTGCGCTTCCTGCAGTGATTTCTGGGCGGCTTTTACAAGCGTGGCGGCCTCCGAACCGTTACCGTTGAAGATTGCGAGCCGCGCAAGTTCGATCTGCTGGAAGGCCTCGTTTCCTTTCCCCGAGACTTTGCCCATGTCCGACGCGACGGCCCGCGGGGACTCGGCGGCCTGCACGGCCGCACCACAATAGGCGGCGGAGAGCAACGCGCACATGACAGCGATAACCTGATGCCTTTTCATGGTTCATTCTCCTCAGCGAGTGTCCAGTTCCAGACGTCGCATGCGGCCTTGCGCGCTCACATCGGCGGCGCATATGGCATGCGAGACTTTCACAGGGCTTGAACTTCGAACAGTTGACGCTTTAAAGCTAGGCCGTGGTGCTTAAAGGACGCTTAAGAAGGAGCCATCCGGACGCAAGGCGGCAGCAGTGGGTAGTGCGAAGAACCGGACCTCGCCAGTTAGCGTTCGCATGATGTGGTAGCAGCGCGAAGCGACCACTGCCGCTTCTGATGCGCAATGACGTCAGGTTCATCGCACATACTCGTGATCATCGGCGTTAGAGGGCGCTCATTCTGCCCTTCGCTTCCGGTTAGACAAGTCTTGCTCGATCTCCGCTCATTACATGAGCGCGACTCCCTGACCAGATCTCACCGTTGGAAGTCTGGCTTGCAGTTCAGGCGGGTACTCGGGTTGTCCCTTCAAGCGCCCCGCTAACGGATAGAGCTTCCGTTGACTCCTCCCTCGCTGAACGATGGCGTTGCCAGTCAACTCGTCGCGTCCATTCGCTCCATCATTGCTCGCGTCTGCTCGACGCCCAACGCGCAGCGCATTGCGAGCCTCATCACGATCACGCTCCAGAGCGCCACTAGAAGAATGTCCCAACCGAATCCGATCACACCGAGTCCGCCACCGACGCCGCCGAGCCACGACAATAACCAGATGCCCCCAAACCACGGCAACAGCCACGCAATGTTGTTCCAGCCGAAGTCTTTCGCCGCTTTGCGCAAGACGATGTGGTAGTACGCCGCGTAGAGTACGAAACCGATCGCCACCAGCGCAAACAGAAAGGTGTTCGTTGCAAAGCCAGTCCAATATATTACGAGGTTGCTGCAGATAAATGCGACTGGCGCCAGCACGGGCGCGGCCCACATGCGAAATGGACGATGCAGTTCCGGAAGGTTACGGCGCAACACCAGCAACGCGACCGGACCAAGACCATATGTCAGCACCGTAACCGACGTAATGTAGTCGACCATCTTCTGCCATGCAGGAAACGGCAGCAGGAAAATGGTGCCAACCACCCACATCACGAGAACCGCCAGCCATGGCACCTTGTTGCGGTTCAGCCTTGTCAGCACGCGGGGACCTGCCTCCATTTCGCCCGTAGCAAAGAGTACGCGCGATCCGCCGGTTACATACATCAGCCCCGTGCCGCCAGGCGATATATAGGCGTCGATATAGAGAAGCGTCGCCATCCAGCCGAGCCCGAGCGTCGCGGCAAGTCCAGCGAACGGTCCCATTTCCCCCTTGAAGCTGAGGCGTGCCCATCCGTGCGCGAGATCGACCGGCGACAGCGCCCAGATAAAGGCCACTTGCAACATGATGTAAACCACTGCAGCGAGCACGACCGAGCCAATCACGGCTAGCGGAATGTCGCGATGTGGATTGGCCGTTTCGCCGCCGAGGTCGATCGCAGTACGGAAGCCCAAATAGCTGAAAACGATACCTGCTGCGGGAAGTGCCGTGAACATGCCGGAGAGCTTGTAGGTGTCAGGCGCCGCACGCACGACATCCCAGTGGGTGCTCGCTGCCATCAAGCCGACGATGGTCAGTATCGGCACCAGAATTTTCCACCACGTAATGGTTGAATTGACGTTGAGCAGCCATCTGATCACCATCAGATTCAGCAGCGCGGTTATTCCGAGCAAACCGGCGCACACGAAGAAGCCCGCCAAACTCAGCACCCCGGCGGAGCCAGGACGGATCAGCCATGGCAGATAGTTGCTTGCATAAGTGACGATTGCTTCGGCTTCGACTGCAGGCACCGGGACATAGGCGAGGAAGAGCAGCCAGCACCACAACCTTCCAAGTCCGTCGCCATGGCTCGCGTGGCTCATATGAACCAGCGCCCCACTACGAGGAAAAACGGCGGCAAGCTCCGCGAAACATAGCGCAATCAGCATGATGATGACAGCGCCAAGCGCCCAACTGCCTATGCTCAACGGACCGGCTATTCTCGATGCATGGTAGGCGCCGAACAGCCACCCTGAACCAATCATGCTAGTGGTGCTTGCGAACAGCAACCCCACTATCCCAGCATCGCGACGCAGTTTGCCCGATAGCGTCAGGTCGGAAATCGTGCTCATTTCTGGTCTCCTTGCGCCTGCCCCGAAGTTCGGCTTTGAACCGGCGTTGCGCGAAAGAGGCGGTGCGCATCCGCGCACCGTCATACATGAACGGCTCACCCTGAACGCTTCGACCGCAAAGACGGCGATAAAATTCCCGCCGTGAGCCGAAGCAACAATTAAAGGGCTTGGAAATGCCTGTGCGCTTCGACGAGCGTTAGTTCACACTGTGCCATTTCATATTCGTGGCATGGCTTCATGCGATTCAAGCATCGTCGAGCATGCGCCAATCGCTCGCACTGGCCCCGGCCAGAGTACGCACACGAGCTTCGTCGCGCGCAAGTTCTCGCGCGGATCCGGAAAAAACGACCCGACCATCGTCCAGCACGCAAGCCGCGTCGGCAATCTCGACAGCCGCTCGAACGTTCTGCTCAACCAGAAGCACCGACATGCCTTCGGCGCGCATTCTGACGATAACATCAAACACTTCCCGCACCATCAGCGGTGCGAGACCTTGAGACGGCTCATCGAGAAGCAGTACGCGTGGGTTGAGCAGCAGGCCGCGTGCGATCGCGAGCATTTCCTGCTCCCCTCCGGAGAGTTGCCGGCCCTTGCTGTTCCGACGCTCGCGTAACCGGGGAAAAAGCTCAAACACACGTGCGATCGTCCAGGGACCGGTGCGCCCGTTGGGCACAAGCAGATTTTCTTCCACGCTGAGACCCGCGAATATGCGCCTACCCTCCGGCACATATCCGACACCGAGCGCCGCGACCCGGTCTGGCGGCCAGCCGGTCGTTTCGCGGCCTAGAATGTTCACCCTTCCCGCGCGTGGCCGGGTCAACCCCATCAGGCTTCGCATGGTTGTCGTCTTGCCGGCGCCGTTGCGCCCTACCAGGGCGACAATCTGGCCGTCGTCAACGTCCACCGATACGCCATGCAGAATGTGGCTCTTGCCGTACCAGGTCTGCAGTCCCTCGGCAATCAGGGCACTCATTTTGCTGTTCCCAGATAGGCTGCTTGCACGGCTTGATTGCCGGAGATTTCTTCGGGCGTTCCTTCTGCCAGAATCCTGCCTTCGGCGAGCACCATGATGCGCTGTGCCAGCTGGAAGATGACGCGCATGTCGTGCTCGATCAGAATCATCGTCAGCGATCGATCGCGGTGCAGGCGTCGTATCAGTTGCGTCACGTCGTAGGTTTCCTGATCTCCCATCCCCGCGGTCGGTTCGTCGAGGAGCAGGAGCCTGGGTTCGAGTGCGAGCGACATGATGATTTCCGTGGCTCGCTGGTCGCCAAGCGACAATTCACCCACCAACCGGCGCGCACGCTGCTCGAGTCCGCCGAGCACGAGCAATTCTTCCAGCCGCTGGTTGACGGTCGCGCGCGCCGCCCTCGATAGCCACGGCGAGAGCCTGTGCCCGGCCCGAAGTTCGACCGGAATCCGCAGATTATCGCGAACGGACAACTCAGGAAAAACTTCCGTAATCTGGAAAGTCCGCGCCATTCCCATGGCAACGCGGCGATGAGGCGCAAGCCGGGTCACGTCGCGTCCGTCGAACACGATACGCCCCGACGTAGGCGGAAAGAACCCACTGATCAGATTGAAGAACGTCGTCTTTCCTGCACCGTTAGGTCCAATTACCGCGCGAAGCTCACCGGCTTCCACAGTCAGGCAAACATCGCTAACCGCGCGAAGATTGCCGAACCGGTGAGATACGTGATCGACTACGAGCAGGCTCATGACCGCCCCCCGCCCGTCCGGATGCCCAGCACGCCACGGGGAAAGAACAGAACGACGAGGATGAACAGCAGGCCGATAAACGACATCCAGTTCTCAGTCCGTGTGGAGATGTAATCCTGAACCAGCACGAAGACGGCCGCGCCGATCAGCGGTCCCCACAACGAGCGCATTCCCCCCAGCACGGCCATGATCACAAAATCGCCTGACTGGTCCCACCGCAGATCATGCGGATCGGCGAAGTTGTTGAGCAGCGCGTACAAGGTACCGGCAAAACTCACGAAAAAGCAGGAGATCACGAACGACAGCCAGATATGCTGCTCCACCGGCAGCCCCAGGAAGCGCGCCCGTTTTTCGTTCTCGCGTATCGCCAGAAGCGTACGGCCAAACGGAGAGCGCAACAGCGCAGTCATGACGCCAACCGACACGGCAAAGCAAAGCAGAACGAAATAGTAAAACACGGTGCTGTTGCCAAGAATGTCGATTCTCTGCTGGCCAAAGTGGAGAGGCATGCGATGCCATCCGGAGAGTCCATCGTCGCCGCCAGTCACGGCGTTCCAGCGAAAGGCGACGAAGTAGAACACCTGGCCGAATGCGATCGTCGCCATCGCGAAATAGACGCCCCGAAGCCTGGCAATCAGCGCGCCGATGAGCGCCGCCGCCAGCGTGCCGGCCGCGACCCCAATGACGATACCAAGCGGCGTATTCGGCACCAGATAACGGATCGTCATACCAACGCCATACGCGCCGAGACCAAAATATGCCGCGTGACCGAACGACAACACGCCAGTAAAACCGAGTAGAAAATTGAGCGCCATCGCCGCCAATGCCATTACTACTACGCGTGTACCAAGTGCCGTATAGCCGCCGAGCCAGGTGATCCAGTACGGCATGGCTGCGAGCGCCAGCCAGACCGCCGCATCCCCCGCGAGTTGCAGTGATGATCTCACTGGACCCTCCCTTCCTCACCCAGCAGTCCGCGCGGACGTACGAGCAGCACTAGACCCATCAGGACGTAAATCACCGCTTCGGTCGCGGACGGGAAAAAGACAGAAGTCAGGCCAGAAGCGACGCCAATGAGAATGCCGCCGAGCAGCGTACCCGGCAGGCTGCCCAGTCCCCCGACGATGATCGCAACGAAACTCGGCATGATGAGCGAATCCCCGATTGTCGGTTGCAGTCCGAGCATGCCGGCTGCCAGTACGCCAGCCAGCCCCGCGAGAAAGATGCCGAGGCCGAAATTCATGCTGCGAAGCCACCGTACATTCACGCCCAGTGTCGCGACCGTTTCGAGGTCTCCGACACCAGCGCGGATACGAATGCCGGATCGAGTGAACTTCAGGAACATGAAGAGCGCCGCCACGACGATCACAACCAGAACGACCATGAACACACGATAGCCCGTTAGAAAGAAGAACGAGGACGTCAATGGCTGGTTCAGCGCGTCCGGAATCTGGTATGGCAATGTCTGAGGCCCCCAGATATAGCGGCTACCGTCCTGCAGCAGAAACGCGAGCCCGAACGTGAGCAGCAGACTGTATAGGGGATCTCTTCCATACAGCCGGCGAATCAGTACCCGCTCGATCAGCAGTCCGAGAGCAGCCGTCAGCAAGGGTGCAATAACAAGCGCCGCCCAAAAGCCGACATACGGCATGATCGTGTAGGCGAGGTAAGCGCCGATTGCCAGGAATCCGCCGTGCGCGAAGTTGATGACACCGCTCAGATTCAGGATCAGCGACAGGCCAAGCGCCATCAGCGCGTAAAACGCGCCAATGACGATACCGTTGAAAACGTTGAACAGGATCAGTTGCGTCATACCGTTACCTGTGCTGCCGACGTCCGCTTCCGATGTCCCGGCTCATCGGTCGCGCGGCCGTTGCGGCAGCGCGACATCATTAGGCACTCAGCCCCCTGTCTGGCTCCCCGAACCGGTCATGCCCATGTGAGACGGCAGCCGGTTTCGCCGACCGGCAGCGCCGCGTCGATGCCCTTTACCAGTTGATCGACGTGGAATAGATCATCAGGTCTAGGTCCCTGCGCTACCGCATGTCCCACATAGAGATCCGGCATGAGCTGATGGTTGCCGGCCCGATAGAACGGTGTGTCCGGCATCAGCCCTACGTCCGGCGGCAACTTGAAGCCTTCGAGCGCCCGTGCCAGTTTCACCGCGTCAAGCGTCTTCTCCTGATTAGCGACGAGTGCAACGCTATTGACAGCGACGTGCCCGAACCAGTGTCTGGCAGTCGGCACTCTCCCGGCCTTCTTACGGATGCCGGCCACGTATTCCGCTACGTGGGGTACGTTGGGCTGGTCCCAGTACCATTCGAATACCCACGTACCGATTCGCGCATCCGGCGGCAAGCCCTCGAGCACCTCCAGTTCCTGCTGCGCCCCGGCGATGTGGAAACGCTTGTTAAGGCCGAACTGCACCGCCTGCTTAAGCGAATTGACAGCATCCTGACCTGCGGTAAGAAACAGGATGACGTCAGGATCGGCAGCCTGCGCCTTGATCAAATATGACGAATAGTCGGTGGTGCCAAGCGGCGCCAACGCGGCTCCAGCCTCCACCCCTCCGAACTTCTTCAGGCTCGCCTCGAAGCCGAGTTGCAAGGTGTGGCCAAATGCGTAATCGGGGGTGATGAAAAACCATTTTTTTCCGTACCGGTCGAACAGGACCTTCGATACCGAGTTGGTTTCCATCCTCGTCGTATTGCAGACCCGAAAGACGTTCCAGTGACAATCTGTACCGGTCACGGCGTCGGTATGCCCACCCGTCACAATATGCAGTGTTTTCAATTCGTTTGAAACCTGCCCGATCGCAAGCGCCATAGCCGAGTTGACATTGCCAAGCAGGAAGTCCACCTTGTCACGTTCGATCAGCTTGCGCGCCTTCTGTACAGCAGCGCCAGTATCCGCGCTGGTGGAATCCTCCACGATGAGCTGAACCGGACGACCCAATATGCCCCCGCGCGCATTGATCTGATCGATCGCGTATTCGCAACCCATTTGCTCGTTCTTGCCGAGTTCGGCATAGGTACCTGTCAACGGATCGTCGAGCCCGAATTTGATTGGAACCTCTCCGCGCGCCTTGATGATGAAGGGTGCGCCGATCTGCGCAATTCCGGCTGCGGCAGCAGCCTTCAGTACGAGCCGGCGATGCCGTCGGCCCGCGGTCGATAGTCTTCCCATTTCGGTCTCCCACAGAATGGACACGTCCGAGCAATGCTCGCGCTCTCCTCCTGGGAAAGCTGGGTCCGATTTCTACGCTTCGGATTTCCAACGCATATCAAATGTTAGTGCACGATATGACATAATTCCATGAGAGGTAACGAAACCTCTGAGTGCCAGCCGGTCTATCGCGGTGATTCAACGCACACCGGCGCGGTGCGCGGGTAAAGCGCTTCAGTAAATGTCCCGGGATGCGCATGAAAGAGACTCGGGAAAACCTCCACTCTGAAGAACCCTTCCTCCATTGAGGCATCTGGAACAACCCCGATGCTCGCGCCGGGTGTTGGGAGATCTGGCAGCATCGTAGGCAGTGGTCGCGCTCGCAACCGATTCGCTTGTCAAAGATTGCGCCAAAGCGAAGGCAAAATTGTGGGACCACATCGGCGTTTCGTGCGCGGCGTCCGTTACAGAGATGGCCGATTTCGAATGGGTGAGCTCCCCTCCGCAATCAGGCAAGACGAGCCACGGCCCTCGCTACCGCGATTGAGTTGATTAATCGAGGCTCGAAGCCCCGAAACCCAACGCGCTGAGTGCGAAACTTCCTGCGCCAAACGCATTACGTGACGGCGTGTACGCATCGTCAAACGCCAGGATTTCGCCGTGCGCTGCCAGCGATATGTCCGCCAAAGAAGACCGGGAATACGGATCGGCGCGCTCCGGATACCATGGTGTCGTTGGAGAGGATACTGCCTCAGAGGTCGAGCCTCTGCTCGAAGACCTCATCTTGGCCCATGGACCAGAGGAATCCAGCGGCACTAACTCGTCCAGCATACGATCACCTGTCATCGCGTTCACGCTGCCGCAAATGGCTGTCGCGACCAACAGCACGGCCTTGGTGAGCTTGCGAAGGAGTTTTGATGAGTCTGGCGCAGACTTCATGAATGATCGCTGTGTCACTTCAGAATTCAGACGTTTGGAACTTGCCGCGTCACGGCACAGTCGCTGCATGATAGCGGGTGGCCTCTGCCAAATAAATCTATGTTTACTCCCTATCTGCGAGTGCAGCGCACCGATGGATCCCGCACCCGGTGCTCCCTATTGATCATCGCGATGACAATCACGAAGGCCTTGCCAACCCGGAGATGACGCCGATCAGCAGCACCGCGACGGCGAGCAGACCGGGCATGTAATTGCCTACTTCGATTGCGCCGTAATGATCACGCCGCTCATGCGTGCGTCGAAGCTGCGGGTCAATTCCTTGATGGCAAAGACCGCGTTCACAAGCGGCGCATTGAACGCCGCCGACAGACCTGCGGGGGCGCCGGCGAACGCGAGCCTGTGCTCGAGATCGACGCCGCGGATGGTCCGAAATCGCGCGCGATGGAAGTGCCGCAGGTTAAGCATCAGCGATGCGCCGACGTGGATCGTCGGCACGCCGCAATGTGTCACAATCTGCATCAATCAGATGCGCTTCCAGCACTGCGACGAGAGCGGTGACCAACGGCCCCACCCAGAAGATTCCATAGTGGAACCAAAGCCGCCGAACATCTTGCAGCGTTCTTCTGTCCAGGACGCGGAAGAAAGTGGCAGACGGTTTCAACGTCAGATAGGGATCAACGCAAAAAAAGCCCAGCCGTGAAGCTGGGCGGAGGGGAATCGCCTTCTGTCGCCTGAAAACGAGTGGGCTTGCTGCCGGACCATACGCCATAACATGCAATATCGGCACGCCAGATCCCACACCACTAGCCCCTAGAATAAGCACGTTGTGACATTTATTCAAGCGATTCCTGCACCTTTTTCGTAAAGCCAGGAAGGGGGAACACGGCAGAAGTTCATTCAGATGACCTTCGCGAGATAACGGCGGCTGCTCCGATGGCGGCATCGCCTGGGAAAATACGGAGGCACACCACGCAAACGCCACATAGACTTCAAGACGTCGCTTCCCTCAACGTACTGCCCTGCTCCACGTCGTCACTTTTCTGGGAGATGGTATGGACGCCTCCCTCCCGCGTCGGATAGGAGAGGCAGTAGGAACGGCGGAGCCCTCGCTATACCCGACGGCATCAGAGTGCCAAAGTGGTGGTGTCAAAACGACCAGGAAGGGTAAGGAGGGCTCGAAATGAAGACTACGACATTTGGCGTGGACCTGGCAAAGCGGGTCTTTCAGGTGCACTGGGTAGACATGGACACAGGCGAGATCAACCGTCGTCAGCTCAAGCGCGAACAGCTCGTGACGTTCTTCGCGAAGCAGGCGCCCGCGCTCATCGCGATGGAAGCGTGCGGCAGCGCCCATTACTGGGCACGCCGCTTCGCGAGCTTCGGTCATCAAGTCCGGCTCATTGCGCCGTCATTCGTCCGACCGTTTGTGAAGCGCAACAAGACCGATGTGGCAGACGCGCAGGCGATCTGGGAAGCTGCACAACGGCCGGAGATGCGTTTCGTCGCTGTGAAGAGCGAAGCGCAGCAAGCGGTGCTGACGCTGCACCGCGTGCGCGCACAACTGCTCAAGATGCGTCGCATGCAGATTAACCAGACGCACGGCTTGCTGTACGAGTTTGGCGCGGCAGTGCATCGCGGCTCGCACAGCATGAACGACGCGGCCCGCATGCTTGGCGAGCTGGCCGACGCTTTGCCCGCCATGGTCATCGACACGCTTCGCGAACAACTGCAGCGTATCGAAGCGCTCACGCGCGACATCCGTGCCATTGAACACCGGCTCGCAGCATGGTTGCGCCAGGACGAAGGGGCCACGCGGCTCGCCGCCATTCCGGGTGTGGGCCTGCTCACGGCGACTGCCGCCATTGCCACCATCGGCGAGGCGAGTACGTTTCGCTCCGGGCGCGAGTTCGCCGCGTTCCTCGGTCTGGTGCCACGGCAAAGCGGCACGGGAGGTCGTGTCAAGCTGCTGGGCATCAGCAAAAGAGGCGACGTGTACTTGCGTACCTTGCTGATTCACGGCGCGCGCGCAGTGCTCTCGCATCCGAAGCGCCTGAGCGACGCGCTGCAACGTTTGCTCGCGCGACGACCGTTCAATGTAGTGGTCGTCGCGCTCGCAAACAAAACGGCACGCACGATCTGGGCGCTGCTTGCCCACGCTCGAACGTACCAATCTGGTTACGTGGCTCACGCTGCGTAGAAGATCAACTAACTATGGAGACGTGGTCGCTAATAGGTTGCGCAGGTTGATATACATGTGATGGCGAAACAGGTCGGACCGCGGGGAAGCAAACCTGAATTCTGTCTTGTCCTTCGAGGACTCGCAGGAGATGAGGACTTCCCCGGCAGATTCCATCAGGGCCAGCGGATCACCATCCGCACCACAGGCCGGATATAAGTCTGCAACCTCATCCTGTCCGTCACACACCGAATATCACCTGGCAAACCGGGAGGCGTCCATATAAGACAGAATGAAAAAATGCACGATCCGGCTCACGTTCGTGATGCTCGCGCTGCTCGCCGGATGTCATGAAACGAAAACGCCGCAAACGGTCACATCGAGCGGCCAGGCTGCCAATGCGTCGGCGCTCAGTACCAGTCCCTCGACGATCGACGAACTGAACAATCCCAACAGTCCGCTTGCAAAGCGAAGCATCTATTTCGATTTCGACAGCTATACGGTCAGGGATGACTATCAGGCGCTACTCCAGGCACATGCGGACTATCTGCGCCGGCATCCGTCCCAGCATGTGCTGATACAGGGCAACACCGACGAGCGCGGCACCACCGAATACAATCTCGCCCTGGGCGAGCGGCGCTCGCAGGCCGTCATGCGTGAGTTGGAAACGCTTGGCGTGCCCGGGACGCAACTGGAAGCCGTCAGCCTGGGCAAAGAAAAACCGGTTGCGCTGGGGCACGACGAGGCGTCGTGGTCGCAGAATCGCCGCGCCGACCTGGTGTACCGCTAATCGCGCGGCGCACGACGCGCGGACCAGTTCAAAGCCCGAAGTACCAGAGCCGCACGTCCTCTTCCTCCGACCATATCTGCACGTCCAGCATCTCGTCGAATTCGACCGGCTCGCCGCGGTACATGCAGCAGAACCCGCGCTCGGTGCGATAGACGATCACCCACTCGCGCGGGTCGCGGGTTGCGTCGGGCGAACGGTCTTCCCGTGTGCTCCCGGAATCCGCAAGGTGCGCCGCGGCCTTGAGCCGCTCGCGCAACGTCCGCCACTCAGTTTTCAGCTTCACGGTCGCTCACCTTGAGACCCCTGCCGTGCACGGCATACGAAGCGTCGTTGACGCGCACGGATTGCATCGACGTGGAGGTCCTTCCGCGAGCCCGGGGCTGGAAAATATCGATACTGCGGGCGACGGCGTCCGCAATATGCTCCTTCGCAATCACGCCGGACACGTCGAACGCGCCATCGACAGCGGCATCGACGAGGACCACGGCCATCACCGCGCGGCGCTGCCGGAGTTCGCTGATCACTTCGAACGCCGCATCGGATCGCTTCACGACGATGAAGTTGCGATGCGCGAGTTGCCCGATCGTGACCGTCGGATTGTCATGGCTGACCGCGCGGCGCAGGCCGGTGTTGATGCGCAGCACGCCGTACAGCATGCCTGCCTTCGTGACGACGATGTGCCGGAACGGCGCGACGCCCATGCGATCGAGGAGATCGCGAAACGGGACGTCCGCGTCGAGCACCAGTATGTCGGCCTCCATGATCGCCCCCGCGTTCTGCACGAGAAACATATTGGCGTGCAACGCATCTGGAATGACATGACCGCGCCTGACGAGTTTCATCGTGTAGATCGTCTCGCGCGAGAGGAGCCGGCGGGTGCCGATGCTGAACGCAACCGCAAGTATCATCGGCAGCACGATGTCGTAATCGCGCGTCATTTCGAAGATCATCGCCACTGCCGTCATCGCGGCACCCGTGCCGCCCGCGACCACCGCCCCCATGCCGACCATCGCGAATGCAGGCACGCTGACCGGAGCGGCCGGCACCAGCAGATGGAACAGGGACGCCAGTGCGGCGCCCAACGTCGCGCCGATGAACAGCGACGGCGAGAACACGCCGCCCGACGAGCCGGAGCCGAGGCTAACCGACGTCGCGGCCATCTTGCACAGCGCAAGCAGCAGCAGGAATAGGCCACCTTGCAACTGTTCATTGAGCGTCGCCTGGATCGTGGCGTAGCCCACGCCTTCCACGTAGTAGTGGCCTGCGTAGCGCATCAGCAGATACATCATTACGCCGACGAACAGCATGCCGAGCGCGTGGCGCGCAAAACGCCCCGGAACGCGATCGAAGGCGTCCTCCGCCCAGTGCAATCCGCGAATCAGAAACGCGGCCGCCACGCCGGCCACGACCCCGAGCAGCGCGTAAAGCAGCAGCGTGAAGCCGCTCGCGAGATGGTTATCGAGCGCTCCGAGTTGAGGGGGAACCAGGAAAGCCGCTGCTCCGCCAAGGAACAGCCGTCCCACGAACGTGGCAGTGCCCGTTGCCAGTGCGACGGGCAGAAAAGTCCCCACGCTGATTTCCGGCATCATCAGCTCGGTCGCGAACAGTACGCCGCCGATCGGCGTATTGAACGTCGCGGCAATGCCGGCCCCCGCGCCGCTCGCAACGAGAATGATCCGCTGACTGGCGGGCATCCGCAGCCACTGACCCAGCGTCGAGCCCAGTGCCGAACCGATCTGGATGATCGGACCTTCCCGGCCCACCGCCGCACCGGTGCCGATCGCGATGGCCGATGCGAGCGACTTGACGACCGCCACGACCGGACGGATCACGCCGCCCCCGAAATAGATCGCGTCCATCACTTCTGGCACGCCATGCCCTTTTGCTTCCGGCGCGAAGCGGCTTACCAGCCACGTGACCACGAAGCCGCCTGCTACCGGCACGAGAATCACCCATGCGCCCCACGGCGACGGCGGGGTAAACTGGCTCGCGTCGTAGAGCGGCGAAAGGCGTCCGAGAAACGCCGCATTATGGATAGTGCCGATCAGCATCCTGAACACGACCGCGCCAAAACCGGTCACGATCCCGAGGCAGAACCCCAGCATGCTCATGCGATAGAGGTCGAGCGGCTTCACGACTTCTTGCGCGTTTTCAGGAGGCGCCGAATCTCCTTCCTTGCCGTCGAGCTTCGTGGGGGCCATATCCCGCTTCTCCTCGCATGACAACACCGCGTCATCGTTCGGCGCGGGGGCCTCGATCGGTCCCATGCACGCAATACAAGGTCCACGCAGAAAGAAGCCGAGCGGTCTTGGGGGGATGATCGAACATCGCACCGCCCGCCTGAATCGGTCGGTGCGACCGGGTAGACAGGCCTCGGCAATCATGTCATGCCGTGCCATGCACTATAGTCCTATCAACGCGTGTTCACCAACCTTGACGCTCGTGGCGATACGGAACACCCACCGTTCACCGCATCCAGATCCGGCGCGGGCACGCAATCCATCTGATACGATTTTGCGCTGTCACCCCGTCACGCCGCATTGCCGGTGCGCCTTGCGATAGAGCAACAGGATTTCAGCAAGGCTGCAGAGAATCCGGTTTCAGGCGCCTGGTCCATGTTCCGAACGAGACAGGTAGCAAAGTGAAGCAAACATCACCGCACATCCGGGTCGGCATGCCCAACAAGCAGGATCTCGAAGCCATGTCGGCATTCCGTTACCAGTTACGCAGGTTCCTGCGGTATTCGGAAGAAATTACTCACGCGGAAGGAGTCACGCCTCTGCAATATCAGATGCTCCTTCACGTCAGGGGATTTTCCGAGCGCTCCTGGGCCAGTATCGGCGAACTGGCTGAACGGTTGCAGGCAGCGCCCAACGGCACCGCGGCGCTCGTGTCCCGCTGCGAAGCCGCCGGGCTCGTCGAGCGTCGCCCCGACGCTTCCGACCGGCGACTCGTGCAGGTCCACCTGACGGAAAAAGGCGAGCGGTGCCTGTTGAAGCTCGCGATGCTGCACAAGCGGGAAATCGAGTCATTCGGTTGGGCGCTGGGGCGGTTTCAGGTTCAACAGACACCATTGGTTGGCGGAGCGGCCAAATCGCCAGATTGGTGATCATGCAGCGGCGCCAGGGATGAGCATTCGTCGACGGCCGGCGCGCCAGCGACGATCTCCGCGTGCCAGCCCTTTGGCCCGTGTCCGTACGACCCATTCTCAAGACATCCAAGACCGCTTGGGCTAATGGGTGATTACCCTCGCACGGACGCGCCAGAAGCTTTCAGGCCTGCCTTAATTGGGGCGATCGTACTTGTCACGCCAGGAGCGGCGCCTGTGGCGCGAAGTCCGCTGGATGACATTTTCCGATGGACGCGAGTGGTTCGACGCCCCTCAGCGGCCACCGCTCGCCGCTTCGTGCGCAGCCGCACTGGACGCGCCTTACGATTCGGCGGCACGTTCGACAGGTGGCCGAAGTGCCTTGCTAAATGCCCTATCGTGCGCTAAAAAATATTTACTTCCTTCGCGTGTCTACTGGCCGTCCGGCCAATGCCATGGACGCCCCCACTCCAGCGAGCACGACTGTCCATGAGTCTTCTTGAGCTCAGAGGCGTTTCCAGGCATTTCGGCGCCATTCAGGCCCTGACCGACGTGACGCTCAGTCTGGAGTCAGGTCAGGTCGTGGGGCTCATGGGCGATAACGGGGCCGGGAAATCGACTTTGGTGAAGGTCGTCGCCGGCAACTTTCCACCTTCGCACGGCGAAATTCTCATCGATGGAAATCCCGTGCATTTCAACAAGCCGGTCGACGCGCGCGCGCGCGGCATCGAAGTCGTCTATCAGGATCTCGCGCTCTGCGACAACCTGACGGCAGCCGCCAACGTTTTCCTTGGCCGCGAACCGCGGGTCGGGTTCGGGCCTATCCGCGTGCTCGATCACGCGACCATGTATCGGCGTGCGGGTGAACTGTTCAAGGCACTGAAGTCCGAGACGCGTCCGCGCGACCTCGTCAGGCAAATGTCAGGGGGGCAGCGGCAGGCGGTGGCCATCGCCCGCACGCGCCTCTCGGAAGCGAGGCTCGTTCTCATGGACGAGCCGACCGCCTCGATCAGTGTGCGCCAGGTCGTCGAGGTGCTCGATCTCATCAGACGCCTGTCCGAACACGGTATCGCCGTCATCCTCATCAGCCACCGCATGCCTGACGTATTCGCCGTCGCCCACCGGGTGGTTGTCATGCGGCGCGGGCGCAAGGTCGCCGACAAGAAGACCGAAGAGTCCTCCCCGGAAGAAGTGACCGGACTGATCACCGGCGCCATCGCCGCTGCCTGAAACTGCCTCGCATCGGAGCCACCACATTGAACGACGCGCCGCGAAGGCCCCCTACAACCCCGCCATTGCTCGATGATCCACAGTCCGCGAGGACGCATACTCGCTGGTCGGGAATGCTCGCAAGCCAGGTGTTCTGGGTCGTGCTGGCAACGATCGTCGCCTGTATCGCCCTGTCTTTCGCGACCTCGACCTTCGCGACCTCCGAGAATCTTTTCAACGTTACGCGAAACTTCGCCTTCGTCGCCATCGTGGCGCTGGGAATGATGGCGGTGATCGTCACGGGCGGCATCGACATTTCGGTTGGCTCGACGATCGGCATCAGCGGTATCGTGCTCTCGGTCGTCATGAACGCGGGCTACCCGATCTGGGCCGGTATCGGCATGGGACTACTGACCGCCGGGCTGGTCGGCCTCGTCAACGGCTTGCTCATCGCGTATCTCGGCATGCAGCCTTTCGTCGTGACGCTCGCCATGCTGAGCGTCGGCCGCAGCCTCGCACTCGTGATCTCCCGCAGCCGGACCATTTTCGATTTCGGCCCCGACGGGAGCAAGCTCCTCGCGCTCGGCGGCGGCGCGACGCTCGGCGTCGCCAATCCGGTGTGGTTCCTGATCCTGCTTGGGCTGTTGTTCTGGTTCGCGTTCGGCTGGACCCGCTGGGGCCGCTATGTGTTCGCGATCGGCGGCAACCGTCATGCGGCGACTCTCACCGGCGTACCGGTGCGCCGCATCGTTTGTTCCGTCTACATGCTCTGCGGCCTCATGGCGGGCGTCGCGGCGATTCTCGAAGTCGGCTGGCTAGGCGCGGTGACGACAGGCCTCGGCACGGGGGACGAACTGCGCGTGATCGCTGCTACCGTGGTCGGCGGGACCAATCTGATTGGCGGGGTTGGCAGCGCCTTCGGCACGATCGTCGGCGCGGCGCTCATCGAGGTCATCCGCAACAGCCTGATCCTGCTCGGCGTCGACGCGTTCTGGCAGGGCACGGTCGTCGGCAGCTTCATCGTCGTCGCGGTGCTTTTTAACAGGCTCGGTGGCGAGCGGCAAGGAGATTGAAATGTCGTTGGACGCGCCGGCCGCTTCCCGGCCGGTGCCGCGGGAAGCGGGTGCGGCCGGATCAGGCGCGGAACTGCCGCACGCATGGGTTCACAAGACCGCGAGGATCCGCTCCAAGGCCGAGTTCCGATTTCGGGCCTGTCGTTCGATCGTTAAAGACTGTGTAGGCCCACATGGGCACCGTAGAGCCGGCGCCGAACAGGAGGAAGCAATGAAGAAACTGTGGATGTGTCTTGCCGCGGCTGGAGGACTCGCGATGCTGGCGTCCTCTGGCTTCGCGGCCGATAAGACCCTTGCGCTGGTGGTGAAGGGTCTCGACAACCCGTACTTCGACCTCATGCATCAAGGATGCGAACGGGCGAACAAGGAACTCAACAAGCAAGGCTACAACTGCTACTACACCGGTCCCGCGACCGCCGCGGACGAGAGCGCGCAAGTGCAGATCATCGACGATCTGCTGACCAAGGGCGTCGCGAGCATGGCGATCTCGCCCGCGAACGCGCCGGCTGTGGCGGAGGTGCTGCGCCGCCGCGGCGGATCGGTCCCGGTCATCACCGCGGATGCCGATCTGCTGCCGAAGGATGCGTCACTGCGCAAGGCCTATGTCGGCACCGACAACTACGAACTGGGCGCCAAGCTTGGCGAGCAGTTGAAGATGCTGATGCCGAAAGGCGGCAATGTCTGCCTGGTGATGGGCAATCCGGCAGCGGAGAACATCAACCAGCGGGCCCAGGGCGCGCGCGATGTGCTCTCCGGGAAGAAAGGGATCACGAAGCTCGCTGGCGAGAACGGCTGGCATGAGATCAGTGGCTGTCCGCTCTACGTGAACGACGACGCCGCCAAGGCGAACCAGATGATGCAGGACACGCTGACCGCCCACCCTACCGGTCTCGACGCCTTTCTGCTAGCGGGCGGCTGGCCTCTCTTTGCGCCGCAGGCCTTTTCGCAGGTTGTCGCGCCGATAATGGACAAGATCAAGAACGGCAAGTTCGTGATCGTCTCGGCGGATACGCTCGGGCCCGAACTGCAAGCGCTCAAGGAACACAAGGTGAATGTGCTCGTCGGCCAGCGGCCCGAGGAAATGGGCTACCGCGCCGCGATGGTCATGCGTGACCTCGCGGAAGGGAAGTCGGTACCTCCGGTCATTCACACCGGACTCGACGTCTGCACATGGAAGAACGCCGACACTTGCCTGAAGCATTGAAGGCCGGCGGCCCACATCATCACGATAACGCGGGAGCCGGATCGACACCGAGCCGACTCTGCGCTGCCTCAATGCATCGACGACACCATTTGCCTGCTCTTCCTGAAAGAGGCCGGGCGCGGCATTGAACACCAATAGCGCGCCGACAATGCACGCTTCGACACGTTCGCCGTTGATGCGCATCGTTAACCTCGCCTTAAGTTGCCCAGGAGTACGCTGATTACATGAGAAATCCCATGGCTCGAAGCATCGCTCCGGTTTGTTCAGTCATCCCAAACATGACTTCGCCAAGCATCAGATAAGCTTCGCATCCTGGACTTCTCTCACGTTCTTCTCATTGCACCGCAGGGTTTTGACGTTGGTCAAATGACCCGGCGTCTCCGCATTCGAGCAACCACAGGCCAGCTCGCCTGAGCGAATCCTGCACGGCGAGAACCGAGTCCCAAGGAAATTCATGGACCGAACCTCCTTATGAGCGCCAGTAGCCCATCGTTCGTCTCCTGCAAATCACAGCTTTTGAGCCAAATGTCGCTGGGTCGCGATAACTAAACAGAGCGTCTTGAATAATGCAGCATAATCTTCGCAAAATCTCGTTTGACCTGATCCAGTGTCGGAAACAGGCCTCGACGACCTCAAGCCCTTCGACGAGCGTGGAAAAGTAGCGGTTGCGCAATTCGCCAGTGGCGTGCCGCGATCGCGGCGCGGCTGACAGAATGGCACCGGCCATTTCGTACAGCAGGAGATTGTCTGAGTGAGACCCATCTCCTTCCGATAAAGTAGGCGTCTAGCATGAGTGAATCCTTCACACCTCTGTCATGCATTTGCGCGCCCAAAACGACGTTCGCGCGCCCGATATGATGCGAGTGCGGCATCAAGCGCGGCGTCGTCAAAATCTGGCCAGAATATGTCGGTGAAGTAGAGTTCAGTGTACGCGAGCTGCCATAGCAGGAAGTTGCTGATGCGCTGCTCACCTCCGGTCCGGATCAGCAGATCGGGTTCCGGCGCGTACGCCATCGCCAGATATTGCGCGAAGCTGGCTTCGTCGACCGGCACGGCGTGACCATCGACGGCACTCCGTGCGGGTAGCTCGCTTATAGCGTGAAGGATATCCCAGCGACCGCCGTAATTCGCCGCAATGGTCAGCGTCATACGTGTATTGTGGGCGGTTCTGATTTCCCCTCGCTTCACGAGCGCCCGAAGGTGCGCATCGAACGCCGATAGATCACCAACGACGCGCAAGCGGATGCCATTCTTGTGCAACCGTGCCGTTTCACGCTGTAGCGTCGCCCCGAACAGACGCATCAGGAACGACACTTCGTCCTCCGGCCGGCGCCAGTTCTCCGAACTGAATGCAAACAGCGTCAGGAATTCGACGCCGCGCCGCGCGCAGCCCTCGACGATCGCGCGGACCGCTTCGACACCCTTGACGTGACCGGCCACTCGGGGCAGCCTGCGCTGCGCCGCCCAGCGGCCATTGCCGTCCATAATGATTGCAATGTGCCGCGGCACATCGGTCACGGCCGGTACGCTAACGGTCGAACTTTTATGGATCATGGGAACCGCCGCGAGTCAGGCGGAACACGAAAGTCCCCGAAGGTCATGAAGGTGCCCCTGGACTCTTTTCCTGGTGATCAACTCGACCGCCACCAAATCACGTGGACATCGGCTGGGCCACCGGACGAAATGGACAATCGTATGGTATGCAGACGAAACTGAAAGGATGCTTAAGACGGAGATACTCTCCAGGCTTTGTTCACGTATTGGCAGGTTTAAGGGGGCCCGGCGATGATTTCGTTCATGAAAGCAGCCGCCCAACAGAACGATACCGCCGTCGACAACCCGCTCTCCTATGTTGGCTATCGATTTCCACCCGACGTGATCAGCTACGCGGTGTAGTGGTATACCGTTTCCCGCTAAGAGTCGTTAATACAACCTGGACAGCGCGGCTGGGCCCAGACGCCATATCCTGGCAGGATGACAAGACGAAAAATAAGCAACGAGATCTGGGCGGCGCTGGAGCCGCCAGGCGATGCGACAGCTGCGTGAGCCACTCACGCCTTTCCCTGTGATAAGTATCGCGGTTGTAGACGCCGATGATTCCGGGCTGTACGTGGCCGAGGACTGCCTCGGCAATATCGTTGGGACATCCCAGCGTTGCAAGAAGCGTCCGAGTTGCGCGTCGAAGGTCGTGGGCGGACCAATGCGTGACGGGCAAGCGCGGGGGGTGTCCGGAATTTTGTGTAAACGGGTTGAGGCTTAACCCGGCACCAGCCGCTCTTCGAACTGGATCGTGAAGCGGTTCAGTGCGGCCTTCCAGTCGCGGATCGGCATCGTCCACTTCTTGCTGATGTTGTTCAGGAAGACGACCAGCATCAAGCGCGTAATGCCAGGCGCTACCCAGTTCCATGCGAAGGCGCGAGGCGAGCACCGGCGTCGACCGGTACGACTCGAGGAAATCGAAAGCCTGGGCGCGTGTGACGGCTGTGACGCGCATATCCCCTATAGGCCCCAGCTTCGCCTTGAATATACGTGCGACCTCGACCGCTCCCTTTGTCTTCCGATTTACTTCTACATACCCTTCCAGATAGTCGCGGCACCGCTGTCTGACGGTGTAATCGCCTGGGTGCGCAGCCGCTGATTCCCGTTCTCCGCAGTGTCGAAGGTTCGGCTCCGGAATCGCGTTCGACGCGCTTCGTTTGCCACGCAGCGATCGCTGCGGCAAATGAGGTCGACGGCCACTCACGAGCTTCACCTGTCGCATGCGACCGTCGATCGGCGACTTATAGCGATACCTCCATGACTTGCGGCTCGTTGAAGCATGGTAGGCGTAGGCCTGGAAATCCCTCAAACGTCATGTGCTTGCCGCTCGGCAGCTTGGCCACGGCACGTGCATCAAAGCGCATTCTTCCCTCGGCGCAGGTTTTCTGCATAACGGCACAAAAACCTATGCCAGCATCACAAGTTTGGGTAAGCGGAGACACGCATCGACACACGAACCGACGGGCCTGAGCCGCTAATATTTTTCTTAAAATTCAGTTACTTGCAGTATATCCCGGGAAGGCTTTGGGCTTGCCGAGACAAGCCTGAAAACATGGCTATTCATTCTCGTCGAAGTAATGCCCGAACTTCAGCTGCTTCGTGCGGATATACCGCTCGTTTTCCTCGCGCATCGGAATCGCGAGCGCGACACGCTCGCACACCGGAATGCCGTGCTTCGACAGCGTGTCGAACTTTTCGGGATTGTTACTCATCAGCCGCACCGACGTGACCTTCAGCGTGCGCAGGATGCCCGCGGCCGAATCGTATTCGCGTGAATCGTCGGGCAGGCCGAGATCGAGGTTGGCTTCGACGGTATCGCGCCCCTGCTCCTGCAGCGCATACGCGCGGATCTTGTTGGACAGACCGATGCCGCGTCCTTCGTGGCCGCGCAGATACAGCAGTACGCCGCAACCCTCTGCTGCGATATAGCGCAGCGCGAGATCGAGCTGCTCGCCGCAGTCGCAGCGATAGGAGCCGAGCACGTCGCCCGTCAGACATTCCGAATGCAGGCGCGTCAGCACCGACGACTGGTTGGCGACATCGCCCATCACGAGCGCGAGATGTTCGGCGCCGCTGTCGACCACGCGAAACACATAGGAAGTGAACGTGCCGTAGCGCGTGGGCAGCGTGGCGGTGGCGTCGAGCACGACGCATTCGCCGGTGACGGCGCCGTCCGCTGCGGGCGATGGATCCTGAGACGTGAGCATGGCGTTGAACAATGGTGCTGGCATGAACCCGGTCGAGCCGGGGATAAGGTGTGGACTGCGAGTTTACCGCTAATCCGCATGCAGCACGTGGATGCCCCTTCGCTTGCACGGGACGCTGCCCCGCGACAAGCCGCACCCGGCACACGCGCATCACGCGAAACACGAGCCCGAGACCCGAAACAAGCCCGCGCGGACCGCGTCAATCCAGCGCGCATCGTCCGGCGCGCCCGAGGTATTCCCGGTGTACCGCGGGCGCACGTCGCGCCTATACTGGTATCGCCTGTCCCTCACGACAGTGCGCCACTTCGGCGTGCTGCATTGCGAAACGGAGCCGCTCCATGACAAGCGTTGCACAGCTTCTTAAAACGAAACCGAACCCCTCCGAGGTCTACACGATCGGCGCCGACGATTCCGTCTACGAGGCGATCCGGTTGATGGCCGAGAAAAGCATCGGCGCGCTGGTGGTGACGGACGGCGACAGCATCGCCGGCATCATCACGGAGCGCGACTACGCGCGCAAGATCGTGCTGATGGACCGGTCGTCGAAGGCGACGCCGGTGCGCGACATCATGAGCAAGGCGGTGCGCTTCGTTCGTCCGGACCAGACGACCGAAGACTGCATGGCGCTGATGACCGAGCGGCGCATGCGTCACCTGCCTGTCATCGACAACGAGAGGCTGGTCGGCATGGTGTCGATTGGCGACCTCGTGAAGGACATCATCGCGGAACAGCAGTTCACGATTCAGCAACTCGAGTTCTATATTCACGGCGAACGGCTCTGACAGGCAGCACGGTTTTAGCTGAGCGACACCGCATCGATCATCCGCGCGGGACCAGGCGCAAAAAAAGCCCAAACCTCTAAGAGCTTGGGCCAAGCTACCTTGCGGCAGCGGAGGTTCCTTCGGAAAGAGGAACGCTACGCGCGCGGATCACACGCTCTCGGGCGCATGAGTGCGGCGCGCTCGTTTGAAACAGTACCGGGTATGAAACGCTGTGTGCGCCGTCAAACGACGCGCACACAGATTCTGCTGCCTGCTTAGTTACCGAAATTAGTTACCGAAATTAGTTACCGAAATAGACGCTCTTCGGGCCGCTCATCGGCTGCTTCATGCCGCCCGCCTGGGTCGATCCGCTCATCGGCGCGCCGTAACCGCTGGTATCAGCGCTCGGCTGGGTTTGCGCGACGGTCGGATTTTGCGCCTGCACGCGCTGCTCGGCGGCCTGGATGTCGGCCGGATATTTCGGGTCGCTCGAGGTCGCCGGGTTGTAGCCCGCGTGCTCCAGCTGGATCAGTTCGCTGCGGACTTCCGCGCGGGTGACCGGCTGCTGGCTCGACTGCGCGAACGATACGACTGGCGCGGCGACAAGGGCCGCAATGGCAACTGCCTTGATCAGCGATTTCATGGTGACTTCCCTCCAATGTGGTTTTATCTGCATCGCCGACACCTCGGTGTCCAGCGAATGACTTGAGTCTAGTCACCGCAGCGCCAAGGGAAAACCCTTAATTTCGAGATAGAAAATTGCTCGGTTCGCAACGATCTCGGGAAATATCGTGGAACCGCCTCCGTTAGCATGATCTTCGGGGTAACAATTGCCCGGATCGTCACCTTTGCGTCTGATGTTTCCGAAATACGTCTGATCGAAGAAAAAATTCGCCCGCACGCACGCCGAAACGTCTGAATCGATGTACGCGCGTAGCTGCGACGTCATGCGCCCGAATGCGGAATCGTCAGTAGCTTGCGCGGGCCGCTGACGAACGCGCTGCCCGGCTCGAAAAATCGCAACGGACGGTGCATCTCGCGCGACAGGCCGATGCGCGTCGTCACGCCGATCGGCGCGTCGCCAGTCTCGATCACGCCGATCCATAGCCCCCGCCCCGTACACAAATCGCGGCCGTCGAGCGCCTGGCCGATGCCGAACGCCACCGTCAGCCGGCCGGGTCCGCGCGCAAGATCGCGCAGCGGCACGCCGGGACGGCGCGCTTCCATCAGCGCGAGTCCTTCGAGCGGTTCGATCGCGCGCAGCAGGATGCCGGCGCCGACCTCCTCCGCTTCGGACGACATGTTGAGCATGTAAGACACGCCGTAGGTGAGCCGCACATAAGCATGACCGCGCGCGAGGAACATCGACCCGTTGTACGGACGACGTCCGATGAACGCATGGCTCGTCGAGTCGCCGAGCGGATACGCCTCGGTCTCGACGATGCGTCCGCTCAGGCGTCCTTCGGGCAGATCGTGCACGAGATATTTGCCGACCATGAAGCGCGCGAGTTCCACGGTATCGATCGGCAGATCCTCGCGGCGCAACGGTCGGATCGGAAGAGCTTCGTTTCGCATGCGCTGGGTGTCCTTGAGTCGGTGCTGAAATCGGTGCTGAAACCTACGGCCTCGCGACAAGCGCGCAGTCGCCCCACTCCCACGTCATCGACCGGTTGCGCTCGACAAATTCGTTGTACCGAAGCCTCATTTTCTGCGCCATGGAAGTCAACATGGCACCAATTGTTGTATTGTGTTCATCCGGCCGGTCACACGGCCGTTTGCATGTTTCGGCGCGCGCTTCGCGGCTCGCTGAAACCGCGTGTCGGCTGAAAGCGTTCGCAGACTGCTGTACCTGTTCCATTGGCATTGAATCCCGCCGTACCCGCTGGTGTAAAAAAATCGACCCCATCCGGGGATCGACGTTCTACGACAACAGGAGATGGTTGAATGAAAGCATTCTCGGCAATCAAGATGATCGGCGGCGCGCTAGTCGTTCTCGCTTCCCTCAACGCGTACGCGCAAAGCAGCGAGGCGGCCGCGACCGCAGCGCCGGCGGCAACGGCACCGACCACCAAGCAGACTCGCGCGGCTAATCGCGCGCTGCAGAAGAAGGTCCGCGCGACGCTCGCACGTACGAAGGGCCTGACCGTCGGCAACATCACCGTGCGCGCACGCGAAGGCGCCGTCACGCTGGAAGGCTCGGTGCCGGAACAGGCTCAGATCGAACTCGCGACGAACGCCGCTCAAGGCGTGGCAGGCGTGACGTCGGTGAAGAGCGCACTGTCGATCCGCGCCATGGGCCAGTAATCCGGTCGAACGGCCGAAGAAGTTGCGGTAACAGCAGCAAGCTGGCGTCGACGGCGGAAAGCTCCGCCGCGACGCCAATTCCCCCTCCGATGCAGCGCTCGACACCATTGCCTCACGGTGCGGCCATCGCACCATCCGACGCGGCGATTCCCCGCGCCCCCGAAACCGCGATATTTTCAATGCGCTACGCGCGTCGCGATGACGACCCGACCGCGTGGCGACGGCTTCTCGTAACGAGTTATCCCCGATAATTTAATAGCTTAACGTCACTTGTTAAGATATTACTTCAGGTTCACATACGCACCGAAAGGAAGGCCGCATGACTTCGTCCGCGACCGTCTTGCCTCGTTGGACCCTCGTCGCGCCGATCGTTAGCTGGATCGTGCTCGCCGCCGCCTACGCGATGCCGGGCAACACGCTGCTGCTCGCACTGGCCGGCATGTCGCTATGCGCGGCCGTGTTTGCCGCCGTGCATCATGCCGAAGTGGTCGCGCATCGCGTCGGCGAGCCGTTTGGCACGCTGGTGCTCGCGGTCGCCGTCACGGTGATCGAGGTGGCGCTGATCGTCTCGGTGATGCTGACGTCCGGTCCCGAGAAAGCCGGCCTCGCGCGCGATACGGTATTCGCGGCCGTGATGATCGTCTGCAACGGGCTCGTCGGGCTGTGTCTGCTGGTGGGCGGCATCCGCCATCTGGAACAGGACTTCCAGAGCCGCGGCGCGGCGGCCGCGCTGGCGGTGCTCGCATCGCTGTCGGTACTGACGCTCGTGATGCCGAATTTCACGACCACCAGCCCCGGGCCTGTCCTGTCGCCGTCGCAGCTCGCGTTTGCCGGCGTGTCGTCGCTGGTGCTGTACTGCGTGTTCGTGTTCGTGCAGACGGTGCGCCATCGCGACTACTTCCTCGCCGGCGTGCCCGACGAAGACGTCCATGCCGAGCCGCCCGGCGCGCGCCTCGCAGCCATCAGCGGCGCGCTGCTGCTCGTGAGCCTCGTCGCGGTCGTGCTGCTCGCGAAAGTGCTGTCGCCGGTGGTCGAGTCAGCGGTGCTGAGCGTGGGCGCGCCGCCAGCGGTGGTCGGTATCGTGATTGCGTCGCTGGTGCTGTTGCCGGAAGGACTCGCGGCGCTGCGCGCGGCGCGCGCCGACCGTCTGCAGACCAGCCTGAACCTCGCGCTCGGCTCGTCACTGGCGAGTATCGGCCTGACCATTCCCACCGTCGCCGGCGTGTTCCTGTACATCGGTCAGCCCATCGTGCTCGGCATCGATGGCAAGGACATGGTGCTGCTCGCGCTCACGCTGGTGGTCGCGACGCTGACGCTCAGCACCGGGCGCACGACGATTCTGCAAGGCGCCGTGCATCTGTCGCTGTTCGCGGCTTATCTGTTTCTGTCGTTCGCGCCGTGACGCGATGCCTTATCCGGCACGGGCGGACGGCAACCTCACTCTTCCCAATGCTCGGCGATCCAGTCGCGGAACAGATTCAGCTTCTGCTGTTGCGCGACTGAGTCCGGATACACGAAGTAATAGCGCCAGCCGGTCTTCAGCACGGTATCGAACGGCCGCACGAGGCGCCGGGCGGCGACGTCCTCGTCGATTAGCGCGAGGTCGCTGATCGCGACACCGAAACCCTGCGCGGCGGCGTTGGTCGCCATGTCGAGCGTATCGAAGCTCGGGCCGAGCTCCGCGTCGATCGTCGCGGCGCCCGCCGAATCGGCTTCCGCGACTTTCGCGAGCCACATCTTCCAGTCGCGGTGATCGCGCGTCGGATGCAGCAGCGTGTGGCGCCCGAGATCGGCGACCTGCGCGAGCGGCTTGTCCTTCAGCAGCTCGGGCGTGCAGACCGGCGTCAGACGCTCCTCGAACAGCGACACCGCCTGCACGTCCGCACCGGGCGACGAACCATAGATGATCGCCGCGTCGAACGGCTCGCTCTGGAAATCGACGTCGTGCTGCCAGGTGGTCGTGATCTGCACGTGCAGATCGGGATAGTCGGACTGGAAGCGCATGATCTTCGGCAGCATCCAGCGCATCACGCAGGTCGGCACCTTGAGCGCGAGATCGGTGCGCTGCCTCGTCAAGCGCAGCGACATTTCCTCGATCCGCGCGAAGCTCTCCTTGACCGCCGGCAGCAGCATTTCGCCCTCGGCGGTCAGCGTCAGCCCCTTTGCGTGACGCTTGAACAGCGGAAACTTGTAGTACTCCTCGAGCGCGATGATCTGCCGGCTGACCGCGCCTTGCGTCAGGCACAGATGATCGGCGGCACGCGTGAAGCTGCGATGGCGCGCGACGGTTTCGAAAATCTGCAGCGCGTTGAGCGGCGGTAGGCGTCGCATCGAATGTCCAGGATCAGAAAAAATCATTGCGTGGCTGCGGCAGCGCCCCTCGCCGCCCTGCCCGTCAAGCCCACAGCATACGCGATCGGCTATGCGCGCACGAGTGGGCGCGCAGGCAAACCCGCATGCGTTCGACTCATGGCATGCGTGAAAAACGCCCGTACCGAGGAATGTCGCACCGGCGCGGTGCAAAGAAGCCTTCGGCAATCGCACCAGAACCGAGCTTTCCTCATACCTCGACGCACCCTGGGATTCCTCAGCCAGATCTGGACGTTAACCCGCATAAGCCATCGCCCGTAGCTTCCCGGCGCGTCGCCAAATCGCTCGCCACTGCGTTCGCCGGCGGCGAGCCATGAGCGTACGTCATGCGATCCATGCGCATATTTCGATTGTTGCGTGATTTTGGCAAACCTACAGTGCATCCACGCACGGTATATCCGGCAGCGGTCACGGCGAATCATGGGCAACGGGCGTTCAACACAGGAGACCGCCATGCAGCAGATCAAACGGGGTAGAAGGCAGGCCATCAAGACGATCGGTACGGCGCTCGCGGCATCCGCGCTGCCGATGCCGTTCCTCAATCTGCGCGCACAGGAGCACAACTTCAGCGGCAAGACGCTGCGCATCCTGACGTGGTCGGACGATACCGGCACGGCCGCGCTGCGCAACATCGCCGCGACCTTCACCGCGAAGACCGGCGCGAAGGTCATCGCCGATCGCGCCGACGGCACCTCCGGCATGGTCGCCAAAGTCAAGGCAGCGGGCGAGCGCCCCACCTATGACGTGATCACGCTCGCCGGCGTCGGCGCCTCCGGCCTCGCCGACGCGGGCCTGCTGATGAAGCCCGACCTCGAGCGCCTGCCGAACCTGAAAGAAGTCGCGCCGCCATACCGCACCGGCGCGAACGGTTTCGGCGTCGGCTATCTGCTGTGGTCCGACGGCCTCATCTACAACACCGCGACGGTCAAGACGCCGCCTTCGTCGTACGAGGCGCTGTGGGACCCGAAATACGCCGGCCGCGTTTTCCTGCCGCCGCCCGAGTGGGCCGAAGCGGTCGATCTCGCGATCATCGCCGCGAAGATGAACGGCGGCTTCTATGGGGACTTGTATGTCAAGCCGTTTTTGATCACGTGAAGGGCTTGGATTTCATGGTGGCTCCTGTAGGTTGTTGAGCGCGTGATGCCTTGGCGCGACATGGCTGTGCCATCCTGGTCCGGGGTCGGGGTGTGATGAGCGTTCGAGCCAGTGCCCGAACGAACTTCTATCCGTGCAGGGCGCCAACACCCTGCACCTCATGCAGCATGCGCGCAAGGCGCGCTGGCAAACCCCGGTTATGGGCGCGCCCCATCTCTGCGAGACGGTCACGGGGTGCCGTGACCCGCCGACGTTCCGGGCGCGTCGACCCTGGATCATGATGACGTGTTGCGTGCGAAGGCGTTGCGTGGTACCCGTGCTGCCCGGAATTTCAGGCAGCTGCCGGCTTGAGCGAGGCGCCGGCCGGAATCTCGCCGTGCTCGAGGTAGTGCCACAGCGCGATAGCCAGGCGCCGCGCCAACGCCACGATGCCCACGCGCCGCATGCGCTTGCCGCCGCCGGCAAAGCGCCGGTTGAACCACTGGGTCAGGAGGCTGTCGGGCTGCAGCTGCAGCCAGCGCCAGGCGAGTTCGACCAGCATCGTGCGCGCTCGCTTGTTGCCCGCCTTGCTGATGCCTTGCTCGATCTGACTGCCGCCACTGTCGTAGGGTGTCGGCGTGAGCCCCAGGCTGCCGGCCAGCTCGCGCCGGTTGGCGAAACGTCGCCAGCCAAACACTTCCTTGACCAGCACCCAGGCGCCCTTGGGGCCGATCGCGCGCAGCCGTGCCAGTTGCGCCACCAGCGGATGCTTGCCCTCGGCCAGTTCCTGGCGCCGCGCCGCTTCCAGCACCTTGAGCTGCTGCCTGACCAGCGCCAGCCGCGCGCTCTCGCGCTCGATCTCGCCGCGCAACACCGGCGGCACCTGCTCGCGATGGCGCTCCCACCACGCCGCCCAGTCGCGCCCGCCGACGATGACCGGCACACGCAGGTTGTGCAGCACCAGCAGGGAGCGGATGCGGTTCGTGTGGGCGGTACGCTCCTGGCTCAGCCGGGCCAGTTCACGGTGCGTGCGGCGCGCGTCTTCCTGCTCGGGCGTGGGCTCGTGCACCACCGACCAGATGCGCTCGCCAGCGTGGTGGCGCCTGAGCATCACCAGCAGCTTATCGCCGTCGAGCCGGTCGGTCTTGGCCCGTCTGGCGCGTCGGTTCACTTCGATGCTCGCCGGGTCGACCACGAGGTTGTCAATGCCTTGCCCGCTCAACCAGCGATGCAGCCACCAGCCATCGCGGCCGGCCTCATAGCACGAATGCACCGGGGCCTGCGGTTCGAGCTGGCAGCGCTCCTTGGCGCGGCGCACGCAGTCGAGCACCGCAGCCGTGTCGCCGGCGTGCACGCTGAAACGGCTCGGGCCGCGCCGGCCATCGCTGGCCGTCAACTTCCACGACTTGTCGCCGAGTTCGAAGCTCATGTAGAGCTGGACTTGGATCGCCGTATCATTGCCTTGTGGGACTGTCTGGGTCGCCGACATTTCCGTCTCCTTTGCACAGGGTTGGAAATTCCGTTTTAGCTAAACGGGTCTGGCTTGGGTAGTCCCACATAGCATCTCGCAGCAGAACATCGAGCCCGGCTTCAAGAAGCTCGCGCAGCTCAAAGACCACGTGATGACGCTCGGCGAGAACCCGAACCAGGTGGCCGACCTGTTCCGCACGGGCTCGCTCGACATCGGCGGCATCTACTCGCCCGCGTTTTTCCCGGATCAGATCCGCAAGCCCGAATACAAGATGGGCGTGACCTACGGCATGAAGGAAGGCTTCGCGACGCAACTGATGTTCACGGTGATTCCGAAAGCGCATCCGGGCGACACCGACCTGATCCACGCGTTCATCAATCACTCGCTCGACGCCGGCGTGCAAGGCCGCATGGCCGCCGATGTGCTGAACGGCCCAGTCAATTCGAAAGCGATGATTCCGGCCGAGAGCCGCGCGTTCGTGCCGAGCCCGCAGCAGATCGCCGAGAAAGCCGTGCTGCATGACGACAAGGCGCTCGCCGCCGTGCAGCCGGCATGGATCAAGCGCTACACCGAAATCTTCTCGGCGTAACCACGATGCTCGCGCGCTTCCCGCGGCGTGCCGCGATGATGCCGGACGAAGCCGCGCCGGGCCCAGCGCCCGGCGGCGGCGCCTCCGCTTCCGCAGTGGTTGCGACGGCCGTGACCGACCCCGCTGCCGGCGCAACGACGCTCGCGAAAGCGCGCCCGTGGCTGCTGCTCGCGCCGATCCTTTTGTTTCTGGCGATACTCGGCGCGGCCGCGCTGGTCGTGCTGCGCATGAGCTTCGGCACGTCCGGCAACGAATGGCGCAGCTTCACGCTGCAGAACTACGCGGACCTGCTCGACGGCTACTTCCTGAAATCGTTGTGGCTAACGCTGCGGCTCGCGTTCCAGAGCATGCTGTGCGCGGTCGTGCTCGCGATTCCGGTCGCGCTCGCGATGGCGCGCACGACATCGCGGCTCGCGCGCCGGCTGCTGCTCGCGGGTGTGCTGCTGCCGCTGCTCGTCAATCTGCTGCTGCAAGGCTATGGCTGGCTCGTGATCCTCGGCCCGGCGGGTCTGCTCAATCACGCGCTGCTCGCGAGCGGACTGGTCGAGCGTCCGGTGATGTGGCTGTATCGCGAGCATGGCGTGTTGCTCGGGCTGATCCAGACCGCGTTTCCGCTCGCCGTGCTGCCGCTGTCCAGCGCGATGCGCGCGGTGTCGCTCTCGTACGAGGAAGCCGCCGCGACTCTCGGCGCGACACGCTGGCAAACGCTGCGTCACGTGCTGCTGCCGCTCGCGATGCCGGGCCTCGTGTCGGGCGCGCTGCTGGTGTTCGCGTACAACGCGAGCGCGTTCGCGGTGCCGCTGCTGCTCGGCGGCCGGCGTGTGCCGATGCTCGCGGTGCTGGTGCACGATCAGGTCGCGCCGCTCTTGAACTGGCCGGCCGCCTCCGCTTCCGGCGTGGTGCTGATGATCGCGACGCTCGCCGTGATGGCGCTGTCGCAACGGCTCGTGCGCCGCACCCAACGCCTGACCGGGGAGCCTCACGCATGAGCACGCCGCTGCCGACCTCGCACCTGCCGCGCACCGAACCTCGTTCACCGCGCTTCCCGCGCCTGCCGCAGACGATGCCCGGCCAGCTCGGCCGCGCGACCGCGCTCGTCGCCGGCGTGGTGCTGTTTCTCGCCGCGCTGCCGATCCTGACGATGATCGCGATGTCGTTCAGCGCGGCCGACACGCTCGAATTCCCGCCTCACGCGTACAGCCTGCACTGGTACCGCGCGGCGTGGCACAGCTTCGTGTCACCGGACGCGACCGATACGCTGTCGATGGGCGCCGCGCTGAGCACGAGTCTCGTCGTCGCGCTATCGACGATGCTGATCGCGACGCTGGTCTCCGTGCCCGCCGCGTACGCGCTGTCGCGCTACCGTTTTCACGGCAAGCCGGTGGTCGAGCAACTGGTCGCGCTGCCGCTCGTCTATCCGCTCGTGATGCTCGGCCTGTCGCTGCTGCTGGTGTTCAACGTGCTGCCGGTCGAGCTTGGCGTCGGCCGGCTGATCATCGCGCATGTGATCCTGGCGCTGCCGTTCACGGTGAAGAACTGCGCGGCGTCGGTCGCGTCGATCGGCCCCGAGTTCGAGGAAGCCGCGCTCGTGATGGGCGCGAGCCCCGGCCGCGCGCTCATCGACGTGGTGCTGCCGCTGATGCGCCCCGGCATTCTCGCCGGCATGCTGTTCGCCTTCATCGTGTCGTTCAACGAGTTCACGGTGACGTTCTTCCTGTACAGCATCGATACGATCACGCTGCCGGTGTGGCTCTATAGCCGCACGGTGTCGTCGCTCGATCCGACCGTGTTCTGTTTCGCGGTGGTCATCGTCGCGATCGACTTCGCGCTGATCTGGCTGCTCGAAAAGCTGATCGGCGACGAAGGCGTCGCGCTGTGAACCCGCCACCTTGCTGGAGCCTCCGATGACCCCTCTGACCTTGCAGGCCGTCACGCGGCGCTTCGGCGCCGTGCATGCCGTCGACGACGTCGACCTGAGCGTGCCCGACGGCAAGCTCGTGTGCTTTCTCGGCCCGTCCGGCTGCGGCAAGACCACGCTGCTGCGGATGATCGCAGGCCTCGAAACGCCGACCGAGGGCAGCATCCATTTCGCCGGCCGCGACATCACTCGGCTGCCGGCCAATCGGCGCGACTTCGGCATGGTGTTCCAGTCGCTCGCGCTGTTTCCGCATATGACGGTCGCGCAGAACGTCGCGTATCCGCTGAAGCTGCGCAAGGTCGCGAAAGACCGGCAAACGCGCCGCGTCGCCGAACTGCTCGAACTGATCCAGCTGCCGCACATGGCGAACCGGCCGGTCACGCAACTGTCGGGCGGTCAGCGCCAACGCGTCGCGATCGCGCGCGCGATCGCTTCGGAGCCGCAACTGCTGCTGCTCGACGAACCGCTGTCCGCGCTCGACGCGAAGCTGCGCGAAGCGATGCAGGTCGAAATCCGCCTGCTGCAGCAACGCCTCGGCATCACGACGATCATGGTCACGCACGACCAGCGCGAAGCGATGACGATGGCCGACGAGATCGTCGTGATGGAGAAAGGCCGCATCGCGCAGGTCGGCAAGCCGCTCGACATCTACCGCGATCCGGTCAGCGAGTTCGTCGCCGACTTCATCGGGCTCGGCAACATTCTGCCGGTGAGGTACGACGGCGCGGGCGTCGTGAGCCTGCCGGGCGGACGGCGCATCGCGGTGACGCCGCACCCGAGCGCGCCGCTCGCCGATGCGCGGCAGCCGGGTGCGGCCGGCGACGCGATCCGCCTGCTGATTCGCCCCGAGGACATCTGCGTGAAGGCGGCCACGGAAGCACCGAACCCGAACCGGCTGCCCGGTACCGTCACGTTCATTCGCGACGTCGGCGCCTCGCTCGAAGCGACGATCGATTGCGTGGGCTTCACGCTGACCGCCGCAACCACGCCGCGCGAAACGCCCGGGCTCGCGCTCGGCATGCCGGTGCTCGCCGAGCTGCCGCCGCACGCGTGCAAGCTGATCGCCGCGCGCGCCGCCTGATACCCGAATCCATCACACGGCTTTGCCTGAATAACTACCGTATTACGACAGAGGAACCCATCATGAACCAGCGCCCCGCTCTCCAATCGACCCGCCGCGTGTTCGCGACGCTCGCCGCGACACTCGCGATGACCGCGCTCGGCGCGCTGTGCGCGCTGCCGTCGGCCGCGCATGCCGACGCGCTCGACGACATCGCGAAGTCGGGCACCGTGCGCATCGGCGTATTCGAGGACTATCCGCCGTTCGGCTCGATCGGTCCGGACATGAAACCGGTCGGCTACGACATCGACGTCGCCAATCTGATCGGCAAGGCGCTCAACGCGAAGGTCGAACTGGTGCCGGTCACCGGCGACAACCGCATGGCCTTTCTCGCCGACCACAAGGCCGACATGTTGCTGTCGGTCGGCCAGACGCCCGAGCGCGAAAAAGTGATCGACTTCTCGCAACCCTACGCGCCGTACTACCTCGCGGTGTTCGGCCCGAAGTCGCTGCCGGTGAAGACCGCCGCCGACCTCGGCGGCAAGTCGATCTCGGTCGCGCGCGGCACGCTCGAAGACCTGAGCGTGACGAAGATCGCCCCGCCGTCGGCGAACATCAAACGTTTCGACGATCCGAACGGCGCTATTTCGGCGTTTCTTTCTGGTCAGGTACAGTTGATGGTGGTCGGCAACGACGTCGGCGCGACGATTCTCGCGCGGCATCCGGCGAACGATCCGGAGCAGAAGTTCGCGCTGTTCAGCTCGCCCGATCACGTCGGTCTGAACAAGAACGAGCCGCGCCTGAAGGCGAAGGTCGACGAAACGATTGCCAAGGCCCGCAAGGACGGCACGATGAACGCGATTTCGCAGAAGTGGCTGCGCGCGCCGCTGCCGGCCGATTTTTGAAACCTGTGGCGTGGCGCCGTGAAGGCCGCGCCGCGATCTGATCCTACGATGGGCACGAGGCCATGACTTACGCGTTCGATTTCAGCGGCTTCGGCCTGTATGCGGGGATGCTCGCGCGCGGCGCCGCCGTGACGCTCGGCCTCACGGCCGTGTCGACCCTGGCGGGCGGGATGGTGGGGATCGCCGGCGCGAGCATCGCGGCGGCCGGGCCGAAGTGGGCGCGCTGGCTGGTCGCGAGCTACGTCGAGCTGATCCGCAACACGCCGTTTCTGGTGCAGTTGTTCTTCGTGTTTTTCGGCCTGCCGAGCCTCGGCATTCATATCGACGAGATACAGGCCGCGATTCTTGCGATGACCGTCAATCTCGGCGCGTACGCGATCGAGATCGTGCGCGCCGGCATCGATTCGATTTCGCGCGGCCAGGTGCAGGCCGCCCAGGCGCTCGGCCTGCATGGGCGCCAGGTGTTCCGCTACGTCGTGCTGCCGCAGGCGCTCGCCAACGTGTTTCCCGCGCTGCTCGGCCAGGTGCTGATCGTGATGCTCGGCTCGGCCGTCGTGTCGCAGATCTCGGTGCCCGACCTGACCTATGCGGCGAACTTCATCCAGTCTCGCAACTTCCGCTCGTTCGAGAGCTACGTGATCATCACGGCTGCCTATCTGCTGATGTCGATCGTGTTGCGGCAGCTGTTGAACCGCTTCGGCCGCGGGCTGTTCGCGGGCCGCGCGGCGCGAGGTAACAACCGCAGTAGTAGCGGCAACGACGGCTTGCCGCGCAACTGGCGCAGCCGCCTGATGTGGCGCGGCGCGCGCACCCTGCCGACGGAGCGCTGATCATGGTCGAATTCACGCTGTGGGACATCGCCCGCAACCTGCTGCTCGCCGCGCGCTGGACCGTGCTGCTGTCGCTGATCGCGTTCGTCGGCGGCGGGATCGTCGGGCTCGTGCTGCTCGCGATGCGAGTGTCGCCGATCGCGTGGCTGCGCCGCATCGTCGTGCTGTACGTCGAGGTGTTTCAGGGCACGCCGCTCTTGATGCAGCTTTTTCTCGCCTTCTTCGGCTTGCCGCTCATCGGCATCGACGTGTCGCCGTGGGCCGCCGCGACCGTCACGCTGACGCTCTATACGAGCGCGTATCTGGTCGACATCTGGCGCGGCTGCGTCGAAGCGGTGCCGCGCGGTCAGTGGGCCGCGGGTGCGAGCCTCGGCATGACGTTCGGCCAGCAGTTGCGCTACATCGTGTGGCCGCAGGCGCTGAAGATCGCGGTCGCGCCGAGCGTCGGTTTTCTCGTGCAGGTGGTCAAGAGCACCGCGCTCGCGTCGATCATCGGCTTCGCCGAACTGACGAAGACCGGCACGATGATCACGAATGCCGCGTTCCGGCCGTTTCCGATCTACGGCATGGTCGCGATGATCTACTTCGCGATGTGTTTTCCGCTGACCTGGTATGCTCGCGTGCTCGAAAAGCGGCAGAAGGTGGGACAGCATCGGTGAGGTGATTCGCGCTCTGTAGTTCAAGTCACGGATACGTGCTGCCGGGAAGCAATCTTGATGCGCGAGACGAACCACGCCGCGAGCACGAACCACCCTGCTGCGACGACGAACGCGACGACATAGGCGGGTCCGGCACCGGCAAACGCCTTGACCCATGACAGCATCCACCCGGTCGCGGCAGGGCCGAGGATCTGCGGTAGCACCATCGACACTTGCCAGATGCCCATGTCCTTGCCGCTGGACGCATCGTCGGGCAACACTTGCAGCGCGAGTGCCCAGTCGACGGCTTGATAGGTTCCGTAAGCGGCGCAGAAAACCAGCCCGACTGCGATCACCAGCAACAGGTTTGGATGCAACGCCAGCAGGACAAAGCCAATCGCAGCTCCGGCCATGATCCAGCTGGTCAGGCGGACAACGGGAACGACGCCGTGCCGGTCGGCGAGCCGTGCGCCCAGCAGGCTGGCCGGGATCGCTAGCACCACGCCGACGCCAAGCAGCCCATTCAGGAGACTGGTCGGATGACGAATGCCGATCACGTCCTGCAGGTAGTACAACATGAAGGCGAAGATCGACCAGATTCCCATGTTGCCGAACAGACGGGTTACCAGCACCCAGTAAAAGTTTCGGTGCAGGCGTGGATCGAGATAGAACGAGCGCATGAACGTGACGAGCTCGAACCGTTCTCGGGATCTGACAGGTGTCGGCTCGCGCGAGCCGCGAATCGTCAGCCAAAGGCAGAGCAACATGATCGCAATGAACGCGGCAACCGTAGGATACAGGTGGCCCGGCGAATAGAGGGCAACGAGCACCACGTTGCCAGTGATCGTGCCGAGCACGGTCATCACGTTGAGCCACGCGCTCGCGCGGTTGGTTTCCTGTTTTGGCACGACATCGGGCACCAGCCCGGCGTACGGCCCCGCCGCCCAGTTCCACCAGAACTGGAGATGCAGGAACGCGAGTGTATACATCCCTACGCTCCCCCCGCCGTTGAATGAACCAAGCCATACCAGTGCAACCGCAATGCCGAACACGCCGGTGACGAGAAACGGTCGCCGACGTCCATGTTTTGCAGAGCAGCGATCTGAAAGCGCGCCGGCCAGTGGCGCCACGATCATCGCAATGAATGCGCCGGACGCAATGACGGAGCCGGCCACGCCTTCTTTCAACGCGGCATCGCGTCCGAGCATATCGGCGACCTGTGCCGGCACGAGCACCGGAACGACCGTCATCCATTGGGTAAAGAGCGCAAACCACAGCGACGCGATCTGTATGTGACTGAGCGTCGACAGGCGAGAAGCCGACGGTGTGACCGACACGTTTCGGGCTTGACTGGATAGGGTCATGTCGGAAGACCATAAGCTTCGCGCAGAGACTTCGACGCCGCACGGCGGACGAAGGTCGTGGCCAATTCCGAGAGCCGTTCGAACACGACGGGGACTCCCATAGGACCAATGCGCCTGTATCGGTCGTGGTGCAAATGTCGGCATTGGCCGACGGCGAGTCATCGACGAAGGCGCGGTGTGGCCGCCCCACTATGATAGCTGCCGTCGGTTGGCCCACAACCTGAAACGGCGCGAGGTCGGCAAGCGCGCTTCTGCGCCGCACTTAGCGACCGATCAACGCCCCGCCTGCGTCGACTGCCGCAACTTCGCCACCTCCGCCGCACCGACCGCCGGCGCGCCGTTGTTCCAGCCAGCCCGCACGAAGCTCAGCACATCGGCGATCTGCTGATCGTCGAGCACCGCGGCGAAGCCGGGCATCGGAAACGGCGACGGCACGCCGTCGATCACGAGATCGCCGGTGCCGTTCAACGTGACGTTGATCAGCGACGACGCGTCCTTCGCGAGCACGTTCGGATTGCCGGCGAGAGGCGCGAGCATCGGCGCGAAGCCGTGCCCGTCGACGCCGTGGCAATGCATGCAATACGCCGTATAGACGCGTGCGCCGGCATCGTTCGCGGGGCGATCGAGCGACACCTTCGTCGCCTGCGGATCGTACGTATAGGCCGCCGCGCCGGTGCCGCCGACCGGCGGCAGCGACTTCAGATACGTCGAGACTGCCGCGACGTCCTGATCGCTCATCGCTTGCGTGCTGTTGTTGATCACGCTCGTCATCGCGCCGAACGCCGATGCATGGCGATTCGCGCCGGTCTTCAGGAACGTGCGCAGATCCTCGTCGCTCCAGCGGCCGAGCCCGGTGTTGTGCTCGCCCGTGAGGTTCGACGCGAACCAGCCGTCGAGCAGCGCGCCGCTCAGGAATGCGCTGCCGCTTTCGTCGAGCGCACTTTCCTGGAACGCAACACCGCGCGGCGTGTGACACGACCCGCAATGTCCGAGCCCTTGCACCAGATACGCGCCGCGATTCCACGCGACGTCCTTGCCCGACTTGTCGCGATACGCACCCTTCTCGAGAAACGCCATGTTCCAGAACATCAGCGGCCAGCGCATGTTCAACGGCCACTTGATGTCGGACTCGCGATTCGCCTGCTGCACTGGCGCGACGCCGTGCATGAAGAATGCGTACAGCGCCTTCACGTCGTCGTCGTCGACCTTCGCGTAGGACGGATACGGCATCGCCGGATACAGGTTGTGGCCGTCTTTCGCGACGCCCTCACGCAGCGCCCGCGCGAAGTCGGCTTCGGTGTAGCCACCGATGCCGGTCCGTGCGTCGGGCGTGATATTGGTCACGTAGATGCGGCCCATCGGCGTGTTCATCGGCAGGCCGCCGGCGAACGGCTTGCCTTTCGGCGCGGTGTGGCAAGCGGCGCAATCGCCGAGTTGAGCGAGGTAAGCGCCGCGTTGCACGAGGGTTTGATCGGCTGCGCCGGTGGCTGACGCAGTTGCGGCATCAGCAGGCGCCTGGGCGATAAACGGCAATGCGACGCATAGCGCCGCGCCAAGACCCTTCAGCATTTTTTTCATGTCGGGCTCCTTTCGCGTCAGGCGTTGTGCAGTTGGCGGCCAACCGGCAATTGCCGCAGCCGCGTGCCGGTGGCCGCATAGATCGCGTTGGTCAGCGCGGGCGCGAGCGCCGCGGTGCCGGGTTCGCCGATGCCGCCGGGCGCCTCGCCGCTCTTCACGATGTGCACGTCGATCGGCGGCGTCTGGTCGATGCGCAGCATCCGGTAGTCGGTGAAGTTGTTCTGCTCGACGCGACCGTCCTTGATCGTGATCTCGCTATAAAGCGCCGCCGTGATGCCGAAGATGATGCCGCCCTGCACCTGCGCTTCGATCGTGTTCGGGTTGACGAACATCCCGCAATCGACCGCGCAGTTGACGCGCTTGACCGTCACTTCGCCCTGCTCGACCGCGGCCTCGACGACGATCGCGAAGAAGCTGCCGAACGCGTGCATCACCGAGATGCCGCGCCCTTGCCCCTTGGGCAGCGCGCTGCCCCAGTTGCCCGCTTGCGCGGCCAGGTTGAGTACGTTCAACGCGCGCGGCGATTTGCCGAGCAGATCGCGCCGGTACTGCACCGGATCGATCTTCGCGTGCGCGGCGAGTTCATCGATGAAACTCTCGACGACGAACGTGCCGCGCGTCGGCCCGACGCCGCGCCAGAACGCGGTGGGCACCGCGTGCGGTTCCACGCGCACGTAGTCGACCAGCTGGTTCGGCAGGTCGTACGGCAGATCGGCGGCGACCTCCACCGCATCGGGGTCGAGCCCGTTCTTGAACGCGGGCGGCGCGAAGCGCGCCATGATCGACGACCCGGCGATGCGATGCTGCCACGCGATCGGTTTGCCGTTCGCGTCGAGCCCGGCGGAGATCGTGTCGTAGTAGTACGGTCGGTACATGTCGTGCTGGATGTCCTCCTCGCGCGTCCACAGCACCTTGACCGGCGTCGACACCTGTTTGCCGACCTTCACGGCCTGCGTGACCATGTCGGTTTCGAGCCGCCGTCCGAAGCCGCCGCCGATCAGATGGTTATGCACGATGATCTTGTCGGCGGGCAAGCCCGTGACCGCGACCGCCGCATCGACGACACGCGTCGGCACCTGCGAGCCGAGCCAGATTTCGCAGGCGTCGCCGCGCACGTGGACCGTGGCGTTGACCGGCTCCATCGTCGCGTGCGCGAGGAACGGCTGCTGGTAGACCGCGTCGACGCGCGACTTCGCATCGCCGAACGCGCGGCCGACGTCGCCGTCCTTGCGCGCCACCGCGCCGCCATGTTGCGAGGCCGCCGCGAGATCGTCGACGATGCGCTTCATCGATACCTGCGCGCCCGCGCCTTCGTTCCACTTGATGTCGAGCGCCTGCAGGCCGCGCTTCGCGGCCCACGTGTGAGCGCCGATCACCGCGACCGCGTTGTCGAGCTTGATGACCTCGCGCACGCCGGGGATCGTCTTCGCATGCGTATCGTCGACGCTCGCGAGCGTGCCGCCGAACACCGGACAGTTCGCGATCGCCGCGTAAACCATCTCGGGCAAGCGCACGTCGAGGCCGAACTGCGCGGTACCGTCGACTTTCTCCGGCGAATCGAGACGCTTCGCCGGCGTGCCGATCAGCTTGAAGTCCTTCGGGTCTTTCAACGGCACGTTCTGCGGCGCGGGCAGCGCGGAGGCGGCCTGCGCGAGCTGACCATAGCTCGCGCTGCGATTGCTGGCCGGGTGGATCACCTGACCGGCCTGCGCATGACAACTCGCCGGATCGACCTGCCACTGCTGCGCGGCCGCGTTGATCAGCATCACGCGCGCAGTCGCGCCCGCGCGGCGCATCGGCTCCCACGCGAAGCGGATCGACGTCGAGCCGCCGGTCAACTGGCCGCCGAGCAGCGGGTCCATGAAGAGCTTTTCGTTGGGCGGCGCGTGATCGAGCGTGACCGTGCCGAGCGGCACTTCGAGTTCCTCGGCGATCAGCATCGGAATCGACGTATAGACGCCCTGACCCATCTCGACCTTCGGTATCACGAGCGTGACCTTGCCGGCGTTGTCGATCTGGATGAACGCGTTCGGCGCGAACACGCCGCTTTGCGGCGCCTCGTTCGCATCGCCGCCGATCACGCTCTTGCCCGCCTTCTGATCCTGGCTCGCGGCCGGCATGCTGAAGCCGAGCAGCAGACCGCCGCCGGCCGCGGCGCCGACCGTCACGCCGAATTTGAGGAAGCCGCGCCGCGAGATGCCGCGTGCATGCCGCGTGTCGGTGTCAGCCGGCTGCGCGCCGTTCTGCGCATCGAGCAATCCCTGGGACATGTCAGGCCCCCTTCGCGGCGTGCTTGATCGCCGCGCGCACGCGGTGATAGGTTCCGCAGCGGCAGATGTTGCCCGCCATCGCGGCGTCGATGTCGGCGTCGCTCGGATTGGGATTGCGCGCGAGCAGCGACGCCGCCGACATCACCTGCCCCGACTGACAGTAGCCGCATTGCACGACGTCGAGCTCACGCCAGGCCTGCTGCACTTTCTGGCCCGTGGGCGTGGCGCCGAGCGCTTCGATCGTGACGATCTTGCGGTCGCCGACCGCCGCCGCCGGGAACACGCACGAGCGCACCGCGACGCCATCGAGATGCACGGTGCATGCGCCGCATTGCGCGATGCCGCAGCCGAACTTGGTGCCGGTCAGCCCGACGAGATCACGCAGCACCCACAGCAGGGGCATGTCGGGCGGGGCATCGACGGTATGGGTTTCGCCGTTGATATTGAGCGTTGTCATGAGCGGCTCCGGGTGGGGACGTTGTTGTGGTCACGCGGTTTAGATCGCGACACCGCACCAGACCGCGGACATGCACCGGTTTTGTTCGGCGTGTCGCGCTAATAAGCCATGAAATGCGGCCTGTGAGCGAGCGGGTGTCGCAAGAAAACCGGCCGATTGTAGTCGTGTCGAAAGAAGTTCGCTTTGGCGGTGTCAGGCGGCACATCGCATGCTGTGCGCGGTGGATCGCATGTGTGGGCTGGAGCGATGCGTTACCATCGACGGATCGATCCGTTAGCGTGATCGCGCGACCCGCTGCATCGCACTGCGTGGTGTTGCGACGCACGATTCCGTCGAATCACCTCAGCCGCTGGAGCCGCCGATGAACGACCCGCAATGCACTCAATTCCTCACGGACATTCGCCGACCATTGCTTGCGCTGCACAAGGCGATTCTCGATCACGAACGCGCCGCGTACGAAAAGGAGTTCGGCCCGGTAACGCCGGCGGCATTCCTGCAGGTGCTGATCAACGGCTCGGGGTTTCGTTGGCTGACGCCGCTGTCGACGGTGATCGCGAGCGTCGACGAAGTTCTCGACGACGCGGAAGCCGAGGCCGGCGACCGTCTCGCGACCGCCGAGGCCGTGGTCGGACTGTTCTCGCCCGATCAACCGCACAATCACTTCCTGCCGCGTTATCTGCCGCTCTTGCAGGCCGATCCCGCGATCCTGCATTACCACGGTGAGGTATCGCGGCTGCTGCGCGGAGGGCAAACGACGTAACGGCGATTCGCACCAGGCACGGCGGCGGCGCGTGCGCTGCCTGCCGGCTCCTGCATTGCCTCACCGTTCATAAACGGCTGCGGGTCGTGGCCGCATGGTTGATCGTCGGTATTCTTGCGCAGATCGAGCGGAATGCTCTGACGTGAAGGTACTTTTGCAACGATTCGTCGACCGCCGGAATGCGCGGTCGATCAAATTACCTGGTTTAGCTGAATAAATTCAAGGTGAGCTTTTCCGGGAACGTGGAAGCTCAGCCGCGCCCCTGCGGCAGATAAGGCAGCGGATCGACCGGCTTGCCGTCGCGCCGCACTTCGAACCCCACCGACACACGCGAGTTGTTCTCGTCGCCCATCTCCGCGATCTGCTGTCCCTTGCGGACAATGTCGCCCATCTTGACCATCAGCTTGCGGTTGTGCGAATACGCGGTCAGAAAATCCTTGTTGTGCTGGACGATGATCAGACTGCCGTAGCTGTTCAGTCCGGTGCCCGCGTACATCACCTTGCCGTCGGCGGCGGCTCGCACTGGATCGCCCGCGTTGCCGCCGATTTCGATGCCGCGTGTTTCGCCGGGCTGGAACGCTTCGACGACGCCGCCCGCGGCAGGCCATGCGAGCGTCACGCTGCTCGCGTGCCGGCGGGTTTCCTGCGTGACTTCGCGCACTGCGGTGGCATCCGCAGCCGGCGCGGCGGACTGTGTCGAAGCTTGCGCAGACGTTTGCGCTGTCGCTTGTGACGCACGCTGCGCCGCGGATTGCGCCGCCGCCTTCGCGGCGGCCGCCGCATTGGCCGCCTTCACCGCGCGCACCGTTTCCGGCGACGCAACGTGCAGCACCTGCCCCGGCTTCAGCCGCGCCGACGCCTTCAACCCGTTCCATGCCTGCAACTGCTTGACGCTGATGTGATGATGCTGCGCAACCCGCGCGAGCGTGTCGCCGCGCCTGACCCGATACACGAGCGGCGGCGATTTTTTCAGCGGCGCGTTATCGCTGGCGTCGATCGACAGCGGCGCGGCTCCCGCCGGGTCGCCGGACGCCGCTCCCGTCGCATTCGCCGCCGGCACGCCGGACGCCGCGTTGGCGCTGGTTGCCGCACCGTTCTGCGCATTGGGCTGCCCGACGTTCGCACAACCGCTGACGGCCAGCGCGACCCACGCGCCAGCGAGACTTGCCAATAACGTTCTGTCGAAACGCTTTCTCATCCTGTTCGACTCCTGCTCTATGAATGCGCAAGCCGGATAGCCCGATGCCGCGGACGAGGTGCGCGATCTTCGGCCGCGCGGCCTTCCCGACGGCACGGCGAAGCCGCCTCGTATGGCGCTCATTTCCTGCCTGCTTGCCGATTGAATTTCTCGCGGAATTCTAAAGTGTCGTTTAACAAAAACGCCCTGCCCCACACACTCTGATACAGACGTTACGAGCCGTATTTCCGCGTTACGACCGCACGTGTATTGGGACGCCAACGACGCACACATCACCGCTTCGCCGCGGCGCGTTCAGACTTGTTGACATTCGACATATCGGCAGGCGCGAGGGGAACTTGAATAGCCATGCGTCGCGTCGGAGGGCGCAAAAAAGGCCAGCCTTCGAAATCCGAAGGCTGGCCGATCTGTGTTTGAAGGGCAGCGAACTAGAACTTATGCCGGATCGCCGCGCGCACGACGACCTGCTTCGACGTCGACGACGGCGACTGCGTGCCGGGGATGAATGCGAAATCGAGGATCGATAGCGTGGAATCGCCGGTGACCTGTTGATAGGCGCCCTGCAGATAGAGGTCGGTGCGCTTGGACAGGTTGTAGTCGGCCATCAGGCCGAACGTATGGATGCGCGGCTTCACGCCGCCGTTCGATGCGTCGTAGGTTTCCATCGTGTACACGTACTGCGCGCCGACGAACAGCACCGGCGAAATCTGATATTTGCCGTTGATCTCGAAGTTCTGATACTTGAGCGAATTCAGCAGCACGCCCGGCGGTGTGACGGGCACGAGCGGCACCAGCGGCTCGATGCCGAGATAGCCGTTTGCGGTCGGCTCCAGGTAGTTCGAGTTGCTATAGACGAAGCCCGCCGTCGCCGGTCCGAACGTATAGGTGATGCCGCCGCCGAACACGCGCAGGCGCGTCGCGACGAAGCCGGCGTCGTTCGCGGTGATCGCCCCGTTCGAGCCGTTGCCCGGATTGTCGGCCTGCAGATAGGCGGCCGCGACCAGCAGCCCGCCGTACGTGTACTGGCCGCCGAAGCTGTAGGCGCGATTGTTGGCGAAGTTCGTGTCGTTGCTGAAGCTGTAGGTGCCGCCGAACTGGAAGCCCGAGATCGACGGGGTCGTGTACTTGACGGTGTTGTCGAGGCGGAACGTGTTGTCGGTGTTGTCGTTGTCGTACGGATGCGAGAACAGCTCGCCGCCCCAGTTGCCGTTGGCCGTGGTCTGCGCGAGATAATCGACGACCGAGTCGTATTGCCGGCCGAACGTCAGCGTGCCGTACGCCTCTGAACTGAGTCCGACGAAAGCCTGCCTGCCGAACAGGCGGCCGCCCTGCCCGAGCCGCCCGGAATTCAGATCGAAACCATTCTCGAGCTGGAAGATCGCCTTCAGGCCGCCGCCGAGATCTTCGGAGCCCTTCAGGCCCCAGCGGCTTCCCTGCGCAAGACCGCTGGCGAGTTCATAAACATGGCCGTGGCCGACATTGTTCGTGTAGTTGATGCCTTCGTCGATCACGCCGTACAGCGTGACGCTAGTCTGCGCGGCGGCAGGCGCGGCAAGAACGGCAGACGCAGCAATGGAGACAGCCAGCGCGAACACTTGCTTGTTCATGATGATCTCCCTGCACCGCGAGTGATAGGACAACTCGATCCGGCCGCTTTGTTCTCTTTGCTCTTTATTCTCGTCACTTTTCCAGCAGTTCTGAAGACTGCTCCAATGGCTGCGCTTTTCCGGAAATCCTCACATGACATCGTCCGGGCGTCCATGAGTGGATGCGCCAAGCATCGAGAATGTTGCTAATTCTCCACTGCGTGTTGCTGCCTCTTTTTTCGTAACGGCGCTTCAGGTAAACAGCAGCCGCTGCTGCCCGTCTCGCTGCGTCATTGTCATGAAAAGAAATATAATCCTGCGCCTTGCTGCGATGCAACGGAACTCGGCGTCACAGCGAAGGTCATCTTCACAGCCCGCTGACACGGCCGCCTTGCGATACCGGTCGAGCGTGGCGAGATGGGCCGCAGGCGACGCCAGCACGGATCACCTCACCGCCGCAGCACCCAATCCCATATTAAAAAGCCTTGTGAGACGCCCGCCGCGCTGGATCAGCGCGCCGTCGCACGGGGCTGCTTTTGACGCAAACAATGGCCAAGTCATCTTCCCGCCTGATCGAGCTCGACTTTTTCCGCGGACTGGTTCTGCTGATCATCGTCGTCGATCACATCGGCGGCAGCATTCTGTCGCGCGTGACGCTGCACGCGTACGCGCTGTGCGATGCCGCCGAAGTATTCGTGTTCCTCGGCGGCTTCGCGACCGCCACCGCCTATGCGACGCTCGCCGAGCGGCGCAATGAGACGATCGCGCGCGGCCGCTTCCTGCGCCGCTCGTTCGAGATCTATCGCGCGTTTCTCGTCACCGCCGGGCTGATGTTGCTGGTCAGCGCGGTGCTAACCGCATTCAGCATCGACGGGCCGAATCTCGCCACGACCGATCTCGACGACCTGATCGACACGCCGCTTGCCGCGCTGCGCGACATCGTGCTGCTACGCCGCCAGCCGTACCTCGCGTCCGTGCTGCCGATGTACGCGTTCTTCGCGCTGCTGGTGCCCGCGATCCTGCCGCTCGCGCGCAGCAAGCCTTGGCTGCTGGTCGCCGGCAGCGTCGCGCTGTGGGCCGGCGCACCGGCGGTCAGCCAGTACCTTCCCGCCGCGCCCGACATGCACTGGGACTTCAACCCGTTCGCGTGGCAACTGATGTTCGTGCTCGGCGTGCTCGCGCGCTGCCAGCCGGTGTATCAGCGCACCAGCGCGCATCGATCCGGATGGCTCGTCAGCGTGCTGGCGTTCGTGGTGGTCGTGGGCGCCGCGTACTACAAGCTCGTTCTGCTGCATGCGCCACTTGCCGCGAGCCTCAAGCAGAACCTGTCCTACCTGCGCGCTGGGAACTTCCTCGCGATCGCGTGGCTCGTCGCCAATCTGGTCGAGCTCGGCTGGGCGAAGAAGGTCGCGCGGCGGCTGCCGTGGGTCGGCGCGATCGGGCGTCAGGGTTTGCTGTGCTTCATTGCCGGCGCGGTGATTTCGCTGGTGATCGACTCGGTGCTCTACGCGGCGACCGATGGTTACCTGAACTATCCGCTCGGACTGCTCGCCGATGCGGCCGCGGTCGGCGCGCTGTTTGCCGTCGCGTTGGCCGTGGAACCGCTGAAGCGGGTCGTCGGGCGGCTCGTGGACGGGCGGCTGCGGACGTCGGGCTGAAGAACTTTTCGGCAACGTTTCGAGCGCCCTTCGAGCGCGTCCCTGACGCGTCGCGATTTTCGGGGCACTTGACGTCCCCTTGGCGCCCGAAGAACTTTGCGCGCATAAAGCGCCGTCCTTCTCTGCGCCACTTTCCATCTCAAATCTGGCGCCAATGCTGATAGCATGACGGCCGCGCGCGAGTCCCGCGCCCGCCGTCCTTCCCTACTGACATGCGTCGATTCCTCAGTTTCGCCCTCGCACTGCTTGCCTGCGCCGTCGGCGCGCCCGCATTCGCGAGCACGGTCGCGAGCCGCAGCTTCCATTCCGATGCGCTCGGCCGCGACTGGAACTACACGATCTACCTGCCGGGCGGCTATCGCGCGGACGGTCCGCGCCTGCCGGTGCTCTACCTGCTGCACGGCAATAACGGCGACGCCAACGACTGGCTCACGCAAGGTCATTTGCAGAACGCCGCGGACACGCTGATCGAGCGCAAGGAGATTGCCCCGGTCGTCATCGTGATGCCCCAAGGCGGCACGGACTGGTACGTCGACCGCAAGGAAAAGATGGAGAGCGCGTTCTTCGACGATCTGCTGCCCGAGATCGAAACGCACTACGCGGTCGCGACGCAGCGCGGAGGCCGGATGATCGGCGGTGTGTCGATGGGCGGCTTCGGCGCGCTGCGCTACGCGCTGACGCAGCCCGAGATGTTTTGCGGCGCGCTGCTGCTCAGTCCGGCGATCTACGCGAACGAGCCGCCGCGCGCGTCGGCGGCGCGGCGGGTCGGCGTGTTCGGCGAGCGCCAGTTCGATCCGCGCGTGTGGCACGAGCTCAACTATCCGGCGCAGTGGGACCGCTACATGAGCCAGGCGTATCGCCTACCGATGTTCATCGCATCCGGCGACGACGACCTCGACATCCAGGCCGACGCCTCGCTGCTGTACACGCATCTGCGGCTCGCGGGCAATCCGGCGGCGCTGCGCATCATCGACGGCGGCCACACGTGGGACGTGTGGAGCGCGCTGTTGCCCGCCGCGCTCAAATACACGCTCGGCTGCGTGAAGCCGCCGGCGCAGGAGCATCCGTCGAATCAGCGCCCTTGAGTCGGCGCGGCACGCGAGGCGCACGGCCGCCCAGCCCCGCGGCCCTCGACGCCCGCGCTACTCCACGAGATCGGTCCACAGCACCATCAGCACCGTCATCAACGCGGGGCCGATGAAAATCCCTAGCAGCCCGAACGTCTCCGCGCCGCCGAGAATGCCGAACAGCACGAGCAGAAACGGCAGGCGCGTCGAGTTGCCGATCAGCACCGGCCGCACGAAGTGCTCGGCGACGAACACGACGACCGCGCCGAATACCAGCAGCCCGGCCGCCGCGACCATCGAGCCCTGCACGAGCAGCCACAGTGCCGCGAGACCGAACACGATCGGCGCGCAGAACGGCAGCATCGCGGCGATCGCCGTGACGAAGCCGAGCAGCGCCGCATGCGGCAGCCCGGTCACGAAGTAGGCGACGCCAAGCAACAGGCCTTCGCCGACGCCGACCACGATCAACCCTGACACAGTGCCGCGCACCGCGGTACCCATATGCGCGACGAGGTCCGCGCCGCTATCGCCGAAACCGCGTCGCGCGGCCTTCAGCAGCGAGCCGGACAGCCGCGGCCCCGCCTGAAAAATCACGAACAGCGTGACCAGCATGAACGCGAACACCATTGCCGCATGCGCGGCGCGCGCGCCGAAATGCCGGCCGAGCGTCATCACCGTATTGCTGTGCAAGCCTTTCATCGCGGCCGAGTCGCGCAGCGGCTGAGCAAGATTGGCCTGCCACCAGGAAGTGATCTGCTGCACGCCGAAAGGCAGACGGTTGATGAAGTCCGGCAGCGCGATGCCGTTCTCCTGCACGCTGCGGAACCAGTCGTTCAGATCGTGCGCCTCGCGCAGCGCCTGGGCGATGCCGAGCCCGACCGGCAGCAGCACGAGCACGGCGATCACCAGCGTGAAGACCGTCGCGAGCAAGGTCGCGCGCCCCTTGAACCAGTGGCTGCCCGCCACCTTGTGCAGCAGCGGCCACAGCGCGATCGCGACGACCCCGGCCCACGCCACCACCACGATGAAATCGCGCACCACCCACAATGCGAGCAGCGCGAGACCGATATAGAGCACGATCGATGCGGCCTTCTGCTTTTTCAGGCGCTCGGCGGCGACGGACGACGCTTCGGGAGAGTTGGGAGGGGCTGGAGGGCGTGGAATCATGTGAACTCTTGTGTTTTTGAACGGTGTGCGCGCGAGCCGACCTGAAAAATTCAAACCCGCTACACTGACGGCTCAGTTCGCCGCCCGACATTCGACATCTTAAAGGAAGCGTTGCCGCCTCTTTCCCGGCCGCCCTCCCCGTCGCGCCACAGGCAACACAGCGTTGCAAAAATATGCCTTATTAAAAAATCACATAAAAAATGCTTGCAACGCCTGTCATTTCGGCGAATCGCTAATGTCAAGTCTGATTATTGCTAATTCCGGAACGGTGTTTCAACGGTGACACAATAGCTATCCGGCGCGCGCGGGACTACATTCGGCACTCCACAACACGGAGCCGATGATGACCCTGGAGTCCATCCCCCTCGACGGTAGCAATGGCGTACGCATCGAAATTCTCGAGAGCTCCGACACGACGCTGGTGATCCGCTGGGTCGAGCCGGGCCGCTGCCACTACGGTGAGCAGCGCTGGCGCCGTCGCTCGGCGCATTCTTCCGGCACCTGCGCGGTGTCGCGCCGCAAGATCCGTCGCGGTGACCCGGTGTTCAAGCCGGCCGAGCGCCCGGCGCCGTCGAATGCGTCCGCCATGATCTGCGCGGAAATCCTCGAACCGCTGCTTGAAGCGGCCTGACGCACGGAACGTTCCCGAGTCCCGCGCACTAAGCGCGGTTTTCAACCCGTTGTTCCGGGGGCGATCTCCCTACTGCCCACGTGCCCTTAGCGAGCGCGTGCCCGGCGGCCGCGGCATCGCACGATGCGGCGCCGCGCCGGCCCCGCTGCCGGTTGCCGCCCCGCGCCTCGTGCGTTAAGGTGGACTCGTTGCGCCCGCCCGACCGCCGGCTCGCTATCCGGTGCCGGCCGCGCGCCTTCCACCACCGCGCCGCGCCCGCCGCGACGCCGTTTGAGGGCCGATCATGGCAGAAGACACGCCGCAAACCCGCGCGGCCAACGCCGCTTCCACGCCTCCCGCCTCCTCCGCTCCTCCCGCTTTGCTAATCCCGCCGCAGCAGTTCTCTCTCGACGTGCTGCTCGAAAAGTATGCGAAAGGCGACGAGCAATCGGCCGACGATGTATATCGCCGCGTCGCGCGCGGCGTCGCCGAGGCCGAGCAGCCCGAGATGCGCGCGTCGGTCGAGGAACAGTTCGTCGACAACATGCGCCACGGCGCGCTCGGCGCGGGCCGCATCATGAGCGCGGCGGGCAGCGGCATCGCCGCGACGCTGATCAACTGCTTCGTGCAGCCGGTTGGCGATTCGATCCAGGGCGTCGATGAACAGGGCTTGCCCGGCATCTACGTGGCGCTGCTGCAGGCGGCCGAAACGATGCGGCGCGGCGGCGGCGTCGGCTACAACTTCTCCGCGATCCGGCCGAAGGGCGCGCGCGTTCACACCACGAGTTCGGCCGCCTCGGGTCCGTGCAGCTACATGGACGTGTTCGACGCGTCGTGCCGTACCGTCGAAAGCGCGGGCTCGCGGCGCGGCGCGCAGATGGCGGTGCTCGACTGCGACCACCCCGACCTGCTCGAATTCATCGAGGCCAAGCATTCGAAGGGACGCTGGAACAACTTCAACGTGTCGGTCAGCGTCACCGACGAGTTCATGCGCGCGGTCGAAAACGACGAGCCGTGGCAACTGGTCCATCGCGCCGAGCCGTCGCCGGCGCTGCGCGCGGCCGGCGACGTGCGGCAGCGCGAAGACGGCCTGTGGGTCTACAGCGAACACCCGGCGCGCGCGATCTGGGACCGCATCATGCGCTCGACGTACGACGTCGCCGAGCCCGGCATCGTGTTCATCTCGCGGATGAACGAGGACAACAATCTGCGCGCCGTCGAAACGATCCGCGCCACCAATCCGTGCGGCGAGCAGCCGCTGCCCGCGTACGGCTGCTGCAATCTGGGGCCGCTCAATCTGACGCGCTTCGTCGTCGATCCGTTTGCGCAGTTGCAGGGCCGCCAGCCGTCGTTCGACTGGGACGGCCTCGCGCGGCGCACCCGCACGCAGGTGCGTTTTCTCGACGACGTGCTCGACGTCACGCTGTGGCCGCTGCCGCAGCAATACGACGAATCGCGCGCGAAGCGGCGCATCGGCGTCGGCTTCACCGGCCTCGGCGATACGCTCGTGATGATGGGCCTGCGCTACAACTCGCAGGAAGGCCGCGATTTCGCGGTGCGCATCGCGCGGCTGATGCGTGACGAGGCGTATCGCGCATCGGTCGAACTCGCGAAGGAGCGCGGCGCGTTCGAGCTGTTCGACGCCGCGCGCTATCTGGAAGCCGGCACGTTCGCGTCGCGCCTGCCCGATGACATTCAGCAGGCGATCCGCCGCGACGGCATTCGCAACAGCCACCTGCTGTCGATCGCGCCGACCGGCACCGTGAGCCTCGCGTTCGCCGACAACGCGTCGAACGGCATCGAGCCGGCGTTCTCGTGGACTTATACGCGCGTGAAAGTGATGGCCGACGGCGGCCGCGAATCGTTCGACGTCGAGGACTACGCGTACCGGCTCTATCGCGAGCTCGGCGGCGACGTGAGCCGGCTACCCGACTATTTCGTCAGCGCGCTGCAGATGTCGGCGCGCGACCATCTCGACATGATGGCGGCGGTCCAGCCATACGTCGACACGTCGATCTCGAAGACCGTCAACGTGCCAGCCGACTATCCGTTCGACGCGTTCGAAAGCCTCTACTTCGATGCATGGAAAAGCGGGCTGAAGGGCCTTGCCACCTATCGCCCCAACGACACGCTCGGCGCGGTGCTGAGCGTGACGCCCGCGCAGGCCGACGACACGCTCGCCGAGATGGACCAGGACCCGCTGCGTATCGCGATCGATCATCGGCCCAGAGGCGAGTTGCCGGCGATCATCGAGAAGGTCGAGTATCTGACCCAGGCGGGCAAGAAGTCGCTGTATGTCGCGGCGTCCTTCATCGAGGTGACGGGGCGGCTCGGCGGCGAGGACGTGACGATCGAGCGGCCGATCGAGTTCTTCATTCCGACCGGTCAGCGCGACGAGTCGCAGCAGTGGATCACCGCGACGATGCGTTCGCTGTCGCTGGCCGCGCGCGGCGGCTTCGTTGCGCGCAATCTGCAGGATATGCGCAAGGTGTCATGGGATCGCGGACAGGTGCGGCTTGGCGACGTGCAGCGTCTCGACGGTCATCGCGCGCCGCGCTGGCACGATTCCGAAGTGGCGGCGCTCGCGTTCGCGATCCAGCAAATCCTGTATCGACGCGGCTTTCTCGACGCCGAGGGCAATCAGGTCGCGTCGCGGATGCTCGCGCGTTTGCCGCGCGGGCACATGAAAACCGACATGGCGCTGTCCGCCGATTTCGGCATCCGTCCGAATCCAGCGGATAGCGGCGACACCTTGCTGCAGCCGAACGGCACGCAAGGACTGCACACGATGCTCGGACGCAAATGCGCTTCGTGCGGCGCGAATGCGGTGATTCGCAAGGACGGCTGCGATTTTTGTACTGCGTGTGGGGAGGTGGGGGCGTGCGGGTAGTGTGAGGCGACGAGCGCGCTGGCACCCAGGCCGAACGCGCTCGTTGAAGGCTATGCCTCACCCCACCCTCGCGTAGTAAAGATTCTGCGGATGCTTCGCCTCCGCGAAGAAAAACCAGCGCTCCGCCACGAGCCCCGCATACTGCACGAGACAAGCCGCGGCCAGCAAGCCGAACGACCCGCCAGGCGAACGCAGCCCCGCGCCCAGCACGATCAACACGACCGGCACGACGAACGCACCCACGAGAAAGCCCCATTTGACGCCACGCAACGTCCGCGCCGATTTGCCGTGAAAGAACTCGCGCAAATTGAACGCACCGGCGGTGAAGCCTCGTGACACCTGCACGAGCTTCGGATTGCGGATGCCCGTTGCGCTCTGCACCGTCGATTTCGGCCGCAAGCGCGCATTGCGCATGAGCGACGCGTAGCGGCTCGCGCAACCGGCGAGCGTCAGCAGGCACGCGCAGACCGCCAGTCCCGCCGTCAGCGCGGGCGCGAACCATGCGCTCAGTGCGGTCGCGAGCGTCAAGCCCGATGCGCAGCCGAGCAGCACGAAGTTCACCAGCGTCAGCGGCGTCGCCCACTCCTGCAGAAAGCGCAGGCACGCATAGATCATCGCGGAGCAGACGAACAGCGCGGCGCTCGCGAGCACACCGAGCCAGCCGAGCGCGAGCGACCACGGCGAGCCGAGCCAGTGCGCGACGCCATACAGGAACGCGCACGCCAGAAACGCCGGCAGGCACAGGCATTCGCGCGACAGCCACGAGGTGCGCCACATCGCGATCGCGCGCCACGCGCGTTCCGGATGGCCCAGATGGAAGAACGACGCGATCAGACCAAGACCGCCCAGCAGCACCGCGAGCGCTGCGCCGCTCACGTAGAACGCGGTGGCGGCGGGTTGCGCAACGACGCCCAGGCACGCCGCACTCTCGACGCCGACGAGCGCGATCAACAGCCCCTGCGCCGCGCCGCTCAGCGTGGTCAGGAAGACTACGGAAAAAGCCGGATTCATCGTATGGCCTCGTTGTCGTTCAAATGCGCTTCGCGATCGACGCGAGATGCACTTCGCCATGCGCGAGCTGCCCCTCGAGCTGCGAGTCGGGCGAGCCCGGCGTGTGCGTGGCATCGCCGGTGGTCGTTCCTGACGATTTGCACGAGCACCCGTCGCCGCCGCAACTCGCGGACGTGATCGGCACGCGCGGCAAATAGTGATTCGCGGGGCGCGTGCCCCACTCCGGCATCAACTGATAGCCGCCGCGCTCGCGGATCGCTTGCGACACCACCGACTCCGGATCGTGGATATCGCCGAACAGCCGCGCGGATGTCGGACATGCGAGCACGCAGGCCGGCTTGCGATCGCGCTCGGACAGATGCTCGTCATGAATGCGATCGACGCACAGCGTGCACTTGGTCATCTCCTTGCGCGCTTCGTCGAGTTCGCGCGCGCCGTACGGGCACGCCCACGCGCAATACTTGCAGCCGATGCAGCGATCGAAATCGACCAGCACGAGACCGTCTTCCTTGCGCTTGTAGCTCGCGCCCGTGGGACACACCGGCACGCACGGCGGGTCCTCGCAATGCAGGCACGACTTCGGGAAATGGATCATCTCCGTATCGGGGAAACTGCCCGCTTCGAAACTCTGCACGCGGTTGAAGAACGTGCCGGACGGGTCCGCGTCGTACGGATTGAAATCGGCGAGGCTGCCCGATTCGCCTGACGTGTTCCACTCCTTGCAGCTCGTCACGCACGCCTGGCATCCCACGCATACGTTCAGATCGATCACCAGCGCCATCTGGGTCATTGCAAGCTCCTTGCCGTGGCTTTAGCGGTCGTCGCCGTTATGTTCGGCGCGGCGCAACGTCCCGCGCAGGCGAGCCGCGAATTCTCCGCGTCCCGCGAAATAGGTCTGGACGATGCGCGACACCACACTCTTCTGTGCAACCGCGCCGGGCAATTCGGGCATCGCCTCGAACTGCGGCAGCGTGTGCCGCGCGTCGGCTTCGGCCGGATAGATGCGCACGCGCACGTCGTACCAGGCGGCCTGGCCCGTCACCGGATCGGAGTTCGACATGCGCGCGGGTGCCTCGTCGCAGCCCGGCAGTTCGTCGGTGATCAGGTGATTGAGCAGGAAGCCGCGCTGCGATTCGTTCGCGTCCGGACCGAGATTCCATGCGCCCGCCGCTTTGCCGATCGCGTTCCACGTCCATACGGTGCCCGGTTCGACGGTCTCGCTGTAGCGCGCCATACAGCGAACGCGGCCCCATTGCGATTCGACGTAGATCCAGCTGCCGTCGGCGATGCCGTTCGCGCTCGCCGTTTTCGGATTCACATAAAGGTAGTTTTCCCCATGAATCTGCCGCAGCCACGCGTTCTGCGAATCCCACGAGTGATACATCGCCATCGGCCGCTGGGTGACCGCGGCGAGCGGGAATCGCGCGAGATCCGTCGCCGCGCTTTCGAGCGGTGCGTACCAGAACGGCAGCGGATCGAAGTACCTGTCGACGCGCGCGCGCAGATGGTCGGGCGGCTGCCGGCCGCTCGTGCGTCCTTGCGCGGCGAGCCTGAACTTCTGCATCACGTCCGAGTAAAGCTGGATCAGAATCGGTTCGCTGAATTTGCGGAAACCGTTTTTGACCGCCCAGTCGAGATACGGTCCGTTGCAGTTGCGCATGTACTGCAAGGTCTCGGGCAAGCGGTAATGGAATACGCAGTTGTTCTTCGCGTACTGCTCCCATTGATTCGGATTCGGCTCGCCGACGAGCGCCTTGTCGCCATCCTTGCCGCGCCAGCCGATCAGAAAGCCGACGCCGGAATCGGGCGACGTGGTGTGATTGACGATGAAGTCCGGATAGTCGCGAAAGCGCCGGCCGCCATCCGCATTGGTGAACGCCGGAAACCTCAGGCGCGACGCCAGTTCGATCAGCACTTCCTGGAACGGCTTGCATTCGCCGGTCGGCGGCACGACCGGTACACGCACCGAATCGACGGGGCCGTCGAACTCGGAGATCGGCCGGTCGAGCATCGACATCGCGTCGTAACGTTCGAGGTAAGTCGTGTCCGGCAGGATCAGATCGGCGAACGCGGTCATCTCCGACTGGAACGCGTCGCACACGACGAGAAACGGAATCTTGTAGTCGCCGTTCGCGTGTTTGTCGGCGAGCATCTCGCGCACCTTCATCGTGTTCATCGACGAATTCCACGCCATGTTGGCCATGAAAATCATCAGCGTGTCGATGGGATACGGATCGCCGCGCCACGCGTTGGTGATCACGCTGTGCATGACGCCGTGCACCGCGAGCGGATATTCCCACGAGAACGCCCGGTCGATGCGCACCGGAGCGCCGTGTTCGTCGATGAACAGATCCTCGGGCGCGGCGGGCCAGCCTAGCGGGCCCGTCGCAAGCGGTGTATTGGGCTTCACCGCGGCGGGGTCGTTCGGTGGTTTCGCCGATGGCGGCACCGCGCGCGGAAACGGCGACTTGTGACGAAAGCCGCCGGGCCGGTCGATCGTGCCCAGGAGCGACATCAGCACGGCGAGCGCGCGGATCGACTGAAAGCCGTTCGAATGCGCGGCGAGCCCGCGCATCGCATGAAAAGCGACCGGGTTGCCCGTGACCGTCTCGTGCGTTTCGCCCCACGCGTCGGTCCAGCGGATCGGCAGCGTGATGCGGTGCCGGCGGCCCGTCTCGATCATCTCGCCGGCGAGCCGCCGGATCGTCTCGGCCGCGATGCCGGTGATCGCCGCCGCCCATTCGGGCGTGCACTCGGCGACGCGCTCGCGCAGCAATGCAAACGACGGCGTGACCGGCTTGCCGTTGTCGAGCGTGTAACGGCCATCGAGCGCGGGCCTCACGCCGCTCGCATGATGCGGCACCGCGCGCTGGGTGGCCGGGTCCCACCACAGATGATTCTGCGGAAACAGCGGATTGCCTTCGGCCCGTTCGGGATCGCGCACGAACAAACCGAAGTTTTCGCTCGCTTCGTCGAGATCGATCAGCTCCGCCGCGTTCGTGTAGCGCTGCACGAACTCGTGATCCCACGCGTCGGCGGCGATCAGTTCGTGCAGGAACGCCATGAACAGCGCGCCGTCGGTGCCCGGCTTGATCGGCACCCATTCGTCGGCGATCGCCGCATAGCCGGTGCGGATCGGATTGATCGCGATGAAGCGGCCACCCGCGCGCTTGAACTTCGCAATCGCGATCTTCAGCGGATTCGAATGATGATCTTCCGCGGTGCCGATCATGAAGAACAGCTTCGCGCTGTCGAGATCCGGTCCGCCGAATTCCCAGAACGAACCGCCGATCGTATAGATCATGCCGGCCGCCATGTTCGACGAGCAAAAGCCGCCGTGCGCCGCATAGTTCGGCGTACCGAACTGTTTGGCGAACAGGCCGGTCAGCGCCTGCATCTGGTCGCGGCCCGTGAACAGCGCGAACTTCTTCGGATCGCTCGAGCGAATCGCGGCGAGACGCTTTTCGAGCACGTCGAACGCGGTGTCCCACGAGACCGGCTCGAACTGCGCGCTGCCGCGCTGCGCGCCGGCCTTGCGCATCAAAGGCTGCGTAAGGCGCGCGGGCGAGTACTGCTTCATGATGCCGGAGGCACCCTTCGCGCAGATGACGCCCTGATTGAGCGGATGCTCCGGATTGCCGTCGATATAGCGCACCTCGCCGTCGCGCAGATGCACGCGGATGCCGCAGCGGCACGCGCACATGTAGCAGGTGGTGGTCTTGACATCGAGCCGTTCGTTCTGCGTGCGGGCGTGGTGCTCCATGGCCATCTCCGTCGTTGCTTCTGGTGGGCCGAAGCGCGCGTCATACGCGCTGCTCATACGATACCGACCATCGTATTCGCACCTGCCTCACAAGGGAAATCGCGATTTGCGAGCAAAACTATCCGGCGCACCGATAGTTTCGGTTTCGCTTTCAGCTATGCGCTTTTTTCGACGGCGTGTCCAGTCGGGTGAGATGGGTCGGGTGCGCTGGGACGCTCGTTTAAGCGCGGCCCTCCAGTTGCGCGATCAGCGCATCCGGAATTTCGACGCCCTCCTCGTACGCCGCCTGCGCAAGCTGCTCCCGGCGATAACCGGGCAGGCGCACGTCGTCATCCATCAGCATCATCTCGATCAGCGCCTCGACACGCGACAGATACGCGTCGTCGCCGGCCAGCGCGCCCGGGTCGATCACCCAGAACAGGTGGCCGATGCGCGAGCGCTCGCCCTCCTCGGTCAGGAACGAGCCCGCTTCGTAGCCGAAGTTCGCGCCGCTCAGCGCGCGCGGCCAGCAGTTCGACCACCAGCGCCAGCATCGCGCCTTTCGCGCCGCCGAACGGCAGCATCATGCCGTCGAGCGCGGCGCTGCTCGGCCTACCAGCGCTTCGTCTTGATGTTGTGCACGTGGGCGTGCTCGCCGGCCTTGATCGGCGCGACCACCTTGCCGATGTCGACGCCGTACTTGAACACCGTGTCGCCAACGGCCATGTCCTTCAGCGCGATCTTGTGACCGATCGGAATGTCCTGCTTCGCCGGCACGGTGACGATTTCGTCGTCGTCCATGATCCATGCGTTGAGCAGCGTGCCCGCCTTGATGCCCTCGACCACCGCCACGCCGACCGTGTCTTTCGCCTCGTGCAGCACGATGTGGATCGTTCTGCGCGGCGCCGACGCGCCCGCTGCGGTGTCGTTGATGTCTGCCGTGGGATTGCTCATGAGCGTCTCCATTCGTAGTTTGAATGCGGTGAGGGTGCCGCCCGGGCAGCGCAGCCAGGTGCGCCGCGGTGAATCGATATTAGGCGGCGACTTACCCAATGTCAACTAGGTCATATATATGTGTTAGACGACTGGGCGAGAACCGGGCTGTTGTCGCGATTCACCGACAACATACGATTCATCCAGATGGATTAGATGACCTGGTCGTTTAGAATCAGGGCAGGTTCAACCCCGGCGAGCGGCACGACTCGCGTATCCCAGAGGTTTTCATGAGCACGCTCGCGATCAATGCGCCCGCAGTGGGAGGCACACGGTACAAGGAGGTCAAGAGCGCGATTCTCGCGGCGCTCGCGGCCGGCGAATGGAAAGGCGGCGAATGCATTCCTTCGGAAAAGCGCCTCGCCGAACGCTTCGGCGTGTCGATCGGCACGCTGCGCAAAGCCATCGACGAACTGTGCGCCGAGAACATTCTGATCCGTCATCAGGGGCTCGGAACGTTCGTGGCGATGCATCAGCGCGACCGGCACTTCTTCCGCTTCTTTCGCATCGTGCGGCGCGACGGCGACAAGGCCTACCCGATCGTCACGCTGATCGGGTTCAGGAAGGCGCGTGCCTCGCGCGAGGCGGCCGCCGCGCTCGGCATCGACACCGGCGCGCGCGTTCTGCAGTTCGTCAACGGGCTCGCGCTGCACGGCAAGACCGTGCTGATCGAACATATCACCGTGCCCGAAGCGCTGTTTCCCGGCTTGACGGAAAGCAAGCTGCGCAACCGGCCGAACACACTGTACAACTTCTATCAGGACGGTTTCGGCATCAACGTGGTCGAGACCGATGAGCATGTGAGCGTTGCGCTCGCCAATGAGCTCGAAAGCACTCAACTAGGCGTCGAAGTCGGCGCGCCGCTGCTCGAGATCCGGCGCATCGCGTACTCGTATCACCGCAGCGCGGTCGAACTGCGCATGTCGCGGCTCAATACCGAGGAGTACGAGTACATCGGCACGCGCGCGGCGCGCGACGATCAGAAATAGCGGACCTCGGTCGCCGCCTGCGCTTCACCGGCGTGACCGATCTGCGCGCCCATTTCGCCGAAGACCCGCGCCGCGTCGCCGAATGCGCTCATCGCATCCGCGTGATCAAGGTCAATCGCCAGACGCTCACGCAATTCGAGGCCGCCGATTTCGACACGCTGACGAGCAATCTCGCCTCGGTGTTGCGCGACGACATGCTGAAAACGCACCTCGAAGAGCTGTGCCAGCTGTGGGCCGGACAGTCGAACTTCACGAGCCACACGGTCAACTACACGCTCGATGGACGGCGCCTCGACGTACTGCTGAAAGGCGCGGTGCTGCCCGCTCACGAGGAACGCTGGGACCGCGTGCTGGTGTCGACCGAAGACATCACCGAGCTCGAAGGTGCGCGGCGCCGCGTCGCGCAAGCGGAAGAATACGCGCGCGGGCTCTTCGAGCATTCGCCGGTATCGCTGTGGGAGCTTCTCGATGGGCGCGGCAACCTGCCAGCGCGGCGATCGGCTGGAAGCGGGCGTGCAGCACGCCGACCTGCTGATGTACGAGGAAAAGCGCGCGCACTACGAGGCGCAGCCGGGGGCGGACGCGGCGGCGAAGTAACGCTCGCCGGCGTCAGGCGTTCACCACGCCAACGCAACGCTCAACCTCAGCCCGGCAGTTTGGCCGCGAGCACATCCAGCTTGACGATGCTCGGTGGCGACGCGAACAGCTCGCCCGCCTTCTCCATCAACGCGGCCGCGACCTTGCCGTTCAGATGCGCGTCGCGGCCGGCTTCGTCTTCGAACGCATCGAAAATGGCGTACGTCGACGGACCGAGCTTCAGACCGAACCACGCGGCGGTGGCCGGCTCCTGCTCGACGAGCGGCAGGCCGCCGAGCAGAAACGCCTCGACTTCCTTTTCCTTACCGGGCTTGGCTTCCAGACGGACATACAAAGCGAGCTTGACCATGATGCGACTCCTGGTGAGTTCGGCAGCGAACGGTCCTTTCAAAGCGCTTTGAAAAGTATAGGCGGCGTCGGCTGAGGCTGCGCCGGACCTACCCCGCTAGCAAGTCACGCACCCGGAAAGCGCAGCTCGAAGCGCACGACGCCTGGCAGCGGACACACCACGCGCGCACTGCCGCCATGCAGATGCATGATCGCCTTCACGATCGCGAGCCCGAGTCCGTTCGATTCGGTGAGCGCGCTGCGCGCCGCGTCGCCGCGATAGAAGCGGTCGAACAGCCGGTCGAGTTGCACGGCGGGAATCGGCTCGCCCTCGTTTTCGACCGTCACCAGCGCGCCTGCTTCGTCCTGCGCGCCGCGCAGGCGCACGATCGTGTCGCCCGCGCCGTAACGCACCGCGTTGACGACCAGATTGTTGATGGCGCGGCGGCACAGCATCGGATTCGCAGACGCGACGCCCGCCGCGTCGACTTCGAAACGCATCCCGCGTTCGTCGGCCAGGCCTTCGAAATAGTCGGCGATCCTGATGAGCTCGCCATGCAGATCGACCGGCTGCCGCTCGATCGACAACGCCGCATGATCCGCATGCGCGAGAAACAGGATGTTCTCCGCGATATGGCTCAGGCGATTCAACTCCTCGAGATTCGATTCGAGCAGTTGCTGATATTCGTCGGCTTCGCGCGGCTGGGCGAGCGCCACCTGGGTTTGGCCGACCAGCGCGCCGACCGGCGTGCGAATCTCGTGCGCGAGATCGGCGGAAAACTGCTGCAGGCGTTGATAGCCGTCGGCGAGACGATCGAGCATCGCGTTGAACGCGTGTGTGAGTTGACGCAGTTCCACCGGCGCCGCTTCGTCGTCGAGCCGGACCGCCAGGTTCGTCGGACTGATTTGCGCGGCCCGCGTGGCGATCTCGCGAACCGGTCGCAGCGCGCGGCGCAGCACGCCGTAAGCGAGCAGCGTCGCGGCCAGCATGCCGCTCAGCGTCGCCAGCACGATGCGGTTGCGGTATTCGGCCAGCATGCGCATTTCGTGCGTCATCGGATGGCCTGCGATCACCTCGACTTCGGCGCCATCCTCGCGCGCTGTCGCGGTCGCAAACGCCCAATGCACCGGCACGCCGTCGGAGAGGCGCGTCTGACGCATGTCGGCGGCACCCGGCGGATTGCCCGCCGGGCCGGCCGGTAGATCAGGCACCGCGAACCTGCCCGGATTCACGTCGACGAACGGCGCTTCGCCCGGCCGCCGGAAGATCAGCACGTCCTCTTCCGCGCCGAGCATCGTCTCGAACAGCAGCGGGCGCTTTTTTAATTCGCTAACCGAATAAAGGTCGTGCACGATGCGGCTGAAATGCTCGACACGGCCGCTCAGCACGACGTCGGCGCGGCGTTGCAGCGAGACTTCGGCGGAATGATAGAAATACGCGCCGAGCGAGCCGATCACCGCGCAGGCGATCAGCGCGAACAGCAACGTGGTGCGCGCGATCAGCGAGCGTTCGGTCCAGCGTTTCATGCGCCGTCGCCGAACGTGTAGCCGATGCTGCGCACCGTGTGAATCAGCTTCTTCCCGAACGGGTGATCGACCTTCGCGCGCAAGCGCTTGATCGCCACGTCGACCACGTTGGTGTCGCTATCGAAGTTCATGTCCCACACCTCCGATGCGATCTGCGAGCGTGACAGCGCTTCGCCCTCGCGGCGCACCAGCAGATGCAGCAGCATGAACTCCTTGTTGGTCAGCGCAATGTCGACGCCCTCGCGCGTGACCCGGCGGCGTAATACGTCGAGCTTGAGGTCGGCGACTTCGAACACGTCGCTCTCGCGGATCACGCCACGGCGCAACAGCGTGCGAACGCGCAGCACCAGCTCGGTAAACGAAAACGGTTTGACCAGGTAGTCGTCGGCGCCGAGTTCGAGACCGCGAATGCGGTCGCTGACCTGATCGCGCGCGGTCAGGAAAATCACCCGCAGATCGCACCGCGCACGCAACGCCCGCATGATTTCCCAACCGTCGATGCCGGGCAGCATCACGTCGAGAACGACCAGTTCGTATTCATGCTCGAGCGCCAGATGCAGGCCGTCCGTGCCGGTGCGCGCGAGGTCGACCGCGTAGCCATTCTCGCGCAGGCCCTTCTTCAGATAGTCGCCGGTTTTCGGATCGTCTTCGATGACCAGAATGCTCATGATGCTCGCTGCTCCTCTCGCGCGATGCGACCGTAAAGGCCGCGCTCGCACGCGCAAAAAAGCCTGATGACAGCGCTCGAGAACAACCGCAGCGCTCCCGGCGGCCATTCTACGTGGCCGCCATCGACCCTTGATGACGTTTTTGTCATCCTCCCGTCACTCTGATGAGCCGATGCGACGGCTAGTCTGAACGCACCGTCCACCACGCTGCATCCCTTCCTGGAGTTGCCTCATGAAGACCCGAATCAAGATCGCCCGCGCACGAACGCTGCGCGCCCTCGCCGTCCCCGCACTCGCCGCCGTGCTGCTCGCGACGACGTTCGCGGCTTCGGCCCAGACCGCCGCGCCGACCGGCGTGCGCGGCACGGTGACGTCGCTGTCGGGCGATCTGCTCAAAGTCCACACTCGCAATGGTCAGGACGTCGACGTGAAGCTCGCCGCCGACACGCCGATTCGCGGCGTCACGCTCGCCAACGTCAGCGACATCAAGCAGGACAGCTACGTCGGCACCGCCGCGATTCCGCAGCCCGACGGCACGTTGAAGGCGCTCGAAGTGCATGTATTCCCGCCGAGCATGCGCGGTTCGGGCGAAGGTCATCGGCCGTGGGATCTCGGCGCGAACAGCACGATGACGAACGGCACGGTCGGCTCGCTCTTGGTCAGCAACGGCCGCACGATTACCGTCAAGTACAAGGATGGCGAAAAGAAGATCGTGATTCCGCAGGACGTACCCATCGTCAGTCTGGAGCCGGGCAGTCGCGCGTTGCTCACGCCCGGCACGAAGGTCGTGCTGTTCGCGCACAAGGAAGCGGACGGCGCGATGGCGGCGAATTTCATTTCGGCCGGCGAGCATGGCGTGACGCCGCCGATGTAAAGCGGCGCGTCGTTCGTCTTCATCCCTCTCGTCTTTGAAGCCAATGCCCGACTCGCAAGCGTTTCTGGTCGTTCATCCCCTCGTCGTTCGCGTGACGCACTGGATCAATGCGTTCGCGATGGTCTGCATGGTGATGAGCGGCTGGGCGATCTATAACGCGTCGCCGATCTTTCCGTTCCGGTTCCCCGTGTGGGCGACGGTCGGCGGATGGCTCGGCGGCTCGATCGCATGGCACTTCGCGGCGATGTGGCTGCTGTGCGCGAACGGCCTGCTGTATCTCGCGCATGGCGTCGCGAGCGGCCATTTGCGTCGCAAGCTGCTGCCGGTGCGTGCCCGCGAGCTGGCGCGCGACGCGGCGCTGGCGTTGCACCTCAGACTGCCGCACGAAACCGGCAAGTACAACGCCGTGCAGCGCGCGTTGTATCTGCTGGTACTGCTGCTCGGCTTGCTGCTGGTCGCATCGGGACTATCGATCTGGAAGCCGGTGCAATTGTCGTGGCTGACCGCGCTGTTCGGCGGCTTCGATTTTGCGCGCCGCGTGCATTTCGTCGCGATGGCCGGCGTGGTCGGCTTTGTCGTCGTGCATCTGCTGCTGGTGCTGCTGGTGCCGCGCACGTTGCCGCCGATGGTCACCGGACGCGCCCGGCGCAACGCGCAGCGCATCGATCAAGCCTCCCAGAGGACTCGCGCATGAGCGCCCCGCAACGAACCGACACGGCGAACGATACGCACGCCAATACAGAAGACGCGCGCCGCTCACGCATCGTGCTTGCCGAGCACCGGCCGCGGATCGAGCAGTTGCAACGCCGCTTGTTTCTGCGCTCCTCGCTATCGATCGGCGCGCTCGCGATGCTGTCCGGCTGCAACCTGCAGGACAACGATTCCGTCGACAAGGTGCTATGGGCGATGTCGCGCTGGAACGACCGCGTGCAGGCGTGGCTGTTCAATCGCAACAAACTCGCGCCGACCTATTCGGCGCGCGATATCACCGATCCGTTTCCGTTCAACGCGTTCTATCCCGAGTTCGACGCGCCCGATATCGACGGCTCGACCTATCGGCTCGAAGTATCGGGGCTCGTCGCGGATAAACGCGGCTGGAGTCTCGAGCAGCTGCGCAGGTTGCCGCAGGTCTCGCAGATCACGCGTCACGTGTGCATCGAAGGATGGAGCGCGATCGGACAATGGAGCGGCGTGCCGTTTCGCACGTTTCTCGAACTGATCGGTGCCGATCTGAGCGCGCGCTACGTCGGTTTCAAATGCGCGGACCGCTATTACTCGAGCCTCGACATGGCGAGCGCGCTGCATCCGCAAACGCAATTGACGCTCGATTTCCGCAACGCGCCGCTGCCGGCCAGATACGGCTATCCGCTGAAGCTGCGCGTGCCGACCAAGCTTGGCTTCAAGAACCCGAAGCACATCGCCGCGATCTTCGTGACCAACACGAACCCGGGCGGCTACTGGGAAGATCAGGGCTACAACTGGTTCAGCGGGCTTTAGACCGCGGTCACATAACGCGGCACCGGCTTGTGCGCGCGCGGCGGCGGCGCATCGTGAGCGACGCGCATGCGCTTGACCTCGTCGACGGGACTCAGGCCGAACAGCCGCTTGAACTCGCGGCTGAACTGCGACGCGCTTTCGTAACCGACCCGCACGGCGGCCGCGCCCGCATTCAAACCATCCTGCACCATCAACAGACGCGCGTGATGCAGACGCGTGGTCTTCACGTACTGCATCGGCGAGGTCGCGGTGACCGCCTTGAATTGCGCATGAAACACCGCGAGGCTCATGCCGGCCTCGGCCGCGAGCGTATCGACGTCGAGCGACGCGTGGTAGTCCGCATGAATGCGCCGCAGCGCCTTCGCGATGCGGCCAAAGTGATTCTGATGCGTGAGCGCCGCGCGAATCGCGCCGCCCTGCTCGCCGGTCAACACGCGATAACAGATTTCCCGGACGATGCCAGGCGCCAGGATTTGCGCGTCGAGCGGCGACGCGAGCGCCTCCAGCAGACGCTGCACCGCGCTGCTCAGTGCGGCATCGAGCGGCGTCGAATACATGCCGGCCGGTTCGTATTGCGCGAGGCCCTGGGTTTCGTTGAGCGCCATCAGCAGTTCGGCGACCATCGTCAGATCGACGCGCACCGACATGCCGAGAAACGGCTCCTGTTCGCTTGCCTCGGTCTCGCATTCGAACGGCAACGGCACCGACAGCACCAGGTACTGCTGCGCGTCGTACTGGAACACCTGATCGCCGAGATAGCCGCGCTTGCGCCCCTGACAGACGATCACGATGCTCGGCTCGTACATGACCGGCATGCGCGGCATCGGACGATTCGCGCGCAGCAGGCTGACGCCTTCGAGGCTCGAGCGCGTCATGCCGGCATTCGGCGCGAGCAGGTTGAACAGTTCGAGCAAGCGGCGTTGCGCGGGGTCTTCCGGAATGGAACCGACAGCTTGAGTGGACATGACGATATGGCGACGGCCAGGAGAATAATGCTTGAAATTTAGCATCAAACAGCCTGTCGCGCTGCCCCTCCAGAGTTTTAGGCAAACCTTCAAGACGATCAGGTATTCCCCGGGCGGCGCCGGGTCCCTAAGATGGGAACCCTGCCGGATCGCCTTTTTCGACGCGCGCAGCGTGCGCGGTCATCGACCGCCATGCGCCGACTGCTTGCCAATGGCGGCCCCCAACGCTCGCGCCCCGATCCCGGTTCATGCTGCGGCCCGCCGCATCCGCAACCCCGTGTTGCGCATCGTCGGCGCGTCGCATGTTGCGCCATCACCCTCTTTGCTGGAGCTATCCATGAGCACGACGTATGCCTATGCAGCGACCGACGCCACCGCGCCGCTCGCCCCATTTGAAATCCAGCGCCGCGCACCCCGCGCCCATGACGTGCAGATGGAAGTGCTGTACTGCGGCGTGTGCCATTCCGACCTGCATCAGGCGCGCAACGAATGGAAGAACACGATCTACCCGGTCGTGCCGGGCCACGAGATCGTAGGCCGTGTGACCGCGGTTGGTCCGAACGTGACGAAGTACAAGGTCGGTGAACTGGTCGCGGTCGGCTGTCTGGTCGATTCGTGCCGCACCTGTTCGAGCTGCGCGGAAGGTCTCGAGCAGTATTGCGAGAACGGTTGGGTGGGCACGTATAACGGTGTCGATCGCGTCGACGGACAGGTCACTTACGGTGGCTATTCGACGCAACTGGTCGTCGATGAGGCTTTCACGCTGCGCGTGCCGCAGAATCTCGACCCCGCGGGTGTCGCGCCGCTGCTGTGCGCGGGCATCACCACGTATTCGCCGCTACGCACGTGGGGCGTGGGCCCGGGCAAGAAGGTCGGGATTGTCGGCCTCGGTGGACTCGGCCATATGGGTGTGAAGCTCGCTCGGGCGATGGGCGCGCAGGTCGTGCTGTTTACGACTTCGCCGTCGAAGATCGAGGATGCGAAGCGGCTTGGCGCGCATGAAGTCGTGGTTTCGAAGAATCCGCAGGAGATGGAAGCGCATGTGAATAGCTTCGATTTCATTCTCAATACGGTGGCTGCGCAGCATGATCTGAATCCGTTCTTGAATCTGCTCAAGCGTGACGCGACGATGACGTTGGTGGGTGCTCCGGAGCACGATCATCCGTCGCCGCAGGTGTTCAATCTGATCTTCAAGCGGCGGCGCCTTGCCGGTTCGCTGATTGGCGGTATTGCCGAGACGCAGGAGATGCTCGATTTCTGTGGCGAGCATGGCATTACTTCTGATATTGAAATGATTCCGATGCAGAAGATTAATGAAGCTTATGAGCGCATGCTCAAGAGCGATGTGAAGTATCGGTTTGTGGTTGATATGGATTCGATGCGGAAGTAATAGCAACTTTTTTGGCCGCGCAGCGGGTGGTTTTTTTGCGCCTGCGGCGCGGGGTTCTGTTTTGTTGTTGTGTTTTTTTTGCCTTCGCACTTTTTTCTGTGTTCTTAGGGCGTTGGCCTTTCCTTGATTTCTTGTCGGTCTATTGGCGTTGCCCTTGTGCGGGGCGGCACCTACTTTCTTTGCTGCTGCAAAGAAAGTAGGCAAAGAAGACAGCTTTAAACCGCTAACTCTTAAGCGGGTCCCTCTGTATACCGCGGGTAGTGGTGCATCTGGAATCTGTGTTGCCGCACACTCCGCGTTAGTGACAAGGCCGTCATTCTTCCGGCGGCGCTGCGCGCGCCGAAGCGCTGTTCTCAAACCATTGGTTGTTTCGGCGCGTCGCCGAGGCGCAGCCGATGGCCTCACCAACCTAAAAAAACACTCTGGTTTTCCTTGCATACCCGTCCGCGACGCACGTAGTGCGGAGCGGGATGGATGACGGCTTTGTCACTGCCGTGGAATGTGCGGGGGCACGGATTCCAGATGCACCACTACCATTCGTGGAGCACGGTGCCCGCTTAAGAATTAGCGGTTTGAGCTGTCTTCTTTGCCTACTTTCTTTGCAGCAGCAAAGAAAGTAGGTGCCGCCCCGCACAGGGGCAACGCTAATAGACCGATAAGTCAGCAAGGAAAGGCCAACACCACAAGAACAAAGACAAATCCGCCGCAGGCAAAAAAACAGAAAACCATTTGGAGCATCCCAGTGATCGACAGAATAACTGCAATGCGCACATTCATCCGAATTGTGGACACCAACAGCTTCACCCGCGCAGCGGAGTCATTAAACATTCCGCGTGCAACGGCGACGACGATCGTCCAGAACCTGGAAGCCCTGCTGGGCACAGCGCTGTTAGTCCGTACGACGCGCCGCCTGAGCATCACGCCAGAAGGCGCCGCCTACTACGAACGCTGCGCGCAAATCCTGGCCGACATCGACGAAATGGAAGCCAGCCTCCGTAATTCGACCGACAACCTCACCGGCCGCCTCCGCATCGAAATGCCCAGCGCGGTAGCGAGTGCAATCGTGCTGCCGTCGCTAGACGAGTTCCACACCCGTTACCCGAACCTCGACCTCGCGATCGGCGTCAGCAGCCGCACCGTCGATCTGGTCGCCGAAGCAATCGACTGCAGCATCCAGCTCGGTGAATTGCCCGATTCCAATCTCGTCGCGCGGCAACTCGGCACGCTCGATCAGGTCACCTGCGCGAGTCCGGCCTACCTGGCCCGCCACGGCACGCCCGCCGATCTCGATGATCTGCGCGCGCACGTCGCGGTCAACTGCGTGTCGCCGCATAGCGGCCGCGAATGCGACTTCGATTTCGAAGTGGGCGGCGAAGCGCGCAAGGTCAAGCTCAACGGCTTCGTACAGGTCAGCGACGAACAGGCGTACCTGACCTGCGGACTGCAAGGCCTCGGCATGATCCAGCCCGCGCGCATCGCCGCACAGCCTTACCTCGATTCGGGCTTGCTGCATGAAGTGCTGCCGCAATGGAAACCCGTGCCCATGCCGGTCTCGGTCGCGTATGTGAAGAACCGCCGCGTGTCGCCGCGCGTGCGCGCGTTCGTCGATTGGCTCGCGGAACTGTTCGAGAAAGCCGGGCACGTCGAGCAGGATCTGTCGCGCGTGCGTCAGTTGCTGCGCGGCCTGCATCCCGCGTGAAGCGGGTGCGGGCGCGCGGCGCTCGCGCGTTGACTAGTCCAACGGCCGCACCGGCACCGGCCGCGTCAGCAGATCGACATAGAAATTAAAAAACGCCGGATTATCAAATCGTTTGACGACCGTCATCTTCTGCAAACCCGGCGGCGGCGAACTCGTGTAGCCCGTGGCCTTGCCATCGTTGGCGCCGAAGCCCGTATCCACCTCCACCCACTCCTCGACGGTCTGCGTCGCGAACGACGGATGCATCAGATAAGCGAGCGTCAGCGTGTCCCAGATGTTCGTCGTGTAGTTCGGATTGGTCTCGAAGCCGTTCTTGCCGTCGTATCCGTAGCCGTTCAGCGTCCTGAACAGTTGCGTGATGATGGTCTGCTTCGCCGGATCGTGCGCGACGCGATCGTACAGTGCCTTGTCCATTTTCACGGTATCGGTCACGTCGAGCGGAATCACCGTCTGTTTGATCGGCAGACGCAGCACCGCTTTCGCCGCTGCGGGATCGAACCACCAGTTGAATTCGGCGGCGGGCGTGGTATTGCCCCGCACGTCGATCGCGCCGCCCATGTAAATGATCTGCTTGATCAGCGGCACGATCTCGGGATGCTCGCGCGTGGCCAACGCGATGTTGGTCAGCGGGCCGATCGCGAGGATCGTCACCTCGCCCGGGTACCGCTTGACCGATTCGGCGATGAAGTCGATCGCGCTCTGGCTCTGCACCTTCGTGTGCGTCGCGAAGCCGTCCGGCGGCGCGACGAGGTCGCTAGCCGAGTTCGGCTCGGGCTTGCTCCATGCGCCAACATAGCCATCGCCGCCGGGGAATTCCTTCAGTTCCCGCTGGATCGTTTTGAAGTCGTGCGTCAGTGCGTAGTTGGCGCCCGCATAGACGCCGATCTGTTGTTCGACGCCGAGTCGTTCGACCGATTTCAGCGCATCGGCAACACCTTGCTTCAGCCACTGATTGCCCGACACCACGGTAATGCCAAGCACTTTCAGCGAGCCCTGCGCCTGCAATTGCGCGGCCATCACCCCGAGCTGGCCGTCATCGCCGAGCGTGTTGTAGTCGCTGTCGATGATCACCTTCGGCGGATCGCTCCGGGCATCGAGACCGCTGCTGGCGCAAGCCGTGAGATCGAGTGTGATTGCCACGCTTGCCGCCCAGATCAATGCCACGAGAATTCGCCCCATCGATGCCCCGTTTGGAATGCCGCTGAGTGACGCGGACAAGGAAACCATCATAGGCGCAAGCCGTATGAATGACGAATGATCAGCGCGGCAACGACAGCACACGCAAAAGCGGCTCGCGACGCCACTGCCACGTCGCGAGCCGCTTCGAATAGCGCGCTGTCAAAAGCCCGTTACTGCGATTCCTCCGCCCACACGGCGTTCTCCCGCGTCATCAACGCGGTCGATGCCGCCGGTCCGAACGTGCCCGCCGAATATGAGCGCGGCCGCTCGCCCGACTTCGCCCAGCCTTCGAGAATCGGCTCGGCCCACGCCCATGCCGCTTCGAGTTCGTCGCGGCGCATGAAGTGCGTCAGACGTCCGCGGATCACGTCGATCAGAAGCCGCTCATAGGCTTCCGCGCGACGCTCGGTGAACGCCTGCTGCAGGTCGAGGTTCAGGCTCACCGGCAGCATGTGCATGCCGCTGCCCGGCTCTTTCGCGAGCACCTGTAGCTGAATCGACTCTTCGGGCTGTAACTGGATCACCAGACGATTGCCGTAGGTTCGTCCACCGCTCGGGATGATCGAGAACGGCAGATCGGAGAATTCGATGACGATCTCCGACAGCTTCTTCTGCATCCGCTTGCCGGTGCGCAGGAAGAACGGCACGTTGGCCCAGCGCCAGTTGTTGATCCGCGCGCGCAACGCGACAAAGGTTTCGGCGCGGCTGCCCGCCGGCACGTTGTCTTCCTCGAGGTAGCCCTTGACCGCCTCGCCATCCACCGCGCCCGCCGTGTACTGGCCGCGCACCGTGTCGCGCGCGATGTCCTCGGGCGTCATCGGCCGCAGCGAGCGCAGCACCTTCAGCTTTTCGTCGCGCACCGCGTCGGGATCGAGCGACACCGGCGGCTCCATCGCGACGATGCACAGCAGTTGCAGCAGGTGGTTCTGCACCATGTCGCGCAGCGCCCCGGTCTTGTCGTAGAACCCCGCGCGGCTGCCCACGCCGACCGTTTCGGCCACTGTGATCTGCACGCTCTTGATGTACGGCGCCTGCCACAGCGGCCCGAAAATCGGATTGCCGAAGCGCAGCACCATCAGGTTCTGCACGGTTTCCTTGCCGAGGTAGTGGTCGATCCGGTAGATCTGCGCTTCTTCGAAATGCTTGCCGACCGCGTTGTTGATCTCCTGAGCGGACGCGAGATCGTGGCCGAGCGGCTTTTCGAGCACCACCCGCGAATTGCCGTCGACGAGCCCGGCCGACGACAGGTTGTCGCAGATATGGGTGAACAGATCCGGCGAGGTCGCCAGATAGAACACGCGGTTCACGCCCTCGCGCGACGCTTCCTTCAGGCGCAGGTAGTCCTCGGCCGCATCGACGTCCATCCGCACGTATTCGAAAATCGCGAGGAATTTGTCCCACGCCGACGCGTCGAACGCTTTTTCGTCGATGAAGGGCTTGGCCTTCTGCTCCATGAATTCGCTGATGTATTCCTCGCGCGACCAGGGCTTGCGCCCGATCGTCAGAATGCGGGTGTCGGGCGGCAGGTTGCAGTGCAGATGCGCCATGTACAGCGCGGGCAGCAGCTTGCGGAACGACAGGTCGCCGGTGCCGCCGAAGATGATCATGTCGAGCGGCAGGTCGGGAGTGGCAGGAGCTTGTTGGGTCGTCATGGCACGGTCGCAGCGTCTAGGGGGAAGGCGTCGATCAGGAATCGGCGGCGGGCGGACGGGCTACGGCTCACGTCCGCTATGGCGCTTTTTCCGGCAAACATCTATGGTGCAACGTTTTGAGATAGTTTGCACGGCAGCATCTGCCGCAGGTTAGCGCAAGTTGCCAACCTTGCGCGCCAGACAGTCGTTTTTTCGGGATATTTTGCGCGATATTTGCCGGTTGGGCCGCTGACGGTCAGCCGCGCGCCAGCGCGTCACGCGCGACCCGGCATGCGGCCAGATCCCACGCCGCACAGCCGACGCTCTTGAACACCACCGGCCCCGCCGGCAAGGGCTGCGTCTGCTCGAGCACCGCGGCGATCCCGCCCACCCGCGCCCAATCGACACCGGCCTGGATGAAATCGCCGGCCTCGTGCATTGCGCCAGCCTGATCGTCGACGAACAGCGCGCTGCCCGCGATCGTAGTCGCGCCGATCTCGACCATCTGCGGCGTGAAAGCGCCGACGCCGATCACGAGCCGCTCGGCGCGTGCCGTCTCGTCGTAGACCGGCTGTTTGCTCGTGGTCAACGCGATCACGACGTCAACCGAAGCGGGAATCGTCGCGCCCGCATCCGCGAGCGGCCGCAGCTCACGCACCTTGCCGCGCTGCGCCGCGCAGAACGCTTCGGCGCGCGCGGGCGCGCTGCCCTTGACCCACACGCGCGCGTCGGGAAACAGTTCGCCGATCGCCTCCAGATGATTGAGCGCCTGCGTGCCGGTGCCGATCAGCAGGAATTCACGCGGCGCGCCCGCGGCGAACGTCGCGATGCCGAGCATCGACATCGCCGCGGTCCGGCGCCCCGTCACTGTCGGACCATCGAGGATGAACAGCGTCTCGCCGGTGTCGGCATCGAAGGCCATGACCTGACCGTGGATCGTCGGCAGATGGCGCACACCGTTGCTCGCGCACACATTGACGAGCTTGTGGATCGCGAGATCGGGCGCGGTGGCGGGCATCGACAGCATGACGCCGCCGGCGTTCAGCGGCACGACGAGCCGCTCGGGGCTCACGATGCGTCGTTGCGCGTAGTCGATGCTAGCGCGCCTCAACGCGTCGACAAGCGCTGCGTAAGGCATCAGCCGCGCGGTGGCGGCGGCGTCGAAGATCTGCGTGATCGGGCGGGTCATGGGCGGAACGATCCAATGGGGGATGGAGTGGGCATGACGTCACCGTAACCGAGCGCGAAAAAATTGACCAGTCGTGTGGACGTCTACTGCCCGCCGAATCGCGAACTCCGCTTCATGCCCAGCGCGCCGGCTAGCTCGTGCCGCGGCTGAGCGTCATCCCCCGCCCTGCATGGAAACGCGAGATCGTCGCGAACGGCAGGTACACGTCGGACTGATGCGGCGCGACGCCCGACGGGTTGTGAAACCACACGCCGCCGCGATCCCGCCCGTGCAGCAGGATCAGATGACCGCCCCGCCGCTGGTTCGTCCGCTCCGGATAGCGGATCTCGGGACTCACCGACACGATCGCGAGCGTATCGTCGTCGAGCCGCGCCGCGATCTCCTCGAGCGACGCCTGCGGCAGCACCTCGATATCGAGGCCGAACGCCGGGCCCGCCCAGTCGGCGAACGGCCGGTAGATCAGACCGTCGACGCCACCATCGTCGCGCAACCGGTATACGCCGTGCCGCAGCGCGTCGTCGAGCAGTGCGGCGCGCGGCGCGTGATCGATGCTCCAGTAGTCGAGAGCCGACTCGAGGCACGTCAACCCGCACAGGCGTTGCGCCCAGAAGCGATAGCGCTCGGGGTCGGCGAAACCGCTGCGCTGCCAGTGCGGATCGTCGCACGGGTCGCGCTGCTGTTCGACGATGGCGCGCACCCACTCGGGGCTGCCCCATTGCGTGTAGTACGGGACGTCGGCGTGGCGGAGAACGGGTTCGGTCATCGGTGGTATCGGTCGGGTTGGGTGGTATCGGGCTGGGTCGCGCGGGGTTACAGCATGCTGCGCGGCCGCTTCATCGTGCCGTCGAAGAAACGCTGCAAACGGAACGCCGACAGATCGAGCGACGCCTCGCCGCCATCGTTGAGTTCAGCCAGCAGTTTGCCGACGATCGGCCCCATCGCGAAACCGTGACCGCAGAAGCCGGTCGCGATCGTCAGGCCCGGGACCTGCGGCGGCGCATCGATCACCGGAATGCCGTCGGGCAACACGTCGATCAGCCCCGCCCACGCCTCGACCACCTGGGCGTCGCGCAACGCCGGAAACAGTGCGCGCAGCTTTTTCAGCGCGCGCGGCGCGTGGCGCGCGTTCGGCTGCGGATGCGGGTCGCGCGGATAGAGCACGCGTTCGGCGTCGGGCACGCCGCCCGGCAGACGTTCGCGCAGATCGTGCAAACAGGCGCCGTTCAGATGGAAGCTGAACTTCTGGCGCTGCGTCCACAGTTCGGGCAAAAACCATTTCAGCGCGCGGAAATGACCGAGCGTCATGTCGACGTCGACCTGCATGTCGTCGGCGAGATTGATCGCGCCGTTCGCGCGCTGCCGGATGCCGAGACCGTGGCCCCAGAAGGTCGACGCCGTGATCGGCGGCAACGGATTGGTGCGCATGCAGGTACCGCGCACGGCCTGCTGCGGCAGTTCGAGACCGAGCGTTCCGAGCAGCCGCCAGCTGCCCGCGCCGGCCACGCAAATCAGACGCGAGGTACGAATCGTGCCGCGCTCGGTGACCACACCAGCGATCGCACCGCCCGCGCGTTCGACGCCGACCACGCCGCAGCCCTCGAAAAACAGCGCGCCGGCTTGGGCCGCCCGTGCCGCGAAGGCCGCGGCGACGCGGCGCGGTTCGGCCTGACCGTCGCTTGGCGTGTACAGGCCGCCGAGCGCGGGGCCCTGCATGCCGGTCACCACGGCGTCGATCTGCCTGCGCTCGAGCGTGCGGGTATCGAGGCCATACTGACGCGCGACCTCGGTCCATTGCTGAAACGATGTCCAGTCTTCGTCATGGGTGGCGACATACAGGCAACCGCCCTGGCGCCATTCGAGATCGAAATTCAGCTCACGTTCGAGTTCTTTCCACAATGGAATGCTGGCCATCATCAGCGGCACCTCCGCGGCTTCGCGACCCTGCTGACGCACGAAGCCCCACGCGCGCGATGACTGCTGCCCGGCGATCCGCGACTTGTCGAGCACCGCGACCGACAGGCCGCGCCGCGCCAGGTAATAAGCGGCCGCGCAGCCCATGATGCCGGCACCGGCGATCACGACGTCGGCGTGGCTGGGAAACGGTTGGTCGGCGGGCGTGAAGGTCGAGTGCAGCGGGTAAGTCGTGGTCATGGGTGGGCGGATTGGCGATGTGGGCGTCATCTTCGCAGTGGGAGCCATTGTCCGCAATGACGAGCGACGTCGGCACCGCGGCTGGTCGCAGCCGGGACAGCGCAGCCGGCGCCTGCCGAAATGCCCGATTATCCGTCACACGAATATTCGTCGATTATGCGTCACACAAATATTTGACAAATATTCGTCTCACGCATAAATTGCGTTTATTCGTCTCGCAGATAATCCGCCATGCTCCATCTGATCGCCACGTCGGACCAGCTCGCGCAGTTGCTAGCGGCCAGCCGCCGCCAGGCTGGCCTCACGCAGACCGAGGCCGCCGCGCGCGTCGGCGTGAGCCAAAGCCGCATTTCCGCGCTCGAAACCGATGCGAGCGGGCTCACGCTCACCCAGCTGCTCGCGCTGTGCGGCGCCTACGGCCTGCAACTGCAGTTGCGCGACAAAAATCAGCCGAGCTCCGAGCCGGCACCGAACGTCGAGTGGTGAGATGGCCCGGCAAACCGCTTCGAAGGCATTGTCGGTGTGGGCCAACGGTGAGCGCGTCGGGCTCTGGCGGCTGCCCGCGCGCGGCCCGATGGAGTTCGCCTACGACGCCGCCTGGATCGCGTCGCCCGCGGGTCGTCCGCTGTCGCTGTCGCTGCCGTTCACGCCCGGCAACATGACGCACAAAGGGCCGCGGGTGCTCAACTACTTCGACAACCTGCTGCCCGACAGCGACGTCATCCGCAAACGCATCGCGCAGCGCTACCGGACCGAAACGCTCGAAGCATTCGACCTGCTGCAGGCCATCGGCCGCGACTGCGTCGGCGCGGTCCAGCTGCTCGCCGAAGACGACGCGCCGGCCGGGGTCCAGCGCATCGAAGGCACGCCGCTTTCCGACGACGACATCGAGGCGCTGCTCGCGCAGACGGTCGGCAAACCGACGCTCGGCGCGCCCGACGAATTTGACGATTTCCGCATCTCGCTCGCCGGCGCGCAGGAGAAAACCGCGCTGCTGTGGCACGACGGCCAATGGCAACGGCCGCACGGCGCGACGCCGACCACGCATATCTTCAAGCTGCCGCTCGGGCTGGTCGGCAACCGGCTCGCCGATCTCAGCACGTCGGTCGAAAACGAGTGGCTGTGTCTGCGGATTCTGCGCGCGTTCGGCCTGCCGGTCGCGAACACCGAGGTGCTCAGGTTCGGCAAGCAGCGCGTGCTCGCCGTCGAACGCTTCGACCGGCAGATGCATTCGAGCGGCAGCTGGCTGCTGCGTCTGCCGCAGGAAGATTTCTGCCAGGTCTACGGCGTGCCGTCGCATCGCAAGTACGAAAACGAGGGCGGCCCCGGCGTGCTCGACCTCGCGCGGATTCTGCAGCAATCGGTCGAGGCGCGGCAGGACATCGAGACCCTGCTCGCGAGCCAGATCCTGTTCTGGATGCTGGCCGCGCCGGACGGCCACGCGAAGAACTTCAGCATCCGCCTGCTCGCCGGTGGCCAGTACCGTCTGACGCCGCTTTACGACGTGATGTCGATCTGGCCGGTCGAGGGCAACGGCCCGAACCAGTGGTCGTGGTACAAGGCGCGGCTTGCGATGGGTCTATGGTCGCGCAGCAAGCACGATGCGTTTCGCGACGTGCAGCGGCGACACTTCAACGCGATGGCGTTGAAGTGCTCGTACGGCGCCGACGCCGAGCCGCTGCTCCAGCGTCTGATCGAGCAGACACCTGGCGTGATCGAGCGGGTCTCGGCGGAGTTGCCCGAGCGCTTTCCGGGCAAGGTCGCCGAGCGGATTTTCAAAGGACTTCAAAATTCGGCGGCCCGGCTCGACACGATGCCGGCAAGCTGAACGCGGACCGCGCGTGCCGGCGCAAACCCGATCCCTCCGGACACACTTTTCATTGCGCCTCTCGCCTGGCTTTTCCGCAAGGGCGGACCTGCCGGGCTTTGCGGCAAGCGGCCGGATCCGTCGCCTTGCGCACTACTCATTCGTGGATTCCCTACGGTTTCGTCATCGTTTCACCGGTAGAATGCCTTTTGATGCTCAATGCATCAAAAGTCGCCGGCACGGCCATGGCGTCGCTTGCATCAGCGGACTCGGCGGCCGGTCTGACAAAATCATAAATGGTGATTTTTTTTACGGTACATTTGCTGTCCCCGCGTGACCGATTCATGCGCATAGCATGCGCAGGGTCGGCTTGCGCCTGCCGACCGCGCTCCAGATGTACCTTTTAACCCGGCGGATTTTCACCCAGCATGGCCAACGAAACACACTCACCCGACTCCATCGCGGTTGCCGAGCGCGTGCGCGAGTTGATGAGCAGGCATGGAATCGGCAAGCGACAGCAAACCACGGAGCTATGCCGCATCCTCGATCTGAGTTTTTCTCAGGGGCACCGCAAACTGCGCGGCAATAGTCCGTGGACGCTGTCGCAGATCAAGAAAGTCGCCGAGGTATTCGACGAACCCGCGGCGCAGCTGTTCGGCGCGCAGTCGCTCGATCCGGGCGTCGTCGGCGCGATCGCCCAGGAGGCAGTGTTCTGCATCGGCGCGACCGAAATCGCCTGCACCGCGTGGGTCGGCGCGGCGCTCGAACCGGGTAGCCGCCCGGAATTCGTCGCCTATTCGCGGCTCGGTCAATGGCGCGTCTCGCGTCATGATGGCGCGCTGTATCAGAGCGCGTACGAAGTCCACAAGATCGAGATCTATCCGCGCCGCGCCGAGACCGACAAGCCGGCCATCGCGGTGGTCGACGACGATCGTGCAAGCGCCGATAACCTGCGCGATTATCTGGAGCGCAGCGGCTTCACGGCGGTCGCGATCTATGGGCTCGCGGCCTTCAGCGAGCAGTTGCAGACGCAGGTGTTCGACGGCGTGATCATCGACTGGCTGTTCGGCTCGCAGACCTCGGCGGCCGCGATTCGCGCGGTGCGCGCGTCGGAGAACCCGGACGCGCCGATCTTCGTGCTGACCGGCGAACTGCTGACCGGCAAGGCCAGCGAATCGGAGATCAGCGAGGTGATCCGCGATTTCGACGTCGCGTGCTACGAGAAGCCCGCGCGCATGGCGATCCTCGTCGCCGATCTGTCGAAGCGGCTGAACCGCCCCTGAAGCGCGGGCGCCGATGCGCGCCCCGTTCGCGGCAGCGCCGCCTTCACGCGCTCACGCCTGATGCCGCGCCGCCAGCGCCCGCTGCAGGGCGTGCTTCAGATCCTCGTAATGGACTGGCTTTAACAGCGCCTCGAACACCGACGGCACACCACTCGCGCCACTTTCGCCATTCCGCACGACCTCCGGCGCGTACGCGCTGACCACGATCACCGGCACGCCCGCCGACGGTCCGTCGCGCGTCGCGAAGTCTTCGAGAAACGTGTAGCCATCGCGCTCCGGCATGTGCAGATCGAGCAGCACCACTTCGCAGCGGTGGGTGTCGAGCCACGCGAGCGCGTCGTTGGCATTGCCGAATGCGAGCGAGTCGTAGCCCATGTGCGCGACCATTTCGCAGAGCGACTCGCGGATCAGCCGGTTATCGTCGATGATCAGCACGCACGGCTGCGCGCCGTCCGGCTCGGCTTGCTCCGCGACCTCGGCCGGCTCGACGGTTGCGACCGGCACGACCGGGATCGTCACTGTGAAGCTGGTGCCCTCGCCGACCGTGCTCGCGACATCCACCGTGCCGCCGAACAGCTTCACGAGCCCTTGCACGATCGTGAGCCCCATCCCCGCGCCTTCGAAGCGGCGCGTGCGCGACGCGTCGAGCTGCGTGAACTCCTCGAAGATCAGCGGGATCTGTTCGGACGGCACGCCCGGCCCCGTATCGCTGACGACGAAAACCAGCAGCGCCGGCTCTTGCCGCAGTTCGACGCGCACCGTGCCGGTCTCGGTGTAGCGGATCGCGTTGGTGACGAGGTTGTTGACGATCTGCCGGATGCGGTGCGGGTCCGACTCGACGAGCCCGCTCGCGCCGCTCGCCTCGCTTTCGAGCTCGAGCCCGCGCGTCCTGGCGGACATCGTGTGTTCATCGACGATCGACGCCAGCAGCTCGCGCGGCTCGAAATGCTGGCGCCGCAGTTCGAGCTTGCCGGCGCCAAGGCGCGCGTAGTCGGTCAGGTCCTTCATCTGCGCCTCGAGATGGCGCGCCGCGGTTTCGAGCCGCTGGATCACGTTGCGGTCGGCCTCCGAGTGATAGTTGAAGCCGAGCAGTTCCACCGACGAGACGATCGCATGCAACGGCGTGCGCAGTTCATGGCCGATCATGCCGAGAAACGCATCCTTCGCGAGGCTCGCCTCGCGCGCCGCGCGGCTCGCCTGATGCTCGGCTTCCAGCGCCGCGCGCTGCTGGCGCATCAGCCGCGTGCGGCGCCGGCCGTTGAGCACGAGCAGCAGCGTCGCCGCCGCCGACAGCAATAGCAGCACCAGACCGCCCGCGAACAGAATGCGGCGCTTGTCGATGAAATCGCGGTTCATCGCCTCGCGGTCGGCGACATCGGCGAAACGGCGCGACAGCGCGAGATCGTTGACCTCGCTCCAGTGCTGGCGCAGCTGCGCGTCGATCCGCGCGGCACGCGCACGGTCCCGCTGCAGTACCTCGATCTCGGGCTGGATGTCGTCGAGCACAGTCTCGAGCGTCTTGATTTCGTCGAGCTGCCGTTGCAACAGAGCGAGCTGCGCGGAGAGCCGATGCGTCGAGCCGGCCATCACGCGCAGCTTCGATTGCAGCAGTTGGAAGCGCAGCTGCAACTGCTGATAATCGTCGTCGGCACCGGACTGATACAGCAGCAGCTGGTTCTCGAAGCGCGCGTACGCGATCTGCAGTTGCGCGGCGTCCCAGTAGAAACCGTCGTAGGTACCGGTCAGTTGCTCGGTCGCGCGCGGGTTCAACAGGTTCGCATAGAGCAGATAGCCGATCGCGCCGGCGGGCGCCGCGAGCGCCATCAGCCAGATCAGCACGTTCAACACGCGCCGCCACGGACGGCGCGCTATTTGACGATGAGGGCCTTGATCTGCCATACGAATTTCGAGTCGCCGACCGCGCCAGTCAGTTCATCTGGAAAAGCGTCGCGCGGATAGATCAGAAACAGCGGCCCGAAGTCGCTGAGTTTCAGGCGCTGGCCGTTCATGCTGTACGCGACGATCACGCCGTAGCGTTCGCAGTCCGACACCGGCACGGTGTAGGTGTAGTCGTCGAACGTGTGGAGTTCGATCTGGGTGCCGTACGCGCCGACGGCCTTCAGGATGTCGGCGAGCCTGGGCCCGGTGAACGTCGAGCGCGGCGTCCAGGTGGTCGAGGTCGTGATCGTATGCACGGGCAGCGCGAGCAGTTGAGCCTCGTTGAAGTGATAGCTGCGATGCGCGGCGTCGTTGGTATTGGCGATCTTGCCCTGCACGTCGAGCGCCAGCGCCGGCGACTGCCGCGCGCCCGGCTGCGCATGCGCGCAACAGACGGAAAGCCCGACGATCAGTCCCGCCAGCCCCGTCAGCCAGCGCATCCGCCAGGGCACACCGGTTCCGCTGGCTGCGTTGCACAGCGTTGCAATCAGATTGGCCATTTGCTTTTTTTATCCGATTTCGTTGATTCGCCGGACCGCGGGCGGCGCCACGGTCAGCCGATCTCATGCCACGCGAAGTGTTGCGCCGTACCGTGCCGTCAAACGCGTGCCACCCCGACACGCGACCTTTGACCCGCATGCATAATATCGCCAAAATGCGCTGACTCAAAAACGGGGACCCGCGATGTCGCGCCAGTGCGTCAGCGCGCGCCGCGCGCGCATCCCCGCGGACCATCGCCTTCCATCGCGCCACGCGGCGCCTCGATAGTCATGAACAAGCCGGTCCTGCCTCTGACGTACGAACAGCTCGATCACTGGATCGAATCGCTGCAACCCGCGTTGCTCGCCGAGCATTTCTCGATGGCGCTCGGGATTCTGCGCGGCGGCGCGCCGCTCGCGCTGATGGTGTCGCACGCGGTCGGCGCGCCGGTCGCGTTCCTGCGCTACGACCGCCAGACGCGCGCGGTCGCATGGGATTCGACGCTGCCGATCCCGCCCGCCGGATCGAAAGTGCTGTTGTGCGAGGACATCGCGGGACGCGGTTTTACGCTCGTCGATTGCATCGCGTTTCTTCAGGCGCACGGGCTCGAAGTCAAAACCCTGACCGCCGCGGTCGATGATCTGAGCCGCGCGCAGCCCGACTACGCGATCGATGCGCGCGGCTACTTCGCCCTCTTTCCATGGGAGCGCCAGGCGTACACCGAGCGCTACCGCGACGACTGGGCGCGCGTCGAAGCCGGCGCCGCGCCCGCGATGGCCAACGACCACGAGTACGCGGCCTACGCGATCGACCTCGACGGCATCTTGCTGCCCGACGTACCGCTCGCGCGCTACGACGAGGACCTCGCCGCCGCGCTCGCCGAGCGCGACGCGCTGCTGCCGTTCGAGGTGCTGCCCGGCATCGACCTGCAGCAGGTGCGCACGATCATCACGGGCCGCCCGGAGATGGATCGCGCGCGCACCGAAGCGTGGCTCGCGCGACACGGCTTCGCTCACATGCAGTTGGCGATGCGCACGCCCGGCCTGCACGACGACAGCCCCGCCGGCGCGGCCGCGCACAAGGCGAGCGCGGCGCTGCGCGCGGGTGTCACGCACTTCGTCGAAAGCGATCCGGTGCAGGCGCTGCTGATCGCGCAGCAAGCGCCGCTGCTGCGCGTGATCTGGTGGGATGCGCTGACGCGCACGGGGATTTTGGTGAGCGCAAGGGCGTGGAGTTGAGCGCAACGTTCCTTGTGGGCGCAGCGCCCGAACGCCGCCGCTATTTGTCCTTCGCCTCGCGCAACTGCAAATGCCGCGCGGCCCGCTGCGACGCGACGACGATCAGCTTCATCGTCGCGCGCGTCGCGCCGACGAACAGCTTGCGCGCGCTGCGTTCGTCGAACGCGTCGAAGTCGATCTCGGTGAAGATCACGCACGGCGCCGCCTGCCCCTTGAAGCGGTAGATCGACTCGAACAGCACGTCGCCTTCACGATACTCCGGGTTGCCGAACAGATCGTATTTGCCGGTGAAACTGCGCAGCCGATGCGGTCCGAGATGATCGAGCGCGCTCATCGCCGAGCCCTCGCGACCGCGAAACGACAGCACCGCGATGTCCTGCTTGCGAAAACCGAGCGATAGCGCCTGCGTGATGGCGCGCTTGGTTGCGTCGATACTGCTTTCGGCGCCCTGCGCTTCGTCGTAGACCGACATCGAAACCTCGGAGCCGTCGAACGGACTGCCCGACGTCAGTGCCGCGGCCAGCGGCACCGACGCGCCCAGCACGTCGCGCAGATAATCGAGGATGTCGCGAGGACTGCGGTAATTGGTGGTTTCTCTCAGCGTGGTCCAGCCGGGCAACGAGACCGGCTCACGCATGTACAGATTCTGCAATGGGTCTTCGAGCCACCACCACGCGGCGCCCGGCCGCAGCAGCCGCTCGAGCGCGGCAAACCATGGCTGCTGGAAATCCTGCCCTTCGTCGACGATCAGTACGTCGAATTGCCAGCGCGGTTCGATCGGCGTGTCGGCGAATACGGCCTCCAGTTGATCGAACACCTGCGCCGACCGGAAATCGGGCGCGCGGCCCGCGTCGCGCGCGATCCAGTCGCAAAGCTGGTGATAGTTCGCGACTTTCGCCTCCGGCGGCGCGACCCGCGCGATGTGATCGGCGAGCGGCCGGTTGAAGCACACGTACAACGGCCGCTCGCCGCGCGCGACCGCGTCCTTCATCACCTGCACCGCGAGTTGCGTCTTGCCGGAGCCCGCCGTGCCGATCACGCGCAAACGGAACGGCGCGAATTCGAGCCGCCGGGCCCATGTCGCAAGTCCGCCCGAAAGGCGCGTGACGAGCGTGCCCGCCTGCCCGACGAGCGCGCTCGTGTCGGGCGTCAACGCGAGTTCGTCGGCGAGAAAGTGGTGGATTTTCGCCGCGCAGGGAAGCCGCGGTTCATCGGCCGGCAGTGCTTCGCGGACGATCGCCGCGAGACGCTCGCGCCGCGTAGCGTCGACGATGCGCGCGGGATTCACGCCGGCGATCGCCGCATCCTTGACGATGTGATCGGGACAGTACAGCAGTTCCTCGATGAAATAGGCGCCCGCGCCGAACGCCGCGGTAAAACGCCGGTGCAGACTCTCGATCGTATGTGCAAGCGCGATCGCGACGTTGCGCTCGGTCTGCAGATACACCTTGACGAGCCCCTTCGGCGTTTCGCGCAGAAAGCCGGTCTTCTGCTCGATGATCAGCAGGCGCCCGGCGGGACTCACGATCACGAAATCGGCCTCGCCGAACACGGAGAAGTTCTGGTTCAGGCGCGTCCAATGCACGCCGTGGTAGACGGTGTAGTCGGCGGGCAGTGCCTTTTCGAGCAGCGCGAGCGTTTCACGTTCGCGCGCCGCCGCGCCGGTCGCTTCGAGGCTCTTCCAGTCGTCGGGAACAATGCGGGCCATGCGATGCCTCAATGAGTTGGGATGCGTGTTTTCAGCGGGCAATCCGGAGTGCGGTCATTGTACGCAACGCAATGTCGGCCGGGCGGCCCGTCGCGCAAAGGCGCGCGCATCGTGTATCGTTACAGGCTGAACGCCGCGCACGCCGCGCGGCTTGCCAACCGTAAGAGAAAAGGATTTACCGGATGATTACGATCTGGGGACGCGCCAATTCGGTCAACGTCCAGAAGGTCTTGTGGTGCTGCGACGAACTCGTGCTGCCGTTCGACCGCATCGACGCGGGCCTGCAATTCGGCCGCAACAACGAACCCGACTATCTCGCGATGAACCCGACCGGCAAGATACCGACGCTGGTCGACGACGACTTCGTGCTGTGGGAATCCAACTCGATCCTGCGCTATCTGGCGATGCAATACGGCGAATCGAGCCTGCTGTATCCGGGCGAGCCGAAACTGCGCGCGAGCATTGACCGCTGGCTGGACTGGTCGCTGTCGACGCTGCAGCCAGTGGAACGTCCCGTGTTCTGGACCCTCGTGCGCACGCCCGAGGCCGAGCGCGACGCCGCCAAACTCGCCGCCGACGCGAAGGCGGTCACCGTCCTGTGGCGCCTGCTCGACACGCATCTGCAGGGCCGCTTCTTTCTCGAAGGCGACAAGTTTACGCTCGCCGATATCGTGATCGGCGCGTACGCGAAGCGCTGGTTCGGCCTCGACGGTTTGCAGCGGCCGCCGCTGCCGAATCTGGAGCGCTGGTATTCGCGTCTCACGACGCGTTCCGGGTTCAAGAAGTATGTGGATTTCCCGTTGACCTGAGCATGGCGCGGGTCGGCGGAAACGGTTCAGGTATTCGCGCGACCCGCAAACTCTTCGACCTTGCTCGCGGGGCCCGACACGATCAGCAGATCCCCCGGCACAACAACCGTGTCAGGCCCCGCGTGCTGGAACTCTTCGCCAGCGCGCCTGACGGCCATGACCATCACACCGAACGCCTCCAGAACGCCGCAATCTGCGAGCGGACGGTTGTGTGTCGGCGCCGGGGCATGAATCGCGGCGACGGCAAATCCTTCTCCGAATTCAATGTAGTCCACGATTCGGCCTGCGATCAGGTGAGCGATCCGTTCACCCATTTCCGCTTCCGGATAAACCACGTGATGCGCGCCGATGCGCTGGGCAATCTGGCCGTGTTCCGCGGTCACCGCCTTCAGCCAGATGTCCTTGATCTGAAGTTCCGTTAGGGCCATCAAGGTCATCAGGCTCGCCGACAGGTCGCTTCCAATGCCCACGATCGCATGAGGGAAGTCCGCAACACCCAATTGGCGCAGGGTATTCACGTTGGTCGAATCGGCCTGGACGGCATGCGTCAACCGGTCCGCCCATAACTGCACCTGCTGCTCGTCCCGGTCGATTCCCATCACGTCATGGCCCAGCCGAAGCAGCGACTGGGCCACGGCACAGCCGAACCGCCCCAAACCGATGACGACCACACTGTCGCCTTTCGAAAAAGAGAGCGAAATCTTGAACAGGTCAGCCAACAATTGGATGCTCCTCCGGGTAGCTATATTGCGCACGCCGCTCAACCAGCATTAACGACGTCGCAAAGGTAATGGTTCCAACCCGGCCGACGTACATCAGCGCGATGATCACGAACTGTGCCGGCGCAGGCAGATCACCGGTGATACCCATTGACAGACCGACCGTACTGAACGCCGAAATAACTTCGAAGATGACCTGATCGGTGGGGAAATCGGTGATGTGCAAAATGATCACTGTGCCAACCGTGATCATCACGGCACCCAGCGCCACCACGGTAATCGCTTGCCGCTGCGCCGACGCGCTGACACGGCGCCCAAACGCTTCGATATCGCCACGCCCGCGGATCTCTGCGATCACCAGCAAGGCCAGAATGGCGATGGTGCCGATCTTGACACCCCCTGCCGTTCCCGCGCTGCCCCCGCCAACGAACATCAGGAAGAAATGCAGGGCCCAGCTTTCATGACGCATTGCGCCGACGTCGAGCGAGTTGAAACCCGCCGTGCGCACGGATACCGAGGCGAAAGCTGCCGAAAGGAGCTTCTCTCCGAACGGCATCGGACCCAGGGTTTTCGGATTGGTCCATTCGAACAGCAGCAACGCAAGAAATCCGCCGAGCAGCAGCACCCCCGTGACCACTAAAGTGAGCCTGGTGTGCAATGAAAGCCGACGGGCACCCCGAAGTTTTTCCCGCAGATCGTACAGAACCGGAAACCCGATTCCGCCGACGACAATCGCGACCATCACCGGTACCAGCATCGACGCGTCGGCGGCATAGCGCATCAGACTGTCCGGGTGAATTGAAAAGCCCGCGTTGTTGAACGCGGAGACCGCATGGAACCATCCACTCCATGCGGCCTCGCCCCATTGGATGTTGTACCCGAGATGAAGCCTGACCGTCAGCCAGAGTGCCGTGGTCAGTTCAGTGACGAGCGTCACGACGATCACGAGGCGCGCCACGCTGCCGATGTCCCCGAGACGGAGCGTGTGCGTCTCGACCTGGGTGATCAGCTTCGCTCGCAGCGGCAAGGACCGGTTGACCATGAGTCCCAGCAAGGTGGCTGCGGTCATCATGCCGAAACCGCCAATCTGAAACAGGCCAAGGATGACCCACTGTCCAAAGCTCGACCAGTAGGTGCCCGTATCGACAACGACGAGTCCAGTCACGCAGACCGCGGAGGTAGCGGTAAAAAAAGCGCTCAGCCACGGCGTTGCCTCACCTTTGGCCTGCGACAAGGGCAACCTCAAAAGGAGCGTCCCTGCGGCAATCGTAAAGAGAAAGGCTAAGGCTACTGCCCGCGATGGGTGAAGCAGTTGTCTCATCGAGATCCCATCAAAAACATTCAGAGACTGACTGACAAAGAATAGGCATTTTTTGCCAGTAAAGACCCTATTTTTCGTTTGTTGTCAGTTGTAAGCCAAATCTGGGCAATCCCGATTCTCTCGACGCTTCGACCGGCGCGGCACTTGCATCCCCCTGCCTCTATAATCGACGCATGAAAACCGCCAAGCCCGCCGCGACCGGCCGTCCGGTCGCTCCCACACCTGCCGCCCCCGCCGCCGATGCACACGATCATCAAGCGCCTCACGATGTGCACGAGCCGTCGCACGCACATGGCCCGTCGCAGGAAGCGGCTCTCGCACTCGCCGAGGAATATTGCCGCGAACGCGGCGAAAAACTCACGCCGATCCGGCGCAAGGTGCTCGAACTGCTGCTGAACTCGGGACGCGCGACCAAGGCCTATTCGCTGCTCGACGAAATGCGCCAGATCCACGCCGGCTCGGCGCCGCCGACCGTCTATCGCGCGTTGGATTTTTTACTGTCGGTGGGGCTCGTGCATCGGATCGAATCGATCAATGCGTTCACTGTCTGCCATGATCTGACGCAATGCCAGCACGGCATTCTCGTCGTATGCCAGCAATGTGGCAGTGTCACCGAATTGCATCAACCGAAGCTGCGTCAGGCCCTCGTCGCGCAGATCGAGGACGCGGGCTATCGGCTCGCGAGCGACGAAATCGAATTGAAGGGATTGTGTGCCGCCTGTCAGGCGGCCAAAGCGGCCAGCGCGGCCGCGCCGGTGGCCGCGGCGAAATAGCGGCGCGCCACATTGGGTGCGCAACGCTGTGTGACGCGCTGCAAAGCGTCGATGGCCGTGCGCTGCTTCGAGAAACGACATCTCCCCGCCGCGCGCCGGCCTGCCCTGTCTAAAACCAGCTCCCGCGAGAGCCGCTGCGAAGCGTCGATCAACCCGCCGCGCGGGCGTCGATCGCGTCGTGCAGCAGCGTCACGAGCGCTTCGGGTAACGCGGGTTTGGTCATGAAATGCTGGAAGCCTTCGCCGATGCTGCGCAGGCGGTATGCGTCGTCGGTATGGCCGGTGAGGGCCACCGCCACCGAAGGGGAATGACCGCCGCAAATCTCGTGGTCGCGCAGCCGCTGGATCAGATAGAAGCCATCCATGGCCGGCAAGTCGAGGTCGCAGACGACCGCGTCGGGAAGCAACCGCATCGCCGCCACGACGCCCTCTTCCGCATCGGCGACCGCGCAAACCTTCGCGCCTTCCGCCTCGAGTAACAAGGTCAACGATTCCCGGCTGTCCGGGTCGTCCTCCACCAGCACGATCGTGGCCTGATCGAGCCTCATTGCTGCGTTCATCGTATGTTGTTGCTCTGAAAAACCGGTTAGGCCGTCCGAGGGGGCGGAGGTTTCACTTTGTATTTCACTTTGCTGATTGCCGCCGATTCGCGCGGCCAGGGTGTTGCTGTCCATGATTCCGACCCGATTTCGCACGCCGAGTTGCAGACTGGTCCGCGCTTGTAAAACATTGCGCAACATCTTCCCGAGTACAACGCTTGCGCACGGTAACGCGCCAAAATTGCACGTCGATGAAAAAACGGCGCTCGACGCGCACCGCGATTTAGCTGCTCAGTGTCCGCAGTTTTTCCGCGGCTCGCCGATCACCGGCACCCGATGTTCCGGCGCGGTTCGTACGAACCCCGTTCGTACGGCCTTCCCCGCCCGGTATCGATTCTGCCCTTCGTATTGTTTGCACAACGCGGCGCTGCCGTTCGTTTTGAGTCGCTCGCATCCGACGACACTGCAAGCACGTCGCATGCCTCGTTGCAGCGGTTCGCGTCACGTAAAGAAGGGCTCGGTCGCGGTTGCCGATGTCGCGCGATGAATGGCGCTGGCCTGCTAACCGGTGGTGTCGCGGCGCTATCATCGTGGGCGCGCATGCGCGCCTACCGATGCCCCCTCATCTCAACCCGAGGTCAACCGACACCATGTCCGCCACATCGCCCGCGCTTTCCGCCGCGACGCTCGACATCCTTCGTCACGTCAGCACCGCCACGCTGACCACGCAGCTATTCAAGCGCGGTCTGCGCAACACCTTCATGCAGGGCGTCGCGCCGCTCGGTCCGCGGCGCGGCGCGAATCTGGTCGGGCCGGCGTTCACGCTGCGCAACATCCCATCGCGCGAAGACATCGACGTACTGGAGCTATTCGCGGACCCTGAATACGCGCAACGCAAATGCGTCGAGACCATTGCGCCGGGCCACGTGCTCGTGCAGGATTGCCGCGGCGAGCGCGGCAGCGCGTCGTTCGGTTCGATTCTGTCGCTTCGTTTGCAGGTGCGCGGTGTTGCCGGGATGGTGTCCGACGGCCCGGTGCGCGACAGCGCGACGATCGCCGCGCTCGACATGCCGGTGTTTTGCGCCGGCGCGAGCGCGCCGCCCAATCTGATCCGCCATCACGCGGTCGATATCAACGTGCCGATCGGCTGTGGTGGAGTCGCGGTGTTTCCGGGCGACGTGATCGTCGGCGATGTGGATGGAGTTGTGGTAATTCCGCTGAAGATGGCCAGCGACGTCGCGCAAGCCGCCGCCGGACAAGAACAGCTCGAGGCGTTTCTCACCGAAAGGATTCGCGCCGGCGTCGCGCTGCCCGGCACCTATCCGCCGAACGACGAGACGAAGGCGGCGTTCGACGAGTGGAAGAAAAATCGCAAAATCTAGGGCCCTTTCAAACGACGCGGCGACCGGTGCGCCACACGGGCGCCAGTTCAATCGCCCTTGCCGGGCCCGATACCCTGCAACAGCAACGCCACCGCGTGCCGCGCAATCTCCGCACCGCCGATACTGTGGCGCAACGGATCGTTGCGCCACAGCTTCGAGGTGGCAAGCGGCAGAATCGTCATGCCGAGCAGCGTGACGAACACGAGCGCGGGTTCGAGCGATGCATTCAGGCGCCCCTCCTTCTGCCAGCGCGCGATCGCCAGCAGCGACGCCTTCTGATGCACGAAACCAAAGCGCTCATGCATGCGCTGGCGCAGCAGCCCGCCGTCGCTGATCACTTCGCGCACCCACAGCGACGCGAACCACGGGTTGTCGCTCGCGATCTGCACGAGCCGCTCCGTGAGTTGCGTGATTGCCGCGACCGGATCGTCGGGATTCTCCTGAAACGGCAGCCCGAGGCTCGCGCGCAACGGTACGAAACACTCGTCGATCAGCACATCGAGCAGTTGATCGCGCGTCTTGAAGTAGTAGTGCACCATCGCGGGCGTGAAGCCGGCCTCGCGGGCGATCTCACCCAGCGATGTCTCGACGATGCCCTGCCTCGCGAACAGCGTCAGCGCGGCGTCGAGCAAGCGCGCACGCTGCGCGGGACCGCGCGCGGCGCCCGACGGCCGGCCGGGGCGGCGGGCGGCCGATCCAGCCGGCGCGCTGCTGCCGATATTCGCGGCATGAATATCCGTTGGCGCTGCCGTGAGTTTGGGCTTCGACGCGTCGCGCTCTTTCGCGGCAATTCGCGCGGGCGGCCCCGTATCTGCCACGGCATTGTGCGCCGCGGCGTCGTCAGGCGAGATCCTTGTCATTGCATTGAATTTGACGTGAGAGGCGATGTCACATATATTAATCTCTCAGTTAATTAATTTCAACGCGTTGCCGCCATGGAACAACCCGCTACGACCCTGTCAGTCAACCCCGCGCCCGCGGCCGACCATCCGCCGATCCGGCTGCTGTTTCCGGCGCTGCTGCTGGTCATGCTGCTCGCCGCCCTGGACCAGACGATTGTCTCGACCGCGCTCCCGACCATCGTCGGCGAACTGGGCGGGCTCAATAACCTGTCGTGGGTCGTGACCGCCTACCTGCTCAGTTCGACGATCGTCGTGCCGCTGTACGGCAAGTTCGGCGACCTGTTCGGCCGCAAGATCGTGCTGCAGACGGCGATCGTCATCTTTCTCGTCGGCTCGGCGCTGTGTGGCATCGCGCAGAACATGAGCCAGCTGATCGTGCTGCGCGCGCTGCAAGGGCTCGGCGGCGGCGGCCTGCTCGTCGTGACGATGGCGGCGATCGCGGACGTGATTCCGCCCGCTGAGCGTGGCCGCTACCAGGGCGTGTTCGGCGGCATCTTCGGTCTTGCCACCGTCATCGGTCCGCTGCTCGGCGGCTTTCTGGTCGAGCACCTGACGTGGCGCTGGATCTTCTACATCAACCTGCCGCTCGGCATCCTGTCGCTCATCGTGATCGGCGCGGTGTTCAAGCCGCACGTGCGCCACGTGAAGCACACGATCGATTACATGGGTGCCGCGTTTCTCGCCGGCGCGCTGACCTGCATCATCCTGTTCACGAGTCAGGGCGGCACGATCCTGCCGTGGTCGTCGCCGCAACTGTGGTTCACGCTCGGCATGGGCCTCGCAGCGATCTGGGGATTCATTCACGAAGAACGCAGCGCGGTCGAACCGATCATGCCGCTCGGACTGTTCAAACAGCGCACGTTTCTGATCAGCAGCCTCGTGAGCTTCATCATCGGCGTATCGCTGTTCGGCTCCGTGACGTTCATTCCGCTCTATCTGCAGGTCGTGAAGGGCTCCACGCCGACGCAAGCCGGCATGCAGATGCTGCCGATGATGGGCGGCCTGTTCATCCTGTCGATGGTGACGGGCCGCGTGATCAGCAAGATCGGCAAGTACCGGCTGTTCCCGATCATGGGCACGTTCCTCGTCTCCGTGGCGATGCTGCTGCTCGCGCGCCTGCAGATCGATACGCCGATTCATGTGATGTATCTGTACATGGGTCTGCTCGGCTGCGGCCTCGGCATGGTGATGCAGGTGCTGGTCCTCGCGGTCCAGAACACCGTAGAGTTCAAGCATATGGGTGTAGCGACATCGGGCGTCACGCTGTTTCGCTCGATCGGCGGCTCGATCGGCGTGGCCGGCTTCGGCGCGGTATTCTCGAACGGCCTCGCCGGACGCCTCGAAAAGCTGATCCCGCCCGACACCGAACTTCCGCAGGCATTGGGTCCCGCAGCGATTCATCAGCTGCCCGAAGCATTGCGCAACGACTATCTGCATGCGTTCGCGGGTGCGTTGCACACCGTGTATCTGTCGGCCGCATGCGTCGTGGTGCTCGCCTTCGTGCTCGCATGGCTGCTGAAGGATCATCCGTTGCGCAAGCACTGAGCGTACTTCGACGCCTGATCGGGAAGCTGATGTAAACGCGTACCGGCAAGCGCCAGATAGCAGCTTGATCACGAGGCCGCACGCACGACGCGTCGGCCTCGTTGTTTTTTTGTCGCGCTCGCTTCATGCAGCGCGATGCTTCCGGGTACCTTCCATTTGTCGTGAAACAACAGACACATACACTCGTTTCGAATGTATGGCCAGGGTTTCTTCATACCTCCGAATGAGCGGTAGCGCACACAATCCAGGGGCCAACCGCGTTGACGTCCCCCGTGAAACGCCACATATTGGAACCCGTGGAAACGCAGCCGCTGCCTACGTCTCCACGACTTCCGGCGCATGTGGATCGTGATTCCGCGGACAAGGCTCCTGCCTCTACACGATCCGAAGCATGCCTTTACGGCATCGTTTTCCAAAGGTGGGTCCACGGCATGTCCACCCAGACAGCAACCGGCCAAACTTTCCCCACGCCCTGCAAACGCTGCGGTGGCGCACTGTACCGACAAGTCGACGCCTGCCCCTACTGTGGCGCTGCGCATCCGTTCGACCAGGACGATCCGCACATCCGCACCGGTATTCCAGGCAGCCGTGCGAGCGCCACGCACAAGCCCCTGCCCCGTTTCGACGACGAACTCGGCAGACGGGACGAGCCCGCCATCGCCGCTGCCGCGATGGCGTCCGAACCCCTGTTGCAGACCGAGCCGGTCATGCACACGGCGCTCGTGTCGACCGACACCACTATCCCACCTTACGAAGATCCGATGTATGCGCCGCCCAACACTGCGCAGACGATTTGGCGCGTGCTGTACGTGATCGGCGCGGTTGTCGCAATCGGCCTGACGTATGTCGCTTATACGCTATTCAGCGACGGCGGCGAATCGGAGGATCAAGGCGTGGAGCAGATTACGCCGGATGCCAGAACAACGACCGGCATGATCGCGCCGCTTGTGTCCGCCCCGGTGATTGCTCAAGCACAGACCATGCACGCGCCGGCCGCGGCCAAGCCTGCGCCACCGCCCGTGACCGCACTGGCGGCGAAGCCCGCGCCCGTCGTGCCCGCGGCTCCTGTCGTTCCAGCGACACCAGCCGCGCCGCCTGCCGCGCCGCCGATGGCCGCGACGCCCATGCGGCCCGCGCCGCAATTCCACGACGCCGGACAAGCATTGCAGGTCGCGAAGACAGCGTTCCGCGCGAACGATCTGTCCGCCGCCCAGGCCGCTCTCGCCGCCGCGCAAACGTTACAACCCGGAAACAGCGACGCGCAGGGTCTGGCCGATCAGATGCGGCCGCTCGTCCAGCGTCGCGATACTGCGCTACAGGCCGCGCAGGCCTGCGTCGCGCAGCAGTCGTGGCCGTGCGCGCGTCAGCATGCGAACGAGGCGCTCGCGATCGACAGCGGCAACGACGCGGCGAAAGTGATCCTCGAGCGCGTCATTCGCGAGACCGGCTGGGCGCCGCTGACTCCGCCGCATGCGGCGACGACGGATGCCGCGCCGGGCGCGCCGCTCGCGCAAGCGCAAGCGCAGGCACCGCTGCCCGTCGGCATGCAAGCGCACGGCGAACGGGTCGTGACTGCAACGAACGTCGGCGTCGTGAGAACCGCGACGCCGCGGAGCAACTAGCGCTCACGCGCGACGCGACGGTCCGAACCGGGTCCCGGAGACGCAAACTGCTGCGCCGTCGCGCAAAAACATTGCTTCGCATACCAGATCAAATGGCCGCCGTCTGTGCCGATTCGCACATTATCGTGTGTGCTCTGAGCGGAAACAGACGGAGCGACCCTGGCAGCAGTTTGAACATGACAGGGCAACCGGATCACTGGTGCTTCCACGCGCCACGCGTGAAGCGGGATCAACCTGACCGATAGGTAGAAAGATCATGCTGAAGAGACTCCTCGCGGGCTGGCTGGGCCTGGTGGTACTGGTCGTATGTTCGCTGGCCGGCGCGGAACCGGCGCACTACAAGATCGTCACCGGGCCGGAGCGCGGCACATATATCCAGATCGGCAATGACCTGTCGAAATGGGTGGCCCAGCCGGTTGGCATCGACCTCGAAGTGGTGGCGTCGAAAGGCTCGGCCGAAAACGTGCAGCGCATGCGTTTCGAGCCCGGCGTGAAGCTCGCGCTCGTGCAGTCCGACGTGTACCAGGCGTTCATCGACATGGCCAACTCGGGCAACCCCGATGCGGGCACGACGATCCGGCCGCTGCGACTGATCATGCCGCTCTACGACGAGGAAATTAACGTCGTCGTACGGGCGGATTCGCCGCTGAAAACGCTCGCCGACATCAAGGATAAGACCATCAGCGTCGGCCTGCTAGGCAGCGGCACCGCGCAGTCGGCGACGACGCTCTATCGCCTGATGTTCGGCCAGCCGATTCCGGAGCAGAACGTCGTGCATCTGAGCAACGAGGACGCGCTCGCCGCGCTGATCGTGAAGAAGATCGACGTCGCGATCATCGTGGTCGGGCAGCCGGCAAAGCTGTTCAACGACATGAAACCCGACCTGCTGTCACAGTTGCGTCTGTTGCCCGTCGATCCCAACGCGCCGGAGACGAACCGCGCGAAGCAGACCTACTTTCCGACTACGATCCACCAAAGCAGCTACCCAGGCTGGTTGAAGGAAGACGTGCCGGGTCTGACCGTCAAAGCGTTTCTGGTCACCTACGATTACGGCTTGCGCGACACAGTCAGCAATCTGAATCATTTCGCCGACTCGTTGTGCGCGAACTTCGACAATCTGCAGGAGCATGGCCATCCGAAATGGAAACAGGTGAAGCTCGAATTGCCGACGCTCGTTCGTGGGTGGAAGTACTACGGTCCGGTCGAGAAGCATCTGCGCGCGTGTCTCGCGAACCGCAGCGCGGCGATCAGCGCGGCGGCCGCGCAACCCGCGCCGAAACCGCACACGCCTTGCTCGGAAGAAGAACGGATGCTTCTGCTGTGCAAATAACGCTGTAGCGGGCGACCGCGAACGCCTGCTTCGCCTGAGTTCGTCTCAGACCCGCTCGCGCCCCGCGCCGGCCGACACCGTGCACGCTTGCATCGCCCGTTGCAATGCCTCGTACACCTTCGGGCGATTGCATTGCGACACGTTGAAACGCAGAAAGCCCGCCGCCGCTTGCGACGCGCTGAACACGTTGCCCGGCGCGAACACGACGCCCGCCGTCAGCGCATGACGGGCGATGTCGGCGGCATCGAGCGCCCCGGGCAAGCGCGCCCACACGAACAAGCCCGCGCGCGGCCGTGTCCAGATATCGAGGCCCGCATAGCCGAGACGCCTGATGGTCTCTCCCATCGCATCGGCCAGCTTCGCGCGCATCGCCTCGAGATGACGCCGATAGGTACCGTCGACGAGCATCCGATGCACGACGCTCGCCGCGAGCTGACCATTGCCGAACGATGTCGCGAGCTTCAGATCGATCAACGGCTCGACCCATTCGGCGCGTGCCGCAATATAGCCGCAGCGCACCGCCGCCGACAGCGTCTTCGAAAAGCTGCCGATCGACACGACGCGCGCGAGGCCGTCGAATGCGGCAAGGCGCGGCGCGGCTTCGTCTTCGAAGTCCGCGAAGATGTCGTCCTCGACGATCAGCAGATCGTGCTCGCCGGCGAGCTTCAGCAGCCGGTGCGCGACGGCCGGCGCGAGCGTCGCGCCGGTCGGATTGTGGATCGCCGAGTTCGTCACGTAGAGCCGCGGACGCTGCTCGACCAGAACGCGCTCGAACGCCGCGAGATCCGGTCCCTGCGGCGTGTACGGCACGCTCGCGATCCGCACGCGATGCGCGCGCAACAACGCCTGAAAATTGAAATAGCAAGGATCGTCGATCAGCACCGTGTCGCCGGGTTCGAGCAGGAAGCGGCACACGAGATCGAGCGCATGGGTGCCGCCGTCGGTCAGCAGGATCTGCTCGGGCGGCGCATCGACCCCGTGCGCGGAAAGCCGCCACGCAAGCTGCTGACGCAGCGCGGGCAAGCCCGCCGGGCTCGCGTAATCCGCGAGCAGCGATTGCGGATCACGGGCAACCGCGCGCAGCGCGCGCCGCACGCCATCTTCCGGCAACCACGAAGCCGGCATCCAGCCGCAGCCGGGCTTCAGCGCTTTCGAGCCGGTCTCCAGCGACTGCCGCGTGAGCCACAGCGGATCGACCTCGCGATCGAGCCGCGGCCCGAGATCGGCGAGCGCGAGCGGCGGCGCATGGCCCGACACGAAGAAGCCCGAGCCGCGCCGCGCGATGATCACCCCTTCCGCAACGAGACGGTCGTAGCCTTCCACCACGGTCGACTTGGACACGCCGAGCGTGTCGGTCATCGCGCGAATCGACGGCATGCGGGCGCCCGGCATCAGCGAGCGGCTCGCGATACGCTCCCGCAGATTGTTCATCACGAGGCCGACACGCGTGCCCGGCACCGTCTCGTTGTTCTCGTTTTCCGCCATCTGTACTGCTCCCATGTTCGGTACAGTTTGTACGAACTGTACTGATCTGTAGCTTAACGTTTACGGCCGCGGCGCGCACCATGAGACTCTTTCAGCGCAGGGATGTTTGCCATGGACAAAACCACCAACGGCTGGCTCAGCGGTTTCGCGGGCGTGCTGATTTTCAGCGGCTCGCTGCCGGCCACGCGGCTTGCCGTGCAGGGCCTCGATCCGGTGTTTCTGACCGTGGCGCGCGCGACGATCGCGGGCATCCTTGGTCTGCTGCTGTTGCTGGTGTTCCGCGAGACCCGCCCGGCGCGGCGCGATCTGCTGCCGCTCGTCGTGGTCGCGCTCGGCGTCGTGGTCGGCTTTCCTTTGCTGACCGCGCTCGCGCTGCGTCATGTGAGCGCCGCGCATGCGGTCGTGTTCATCGGCCTGCTGCCGCTCGCCACCGCGATCTTCGCCGTGTTGCGCGGCGGCGAGCGGCCGCAGCCGGCGTTCTGGCTGTTCTCGGCGCTCGGCAGCGCGGCGGTGGCCGCGTTCGCGCTGCGTCACGGCATCGACGCCTCGCCGCTCGGCGACGCGCTGATGCTCGCGGCGATCGTCGTGTGCGGGCTGGGCTACGCGGAAGGCGCGCGGTTGTCGCGTCATCTCGGCGGCTGGCAGGTGATTTCGTGGGCGCTCGTGCTGTCGCTGCCGTTGATGCTGCCGCTCGCATGGTGGACGCGGCCCGTGTCGTTCGACGGTGTCGGCGCCGCCGCGCTGTGGGGACTCGCGTACGTGTCGCTGTTCAGCATGCTGATCGGCTTCGTGTTCTGGTATCGCGGGCTCGCGCTCGGCGGCATCGCGGCGGTCGGCCAACTGCAGCTGCTGCAGCCGTTTTTCGGGCTGCTGCTCGCCGGCGTGCTGCTGCACGAGCAGGTACCGCCAACGATGATCATCGTCACCGTGATCGTGGTCGCCTGCGTGGCTGGCGCACGGCATTTTTCGCGCGCCGCGCCGGTGCGGCGGCCGGTCTGACGCGGCTCGACCGTCGCACGGCGAACAGACTTTTTCAGGATCGAATTGCGCGAACCGTGGATCGATCTGTCATCATTTCGCAGATTGGCACAACCAGCGCCCCGCGCTGCGTTCCGTCGTGGCCCGAGCGACTGCGCGCAAACCGGTGAGCTTCATGAACCGAGCGTCGCTGACGGCTCCTCGCCGCGCGACGCCGCGCTCGCCCAATCGCTCGAACTCGAGATCGGCGCGATCCAGCACTTGTATGAACTCGCGCGCTCGCCGGCCTTCGCGCGCGTCGCCGAGCGCATGGCGAACGCCGATGCGGTCTACATCCTCGGCATCCAATCGACGCGCGGCATCAGCAACGCGTTCTACAGCTATCTCGAATACATCCGCCCGCGCGTGTTCTATTCGGACGGCATGTCGGGTTCCTACGTCGATTCGCTGATCTCGGCGGTCGTCGAACGGCGTGGACCGGCTATCGACGAACGCGTGGCGCGTAATCGCGAGCTGCAGAGCGAGTTCGATCAATGCGATCTTTGACCCGCTTCAAATCCGCCCCGGCGACAGGCATAGTGAAGACTTCCGCCAAACTGCGCCCGCCACGACAGGACCCCGCATGAGTTCACCCCGCCCTCCGCTCGGCGCCCCGCTGATCCGCGACGCCAGCGAAGCCGACCTCCCCGCGATCCAGGCGATCTACGCGCATCACGTGCTGACCGGTGTCGCGTCGTTCGAAGAAACCCCGCCGTCCGTCGACGATCTGCGCGCGCGGCTCGCAAGCGTGCGCAGCCACGGACTGCCATATATGGTCGCGGAGATCGACGGCGACGTGGCCGGCTATTGCTATGCGACGCCGTATCGCCCGCGCGCCGCCTATCGCAACACGATCGAAGACTCGATCTACGTCAACGACGCGTATCGCGGACGCGGCATCGGACGCGTGCTGCTGCAGGCGCTGATCGAACGTTGCGAGACCGGACCGTGGCGTCAGATGATCGCGGTGATCGCCGATGGCGGCAGCGGCGGCTCACTGTCGTTGCACGCGCAACTCGGCTTCGAGCTGACCGGCACGTTGAAGGCTGTCGGCTACAAGCACGGCCGCTGGCTCGACACGACGCTGATGCAACGCCCGCTCGGCCGCGGCGCATCGACTGGGCCCGACGACGACTCGAACGCAGCAGGCGACGCCGAACGCACAACCTAACGCGCGCGCGGCAAACGCGTGAACAAGGTCGGATAGTCGATCACGAGACCATCGCTATCCACGCGCAAATTGGCGGTGAATTCGCGAAAAATGCCTTCGTAGCGGTACTCGCCATTCAACTCGATGCACGTGTAGGCCTGCTCGGCGCGCGTGACCTGCAAGTCCGGCGTCGAGATATACGCGACTTCGATCGGCTGACGTTCGCCTTGCGCCAGTTGCAGCCGACGGATCGGCAACGTATTGGTGTACGGCGTCGCCGCGATATCGATGTCGATACAGCCTTCGATCGCGCTGAGCGCGAGGCCGTGCCCGTCGTGCCAGTGGCCGTCGCCATCGCCATGCAGCTCCAGTTCGCCACCGCCGACGATCTTCAGCCGCGCGTAGCGCGTGCGCCAGCGCGCGTCGCAGCGCACCGCGTAATGCAGCCCGTACGCCTTGCCGTAGCGCTGCCCGACCACGACGCTTTCAACGGCGAAGCCATCGTCGCGCGCATCGAATACCAGATGTTCGATGCCATCGCCCTCTTCCGAAGCCCATCGTAATTCACGCATCGGCGTCTCCTCGCCAAACGGCGCAGGAAAGCGCGCCGGGCTCTCATCGTAACGCGAAAGCCCGCGCGCGAGGCAATCCCAACCCAGATCTGGCACCGCTGGCGAGACCAGCGCCTGCGATGCATCAAAATGAAGCATCCAAAAAAAAGCTGCGCACGTAATGTGCGCAGCTTTGCGAGACTGACGACGCGAAAAAAAACGCGTCGATGTGGCGGCAAAACAACGTGCCGCCACGTATTCAGTAACTGTTTAGAACTTGTGGATGATACCCACGCCAACCGCGGTCTGGCTGCGCGACGAGGACGGCGAACCGTTCTGGCCGTCACCGATGCTTGCCACTGCGTTGATGATGGACTTGCCGTTGCCCGACAGCGTCTGGCCGCTAGCGCGCTGATACGCTTCGAGTGCGTACAGGCCGGTGCGTTTGGACAGCGAGTAGTACTGCGACAGGTTGAACTGGCTGTAGCTAGCCGTGCTCTGAATGCCGTTCGACGACGTTGCACGGGTGTAGCTATAGCCAGCGGCCAGGTCCAGCACCGAGATCGGCTTCCAGTGCAGCACTGCGCCACCGGTATTCCAGATCTGCGTGTCGTGGAACAGCGAAGCCTGGCCCGCAGCGTATTGAACGTTCGAGTATGCGAACGAAACGTCCCACTGCGAGTTGAACGCGTAACCACCCGTCACCGCAATGCGCTGCTGCTTCGCTGCGGTCTGGAAGCCGTTGTTGATTGCCGAGACGGACGGCTGCGAGCCGTTGTTCGACGCCGTGGAATTCCACGCGGGGGTGCCAACGGTCGCCGCGTTGTCAATGCGCTGGATACCTGCCGCGAGACCGATCGGGCCGTTCAGGTACTGTGCCGCAACGCTCCAGGTTTGGCCGGCTGCGAAGCTGCCCGCGTTGCCGCCCAGTGCGTACGAACCGCTAACCGTCAGACCGGCAAAGCTCGGCGACGTATAAACCAGTTGGTTGTTCACCCGGAACGTCGTATCCAGCGAGTCGATATCACCCGGATGCGCACCGTATGCACCGGTCAGCCACGTGGTCGGGCTATACGGCGAGAGCAGCGTGTAGTACGAGGTGTACCCGCGGCCTGCCGTCACCGTACCGAACTGAGCGTTCGTCAGACCGACCCATGCCTGGCGGTTGAATGCCAGACCCGACACACTTTGCGCGCCAGTTGCGCTGTTAAAGCCTTCTTCCAACTGGAAAATCGTCTTCGTGCCGCCACCCAGATCTTCCGAGCCCTTCAAACCGAAACGGCTGCCTGCCCAGATGCCGTTGATCATCTTGACCTGCGAGTTGCCAGCGACGGTCTGCGGTTTCGCCGCCGTGGTCAGCGACGCCGAGCTGTTCTGCCAACCCAGGCCCGTATCGACGATACCGTAAAGCGTCACGCTGCTTTGCGCATGTGCGCCCAGGGCGACCAACCCCAAGGCAGAAGCTAAGAGAGTCTTTTTCATTGTTACTCCTCTGTTAAAAACTTTCTAATGCGGCCTATGCGAGCGCCGCTGAGTGTGGGTAAGACGTTTTATTTGGATCAGAACACCGGGTGACCGTTGATGATGCTCGGCAACCAGGTCGAGAACCACGGGACATAGGTGACAATATTGATGGCCGAGAAGATAGCGAGGTAATACGGCCAAGCCACCTTAGTAGTTTCCCCTATCGACACATTGCCAATTGCGCAACCAATGAACTGCACCGAGCCAATCGGCGGATGCACGAGACCCAATGCGCAGTTCAGCAGAATCATGATGCCGAACTGAACCGGGCCCACCCCGTTGTGCATGGCCATCGGCAGGAACAGCGGGGTCGTGATCAGGATGTGCGCCGCCATGTCGACGAACGTACCGAGGAACACCTGAATCACGTTGATGTACAACAACATCAGCCACGGCAGCGAGGTCGCGCCGTCGAGCATGCGCTCGATCGCCTCCGGGATCTCCAGATAGGCCATCTGGTAGCGCAGCATGTTCGACACACCGATCAGCAGCAGCACCACGCCGGTCGTTTTCGCGGCCTTGCCGAGCGCATGGCCGAGCTTCTTCATCGACAGCGAGCGATACACGACGATGGTCAATATCAGCGAATAACCCACGGCGATTGCGGCCGCCTCCGTCGCGGTGGCGATACCGCGCGCCACGCAGAACAGAATGATCGCGATGACCATCAGACCCGGCACCGCGCCGATGAACGTGCGCAGCACCGCCATCCAGCCCGGGAAACGCTGCAGTTCGGTCGAACCGTCGGGACGGCGCGGGTAGCCGAACTTGACGGCCTGCCAGTAAGCGGCGATCAGCACGAGGCCCATCACCCACAGCACCGGCAACAGACCCGAGAACAGCAGATCGCCGATCGACACGCCGCTCATCTGCTTGCCGTTCAGCACGCCGCTCACGCCTTGCGCGGCGAACGCGTAGATGATCATGTTGGTCGACGTCGGCATCAGCGCGCCGGCGAGCGACGAGTGCGTGGTCACGTTGACCGCGTATGCGGCGCTATAACCTTCGCGCTTCATCAGCGGGATCACGACGCCGCCCATGGCCGACGTATCCGCGGTCGGCGAACCCGACACGCCGCCGAACAGCGTACAGGCGACCACGTTGGCCATGCCGAGGCCACCGCGGAAATGGCCGACCGAGGCCTGCGCGAAACGCAGGATGCGGTCAGCGATGCCGCCGTGGAGCATCAGCTCGCCGGAGAAGATGAAGAACGGGACCGCGAGGAACGAGAAACCGTTCATGCCCGAGATCATCGACTGCATCGCGGTCGCGGTCGGCAAGCCTTCGAACAGGTACGTCAGAACGCAGGACAGGCCCAACGCGAATGAAACCGGAACCCCGAGGAAGAGGAAGATTAGAAAACTGGCGGTAAGAAGGGCAAGTTCCATGATGGTTCTACTTTTATTCCGTGGCGGAGAGTTCGAGCGCCGGCTCTTCCCGTTTCCCCGCGAAGAGTTCGAGCAGATGCTCGATCGAGAACAACGCGATGCACACACTCGCGAAGATCGGGATGCAGTAGCGCACGCCTTCCGGCACGCCGATGATCGGAATGCGGTCGCCCATCGTGGTTTCCGCCATCTCGAGGCAACCGACGAAGACCGCCACCGCGAAAGCGACCAGACACAGGTGCTGAATCCCTTTCGCGATCACCTGGCCTTTCTCGGGCAATTTCTTGACGAGCGAGTCGAGTCCGATGTGACCGCCCTCGCGAACCTTCAGCGCGGCGCCGAACATCGCGATCAGGATCACCAGCAGCAATGCGATGGGCTCAACGAAATCGGGCGCGTCGCTAAACACGTAGCGCATCACCACGCTATAAATCACGAGCAGGCAAAGCACGGCGAGGCTAAGCGACGCCACGACCAGCAGCACGCGAAAAAGAAAATCATTTGGGCGTTTCAGGAAACTCATGACCCTGTCCTTGCTTACGACCGACCTATGCTTGAGATTCAGCCGTCCCGATGCGACACGATCCGCACGCGCGCGCGAAATCGCGCGGCGGAAGGTCTCGCGAGTTTCCTCGCGGGACCATTCACGCCGCTGTTGCGACAAGCGTTGCTATTGCTGATTGCGTCCGGGACGCGTGACTTACTTGATTGCTTCGATCTCGTCGACGATCTGCTTCATTTGCGGGGTCTTTTCATACTTCGCCCACACAGGCTGCATCACCTTCACGAAAGCCGCGCGGTCGATCTGCGAAGCCGCGATGACCGTTGCGCCACCCTTCGTGACGGCCTTCTGTGCGTCGGCTTCGCGCGCGGTCCACAGCTTCTCGTAGTAAGGCACCGAGTCAGCCGCGGCCTTCTTGATGATCTGCTGCTCTTGCGGCGACAGCGTGTCCCACACCTTCTTCGAGAACACCAGCACTTCAGGCGTCATCGAATGCTGGGTCTCCGAGTAGATCTGAGCGACTTCGAAGTGTTTGGTTTCTTCGTACGACGGCAGGTTGTTTTCGGCGCCGTCGACGAGGCCGGTCTTCAGGCCCGTATAGACTTCCGAGAACGGCATCGGGGTCGGCGTGCCGCCCATTGCCTTGATTTCGTCGACCATCAGGTCGGACGGCTGCACGCGGACCTTCAGCCCCTTCATGTCAGCCGGCGACTTGATCGCCTTCTTCGCGTACATCGAGCGTGCGCCGCTCTCGTAGAACGTCAGTGCGATCATGCCCTTCGCGGTGAAGGCGTCGAGGATCTTCTGGCCTTCCGGACCGTACATGACCTTGCGGAAATGGTCGACGTCGCGGAACAGGAACGGCAGCGACGGGATCATCGATTCCGGCACGATTTCGTTGAACGCAGCACCGTTGGCACGGGCCATGTCGAGCGCGCCGATACGGACCTGGTCGATCGTGTCGTTTTCCGAACCGAGCGCGCTGTTGCCGAACACCTTCACGGAGTCCTTGCCGCCGGTCGCCTTGCTGATCTCCTCGCCCATGTACTTCACGGCCATGTTGGTCGGGAAGGTGTCGCCGTGCACATCGGCGACGCGGAACACGCGCGCTTCAGCCGACATCGTGCTGAACGCCAACGCCGCGGCCGCGACGATCATCGAAACATGGGAAGAGGCAAACTTCTTGTTCATCGTGACATTCCTTGAAAAATAGACCATCCCAGCAACAGCGGATGTGACATGGTTTTGACGCGTCTCCGGCTTCACGCTCACTGCCTTCGCAGGTGCGGGCGTTGGCCGTACTGGCTGTGCGACTTCCCCGGCACAGTTGACCCAGCACTCCAGTCGACAACTCGACTACTTACTTCAATCACGCCGGCCGGCTTCGGACATGCATGCCGCATCGACCGCGGCGGCATGAATGCCTTGAAAACCCACCGAATTGCACTGTCACACGAACACAGAAAGCCATTTGTTTGGACTTATATGTTGTACGACAACATACGAAGTCTATAAAAGGGGTTTTATCTTGTACAGACGGTATTTACCCGCATCAAGAAAAGCGCCGGTACGGATGACCGGCGTGGCATGCCACAAGGTCCCGCGCCGTCCGGCATTGGCTGGGGACGGAATCGGTACAGTCTGCGGAGCTGTGGTATTTTTGCTGAAGAAATACGTGGCGGCGTGGTCTTCACACAACACGTTGTACGACGAGTGACAAATAAAGGGCCATACGAATGGTCCTGAAAAATGAAAACGCCGGGAGAAAAACTTCGTCCCGGCGCATGCTTCCTGCAAGCAACGTTACAGTTGCCCTGCGAATTCGGGCTCAGGCAGCCCGCTCACGCCGGGCCGCAGCGCGAACACGTGGCCGTCGTGCTCGCTCGCGCCGTTGGCGGGACGAATCGAGGTGACGAACAGCGTATCGAGATCGCGGCCGCCGAACGCGCACATGGCAGGCTTGATGGCCGGCACCGGAACCTGCCGGTCGAGCTTACCCTGCGGCGTAAAACGCAGCAGCAGACCGGCGTCGTTCGCGCAGATCCAGTAGCAGCCGTCGGCATCGACCGCCGCGCCGTCCGGACGGCCCGAATAGTGATGCAGGTCGGCGAACACGCGGCGGTTGCGCGGCTCACCGCTGTCGACGTCGTAGTCGAACGCCCAGATCAGCCGGCGCAGCGGATGCGAGTCGGACAGATACATCGTCGTGCCGTCCGGCGACCAGCCCAGGCCGTTCTGCGTGATCAGCGAATCGACGACCGGCGCGGACAGCACGCCCTTCTCGTCGAAGCGGTACAGCGCGCCGCCCGGGATCGCCGCGGCCATGTCCATCACCATCGTGCCGGCCCAGAAACGCCCTTGCCGGTCGCAGCGGCCGTCGTTGAAACGCATTCCGCCGTGCGGGAATTCAGGCGCCGCGAGCTCGCGCAGCGACGCTGTCAGCGGCTCGCCGCTCGCCGCTTTCGACGCGTCCGCGAGCGAGACCGCGAACAAGCCGGTCTCGCAGCCGGCGAGCACGGTGCCGGTGTGATCGAACGCGATGCAGGCAACCTGCTCCGGCAGCAGCCATTCGGTGCGCTTGCCTGTATCGAGCGAACCGCGCACGATCTTTTTCGCCGGAATGTCGACCCAGTACAGCGCCTGCTCGGCCGCGCGCCAGACCGGGCTTTCACCAGTGGCCGCGGGCAACGGACCGGCCGCGTCGAAGCGCTCCACTTGCGGATTCGCGCTCATTGCTCAGGCTCCCGCTTAGGCTCCCGCTTCGGCTCCCGCTTCGGCTCCATCGGACCGGCTAGCACGAACGGGCCGCCCTGGTACAGCTGGGTCGGGTCGTCGAAGCGCGTGTCGGGGGCGCTCGGCGGGAACAGGTGTTCGAACTGCGCCGAGCTGTCTTGCGGACGGTAGCCGAGAAACGCGGCGTTCGTGTTGTCGACCCACGAGATGCGGTTGTTCGACACGCCGTAGACGATCGCGTGACCGACGCGGTTCGTGAACAGCGAGCAGCGCACGAGCTCGATGAAATCGCGGTAGCTCAGATACGTGATGAGCATGCGCGCGGTCTTCGGCTGCTCGAACGACGAGCCGATCCGCAAACACACGGTCTCGAGACCGAAGCGGTCGAAGTAGTAGCGCGACAGCGATTCGCCGAAACACTTCGTCACGCCGTACATGCCGTCCGGACGCAGCGGCACTTCGGTATCGAGAACCGACGTGACCGGATGGAAACCCACCGCGTGATTCGAGCTCGCGTAGATGATGCGCTTCACGCCATGCTTTTGCGCCGACGAGTACACGTTGTAGAGGCCGCGGATGTTCGCTTCGAGCAGGTCTTCGAACGGCGCTTCGACGGAGATGCCGCCGAGATGCACCACCGCGTCCACGCCTTCGAGCAGCGCGTGCACGGCTGCTTCATCGGCGAGATTGACGACGGCCGCTTCCTCGTGCGCGGCGACTTCGCCGAGCGCAGCGATATCGGACACGCGCACGATGTCGGCCCATTGCGCGAGCGCGGGACGCAGTTGCTTGCCGAGGTTGCCCGCGGCGCCGGTGAGCAGCAGACGGCGGAAGGGTTTCTTTGCCGCGGAGCGGTCAACGTTCAAATCGGTCATGTCTCTTGGATGTTGTGATTGCGAGCGGGTCTTCTGAATGGAAAAGCGAGCGCCGGCTGGACCGGCGCTCGCCTGAGTATTGACGGGGCACGGTGCCTGCTCAGGTCACCGGCGCCGGGTTGAACAGCGTCAACGCATTGTGCAGTCCCAGCTTCTCCGCGCAGGTTTCCTTGCGGCCGCTCGCGACTTCGAGCATCAGGCGGAACAGTTCCCAGCCCACCTCCTCGATGCTGGACTGGCCGGTCGCGATCGTGCCGGCGTTGATGTCCATCAGATCGTGCCAGCGACGCGCGAGGTCCGAACGCGTCGCGACCTTGATGACCGGTACTTCGGCGAGGCTGTACGGCGTGCCGCGGCCGGTCGTGAACACGTGCAGCGTGATGCCCGAGGCGACCTGCAGCGTGCCGCAGATGAAGTCGCTGGCCGGCGTGGCCGCGTAGATCAGGCCCTTCTGGTTGACCTTCTCACCCGGCGACAGCACGCCGGAGATCGCCGAGTTGCCCGACTTGATGATCGAGCCCATCGCCTTTTCGACGATGTTCGACAGGCCGCCCTTTTTGTTGCCGGGCGTCGTGTTCGCGCTGCGGTCCGCGCCGCCGCGCTTCAGGTAATCGTCGTACCACTGCATCTCGCGGATGATCGCCTGTGCGACGTCCGCATTGGCCGCGCGCGCGGTCAGTTGATCGACGCCGTCGCGCACTTCGGTGACTTCCGAGAACATCACGGTCGCGCCGGCGCGCACCAGCAGATCCGTTGCGAATCCGACGGCCGGGTTCGCGGTCAGGCCCGAGAACGCGTCGCTACCGCCGCACTGCACGCCGATCACCAGATCCGACGCCGGACAGGTTTCGCGACGGCGGTTGTTCAGGCGCTTCAGATGCCCTTCGGCCATCCTCATGATCGACGTGATCATCGACTGGAAGCCGACGTGCGATTCGTCCTGCAACACCACGACGTCGCCGTTCTGCTCCAGCGCGACATCACCGATGTCCGCGACGTCGTCGACGACCGCCGCCGCCGCGATCGGAATCGTTCCCGGCGGCATCAGACGCTCGGGCTGCAGCTTCTCGCAGCCGAGGCTCACCATCATCACTTCGCCGCCGAAGTTCGGGTTCAGCGCGATGTTGCGCACGGTGCGGATGGGCACCATCGCGTCGGGCGCGTCGATCGCGACGCCGCAGCCGTAGGTGTGACCGAGGCTGACGACATCGTCGACATTCGGATATTTCGGCAGCAACTCGGCCTTGATGCGCGTGACCGCGTGTTGCACGACGTCGGCGACGCACTGCACGGTGGTCGTGATCGCGAGGATGTTGCGCGTGCCCACCGAGCCGTCCGAGTTACGGTAGCCCTCGAACGTATAGCCTTCGAGCGGCGGCATGTCCGGCGCTTTGGTGGTGGCGATCGGCAGGTCTTCGAGTCCCGGCGGGCTCGGCATGCGGATCACGTGTTCGTTGATCCAGCTGCCCTTCGGCAGCGGCTTCAGCGCATAACCGATCACGACGTTATAGCGGATGACCTCGTCGCCCTCGGCGAGATCGGCCACCGCGACCTTGTGGCCCTGCGGCACACGCTCGCGCAGCCTGAGGCCATCGGCAAATACCGCGCCCTCGCCCAGACCGCCGTCGTTGACGACGATCGCGACATTGTCATTGGGATGAACGCGGATGTAGAGCGGAGTTTGTTCCATTGATCGATCCTTGAGGCGTGATAGACCTGCTTCGCCATTAATCATACGTCATCCTACAACGTGAAGTTTCGCCCGGATGTTCCGTATTTACCCTATAGCGTGAATTATGCCGTGAAAACCCCGTTGAGTTACCGGATTTGTTGTTGTACGATGACGTATAAGAAATCTGATTTCCAAAGATTTTCTACTAGTACGACGTCCGTTGTACTGGTTGGAACCAACAACGACCCAATCCGACGCCTGGATACTTTGATCATGACGACACCGCAGGAACTCAAGCAGATCGTTTCGGAAGGCCTCCTGTCCTTCCCCGTCACCGACTTCGACGCTAAAGGCGACTTCCGCGCCGACACCTACGCAGAGCGTCTCGAATGGCTCGCTCCGTACGGCGCATCGGCGCTGTTCGTCGCCGGCGGCACGGGCGAATTCTTCTCGCTGACGCAAGACGACTACACGCAAGTAGTCAAGACCGCGGTCGAGGTCTGCAAGGGCAAGGTACCGATCCTCGCCGGCGCCGGCGGCCCGACCCGCGTGGCGATCGCCTACGCGAAGGAAGCGCAGCGCCTCGGCGCGCACGGCATCCTGCTGATGCCGCACTACCTGACCGAAGCAAGCCAGGACGGTATCGCCGAGCACGCCGAAGAGGTCTGCAAGGCTGTTCCGGGCATGGGCATGATCATCTACAACCGCGCGAACTCGAAGCTCAACGCCGACATGCTCGAACGTCTGGCAGACCGTTGCCCGAACCTGATCGGCTTCAAGGACGGCGTGGGCGAGATCGAAAACATGGTGACGATCCGCCGCCGCCTCGGCGAGCGCTTCTCGTACCTCGGCGGCCTGCCGACCGCGGAAGTCTACGCTGCCGCCTACAAGGCGCTGGGCGTGCCTGTGTACTCGTCGGCGGTGTTCAACTTCATTCCGAAGACCGCGATGGACTTCTACCGCGCGATCGCCGCTGACGACCACGCGACGGTCGGCAAGCTGATCGACGAATTCTTCCTGCCGTACCTGAAGATCCGCAACCGCCGTGCCGGCTACGCGGTCAGCATCGTCAAGGCTGGCGCGAAGCTGGTCGGCCACGACGCAGGTCCGGTGCGCGCACCGCTGACCGATCTGACGCCGGAAGAAATGGAACAGCTCGACGCGCTGATCAAGAAGCTCGGACCGCAGTAAGGCACCGGCGTCAGGGCTTCGAGCGAAGTAGCTCGCGAGCCTCATCGATGAGGGCCGCCTAGACGGCCGCGTGGCGAACGCCCGGCACAGCAACGTTGCCGGGCGTTCGTGTGTTTGCCCGACAGGCAGGTGGTCTGCGGGCCACCCGTTGTGCAGACTACACCTCGCCCGACAATACAGGAGATGACCATGGACTTGAGCCGCTCGGCCAGTTCCACCGACGCCGCTGCTAGCGCGGCACGCACCAAGGTCCGCTACGGGATCCTGCTGCTGATCTTTGTGATCACCACCCTCAACTACGCCGACCGCGCGACGCTGTCCGTCACCGGTTCCGCAATGCGCACCGCGTTCAGCCTCGACGCGATCCGCATGGGCTATATCTTTTCCGCATTCAGCTGGGCTTACGTGCTGTCGCAACTGCCGGCCGGCTGGCTGCTCGACCGTTTCGGCGCGCGCCGCGTGTACGCGGCGAGCATCTTCTCGTGGTCGCTATTCACGCTGCTGCAGAGCTCGGTCGGCCTGCTCGGCAGCGCCGGTGCGGCGATTACCGGCCTGTTCGCGCTGCGCTTCGTGATGGGCGCGGCCGAGTCGCCGGCGTTCCCGGCGAACGCGAAGGTCGTCGCGAGCTGGTTCCCGACCAACGAGCGCGGCACCGCGTCGGCGATCTTCAACGCCGCGCAATACTTCGCCGCGGTGGTGTTCACGCCGCTGATGGCGTGGCTCACGCACGCGTTCGGGTGGGAAATGGTCTACGTCGTACTGGGCGTGGCCGGGCTGCTGCTCGCGCTGACGTGGCTGAAGGTCATGAAGAATCCCGCCGACCATCCGCGCGTGTCGCGCGCCGAGCTCGAGTACATCGAGCAAGGCGGCGGCCTCGTCAGCGGTGCGCGCAAGACGCACCCGGACGATGTTTCGAAGGCCGGCGGCTGGACGCTCGTGCGTCAGTTGCTCAGCAACCGCATGCTGCTCGGCGTCTATCTCGCGCAGTACTGCATCAACGTGCTGACCTACTTCTTCCTGACGTGGTTTCCGATCTACCTCGTGCAGGCGCGCGGCATGACGATCCTGCATGCGGGCCTCGTGGCCTCGCTGCCGGCGATCTGCGGCTTTCTCGGCGGGGTGCTCGGCGGCGTGCTGTCGGACGGAATGATCCGCCGCGGCTGTTCGCTGACCGTCGCGCGCAAGGTGCCGATCGTCGGCGGCATGCTGCTGTCGACCTGCATCATCGGCTGCAACTACGTGTCGACCGACTGGGTCGTCGTCGCGCTGATGTCGCTCGCGTTCTTCGGCAAGGGCATCGGCGCGCTCGGCTGGGCGGTCGTCGCCGATACGTCGCCGAAGGAAGCGCTCGGCTTGTCCGGCGGGATCTTCAACATGTTCGGCAACATCGCCGGCATCGTGACGCCGATCGTGATCGGTTATCTCGTCGCGCGCACGGGCTCGTTCAATGGCGCGCTGGTGTTCGTCGGCGCGAACGCGCTGCTGACCGTGATCAGCTATCTGGTGATCGTCAAGGACATCCGGCGGGTCGAGTTGCGCCCGGGGTGAGCCCGTTATAGGCTTGGTTATCGTCGCGGTTATCGTACTTCCGGCCGACCGACCCGGCGCCTCGCGCGATCTATCCGCGCCGAGGCGCCAAACTTCGGGCCTGCGCCGATATACGTGACATTTGCGCCGGAAACGATCCGGCCTTCTATAATCAGTCGTCAGACGACGATATAATAAAAATGCACGATTCCCAGCGATCTTTCAAACAAGGAGCGTTTTCGATGGCTACACCACTAGCATCCGCGGCACCGCCACGACGCGCTCGCAATCTTGCCGAGTTCGTCGTCAACTACGTCACCGAGCAGATCGCGGCCAACTTGCTGAAGCCGGGCGACAAACTCCCCACCGAATCGCAGCTGATGAGCACACTCAGCGTGAGCCGCACGGTGATTCGCGAGGCGATCTCGCGCCTGCAGGCAGGCAAGGTCATCGAGACGCGGCACGGCATCGGCAGCTTCGTGCTCGAGCCGCAACGCGAAAAGCTCGGCATCGACATGGTGCCCGCCACCACGCTGCGCGACGTGCTGTGCATTCTGGAGCTGCGCATCAGCCTCGAAACCGAATGCGCCGGTCTCGCCGCGCAACGCGCGAAACCGGACGACCTCGCGCGCATGCGCGCCGCGCTCGACGCGATCGAGGCCACGCGCCACAACGGGCTCGACAGCGTCCAGGCCGACCTGCAGTTCCACATCTCGGTCGCACGCGCAACCGGCAACCGCTATTTCGTCGACATACTGTCGCAAATGGGCAGCGCGCTGATTCCGCGCAACCGGCTCGACTCGGCCGGCATCGCGCGCGCCGATCCTGATGCGTATCTGTCGCTCGTGAACCTCGAGCATGAAAGCATCCTCGAGGCGATCAGCCGGCACGACGCCGAAGGCGCACGCGCGGCGATGCGCATGCATCTGTCGAATAGCCGCGAGCGGCTGCGTCGCGCGAATGAAGCGAGCGAAGCGAACAGCTGATTCTCACGAAGCTCGCGGGCGAAAAAAATGGCCGGGAATCTCCCGGCCATTTTTTTATCTTGCGATTGCGTCCGCTCCTCCCTTCGATCCGCGCCCGGCCGACCGGCCCGGGCACGCATCCGTTCAGGACGGCGTCACGCGATTAACCGCGCGTGAGTTCGCCATCGCGACGACGCCACAGTTCCAGCGGATTGCCGTCAGCCAGCGTTTCCGGCAGCAGCTCGGCCGGGAAGTCCTGGTAGCAGACCGGGCGCAGGAAGCGGTCGATCGACGTGGTGCCGACCGAGGTCGCTCGGCTATCCGACGTTGCCGGGAACGGGCCGCCGTGGACCATCGCGTGGCACACTTCGACGCCGGTCGGAAAGCCGTTGACCAGAATCCGGCCGGCCTTGCGCTCGAGAATCGGCACCAGCTTCTTCGCAGCGGCCACGTCGGCGCTGTCCATCTGTAGCGTCGCGGTCAGCTGGCCGGCGAAGTGTTCGGCGACCTTCAGCATTTCCTGCTCGTCCTTGCAGCGGATGATCGTCGACACCGGGCCGAATACTTCGTCTTCGAGCACCGGGTTCGCGAGGAACGTCTGCGCGTCGGTCACGAACAGCGCCGCGCAAGCCTGGGTCGGGCCGGTCGCGGCGACGCCGCGTGCCACGACTTCGACGCCCTTCGTCGCGGCCAGCTTGCCTTCGCCGTCTTCATACGCGGCGTGAATGCCCGAGGTCAGCATGGTCTGCGCCGGCTTCGCCGCGAGCGCTTCCGATGCCGTCGCGACGAAGCCCTTCAGCGCGTCGCTGTCGATCGCGATGGCGAGGCCCGGGTTGGTGCAGAACTGGCCCGCGCCGAGCACGAGCGAGTCGACGAAACCGCGCGCGATGCTGTCGCCGCGTGCCGCAAGAGCGTTGGGCAGCAGGAACACCGGGTTGATGCTGCTCATTTCCGCGTACACCGGGATCGGCTCCGGACGCGCCGCCGCGACGCGCATCAGCGAAGTGCCGCCCGCGCGCGAACCGGTGAAGCCGACCGCCTTGATGGCCGGGTGCGCAACCAGTGCCTCGCCGACCGAGTTACCCGCGCCGACGATCATCGAGAACACGCCTTCGGGCAGATCCATTTCCTGCGCGACGCGCTGGATCACGCGACCGACCAGCTCCGACGTGCCGAGGTGAGCGCGATGCGCCTTCACGACGACCGGGCAGCCAGCAGCCAGCGCCGCGGCGGTGTCGCCGCCCGCTACCGAGAACGCGAGCGGGAAGTTGCTCGCGCCGAACACCGCGACCGGACCGAGCGCGATCTTCTGCATGCGCAGATCCGAGCGCGGCAGCGGCTTGCGCTCCGGCAGCGGCGAATCGAGCGTGGCGTTGAGCCACTGGCCCGCGCGCACGGTCTGCGCGAACAGCTTCAACTGGCCGGTGGTGCGGCCGCGCTCGCCTTCCAGACGCGCCTTCGGCAGTCCCGATTCAGCCTGCGCGCGCTCGATCAGTTCGTCGCCGAGCGCGGTGATGCCGTCAGCGATACGGTCCAGGAACTCGGCGCGCACTGCGAGCGGCAGTTGACGGTAGGCGTCGAACGCCTGTTGCGCGAGCGCGCAGGCCTGCGCGACGTTCTCGACGGTGCCGCTGCCGAACACCGGCTCGGCAATCTCGGAACCCGTGGCAGGATTGAACGCGCGCAGCGGTTTTTCTTCGCCGCGCACGGCTTTGCGACCGATCAGCATTTCGCCGGTAATAGGCATTTTTGACTTTCCTTTAATGAAGGCTAAAGATATAGGTCATCCTACAACATCGCGGGGGCCCTACGCAACCCGAAACGCTTGTCTGACAGGCGACTACGGGTATACTCGCCCATTACAACCGGGCCGTGCGGTGCTAATCTACAGCTGGTCATACGACGACTTATAACTCGCATTTCGCGGTTTAGCATTGTCGCAGCTTTTCCCGATCCATCGCAGTTCGAGGAGACACCGCATGCCCGCCGTCACGCCTTACGAATCCTTGCCAAACCGCTTCCGGCGCGCGGTGTGCGAGGGAAAAACCCAGATCGGCTGCTGGGCGTCCCTCGCCAGCCCGATCGCCACTGAACTGCTGGGCACGGTCGGCTTCGACTGGATGCTGCTGGACGCCGAACACGCGCCCAACGACGTGCTCACGCTGATCCCGCAGTTGATGGCGCTCAAGGACAGCGGCAGCGCACCGGTCGTCCGACCACCGGCCAACGACAGCGTCGTGATCAAACGTTTTCTCGACAGCGGCTTCTCGAACTTCCTCGTGCCCTTCGTCGACAGCGCCGACGACGCCGCCCGCGCGGTCGCGTCGACGCGCTATCCGCCGCAGGGCATTCGCGGCGTATCGGTCGGCCATCGCGGCAATCGCTATGGCACCGTGTCCGACTACTTCGCGATCGCCAACGACAACGTCTGCGTGATCGCGCAGATCGAAAGCCGCAAGGCGGTCGAGAATATCGACAGCATCCTCGCGGTGGACGGCATCGACGCGGTCTTCATCGGTCCGTCCGACCTCGCGGCGTCGTATGGCCACCTCGGCAATGCGAGCCATCCGGACGTGCAGCAGGCGATCGCGCATGTGTTCGCGCGCGCGCAGGCGGCCGGCAAGTCGAGCGGCATTCTCGCGCCGGTGCAGGCCGACGCGGAACGATATCTGTCGATGGGCGCGCGCGTCGTCGCGGTCTGCGCGGATCTCGGGTTGCTCAAGGGCGCCGCGCAGGCGGCACAGAAACACTTCATGCAGAAACCGGCGGGTGAGGCTTGAACGCGGCCGCCACGACATCTTCGGAGCATTCCATGCAAACAGCAGGCTTTATCGGACTCGGCATCATGGGCAAGCCCATGGCCGCCAACCTTCTGAAAAACGGCGTGTCACTCGCCGCCTTTACGCGTAGCGGCGTGCCCGCCGAGCTGACGCAGGCCGGCGCCGTCGCATGCGAGAACCCCGCCGCGGTCGCCGCCAACGCGGACGTGATCTTCATCATGGTGCCTGACACGCCGGACGTCGAACGCGTGCTGTTCGGCGAGAACGGCCTCGCGAGCGCGCTGCGCGCCGGCCAGACGGTCGTCGACATGAGCTCGATCTCGCCGATGGCGACCCGCGATTTCGCGGCGCGCGTGCGCGAATCCGGTGCCGATTATCTCGACGCGCCGGTGTCCGGTGGCGAAGTCGGCGCGAAGGCCGGCTCGCTGACCATCATGGTCGGGGGCGAACAGGCCACGTTCGACAGCGTGAAGCCCCTGTTCGACATGATGGGCAAGAACGTCACGCTGATCGGCGCGGTCGGCGCGGGCCAGGTGTGCAAGGTCGCCAACCAGGTGATCGTCGCGGCGACCATCGAGGCGGTCGGCGAAGCGCTGCTGCTCGCGTCGAAGGCGGGTGTCGATGCGGCGCGCGTGCGTGAGGCGCTGATGGGCGGCTTCGCATCGTCGCGCATTCTCGAAGTGCACGGCGAGCGCATGACCAGCCGCACGTTCGATCCGGGCTTCCGCATCGAACTGCACCAGAAGGACCTGAACCTCGCGCTGTCGACCGCGCAGGCGCTCGGCGTGTCGCTGCCGAACACCGCCACCTGCCAGGCGCTGTTCAACGCGTGCGTCGCGCACGGCGGCAAGGCGTGGGACCACTCGGCGATGGTGCGCGCGCTCGAAGTGCTCGCGAATCACGAGATCGGTCAGAAGAGCGCGTAAGCGCGCTGTTGCACGGCGCCACTTCACAGTTGCGATCGGGTTTTCCGTCTGTCCGCATGTGACCGATGGCCGGCTCGATCGCAATTCGTCGTCTGATCAAGAGCGACGCTCATTTCGCGGCATCGCTCTGAATTGCCGCCTGATCCAGCGCTTCGGACCAGCGTAGGACCATCAACGCGTGAGCATGGCTCGCGACCTTTAGTCTCCCCTCAGTAACGGCAGTTGCTTTCGCAATTCCATTGCGAGCTACTCGCCGATCTTACGTCTGTGCGCAGCACACGGCTTAGGTAGTGGCCGCGCTGCCATGGCATTCGCCTCCATGCCCTTGCACCATCCAATCCGACTAACGTCCGATCGGGCGAACCATCGGGGACGCAAGAATCATCCTTCGCCCATTCCCTCTCTCTGTACCCGGCAAACTGGCGACATGCCCTACGTCCGAAGCGACTGGCCGCATTTCGGAGATGATTTTCTGGTATACGAACACCTTCTGAAGCGTGTCGGGGCTGGACTGTTCGGAGATACGCGCCAAATTACCCTCATATGCCTGAACGGAGCGAATCGCGACAATGGAGTTGTCGTCCGCACCCGGGACATCGACGCAGATCAGGCGGCAACACTCGGCTGATCGGTCAGCTGGTATGGCTTCTCGCGGACATGCGCACCCGACGATACGCCATCCATGCCAGCCGTTGGTCTGACGGGTTGGCTTGCCCACACACCGCACTGGCCCTTCGACGTTGAACTTGGTGGCTGGCGGGAGCAGATGTTCGTCTGGCTATCGGGAGACCTGGTGACATCGGCTTGGGCATGGTCACGCATAGCGCTATTCATGCAAGCCAAAGGAAAATATCTGCTGAACGGACGACTCGCACGCCCTTCTGAACTGGCGCAGTTGCGTTGGCATCCGGACAAGCTTACAAAGGCATAGCTGGCGTACTCGGCCGCTATGCCAACCGAATGCGGTGCATACGTGACCCGTGATGCCCTTGGCCGATCGATACGGCGGGATCTGTAGGAACGCGTTTTTCAAACACCTCGTTAAGCACTGCTTCGGCCAATACAGGTCGTTGCGCAGCTTCCGGTGGTGGGTCAAGATCACGGATAGACTACCGTCGTCGTCCCGTCTTCGACCAGCTCCGTCAAGCGCCCTCGCGCCGACGATGGGCTTGGTCTGGCAGTTGCGCTAGCACGACCCTGCACGTTTCGTGATTTGCCGGCGCGCTGCGCATTTCGTCTGCCCGTCCGCAAGCGAGGCTCGACGCCGTCTGACGTCTCGCAGCACGATCATCCATCACAGCCCATTTTTCACACGCCATTCTCCATCGATCATCACGTGATGCGGCCGCCGTGCCGCGATCAGATCGAGCTCAGTCCGCAGCACGCTCGCTGCCGTATCCATAGTCTCGCGCCACCCGGCAGATCCGTGCCCGGTCTATGCTGTACCGGACGTCGCGTCCAAGCCACTGTGCCACCAGATGTGCGGCATCCGCCTTCCACGCTGCGACGGCCCTGGGGCTCGTCCGGCACGCTACGATATTGCCGAAATCCTCCCCTACCAATTCGACAACGAGATACCCAAGCTGTCGTGTCGCGAGACCGGACATCGACGATCATCGCCTGACAGCCCAGATCGCCTTCCGTACCCACCGAGGTGAAAATAACGGCGTAGTACCGAACCGCGCCTGTTTCCGCAAACGACATGGCGCCTCCGGTCAGGCCGCGATCTGGGCGACCATCCCGCTGACGATTCGGCAGAACCCCTCGGGCTCCTCGAGCATCATCATGTGGCCGACTTCCGGCTGGACCACGTAGGACAGCGCCGCAGCGTGCGCCCAGTCCGGCGCGTCCCATCCAGCCGCCGACCTTTCGCCAGCGAGCATGAAGAGGGGAGTGCCCCGCTCGACGACCATGCGAATGCGCGAAAGGAAATCGGGCGCGCCGGTTTCCGCCACCACCGCGCGCGCCATTGCCTGAATCGTTTCGCGCGGTTGGTTCGCGAGTGCGGTGCGTGCCCACTTGAGACGCTGCTGCGTGACGGCAATGCCGCCGTTCTTCAGCCAGCCCTCCGGATCGGCGACGAGGCGCGCGTGCTCCGCCTGCCACGCGGTGGCGTCCAGACCGGCGATTTTCCGACACCAGAATGCGTCGTTGAGCGTGAAATTCCCTTCGACATTTATCACCCCGCACACAAGGTCGGGCGCGGACGCGGCAACGAGCATTGCGACTGCGCCGCCTACACTGTGTCCAAGCAGGACACTCGGCGCGCCGACGTGCTCTTGCACATAGCGGATCACATGCGCCGCCTGGCCTGCCAGTGTGATCGGCTCGACCGCGCTGTCTCTCAGCGCGCCGTAGCCAACCAGATCGGGGGTATGAACATCGACGGCGGCAATGCGCCGGTTCGGCGCATAAAAGCTTTGTGACCCAAACAGGCCGTGAATCATGACCAGCGGCATAGCTTTACTCATGGTGTTTCACCTGGCAATGGGAATGCAGCAATGTCCCCTGCAACGCCGACGACGTTGTCCACTTCAGCGGCTATAAGCCGATTCGCGCACGGCGCCGATGTCCCGCACTGCGTTCCACGTCATGCTCGCCACGTAGAACACGACGAACCCAAGCGCCGCGACGAACAAACCGTACCCCTGCGCGACCCAACTGCCCGCGAAGCCAGCGACGATCATCCCAAGATAGACGCTCGCGTACTGGAACGTGGCGACGAGCGCCATATGCTCGGGCGGTGTCGCTGCGACGACGTCCGCCTGATGCTTGAAGAACAGCACCTCCCAGAAAAACATGTAGACGAAATAGAGCGTGTAGCTGACCGTTACGTCCCGGAACGCCGCTGATCCCGCCATCGCGCCGAGACATATCACGTTCATCGCGAGCATGGCCACCTTGCCGGGAGTGACACCACGCCGGCTCGCGAACGCAAAGAGCAATGCCGCGATCAGCGCTGACGTTGCGCTGACGATCTGCAGATAGCCGACATAGGTCTGCGACAGGCCAAGCACCGACGATGGCAGCGTCACCCGCGACACGTTGAAGAAGCCCTGGTAGACCGACACCAACAGGAAGAACGCGAAGAAGTGACGCTGCAACGCGGGCGATGTCCGCAGCACCTGCACAAGCGTACCGAAAGCGCTGGCCGACACAGCGGGGGTGGGCTGGGCCGGCGCGCCGGGCAACAACACCGCCGCCAGTGCGCCTAGACCATATGCCGCGATCGTGATCGCTCCCGCCATCTCCGACGTGATTTCGCTCTTGTAAAACGACAACGCGACACCCGCAATCGCGCCTGCGATGAACTGCGCGGTCAGCGTGATCGGCAATGCATAACGAATGTCGTCGGTCGAGAAATAGCGTTTGATCGCGACGGTTCGCGCGATTCGCTGCGTCGCGTCGAGGAAACCGATCACTAGGGTGCCGACAACCGCCGCAGCGACAAAGTGGTCGACCAGCGCGTAGGTCGCCGCCGCGACCAGCACGCCCGCGAGGTTGAACCAGACCAGGATAGCCTTCGGGGAGTGCCGGCCTGCTGCCGCGTTGATGACAAGACACAGCAAGACCGGAATCACCATCGGTGCCAGAAGAACCGCCTCGGACAGCAACATCGAGCCGGTCTTCTGATACACAATGTACGACAGATAGACATAACTAAAGACGCTCGCCGCGATGGACGAAAGATTGACAATCCAGAGCAGCAGGCTGACTCGCGAGCGGGTCGGGTTCATTGTGTGGATACTCCGCTCGGTGCTCACGTGTGGTCGGCCAGGCGCGCCTCGAGCCCGTCGATCAGGCTATAGGCTGCACGTTTGAGATCGGCCGGCGTGGCGCTGACGAGGAACGCCTGTCCGGCATAGTTCAGCAATCCGCCTGCACCGTCGTAGGGCGTCATGCGGCTGCCCGGTTCCACCGACTGAGCGGCTTCTATCCTCACGTTGGCGCGCTCGTCGACGAGTGCGCGCCAGTCCACCTGTTCCGGCTTGAAGGTCTTCGCGCCACGCCATGGCGTGCCATTGCTGTCGCAGCCGATCAGCGCGACTGACGCCGCCGCGCAGCGCGGCGGGTTCTGCTCGAATGAAGGAATTGGCCCCCGCTCGCCGAGCATGACGTCGAGGAACAGGTTGATGTAATCGATGCCGAACACCTCATCCACTTCCTTTGCGATCGCGACGCCGCCCATCCGCGCCGCAGTTTCGAGGAACGATACACCGCCGTTCGCCATCAGCTTCATCTCAGTGTGCGTCGCGCAGTTCTCGAAACCGAGCGCGTCGACCGCAGTCCGGACCAGCGCGACGATCTGCTCCTTCCTGTCGCGACTCAGCACGCATGGCGCTACGTTTCCCAGTTCGGTAAACGGCTCGATGGTACGCAGACGGCCTGTCATCGCAAGCGGAAAATACTCGCCGTCGCGCACCAGCCCCTCAACGCTGAGATAATCGCCGTATCCGTCTTCGGCGTACCACGACTCGGTAGTCGACTCGATGATCTCCTCAGCGACCAATTGCGGAAAGCCGGACTGCTCCGAGAACTCATGCTTTCCGGCGCGACGCGCCGCTTCGGTGGCCTCGAGCAGACGCGCGACGGCGCTGTCGAGTTCATACATGCCATGGACGATTTGCTGGCCGATCGAACCTGCGCCATAGGCGAGCTTGATTAGCACCGGAAAGCGCAATTCCGCGACCCGATGCAGGTCGTCGTGCCGCCGGATCGCGCGGAACGCCGGCTGCGGCAGACCAGCTTCCTGCCAGCGCTGGCGCATCAGTGTTTTGTTGCGCGCGAGGTTGATATTCGGGCCTACGCCGCGCACGCCCAGCTGCACCGCGAGTTCCGACACGGACTTTAGCAGGAACTCGGAAAACGTGAACACGACGTCCGGCTTCAGCGCATGCGCGATTTCGGCAACGCGCGCGAAACCGTCGTCCGGCCGCAGCCCGCTGAAATCGTGCAGCATGGCGCTGTGCTCGCACAGGATCTCGTGGTTGTAGGAGGACGGCTTGCTGACGATGCAGGTATGCACGTCGCCGCGGCTCGCGACTTTCGGGAAGAAGTAATCGAGCGGCGGCCCAGCCGGCGCGTATACGTAGAGAATCTTCTTGGTCATGGTTGCGGAATGCCTCAGGCAAAACGTATGCGATTCGGGAACCCGGTCGGGCGACCGTCTGGCCGCCCGATGGGAGCTTACTTGCGGATCACACAGAACCGCTCGTCGTAGACGAAGCCGTCGATCCCCGTGGTTTTGCAGTACTGGTAGAGGTCGCTCGTGCGGTTGATGAAGCCAGTGCCGTTGAAGTTCAGCGACGTGTTGCACAGCACGCCCGAACCGGTCTGAGCACGGAACTGCGTGAGCAGCTCGTGCATCCGTGGGTTCTGCTGCGCGTTCACGGTCTGCGCACGCGCGGTGCCGTCGACGTGCGTGATAGCAGCTAGTTCGGGATTGCGCACTTTCTGAAAGTACAGCATGTGCGGCGAAGGACCGGTCCAGTCAAAGTGACGCGACACCTCTTCTTCCAGGCAGATCGGTGCCACGGGACGGAACCCTTCGCGCTTCTTGATGCGGTTCAGGCGATCGCAAGTCGATCGCGCGAACGGCGCGGCGAGAATCGAGCGGTTGCCGAGCGCGCGAGGGCCGATCTCGCACCGTCCCTGGGTCCACGCGACGATGTTGTCCTGTGCGAGAAAGCCGGCGACGTGCCCAAGATCCAGCGGATAGGTATCGACGTCCGGCATGTCCGGCTGATCATCAATGAACGCACGGTCGCTATAGACGGACCACTCAAGCTTCGCGCGGCCTGTGAACTCCCTCATCGCGTCGACGGCGGTGCCGATCGCGGAGCCCGTGTCGTTCGTGCACGGTGGTACAAATACGTCCTCGAACAGTCCGCTGCTGCGCCACATCGTGTTCCAGTCGCAATTGAGCCCGCATCCTCCGGAAATCAACAGCGGATAGCCATCGGTCAGATGCTCTTTTGCGTACAAATAGAAGCGGTTGAAGATCTCATCAGAGTAACGCTTCGCGAGTCGGGTGAAATCCGGATGCTGCAAGCCGATGTTGTAATACTTCGATTTGCGTAGATCGTCCTTCGACAGCGTCGCGAGGATGCTGTCGCGCTCCAGCAGGAAATCTGTGATCTCGCGCTCATCGGGCGTCATTTCGCCAGATTTCCCGTACGCACACAGCGCCATCAGTTTGCCCGGGTCCTCGTTGCGCAGCTTGCCCTTCGGCAACGTGAACGTGGGGTCCGCGAGCGCGTACAGAAACGCGTACTTGTTGCCCGGCGTGATCATTACGCGGCCGACGTGATGCACGTTCAGCTTTTCGTCGACCAGATAGAAGTCGCCGAGCGCGCCTTCCCATGCGAGTACATAGCACGGCTTGCCCTGCTCGAAAGGCGACAGGCCATACGCGCACCAGATGTGCGAGCGTTCATGGCTGCTGGTGAAATAGTTTACGTTCGCACCGAACATCGTCGTACGGTGATGTTGGACCGCTCCGCTGCCGTGTCCGTAGTAGCCGGCGCCGATGGGCGCGTTCGCGGCCATCGAGCCCTTGCCCCAACCGCTCACGGCAAATACATCCGGCATCGCGCCAAGTTGCTCGGCAGCAAACACGAACTGCGACGGATTGAACACCTCATAGCGCGGAAAGCTGTCCTTCTCCGGCTCGAACGACCATTCCAGCTTGCCGCTCGCAGCATCGACCAGCGCGATGGCGCCATCATGGCCTGGCTTCATAGCAAAAATCTTCACGGGACTCCTGTCCTTGTTGACATGGGGCGCTCACTGTCCCCGGATGAAATGAGCATCGCGGCGCCCCGTCGGTCGCGGAGGCGCCTCGCCAGCCTGTTCTGTGCGCTCAGCGAAGCGGATAGATCGAACTTTCCTGCTTCTTCTTTCTCTTCCGGAACAGCTTGCGGAACAACGCGGCAATGATCGCGAGCGGGCCAGCTTTCTTCGTCTGCTGTTTCATGAATTCCTCCAGTTGCAACTTCAGGCAAGCCGTTAAAGCACCTTGTTGGCGATCAGGCGCGCTACTTCGTCGTAGCCTTTGTCGTTGAAATGCACGCGGTCGACGAACAGGTAGTCGTCGATGACCGGCGAGTCGCGCAGCAGCACGTTCATGTCCGCAAAACCGATCTTCCGCGTCTCGCAGACCTCGTGTATGCCGTCGGCAAACGGGGCGTGAATCTCCTTGCCGAGGATCCTCGCAAAGAGTCGCCAGAAATTGTTCGGGCAACTGTCAATCGCGTGAAAGATGTCCGCCTCGTCCAACGTCAGGTGATCACGGGTCCAGGACGACATCGGTTGTAAAACGAAACTCAGCTTCGTGCCCGTTCCGGCCAGTAACTGCTGCCACTGCTTCATCGCGTTCGACACGACCCAAGCCGCACGTTTGACCCGCGCATCGGTGTCGGTACCGTCGTCGGTGATCACGACGTCCGCAGGGTTGTCCTCCGACAGCAACCGGTTGATATATCGGGAGATGAAGTTCTTCTCGCGGCCGTCCAGCGTCGACGCGTAAGTTCGCGCGCGCCGTTTCAGGTCATCGTTGTACCGGTTCATGTAGTGCTGGTACTCGAACGAGTAGTAGTAACGTCCGTGGTCGGTGGCGAGTTCGTCGGGCTGCCCTTCGAGCGCGAGTGTATTGATGCCGCTCAACACCACGATGTGATTGATCTGCTCGAAGCGGTGCTGATGCATCATGTACATCAGCACCTCCTGGACCGCGTTATAGCCCCGTCCGCTGAAATTCAACCATGGCTCGCCGGTCCACGCCGCGAGCCGTGAGGCGACGGTATGCGAATCTGCCGTCGCGCCCGTGCCCAGCGCGGTCGAGCCACCGACCAGCAGGTTGACCGATCGCCCCTTCGATAGATTGGCCACACTCACATCGCGGACGTCGCCGAATGTGCTGAGCCGGAAGCCCAGATCGTCCGTGTTGATCACGTCGGACCGGTAGTTCTTGTGATGAAAGAACATCGTGTACGGCAACCAGCGCACGCCGAGATACATAAACTCGTCATACTCGCGGATCTGCGGCGTCAACCGGTACACCTCGCGAACCGCCTCATCGTGCGTCAAGACGCGCCTGTCCATTCAGCCTCCTCGTCTCGATGTCAGGAATTGCGGCTCGTGAACTGCCCTACGCTGCCTTGGTGAAGGCGCGCACCGTTCGTCCGGGCGGTCGGAAACAGATGAAAGTAGGTTGACGCCCGTTCGTGCTTGCGCAAACGGAGCTTGTCCGAGACCAGCCGCGACCATGCTCCGACCGGAACGACGAAGATAAAAAACGACAACGTGAGAACGACAAGCAACACAACTCTGAAGACCATTTTCATGGACGACCCAAAGAATAAAAGTGTGTGAATACAGGGCGACGATGCCCCGGTTCAGTCAAGTGCGAATTCGGTGCGCCAGTCGCCCTCCTCCACCAGTTCCGGCTGATCGACCTTGCGCAGCACGTAGTTGCCCACCACGAGGTAATCCATCTGGGTGCGCATGAAGCAAAGATAAGCATTCGACGGTGTCTCGACGATCGGCTCCCCGCGCACGTTGAACGACGTGTTGACGAGGACCGGACAGTTCGTTTGTTGATGGAACGCTTCGAGAAGCTGCCTGAAGCGTGGATTCGCGTCCTTGCCCACCGTCTGAACGCGCGCCGAGAAATCGACGTGCGTGACGGCGGGAATCGACGAGCGCACGCAGTTAAGCAGATCAATGCCAGTCAGCGTTTGCTGCGCCGCGCTGACCGGCTTGCGATGCGTGGGCTGGACATCGACGACGAACAACATGTACGGGCTCGCGCTGTCCAGACTGAACCACTCTTTCGCGTGTTCCTCCAGCACGGCCGGCGCGAACGGCCGGAACGACTCGCGGTTCTTGATTTTGAGATTCATCACGCTTTGCATCGTCTGGTTGCGCGGATCGCCGAGAATCGAGCGCGCGCCCAGTGCCCGCGGCCCAAATTCCATGCGGCCCTGAAACCAGCCGACCACATTGCCCTCCGCGAGCAATCCGGCGACATGAGCCGGCAGAGCTTCGTCGGAGAGCCGCTCGAACACCGCACCGTGGCCGTTGAGAACGACCTCGATCTCCGCATTGCTATAGGACGTGCCGAGCAACGTCGCTTTCATCCGGTCCGTCGATCCGAGCGTACGAGCGTGCCCCATCTGCACATGCCAGCCCGCAAGCGCCGCGCCAAGCGCGCCACCTGCATCGCCGGCGGCGGGCTGCACCCAGATTCGGTCGAAGACCTGCGCTTCGAGCAGCTTGCCGTTCGCGACGCAATTCAGCGCGACGCCGCCCGCAAGACACAGATTGCGCTGGCCCGTCTGCTTGCGTATCGTGCGGCCGATGCGCAACATCGCTTCCTCGAGCACGCGCTGCACCGACGCGGCGAGGTCGAACTCACGCTTCGTGATGCGGCTCTCGGATTCGCGGCGAGGCCCGCCGAATAGCGTCGCGAACTCGTCGGTGACCATGCAGTTGCCGACTGCGTAGTCAAAGTACTTCATGTTCAGCCAGAAACTGCCGTCCGGCTTCAGGTCGATCAGGTTGTCGAGGATCATGTCGTAGTAGACTGGCTTTCCATACGGCGCGAGCCCCATCAACTTGTATTCGCCCGAATCGACCTTAAACCCACAGAAGTAGGTCATCGCCGAGTACAACAGGCCGAGCGAATGGGGAAAGCGGATCTCCCAGACCGGGTGCAGTGTGTTCCGCTCACCAACCCACGTGCTGGTGGTCGCCCATTCGCCGACGCCGTCCACGCACAGCACGGCTGCTTCCGGGAACGGACCGGGGAAGAACGCCGCCGATGCATGCGACACATGGTGATCGATGTAATGGACCGCGGGAATACGCGAGGACGTCCCAAAGCCGTTCTCCAGTTCCCGGCGAATCAGCTGTTTGACGAATACCTTGCCGGTAAGCCAGTCCGGCACGTCCAAAATGAACGACCCGAAGCCGCGCGTACCGAAGGCGAAGTAGGTCGACACTATGCGACCAAGCTTCTTGACCGGATTCTCGTAGTAGAAGATCGCAGAGACATCCGCGAGCGTGACGCCGGCCTCGCGCAGACAGTAGCGCAGCGCATTCAGCGGAAAGCCCGGATCGTGCCGGATCCGCGTGAAGCGCTCCTCCTGCGCCGCGGCGACGATCTCGCCGTCGCGGACAATCGCAGCCGCGCTATCGTGATAACCGAACGAAACGCCAATGACATATGAACTCACTCTCAGATCCCTTTTTCAATGTGCGGCGCGTGAATCGTCAAACGGTATACGTCGGCTTCGCGAACACTTCCTTCCAGCTGCGTCGCGGAATCGCGAGCGCACGGAAGCCGGTCCATACACGTCGCCACTGCGTGCTCGATGCTGCCAGGCTGGCCGTGGCCAGCGCTGCGTCCATATATAGTTCGATCGCTTGTAGTGCCATGGCGGAGTGCCCGGTGGAAACGTTGTCGATCGTGTTGTGCAGATCGACGAAGCGGGTATCGAACTGGTAGTGGCGAAGTTCGTCGCGCGCGGTGCGGTACGCGCCTCCGACGCCCGACAGCTCCATCGCCAGATTCAGCCCGAGCGTTTCCGGCAAAAAGCGGCGTGGAAACTGAGAGATCGACAGCCAGAACGCAGGCACTTCGAAAGCAGCCTCGCTGAACAGCTCGCTCATTGCGAATGCGCGGCTCCTGAAATCAGGCAGATCGATACCCATCTGCCGCATCAAGTCGCGATAAATATTCGGATGATTCAGTTGCGTGTCGCCGTTGCCGATCTCGTCAGAAAAGATCTTGTAGAGCAACGTGCCGATGCCAGTCTCCACATGCCCGGCGTTGGTCCAACGCTGCACCCAGCCGCCGTCGACAAAGATCATCGGGCAGAGCTGTACGGCCTCCTCAACCACCTGTTCGCGCGGCTTGTGGATGTCCTGTCCGGGGCCTGCATACGACTGCGCCTGATGAAGCGCCCGGTCCTCGAACCAATGCCGCAGACGTTCATGCGTGTAGTCCGCGAATGGCAGCGCATCCCGACCGCGCTCGGCGATCCCGGCTGCACGCGCGAGCCAAGTTTCCGCGAATGCTCGAGCGTCGTCGAAGACTGTCGAGTTGTTCTCGTGATTAAGCAGCCGGTGATACAGCTCGCGCGGACCCACCTTCCCACTCGCGGCGCGCACGGGTTCGCTTTCGGCGATGCGATGCTCGCGCGGCACAGATTGGGCGTATGGAGTTGATGTCGTAACTCGCGAGCTATTCGTGGAGGGCCCTGCCGACGCGCCGACAGGCAGCGATGCGATCCACGCGCGCATCACATCAAGTTCTTCGCCGGAAAACACACGAAACATCGAGCCGCCAAATGCGACCAGCCTGGTCAGCAACAGGCTCTGTTCGGGATGGCCGCGCACAATCCAGCGCGAGTGTGCGAGATCGCGGACAAAATGCTCGGGATCCTGCACTACGTAGTCGTCGAATGGACGATCCGCGAGTTTGAGCCGATTGTGGTAACCCACCGCGAAGCGGGATTTTCGGCGGATCAGTTCGACCATCGCGACCGTCGGATCGAGCAGACGCTCGCGCACGTGGCGAGCGATTGCGGCGTGCCACGCGCCCTGCAGATGCATCGACATGCGGTGTCCGCGTTCGATGCGCGCCACCGCGGCTGACGAGTCGATGCCCGGCTCGCCGAGCATCCGGCCTATCGCATGCTCGATGTGGCGTTGCGCGGCCTGCCTGGATGCATCATGCCGCGCCGTTAGGTACGGGTGTCCACGTGTGGCGTCGCAGGCGCGAAGCAATGCGTCGACGACCGGCGAAATCGGGACTTGCAACTCAAACAGCGCCGCGCCGAGAATTTCAGGACCATATGCGCTGGGGCTCAGCGACAACGCCAGCCAGCAAGCCGCTAGGTCCGTCGATGTCGACAGCAGTTCGGCCTGCTCCGCGAACATCGGCGAATCGATCGTCGGCAGATACTGGCCGGTATGTTCGAGCAATTGACGGTAAAGGCAAGCATGATTGCGCGCGAGGGAAAAATCGCCGGCATGCCACAGGTGCGCCGCATGCACATGCGCAGGCAACGGCTCATGACAGTTTGCTACGTGCACCACGTTCTGCAGCACGCAGCCCGGTGCGAGTCCCACTGGCGCATATTGCGCTGAGACGAAGCGAACAGTAGCAGACGTGCACGCGATCGGATGGCGGGCCAGTTGATCGGACTGCCAGTGCGCAGCGCGCGCGTTCAGCCGCGCGATCAGATCGCTTGCATCCACGCAGGGAATTGTTGTGTCGCGAGAACCGGACCGCAGCGCTGCATCGTCATCCTCAAAAATCGATTCGATATATGCTTTTGCTGCGCCGCGCACCTCGATATGCGCCTGCTCCAGATTTACTATTTGATAATAGAGGCGTGCACTCATCATAGTTCCATTTTATCGCAAACGAGCTTGTTATTCATCAAGCTTTCACGCAACAAAAAGACCGCTTCGATTTTATCGATGCCCTGTTAAATTGAAATGCGCCAGGTTCATTCAATTCAAAAGGAAATATCTATCCCGCCTAGCCGACGATTCTCGGGCGCCATCAACACAATCAATCCATGAATGCAGCAAACCCGCTAAACGGATGAACATCGCAGAATTCGTCGCCCTCACTAAACGCGGGATTAACACCTGCCGTGGAGATACTTGCTAAATCCAGTTCTGATTCCACTGGGGATTCGCCTCCAGCGTCCACTCGATTATTGGATCGAAAAAACTTGCTTTCTACGAAGTGCTCGGGACAACCCACAAGCTGCTTTCCAAAATTCACATTCTTCTCCGTCGCCTTAAGAGCAAATCCCATCTCTTTGCGTCATCGCACCACACAGAATATCTACAGAGACCTTAAACATGTGCCGCCGGTAGGTTTCACTAAAATTGGGTGCATCTATTTATTAATCGAATATAGCAAGATATAACACCATTTATTTTCGTATGAAGTTTTGACCTCGTCAAGCGTTATGTATCAGCTAAGAAAAATTTAACGATTATTTACAATTCCGGATTTACCAAAACGTCGTCACCTCTCGAAATTCTTATGTGTATCCATGCGCTTTACATATAAAATCTCGACGCAAACAAAGTAATTTTATGAAAAATGCATGAAATGGTGCCGTCATTTTTTGAGTGGCAGTTCGATAATGAGAAGGGAGACCACCTCGGGACTTGCAGGATAAAGATGTCGACAAAGGTGCTACGAGAATCTTGGTACTAAGATAGTCCGTCCTGAACAAACCGAAGTGCCTTGTACAGCAAGGGCTTGACGCAGAAAGCGGTTGATGCAATTGCAGGAACCTGGCAGATTGATGGTTGTTTCCTGCAAATTCTGTCGAGGTCTGGATGGGTCCGAAGACGCCGATGAACGAAGGTGACTTTTTCCGTCAACCGCTTCGTGAGCAGATCAACCTGAAGCATCCGTTGATCAGGCTGGCCGATCTGATTCGGTGGGAGCACTTGCAGGAAGTGATGAGCGCAAGCTTTCGCTCGCGTCGCAGGCGCCCCGCAACGGACACGCGGCTGATCGCGGGACTACGGTACCTGCAGCATGCCTTCGGCTTGTCCGATGAAGAGGTCATCTGGCAATGGGTAGAAAACCCGAACTGGCAGGTTTTTACTGGCGAGACGTACCTGCAGACGAAGCCGCCTCTTGATCCTTCGAGTCTGACGCGCTGGCGCACGAGGCCGGGTGAAGCTGGCGTGGAGGAGTTGCTGGCCGAGACGATCGAGGCGGCCAAACGGGCGGGCGTGCTCAAGCCCAGCAGCGCGAAGCGGGTGATTGTCGATACAACGGTCATGGAGAAGGCGATCGCGCACCCGACCGACTCACGCCTGTTTGAGCGTTGCCGGCAGCACCTGTTGAAGGCCGCTGCGCGCCACGGGCTGAAGCTGAGGCAGAACTACAACGGCGAAGCACCGCGGCTGGCCGCTCAGATTGGCCGCTACGCGCATGCGAAGCAGTTTCGCCGCATGAAGAAGTCACTGCGCACGTTGCGTTCGCGCGTGGGACGTGTGATGCGTGATGTTGAGCGGCAACTGGATCAGGTTGGTGAAAGTGCTCGCGCTGCACTGGACGAGCTGATCCACCGTGCGAAGCGCATCCTCACGCAAAAGCCCCAAAGACAGCAACAAGCTGTACCCGTTACATGCGCCAGAAGTCGAATGCATATCGAAGGGCAAGGCGCGCAAGCCGTACGAGTTTGACGTCAAGGTGTCGATCGTCACGACCCACCGCGAAGGACTGGTGATCGGTATTCGCTCGATGCCGGGCAATCCCTACGATGGCCATACCTTGGCCGAAGCGCTTGAACAAAGCCGCATGCTGAGCGAGGTGAAGCCCGAGACGGTCTTCTTTGATCGCGGCTACCGGGGTGTCGAGATCGATTGTGTGAAGATCTGGCATCCGGGATTGCGTCGCGGCGTGACGCGTGCGTTGCGTGCAATGATCCGGCGGCGCAGCACTATCGAGCCGGCCATCGGGCACATGAAGAGCGACGGCAAGCTCGGGCGTAACTGGTTAAAGGGCGCCGTGGGCGATGCGCTGCATGCCGTGCTGTGCGGCGCTGGTCGCAACCTGCGCATGATCCTCAGGAAGCTGAGCGTTTTTTGCGCTCTCATTCTTGCGATGCTCTATTGCGCTTCTGAAACGAAGAGTTGAACCGGTTAGACATTCCGTCAACACGGCCTCATCGCCTCATCTGAGAGCGGCATTACTCGTCGCATCGCCTGACCGCGTAGCAAAACGAATTGTTCAGCGCCGACTAATCTGCTTGCCGGCTGCAACGCTCGCGGCGCAACACCGCCATCCTGCAAACGGCCGAAAACCGACAAAAAACGGTGCCTACTCACGGGGCACCGCTTCTTTCACCGGATCGGCCCACCAGAGCCGACCGCATCTCACATTACTTCGCCGTCACCGCATCCGGCAACGCCCACTTCGGCTCCGGCATCTTTTCCGAACTCCTGGCCATCAGGCAGACCACGACCGCGGCAATCAGATCGAACACCGCCAGCACGACGAACAGCGGGCTATAGCCGATCTGCGTGACGAGCACACCGAACAGCGCGGTGAACGCCGCGGCGCCCAGATATCCAGCCATGCCGCCCATGCCCGTCGCGGTCGCGACCTCGTGCCTGCCGAACATGTCCGAGGTGATCGCGTACAGCGCGCCCGACAACGTCTGGTGCGCGAAGCCGCCGACGCACAGCAGCGCCACCGCCATGTACGGGCTCTCGACGAGACCGACGCACGCCGGCCCGATCATCAACAACGCACCGACCACGAACACCATCTTGCGCGACGTGAACAGCGACACCTTCGCGTACTTGTGGAACAGCGGGCTCAGATAACCGCCGAGCACGCAGCCGATGTCGGCGGCGAGGAACGGCATCCAAGCGAACATCGCGACTTCCTTCAGGTTCATGTGACGCTCGGTCATCATGTACAACGGAATCCACGCGTTGAACGTTTGCCAGGCCGGCTCGGACAGAATTCGCGGAATACCGATCGCCCAGAAATCGCGGCTCGCCAGCATCGCGCGCCAGTTGCGCTTCGGCGCGTTGATGTCATCGTGATGCTTCGCTTCCTGGCCGCTCAGAATGTAGTCGCGCTCCGCGTTGGCCAGCAGCTTCTGGTTGCGCGGATGCTTGTAGATGGTCATCCACAGCACGCTCCATACGATACCCGCCGCGCCGACGATCACGAACGCGAGTTGCCAGCGGCCGTGAAACAGTGCCCACACGACGAGCGGCGGCGCAAGCACCGCGCCAATCGACGAGCCAATGTTGAACCAGCCGATCGCAACCGACCGCTCTTTCGCCGGGAACCACTCGCTGGTTGCCTTCACGCCAGCCGGAATCCCGGCCGATTCGGCGAGACCCAGGATCCCGCGGAACACTGCGAGGCTGCGCCAGCCCGTCGCCCATGCCGCCGCCGCGCACGCCACCGACCACGCCAGCGCGAACACCGCGAAGCCGACCTTGGTGCCGATCGTGTCGAGCACGAAACCGGCGACCGGCTGCATGAACGCATAGCAGAGCTGCCACGCCACGACCACGTGCGAATACTGCTCGGTCGTGATGTTCAGCTCCTTCATCATCGTCGGAGCCGCAACCGACAACGTGTTACGCGCCAGGTAATTGATGATCAGGCCGGCCGCGACCAGCGCGACCATCCACCAGCGAATACCCTTGATCTTCATTGCTGCTACTCCTCGTGTTGCAATGCCCGTCAAACCGAACGGGACTCAAGCCTTGCGCGAATAGTCGATGCCGACGAAGCTACCGCCCTGGTAGCGCTGGCATAGCTCATCGAGCGGATTCGGGCGCGACAGGATGTCTTGCGCGTAGTCCTCGGCGTTCTGCTTCGGCTCGTAGCCAAGGCGTGCGGCGCCGCTGTTGTCCCACCAGCTGCGCGTATTGGCCGACACGCCCCAGATGGTCAGGAAGCCGACGTCTTCCGCTTCGATGCAGCGCTCGAGGAAATGCATCAGGTCCTTGTGGCCGAACCAGGTGCTCAGATGGCGCTGCTCGGTCGGACGCTCGAGGCAGCTGCCGATCCGCACGCACACGCTTTCGATGCCGTGCTTGTCCCAGTACATGCGCGCGAGCGCTTCGCCCCACACCTTCGACAGGCCGTAGAAGCCGTCCGGGCGCAGTTCGCAGTCGAGGCTCAGATGCTCGGTGACCGGATACATGCCGATCGCGTGGTTCGAGCTCGCGAACACGATGCGCTTCACGCCGTTGCGGCGCGCGCCTTCGTAGACTTCGACGAGGCCGCGCAGGTTGTTCTCGATGATCTCGGGCAGCGGACGCTCGACGCTCGTGCCGGCGAAATGGATGAGCACGTCCACGCCGTTCAGCAGACGGTCGACCACCGCCGGATCGCGCAGGTCGCCGTTCATCACGTCTTCGCCGTCGACGAGCGGCGTCAGTACTTTGGAGCCCGCGGCCGAGCGCAACGGCACGCCACGCGCGACGAATTCAGCACGTACCACGGAGCCGAGCTGGCCGCCGGCGCCACTCAGGGCAATCTTCTTCATAGGGGTTCCTTTTACTGCGCCGCGCGCGAGGTCTTCAGAGAACAGACAGAGGATCTGAGCGGCCGGCGAAATCGCGCTGCGCGCGTCGCATAACACACTCAAGTTGTACGATAACGTACTATCGACGATGGACAAACGGATTTCAACTCCGCATTTACCCTTAAATTACTGCGCGGCAGTTTCGTACCTCTTTTAAAAACAAAGGCATAGGAACGTCGCGTTCGTGCGACATCGTATAACTTGAAGTGGATTTTTGTTCCAGGAGTGGATTTACCCGACGCCAGCGGGCGCGTGGCGTCCGACGCGAGCGGCGTCCGTATGCCGCCCGCGCCCTCAACGGATCACTTCGTTACGTTCGCTCAGGCGCCGATGAATTCGAGCAGATCGGCATTGACCTTGTCGGCCTCCACCGTGCACATGCCGTGCTGGCCGCCCGGATAAACCTTCAGCGTTGCGTTCTTGACGATCTCCGCGGTGCGTCGGCCGGCTGCGTCGATCGGCACGATCTGGTCGTCGTCGCCGTGCAGCACCAGGGTCGGCACGTCGATCTTCTTCAGATCTTCGGTGTAGTCGACTTCGGAGAACTGCTCGATGCAGTCATATAGCCCCTTGATCGAACCGGCCATGCCCTGGCGCCAGAATGAATCGATCACGCCCTGCGACACCTTCGCGCCCTCCCGGTTGTAGCCGTAGAACGGTACGGCCAGATCCTTGAAGAACTGCGAGCGATCGTCCGCGACGCCCTTGCGGATGCCGTCGAACACGTCGATCGGCAGGCCGAGCGGATTATCGGCGGTCTTCAGCATCAGCGGCGGCACCGCGCCGATCAGCACAGCCTTCGCGAGGCGCCCCGTGCCATGCCGGCCGATGTAATGCGCAACTTCGCCACCGCCTGTCGAATGGCCGACCAGCGTCGCGTCCTGCAGATCGAGATGTTCGATCAGCGCGGCGAGATCGTCGGCGTAGGAGTCCATCTCGTTGCCGTCCCACGGCTGCTCCGAGCGGCCGTGACCGCGCCGGTCGTGCGCGATCACGCGCAAGCCCTTGCTGCCGAGAAACAGCATCTGCGCATCCCACGCATCGGCGGTCAGCGGCCAGCCGTGCGAAAACACGACCGGGCGTCCATGGCCCCAGTCCTTGTAGAAAATCGAGGTACCGTCTTTCGTCCTGATCGTGCTCATCTGCTGACTCCTTGTCGATGAAGTCTGCCGTCGCCGGCAGGTGGATGAAGCGCAAGCTGCTCACGAAGTATGCGCGCGACGCATGACAGAACGCCGTGCGAATGCGGCAATGAGTCATGACCTATTGAGAAATTCCGCCGCGAAATAACATCAACACCAAACGAATGGCGAACGGATAATGCGCAACGAATACTGAAGAGAAAAAGCTGAAACGGCCACGCGGCAGCGTGCATCGTAGAAGTAAAAAAATCGCCTGACCAGCACGCCCACCGACGAAGTCGGTTTGGATGGATCGATTGTCGGCTGGCGACAGACACCGCCCGCGACCTTGCAGCTCAAGGCTGCGCGAAACGCATTGCTGCAGCGCGGTCGATTGACGCAGCTCACGCGCCGAGGCACACACGGCCACGTATCAGCCGCCAAAAGAAACTTGATATTCAACAACGGCTTGCCTCATCGATAAGCGTATTTCGCATAAAATAAGGCGGTTTTTTGACGCACATCGCATCGCAACACTTTTTGTTTCGATCCCCTACTCTTGCGCCATCTGCCCAGCGCAGTGCGCACCGACATCGGTCGACGCGCGTAAGTCCGCTCACGCGGGCCATCACGCACAACAGGATCATGAACTCCGCACTATCGGCATTCGATCTCGCGCGCATTCAATTCGCGTTCACCGTTTCTTTTCACATCGTTTTCCCCGCGCTCAGCATCGGTCTCGCCAGTTTCATCGCCGTTCTCGAATGGCGTTGGCTGAAAACCGGCAAGGCCTACTACAAAGATCTTTGTCTGTTCTGGTCGAAGATCTTCGCGGTGGCCTTCGGCATGGGCGTCGTCTCCGGTGTCGTGATGAGCTATCAGTTCGGCACCAACTGGTCGGGCTTCTCGAGTTTCGCCGGGCCGATCACCGGTCCGCTGCTGATGTACGAGGTGATGACCGCATTCTTTCTCGAAGCGGGCTTCCTCGGCATCATGCTGTTCGGCTGGCAGCGCGTGCGTCCGCGCGCGCACTTCGGCGCAACGCTGATGGTCGCGATCGGCACGCTGATCTCGACCTTCTGGATTCTCGCGTCCAATAGCTGGATGCAGACGCCGCAGGGCTTCGAAGTCGTCGACGGTCATGTCGTGCCGCTCGACTGGTTCAAGATCATCTTCAATCCGTCGTTCCCCTACCGGCTCGCGCATATGGCGCTCGCGGCGTTCATCGTCGCGGGGCTGGTGGTCGCGGCGGTCGGCGCGTGGCATCTGCTGCGCGGCCGGCGCGATCCCGCCGTCAAGAAGATGTTCTCGATGGCGCTGTGGCTGCTGTTGATCCTCACGCCGATCCAGGCATTCGTCGGCGATCAGCACGGCCTCAATACGCGCAAGTATCAGCCGGCGAAGATCGCGGCGATCGAAGGCTTGTGGGATACCGAAAAAGGCGGTACCGCGCTGAACCTGTTCGGCATCCCCGACATGAAGGCGGAGACCACGCGCTACGCGGTGTCGGTGCCGCACCTCGGCAGCCTGATCCTCACGCATAGCTGGGACGGCGAAATCCGCGGTCTGAAGGAATTTCCGCCTCAGGACCGGCCGGATTCGACCGTCGTGTTCTGGAGCTTCCGCATCATGGCCGGCCTCGGCGTGCTGATGATCGCGATGTCGATCGCGGCCTGGGTGCTGCGCCGGCGCGGGCGCCTGTTCGAAGCGAAGTGGTTCCAGCGGCTGTGCGTCGCGATGGGACCGAGCGGCTTCATCACGCTGCTGGCCGGCTGGGTCACCACCGAAGCGGGCCGTCAACCGTGGGTCGTGTACGGCGTGATGCGCACGTCGCAGGCGGTGTCGCCGCTGACCACGCAGCAGGTCGGTCTGTCGTTGATGACGTTCGTGGCCGTCTACTTCCTCGTGTTCGGCACCGGCATCTACTACATGCTGAAGCTGATGCGCTCCGGTCCCGCGCTGCCTGGCGGCGAGTCGCACGACATGTCCCACGGCCTGCCGCAGCCGACGCCCGCGCAGACCGCGCGCCGCCCGCTGTCCGCCGCCGATCGGATGATCGACGCCGTCTAACCTACGCTTCGAGAGAAAGAAAAAATGGACGTAACCGTCGTATGGGCCGCGATCATCGCGCTGGGCCTTTTCATGTACGTGGTGCTGGACGGCTTCGACCTCGGCATCGGCATCGTCTTTCCGTTCTTCCCCGACGAAAAGGAACGCGACCTGATGATGAACACGGTCGCGCCAGTGTGGGACGGCAACGAAACCTGGCTCGTGCTCGGCGGCGCCGCGCTGTTCGCGGTGTTTCCTGTCGTCTACTCGACCGTGCTGTCGGCGCTCTATCTGCCGCTCGTGTTCATGCTCGTGTGCCTGATCTTTCGCGGCGTGTCGTTCGAGATCCGCGCGAAGTCGCGGCGCACGAAGCATCTGTGGGATCTCGCGTTCATCGGCGGCTCGGCGGGCGCGGCGTTCTTCCAGGGCATCGTGCTCGGCGCGTTCCTGCAAGGCATTCCGGTCGCCGATGGCGCCTATGCCGGCGACGCGTTCGGCTGGCTCACGCCGTTCAGCCTGCTGACGGGCCTCGGACTCGTCGCGACCTACGCGCTGCTCGGCTGCTGCTGGCTCGTCGCGAAGACCGAGGGCGATCTGCAGCGACGGCTGCATCGCGTGGTCTGGCCGCTGACGCTGGTGCTGCTCGGCTTCGTCGCGCTCGTGAGCCTGTGGACGCCGCTGATGGACGCGGGCATCGCGCAACGCTGGTTCCATGACGGGATCTTCTACCGTCTGCTGCCGGTGCCGTTCCTCGTCGCGATCTGCGCGTTCTTCATGCATCGCGCGGTGCGCGCGCGCCATCACAACACGCCGTTCGTGCTCGCGCTGGCGATCGTGCTGCTCGGCTATCTCGGGCTGCTCGTGAGTCTGTGGCCGTATGCGATTCCGTCGAGCATCACGCTATGGGAAGCCGCCGCGCCACGCTCGAGCCAGACGTTCACGCTGGCCGGCGCGGCGGTGATCCTGCCGATCATCGTCGCCTATACGACGATGGGTTACTGGGTCTTTCGAGGCAAGGTGCGTCATGGCGACCAACATCACTATCACTGAAACGCGGGGTGCCAGTGCGTCGGCTCCCACCGCCACTGCCGCAACGCCCAGCCGCAAACTGCCGGGCTGGCTCTGGTTCATCGCGCTATGGTGCTTCGGCGTGACCGCGGCGATGTCGCTCGGCTTCGCCTTCAAGCTTCTGATGAATGCGACGCTGTTCGCGGTCAGATAGCGGCGCGCGAACCCGTGTCGATCCGGCGGGCATAACCTTCCGGATCGTGCGCGTCAGCGCTTCAAAAACGGGGCGCGCGGCTCGTCTACGTAGCAAGCCGGAACCTATGCGCGGGAGACCTGCCTTAACATCACGAAGCGCATCGAACGATGCCGGCAGCCGGCCACGCGCGTCGCAGCTGCGCAGCCTGCAACTGCGGCATGCGCAACGGCGGCAGCCCTCAACGGACAGGCTCGACTCGCGGAGACATCATGAAGTTTCTTGTAGCCGACGACCATGAACTGATCCGGCAAGGCGTCAAAGGCATGCTGCGCGGCTTCGATCCCGACGCCCAGTTCGACGAAGCCGACAGCTGGGAAACCCTTGCGACCGCCGCGCGCCCCGACGCGAATCACGATCTGGCGATCGTCGATCTGCATATGCCGGGCATGAGCGGCGCGACATCGCTCGAAACGCTGCTGAAGGCGAATCCGGCGCTGCCGGTCGTGGTGCTGTCCGCCGAGGAATCGCCCGACGAGATGCGCGCGGTGCTCGCGGCCGGGGCGCTCGGCTTCGTCCCCAAGCGCCAGCCCGCCAGCGTGATGCTGAAGGCGATCGAACTGGTGCTATCCGGCGGTGCCTATGTGCCGATGGAGGCGCTGAGTCTGCTCGGCTCGCGCGAGACGCGGGCGGGCACCGATGCGGATGGATCGGCACGTGTGCCGGCCCCGGGCGCCGCCGCGCAAGCCGTCCGCGGGCCGGGCCCCGGCACCGTCCCGCAGCTCGAACCGGTCACGCAGGTACCGTCGCTGCAGCCGCATCAGCAGCATCTGCTGGAGAACCTGTCACCACGTCAGCAGGACATCATGCGGCTCGTGCATCGCGGCTGGACCAACAAGATGATCGCGCGCGATCTCGGCGTCGCCGAAGGCACGGTGAAGGTGCATCTGTCGGTGATCTTTCGGGCGCTTGGTGTGCATAACCGGTCGACGGCGATCGCCGTAATCAATGGATGGCTGGAGGCCGGGAAGACGTTGTAGCGCTTTGTGCTGCACCGCAAGCCCAACCCGTCTTGGTTTCCAGCCTCTAAGGCTGCGTTTCGCTTTGCGCGCCTGAGCCCGCTTCGGCTTGCGGCGAGCCGGCCGCGGCGGGCGACGGCGGTGGGTCGTCCGGCGCTCCGCCCCGCAACACCACTGCACCCGCCGGCCGCCCCTGATCGAGCTCCGCCTGCTGCCACAGCATTTCCAGCGTGCGCCGCAAGCGCGCCGGCGTCACCGGCTTGTGCAGCACCGGAATCCCCTGCAACGCGAGCGCCGTCAGCTCCGCCGAGGCCATATCGCCGGTGATCAGCAGCGTCACCACATTGCCGTGCCCCTCCCGCGCAAGCACGCCCCGTATCGCGCTCAGCGCCTGCGCGCCGGTGCGGTGATTGGCGAGCTGGTAGTCGCACAGCACCGCGTCGGGCACGAAGCCGTCCGCGAGCGCGGCGAGCGCGCCGGCTTCGTCGCGCGCGCCGCGCACGTCGCAGCCCCAGCGCTCGAGCAGACTCGCGAGGCCTTCGAGTATCGACGGCTCGTCGTCGATGCACAGCACGCGCCACCCCTGCGCGGCCGGGCCGCCCGCGACCGAATCGTTCAGACTCGCGACGATGCCGCTCGCGTCACCCGCCTGCACCGCAAAGCGGAACACCGAGCCGCGCCCCGGCGCCGAGCGCAGCTGCAACTCGCCGCCGAGCAGGCCGACGAGCCGCCTGACGGTCGGCAGCCCGAGCCCATGCCCCTGACGCGCGTCGCGCTGCGGATTCTCGACCTGGTAAAACTCCTCGAAAATGCGCTCGTGCTCTTGCGGCGCCATGCCGACGCCCGAATCGCGCACCTCGATATAGCCGCCCTTCTGTCGCCCCGCGCGCCGGAAGCCGAGCCAGATCGCGCCTTGCTCCGTATAACGCACCGCGTTCGACAGCAGATTGCTCAACACGCGTTCGAGCAGCACCGGATCGTCGTAGACGACCATCGTCGTAGGCGCGATGCGCAGCGCGAGCCCCTTCGCCGCGGCCTGCGGACGATACTGGCTACCGACCCGTTCGAACAGTTCGGAGAGCCGGAAGTGCAACCGGATCACCTGGGTCACGCCGCTTTCGAGTCGCGCGAGATCGAGCACCTGGTTGAACAGCTGATTGAGCGCCTCGACGTTATAGACGATGTGCCCGGCCGTCTTCGCGTGCTGCGCGGGCGTCGCCGCCGGATCGTTCAGAGATGCCGCAAGCAGGCCGATCGCATGCAGCGGCTGACGCAGATCGTGGCTTGCCGCCGCGAAAAAGCGCGTCTTCGCGAGGCTCGCTTCTTCGGCGACGCGCTTTTGCGCGGCCAGCGATTCCGCGAGGTATTGCTGATCGACACGCGCCTGCACGACCTGGCGAAACAGCTTGCGATAGCTCATCGCGTAGACGTTGATCGCGCAGAAGAAGAACGCGAGCACGATCGCGAGAATCGTGCGATCGAACGTATGCGAGCCGAAATGCAGCACGATCGACGGCAGCAGCAGAAACGGAATCGAGGTCGAAAAATTGAGGAGATCGAACCCATTCGACATGAACACGCCGGCCGCGAGCGTCACCAGCAGTACGGTATGCAATAACGGCAGATCGGTTTGCGGACTCTGGAACGCGAACCACACCGCGAAGCCCGGCCCGCTATAGAGGAGCACGCCGCGCAGCGCGTGCAGATAGATCCAGTCGCGCGGCGAGACGAGCTGCGGATAGCGGCGATTGCAAATCCACAGCGCCAGGCCCGCGCAATTGGCGAGCGCATAAAAAACGAAGCACGCGATAAACAGCGGCGGGGCCGGCACATGCGGCCAGTAGATCGCCACCAGCACCGCGATCGAAAACCAGTGCGAAAAGAACGCGATCGGATCCTGCGCGTAGAGCACGCGCACGAGGTCTTCGTCGATGGCACGCTGGATCGGGTCGGCCCGCATGGGGCGGTCTCCTCTGTCGATCGGCGTGAGCGCTTTAGCGCTTACGCCGATCCCACGCAGCTTTATCGCGCGGGCATGGCAACTTCGTTGAGACGAAACACTGACGAAGCGGCGGCGCTCCGGCACTTCGTGGCAACCGCGGGTCGAATCGGGCGACCGAATGCGCCGCCCGCGCGGTCTATTCTACGGCGAATGCGCGCTCTTCAGACGAATCGTCAGCAATCCACCGGAAGGTTTACCCGGGAGTTTACCATCGCGAGTTTTTATGTCGCGTCGCACCAATTTTAAAGACACTAAGCTGTTGATTAAAAACAAATAACATGTTTACCGTTTTACTCCTGCCTTCTATACACTGCCCCGACATAACGGTTCGCTGTGGGGGAATGCTGTGGGGGAATTGACCGAAAAATCTACTGGCCGTACTCACGCCGATAGACCAAGGACGCGTCCTCCGGGATGGCAATGGAGTCGCAGGAAAGGTTCACGTGTCCGCAACCGGCGCGATTAGTGTGCACTTCCGCTATCGCTATCGGTTCGACGGGCAACAGAAGGAAGTGGCGCTGGGTGCCTGGCCCCGTGACACATTGAACGCCATTCGCGAAAAACATCAAGCCATCAAGCTTCGTGTCTCACTTGGCGCTGATCCCAACGGCCAAAAACAAGCAGTACGCCAGCAGATCACGCTCGAGCGGGCATTGGAAAAACGGCTGCTTGCAGAGCATACGGCCCGCGTCGAACAGGAACAGATTACGAGGTCCACCTTCCGCCAGCTCTGCGACGCATGGCTGGAACACGGGGTCAACCGGAAATGCAAGAAGCGGCTCAAGCTCACGTTCGAGAAAAACATCCTGCCGTCACTCGGGGAGAAACGTGTACACGATGTAAGTGATTCGATCCTCCTTGAAGTGCTGCAAGCGATCATCTCATCGGGTCGTAAGCCGACCGCACTCGCTCACTTTGGCGAGCTGCACCACATGTTCAAATGGGGCAAGCGCCGCAAGCCGTGGCGTGACCTCATCGATGTGCTGCCTACCGAACTGATCGATCTGGACCGCCTCTTCGGCAAGGGGTACGTCTCCTTGCGGACCCGAACCCTTTCCGAAAACGAAGTGCGTGACCTCAATTTGAAGATCGCGGCAACCCGGGAGACTCCCGACCGGGAAACGTGGGGTCGCGTGCGGCACACTCCGCTGGGCGAGGACACTGAGGCTGCAATATGGATCTATCGACGCGCAAGCGGAACATGGATCGCAAACCATCTCCACTGTGGGATTCGCTCGTACTCTCCGGGGTGGCTGGACACCTCACGATCTGCGACGCACCGGCGCAACTTTCATGCAATCGCTCGGCATCTCCCCTGTCGTGATCGAGCGGTGTCTAAACCACGTCGCGCCACAGCGGGATCGACAGGAGGTCAATCCGAAACTGGTGCGCGTCTACCAGCAGTACGGCTACGCCAACGAAATGTGCGATGCCTGGCAACGCCTGGGGCACTACCTCGGCACACTACTGTCAACGCTCTGTTGATAGCTTCGACGTCGAAGCGCTGCTACTCGATCACACCCTGTGATTTCTGGTTACCGATTGGCTTCCAGCCAAGGCGAAGCGACATCCAAGGTAATCAGGTAACGCTCTAAGTCCGGATGAGAATCTGTCCGGAAACAACGGACGTTCAGGCCAAGCTGATATTTGTCGCCCGCCTGCCAATAGCCAGTAGGGGCCGCGCATCCGCGTATCTTAGCTCGCACAGTCGGCGTGTCCTCAAGGGGCGGGGAGTCTTCAACCAGAATCTGCCGCCAGCCGCCTCGACGAAACTGCTCCTGCAAGTCCAAGACAATCGCCATCGTCTCGTCGAGCGGCAAGATCGTGACCTGTGGTGACATCCGAACGGAATCGACCTTACCGTGCTCGTCGTAGCTCACAGCCATGAACTTTGCAACAGGGGTCGAGAACCCGTACTGAGGATCGGTAAAACGCAGCCTAGCCGGACGGTTGATTACGCCGCCCCAATTCGCGCCCGGCTCGGCGGCCGGCAGGGTCGAGCGCGATTGCTGGCGCACCTGTTCGTAAGGCTCCCCGATCGTCAGTAGAACTTCATCAGCAGGTCTAGTCACCGCGTAGATACCCCCTACGATAGTGCAGCCAATCACCAAGCACCCCAGATACACGAGCCGTCTGATTTTTTTACGCGACATAGCTATCTCGGATGCGCAACTAGAAAGATGGAATTCTCGACCATGTGCTTCTCTGTCGGGTTGCGCAATAGGTCGTCAAACCGCTGGGCTGCGCGCATTACGAACGCCATCCGCTGACCAGGATCGGCAAGGTTGGCGAGCGGCTGCTGACTGAAAATTTCAATTTGGGCGTTCGCTCCCGTTACAGTGCACTGGTTCGCAAGCGTCAACTGAATCTCGCGTGCCGAGCTAGTCGGAATGTTTAACGCCCATGCGAACTGATTAGCCCGCATCAGCATCGCAAACATCGGATCGTTGTACATAGCCGGCTGCAAGATATTGACCTGTTCATGCCATGCCAGCCGTTCAACACCTTTCGTGATGTTACCGGCATCAATTGCCTCAAAGCCCTGAACGGTTTCAAGTTGCGGCTCGCCGAAAGGCACTTTATCCGCAATCGGCCATACGACCGAGCCACGCAGCGCCGCGCGCTCCTTGAGACACCGCTTGAACCGCTGGAGCCCAAATCGTTTATAGAACATGTGCAGCGGCCAGATGTCGAGGAACAAGGCCGTATTGCCCTTGGCGAGCATCTGATACACCTTGGTCGCGCCTTCGCCGGTTGCCTGATCCGGCACAGGCATGCGCGGCGATCCATATGGCGACAGCCTTTCCAGAGGCGAGCTTTGCCGTTCCCATTGTTGATAGGCGTTGCGCTGCTGATTGGACTTGTGAATCAACTCGGCAGCGTTCAACAACCCGCAACCTACCTGCTTCGACGCGAACGCAGCAAGCCCGGCCCACTGGAAGCGATGATCATCAAGCCACAACTGTGCATAGGCGGCGTTGATACGGCGGTTGCGTGCAATCGGATCGTCTACGGCGACGATAGCTTCGGCCTGCTTCTGATAGAAGCGCCAGCAGTCGATACAGCCTGCTTGTCATCTTCCGCTCGCTTTTTTGCGGCGGCCTCTTCCTCCTTCCAGTTGGGGTAACAGATCGGACATCTCGGGTTTTCACATCCCTGTCTAGCCATGCTCGCCAGCCTTTCCTTTTGTTATTTGAGTCGTACAACGAACATTCATGCGAATACCCTACAACAAGTTACTTGTCTACAAGACCGGTTCGACTTAACGAAAAATCACAATTAAGTTGTCAGTGACGGCAGTCAGGGCAGTCATCCCAATCCTCGCCGTGAGAACAGGTTTCCGGTTGCATGGCAAGCAATCCCCGGATTCTGTACACGATCCGGTTTGGCTCGTATTCGTTCATCGTGCTCGCGTAACACACAACCGCGTCGAGATGCGGCTCGATGGCGCGCAGCAGTTCCAGCGCTATTTACTGAGAAATTCAGGTTCTTCGCCTGACTAGCTATCGCCGTAAGCGCCTGATGTCCAAGGGTTTTCTGCGCGCGCTTAAAAATCAGGCTGGTTTACCCGGCAGTTTACCCATCGGCTAACACTTAATCCATATAGGCGACGGCCTTGCCGCGAACCATACTGCATTCACGTTTCAGCGCGGCATTTCAGCCACCTTCCCTCGACTCGCGGCCCACGCGCCGCGGCTCGCCGCGCTCCCTGCCAACCGACGGAGGTTTTCCATGGGCGCAGTCCCGAGCTACGAGTTCGCCCGCCAACTCGACGACGCGATCCTCCCCGATCTGTGGCGCAGGCGCACCCGGCTCTCAGCGGACGAAATAGTGTCGATGGTCGACCTGGTCAAGCGCGCGTTGCGGACCTACCACCCGCTCGAATTGCAGGCGCTCGGCGAGGACAAGGAAGAACTGGTCGCTCAGTTCATCTACGCGAAGGTGTTGCGCCTCGCGCCTGGCCACACCGAAACTAACGCGCGCGCCGACAGCGCACCGTCCAACAGCTACGCGGTATGCGCGTATTTCCGCCGCTATCTGATCGACTGCCTGCGCAGCGCGTGCCATCAGCGCAATGTGTCGATGGAGACCGAGGGCGTCGCGCAGGAAATCGATCTGCACGCGCACGCGCTCGAAGACCCGGTGGAAAGCGTGCTGCTGCAATACGGCCTCGACGAACAGCGCGTGCGGCGCGCGGCGCGCGAGTTCATCGAAGGGCTCGACGAACCCGAGCGGATCGTGCTGGCCGGCAGCCTCGGCTGGTGCTCCGAAGGCAAAGGCGGGCTTTCGGCGGTCGCGGCTCGGCATCGGGTGCCCTCTTATCACTATCGCGCCGTCAAACTCGGCGTCACCATGAAAAAGACGGCCGGCGCCGAGGAATTTTCCAACACCAAGCTCGGCCGCTGGCTCACCGACGCGCTCGGCATCGAGATCGACGTCGACAATCGCGCGGCGATTCTGGTTGCGCTGAATCTGCTCGCGGCGGAATCGAGCGATAGCGAATTCAATGAAGTGGCCGCGTAATAGTTCGGATAACCAACAGGCCACATAAGAAGCGCGATAAGTGCGCATGCCCGTACGGCCGGGTACACCCGGCAACGGCCGGCCGGGCGTGCCGCCCTGAACCTCGCACGCTACGACTTCGGCGCGCCCTCCACGGCGCGCTTTTTTTGCGCCGATATTCCGCCTACGATAAAAAAGCTCCCGCAGCACGCCGTCTTTGTTCCGAAGTCGAGCTTCCGTTCCCGCATCCGATTACAGACGAGGTGGTCCTGATGAACCGCTTATCGAGCGCGCCGACGGCGCTGCAACGGCATTACGAGGTGGTCGTGATCGGCTCGGGCTACGGCGGCGCGATCGCCGCGAGCCGCATGGCGCGCGCGGGCCGTCGCGTGTGCGTGCTCGAGCGCGGCCGCGAATTCATGGCCGGCGAGTATCCGCGCACGCCCGTGCAGGGCGCCGAGCAGATCCAGTACAACACGGCCGCGGCGCAGATCGGTTCGCCGCTCGCGCTGATCGAAGTGCACGTGAACGAAGACGTCAACGCGGTGGTGGGCTGTGGGCTCGGCGGGACGTCGCTGATCAATGCGAACGTCGCGCTCGAGGCCGATCCGCGCCTGTGGGACGACCCGCGCTGGCCGGCCGCGCTGCGCGCCGACCAAGCCGGACGCGACGACGGCTATGCGCTCGCCTGGAAAATGCTGTCACCGTCGCCGGTGCCCGACGACTTCCCGCCGCTGCCGAAGCTGCAGGCGCTCGAAAAATCGGCGCAGGCGCTCGGCATGGCCGACCGCTTCAGCCGTCCGCCGATCACGGTCACGTTCAAGGACGGCCCGAACGCGGCGGGCGTCGAGCAGCAGCGCTGCGTCGGTTGCGGCGATTGCAACTCCGGTTGCAACTACGACGCGAAGAATTCGACCCACATGAACTATCTGCCGGACGCGGTCGCCCACGGCGCGCAGATTTTCACCGGCACGGCCGTGCATTCGGTGCTGCGCGATCCCGACACGCAGCAATGGAAGGTCAACTTCCAGCTCGTGAAGCTCGGCCGCGAAAGCTACGACGCGCCCGATCTGTTCGTGCTGGCCGATATCGTCATCGTCGCGGCGGGCACGATCGGCTCGACCGCGCTGCTGCTGCGCTCGCGCGACGCGGGCTTGAGCACGTCGGAGATGCTCGGCCAGCATTTCACCGGCAACGGCGACGTGCTCGCCTTCGCGTACAACACCAGGGACACGATCAACGGCGTCGGCTGGGGCGAGCACAAGCCGGGGCAGATTCCGCCGGTCGGGCCGACCATCACCGGCCTGATCGACAATCGCGCCGACGAGAAAAACGTCAAGGACGGCTATGTGATCGAGGAAGGCTCGCTGGCCGGTGCGGTCGGCGAGGCGCTCGTCGGCATGCTCGGCGCGCTCGCGCCGCTGGAAGGCGTGGATGCGGCTGGGGCCGCGTCGCTGCTCGAGCGCATGAGTTATGACGCGCGTGCGCTCGAAAGCCTGATCCGCGGCCCGTACCACGGTGCGCTGAATCACACGCAAAGCTACCTCGTGATGGCGCACGACGACGAAAGCGGCCGCATCACGGTCGGCGACAAAGGCCGTGCGCGCATCGAATGGAAAAACGCGGGACGCCAGCCGATCTTCCAGAGCATCGAGAACGTGCTGATCGAGGCGACCAAACCGCTCGGCGGCAAATATCTGCGCAACCCGATTTCGACGAAGATCGCCGGCCGGCACACCGTCACCGTGCATCCGCTCGGCGGCTGCGGCATGGGCGAGGACGCCGCGCATGGCGTGGTCGATCATCTGGGCCGCGTGTTCAGCGGCACGGCTGGCGTCGCGGTGCACGACGGCCTCTACGTGATGGACGGCGCGGTGATGCCGATGTCGCTCGGCGTCAATCCGCTCCTGACCATCTCCGCGCTCGCAGAGCGCAATTGCGCGCTGCTGGCCAAAGCGCGCGACTGGTCGATCGACTACATGTCGAAGGGCACCGCCGCCGCGCCGCCCGCACAGAAGATCGGCCTGCGCTTCACCGAGACGATGGTCGGCACCTACACGCCCAGCGTGGCGGGCGAAGCCGCGAAGAGCGCGATCGAATTCACGCTGACGGTCGAGTCCGACGATCTCGCCGACATGCTGAGCAACCCGAATCACCTCGCGCGCACCGCCGGCACACTGACCTGCCCCGCCCTGTCCGCCCAACCGCTGACGATCAGCGACGGCACCTTCAACCTCTTCGTCGTCGACGAATCCGACGTCGACGAACGCAACATGAACTACCGGATGACGCTCGACGCGGTCGAAGGCAACACCTGGTATCTGACCGGCAAGAAGATCATCACGCGCACGTCGCCGATCAACCTGTGGGAGCAGACCAACACGCTGTATGCGGAGATTCGCGCCGCGGCGCAGGACGATGCGCCCGTCGTCGGCACCGCGACGCTGATCATCACGCCCGAAAACTTCCTGAAGCAGCAGCGCACGCTCGAAGTCACACACGCGCCCGACCTGAAGACGCGCCTCGAATGGACGCTTAAGTTCGGCAAGTTCTTCGCGGGCGTGCTGTTCACCGAATACGGCGGCGTGGCCGCGCCGCTGCAGTTCTACGATCCATACATACCGCCGCGCGCGAAACGCACGCTGCGCGCGCCGGCGCCGCAGGTCACGTACTTCGACACACCCGACCGCACGCGGCTCAAGCTCACGCGCTACTGCGATCCGGCCGCGGGCAAAGCCGCGAAGCCGATCCTGCTGATCCACGGCTCGGGCGTATCGAGCCGCATCTTCTCGACCGATCTGATACCGACCAACCTCGTCGAATATCTGTACGCGTCGGGCTACGACGTGTGGCTCGTCGATCTGCGCGTCAGCATCGAACTGCCGAGCGTGCTCGTGCCGACCAACGTCGACAAAGTCGCGCGCGAGGACATTCCCACCGCCGTCGCGAAGATTCGCGAAGTGACCGGCGCGCCGAACATTCAGGTACTCGGCCACTGCCTGGGCGGCCTCGCGCTCAGCATGTCGCTTCTCCATGGACTCGACGGCGTGCGCTCGGCGGTGATTTCGCAGGTGTCCGCGCATCCGGTGCCGGGCACGTTGCAACGGATCAAGGCCGGCTTGCATATTCCCGACCTGATGCAGCATCTGCGCATACGCGACCTCACCGCCTATACGCAGGAAGATTCGTGGCCCGCGAACCTGTTCGACGAAGCGCTGCGTCTCTATCCGCTCGATCACGGCGAGGGCTGCGGCAATCCGATCTGTCATCGCGCGACGTTCCTGTATGGCCTGCTCTACGAGCACGACAAGCTGAACGAGGCGCTGCATGCGAACCTGCAGGAACTGTTCGGCATTCACGACATGGCCGTGTTCCAGCATCTGGCCACGATGGTGCGCGCGGGCCAGGTCGTCGATGTGCGCGGCGACGACGTGTATCTGACCGGCGCGGACGGCATGAAAGGACTCGAGGGCATGCGTTTGCCGATCGGCTTCATTCACGGCGAGAAGAACGAAACCTATCTGCCGGTCAGCACCGCGCGCACTTACGACCTGCTGCGCGGGCGCTTCCCCGAGCAACCGTACGAGCGGCATCTGATCCCGGGGTATGGGCATATCGACTGCATCTTCGGCAAGAACGCGGCGGTCGATGTTTATCCGTTGATCGTCGGCTATCTGAATGCGCATTGACACGGCTGCATTGCCGATGCGCCACGCATTCGGACAATAAAGCCAGGCATAAAACAAGAGATTTTGATGGAAGCCGGCGTGTCGCAATATTGCGTGGATTTGTTCGACCATTATCTCAAAATCACGAGGCGCGATTAATACGTTAGTATCGACCCTCTTGTAAAGGCGAGGCGCAAAGTTCAGGGCTACACGCTTACGGATGGATCGAGGTAACGACAATTGGCGACACTTGCCCGTAGACTTTGCAAGCTGTTTCTTTTTTTGGCTTTGTTTTTGTTATCGGTGCGGTATGTCCACACGTACCCATCACCCATGACGCTGGAGCAGCAGCATATATTGATCGAAATCTCCGATAAGCTCGAAGTGGCCGATTATGAACTGCTTTACATCGGCGCAATGACGGCCATAGATCTGATTGTGGCGATCGTTCTTTATGTGCTGATCGTGAAAATATGGCGGACTTGCACGCGAGGGAGAGGTCGTTGATTTGCTTCTCATCGAAACTCAGAACAGCTTGCCCGGATTCAAAATGCCGTTCGGATCGAGCGCACGCTTGATCGCGACCATCGCCGCAAGCTCGGCCGGTGAGCGCGAAATCGGCAGGAACTCGCGCTTCAGCGAACCGATGCCATGTTCCGCCGACACCGACCCGCGCAACGGCCTCAGCATCTCGTAGACGAACGCATAGACCGCGTGATGTTCGACGCCCGGAATCGAATGACCATCCACGGTCAGATGCAGATTCGAATCGCCGATATGCCCGAAAAAATACGATCGGTTGCCGGGCCAGCGCTGATCGAGCGCCGCGCGGCAACGGTCGACGAACGTGCCGATCTCGCCGATCGGCAGACTCACGTCGAAGTTGATCGGATCGAGCTTGAGCGGAAACTCCGCGGTGCACTCGCGGATCGCCCATAGCGCGCGCGCATCGGCGACCGATTGCGCGATCACCGCGTCGCGCAGCGCGCCCGCTTGCAGCGCATCGGTCAGCGCCTGGGCGAAACGTTCCCCAGCGTCGTCGGCATCGAAGCCCGCGTGTTCGATCAGCGCATAGAGCGGATGCGCGGCGTCGAACGGCGAGCGCGCGCCGGTCAGCTTCACGCCGAAATCGTAGAAGTCCGGCCACATGATCTCGAACGCGCCGATGTCGTTGCCGAAGCGCGTCGCGAGACGGCGCAACAGGCTCACCGCGGCATCGTAATCGTCGAGCGCGACGAGCGCCGTATGGCGCGCCGCACGTCGCGGATGCAGCCGCAGCACCGCGCGCGTGATCACGCCGAGCGTGCCCTCCGAACCGATGAACCAGTGCTTCAGGTCATAGCCGGTGTTGTTCTTGACCATCTTGCCGAGCGAACTGAGCACGTCGCCATTGGCGAGTACCACTTCGAGCCCGAGCACCTGGTCGCGCGCGGTGCCGGACTGGATCACGCGATTGCCGCCCGCGTTGGTCGCGAGATTGCCGCCGATCTGGCATGAGCCGCGCGCGCCGAGGTCGAGCGCGAGTTCGAAGCCCGCTGCTTCGGCGGCTTCCTGCGCGGCCTGTAACGTGGTGCCGGCACGTACGGTCAGCGTGGCCGACGCGGTGTCGAGTTCTTCGACGCCGCTCAGGCGTTCCAGCGACAACGCGATATCGTCGGCGCGCGCGATCGCGCCGCCCGCGAGTCCGGTCATACCGCCTTGCGGTACCACCGGCTGATGCGCGGCGTGGCAGATCGCGAGCGCACGCGATACTTCGTCGGTCGTGCGCGGCATCAGCAGCGCCGCCGGACGCGTCGGCTCGTGGCGCGTCCAGTCGGTCAGCGCGCGTTCGCCGATCTGCTCGCCGACGCGCACCGCGTCGACGCCGAGCGCGGCGCGCAAGGCCTCGAGTGTCGTCGCGAGCGGTGCGGTTGCGGTTGCGGTCGGAGTTGCGGTCTGGGTCGTCTTGTCGTCGGTGATGCTCGGTTCTGTCATGCAGGAGGTCCTTACTGTGCGGTAGCGGCGAGTTTCTTGCGATAGCCCATCGAATCGTTGATGCGGCCGAGGATATAGTCGCCCGCGGCGACCGGCTGATATTTGCTTTGCGCGTCGCTCGCGCCGAGCTCGCGCGGATCGACGAGCGCGCCGTAGGTCGGATCGTAGAACGTCGCGATCGAATAGCGCTCGCGCCCCGATGCATTGATCACGCGATGCAGCGTCGAGCGGAAGCGGTCGTTGGTCCAGCGCGCGAGCAGATCGCCGACGTTCACGACGAAGCTGCCTTCGACGGGCGGCGCCTCGACCCACGTATCGTTGGCGATTTCGCGCACCTGCAGGCCGCCGACCTGATCCTGCCACAGCAATGTGATGCAGCCGTAGTCGGTGTGCGGCGCGACGCCGAACTGATCTTCGCCCGACTGCGGCGGCTGCGGCGGGTAGTAGACCATTTGCGTGCGCTGCATGCGCTTCGTGTAGCGCGGCGCGAAGAAATTTTCTTCGATGCCGAGACTCACCGCGACCGCGCGCAGCAGATCGGCCCCGCACGCGCCGACCGCCTCGTAATAGTCATACAGCACCGGCCGCAACCCGGGCATGAAGTCCGGCCAATTGTTCGGCCCGCGTAGTGCCTGGCCCGCCAGCACGTCGGGATCGTCTTCCGGCAGTTCGAGGCCGATGCTGAAGAACTCCTTGTAATCGGGCCGCTTCGCCTGATACATCGTCGCGTCGCCAAGCGCATTGAAGCCGCGATGCCGATGATTGACCGCCGCGCGTCGTTTCGTGTCGACCGGAAACGCGAAGAAAGTGCGCGCGGCCTGCGCGGCGGCATCGATCTTCGCTTGCGGCACGCCGTGATTGACGATGTAGAAAAAACCGATCGTCGTACAGGCTTCATGAATTTCCTTCGCGACGCGTCGGAGCGCTTGCTGATCGCCCGCGCGCACGCCGGCGACATCGATGATCGGAATGCGGGTCACGGGCATCGCGCAGCTCCTTCGAGGATCGGTATTGCAGTGGTATATACCGCCAAAAGCAGCGCCGCAAGTTGCTTCACACGCATCGAGATCAGGGCTTTTCTCTACTCAAGCGAGCATTTATTTTTCGCCGGAAACGCGGTATATACTGCCGAGCGAGGCCCGCATCGCGCCGCCGGCGCGGCGGGTCCTAACGAAGACTTCGACACGCCGGCGACCCAACACCAATTCGCCCCCGGAGAACCCCATGCGTATTCTTGCAGGCTGGAAATGTCGTCTGGTCATGCTGGCGCTGTGCGCGGCAAGCGTCGCCGCGCACGCCGAAGACCAGCTCGCCAAAGTGAAGAAAGCCGGCGAACTGGTGGTCGGCACCGAAATGCAGTTCGCGCCATTCGACTTTCTCGAGAACGGTCAGCAAGCCGGCTTCAACAAGGAGCTGTTCGCGGAGATCGGCAAGGAAATCGGCGTCAAGGTGCGCTTCATCGATCTGCCGTGGCCGAGTGTGCTGCCCGGTCTCGAAGCGGGCAAGTTCGATATGGTCGGTGGCCCGCTGACGGTCACGAAGGCGCGCATGGAACGCTACACGTACACGCTGCCCGTCGCCGATGCGACCGACGCGCTGCTCAAGCGCGCGAACGATGCGTCGATCAAGCAATCGTCGGATATCGCGGGCAAGACGGTCGGCGCGGGCAAAGGCACCGCGCAGCTGGACCAGCTGAAGAGCTACGCGGCCACGCTGCCGAAGCAGCCTGAAATCCGCGAGTACGTCGACAACAATCAGGCTTATGCGGACCTCGCGGCGGGCCGCATCGCCGCGGCAGCGAACTCGATGACCAACATCGCGTATGTCGCGAAGCAGCGCCCCGAGATGTTCGCGGTCGTGCAGCCGCCGTTCGGCGCGAAGGTGTACTTCGCGTATGCATTGCGTAAGGACGCCGACAGCAAACCGCTCGCCGACGCGTTCAACGCAGCGCTCGTGAAGATGCAGAAGGATGGCCGCCTCGCCGCGTTGCAGAAAAAGTGGTTCGGTGTCGCGATGGAGATGCCGTCCACGATGCCCACGCCGAACTACTGAGCGTCTTCAACGTGGGCGTCCCGCATCGTGCAATCGTTTCGCCGTAGCGCGGCGCGCGTCGCCCTTCCCCTTCCATCGGCCGCGACCCATGTTCAACACGACCGTCTTCGTTCAGGGCCTGCCGCTGCTGCTGCATGCGGCGCTCGCCACCGTCGGCATTTCGCTGACGGGGCTCGTGATCGGATTCTTCGTCGGCATCGGCGTGTGCACCGCGCGGCTGTCGCGGCATCGCGCCGCGCGCCTCGCGGGCGGCGCCTACGTGTTCTTCTTTCGCGGCGTGCCGATGCTCGTGCAGTTGCTGCTCGTGTACTACCTGTTGCCGTTCGCCGGCATCAACGTGTCGCCGATCGTCGCCGCGATCAGCACGGTGTCGCTGTGCTCGGCCTCGTATATCGCGGAGATTCTGCGCGGCGGTTTTCTGAGCATTCCGCCCGGACATCTCGAAGCCGCGCGCATGCTCGGGCTTTCCCCGCTCGATACGCTGCGGCGCATTCTGGTGCCGCAAGCATTCCGTTTGACGCTGCCGTCGCTCGTCAACGAAATGGTGCTGCTGATCAAGGCTTCTTCGCTGATCTCGGTGGTCGGCGTCGCCGAGTTGACGCGCACCGCGCAGAACATCGCCGCGAGCACTTACCGGCCGCTCGAAGCGTATGTCGCGGCCGGGCTCATCTACTTCGTGATCTGCGGTTCGCTCGCGCTCGTCGCGCATGCGGCCGAACACCGTTTGCAGCACGCCTGAATCGACTCACGTTTAAGCGAACCTCGCCATGCAAACGTTCGACCCGACCGTCATCACGCACAACCTGCAGCCGATCGCCGCCGGCCTCGCCACGACGCTCGCCAGCTGGGCAGCGGGCGTCGCAATCGGTCTCGCGATCGGCTTCCTGATCGCGGTGCTGCAACTGTTCTGCGGACGCTGGCTGCGCGCCATGTTGCGTGTCTACATCGAGTTGCTGCGCGGCACGCCGTTTCTCGTGCAGCTGTTTCTGCTGTACTACGCTGGCCCGTCCATCGGTCTCACGCTCGAACCGATGACGGCCGGCATCGTCGGCCTCGGTCTCTACGGCAGCGCGTATTTCGCCGAGGCGTTCCGCTCCGGCTTCCAGTCGGTGCCCAAAGGCCATCTCGAAGCGGCGGCGTGTCTCGGACTCACGCGCTGGCAGGCGATCCTGCGCATCCAGGCGCCGCAGATGCTGGTGCTGATCGTGCCCGCGCTGACCAATCTGATCATCGTGTTGAGCAAGGAAACGGCAGTGCTGTCGATCGTCACGGTGCCCGAACTGACGTTCGTGCTGACCGGCATCGGCTCGGCCACCTTCGCTTTCGTCGAAACCCTGCTGGTGCTGTGCGTGTGCTATCTCGCTCTAGTCGAGCTGACCTCGCGCGCGGGCATGTGGGCCGAAGCCCGCCTCGCACGCTTCATGGCATGATTCCGGAACACCTATGAACGCCATCGCCGACATGTCCTCCCCCGCGCGATCTTCCGCGCCGTCCGCCTGCGCAACGGCGAACGCATCGAATGCCGCGCCGCTGATCGAGGTGCGCGATCTGCGCAAACGCTTCGGCGATGTCGAGGTGCTGCGCGGCGTCGATCTCGAGATCGCGCGCTCGGAAGTGGTCTGCATCATCGGGCCGTCGGGCTCGGGCAAGAGCACGCTGCTGCGCTGCCTCGCCGCGCTCGAAACCTACGATCACGGCGACGTGCGCATCGAAGGCGAACTGCTCGGCTATACCGAGCGCAACGGCAAACGCGTGCGCGCCTCGCAGGGCGAGATCAACCGCGTGCGCCGCAACGTCGGCATGGTGTTCCAGCAGTTCAACCTGTGGCCGCACATGACCGCGCTCGGCAACGTGATGGAAGCGCTGCTGCGCGTGCGGCGCCTGTCGCACGACGAAGCGCGCCGCCGCGCGAGCGCGATGCTGGAGACGGTCGGCCTCTCGCACAAGGGCGACGCGTATCCGGCGAAACTGTCGGGCGGTCAACAGCAACGCGTCGCGATTGCGCGCGCACTCGCGATGGAGCCGCACATCATGCTGTTCGACGAACCGACCTCGGCGCTCGATCCGGAGCTGGTCGGCGAGGTGCTGCAGGTGATGAAGCAGCTCGCGCGCGACGGCATGACGATGGCCGTGGTCACGCACGAAATGGGTTTTGCCGCGCAGGTCGCCGACAAGGTCGTGTTCATCGATCAAGGCCGCATCGCCGTGCAGGGCAAACCGCGCGACGTGTTTCACGATGCCGCGCAGCCGCGTCTGCGGCAGTTTCTGCAAAACTACTTCGACCGCAATGCGTTCTGGACGCGCGGCCCCGACGACACCCCGCCCCTATGAGCGCCACCGTTCGCAACAAGCCTCATGGCAAATCGTCCGCCAGCGCGGCCAGCGCCGCGGCCAAAATCGTGCGCGGCAGCGACGAAGCGCCGGCCGCGCGCTACGAGCAGGTCAAACAGCACGTTCGCCAGATCATCGGCTCGGGCGAACGCCAGGCGGGCGACCGTCTGCCTTCGGAGCTCGACCTCGTCGCGACGCTCGGCGTCTCGCGCATGACGGTCAACCGCGCGCTGCGCGAACTCGCCGACGCGGGGCTCGTCACGCGCCTATCGGGCGTCGGTACTTTCGTCGCGCCGAACAAGCCGCAGTCCACGCTATTGATGATCGCCCATATCGGCGACGAGATCCGCTCGCGCGGCCACGCTTATCGCTGCGATATGGTGCTGTTGCAGCGCGAGACCGCGTCGGTCACGGTGTCGAACGCCTTGGGGCTGGCGCCGGGCGCTTCGGTGTTTCATGTGATCTGCGTGCATCGCGAGAACGGTCTGCCGGTGCAGCTCGAAGATCGCTATGTGAATCCGGCCGTCGCGCCGGATTTTCTGCAGCACGATTTCTCGGCGCTGAAGCCGTCCGAGTATCTGCTGACGGTCGTGCCGATGCACGATCTCGAACACGTGGTCGACGCGGCGCTGCCGACGCCTGCCGAAGCAGAGCTGCTCGAAATTCACGCCGAAGAACCGTGCCTGACGCTGACGCGCCGCACATGGACGGGCGGCGTCGCCGTGACGTTCGCGCGTTTCGTGCATCCGGGTTCGCGCTATCGGCTCGGCTGCCGCTTTTCGCCGAATACCTCGCAGCGCCAGGGATAACGCGCGCTTCAGGCCCTAGACGGTCCCCGCCAGATGAAAACGCGACGCCGGATGCCATAGCCGCACCGACGTCGCGACGTTCTCGCCGACCCACGTGCGCCGCCACAGCAGCAGACACGGCTCGCCGATATCCATCATCAGATGACGCCGCACATGGGCGTCGGGCTTTTGCGCGTAGATGCGAAACTCGGCGCGCTGCACGGGCGCGAGCCGCACCATGTAGTGATTCGGCGTTTCGACCGAGAAGTCCTGCTGCAGATATTCAGGGAACACCTTCGGATTGACGAAGCGGTCCTCGTACTGGATCGGCTCGCCCTCCTCGCTGTGCACGATGCACGAATGAAACGCGGGACCGTTCGCGAGACCGAGCGCTTCGAGCGCGTCGGCGTCGTCGCTCGGTTCGAGCGTCAGCACGCGCGCCGAATGACGATGACCGCGCGCGGCGATTTCATCGGCGATATTGCGGATCTCCAGCACCGTCGATTCATACCGCTGCGGCGCGACGAAGGTGCCCGAGCCTTGCACGCGCGTGAGCACGCGCTCGGCGGTCAGCTCGCGCAGCGCGCGCGACACCGTCATGCGCGCGACGCCGAACTCCTTGACCAGTTCCGTTTCGGAAGGGATCAGCCCGCCCGGCTTCCATGCGCCTTCGCTGATGCGCTGAAGCACGTAGCGTTTGATCTGCTCGTAGGCGGGCATCGCCTTGACCGGCGTATCGCGATCGCGATCGCGTTCGGCGGAATGCTGTTTCTGCCCGGCCTGTGCGGCGGGCGCTATACGCGCCTGTGTCGTTGTTTTCACTCCAAACCTCATCGGTGGTTCGCCGGTGGTACATGAGGTACACCGTGGCCGGTTCTCCGACGGCCGGGCCCAATCTTACCCGGTTCGACGGTGGGGAGACGGCTGGAACGCGCTACCAGATATACGGCACGAAACGGTAACGCACACGAGCCATGTATTGGGTGTAGCCGTCGAGCTGCCCGGCGAGCAGCCGCTCCTCGCGCACCGCGCGCCAGCCCATCCCGTACCCCATCACGGGCAGCGCCACGAGCCCCCACCACGAGCCGAGCATCAGCGGCGTGCCGACGAAGAACACCAGCGCGGCCGCGTACATCGGATGACGGACGTATGCGTAGGGCCCGGTGTCGGCGACCTTGTGCCCGCGGCTCGACTGAATCTTGACCACCGGTGCGGCATAGCTGTTCGCGCGAAACACGAACCGGCACGTGAAGATGCACAGGAACACGCACAACGCGCCGAGGCCCATGAGCCACGACGGCAGCGGCGCGGACCAGCGAAACCGCATCGCGTCGAAACCCATCAGGATCAGCCAGCCGCACCACGCGGCCCCGATCGCGGCCATGAACACACGATCCCAGCGGCTCTGCTGCGCCTGCACGAACGGCGCGAGCCGCTCCGCGAGCAGCGCGGGATCATGACGCGCGAGCCACAAGCCGAGCCACAGGCTCAATACCGCCAGCTCGAACAGATACCACCATGCTGCCGGCCACGCGAGCGTGCCGGCCGCGCCGAACAGCAGCACGCCCATGAAAACCAGCCACGCCAGCGATTGCAGGATCAGACGTGCGACCATCGCGGCTCCCTCGAGCGGTCGGCTCATGCGGCCTCATCGCGCGTGCGCACGCGCTCGAACACGTCGGCGATATCGATGTCCTCCAGATTCAAGCCGAAACGCTCACGCAGACAGTCGGCGAGTTCGGCGGCGCTCGCGAGGCGCCGTTCGTTGACGATCTGCCCTCGTGCGTCGCGCTCGTCGAACTGATCGTTGAATAGCGCCAGTCGCAGTTCGGGCAACACGCGGCACGCCAGCAGGTTATGAACGAACTTCGAATCCGGTGACGTCGAGGTGTACCAGTTCGAGGTTTCGTAGTCGATCCACTCGACTGCGCGCAGATCGACGTGATAAACGCGGGTCCAGCTCTCGTCCGGCGCCAGCACCTCGAGATAGACGGTGTCGCGCCCCGCGTCGGCGAGACGGAACGTGCCGAGCGGAATCGGCTGCGCGAGGCCGGCGGTCAGCCGCAGCGGCGCGGTCAGCGTCACGGCGCCGAAGCCGACGTCGGCGATCCATGCGTCGCCGTCGATATCGACGCGCAGCACCATATGCGTGCGCGGCGCAATCGTGCCGGGCTCGCGGCCCCACACGACGCGCGCAAGCAGCGGCGTGACCCTGAAGCCGAGTTGCATCAGCACGTTCGCGAACAGAATGTTCTGCTCGAAGCAGTAGCCACCGCGCTTTTCGGTCACGAGCTTGCGTTCCACGGCTTCGAGCTCGAGCCTGACGGGCCGGCGCGTCAACGGGTTCAGGTTCTCGAACGGGATCGCGGCCGGATGGAGCCGGTGAATCGCCCGCAGCACCTCGAGCGTGGCGGCGCGCGGGCCCTGATAGCCGATCCGGGCGAAGTAGTTTTCCAGATTGATGGTGTGGGACATCGGCGGAATTCCGGTTGGATTGCGGGTTCGACGCGGTCATAGCGGCTTTCGGCGCTGACTCGACCGCGCGCGGGACGAAGCGAAAACGCGCCTACAACCCCTTCAACGCCGACGTCGCGATCGACGGCACCGTGATGCCGTGGCTCGATGCGAACTGCACGGCCGAGCCCAGCGTCGACATCAGCGACTGCAACTGCCCCGGCGCCGATTGCGCGATATACGAAGCGCTTTGCGCGGTCTGCGGATTGAGGCCCGATTGCAGCAGCGACGACGGACTCATCTGACCGAGGCTGCCGAGCCCCGACTGCAAGCTCGAATACTGGCTCACACCCTTGCCGAGCGACGACAGACCCTGCGTGAACGCTTCCTTGCTGACCGGCGTCGCAGACGCGCCGCCACTTGCATGATTCGCGAACGCATCGGTCAGCTTCTGCGACAGCGACTGCTGGGTGCTGCCGACCTGCGTCAACTGACTGACCGACGGCGTGCCGCCGCTGAGCAGCCCCGCCGCCTGCTGCGCCTGGCCGGCGGCACTCGTCATGCCCATCGCCGACGCGAGGCTCGACTGTCCGCTCAGCACCTGCTGGTTCGCGCCCACGTAACTCTGCAGCAACTGCGACACGCCGCCCGACGACGCCCCGGCACCCGCCGCGCTATCGCCGCCCCCGCCGATGCCGAACTGCTTCAGATTCAACTGCGCGTGCGCTGCGCCGCCCAGCAACAGACCACCACTCACCAGCAACGAAACCAGCAGAATGCGCTTGCCCATCTCTACCTCCTTACTTTGACTTTCGGGGTGACTCGTGCGCTTCGACACCTCGCCGTTTCGCACGTTCGGCCTGACTACATCAATACGTTTTCATTACGCGCCAATGAATATCTGTTTACGTCCTCATAAAGTTTAGACGCAGTCCGTAAATCCGGGAATTACATGCCAGTAATATTGTTGCGAATCGTTCTCATTTGTGTTGACTGCCGCAATACGCCTGCGTACGATCACGCCATCAGCCGCTTTGGCAGCCTGGGACAACACGCAATGTCGCGCCAGGCAGTCGCAGATTGATCACATCGATCGAAACAACACTCATAAGGATTTCGATGAAGTTCGCCCAACTCAATGGATCGCGTGCGAATGCGCGTGCGGTTTGCGACGCTTGCGCAGGTCCCGGCGCAACTCATCGTACGCGTTTGCCTTCGATGCGGCGCGTCGCACTGTGCACGGCCTTCGCGTGTGCCTCGTTGACCGGCCACGCGGCGCTGGCCGAAGCCAATCCCGATGCGAACCCGGAAGCGCCCGAGGCTGACCTGAACATTCAGGCGACGCAAACCGACCAGTGGACGGGCCTCTGGAACCGCCAGCAATTGCTCGGCGACATGGGCGGCCTGCGTCCGTGGCTCGGCAAGTACGGCATGACCTTCACGCTGACCGAAACCAGCGAAGTGCTGGCCAATCTGCGCGGCGGTCTCGCGCGCGGCGTCGACTACGACGGCCTGACCACCGCGACCTTGCAGATGGATACGCAAAAGGCGTTCGGCCTGCCGGGCGGCCTCTTCAACGCCAGCGCACTGCAAATTCACGGCGCGAACCTGAGCGCGAACAAGCTCGGCACGTTGAATACCGCGAGCGGCATCGAGGCCGACGACGCGACGCGTCTGTGGGAGCTCTGGTATCAGCAGTCGTTCCTGAACAAACGCGTGGACGTGAAGATCGGTCAGCAGAGTCTCGACCAGGAATTCATCACGAGCACGTATGCGGCCCTGTTCCTCAACACGATGTTCGGCTGGCCCGCGCTGCCCTCGTACGACATGCCGTCGGGCGGTCCCGCCTATCCGCTCGCGGGTCTCGGCGTGCGCGTGCGCGGCCAGATCACCCCTTCGTTGACCGCGCTTGCCGGCGTGTATTCGGGCGACCCGCTCGGCAACGACCCGGACAACATGAGCGGCACGAACTTCAACCTGCATAACGGCGCGTTGTGGATCGGCGAGTTGCAGTACTCGATCAACCAGCCGGCCGAAGGCGAAATGGTCGGCTCGGTCGGCGGCGGTCTGCCGGGCACCTACAAGCTCGGCGTCTGGTACAACACCAACAAGTTCGCCGATCAGCGCTACGACAACATGGGGCTGTCGCTCGCGAATCCGGCGTCGACCGGCATTCCGGTGAATCACAGCGGCAACTACAGCTTCTATGCGGTCGCCGATCAGATGGTGTGGCGCCCCGACTCCGACGAACCACGCAGTCTCGGCGTGTTCGCACGCGTGATGGGCGCGCCGGGCGACCGCAACCTCGTGCAAGTCGCGGCCAACCTCGGCGTCGTGCTGAAGGCGCCGTTCAAGGGCCGTGACAACGACAGCGCCGGTCTCGCGCTGACCTACATCAAGGTCGGCAGTCACGTGAACGGACTCGACAAGGACTTCCTGGCATTCAACGGCAGCCCCTACGGCGTGCGCACCAGCGAAACCACGCTCGAGGCGACATACCAGTACCAGGTCAATCCGTGGTGGCAGTTGCAGGCCGACGCGCAATACACGTTCAACGCCGGTGCGGGCCAGAACCCGAACGACCCGACGCAGCCGCTGCGCAACACCTTCGTCGTCGGCATGCGGACCAATATCAACTTCTGACGCCGCCCGCCGCGCGCTTTCATCCTCACAAGCACACGCCACCCCACGCAACCGGACCAGCACTTCCCATGCTTTCTATCGTCGCCGCCACTCCCGCTTTGTGCACCCGTACGGAGGCCCAATCGTGAATCAACTCACGCGCAAGCCTGCGGCGCGCGCCGCGCGAGCCCTGCTCGCCGCGATGGCCGGCGCCGCCGCTCTCACGATGGCCGCCAGCGCGCAGGCCGAGCCGCAAGGCTTCCTTGAAACGATCAAGCATCACACGACGCTGATCAACACCGTGCCGGATAACGGCGACCAGAATCCGTACGCGCTCGTGGTCGCGCCGGTCAGCGCGGGCACCGTGAAGAAAGGCGACGTGCTGGTCGGCAACTTCAACAACTCGACGAACCTGCAGGGCACCGGCAGCACGATCATCAACTATCACCCGGACACCAGACAGATGACGGTGTTCGCGACCGTGCCGCGCGATCTGAAGGAATGCCCGGGCGGCATCGGCCTGTCGACCGCGATGACGATGCTGAAGTCGGGCTGGGTGATCGTCGGCAGCACGCCGAGCAACGACGGCACGACCGGCACCAAGGGCGCTGGCTGCCTGATCGTGATCGACCCGCAAGGCAAGATCGCGTCGACGATCTCGACGCCGAACATCAACGATCCGTGGGGCAACATGGCGGTCGTCGACAACGGCACGAGCGCAACGCTGTTCGTCAGCAACGCGGGCTTCGGCGTCGGCGACGCGCAAGGCAATCCGCCCGTGTTCAAGCAGGCCACCGTGCTGCGCCTCGACCTCGACGTGCCGGCAGGCAAGCCGCCCGTCGTGAAGCAGGAAACCGTGATCGGCAGCGGCTTCGGCGCGCAGGCCGACAAGGGCGTGTTCCTCGTCGGGCCGACCGGCCTCGCGCTGTCGGCCGATCAGAAACTGCTGTACGTGTCCGACGCGATCGGCAACCGCATCACCGAGATCGACGATCCGCTCACGCGCGACAGCAGCGCGGGCGTCGGCCGCCAGTTGACCGCCGACGGCCTGCTGCATCGTCCGCTCGCGATGGTCACCGCGCCCAATGGCCACCTGCTGGTGACCAACGCGTTGAACGGCCAGGTCGTCGAGATCGATCCGGCGACCGGCAAGCAGCTGTACGCACGCTGGATCGATACCGACAAGGCGCAATCGCCCCCCGGCAACGGCGACCTGTTCGGTATCGCGATGACGCCGGAAGGCGACGGCTTCTACTACGTCGAAGACGACGTGAACACACTGGTGCTCGCGAAGTAGGCGGCACCCAGGTTTCAGGAAGGTGAACTGACCATGACAAACGATCACCCCCCACGGCCGTCACGACGCGGCTTCCTGAAGGCGGGGGGCGCGGCGGTCGCCGCCGGCGCGAGTCTCGGCGCGAGTCTCGGCGCAGGCCTCGCGACCTCGCCGCCCGCGCTAGCGAAGGCGCCCGCGCATAGTGCCCAGAACGCCGATCCGCAGTTCGCGGCCGAGCCGTTCTACGGTCCGCATCAAGGCGGCATCGTCACGCCGCAGCAGAGCCACATCTACGTCGCCGCGCTCGATCTGACCACCGACAAGCGCGACGACGTAATCGCCCTGTTGCGCACGTGGACCGAAGCAGCCGCGCGCCTGACGCAAGGCGGCACGGCCTTCGCGCTGCCCGCCGGCGACGACGGCGGCGACCAGGCCGCCCCCGATTCCGGCGACGTGCTGGGCCTCGGCCCGAACGGTCTGACGATCACGTTCGGCTTCGGCCCCGGTCTCTTCACGAAGGACGGCAAGGACCGCTACGGGCTCGCGTCGCGCCGCCCCGCCGCGCTCGTCGATTTGCCGCGCTTCAACGGCGATCAGCTGATCAAGGAGAAGACCGGCGGCGACCTGTTCATCCAGGCGTGCGCGAACGACGCGCAGGTTGCGTTTCACGCGGTACGCCAACTGACGCGCCGTGCCTACGGCGTCGCCGCGATGCGCTGGGGCCAGGCCGGTTTCCTGTCCGGTCCGCGCGCTCAGACGCCGCGCAACCTGATGGGCTTCAAGGACGGCACCAACAATCCGGCGACCGCGAAGCCTCAGCTGATGAACCAGTTCGTGTGGGCTCGCGCCACCGAAGACGCGCCGTGGATGGAAGGCGGCACCTACACGGTCGTGCGCCGCATCCGCATCACGCTCGAACACTGGGACAACACCGAGCTCGGTTTCCAGGAACAGGTGTTCGGCCGCCACAAATACAGCGGCGCGCCGATCGGCAGCAAGCATGAATTCGACGCGGTGGATCTGAAGGCCGAGGACAAGGACGGTAACCCGCTGATCCCCGAGAACTCGCACGTGCGTCTGTCGAATCAGGCGAGCAACAACGGCGCGCAGATTCTGCGCCGCTCGTATTCGTACAACGAAGGCACGAACTTCTATATCGAGCGCTGGCCGCCGTGGCGCCAGGAAACCGAGTACGACGCGGGGCTGATTTTCATCGCGCACCAGAGCGACCCGCGCACCGGCTTCATCCCGATCAACGACCGGCTCGCGAAGTTCGACATGATGAACCAGTTCACGACTCACGTCGGCAGCGCGATTTTCGTCGTGCCGCCGGGCGCGAAGCCGGGTTCGTATGTCGGCGCGGGGCTGTTCGAGACGTGATGCAGCAAATGAAGCACGCCGGGCGTGCAGCGCCTGGCTCACTCAACACAATCAAAACGGACTTCTGCAACATGGCTCATTCCTGGTTTGCCACCCGTCTGCGCGCGCTCGGCAGCATGGCCGCGCTGTCGCTCACCGCGCTCGCGACGATGCCGTCGGCGGCTCACTCGGCGTCGATCACGCTGTACAACGCGCAGCACGAGCAGGTCGTCAATCTGCTCGCAAAGGACTTCGAAAAGCAGTCGGGCATCTCGGTGAAAGTGCGCAACGGCGAAGGCCCGGCGCTCGCCGCGCAGATCGTCGCGGAAGGCGCGGCCTCGCCCGCCGACGTGTACTTCACGGAGAACTCGCCGGAGCTGATGCTGCTCGAGGAAAAGGGGCTGCTCGCGAAGGTCGACGAAGCGACGCTCCGCGCGGTGCCGGCACGTTTCAATTCGCCGAGCGGTGTATGGGTCGCCGTGACCGCGCGCGAGAGCGTGCTCGCATACAACACGACGAAGCTGCAGCCGTCCCAACTGCCGCAATCGGTGTTCGACCTCGCGAAGCCTGAATGGAAAGGCAAGGTCGGCATCGCGCCGAGCGACGCCGACTTCCTGCCACTCGTGAGCGCGGTGCTGGCCCTGAAGGGTGAAGAGCAGACGCTCGCGTGGCTGAAGGGTCTCAAAGCCAACTCGCAGATCTTCGACGATGACGAAGGCGTGGTCGCCGCGGTCAATCGCGGCGGGGTCGCGGCCGGTCTGATCAACAACTATTACTGGTCGCGTCTGCATGCGGAAATCGGCGATGCGAAAACCCGCAGCGCGATCTATCACTTCGGCCACGGCGACGCCGGCGCGCTCGTCAACGTATCGGGGGCGGGCGTGCTGAAGTCCGCGCACAACGCGGACGGCGCGCAGAAGTTTCTCGCCTATCTGGTCAGCGAACGCGCACAGCAGCTGATGGCCAACAGCCACGTGATGTTCGAATATCCGCTGCACGCGGGTGTCGCGCCGGACCCGATCCTCAAGCCGTTTGCCGAACTGACTCCGCCCACGCTGACGATCCAGCAGCTCGGCGACGATAGCCAGGCCGGCAAGCTGCTACGTCAGGCAGGCCTGCTGTAAATGAGCGAAGCACTGTCAGCCGGTCCGCCGGCTGTCCCCCCAGCCCCGGCGCGCGGCCGGACGCGCGCGCCTCGCGGCCTTTTTGCGGCGGCAGCACTCAGCGCTTTGCTGGTGCTGCTGCCGATTGCGTTTACGTTCTGGCGCGCGGCGAGCTTCGGCATCGGCGACGCGCTCGATCTGATCTGGCGGCCCCTCGTTGGCGAGCTGCTCGTCAATACGGCGTTGATCACCGTCACGACTACCCTCGTTTGCGCGGTGATCGGCACGGCCGCCGCGTGGTTCGTCGAGCGCACGCATCTTCCCGGACGGCGCGCGTGGGCCGTGCTGTGCGCCGCGCCGCTCGCGATGCCGGCCTTCATTTCGAGCTATGCGTGGGTGTCCTTGAGCGAGGACTTGCAGGACTTCAACGGCGCGTTGCTGGTCTTGACCTGCGCGTATTTTCCGCTCGTCTATCTGCCGGTCGCCGCCGCGCTGCGCGGCATGGACCCGGCACTCGAAGAAAGCGCGCGCGCACTCGGCTGCAACCGCTGGACGAGTTTCGCGCGCGTCGTGCTGCCGCAACTGCGGCCGGCGCTGCTGGGCGGCATGCTGCTCGTCGCGCTCGGCGTGCTATCGGAATTCGGCGCGTTCACGCTGCTGCGCTTTCATACGTTCACCACGCAGATCTACGCGGAATATCGCACCAGCTTCGACGGCGGCGGTGCATCGCTGCTCGCGTGTCTGCTGATCGTGATCTGCCTCGTCGTGCTTGCGTTCGAGTTTCGCGTGCGCGGTGCAGCGCGCTATGAGCGCGTCGATCGCGGCACGCGCCGCGCGGTGTTGCGCTACGAGCTCGGCGGGTGGCGCTGGCTCGTCGTCGCGGGCTTTGCGCTGCTGACGCTTGCGACGCTCGGCGTACCGCTCGGCATGATCGGCTTCTGGCTCACGCAGCCGGGCGCGGCCGCCGTGACGCCGGCCGACGTATCGCCCGAACTGCTGTGGAACGCGACGTGTTCGTCGCTGGGTCTCGGCCTCGCGGCCGCCGCGCTGACCACGTTGCTCGTGGTGCCGCTCGCGTTTCTGCTGGTGCGTTATCCGACGCGTTTCGCGACGCTGTTCGAGCGCACCGTGTTTCTCGCGCAGGGCGTGCCGGGGCTCGTGATTGCGCTCGCGATCGTCTCGCTCGCCGTGCATGCGCTGCAGCCGCTCTATCAAAGCGCGACGCTGCTGATCGTCGCCTACGCGATCCTGTTCATGCCGGTCGCGCTCGTCAGCGTGCGCGCGGCATTCATGCAGGCGCAGCCGCGCCTCGAGGAAACCGCGCGCGCGCTCGGCCTTGACTGGACGCAGACGCTCGTGCGCGTCGTGCTGCCGCTCGCGGGCCCCGGGCTCGGCGCTGCCGCGGCGATGGTGTTCATCTCGGTCGTCACCGAACTGAACGCGACGCTGCTGCTGTCGCCGCTCGACACGCAAACGCTGGCGACGCAGGTGTGGGCCGACACGTCGACGATGGCGTTCGCCGCGGCCGCGCCATATGCGGCGCTGCTGACCGGCATCTCGCTGTGCGCGTCGGGGCTGCTGTTCGCGCTGCTCGGCCGCTCGGCGTTGCTCGGCGAGCGCGGCTGACACGCGCCGGCTTTTTCATCGCTGCTTTTGTTCGACTACTTCGGATTTTCATGAGCGAACTTCGTATCCGCGGACTGCAGAAATCGTTCGACGGTCACCCGGTGCTGCACGGCCTCGATCTCTCGGTCGAGCGCGGCACGCTGCTCGCGCTGCTGGGGCCCTCGGGCAGCGGCAAGACCACGCTGCTGCGCCTGTTGTGCGGCTTCGAGCGCGCGGACGGCGGCAGCGTCGAGATCGATGGCCGGCGCGTCGTCGGCGACAACCTGCACGTACCGTCGGAGCAACGCCGCATCGGCTACGTGCCGCAGGAAGGCGCGCTGTTTCCGCATCTGTCGGTCGCGGACAACATCGTGTTCGGTCTGCCACGCACGCAGCGCCGCGCGCGCCATCGCGTCGCTGAGTTGCTGGAGCTGGTCGGCCTGCCCGCGCATTTTGGCGAGCGCGCGCCGCAGCAACTGTCGGGCGGTCAACAGCAACGTGTCGCGCTCGCCCGTGCGCTCGCACCCACGCCGACGCTGATCATGCTCGACGAGCCGTTCTCCTCGCTCGACGCCGCGCTGCGCGTCGAAACGCGCCAGGCGGTCGCAAGTGCGCTGGCCGCGGCCGGCGCGACTGCCGTGCTGGTCACGCACGATCAGTCCGAGGCGTTGTCGCTCGGGCATGAGGTCGCGGTGCTGTGGAACGGGAGGCTGATCCAGACAGCGACGCCCGAAGTGCTATACCGCCGGCCGGTGACGCGCGAGCTTGCGTCGTTCATTGGCGAGGCGGTGTTGTTGCCGGGCATCGCGCAACAGGATCGCGCGAGTTGCGAGCTCGGCGAACTCGCACTGGTCGCGCCCGTCGGCCACGGTGCGGTCGACGTGATGGTGCGTCCCGAGCAGATCCGCCTGCTGCGCGCCGATGAAACCGCGCGCACAGGCGCCGCGCACGACGCGCTCGTCACTGACGTGATCTTCCAGGGGCAGGACGCAAGCGTCGCGCTGCAATTGCAGTCCGCGACGCGGGCGATGGTGCGCGCGCGCGTGCCCGGTTATCTGTGCCCGCGTCCGGGTGAGCGCGTGCGGCTCGCGGTCGAGGGTGAAGTGACCGCCTATTCGCGCGCCTGAACGGCTAAGGCTGGCACGCTCGGCTACCGCAGCGACAGATCCTGCACCATCTGCTGCGCCAGATAATCGCAGGTCGGCCGATCCGATTTCGCGCTGCGCGCGACCACGATTTCGAGCGGCGCGATTCTCGGCAGCCCTTGCGCGTCGCCGAGTATCGCGAGCCGCGGCGGCACGCTGCACCGCGTCAGCGCAATCACCGACAAACCGGCATCCACGGTCGCGACGAGCCCCATCAGGCTCGCGCTGCTGAACGCCGCGCGATAACGGATGCGCGCGCCATCCAGCGCAGCCAGCGTGTGCTGGCGCGCGACGCAGCCCGGCTCGTACAACCCCACCGGCAACGGCGAGGCCTTCAGCACCGGGGTATCGACCGACGCCCCCACCCACACCATCGGTTCGCTGCGCACGAATTCGCCGCGCATCCTGCGGTCGCGCGTGACGAATGCGAGGTCGATCTTGTTGTCCGCGAGCATTGGCGCGAGTGCCGTGCTCTGCGCGCAGACGATCTCGATCTCGACGCGCGGATACAGCGTCGCGAAACGCCGCAACACCGGCGATAGCAGCGACGACACATAGTCGTCCGGCGCGCCGAGCACCACCCGCCCGGTCACCTCGGGCCGCACGATCGCCGACCACGCCTCCTCCTGCAACGCAAGCGCGCGCCGCGCGTATTCGAGCAGCGTACTGCCGGGCCGCGTCAGCGACAGGTTGCGCGTGTTGCGTGCGAACAGCGTCGTGCCGAGCATCGTTTCGAGCCGCTTGATCTGCATGCTGACCGCCGCCTGCGAGCGATGCACGCTCGCCGCCGCCTTCGTGAAGCTGCCCGCCTCCACGACCGCGACGAAGCTGCGCAACAGATCGACGTCGAATTCAGGGTTCACGATTTATCAACCGGGCTTATGGAATTGCTCAATTTAATTCGTTTGTGAACAGGTCGCAAGCGGCGCAATACTCGCAAGCATCATGTTTCGGAGTCGTTGCGCATGTCCCTCACCTCACGTCAACAAGGCGCGATCACGCTGGCGAGCGGCGGCCTGCTGATGGGCACGATCGGCGTTTTCGTCGAGGAGGCGCGGCTCGATGCGCTGACGCTCGTGTTCTTCCGCTGCCTGTTCGGCTTTCTCTCGCTCGCCGCCTATTGCGCGTGGAAGGGCTTTTTCACGCGCGCGCAGTTCACGCGCCGCACGGTCGCGCTCGCGCTGATTTCCGGCGTGCTGATGGTCACGCAATGGGTCGGCTTTTTCGATGCGATTCATCGCACCAGCATCGCGGTCGCGACCGTCGTGTTTCATGTGCAGCCGTTCTGGGTCGTGCTGATCGGCGCGGCGCTCTTTAACGAGCGGCTCGGCGCGGACCGGCTCGGCTGGATCGCGACGGCGTTCGTCGGGCTCGTGCTCGCGTCGGGCGTGATCGCGGCCGGAAACCTGCAAGGCCACAGCAGCTATCTGATCGGCTTGAGCGAAGCGCTGCTCGGCTCGCTGCTGTATGCGAGCGTCACGCTGATCGCGAAGAGTCTCGGCGAAATGCGCCCGCATCTGCTGACGCTCACGCAATGCGCGGTCGGCGTGATCTGCCTGCCGCTGATCGCGCCGCTCATCGCGCCTTTGACGCTCACGCATATCGGTCCGATGCAGTGGTTCTGGCTGATCGGCATGGGCGTGCTGCACACGGGATTGTCGTATGTGCTGATTTACGGCGCGCTGCCCAAGCTCAGCACGCCAGTGATCGCGGTGCTGTTGTTCGTTTATCCGCTGACCGCGATCGTCGTGGATGCGCTCGTGTATGGCCGTGCGCTGTCGCTCTCGCAACTGGCGGGCATGGCGCTGATCGTCGCCGCGAGTCTCGGCGTCAATCTCGGCTGGCCGTTGCTGACGCTGCTGCATCCGGGTGGGCGGGCACGCAGTCACGCGAAGTAAAGCGCGCCGCCCGCCCGGTTCTTACTGCGGCAGCGTCTCGCCCTTCGTCTCCGGCGCGAACGGAATCACGAACAGGCCGAGCACGAACACGAGCGCGGTCAACGCGATCGGCACGCCGAGCGTCTGCATATGCAGCACCGCCGCGCCGAGCAGAAAGTTGACGCCGGCGCCGACGAAGCGTCCAAACGACGTGCAGAACGCAAACGCCGTCGCGCGTACGCGGGTTTCGAACTGCTCGGGCAGCCACAGGCTGAACAACGCGAAGTTGCCGCCGAAAAAGCCCAGCACGAACAGCCACGCGATGAACGGCGCGAGCCCGTTCGGCAGATAGAACGCCCAACCGAAGCTCGCCGCGATCGACACCGCCATCCCCGCGAAGTACACCGCGAGCGTCATCTTGCGGCCGATGCGCTCGGCCAGTGGCGGCAGCGCGAGACAACCGAGGATCGTGCCGATCGACAGCAAGCCGGTCGCGAGCGACGCGGTGCGAATCGAATCGCCCTTGGACATGCCGGCGCGCGCCGCCAGTTGGATCACCGCGGACGGCTCGTAGACGGCGCCCGCCCACAGCCCGATGATCGCGATCGTCAGCAGAATGCACGCGACCCACGTGCGACGCCGGTAAGCCGGCCCCATGATCTCGCGCAACGGCTTCACGCGCACCGTCTTTGCGTCGGCTTTCTGCCACTTCTCCGGCTCCTTCACGCGCAGCAGAATCAGAATCGCGACGACGACCGGTACCGCGCCGGTCAGGAACATCGCGCGCCAGCCGAAATGCACGCCGACCGTGTAATTGAGCGCAGCCGCGAGGAAGAAGCCCGCGTAGTAGCCGGTCTGCAGATAACCGGCGCCCATTTTGCGACGATCCTCCGGCCACGCCTCGGCAACGTAGGTGCCCGCCAGCGCCCATTCCCCGCCGATCCCGACGCCCGCGATGAAGCGAAAAATACCGAGCTGCCACACATTGGTCGAGGTCGCGGCGAGCCCGGTGAAAATCGCGAACGTGAAGATGGTGGCGGCGAGCACCTTGGTGCGGCCGAAGCGATCGGCGAGCGGTCCCCAGATGAACGACAGTCCCCAACCGACCAGAAACAGCGCGAACAGGATCGATCCCGCGAGGCCGACATTCGACGGCGTCGCCGCGAAGCCCGAACGCGGCAACAGCTCGGTCAGCGCGGGCGTGAGCACCAGCGCGTAAATGAACGAGTCCATGCCGTCGAGCGTCCAGCCGGCCCACGCTCCCCAGAACCCTGCGATCTGCGAACGATTGAGCGGTGTGCGCTGACGCGCGACCGCTCGTCGGTCGGTTACTGTATTCATCATGCTCCTCCGGCCTACGATAGTTGAACGTAACGAAGAAAGGGACGGGCGCGCTTGGGGATGGCTCGACGACGTTGATTGATCGGCGATGTCCTCGTACAACTCATTCGGAGGACGGCGCGAGCACCTGCCTGGAATGTGGTTCAAGACTTCCGGGTTTGCCCGCGCTGAAATGCGCGTCTTTTTATATATAATATTTGATACTATGACCGACGCAACTGAAGGTTTTCCCCTGGACGCCGCCATGTCCGGTTCGTTTCTTCCGGCCGCCGCGCCGCGCGAAAGCACCTCGCACATGATTGCTGAGGCGCTGCGCGCGGCGATCGTCGACGGCACGCTCGCGCCTGGCGCCCCGTTGCGCCAGGACGCGATTGCCCGGCATTTCTCGGTCAGCGCGATTCCCGTGCGTGAGGCGCTGCGCCAGCTCGAAAGCGAAGGCTGGGCACGCGCGGCGGTCCATAAAGGCGCGAGCGTCGCGCCGCTGTCCGCCAACGAAGCGCGCGAGATCTACGAGATCCGCTCGGCGCTCGAAAGTCTCGCGCTCGGCCTTGCGATTCCGAATCACACCGCCGCGACGCTGCGCGAAGCCAGGGACTTGTGCCGCGCTGCCGAGCGCGAAGAGGATCCGTCGCTATACGTCACGCGCAATGCCGCGTTCCATATGTGTCTCTATGCGCCCGCCGGCCGGCCGCAGCTCGAGGACATGATCGGCTTGCTGCACCGGCGCGGCGAACGCTATCTGCGCCTGAAGTTCGGCTTGCCGTCGTACAAGGGCGAGTCCGACAGTGAGCACGCCGCGCTGCTCGATGCCGTCGAGCGCCGCGATATCGCGACCGCGCAGTCGCTGGTGGTCGCGCATCTGCTCGGCACCGGCGAGCTTCTGCATCGTTTCCTGACCGAGCGCGCGCGCGAAGAAGCGCTTGCGCATCAACCGAAGCCGCGCGGCCGACGCCCGCGCGTCACCACCGGGAGCTGATCGAACCGATGACCGAGCCGATGAAACACCCCGCCGAAGCCGCCGCATCGCGGTCCACTGTCCGCTCGTGGACGACCCGGCGCGACGAAAAGAACCGCCGCCTCGCGGCCATCGCGCCGTGGCTCGAAGACGGCGTGCTGCCCACGCACCGCATCGTCGATGCGCTCGAAACGCTGATCCAGCCCGGCGAGCGCGTCGCGCTCGAAGGCGACAACCAGAAGCAGGCCGACTTCCTGTCGCGCTCGCTCGCCACGGTCGATCCGCACAAGCTGCACGACGTGCATCTGCTGATTTCGAGCATCAGTCGTCCTGAGCACTTGACGCTGTTCGAGCGCGGCATCGCGCACAAGGTCGATTTCTCGTTCGCGGGGCCGCAGAGTCTGCGCGTCGCGCAACTGCTCGAAGACGGCCAGCTCGAAATCGGCGCGATCTATACGTATGTCGAGCTGTATGCGCGCATGTTCGTCGACCTGACGCCGCACGTTGCACTGCTGTGCGCGGACAAGGCCGACCGTCATGGCAATCTGTACACCGGCCCGAATACCGAGGACACGCCGACGATCGCCGAGGCCGCCGCGTTCCGTCACGGCATCGTGATCGTGCAGGTCAACGAGATCGTCGACGAATTGCCGCGCGTCGACATTCCGGGCTCGTGGGTCGACGTGGTCGTGCAGGCGGACCGGCCGTTCGCGGTCGAGCCGCTGTTCACGCGCGATCCGCGTCATATCGGCGACTTGCAGGTGCTGACCGCGATGATGGTGATACGCGGCATCTACGAGCCGTATGGCGTCACGTCGCTGAATCACGGCATAGGCTTCGATACCGCGGCGATCGAACTGCTGCTGCCCACCTACGGCGAATCGCTCGGTCTGAAGGGCAGGATCTGCCGCAACTGGACACTCAATCCGCACCCGACGATGATCCCCGCGATCGAATCGGGCTGGGTCGACAGCATCCATTGCTTCGGCAGCGAGGTCGGCATGGAGGCGTATATCGAGGCGCGTCCCGATGTGTTCTTCACCGGCAACGACGGCAGCCTGCGCTCGAACCGCGTGCTGTGCCAGTTGGCCGGGCAATACGGCGTCGACCTGTTCATCGGCTCGACGCTGCAGATCGATGCGGACGCGAATTCGTCGACGGTCACGCGCGGACGCCTCGCCGGTTTTGGCGGCGCGCCGAACATGGGCCACGATCCGCGCGGCCGGCGTCATTCGAGCGAGGCGTGGCTGAAGCTGTTGAAGGGCGACGGCGCGGTGTCGCGTGGCCAGAAGCTCGTGGTGCAACTCGCGGAAACGTACAAGAAAGGCGGCGAGCCGACCTTCGTCGATGAACTCGACGCGGTCGCGGTCGGCGCGAAAAACGGCATGCCGATCGCGCCGGTGATGATCTACGGCGACGACGTGAGCCATGTGGTCACCGAGGAAGGCATCGCGCATCTGCACAAGGCCGAAGGCATCGACGAGCGGCGCGCGGCGGTCGCGGCGGTGGCCGGTGTCACGCCGATCGGTCTGCGCGCGAAGCCCGAGAAAACCGCGGAATTGCGCCGGCGCGGCATCGTCGCGTATCCGGAAGATCTCGGCATCCGGCGCGGCGACGCGAAGCGTTCGCTGCTCGCGGCGCGCAGCATCGACGATCTGGTCACGTGGTCGGGCGGACTGTACGCGCCGCCCGCGCGCTTCCGGAGCTGGTGACGATGGCGTCCGCTGCTGTTCTTCCTGAACGGTTGGACGCGCCGCATGCTTCGGTCCTACGCGATGCATGTGGCAGGTCGCCGGTCGCGCCGTTTTCCGACGCGCAACTCGCGCGCGACGCGATCACCGCGCTGATCGACGAGGCGGAGCTCACGCCGAAGCCCGCGCTCGTCGATCGGCGCGGCAGCGGCGCGCATCGCGACCTCGATCTCGCGATCATGCGGCGCTCCGCGCACGCGCTCGAACCGACCTTCGCGGCGCTGGCGCGCACGGCGCGCCGCCGCGGCGAACCCTCGGCGCTGCTGCGCGCCGAGCTCGCGCAGATCGGCCGCGCGGGCGAACAGGAGATGATGCAGGCGACGGGAGGGAGCAATGCGCACCGCGGCGCGATCTGGATCATCGGCTTGCTGGTTGCGGGCGTCGCGCTCGAAACGGCTTCGAGTTCCTCCATGCGTGCGCACAGACCTGGCGGTCCCAACCGTGTCGATACCTCGCGCATATGCACGCTGGCCGCGCAGATCGCCTGCTTCCCGGACCGCTTCGCCGCTTCGTCCGATAGCCACGGCGAACGCGCGCGTCGACGCTATCAGGTCGGCGGCGCGCGGCGCGAAGCGCAGGACGGCTTTCCGCACGCGCTCGACGTCGGTCTGCCGGCATTGCACGCGGCCCGCGCGCGCGGCCTCGACGAAAACGCCGCGCGCATCGATGCGTTGCTCGCGATCATGAGCACGCTCGACGATACCTGCCTGCTGCATCGCGCGGGACTCGCCGGCTTGCATGCGGGGCAGCGCGGCGCGCGACGCGTGCTCGACGCGGGCGGCAGTTCGACAGCCGCGGGCCGCGTCGCGCTCGACGCGCTCGAACGCGAACTGCTGTCGCTGAACGCATCGCCGGGCGGCGCGGCCGATCTGCTCGCCGCCACCCTCTTTCTCGACATGCTGGCGCATCGCGACGCCAGCCGGAGCTGAGCCTCATGGAACATCTGACCTTCGACTATCCGGCGCAACGCGCCGTCACGACCCGCGCGCACGTCGGCGTGGTCGGCTCGGGCGATCTGGAAGTGCTGCTGTCGCCTGCCGCCGCCGATCCAGGCGGTTCGGCGCTCGCCGCGCACGTGGTGGTGCGCACCAGCGTCGACGGCTATAGCAACATCTGGAAGAGCGTGCTCGACCGCTTCTTCACGCGCTACGACGGCGCCGCGCACATCGAGATCAACGACTTCGGCGCGACGCCGGGCGTGGTCGCGTTGCGGCTCGCCGAAGCGGTCGAAGCGGCCGAGGAAGGAGACAGCGTATGAGCACGAGCGCCAGCGTACATAGCGCGCCGCTGCTGCGCGAAAGCTTCATCGAACTGCCCGCGCGCGAGCGCGCCCGCTCGGTGCTCGACGCGGGCAGCTTCCGCGAACTGCTCGGACCGTTCGATCGCATCGGGTCGCCTTGGCTGCCCTTGCAGGGTATCGTCTGCCAGGCCGACGACGGCTGCGTGATCGCGCGCGGCACGATCGACGGCGAACCGGCCGTAGTCGCCGCGATCGAATCGGCGTTCCAGGGCGGCAGCATCGGCGAAGTGTCGGGCAGCAAGATCGCCGCGGCGCTCGAGATGGCGCTACGCGACTGCGAGCGTGGCAAGCTCGTGCGCCCGGTCGTGCTGTTCGAGACCGGCGGCGTGCGGTTGCAGGAAGCGAACCTTGGGCTTGCGGTCATCGCCGAGATTCAGGCGGCGATCGTCGCGCTGCGCCGGCGCGTGCCGGTGGTCGGCGTGATCGCGGGCATGGTCGGCTGCTTTGGCGGCATGTCGCTCGCGGCCGCGCTGTGCTCGTATCTGATCGTGACGAAGCAGGGACGGCTCGGCATGAACGGACCTGAAGTAATCGAACAGGAAGCCGGTATCGAAGAACTCGATGCGAGCGATCGCCGTCGCGTATGGCAACTGATCGGCGGCGAGCAGCGCGTCGCGAGCGCGCTCGCCGACACACTCGTCGACGACGATGCCGAGGCCGTGCGCGCCGCCGTACGCGCCGCGTTCGCGCAAGGCGTGCCGGCCACGCATCGCAGCGAGCAGGTCGACATGTTCTTGCAGAGGCTCGCGCGGATCGATCCGGCGAGCGTCACGCCCGAGACGCTGCGTGATGTGTACAACCCGCAAGGGCGCGATGCGTCGAACAAGGAGCAGGCATGAACGACACGACACTCACGCGCGGCGCGCGCTGGTTCAATGCACTTGCCGGCGAATCGTCGAGCGCGGCGCCCGTCTGGAGCGGCGACGCGCCGCTCGGCCGCGACACCGCGCGCTTCATCACGGTCGTGCCCGATCCCGCGAACCGTTTTCCGCGCGCGACCACCAACGTGGTCGGGCTCGAACAAGGCTGGCAACTCGCGCGCGCGGTGCGTGAAGCGATCGAAGCGGATGCGGGTGTGGACGCCGGCACGCGCCGCCCGATCGTCGCGATCGTCGACGTGAAGAGCCAGGCGTACGGCTATCGCGAGGAAATGCTCGGCATCCACCTCGCCTGCGCGGCCGCCGTCGACGCCTATGCGAGCGCGCGCGACGCCGGCCATCCGGTGATCGCGCTGATAGTCGGTCCGGCGATGTCCGGCGCGTTCCTCGCGCATGGCTATCAGGCGAACCGCATCGTCGCGCTCGACGCGCCCGGCACGATGGTCCACGCGATGGGCAAGGAAGCGGCCGCGCGCGTCACGCGCCGCACGGTCGAAGAACTCGACGAACTCGGCGACACGATCGTGCCGATGTCGTATTCGATGGCGTCGTTCGCGAAGTTGGGGCTGCTCGATCAGTTGATCGAAGGCATCGACGCGGACGCGCCCGACACGGCACAGATCGAGCGCGTGCGCACGGTGCTGGTCGAGCAGATTCGCAGCGCGCGCGAGGGGGATCGTACGCTCGCGCGTCGGCTGGAATCGGCGGCGGCGCGGCAGACTCGCGCGGCGTCGATCGAGGTGCGGCGGCGTCTTGCCGAACAATGGGATGCCGTGTGATGCGCGTGTGTGCGGCTGCGCCCTTCTCCACCGTGCACGCCACGTCGTGCGACGCGCGGTGGCGGCCGCATGATCTGCTGGGCTTGCGGCGGCTGGACTCGCCCGATGACGAACCAGCGTGGGTTCGCGACGCGTTCGAGCGCGCGCCGTATGCGGTCGTCCGACGCGCGCTCGCCGCTGACGGTTTCGTCGCGATCGGCGTACGCGGTGCGAAGCGAGCGCAACGCTACGGCACATGGGTGCATGCGGACGATATCGTCGGTGCCGTGCCGCCGGAATCGCTCGCGCAGACGCAAGCCGATGCTGGGCGTGATGCATTGCCCTCGTTCGTTACACTGCTTTCGTTGCAACGTGATTCGGGCGGTCCGCTTGGTGGATTCGCTTGGGGACCTATTGGCAGCACCGGCTTTGAACTGGCGACGCACGTGCCGACTGTCAACGAAACCAGCGACCTCGATCTGTTGATCCGCGTGCCGCAACCGCTGGCGCTGAATGTCGCGAGTGCTTTGCTGGAGCAACTGCAAACGCTCGCGGCGCATATCGGTATCCGCATCGATGCGCAACTCGAAACGCCCGCGGGTGGCGTGGCGCTCGCTGAATGGGCCGCGGGCAAGGCGCGCGTGCTTGCCCGCGATGCGAGCGGCCCCCGCTTGATCGCCGATCCGTGGGCAGCGGTTGCTCACAATGGCATTGCCTGATGCTCGCGCTTCTGTTCCCCGGCCAGGGTGCGCAGAGCGAAGGCTTTCTGCATCGACTGCCGCAGCATCGCGCGGTACAGGACACGCTCGCTGAAGCCTCCGACACACTTGGCATCGACGTGCTGACGCTCGACTCAGCCGACGCTTTCGATTCGACGGTCGCGGTGCAACTGGGCTTGACCGTCGCGGGCGTCGCGATCATGCGCGCGCTCGCCGATGAAGGATTGGCGGCGGAGATCAGCGCGGGACTGTCGATCGGCGCGTATGCGGCGGCGGTCAGTTGTGGCGCGGTGGCGTTCCGCGACGCGCTGAAGATGGTGCAGCGACGCGCCGAGCTGATGGAAACCGCTTATCCGGCGGGCTATGGTCTCGCGGCCGTCTCCGGCTTGAGCGAGCAGCAGGCGGAAACGCTCGTTGCACAGCAGGCCGCGGAGCAACGGCAACGCGTGTATATCGGCAACGTCAATGCACCGCGCCAGATCGTGATGGCCGGCGCGGACGATGCGCTCGACGGGTTCATCGAACGCGCACTCGCGGCCGGCGCGCGCAAGGCCACGCGGCTCGCGGTCAGCGTGCCCTCGCATTGCGAATTGCTCGCGCGTGCGAGCGACGAACTGCTGGCGTACTCGCGCACGTTGCATGTTGAAAGACCGCGCGGGGTTTATATCGGCAATCGCGGTGGACGCCCGTTATATACGGCCGATGCGATTCGCGAGGATCTTGCGACCAATATGCGTTACACCGTGCGCTGGTTCGATGCGCTCACCGTGATGCAGGAAATGGGCGCGCAGGTGCTGGTCGAGGCGCCGCCGGGGCAGGTGTTGACAGATATCGTGAGGGAGAATTTTTCTGCGGTCAGTGCGTTGGCTGCGAGTACATTGCCGTTCGACAGGTTGGTGGGGACGGTACGCAGGCGGTTGGAGCGTGGCTGACGGGGTGTGCTTTGCGGTGTGCGAATGCGGCAGGGCCAGGGGCGTCTGGGAGCTTCGGCCAGACGCCGCTCGCAAGCCGGCGTCGGCGAATGGTCGCTCTTGCTGATTCGCGGAAGCTACCTCGACGGCTCGGACACGCTGCCGGGCAGTTGCCGCACCAGCTCGATGAATGCCCGCAACCCGGCGGGAATATGTCGGCTTCCGGGAAAATAGAGAAACAGTCCGGGAATGAGCGGGCACCAATCACTCAGCACCGCAACGAGCCGCTTGCGTGCCATCGCGTCGCGCGCATACGGCTCGGGTACGTATGCAATACCGAGTCCCCGCAGTGCCGCTTCGATCATCAACGCATTGCTGTCCATCGTGAGCGCGCCGGGCGGATCTATCGTGAAGGCCTGACCGTGACGCGCAAACTCCCATCGATAGCGTTTGCCACTGGGCAGACGTTGCCGGACGCAGTGATGGGCCTGCAATTCGTCCGGCACGGCAGGCCGGCCATGCTTGCGCAGATAACGCGGCGACGCCACTGCAACAAAGCGTGAATCCTCGCTGACCCGTACCGCGATCATGTCCTTGGGTACCGCTTCACCGAGCCTTACGCCTGCATCAAAGCCTTCCGCGACGATATCGACGAAACGTCCGTCCGAGACGAGATCCAGCTCCATCCGCGGATACATCGCCAGAAAGCGCGGCACGACAGTCTGGAGCAGTTGACGGATCGCCCCGTCGCTTCCATTGATGCGCAGCGTGCCGCGAAGCGCCTCATCTTCCCGCGCGACATCGTCGAGCACGTGATCGAGATCGCTCAGCACAGGGCGCAGACGTGCAAGCAGACGCTCCCCCGCTTCTGTCAGGGATACGCTGCGCGTGGTCCGGTGCAGCAAGCGCACATCCAGATCGTTCTCGAGTCCGCGCATCGCATGGCTCAGCGCCGAACGCGACACGCCCAGTTCGCCTGCGGCCTGCACGAAGCTCCGCCGCGCGGCGACGAGCATGAACGCCTGCAAATCGTTGAGAGTCGGTTTGCCCATTGGTGAATTTCCTTCAACACATCATGCCGATCGGCCTGGCTTCTCCGACGAATTCCATTGTTCTAGCATGAACTCCTGATCCTTCCAACGGAGCATGAGCATGACGAAGAACTGGCTGATCACGGGCGCATCGAGCGGGCTGGGGCGTGGGCTGACGGAGAAGCTGCTGGCACGCGGCGACGGCGTTGTCGCGACGCTGCGCAGACCCGGCGCATTGGACGATCTGCGCAAGCAACACGGCGATCGACTGGAGGTCGTCACTTGCGACCTGACGAACGTCGATGCAATCAGAGCCGCTGTAGCGCAGGCATTTGCTGCGCTCGCGCGCATCGACGTCGTCGTCAGCAACGCGGGCTACGGGCTGTTCGGCGCGGCCGAAGAGCTCGACGACACCCAGATTGCACGGCAGATCGAGACGAATCTGACTGGGTCGATCCAGTTGATACGCGCGGTCATTCCGCGTCTGCGGGAACAGGGCGGCGGACGGATCGTGCAGGTGTCGTCGGAAGGCGGCCGAATCGGCTATCCGGCTTTTAGCATTTATCACGCGACGAAATGGGGAATCGAGGGTTTCGTCGAAGCTGCCGCGCAAGAAGTCGGACCGTTCGGCATCGACTTCGTGATCATGGAGCCCGGTCCTACGCGCACCAACTTTGGCGCGGGTCTCGACCGCGCGGCGCCGATGCGCGTGTACGACGACACGCCCGTCGGTGAAATCCGGTGCGCACTCGACGCTGGCTATTTCGATTTTGCGGATGCGGCGAAAACTGTCGACGCAATGATCAGCGCGATCGACAGCCCGTCCCCTCCGCTACGGCTTGCGCTGGGCAAGTCTGCGTACGAATCGATACGTGCGTCGCTGACAAAGCAACTCGCGAGTCTCGAGGCGCAGAAGGAGATCGCGTTGTCGGTGATGGAGCGTGGATAGCCAGATGGCGAGCCACTCGATGGCCCCGAAACGTAGCGCAAGCGACGTTTCTGAAGGATGACTTCCAAGGGATGAAGAGATTCGAACAGCCGAACACTTCGTCAACCAAGGGAGCAGATGTGGCCGGTCCGTAGTTGACGCGAACGCCCCAGATCGACACGCAAGTGCCCTCTGAATCCCGCGTGTCCTTTACGCCGGCTTTCGACCCGCAGCGGTCACTGGAACTGTTCCATCGTAAATGACCGCTACCGAGGCGACTACGGCCGGCCGCGTCGTTGTATCCCGCTCTGCGACTCGGCTATGTAACTCGGGCCGACCAATCGGGCCTTGGGTGTGAAAGCCAGTTCGCAAGCGCAACCGCCGTATCCGCCTTATTGCAAGCCTCTCATACAGTTCAGCGACCGCCGGAAGAAGAGCCATCCGCCTCGTCCGACCTGTTATGGAGGGTCAAGCCCATCACGGCAAGGTCGCAACTTCGCGGACAGCGGACGTTGCCTGATAAGTCGCCTGTTGAATGCGCCAGTCGTTTGAATACGCCAATCCGTAGAGTGTTTTCGACGATCCGGCAATCTTGTCTGACCTATCGTCTTATCCTTGGGTGAGCTTCTTTGAATCCCTCGGTCGGATCGCCCGCAAACAATAAAACAAGGGCATGCTATGTGGAGGCTAGGCCCTGCCTATGACTAACGCCGTCGTGTCAGTCCGTCCCGCCAATGCGCGGAAGAATATCGAAGTGTTCACTTCGTTGCGCGGTATCGCATGCCTGATTGTTGTTATGGCGCACGTGTGGAGCATCCTTGACTGGCCGCACCTTTTTGCCAACGATCCTTCAGTCCTCTCGTCGTATCGATTCATTGGCGGCTTGTTCAATGCGTCGGGCGCCGTTCAGATGTTTTTCGTGTTGAGCGCGTGCGTGCTTGCTGTGTCGCTGTCAAATGAACCAACGCATCAAGGGCTGCCGGTTAAAAAGTTCTATGTGCGGCGCTTTTTCAGAATCTACCCAGCCTTATGGGCTTCAATTGTACTGACGCTATGTCTCTGGCATTTGATTCGATCACCCCAGGCGTTGGACTCTGGGCTTTATAGCGGGTGGGGAGCATGGCAAGCTTACCCTTCCCCACCTACCGCAAAACTCATCGCGCTCTCCATGCTGGGGCTCTACGTACACCTGAACGGGCCGCTTTGGACCTTGCGCGTCGAGTTGTTCTACTCTTTTGCATTTCCAGTTATCTATCTGCTTGCCCGGCATCCACGCAAGCGGTTGGCGTTGCTCGCTTGTGTTTCCCTATTGGCCCTGTTACCGATCCCGCGGGTGTTTTGTATGCATTATGCGTTAGCCTTCGGAGTCGGCGCCGCCATTCCCTTCCTGCCGCGCGCGGGCGATGTTCCATACCGCATCACAGCTACCATCGCATTGATTGCGCTGTTGTTCTCGCAGATGGCCGCGAACCGGCTCGGTATAGACATGAAAGCCGCCGAGAACGTCGAGATGCTGGTTGCGTTCGTTGCCGTATATTGCCTGTATCACAGCGGCAGGTCGATGCAGGCACTTGAAGCCGGGCCGTTCGCATTTATCGGCGACATCTCCTACAGCATCTATGTGCTGCATTTCCCAATTCTGTTCGCGTTAACGCCGCTAGTCGTCGAGGGTTTCGGAACGACACAGGTACGCGCGCATCCGTTGGCGTCTCTGCTCGTTCTCACCGTTTTCGCCCTTTGCACAACGATCTTCGTGGCAGCGCTCTCGCGCCGTTATGTCGAACGGCCCGGGGAACGCCTCGGCCGAATCCTCTACGCAGCGGGCAAGGAACGGTCTTCGCGCGCGTCTACCACTGGCAACTCACCAAGCGTCGCAAGCAGGCGCCCGTCTGAGCGGGACTGACAGAGAAGCCCCGGCTTGTGGATGTCTTGCTGAAAGCTATATATCTGCGGGTTGAAAGCCTCATCTTGCCCAATCGCGCGACAGTCCGAGCAACGTGAATCGTCGGCGCACGAGCGACCGGTTAATGGCGGCGGATTCAACCGGAAGTGATTCATCGGGCAGCCTTTATATGCAGTTGAGCAAGCGGACTTGCTCTACATGCACAGCGGACGCCACTCCGTCGCAATCATAGTAACCACATGAGAGGCCTGCACTATTGTCGTTGCGGATGATCAAGAAAGAAGTGCAGCATTTCGGCACTCGCATCCGGACCAGTAGCGTCCGTATAACTGCCTCGTGCATTGCCGCCTGCCCAAGCGTGCCCTGCGCCATGAATGGTCCACAACTCGGCGTCGATACCGTCGCCGGAAACCAGCCGCGAGACGGTACAGGCGCGCCGGCCCGCGTCGACCCGACGCCGTTCGCTGCCGGCGTCCGGCCGCGCGTCGAACCTCTGCACGAGCCGCGTGGCATTCGCTACGTGCACGGTGGCATCCGCGTCACCATGAAAGACGATCATGGGCCGTCTCGGTGACAAGTCTGTATCGCCTTGCACGCGCCGTGCGTTTCGGGGGTGCTTGCCGCCTTTCATCGCCGCGAGCGCGGAGGGTAAATTGTGCGCGCACCGTGCCGGAAGACCGGAATGCACGCCGACCGCGGCATACAGTTCGGGATACTCGGCGATCATGATCGCCGCCATCGCGCCCCCCGCGGACATCCCCGCGACGTACACGCGCGCAGGATCGACGTTGTGGGCCGAGATGATTTCGCGCGTGATGCCTGCGATCAGCGACGGCTCGCCGCGCTCGCGATGCTGATCGTCAGGTTTGAACCAGTTCCAGCACTTCGACGGATTCGCCTGCCGCGGTTGCACCGGATAAGCTACAAGACATCGATGCCGCTCGGCAAGCGCGTTCATCTGCGTGCCTGCTGCGAAATCGTCGGCGTCCTGCGTGCAGCCGTGCAGCATCACAATCAGTGGCAGCGGCTCGCCGGCGCCCCCCGCCGGCACATACAGCCGATATTGACGGCGACCGGCGGCATTCGCATACGCAAGCGTGATGAAATGTCCTCGTTCCTCCACGTCAAGGCAGTCTTCTCGCGCCTTGTGCGCGGTCGCTTCCTTTGTCTTTGCAAACGGGAAGACAACGGGCTCTGGCGTCTTGTCCCGCGACGCAGTTTCGTTCACTGCACCGACGCTTTCCCCTCGCAGTGCGCGTTGTATCGCTTCTGTCGCTTCGGCAACGCCGCGGGTACGCAGCAAAGTCATCGCTTCGTGCATTGAGTTCAGAAAGCCTTCGTTGAGTTTCATCACGTTTGTCCGATTACCGGTGTTGAGGGGGTGGGCCTCGCGCGGCTAGTGGATTCTGCCGGCAAGCGCCGTCTTGACTGCGGGCGAAGCGTGAAAGGCTCCCAGCACCACGACGCTTTCGATAGTCGCGAGCGCGAGTTCCGGGGAGACATCGGCGGCAATGCTGGCCAATCCCAGGACCTGAATGTTGAGACGCTCGCGCGCGGCTCGAATCGCCTCGAGATCCTGCCTGGAAAAATGCTGCAGCCCGAGCACGAGCGAACGACGCGCAACCGTTTCCTGGACGACCCGCGCATGTAGCGCGAGCTGGTTGCGAATCGCCGTTCGGATCAGGTCGGTCCGGTTCGCATAGAAGCCTTCTTCAACCAGCAGGTCGATCTGCCCGAGGTCGACCGGTCCGAGGTTGATCGTGATTTTTTCCGAGTCGCCGCCTTTCGAGCGGGGGGTGTCCACTACCGCGGGTTTCTTCATCGCACCATCCTTGCACCATCCATGTGGATGGTTATAGGATGGTTTTAGATGCGCCGCAACATAAAAATTTGGGGTCGAGACGCCTTCTGGGCTCGCCGCATCGCTGGTCGTGGGGGCTAGATAGAGCGCTATCGCCGGTCGATGCGCACAGGGATAGCTACGACGTACTGGCCGGTTGGAGGACGCACATCGCGCTGTTCGACCGCATTGTTAAGTTAACGCTGAATAAGACAGCCGAGCAACGGGAGGTTGGCACTGATGTTCGCTCGAACACAACGGATGAGCGTCAAGGCGCAAAACCATCAGAATAAGGCGCGAAATGGAGAGGTTCCCCGACCAGTTTTGACAAATTCAACTGCTATCCTTCAAAACTTGAACCCGTTCACCATCTCGGCTTTTTCCAGGTAAGTTGCTGCCGCAGGTCTCGCCAAACGCAGTCCATCAGCGCTCAAAATCGGAGTGGTCAACATCCCGCGAACCTCTCAACCCCGATGTCACTCGGGCAGCGAAAGCCGGTACTGCGGAAACGGATTGCGCAGACCTCAACATGGACCAAGGATTCCCAGCATACTGGCCCGGTAGAGCCTGAAATTCGTCGTATCGTTCGCACCGCCATGAGGGAGATATGCATAAACCCATCGACACTGAAACGATCCCGAGCAATGAATTGCAGCAGGTCAAGGCGACTTATGCCAAGCTTTGCGAGGACTACATTGCACATCGTAGCGATGGTGAATACCGGGACTATGTGCAATCGGTCATTGCCAACAACGCGAGTCTCGATCGCCACGTGCGCGCGTTCGAAATTTACGCACCGTATATCAAGCGTGGCATGAAAGTGCTCGACTGGGGATGCCGGCACGCGCCGGATTCGTGCATGCTTCGCACGCTCTACCATGACATCGATATATATGGCTGCGACATCTGCAAGGATGGGCAATTCGCGGAATTCCATGAGTACGCCGGGTTATCTTTCGCATCGCTCGATCATGAATTTCTGCTGCCCTACGAAGACAATCAATTCGATGTGGTGATCGGAAGCGGTGTACTCGAGCACGTGGCCCGCGAGCAAAAGAGCCTCGATGAGCTATGGCGCGTGCTGAAAAACGACGGTTTGCTGATAATCACATTTTTACCTAACCGCTTATCGGTGACCGAAAACGCGTGCAGAGTCATGAAAAAGTACACGGGCCATAATCGGCTGTACAGTCTCAGCGACGCGAAGCGCCTGTTTCTCAGGTCGGGATTCGTACTGGAAGAATGCGGCTATCACCAGGTCTTTCCCACCTTCGCAAAAGGCATAAAGGGCGGCGGAGCGCTCAACGCCCTGGCCAATATCGGCATGAAGCTGAACCGGCCTTTCGAGCGGATACCGATCGTGAATGCAGTCTCGGCTAATCTGTTTTTCATCCTCCGCCGCGTGCATGAGATGTAGCAGGCGGCCGCCAAGGCGGCCTACCTCGCGGGATCATTGGGCAAGGCCGCGCCCTCCTGTTGCGACGTCACAAATCCTCTCAATGCAGGGGTGAGCCGGAAAACGAGCTTCTCGATCTCCACCACGAGGAAAAACAGGACGCCACCACCTACGAGCCACCCCCACGCCGACAAGGGCAGAGCCTCGGTGTGGAAAACGGCATGGAACGGGAACGTATAGGTGAACAGAAGCTGCAAGACCACGACGCCGGCTATTCCGTACCAGAGATAGCGATTGCCTGTATGGGCGCGCACGGACAGCGACGAATCGAGCAGATACCGGATGTTGAGCAGATAGAACACCTGGCCCAGCGTAATGGCGTTGACCGCGGCCGTGCGCGCCATCTGATCCGACGCCCCTTGCGACTTCATCCAGAAGAAGGTGGACAGCGTATAGATCACGAGCGCCGCGCCGACGAACAGGATGCGCCAGATGCCGAAGCGCGTGACGATCGGCCGGTCGATTGCGCGTGGCGAGCGGCGCATCACGTCTGCCTCGTGCGGCTCGAACGAAATGGTCAGGCCGAGCGCGACGGAAGTAACCATGTTGACCCACAGGATCTGCGGCGCCGTGATCGGCAGCGTGAAGGAGAACAGGATCGCCACCGCGATCACCGCGCCTTGCGCGACATTGGTCGGCAGCATGAACAGCATCGCTTTCTCGATGTTGTTGTAGACCGTGCGCCCTTCCTTCACCGCCGCGGAGATCGACGCGAAATTGTCGTCGGCGAGGATCATGCCCGCCGCCTCCTTCGTCACCTCGGTGCCCTTGATCCCCATCGCGACACCGATGTCGGCTTTCTTGAGCGCCGGCGCATCGTTGACGCCGTCGCCCGTCATCGCGACGATCTGCCGGTTCGCCTGGATCGCCTTGACGAGCCGCAGCTTGTGCTCGGGACTCGCGCGCGCGAACACGTCGACGCCGCGCACGCATTCCTGCAGCGCCGCATCGTTCATCGCCTCGATCTCGGTGCCGGACACGGCGGTCTTGCCGTCGCCGATGCCCAGCATTCTTGCGATTGCCGCCGCCGTGATCTTGTGGTCGCCCGTAATCATCGTCACGCGAATGCCGCCGCCGTGGCATTCGCGCACGGCGTCGATCGCCTCTTTGCGCGGCGGGTCCATCAGGCCCACGAGGCCGAGCAGTACGAGGGTACGCGGCAGGTCCTGCGGCCCGAGGCCGCCCGTACGCAGGCCCGGGGCCGACAGCCACGCGAGCCCGAGCACGCGCTCGCCTTGCGCGGCGAGCCGGTCGCCCTCCCTCGCGAAGTGCTCGCGATCGAGCGGCGCCGGGCCTTGCGCCGTCTGCTGCCGGTCGCAGTGGTCGAGGATCACCTCTGGCGCGCCCTTGACCAGCAGCATCTCGCCGTCCGTCGAACGGTTCAGCGTCGCCATGAACTTGTGCTCGGACTCGAAGGGGATCGCGTCGATCCTCGGCGCGGCAGCCGTCTCGGCGGCACGGTCCATGCCCAGCTTGGAAGCGAACGGATACAGCGCGCCCTCGGTCGGGTCACCCTCCACTTTCCATTTGCCGTCTTCCTCGAAGAGCTCGGCGTCGTTGCACAACAGCGACACGCGGCCCATCAGCTTGAGCACGTCCGGCGCGGCGCCGAGCGGCTTGCCATCGGCACTGACCTCTCCTTCGCTGGCGTAGCCGTCGCCCGTAACGGCATAGGCCGCTTCGGCCGTTACGACGGAGGTCACCATCATCTCCATCAGGGTCAGCGTGCCCGTTTTATCCGAGCAGATGCGCGAGACGGCGCCCAGTGTTTCGACCGCCGGCAGGCGGCGAATAATGGCGTTGCGCTGGGCCATGCGCTGCACGCCGATGGCGAGCGTGATGGTGATGAGCGCCGGCAGGCCTTCCGGGATGACCGATACCGCAATCCCCACGATGGCCTGGAACAGCTCGACGAAAGTCATGTGTCCGAGCCAGTGCCCCCAGGAGAAGAGCAGCACGCTGACAACGGCGATCACTGCCGTGATGACGTAGCCGAACTTCTTGATCTGGCGCAGCAGCGGCGTCTCGAGCGCGCTGACCTCGGCGAGCATCTGGTTGATCCGGCCGAGTTCCGTCTGGCTCCCGGTCGTCACCACGACGCCGGTTGCCCGGCCCGACAAGACCATCGTGCCGCAGAACGCCATGTTCTCGCGGTCGCCGACCGTGGCTTTGGCGGGTACCGGCGCGGTGCCCTTCTCGGCCGGGAGGGATTCCCCCGTAAGAGCCGCTTCTTCCGTGCGCAGGTTCCTGGCGTCGACGAGACGCATGTCCGCCGGGATTTTGTCGCCCGATTCCAGTAGCACGATGTCGCCAGGAACGAGTTCCTCGGCGGGGATCAAGCGAACCGCTCCGCCACGCATCACGCGCGCTTCCGCGGACAGCATGTTGCGAATCGAGTCGAGCGCCTTCTCGGCGCGTCCTTCCTGCAGGAAGCCGAGCAGCGAGTTGAGGATGACGACGGCCAGAATGACCGAGCCATCGAGCCACAGGCCCAGCATCAACTTGACGAAACCGGCCGCGAGCAGCACGTAGATCAGAACGTTGTGGAGCTGCATCAGGAAGCGTACGACCGGCCCCCTCTTCTTGCCCTGCGGGAGGCGGTTCGGCCCATAGGTGGCCAGCCGCCCGGTCGCTTCCGATGCATCGAGGCCCTGCGCGGGATCGACGTTGAACTGCCGTTCGATGTCACCGGCCGGCATCGCATGCCACGGCGTCGCACTCTCAACTGAGCTCATCCTCGTGTCTCCCGGTTCCAGTGATTTCGGGTCAGGGGGCCGCTCTCAATGGTCTGGATCGTCCCCGGGTTGATCGGGTCTCGTCGCGTCCACCGCTTCAGCGTCGAATTCCTCCCTCGCGGCGGCGAGATCCTTCATCTGCTCTTGCGTGGCTTTCGGATATTCGAGGTCGAGCTTCTCGACGGCCTCGACGATCGCGGCCGCGACGATGAGGCGCGTGAAAGGTTTGTTGTCGGCGGGCACGACGAACCACGGAGCCGCTTCGGAGGCCGTCGCGCGGATCGCCTCTTCATAGGCGTGCATATAGTCGTTCCAGTAGCGACGCTCGCGAACGTCGGCTGCGGAAAACTTCCAGTGCTTGTCGGGATTGTCGAGGCGATCCATGAATCGCCTCTTCTGCTCCCCGTACGACAGGTTCAGATAGAACTTGAGAATGACCACGCCCTGGCGCGTCAGATAGTCCTCGAAGCGCGCGATGTCGGCGAGCCGCTCGTCCCATATGTTGTTGCCGACCCGTGCCGGCGGGATCTTCTGCGCATGGAGCAGATGCTGATGCACGCGCACCACCAGCACCTCCTCATAGTACGAGCGGTTGAAAATGCCGATGTGCCCGCGCTCGGGCACTTTCCTCGAATAGCGCCAAAGGAAGTCGTGGGAGAGCTCCTCATCCGACGGCTGCTTGAACGAGATGACATCGCACCCCTGCGGATTGACGCGCGACATCACATGCTTGATCGTCCCATCCTTTCCCGCGGCGTCCATGGCCTGGAACACCAGCAGCACGGACCAGGAATCCTGCGCGTAGAGGATCTCCTGCTCCATCGCGAGCCATTTCGACCCGCGCTGGAGCAGTTGCTGCGCCTCTTCCTTATGCATTCTGAGTCCCACCGTCTCGCCGGGATCGAAATTCTTCAGAAAGAAATCTTTGCCGCTCGTGACGCGGAACGGATCGGTGTATGCCCGCAGCGCGTCGAGTATTTCCCTGCGAACCATCGCTCTTCTCCACGGCATCTGCATTCAGTTGCACGATTCGCGGATTGCATCGCAACCGCAGTCGTACTGTTCACAACTCTTTCTGATAATAGGTCACGCAGACGGAAACGTGCTCATCGGCAACGACGCTGCGCACCCGCGTAGCGACGGGAAACACACGTCTCAACGCTGCCACGTTTCGGACCGCCATGCCGGTCGATCACCGCCTGTCGGCCCCGTCGACCCAGTCGCGACAAGGCCGTCAGACGATAGGCATTACCTGTGCTTATCCTTCACCAGACAGCGCCAACAAAAAAATGGACGAGCACAATGTCGAGCCACGAACACGAACACGGGGAACAGCGGAGTGGTGGGCGTTACCCGCTATTGTCTTTATCTCTGCGCTGCGTCGCATGCCACGGCTTTTGCTGTTTGCGATTCCTCTCAACGTGACGATGATCCTGTCGACGCCGACGCAAGGCGGTCACTATCTCGCCGATGTGATTGCGGGTCTGCTGCTCAGTGCGCTGGCGATTGCAGCGCTCAAGCGCTGCATGCACCTGCTGGCGACGCGCAAAGCCGCGAAGGCGCCGAGTTCGCGGTCCATGCCGGTGCGAACGGCATGAGCTGGACGCTCGGAAGCGGCCGCGCGGACTAACGTGAACGCGGCGCGGCTTGCGCCGCGCCGCCGTGGTTCGAAGCGACTGGAAGACCGCGCGCTAGCCCGGCGCCCGCCCCAACACCTGCGAATCCGACGACGCCGTCGTCGACGTCTCGTCACGCCCGTGCCCATGCCCCGTCGTCGTGACCGCATTGGTGCCGCCGGGCCGACGCACCGATTTCGCGTGCCGCTCGATCAATCGCTGCAGCAAACAGAACGCGCACAGCAGCGCGCCGATCACGATCCGCGTCCACCACGAACTGAGCGTGCCGTCGAACGTAATCAGCGTCTGGATCGTGCCCAGAATGCCGACGCCGAACAGCGAGCCGACCACATAACCGACGCCGCCCGTCAGCAGCGTGCCGCCGATCACCGTGGCCGCAATCGCATCGAGTTCCATGCCCTGCCCTTGCAGCCCATAGCCCGACAGCACGTAGAACGTGAACACCGCGCCGCCGAGCGCCGAACAGAAGCCGCTCAGCGCATACACGCCGACCCGCGTGCGCGCGACCGGCAGGCCCATCAGCAGCGCCGAGCGCGGATTGCCGCCGACCGCATACACGTTGCGTCCGAAGCGCGTGAAATGGGCGACATAGATCGCGGCCGCGAGCGTCACGGCCGCGATCAGCACGTTCGCCGATACCGAACCGACGCCGACACTGAGACGAAACGCGGAGATCGCCTTGAACGTCGGATCGGTGATCGTGATCGACTGCGTCGTGATCAGAAAGCACAGGCCACGCGCGAAGAACATCCCCGCCAGCGTCACGATGAACGCCTGCAGGCGGAAGTAGTGAATCAGCGCGCCCTGCACCGCGCCGAACACCGTGCCCATCAACAGCACGATTGGAATGATGAGCCACACCGACACATGCATGTGCTCGGACAGCACGGCTTCGACGATCGTCGTCAGCGCGACGATCGAGCCCACCGACAGATCGATGCCCCCCGACACGATCACGAACGTCATGCCGATCGCGACGATCAGCAGGAACGCGTTGTCGACGAGCAGATCGAGCAACACCTGCCACGAGAAGAAACCGGTGTACATCACCGAACCAAAGCCGAACAGCGCGCAGAACAGCAGGACCGTCACCGCGATCGGCAGCGTGCGCGGATCGACCACGCGGGCGAGTGCTTCGAGAGCGCGCGTCATCGCGCCACCCCGCGCGATTTGACGAGCGACGCGCCGAACGACACCGCGAGCGCGCGTGCCACCGGCGACTGGATCACGCTGACCGCGAGCACGACGGCCGCCTTCACGACGAGCGTCGCTTCCGGCGGCACACCGATCGAATACGTGGTGTACGTGAGCGTCTGGATGATCAGCGCGCCGAGCACCGTGCCCGCGAAACTGAAGCGGCCGCCGAGCAGCGACGTGCCGCCGAGCGTCACGGCGAGAATCGCGTCGAGTTCGAGCAGCAAGCCCGCGTTGTTGCCGTCCGCGCTACGCACGTTCGAGCTGATCAGGATGCCGGCCAGCGCCGCGGTCAAGCCCGAGAAGCCGTACACCGCGAATACGATCGCCTTCGAGCGCAACCCGACGAGCCGTGTCGCAACCGGGTTCACGCCGATCGCGCGAATGAACAGACCGAGCGCCGTGCCCTCCACCAGGGCGGCGGTCGCCAGCACGGCTACGGTCGCGATCCATACCGAGCACGGCACGCCGAGCCAGTAGCCGCCACCGACGAACAGATAGCCGGGCGCGCCGATCGGGATGATCTGCCCGGCGGTCAGCAGTTGCGCGATGCCACGGCCCGCGACCATCAGAATCAGCGTCGCGATGATCGGCTGCATGCCGACGAACGCGACGAGCAGCCCGTTCCACATGCCGCTCAAGATGCCGACGACGAGCGCGGCCAGCAGCGCCTGCGCGATCAGCGCACCGCTCGGCACGGCCTGGGTCGCGAGTATCGTCGCGGCCGCGGCGCCCGCGATCGCGACCACCGCGCCGACCGAAATATCGATGCCGCGTGTCGCAATCACGAGCGTCATGCCGATCGCGACCAGCACGAGCGGCGCCGCGCGATTCAGGATGTCGATCGGCGCGCCGAACAGGTGGCCGTCGAGCGTGCGCAGCGCGAGAAAATGCGGATTGGCCAGCAGGTTCAGTCCGAACAGCAACACGAGCGTCACGCATGGCCATAGCAGCGGACGCTCCACCCCGTCGCGCGCGAACCAGTTCGATAGCTTCATTCGCCGCTCCCTGCGATGAGTCGGTAGATGTTGTCCTCGTTCGATGCCTTACCGGCCACCTCGGCGATCTTGCGGCGATCGCGCAGCACCGCGACGCGATGGCTCACGCGCAGCACCTCGCTGATCTCCGACGAGATGAACAGGATGGACAGGCCGTTCGCGCACAGCGCGAGCAGCCGGTCCATGATGTCGAACTTCGCGGCGACGTCGATGCCGCGGGTCGGCTCGTCGAGGATAAGCAGTTTGGGATCGGTTGCGAGCCAGCGCGCGAGCAGCGCCTTCTGCTGGTTGCCGCCGGACAGCAGCGCGATCGGCTGCTCGGCGTCGGACGCCGTGATGCCGAGCCGCTCGATCCACATATCGGCGAGCTCGCGCGCGCGTTGCCGGCTGATCTTGCGCCACCAGCCGCGCCGCGCCTGCAACGCGAGCATGATGTTTTCGCGGATCGACAGTTCGGCGACGATGCCTTCCTTCTTGCGGTCTTCCGCGCAATAGCCGATGCCGTGGCGCACCGCGTCGTGCGGCGTGCGCAGCCGCACGGCGCGCCCTTCGACGAGGATCGTGCCGCTGTCCGCGCGATCCGCGCCGAACAGAAGCCGCGCGGTTTCGGTGCGGCCCGAGCCGAGCAGACCCGCGAGGCCGAGAATCTTGCCGGCCTGCATCTCGAGATCGATCGGCTGCAAGGTGCCGCGACGGCCGACGCCGCGCAGCTCGATGAACGGCTGCGTGGCCGTTGCTTCCGTGTGGTCTTGCGCGACCTCCTGATCGTCGGCGGCCTGTCCTTCGTGCGCCGCTTCGCGCAGACGCGCGCTCATGCGCTCGTGGCCGACCATCTTCGCGACCAGCTGATCCGCGGACAGATCGCGCGCGAGATATTCGCCTTCGCGCTCGCCGTTGCGCATCACCGTGATGCGATCGGAGATCGCATAAGTCTGCTCGATGAAATGCGTGACGAACAGGATCGCAATGCCCGATCGCTTAAGATGTCGAAGTATTTTGAATAGCTGCGCGACTTCGCTGTCGTCGAGGCTCGAAGTCGGTTCGTCGAGAATCAGCACGCGCGCATCGACGGACAACGCTCGCGCGATCGCGACCATCTGCTGCACGGCGATCGGATAGGCGTCGAGCGAGCGCGTGACGTCGAGCGACACGTCGAGGCGCGCGAGCGCTTCCTGCGCGCGCCGCTTGATGTCGGGCCAGTCGATCGCGCCGAAACGGCGCGGCTGCCGGCCCGCGAAGATGTTCTCCGCCACCGACAGATTCGGGCACAGGTTCACTTCCTGGTACAGCGTGCGCACGCCGGCCGCCTCGGCTTCCTGCGGCGACGCGAACGCGACCAACTCGCCGCCGAGGCGGATCGTGCCGGCATCGGGTGCGAGCACGCCTGTGAGCACGTTGATCAACGTGGATTTGCCGGCGCCGTTCTGGCCCATCAGCGTATGGACCTCGCCGGGAAACAGGCGGAAGTCGACGTGTTGCAACGCCTTCACGCCCGGAAATGTCTTGCTGACGCCGGAGGTCGCCAGAATCGGTTCGCGCGCGCTCATGTCATTCTGTTGGCCTGGCGCGCCCGGCGGCGTGCCGCGCCGCGGCTGGTCCGGCTGATTCGGTTCGGTAGCGGAATGGGTCATGGACCTCGCTCGATCGGCTATGCATGGTTCGGCAGGCCCCAGTGACATGCTCCCGCGGGCGCATGCTCCTGAAAAGAGACCGCCCGCTGCAGAAGAAAGCAGCCCGGGCGGTCAGGCACCACTGGAGAAACCTGTTCGATGCGTCCGTACGGCACATCTCCTTCGCGCCGTGAGCCCGTTGGCCCCGGCGCCTGAACACCGCACACGCCGCGGCGCTCGCGCGAGCGCTGCCGCGGCGACGTTGCGCGCCGCGTCAGTACTTACGCGACGGCAGAGTTTGCGCGGCCACGCTCATCGGGAAGACAGTCTCCTGAGTCAGGATGCGCTTCGGCAGCGGCTTGCCTGCCACGACGTCTTTCACCGCCGACATCAACTGCGGTCCGAGCAGCGGGCTGCACTCGACGTCGACGTTCATCTTGCCGGCGGCCATCGCCTGGAAGCCGCCCTTGGTTGCGTCGAACGAAACTACGACGACGTCCTTGCCCGGATGCATGCCGGCTTCTTCCATCGCCTGGATCGCGCCGAGCGCCATGTCGTCGTTATGAGCATAGACGACGTTGATCTTGTTGCCGTAGGTCTTGATGAACGCTTCCATCACCTGCTTGCCGCCGGCGAGCGTGAAGTCGCCGCTTTGCGACGCGATGATCTTGAACTTCGGATCGCTCTTGATCACTTCGATCAGACCCGCGTGGCGGTCGTTGGCCGGCGCGGAGCCGACCGTGCCTTGCAGCTCGGCGATGTTGACCGGACCTTTATCGTCCTTGTAGTGATCCGCGAGCCAGTGGCCGCCGCGCCGTCCTTCTTCGAGGAAGTCCGAGCCGATCATCGTCACGTACAGCGACGTGTCCTTCACGTCGATGTTGCGGTCGGTCAGGATCACCGGAATCTTCGCGGCCTTGGCTTCGAGCAGCACCGGTTCCCAGCCCGATTCGACGACCGGCGAGAACGCGATCACGTCGACCTTCTGCGCGATATACGAGCGGATCGCCTTGATCTGGTTTTCCTGCTTCTGCTGCGCGTCGGAGAATTTGAGGTTGATGCCGGCCTCCGTCGCCGCCGACTTCACCGATTCGGTATTCGCGGTGCGCCATGCGCTTTCCGCACCGACCTGCGCAAAACCGAGCGTAATTTTCTTGTCCTCGGCATGCGCGCCGGGCGTGGCCAGCGTCAGCGCTCCGAGACTCGCGCAAAGCGCGAGCGCGCCCAGAGCGCGACACGCGGCACGTCGTGTATTCGCCATGACAGTCTCCAATCGTTGTTGTGTAGACGACCCAGCGGTCTGCCCGGCCCTCGTGGCCCTCTCGGCACATGGATCGTGATGTAGCGTACTGTGCGAGGCGTTAACCGTCCAATCATATGATTCGCGCCCTCGATATCAATTTTGGTATGGCGCGTCGGTCAGAGCATTGCCGCTCGCTGCCTCAGGTCGGCGTCATTCTTGGCGTGACCCAGCGAAACGTCAGATTGATGCGCTCGCCGCTCACGCGCGGCTCCTTCGGCACCCGATGACGCCACTGCGCCTGGGTGTCGCCTTTCATCACGAGCAGGCTGCCGCCCTTCAGCGAGAACGATTGCACGACGCCGCTGCGGTTGTGCTGCAGATCGAACCTGCGCGCGACGCCGAGGCTCACCGACGCGATCACCGGTTGCTTGCCGAGTTCGGGCTCGCGGTCCGCGTGCCAGCCCATGCTGTCGGCGCCACTGCGGTAACGATTCAGCAGCACGCTGTTAAAACGCGCGCCGCTGGTCGCCTCGACGGCCGCCTTCAGTTCGGCGACGGCGGGCGTCCATGCTTGCGGCACGTTGCGGATGCCCGAGTACACGTACACCGCGTCCGGCTCGCCCTGCCAGGCGGTCAGACGCGGCAGTGCAACACGGCCGGCGGGCGTGCCCATCATGTCCTGGCGCCATTGCACTTCGTCGATCAGTCGGGCCAGCAGGCGTTCGGCGTCGGCCGCTGCGAGCCAGTCGGGATACCAGTCGACGTCGGGCGTCGGCAGGTCGTTGAATAAATCGGTGCTCATCGGAATGTCTGGATGCAAGCGGACAAGTCAAAACCCTGACTATTATGGCGACACCGGCTCACCCGCTGATTCACGCGCGTTGCTCTTTCATTCGACGCGGCTCTCCGCGTTCCCTCTGTTCTTTCGCACGGACCACTTCCATGACACTTTCGGATCAGGCGCTCGCGCAGCTCTTTCGCGACGCGCGTACGCACAATGGCTGGCAGAACAAGCCGATCGACGACGCCGTGCTGCGCGAGCTGATGGAGCTCGTACTGCTCGGCCCGACCTCGGCCAATTCGAGTCCGGGCCGCTTCGTGTTCGTCAGGACGCCGGAGGGCAAGGAGAAACTGCGCCCGGCGTTGTCGGCTGGCAATCTCGAGAAAACGATGGCCGCGCCCGTCACGGTGATCGTCGCCATGGACATCGCCTTCTACGAGTATCTGCCGAAACTGTTTCCCCATGCGGATGCGCGCAGCTGGTTCGTCGGCAACGAGCGGTTGATCGCGGACACGGCGTTTCGCAATTCGACGCTGCAAGGCGGGTATCTGATTCTCGCGGCGCGTGCGCTCGGTCTCGACACTGGGCCGATGTCGGGCTTCGATCAGGCCAAGGTCGACGAAGCGTTTTTTGCGGGCACGACGTTGAAGTCGAACTTCCTGATCAATCTTGGCCACGGCGATCCGTCAAAGCTGTTTGCACGCAGCCCGCGTTTTTCGTTCGACGAAGCGGCGCGCATAGTGTGACGGGGCGTTGATGATGGATGGCGCTGCGGGTGTGCGCCACGCGCTGGATCGGATCGCGTCAGGTCAGTACCGCGATATAAAAGACCACCGTGCCGATCAGCGCACCGATGAAGCAGAAGCCCTCTTCGGCTTCGTCGCCATTCGAGCGCAGCCACGCGCCGACCGCACCGAACAGGCCGGCGATGCCAAGCGCGACGCACACCATCACGACGTCGAACAGCGCGCTTTTGCCGAGTTCGGAGAAATCGATGTTGCGTACGCCGACGTAAAGCGCAATCGCCATCAGCGAGATGCCGACGAGCGGCAGCATCACGTGGCTGCCCTCGTGCCCGACATGATGCTCATGATGAACATGATGCACGTCGTGCGCGTGATGCCACAGGTGGCCCGATTTGAGCAGCTTCATGGTGTGCCTCCCCCGCCCGGTCTTTCCCGGCGACAGAACCAGTCATGGCCGAAGCGCCCTACGCTGCCCCGGCAACAAGCTGGCTTGTTTCAAGCATACTCCACGCATGAATACAATTCAAAGCCCATTTAATTCGCTTGCATAGGCATTGAATGCGTGGCGGCGGCCCTGTAAGTATGTGCTGAGCACGGAATGCGCCTGCCCCGGCAAACACCTTTCGTGGCTCGTCGCGGCGGCTTCGGGGCCGGCGTGTCGTGCGGTGCGGGAGCACGAATTTTGCGGCTACGGCAAGGGACCGAACATGTCGGTAGAATGATTCGCCGCGTTCCGTCAACCGATCGCCGCCGCGCTATCGCTGCCCTTCGGCCCCCTCCCGCTCTGATCCTCTTTATGCGACGTTCATCGTTTCTTGTCCGCATCATCCTGATTGGCATCCTGCTGCATATCTATGTCGGCTTGCGCCTGATTCCCGACATGCCGATCGACGCGGCCGGCCGCGGGCTGTGCGTGCTGTGGCTCGTGCTGTCGATCTACCTGATCCCGGTCGGCATGATGGCGCGCGGCTTCAAGCGCCAGCCGCTCGGCGACCGTCTCGCGTGGGTGGGCCTGCTCGCGATGGGCTTCTTCTCGTCGCTGCTGGTACTGACGTTCGCGCGCGACCTCGTGCTGGCGTCGCTGCTGACGATCGACGCGATCTGGCCGAACACGCTCACGATCGCGCATTGGCGCACCGGCTCGGCGGCGGCGGTGCCGCTGCTCGCGCTGCTGTCGACGCTGATCGGCCTGTTCAACGCGCGCCGTCGCGCGCGCGTCGTCACGATCGACGTGCCGATCGACGATCTGCCCGCCGCGCTCGACGGCTTCACGATCGTGCAGATCAGTGACATCCACGTCGGCCCGACGATCAAGGGCCGCTATGTCGATGCGATCGTCGACGCGGTGAACCGGCTCAAGCCGGATCTGATCGCGGTGACGGGCGACGTCGTCGACGGCAGCGTGCCGCAGTTGAGCCGGCATACGCAGCCGCTGTCGCGGCTCGCCGCGCGGCACGGTGCGTTTCTCGTGACCGGCAATCACGAGTACTACTCCGGAGCGAACTCGTGGATCGCCGAATTCCGCCGGCTCGGCTTGCGGGTGCTGCTGAACGAACACGTGATCGTCGACCATGACGGCGCGCGCGCCGTCATCGCCGGCGTCACCGATTACTCGGCGGGTCATCACGACCCCGCGCATCGCAGCGACCCGGTCGCGGCGCTCGCCGGCGCGCCGGGCGACGTGCTGATCAGGGTGCTGCTCGCGCATCAGCCGCGTTCGGCCGAAGCGGCCGCGGCGGCCGGCTTTACGCTGCAGTTGTCGGGTCATACGCACGGCGGTCAGTTCTTTCCGTGGAATTTCTTTGTGCGCCTGCAACAGCCGTTCACGGCAGGCCTCGCGCGCCTGAACGGACTCTGGGTTTATACGAGTCGCGGTACGGGCTATTGGGGTCCGCCGAAACGACTCGGTGCGCCTTCGGAAATCACGCGCTTGAGACTCGTGCCGGGCGAACCGGATTGAACTCAACATTCGCAGTCCGGAGCAATTAATTACGGCCTGTCTACGATGCGGCTGTAGCAAACCCAAATGCGCACTCTCCGCCGATCGCGGCTTGACTGAACTTTGCGCAGCCCTCTAAAATCCGCGCAATTCTTTTAACCGGAATCACGATCTTGGACAGTAGCAGTTGTACCAGCCGAGTATCGATTTGCCCGCTCGCCTGAGCGGCAGGATTTCCCCGTCAGGTGTCCCTGTCGCCGTCCTGCCCTCGGGCTCGATGGCGCACGTCGCTCTCATTTCATTGTCATTCGCGTACTGTCGGTGAAGCGCAGCGTGGCTCGATGCCATGCCGATGCCGCACGCTTCCGGCCGCTGCACGCGTGTGCGCGCGTATTTCGTTCCACCCTCATGCGCTTAGCGTGCACGAGGTAGACGACCTGACGTTCCCACGCGTAGGCTTCACCCTGCGGCAGCACGCACGCCAACCTTTCTGAACGATGACACTCGAATTCTTCCTGCGGCTTCTGACCGCTTTTGCTTGCGGCGTCGCGATTGGCCTCGAACGACAGATGCGCCAGCGCACTGCCGGCCTGCGCACGATCACGCTCGTGGCGAGCGGCGCGTGCCTGTTCGTCACGCTCGGCGTGCTGACCGGCAACGGCGTCAGCGGCGTCACGCAGATTGCCGCCTATGTGGTGTCCGGCGTCGGCTTTCTTGGCGGCGGCGTCATCATGCGCGACAAAGGCTCGATCCAGGGGATCAACACCGCGGCGACGCTGTGGTGCTCGGCGGCCGTCGGCGTATTGAGCGGCGCGGGACATTACGGACCGGCGCTCGCGGGCACCGCGGTCGTGCTGCTGGCCAACACCGCGCTGCGTGAAGTGAGCCGGATGATCAACTCGACGCCGGTTTCAAACGCCGACCTCGTGCGCGAGTACGTGTTGACGATCGTCTGCCGCGAAGCCGACGAGATCAACATTCGCGCCGCGATTTCCAACTCGATGTACTCGGCGCCGCTGTCGTTCCAGAGCCTCACGAGCGAGGATGTCGAGGACGAACCGGCGCGCATTCGCGTGACGGCGACGCTGACGATGCATCCGAAGGATCAATCGAAGCTCGAACAGATGGCGAGCCGCCTGAGCATGGAAAAGAGCGTGTCCAGCGTCAGTTGGACCGCGCGGGAAGCGGAGCCGACGCCCGAGTGAAGCGCGGCGCGTAAGTCTCCTTTGTTCGCGCGCATCGTCTACACTTAGCGGGCAGCAGATTCAGATAATGTTAATTCCGCGTCGTGAACGTGGACGGTCCCATAACCTTCGACTAAGCTCTGTCACTGTGATTTGTTCACACTCAACCAGGGAGTCTCGAATATGGAACACAGCATCATCGCATGGATCATCATCGGCGCAATCGCGGGCTGGCTCGCGGGTGTGCTGGTCAGGGGCGGCGGCTTCGGCCTGATCGTCGACATCATCGTCGGGATCATCGGCGCGTTCATCGGCGGGTGGCTCGCCGGCGTGCTGCATATCTCGCTTGGCGGCGGCTGGATCGGCTCGATCATCACCGCGTTGATCGGCGCGGTCATTCTGCTGTTTATTATCCGGCTCGTGCGACGAGGGTCCTGAGCACGGCATCCGACGTCATCAAGCGCCAGCGGGTTCGAATCGCTGGCGCTTTTTTATGGCCTGTTGCTTCTGCTTTTATCGCCGCGGTTGTGGCCGCCGCAGAATCAGGCCGGCAGCATCGACCCCGTATCGCGCAGCCGCGTGTGCCATGCAAACGCCTGATCGAGGCAATGCGGCGTCTGCCCTCCCCAGAGCGACGCATCGCGGTAGTAGTCGCGCAACAGCTCGCGATACCGCGGATGCACGCAATGCTCGATGATCAGCGTCGCACGTTCGCGCGGCGCGAGGCCGCGCAGATCGGCGAGACCCTGCTCGGTGACGACGACGTCGACGTCGTGTTCGTTGTGATCGCAATGCGGCACCATCGGCACGATGCTCGAAATGCGGCCGTCCTTCGCGGTCGACTTGCTCGCGAACACCGCGCACGACGCATTGCGCGCGAAGTCGCCCGAGCCGCCGATGCCGTTCATCATATGCGTGCCGCCGACATGCGTCGAATTGACGTTGCCGTAGATATCGAATTCGAGCGCGGTATTGAGCGCGATCAGACCGAGCCGCCGAATCACCTCGGGATGGTTGCTGACTTCCTGCGGACGCAGCACGAGCCGGTCGCGATAGCGCTCGATATCGCCAAATACCTGCGCCTGCCGCGCGGCCGACAACGTGATCGACGCGCCGGACGCGAACGTGACCTTACCAGCGTCCATCAGATCGAACGTCGAATCCTGAAGGACTTCCGAATAAATTTCGAACACCTCGAAAGGCGAATCGACGAATCCTGCCAGCACCGCGTTGGCGATCGTACCGATGCCCGCCTGCAGCGGCGGCAACTGCTTCGGCATGCGGCCACGCGTGACTTCGTGCTGGAAAAATTCGATCAAATGAGCGGCGATCAACGCGGTTTCCCGATCCGCGGGCAAGACCGTGGACGGGCTGTCGGCCATGTCCGTCATCACGATCGCCGCGATTTTCTCGGGCGCAATCTCGATAGCGGGTGTGCCGACGCGATCCCGCGCGCGCACGATCGGCAGCGGCTCGCGATGCGGCCGGCGCCCCGGAATCCAGATGTCGTGCAAGCCTTCGAGCCCGAGCGGCTGCGCAAGATTGATCTCGACGATGACCTTGTCCGCGAGAATCGCGAAGCTCGCCGAATTGCCGACCGACGTCGTCGGCACGATACCGCCGCTCTCCGTGATCGCGGCGGCTTCGATGATCGCGACATCGAGCTTGCCGAGCTGGTTCGCGCGCAGCATCTCGACGGTCTCGGACAGATGCTGATCGACGAACATCACTTCGCCGCGATTGATGGCGTCGCGCAGCGTCTTGTCTACCTGAAACGGCAGACGGCGCGCGAGCACATGCGCTTCGGTCAGCATGCGGTCAACGTCATGACCGAGCGAGGCGCCCGTCATCAACGTGATGCGCAGCGGCTCGCCCAGCCGGCGCGCACGCTCGGCGAGCGCGACTGGCACGGCCTTCGCGTCGCCCGCGCGCGTGAAGCCGCTTGCGCCAACCCGCATGCCGTCGTGAATCAGAAGCGCCGCGTCGGCGGCCGTGGTGATTTTTCCGCGCAGCGCGGCGCAGCGAATTCGGTCTTCGTACATGAAAGGGAGTCTCTCCATAGTCGCCAGCTCCGTCTACTGGTGCGCACGTCTGCGGTGTGCTTCGCTCAATAGGCGGTTGCCGCACCCGCCGCGGCGTCTCGATCGGACGGCGTCGCGAGCAGGTGTTGGGTCGCGCGATAGGGTCCGCGACAGGTGTTGCGCGTGAGGCAGCCGGACTTAGCTGCCGAAGTAGATGTTGCAGAAGCTCATCGGGCCGACACATTCATCAGCTTTCGCTTTCGGCGCTTCCACATGCTTGCGCGGGGCAACCTTATCGGTGCGCTGGCCATCCGCTTGCGCAACCTGCTGCTCCGGCGCGGCCGGCGCCGTCTGTGCATAGGCGGCGGCAGCGGTGGACAAAGAACAGGCAATCAGGACCATCTTCAACACTTTCATCTCGTTCTCCAGGACTTACGACTACTGCGACGAATACTGCGAGGCAGTGACGAAACTATATGACCGCCACCTACGCGAATAAACGGGGCATCCCGGAAGGGATCTTTCCATCTGGCAGAAAGATCCACGCAGCATTGCTCAGCGACGATTGAAGGGCGCGTCCTTGTCGAGCAACGCGCTACGAATGAAGTGCAGACAGCTCAAGATACGTTGCAGATCGTGATGCCGGGCGCGCTCGGCGTGCACTGCCTGCAGCATGTCTTGCGCGAGCCAGGTGGCCGAGCGCACGGCGACGAGTGCGCGTTCGCGCGAACGTGGACCTGGGCGTTCGAAGAGCCGGGCGAGATCGTCGCACGTGTGTTCGATCACGCTGCGCCAACGCGGCTGAAGGAGGTCGGCATAATCGGCGCGTGCGGCTTCGTTGCGCAGATCGATGACGGCGTGACCTACTTCGATCGTCGCGAGCATCCAGCGAAGTGCGTCGCGCCGTCGTCGTGAACGGTGCGTCAACAGCACGCGCAGTTGCGAAGTCAGATCATGCGTGCCCGACTGGAAACGTTGGTTCAGACCCGGCAGCGCGTCCTTGCATGCCGACACCGTTTGCGCTCGCAGGTCGCCCATGATCCGGTCGATGAGCCAGCGCATATCGGCGGGAAAGACCACCGCGAAAACAACCGCTGCGAGCAGCATCGACGCGGTCAGCGCGATGCCGTTGTTGATCAGCAGATCGGGCACGTAGCTGACGACGTTGTCCGGCCCGGCCAGCAGACAGAAGAACACCGAAAAGCCGATGCCAAGCCCTGCCGCGCCGCGACGCGTCGCGATGAATGCGCCGAGCGCGAGCACCGGCGCGAGTACCGCGCAAAGCAGCGGGAACCCATCGATGTTCGGATACACGTAGCACATGAACACATAGCCGGCCAGCGTCGCGAGCACCGCGCCGATCGCCATCTGGATGGCCATTCTGGTGGCGCTTGGCGCGGTGGACGTCAACGCGCAGACCAGTGTTGCGCCAATCACGGCGAGACCGCCGCTCGGCCAGTTGGTCGCGATCCAGAACGCACCGGCGATTCCGATGACGACAGCCGAGCGCACGAATGTGAACAATACGGCGAAGTGGTTTGTGCGGCTTATAGGTCTGCTTGTGCGGTGGCTCTTAGTTGGGCTTGAGCTGCATCGTAGGCAGTACTGCCGGCTTGCTGTTTTGCGCCACAAGCATGCATAGGTTTGCGAATAGTTTATCCATTCGCCCACGAATCGATACAGCAATTCGGCTGCCGTGTCGAAGTCCGCAAGCGATTCCGTGGACGCGGCTTCGAGTGGCCGCCTGGTTTCGCGTACCCGGCGTGGCAAGCTCGCTCGAAAGGGGCGCAGATCGGCTGCTGCGTGCGATGCTTCGACGCCGGCTTCAGCTTGTGCTTCGAACAAGGCTCCCAGTTCGTCGAGGTACGGACCGATGGCCGCGAGTATCGACACAGCGCGGCTGGCGCGCAACCGTTTGAGCAACTGATTCAGCGCATGCAGACGCACACACGCATCCATGAACTCGCTATTCAGACGCGCCGGATGCGCACTGCGCGAGCGCATCGCCGGATCTTCGAATGCGACGAACGTGCGGGTTGCTTCGAAGCCAGTGATTTCGTCGACGAAATCCGCGAAACGCCGTTCGAACTGATTGCGCTCGAGCCCGCGTGCGAGCATGTCGACAGCAAACGCAGTAAAATTCGCGTACCTGATCTGAAGGTTACGTCGCAGCGCAAGGATCGAGCGCTGGGGCAGCAGCAACGCGCTGACCGCGCTCGAACACACGATGCCGACCGCCACTTCCGCCGCACGCGTGAGTGCGGCGAGGAACAGTCCCTGAGGCGTCGTCACGTTTGGAATGCCGATCAGCGCGGCGGTGTAACCCGCGAGCACAAAACCGTACCATCTGAAATGCCGATACCGGACCGCCGCACCAATACAGGCGCTCACCCACACGATCATGCCGAGCATGTACAGTTCGGGCTGCTGAACGAACAGCCCGCCGAGCACGAGCGCGGCCACGGTCCCTACTGCCGTTCCGAGAATCCGGTAGAAGCTCTTCGCGAGCACCATGCCGCTGAACGGTTGCATCAACACAAAGACAGTGGTCATCGCAATGCGCGGCTGCGGCAGATCGAGCAGCATCGCGATGCCCAACGCCAGCAGACCAGCGGTGACCGTCTTCAGCAGATGCAGCCAGGTCAGACCGTCGCTGCTGGCCCAGTCGCGCAGGGCGCGATTGAGTTTGGCTCGGCTGAGGCGTCGCCGCATGACGCCGCGCGGACCGAAGAAATCCGCCGACGGTTCGATCGCATGATCGGGTTTCATCTGAAAACAGTGCACCCTGCGTGGTCGCTGAGAGAGCCTCCGGACAGAATGGCCGACACCGGCAGGCGAGGCGCCGATTGTAGGAGTCCGCGATGTGTACATTAAGCCGATGGGTGCAGAACATCTGTTCCAGAACGGACAACAATAGTGTTCTGAGACTGACGGAAAATATGATCTTGATCATGAAACAGAAGGTTTGATGGACACGCTACAAAATATGCGAGTGTTTGTGCGCGTGGTTGAAGCCGGTAGCTTCACCGCGGCCGCGCAATCGCTCAATTCAACGACCGGCGCGATGTCTCGCGCGGTCTCGGAGCTTGAAGCACATCTGCGCACGCGCCTGCTGAATCGCTCGACGCGTCGGCTTGCGCTGACCACCGCCGGCGAGCGCTATCTGAAACGATCGCAGCAGATCCTCGCGGATGTCGATGTTGCGGAAGAAGAAGCCAGTTGCGCACACGAGCGACCAACCGGCGCACTGCGCATGCATAGCTTTGCGAGCATCGGCCAGCACTACGTCCTGCCGGCCATTTCGCGTTACCGCGAGCTCTATCCTGATGTGACCGTCGAGTTGACGCTATCGCAGCGCATGCCCGATCTGTTCGAGGGCAGCGCCGACGTGGCCGTGATCGGCGCATCGACGCTGCCGAATTCGGACCTCGTATCGTTTCCGCTGGGGACGACGTTCAGCATCCTGTGCGCATCGCCGGCCTACGTGCGGGCGCACGGCGCGCCGCAAGAACCGGTTGACCTTGCGCATCACGAATGTCTGATCCTGCATACGCCGGCGTTCCCGCCACATGAATGGACGCTCGACGGCCCGAACGGCAGTGAGTTGATGGAAGTCGACGGCCCCGTGCATGTGAACATCGCCGAATCATTGATCGTGGCGATCCGCGAAGGCATGGGCATCGGCATGGTGCCGCTCTACGCGGCCATTTCCGGGTTGCGCGATGGCACGTTGGTGCGCGTGTTGCCGGAATATACGCTGCAAAAGACGACTGTTTATGCGCTCTATCCGTCGCGCAAATTCATCGATGCAAAGACGCGCACGTGGGTCGAATTCTTGCGCTCGCATCTGCCGAAGGTGATTGCGCGCGACGAAGCATTGCTTGCTGAGGTCGGGCAACTAGGGGGCGGAGATGACCCAGTGCAGCTGGTTGGAGTTGCCCCTGTAACTCAGGACACGCGGACACCGTTAGGTCGATGAAATCGCGGCAGCACGCCTGAACTCACGCGGCGAGCGGTATTCCAGGGCTTTGTGCGGATGGCGCTCATTGTAGTGTTCAAATGCAACAGCCAGACACGAGAGCGCCGCTGGCGCGTCAGGCTCGTCCATACAGGCGACGTAATTGTCGCTTCATGATCTTCACGAACGATTCGACCATGCCATTGCTCTGCGGAGAACGTGCCGGCGTTGTCAATGACTCCAGGGCCAATTCGCGAGCGAAGCTGCGAGTGCGGTGGTCGACATAAGCCGAGCCGTTGTCCGTCAACCATTCGATGGACGGCGCGACCTGCCCGGTGCCGAATTGCTGCGCGACGGCGGCCAGCATCGCGTCGCGCACTACATCACCGCTATACCCGCCGGTCCCCGCCGCCCGGCCAATCGCCTCTCCGATCGCAGCAGTCGAGTGCGAACGTTACGCGCAACGGCGTGCCATCGTCGCACCGGAACATCTGTATCGCGATCAGCCTGCGCCACCCAGTTGTAGATGGTCTGTGCAGTCGGCTCGAACTCCTTTTCCAGTTCCTCCGGCCTGCGTCCGGCCTTCACCAGCTCGACCATTTGCGCCCGAAATTCCGCCGGGTACGGGGTACGATGCTTGCCCATAATCGGCACCTCCTTCTCCAAAGGATAGATGTCCGTTTTTCTGGATCAACTTCAGTATGTGCAAAAACGCGTCGATCAACAGGCTACTTTTGGCAATGGCTGGCAACGGCGTCCGACCACGCTTATTGTTCGTGCCCGGTCGAGCATGTTGCTGTTGATTTGGGCCGCGTAAACGCAAAAACCCCACCGCGGCGGGTGGGGTTTCTGACTGGGGGGAGCCTGACGATTACCTACTTTCACACGGGCAATCCGCACTATCATCGGCGTGGAGTCGTTTCACGGTCCTGTTCGGGATGGGAAGGGGTGGGGCCGACTCGCTATGGTCATCAGGCATGACGGGTTGCTGCGTCGCAGGGCTGGAGTCAACCGGTTGCGCCACAGCCAATCGGGAAGAAGCGTAAAGGATTCGGGTGGGGAGGGTTGTGTTGTTTCTGGCACAACACTGAATCCCAACCGGGCGTTTCTGTGAGCTCCCGCGGGAGTTCACACCAATCCCCTTCGGGGATCGGACCCGCGTAAGTGCTGAAGCACTACCGCGGGTCGAGACACACCTGTTATAGGATCAAGCCTTACGGGCAATTAGTATCAGTTAGCTCAGTACATTACTGTACGTGCACACCTGACCTATCAACGTCCTGGTCTTGAACGACCCTTCAAGGGGCTCGAAGCCCCGGGGATATCTCATCTTAAGGCGAGTTTCCCGCTTAGATGCTTTCAGCGGTTATCTCTTCCGAACATAGCTACCCGGCGATGCCACTGGCGTGACAACCGGTACACCAGAGGTTCGTCCACTCCGGTCCTCTCGTACTAGGAGCAGCCCCCTTCAAATATCCAGCGCCCACGGCAGATAGGGACCAAACTGTCTCACGACGTTTTAAACCCAGCTCACGTACCTCTTTAAATGGCGAACAGCCATACCCTTGGGACCGGCTACAGCCCCAGGATGAGATGAGCCGACATCGAGGTGCCAAACACCGCCGTCGATATGAACTCTTGGGCGGTATCAGCCTGTTATCCCCAGAGTACCTTTTATCCGTTGAGCGATGGCCCTTCCATACAGAACCACCGGATCACTATGACCTGCTTTCGCACCTGTTCGACTTGTCAGTCTCACAGTCAAGCACGCTTATGCCATTGCACTATCAGCACGATTTCCGACCGTACCTAGCGTACCTTCGTACTCCTCCGTTACACTTTGGGAGGAGACCGCCCCAGTCAAACTGCCTACCATGCACTGTCCCCGACCCGGATCACGGGCCAAGGTTAGAACCTCAAACAGATCAGGGTGGTATTTCAAGGACGGCTCCATTGAGACTGGCGTCCCAACTTCATAGCCTCCCACCTATCCTACACAGACCGGTTCAAAGTCCAATGCAAAGCTGCAGTAAAGGTTCATGGGGTCTTTCCGTCTAGCCGCGGGGAGATTGCATCATCACAAACACTTCAACTTCGCTGAGTCTCGGGAGGAGACAGTGTGGCCATCGTTACGCCATTCGTGCAGGTCGGAACTTACCCGACAAGGAATTTCGCTACCTTAGGACCGTTATAGTTACGGCCGCCGTTTACCGGGACTTCAATCAGGAGCTTGCACCCCATCATTTAATCTTCCGGCACCGGGCAGGCGTCACACCCTATACGTCCACTTTCGTGTTTGCAGAGTGCTGTGTTTTTATTAAACAGTCGCAGCCACCAGTTTATTGCAACCCTTTCACCCTTCTGGCGCAGGCCAGTCAGGCTATGAGGGCGTACCTTATCCCGAAGTTACGGTACCAATTTGCCGAGTTCCTTCTCCCGAGTTCTCTCAAGCGCCTTAGAATACTCATCTCGCCCACCTGTGTCGGTTTGCGGTACGGTCACTGTGAAACTGAAGCTTAGAGGCTTTTCCTGGAACCCCTTCCAGTTGCTTCGCCACCGAAGTGGCTCGCCTCGCACCCTTGAATTCTGCGCCCGGATTTGCCAAAGCGCCTTCTCCAATGCAAGGACCGGGACTTCCAACACCCGGACAACCTTCCGCGATCCGTCCCCCCATCGCATTTCACAATGGTGCAGAAATATTAATCTGCTTCCCATCAGCTACGCATTTCTGCCTCGCCTTAGGGGCCGACTCACCCTACGCCGATGAACGTTGCGTAGGAAACCTTGGGCTTACGGCGAGGGGGCCTTTCACCCCCTTTATCGCTACTCATGTCAGCATTCGCACTTCCGATACCTCCAGCACACTTTCCAGTGCACCTTCGCAGGCTTACGGAACGCTCTCCTACCATGCACATTACTGTGCATCCGCAGCTTCGGTATATGGCTTAGCCCCGTTACATCTTCCGCGCAGGACGACTCGATCAGTGAGCTATTACGCTTTCTTTAAAGGGTGGCTGCTTCTAAGCCAACCTCCTGACTGTTTTAGCCTTCCCACTTCGTTTCCCACTTAGCCATATTTGGGGACCTTAGCTGGCGGTCTGGGTTGTTTCCCTCTTGACACCGGACGTTAGCACCCGATGTCTGTCTCCCGTGATTGCACTCTTCGGTATTCGGAGTTTGCTATGGCGTAGTAATCCGCAATGGACCCCACAACCATGACAGTGCTCTACCCCCGAAGGTGAGACACGAGGCACTACCTAAATAGTTTTCGGAGAGAACCAGCTATTTCCAGGTTTGTTTAGCCTTTCACCCCTATCCACAGCTCATCCCCTAACTTTTCAACGTTAGTGGGTTCGGTCCTCCAGCACGTGTTACCGTGCCTTCAACCTGGCCATGGATAGATCACCTGGTTTCGGGTCTACACCCAGCGACTGGACGCCCTGTTCGGACTCGCTTTCGCTACGCCTGCCCTAATCGGTTAAGCTCGCCACTGAATGTAAGTCGCTGACCCATTATACAAAAGGTACGCCGTCACCCCTTCGCAGAGGCTCCGACTGTTTGTATGCATGCGGTTTCAGGATCTGTTTCACTCCCCTCCCGGGGTTCTTTTCGCCTTTCCCTCACGGTACTGGTTCACTATCGGTCGATCACGAGTATTTAGCCTTGGAGGATGGTCCCCCCATCTTCAGACAGGATTTCACGTGTCCCGCCCTACTTCTCGTACACCCAGTTCTTCCATGCTGTTTTCGTCTACAGGGCTATCACCTGCTATGGCCGCACTTTCCAGAGCGTTCGACTAACAATACAGATAACGTGTACCGGCTGATCCCATTTCGCTCGCCACTACTCTGGGAATCTCGGTTGATTTCTTTTCCTGCGGTTACTTAGATGTTTCAGTTCACCGCGTTCGCCTCACGCAGCCTATGGATTCAGCTACGGATACTCCATTAGGAGTGGGTTTCCCCATTCGGACATCTCCGGATCAATGCTCGTTTGCCAGCTCCCCGGAGCTTTTCGCAGGCTACCGCGTCCTTCATCGCCTGTGATCGCCAAGGCATCCACCACATGCACTTGTTCGCTTGACCCTATAACGGGTGTGTCTCTGTGTCGACCCACGTTAGCGCTTTAGCGCTTACGTGGGTCCCATCCCCGGAGGGGATAGACGCACTCGCTACAGGTTGAGTATTCGTGTTGCGCCGTATTCCAAAGCGATCTCTCGATCACCTTTAAAATACATCGATACAATCACAACCCTGATTCACCTACTCACACACCCATCTCCAGGTATGCTTTCGTGAATCTCTTTACTACTTCTTCCTGATTGTTAAAGAACGGCAGCCGGTATGAAGCCTGTGCCTCATACCGCTCTGACTGGCTCAATCGCCAATGCGCAACGCTCTGCCTTCATGCAGAACCCTGCGCATTGAGGATTGGTGGAGGATGACGGGATCGAACCGACGACCCCCTGCTTGCAAAGCAGGTGCTCTCCCAGCTGAGCTAATCCCCCAGTCCCACAGATACTCCAGCGGCCCCAGCCCTTCAGCTCACCAGACAAGACACTGGTGGGTCTGGATGGATTCGAACCATCGACCCCCGCCTTATCAAGACGGTGCTCTAACCGGCTGAGCTACAGACCCCTGAGCCTGTCTGCGTTTCTTCTAACCACAGCCGATAAGCGTGAGCACTTGAGTGCAATGAATGCACAGCTCTGGAAAGGAGGTGATCCAGCCGCACCTTCCGATACGGCTACCTTGTTACGACTTCACCCCAGTCATGAATCCTACCGTGGTGACCGTCCTCCTTGCGGTTAGACTAGCCACTTCTGGTAAAACCCACTCCCATGGTGTGACGGGCGGTGTGTACAAGACCCGGGAACGTATTCACCGCGGCATGCTGATCCGCGATTACTAGCGATTCCAGCTTCACGCACCCGAGTTGCAGAGTGCGATCCGGACTACGATCGGTTTTCTGGGATTGGCTCCACCTCGCGGCTTGGCAACCCTCTGTTCCGACCATTGTATGACGTGTGAAGCCCTACCCATAAGGGCCATGAGGACTTGACGTCATCCCCACCTTCCTCCGGTTTGTCACCGGCAGTCTCCCTGGAGTGCTCTTGCGTAGCAACTAGGGACAAGGGTTGCGCTCGTTGCGGGACTTAACCCAACATCTCACGACACGAGCTGACGACAGCCATGCAGCACCTGTGTTATGGCTCCCTTTCGGGCACTCCCGCCTCTCGGCAGGATTCCATACATGTCAAGGGTAGGTAAGGTTTTTCGCGTTGCATCGAATTAATCCACATCATCCACCGCTTGTGCGGGTCCCCGTCAATTCCTTTGAGTTTTAATCTTGCGACCGTACTCCCCAGGCGGTCAACTTCACGCGTTAGCTACGTTACCAAGCCAATGAAGGCCCGACAACCAGTTGACATCGTTTAGGGCGTGGACTACCAGGGTATCTAATCCTGTTTGCTCCCCACGCTTTCGTGCATGAGCGTCAGTATTGGCCCAGGGGGCTGCCTTCGCCATCGGTGTTCCTCCACATCTCTACGCATTTCACTGCTACACGTGGAATTCCACCCCCCTCTGCCATACTCCAGCGCTGCAGTCACCAATGCAGTTCCCAGGTTAAGCCCGGGGATTTCACATCGGTCTTACAGCACCGCCTGCGCACGCTTTACGCCCAGTAATTCCGATTAACGCTCGCACCCTACGTATTACCGCGGCTGCTGGCACGTAGTTAGCCGGTGCTTATTCTTCCGGTACCGTCATCCCTCACGGATATTAGCCACGAGGTTTTCTTTCCGGACAAAAGTGCTTTACAACCCGAAGGCCTTCTTCACACACGCGGCATTGCTGGATCAGGCTTGCGCCCATTGTCCAAAATTCCCCACTGCTGCCTCCCGTAGGAGTCTGGGCCGTGTCTCAGTCCCAGTGTGGCTGGTCGTCCTCTCAGACCAGCTACAGATCGTCGGCTTGGTAGGCCTTTACCCCACCAACTACCTAATCTGCCATCGGCCGCCCCTTGAGCGCGAGGTCCCGAAAGATCCCCCGCTTTCCTCTCCCGAGCGTATGCGGTATTAATCCGGCTTTCGCCGGGCTATCCCCCACTCCAGGACACGTTCCGATGTATTACTCACCCGTTCGCCACTCGCCACCAGACCGGAGTCCGTGCTGCCGTTCGACTTGCATGTGTAAGGCATGCCGCCAGCGTTCAATCTGAGCCAGGATCAAACTCTTCAGTTCAAACCTGTTACTGTGTTCGGGCTCTCTCGAACCCGGTCGCTCACTCAACGTACTGACGATGATTGATCCGTCTTTCGACAGACAAACCTTCCTCTAATACTGTGTGAGGCTTCTGATACTTCTGCCTGACAGCAGATTCCGGAGAATCCGCCGCCGCATTCCGCATCAAGCGCCCACACTTATCGACTGTTAGTTTTTAAAGATCGGTCCGCCAAACCCGCCGCGCCTGAACCACCACTACCCGGCACTGCTTCGTTTGCGTCGCTGCGTCTGCAGCAGAGAAGCGAGATTATGGAGAACTTCCGTCGGATCGTCAACAGGTTTTTATCACTCGCCTAACCTGCCCACGCCGCCGAAGCCCACGCCATCAAAGGCTTCCCGCTTCTCCGCACCCCGGCGTCCGGAGCACGAAAGTGCGGAATTCTAGTCGCCGACATCGGGACTTGCAAGCGATATTTTGACCGCTCGGCGCGCAACCTACCGCGACCCAAAACACCTCGACTCACGCAGTCGCATGCGCGCGCATCGCCCGTTCGACCACGACCAGATAATGGTCAATCCCCGGCGTCGCGCGATCCTTCTCTTTCGCGCGATCGTCCCATCGGCGCAAACGCATCGCGTCTTCGGCGTACGGTTTCTGAATAAACGCCTGCGCCTCTTCCCTGCTGAAGACCCCGCCCTGCAATTGCAAGCTGCGCACCGAGTCGGCGGACAGCTGGCCAAAATAGGTAGCGTCGATCGCGCACAGGCAGCGCTTCGCGTCGACGTGCAGACGAATCGGCTCCAGCACCGCATCCGACAACACCGGCCGCAAAAACGGCAAGGCGAAATACTGATGCAGATCGTCGACACCCCGTTCCGTCGGCGTCTCCCCTTGCAGGTTCAGCAGATGGCCGAGGTCGTGCAAGAACGCCGCGGCGACGAGTTCGTCGCTCGCGCCTTCCGCCTCGGCGAGCGCGCCGCTCTGCAACGCGTGCTCGAGCTGCGTCACCGGCTCGCCGCTATACGCGAGGCTGCCGTGTCGCTCGAAGAGCACACGGATATCGTCGAGACTCAATGCCACCTGTTACTCCCAAGGTAATGAAAACGTCTGCAGATTGGTAAAGCTCTTCATCGCTTCCTGAACGCCTTCCTTGTAGCCTAGCCCCGAATCCTTGATGCCGCCGAACGGCGTCAGCTCGATCCGATAGCCTGGCACTTCCCACACGTTGACGGTGCCCACGCGCAGCTCATTAATGAAACGCGTGATCGCGTCCTGCCGGTTCGTACACACGCCCGACGACAGCCCGAACGGTGTTCCGTTGCTGATGCGAATCGCATCGTCGAGCGTGTCGAACGCGATGACCGGCGACACCGGCCCGAAGGTTTCCTCGCGCACGAGCGTCATCGACGGATCGACGTTGTCGAGCACGGTCGGCGCATACAACGCGCCGCGGCGCTCGTTGCCGAGGCGCAGGCGCGCGCCTCGAACGAGGCAAAGCGGAACACGTCGGCGACGCGGCCGATCTCGTAGCGCGAGTCCTGCTTCGACAGACCCGACTCGAGCGAAATCAGATCCGACGCCGGTTCGATCCGCTCACGCAGCAGCACCGCCGCGCGCTCGAGAATCTGCGAACGCTCGTAGCGCGACAGCATCGGCCGATACGCGAGCGCGTAGTCGAACGCGGCGCGCACATCGTCGATGCTGGCGAAGGGCACCGTGCCGACGCGCATGCCGGTATAAGGATCGAACACGTCGAGCGTCCGGGCGCGCGTCGCGCGCTCGCCGCTCAGCCGCAGCGCTTCGGCGCGGAACTCAGGATGGTCTCGCGGCGCCGTGTTCATGATGTCGACACGCGATTGAGCGCGACGTCGAAGATATCGAAATTGCGCAGCCGTTTGCCTTCGCTGCCGGTGGCTGACGGCTGAACGCGCCGGTTGAACAGCAGCGGCACTTCCTGCTCGGAAATCCCGCCGTGCGAGCGCAACGGCACGGTGAGCCCGGACAGGTCGTGCTCGTCGCGCCGCGTGCCGAGCACCACATGCTTCGTGCCGATCACGACCAGATCGCCGATGCGATCCTCAGGCAGCCCGAAGCGCGCACACGCGGCGCGTCGATCGAGCACGACTTCGATTCCCGGCAGGCGGCCGATCCGCGCAATCACGGACGCAGCATCGACCTCGCGCGGCAAATAGACCGTCGCGAACGAACCCAGCGCGCCATGATGCACGACGTACGGATCGGTGATCGGCAGAATCACGCGCGCCGTCGACGCGTCGAGCCAGTCGTCGAGCAAGTCCTGCAGATAGATCACGTTCGGCTCGCCGGTTTGCGGATCGTGCTTCGCGTTCATGCCGTGATCGGCGGTGAGGCCGATCACCCAGCCGAGCGCGTCGAGCTTCGCGAGATAGCCGTCCATCATCGCGTAGAACGCGTTCGCGCCTTCGGTGCCGGGCGCCCATTTGTGCTGGATATAGTCGGTCGTCGACAGATACATGAGGTCGAGCTTGCGCGTCTGCGCGAGCCGCACGCCGGCCGCGAACACGAATTCCGACAACCCCGCGCTATACACGTCGGGCAATGGCAGGTCAACCAGATCGAGCACGTCGTCGATGCCGTTTTCCTCGCGCGTCACCTCGTCGGCTTTCTCCGCCGAAAAGCAGATGCCCTTCAACTGCGAGCCGAGCAGCCCGCGCAGTTTGTCCTTCGCGGTGACGACGGCGACCGCGGCGCCCGCGTCGGCGGCGGCCGCGAGCAGCGTGGGCGCGCGTAGGTAGGCGGGATCGTTCATCATCACCGCCGCGCCCGCGCCGTCGTTCGCGTGGGTGTCCCAGAAGTAGTTGCCGCTGATGCCGTGCACGGACGGCAATACGCCGGTCACGATCGACAGGTTGTTCGGGTTCGTGAACGACGGGATCACGCAGTCGCCGCGAAACGCCGCGCAGCCCTCGAGCATCGAACCGATGAACGGCGCGACGCCGGCCGCGACCGCCGCTTCCAGGTACGCAAACTCGCAGCCGTCGACACAGACGACGACCGTCGGTTGCGAAGGCAGCCGGTAGCTCCGGCCGTTGACCTCGATCGTGCGTTGCTCGGGGTGTGTCATCGCGTGGTTTTCCATTGCCGGGGTTGTCATTGCAAAAGCTTCATCGCCGGGTTGTCTGTTCGTGGGGCGAAGCTGCCGCGGCGTTTGCCGGTACGCTTGCCTCGGCTTCATCGCCGCGCCGTCATCGCCCGCGCGAGCCGGCCGCACCCGCGCCTGCCGGGAGGCGCTGCTCGTGCGCCGCATCGCCCGCCGCCTCGCAGGCCGCATGCGCGCGCTGCAACCCGCCCTGCACATGCGCGCGCATCAACTGCGCGGCCTGCTCCGCATCGCGCGACGCGAGCGCTGTCAGAATCGCGCGATGCTCGGCGAGCGAGCGCGCCATCGCGTCGGCCTGCACGACTAGCGCCGCACACCGAAACAGGCTCAGCTCGCTGACGAGCCTGCGATACGTGTCGTACAACTTCGTGTTGCCCGCCGCCGCGACCAGCGCATCGTGAAACGCGACGTTCGCGCGCGCATACGCATCGTGATCGTGCGACGCGAGCGCCGCGCGCATCGCGTCGACCCAGTCGCGCAGCACCGCGAGCTTGCCCGCATCGATGCTCGACGCGAGCATCCGGCACGCCCCCTCTTCGAGCACCGCGCGCACCGCGTAAATCTCGTCCGCCTCCGCGAGCGACACCGTCCGCACGAACACGCCGCGATTCTTCTCGGTGCGCACCAGAGCCGCCTGCTCTAGTGCGCGAAACGCCTCCCGCACCGGCCCGCGCGACACCTGCAATCGCGCCGCCCAGTCGGCTTCGTTGAGCTTGTCGCCCGGCACCAGCATGCCGCCGACGATATGCCGCTCGATCTCGTCGCGCACCAGCGTCGTCAGCGAATGGCGGCGCAGGACCTCGATCGGATCGACGGAAGCAGAGTGCATATATTCTGTCATTTTGACAACTTTTGCCACATCTACATCGATGCTCACCGGTTCGCGCGCGTGCTTCAGATCAACGAAATCGCTCGCCGATCACTCGGCTCAGTCGGGGCTCAGTCGGCTCAGTCGATCCGGCGCCGCGGAGCGCGCGCCGCGATCAGCAGCAGAGCGACCAGCGAGACCAGCAGCAGAATCAGCGACAGCGCGGAAGCCGGCAGGTAATAGCCGCGTTCCACCTGCCCGACGACGACGATCGGCACCGTCGCGAAGCCTGGCGGATATACGGTCAGCGTCGCGCCGAGTTCGCCGAGCGACAGCGCAAAGCCGAGCGCGAGACTCGCGCGTATCGCCGGCACCAGTTGCGGCAACACGACGCGGCGCAGCACCATCGACGGCGGCGCTCCGAGGCTCGCGGCCGCTTCGCGCAACACGGTCACCTCCGGGCGCAGCGCGGCGGCCGCGCAGCGGTAGCAGAACGGCAGTACCAGCGCGAGCTGCACGAACACCACGATCGCCGCCGAGCTCGACAGATCGAGCGGCCGTTTGTGATACGCGATCAGCACCGCGAGGCCGAGCACGACGCTCGGCACGCCGTTGGGCATCATCGCGATCGTGTCGATGACGGCGCCGAGGCCGCGCCGGTCGCGTCCTTCCAGCGCGAGCGCGAGCCACAAACCGAGGATCGTGCCGAGCACCGCGACGCCCATGCCGACTTCGAGGCTGGTGGTCAGCGCGTCGAAGTCGCTCGAACCGAGGCGCTCGAACCAGCGCATGCTGAAGCCGTCGGGCAGGATCGTGCCGGACCAGTGCGACGCGACGCTCGATAGCGCGACGACCAACACCGGCAGCACGAACAGCCAGAAGCACAGCAGCGCGGCAAAGCCGAGAAACAGACCGCCGAGCAGTCGCACCGCGAGGCTGTGCCGCACCGGCCGGCCCTTCTTGTGCATGACCGGCAGCACGGTCGGATCGAGTTCAACGGCCATGACCGGCTCCTTTCACCTTGCGACGATTGACGCGCCGGTACAACGCGTACAACGACAACGACATCAGCAGCATCACGACCGCGCCGGCGGCGGCGGTCGGCAGATCGAGATCGACGGTGGCGGCGCTGTAGATCGCGACCGGCAGCGTGATCAGATGGGCGCTGCCGAGCACCAGCAGAATGCCGAACTCGTTGAGCGTCAGCAGAAAACACAGGATCGTGCCGGCCGCGATGCCCGGCCACGCGAGCGGCAGGATCACCTTGAACGCGACCATCAGGCCGTTCGCGCCGAGGCTGCGCGCGGCTTCGATCAGTCGCTGGTCGAGCAGCGCGAACGATGCCAACGTCGGACGCACGACGAACGGCGTATAGAACACGACTTCCGCGAGAATCACGCCGCCGATGCCGAACAGAAAATCGAGCGGCGGCGCCTGCAGATTGAACAGCCGCTGCAGCCCGATGCTGACCGAGCCTTGCGAGCCATACAGAAAGATCAGCGTGAACGCGACCAGAAACGACGGGAACGCGACGAACAGTTCGAGAAAGCGCGTGACCAGGCGCGCGCCCGGAAACGGCTTGAAGAACAGCAGCGACGCGAGCGCCACGCCGAGCAGCGACGCCAGGCTCGCACTCGCGAACAGGATGCCGAGCGTGGTGCCGATCACGCCGCGCGTTTCGGGGTTACCGAAGAACGTTACATACGCGTGGCCAGACAGGCCATGCGCGCCGGTCAGACTCAGCATCACGAGCCGCACCAGCGGATAGATGACGAGCGGTCCGAGCACCACGACTGCAATGAACAGCAGATGCCATTGCGCGAGGCGCTCGCGCCGCTTGACGGCGGCCGCGTGCGCCGCCGCGCTCGCGAGACGGCGCGCGGCGGCGGCTTCGACCTCGGCTTGCGCGGCAAGGTCGAGCGGGTTGGACGTATCAGGGCTTGATAAGGACGACATCGCCAGCCTCGTAACGCAGGGAAACACGCGCGCCCTTCTCCGGCGTCATGCCGAGACCACGCTGCAGCGTGACGAGCACGGGGTCGTTCGGCAGCGCATCGAGCACGACCGATACCGACAAGGCCGCGCCGTACCACTCGACCGACGCGATCGCGCCGTGCAACTGCCCCTCTCCGAGCGGCACGATGCGCAGCGCCTCCGGACGCAGACACGCGACACGTTCGCGCTCGTTGTAGCGCGCGTCGTCCATGCCGAACGCGACCTGCGGCGGCAGCAGATTGGCCGCGCCGAGGTAGCGCGCGACGAAGCCGTCGGCCGGCGAGTCGTACAGCTGCTGCGGCGTGCCGAGCTGCGCGATATGGCCATCGCGCATCAGCAGCGTGCGGTCGGACAGCACGAGCGCGTCGTCCTGATCGTGCGTCACGCAGACGATCGTCAGATTCGGCAGGCGTTCATGCAGCGCCTTCAGTTCGGAGCGCACCGACGCGCGCAGATTGGCATCGAGCGCCGACAGCGGTTCGTCGAGCAGCAGCACGTCGGGCTCGATCACGAGCGCGCGGGCGAGCGCCACGCGCTGCTGCATGCCGCCCGACAGTTGCGCGGGCATCACGTGACCGGCATCGCCGAGCTGCACGAGCTTCAGCACCTCGGCGACGCGGCGCGCGACGTCGCGCGCCGGAATACGCCGCGCGCGCAACCCGAACGCGACGTTCTCGAATACCGTCAGATGCGGAAACAGCGCGTAGCTCTGGAATAGCAGTCCGAGGTTGCGCTTGTGCGGCGGCATGTGCGTCAGATCGCGGCCGGCCACCGTCAGCGTGCCGGCCAGACCGTCGGCCTCGATGAAGCCCGCGATGAAGCGCAGCAAGGTCGTCTTGCCGCAGCCGCTGCGCCCGAGCACGGTGAGCAACTCGCCGCGCCGGATGGTCAACGACAGATCGTCGAGCACCGTGCGCGCGCCGAAGCGCACCGTCAGGTGATCGATCTGCACGCCGCCCGGCGCGTCCGAACGCGCAGCGTCGAGCGCATCCAGCGGAGCACCGGGCGCAGTGGGGTGAGCGAGACTGGCCGTATTCACCGGAGTCGTCCTCCAACAGGATTAATGCTGATGCGGCGCCGCGCATTACGTGCGAAGCGCCGCCTGAATCGACTTACTTCGGCTTGACCACTTCGATCTCTTTGCCCGACGAACCGATCACGTCGCTCTTCCAGCGCGCGGTCCAGTCGGCCTTCTTCGCCATCACGTGGTTCCAGTCGACCGGAATCAGCTTGACGCCGCTGATCGCCTGCTTGACCGCTTCGCCGTTCTTGCCGGCGAGCGGCACGTCGCTGCGACCCGGAATGCCGAAGATGTCCGGCACCTTCGACTGCACTTGCGTCGACATCAGATAGTCGATCAGCTTCTTGCCCTCGGCCTGGTTCGGACCGTTCTTGATCAGCGCGATCGCGTACGGCAGCTGGAACGTGGTCGGCTGACCGCCGGGCGTGGCGGCGAGGAACACCGGCTTCAGCGACAGGCCGCCGTTGGCCGCGTCGTCGAGATCCATCTGCAGATCGCCGTTGGCGACCGCGATCTCGTTGCGCGACAGCAGCACGTCGAGATAGCCCGTGCCCTTGGTGTGGAACTTGGCGCTCTGCTCGAGCTTCTTCAGATAGTCGAACGCCTGGTCTTCGCCCATCAGCGACGAGGTCAGGATGATCACCGCCATGCCGTCGCCGGCGGTCGCCGGATTCGAATACGCGACCTTGCCGGTGAAGTCCGGGTGCAGCAGGTCCGCGAACGTCTTCGGCTCGGTTTTCGTGACTTCGGGGTTGATCGCGAACGAGAAGTAGTTGTTCACGAAGGTCGCCCACGCGCCGTTCGGCGCCTTCGCGATGGCCGGCACGTTCTTGTAGTTGGCGCTCTGGTACGCCTGCAGCAGGCCGCTCTGGTCGGCCTGCTGAATGAACGGCGGCAGCGTGACGAGCACGTCGGCCTTCGGCTGATCCTTCTCGATGGTCGCGCGGTTCACGACTTCGCCGCTACCCGCCGTGACGATATTGACCTTCACGCCCTCCTTCTTTTCGAAGGCCGGCAGCACATCCTTGTACAGATTTTCGAGGCCGTCGGCCGTGTACAGCACGACGGCGTCGGCCGCATGAGCCTGCATCGCGGCACCGCCGAACGCGGCCGCGGCGACCAGCGCCGGCAGCAGTTTGCGCGCGAGGCCGGCCGCGGCGTGAAGGGAATTCGTCTTTTTCATGTCGCTCTCTCCGAAGCTAAAAACCAGACGGTCTGGATAACCCATACCTGTAGTGATTGAACGGCGGCACGCGCCGCTTGCGTGTTGCCCGCTGCGGTTGCCGCGCCGGTCTGTCGTGGATTGCAGATTGCCGACAACTTTGCCGCTTCTCGCCCAGCCTGCCTGACAGCCCCCTACCATACCCGCGCTGCCTGCCGCGCCTGAGCGGGCACGGCAAGAATCACAGGTTTCGATGACAAGGCCATGACGATTGCGCCGAATCCCAAAAAACGACACAAATTGCCAACTCCCGCCAACCGATGGAATTCGTCGCGCCACCCCAAAGCGGACCCCGCGCGCCGATCCCGTGTGGATCGTACATGGCGAAAATGACGATGTATGCACGGTGCGTCGGGAAAATGCGGAGGGGGCGGGTGGCTTTTTTGTATTTAGATTTTGGCGGGCGCGGAATGTCGCTCAGCGCGAGCGGCGTACGAACGCGGCGGGAACCGCCCCGCCAGCCCGTCTCAGGCGATCAGAATCTCCGGACCATGCGCGGTGATCGCCGTGCCAAGCGCGCGCTCGGGCGCCAGTTCGGTGACCAGATACCGCGCCGACTCGATCCCGTTGATGCGCACCGGCGTCACGCGTCCGAATTTCGAATGATCGGCGACGACGACCACCATGTCGGCCGCGGCGATCATGCGGCTGCGTACTTCGGCCGCCATGCGGCTGTAGTCGGTGAGATAGCCGTCCGGCGAAATTCCGCCCGCGCCAATGAACGCGAAATCGGCGTGGTACTGCGTGAGCTGCTGAACCGTGTCGAGGCCGAAGGTAGCGTCTTCGATATCGGACAGCTCGCCGCCGAGCAGCGTCACGCGATTGTCGTTGCGTCGGCCGAGCAGCAGCGCGATGCGCCAGTCGTTGGTGTAGACCGTCAGCCGATGCCGGTCGAGCAGCGCCCGCGCGACCGACTGCGTGGTGCTGCCCGAATCGATGATCAGCGACGCGCCGTCCGGCACGAACTCGGCCGCGCGCTCGCCGATCGCACGCTTCGCACCGGCGTTCTCGGCTTCGCGCGTATCGAGATCGGGCTCGCGCCGATCGCTCGACAACGCGCCGCCGTGTGTCGTCACGAGCAGGCCGCGGCCGGCCAGCGCGTTGAGGTCGCGACGGATCGTTTCGCGCGATACGTTCAGTTCGCGCACCAGTTCGGCGACCGACAGCGCGCCGTTCTTTGCGACTTGCGCGAGGATGTATTGATGACGTTGTTCTGCGAGCATCTGAGAAGGCCGGAAGCCGGCACGCTTGGGTTTCGCCGTGGTTGAGGAAGGCCGCCGTATTGTATTACGCGTATTGCGCGTCGTCGGTGCTGGCGTGCAGGTGGCGCTCAGGGTGGCGTGGGGGCGCGTTCATGGCGCGCTCGGCTTGCATCGAGCCGCCCTTGCGCGCGAACACGCCAGCCATCGCGCCGACCTGCTAACCTTGACGGCTGGACTCGCCGGCCATGCGGCGAACGCAACGCCGCCGCCCGGCCGAGTCCCGCGCACAACGCCTCGCCCGTCAACCGAACCGCCGATGCCGCCACTGTTTCGCCGTCTACTGCTGCTGTTCCATGCGCTGCGTTACGGCGCGCGCCTGATCTGGCTCGCCGCCCCGCCCGACCACAAGCTGCACTGGATGATCGAACTGATCGGCCGCGTGCATGCGTCGGAGCGCAGCGGCGCGCAGTTGCATGGTCTGCTGCCGGCGCTCGGTCCGCTCGCGAGCCGCTTCGCGCAGACGCTCGCCAGGCGCCCCGAGCTCGCGAGCGGCACGCTGCATGACGCGCTGGACGCCATCGATCACATGGAAGTGCCGCTGTCGCCGGACGACTCCGCGCTGGCTTTGACTCGCGCGTTCGGCCGGCCGCTCGGCGAGCTGTTCAGCGCGGTCGACCTCGTGCCGGTGCGCAGCGGCTTCGCCGAGCAGACCCATTTCGCGCGGCTCGCGATGCCGCTCAAAGGTCATCACGAAGTCGCCGTCAAGCTCGTGCGCGCGCAGCAATTGCAACAGATCGGCGATGAACTCGCTTTGTTGCGCTGGGTCGCGCGCTGGCTCGAAAAGCTGTCGCGCGTCGCGCGCCGGCTGCAGTTGCGCGCGCTCGCGCAAACCTTCACCGACGACATCCTGCGCCGCTTCGACCTGCGCGCCGAAGCCGCGAATCTGAGCCAGACCGGCCACGATTTCGACGGCGACAAGCGCATCGTCGTGCCGGACGTGATTTGGGAGCTGTGCACCGACCACACGCTGACGATGCAGCGCGTCAACACGCTGTCCGCGAGCGACCTGCCCGGTCTGCACGCGCACGGCATCAAGCTGGCGCCGCTCGCCGCGCATATCGTCGAGGTCGTCACCGAGCAGGCATTCGAGCATGGCTTCTTCCACGCGACGCTCGATGCGCGCCGCGTGCGCGTCAGCATCGAGCCGGACACGCTCGGGCGCCTCGTGCTCGCGGAGTTCTCGATCATGGCGACGCTGTCGAGCGACGAGCGCGAATTTTTCGTGCACGGCGCGACCGCGTTGTTCGACCAGGACTACGGGCGGCTCGCCGACATGCATCGCGAGGCCGGCCACGTGCCGGACGACACGCGCGCCGAGCTGCTCGAAGCCGAGTTGCGCACGCGCGCCGAAGCGCACTTCGCGGCGGCGCCCGAGGATCGCTCGGCGGGTTCGCTGTTTCACCATCTACTGCACGGCGTGCAACGGTTCGACGGCCACGTGCCGGGCGCGCTCGCGACCGCGCAGCGCTCGTTCCAGCAGGCGGAGATGCTCGCGCGGGCGCTGCATCCGGGCATCGATACATGGAACATCGCGCGCGGCGTGCTCGCCGATATCGCGCGACGCGATCTCGATCATCGGGGCTGGCTCAAGCGACTGTCACACGAGCTGCCGCATCTCGCGCATATGCTGCCGCGCGTGCCGCAACTGGCGGTGCGCTATCTGCAGCAGCACGATCGCACCGGCACCCCGCAGCAGAACGCGCAACTGCTCGCGGATCTCGCGCGCGAATACCGGCGCACGCGCTGGCTGCTGTGGGCATGCGTCGTCTGTGGCGGCGTGCTCGGAGCGGGGATGACGCTGCTCGCGTGGTGACGGTCCCGCGCGCGCCTTGCAGCTTTGAACAAGACGCGCGCCGCCCGTGCCGCCAACATGGCGGCTTTTTCACGCCTCCCGCCTCGATGCTCGCTTCCTTTCTTGCCGCCGTCTTCGTCGTGCTGTGGTCGACCGGTTTCGTGGTCGCCCGCGCGATCACGCCTTACGCCGATCCCAATCTGTTTCTGCTTGCCCGCTTCGGCGGCACCGCGCTGGTCTTCGCGCTGGCCACGCTGGTCGCGCGCGCAGCCTGGCCGACCGGACGCGACTTCGGCAAGCACCTGGCCGCGGGCGCGCTGCTGCAAGGCGTCTATCTCGGCGCCGGCTACTGGGCCGTCGCGCAAGGTCTGAGCGCCGGCGTGATGGCGCTGCTCGGCGCGCTGCAGCCGCTCGCGACGGCCGCCGTCGCCGCGCCGCTGTTCGGCGAGCGCTTGTCGCGGCGCGGCTGGAGCGGCATGGCGCTCGGCCTCGCCGGCGTCGTGCTGGTGCTCGCGCCGAAGCTCGCTGCCGCGACGCCGCCCACGCACGGCAACGCACCCGCGTGGCTGGTCGTGCTGATATCGATCGTCGCGGTGGGGGCGATCACGGCGGGCACGCTGTTCCAGAAGACCTCGCTCGCGAAGGCCGATATTCGCAGCGCGAGCGCCGTGCAGAACGTCGGCGCGGCGATCGTCGCTGGGGTGCTGGCGCTGGCGCTCGGTGAGCATCGCTGGATCGCGTCGCCGACGCTGTGGGCATCGCTCGCGTGGGGCATCGTGATGCTGTCCGGCATCAGCGTCACGTTGCTCGTCTGGATGGTCCGGCGCGGCGATGCGGCGCGCGCGACTGCTCTGCTGTTTCTTGCGCCGCCGCTTGCCGCGCTCGAAGGCTATCTGGGGTTCGGCGAAACGCTGCTGCCAGTGCAGATCGCCGGATTTGCGGTCGCGCTGGCTGGCGTGTTGTTGGCGAGGTCGTGAGGGGCGCCGCGCGCCAGCATCGCCACCAAGCGCCCGTCAGTCGGCCGTATCCGCGCGCGCGGGCATTTTCGCTCGCGCAACCGCGCCCGGTGCTGGCGACCACGCCGGCCGACTCTTGCGCTGCGAATCGACCACGACGATAAAACGCCCCGCCCACGGCATGATCTGCCGGTCGCTTTTCAGCACCCACAGCGATTGGCCGGAATCGACGAGCTGCGCATATGCTGCGTCGAGAATCCCGTAGCGATCGAGAAACGTGTTCAGCGATGCGGGAATCCGCACGCAGCCCTTCGAATGACGAATGCCGAGCAGCGGTTCGAGCCGCTCGGGGTCGGTCGCGTGCATCTGGAAGCGCATCTGCGACATGCCGCCCTTGCCCCAGCCGCGCTCACCCAGCGCCCAGCCGAGGTCGAAGATGCGCATATCGCGCCGTCCGTAGCCGCGAATATGGTTTTCGTTCTGCGTGCCCTCGGAGCGAAAATCCATGTTGTCGGGCGTATGTTCGAACACGCCGAGCGGCGTGATGAAGTGGTCGTACTCGCCGGGCCGTCCCGTGGATACGGGGGATGCGCCGATCATCTGCCAGTTGTCGGCGGGCGCCGGGCGGAAGTAAATCAGGAGCGCCTGCACGTTCGCATTGCGATCGACGAGCACCACGTACTCGCCCGACAGATTGCCAAGCTCGTTCTCATTGAGCGCCGTCTCCAGACGATCGGCGTACGCTCGCTGCGCCGCGACGGGCAGTCTGAGCCGGCGCGTCACGTCCCGCGCGAATACGTCGCGCAGCAGGAACGCGCGGCGCGGATCGACGACGCCAGCCGCGTCGGGCGCGGCGATGGTGGCGGCGTCGATCGTGGGCAACGGCCGGCTCGCGCCATTCCATGCGTTGCCCGGATTGGCCAGATTCACCGTATGCGCCGCTGATGTCGTGGATGCAGGTGACTGAGCGCTACCGGGCGCCGCCGCATGAACCGGCGCCGCCATCGCACCGGCACTCGAGACGACGGCTGCGCAAACCCACGCGCAAATCCTCAGGCGGTTCAATCCAGGCTGGCAAGGCCGATCTGGGTATCTCATCGCGTCTTGGAGCAAACATGATTATTATTGATCGCACGCCGGGTCCCTGCGGCGTTCGGCACGACCGATGTTACTCAGCGAAGCGAGGCGTGTCGATGAAAATACCTTCTAACCTGCGAACTCTTCAAAAATGATCGGCTAGTTTTCGACAATCGACATGCCAGCGAAAACGCAATTAATACGCAATTAAATCGGTCATCGGAAAATCAAACCCCAAAAGGCAATATACGATTTCGTTCGACGAAAGGTAGACAGAAGACGGCGGCACGTGCCGATACTCACGCCGTTTTTCAACCTGCTTGCAATCTGTTTCAAGCCACTTCAATCGCTTTTTCTCTCGCGAGGACAACAACGATCATGGCTCAATCCGATCCAGCCGCGCGCCAGGCCCGCATCGCGACCGAAATGCACGTCGCCGCCGAATTCGACGCAAGCCGCGAAATCGAGCGCCGGGTCGATTTTCTGGCGAACTATCTGCGCAACAGCCACCTGAGAACTTATGTGCTCGGCATTAGCGGCGGCGTCGATTCGACTACGGCCGGGCGTCTCGCGCAACTCGCGGTCGAGCGTTTGCGGGCGAACCATTACGACGCGAGTTTCGTCGCCGTCCGTCTGCCTTACGGCAAACAACGCGATGAAGCGGATGCGCTCGAGGCATTACGCTTCATTCGCGCCGACGAAAATCTGACTATCGATATCAAACCCGCAGCCGATGCGATGCTCGAGTCGCTCGATAAAAGCGGCGTGTCGTTCAAGGACGAATCCCAGCGGGATTTCGTGCACGGCAATATCAAGGCGCGCCAGCGGATGATCGCGCAATACGCGGTGGCTGGCGCGCGCTCGGGCGTCGTGATCGGAACGGACCACGCGGCCGAATCGGTGATGGGCTTTTTCACGAAGTTCGGCGACGGCGGCGCCGACGTGCTGCCGCTCGCCGGGCTCAGCAAGCGCCGCGTGCGTGCGGTCGCGAATACGCTCGGCGCGCCCGACGCGTTGGCGCATAAGGTGCCGACCGCCGACCTCGAGATGCTGCGGCCGCTTCGTCCCGACGAAGACGCATATGGCATCCCATACGACGCGATCGACGATTTTCTCGAAGGCAAGCCTGTCAGCGATACCGTGCGTGACGTGGTCCTGGAGTTTTACAACGCGACGCGTCACAAGCGGGCGCTGCCGTATACGCCGTTCGATTGGCCGGCGTCGCCGGATGTGCAATGATGCGGCCGCGAACGGCGCTCTCAAACGAATAAAGGCGGTGGACATGCGCGCGTCGTCGCGCCTGTCCACCGCCTTCGAAAACAATAGAGCTTACTGCACCATCCGCGGCGCTTACTGCTCGGGCGGCGGTTCGTCGCTGAACAGATCGGCGCTCGCTTCGAGCGGCTGGCCACCCAGTTGCTTGCCGTGAATCTGCCGCGCGATCACGTCGCCGACATACGGCACGCTCGCGTCGAGTTCGATCGTCGCGTAGGCGCCGGGCTTGCCGGCGTCCACCACCTCGACGTGTTTCGCGTAACGGCCGAGCTCGCGCTTCAGAAATTCCCGCACGTCCTGCTCGCTGCACGATTCGGCGATATTGCGCACGGTCAGGTTCATGCGGCCTACCCTCGCCGCGCCTGGCGGTCCGTCCGTTGGTCAGCGCTTGCGATACGCACCGCTCGCAGCGCGGCACGCTGCTTCGTCTGAGTCGCGCCGAGTGCGCGAAGTGCGACCACGCCGGTCGCGCCGGCCAACCCCATAGCGAGCCATGACAAGTAGAAGGCCATCGTTCAAATCTCCTGTGCGAATTGCATCCTGTTGTCAGGATAGCCCGCTTCGACAGCGAACACACTGTGACGCAGCGTCGTAGGCAATGGCGAAACGTCCCCGTCGATGCACTGTACCTGAATCGGTCGCGCCAAATCGCGCCGATCAGTCCGCCGCTTGCACGTTCGCCGCGCTCACCCACCACGCATTCTTACCGTGCGGCAGACGGACCAGCACCGCGGAAGGATCCTCGACGCCGTCATCGGCGATCTGGCATACCGGCAGGCCGTCGGGCAGACGCTTCACTTCGCCAGCGGCCTCGAACAGCGCGATTCGCTGCGCATCCAGCGGGCGCAGTTGCCGATACACGTCGAAGCTGAGCGCCGCGGGCACGTCGCCGCGAATCTCGAGCTCATTGGCGCGCGCGCAATGCGCGGGCGCGACGGCAACTGCGGCGGCGCTGCCGCTCAGGCAGCCGATCGTCAGCGCGACGGCGGCGAGACGGGAATGGGTCATCGTGTTTCTCCGAAAAAAGTGAGGGGCAGCGAACCGTGGTTCCGCGAGGAATGCGCAAGCGTGCGGACGCGCGGCGCGCTCAACGCTGGCGGGCATGCGCGTCGCCGCGTCGGCTGTCTTCGCTGTCGACGCCATCGTCGTCGCGAGTCGCGAACTCGAGCCGGCTCACGTCGCAGGACGCCTGGCCAAAGCCCGCATACACCGCCGACCAGTTGCCGACGATCACCGCTTGCGCCTGCGCGAGACTCAGCTTGCCTTCGCAGACGCAACGCTTGAGCAGCGCCGCCGCGCGTGCCTTGCGGCGCTCGCCCTGCGGGCCGGACCACGGCAATAGATCGAGATTGGCCGGCGCATCGGGCGATCCGCCGAGCATGATCGGCACACGGCGGTCGAGCGCGAACGCGGCGACGTCATCCGCATCGATGCCGCGTGCGGCAAGCATGCGATCCTTGTGCGCCATCAGTTCGTCGAACGGCGGCGCGACGGTTTCCGCATAACCGGGGCGGCAAATCGTCTGGCCGATCGACTGCTGGCTCACGCGTTCGTCGAGCATGGCGCTCGGTTGCGCGGCGGCATCTCCGATGCGCAGCGCGAGCAGTGCGCCAACGGTGACGAGCAGCGCACGGTGCGTGATGCGCACGCGCGGACGAAGGACGCGCGTGCGTCCGAGCCGCGGCGCGTTGGCCGCGTCATTGCTGCTGGTCGTGTCGCGGGAAAGACCGCGCCGATGGGTGTCTGCGATGCCTGCGTTCATTCGTCGGCGCGCCGGCGGCGGCACGCGGTAGTTCAATTCGCAAGGCAATTAAAACACATTCAATATGGATGAGTACAAAAGCCGGACATGAGGGCGCGGCGTTTGCCGGCTCGCGGCAGCCGCCGCGAGCCGGCGCAGACCAACCCAGCGCGACGTCGCGATGAGTGGGGGCGCCCCGCCGCCTCTACTTCGCCACCCGCGCCTGCAACGCGCGGATGCGCCCGAGCGCCTGCGCGTTCGACACCGTCTCTTCGTACATCTTTGCGAGGTCGGCTTTCAGCGCGGTGCGCGAACCGCCATCGAGATACACCATATGCCCCGATGGATAGAACCGTGCCGACAGGTTCTGCCGCACCTGCTGACTGACCAGCGGCATCTGCTGCAGATCGAGCACGGTCTGATAGAACGGCGTGACGAAATCGAAAAAGCCATTCGCCGACAGCACCTTGAGGTCGGGATTGAGCGCCATCACGGCGGCAAGGTCGCCGGCCGTGTACAGAATGATGTTGCCTGTCGAGTCGAGACCCTTCTGCGCGCCGGTTGGATCGATATGGCCGAAATCCCAGTACTTGAACGCCTGATCGTTGAGGTCGGTGAACGACGAGTTCGACGTGTACTTCAACTGCTCGTTCAGATAGACGTTCCACATCGTCGTGTAGACGCCGGTGACCGCGGTCATCGTCGGATCGTTGCCGCCGGAGTTCGGGTCGATCTTGCCGGCGATGCCGGTGTCGATCGCGGTCACGCGGCCGTCGTAGGCGCCGAGCGCGAGGCCTTGCGACTTCAGCAACGTGGTCAGGAACAGCGAATTGCCGCGGCTGTCGTAGCCCGCGATGTCGAGGCTCCACGCGAGCAGCGTCGTTTTGTCGATGCCGGTGTATTCGCTGAGCTTTTCGGTGGTCGCGGAATCTGTGGTCGGGAACTTGCGCAGCGCGGCCAGGTAGTCGGTGCGCGCGAACTGCGCGACCTCCTCGGCGAACGCGCCGAGATCGGTCGGCCGCGGCGCGACGCCGAGCTTCTTGTGATACCACGCGTCAGCGGCCGCCGTGGGCAGCGCGCCGACCGGATTGCCCGATTGCGTGTAATCGAGAATCGACGATTGCAGCGTAATGCCGTTCAGATCGACCCCATCCTCGTGCAGCCGGTACGCGAGCACGCAGCTACGCGCCGTGCCGTAGGACTCGCCGAATAGATACTTCGGCGAATTCCAGCGGTTGTTCTTCGTCAGGAAACGCTTGATGAACTGCTTGATCGAATCCGCGTCCTGATCGACGCCCCAGAAGTCGCGATTCTTCTTCGGCGCGATCGCCGCCGAATAGCCGGTGCCGACCGGATTGATGAACACCAGGTCGCTCTTGTCGAGCAGACTGTCCGGATTGTCTTCGAGTGAATAAGGCGCGGGCGGCGTGAACCCCGGCATCGACGTCTTGATGCGGCGCGGCGCGAACGAGCCGAGCAGCACGAATACCGACGACGACCCCGGCCCGCCGTTATAGAAAAACGTGACCGGCCGCGTTTCTTCTTTCTGATGGTCCTGCGTGAACGCGACGTAGAACATCCTCGCCGACGGTTGCGAGCTGCTCGGATCGACGATCACCAGATGGCCCGCGGTCGCCGTGTAGTCGATCTTGTGAGCGCCGATCGTCACCGAATGATGCGTGATCGCGGCCGTCTCGACTGTATCGGTAACCGAATCGTCCGGGCCGTTGCCATAGGCGAGCGGGTCGAAGAGCGGCTGGTCGCCGGCCTTGTGCGGCGCGCTCGTGGCGGTGGACGCGCCTGCCGAGGCCGTGGCATGCGTGTTGTGCGGCGAATGCTGGCTACCGGAAGCTGATTCTGTATTCGTCATGATCGCTCCAAGGGTTCGTTTTAATTGCCATGCGTCCTCGTTCTTACGTCTCGTTGTTGTGTTATGCGCTGTGTTGCAGACTATAGTGCGCCCGCCACCTTCCCGCCATTGGGGCTGCCCAGTCCCGTGCAGGCATCCCACCCCTTCGACGCCGCGAAGCTGCCGTTGTTGCCCTGCGTGATGTCGTTGCAGACGCCCGGCGCCTTGTACAGCTTAGCGTTGACGAAGCCGGCCGGCTGTCCCTTCGCCGCGTTGATGCGCGCGATCAGCGCCGCCCACAGCGGCGCGACCGCGCTGGTGCCCCCCACCACCGTTTGCATTCCGTCGACCAGCACGTCGTAGCCGGTCAACGGCGAGGCATCGCCCGCGACATCCGGCACGCCGCGCCCGCCGAGCGGCTGGCCGCCGCCGCCCGTCGCCGTGACCGACAAACCCCGCTGCCACGCCGGCACCGGAAACGCGCTGCTCACGCCGCCGCCGCTGGCCCCGCCCTGCTCGCCGTCGTTCCACACGACCTCGCGCGTGATCGCCGAACCGGACGAGCTCAGGTGCGTGCCGCCGCAGGCGAGCACATACGGGCTCGACGCCGGGAAGTCGACCGCGTCGCCGCCGCCCGAGCCGTCGCTCGACCCGCTGTCGCCCGAGGCCGCGCAGATGGTCACGCCGAGCGCCGCCGCCGATTGCAGTACGCTGTTGAGCGCCTGCATCGACTGGCTGGTCCACACTGATTCCGGCGCTCCCCAACTGATCGAGATCACCGACGGCTTGTTAGTTGTGTCGTGCACCGCGCGGCTCACCGCGTCGATGAAGCCGGCGTCGCTGTTCTGCGTGAAGTACACGGTGATGGCCGCGCCCGGCACGATGGCGCCGACGATCTCGATGTCGAGCGTGACCTCGCCGTCCGGCCCGTTCGGATCGCCGCTCGGCTCGTTGCCAGCCTGATCGACGCCGACCGGGGTCACGGTCGGCTCGCTTACACCGAGGCTCGAGAAATAGGTCTTGAGGTCCGACGTGTTGTAGCCGCCGCCGAGCTCGATGATGCCGACGCACTGACCGCCGCCGTCGCCTTGCGGAAACTGGTAGAGCGAGGCGAGCTGCGGCGGCGAGTACGAGGTCTGCCCGGCGCGCGCCGGCACGAACGGCGGCCGGATGCGAAAGTGCGGACGCGCCTGCGGCCGGTTGTCGAGTCCGAGCACCGCCTCCACGACGCCATGCAGATCGTCCGGCACGCTGATCGTGCCGGTGCGGCCACGGAACTGGCCGGCCGCGTGATGCCGGTAGAGCTCGAGCTTGACCTCGAACGCGCTCTGGAATTGCGCGATCGTGCCGCTCAGCAGCACCGAGCGCGCCGCCGGATCCTCGCGCGCGACGGTGAGCCCATGCGCGGCCGCGAACGCGCGGACCTTCGCGATGTCATCGGGCGCGGCGCCGTAGTCCTGGGCGAGCGCCTCGCGCGACAGCGGCTTCACGCTCGCGTCGCCGGCTTCGATGCGTTTCATCAAGGCGTCGAACTGCGCCTGCTGCTGGCGGCGCAGCATCACGAAGACCTCGATCCGCTCGGCGGGATCGCATTGCCCGATGACCGTCGTGCCCTGCGCGACCTTTCGCTCGCTGCCCGGCAATGGATGCTTGGTGACCATGGTATCGACTCTCCTTTTAGCGTGGCTTGGCACGCGGTCATGCACGACCGCGCGGCCCGGCGGCGGCCAGGCACGCCACGCGCCTGCATGAAGCGCATCGTGGCGATACGCGGCAGGGGTTGTTCAAGAACTTCGTCCAAGCGTCCGACCAAAGCATTCGAACACAGTTCCGGCCAGCGCGACAGTCGTCCGCATGGCCAGGGTCTAATGCGCGGCGTGGATGCGACACGCTATGATGCTCAAGCGGCATTCCCGCCGTTTCATTGCCGCGCGCGCCGCCTGCGCGCACGATCGAGAAATCAGAGGAACCCATGTCAATTTCGATGTATCAAGCATCACTGCCTGTGCTGATTCGCGGCCTCACGAACCTGCAGGCCATCCTGGGCAAGGCCGAAGCGCACGCGGCCGCGAAGCAGATCGAACCGTCGGTGTTCACGAATGCCCGGCTCGCGCCGGACATGCTGCCGTTCGTGCGCCAGGTGTATATCGCGAGCGATACCGCGAAGGGTTGCGCGGCGCGCCTCGCCGGCGTCGAGCCGCCGAAGTTCGACGACGTCGAGCAGACTTTCGATGAACTGCAGGCCCGTATCCAGAAAACGATCGATTACCTGAAGGAATTCAACGCGGCGCAGATCGACGGTTCGGAAAGCCGCACCATCACGCTGAAAATGCGGACGGGTTCGATCGAGTTCACCGGAGCGTCATATCTGTTCGGTTTCGTGCTGCCGAACTTCTATTTCCACGTGACGACCGCGTATGACATCCTGCGTCATAACGGTGTCGAGCTCGGTAAGCTCGACTATCTGGGCGGGATGCAGCAGTAAACGGAGCAGGCGGGTCGTCGATCGCGCGGCCGCCCTCACGCGTGCAGGCGCGGCTGGAATGCGATCACCGCCATGCCGGCCAGCGTCAGCGCGACGCCTGCCGCGTCCCACGGCGTGGGCCGCACCTCGTCCACGACCCACAGCCACGCAATCGCGACCGCCACGTACACGCCGCCGTAGGCCGCATACACGCGGCCCGCTGCGGTGCCATGCAGCGTCAGCAGCCACGCGAATAGCGCGAGGCTTGCCGCGCCTGGCAGCAACAGCCACGCGGAGCCGCCCTGTTTTAGCCAGCGCCACGGCAGGTAACAGCCGAGAATCTCGGCGACAGCGGTCACGACATACAGCAGGAAGGTTTGCATCGATGAGCGTGAGAAGGTGGTTGTGTCGCCGCGCGTGCGCGCGGCCGGCTGCGCTATCGGCTTTATTAACACAATCACCTGGCACCGCGGCCTTTGCATCGGCTGTATGCGCACGCGCGACGAATGCAAAAGCCTGCTCCGAGTTTCAATCCAGCGAAAGCCGCAGCGCGAAGCCGATCAACGCAGCCGAGAAGGTCCACCGTTGTACGGTCTGCGCCAAAGGATGGACGCGCATCCAGTTGGCGATGCGCGCAGCGCCGATCGCATACAACGCGTCGAAGCATGCGCCGATCACGAGCAGCACGACACCAAGCTCGATCATCTGCCACGCTACCGGCCCCGCTTCCGGCCGCACGAATTGCGGCAACAGCACCGAGCAGAACAGTAGCGCCTTCGGGTTGAGCAGGTTCGTCAGCAGACCTTTGACGAACGCGGTCCGCAACGGCCGCACCGCATTGCCCGCATCGCTCGAAGCAGTGGATTCCACTCGCGGCGCGCCGGCCGCTTGCTTGTCGCGCGACCCGGCCGGCAATGCGAACCCGGGCGAGCGGAAGATTTGAATCCCCACCCACGCGAGATAGACGGCGCCGGCATAGCGCACCGCGTCGTACAGCCACGGCGCGTTGCGCAGCAGCGCCGCCATGCCGCACGCCGACAGCGTCACGTGCGTCGCGCGCGATACGCCGAGCCCCGCCGCGGCCGCAAAGCCGCTGCGCACGCCGCGCGCGATGCTGGTTTGCAGGATCAGCGCCATGTCCGGCCCGGGCACCGCATAAACGACAATCAATGCCGCCACGTAGACGGCCAGCAGGTGAGCGGAAATCATCGGCGCCTCCTTGTTGTTCGAGACTCCATGTTGCTATCGGATGCGGAGCGTTTGCTGGCGACTTTCAGTCCTCCGCATTCAAAAAATAGCGGAATGCGCTAATATTTCGACATCTGGCGACGCCTTCCACCACCCTGCAGCCCCCCTCCCGACCATGCCCACGGACGATCTCGACAAAACCGATCGCGCGATTCTCGCAGCGCTGCAAAACGACGGCCGCATGTCGAATGCGCGTCTCGCCGAGATGGTCGGCCTCAGCGAGACGCCTTGCGCGCGGCGTCTGAAACGTCTGGAGAACGATGGTTACATCGACCGCTACCGCGCGGTGCTGTCGCGCGCCGGGCTCGGTCTGGGCGTGATCGCGTTCGTGCTCGTGCGCTTCGCGGTGCACGACCGCGTGGTGGCCACGCGCTTCGAGCGCGAGGTGCAGGCGATCCCGCGGATCCTGTCGTGCCACAACGTGTCGGGCAGCGCCGACTACATCCTGCAGATCGTCGCGCGCGACCTCGACGACTACGGCACGTTCATGCGCGACGAACTGCGCGGCCTGCCGGGCGTGACGTCGGTGGAATCGGCCTTATCGTTGCGCGAAGTGAAAGCGTTTGGCGGTCTGCCGCTGTCCTGAGCGCGAACGTGGCATAGTCCCCCCTTTAGTCCCCTTTTGAAGCGGCACGAGCCGTTCCGACGCAACCCGACGACCCCGGAGTTCTCATGGATCACGACAAGGCGCGAGCCGAAGAAACCGCCGCAATGGAACGCGTGTTGACCGCCACCAAGCGGGTGCAGACCGCGTTCGCGTCGCTGCAATCGCAATTCCCGCCGTCAGGCAGCGGCAAACCCTCGCAATTTGCGTTGCAGACTTTCGACGCCGCGCTGCAGGAACTCGAAGACGCACAAGCCGCGTTCGACGAACTGCTCGGCGATCTGCTCGACGGCAATCGTTGAGCGCTAGCGAGCGTCTGGCCGGCGCCCCGCTCGCCAGCCGGCTCGCACGCTTCGCGCCGCCGCATGCGCCTTAACGCGCGTCCGTCTCCACCACCGGCTCGCAGAGAATCGGAAAATTGACGGAGTTCGCGACGTAGCACTTCTGATGCGCGACGTGATGCAGATGCGTGGCCAGCTCGACATCGCCGCTCGCGCGGATCGTCACGCGCGGGCGCAGCACGATCTGCGAAAAGCGGCCTTCCTGCGCAGTATCGAGCATCGTGCCTTCGGCGTCGTCGCGATAGTCGAGCACGGCGATGCCCGCCTCCGAGCACAGATGCAGATACCACAGCTTGTGACACGCGCTCGCCGACGCGACCAGCAGGTCCTCGGGATTCCAGCGCGTCGCGTCGCCGAGAAACGCCGGATCCGACGAGCCCGGAATGTCGGGCTTGCCGCCGGAAGAAATCACGTGATCGCGGTCGTAGTCGCGGTAGCCGGAGGTACCGCTGCCGCGGTTGCCGGTCCATTTCACCGATACGTGGTACTTGTGCTCGCCGTGCGCCATTCGCTTCCCCTTTGGTCGGATCGGACCTGCATTCTATCCGCGCCACACTAGCGCGGCGGCGCCGCGCGGCCGGTCACGTTCGGCGCGCGTGGGTCGGGATTCATATAGAGCGCCGTGCCGTTCGCGCGCCTGTTGTTGAGCGCGGCGCCCGAGCCGGTCGCGCCACCCGAGCCGAGCCCATACGAGCCGCCCGCCGACATGCCGGGCCCCGGCATGGCACTCGGACTGACGCCGGTACCGATGCCCATCGCGCCGCCGACAGCCGCATTGCCGCTGCCCCCGCTGGTGCCCGCGTTCGTGCCCGCATGAGTGCCGTTCTGGCTGCCGCCAGGATTGCCCGGTTGCTGGGCCTCTACCGTTGCAGCGGCCCCCACCGTCAACAGGGCCGCAAGCAACGCCGACCACACGATCCCACCTGTTGCTGTCTTCATAGCCACCCCCAATCGCATCGATCCGCCGAGCACGATATCTATTCTGAGCCGATCGCGCGACCGATGCAGCGGCGCCGCTCCCGCCCGCGCCCACGGCGTGTCCGTGCGCGTTATGATCGATCGTTACGCCCGAACGGCCGATCGCGCACGATGGAGCACGCCTACATCCACCTTTTGCATCTGCTCGCCGGCCACTCGACGTGGATGCTCGCGGTCGTTTTCCTCGCCGCTTTTTTCGAAGCGATCGCGGTCATCGGCACCTTCGTCCCCGGCAGCACCGCGATGTTCCTCGCCGGCGCGCTGACGGGCACCGGCTCGCTGAGCCTTGCCTGGGTCTTCGTGTGGGCGATCGTCGGCGCGGTCGCCGGCGACGGCGCCAGCTTCTGGCTCGGCGCTCGCTACAGGGAGCGCATCGTCACGCTGTGGCCGTTCCGCGCACACCCCGGCGTACTCGACGCGGGCCAGCGCTTCTTTCTGAAGCATGGCGCGAAGAGCGTCGTGCTCGCCCGCTTCATCGGCCCGCTGAGGGCGATCGTGCCGGTCGTCGCGGGCATGATGGGCATGCGGCCGCTGCGCTTCCTCTCGATCAACGTGCTCTCCGCGCTGCTGTGGGCGCCCGCGCACATCCTGCCCGGCGTCGTGTTCGGCGCGTCGGTGCTGCTCGCGGGGGCGGTGTCGTTCCGGCTCGTCGTGATCATCGCGATGCTGGCGTGCATCGTGTGGCTCAGCTTTCGCGGCGCTGGGTTTCTGGTGTCGCACGCGAATGCCTGGTCGAGCGCGGCAGGCCGTCATCTCGGCAGTTGGGCATGCCGCCATCCGGGTCCGCTCGGCCGCATCGCGCGCCGCATGCTCGACCCCGACACGCCCGATGCGACCCACCTGCTCGCGACGTCGCTGATCGTGCTGGTGGCCGGCGCGCTTTTCTTCGGGATCCTTGACGACGTCGTCAGCGGCGATCCGCTGACGACCATCGACCTGTCCGTTTATCACTTTCTGCAATCGATACGCACGCCGTGGGGCGACACGTTGCTCGCGGCGCTCGCGACGCTCGGCAGCGGCATCACACTGTTCGCGCTGGTCGTCACGGTCGCCCTGTGGATGGTGTGGGAGCGGCGCTGGCGCACGATCGTCTACTGGCTCGCGGCGGTCGTGTTTTCGCAGCTGCTGATTCTCGGCCTGCAACTCGCGATGCGCCGCGCCCCGCCCAACGAACTCATGAGTGGCCACTTCGTGTTTCCGAGCAATCACGTCGCCGCGACGGTGATCATCTACGGCTTTCTCGCGTTTCTGCTCGCGCGCCGGATCGGTAAGCTCGGAGGCGTGCTGGTTGCCGGCGCCAGCATCATCGTCGTGATCGTGGTCGCGCTCGCGGGCGTCTACTTCGGCCGCTACTGGGTGTCCGACGCGATCGGCGGCGCGGCGCTCGCGTATGTGTGGGTCGCGCTGATTGCGCTGACGGCGATCTGGAGGCATCCGCAGCCGCCGCCGCCGCGCCGTTTCATGCCGCTCGTGGTGCTCGCGGTCGTAGCGCTCAGTGTCGGCCTGCAGCTCGGCCTCGCAATGCCGACGCCGCCGGACGGCGCGCCGCAACCACCCCCCGTGCAGTTCACGCAGACGCAGTGGAAGCTCTCCGGGTGGAAGCGGCTGCCGTGCTTTCGCTCCGACATGGGCGGCGATCGCAAGGAGCCGCTGACGCTGCAATGGGTCTCCGAGCCCGCTTCGATACGCGAGCAGTTGCGCGCGCAGGGCTGGGTCGAGGGCACCGACGTGTCCGCGCACAGCCTGCTGTCGCTCGCTTCGCCCGACGTCGCGGCGGTGTCGCTGCCGGTGCTGCCGAAGCTGAACAATGGCGTGCCGTCGTCGCTGGTCTTCATGCGACCGGGCAATTCGCGCGAGGAACGCTACGTGCTTCGCTTCTGGCCGAGCGGCTACGCGGTCGACAACGGCACCTCCGCGGCGCCGCTGTGGGTCGGCGCGTTCGCGCACGAGCGGCTGACGCGGCCCTCCTGGCCGCTGAACATTCTGCGCATCGATCACGACGCGAGCCCGTTCGACGCGCCCACCAGGTCGGGCGCCGAGCTCGGCGCGACGGTTCTCGCGGAGGTCGATTGTCACGGCGTGCCGGTGTCGCTGCTGGTCTCGCCGAGGCAATGAGCTGCACATCCAGGCAACTTCAGGTATCTCAGGCATCCCCAGACGATTCGATAAAGGAGACAACCGTGGGCCGCTTCGGAAGTCCACATCGACGTACCCGGCGCCGTCTATCAGCAATTGGCGCCACGGGCGAAACGCCTGCTGCGCCATATGCCGCGCGTGAGCGAACTCGACAATGCAAGCGCGCCGGAGCAATACCGGAAATTCGCCTATTGAAGAAAGCATTCAGTCGCCGCATTGGCCGCGCAACGAATTGTCACGAAAGCGAATCGCCAATTGACGCGCAATTGCCATAACGGAAATGACTGAGGCGACCGCGGGAATACACCGGGTCGCGAATGACAATCGATTTGACATTTAAGCCTTCGTTGCGCAAATGCAACGACACACCGGCATTATCCCCACTTCCCCCCGCTATTTGCACCGATAGCGCTCCTAATTCATTTTTCCACTCACGCAATCCGTAATCGCACTGGCAGAATGAGCAGAACGCCAGATAGCGGGAACCGGCATGCGTCGCCATTTCCGCAATGAAACACGGCGGCCGCGATTTTCTACCCAATTGCACGCATTAACGCTATCGTCTCTTTGCGACCTGAACTCGTAGACCACCAGGAGCTTCGTGTGCGGAATCGATCGATGTCTCGCGTGAGGAAAGACCGCCAGTCCGCCGTTCGCAGCCACCGCTCGCGTGTTTCCCGATTATCTTCAAGTCCGCTTTCCGGCTCCGTTTCCAGCTCGCTTTCCAGGCTTCTCCCCCGGTTATCGCTTTGCATGACTGCGCTGGTGCTCGGCAGCTACTCCGTGTATAGCGTCGCCGGCGTTTCCGTATTGCGTCCGCCGCGCGAAGCGCTATCGAGCAGTCCACTCGAAGTGACGATCGTCTATGCCGGCGATCAACCCGGTGGCACCGAAGTCGACGTGCCGGCGCAATTGAATATCGCGATCAGCAATACCGACGTGGTACCGCATCGGCTCGCGCTCACGCGCGAACGCGGCGCACCCGAGCATCTGAAGCTCGCCGCCGGCGAACTGAAGGCAGTGCGCTATACCGGCACGTGGCCCGAATGGGCGCGCGGCGCGATGCAGATCGACGTGCCGGATCTCGACGTGTCGCCATCGTACGTGCTGCTGACGCGTCCGCCGCGCTCCGGCAAGGACGCGGCGCTCGCGTCGGCCGGGAGCGCCAATGGAGCAACGGCGGCGGGCACCGCGAGCGGCGCACCGTCGTCGACGAGCCTGATCGCGTCGTCGCCCGCGCCATCACGACCGGATGCGCCCGTGCCGCAAATCAACACTTTCCTGAGCCGCTTCTCCGCCTTCGAACCGATGTATTTCGCCGATGGCGGCGGTAGCGAGTCCCTCGCGAAATTCCAGCTCAGCTTCAAGTTCCGCCTCGTCGTTCCGGACGACCCGCGCTCGCGTGGTTTCGCGGACAACCTGTACTTCGCCTATACGCAAACCTCGCTGTGGGATCTCAAGAAGTACTCGGCGCCGTTCCGCGACACCAGCTATATGCCGGCACTCTTTTATTACCTCGAAGACACCGGCTGGAAGAGCACGTGGTGGAGCAGAATGGGCGTGATGGCCGGCTACGAACACGAATCGAATGGACGCGACGGTCCGGAATCGCGCGGCGTCGACTATGTGTTCCTCAAGCCGATCTGGGATTTCGGCGACATCCACAGCTACCATCTGACCATCCAGCCGAAGATTTATTACTATACGCACATCGCCGGCGAGAACCACGACATCGCCGACTACCGCGGCTACGTGGACCTGCGGTTCATCTACGGCAGCCCCGACGGCGCGCAATTGGACACGACGCTGCGCAAAGGAACGCAAGGCGGCAAAGGCAGCGTCGATACGCAGTTCACCTATCCATTGGCGAAGCTGATCAATAGCCGCTGGGGCGGTTATCTGTGGCTCGGCTTCTTCAGCGGTTATGGCGAGGACATTCTCGACTACAACCAGCATCGCTGGATTGCGCGAATCGGCTATAGCATCACACGCTAATCCGGAATTCGCCCGGCATGCAAGCAAAGGGCCGCCGAGCGGCCCTTTTCGATTCGATGACGGCCCACGACGCGCCGTAATACATCGAAACTTCTGCCGTAATCCTTCAAAAGTTTGCCCAAAGCCGCCCTCCACCCGGCGGGCAACCCGTTATGGACCGCTCGTGAATGCTGTGTGCACGAACAGACGGGCATATCAGTGTGGATTTCTCTAGAGTTGAAGGGTCGCCGGTCCAACCGGCTGGCCACGCCGCGCGCTGACTTTTCCAGCGTCTAATCAAAACCACGGAAAAACCAATGAAAACCGCTCTCCTTAAAGACGTGTCGCCTGTTTCAAACGAGCCAACCGGACTTCTTTTGCATCGGAATAGTGCACCGCTTGCGCTCAAGCACGAAATTCACCCGGAACAGATCCGGGATAGCCTGCCGGCCCGTCAGGGGGGAGTCGGCTTTCTGTTCCACGCGACCGATTGGGAAACCCTTTCATTTTCTTTTCACAACGTTCGCGAACGAAGCGAATCGTTCGAAGAGGAGTTGTGGAAAACCAGGCCTTTCATCGCATCGCCGATCTATTCGGGCGCGCAGGTGATCGGCGCGAATATCGCCTGCCCGGTGCCGCTCGAAATGTGGCTCGGCAGCCCGCGCGGCATCAAGCGCTTTCGCGAGACGCAATTCTTTCCGGCGCTCGAGCTCGCCCGAAAGGCGGGCTTGAACATGGTCGCGATGGGCGCGTCGACGCCCTACGCGTGCAACTACGGCGCGCTGCCCCGGCCGGTCAAGCCGCCTCACATCACGACGGGCCACGCGGCGACCGCGGCGATGCTGAAGGACTGGGCGATCCATTGCTGCGAACAGCTCGACCTCGAGCTCGGCAACACGAAGCTCGCGCTGTTCGGCGCGGCCGGCCGGCTCGGCACGACGGTCGCGAAGTATCTGCTCTACAAGGATGCGCCGAAGGAGCTGGTGCTGATCGATCTGCCCGACAAGATCAACCTGCTGATCGATCAGGCGAACGAGCTGCTCGCGTCGGACCTGCTCGGCAAATCGAAAGTCTCGGTGCATACGTTCAGCCCGGACACGCCGCTGCCGGACTTCGACGGCGCGATTCTCGCGAGCAGCACGAGCGTGCCTTACCTGAGCGCGGCCGATCTCAAACGCGCGCAATTCTGGATCGACGACTCGCATCCGCGCGCGGCAAGCGTCGCAGCGGAACTCGCTTCTCGCGGTCATACGCTCTATATTGAATGCTTCGCGCGCGGGCCCGCCGGACTCGACACCGCGTTCCCGTTCAGGCTGCCATCCACCCGCGACTGCTATACCTGCTTCGCCGAAGGCTATTCGGCATGGCAGGAAGGTATCGCCTCCGATTTCATCATTGGCAGCCCGCCCGTGTGGTCGGTCTCTTATACTCATGGTCTGCTGAAGAAGTATGGCTTTTCGGTCGGACCGTTTCACGGCAAGAACGGCGATTCGCTCGCCGAAGGCGTCGAATCACAGCGATTCAATACGCATGAAATGATGGGTTCCTAATGAACTCGGAGGCCTGATGGCGATACCGCGCGAAAGCATGCGGGATATGCTGGAACGAAGCAGGTTCGCAATTCGATGGGGAGGCGCACTCGGCCTCCTGTGTCACCCCATCTATTACGTCGTCTGGACCTACATCCTTCCGCAGCCTTACGACAACCTGCTGCTGCGGCTCAGCGCGGCGGCCGTCTGCGTTCCACTGCTGTTCCAGGCGCGCTGGCCGAGGCGCTACAACCCCGCGCTGCTGATCTACTGGCATTGCTGTCTGATTTACGTGCTGCCGTTCGTCTGCACGTTTCTGACCGTCAGAAACGGTTTCTCCACGATGTGGATGATGACCGAGGTCATGATGATCTTCATTCTGGCGCTGTGTATCGACAACCCCCTGCTGCTGATAACCTGCATCGGTATTGGCGTGTTTTCCGGCGGGCTCGCCGGCGTATTGAGCGCGCCGACGCCGGTCGTTCTGAGCGCGCAGGACAAGTCCAATCTCGCGTTGCTGCCGGTGGTCGTCCTGTGCAGCATGGCGTTCAGTCATGCGATCAGCAAGGGACGCATCTTCGTCGAAAAGAACCGCGCGTTGCAGGCGCTCGCGGGGTCCATCGCGCACGAGATGCGCAATCCGCTGAGCCAGTTGCGGCACGTGCTCGACCGCGTCGAGGAAGCGCTGCCCGCGGCGACCGAAGCGGGCGCGGCGCCGACGCTGACCGACGGCACGGCCTCGCTGATGTACAACCACCTCGCGCAGGGGCAATTGTCGATCGAGCGCGGCCTGCGCATCATCGCGATGACGCTCGACGAAGTCGCCGCGAAATCGATCCGCCCGGATAGTCTCAGCTACCTCCATGCCGGCGCGACCACGCGCAAGGCGCTCGCCGAATACGGCTTCGACAACGACAAGGAACGCGCGAAGGTGAGCGTCGTCGTCAGGCGCGACTTCGTGTTCAAGGTCGACGAGACGGTCTATCTGTTCACGTTGTTCAACCTGATCAAGAACGCGCTGCATCACATCGTCGCGTATCCGCAGGCGACACTCACATTGACCGTCGACCGCGACTCGGTGATCGTGCGCGACACCGGCCCCGGCATCGCGCCGGAGATCCTGCAGCATCTGTTCGAGCCGTTTCGCACGGCCGGCAACTCGGGCGGCACCGGGCTCGGGCTCGCGTACTGCCAGCGCGCGATGCGCGCGTTCGGCGGCAGCATCGACTGCGAATCGGGACTCGGCAAGTTCACCGCGTTCACGCTGCGCTTTCCACCGGTAGCGGCCGACGAGGTCGAGGAGCACGAGCGGCGCCTGTTCGAACGGGCGATGCCGGCGTTCAAGGGCAAGCGCGTGCTCGTCGTCGACGACGACGACACGCTGCGCGCGCGCACCCGCCGCGTGCTGACGCAGGCCGGCGCCTATGTCAGCGAGGCGTCGGGCGGCGAGCTTGCGCTCGCCACGTTGCGGCGCGCGCCGCTCTACGACCTCGTGTTGATGGACATCAGCATGCCCGCGATGGACGGCTACACGACGACCGAGCGCCTCCGCGCCGACAGAGACTGCCCGAACCGCAACGTGCTGATCGCCGCCTATACCGCCGAACCGGGCATCGCGGTGCGACTGCGCGCGCGGCGCGCCGGCATGGACGAGATCATCAGCAAGACGTCGAGTGTGCAGGAGCTGCTCACCGCGTTGCAGACCCTCTTCGACAACGGTGCGCATCATCAGCCGGGCGAACTGCCCGATGTCTTCGCCGGCAGAACCTTTGTCATCGCCGACGACGACACCTACAGCCGGCTTGTCGCGAAGGCGTATCTGGAGCGCTGCGGCGCGAGCGTCGTCGAGGCCGACCACGGTCAGGCGGTGCTGACCAAACTGCACGAAGACGGCTTCATCGACGCGATCCTGATGGACGTGAACATGCCGGGCATGAACGGCATCGAGACGACGAAGTCGATTCGCGCGCGCACCGATGCCTACGCGACGCTGCCTATCATTGCGCTGACCAGTCACACCGATGCCGAAGCGGTGCAGGCCTGCGTTGCCGCCGGGATCAACGAGGTGTTGATCAAGCCGGTGCAGGCCGGCTCGCTGTACGCATGTCTCGCGCGGCAGTTCGGCACACGCGGCGCGCTGGTTGCGGACGCTCCACAACGAATCACGGAAACCGCGGGCGGAGCCGCGCAAACGGATTTTGCGGCGACGCCGGTGGCATTGCCCCCCACTGCGAACGCGCCCGCGGCCGCCACCATCGCTGAAGAAAGCCTGCTCGACGAAGCGCACCTCAAGGAACTGGTCTCGCTCGATCTGCTTGACGAATCGTTCCTGAACGGCATCGAACAGATTCGCTCGCTCGTCGTGCGCCTCGCAGGCAACAGCGCGGCCGTCGATATCAAGGCGACGCACGCGAGCCTGCATGCGTTGCTTGGCGTCAGCGGCAACATCGGCGCGAAGGCACTGCATCGCTACGCACGGCAGATCTATCCGCGCGTGATCGCCGGTGAGTGGCCAGTGGAAACCGACTGGCACGCCCAGATCCGCGCGCTGGGCGCGCGCTCGACCGACGCCTTGCAGCGGTATTACGCGTCGGCGAAAGGGCGGCGCGATCATCGCGACGCACTGAGCGATTGAGAGGGCGGCCTAGGTCGCCCTCTTTGCAGCGTCAAGTCAGAACTTGTGCAGCACGCCGACCGCAACAGCGAGTTGGTTCGCGCCGGTCTTCACGGTGGTCGTCGCGACCGAAGTCGCCCACCCCGTCGCACTCAGCGCGGCCTTCGAGCTGTTGATCACATACGTGATGTCGGTGTACAGCGCCGTGCGCTTCGACAGCCAGTAGTCCGCGTTGACACCGGTGCTCAATGCGTGCGCGTCGACCTGGCGATACGCGTGGTAGTAAGTCGCGGCTGCGAGGTCCAGCGCCGGCGCCACCCTGTAGCGCACGCCCGCGAACGCCATCGACTGCGGCGGCGATGCGGCGAGCGTCGACCGGACGTCGTTCAGCAGCAATTCGTAGCCGCCGTACAGCGTCGCCTTGCCGATCTGATACGAACCGCCGGCCACGTAGCGGCGCTCGCTGTCGCCCGATGACGCGATGGCCGAGCCTTGCCGCTGCTCGTACACGAACGTCAGATTCAGCGGCCCCTGCACATAGCGTCCGCCGATGTCGTACTGCTTGCCGACGCGGAACGAGCCCGCCACCGGCACGTTGTAGGTGACTGCGTCATAGCCGAGGCTGTAGAGCGCATTCAGCTCGAATGGTCCCACATGGCCGAGATACGACACCGCGTTATCCGCGCGACCGACGAACTGCGCGTCCTGCGCGGAAAGGCCGTAACTCGAATAACCGAGCGGGTCGAGCGCGAGGAAGTAGCGATACATCGGCGTCATCTGCCGGCCGAGCATCATCGCGCCGTAGCGGTCCGATTCGAGTCCGACGAACGCCTGCCGGCCGAACAGCCGCCCTCCTTGCTGAAGGGCACCGGTGTTCATCGACATGCCCGATTCGAGCGTGAAAATCGCCCGCAGTCCGCCGCCGAGATCTTCCTTGCCCGTGAAACCCCACCGCGAATTCAGCCGGTTGCCGGTGCCGAGAGCGACCTGCGTGCCCGACGATCCCTGCGACGTGACAGCGTGAGTCACGTAGGTCACCCCCGAGTCGACGATGCCATAGAGCGTGACCGACGACTGCGCATGCGCCGCGCCGCTGATGCCGATACCAATACCACATGCAAAAAGGACCTTCGACGGCCTGGCGAGAGGCTTGTGCTTCACCATGTATCTCCTGCTGGAAAGTGAGTTGTTTTGTGATGCGGATTAGTTATCGTTCGACCCCTGTCGTCGCGGTAGCCGGCGCGGGGCCGCGTCGGCTACCGGAGAATCGGTCATTCGCGTGCGATGTGCGGGTCGACGAAGAGCATCGCGATGACCGCGATAGCGGGTCCGATCGCGAGTGTGAGGAGCGCGAGCATGAACGAATGGCTCGCGCCATACAGCGAGCCGACCACCATCGGCGACACCGCGCTGCCGGACTGCCAGATAGCATTGGTCCAGCCGGCGCTCGCGCCCGCGAGACGCTTGCCCGATGCGTCGCTGACCTGAGCCATCAGCACCGGCAGATAGCCGAACGAGAACGCACCGAGAATCGGCGCGACCAGATAGAACTGATGCACCGTCGAGCAGTAGCCGAACACCAGCAGCGCGATCGCGAAGGCGATCAGGCAGCCGATCGACATCATCCGCCGCGACACACCAGGCAGGTCAGAGATCCAGCCGAGCGTCGGCTTCGCGATCACCGCGCCAATGCCGAACGAGGCGACGATCGATCCGGCGACGATCGGCGCAATGCCGTATTGGCGCGTCATCAGTGCGTTGCCCCATGCACCGAAGCCGACGGTCGCCCACAACCCGCCGCAGCCCGCGATCGACAGCGCGATCAGGTTACGGTTGCGCAACAGGCCCAGCATTTCCTGGAGGCTGTTGCGCGCGGGCTTCGCTTCGTTCGAAGGCCGGTTCTTCAGCAGCAGCAACGTGACGATGCCCCACGCGAACGTGACGATGCCGAGCATATGGAATGCGTTCGACCAGCCGTGCCGCGCGGAAAACGACGGCACGACCGCATTCGCGATCACGACGGCGAGCGACGTAGCGGTCGTGTAGAGGCCCATTGCGCGGCCACGGTCGCGCGTGAACCATGCGGGAATGATCTTCATGCCGGCCGAGTAGTCGGCGCCCGCCGCGAAACCCATCGCGGCCTGAATCACGATGCCGAATGCGAGCGAATGCGTATAGCCGAACGTGAACGTGAGCACGCCGAGCGGCAGCAGCGCAAGCGTGAGCATCGCGCGACCGCCGAGCAGATCGGTCAGCATGCCGCCAACCACGTTCGCGATCACATAGCCCGCATAAAACGCGGTCACGAACGCACCGAGCATCGACACGCCGATGCCGAGCGACGCGCCGACCGGCGCGGCCACCGTACTCCACGCGACGCGGACCACATAGCTGAGCAGAAACGCGGCCCAGACGATGAACAGCGCGACCCAGCGATACGGGCTCGTGTCGGCGCTACTCGCCGCCCTCGCACCGTTCCCGGTCCAGACGCTCGCGGCCATACCCTCCGACGACGCCAGATTCTTCTCCATGACTCCTCCGATGCCGGGCGTGCCAGCGGCCGCCCGTTTTCTTTCTGATGGATGGCGCCGACCGCGCCTGGCGGCCGGGCCGGCGATTACGGTTACAGATCGAGCACGAGCACCCTCGACTTCGCGCGTGAACAGCACGGCAGGAACTGATCGTTGCGGGCCTGCTCTTCTGGCGACAGGAACAGGTCGCGGTGGTCAGGTTCGCCTTCGAGCACCCGCGTGACGCAGGTGCCGCAAATGCCCTGCTCGCACGACACCGGCACGTCGACGCCCGCCGCCGCGAGCGCCTGGGTGACCGTGCAATCGGCCGCAATCGACACGACGCGGTCCGAGCGCGCGAGCCGCACGTCGAACGACGCGCCATCACCCGACGGCTGCGCCGCCGCGAAGTATTCGTAATGCAGACGCTCGTCACTCCAGCCGAGCGAGCGGGCCGTGTCGAGCACCGCGTTCATGAAGCCCTGCGGACCGCACACATATAGATGCCGGTCCGCGACGGCGTCCGTCAGCAGTGCATTCAGATCGAGCATGCCGTGCGCGTCGTCGAAGTGGTATTGGACGCTGTCCGCCCACGACGACGCGGCGATTCGCTCGACGAACGCCGCACGGCTCTTCGAGCGCGCGCAGTAATGCATTTCGAACGCCGCGCCCATTGCCGCCAGCTGCTCCGCCATGCAGAGAATCGGCGTCACGCCAATGCCGCCCGCGAGCAATAGCGGCTTCGCGTCATGCCGGGCGAGCGGGAAGTGATTGCGTGGCACGCCGATGCGAATCGCGTCGCCTTCGTTCACCTCGTCGTGCATGCGCTGCGATCCGCCGCGCGAATCGGCGGCGCGCAACACCGCGATCTGATACCGGTGACGCTCGCGAGACGCGTTGCACAGCGAGTACTGCCGCACCGGCCCACCGGGCACGTAGACGTCGATGTGCGCGCCCGCCTCGAACGGCGGCAGGTCGCGGCCGTCGATGTCGACGAACTCGAAGCCGGCAATCCCGTCGGCTTCGTCGCGTCGTGCGGCGACACGCACCATCAGCGTGGAATCGGTCATGTTCATGCCACCTCCTCCGCTCACATCGCCGACAGGCCGCCGTCGACCATCAGCGTCGTGCCGGTTATGTACGAAGCCTCGTCGCTCGCGAACCACAGGATCGGCCATGCGATCTCTTCGGGCGACGCCCAACGGCCGATCAACGACGTGTCCTGGCGTTGCGTCTTCAGCACTTCGACGCTTTTGCCCGATGCAATGGCCCGGTTCATGTGGAATTCGGTCAGCGTCGAACCCGGGCACACCGCGTTCACGCGCACGCCGTTCGCGGTCTCCTCGAACGCGAGTGTGCGGGTCATCGCGAGCATGCCGGCCTTGGTCGCGTCGTACAGGCCCATGCCCTTGCGGCCGGTCACCGCGTAGCACGACGACACGTTGACGATGCTCGCGCGGCCCGCGCGACGCAGGAACGGCAGCGCTGCCCTGCAATAGTTGGATGTGCCGACCAGATTGACCGACACCATCGCCTGCCACTCGGCCGGCGTCGCGTCGGCGAGCGCGCTGTAGTTGCGCATCGCCGCGTTGTTCACCAGCACGTCGAGCCGGCCGAACGAATCGGCGGCGAGTTGCGCCGCGCGCACCGCATCGGCGTCGTGAGACACGTCGGCCGCGAACGTCTCGACACGCGCGGACGGATCAGCCGCCTTCAGTTCGTCGGCGACGCGCGTGAGCGCCTCCGGGTTCGCATCGACGAGCACCACCGCGGCGCCCTCCGCGCAGAACACGCGCGCGGTCGCGGCACCGATGCCGCCTCCGCCGCCGGTGATCAGCGCGACCTTGTCCTCGAGTCTTTTACGTTCCTGCATTGCATACCGGCGCGCAGCCGGCCTCCTTTTGCGGAATGGGCAGAAGGTCCAGTCGGACCAGACGACGACACGCGGGGCCGGACCAGAGTCTGGCGCCGCCGTGCATCAGATCGAGTAGATCGGCTGGTCCTTGCCGTCGTGCAGATGGATCACCGCCCATTCCTGCGGCTTCTGATCGCGCGGCAGCAGCACGCCGGCAGCACGTACGCGCTGCTGGTCGGCGTCGATCGCGGGCGGATCGGTGTCGGGCACCAGCGCCGTTGCCGCCTCGTACATCATGCGGCGCGCCATCACGATCGCGCGGTCGGTCGGCAGCAGCTTTTCCTTGCTGTGATCCTGGATCGGACCCATGCTTTCCTGCAGCGACGCGTCCTGCATCGCGAAGCCGAACACGCCCGAGTACGCGCGCTTTTCCTTCTGAGCCTGGCGGTCGATCAGGTAGTCGTTGTCCTTGTTCGCTTTCGGCCGGAACGTGCCACCCTCCTCGTACTCACAATGAATGCCCTTGCCGGCGTTCAGGTCGGCCAGTTCCTGCTCGTCGAGCGGACGGTCCGGGCGAAAGTTGATGCTCCACGCCCAGCAGGTGTGATCGTCGATCGGCACCCATACGTGGCCCGCGAGCGAGTGATCGCCGAACGGCGGGATCAGCGTGTACCACGGGAACAGCCACTGCGTGACGCGCCAGTAGTACGAATCCGGCTCGCCGTTGCGGCGGCCGAACAGCGTGAGGCCGAACGGCTGCTTCTCGATCTCGAAGATCACGTTGCCGTCCGCCTTGATGTAGTCGAGTGCCTTCGTGCCCTGATGCATCGGGTCCTCGTCGACTTCGTAGCGGTGTACATACGACACGTGACTCGTGTCGATGCCGCCTTCCATCGCCTGCAGGTAGTTCGATTCCTGCAGCCGCTTCGAGACGAACACGTGGCTCTCCGGCAGATTGCACCACTCGAGATCCGGCGGCGCCGGCTGGCGGTCCTTCGGCCCCATGTACGCCCACACGATGCCCGCGCGTTCGATGCACGGATACGCGGTGATGCCCATGTGCTTGCACGCCTGCGGCGCGGACGGCACTTCCACGCAGTTGCCGTTGCGGTCGAATTTCAGACCGTGATACGAGCAGCGGATGCCGTTCTCTTCATTGCGGCCGAAGTACAGCGACACGCCGCGGTGCGAGCAGAACTCGTCGATCAGCGCCGGCTGGCCGTCGGAATCGCGAAAAGCGAGCAGCTTTTCGCCGAGGATCTGCACGCGCACCGGCGGGCAATCAGGCTCTGCGATTTCGCTGGCGAGGAGCACCGGCACCCAGTAGCGGCGCATCAGATCGCCCATCGCCGTGCCTGGGCCAGTGCGAACCAGAGTTTCCGACATGTTTTTGTCCATCATTCCTCCGAATCCTGTTGTCCGTTGTATGAGAATGTAGTCTCATTGTACGGACAGATTGATCGACGTCAAGTTCTTGCGGCTAGGGACTTTCACTACAATGTGCAATCGACGCGGACCGCCGCAGAAAGGAAATTTCAAATGGAAGAAAAAAAGCCGCACGAAAACGTGCGGGCCGTCGAACGGGCGCTAGAAATTCTTCTGGCGTTCCGACCCGGGGACAAAGAATTGACCGTCGCGGAGCTGCTGACCCGCGTGGACCTGAGCCGACCGACGCTGTACCGCCTGCTGAATACGCTCGAACAGAACGGCTTTCTCGCCTCGTCGGGCGAGCCGCAACGCTTCAGGCTCGGCAGTTCGGTCGCGCAGCTCGCGCACGCGTGGATGGCGAACAATACGATCGCGCAGCTCGCGCAGCCGATGCTGCGTGAGCTTTGGGAAGCGACATCGGAGACGGTCGCGTTGTTCGTGCCGGAGGGGACGTACCGGATCTGCGTGGCCGAACTGGAAAGTCCGCAGCCGCTGAGTTTCCGGCGCGGGGTCGGCTATCGCGAGAAGCTCGTGCTCGGCGCGAGCGGCCGCACGATTCTTTCGCAGATGCCGCTGTCGGAGGACGATCTGCGGCGCTATCTGACCGATCCGGATCAGGACGTCGCGGCGCTAGCCGCCGATCTCGACGCGGTCCGCGCACGAGGCTTCGGTACCAGCCATCACGAGCTGATCGCCGGCGCAGTCGCGGTAGCCGCGCCGTTCTTCAACGGCGCGAACCAGGTGGCAGGTTCGGTGTGCATCTTCGGGCCGAGCGTGCGCGTAACCGATGAGCGCGTCGCGCAGTTCGCGGAGTTGCTCAAGCGCGAGGTGGGCAATCTGTCGCGTGCGCTTGGGCATCGAGGGGAAACTGGACGGCCGCCGGGTACGGCACGTCGGTGAAATCGGCCTCAAAGGCGCTGGCCAACGCCGGGAGCGTCGTCAGAAAGGTCGACGCTTTGTTCAGGCTCCCGCTGATTCAGGGCTGAAGCCGAAACCAGCCGGATGGCACGCAGTTCGACATTCACGAGGTTGGAGTGTGATGTGCCCGGAGGGCCGACGGGTTGCTGAACGTAACCGATAATCAGATGGGGCACATCTCCCGGATCGCAGTGTCCGGCGCAGCGCGCATAAAGGATGAGGCCGGCATGACACCGGCGGATAGAAGTTGGTGAGACGTTGGTGTCTCACGTGCGTATCAACCGAGGGTCAAATTCGGCCGTAGCAGTCGTCCAGGCGCACAATATCGTCCTCGCCGAGATAACTGCCCGATTGAACCTCGATGATTTCGAGCTGCACTTTGCCCGGATTCTCCAACCGATGCTGCACGCCGAGCGGAATGAAGGTCGATTGGTTTTCTGAAAGAAGAAACTGGTCCTCGCCCCGTGTCACGAGCGCGGTGCCGCGCACGACGACCCAGTGCTCGGCGCGATGGTGGTGCATCTGCAATGACAGGCGAGCGCCTGGCGCAACCACGATGCGCTTCACCTGAAACCGCTCGCCGCGCTCGATCGCATCGTAGAAGCCCCACGGACGGCGCACCTTCCGGTGCGTCTCGGCTTCAGGCGCGCGCTGCTCGCGAAAGCGCGCCACCAGCGTCTTGATGTCCTGCGCGTGTGAGCGGTCGGCGACGAGCACGGCGTCGTCCGTGTCGACGACGACTACGTTGGAGGTGCCAACGCATGCAACCAGCCGCCCGCCCTCGGCGCGCACATAGCTCGAGGTCGCGCCTTCGAAAACGACACGCCCGCTCGCGACGTTGCCGAGCCCGTCCTTCTCCACCGCTTCCCACACGGCATCCCAGGATCCGAGGTCCGACCATCCCGCCGCCAATGGCACGACCACGCCTTGGCAAGGCGAGCCGGCCGCGCCGATGTGCTCCATTACCGCATAGTCGATGGAATCCGCCGGCACACGGCCGAACTGAAACGGGCAAGGACGAATGAAGTTGTCGTCCGCCTTGCCTTCCGCGAACGCCGCGGTGCAGGCCGCATGCATGTCGCCGTTGAGCCTGGCTAGCGCTTCGAGCCACACGCCCGCTCGCACGATGAAGATGCCGCTGTTCCACCAGTAGGTGCCTGCAGCGACGTACTGCGCGGCGAGTTCGGTCGTGGGCTTTTCGACGAAGCGGTCGATCAGGTGTGCGCCGTTTTCGAGGGCGTCGCCGATTCGGATGTAGCCAAAGCCGGTATCCGGCCGTGTGGGCGCAACGCCGAACGTCACGATCATGGAGCGTTCGGCATATTCAGCGGCAATTGCGATCGCACGATGCAGCGCCGGAATGTCTGAGATGGAATGGTCAGACGGCATCACCACCAAGATCGCGTCGTCATCCTGATTAACGGCTGCGAGCGCCGCGAGCGTGAGCGCCGGCGCCGTATCGCGCCGCGCAGGCTCGACGATAATCTTCGCGCAGACGCCGCACGCCCGCACCTGCTCTTCTGTCTGGAACCGGTGTTCCTCCCCACACACGATAATCGGCTGAGTGTCGACGTCGAAGCCGCCGACGAAACCCTCCATCCGTGTGACGGTAGCCTGCAGCAATGAATCCCGTCCGACCACATCGATCAACTGCTTTGGAAACTGCTCACGCGACATCGGCCAGAGACGCGTGCCCGATCCGCCTGCGAGAATGACCGGGACGATGCGCCGACAGGAGTGCCCGAGCGACGCTTCTGCGATCGCCGCTGCCATTGCGTCTTCAGAACTCACCGCGTCTTCCATCATCCACCCCTCTGCTCTTGCGTCGAACACGTACTTCCCGGCATCGCCAATTCGATTCATCGGTTATGGGTTCGCCGTGAAGCGCACTTTCTCCTGCTCTCCCACATAGGGGCCCCGCTTGATGAAGAGAGAACGACCTCACGCGTCTGCAAGCATAGGAGCCGTTCCAGGGTCACTAGACGGGTTGACCGAATATGCCATGACGTTGGCTGAAGCGAGTTTCGCGGTACCAGGTGGTCTCACACGCACCACCTGATCTGCTCTTCTTTGGTTCATCATGCACTTATCCAAAGTGTTGCCCGCAGCCCATCAAGGAAGAGTACCTGCACACGAGCAGCTTCGGGCATACCAACGAAGCCTACGCTATCGCGAAGGTCGCCGGGCTCAAGCTCTGCGAGGGGTATAACCGACAGCACGGAACGCGGTACATATCGGTGATGTCCGAACGACAACGATGATTTGCAGAACGACCCCGGGTCCGCCGCACTGGCCTTGCTCGACGCCGACGGTGCCGAAGGCGCGTTCAATATCGGATACGGACGGGGACACTGCAATCGCGGATCTCACCCGTCTCGTCTGTGACCTCACCGTACGCTAATTCATCCAGACTTCCTCTCCCCAACACACCGCACGGGTGCGATATCGTTCGAGCACCCGCGCTAGCGTCGACAAGCGGGCTGCGTCATCGTTGCTCGCAAGACGCCGCGTGCCGCGCTCGATCATCAACTGGCGCAATGCAGGCTGGTCGATCAGACTGAAAAGCGCATCCGCCATGCTGTCGGGCCGAGCCAGATCGACCAGCAGTCCCGCGTCGCCGACTTGCTCGCGCAGCGCCTCGAGGTCCGGGTAAAGGACCGGTACGCCCAGACTGAACGCCTCGAGCGGCGGCAGATTGGTCGGGCCGAAATATGTGGGCATCACTAACGCGATCGACTCGCGATACAAGTAAGGCACGTCGCCGTCCGGAACGAAACCGAGAAAGAACACACGCTCGCCCAGACCGAGATCGGCGGCGACCGAACGCACGTATCTCATGTTGCCGAAATCGCTTCCTGTGAAGACCGCACCTACACGGATGCCATAGCGGGACTCCAGCGCGTGCAGTCCCTTCAACAGAAACACATGGTTCTTGTGCGACCAGAACTGCGCGGGATAGTAGACGTATTTCAGATCGCGCGGAATTTTGTACTTCGTCTTGACATCGACGAAGTGCTCCACGTACGCCTCCTCGGAAAGCACTGTCGCGCGGGCGGGCGAGAATGGCATCAAATGCACGCGTTCGCTGTCTACTCCATATCGCCTGACAACCTTCTCGCGGCCGGCCTGCGAATCGACGAAGATGCCGCAGGCCTTCTTCAAGGCAGATCCGTACAGAAATTCGCGACGCTCGAATTCGTGCTTGATCCGGACTTCGGGAAACTCGACGTCGTCGCGGTGGGACAGATCCCAAACGGTGAACAGGTAGTTGAATCGATCAATCGCCAGTGCGAGGTTGGACGGCGTTGTGAAGTACGCAATGTCCGCGCGCATCACCGAAAGCAAGCGGTCCACCGAAGCCATCTTGCCCGGTTTCCGCAGAAACGCGCGCGGGCCTCCACGGCTATATATTGAACCGAGTCTCGCCGCCAGTCCGCGCAAGCGGGGCACCGGAAAAAAAATAGGCTCAATGCCGCTGCGTCGCAGATCATCGATGGTGGATCGCCGCGTCGTCACAAACTCAACCGCGCAAAGTTCCGGCGGAAGACTCTTTAGCAGCAAGGCAGCATTCTTCGCCTGCTGATAACCCCCACCAGAGGTATGTTCATAGTCTATAAACGCGACCATGCGAATAGGCCGTTCCAAGGAACCGTTTGAATTCGTCACTCCTCGCTCCACGTTTCTTGGCCATCTATATGACGATTGCAGCGCTCGACAACGGTTATCGCGCCCTGTTTGAATTTAGATCGCGCGAGCTTGCTGGTGCCGTTCGTGACTGATTAAGGCAGGTATTTGGCCGGTCCGACGGCTTCCTGAGAAAAGCCCTTGTGCAAGGCTCATATGACGCTCATGCGGCCCTCGGACATCGAGCTTCCGAGGCGAACAGATGCGTGAAGATCTGTTTCTCCTCGAAAATATTTGAATCTGAATGCCGACCAACTGATTCGAAGGCCTCCTTGTCTCGCGGCGAAGCTTTCCCTCGCCAGCTCCTAAGCGGACCTCTCCACAGGATCGGCCGTGGCGCCGCTTTTCTTTCGACAGCGGTATTCCGTCGCCGACATCGAGAATTGCCTCCTGAACACTTTCGAAAGCCGCTCGCCATTCGTCAGTCCAACCCTGCGAGCGATCTTGTCTATCGGCAAGTCGCTTCTGGCCAACAGTTCACAACTGAGATCGAGGCGCGCTCGCAAAAGATATTGCGACGGTGTCACTCCCATCTCGCGCTTGAACAGACGCAGGAAGTTCCGCTCGCTCATCGCCACCGTACGAGCCGCGTCGCCTATTGAAACCGGGCGTCCGCAATTTCGCTCGAGCCAGCGCGCGGATTCCTGTGCCTTTTCCGCCTGCGTGTTCGTTCCCATGGTGCTCAGCATGGTTGTCAAATTCTGATCTTTGGAGACGGTGAAGTGATCGGCAACCGCTGTCGCGATGTCGTATCCGAGGTCCCGCTTCACGAGCGCGAGCGAGTTGATCAGCGCATCGCCGCCTTCGGTCGACGCCGCGACGTTAGACGTCTCCGGACTCCAGATGCCCGGATCGACCGAAGCCCAATCGCGGCGAGAAATGCCCGCTGCCGCCAGCAGCAAGTCGCCGTTGCCGAGAGGGTTGACGACGCCGGTCTGCGAACATGCTATGGTCAATAACCCAATGAGCACCTCGTCGGCGGCTGCACGCTTTGCGCCGGGTCCGCCCGCAATATACAGTGCGTCGAAGCCTTGGAACCGCTGGCCGCCCAGGCGCTCCGTCCAAACGCAAACGGATGACGAACAGGCTATCATCCCACCGCCGGCAGAGACTAGACGGACGCTGTAAGTCGCGTTTCTTCTCAGACTGCGAGACTGAATCTCGTTGGCGATATGAAGCACCTCGGCAAGGGTGCCCGCTTCCAGCAGCGAAAAACCGTCGTACAACAAAATTCCTATGAGCTTGACCGCGCGTTCTTTAAATCGGTGGAAAATACCGTTATCTCCTGCATCGCCTAAGCTAGTAGCGTGGGACATGCCGTTACCTCCATTTTGCTTCGGGTCTAGATCGCTGCTCTGGCTTGCGTTGGAACGCTGTGGAAAGCGTATGACCTCGTGAGCTTAGTGCCATATTCGATCCACCATTGCCGTGGTGTCCGCCAAAAGCATGTTTCTGGCCGAGAACGTCGCTCCCAGTATCAACAAGACCAAAACATCGTCTGATTTCTTCAGCGCTGAAAGTGAAAACCATACAGCCGCTCATCAGGGTTTCCCGACCCACTGGACTTGCTGAGCGATAGACCGATCAGACGGCGAATGCTTCAGCAAGGAAACGACCCGTCAACACCTTGCTGAAAACGGTCATGCATGTAGTCTGAAAATCCCCGCTAGATACCCTTTCTCATGAGCACCCTGAGCTTTGGCTTTGGCTTTGGTTGCCTTCGGATAAACAAGAGTGCGTTCGCGTCACGCGTGACTTCGCCACCGCCGTATGACCAGACATGGAGTCGCTTCATGAGCTTCAGCACGAAATATTCGCAATACTATGATCTTTTCTATCATGACAAGAACTACAAGGCGGAAGCGTCGTTTGTCACCGGATTGCTCGGGCGGTACGGAATAGTTGGACGTCACGTGATGGATCTAGGTTGCGGCACCGGACGCCACGCGGCGGAATTCGCAGCCGCGGGATTTTGTGTTTCTGGCGTTGACATGAGCGCCGATATGCTTGCCCGAGCCGCTGCCAGGTGTACCACTCTGCCAGGCGCAGTAGCGAAGCGACTGACGTTTCAGCAAGGCGACGCGCGGATCGTCCGCACGAATGAACTCTACGACGCAGTCGTGTCGCTCTTTTATGTTGCGAGCTATCAAACGACCAACTCCGATTTCATGGCGATGTGTCACACCGCCGCGACGCACCTGCGGCCATCAGGACTGTTCGTGTTCGATTGCTGGTACGGTCCCGCGGTCCTCGCCGCTCCGCCCGACGTACGTATCAAACGCGCCTCCAGCGAAGAAACCGCGGCGATACGAATCGCCGAGCCCACGATGCGTCCTCATGACAATACTGTCGCGTTCAACTACACCGTCCTGCTAACGGATTTGAAAACGCAGTCGGTCGAGACCGTCCTCGAGACGCATGTGATGCGCTACATGTTCAAGCCCGAGATCGAACTGATGCTGGACCTCAGCGGATTCGAGGTCCTGGACAGTTTGAAGTGCATGGGCGGCGAGTTGAGCGCTACCGATCTCTCAGCGACATTCGTCGCGAGAAAACGGTGATGCTCGGAAACAGCCCGAGCGAGGAAACGTCGGAAAATACAACGAATGGCATGTCATAGCCAGCCTCGTCGATGAGTCGAGGCTGAACCGCCAGGCAGTCCTGCGCTGGCTAAGCGCATCGCGTCAAAGCGGCTCGCCGAAAGCCGCGTGCCACCACCTGCCGCCCGGATCAAGTGTTTGTTCCGTTGCGTGACGGGCCATATTTGCTGCGGCGAGCAGTCGGTCAGCACCGCGCTGAACTTGACCTGCTGTTGCGGAAACTTCGCGAAAAGGCGGTGGCCAGCATGTCGCGCACCACGCCCACCGTGTAGTCCTGCTGTGCTTCGGTAAGCGCGAGACCACTCGGCAGATACAATCCCCTGCGACTCATGCGTTCGGCAATCGGGAAATTCTCTCCCTTGAACATCCCTTGCTTGAGAAAAACCGGCTGTTCGTGCATCGGCCAGAAGAACGGCCGCGCGCTGACGCCTGCCTCCGCCAGCATGGACCGGAGCTCGTCGGCATCAAAGGGCAAGCTGTCGTCCAATACCATACCGAAGACCCAATAGATATTCTCGGCATATGGCAATGCCACCGGCGCCATCCCGATTCCCGGCACTCCCCGCAAAAGGCTTTCGTAGCGGCGGCCCAACTCGCGCTTTCGCGCGACGTGCGCATCTAGCTTCTCGAATTGCGCTAGCCCGACAGCCGCTTGGAGGTTGCTCATCCGATAATTCCAGCCAAGCTCTTCGTGGACGAATCGCCTCTCTGGCTTGAAACACAGGTTCCGCAAACTTCTCGCGCGCGTAGCCAGCTCGTCGTCGTCGCAGACGATCATGCCCCCTTCCCCCGTCGTGATGTGCTTGTTGGCGTAGAAGCTGAAGCACGATATATCGCCGAAACTGCCGCACTTCGCTTCGTTATAGGTTTGTCCGATTGCCTGCGCAGCATCTTCGATCACAACGAGGCCGTATTTTCTTGCGATATCCAGCAACGGAGCCATGTCCACAGGCAGACCGAAAGTGTGCACGGCCATGATCGCCCGTGTCCGGCTCGTGATAGCGCTTTCGATCTTCGTCACGTCCATGTTCCACGTATCCGGACTTGAGTCGACCAGTCTCAAGCGGGCACCGGTGCGAACAATGGCCGATGCGCACGATATGATCGTGTGCGTGGGGATGATAACTTCGTCGTCGGGACCGAGCCGCAGAGCCACCGCCGCCACGTCCAACGCAGCGCTGCCGTTCGCGACGGCAATCGCGTGTCTGCGGCCGACGTAACCCGCCATCGCACGTTCGAAACGCTCGACGAACGCCCCGTCCGAAGAAATCCACCCGCTTTCAATGCATTCGTTCAGATAGACGCGCTCCTTTCCGTCGAGCAGGGGTTCGTTGACCGGAATCATCGCGCGCCGTCCTTAATTTCAAGCTCGACGCCCGGGCCGTTGCTCGCTTCACTGCATCGGCTCAAATTTGCGGACGCGAAGCGCAATTTTTCCTGCTCTCCCATATAGGGACCTTGTTTGACTTCGAAGAAAGACGCGTCCTCAAGGATCTCGAAGCCGTGACCGCCCGACGCCAGCAAGATGACATCGCCCGCGTACAATACACGGCTCGACAGGTAGTCCTTATCGGGCGTATAGAACTTCACCAGGACACGGCCACGCTTGACGAAGAGCACCTCTTGCGTCCATTCGATCTGCCGCACCAACTTGCAGTGAAGATGCGCGTCGATCACTTTTCCGGCGGGATGTTCCATGTACGCGAGTTGCTGAGGAAACTCCTTCGGAGTAAAGAAACTCACACCACTTCTCGAGAACGAATCCCGGATGATCATGGCGAGCGTTTCACCTTCGAACGAGACTACTTCGAAATTCGAGTCATGAACGACCTCTGCGTTGCCCGTTATCGGTAGAGCTTCCATTTTTTTCCTCGAAGAGAGCCGGTAGTATCCCGACACACCGAACCTTCCGGGAGCAGGGCCGCTTACGACATAAATTGGCCCACGGAGGTCCTTCATGTGTCCCCGAAGCATAGGATCGGTTCGGCGGTCACACGGTCAGATGGCCGAATACGGAATGAAGTTGGCTGACCGGGGTATTACGTTGCAGCGTCACCTCGCGCATCTTTATATCCTCCGCAACGACCGCGGAGAGGTGCACACGGACCGCGCCAATATATTGGCACCGTCCGCCATGACCTTGAATGGTCCATATGCATTGCTAAGCTGATGAAACCGCACGTCGTAGCCCTTTGAATCAAGTGGCGGGGCAACTCACGTTCCGACCGACGTGTCTCTCTCGACTATTGGCCATTCACATGAACAGAAACTCTCGCATCTATGTCGCCGGACATAAGGGAATGGTCGGCTCGGCTCTCCTTCGGCGCCTTGCCAGTTCCGGATATGATCACGTGATCACGGCCTCGCGACAGTCGCTCGACTTGCTGGATCAGCGCGCCGTGATGGATTTTTTCGCTCGGGAGCATATAGACGTCGTCCTCCTGGCCGCAGCCAAAGTCGGCGGAATTCATGCCAATTCGACTCAGCCGGCTTCGTTTCTCTACGAGAACCTCGTCATCGAAACCAATGTGATTCATGCAGCATTCAAGAGTCACACGCAGAAGCTCGTCTTCTTCGGTTCATCGTGCATCTATCCAAAGCTTTGCCCTCAGCCCATAAAAGAGGATTACCTGCTCACGAGCGCTCTCGAACAAACCAACGAGGCCTATGCCATCTCAAAGATCGCGGGTCACAAGCTTTGTGAAGCGTATAACAAGCAATACGGAACGCGCTTCATATCGGTGATGCCCACGAATCTCTATGGCCCCAACGACAACTATGATCTTCAAGGCAGCCATGTGCTGGCCGCGCTCATCCGCAAGGCGCACGAGGCAAAGCTGAACGGACTCGAATCGCTCCCGGTATGGGGCTCCGGATTGCCGAGACGGGAATTCCTTCATGTAGACGATCTGGCGTCCGCGGTTCTCGTCCTCCTGAGCAACGACCTGGTCGAGGGCATGTTTAATGTCGGATATGGAAAGGACATAGCGATTGCCGACCTCGCACGACTGATCTGCGATGTCGTTGGTTTTTCTGGATCGCTGAGATTCGACTCGTCGAAGCCCGATGGGACGCCGCGAAAGTTGCTCGACGTATCGAAGCTCGCCGCTCTGGGTTGGGCGCCCACGATTACGCTCAGAGAGGGCATCGCCTCAACCTACGCCGACTTCGAGAATGACGTGCAGCGTACCGGGCTCGCCAGCGCCTGACGAATTCACGCGGCGTGCGCGATCCTGCACCACGGATTGAAGTTCCGCCCCTGGTATCCAGGGTACCCGTCTGCCGACTGCGGTTCCTGTCCCTCAATGCCAGCAAATCATGTCACTTTCAAGGCCACGACAGGTCATTCCAGTTAGAGCGGCTTGATCAAAGCGTCGGCCTAGTCGGTTGAACCGGATGAATTGCACCGGATTCGCCGCGATGGATCGGAGTACTTCCATTTCAATGGGCGCGCCTGCTTGTTGTACTGACAGATATAACGCATGAGCTTTTTGTTGAGATCCTTGGTGCTGGTGAATACGTCACGCGCAATGTCGTCGTGCTGGATGCGTGCAAACCAGTTCTCGACCTGATTCAGCCATGACGAATACGTCGGGGTGTAATGTATCGACACTTTCGGATGGTCAACCAGAAATGTTTGAACGGCGTTGGTTTTGTGGCTGCTCACGTTGTCGCAGATCACGTGAATCTCCTTTCCGCGCGGCTGTGCCCATACCACCTCCGTGAGGAACGCAACAAACTGGGCACTGGTATGGCGTGACGCGGTTTCGCCCAGCACCTCACCGGTGGCAACATTCAATGCGGCGAACAGGCTCAGGGTGCCGTTGCGTTTGTATTCAAAGCCATGGCTCTCGGCGCGTCCAGGCGAGAGCGGCAACATCCGGTCCTTGCGATCCAGCGCCTGGATGGCTGTCTTCTCGTCCACGCAGAACACCACCGCATGCAACGGCGGATTGAGGTACAGCCCGATCACGTCGGCTGCCTTCGCCTCAATGTCGGGATCGTTGGACATCATGTGGGTATCGAGACGATGTGGCCGAATGTCGTGCTTGCGCCAAATACGCTGCACCGTCACGAAGGCCATGCCCAACTGTGCCGCCAGTTTGCGGCTGCTCCAGTGTGTCGAGCCGTCGGCCGGCTTACGTCGCAGTGTGTACTCGAGCACTCTCGCTTCAAGGACCGCCAGGTCAGGTCGCTGTGCCCGGCCTGGATGTCTGCCGTACAACCCAGCCAAACGCTCACAGGTGAAACGCATTTGCCACGTTGTAATGAAACGCGAATCGCAACGCAATTCCGCCATGATCGCCGCACGCGAGGCTCCTTCGTCGAGCAGCAAGATCAACCGCGCACGCCTCACCTGGCCAACGGCCATCGTGCGGCTGCGCTGCATCGACATCAGCTCGTCGCGCTCGCTTTCACTCAGATTCATTTTTCCCATGCACTATTAGCTCAGTGCAATTTCATTGGTTCAATGGACTAGTCCTTGATTCGACTGCTCAAAGCCCTGGATATCGTCCTTTCTAGCGCGTCCCGCGTCAGAAGTTGGGCGGCTGCTTTCATTGCCCGCTCGATGCTCATGCGTTTGCGGCGATACGTCTGCTCTGCGTTTGCCAACGCATCGGCGATGGACCTTGCATCCGCGGAAACAAAGCATATGGCGTCGTGAATCTCCTTCATGCTCATCGGGGGAAGTTCGGTGGAAATGACCAATCTTCCCGACGCGACATATTCGACAACCTTGAAAGGAAAGACCCCGTTACCCATTTTCTCTATCGAAACATGCGGGTTCACCAGCACGTCACAGTCGGAAATCAATTTGAACAAGACTCTTTCGTCCACCCGACCGTGGAAGTGCACGGGGTAATCTTCGGCGGACAGCCTGACGAACTCGCGTGCCAGAGGACCCGTTCCGCAGACGTGAAACATGAGGCGTCCGCCGGACTTCCGGATCAGGTCGAGAACCACGTCAGCACCCTTCTCGACGCTCAGCCCACCGAAATAGCCAACCATCGTTCTAGCATCTGCCGTTCGCGAGAATGGACGCCGCTGTCCACAAGCTTCAATGAGATCGTCCGACACCACGCCCGGACACAGCACCACGGGACAACCGCTGCGTTGATGTTCGCGTGTCGATAAGTGATCGTTAACCGCAAGACATAACGATGGAGCGGGTAACACGTATCGCCATGCGATGAAGTCGAGCAACGGCTTCGGATGCCAGCGGCGACGAGAAAGCAGCCAATCTTCGAACTGGAGGATCAGACGCGCACCGAACCGGTGCGTCAGCACGCGAGCGAGCACCGACTCGAACGCGTACGCGTTATAGATCCATACGGCTTCGGGCTTGCCGACCTTCGCTATCTCATCGCTCAGCGCCAAGACTTCGAAGAGGTTCAGCAGCTTGCCGATGGGCCTTACAGGGTAGCAGCGAAGCGAAATCTCCCGAATGCGTTGCGTGCCGATGACGGAATCCCGACATTTTCTACGTGACCATCCTGCCTCTATGTGGCCCGTATTGATCAAAAGAACATCCTTGGAAAGTTGCGATGCCAACGCCAGAAAAAACTCCACCTTGCGTGCGGCGCCCAGATTCACATTCGCCCCACGGTTAGAGGCGCTGTAAGGCGCTATGAAAACAAGCATTTCTGCTGCTCCACGTCAGCGACTCCTGCTTCAGTGCCAGGCAAGTCAACGCCACGTGATCGACGCGTGGACAAATACGCGCCGAGAGAGCACCCGTAGATGTCCCCAAAGCAGAGCATCAGAGTCGTCACCAGTGGATACTGCTCGAACAGGTTGACGTCCATGCAGGCTGCAATCGTGATCCCAACGAACACCACATATCGAACTGACTGACGCCTCGAATGACGCGGACGGATGCGCCAGAAAAACGCCGTCGCACCCGTCGCGAAAATTAACATACCCACAATTCCGATTTGAAACTGCATCGTCACGAAGGCGTTATCGATGATCTGATTGAACCGGTATTGCTCAGGGTCGACGCCCGCACGCTGGAGGAGCATGACGGCTGTGTTCGTGCCTACCCCGAGGCCCCGCCCCAAAAAGAGTTCTCCCGGAGCTGCCTCTGACAACTGCTCCGCTATGTTCCCGAGGTTGGATAAACGACCGCCTTCGTCGAGTTGATCAGTCAGCACATCACCGCGGCCGACCGCTTCCACCATGTGAGAATAGCCAACGATTGCGAGGCAAATAGCGATCGGTAGCGCAGTCACCACCAGCAGCATCCGATCATTACGGCTCAGCCGTCCCGCAAGCGTTTCCCAAACTACTACGCCGACGATGGACGCGATACTGAGCATAGCGAATCGCGTTCCCGAAGAGACGGCAATCGCGACTGCGAGGCAGAGCAATATAAGCCGATAACACAGCCGGGCGCGGTCCAGAATGAGCACCATGCTTGCAAGCGAAATCGCATACATGCCTGCTAGCGCCGCGTTACTGAACAGGCCCGTGTACCGATCCTGCGTAAATAGAACTTGCTGTATTTGTCCGAGTTGTATCCATTGTCGCAGGACGACGTAAAAGTCCAATGCGGCAAGCGCGAGCAACGCGAGGACGAGGGCCGTTTGTCCCTGCTTCTCGGCCGGCAGCAAACTCGCGAACACAAACAGGCCGAATGACGCATGAATCAGCAGAACCCAGCGCAATCCCGCAGGCAGGAAGAACAATGGCGTCCAACCTGCGATGAACGGCACGAGTCCCACCGATACGATGCAAAGAATCCACGTGAAGAACATCAGAATAAACGTACGCATTCCCCCCCGAAAGCGATTCAAACCGAGCGCAAGAGGCCACCCGACTCCGATCAAGGCGATGCTCGCGTCCTTCACGTACTTGACAGCACCTGCGTCATCCATGGCGGCCGAATTTAAGTTCCAGACGTTGATTGCTCCGGTGCCGAGCGCGCCAAGCGCCTGATCCGCGTATTGCGCCAAGCCTGCCGCGAAGACCGTAAAGACCGCAAGTGAAAATACGAAACGCGGCGACATTCCACACGCTCCTGAGTTACATGCCGACTCGGCCAAACTTCGTCCTTACTCGTGATGCTCCAACGCCCTGTAGCCAGCCAGCGTGATCAGCGCATCCCGCTTGGCGATCTGATAGTCGGACAACACCATTTCCCTGACAAGAGCGCCGAACGTCACGGTCGGTGCCCATCCGAGCTTCGCGTGGGCTTTCGACGGATCGCCGAGCAAGGTCTCGACCTCTGTCGGTCGAAAATAGCGAGGATCCACTCGCACGATGACCGTCCCGGGCGCGACCCGGCATTCCCGGCTGCTCACACTTTCGACGATCGCGACTTCATCGACTCCGCTTCCGTCAAACCGAAGCTTGATGCCGAGTTCGCACGCCGCCTGCTGAACGAATTCGCGCACGCTGTATTGCACGCCAGATGCAATGACAAAGTCTTCCGGCTCGTCCTGTTGCAACATGAGCCATTGCATCTGGACGTAATCGCGCGCGTGTCCCCAGTCGCGTTTCGCCGACAAATTGCCAAGGTAAAGGCAATTCTGCGAACCGATTGCAATACGTGCAAGGGCGCGCGTAATTTTGCGCGTGACGAACGTCTCGCCCCGAACGGGCGATTCATGATTGAACAGAATGCCGTTGCAAGCGTATATGCCATACGCCTCGCGATAGTTGACCGTGATCCAGTACGCGTACATCTTCGCTACCGCATACGGACTGCGCGGATAAAAGGGCGTGCTCTCCCGTTGCGGCACTTCCTGCACGAGTCCGAACAACTCCGATGTCGACGCCTGATAGAACCGGGCCGTCTTCTCGAAGCCCAGAATTCGCACGGCTTCTAGCATGCGCAGCGCACCCAGGCCGTCCGCGTTCGCCGTGTACTCAGGCTCTTCAAACGAAACCGCAACATGGCTTTGCGCGGCGAGGTTATAGATCTCATCCGGTTGCACCCGCTGAATAATTCGCAAGATGCTCGACGAGTCGGTCAGGTCACCATGGTGAAGATGAAAGCGGCGCTGCGACGCGTGGTCGTCCTCGTATAAATGGTCGATGCGATCCGTGTTGAAGAGCGAGGTGCGCCGCTTGACGCCATGCACTTCATATCCTTTGTCGAGCAGGAATTGAGCAAGATAAGAGCCATCCTGGCCTGTAATACCGGTGACCAGTGCAACCTTGTTCGACATGGTTCCTTCTCCTTGTTTTGATACTTCGCTGTGCGTGATACTTCTTGCGATTCGTTCAGGCTGTCCTGACATTGGACTCGCCGCCGCTTTTGCCATACCCGTCCGACCTGCCGTAGCCTGAACCGTATCGCGCCTTGTCGAGCGGAACATCGGTAAAGAGAGTTCCTGCCACGTTCACGCCACTACTGCGCAACCGGTTGAGCGCCTCATACAGTTCGTCCACCGGATGCCGACCGTGCCGAACGACCAGCAGCGTTGTACCGGCCTGCCGGCCGATCAGCGTTGCATCGGTGACAGCAAGCACAGGCGGCGTATCGACGACGACAGCGTCATACCGTCGCGATGCAACATCGAGTATCTCGCTCAGTCTCCGGGTCGTGAGCAAGTCCGCGGCGTTTGGCGTCTCGCCCCCGCGCGGGATCAGGTCGACGCCATTCATGACATCGCGCACGACCACGTCGTCAAACGCCGCACCTTTTAGCAACTCGGTCAAGCCGGGGCCGCCAGCCGGGTTGAAGGATCTGTGTATGTCGCCCATGCGCATGTCGGCATCGATCAGGAGCACCTTTTTCCCGCCTGTCGCCAACACGATTGCAAGATTGGCCGCGACAAACGACTTTCCTACCCCGGGACGGGAACTTGTGATCATCACGACATTGTTCCTGACTTCCGATCCGATCGATTGCAATGCTGTTCGCAAGCTTCGCACGCCTTCGACCGCGACATCCCCGGGCCATACCGCAGCAAGCACATGTATGCCCGGAGCCTTGCGGCGCATTGCCTCCTGCAAACGAATTTGCCGTTCGCTGTGCGGCACGACAGCGCAAACGGGTATTCCAAGGGCTGCCTCGATCTCGGCGCTTCGCTCGATTCCGCCAGACAACGCCTTGCGAAGGAACGCGGTGACGATTCCCAGTACAAGCCCAAGCACGGCAGACAACGACAACAGTACCTGCCAGTTAGGCTTGCTCGACTTCTCGGCGGGCACCGCGAGATCGACAATGCGCACGTTGCCTACGTTGCCCGCCTTGACGACACGAAGCTGTTGCGCACTGTTCAGGAGATTCGTATAGAGGTCTGTGTCGACCTGAACGTTGCGCATCAGACGCACTGCGTTTTGCTCCTTATCCGGCAAACTGGCAACACGCTGGCTCAGCGCTTCGCGGTCTTGTTGCAATCGGGCGATCTTCGAGTCCACCGCCGTAAGTAGCGGGTAACCCTCCTTGTAATGCTGCGAGATGTCGTCGCGCTGCTGCAAGAGTCCGCGCAAGGCGGTATCGAGATCGACAACCTGTTGCAGCAACAACCGGCTTTCCACACTCAGATCGACGGTTCCATTGCTATTACGAAAAGCGTTGTACTTATCCTCGGCTTGCTGTAATTCGTCCCGCAGCTTCGGCAATTGACCCTCGAGGAAGAGAAGCGAGTGTTCGGCCTCGGACGTACGCCTTGCAAGATCCTGAGCGAGATACTGCTGAGCAACCGCATTGACGATGTCCGCAGTGCGCGCCGGGTCGGGTCCCTCCAGGGCAACACCGATCATGCCGGTTTGCGACTTTCTTTCTGAAATGACCAAAGCATCTTTCAGCGCGAGGATCGTGGCCTCTATCGAACTTGACTTCAGTGTAAATTCACCGCCGGGAGAAGCGGATAACTTATTGACGAGAAGATGCACCTTGCCGTCGCCGAAAGGCACCACCAGCTCGTGGCCGACTTCTCCTGTTCCGAGCGTTTTGCCGTCAGGTGCAATCAACTTGAAGTACGGGGCCTGTCTCGCCTTTACGATGAATTCGTGGCCGATTGCAGCATGAGGAACATCGAATTTCGATACTTCGATCGACTCGTCGCTCCAGGCGAACTGCCGCAGTCCAAACAGGGGTCTCATGCCGGCGGATCCGCTGCGGAGTCGCGCGATCCAACGGCCAATAAGTGGGAAGTACCGAGGTTGCGCCGTAGTTTGGAGATTCAGTTGCTGCACCGCCTCGCCGACCACCATGCGTGAGCGAATGAGTTCCATTTCGGCGTCTGCACTGGCTTTCACCCTCGAATCGAATATCGAGGCGAGCCGGCCCAACGCTTCGGCTTCGGGAGAGCTGGACGCGGGTGTGCCAATCTGTATGAGCGCATCGGCCCGGTACAAGGTCGGATGCATCAGGCCGTACAACGATCCCAGCGCGAGAACGCCGAGCGCAATCATGCCGATTAGACGCCAGCTCTCGCCGATTGTGCGAAGGTAATCCGAGATGGAGATCTCGTCGCCCTGCAGCGGATCATCGCGCGTGATCTGTTTCCTTGAGGCCATGGTTTCTCGGGTGGAGTGCTTTGCGCCCGCCAGCGGGATAACGCCAGGGGCAACCAGTTACGGGAGCGACGACGCGACGCGTTGACCGTGCGTCCATTTAGACAGGTACTCTGCTACTACTTCAATGACTGAAATTCGAGAATGCGGAACATTCGCCGCCGCAGTCTATTTTAGATAAGCCTGCTGCTTGCGCCGTGTCGAGACCGAAATTGCCAAGATGTTGTCGGGCATGATAGGACGGTCGTTTAGAATGAAACGATCCACTGGCCAGTAGCGTGACCCTTGGTGTCGTGGGTTGGAAATTCGTTTCATTAATCGGTTTTGCTGCCAGCGGTGACGAAGTGCTGCTTGAAGAGGCGTTCAGATGCGGGGTCGGTCTAAGTCTCGAACGGCCGGTTGCCGATCATCACGACGTGGTGTGCGCCATGGACAGTAGCTCGTAGTTCCAGCGTGTTCCGCGGACTTACAGCAAAACGCAGGACATCGCTTCCCGACACGAGCGTTCCAACCGGAGCGCTCGTACTATTACGCGAAAGCTGCAGCAGATAGAGACCGGACGACGCGCTCTCTACGCGGTTCGCATCGCGTGACACCAGCACCATGACTGCATGCCCTTCTTCGTCCTTCGGGCAGGAAATCTCAGTGTCGAAACTGCCGCCATCGAAATGCATGGTGTAGAGGCCCAATCCACCGATCCGATGCCTGGCATCCTCCAATGCGCGAAGCGCTCCACTGCGTATCGTCACATCGTCGGTGAAAGTGGTGGCAGGCAGGGTGTAGCGAGGCTGCGGTTCTTTGAAAACACAGTCCGATGACTGGACGGATCCGACAGGGCCGTCAGATCGAACGACCGAAACGCCGAAAGACTGCTGGATGTTGACACCGGAAACGCAGGAGGAGACGTCGAGTTCTCCGATGAACCCCGGGACGAGGACGCCGTGACCAAGGTAAGGATCGTCCCATCCGGCGCCAACGGCACCGGTTCGCTTGCGATGGTCGCGATAGCCGACGCGTTCCATATAAACGCCGTTGAAGACAGCCGATTGGCATGCATCAACCAGCACCGCTGGACGCGGCGAGTAAGCGTGCGTTATTTGCATGAAGACATTGCTATTCGACGGGCGCGCATAGCGCGCCATGACGCGTATGCAGAATCCGCAAATGCCCCGATAGGGATACGCCCTGGCCGGCGACGCGGCATTAGTCGGCGCGCTGAGTCTGCGCTCGCTGTTGATTGACTTGAAGAACGTGGCATCGAACCATTGATCGATCTTGCGCTCATCGTCGCCATAGACGCGGTCATAGATGTTACGTACGTTGATGATGGTGCACTTGTCCGCGAAGCCGCCTCGTTCGTTGTAGTCGTCGTTGCGATCGACCCATTGCCCTCCGACAAGAACAGGGACGGCCGTGCGCAGCGCCTCGATATTGCTGAACGTGCACTGTTCCAGCACAGCCGCATAGATACCCACCCCGCAGCCGATAAAGTGAAGTCTGTCAAAGATGCAGCCTGCGAGCGTCGCGGACAGGGCGCCAAAAGCCATGAAGCAATCCACGCATGTCAGATTCTCGAGCCCTGCATCCATTGCCGTGTCGAATTGGTCTAGCAAGCCGAAAGTGACTGGCTGCGACGCGTCCGCCATGCCGTAGCGATAGTTGCCCTTCACCACGGCGTTATGTCCATATAGTTTGACCCCCGGCCACACGCCTACGCAATAGGGCTGTCGCATGGCAGGCTCAGACGGGAGTCTCCTGCCTTTTCCCTGCTTAACCGTGCCATCGTCGTGACAAGGGATGGCCAGCGTTCCGCGCGCGGCTGCAAGGTAGAACGTGCCGTTATCAAGCACAACGCACTGAGTCCGGCCCGTCGATGCATAGAGCGATCCTGCGAATGCGACGGCGCGATTGATCGCGTCACCGTCATCCGTCGTGCCGTCACCGCGTGCACCGAACCATCGGGCATGGATGTCGCCCTCGAATACGCGCTTCCACCGCTTTCCGCTCTTCGAAACCAGCACTGTGCCACCATTGTCCCGGCTCAAGACGTCGGTAGGATCGAGCCAATAATATGCAGCATCCAAATCGCGTTCGCCCGCAGCGTGCTGAAAAACGAGCAGTCTCGTAAGCGGTCCGCCGTAGTCACGCAAGCTGGCGTAGCCCTGAATCGGACCTTGCGCAAGCACAAATTCAGCGAGATGTCGGATTTCGGTGTATGCGAGCGAAGACCTGGTGACTATCACCCTGTCGTCGGGCGACAAGTCGCTCACGGGCTGCATCGAGGTCGAACCGCTCTGCGTGTGCGACGGCTGCAGTCCCGATGCCTGCCGCTGCGCCGCTTGTGCAGATGCGCCAGACAGGCCGAAGCAGGCGGCCATGATTCTCCTCAAGGCTCCACGTCTGTTTTTGAGCGCGTCCCCCGCCAACCGCAACTTTTCCTGGAAGTCGGCCATACGTTCAGAAGGTGGTTGTGAGAGTCACGAAAGCGGACCGAGCGACGCGTGCGCAAGAATCTGCTTCCTGCAGAGGCCGATATAGACGCCATAGTCGGCGATGATGCTCGCAATGATGGACGACCAGACCACCCATTCCACTGTGCCGAACTTCAAGAGCAGACATACCTTGAGCGGAATGGATACCGCGCTAAAGATCAGCACGGCAAGCAACTGGGGGCGTAATTCGCTCATTCCATTCAGAAAGATGGTGAAAGCGTTTCCCATTGCTTCGACCACCGCCAGCATCCCCGCCGCGCACAGCAATGGGAAAGGTACAGCCAGGTGATTGCCCGTCCAAACCTTCAGAAGCCAGGGGGAAGCTGCCAGAATCAGCGCGCTTGTCAGCACCGCGATGCCGCCCGTGACGCCCATGGACACCTTCAGCGTGTGCCTGATGAACATCTTCTCACCGCGCGAGTGTGCGTCGGCATAGAGACCCCAGAGCGGCCCCGACAGCATGGCCATCCCGACGGTGATCGCCTGGAACAACCGCTGCGCAACGGCCAGTCTCGCCACTTCCTTCGCGCCGAGAATGTTTGAAACGATCAGGGGATCGCATGCGCTGCCGCATATCATGCCAAGTTGAAGAATCAGGAACATGCCGCTCGTCCGCAGTAGCAGCCTCGAGTCTTGCCACCCCGTTCCCAGCCATATGCCGCGATGAATGCGAAAAATCCGCTCCCGGCGAAGACGCCAAACGAGAATCAACGTCGTGCCGACCTGCATGCCATAGGTAGAAAGCACGAGATACGGCAACGGTGCGCGATAGCGGTTGCAGAGATAAAGAAGCGGTAGCGAGAAAAAGTATCCGATCGCAGCAGCGATATGTGGCTCCCATGCTCGCTGAAGACCATAAAAAACCTTTCTCACGCCGCTTAGTGGGATGTTCACGCAAAACAGCGTGACGAAAACCACGGTTGACTCCACCGCTTCTCTTGTGACGTCTGCCGATTCGATCTTGAGCAGCCTTTGGAAGTCCAGCAACCTCACGGCACCAACGAGCACAGCCCCAGCGGCTGCGCCGATCACCACGAGCAGCAGTACGCCGCGAGTCGCAATCGTCTGCAGTTTCTCTTGATCGCCGCTCGTTTTCGCGTCCGCAACCAGGTTGACGAGGCCATTCGCCACGCCAAGGTCAAGCACCGACAACATCACTGCGAGGCTTGATATTGTCATCCAGATGCCAAAGCGCTCTTGCCCGAGATACGGAAGCGTCAAAGAGACCGAGAGCAGCACTACCGCAAAGCCCATCGCGGCACTCACCGCATTGCATGCAGCGGAACGCGCGGCGCGCACATAGCGATCCCTGTCGCGCCCTTCCGAGGCTCCGATACCAAACGGCAAGCGACGAAAACAGAGCCGCAGGATGGAGACCGGTGCGCGCACGAAAAAATTATCTGCAAGCGGCATTGGAGCGTGTGATCCTCTGACGCTGCTCTTCCGCGAATGAGATGTCCTGGAAGGGGCAGCAACGGTTGAGCGTAAAATCGCGCTGACGAACTCAATTTCCTGCGACAGCCATCCTGCACGCGTGTGTTAAAGCAGAAATGCTTACGCGACCTGCTTGCTCATCAACGCGATATAGTTCTGCGCGACTCTGGAGATATGAAACCGATTGTTGAAACACTGCTTTGCCGAACATTGCATCGCAACCTTCTCGTCGTCCGGCAGCATTGCCCATTGCGTCAGAAGGCGGGTGATACCCTCTCGCGTGTCGTCGTCCACGAACCCGGCTCCATCGGCAACGACCTCTTGCCAGATTCCGACCTTGTCGGTCAAGAGCACCGGCACGCCGCACGCTAGTGCTTCGGCCACCACCACGCCGAAGTTTTCCTGATGCGAGGGCAAAACCATGACGTCGGCAGCGCGCAGCAGGGACCACTTGTGCGCCCCCGTTACCATGCCAGGCCAGCTAACACGATCCGCGATGCCGAGCCGCACGGCCTCGCGACGCAATCTCGCCCCGAGTCCATGATCGTCGGGGCCTGCGACGACGAGGCGATAGTCGGTGCTCAAGTTCTGGAGATCGTGAAACGACTGGATTAGCAAGTCGCAGCCCTTCTTCTCGTGAATTCGCCCGAGAAACAGGATAATCTTGCCCGGCGTCGCTAGCGAATGCCGCTGCGCAACGTCCAACGTTTCCGTCGAAGGTGGCGGTGCCGTGCCAATCATCATCATCAGCTCCTTCGCCCTGTACAGCGGAAACGCCAAGCGCGCCAGTTCGCGCTCACTGTCGGTGGTGAAGAGAACCCCCTTCGCATTGCTGATGACATGACGCTCCACAAATATCCAATAGACTAACTTCTTGGCGTGTTTCAACGGGCGGCCGATGTTGAACCATGGATCGAGCATGCCGTGCGGCATCACGAAATATGGGATCTTTTTCGGAAGAAGCGAGAGAACGGCCGCCGCGCTGTGGAACTGCCATATGCCGTCTACGATAATTGCATCGTACCGGTTCGCATGCTGTGTCAGCCACCCAACAAGCCTGAAGTTGAGCGCGTATTTGCCAGCGTGGTGGCCTAGCCTGACAACCAGATCGAAAGCATTGTCGTCCGATTTGTCAGCATCAATAGATGAGTCAAGACAGACAATGTCGGTAGTGTGTCCGGAAAGCCGGAGCTCCGTCGCGAGCCGTTTGAGCGCCTCAGCAGGACCACCATATCTTCGCTCGATTGACGAGATAATGTGAAGGGTTCTCAAGGCGGGATCTCCGGCTCAAACTGACATTCATCATAACGCGCATGCGCGGTTCAACTCTTCAATTCTTCGCTTAATGTAGGGCGATCGACTTGCGTTCTCGCCGCCCTCATCTTCTCCCTGACTTTCAGAACGATGAAGTACTCATAGACCGACTGCAGCGTCGCATACACCAAGCCCGGGTGTCCGTCGAGGAAGCCTCGACGAACCAAGTAAAGTAGAACGAACTTGATCACCGGGCGGCATGGAAGTTGGTAGAACAGGCGCTTTTGATGATAGCGGCGAGTCTGGAAATCGGCCGCGAACAGCGCCTTGGAAAGGCTGAACTTGTTGCCGTTCGCCTTATTGCGAAGGAACTGATCTGCTTCCAGCGAACTGTAGGCGTTATGCCGTGAAAGCCAGTGCGATAGCCCCTTGCTGAAAGGGAAGTGATCGAGATAGCCGTCGAGCCGGCCAGTCTTGCCATCCACCACGGTGACGGGATTGACGAGCCGTTCATAGTGGATATGCTGGGGCCTGAAAAGCCGAACGAAGTACGGTGAAGCCTGCACGTGCCTGAGCCACCTGTCATTGAAGAAGTCGCGGCGTCTAATCTGAAACGCCACCGCATCGCCGGCGTTCGAGACCGCCGTTTCAATCTCCGGTACGAGCAATGGGGGAACGCGCTCGTCGGCATCCAGATACAGCACCCATTCGTGCTTGAATGGGATGTTTTTCAATCCCCAGTTCTGGTGAGTGGACCAGTCGTCGAATGGTCTGGAGATCACGTTCGCGCATACCGAGCGAGCGTACGCGACGGTCCCGTCTGTGCTGAGCGAATCAAATACGTGGATGTCGTCGCACCACCCGATGACGGTCTCAAGACAACCAGGCAAATCCTGTTCTTCATTCTTCGTCAGCACCAGTACAGACACTTTGCTCATTGGGCTCTCCGTGCTTGACTCTAAGAGAAATCTTCCTTGCTGGCATGCCGGCATACACAGTCCACTCATTCAGCAGACTCCGCGTTACCACTGATCGCGCGCCTACAACCGCTCCCGGCGCGATATGAATGCCAGGGCAAACGAAGACTTCAGAGCACACCCACGCGTCCGATCCCACAATAATCGGCTTTGCAGTTAGCTGAAACGTCGGATGGTTGTAGTCGTGACTTCCTGTACAGAGCTGCGCGCCCTGCGATATCGTGCAACGCTCACCTAACGTGATGCGTTCGATGGAATACAAGTTCACTCCATTGGCAACGCCTGTAAAGTCGCCGATCGAAAGATTCCATGGCGCCCAGATGCGCACGCGCGGATAGACGTGAACACCTGCGCCTATAGTGGCCCCGAATAGTCGCAGAATCCAGCGACGCCACGCATGAAAGACACGCGGCGTCGGCACGAAGAAAACGATGTAGATGACGCCCCAAAGAACCCTCAGAAATCTGTTCGACAACGAAAATGAAGGTCCCTGTCTCGAATTCACGCCTTTCAGGATTATGCTCGGACCAACGCCTTCCCGGTTGATTGCATCTTTAGGCATAGACTCCTCTCTCAACGGACCATCGTAGCGTCCACACGGCTCAATACCCGCGGTTGGCGGAAAGCATCAAGCTTTTGGCGGGGTGCTGCCGGCAGCGTGCTGATTGACACATCGCATCCCCAGCAGCAGGAGCATCATAGTCGGATTCGCCCCACCTCCCGTCGGCAAGACTGACGTGGCAAGCAACTGGACATTCGCGACACCGAAGAGGTTGAGGTTTTTGTCCACCACGCCATCGGCGGGGCATGCACCCATGCGAGTCGAACCTGTCGGATGGAAGATGCCTTCTGCGTTATCGATGTTGGCCCAGATTTGCTGTGGCTCGATCGATTTCCATACGCCAAGCGAGGCGAATTTGCTCGTTCTCCAAGTTCTTTTAAATAGTTCCGATGTCTCGATTACGTTTTCTTTGTCTTCCGTGGACAACCTCCAGTTGATCTCAGCGAGTGGCAAGCCGAAGCGGTCGCAGCACGTATCGCTGAGAGTGATACGATTGTTGGGAGATGGAAGCTGTTCAACCACCGCATGGACAATCAGGCGCGAGTGGGCGGGAAACAGTAGACGTTTGTTCACGAGCCTCCACCACATGGCGCGCGCAAGCCAGGGGGTATTCGCAATCAAATCGAACATTACTCGTGGCGGCGGTGACTTACGACGCTGTACATTCCGGAATATCTCCCGTAGCACATCAAAGCCACCGGGTTTCTCAACCTCGAAGCCGATGTGGCAGAAACCTGGCGGCAGATGCCGCCGCGCCTCCGCTTGTGGCGCTAGCTCGAAACGAATATTGCGCATTGAACCGGCGGCGCCGAATCGAAAGCCGACGATCTTATTTAGCAAAGCGCTTTCGGAGGCGACGATTTCCGCTACTTCTGCGGAAATATGATCCGTGAAGTTATGACCGAGCGCAGACGTAAGGGCCGAGACGGCTCCATTGTTCTGACGGTCGATTAGCAATGCCAGACGGGTTGTTTCGATCGCGCCAGCGGCGACGATGAGCTTCCTCCCCGAAATAGCTAGCCTGTCACCATTTGGCGATACCGCTTCCAGTCGGACGCCTTCAGTCTGAGTTTTGATTTTGACGACATGGGCATTCAACCAGACCTGAAGGTTGGCTGCCGCAGCGACGTCAGCGTCCAACAACGCCGCTACATTGCGCTTCCGGAATTCTGGCCACTTGGCGAGACGATTGACATGGGTCCCACCGAGTTCGAACGGAAAGGAGACGTCGGAATACGGGCCCGGTTCCAGGGAGAATAGCCGCTCGACGTCTCCGATGAAAGGGGTTAGTTCATCGAGTGAGATCGGCCAGTGGGCATTGCAGAGATCAGAGTTTTGGAAGGGAATGAGGGCACCGCCCCATCGCATCGAGGTACCGCCCAGGCATCGGAAACGTCCGTGCGAGGCACCCTTGTAGAACATCCCCTGCTGGACGACTTCATTGAGCGGATGCGTGTCCTCTTCCTGGCGCAATCCGCCGGTTTCCAGGCAGATGACGGTTGCGCCTGTCTTCCGCGCCAATAGTACGCTGATCGGTAGGCCGACGGTTCCCGCGCCGATGACTATGAAATCGGCTGCCCGCGAAATCGCGCCCTGCCCGCCCAGGTCATTGAGCATCGGCCGTTTCCTCCGCGAGCCGGGCATATTGCTGCAGCCTGGCCAACTGCTTCGTGCTCACGATGATTGCGCCATTGGTATTGCGAAGTAGTGCCCGACGCAGAACCTCTGTCACGGACAGCGGCGACCCCTCCTTGCGGGACGCGGAGACATAACCATAAGTGATCTGGAAGGGCTTGCGGTAGCAGGTCAGTACGTCAGCCTCGCGACCGGTGAGACTGTCGTGGACCTGAATGAAGCGGGTCAGTTCGGAGCCGGCAGCGAGGAACGGTTCGACCTTATCCGTAGTTAGCGCGAGGCCGAAAGTACGGACCGTTCCGTCGCGTAGGAGACTCTCGAGCCATTTCAACCATTCATCAGTATTGAGCAGGGAAATTTCAGGCTCGTGCAGCGCGTAGATGTCGATAGAGTCACGCTTCAGACGACGCAAACTGCCCTCGAGTGTTCTCTTCGCTCGGGCGACTGAGAAATCCACCGTTGGACCCGAGATGGTCTTTATGAAGCGCCCTGTCGCCTTGCGAACAAAAACAGCGGCCCCGCTTTGCTCCTCGCCGCCGGGCGAATAGATACCGACTTTGGTGGTGACAGTGACCTCCGGTCGTGCTTTGAGAACGTGTCCAAGATCGCGCTCGGCCAAGCCAAAGCCATAGTAGGGGGCCGTGTCGAAATGGGTGAACCCGGCGTCCACCGCAGAGAATAATAGTCGTCGCCTTGCTTTTTCGGAGCCACTGTTGAAAAGACTGGCGGTGCCGAATATGAATCTCGAAAGTACGATGGGAGTCCCGGTCAACTGAACGCTTTGCACGATTAGCTCCCGCTAAATGCTGGTCAAGCCCGCGCCTTGAATTGAATGACGAGAATGTTCACCGACGATCAGCGTTACCGCGGCGATAAGACGTCAGTTCCTTAGTAAGGTCTGTGCGTAGTCCGCCAGATTAACCGTGTCAGTATCCATGGCATGGTTGTACGAGCTCTCCGTCAAAGCCGCTGTGTGCCGAGGCACTGGATGGGTTAGCACAGCGTGTTCACGCGATCGCATGTGGCGAACTTGAATCTCGTCGACGTGAAAGGAATATAAGCGCCGCGCCCTGATTCCCCCGGTCAAGACGGAAATCGGCAAGAAGTTGTCGGCTTTCGCCCACCGCGAGTGGCAAGAGACCGGCACCAGGCCTCCTGCGCCCACACGACTTGCGATCATATGTCCTCGCTGGCGAAGCCCATCTAGGCGAGGCACGACAAGCATTTGTCCGACCGGGCAATTTGATATCTGCGATCTTCGAATCAAGAAGGCGAACGCGCAGCTTTGACACGATAGCCTCCATCAGAGTCCGAAACGCATGGGTCGTACGTTCCCGTGCCCAACGCAGACTTGATCTTCTTTTTCCCAAGATGTGGATTACTCAATGAAAGTGCTGATAATCTCGCTCAACTATGCCCCAGAGGTGACAGGGGTGGGAAAGTACTCCGCGGAGCTTGCGGAGTGGCTCGCATTACAGGGGCACACGATACGCGTGATAACCGCGTCTCCATACTATCCTGAGTGGCGCATCAAGGCTGGCTATAACGCGTTGACGTACTCGACTGAGCAAATCAACAACGTTTCCGTCATACGCGTTCCCTTCTGGTGCCCCAAGCGCCCGTCGGGTCTGAAGCGCGTGCTACATCTGATGAGCTTCGCGGTTTTCGCGAGTCCGGCCGCTCTGTGGCAGATCGCGTGGCGTCCGCACGCCGTGTGGCTCGTAGAGCCACCTTTGTTCGCGTCTCCCGTCGCGTTGTTCGCCGCCCGCGTCGCCAGCGCCTCATGTTGGCTTCATGTACAGGACTACGAAGTCGACGCAGCGTTTCGACTGGGCATACTGAAAGGCCATGTCGCAAGAAAGCTGGCTTTGCGCGTGGAAAGATGGTTGATGTCACGCGCCGACGTCGTCTCGACACCCTCCGCAGCGATGACACGGCTCGCCGTGCAGAAGGGGGTCTCCTCGGAAAAAGCTTTCACCTTTCCCAACTGGGTCGATACTCAACACGCGCATCCAAACAGCACGGACAACCCCTATCGCGCGCAGCTCACCATCGGCCACGGAGCGCTGGTCGTCCTCTACTCAGGCAATCTCGGACTTAAGCAAGGTCTGGAAATCATTGTCGACGCTGCAAAGCTTCTCACGTGGCGCGCGGACATCATGTTCCTGATCTGTGGCGCTGGACCAGCAAAAGATGTCCTGCTCGAAAAGGCCCGTGACGTACCGAACGTCAAGTTTCTCGGGCTGCAACCTAAAGAGCGGTTCAATGAATTGCTATCGCTTGCGGACATACACGTCCTTCCACAGCTTGCGGGCGCCGCGGATCTCGTCATGCCTTCGAAGCTTGGCCCAATGCTGTCGAGCAGCCGACCGGTAATTGCGACTGCGAATGAAGGTACCGAGTTATGGAGCGTCATCAACTCGGTCGGCGTCGCAGTCGAGCCCGGCTCTTTCACGGCATTGTCACACGCCATCCTTCGTCTCGCCGACGACCCGTCGCTTCGTGAGCGCCTTGGCACCCTCGGACGGCAATACGCCGCATCCAATTTCTCGAAAGAAACGATTCTCCTCCAGTTTGAGGCACGGCTTCGCAGCTCAGTTCTCGGCAAACGAGACCTCGGAGACCGCGCGACGACGTAGGCCCCACTTAACAGTCTTCGGATCCGGTGCTAGCGCAAATGAGCGAGATCCAGCTTGCTTCGTGGACCTCACAAGGTATCCTAAGGAGGCAGGGATGAATTCAGAATGGCTTAGTGCCGACCTTCCCGTGGACTGGACGGATGAGGAGTCGGAGTTCTTTATGCGTGCAGTGGAGGCGATCGCACTGGCCTACAAAGAACAGACCATCACGCTCGAAGAGGCCGGAGACCGGATTTGTATGGTTGCGGTCACGAGACTCGGTGAAGCCATGGGCATGGATGATTCAATCAGATGTATTAGCCGGGACTAGATCTGAAGCGGCTTCGCCTTGCAGCGCTTTTCGTCCACCCAGACGTCAACACCTGGACTTTTGCAGACCTTCCCTACTAATTCACCAAGGTATGCGGCCAGTTGAACGCGCCGTAGTTTCATTAAGTCAAAACTTAGCCCTGTCCGGCCGATAAAGGTTGAAAGTAATTGGTGGGATTTTTTTTCACGCGGTAAGTTATGGCGTGTAAGGATATTTACGTGGCACAACTTCTCATTATCTCGCCAGTTTATCTTCAAAGTCTACTATATGAAGAATACGCTTGAACCAGGAATACCGATATATGGGAATCTCGCTGATTCGCATCAGGCGCAGACTCCCGATATCGTTATACGAAACGAGAAGTCGATGCTTGTTGTTACTATTTTCTTTCTGATTACCGGGTTGCTGCCCATATTGCAGTGACGCCTCCGCTCTTTTGAAGCGGACACCTTGCATCTCGACATTGAGGCAAGGCCGCTGCATTTTCTGCTGACAGTCGTTTTTATCGCGCGCCGCGACCTGGATGCCGGGCTTGCACCACCGCTCTTCGGCAACGTATTTTTCTCGCCAGAAACCTTGTCGATTAAAAACGGCAAGGATAAATCTGAAAACGAGAGAATCGAAGTCCGACACCACATGGAATTCCTGTCTTTTTTCCGTGTGACGAATAGAAACCTGCCGAACTGGAGGCCGCATGACGCCAATCTTATCTGACGCGCTAGCACCGCTTGATTGTCCGAGACAGCACATTCGGTCTGTTCAGTGTTCGACAATCGTGAAGCACGTGGCGATTATTTTGTATGACGGATTTTCGTTGCTGGACGCCGGTACGCTCGCCGAAGCTCTGCATGTCGCTAATGAATTACAATCGCAAAGTTCGAATCATTCCGTGACATATCGCGTGAACCTCATCTCGGCTGACGGTGGAGCGGTTGCGTGCTCGTCATCGATGGTGGTTTGGACAGAGCATTTTTCCACGCGCGATTTCGATCGTCTCGACAACCTCTTCGTTCCCAGCGGAAGTGGTGTCGCGCACGCCTCCGTCGACGACAACCTCATTGATCTGTTGCGACTGGTTTGTGCAAGAGGCGTCCGTGTGACCGCGATCGGGAATGGGCACATGGTTTTGTCGGCTGCCGGCGTGGCGCGGTGCGATTGGCCTTCGGTGAAGCATGATATCCGTCTCCGATCGTTATCCGCGAGCGCTGCGGAGCATGATCGCGATCAGGCTTTGGTGACCTCGCTCGCACTGCTCAAGATGGATCTGGGAGCGGAGTTGGCCGCGCGCGTGGCGGACCGTCTCGGCTCGGATGGCGGGCGTACATTGGCCCCCGCGTTCGAAGAGATGGATGCAAAGACGCTCGCCGAGAAAGCACGTGCGTCGGCGCGTTGGATCGTCCAGAACTGCGCGAAGCCCATATCGGTGGGCGATGCGGCGCGCACGTCTTCGATGAGTGAGCGCAATTTCCTGCGTCTGTTCAAACGGGAGCTCGGTGTTACGCCTTCAAAGTACCTTCTTGGTGCGCGGCTCGATCTTACGTGCAAGCTGCTCGCCAACAGCGATCTTCCGGTGGACAAGATCGCTCGTCGAACCGGTCTTAGCAACGGAGAGAGACTGTCGAAGCTTTTCCGTAAAGAGCTCTCGATGTCGCCTACTGAGTTCCGGACGCAGAGTCGACGAAAGAGTTGACGTACGAACAGCAATCCAGATGCGCAAGTGGGAATTCACGTCAAGCGCACCGGTGAACCGCCCCGGGAATCGTGGAGGTGGTTGGTTTAAGTTAATGTGTATTAGCCTGGACCGGACCTGACAGGTAGTCGGGGAAGCGAATCACGGTCCGACCTGTGTTGCCATCACTCTCGATTCCCAACGCAACCTTCGTCGCTCCACTTCAACAGAGTCAATTTCTTACGAGACGTTTCCCACTTCCGCTGGATGTATGCTCACGTATCCCTTCTGGTACGGACGATCATTGGCTAGTACCGCCCAGATCGTCCGCGCCATTCTGTTTGCCAGTGCGACAATCACCACGCTCGGATGCCGCCGCTTTTTCAGCTGCTCGACCCACGCGCCTGGTTCTTTCGCATTTATCAACACACTGCGTGCACCGTGGATTAGCAGCGTTCGCAAATATGTGTCGCCGCGCTTACTTATGCCGTGAAGGTTTACCTTGCCACTCGAACCGGTCTGCTTCGGCACCAGTCCCGCCCACGCGGCAAACTCCCGCCCCGATCGAAACGCCTTCGCGTCGCCTATCATCGCAACCGCCGCGGTCGCGGTCAGCAACCCGGACAAGAATCTCGGGTATCGCCTTGTCAATCGACGCCCGTCCTTTAGCCGCAACTTCGCCGTACTCGGTTAGCCATCCGCGCAAGCCGTTGATTTGCATGGTCCGGAACCTTGGTTACCTGCGAAATTCCTACCATTTCCTCAAGGCGGAGGCGCCCATACCATTTTTCTCAAGGTTTGGAGCCTCCACCAAATCCGGGGCGGTTCAGTTTAGAGCGTTGCTCCGAAAATGCAGACTTTTTGTATGTCGAGCTATTCTGTGCACACAAAAAAGTACGCACTTCACTTTCCAGGCGCGACGCTAGCGGGCGCGCGCGCCTCCTGATACAAAACCAACAGAACTACGCACTCAAACGCTGATCTCGATTAGGCAGACGCGCTCTTCTGAACACAAGTTCACACCTGCCGCGTCCGGCAAGGGCGGGAGAGCCGCAGTTAATTGGGGCCACATAAAATAGAGCAGGCTTGCGGTAGTGTGGCGATTGAAGCGCTCGAACCAGACACAAACAGCCCGAGCGCTCCGCTTCGGAGAACTCGAGGGCAGACCTTTGGGGAAGATCGGGAAGCCCGTGACGTATGCCGCATCAGATGAGGGACGTCACTCTCCCTGATTGTTTTCGCGAGCACGATCAGTCGACGTCTCGACTGCTTCAAAGGCGTCGACGTTGCCACACCTGAGGTGGCGTAGCTCCCGCGTGGCCGCCGGTGGCACGAAGCTGGCGCGGATCAGTCCGTGCGCCACCAGGTCGGCAATCTACATGGCATCGTTGACGTCGGTCTTGCGCCTGAGCATTTTGCGCATTGTGCTGCGCGTTGGCCAGGATCAGTTCGAAGTGAGCCCCGAGTATGTGCCAGACCGGTTTCCAGTACACACCGGTCGCATCCATGGCGATATGCTGCAGATTGTCAATTACGATGGCCGCCGGCGCATTGACTCATCAGAAATGCAACTCGCGCTGACCTGTTGCCTCACGTAGTTTGCTACCCGCCGGATTGTCCGGAGAGAGCGACACGAGGTGACAAGGCAAATCAGCATGACGACACGTAAGGAGTTGGTCGCAGCATTGCAATTGCGGTATAGCGGCGCGGCGTTTGGTGACCGGATCAGGATTCTCGACGAGTTCGTGGCTCTGACCGGGTATCACCGCAAGCACGCCATCCGGCTGCTGCGGGAGCAGCCCGGCGCGGTAAAGGGGGCGCGCGAGCGCAACCGGCTGTACGACGAGGCGGTACGCCAGGCACTGACGGTGTTGTGGGAAGCGGCCGACCGGGTTTGCGGCAAGCGCCTGAAGGCGTTGATCCCGAAGCTGGTTGATGCCATGGAGCGGCACGGCCATCTCGATCTGGATCCCGTCATCAAGGCCAAACTCCTTGATGTCAGCACGGCGACCATCGATCGCATGCTGGCCAATGCACGTTTGGCGATCGACGGGCAGCGCAAACGCCGCAAGGGTGTGGGCTCGGCCATCCGGCGCAGCATCCCGGTGCGTACCTGATAGCTCTTTCGACGCGTCCCTTCTCGTTTCCTCTGGCCACTGCCACTGGACGGGGCTCGAAGCGATGATGAGCGGCGAACGCGAGCAGCGTCGGGTTGAAGCGGATCGCATCACCCTGACGCTCGAGCACAGCGCTCCTGAGATTGTCGTAGAGGAGGATTCGTGGCAATCCGGACCACGCCGCGAACGCGCCGGCGTGGCCCGCCAGGAAGCTGTCCATGCGGGCATCGAGGAAGAAGCGCAGATAGATCTGCCGCGACCACGACAGCACCATGACGAAGGCCATCAGCGGCCGACGCGCGCGCCCGATCTGCAGGTGATCGAAATGGGCCCAGTCAACCTGGCCCTGCTCTCCGGGCAAGGTGCGTAGCCGCAGATAAGCCTCTGGTGTAGGACGCGGACGGTGTACCGCGATCAGGTGCCGAAAATGATGGAGGTTGCCACGGTAGCCGCGCTCGGTGACCATCGCATACAGCCGACTGGCCGTGAGCGACGGAAACCTCTTGAGCGTGTCATGGATAAACGGCAGGTAGGCATCGATCTGCGAAGGTCTGAGCATCCCGCCGACGCGTGGCAGACCGGCCTGCGCCAGCACGCGCTGGACTGTGCCGCGGTGCACATGCAACTGACGTGCGATGGTGCCGCAGCGCCACTTCTCGACGTGGTAGTAGCGCAGGATCTGCGCCTCCAGTTCAACTCCGATGGTCATGGGTCACTTCCTGTGCAGTAAGTAGCAGTACGAACATCACGGAAGACCCGACGGCGTAGTGGCCCGAGACGTACGAAGTCCGGACAGACGCAGTGGCAGAAATGGCAATGCTCAGGCACAGATGGGGCGGTGGCGGGCACCGCTGCTCTTGCCGCCGACGTCGTCGAAGTCGGTGCCAGTAGAGCATCGGCGGCAGGCACAGCAGAACCCTGATGCGTCACTTTATTCTGGCGGCTGCGATAGCGGCGCATCCGTTCGGCGTGCGCGAAGCGCCCGTGACGACTGCGCTGATAGCGCTGGCCAGCCACGCGCATGCTGGCCTGACGTGCGACCTCAGAGCAGTCGCCGTCGCAATAGATCTGGCCGCGGTCGCAACGGCGGCAAACGATGACCTGCGCCCGGCAGCGGGCGCACACAAACAGGCGGCCTGTGGCCGGCATCGGCAATCCCCGTCAATGCCGAAACGGTATCGACGGGACTGGTGGGTCGTGCCATACTGGCCCAGCACCCGTGCCGCGCGCGCGTGGGGCTCGACATCGGAATGAACTTGGCGGTTTGAGCCGGTGTCGGGCCTGTTTCTTCGGCGATAAGCCTTCTTCTACCGCATCCCGACTTCAGCGTCACCTCTTCCTGAAGCGAGCCGAATCGGCTGCGTCTGCACTCGCCCTACGGGCTCCTTCCGACGCAGCCGGCGCCGCCTCCCGCTCTTCGCGCAAACCGTTACCAGACCGCTCAGCAGAGCATGACCATTCCGCATCTCTGATCGACGCCGCCGTTTAGTGTCGGATTCTCACAGCCGTTCACAGGTCGGCTCTGCCCGATGGCCAACTAGGCGGAATACATGTTGAAGACTGTTCGTAACGGAAGCCCAAGCATCTTCGAGATATCTGTGGAACGGTAGCCAGCAGATTTCAAACGCATCACTTCTCGAACATACGCCTCACCCCAACGCTTAATCTGCGGCGGCCCGATGCCAACATCAAGCTCAGCGCATCTGAACCTCATGCCGCAGGTGCACGCGCACCGTAGCGCAGAATCTCTCCATGCGGTGCTTTCTACGATATGCCCGGCGCCATGTTCCGCGAGCGTATTCGGACATTCCACTGGAGGACGCGCACGGAAATGCGGCCTACGCCTAAAATTTTCCGACGGTGCGTTACCGTAGACTGTCTTGAAATGACAATCATCTAAGAGATTTGGATCCCGTTCGATTAATTCCAGCATGGTCGCAAAAATTACAATCCACAAAACGCGAGATGTCTCAAATCCACGACGCCCCCTACAATCAGGAAATCGCGTCGCCCTATAACCCATCGGCTTATACACAATTTCCAGCGTGACCGCCGACACGTAACTTCTGCAATGTCTTGGCAGCGATATGAACCTCTTTGAGTCCCAGCCAAATAGCTTTCGCGCCGGGTTCGCCATCGCCCTTGCGGCCGAGGAATCCGCCCAAGCGCGCGATCAAGCGCAGCACCTCGTTGAGCTTGGGCTTGGCCGGCTGCTTGACGTCGGTCAGCAAATACGCGCCGCGAATTTCATCGACATCGAAGAACAGTTCGGCATCCAGATCGGGGCAACTGCGGCCCATGTGCATCAGATGGACGATTCGCCAAGCCACGACCAGAAACAGCGCCAGCGCGCGTTCGAGCCGTTCGATCGCGCCCAGTTGCAGCGCCTCGACTCGGCAACCGTTCTTCAGCACGTTGAACAAGATCTCGATTTCCCAGCGCGCCCGATACCAGTCGATCAGTTCAATCGCTTCCTGCAGCGTCCTGGCTTCGCGGTTGGTCAGCAAGCGCCATTCGATCGGCTTGACGCCGTCTGGTGCATCAAACTCACGCGCCACCAGACACGTGGCCGCTACGCTTTGACCAACGCCTGCCGGCAGTTCGATGCGCCGCAACCATACGTGCTGGCGCACCTGGCGCGCCTTCACGCCGTGACGCGAGCCCATCGTGAAGGCAATCTCGCCGAGCGGTGCGCCTTCTGTCGTCGCCGTCCAAAGCTTAGCTCCCTCGGGCAGCGAGCGGTCGTGGGTCGAGCGAATCAGCCAATCCGCCGGCGTGCCCAACTCCTGCGCCCGCACCATCAGCGCGAGCATGTCTGCCTCGCGATCGGCGACGTACACCAGTCGCGTGTGCGGCAGGCTCGATGCCGTTTCCGCTACCCGCTCGTAACCCTCGATCCAGCGCAGGCTTTCCTTGAGCCCGCCGCGCTTGCCCTGCGCGTCCTTGGGCTCACGCGCCCACATCCACGCGTCGAGTACACCCAGCGGCACCCGCTCAGGTGTCACCGCATAGGTCGGATGCAAATACATTCCGCGCTGCATCTCGTAAGACAGTGGCCCAAGGCCCGCGGCCTGCCGGCCGTTGAAATCCAGTTCCGTGGTGTCCTGCAGGCACAACACGACCGACTGGGCGGCCATTCGTTGCTCGGTCTGCCGCCAGTGCGGCTCCAGAATCGCACTCCACTGGACCTCGCCGTTGTCGAAGAAGCGGTACGCCGCCATCGTCTCGCCCCAGCCCCGACACGCCTGCGGCACGCCAGCCGTCGGCTTGGCCGCCAATCGTTCCATCAATGTCCTTGCTCGCTTGTTCAAGCGCGCGTCGCCAAGGTCGAGCCCAGCAAATTCGGTTTCCGTCCAGCACGGTGCTTCCAGGGCCAAGGCGTTCACGCAAAAAGCAAGAGTAAACGCGACGCGCCGAAAGTTTACAAGCCCCGGTCGATCTCATTGCTCGACGACGGTTTGTTCCGGCCTACGGTGCGGAGGGCAGACTTGTGTATAAGACGATGCCTATAACCCACGCACCCCAAATAATTCGCACCAAAACAATTTTTAATAAGAAGTAAAATGGATTTTCGCAATTCTCCATCGTCACGATACCTCAATTTTCTTTTAATCTTTTCATAAAAAACCCCATAAATGTATCGACGATCAATTCTCACTCTTCCATTCAATAAATCATGCGACAGCCTTGCATACTGCAACGCCGCCTCTTTTCGTACATCCATTGACTCCCGCACCATAGGTGACACACCCATGGTCTGGGCGACTTCCGGCGTAACAAATTTTAGGTAACGACCACCTTTGCCAGCATTTTGCATCCAGAGAAACTCCGCATGATGAACACAGATGGTCACCCCTGGTAATTGATGAGTCCGGCGCCAGTGCTTAGGCACTCCCTGTTGCAGGTCTTCCGCAATGCAGCGCCTGCAATAGCGAAACCCCTCGCATCCCAATGCCGGCCAACTTCCATTGCGTTTCTTGCCTCTACTCCTCGATACAAGCATTTCTCGAATCAAATCATCCGACGCCTCCTCATCAATCAAACTCGATACGTATGGAAATAACGTCATCCTGTGAATTATCTCCTTCGACGTAAGCCCCCAACATGACTGGGTTTCCACAGCAACATGACTATAATTTCTACCCAACAATGATGGCCCAGTTCTTTCACCATAAACTAATGGAATCACTCGCTCCACGGCTATCGACGGAGACATTTCCATATATCGAGCGACAATCCCGAACATTGGTTCATCGTCAAGTTGCTCATCGAGATAGACAGCCATTACACTCTCCAATCTGCGCCACGAGACACGCGATGTTTTATAGAAGACTTGGGGCATACGGATTGCGCTCGAACGGCGTTCACCACGATTGATTCACAGCGAAGGCTCGATTTGTTCTGCAAGTGCAGGCGCCATACCTTCTGGAAACGCACCAGCAAGCGGCGCGACCTGTCTCCAAAGCCTGACGTCACGTTGAAATGCAAGGCTGGCATCGCCAAGGTGATTGACCAACTGGATCCAGGACGCCAGATGCCTCGCGCGCACCGTCCGCCGGTGCCAGGGGCGAACTTCGATCCCGTACCGGATTTGCCGTTCGACATCGCGGACCTCAAGGCCCAACGTTCCCGCAATTCTCACAACGGAATAGCCCCGGCTTGCAAGAATCGCCGCAGCTACAGCGATGTCGGGTCCCATCTGCGTGGGCACGATGGATTCATCGCCACCATTGAACCGCTGACAGATAAAAGAGAAGCCACAGGAACAAAAGTAATGGGGAGTGCCGTCTCCCATAATTTTTCTCGTGACTCGATGATCCTCATCATGCTCAGATTTTGCCCCTGGACAAACCGCAAAGTTTGAATTCGCGAGGCGCGTTGAGCTGTCCATCAGAAGATATGCCACCAGCAGGGTCGACACTGACTGAAGTGAGCCACGAGTCGGTCGAAGGAGAGCACGACGCAACCAGATAGAATCGTTACGCGCCACGCCCATCACCCGCATGTACGCTCCCCCTAGGCGCGTAGTTAAATCACGTGACATTCGCGCAAGATCCAGAGAGGCGCCTCTGCCGTAACCGCAGCGCTGAGCGTACTCGAGGCACACGCCGAGATCGGAAAAACCTGCCCACGGGCAACCACCACGCAATAGCTGACCTGCCAGGCGCGCTACAGCATGCCACGCGATGACCTCGCTAGCGCTTCCATCAACTGCTGGACGCACATCATCGAACTGCGTATCTACAGTCAGAATTCGTCGCGCCGTCGCAGCGCCAGCAAGGCAGAGTATTTCACCGTGCCAGATGCAGGTAACCACGCCGGGCAACTGATGCGAGCGGCGCCAGTACCGAGGGTCATTCAGATTGTCGTCCCGTCTCCAGCAACTCCGGCAGAACCGGAGACCAGGACGCCCTTGCTCCAGAAATCCAGACCACTGCGTGCATCTTGAGTTAGGCCCACTAACAGACGGGTCACCGATCGGACCAAATACTGTCGAGTAGAACGGCGCAAGGGTCAGCGTGTCCTGGATGGTGCGCGCACTTCTTCCCCAGGCGGCGTCCGTCTGTGCTGCCAGATGCTCAAATTGCAACGCTCTATCTGTCGCAACAGCGCTCAGAGGCCCCATGAGATGGCGTAGAAAGCGTGTCGTGTCACCGACAGGAGACACCTGAACATAACGCGCAATAACACTGAAAAGCATCTCATCGGGTAATGGCTCGTCAAGATAGACTGTCACGATTCCTCCGCTCCGGTATTCATCGCTTAAAGCAGCGATGCGCACGCATACGAGATTAACTTAGACGTTCAGGCGGCCTCATCGCCCCCAACGACAAAACGCAGTCTGCGTGGAATATTTTGTGATGATTCTGCTTTAGACCTCGCGCCACGGTGAATCTGCAAAGGTCGTTCCCTGCAATAAACCGCTATCTTTCAGACAACATGGTTCGAGGCTACCGCCAATGCAATCAGCTCCCTGACGGGCATCGAAGCGTCTGAAGTCAGTTTTGACCTGACAAACGCCTCGGCCTCGATTTGCGGCCAGTCCATCTTGATCAGCATATCTACACATCTCGAAAATTTCCTTGACGCCTCGTCCTCTCCCGCGGTCAGTGCAAGCCGGCTCCTTTCCTGATCCAGCAGCATTTTCTCCCTGATATCAGCAATCTGTTTTATCGCCGCATCCTTGTACTGATCGAGCGCGACAAGATCTTTACTGCGCAGGGCCCCCAGAAGGCCTTCGACGAGGGAAAATGGTTCCTTGACCGCTTCACGAACAAGTGCAGGCGTAATACGCGACTCTCCCGCACGATGACCAGCGTATTGGGTGTGCACCCAGGCAAGCTTCATAAAAGCTGGCGATCCAGCTCCGACTTCAATCAGCGCCTCGTTCACGGCGTCGCTGTCGAGCGGCGCCTCCGGCAAGAAATCAATCTGAGTGATCTTCTTGGCGAGACGCAACGAGGCCTTCGGCCCCGGGAAGAGGTCAAGCGGGATATACGCTCTGCTGGCAACACGCCGGAGATTGTGAATGGTTGCTTTGACCATCTCGCCAGCGTCAGGAGTTCCTACGAGCACGAAAAGACACTTGCCGTCATTAAGCAATCCGGTAATAAAATCCAGCAAATGCACCTTGTCGGCGGATTTGACGGCGAACTGGATTTCATCAATCACAATCATTCCCACCAAATGCTTGTTGATTTTATCCACCACAGCAGCGATCCAGTCTCCCGTGTTTGCGCCACTCCTCATCTCGCCGACATAATTCGTTCCCAAATGGATATCAAACCAGTGCAGAATCCCCTTCATAAGAGTGGCTACCGACCCATTAGCCGGGCAGGAAACAAAAATCCATACAACCTGCGCAAATCTAGCCGATACTCCCGAAAACTCGGTATGCTCCACTATCATTGGGAACATACTTAAAACCATCTTTACCGTCGTAGTTTTTCCCGCACCGGAGATGCCAGGTACAAAGATACAATCGGCATGCGAATCGTCCACTGGATGTATGGCACAGGTTTCTCGCTTCTGGGTTGCCTCGTATCTCCTTTGCGCCAGTTCTCTCAAGGACCTTGTGGGCACAAGCCCCCTGTACCGGTGGCGCAGGGCAATATGCAGCCAGTCGATGAGCTTGAGATGCGCCTCTGTCACAACCAGTACGTTTGAGATTCTCTCGATTGCCAAAAGCCGCAGCAGACCAGAAAGTTGCCTGGCGTTTTCCGGATAATGGACAGCAAAGCTGATACTCATCGCTTCGGCGAATACCGCCTGCTCTTCGAACGGAGGTAGAGCCAGGATCATCGGACTATGCTCATTCTCCGGCAGTTCGAGTGCCGCATCGTGGTAGCACGCCGAAACCGATGTGGCTTTTCACCCAAAAATCGGATCATCGTACGCGGCGACCGGTACGAGTTTATATGCCTCACCATCGTTCTGACCGGAGCTTGATACACCTTTTTTTGATTTTCTGACAGAATTTTCACTTTTCATCTTGAGGCGCCCATCGCAATTTAAGGATCGGAATTAAAAGTCAGATAGAATCCAAAATATCCTGCATATTTTTCGACATTCTTTCTGCAATCGATCTGTTTCCCCCACTTACCGGGTACTCCTTGCTGTCGATTTTCGGGATATCATCGCGCCGCTGCTCTTGCCGCGAACTCGCTGATTGGGGTTTTCCCATTTTTTTGACCATTTCGGAAATGTCACGCTTGGCAGACGACTTCGGCCGACGTTGCTGCCGAGGATGGCCGATACCCGCCTGTTTGAGTGCCATGGATTGTTCCCGCTTTGCTGCGCGGCTTTCCTCCGCATTGTTCAGTGCATCCATGATGCGCCTGGGCTGAAGAGCGTCATGTTCCTTGCGCGCATTGACCCGGTCCACGTGTCGATACACCGCCCATTCCATCAGTGTTCCGCCATCAGGTCGGACTTCGTTGTTCTTTGCGAGGTTTGCGTACTCCCATTTCATATCCCCTTGGATCAGTATCTGGGAAGGAGAGTCTGGATTGAACTGGATCGCCACCTTCTTTTTCGCATTTTTCCCGAGAAGATGAACATGCTTCGATTGAATATATGTCGAGGTGTAGTTCAAACCGCGCCAGCGCAGCCCCTCTTTTCTGGGCGTTGCCTCATCCACGGGCCACGTTGCGCGGCGGATCTCATCGATCGAATGCTTTCGCAAAGTGCCCGTAAGATTCTCCAGGCCATAATTCCATCGATTGAGCGGCGTATCGGCTATGCCCGCTGTCGCCATCTCGATAATTGCACCCTTCCGACCGATCGGCGTCCTGTTGTGCCTCAAGATCGCCCGAATCAGTTTCCGCGTAAATTCGCTGATCGTGTGGTTCGCATCCCATGCATAGTGCGGAGCGCCGCGTGTCGTAGCGTCTGCCTCGACCACGCCAAACGTCGCGCGCTGAAAATGAGCCGGAAGGATGCCGAACCTTCGCTCAACAAGTGCTCGCAGAGTGGGGTCGCCCGCCTTTGCGTTACTGATCGCTATGCCCAGAATTTCGTTGACTGCCTGCCAGCTCGCAGTCTTCATAAAGTCAACACCGCGATCGGCGAAGAAACGAGACTGCGGAAGATACTCACACGGCCAATCTTCCCACGCTATTTTTATGCCAAATTTCGCACAAAGCTCGTCCTTGGGCGTCGCAATGTTCTCCAGCATCAACGCAACACCTTCGAACGATGGTGGGTCGAATGTTACGTAAAACCCGACAATCATTCGACTCCACACGTCCATCGCCAGATAGACAGTAGGACGCCCGACCACTACCGTGCGATCGTACGAAAGCACCAGAAATACATCGGCTATCGTCGCATCGATCAGATACTCCTGCCCCGGCCCAACCGAATGCTGTAATGCGTGCCCCTTGATCGGGCGACCGTGTCGCGCATATTGCCGCTCGCCCATTTCCCTGCGCTTTCTTGTTGCAGGCGGCACCCGGGTCTGATAGTAATGCGTCAATTGCCGTTGGGTAATGATCCCAAACGGTGCGAGTTCCAGATCGATTATCTGGCCGGTATGATCTCGCACCTCACGGGTGCAACGACAGACATAGTTCAAGAAGTCTTTCAGATCCTCCCACGTCACCCGGGCTCGCGGTCCGCCGCGACGACCAGAGCTACTTCGGGATCTACGTATCGAGGATGCTCTGCGGTTCGACTGCTTTCTGGGCCTACGTGTCGAAGGGAAACGGGCGGCCTGGGCGTGTTTCCTGATCTTCTCCTCATCTTCCTCACTCAAGTCCAGCGTCCACGGGCCAAGCTTGCTCGTAAGATAGAGGTCAACGCACTGTTCAAAGAGCCGTTCGAGCGCATCCGTCCTGGGCGCATGCGGGTGAGGGTTTGAAGGCTTGCGTCCCGGCCTTTCCTTATATTCACGTGTGACGATCGTCGGTGTCGCGTCCTCTCCTGTCTGCCATCGTGGCGGCTGCAATCTGCGACCGCAGCGCCAAAACTCTGAGGCGACCGCAGCTTCGTCCATCCCTCTTTGCAGATAATTGCGGAATAACTCGCGGATGCGCTGAATCGTAACGCCCGAGTCATCCGCGATTTCCTGCAAAATTTGCGTCCGCCCTGCCCCTCCGCGAAGTGCCCGATACAATTTTCTTGAGTCTTTGTGCAGCGGTGTTATTCGCTTCCAGTTGACGTCACTCTGATCACTGCCGGCTGGCGTTGCTCGCAAGCCCCTTTGAAGTACGCTGTATGGGTCCCGATCCTGTTTGATCCGTTTAAGTCCGTCTGTGCCTGAATAGCCGCGCGCGCTAAGAGCACAGAAATCGGTCAGGGAGACAAATCTGAGAGTCAGTCTGGATCCGAAGATGTAGCAGAGGACCACTTCCGATGATTCGCGCTCCACATGCACAACCCGATAGATCTTTTCACTCGACTGCTCCCTGTATAACTCTCTTAGGGCCGGCAACCTCACCACGCGTTCAGCCATTTCAGGATGTACCTTTAATATAAGTAGAGGATTACATATCAATGTGCACAAACAACTAGGTTTCGCGGATCATCATGCGACCTGTCTACGCTACCTTGATGCCGCTTTCCTGGGTTTGCGTTGTACGTTCGCGCCGCCCAAAGGAAGCCTCACACGCACGTCCCGTCTCTTCTGCGACAACAGGACAGGAACGTCAAACGAGCACTCGACTATGCCCAGCGCAATCAGTTCACGCATCGCGGCTACGCAGGCTGGGCGTGCAAGACCGTTCGCGTCCGCCGCTTCATGGCACAGGGCAAGCAGCGTTGAGCCAGCCCGTCCCTTGAGTTGATTCAGAACTGCTCGTTGTGCAGATCGCTGGGCGCGTGAAATTCCGTGATTCACAATTGACTCAGCGACGTTGAAGAGACTCCCGCGATGCATCGCCTTATGACTGTTTAGACCGGAGGAATATTCAATCCGATGATCGATCCCCAGCCTGCGCCAGTATTCACCTTTAATCCGGTTCGCGTCCGAGGGCGACGTCGGAGCTTTGGGCGACGACACAACATCAATGGCGAGCCACCTATGATCTCCAGCACGACGCTTGCTGACCAACAGGCTTGTCATCAATATCGCCGGACTTCCGTCGCGAAGTTTGGGGTGTCTGACGTCTAGTAACTCGGCAAGCCACATGGTTTTCTCAACTTCGAGCACAGGGAAGTGCTCGTGAAGGTCAAGCGTAAACGGGTCCCAGTACTCGAGAAGAAAAACAGCGAGCTCCGCATCTGACGGAAGTACTATCTGTCGTCCACCACAGCGCGAGCATGCGAATCTGTGCAGGCGTCCTGCACCAGGCATATCGCGAAGAGCCCGGCCAGGAACATAGGGGTCTTCGCGGAAAAGAGTGATGAAAAATCTCCATTTTTCAGATTCGAGGCAGCATGCAAGTGAGGATCTTCAGGCGCAGATACTGCTCATCTCGCAATCCGTACGCGCGTCGTTGGATGACCCGAATCTTGTTATTGAGTCCCTCAACGAAGCCGAGCGGCACCTTGTTTTCTGGCTTGCAATAGGAAGCAATCCCCTCCCAATGACGCTCGACCATCGCGGCAAACTTCTCATAGGGCTTCAAACGCTGCCACCTCAGGCTGGATTTCCAGTTCTCGAAGAAGCGACGTGCCCAGCCTTCGCGCTCGTAGTCCCACAACTGCCCGAACGACTCCTTGAGCAGGTACGCGGTATTCAGCCGTCGGTTCGCTGCGAGAAGCGTCTTCAACGAGTTCCTGCCTTCCATCGACAGGTTTTCGCGATGACTAAGCAGAACGTACTTCTGGCCTTTGATGTAGCGCCGCTGCTCGCCTTGCAGGCGAGCGTATTCGCTCTTGCGCACTTCATCCAGGGCTTCGTTGAGCTGCTTTATGACGTGGAATTTGTCGTACAGGATGGCCGCATGCGGCACGCGTTCCTGCGCGACGTTGTAAAACGGCCGCCACATGTCCATCACGACAAGCCGGATGCCGCGGGCCTTTTTCTCGCCCAGCCAGTCATAGAACTGATGCATGCTGGCCTCCTTTCGATCTTCGCCACCGAACCAGATCGCACGGCCCCGTATCAGGTCGCTCACAACAATGCGGTACGTCTGTCCCCTGCCAATCGAAATCTCGTCGATGCCGATGACCTTCGGCCCAGGCGTGCCGAACCGCTCCAGTTGCGCCCGCATGTACTGCATCTCGAGGTCCTTGACCGTGTGCCAGTGCAATCGCAGTTCGTCGGCCACGTCCTTGATCGTGCTCTCGCGACAGCGACGACCGACGTACCACGCGAAGCGCTTCGTGTAGTGAGGGTTGTCCGCCAGAAAGCTCAGTCGTTCGCCTTTCACGCTGCCATCGCATCGACAGCGGACCCGACGAGCTTCGAGTTCCAGGTAAATCCGTACGTCGCCGTTCGGCAGATCTCGAACGCGACGCACTGTGCGATCGTGGATCGAGCACCGTCGACCACATCCCTTGCAGGCCGTTTTTTTGAGCGCCGAACCAGCGTGACTACGCGTGCCATGCGATCACCGAAGACACCGCGCAGCGCTTCGCAAGGACGGAATCCGTCGAACCGGTATGCGTCAGAAAGACGCTTGAGTTTGCGTGAAGTAGCCATCGCGAAATCATGCCCGATTTCGCGAGGCCATCAAGACGCGCGAACCCTTACCCAGATTGGCTCTCCGACGTTTTCATCATGAAAAACCATCACACTTTTCCGCGAAGATCCGAACATAGGTCGCACCATGTCCAGTACCGCGCCCTTCTTTTTGGAACAGCGCGATTCGCTGCTCCGACAGACTTTGCCTTCCCGCTGCCATGTTGCTCTCCCAAGGACAAAGGCCAAGCAAATCAAATAGGACGCCAAAATAAATAACGCTCAGTAACCCCTCGCCGACACAACGTTACCCGCTATCGGCACGCTGCATCCATCCCGGCTCCATCCCGGCGTCATCGGATAATCAGGGGATCTGCCGATTCCCGCAACGCCCACATCCATCGCACAACGTCTTGCGTAAGTGCGAATCGCCCGGCACGTCCGGGTACGGCGAACATCGGTATCCCGATTTTTCCGCGCCAGCACGCCTGCCGGAATGCGCCCACTGAGGCGTATCCCAGTACCTCTGCTAGAGCAGCCGAGCCCATCAATGGCCCGTACCGATCCGCCAGTTTGGCTTCCAGTTCGGCCCGGTCATCAGTCTTCTGTTGAGGTTCGCAATTCATCCAGACTCACCTGTGCAAGGCCGGCCGCTTATGCCATCCCCGCCGTCGACGCCATTGTCCGTAGCAGACAGCCGACAAAAAGGGGCCTGTAGCTATAGAGTAACGCCCTGAGACGCCCGATGTCACAGTCATGGCCGGTAAATGTCACTGTGCTTTGAATTACATTTTTGGGGACTTTACGAATGAACGATTCTCCGCGGTCGTCCGAGTTCCGCGGCTCCAGGAGGTGGATATTGCCGTTCGCCGAGCCAGACGTTCAGACCCAGGGGTCCCGCCTGGAACGCCTCAATGGCCTGCGTGGTATGGCGTGGGCCTACGCCGTTTGCCATTATTTGGGGAAAACGCCGTCGGCCATATCGCTCGAGTATTCAGCGGCGGAGAGCTCACTGGGACCGGCTGATGGACCAAAGCGGTCCAGCAATCTGATGCACCGCTACGTTTCTGGCAAGAGCGCCCCGGTCCGCGGTCCGCGGGGCAAGTTTGGATACGATCTGGTCGGCGCAATCAGTGCGGACCCGTGCGGCGCACTTGCCGAGCCCTCGCTCGATCTCCGGGTGTTCAAGATGCTGCATCCCGACACATCGTTAATGGAACTGCGGGCATTGATTTTCGAACTCCCGGAGGTGGTCCGTCCGGGACTCTTTGACTCCGATCCTGCCCGGGAAGACGAACACGTAGCATGGCGCCGCCACCCGCTCGATGAGTGCGTATTGCCACCGGCGATAGCATCCCAGATTTCCCGGGTCCTTCCCGGACTGTGGGATCCGCACAGGGTCGAAGCACCCCTGGTATTTGGACTGTTTGAAACACTCGTCGGACTGTGGGCCGAAGCGCGGCTCGTCTGCGACAGAACACGTATGGCGGCGCTTTTCTGGTGGATCTACCGCTGCACGGACCTCGTCCTGGCGGATGAGACGTTCCCCTACATTTTCCAGCCGTTCCTCGCCTTCCTTTCGTTTGACGGACCCGACCGCCCCTGAAATAGGACTGATTGTGCCGCCTCATTGACATTAGGCGAAACAGCCATCTCCGAGAGAGACCTTGCCACGATAACGCCGGTCCGGGGTGTCCATTTAACCGGAGTTGAGCGTAGACAGGGGCAATGGAAGGTCCCACGCCAGCACCCAATACCCTGGGTTCCTTGGGAGTTTCAGGCTTGTTCCCGACTGATGCAGGCTGCTGGACTGGAATGGCTGCGATGGCCTTGCGGCTTCGTCAGCCCGTCCTGTGGTCATCCGGGAGGACGGCGGAGGCAACGCGGATATCCGCCCAGCTTAGAGCGACCTTCCTGAGCCGCCCGCAGAGGCAAATCGCTAACTCCGGTTAAATGGACACCCCAGACGCCGGTTATCGCGGCGGGCGTCCCCCACTCCCGCCGGCCTGTAGCAGTCACTGCAGAAGGCCACCCGCCCCTTGTGCGGGCTTTTTGTTTTCCAAGCGTCGCTATGCGGAGCGACTCGGGTACCCGCCTCATCGTCGGACTCGACAGGCGGCTTTCGACCGCACCGCCGTCAGTCGAGACGCGAGAGCGCTAAATGCCAAATATCAGAGTCCGGCAGTTGCCCGGTACCGTCGCTCAATGACAAATATTCGGCCACAGCTGTCGTTCGTGTGTCGACGCGGACGTGCCTGCTTACCCACTGCAGACATTCGTGACGCAGAGGAGCGGTCCCTCGGCCATGCTGTATCCGCCTTCACCTCGTCCGCGCGCACTGGAGACCCGCGCCTTGGAGCTCAGTGTTTGAACGGCGCTGGTGGCTGGCGCACGATGATTTTTCGCGGATGTCCAGGACTCTCGCATTCCGCGATCACCGTGATCCGCAGGCGCTCGGACCATGCCCGTTCGGCGAGGGTTCTGATCTCGGTCCCGCGGCTGAAATAGCGGCGCTCGCCCTTGTCCGTCTCCAGAATGAACCCCTCGAAGTCGCCGAAGTGATCGAACATCAAGCCGCCGATCTTGCCGGTGTGGTCCACCCACCGTTCGTGGCGATGATGCTGCCGCCCGTGACCGTCATCATGGCCTCCCGTGCCCGGCTTGCCGTGGCCGTGGCTGCGATCGTCGTCGTGCCGGTGGCTGCCAATGGTTTCGATGCGCAGCGTCGCATCGCGGTCCGCGAGCGTCCAGTCCGACGGCCGAAGCCGTATCGTCGTGCCCGCTTGGAGCTTCAGGTTGTGCTTTGTGACGAGCGGCGTGTCACGGTGCGCGGTGAACACGTCGATAAAGCACGTCAGCGTCGCGCCGGCGTTGTGAAGCCACAGCTCCTTCCCGCCGTCGCTCAGGCCCGCGCTCAGAGCGTTGCCGGGCGCGAGCGAGAGGTATTTGAGGCTGAACGCTTTCTTCGCGCTGCGATCGTTGCCGCGCCACCCGGCGACAGTGAGTTCGAATTCGCGTACCGCCGCCTTGGCATCCGTCCGCAGGGTGATCGTTTGCGAGGCGCTGCCGCCGCCCGTGACGCGGATCTCGTCGAGTGCGTCGGCGGCTGTCGCGCAGACGACGTCGACCGACATGCGCGGTGCACTCAGATTCCAACGATACGGCGACGAGCGCGCGGCGGCGATGCGGTAGGTTAGCTCGTTCTCGCGGGGCAGCGGTGCAAAGAGACGGTTCTGCGTTGCGTTCGAGAGTGGCTGCGACCGTGGCGCAAATTGGCGCAATCCGGGCTGCGGCCAGCGCATCGCCGGAGCGGGCCTCCGGATGCAGTAGATCTCATACGGCGGCACCGCTTCGTCCCGCAGGCGGTTCACCATGGCGGTGTGACAGGTCGGCACGAATCCCATGTCGGGAATGCGGGTGTGCGGGTCGCGGTTGATCTCGCGCTGCGGACGCCTGGCAGACACGCTCGTGCGCAGCTCCTCGCGCGCGGCGGGGGCGAAGTACGTGCGGCCGACGTCATCCGTAATCTGCTGCGTCTCGCCGTCGCCGCTGAAAATGACGACCATGAGCCCTTGCAGGAGTCCAAGGATGAAGTCGCCGACCATCGCCGGTTCATAGTTCAGCAGGCTGTACGGTGCGCAGAAGATGCGGCCGTCCGAACCCTTCGAGCCGCTCCAGTTGCCGCCGCCGCCCGTGAACGTCCAGGTGTTCGCGAACGGTGAGATCCGGATCTCGCAGTCGACATCGTCGTCGGGCTTGCGGTCGGGCGTCGCGTTCGGGTTCGCAACCCGAATGATCCACGCCTGACTCGCGAGCGGCTGCGAATTGATGGCCTCGTCCGACGCCTCGATCGGCGGTGCGCCGTCGAAGCTCACGAGCCACTGGTAGGGCACGACGACGTGCCCATCCTGCGAGAGGGCGCTCGGGGAGAGCATGATCATCGGCCAGTTGCCGCTCGCGTACGCATCGCGGCTGGACTTGAAGGCGAGCACGGCATCCTGGATATCGTTCTCGATCTCCATTCCGATGAACCAGTTGATGAAGTCGGCGCCGACTTGATAGCCCATCTTGACGTTCACGCGGTCGATGACGGCCGTGTCGTTCGCGTTCGCCGGATCGGGGTTGACTCCGAGCGCGTCGTGACTATACGTGTTGTCGGGGCTGCTGTAGATCGGCTCGACGAACGGCGCGCGGTAGTCGCGCGCGTAGATCGATTCGAGGCACATGCCGAAGCAGTTGCCGCCCGCGGCGATGCCGCGGTACACAAGCTGAAAGAATGCGCGCTCCCACAGATGCCAGTTCCAGGGCAGCACGTTGAAGCCCAGGTCGCCTTCGCCGACATTGGTGAAGGTCTGGCTGAACTGCGTCCAGGTCATGGCGTGGGTCGTCCAGTTATGGAACGGCCAAAACAGATTCGTGCGGAAGTGCGCCGGGTCGCTCGCGAAAATCTGCGGCTGCGGCATGGACTTCATGTTGACGTGGAAGGCGCCGTTGGCGTAAAGCGGCGAGTCGGCCGTACCCCACAGACTGTCGATATCGAAGTGGGCGGTGACCGTGCCGTCCTCGTCGTCGCTGCCGATCGTCACCTCATGGATGCATAGCATCCAGACGTCGATCGTGTAGTCGCTCGTGAGGCCGTTTGCAGCGAGCAGCGTGATGGGCGGATCGAATTGCACGTTGCCGTTGCCGTACTCGTCACCGGCCGGCATGCGGACGCGGACCTTCTGCCCGCGCGAATCGTCGAGGTGCACCTGCACGTTGAAGTCGTCGTGGCTCGAATCTTGGTAGCTGTAGAGCTGCAGCTGCAGGCTGTTGCCGACGGTGAACGCGCCCGCGTACGTTCCGCCGCCGTGCCAGACGATGAGGCCGTTTTGGAACGCGTTGTAGCGTCCGCCACCCGGCGTATCGGTCTCGTTCGTCTTCGGCAAGCCGAGCGCGCCTGCGGGGCCGCCGCTCGCGAGATATTTCTTGAGGATCTCGCCGTGACACTCGAACCCGCCGGTCGCGCCGCTCCAGAACATCGTCGCGTTCTCGAACGTGTTGCTCCGGCCGATCTCGGTCGCGCCGTTCATCACGCCCACTTCGTCGGTCGTCGGATAGCCGAGGAAGCTTTTCGGGCCGCCCAGTGCATCCCACGCATCGCGGATCGCGCCGTGCACTTCCCACGCGCCGGTCGCGCCTTTCCAGTAGATGTCGCCGCCGGCGAAGCGGGAGCGGCGGCCGTTCGGCACGGCTTCTTCGTCCGAGAGCGGCAGTCCTACGACCGGCACGCGAATCGCGCCCGCGGCGATATTGCCAAGGTTCGCGTAGTGGCCGTAGATCGAACCGTACACGACGAAGGCCGCGCCGCTCGCGCGCACGACGATGATGCCGCGCGTGAAGATCGCGGCTTGACCACCGGGCTCGATCGTCGGAAACGTGTCGCCAGTCGGATAGCCGAGATAGTCGCGAATGTTTTCGCCGTTCGCGCCCTGACCTTGCGCGACTTCGGGGGCATTCAGCTTCGCGAAGACCGGCTGTGCGAGCCACACGGCGCCGAAATCGGGCGAATAGACGATGGCGCCATTCGCGAAGGTCTGGAATGCGCCGAGCGTGTCCGGCATCGTCTGCGCGTTCGCGAGCACGGCACCGGAAAAGGCGAGCGCACCGAGTTCCCGCCACTTCTCGCCGATCGGTGTGCCCTCATCAACCGTGAGCAGCGTGCCGTGCAGCGCGACCTCGGCCGCTTTGCCCCAGGTGTCGCCGTGAATTGCGAGCGTCGCCGCCACATCGCCCGGCGTGACGGCCGACGTCGGCACCGCGAGCTCGACGCGCACGTCGACCTCCTGGCCCTTGTGCACGTGCAGCGGCGTCTTGCCGTCGGAATGGCCGGTCTCGGTATATACCTTTTGTTTCGGCGGAGGCCCGACATGCCCGGGCGGAAGCTCGCTCGGCGGAACGTCGATGAGCGCAACGTTGTACGCCGTGACCGAGGCGATCGAGAACAGCGTCGACGCCGGCGCGATCGATGCGGTGACGATTGCATCGGCCGGAACGCTTTCGTTCTGCGCGTCGCGCGCGACCGAATCGCCGTAACTCGCAACTCCGAATTCGAGCGGTCCGCCAAAAGACACTGTCGCCATCACTGCACCCCCGTTTTTCCAGGGTTGGGCCAGTCTACGCCCGCATGGGCAGGCGGACAAAAATGTCTGCTTCAAGCAAAAATTTAGGTTGCGCAGTATCAGGGCAACGGTATAAGAAGCTAGCAAGGCAGGCGCTGACCGTCCATGTTCCAAAACTTCGGCGGCGGCTACAGCATGGATCTTGTCGTCGGTTTTCACGATGGTCGGCGCGCCGACGGGTACAAATAAAGCTCATCGTGCTTGAAAAACGCTCTGGCGCGCTCACAAACGGACGACGAAGACCGTTTATGGTCGACTGTTGCCTGCTGGCGTTCAAGGCTGGATTGCGTAGACGCCGAGGATCTGCATCAGAGTCTTCGCATTACGCTGTCCCTAGTCCTCGTATTTGTTGTTCTCTACACCGACACCTGTTATCGGCGAAAGCGGACGACAACAGACGACCCGCTGCAGTCTTACGGGGTGCCCAGCAACCATTGGCGGCTGTCCGAGGTACATCGGTCGGCGCCTCAGCAGCCTCAAGCCGTTCAGGTAGCGGAGATTGCTTTGAGCCAGTTGAAAGTAAGCATGCCGCAATTGGGATATTCGCGACAATCGACCTGCTGAGAACACGTTATCGCCGACGTCGTTGCGCGCTAGCGGGTGGATAGATAGGCTTCACGAACACGGGGGTGCGGCGATCAACAGCATCCAGTTCACCAGCGCCTCCCGTGTTATCTCGAAACATAGAGAGCGCAGGCGGGAATGGTGTGCTGTGTCTGGGTCAGTCACAATGTCCAAGTGTCGCTGCGCCGAAAATTCGCCAAGATCGAACTTGCCCGCATGGAAGTGAGACGACCTGATGTCGCTGTGCAGGTAATCCAATACCTTCGGGTCCGCCGCAGCTTTGGGTGAATACTTTCGCATGAATTCACTAAAGCCATTGCAGCCCGCCTCTGTTTGCTGCAGGGCGTCGATAGCGGCAACACGATAAGCTAGTGCAGCAGAGGGAAAGCGTTGAAGTAGTGACAGACCGATTTGATACAACCTTGCTGCACCATCGAACGCGTTTTTCACCGGTTCTGCCAAATCATCAAGCCCTCTCAGAACTCTTCTGGCCTCGGGAGGCATTTTCAGCGTTCCTGTGGTGCGGCCGTACGTTGCGATTGGTGATCCCCTGGCGCCCGCGCCAAACATGCTTCCCTTGCGTGGCATGATGGTTAGTCGTACGGGTATATCGTAAACGCCACGCTGAAGCCTTTCACTGCGCGATACCTCGGGACGGTAAACCCAGACTTGCTCAGCGGCATGCAGCTCATATAGATCGACATCCAACAAGAGCGAAAAGCGAGCCGCCCAACGCCGGGAGAACTCAGAGGCCAAGTAGAGAGCATCTAGTTCGTCAATCGAATCAACCACGAAGTCCAAGGCAACGACGCGCTCAGAATTGATCGAGACGGGAGAGGGGTCGTCCAACATGGCGGGAGCCAGCCGCACATCGCGAAACCAGTATTCGCCATCCAGTTGAGGACCGATGTAATACAAGAGTTGGCGCCTGACCGTGCGCGTGCGGCGCTCATTGAATGCAGAACGGAAAGCCGAATTCACAACATCCTGAGCAGCGTTTTCCCAGTCCACCGCTGGGCCATCGATGCCCTCGCCTACCGGGGATACATCAACGCTAAGCAGCTCTCCGGTCGAGGATGTGTCGAACACCCATTGCAGTTCGATCTGGCCGAAGTCTTCGCCGAATACGGTATGTACCCTAGCCTTGAATGATCCGTCTGCCGTGATTTCGAGCGCCGCTTGGCAACGCACCGCTCGCTTGGCAAACTCGCTGTTCAGGTATGCGAGAAAAAGTCGCTGCTTCGGCCCTTTAGCGATTGACAGCGAATGTTTCATACCCTTCCACGTTTGGAATACCGCGACCAAAGGATATCACCTGGCAGAACTCAGCTACGAACTGCGTCCATGCGTGAAGGTCCGATACGAACGTGCGGCTGACGTCCGAGCGTCCTCGCGAAAGCGCCGGTCAACTGCAAAGTTAGTTGAACCCGGAAGTCGAAGGCTGGTCGCCAGTCCGCTGCGGGCCCTAAGCCTCTGATTTCCGAAGTCGACCCTGACCGGTCGGTCGAGCCAGTTCCTCGCCATCGGCCGCCTCCAAAAGCACAGCGGCCGTTCACACGGCCACCTCGAATCGGCAAGGTCAAGTCCGTATTGCGTCGCAGAGCGAAGCAGCCGAGGTGACGGTCGCCTGTTTGGGGAATACCCGGTTCAGAAGCATATCGTGCGCCTCTCGGTCGGGATCGGCGCAGCAATCGCCCGCTACGACGATCTGGTAATCGAGGTCAAATGCTTGACGAAGGGTCGAAAGGACAACACCACTGGTATGTACACCTGCGACCACAAGGGTTTCAATCGCTTGCGATTGCAAAATGGTCTGGAGATCGGTTCCGCTGAAAGCCCCGATACGATGTTTGATAACAACTGCCTCACCTTCGACCGGAGCAACGGCGGGGTGGATTTGCGCCCCCGGACTGCTAGCTTGGCAAAGCCCATTTTTGGCAATGAAAGAAAATATCGAGTTGCGCGGGCTGACTTCGGGATAGCCAGGACGAAAAGAAACAACGACATAAATGACCAGCATGCCAGCAGACCGCGCGGCAGCGAGCAATTTCGGCATAAGCGACAGGACCTCACTGGAATCGGTGGGCGCCATGAACTTTCCAAGGGTGTCTATCTGGTAATCCATCACCAGCAGGGCAGATTTGCTGGGGTCGACAAGAAGGGGGTTGGTCATGTTTTCTCCGGCAGTAAAAGCTTGGATGGACGGGGAACTTGACTAGCAAACAGGGGCCAGATAACGTTATTTGAGTCTATACTCAAATAACGTTATCTGGCCGACAGTGGCCCGAACTGGCAAACTTCAGGCATGTCTTCACGCCCCGAGAAAAAAACTCACCGATCTGCCGACGCGCGTTCAAACCTTGATCGCCCAGCACTCGCGCCCCAGCGCAGCGTCGGCCGAGAGCGCGTTGCAGCAGTTATGGCAGCCGCATCCAGGGTAATCCAGGAGCGCGGCTACGAAGCCGCAACGATGGCCGAGATAGCGGAACGCGCCGACACGAAAGTAGGTTCGCTCTATCGTTTCTTCCCGAACAAGGAGCTTCTCGCCGACGCGTTGATGCAGCGCTACGACGAACTGCGCGAAGCACAGTGTGCAGAAATCGATGCACGCGCCAGCGTCATGCCGCTCCACGAACTGGCAGATCGGCTGGTGAACTCCATCGCGGAGATTTATGACGAAACCAGGGCGCTGGTCGCCTTGCTGGACGCTCGTTCGGAATGGGCAGGCAAGCGCCTTGAATATCGCAAGAAAACGCTCAAACGTATCGCCCATACCCTACAACTCAGGGCGCCTACCCTGCCGGAAGACAGTGCCGGGGATATCGCTGTCGTCTTGCTCAACAATATGAAGACGATTGCCGCCATGACGCTGGACCAATCTGCCCCGTCGAGCCCCGGCGGCCCTGACGAGTTGCGCTTAATGAACCGGCTTTTCCTTGCTCACAAGCTCGCCCCTTATGAGAGAACTTGAATGAAGGCGGGTGTCCATCGCTTTATCGCAACGGTTACATTGCGGCGGCTACAACTGCATGCCGCCTAGCTACCGTTCGTTATATTGGCCAATGCGGGCGACACGCGTTGTCACCGGTCGAGAGGCAGTTTATTGCGTGAAGCGGTCGCCCAAATGACCGATCGCGAGTGTGGGCGAACGACGCTTCATGGCCGATCACTGTCTCACGCAATCGGCATACGCAGTCCCCGTGCTTTCTCAACTCGTCGCGTAGTTTAACGAAGTTATAGACTTCGCCGCTGTAAGTCAGGCATGCAATCGATTTGCCTTCTTCAGCGGCTTGCATCGGTTGCGCCCCGCCTTCCAGATCGATGACGGAAAGCCTGCGGTGACCGAGTGCTGCATGGCGGTCGATCCAGATACCTTGTGCGTCGGGGCCACGCAGTGCCATCGTTCGTGTCATTGCCTCAATGATCGGTTTTTGCTCGTTCAGGTCGCGTTCGTAATCTACCCAGCCAGCGATTCCACACATTGTGCATCTCCCTTGCAATCTGAAAGACATGCAACAGGCCGATCGTCATCTAGCTATCTGAAATCAAACGGATCCAGACGAAGCGGTTGCATTGCTTCCTCGGATAACACCTCACAAGATAGAAAATTCCGCGGTATTTGGCGGATAGGTAGATGTCTGGTTCTGTTGACGATGTTGTGACACTCTGCTGGAGACAGAGCATTTGCAAAAGCGGCCAGAAGCGGTCATGCGCCTCCTGTTTCTTGACGGTCTTCCGGCGCACTCAGTCTTCCTTTGTTGTAGACGGCTCCCTGAAAACAGCATCGCGCCCTTCTCCCGCGGCACGGAATAAAGGCACTGCTACGGCTGTTTTCTAGCTAAGTCCGCTGAGTCGCGGACTGTCCCGCTCACAAGAATTCATCGTGGTGCACGTTACGCCGAGCAGGTGCTTTACTTCCAATTACCGTCGCAGGAGCTACGATGCCGAATCGTTTTTCAGGTGAACGCGCAGTTGTCATTGGCGCAGGAATGGGCGGACTGCCCGCAGCACAGGCGCTTGCCGACTACTTCAGGGAAGTCGTCGTGCTCGAACGGGATGCGCTTCCGTCCGACTCGACGCCTCGGCCTGGCGTGCCGCAGGGCAAGCACCCGCATGGGCTGCTTGCCGGCGGCTTCAAGGCACTGTGCGACCTGTTTCCGGGTTTTTCATCCACACTCGTGCAGGCAGGCGCCCACTCGGTCGACTCGGGTCTCGAGGTATACCTTGAGTATCCAGGACAGGATCCGTTTCCGGCTCGCAGTCTCGGTGTAGCAACCTTTACGATGACGCGTCCGCTGCTCGAGCTTGCCGTGCGTCGTCGTGTGCATGAACGCCCGAACGTCGTCTTTCGCGACGGGTGTCGCGTCGTCGCCATCGGCGCCACGCCTGACGGCAATTCGGTCGCTTCGGTTTCGTACAAGACCCGCGGGGGCAAGCTGGAGATATTGCCGGCCGACCTCGTCGTCGATGCGTCCGGACGCGGCAAGCCTACGCTGGACTTACTTGAGGCTACCGGCCGACCCATGCCTGAGGAGACGGTCATCGGCGTCGACTTCGGTTACTCGACCGCGGTCTATACGATTGCGCCCGATGCGACTCCCGACATGAAGGTCATGTACACCATGCCCAAGGCGCCGGAAGAAAGCCGTATGGGTATCGTGCTTCTGCGTGAAGACGGCAAGTGGTTCGCGGCACTCGGAGGACGAGGCACAGACACGCCGCCCGCCGACGGCGACGCATTCGCCGACTACGCCGCAAGCCTGCCGACTGCCACCGTGTATCACGCGATCAAAAACGCCACCCTGCACGGCCACATCGAACAGTTTGCGTTCCCTGAAAGTCGGCGACGTCACTTCGACAGCTCCAACGACTTTCCTCGCGGACTGATCCCGATCGCCGATTCAGTGTGCCGTTTCAATCCGGTCTATGGACAGGGAATGAGCGCCGCCGCGCAGGAAGCTGTCGTGTTGCGAAATCTGCTCGCGGCGCACGCCGGCGATGCCGATCCGCTTGCCACACTCAGCAGTGAGTTCCTGTTAGCGATCGAGTCGATTGTCGAGAACCCGTGGACGCTGGCTGCGTTGCCGGATCTGGCCTATCCCGACGCGCGGGGCAAACGCCCGGCCGATTTGGAGAAATCCATTGAGCACCATATTGCGGTCACCCAGGCGGCGCACCAGGATCCTGATATTCATAAACTGCTTATCGAGGTGTTGAACCTGTTGAAGCCGGTCAGCGCGTTAAAGGCGCCGGAGGTCATGCGCAAGGTGACGAGTGAAGAGGTCAAAGCGTGTGTAGGGCCACACGGCGCGCGGCGCAGCGAGCCTTCCGCCTCAGGCGCAAACCCAGGCTACGCAGATGCAAGCTAATCAGATGTCCATAGCGAAGGTCGCAGACGGGTTGCGTCCCGCCGCAGTGCCATACGTCAACCCAATTCTGACAGGAGCGCGTTCATGACCGAAGACATGCCGGACTTCAACTCATTGGCGAACCCGTATGAGCGGTTTGCTGAACCACTGACCAGCCGTTTTTGCGAGCGGGCAGCGGTTTTATCTGGCGTAGGCAGTAACGAGCAGGTGATCGACGTGGCGACCGGTACGGGCGCACTTGCGCTGATTGTAGCGGCTATGGGGGCCCGGGTTCTTGCCACCGATATCGCGCCTGCCATGGTAGCGCGGACCAGCGAACGATTACGTCCGTTCCCGGAATGTGAGGCGCGAGTGATGGACGGCGCTTCACTCGACGCCGGTGACGCGAGTTTCGACGCGGCGTTTTCGATCTTTGGCGTGATGTTGTTTGCGTCGTGGCGGGCGGGTTTGGCTGAGATGGTGCGCGTCGTGCGGGCCAATGGGCGGGTCGTTGTGGCAGCCTGGCCAAGCCGGGTTGGCGCCACGCCGATGGTGATTCTGGATGGCGTGTTCAGCCGCGTCTTCCCCGGCCGATCGCTGTGGGGCGAAAATGGCCTGAATGAGTGGTCGCAAACGAGCTTGCGAGGCGCCGTGATTGAAAGTGGCTGCTCCGACGTCACCGTGACGGTTTGCGAGACGATCCAAAGTGCTGCTTCGGTCGACGCCTTGTTGGAGGAATTCGGCCCATTATTTCACTTCGCGCCGAACTATGCGGCCTTGACAGACGAGCAACACGCGCGGCTCCAACCCGCTCTGAAAGCGGCTTTCCAGGCGTATGCAGAGTCGGACGGCTCAATCAACCTGCCTTCATCGGCGCTCATCGCAGTCGGGCGCAAGTCGAAATGAGGTGATGCCTGTGCGGACAAACTGCTCGACCTGCTCTTGTCGCAGATGGCTGCACAGACCAAACATTGGATATTGGCTGGAAACTTTGTTCCCGGGTCGTGGCGGGTGTCGGGCGCGAGCGCGCTGACTGCCGACAGCTACGGAGCCTTGCCGCCTTGGTGACTTATCCCGGTCGCCGCCTGATCGGGAGTGCCTCTTCTGGCCTGAGGGAGGCGCTGTATCGCTTGCTTACACCAAACTATCGTGTAGTGCCTGAAGCCGAACTAGTGCCATGAGTTGGAAATTCGCATACGACACTTTGGCCAGCCATTCGTAGCCCCTAACAAAACGGGGAGCTAGCTGCATCAACGAGATGCGAAGTTGAAGGAGCGGTCGATGAGTACGATAAAGAGCTCTTTACGTCTGCTGGTCGAAAAATGGCTTGGGCCGACTGCGGCCATGTCGGCCCGGGTGACCCGGTTCGGCCGCATGAACTCAAATCAGCGGCGCTATGTATGTGTGGAGGCATTGCGGCCAGCAGGCACATTGGCAATCTATTTCTTCCTCCACGATGACGGTGTGTGGTGCGTGTTTCCACCTGCGGTCGAACGTCCTGCGATGAGCGTTCATGATTTGCAGCGGGATTGCGGCTCGCTGCTTGTTTAGCGAATTTATAACTCATGACATTAGCAATCTATTGCTGCACAAAGATGCAAGACCCCAAACCGTTCACTCCGCATAGTGGACGTGCATTTTGGGGAACGTGAGTAATCCGTTGCGACAGCAGAAATGCCGATGGTTTGCATCGCGACCACATCCGGTCTTGCGAAATGAGCTCCGGCATGCTCCACGAGGTCGCTAAATATTGGGGCCGTCGACTCGCTGGATCGAGCGCGGTGATTGTCAACGGTTCACAGCAACGAGTCGAACGTCCGGAGTTGGCCGCACGCGGTCCAATGATGCCCCCAGGGGAAAGCGGTAACATTGAAAGAAACCGGACGGCCTCGGCACGGGGACAGCCTGTTGTCGCCCCTCAATGGATTCGGACCCGCCACATCGCGCTCAAGGCGGCACGGACCCGGCTACAACTTTCGGAACAGTGAGCGGGAGAGTTCAATGAATGCTAACCACACAAACGCTGACCTCCTCAGGTTGGCTGAAGTTCTCAGAGAAGTGGGATTCGAAGTCGTCGAACCGAGCGACTGGGCAAATGTTTCGCCGCGCTGGTGGAACGGCGCGCTTTGCCCACGGCCATTGCTCCTGGCGCGCTGCGATACCACCGAGAAGGTGAGTCGTGCATTGCGCGTAACCAACGACGCTCACGTCCCAATATCTATCTACAACGGCGGGCAGGACTGGGCCGGTCGCTCACTCCGCGAAGGCACCGTCATCCTCGACATATCAAGGATGGCGAAACTCGCGATCGACGCCGATAGTCGCGAGGTCATGATCGGCGGCGGTGTCACGGCAGCCCAACTCAATCAGGCTGCGGGCGAGCATGGCCTCGCGGCAGTGATCGGCAATGACGGCGCGGTCAGCATGACCGGCCTCGTCCTCGGTGGGGGGTACGGCCCGCTCATGACACGCTTTGGCCTGGCCTGCGACAGCCTTCTGTCCGCGGAGGTCGTGCTGCCTGACGGGAGGATTGTCGTCTGCGACGCGGAGCGCAACGCCGATCTGTTCTGGGCCTTGCGAGGCGGCGGTGGGAACTTCGGCGTCGTCACCGCCATGCGGCTGCGCCTGTACGATCCCGGAACGGTGCTCAGTGGCACGATAGTCTTCCCTTTGGCAGACGCGCGCGCGGTGTTGGCTCGCTTTGCGGACGTGGCAAGTCAGGCACCCGCCAATCTGTTCGCCTCTGCCGTCCTGTCGCCTGTACCTGATGGCAAACCGGTCGTCGTGTTTTCCATGGTCTGGTCAGGCGAGGTGGCAACCGGCGAGGCAATTCTGGCCAGGGTCGGGTCCGTGGGAACTCCGCTTCTCGTCAAGGCCGTTCCGATGCCGGCGTCAAGCCTCTTGTCTCTCACCGACGGGAAGCTCGCGCAAGGCCGCGGTTACGAGGTCGCGACCAGATGGTTCGACGCGCTCGGCCCGGCCACAATCGACGCTCTTGTCTCTGCGTTCGAGGCCCGTACCTCGCCGCTCACGTCAATCATCATTCACCACTGCCACGGAGCAGCAACCAACGTCGCTCCCGAGGATACCGCGTTTGGGATGCGCAAGCCTCACTTTACGGCCTTGATCTATGCGACCTGGACGCCTGAGAGGGATGACGCTGAACCCCATCGGGCGTGGGCACATAGGCTCAACGCGGCGCTTAGCCCGACAGCACTCCCGGGCGGGTACGCCAACCTGCTACCCGACACGTCCGCAGAACAAATCGCGCGCGCCTATGGACCTAACGCCGCGCGTCTAGCGAGCGTTAAAGAGCAATTCAACCCTTCAGGCGTTCTTAAGGCCATTCCACTCCCGTGATGCGAACACAAGACCGGCAGGAAGATATCACGCAACACCTATTGTAAGGCCACACTATGTTCGAGACGGAACTCTTCGCCGGCTGGGGCGACATGGATTTCAACTCACATATGCGCAACACCGCCTATCTCGACAAGTCGGTCGATGCGCGGATGCTGTACTTCGCGAAACAGGGTTTTTCGATGTCGGAGTTCATGAAGCTCCGTATCGGACCGGTGGTGATGAAGGACGAGATCGAATATTTTCGCGAGATCCATCTGCTTGATCGGATAACAGTAGGCTTTGCGCTCGCTGGCCTGTCTGCCGATGGAAGCCGTACGCTGTTGTGCAACGAGTTTCTTCGCGAAGGCAAGCTGGTGGCCCGCGTGACCTCAGCGGTTGGTTGGCTCGATCTGGAAAAGCGCAAGCTGACGTGTCCACCTCCCGCCCTGCTCGATGCGATGCATGCATTGGACAAGACCGAGGATTTTGTCGAATTGCCGAGCAGCGTAAACCGAGCGCAATCGAGTTGAGCCCTCGGCTCCGGTTCCGTCGGAGTTAAGTCCTGGTCCGGTCAGGCAACGCGCGCCTTTGGAAGACCAATGACCGTTTGAAGAGTGGAACGGACGTCTGAACGGCCGACCGGCGCTACGCCGAATGACACTTTGTGGCCGAAGCTTGCCGGTCATCCCGTCGCACGTGAGATTCGCGGCGTTGCGTCGCTGGTCGGACCTTGAACGACCCATTTGAGACGCTCAAGAAAGGTCTCCGAACGTCCGAACCAGGTACAACGGCCATTCCCTGACCATTAGACGTTTGGCGAAACGAGGGATCGGTTTAGGTTTAATGACTCAGGAGGTTAAATACACACTGCTGACCGGAAACGGATGTTGACGATAGACTACTCTCGGCACACCCATCGGCAATAGGAGAATTTCATGCCCCACGAACGAGTGACTATTCGAACTCGCGACGGCGAATGCCCCGCGAATATTATGACGCCTGCTGGCGAGGGGCCGTGGCCACCGGTGATTTTCTTTATGGACGCTGGCGGGATCAGGCCTGCGGTGCTTGAGATGGCACAGCGCGTTGCAAACGCCGGCTACGTCGTGTTACTCCCCGACCTGTTCTACCGCTACGGCCCCTACGAAACCCTCGTGCCAGAGGAAGTGTTTAAGGGCGACGTGCGCGCAATTCTAGGCCCATTGATGGCTACGACAGGGAATGATAAGGCTGCGAATGACACCGAAGCCTTCCTGGCCTATCTCGATGCCCGCAGCGATGTTACGGGCGCCAAGGTCGGCGCAATAGGTTTTTGCATGGGTGGCGGTATGGCGATTACCGCGGCGGCCACCTATCCTGATCGTTTTGTGACGGTCGCTAGCTTCCATGGTGGCAATCTGGCGACCGACGCGCCAACCAGTCCACACTTGCTCGTGTCCAACCTGAAAGCAGCGGTCTACCTCGCTAGCGCAGAGAACGATGACAGCTATCCGCCGGCGATGGCCAAGCGCCTGGAGAAGGCGTTCGTCGAAGCCGGTGTAAATTACCGCGCGGAAATTTACACCGCCGCTCACGGTTGGATGGTGCCGGACTTCCCGGTATACGACCATGCCGCCGCCGAGCGCGGGTGGGAAGCGTTGTTTGCGCTGCTGAATCAAAACTTGGGCGGTTGAAAATCAGTCCGACGCCAGAATGGCGTCTTTGAATGGCCGGTTTCAAGTGCGGAAGCCGCCGCTCGAGCGTCCTTGCAAACGGCCAAGCGAACGTCCCTTGGTGGCCGGGACAGCGCCCGATGCAGACCACCGTCCGGAGGTACCTCGGTTCAAACTTCGGTCTGCTCTGCCATCTCAAGGGCATCGTCGACCTCGATGCCACGGTACCGCACGGTGCTTGCACGTTTGGTATGGCCGAGGAGTCATCTGAACGGCGCGGAGGTGGTGCTCGGTCAGCCCGGTGGCAGATCAACTCACCTACTATCACGACGTTGAGGTGAACTTGAGCTTGCTGCCCTTACTGAGGAGATCGGCCGCCTGTGCCGCCATCGATTGCACGATTGATTCCGCACCCGGGCGGTCTTTTAACAGACCCACAGCCTCTCCGCAGATGACTGCAACCGTATCCAGGTCGTTCCGAGGTCTCTGGTGCAAATAGCGCGGGGGGCGAATCGGTTAAGCTGTCGGGCTGAACGAATTGAGAACCGACGATGAGCAAGCTGAAGAGCCTGGACGAACTGTTCGCAGGCCGTCACTTTGACCGCGATGTGATCATTCTGTGTGTTCGGTGGTACCTGCGCTACAAGCTTAGCCTGCGCGATCTGGTCGAAATGATGGCGGAACGGGGTCTGTCGCTGGCGCACACGACGATCCTGCGCTGGGTGCGGCGCTTTTCGCCGGAGTTCGTCAAACGGTGGAACCGCTTTGGCAGGCCCACCGGCCAGTCGTGGCGTGTCGACGAGACTTACCTCAAGCTGCGCGGCAAGTGGGTCTATCTTTATCGAGCAGTGGATCGGGTGGGCCAGACGGTAGACTTCATGCTCAGCGCCAGACGCGACGTGAAGGCGGCAAAAACCTTTTTCAGGAAGGCAATCAAACTTCAAGGCCAGCCACCGAAGACCATCACGCTTGATGGTTATGCAGCCTCGCACCGCGCCGTGCGCGAGATGAAGGCCGATGGCTTGCTGCCTGAGGACACGAAGATCCGATCCTCGAAATATCTCAATAATTTGGTCGAGCAGGACCACCGCAACATCAAGTCCCGGACGAAAGTCATGCTCGGCTTCAAACGTTTCAGGAACGCAGCGATTACTCTCTCAGGTATTGAGTTGGTCCATCGTATTCGCAAGGGCCAATTCAGCCTCGCGAAGCTCGGCCTCAAAGATACCGCTGCGCCCGCAGTTTGGGAGGCCGTCCTGTCTGCTTGATGAGGTATCCTTTCTATAACAAAAATCTCGTCCGGACCGCCTAATTGCACCAGAGCCGCGGCGCTTAGGTGGCGCCCAGATTCGCGCTTCGTGCGCGGGCGGGAGAAGAACGAGCGGCGCAGCCTCGCTGCGGCGCCCGACGCCCGACGCCCGACGCCCCGCCATGTTGCCGGCTGCACAGCGAAGTCGCGCAAATCGGCGAGACCGCATCGCTGCGCACGTCCTCTCTAGTGGTGCACGGTGCACGGCCTTGGCCGCCCATTCGACCTGGCGCAGTGCATCAGCTGCGGCGGGCGGCCGAAGTAAAGTTCATCGCTGCGCGACGCGCTATACGTCGCCAGCCCTGATCCTGCGGACGGCCAATCAGCGCGGCCTTGCCTGCACCCGGAGCGCGTCGAAGAAAGTTGGCATTACGCCATCACCGGCCACCGGGAATTTCATCAATCGCATCATTCGGTCAACGGCGACGGGTCCTTATTCGGGCAGGCGTCAAACGCGTCTTTCACCTGTTACGTCTTCATCCGCGCTGTAGACGGTCAATCCTTCTACTGGGTCCATCGGTGCGTCCCACGGGCGCGCGGCAATGGCCCGCATTGCTGCTTCATAGCCCGCGCGCTGTCGGGAAACAATGCCGGCTGGGGTGAAATCGATATCCTTCAACTGGTCGTCCCCGTCCAGGCGGGGTGCAGCAAGTTTGATCATACGCATGGTGGTCTGGCACCCCCAGGCGGCAAGCTCCTGAACTTCGGACGAGGCGCGCTCGGCTTCCGGCAAGCGCTTAACCAGTTCGCGGATCACATGGCGGAGACGGTGTATCTGCTGCTGACGCGCGATGTGACTGTCGGTGCGACTGGCGTACTGGATGTCCTTTTGCCGTTCCGAGATCTGCCATATGCTTTCCGGCTCAGGGCCGATCGGGTTCCATACCTGTACCGAGAAGATGACCGAACTCTTGCGGGGCTTGTCGTCCAGCACCACCTCGACCGGGGTGTTGGAATAAACGCCGCCGTCCCAATACGGCTCTCCGTCAATCCGCACGGCCGGGAACGCGGGTGGCAGCGCGCCCGAGCTCATGATGTGCGAGGCATTCAGCCGTTGGTCGCGCGAGTCGAAGTAGCGCATCGCGCCCGTGCAGGCGTGAACTGCGCCCACGGTCAGTCGCGGATGCCCGGCGTTCAGCAGATCGAAGTCGACCAGCGAACAAAGCGTATCGCGCAACGGCGCAATCAGGTAATACGACGCTCGATCCACGCCGAGCCGGGCGAGCGGTCCGAGCCAGGATGCCGGATTGGGCTGGAAGAATCCCTCGATGCCGCCGCCGATGATCATCCATTTTGCAAAGATTTTGTCCCAGCCAGGCCAGGCAGCAGGCACGTCCAGGCGGGTGCGATCGGTCACCTGGTTCCAGAATTCCTCCAGCCGTCGATATCGGCGCTCCGGTGGATTCCCGGCGATCAAGGCTGCGTTGATCGCGCCAATGGAGGTGCCGATCACCCAATCCGGCTGTATGCCCGCTTCGTCCATCGCCTGATAGACACCAAGCTGATACGCGCCCAACGCCCCGCCACCCTGAAAGACGAGTACGACTTGCCCGGGCAACTCTGTGCGCGCTGGGGGGTTCACTCTCATCGATTGCCTCGCTGATCTTTTCGGTAGCGCGACCTGAGTAAGGCGCCCCACGCGCAGTTTCACAGTTGGGGGTAGCGGTGCGCGGGGCGAGCGCGAATCGATTGCCAGGATGCGATCCTGTTTCCTTGGCGTTGCGTGACGGCGTGCGACGATGGGACCCGAATGCCATTAGCAAGTGTAGGCGATCGACGCACGCTGACCTCCATTTCATCTGGCGACCAAGCGCGCTCAACCTCCGGTAGCGCATGGACTTTCTCAACCATGCGCCGAATACTCTTCTTCGACGGACGCATGCCCATACGGGCCTGGCCAGTCGTTGCTGAGTACATCCGCCCAAACGTGTAACCCAGGAAGTCGAATTCCCCTTCCGGAACCTTGCAGATTTGTGTCTTCTCCTCGTTGACCGTCAGCTTCAGCTTGCCCATGATTGCGCGCAGTTGCAGTATGGCCTCTTCGGCCTTGCCTCGCTTGCACAGGATCACCAGATCGTCCGCGTAGGTCACGATTCGACTGCCAAGCGTGCGCTGAAGTCCGAGCTTCTTCCATGCCAGCACAAACCGGCGCATGTACACGTTTGCCAGCAGTGGTGAGATGGGTGAACCGGCTACGCGCGTCCGCGATGAACTTGTCGCATGCAGCATTCGCCACCTGAGCCTCGGACACGATCCCGCTCAGTGCCGACACCTCGGCGGCCAGACTCTCGCAAAGCGCGACTTCGCCGACGACGCCGCGCGCCGCGTGCTCAGCGAGGACGCCACGTGCGCCGTCCGCCTCGGCAAGCGCTGCACGCATTGCGGATATCTTGAGCGCTAGACGAACGCAGGCGTTGCTTTTCACCGCATCGAAAAAGTTGCGCTGCTCTGCGAGGTCTGCATCGGGTGACACGATTTGAGAAAGCTTGCTCATTGGAAGTCTTCGATTCGGGTTGAGAAGGCCCAATACTCACACCCGTCGAACGTGACACGGCTGAGCGTTTTCCAACTTCAGTAATCAAAATTGCAAACCGGCGTGGTTGCCTCGACGGTCTGAACGTGACACGCGCGCTCCGTGCATGAAAATTCCGGTCAAACTCTTCGTTTTAAATCGTACCGAGTTCCTGTATGCCTCAACCAGCAAGCGTTTGGCGGGCAATGTCGAAGTCGAAAATGCGCAAATAATCATGCGACTTGACCGACATGCATGTGCGCCCGGATTGCTGTCGACCGAATGGCAACACGCCCCACAGTCCGTTCCGTATTGCAGATTGGCTAAAGGGTGCAGAAATTGCACCCGTCGCAAAGGGTGCAAACGGCGGCATAAAGGGCCCGACTGACGACAGAAAAGGGTGCAACAGCTATTGCGCCCGCAAATAACCATCAACAATCGTTAAAGAATCGTAAGCGTGCGATCGAGAGGTTGGCGGATCGTGGTGCAATCATGCTTCCACCGTTGGGGGAAACGTCTTTCCTCGGGGCCGATGGTCGTCGGCAGACGGTTGCCGACGACCGCATCGGCAAGCGTGACAGCTACGTGATCGGCGCGCAACTCTCGCCGGAATTCACCGCGCGTCTGGTTGATCGCCGGCAGGAACTTGAGACGTAGGTCGCCAAGCCCGCGCTCGACTTGAACGACCGGATGGCGTTGCGTGCGGCGCTATTTCGGGGTTGCGCTAAAAAGGCGGCAAGCTCAATCGTCCGGCTGGCGCCGAACCGACAACCACGTCCCCGCCGGACAACGGAGCCAATAGCCGCTCCACACGCGGCCGCGCCACCGCCAACGCAGTCCCGATCCCGCCCACCAGCCCCACCCCGTACAAGGCTAGGAAGCCCGTATAGGACATCGCCGGGGCGATAAGGCGCGCCACGCCTACAAAAGACGCATAGAGCCACGACACCGAACTGATGGCCCCCAACAAGACGCATATCGTCGCCGCCCGACGTGGGCGACGCTGCGGTGTGGTCAGCATCGGAAACGCGACTCGATGCAGCAGCAAGCCGTTCGCCGTCAGCAGGCATACCACTGTCAGCTTTGCAGCCAGCTTCGGCTTGGAGACCAGCACAGCCACGTGTAAGCCGGTGCCAAGCAGGATCATAGCGACGCCCGTTATCCAGAGCAGGCCGAGCAACCCTGCAATGGTACGTCCGGTGGTTTCCAGTCTGACGGCATCAATGCGCCGAGCTGTGAGCAGCGCCACGTCTTCCCGCAACACGCGCACGATGGCGAAGGCGAAGGCGAGGGTGTGGCTATACAACAAGAGCTGGCGAGCGGTGATGGTTAGCATGTTCATGACGGGCCTCACTTCCTTTTGAGGGTCTCGCCGACCGACTCCTGGCAGGCGGTGGGTGATCGTCTTTGGGGGTCGCGGCGTTCCATTTTCCGACCAGAGCCCACTGTGCCGACGGTTGCATTTAACGGCTTGCCGACTCGACCGTTCAAGGCGTCAATCCGGCTGGTGAGCGTGGCGGCTACTGCTCGACAAAGCTTCGCGAATCTGGCCAGCTCGATTTCTTATATGCGGCTGTCGATTCATCGTCCGTGCGAGCCGTTGGACTGCCATGGCGCAGTGCCAGGCCGTACAGTTCGTCAAGCTGCTTGTCTGTCGGGTATTCGAGCGCGATTGAGCCATACGTACGGGTGAGGGCGTCGAACGCTCTGGCTTCCGCGTCGGCAATCGTGGCGAACAGCGCCTCGTTCTTCGACATGAAAGCCACGGCCTTGACTGCGACCCGTTGGGCGCGTCGGGTAGCCATCGGGTCAGTTCTTGAACCAAAGGCGCGGCCAAGGAACTTCAGCAGCCGGTCGCACGCGCCATTCCTTTCCGTTGCCGCGGCCTTCAACGCGTCCTGCATATCTGCTTCGGCCTGGCCCGTGGCGCGCTGCGCGGCCATTGAAGCCTGACTCCCCGTATGGTCTTCCGGCAATTCCGGGCGCTTCGTTGCGGACACAACCAACTTCAACAGTTTTGCGAACTTGCTCACGGTAGGTCTCTCGTAGGGTCTTGTCGTTTTTTGATAGTGCAAGGAAGATGATAGATGGGCCATATGTTTTTAGTATGCACCTTGGAAAAAGCCTGTTTTGTTGTGTTGGAAAACGAACATAACGAGGGCAAGTACAAAAAGGTTCTAGAGCTGCATGAAGAGGTTGTCCCCGCTATGTTTTTATTCAACAGCAGCGTATCTGTCCGCCCAAACCGGCTCCATGTACACGCCCACGCCGACGTCAGCGGCCTGTAGCACGCGCTTGGCGGCCCGCCAGTACGGGCCGTTTCGCAGATATCACAGCACTGCTCACTGCGAGGCTGAGTTACGAATTCAGGGGATCAGGTCTGTCGCATGAAATTCACCCATGAGCGAGGCGGCGCGAGATTTCAGCCCGGGCCATCGGGCGTCAGTTGCGGCCACGCGATTGAAGAAGGTCCGCGCATCAGAGCAACTCCGTCCGTGAGCGCCTGCGCCGTTGCGCGCCATCTGTCGTCGCTCGTGCGATACAGCCAGCCTTCGCGAACGAGCAGTTCGAACAGGTCGCCGCGACGCAGATCGCCCCGTTTGGTGCGATTCCAAACCGTGGAATTGCTGCAATCAAAAAGCGCAGCAACGACTTCAACGGACACGCCAGCCGCGTTCGGCAGCGTGTCGAAGTCAGAGAGGGGTTTTTTAGCTTTCTTCGTTTTCATTGTATCGACGTGGAAATCGTCCGGGATTGGACGGGTCGATACGAATTTATGCTCGGAGCCTAGATTGAAAAACCTGCGTACGACGGAGGGCTTTCGACGCGGAAGGGAATGCGCTTGGGTCGCGTGACCACTCAGCGATTACCAAACGTTCAATTTTTTTCATGGCGGCATGGCGTTTTTCAAGCAATAGTTGTGATTTCCGCTTCCGCTCCTTGGCGGCGAACCCTTCTTTTTCAGCTAACGCCTTCGCTATTTCTCTGGCGGATAAATGTGAAAGGTGCTGTCTAAGTTGTTCCTGACGGTCCATGGCTTCCGCCGTCGTGACAGCTTCCATAGCCTCAACGGCCCAATAGATAGCCTGTTGCAATTCAAAGGAGATTGGAGGATGGGCCTTTGGATTCAGTCAGGGACACGAAGTCGTTTTCGTCGGAACTCGCGTGCGTGATGCGCGGAGCGACGCGGCTCAGTTCGGCCACCTGCGGTCATACATCGGCCGTAGACGCCAGACATTCGATGGGCTGTAGCGGTCTCGATAACGGACATTCTTGGTGAGTGCGGATCGCATAGGGACGCGCGTCCACATCTGAGAACAGCCGATTTGAGCCGCCTCATGCGCCGTTCGCGACCGCCTGCACCTCGCGCGCATACTGCGTGGGCGGCCGACCGACGTGCCGCGTGAAGGCGACGCTGAAGGTGCTGGCTGAACTGTAGCCGATGCGCTGCGCAATCTCGGCGATGCGGCCGTCATTGCGACGCAGCAGGTCCTTCGCGAGCGCCATGCGCCAAGCGAGCAGGTATTCCATCGGCGCAATGCCGACCGTGCGGCCGAAGCGCTGGAAAAAGGTCGAGCGCGAGAGCGCGGCCTCCTTCGCGAGTTCAGCAACTGTCCAAGCGCGTGTCGGATGTTCGTGCATCCCGCGGATCGCGGCCGCGAGGCGGCCGTCGGAAAGCCCGCGCACCAGCCCCCCGCGTCACAATGGTTGTCGCCTGGATAAAATTGGAATCTGGGGGCGATAAAGAGAGAACAAGTTGGCGCGTTACGGAAAGACATTCAAGGACAGAGCAGTGGCGCGGTTGCTGCCGCCGGAGAGCGCATCAGTGGAAGAGGTTGCGCGAGAGATCGGTGTGGGCGCGCAGACGCTGGAGCGCTGGCGCAGTGATGCGCTGTCCAGGCCCGCTCGCGAGCGGGCATGGACAGCGGCCGCGCGTTTCGAAGCGGTGTTGAGCACGGCAGCGATGGACGAGACGGCCCGCAATGCGTGGTGCCGCGAGCATGGCGTGTATCCGCAGGAACTGGCGCAGTGGCGGCAAGCGGCCACGCAGGCGCTGGCCGAGCCCGAAGAGGCCCGTGCGAGTCCACAGCAGACGAAGCAGGACCAGCGTCGCATCAAGGAACTGGAACGCGAACTGCGGCGCAAGGAGAAAGCACTGGCCGAGGCAGCCGCATTGCTGGTTCTTTCAAAAAAACTCGGGGCGATCTTCAACACGGACAAGGGCGAGGACGAATGATCGGCCTCGAAGATCGCCAGTTCCTGGCCCGGGAAATCGATTCGGCAAGACTGGCTGGCGCACGGTTGCGCCTGGCCTGCGAGGTGGCCGGAATCGACGTGCGTACCCTGCAGCGCTGGAGGGCCAATCAAGGGCTCGTCACTGGCGACGCCAGGCCCGGCGCGATGCGCCTGCTGCCCGCGCACACCTTGAGCCCGCAGGAGCGGGAAAACGTGCTGCGCGTAGCCAGCGAGCCGCGCTTTGCCGACATGCCACCGGCGCGCATCGTGCCGATGCTGGCTGACGAAGGCGTGTATATCGCCAGCGAATCGACCTTTGCACGCGTGCTGCGCGAGCATGGGCAGATGAGGCGCCGTGGCCGTGCCAGAACTCCTTCGAGCGGCCGGCCGCCGACCACGCACGTTGCAACCGCGCCGCGCCAGGTGTGGTGCTGGGACATGACCTATTTGCCGGCAACGGTCACAGGGCGATGGTTCCACCTGTACCTGATTCTGGACCTGTACAGCCGCAAGATTGTCGGCTGGGAGGTGCACGACAGCGACGCGGCCGAACACGCTGCTCATCTCGTACGTCGTACGGCGCTCTCCGAAGGCATTGCCGCCCTTGAGGCCCGGCCGGTGCTGCACGGCGATAACGGGGCGACGCTGAAGGCCACTACCGTGCTGGCGATGCTGCACTGGCTGGGCATCAAGCCGTCGTACTCGCGCCCCCGGGTCAGCGACGACAACGCCTATGCCGAGGCGCTGTTCCGAACCGCGAAGTACCGGCCGGAGTTTCCGGTCACAGGCTTCGAGGACCTGAACGCTGCTCGCACCTGGGCTGCCGGCTTCGTGCAGTGGTACAACTTCGAGCATCGTCATAGTGGCATCCGCTACGTGACGCCTGCGCAGCGTCACGCCGGTGACGATCGTGCGCTTCTCGCCGCTCGGCATGCACTGTACGAGAGGGCCCGCGAGCGCAATCCGGCCCGCTGGTCGCGCCACACGCGCAACTGGACACCGGTTGGTGCCGTGACGCTTAACCCCGAACGCGACTCAGTCGTCGAGATGGCGTCGATCAGCGCAAATAAACAGCCTCTGGCTGCATGAGTGAGGCGACAACTTGCTTGACGCGCGCCGCCAGGCCCGGCGACGCATTGGTCTGTGCCGCGGACCGCAGCGCTTCGATGAGCAGCACTTCCAGCAGTCGTGCGATCACGACCTCGCGCGCGGGCCGCTGCTCGCGTGTTTCCTCTCGGACCAGTTGCACGAGCGTGGCCAGCCGCTGTTCGCCGCGCACATGCACGAGTCGCGGGAGCAGCGAGACCAGCAGCGATGCATCCGGTGAGCCGAAGCTGCAGTGGCCCGCCACCATGCGCGCGTCGATGGGGCGATCGGGGTTGCCGATTCTGAATTCGCCGTTGCCCAGCGCGACGGGCGGCCGCGTCTCGACGCCCGGCGGTGGCGGCTCCAAACTCGACATCGCCACACCGTAGGCCGCGGGAATCAGGACAAAGTCGCCCGACAGGAGCTCGATGGGCTCATGTCCGTCGATCGCGATGCGGCAGCCGCCCTCCAGGATCACGCAATAGAACGGCTGGCCCGCGTCCGAGCGGCTGACGCGCCACGGACTCGCGCCGTGGACGAGCTTGGAGAATCGGGCGCCGGGCTGCAGCAGCGTCACGACTTCGGCCAACGGGTCGATCATCGCCGGACTCCTGCAAATGAAATTCGGATGATCGATTGTAGCGGGTACGACCTTGGCGATCTATCGTACGGACACCTTGCCCACAGGAGTCCCCATGAAAACCGTACTGATCACCGGCTGCTCTTCCGGATTCGGCCTTGAGATCGCCCGTTACTTCCTCGCGCGCGACTGGCAGGTCATCGCCACGATGCGCACGCCGCGTGCGGATGTGCTGCCGCCAGCCGACAGTCTGCGCGTGCTCGCGCTCGACGTCACGAACCCGGACAGCATTCGTGCGACTGTCGAGGCCACAGGGCCGATCGACGTCCTCGTCAACAACGCGGGGTTTGGCGCGGCCGCCCCGGTCGAGCTCATCCCGATCACGACGGTGCGTGAAATTTTTGAAACCAACACCTTCGGCACGATCGCATTGACGCAAGCGGTGCTGCCCCAATTCCGCCAGCGCAGGGCCGGTGTGATCGTGAATGTCACATCGAGCGTGACGCTGAAGGCCCTGCCCCTGATTGCCGCATACCGTGCGAGCAAGGCGGCGGTGAACGCATTCACCGAGTCGATGGCGCTGGAGCTCGAGCAGTTCGGCATACGGGCGCGCCTGGTGCTGCCGGGACGTGCGCCCGACACCCGCTTCGGAGACAACGCGCGCGCGCACATGAGCGGCCTCGACCACGAAGCCTATACCGATCTGGTCAAGGAGGTTTTCGCGCGGGTCCTCGATACGTCTGCCCCGATCACCCGGGCGCACGACGTCGCCGAAGCGGTGTGGCGCGCAGCGACCGATCCGTCGGCGCCGATGCGCATTCCGGCCGGCGCCGACGCCGAAGCCTGGGCGGCCGAGGCTCACTAACCAGCCAGCGGCATCGCCCTGAGCTGAACTGAAAAACGGAACTGGCTTTTGCGCGCTACAGCGCAACACAAGGAGATTGCCATGCAGGACAAACCCGTCGCCCTGGTCACCGGGGCCAATCAAGGCATCGGCCTTCAGATCGCCAAGGATCTCGCGGCACACGGCTTCACTGTGCTGGTCGGATCGCGCAATCTCGAGCGCGGCGAGGCTGCGGCCAAGGAGGTGGGGCCGGACGGCCACGCGCTCCAGCTCGACGTGACGGATCAGGCGTCGGTCACCGCCGCGGCGGAGCGCGTAAGCAACGAGTTCGGTCGCCTCGACGTGCTCATCCAGAACGCCGCCATTTCGAACACGAAAAAGCGGTCCGGTCAGTCCGTCGAGGAGTACGCGAAGACGACCCGCCCGGGCAACGTATCCCCCGATGAAATGCGCGCGGTGTGGGACACCAACGTGTTCGGCGTGCTCGCCGTTTATCAGGCGATGCTGCCGCATCTGCGCGCGACGCCGGGCGCCCGCATCGTCAACGTGTCGAGCGGCGTTGGGTCGCTAACGACGAACTCGGACCCGGCCTTCGCCTACCGTGCGATCTTCGGCCCCGTCTATCCGGCGTCCAAAACGGCTCTCAACGCATTGACGGTCGCCATGGCGATCGAGCTGGAACCGCACGGGATCAAGGTCAACGCTGTCTCCCCGGGCTTTACCAAAACGAACCTCAACGGCTATTCGGGCACCGAGACCGTCGAGGAAGGCGCTCGCGAAGCGGTACGCGTCGCGCTGCTGGGCCCGGACAGCCCAACAGGGACGTTCACGCGCTGGGAGAATGAAACGATCCCGTGGTGAGGGAGTCGCAGGCGGTCGAAGGGATTGATGGATTAGGCCAGGGCGAATGCAAATCGGCCGTTCGCCTGAACAATCGGTCACTGCTTTGCGTTTTGCCGTCATCGGATTGATGTCAGCTGACCGGCCACTCGGCAAATTCGATGAGGCGACTGGCAGTTGCACCTCGGAAGCAGCCGTTGCTGTGGCGCGAGTTCGAGCGGCGGCTCGGGGTCGCAAGTACTCATTCGCTTTCCGCGGGACGAGTCATTCGCGACCACCGACCTGTGAACGACAGGAAAGCGCCCCATACCCGTCTGACCGGCACCGATGCTCGAATGACGGCTCAGGCCGAGCTGCTGCCTCTGAGGCGCCGTCATGAACGACCGGTCCATCTTGTTACCTGCGCTTGAACTCCCAACGTCGCACCGGCGGCGATGCGGTCGACAAGACTCGTTCAGCGATAAGGCTAACCTGTTCATCCGAAGGTAACGAGCCGCCTGAGTGTCGCGACGGTGAGTTCGGGATGCCCCATGAGAAACGGCAATCCATGATCGGCAGTCTGAGCGACGCGCGGAGCCGCATGGGGCGGTAAGCCCTCTAGTCGCGCTCGTGAAATTCCCAGGGATTCATCCTGTCGACAGATACCGGCGCATTGGGTCGGGGCACGACGCCCTTCAGGGCTTGCATTGAGCCATCCGGTCCGGACGGCGGATCGACGCGAAGCCAACGCCCCAGCGTATCGCGGACACACTGCTGGCAAAGGTCAAGGCTCACATGGGCGCCGTCGCCGAAAATCGAGCCAAAGCCGCCACGCCAATCGAGCGACATCTTTTCGTACCACTCCCACTGATCGTCAACCGGCGTCATGCGCCGGCCGCAGCGGTCGCATGTGCATGCCGCGACCTCCTGCACCGTCCTGTCCCGGTATTCGCGCATGACCTATCCTTTTCCCCAGTCTGAATTTTCCCACTCCGGCGGCACGAGACCAAGCTGCTTCGCGGTGTCGACCGGCAGGCGCAACAGCACCGTGCCCGGGCCTCGCTCCATGTTGCCGAGCATCGTGACTTCAGCGGCTACTCCGTTGAGCTCGAGATACACGACGTCCTCCGGCTCAAAAATCTCGGTGTAGAGATCCCAGCCGGGCTGATCACCCTCTTTCGCCTGATACTTGATGTGGTTCCTGGTACTCATGAATCCCTGTCCCTTTTGCGAGCGTTTCGCCGATGCCCTGATTGTCGGCGGCCAATCGCTGCAGATACTGGATGCGGTCCGCGGCGTCACTGACAGCCGCCTCTCATTTCACTGTTCATCATGCGATCCCGGTTGGCCAGACAGGTTCGCAGGTGGTCCAGCCTTATCCCTTCTTCCGGATGAAGCAGCCGATCTGCATGCGGCCATGACAGACTCGAGTCGATAACCGCAATATGCTTCAGGGAGCGCCATTGTCGCAATCTCCGATGCCCGGCGTATAGGGTGTCTGGCGAGAAGCAGGTTGGCCGGGCGGCCGTGCTGCCTGACGCTTATAAAATTTACAGCGCATTCCAGAACGCCATCATCGCCCATCACTGACCGTGCACCGCACTCGGGTTCCGGAGAGCCTTTCACGATGGGACGATCGATCCCGGTGCTGCAATGGAGGTACAGGAATGGGAGCGAGAACGGTGCGTGAGAACTGTCAGGCATCCTGCGGGCAAAATACCCGCTCATCTTCGACGTCAACCCGACAGTCGCTGATGATCTGGATGCCATCCCAACGGTTTTCTCCCTGTGGGGTGTCGGGTGCGGCGACGGCCGGTTCGATCTGATCGACATGTCGTGCGCGAGGCTGCAACCTGCTAAAAAGCACGGTGCACCGCTCTCGCATCAGCGCTGGCCGTTGAGAAAGTCGAACCAGTCGTGCGCGAAAGCACAGCCGTGGTCAGGAATGCCCGAACCGGCCAGCTTCCTGTCGAAGTACGTTCTGGCCGGCTCGGGAATCTCATCCAGACGCACGTAACGGTAGCCGGCGTCATTCATGTGAACCGTCACCTGCGGTGGCGCGGGTCGCGGTGGCAGGGCTTCGCGGCCCTGATTCAGTGCAGCGGCAACACAGCGCGCAACGAGATCCCATACGCTGCCCGCCCATCTCGGATAGCCGCGCACCGTGGCCCGCTCGCCGACCTGCCGGAGCACCGCATCGGCCAGGGCCACCCTGTAGTCCGCGAGTGCGCCGCCACTCACGCGCGCGATGTCCGCCGTCGCGATGATCCGCTTTCCGTCTTCCCGTCCACCGGGCAGCAATTCAATGGTGATCCGAAGCATTCGCCTTTCCTTGTGATCTTGTCATCCGGTGCCGCAGTTCCGCGGGCGCGCATCGGGCCGAGGACCCCCTGCAAATCAGGTCGTCCCGGTGGCTCCGCCCGGACAGCAGAACACCCCCTCAGAACTTCCAGTAGCCGTCGAGTGGAAGCCCCTGCTGCGCCACGCAAGCGTTGTCGCTTTCGATGGCTTTCGCGTTCTCCTTCCGCGATACCCCGCCGGCCGGGCGCGACGCTGGCTACGCCCCTTTGCGCCGCTTACGACCTGTCGAGGCGATGTTCCTTCGCAACACAGACGACGTTCGCGGCCAGCGAAGGGTTCGCCGCTTTCGCCGGCCTGCGGGTGCCGGCCACCGCCTTGCCAGGATCCGCACCGGTGATCCGCCGGGACAGTATTTCGCCGGCGAATGCCGCAGCGTGCTCCATGGACAGCGACGGCCCCAGCAGGTCACGCATGCGACCATCGGCAACCGCGGTCGTGAACGAAAAGCCCGCCGCGCCCACCGCCAGCATGTCATCCAGCACCGGAATCCTGAAGGCGAACCCGGGCGCCCGCGCGACCACGCGCGCCACGGTCTGGCGGGCGTGCGACGGATCGATCCCGTATGAGACGGCGAGGTCGACCAGTGGCCGCCGATGCGCGCCCACCCCATAGCGGTGGGCCAGCAGGTCGGCATCGCGCGCGGCCTTTGCATCGAGCGGCTGCTCCAGTTGGAGCAGGTTGCGTCCGCGGGTGGCGAGGCACGCCGCGACGCGATGGATGGCAGCCTCGAGCGTTCCAGTGCCGATCGTCACGCGCCAGCGGCCATCGCCTACCCCGGGATGCGACGCCGGCGGCGCCAGCAGTTGCCCGGGCGCGAGCAGCAGGGCGCGCTCCCAGGTGCGAAGACGCGCCACGGTGAGCGCCTTCGGAAACGTCCCCTGTTCCCACTGCAACAGCGTGGGACGGGACACATGACAGGCGCGCGCCACCTCCGCAACGCACAGGCCCAGTTCACTGCGCAGCCGCCGCGCGTGGGGGCCGATCTCGCGGCACCGGGCGGCGGGGATCCGTGACTGGGGATCGCCGTCTGCGCGGGCGGCGGCATCCGCCGCAGGCGACCCGGGGTCCGGCAACGGTTGCGTCCCGGGACCGAGCAGCCAACCCGGCGGCACCTGCAGGGCCGCCTCCAGTGCGTTCACGGTGGCGGCTGCGACGGTGCGCGGCCACCTTCCCTTCTCCCTGCGCACCAGGGTCACTCTTGCCACTCCCACCCTGACCGCGAGATCGCCCTGTGTCATCGCTGACGCCTTGCGTCGGTCCCGCAGGCGCTGTGCCATCCGCGGTACGTCGGATCGTGGAATCCACACACGCATCCCGGCCATCCTGATCCCCTTCATGAGGCTGTTTATGTTTGAGCGAAGAAATGCGTCCGCACGTCCGGAGACCGGACGCTCGCCCGGCCGGCAGCCGCCCGGCTTCAACCGGTGCACGCATAGGCATTGGCGCGCGCGTCATGCAGCGCATGGTGCTCGCCGCCGTGGCGCGCGTAGTAGGCGGCGCGTCGCTCCGGGTTGCGCGTGCCTGCGATGTTCTCGAGCCGCCAGCCACGCGGCAGCGGGCCGCCCAGCAGGAACCGCAACAGGGCCAGGTCCGTCTCGTAGTCGTAGCACAGCACCGGCCCGGAGTCGCCCGGCACCGCCATGAGCCATGCGCGCAGTGCCTCGCGCAGCGCTGCAAACGGCATCGCGCGCCCCTCGGACTGGCCGAGCTGCGGCAGTACCACGGCGCGGACAAAGTCGCTGCACAGCGCCGGATCGAAATCGGTCCGCTCGCCGTAGAACTCGTACCCGTTCTCCCCCACGAGGGCGAGACTGAGCAGCTGGCACTGCCGGAAGTCGGTGAATTCCGTGTCGAGGAAATACCGGTTGTTCCAGCCGGCCTGCGGCTCGGGTTCAGCCGGCAGTGGCCAGCGCAATGCGCCGTGAAAGTGTGTATCCGTCATGTCCGTTACGTCGTCATTTGGCCGTCGGCTCGCCCCGTGTCATCCAGCGCGAACCCGCCCGGGGCTGATCGGGTTTTGTCGCCGTCTTCCCTGCGCGCGTCTGACCCGGCCCGCACCTCCGGCACGGGCACCATGCGGTGTTCGCGCGCGCCGCGGATCCGCCGCAGCGGCCCGGCAAGCACCGTCACGTGTGCGGGAAACGGGATCGGCACGGCCCCGGTTACGTCGTCGCGGGTCGCACGCACGAAGCGCCGCAGCCGCGCGCGCAGTGTTTCGGAGGTTTCGTCGGGAAGCTCGATCGCCCGCTTGCGTCTGCTCATACCGATCCCTGTTTGAAGCCGCAGCCGGTGCGCCGGTGGCGCGCTGGCCGCGATAATAAGCGGATTATCACCGCCAGCCCGCTTCCCTACGTTGCGTCTCCCCGCAAGCGCGGTCGCATGCCCGGCTCCTCAATGGCAATGCCCGAAGCCACGTCCGGACGCGCATCCACTGCGAGGATCAGGCGCGGGCCGGTGCGGCTGGCGCCTTCGCGCGCCAGAGCCGCCTGCCACGCGCGGGCTGCGTCGCCAAGGCGTACGGCACCGACAAGGTGCGCCCCGCTGCCGTCGTGAACCGGGTCACCGTGAGCAACTGCTTGCCCGTTCCACGATGTTCGTACTCGGTCGCCCCCACCCGGATTTCGCAAAGCGGTTCGAGTGTCCACTGTTCGTCCTCCCGTGCGCGCCTCGTGCTCAGTACGGCCGCGTCACGCAGGACGACATCCCCTCCGACGAACTGTTCGAGCGTCGCAGCGGTTGCGGGCAGGTCCAGCATCACGATCGTCGGGACGGCCCGCGAGCGCGCCCGCGACACCCTGAGAATCAGGACGTCCCGCGGTAACAGTTGCTGAACCGCTGACCATACACCCCTGCCGGGCAACCCGCCGAAAGGCACGTTGGACGGAGGCACACGGTTAATTTCACTTGTCACAAACATACAGCCGCTACCTCAAACGCTTTCTATCTTAACTAACCGCTCGATGACCATGTCGGCACCCTGAAGACAATCCAACATTCTCAGGGAACATCTCGCTGCTTCCAAAACCCGCCGAACCACGATTGCATTTGGATGTCGGCCCGACATCGCTGCGCAGGCCGCCTCCGGTGCATCTATCTGCCTCCAATGCGTTGTCGGCCCGTGCAAACGGCACGCAGATTCCTCGCCCTGCATGTGTGTTGGCCTCGGCCTCCCCGATCGGGATCTGGCTGACCGCTTCAAACAGAGATCGACCAGAGATATCTCGCGGAGTCAGGCACCGCAAGGCGGTACCTCTGACCTGCCCGCCCAGGGTGGCCCGAATGATAGCAAATGAACACTATAGATTGTAGCCCTTTAGCGCTCTCAATGAGTTCATCAGGTCCTTTATCAGGAGGACTTGCATGCGTTCCAACGCCGCTTTCGGCAAAGCACTGAAACAACTCAGGCAGATCGCTGAAGTGACACAGGAAGATTTCGGACTGGTATCCAGCCGCACTTACATCAGTACGGTCGAGCGGGGTCTGAAATCTCCAACATTGGGGAAGATCGAGCAACTTGCAGACGTGCTGGGTGTCCATCCGCTAACCCTTCTGACGGCGGCTTACATGGAACGGCTGACGCCCAAAGAGGTGGAACGGACGACCGCTTTGCTGCGCAGCCGCTTGCTGGCCATCGCCAGTGAGAAGTAGAGACAGTGCGCTGCCTCCCCAAGGGGACTTCTCATGACGGACGCCGCTTCGAGCGGACGGTAACGCTTCGGTCCACTCGGGCGAAATCCGCTGAAATCCTTGTGATTTACCGGAACACTCGGGAGCCATATGCCCCCGAGGCCGGCGCACGGGCGCACGGGCGCACGGGCGCGCAGGCAGCCCGCGCCCGTATCAAAAACGCTGAGCCGGGTTTTCCGAGATAAGGGCAGGATTCTTCAAACGAATACCCGCGTTCGAAAACGCCTTCGCCCAGCAAATTTTTGAAACGCGCCTACGCCTACTGCCGCCCGAAAAAACCGTCGACCGCAGCAGTCCGGCGTCAAGTGCCTCCGGCCGGGCTACCGAGATGGACGCAGGCCAACAACGATCGGCGCGTTTCGGTGAGGTCAGCAACGCATGACTCGCGCACGCGGAAACGAATCATTCTGGGGCTGGCGCAACAGAAGAACCCGTGCCTCAGGCCGGCGCAGTGGCAATTAACAATTGCCTGACCACCGAGGTCAGTGACGTTCGCACTGACATCCAAGCAGACGAGCTATAGGTACCACACGTCCGAAACTCTGAAGCCGGGCACGTCTAACCGAATAGGACTGCGAATGATCCGAGCATGTCAAAATTTTGCTCATTTCTTTTATGTCTACATGAACGCCCCCGTTTGCGCCAGATGTTCGAGGACTTGACGAATAGGATGGGCTGCAGCTCTACATCCGGCCTCTTTGCAGCTTCCGCTTCGCTGCCGGCCCCTATGAAATCCGCTGACTCACGCCTCATTCAAATCACGAGCTTGTGAAGCTCAGACATAAAAGCAGGTTTGGTGAATCCCGGGTCCCGCCCGATTTGTCATTACACTCGAATGCCGCCGCAACTTTTGACGTTCCATCCCTTGAAACAAGAATCTCTCCCAGCAGACCGATGAAATCAGGCTGGCGTGGGGCTGACGTAATCCTTCCGGTAGGGCTGTTGATGCGCCAGCACCGCCCAGATTATTCGGGCAAGCTTGTTAGCCATTGCGACGATGACGACGTTCAATGGGCGTCGCTGTTTCATCTGTTCGACCCAGAGACCTGGCTCTTTCGCGCGATAGATGATGCTCCGCGCGCCGTGAACCAGCAGAGTTCGGAGATACGTGTCACCTCGCTTACTAATTCCCTGTAACTTGATGGTGCCGCCGGAACCCGTCTGTCCCGGCACAAGTCCTAGCCAGGCCGCAAACTCACGGCCAGACTTGAAGGCCTTGGCATGCCCCCATTGTTGCCACCGCGGCTGTTGCGGTAATCAGTCCCACGCCGGGGATCGCCGCGATTGCCTTGGCCGCCTGATCATTTTTCAACCACTCCCGCATCCGACGCTCGATCTGGCCGATCTGGCGGTCCGCCTCATCCAGACCTTTCCATTGCTCTCGCAGCGTATCGATCAGTATCGCAGGCAAGCGTCCTGACAATCTTTCCAGAACTCCGACCATTGCCTTGTCCAGCGCGGCCCTCCCTACTCACATCACCTCGCCGTACTCGCTTAGCAAGCCGCGAAGACTGTTCGTTTGCATGGTGCGAAACTTGACCAGCTGTTGACGCATACGATGCAGTGCAAGAATGGCCTGTTGCGCTTCACTTTTCACGGCAACTTCCCTGCAATCCATCTGGGTGGCCATCCAGATCGCCCGCGCGTCGGCCGCATCATTCTTATTGCGGATGTTAAACGCCTTGACGAACTTCGCGGGCATCAGCTTCACCCGATGCCCCATTTCGATCAGCCGTCGGGCCCAATGCTGTGATCCGCCGCACGACTCCATGCCGATGAGGCACGGCCTGCGATTGGCAAAGTATTCGAGAAACGCCGCTCGCTTGATCGGCCGGTTCACGATTTCGCCGCTATCCGGATCCACCCAGTGAACCTGCATTACGTTCTTTGCGATGTCCACACCCACGATCGCATGTGCCATGACAGATCCCTTGGTTCGGTTGAACAGATAAGTATGATCAACCACTTTTCGAGTTGACAGAAGTGCCGCATGGCAGTCGATCGCATACGCGGGCCGACTGGGTGGGGGCGTTCATTTCATTCAAATGAGTGTTGGAGATAGCGTCAAGCGGCACTGTCGCGTTGCTGATATGGTCGCGTAAGATCGCGCGATGAAGAATGAAAAATCGCTTTACCATGATCATCGCTTTCCAGCGGCGATCATCAGTTCCGCTGTCAGCTAGTATTTCAGGTTTCAGCTCAGCCTACGTGATATCGAAGAGCTGCTATTCGAGCGCGGGGTTATCGTCAGCTACGAAACTGCTTCGCCAGTGGCGCATTGCCGGTGGGCAAATACGGCTCGTGGCGCGGTCTCCTGAATCACAGCCTGCTCAGGCTACGTACCCTGCACAAGCGCCGTAATCTGATCGGCCGACATTACGCCGCGATAGATGCGGAACTCGTCGATCGATCCGCTGAAGAACGGGTCGGCGGCATACTGCGATCGTCCAAGCCAGTTCTGTGCGGTGGGACCGACGCGCCACGGCGTACAGACAACACCGGTTGCGCTGCCAATCACACTGCCGTTCAGATTCAGCGTCGCGGTTGTGCCCGATAGGGTTACGGCCACGTGTGCCCATTGTCCTGTTGGCAGCGCGGCATTGCCATTGATGCCGCGCTCGCCGTGATCGCCATTGGTCGTAATCGCGAAGCGCGTGACGCCGCCCGCGTTTTTCGGCGTGAGGAACAGGTAGCGCCCCGTACCTGCGCCGAAATCGAAGATGCGGGTCCATGCCTTACCGCCGTTCCAGAAAACCCAGGCGGCGATAGTGAAGTCTGACACATCGGCGACAACGTTGTTGAGAAGGCTGACGTAGCCGCTTGAACCGTCAAGCGACGCTGCGTTACCGGCTCTGCCCACCACATGCGTTGCGCCGCCGACGAGCGATCCCGTATGACCGTTGCCCGTCGCGTCGGCGGCGCTCGAGCCAGTTGTTTCGTTAGACGTCAGATACGTATGCAGTTGCACCGCAATCACCGCGACGGCCTCTGACGAATTCGCGCTTTCGCCCGATGTTGTCTGCGCGCTCACGACGTGATACCACGTACCCGCTGCCGGATTGTCCGTGTACGTCGACGGATCAACGATGCCGCTCGCAATTTAGCGATCGGCGAGCTTCGCCCGCTGCCGTGAAAACCGCGACTCGGGGAGCCTGCGACGGCGAGTCCAGCAGCATCAGTACTTTACCCAAGTGGACGAAACCTTGGCTTGCCCCTGACCGGGCTTGGTGTAATCGCACACGCCTGTGGGGAAAACGGATCGCAGCGTGGTGAATTGCGCAGGCGTGAGCGACGTGCCGTAGTCGGCGGGGTCGAGGGGTTTCAGCGCGCACTTCAGGATGTCGTGGGTGATCGGCATGCCGGCGACAGAACGCGGATCTGAATGCAAGGGATAAAGCTTGGAGCACGTGCCGGTGCCGGTCCCGTCCGGCGATGTCTGCTCGACCCTGTTCCCGGCAGCATCCCAACATGCGTCCTTAAGGTCGGCGGGCCTGTTCGCTCGCACCTTCGCGGCAGCGGTGGTGTTGCTTTTGTCCGCATGGATGGCGGTCAGCCACATGTTCATCTGGTCGAGTGCATACCCGGCTGCTGCGCTTGTGCTGCTTGAGCCGTAAACAAGGATGACCTGGTTGTTTGCGTCACCATTCGCGCGGATCAGACGAGCTCGCATGACGTACGAACGCAGGATGTCATGCACGCCAGCGAGAACGGGCACAAGGTCCGCATAAGGGCGATGGTCGATGATCGGGATGCTCCCCAACTGCACACCGTCAGTGACGCGGCCGCTTGTGTATGCGACCGACACCGCGGCGGGATCCCCGACGGTGCGCGCAGCGACCATGTTGCCGTTGATGTCATAGCCACCCACCTTCTGGTTCAGTTCGATGAACTGATCGGCAGAGATGCTCCCCGACTTGAGTGCTGCCAGGCCGTATTGCACGCCCACATCGTCGAAGGGGCGGCGCGCGAAGCCGGTCGCCGGATCCGTGCCGAAGACGTTGATCAGGTTGTCCTGATAGGTGCACCGCGCGCCAGACGGATTCGTCGACGGGTCATACTTGGACGGAACGGACGCGTCGCACCCGAGGATCGGATTGACCATGATCTGCGCCAACCCACCAACCCCGCCGGCAGCCGCACCGGCGATTCCACTGCACGCCCCCCACGTGGCGAACCCCGCGACCGCCTGCTTTTGCGTGTCTGTCCACGTCAGGGCACTGCTCGCGAAATAATGTTGGAGCACCGAGCAATCCAACGTCATGTTCACCTCGGTGAGCGTGTCTGGAAAGCTGAGCGAGGGCAAGAGGCCGTCAAGAAGTCCGGGGTAGTTGGTCGCGATCAGATGCTGCGACATTGCGCCACCGGAGCCGCCCGAACCGATCGTGAATATCGGAGGACCGAACTCCTTGATGAAGTGCTCCTTGACCATCGACACTACTTCGGCTGAGCGGACGTCGTTGCACTGCACGCCGAGCACGTTCTGCGACGACGAGGCCACGGCATAGCCTTTGGAAAGGAATTGGTCGTCCACCACGCCGCCGTTGGACGTTCCCTGGTGGTGGCCGCCCCCACAGCCCCCGCCGAATGAGTAGACGAGTCGCTGATTCCAGCTCGCGTAACCGGCCGAGGTGGCAGGTGTGGGAATCGCTTGGCCCGGTTTGTTCAGGAACGCGATCTGGTAGACCGCGCGATCGATGACACCGGTCTCAAGTCGCACGACGTAGTCGACCTTCACGCCATTGACGGTGGTGGTCGAGAGGTCCGTGGGCGGCGCCCCGATGGTGGGATACGGCTTGAAGGTGCCAGCGCTCGATCGGTATTGGTATGTCACCACCGTCGGTGCGGTGCAGTCCGCCCCCGTCGGGGCCGCCAGGCCCCAGGCGGTCGTTTCGCACCCGAAGATGGTGTCCTTAGGGCCTGCGAAGTTCGGGCCGTTGATGCTGTGATTGACGATCACCAATTGGCCTAGTGTTAGGCCCGTGGCCTTGCTCTTGACCATGATGTCCGAGTTGCCGTCGGGGAATCCGCTCACCAGGCCAACCAGGCTGCCGTCAGCTACCGGCTTTAGCGATGAGGTCAGGCCGTTGCCGGCAGCCGTCACGCTGAGGTCCGCAGGATTGACGTCGCCCGCAGCTAGCTGCACCTGAATGAGCGCGTCGCCACCAGAGACCACGTCGGGGCGACTCGACAGCGTCTGCACGGTGACCACGCCCGTCGGCGAATTGTCGCTGCCTCCGCCGCAGGCCCCCAGCGACAATGCCAGCACCAAGCCAAGTGCGCCCTTCAAAGCTCGTCCTTTCGCCAGTTCCAAGTTCGTCTCCTGCGTCCCATGACCTGATGGCGAGGGATGGATATTGGTAGATTGCCAATTGATGCCGCCTGTTCGAGCGCCACACCTGCGGTCATTTGAGCACCCAGAGGAAAACGTCACTGTGCCTGGCGCGACAATCGCGATGCTCGCAAACCCTGAAATGTCGCGTGCTTGCCCGGCCCATCGCGGGCGCCATGTGGGAGCCACCCTGCCCACAGGGGGCTACGGTAGAGTCCACGGACTCTTCTTCGCGTTGTGACCTAAGGCAAAGCTGAACAGGCTCGATGTCAGCAATGGCAGGAAGCGCCCCACGCGCCCTTCGGGCTTGTTAGCGCGGGTTGGCCTCGATGGGATCGCGGGGAAGATCTTCACCGATGTGTCATTGGCAAGCACCGGCGTGGGAGCAAGCTTCTCGCTCGCTACTCTGAATACCGGCTTTCGATTGCAGAGCAACCATTGCAAAGCCGAGCAGCAGGCGGTCGGCGTGCAGAGATTGACCGGTTGTACTACAACCTGCCAACGCTCGAACTCGCCCGCTGCTTTTATGCGCCGACGGAAAGGCGCAAGCCTTCAAGGTCGAGCACCGTCAGCCCACCGTATTCAAGCTTCACCAGGCCAAGCTCCTCCAGTTGCTTGAGCGCACGATTGCAACGTGGCCGGGAAACGCCAGCCAAGCTTGCAATTTCTTCCTGCGACACCGCGAGATGCCGTGGGCCATGCGGGTAAAGCCACGGATGAAACAGCCCGGCCAGGGCGCGCCTGACCTGGCCTTCAACGTCAAGCATGCGGTAAGCGCCCCAACCTTCCATGAACCAGTACATGCGTTCGGTGAGTTGCTGGATGAGGAAGTGGGCAAAGACCATCTGGGTCTCGCAAAGCCAATGGAAGGTATCGCCCGGCATGACGGCCACCACGCTAGGTTGCAGCGCGATTACGTCGGCAGGGCGCGGCAGGCCGCGCCACAGAGTGCCTTCGCCGAACCAGCTTCCGGGTGACATGCCACCGAAGGTGATCGAAAGGCCGTCTGCGGTAGTGGTGGACCACTTCAAAAGACCACTGATAACGCCATACCAGTGATTCGGCGATTCGCCCCGTCTCAATAACGCGACGCCGGCCCTGACTGGCTGTTCCCACATCTCCGCGCGCACGCGCAACTGCACGTCGTCGGCCAGGTTAGAAAACCAAGGCGAATCGACGAGCAGGTTTTCCAGCGTCGCAAATCCCAACGCACGCTCGGGATGGCTCAATCGACTCCCCCATGTCTAGTGGAAACCCTTGGCTGCTTTGTATTCCGCGCAACTGTGTCCAGGCGGATGTTCTAGAAGAATACCCCACGACGACCTGATGAGGGCCTCGTAGAGACCCGCAGGCACCACAGGAGACGACGACATGGAGCTCGGCCTTCAGGCAAGCCCGTGCTGATCACTGCAGGCATGGCCTGCATCAGTCAGCGGACTGTTGCCGGCGGCCGGTGCGTCCGCGCACAGCGCGCTGTCCGAGCCTTTCAGTATCCGCAACTGAAGCACTGCTTCACTTGAGCCCACGACCCCGAGGAGACACTCCCATGAGCAACCCCACGCTGTCCCTGCGCCCGGCTGCAACGGTCGCATCTCGATCCGAGCAGGACGCCGTCTGGTCCAAGATTAACTGGCGTGTGGTTCCCGTCATCCTGGTCGCCTACATCATGGCGTTCCTGGATCGCATCAACGTCGGCTACGCCAAGCTGACGATGCAGCAGGGCCTTCACTTCTCTGATGCCGTCTACGGGCTGGGTGCTGGCATCTTTTTCTTCACCTACCTGATATTCGAGGTGCCAAGCAACCTGTGGCTCGAGAAGATCGGGGCGCGTCTGTCATTCCTGCGCATCATGGTGCTGTGGGGCCTGACCTCGGCGGCCACCGCCTGGGTGACCTCGCCGACGCAGTTTTACCTCGTCCGCCTGCTGCTGGGTGTGTTCGAGGCCGGCTTCTTTCCCGGCATCATCCTGTACCTCACGTACTGGTATCCTAGCGCCAGGCGCGGCCGCGTCAGGGGACTGTTCCTGTTCGGCATGCCGATCACCGGCGTCATCGGCGGGCCGCTGTCAGGCTGGATTCTGAAGTCCTTCGATGGCGTGGGCGGCTGGCACGGCTGGCAGTGGGTGTTCGTGCTCGAAGGCGTCCCCACCGCACTGATCGGCGTCATCGTCTACCTGTTGCTGACAGACAAACCCGAGCAGGCGAAATGGCTCGACGAACGCGAGAAGGCCGTCGTCACGCAGGTGATGGAAGCCGACCGCGGCGGTGACCCGCAACCCCATCACCACGGCAAGCTGAAGGCGGCGCTCGCCGACCCGAAGACCTGGCTGCTCGCCTTCATCTACTTCACCTGCGCCTGCGCCGTGTACACGCTCACCTTCTGGCTGCCGACGATGGTCAAGGCCTTGGGCGTCGCTGACGTTTCGTCCGTCGGCTGGTACACGGCGATCCCGTTCGCCTTCGGTGCCCTCGGCATCCTGCTGATGAGCCGCAGCTCGGACCACTTCAAGGAGCGCCGCTGGCACGTGGCCAGCACGCTGATCATCGGATCGCTCGCGCTATACGCCACCACCTTCACGGCGGGCGCGTTCGTGCCTTCGATGATCCTGCTGTGCATTGCAGCCTTCTTCATCTTCTCCTGCGCGCTGTTCTGGTCTATCCCGCCGACCTACCTCAGCCGTGAAGCCGCCGCCACCGGAATCGCGGTGATCAGCTCGATCGGCATCCTCGGCGGCTTCGCCAGCCCGACCCTCATCGGCTCTATCAAGACCGCCACCGGCAGCATGAGCGCCGGCCTGCTGGCGATGACGGTGGTGATCTGCATCGGCGGACTAACGGTCCTGCTGGCGGTGCCCAAGGCTGCCCTGCGCGTCGGCGCAACGCCCGTGGATCCCGTGCACTGAGCGCGCCTCCAACCGAAATCTCAAGAAACCGATCAGCGCAGCCCTATTGATGCCCGTGACGTCGGCCAATGGCTGGCCGCTCGGGCGCAGCGCCGACGACCTCATGATCCAGGCCGCCATCGGCCGCGTGCCCGGCGTGCGTCTCGCTGGTGTTTGCGGACAGGACGATAATTGACGGAGGAGTTCGAGCTTGAGGCCGTGAGGCTGGTCAAGGGGCGAGATCTCAGGATGCGCTTTGCGAATCTCCGTCGATCGGGATCATTTGCCCGGAAATTGAACGCCCGGCGTCCGATGCCAGAAAAACAGCGAGCGCTGCAATGTCCGCCGGATCGACAAAATGCTGGATGGACTGATTCGCGAGCGCAGCCGCCTCTTCCTGCGCGACGGTGCGGCCGCTGGCTGATGCGCGTCCCGCCAGCACCTGCTGAATACGTGGACCTTCCACGGCACCCGGCAGAATCGCGTTGACCCGTATGCCGAATTCGCCCAGCTCACGTGACAGTGTTTTCATCAATCCAATCAAGCCCCATTTGGTCGTCGCGTAGGGACTGCGGTTCGGATAACCAAAGCGGCCGGCGAGCGACGACATGATGAGAATCACGCCCGCGCTCGACTGCTTCAGGAAAGGGATGGCCCGTTGCGTCACCATGAACGTCCCCGTGAGGTTCAGACGAAGCACCGCCTCCCAGGCGTCCGGATCCATCTCCGCGACACTCGCGGTCGGTCCCGCAATGCCCGCGTTGTTCACCAGAACATCCAATCCGCCGAGAGCGGACGCGGCGTCCGCGACCATGCGCGAAGCCGCCGCGCGATCAGCGATGTCACACACCGATGTCGCGACGCCCGGCAATTGCGCTTGCATCTGTTGAAGCGCCGCTTCGTCGATGTCGCATACAAAGACGCTCGCGCCCGAGGATACGAATGCTTCCGTGATTGCGCGTCCTATACCACCCGCACCAGCCGTCACCAGCACGCGCGGGCCTTTTGATGTGGTCATGAAAACCTCTCTTCTGACTTGGGTCACGCTCGCCGCTCAAGCGCAGGCAGCACGTATAAACTCGGGCACGGGGATGGCCTTCAGCCGACCATCGTCCTGTTTGATACACAACGCGCGAGTCGCGCGACCCTCGCAGATCAGCGTATCGTTGCGCGTGATGCGATGGCTTTGGATGAAGACTTTACCTCGCCACTCCTCAATGCGGGTATGCATCTGCAGACTTTCACCGTAGGTCGCCGAGGTGTGAAAACGAGTGTGGACCTCCAGCAGCGGCGCGCCGATGCAATGGGGTAACGCTTGCATCTCCCGCCATGGCGGCAGGCCGCACTGTATAAAATAATCGTGCGAAGCGGCGTCCATCCAGCGCGAGAAGTTCGGAAAAAAGACTATTCCGGCTGGGTCGCAATCGCCGAATTGCACGTCGACACGATAGACAGTTTCTTTACTCACGGGTCTATGCTCCAGTTCCCAGTCCGACCATTGTGCGTGTTTTGCACCCGCAATACTGTCCGTGCAGCGACAGTTCGCATTGACCGCCAGGCGAGCGGCTCTGGGAGCAGGCGATGACCAGGCAAACGCGGATTGTCACTGTTTCGCTTACGCTTGACGAACTACTCGCACAGTCGCCGTGGTTCGTACGGCTGGACGAAGCCGTGAAGCCTCGCGTGCGCGCCGAGGCGTCGGAGCGTGCCGTCGCCTCAGGTCAGGCGCTCGGGCACCACGGCGAACGGCAACATGTCTGGTTCGGCATGCTCGAGGGCCTCATCAAGTGGTCGATCACCGCGCGCAATGGACAGACGGTGACTTTAGGCGGACAGTCGGTAGGCAGTTGGTTCGGAGAAGGCACGCTGATTCGCGACGCGCCGCGCGAGTCCGATCTCATTGCATTGCGCGATAGCCGCGTCGCGCAGATTCCACGCGCGACGTTCAATTGGCTTCGCGAGCATCAGCCGTCGTTCAACGAGTTTCTGCTGTTCCAGGTCAACGAGCGTCTGCACTGGTTCATGGGCGCCGTTGCCGCGCACGGACTGCTCGACACTGACAGTCTTGTCGCACGGGCGCTGGTGGGCATGGTGCAACCGTTGTCCAATCCGGGCGGCGTGGGGCATCTGCCGATATCTCAGGAAGAACTCGCCAACCTGGCCGCCGTGTCGCGTCAAACGTGCAATAAGGCGATGACTCGCTTCAAGAACGCCGGCCTCGTGCGCACCGAGTACGGCGGCATCGTCATACTGGATTTGCCAGGGCTCCAGGCCTTGGCACGCTAGCGCCGCACATCTTCCTTCGCGAATCGTTGCCGACCGCGCTCGCGCATTGCTTGGTGTTTACGCTGACTCCAACTGTCGCGCGATTGACAGTCGTGGAAGCCGTCGCTCGAAATAATGTGTGTCATACAAGACCAGGAGGGAGACACGCATGATTTACGCTCGTTCGCTGGCCGCCGCAGCCGCGCTCGTCGGAAGCTCGACGGACCGTTTAGTCCCAAACGCGGTCCTTCGCAAGGTCAGTTGGCGCGTCATGCCGCTCGTCTTGATCGCGTCTGTCTTCGCGTTCCTCGATCGAATCAATATCGGATACGCACAGCTGCAGATGAAGCAGGATCTTGCAGTGTATGGACTCGGTGCGGGCATCTCCTTCGTCACCTATCTGCTGCCCGAAAAGCGGTGATCAGCTCACTGGGCATCCTTGGCGGCTTCGTCAGCACGCCCCTGATTGGCTGGATCAAGGGTGCGGCGTGCAGCATCCGGATAGGTCTTCTGGGATTGATCGCACTTGTCATTGGCGGTGGCCTAACGATCCTGCTGGGCCTCCCAAAGAACGGAGGCCGACTGGGCCCGGGCGAAGGCACGAGCACGCACTGATCCGGCGGTCATAGTCAATCCTGTCCATTCCCCAATCCATCTGTGGAGAAGACCAGCATGAGCAAGCCCAAAGTCATCGTGACCATCGCGCCGACCGGCGGCATGGCGAACAAGAAAATGAACCCGAGCCTGCCGACACAGCCGCAAGAGATCGCCGACGACACCTACCGATGCTACAACGCCGGTGCCAGTGTCGTGGCAGTACATGCACGGCGTTCCGACGACGAGGCCACCTGCGATCCAGCAATTTATAGTCGCATCAACCGCCTGATTCGCGACAAATGCGACATCATTCTGAACAACTCTACCGGCGGTGGCATCAACGGGGACATGGTGCGCGAACTCGACAACGGTCTGTGGGAAATCCTGTGGGAGGAACGCCTGAAGGGCATGCAGGGTGATGGGGTCGAGATGTGTACGCTCGATGCACAGACTGTGATCGCAAGCTTCGGCGGCAAGGAGATACTGGTGGCGACGCCTCCTTCGCGCATCCGCCAGATCGCCGGGATGATGAGAGCGCGCGGCATCAAGCCGGAATGGGAGGTGTTTGGTCTTGCCGACATCGTTCAGGATGTCCAGCGAGCCATCAACGAGGGCCTCGACGACGCGCCGCACTTCATCAATATCGTCATCGGTGCCAATGCCTTCCAGGGCGCATTGCCCTACACGCCTCGCCTGTTGCAAACTATGGTCGACCACCTGCCCAGGGACACCGTATTTAACGTTAGCGCCATTGGCGCGGCGCAGTTGCCCGCTACGATGAACTCGCTGTTGCTGGGGGGACACGTGCGCGTCGGGCTCGAAGACAACCTTTACTACAAACAGGGCGAGTTGGCCACCAATGTGCAACTGGTCGAGCGGCTCGTTCGGCTGGTGCGCGAGATGGGTTATGAGCCGGCCACGCCGGCAGAGGCACGGGAGATCATCGGACTGCGGCCGTTGCACGAAACAACGAAGGCTGCCTGCCCGGAGAGTTAGCTCATGACAAAGCGAGCCATCAACGTCGCCATCGTCATAACTCAATTTCGAATAAAACCGCATGTGTAACCGGAACCGTGTCCGCTGATACTCAATGAGATATCAGCGGACCCACGGGCAATGAAGCGACTACGCCCCCGCTTTCACGGTATGCCGACGAAGAATGCTCGCGAGCAGTGCGCCGACCCCAAACTCCCAGGGCGCAATGCGATGCGAATAGTTGACCGTGTTGACGAGCGCACCGAATCGCGGGCTCGATATTGTCACCGTATCGCCGATCTGATGCGTGAATCCTTGCCCTGGCACGCTACGATCCGCGGTCGGTGCAAACAACGTCCCGAGATAAAGCATCATTCCGTCCGGGTATTGATGGTGAGAGCCCATCGCTTGTGCAACGAGTTCTGACGGGTCGCGGCTGATGCGTTTCATGGAACTCGCCCCTGTCAGAACATATCCATCTGTTCCTTCCACGCGCAGCGAAAGCTCCGCAGCCCGAACATCATCGAGACCGAATGTACTGTCGAAGAGGCGAATGAAGGGGCCAATCGAGGCCGACGCGTTGTTATCCTTCGCCTTACCGAGCAGCAGCGCACTGCGCCCTTCGAAATCCCGAAGATTGACGTCGTTCCCAAGCGCGGCGCCGACGATTTCCGCCTGGCTGGTCACCGCCAGCACGATTTCAGGCTCCGGGTTATTCCATTGCGAATTTTCATGAATTCCGATTTCGCTGCCGGTACCGACGGCGGACATGGGTTGTGCTTTCGTGAAGATTTCCGCATCCGGACCGATGCCGACTTCCAGATACTGCGACCACATTCCTTCCTGTATAAGCACGTGGCGCACCGCCTCGGCTTCCTCAGACCCCGGGCGAACGCTTGCGAGCCGATCGCCCAGCACGGACATGACACGCGCGCGCACTTCATCGGCGCGGCTCGCGTCACCTCCCGAACGCTCCTCGATCACCCGCTCCAGCAGGCTTTCGACGAAGGTCACACCGCTCGCCTTGACCGCCTGAAGGTCGCATGGCGCGATGAGCCAGGGGGTGGACGGATCGCGTCGGTCGAAGGCGGAATTGGCAAGAACCGAGTCGAGCGTCGCAAGTCTCGGCAGGTTCGCAGCGGCCTCCTTCAGCCGAAGGCCGATTTCTGGTTGCTCAAGCAGCGTGCTGGTCGTGAGCGCGAACGACGACACATCCACCAGTTCGCCACCGATAACGGCAACAGGAGGTCCGCTCCAATTCCGGAATCAGCTGCTCGACGCGTTGATGACTATCGGCAGGTTCAGCAGAGCTTCGGCACGACCCGCACGGTGATTGTCACCCCGCGGAATTACGATGTAGACAACACCGTGACTCTGGATGCTATACGTCAGCTAGGCATCGACCGGGCGCGCGGCATAGCGACCATCCGGCCAGACATCACCGATCGCGAACTTGATGCGCTTAACGCCGGCGGCATTCGCGGCATCCGGTTCACGCTCTACACGCCCCATGATGCGCCCACCAGCTTCGAAATGCTCGAGACTTTGAGCCACCGGGTGCACGAGCTCGGCTGGCATCTCCAGCTTCACTGGACTGCCGCCCAGATCGTCGAGTACAGCAATTTGCTGGATCGCATCCCTACCGAGTTCGTTTTCGACCACCTGGCCCGCTTGCCGGTGAACTCTGGACTAGCGCACCCTGCCAGACAACTTGTTGAACGATGGCTGACTACTGGTCGCGCGTGGCTCAAGCTGTCAGCACCTTATCTCGACTCAGTCGTCGGAGAGGCCGGCGGCTTTTCAGATACGGACGCGATGGCCCAACACTGGGTCAATGTCGCTTCGGATCGCCTGGTCTGGGGCAGCGACTGGCCGCATACCTCGATGAGGCCGGGTCCGCGGCCGTCAAACATCATTGCGAGTCTGAACCGATGGACTGAATGCGTCTCGACCCGCCATCAAATCCTTGTAGATAACCCTGAGAGACTCTACGGCTTCCGAGAACCAACGGACTAGCTTGCCGTAGAGAGCCTGACGTTAAGGTGAATGGCCCTACTAGACATGATGTATGGGCCTGCCGCACCTCAAGGTATCCGTCATGGTGACCACCGACACGTTGTCGCGATAACCCTCGGCGAAACGTGTGAAGTGATCGAATCTCCGGTGACACAAGCTGCGTAATGGCGATCGCAACAGGCGTCGGCGCATCAACCGGAACGAGTTCGAAGGGAAGGCAGATGGAAAAGGCGGAGAAGTCTTTGCGTTCGCAGATCGAAAAATGGTTTGCGCCCACGCCGGAGATGCCGGTTCGCATAACCCGATTCAGTCGGACAGGCTCGAGTCCGCGAGGGCATATCTGCGTTGAGGCATCGAGACCTGCAGGTCCGCTTGCAATTTTCTTCTTCCGCCACAATGACGGTACGTGGTGTGTGTTCCCGCCCGAGCCCGTACGTCCGGCGATGAGTGTTTCCCCCGAGTGCAGCACGATTGAGGGATCTGCGCGGCGACCTAACGCCTGGCGAGTCCAGGAATGAGTGGAGTTCAGAAATGCTTGATGAGTCGGAACGACTAACGCTGGAATACGCTCGAGAGCTGGAGGTGTGGACGTGTGCCTGGTACGACGAAGCCGTCGCAGCGAATCTTGTGCGCCCGTCGTATCACCCTGACGCGACGATCATAAAGCGTCTGCAGGGCTACTTCCACGCCGGCCTGTCGCCGGCTGAAGCCGCAGATGCATGCTTCGGAAGCAGCCACTGAAACGCCCGCGTTAAGTCCGGAACAGTACGGCGGCCGCCGACGGTCGGTCACCAATCCCGTGGCCCCGTGGCCTCTGGATGTGGTTCAATGTGGCATCGTGAAGACGGGCGCGCATCGAAAACCGCCCCAGAGTTAGCTGCAGGTGTAATCTTGGCGAATTCTGCTGCCGGGGTAACGCACTCCACCGTTTGCCTCTTCAAAGCTAACAACTTTGAGAGACAGGCCCTCGCTCTCGCTCCCCCCGAGATCAACAGGCAGTTTTCGACCGGAGGACTAGACACGACCGGCGCCACGAGACGCGGGTGCCCATGCGACGGTCACCGCAACTCGTTTGCTTATCCCGGATGACGATCTGCTCCGTGTTAAAGGAGTTGGCCGCCGGAGACATCGAACGACGTTCCGTTCGCCCAAGCCAGATCGTCAGAGAGGATGGCCGCTACAGCGCGACCGATATCGTCCGGCTCCCCTACGCGCCCTAGCGCGATCCCTTGCGCGACGAAAGCGTTGACGGCTTCGTTATCACGCACGGAGCCACCCGCGAAGTCGGTTGCGATAGCTCCGGGCGCGATCGTATTTACGCGAATTTTTCGCTCGGCAAGCTCCACTGCCATGAACCGGCTCAACACCTCGACAGCAGCCTTCATCGCTGAATAAACACTGAACCCCGGCAGCGTGAAGCGAACAAAGCCCGACGAGACATTCAAAATGCGACCGCCGTCCTCCATTCGTGGGAGCAACTTCTGCGTCAGGAAGATGGGAGCCCGCAAGTGCGTGTCGACGAGGACGTCAAACTGTTCTTCCGTTGTCTCGACGAATTGGGCTCGCAAGCCGACGCCGGCATTGTTGACGAGGTAGTCGAAACGGCTGCGCCCAAATTTATCGCTCAGCACCGACTGCACGGTATCGCTGAAGCTGGAAAAGCTCGCCGTGTCGGTTACGTCTAGCGCGCACATCGCCGCCTTGCCGCCCTTGTCTTCGATTTCCTGCCTGAGCGCGTTGGCCTCGTCCCGACCAGTGCGATAGGTGCCCACAATACCTACGCCTCGCGCTGCCAGATGCAAGGCCATGTTGCGGCCCAAGCCACGGCTTGCGCCCGTGATCAAAGCGATCTTTGCTGCCATAAGAACCTCATGAATAGTTTGTTGTGAAACGGCCGCTGTGCCACGACCGGTGTGTTCAACAATTTATGACGAAACGTGTTTGCAATCTCCCCCAAAGCGCTTATTCTTTTGCCTGATTGTCTCAGCCGCCTGACTTACGTACATAAACCACTATGCGCTCCACCTCGTCAACGCTTCTGGAAATTGCGCTACGGCATGCCAAACCAGGGGAGGCTAAAACAGGAATCCCCCGTCTCGAGCTACGAAGTGGCCACGGACGAATTGGGGAGCATGCATGTCTATACCGTTCAATGGCGTGTTTTGTTCTCCAGGGGAGCAAACAAGTGGCCATTGGAGAACAGGTGCTGAGCTATGACAACTCGCATTACCTGGTCAGCGCGCTCGACCTCCCACTGATGGGGCGGGTGTATAGCGAGAGTCGGCACCGACCCTATGTTGCCCTGAATCTGGAGCTGGATCCTGGGTTACTCACCGAGTTGATCATGGCGATGCCTCCCGCCGGGGAAGACGGGACCAACGCCCTTGCGCTTTCGATCACAACTATGACAGAAGAGGTCAGAGACGCGCTGCGCCGGATTCTCACCCTTCTTGATCATCCAGGCGAAATTCCCATTTTGGCTCCCATGCTAGAACGTGAATTACTCTTCCGGCTCTTACAGGGACCCAATGGAAAGTTATTGCGTCAAATTGCGAGCCCCAGAGGTGCACTTTCTCAGGTGCGACGGGCAGTCGGCTGGATAAGTGAAAACTTTGACCGCCCGCTCAAGATCGATGAAGTGTGTGAGGCTTGCGGCATGAGCAGAGCGAGCCTCCATCGGAACTTTCGTGCGGTCACGGGGCAAAGTCCCTTGCAATACCAGAAGCAGCTCCGTCTGCTCGAAGCAAGACGACTGCTCATGGCAGGGGAACACAATACATCTGCCGCAGGATTCGCTGTGGGCTACGAGAGCTCATCGCAGTTCAGCCGGGAGTATCTGAGACAGTTCGATACCAGCCCAAGCAAGGACATGCCGCGACGACAGCAAGAGAAAGCTGTCACCTAGCCCAAACCGGGAGCCGCTCCTTCGAAGCAAATTCGCAGTCACCCGTGGTCGGGCTGTTGCGACGGCTCATCGACCAACGCATAGGTAGGAGCGGAGCTCGAAACTGTCCCTGAGAGCATTGCACGCTTTACCTCCATTTCGCGCACAATGACCAGGTCCATCCAGGTACAGTTGCGCCTGACTGTAGGCCGCACTTTACAGCGCATGGCGGGTTCTGTATATCCAAGCCTTATCCGGCCAATTTCGTAATCGCTACGCGGCTGCCCGCTTGCTCCCGCAGACGAAACTTCTGAATCTTCCCTGTCGCGGTTTTGGGCAATTCGCCGAAGATCACACGACGCGGGCATTTGAAATGCGCCAGTCGCTCCCGACAGAACAGGATTACATCCTCCTCTGTTAGATTCGAGGCATCCGGCTTCAGTTCGATAAACGCGCAAGGCGTCTCGCCCCATTTCTCATCGGGCTGCGCGACCACGGCTGCGTTCAGGACGCCCGACATCCGATAGATCACCTCCTCCACCTCCACCGACGAAATGTTTTCTCCACCCGAGATGATTACGTCTTTGGAGCGGTCCGTGATCTGGATATAGCCATCAGGATGGACGACGGCAATATCTCCGGTATGGAACCAACCGCCGGCAAAAGCTTTTTCCGTTGCTTTGGGATTCTTGAGGTATCCCATCATCACCGTGTTCCCCTGGACCAGAACCTCGCCGCAAGAACTGCGATCGGCCGGCACCGGCTCAAGCGTCGCAAGATCAGCGACCGACATTTTTTCGAACGCTGCGGCACGTACACCTTGCCGCGCTTTCAATTTCCCTTGCTGCTCCCGCGGCAACGCATCCCACTCGTCATGCCATGCACAGCTGATCGGGGTGCCGGAAATCTCAGTAACTCCAAAGACGTGGTCGACATCGAAACCCATCGCGCCAACGGCCTCGAGCACAGCGGCCGGCGCCGGCGATCCGGCAGTAAGGACCCGCACCCGACGCGGCAGCGGCTGCCGTTCCGATTCAGGCATGCTTGCGATGCCTGACAGGACAATCGGTGCCGCACAGAAATGATCGACACCATGTTTGACGATAGCAGAGAGAATATTGACAGCATTTACCTTGCGCAGGCATACGTGCGTTCCCGCCGCGGCAGTAATTGCCCATGTGAAGCACCAGCCGTTCGCGTGGAACATGGGAAGCGTCCACAGGTAAATTGGCGCACGCGGGAGCGGCCAGTTCGTCATCTGCACCAGGCTCATCAGATACGTTCCGCGGTGGCTCGGAACGACGCCTTTCGGATCCCCGGTCGTACCCGAGGTGTAGTTGAGCGCAATCGGCGTCCACTCATCGGCCGGGTGGCGACCGGCAAATGCCGGATCGCCGCGCGCCAGCAGCGACTCATAATCAGTTTCCCCGATGGCGGTGCCGTCCGGCGCTTCGTGGTCGTTGATGTCGATCACACGCGGCGGATTGGGGACCGACCGCAAGGCTTTCTCGACCAGCGGAGCAAATTCACGATCTACAAGCAGGAGCTTGCATTCGCCGTGGCGCAGAATGAATGCGACACCGTCAGCATCGAGGCGGCAATTAACGGCATTGAGCACGGCACCGGACAACGGCACGCCAAAGTGAGCCTCCAGCATCGCCGGAGTGTTCGGCGCGATGATCGACACCGTATCGCCCAATTCGATCCCCAACTGGACGAGCGCCGACGCGAGGCGATAACAACGCTCGCGGGTTTCGGCCCACGTCTGCTGGAAGTCGCCATGAATGATGGCGGTTCGATCCGGATAGACGTCAGCGGTTCGATCGAGGAAGGTCAATGGCGTCAATGGAACGTAGTTTGCCGCGTTCTTCTCAAGTCCTTGAGAGTAGGCCTTTGCACTCATGACTTTGTCTCCGTTCATTCTTCGTAGAAAGTAGTGAAATCGCCGACCGGGCTGCGCTCCGTTACGAGCGAGTTCTCGATGCAGCTGGGATCCGCATAACCCAGACTCATCCCGCAGACCAACATGTGATTGTCGGGAATGGACAGTTCGTTGGCGATGACACGGTGGAACTTGTTGAAAGCCGCCTGCGGGCAGGTGTCGAGGCCCCGCGCCCGGGCAGCAATCATGACGCTTTGCAGGAACATGCCGGTATCCAGCAGACTTCCTTCACGCATGACCCGGTCAACCGTGAAAAACAGGCCTACGGGCGCATCAAAGAAGCTGTAGTTGCGGCCGTGCTGGACGTGCATTCGCTCCTTGTCCCCCTTCTGGATGCCCAGCAGGCCGTACAGATTCCAACCGACCTCCCGCCGGCGGTCCACATACGGCGCGATCCATTCGCGCGGGTAGTAATCGTAGGGCTCGTCCAGCCCTGAACTTCGTGCAGGATCATCATTGATCTCGTTGATGGCAGCAGACAGGCGGGACTTCATCGTGCCTGTCACAACATGCACATGCCAGGGCTGGATGTTGACGCCGGTTGCGCTGAAGCGCGCAACGTTGAGGATGGACGCGACTTCCTCGGGGGGAACCGGTATGGGCAGGAAAGCACGGACGCTGCGCCGGGTGACGAGTGCCCAGTCGACGGCTCGACTCACGTCGGCAAACGAGCTGAAAGGAGGAGGAGATAGACGGTCCATTTTTTTCGGCATGTTGAAAATTTGCTGCGACATGGGTTTGGCGTTTTTTCGCGTGGAGAGCCCGTAAGAGCCGCGCTCTTCACACGAACGAACCTCGGCCATGAAGCAGCGTATGGTAGAGACATCAGCGCCCTGCGCTACCCTGAACTGCGGCGACAGGCGCGCTGGCTGAGCGGTATGAGTCGGCACGTGCCTGATTGATCAGCGTCACCGCCGCCGCACCGATGAGGCCAGCCAGACCGATCGCCATGAAGTTCTGTTCAAGCGGAAGCTTCAGGGAGACGAGCCAACCGATGAGCACCGGTGCCACGATGGCGCCGATCCGGCCCACGCCAGAAGCAAAGCCAACACCGGTAGACCGGATCTCATGAGGATAGAAGTCACCCGCATAAGCATAGGCAAGCAGTTGTGTACCAAGCGTCGATGCGCCGACAACGAATACAACGACTAACAACGACACGGTCGACTTCGTGTAGCCCATCAGTGACAGCGCAACCGCCCCGACGACGTAAAACGCAGTCAGCACCCTCTTGATGTTGACCTTGTCGCTGAGCCAACCGCCAAAAATCGCACCGGCGATGGCGCCGACGTTGAAGACGATCACGAAGTTCAAAGCTGAACCCAGGCTGTATCCAGCCATTGCCATCAGCTTGGTCAACCAGGAGCTGAGTGCGTAGACCATGAACAGGCCAGTCATGAACGCGACCCAGATCATCGTGGTACTGACGCCCCGCCCATCCTGGAAGAGGCGTCGCACCGAAGCGTCCTTGCTTTTGACCGCCGACGATCCGGCAAACTGCTCCTGACCGCTCACCGCATAGTCGGGCACCAACCGCTTCACGACGGTGCGCAGTTCGTCGTGCCGGCCGCTTTTGACCAGGAAGGTCATCGAATGGGGCATCGTTTTGATGATGAACGGAATGAGCAGGACAGGCAGGCCTGCGGCAAAAAAGACGGATTGCCAGCCGTAGCTGCCGATAAGCTGCTTTGCAGTCAGCGCCACAAGAATTCCGCCAATGGAATATCCCGCGAACACCAGCGTCACCAATCGCGTGCGCAGGGCGTTCGGCGAAAATTCCCCCATCTGCGCGGTGACAATTGGCAACACGCCGCCAATGCCCAGACCGGCGATGAATCGCGTCATGCTAAAGACGACGGGATCGCTGGTCAACCCAGCCGCTGCAGTGAAAAGACTGAACAGCGCGACGCAAACACAGATCATTATTGGTCGGCCGAAACGGTCAGCCAGCGTGCCAAGGAAAATGGCCCCGAGCATCACACCAAAAAGTGCCGATCCGGCCATGACGCCAGCCCTGGTCGCATCAATGCCCATGTCCTTCATGATCGATGGCAGCGCTGCGCCCACGACGGCAAGATCGTAGCCGTCGAGTATCAACATCAGCAGACACCAGAACAGGATCAGGGTGTGAAAGCCATTGAATCTTGCCTCACCCGCGAGTGAGTGCACGTCGATCTGGTTCATTTTGTCTTATATGGACGCCTCCCGGTTTGCCAGGTGATATTCGGTGTGTGACGGACAGGATGAGGTTGCAGACTTATATCCGGCCTGTGGTGCGGATGGTGATCCGCTGGCCCTGATGGAATCTGCCGGGGAAGTCCTCATCTCCTGCGAGTCCTCGAAGGACAAGACAGAATTCAGGTTTGCTTCCCCGCGGTCCGACCTGTTTCGCCATCACATGTATATCAACCTGCGCAACCTATTAGCGACCACGTCTCCATAGTTAGTTGATCTTCTACGCAGCGTGAGCCACGTAACCAGATTGGTACGTTCGAGCGTGGGCAAGCAGCGCCCAGATCGTGCGTGCCGTTTTGTTTGCGAGCGCGACGACCACTACATTGAACGGTCGTCGCGCGAGCAAACGTTGCAGCGCGTCGCTCAGGCGCTTCGGATGCGAGAGCACTGCGCGCGCGCCGTGAATCAGCAAGGTACGCAAGTACACGTCGCCTCTTTTGCTGATGCCCAGCAGCTTGACACGACCTCCCGTGCCGCTTTGCCGTGGCACCAGACCGAGGAACGCGGCGAACTCGCGCCCGGAGCGAAACGTACTCGCCTCGCCGATGGTGGCAATGGCGGCAGTCGCCGTGAGCAGGCCCACACCCGGAATGGCGGCGAGCCGCGTGGCCCCTTCGTCCTGGCGCAACCATGCTGCGAGCCGGTGTTCAATGGCACGGATGTCGCGCGTGAGCGCTTCGATACGCTGCAGTTGTTCGCGAAGCGTGTCGATGACCATGGCGGGCAAAGCGTCGGCCAGCTCGCCAAGCATGCGGGCCGCGTCGTTCATGCTGTGCGAGCCGCGATGCACTGCCGCGCCAAACTCGTACAGCAAGCCGTGCGTCTGGTTAATCTGCATGCGACGCATCTTGAGCAGTTGTGCGCGCACGCGGTGCAGCGTCAGCACCGCTTGCTGCGCTTCGCTCTTCACAGCGACGAAACGCATCTCCGGCCGTTGTGCAGCTTCCCAGATCGCCTGCGCGTCTGCCACATCGGTCTTGTTGCGCTTCACAAACGGTCGGACGAATGACGGCGCAATGAGCCGGACTTGATGACCGAAGCTCGCGAAGCGGCGTGCCCAGTAATGGGCGCTGCCGCACGCTTCCATCGCGATGAGCGCGGGCGCCTGCTTCGCGAAGAACGTCACGAGCTGTTCGCGCTTGAGCTGACGACGGTTGATCTCGCCTGTGTCCATGTCTACCCAGTGCACCTGAAAGACCCGCTTTGCCAGGTCCACGCCAAATGTCGTAGTCTTCATTTCGAGCCCTCCTTACCCTTCCTGGTCGTTTTGACACCACCACTTTGGCACTCTGATGCCGTCGGGTATAGCGAGGGCTCCGCCGTTCCTACTGCCTCTCCTATCCGACGCGGGAGGGAGGCGTCCATACCATCTCCTTCGGTTTTATGTCGTAGGTGAAGTCCAGGCGGCCCCCAACGACGCCTTAATGAGGTGGCCCGTCGCTAATCGGATCCGCCATTAGTACCTTGCTGTAACAAGTGTCGGGCGGACGAGGCTGGTAGTCCATGTCCATCAACGTCAACTCGGATGAGGTCCCCGAACACCGACGTTCGCCGGCACTGGCCGCAGGTCCTGGCGAGCTACTGGACGAAATCGCTTGCCGGTTTAGAGAAATGTGTTGTCGGACCGACTGGCACCAGGGTCAGGCGGTCGCGCCGGTGCGCGGCAGCCCCAGTCGAGGATCAAAATGTCGGGTGCCAGGGACGGTTGGTCAGCAGGGGGGAGCTCTCTCGGCATGGAGATTCGCCTCTCAGTTCTCCGATACCGGCAAGGGCGGCTGCGTCGTGACCCATTTCAGTAGTACCAGATGTGTAGATGTGGATGAAAGGCGCATTTGTGCCCAGTATTGCAGCGGTTACCGGCTCTTTAGTCCGGGTCTCAGGACGGACTGGAAGATGACGGCCGACGGATCGGATATTTCCCCTTCAACGCCATCGATCACGACAACCCGCCGTGGAGGGTCCTCAGGCATATCTTCGGCCGAGGCCATTGCGCCGAATCACAAATCAGACGTTCGCATGGCGGCCAGTGAGTCACGGCGCGATCGCCGAGGAAGCAAACGCGGCGGCAAAAAACGGCGCGTGCGCGGTGCCTGATTTGCAGATACTCATCAAAGCGACCAGAAATTCCTGACCCTTTCCGGCAAAGCTGGCAGCCCAGCCGCCGTCCTTACGCCGCGCGAGCCTCTGACTGGCGCTTTAGCTCACCATACGTCACGCGTTTAGTCGTAGCCTGTGTCGCCCCGGAACGACCTGAGGCTTTACAGTAATTGTGGTCTGCCACCCTTACCGCAGATGGGATGGATGAGTGGCCTCGGCCAACGCCGCAGGTTGAGCGGCGTCGCGTCGCGGTCGGCCTTGGTCAGTATGGCCACGAGCGGGATGTCCTGCGCTTCGGTGATGACGTGGTGCATTGCACCTGGTCGGAACGTATGCGCCCAATCGCGGTAGCGCTGGCAGAACTCAGCGTAACGGTAACCGCCACGAACTGCGGTTGGGCGCGCGCTGCCAACCGGGCTAGTCCGAGCACACGAAGCTAGTTGCAAGATTCTGGTCGCCGCCGACGTATTTTGGCCACTGTGGGTATTCGCACAGTGGTCGGGTACGTCCAGCGGTTGGCGGAGCAACGTCAGTGATCGTCAGATTACGGGGCTCGCTCCCTTTCGTGACCCAATTGTCGAGTGCCGTCAGACCATCGTAGGAACCATTGAACTGGCCGCCGAAACCATGCGCCGCGCCAGGTACCAGGTAAAATTTCAGAAATTGATCAAGCGGCGCCTGCCCGAACCTGGATACTAGGCGGTTATAGTAGTCAATCGACAGTTGCGCTGGAATGAACTGGTCAGCTTGTCCGTGCTGGAGAATGATCTTGCCGCCGCGACTTTGGAATTGGGTCAAGTCAGTGCTCGTGCTATCCATCAGTGCACTCACCGCCTGGACGCGCGCGGTTAGTGATCCCGGGTCGGCAGGGTTAAAGTTGAGAATGCTCAAGCCAGGATCGCGAGCGACCGCAAACCGGAGCATGTCATTTGGGAACGTGTAGAAAAACGCGCTTTCCCCGTTCACCCCGGGTTCGATCGTGGCATCGGCGGCCGACGCGCCCCATGTCAGCGTAGTGGACCAAAAGTCTGCCCCGGCGAATGCGTTGTATGCAGGAAAAGTTTGAATTCCGTTGGCCAGATTAAAGCTAAGGTTGAGCGGAGTCGCAGCGGTGGTCATTGTATTGATTTGCGCGTCGGACAGGCATGTGTCGCCGGTGTCGACTCCGCCGGAGCAGCGAACCAACTTTGGATCGAACACGCACGCTGAAGGGTTACTAATGACGCCATCAGCCACGCCATCCAAAGCGTCACATTGCTTCATGACCGCTGCCAGAAGCGCCGCGCCCTTGGCGGGGGTGACATATCCTCCAGGGGCCAGGAGCGATTGCGAAATCCGGCCCATTTGGAGCCACAGCCCTGTGATTCCCGAAGCGGGAAACGACGAAATGATACCGTCGTAGTCCTGTGGAAATCGCTCCGCGGCGATCAGGCCTTGACGTCCACCGCTGGATCCACCAATAAAATAACTGTGCACAAAAGACGAGCCGTAACGTGTCTTCGCAAGGTATGCCGCAAAATCATGCGTCTTCTTGATATGATCGCCTGCGTAATTAGCGAGTGCCTCATCATTTGCTGCAAATGAACCATCGAGGGCGCTTCCTTCATGCCCGCTGTCGCTTCCAAGAGTCACGTAGCCTCTGCGCAACGGCGTAGTGACGCCCGCAGGTTCTACGCCGGCCAGGAAACCATCGACGGGTGAGCCCTCGGTATCGGGGATGCTACCGTCAAAACCCGACCCGCCAAAGTGAACAGATTTTCCGTTGAAGTTGGTGGGGAGGTCCACCTCCGCGTGAATATCTGGCGCATTGAAATCCACCGGATGAATACTTCCTAGTACTTTGCAATATTCGCCATTGGTGTTGCCAGAATCCGTATCGGCAACGAGCGTCGCGGATACGACGGTGGCACCGGTTGTCGGCAACCCGATCGAGGCGGCAGGAACGGTCATGCCAGCCAACGCACTGCACATCGCGGCAGACGTCTGCACCGCGACGTTTGCCGGCGCCGAGTCATGGCCACCGCAACCGGATATGACAATAGTTGGTGCTGCTAACAAGGCACTCGCAATTGCCGAGCTTCGGGCGCTTCTCAACCGGGTTCTCATTCTCGTCTCCGTATAGTTATCACCGCCATACTGACTGGCTGATTTCGAGCAATTTTTGCTTTCTACCGCTGCTATGCTCGTGAAGCGTTAGTCCGAAACTGCGCGCCATATACGTGGCACTCGGGTAACGCTTCACTTCTTGTCTCGCAGCGATCAAGTGCGTGGCCGTCACGGGACCAGTCCTGTCCTTCCTGGAACCGGTCGCGACGCTCGTCTTCTTTGCCAAACGCGACTGCAGTGTCAACCTGATTGGAACCTCAATCCATGTCCGCCGACCTCAGTTTGAATGAGGTCCGCGGATACACTGCTCTTTCCTCGTGCCTTGCACCCGGCTGAACCGTAGCGCTGAGGATCAAGTGGGTGTCAGTGGAATGCGGCTTCGGTGCGACATGCCTATGCGCAGTCGCATCGATCGCCCGGTTATGCGTTTGAGTCGGCAGGTCAGCTTTTGCGCGACGCGCGGTTTGAAGACGAGGCTGGAATCTTCCGAACGATCAGGCGTACAAGCACATCGGTACGCGCCAGCTGCGCCGCGACGACGGTACCAGCCCTAAACGGAAGAAGTCGCCCTGCCATGACGGTACATTCCTGGGCTGACCCCAGTCCACTTCCTGAAGGCCCTATGAAAAGCGCTGGTCTCCTGAAATCCAGTCCGTGCAGCGACTTCGGCAACCGTGAGAGAACTGCTGGAAAACAACTCGATGGCGATGTCACGGCGCAATTCGTCTTTCAGTTGCCGATAGTTCATGCCTTCGGCCAGCAGACGGCGCTGCAGCGTTGCCGAGGACAGATTCAGTAACTGCGATAGCGCGTCGAGGTCAGGCCAGTCGTCGGGAACCTGGTTTCGCAAGCGGCGCCTTATCAGGGCAGTAGTGCTGGACTCATTGCGATATTTCACCAGTATATTTGCTGGTGCATTGTGCAGGAATGCACGCAGGCTCGTTTCCGTCTCGGCCAGTTTGAGCTCGAGGAAACTGCGGTTGAAGCGGATGAGGGTCTGCTCTGCGGAGAATGTCACATCCTCGCAGAAGCGCATGCGGTAGTCGCTGTCATCGATTGGCGCGGAAGCGCGAAACCTCATCTCGATCAGCGGAATCCGTCTGCGTGCCAGCCAACATGCAAGGCCGTGCACGAGGATGAACCACGTCCCGTAGGCAAAGAGGCGGCGCGTCAGCCCATCGTCATGCAGGATGATCAGTGCCTGCTCGCCCTCGCAGCGTAGCTCCCCATGAACGTCGTCGAGTATCGCGCGCAGAAATTTCAGCATGCGACGCAGCGCGTGTTCGAGGTTGTCAGCATGCAGAACCGCGTGACACATCAGAGCATAACTGCCCCGGCGCAGCGGGTGGCTGTCCAGACCGAAAAACTCGTCGTCCATCAAGTCGGCCAGAGCCGCCCACAGGCGCGAAAAGGCTAACGCGGGCACGCGGGCTCTCGGGGCATTCAACAATTCTGCCGCGATGCCAGCATGCTGCAATGCGGCCGACACATCCAGATTACGTTGCGTAGCGACAAGAATCGCTTCACGCACCAAGCTGATAGAGGTTGTGCCCTTGTCTTGAGCGTCATTCATGGTCAGGTTCCACCCACAGAAGTGCACTGATGTTAATCGCTGCCGGGCACAAGTGAAACCTCCTACCACTGGGCCCCAGTAGTCATCGGCCGACGAGCGCTGCCGGGCAACTGAATCTCCGCGCGATGTGTCCCAAAGGCTCATGCACGGCGAGGTCTGTGGGCATGGCCGTACTCCCGCATGCCACTTACCATAACCAGCCAGTAGATCGTCGCGAACGCAGGGTTTGTCGGCGGAAATTGTGCAGCAGCGTGCCGGTGATATCGCCTAACCGTCCAAGGGACATCTATGGCTCCGGAATTCCTTCTCACACCAGAGTAGGCCCCGTGCGGTGCGCGTCAAGGTGGTCACTTTCAGGAAACAGAAATGCAGATTCAAGATAAAGGTTTCGTCGTCACAGGCGGCGGCTCAGGGCTCGGCGCCGCCACGGCGCGCCGACTGGTGACGGGCGGCGCCCGCGTGCTGCTCGTAGACCTGAACCAGGAAGCCGGTGCCGCACTGGCGGCGGAACTGGGCTCCAATGCCCGCTTTGCCAGAGCTGACGTATGCGACCCTGCCAGCGCGGACCATGCATTGGCCACGTTCCGCGACACCTTCGGCGCGCCGCATGGCCTGATCAATTGCGCCGGCGTTGCCCCCGCCGAGAAAGTGCTTGGCCGCGAAGGCCCGCACCGGCTGGAGAGTTTCGCCCGCACCGTTCAGATCAACCTGATTGGCGCGTTCAACATGATACGGCTGGCCGCGGCCTGCATGGCGGAGAATATGCCCGACACTGATGGCGAGTGCGGGGTCATTATCAACACCGCTTCAGTCGCAGCCTTCGATGGCCAGATCGGGCAAGCGGGCTACGCGGCCTCCAAAGGCGGCGTGGTCGCGATGACATTGCCCATCGCTCGTGAATTGGCGCGCCATGGCATTCGCGTGGTCGCCATCGCGCCTGGGATCATGGAAACGCCTATGCTAAAAGGCATGCCCACGGAGCTACAGGACGCGCTCGGAAAGATGGTCCCCTTTCCCGCGCGTCTCGGACGGCCTGACGAATTCGCGGGCCTTGTGTTGCACATCCTCGAAAACACTTACCTCAACGGCGAGGTGATCCGCCTTGATGGCGCCATCCGCATGGCAGCCAGGTGACCCGCGTCCAGAGCACCCACCATGATATCTGCTGCTTGCCGCGGGTAGCCCGAGTCGCCGGGCCCGAATGCGATCAGTTGATTCGTCCACGATGAAGCCTTTCGTCCCCCCTTGCAACGCCGCCATGGAGCGGCGGATGGAGACTCACATGCCTACCTCTTCGACTTCCGATGATCCCGTCGTTATCGTCGGCGCCGCCCGCACGCCGCTGGGTGGTTTCCAGAGCGACCTTGCCTCGCTGACAGCGCCGCAACTGGGGGCCAGTGCCATCCGTGCCGCAGTGGATCGGGCTGGGCTGCCGCCTGAGGCCGTCGAGGAGATACTCATGGGCTGCGTGCTGCCCGCCGGCCTGGGCCAGGCACCCGCACGTCAAGCGGCGCTGGCAGCCGGACTGCCGCTCACGGCGGGCTGCACCACGATCAGTAAGGTGTGCGGCTCGGGCATGAAGGCCACGATGCTGGCCCACGACCTGCTGCTGAGCGGGAGTCAACGCATAATCGTGGCCGGCGGCATGGAATCCATGAGCAACGCGCCATACCTGCTGCCCAAGGCCCGCTCGGGCCAGCGACTGGGGCATGGCCAGGTGCTGGACCACATGTTCTTCGACGGCCTGGAGGACCACTACGGCAGCGCCTCCAACGGTCGCCTGATGGGCACCTTCGCCGAGGACTGCGCACGCCACTTCGGTTTCACGCGTGAGGAGCAGGACGCCTATGCCTCCACCTCTACACTGCGCGCGCAGCAGGCGCAGCGCGACAGCCTGTTCCGGTGGGAGATCACGCCCGTGACTGTGCCAGGCCGCGGCGGTGAGAAACTCGTCGACGCGGACGAGGCGCCGGCGAAGGCGCAACTGGACAAGATCTCCACGCTCAAACCTGCCTTCGCCGTCGACGGCACAGTCACGGCAGCGAACTCCAGTTCGATCTCCGACGGCGCAGCGGCGCTCGTGCTGATGCGCCGGTCCACCGCACGCGAACACGGTTTGTCGCCGCTGGCCGTTGTTCACGGACACGCCACACACTCGCAGGAGCCGGCACGGTTCACCACTGCGCCCATAGGCGCGATCCAGAAGTTGCTCGCCAAGGTCGACTGGCAGGTTGGCGATGTCGACCTGTGGGAAATCAACGAGGCCTTCGCCGTGGTGGTCATGGCCGCGATGCGGGAGCTGTCGTTGCCGCACGAACGAGTGAATGTGCATGGTGGTGCGTGCGCACTGGGCCACCCGATCGGCGCTACCGGCGCACGCCTTGTCGTGACGCTGCTCGGCGCACTTCGCCACCGCGGCGCCAGGCGTGGCGTGGCAAGCCTCTGCATCGGTGGTGGCGAAGCCACGGCGCTGGCAATTGAAATCGTCTGATGTGCCATTTGTCGCTCAGGTCGAGGAAACAATCGTCTTTTCATGGCTGTATTTCCGCAGCCTGCTAAGGTCGTTGTCAGGGGCTTTGTCAATAAGGGAGCTGCTACGCCGAAGCCCCGAGACGAACGACCTGCTTGATGAAGCAGAACCCGAATCCGGCTGTGGCGGAGGTGCTCAAGCGTCTGCACTGTCCGCTTGATGTAATCCTTCTGTGCGTGCGCTGGTACGTTGCGTATCCGCTGAGTCTGCGCCATCTCGAGCAGATGATGGCCGAGCGAGGAATTTCGGTTGATTATTCGACCGTGCATCGCTGGGCGCTCAAACTGTTGCCGGTGCTGGAGAAAGCATTCCGACGCAGCAAGCGGGCGGTCAGCAAGATCTGGCGTATGGACAAAACGTACATTCGAGTCAGGGGACGACTGGAAATACCTGTATCGCGCGGTGGACAAGGCTGGCAATACGATCGATTTCCTGCTGCGAGCCCATCGTGACAAGGTTGCGACCCGGCGCTACTTCGAAAAGGCGATCGCCCAGAACGGCGGACCGGAGACCGTGGCGATCGATAAAAGCGGATCCAATCTGGCGGCGCTACAGGCGCTCAACGCCGAATGTGAAACGCCGATCAGGATCCGCCCGAAGAAGTACCTGAACAACGTCGTCGAGCAGGACCACCGCGCCATCAAGCGGCGCACCAGATCGATGCTGGGCTTCAGGAATTTTCGTTGTGCACGCATCATTCTTGGCATCGAATTCATGCACATGATCGTCAAAGGCCAGACAAAAGACGGTGGTATCGCGCAAACTCCCTCCCAGCAGTTCTACTCGTTGGTCGCATAGGTAGTCCTCGTCATATTGTCGTTTGTTTGACTCGCCTTCTTTATCGCGACAAAGCCCGACCGTTGTGTCCCACTTCGAGTTAACGTGGTCCGCGACAAAGACAAACGCTGGAAGTGGCTTGCGTCACCCCATTGTGACAACGACCTTGCCAACCTTGCCCCGGTCCGTTAGCGCAGCAACGGCATCCCTTGCGTGCTCAAGCGCGAAGCGACTGACGGCGGGCCTTAGAAGATCGCCTCTGACTACCGCATCGAACAGTTCCCCACGAACAACCTTGGCTACCTCCAGCTCCGACGACAAAAAATGTCGGATCTCTACGCCCACTAAACTGAGACTCTTCAACAATGCGAGGTTCACCGGCAGTGCGGGTATCTTTCCGGAAGTGAAGCCGACAACTAGATGTCGGCCGCCTTTTCCCAATGAACGAAAGATCGACTCGAACTGGTCACCTCCCACAGGATCCACTGCAACGTCAATAGCCATCCAGCCCTCTATTCTTGAGCTGGTCGCGAATTGACATGCCCGAGGTGCCGGAATTGATCACCTCGATTGCGCCGAGGCCCCTAACCCGTTCGGCTTTCTCGGCCGTTGATACTGCGGCAATTACTTTGCCGCCCAGTCGCGCGGCGATCTGGACGGCAGCCGAACCGACGCCACCCGCCGCGCCGAGAACTAATACAGTTTCACCCGCCACGAAAGACCCGCGGCGGACTAGAGCATAGTGCGCTGTTTGATAGTCCACCAACATGGCGGCGGCACTGACAGGGTCAAGTGACGAAGCTACGACTTGAACCTCTCGAAATGGCACGCGCACATATTCTGCCAATCCTCCGCCCAACTGCCAGGTCACTACGCGGTCTCCTGGCACAACGCCGGTGACGTTCGAACCCACCTCCTCCACGACACCGCAAATTTCGCCGCCAGGAACATACGGCAAAGGCGGCTTGATTTGATATCGGCCTTGTAGCATAAGCCCATCGACGAAACCAAGCGCTGTAGCTTCGACCTTTAAAAGAACATCATCGTTTGTGATGGTCGGCACTGCTACATCCTCGTTCTTCAGCAACGCAGGGCTGGCAAAATCCCGGACAATTATCTGTAACATTTCTTGCCTCAATCAGGTTGAAACCGACGATATATCCAGCTGACTCGGGCCAGCGCGCGCTTTTCAGGTGAACCCCCGAGCTTTCGGGCTGCCGCCCATCGCCTGTAGCATTGCACAAACAACAAGCTTGTATGCGGTGGACAACTATAGAATGCCCCTATTCCACCGCCTTCACCATATCTCCAATCATCTTCTTCGCGTCACCAAACACCATCATCGTCGTGTCCATGTAGAACACATCATTGTCGAGTTCCGCATAACCCGCAGCCATCGAACGCTTGTTCACGATGACCGTGAGCGCCTTGAAAGCCTCAATAATCGGCATGCCCGCGATCGCCGACTTCGGATCGGTCTTCGCCGCACGGTTCACCACGGCGTTCGCGCCGGGCGCCAACACCACGTCGACCTGGCCAAACTCGTCGTTCATGTCGTCCATTTCGTTTCGGACACCATGTCGTACGGCACTTCGGCTTCGGCCAGCAGCACGTATGTAGCCCAGCATCCGTCCGGCCACCAGTGAGTCGCGTACTTCACCTCGATGCCCCTCTCCATCAGCTTGTCGGTCGGCTCCTTCAATGCGTGTGCGCCAGCGCGACGGCCAGCCCATAGCCCGGCACGATCACCACGGTCCCGGCATTGCCGAGCATGAACGACGCATCGTCGGCCGAACCCGATTTCACCGGACGCTGCTGCGCCGAACCGCCCGCTACCGCCACGCCTGCGTCGTTGCCGAAGCCGCCGAGAATCACGTTGAAGAATGAACGGTTCATCGCCCGGCACATGATGTACGACAGGATCGCGCCCGACGACCCCACCAGCGAGCCCGCGATGATCAGCATCGGATTGCTCAGCGAGAAGCCGATGCCCGCGGCCGCCCAGCCAGAATACGAAGTCAGCATCGACGCCACTACCGGCAGTCCGCGTCACCGATCGGAATGATGATCAGCACGCCGAGCATTAAAGAGGCTTTCCGAGGCCGCACAAATTTACAGGATCATCAGGCGCGAATCTCATCGTAGTGCGGAGAGCGATCTTCAAAACGACACCGAAAAAGTTTAGGCTAGCCAATTACAGCATCGAAACTCAGGGTTGCAAAATCGGGAGGACCATAAAATTTAGTTGTGTGAGCGAAGATACGTCTGCGAAAACGTCGCTTCAAATCGTTCTATGAAGATAAGTTTTCTTTATCTTTCTCTTTACGGCGGCGTTTCGTTGCATGAGTTGGGCAATACAACACGAGGCGGCTGATGACGCGGCCGCGCCGGTCCGGCACTGATCAGTCATTGATGCACGGCGCCGCAGCACTGGAGACTTTTGCTACGTACTCCATATTGATTGACGCAAAGAGTCGGCGATGGTAGCCTCTTCAGCGTGGCTCCCCATCGCCGTTCCTCTTTCGTTACATACCAAGGATCTCTCCCAAACGACGCACTCCACCGTGCTGACCAGCACGTCGATTGATACCGGAGCTGGCAACTGGCGCTAATGGACTTCGCTAGCATTCATCGCGAACGCCAACTGCTGCCGGGTTCCTGGAGCAGTTCGGGCTAGCACCGGAGTTACGACCCCAAGTTCGCGTGATTCGATCATCGCGCGCTGGCCTCGCGCCTCGGCGACGACCGGGACGATGCGCGCCTAGTAGCGCAGCAGCGTGCCGATCGGCGGCGCTTGCCGGCGGACTCCTGATCGTTCCTTTTGCATGGCGAACTGGTGTTCAGACCGTTGCCACGCCGCTGGCCGGATTGACTTTCGGCCGGCGGTCCTGCCAGGTCCGAGGCGACCGGTCCAGGTGGTCGACTGCGCATGGCCAAACGAAGGATGCGGACAACGTTGTCCGGCGACGCCGGACGGCGACGAGCCATCCGTCACCGCCGTCTGCCGCGCGAACAGATCTTGGCCCGCTGTCAGCCAGCTGTCAGGCGCCGTTCACGGCATCCTTGAACGCCTTGCCCGCCGTGAACCTGACCGTCTTCGCCGCAGCGATCTGGATCTCGGCGCCGGTCGCCGGGTTACGGCCGACCCGCGCTGCGCGCGCGCCCGTTGAAAACGAGCCAAACCCGATCAGTGGCACGGTGTCGCCCTGGGTGACCGCCGTCGTGATGGCGCCGATCAGCGCATCGAGGGTTTCGGCGGCCAACGCCCTGCTGGTACCGGTCTTGGCGGCGACGGCGTCGACGGGTTCCTGCTTGTTCATCCGGTTTCCCTGTTGGGGTGATGGGAAGCCGCCACCCTACCCGATTCACAGGCCCGCGCGCAATGAGCGTTCAACGTCCGCAGTCGTGACCGATGCCCGGACAGGACAACCTCCAGTGCCAGGCCGGTACCCCTTTCGGCCAAGGCGCGCACACCCACCCTCCTTCTGAGGGCAGCGCCGCGGATTGATGCCGCCCGCTCATCGATTCAACTGGCGATAGCGCGTACCACTCCCTTGACGCGCGACAACGGGAGCCCGAGGGTCGACCCACGTCGGCGACGTGGTCCACGGGTGCACCCAGCGCGGGCCCGGAGTCGCCAGTCGCCCCGACGACACTCCGGCCGACTCCTCTGCGAAAGAACCCTGCCATTGGTCCGCAGCCCACCGCCATCCTGTCGTTCGCCTCCCTCGCGGCCTGTCCGTGGCGATGGCGCCGAGGGAGTGGCAAGCCAGCCCGCGGGGTGGCTGATCCGAAGGCCGCCAGCGATTGCGCTGGCCGCGATAACTGGAGTTATCGCGGCGAGGATGTTTTTAACCGCGACAAATGCGGTTTTCTTGCGTCAGGGCTGTGCGTAATCTAATGTGGAAATCCCGCCCTGCGCCCCGTGCGGCGGGTTTCTGCCCGTCGCCCCGGCGCGCTGCCGTGCTGCAGTGCTGGTTTCCGGAGTCCGCCATGGCCCGCCCCGCCGCTGTCACCCCCGAGACGATCCGCACCACCGTGCTCGCGATGCTCGCCGAGGCGGGCGACACCGCCCCCGCGTCCGACGCCCGCTTCCGCCGGATCGTGTCGGTGCGCAAGCTCCGCGCACGGCTGGGCGCCGGCGACCCCGCCACGCTGTCACGGCACCTCAATGCGATCGAGGCGGAACTCGTGCAGGCGGGCCTGACCGGCTTCGCGGTGCCGGACGTGCCGCCCGGGATCGCCGCGCAGATGCGCGCGCTGTGGGAAGCGGCCGTCGCGACCCAGCTGGCCGATGTCGTGCGGCTGCGCCAGGACGCGGCACGCAGCCAGGAAGCGGCCGACATCGCCCGCCACAACGCGGAACTGCGCACGGACATGCTCCGCACCGAACTCACCGATCTTCGCGCCCAGCTCGCCGCGCGTGACGCGGAGCTGCTGGAGCGCCGACTCGAAAGTCGCGCCCTCGAGGAGCGGACGCGCCTGCTGGAATCCGCCAGCACGGAGTTGCAGTCGCAACTGGCCACCGCCAACGGGACGGCCGCGCGGGCGGCGACGACGCACGCGGGCGAACTGGCGGCGGAGCGCGCGCGCTATGACGGCCTGTCGAAACAGCTGCTGCGCGAAACCGCGCAGCAGCGCGAGACGTTTCACACCGAACGGCAGCGCCTGGAGGCCGAGCTCGCCCGGGCGACCGAACGCGTGGGTGCGCTGGAGGCGCTGCGCGACCGGCTGTTCACGGAGGTCGCGGAGCAGCGTAACGCGCAGCAGCAGGCGGCGGCCGAAGCGGCCGCGCTGACGGTGGTAGTCGAGCAGCAACGCCAGATGCTGGCCCTGTTGGGCCACGCGGCCGCGACAGGATCCTCCCCGGCCGCCCGCCGCCGGGTGCGCCCCGCGGCGAAGACCGCTTATGCCGCCCAGGCCGGTCACGCCAGGCCATCCCGACCAAGACCGGCCTCCGCGAGGAACGCGCGATGACCCCGTCTGACTGGCTCGATACCGGCTGCCGGCCGCCGCAGCGTCTGCCCGGCTCCGTGGAGGCTGCGCTGGAATACCTCGCGCAGGCGTTGGGCCACCCGGTCTATCTCCGCTGGACTCTTACGGCCCTCAAACGGGGCTGTCCGTCGCTGGCCGATGCGAAGCGCGAGCACCCCGCCGTGTTCGCGCTGCTGCTCGAACACGATGCCGCGATCGAGTACTGGGAGCGCGGGCGCCTGCGGGTCGTGCCGGAAGCCGCGGCCCCCTCGGCTGCCACCGTGCTCGAACGCGTGCTGCGGCAGCACCGCCGGCGCTTCCGTCCCGCGGCGCCGGATGACGCACACGACGGTGTCTGCGTCGCACGCACTGGGCCTCACAGTGAGGACCTCGCGCCAATGCCGGCCGGGGTCGAGCACGCGTGGCTCGCGCGCACCGGACGTTTTGTGAATCCGGTGCCGCTCACCAACACCCTCGGGGTCGCCGATGACGCGCAGGCAGCGAAGCTGTTCCTGCGCGAGCGCGCCTCGCACTCCCCCCACACGCTACGCGCGTACGTTTCGGAACTGCGGCGCCTCGCCGCCTGGTGCCGGCGCGAGGGGCTTGGTCCCTTCTCGGATCTCACCCGGCAGGACCTGATCGCGTACCGCGACGCGCTGCAGGCGGCGCATGCCGACGTCACGGGTACGGTCCGGCGCGCGGCGCCCGCGACCGTGTCCCGCGCGCTTGCCGCGATCTCGAGCCTGTTCGCGTGGTGGCACCGCGTGGGCTATCTCACGGTCAATCCGGCCGAGGGCCTCGCTGCCGGGCGCCGCGCGCGCATGACCTGGACCCCGGTGCGGTTCCTGCCGGCCGCCGCACTCACGCACTGCGATGCCGTCGCAGCCGGTGACGCGCCACCCGATTTGCCGGCGGTGCTCTGGATGCGGCGCCGCGCGATCTGGACGCTCTACCGCTATGGCGGCGTGCGCCTCGCGGAACTGGCGTGGCATGAGGAGCTCGCGCTGCCGCACGTGGAAGTCGACGACGCCCGGCAGTGGACCCTGCACGTACTGGGCAAGGGCCAGCGGCTGCGCGCGATTCCGCTGCCCAGCACCTGCCTGCCCGCGCTGCGGGCGTACCGGCGCGCCGTCGGACTGCCGGAAGATCCGCCCGCCAATGAACGCCTGCCGCTGATCCACAGTGAGCGCGGCCGCGCGCTGGGCGCGAGCGGCCTCTACGACGAGGTCCGGGCGCTATTCACGCTCGCTGCGAGCCGCGTGCCGGCCGCAGACAGCGCGATGCGCACGGCGCTGGAGCGAGCCTCCACCCACTGGCTGCGGCACGGCTATGCGCGTACGCTGGTGGTCGATCACGGCGTGCCGTTGCCGGTCGCGCAGGCGCTGCTGGGTCACGCGTCGGTGCAGACCACCGCGGCTTACGCCCGAACGGGCCAGGCCGAGGCGCGCGCGTTTGTCGAGGAGAGTTTTCGGCACGATGATTAACCCAGCGCGGAAAAAACGGAAATACGTTGATTTCCACTTCGACCGACGCTCATTGCTGATTGATTTCCCTACTTCCGCTCTTGACCGTTCCTCGGCCATTGCGGAGGTTCGTCGTTCGGGCGCCGTGCGGCGGCTGAAGGTTACTTTGCTGCCGCTGGCAATCAAGGGCCAACGAAGGTCGGCTGCGACAGTATCCGAGTGAGTCGTACCGAACGATGCTGTTGAAAACGTCGCTGCGCGGCGTTTCCCATCTGCCACCGAAAAAATCGACCTCTCAGATCGGCCTACGAACCGCTCGAGAACATCGGTCAAGGGTAAGAGACCCTTGCAACCTCGCGAGAAAGACGGTCAGCGACTTTTCCAACATCATCGACCTGAAGCTGACAGTCGAAGTACTTGGAGCCATGTCGTTATACAGAAGTGTCGGCATTGCCGTCATCGCGCAATAAGCGAATGGTTTCCGCGGCGATATGAACTTTCGTGAGTCCCTTCCAGATCGTCTCCGCGCCGGGTTCACCATCGCCCTTGCGAGCGAGGAAACCGCCGAGACGTGCGACCAGGCGCAACACCTCGTTGAGCTTGGGTTGCATTGCGCTACGGGTCTTCGTGAGCAGGTAGGCGGCCCGAATTTCATCGGGATCGAAGAACAGATGGGCGTCCAGATCGGGGCAAGTTCGGCCCATCCGCATCAGATAGGTCACGCGCCAAGCCACCACCAGAAACAGCGCCAGCGCACGCTCGAGTCGTTCAATCGTGCCCAGTTGCAGCTCTTCGACCTGACAGCCGTTCTTCAGAACGTTGAACAGGATCTCGATTTCCCATCTCGCCCGATACCACTCGATCAATTCGATCGCTTCATCCAGCGCGCTCGCCGCTCGGTTAGTGAGCAAGCGCCATTCGACCGGCTTGACTCCGGCAGGCGCGTCAAACTCGCGCGCGACCAGGCACGTTGCAGCGATGCTTTTGCCCTTGCTCGCGGGCAACTGCACGTGTTGCAGCCACAGGCGCTGGCGCACCGTGCGCGCTTTCACGCCTTGGCGCGCGGCCATCGTGAAGGCGATTTCGCCCACCGCTTCGCCGCGCGTGGCGCGCTCCCACAGTTTGTCGCCCTCTGGCAGGCAGCGGTTATGCGAGGCACGTACCAGCCAGTCGGCCGGGTTGCCCAGCGCATCGGCGCGTTCCATCAACGCCATCAGATCCGCTTCGCGGTCGGCCACATACACCAGGCGGGTCGAGGGCATATCCGGCGCCATCTCGGCGATGCGCTCGTAGCCTTCGATCCAACGCAAACTTTCCTTGGGGCCGCCACGTTGGCCCGAATCGTCTTCTCCTCGCGGGCCCACATCCAGGCGTCCAGGATGCCCAACGGCTCGCGCTGCGGCGTGACGGCATAAGTCGGATGCAGATACATACCTCGCTGCGCTTCGTAGCTCAGTGGCCCCAGTCCGATCGCCTCTTGACCGTTCAGATCAAGCTCGGTGGTGTCTTGCAGGCACAGCACGACGCGATGCGTTTGCATCCGTTTTTGCGTCTGCTGCCAGTGCGGCTCCAGAATCGCATGCCACTGAACCTTCTCGTTGTCGAAGAAACGGTACGCTGCGATCGTTTCGCCCCAGCCATGACATGCCTGCGGCACACTGGCCGTCGGGTCGGCCGCCATTCTTTCCATCAAAAGCCTCGCTCGCTTGTTCAGGCGCGCGTCGCCCAGGTCCAGTTGCTCGAATTCCGTTTGCGTCCAGGCTGTCGATTCGGTGACCAAGGCGTCCGCTCAAAAGCGGAGAGTAAACGGCAAACGCCGACAGTTTACAAGCGCGGCTCTATGTCATTGAAAGTAAGCGAGCTTTCTCGCTGTCGTCGAACGTCAGCAACGTTGTGTATAACGACATGACTTGGAGCCTAACGGTTCTTGTCGGTCGAGGAGCTGACGGCGCGAGTAAGCGTCGACAAGCTTGTCGGCCTTCCCGGTCGTTCGCCGTCGACGACCCTTTTTCGAAGAGGTTTTAAAATTCCCAACGCGCTGAGACCGCGACGGCGGTTCGGCGCGCGTCAAGCAAGTTGTCGCCTCACTCATGCAGCCAGAGGCTGTTTATTTGCGCTGATCGACGCCATCTCGACGACTGAGTCGCGTTCGGGGTTAAGCGTCACGGCACCAACCGGTGTCCAGTTGCGCGTGTGGCGCGACCAGCGGGCCGGATTGCGCTCGCGGGCCCTCTCGTACAGTGCATGCCGAGCGGCGAGAAGCGCACGATCGTCACCGGCGTGACGCTGCGCAGGCGTCACGTAGCGGATGCCACTATGACGATGCTCGAAGTTGTACCACTGCACGAAGCCGGCAGCCCAGGTGCGAGCAGCGTTCAGGTCCTCGAAGCCTGTGACCGGAAACTCCGGCCGGTACTTCGCGGTTCGGAACAGCGCCTCGGCATAGGCGTTGTCGTCGCTGACCCGGGGGCGCGAGTACGACGGCTTGATGCCCAGCCAGTGCAGCATCGCCAGCACGGTAGTGGCCTTCAGCGTCGCCCCGTTATCGCCGTGCAGCACCGGCCGGGCCTCAAGGGCGGCAATGCCTTCGGAGAGCGCCGTACGACGTACGAGATGAGCAGCGTGTTCGGCCGCGTCGCTGTCGTGCACCTCCCAGCCGACAATCTTGCGGCTGTACAGGTCCAGAATCAGGTACAGGTGGAACCATCGCCCTGTGACCGTTGCCGGCAAATAGGTCATGTCCCAGCACCACACCTGGCGCGGCGCGGTTGCAACGTGCGTGGTCGGCGGCCGGCCGCTCGAAGGAGTTCTGGCACGGCCACGGCGCCTCATCTGCCCATGCTCGCGCAGCACGCGTGCAAAGGTCGATTCGCTGGCGATATACACGCCTTCGTCAGCCAGCATCGGCACGATGCGCGCCGGTGGCATGTCGGCAAAGCGCGGCTCGCTGGCTACGCGCAGCACGTTTTCCCGCTCCTGCGGGCTCAAGGTGTGCGCGGGCAGCAGGCGCATCGCGCCGGGCCTGGCGTCGCCAGTGACGAGCCCTTGATTGGCCCTCCAGCGCTGCAGGGTACGCACGTCGATTCCGGCCACCTCGCAGGCCAGGCGCAACCGTGCGCCAGCCAGTCTTGCCGAATCGATTTCCCGGGCCAGGAACTGGCGATCTTCGAGGCCGATCATTCGTCCTCGCCCTTGTCCGTGTTGAAGATCGCCCCGAGTTTTTTTGAAAGAACCAGCAATGCGGCTGCCTCGGCCAGTGCTTTCTCCTTGCGCCGCAGTTCGCGTTCCAGTTCCTTGATGCGACGCTGGTCCTGCTTCGTCTGCTGTGGACTCGCACGGGCCTCTTCGGGCTCGGCCAGCGCCTGCGTGGCCGCTTGCCGCCACTGCGCCAGTTCCTGCGGATACACGCCATGCTCGCGGCACCACGCATTGCGGGCCGTCTCGTCCATCGCTGCCGTGCTCAACACCGCTTCGAAACGCGCGGCCGCTGTCCATGCCCGCTCGCGAGCGGGCCTGGACAGCGCATCACTGCGCCAGCGCTCCAGCGTCTGCGCGCCCACACCGATCTCTCGCGCAACCTCTTCCACTGATGCGCTCTCCGGCGGCAGCAACCGCGCCACTGCTCTGTCCTTGAATGTCTTTCCGTAACGCGCCAACTTGTTCTCTCTTTATCGCCCCCAGATTCCAATTTTATCCAGGCGACAACCATTGTGACGCGGGGGGGTGCCCCTATGTGATTCGTCAAGCATTAGGGGCGGATTTAGGTTGATATAGGGTGCCGTCCCGCAGCATGGCGAACAGCACGTCACAGCGTCGTCGGGCCAGAGCGATGAGCGCCTGATTGTGGCGCTTACCCTGCTGGACCTTGCGCGAGTAATAGTCTCTTGAGATTGGATCGCGCAGAGCTGCGAAGGCGGAGAGGAAGAGCGCTCTCTTGAGCACCTTGTTGCCCCGCCGGGATGGATGTTCGCCCCGTATCGACGAGCCCGAGCGCCGGGTGACCGGGGCGAGGCCGGCGTAGGCAGCCAGATGCGCGGCTGAGGCGAACGCCTTGTGAGCGACTTCAGTGAGGAGTCTGGCGGCAGTCCTGACGCCGACTCCCGGCATGCTGGTCAGGACCGGCCAAAGAGGGTGTGCTTGCACCAGACGCTCGACTTCGCTGGCAACCTCATCGCGCTGCTTGCGCAAGGACGCGAGTTGCTGTGCAAGACGCGGCATGACGATGGTTGCTGCCTGAGTACCGGGCACGATCACAGCCTGTTCGCGGAGCGCCTGAACGATCTCGGCCGCGAGGCTCTTGCCCATGCGAGGCGCGAGTTTGGTGAGGCGGTTGGCAAGCGTTTTCTCGCTGGTCGCGGCAAGTTCTGCGGGCGATGGATACCGCTCAAGCAGATCGAGCACGGCCGGATGGTCGAGGCGCGGCCCCAGAACGCGTTCCAGCGCTGGATGGATCTGGGTGAGCAAACCTCGAATGCGGTTGCTGGTCTGCGTGATCTGTGCCGCGAGATCGTCGTCGAAGCCGCACAGCATGGTGAGTTCGGCGAGCGGTTCGTCAACCAGTCGAAGTGAGCGCAGCGCATGTGGCATCGAGCGCGCGGCTTCAGCAATGATGGCGGCATCGCGAGCATCGGTCTTGGCTTCCCCTGCGTGCAGGTCAGCGATGCGGCGCATAGCCAGACCCGGTAGATACGCGACCAGGACTCCTTCATCACGGGCGACTGCCAGGGGCAATGCACCGACGGTGGCGGGCTGATCGACGACGAACAGGAGCTGGCCGTGCGTCTTGAGTTCGGTGATGACGGCGCGCAGCTTGGCCTCATCGTTGGGCAGTGCCTTGTTGTACAGGCGCTTTCCGGTCCGATCGAGGGCGACGGCGTGATGGTGGCCTTTGCCGACATCGACGCCGACGAATACATCGACAGAGCTATGTTGTTGGTTTTCTTGCATCGAAGGCTTTGCAGGTTGAACGGTTTGGCCTGCAACATCGGTGGCAAGTCTCGGCATCCACGTTACGGACGGCCTCAAGATATCCTGGCCGAGCCCCTATTAGCGATCACCAGCCACCCACCAGGCCCGGTGACAACACCCCCCGGATCATGACTGCGACTGGGGGCGAGAATCATGCCGGGCCTAGCTGGCCAAATCCTCGATTGTCGAGGAGTGAAGATAGTAACGGGGGTCCCAATCACCGCTTTTTCTGTCGAGTCGTTTTTATGCCAAGATAATTTCTCTCATATACATCAAGGAGCGTGTTGATTTGATGATCGACTACATCGTGCTTATCGGGGCTCCGCAGCTTCTGCAACAATTTACAAATATATTTGGCAGGCAACTTCATAAGCACCACCCCGTGAGATTGATGCATTTCCTTGATCCAGTCTAAATCCTTGCCGCTGTGCAAATTCTCGTCGGCATCTCGTGTAATCATGAATCCAAGCGTTCCATACGTTCCCGTCAAATATGATTGAAGCTGGCGATATTCGGCTGCTCCCGGTTCAGCATAGTTCTTCACCTCAAAGATCACTTGACGTACTTTGTAGTCGGTTCTTACTCGGCGCCAAAACTCAGATTCTTCTCGATTCCGGCCAACAATGTCCCGTCTTTGAACTGCAGCGCCATTAGGATGCGATTGAATATTAGTGAGATGCGCCGCGAAAGCGATTCGCAGCGCATCCAGGCACCAATGCTCAAAATCGCTTTGTCCTTCCTGTCCGAGTGGGATTCTGTCTAGCTGAGTAATCGTCTGGCCAATTCTTGTGTTCCGTATTTCCGGCGTGATTGATTGAACTTTAATGTCGTACTCATCAGTTATCTCCTCTGCCTCTTCTGGTTTCAACGCATTTCTACTTAAATTTAATCCTAGCCAATAGCATGGATGAATTAGAAGTCGCGATTTATCGCCAAACGCAACATCGGGAGTTCGTCCATCGTGACAAAAGGTGAATGCGCCAGTCGTAGACTCGTGCATACCGAGGAACCCAACGCTATATAACCCCTGAAGGATTCCGCTCGGCTCAAGAAGCCTAACGTCCCTGACTACAGCTTGGGATTCATTTTCGCCGAGCTTTTCTATGACATTCGATAGGAGCGCAGCTGCGGTATGGACGTCGAATTCCGGCTCGCCGTCAGCGAATGCATTCGACATTGCCTGTATTGACGGAAAAACCTTTTGATACTCCTTCCACAAATCTTCCAGACGAGCGACTGAAATAGATCTAGCCGCAAACTCTAAGTCCGAAAATATCGCGGTCGACCGGTTATCGCGAGAGGCACAGTAGAAAGCCTCATTTAATAATGAAAGAAGGTCACGGGGGCGGTACAACGTGAACTGCAGACATTGTCTGAATCCATCGCGGCCTTGCAAATCGCCCGCGGTGCAACGATCCCAAATCCGTTGGTCCTTCTCTTGATCGAGCTTGAAACAAACGCGCATTCTGGATGCGGCAAGCAACAACAATTGAGCCCAATCCCAATGCAAACGGATTTCCTGACCCTCAACATTGCGAGAATAATCCGGGTCTTCTTTGGCGACCGCGCGATAGATGTTATCGCGCAGAAAAATAATTGGCCGAATCTTTTCAGCACGCTTATTTAATTCGATTGAAGCGTACACCAACCCCGTTATAATACCAATTCCGATGTCATCCGGTTCATAGCCTTCATCCAATCGGTCCATTAATATTATAAATCGCCTATCAGAAAGGGCTGTAAGCGAAAGAACTTTACCTTCGATGTGACTTAAATCGAGATTTGTCGGCAAGTCTCCAACTGCCTCTTCGGGCGACTCACTTGACAAAAAAGTCTTGGCGATGTGCCTACACTTGGTAAGAAGACTTCCTTTTACGCCGCTCCAACGCTGCAAGTGTTCGTGAAGAATATCATCATCTTCGACCAAGTGAGACAGCTTGTAATTGCCGCGTATATAAGCGGCGATCTCCATAAGCATGGCGTATCGCCAAAGCAATCTAGTAGATGCGCGCGCCAAATTAAACGAATTCGAAAATGGCTTTAGGAGTGACCGAAATCCAATCACTTCGGTATCTTCGGGTGAGAAACAAAGGATAACGATTTTCTTGTCGTTTTCCCAATATTTCTGCAATTGGAGATAAAGTGCGCTTTTTCCGGTGCCTCGCCTTCCAACGACAACAGTACGTTCGTCGGTCTCGATCAGGGTGCGAAAATCGGCAGTAGGCACAAATGCTTCACTGAGCATTTTTTTATCATTCTCGGCCGTTGTATCGCCGAGTGCATTAGATCTGAGATTTGTCATCAGTAACGGCTCGTCGCATCGTCTATCGGACATATTCTGTGCACAGATTCTACATGCATCGCGTCCAACCCCGAACTTGAAAGTTGCCCGCACTCTATTACGGCTCACTCGTGCAACGGAATGTATTGTTCGAAGATGGGAAGAATCCGCAGTCTATGGTTAAGAACAGGACCTGTGTCAACGCGGTCCATTTGAAGGGGTAGATCAAATCGGCCGTCGCGATGACGCGATCTGCGATCCTAGGACCGTCACTTCATTGCGATAGGGCGCGACAAATTGCGGGGGAATCAGCCGCACCTCATGCCCGAGCGCGTGTAGCTTGCGTGCCCAGTAATGCGCCGCACCGCATGCATCCATGGCGATCAGACACGGTTCCAGATTGGCAAACCAGCTCACAAATCGCTCCCGCGGAATCGCTTTACGTACTACGACGCATTCGGCGCTGTCGACCGCGTGAATCTGCATCACGTTCTTCGCCAGATCCACGCCAACACGAGTAATCCTGTCCATGACTTCCCCCTTCCCGGAAGGTTGTAGCACGAGCCATGATGGCACCAGACGGTGTCGATCCTGCAATCGGGGAGGTCCTTACCAATTCGTTGAAGACTCCAACGTCCGCACTGTAGAACGTTCACTGAACTGATGCTCTCGGCCAGTTGCCGCCATTCGGGCCCTCTGAATCGTGCGGGCTTGAACGGCGGCTACGCATCGGTTACCGGACGGTCCTAGTCGCGCATACTGATCCGGGTTATGGGCTGTTTCACGCTAGCCGAATCCACGAGCGCCTTGATCGCGATAGTTTCTAAGCGCTTGCGTCAGGCTGCCGCCTAGGTTCGGCAGCGGCGAACGCTCCATGCTGCATTGCGTGATCCGCGATGCGCTGGATCGTCGGATAGGCGTCGAGCGGAATCGAAAAGCGGCGCGCGTTCCACACTTGCGGGACGAGGCAGATGTCAGCGAGCGTGGGCGTATCGCCGAAAACGTAGCGTCCTGTGCGCGCGTCCGATGCCAGCTTCGCCTCGAGGGAGGCGAAGCCGAGATCGATCCAGTGGCGGTACCACGCGTCCTTCTGCGCCTCTGACGCGCCGAGCTCGCCGCGCAAATACTTGAGCACGCGCAAATTGGCGATCGGATGAATCTCGCACGCAATCTGCAACGCGACCGAGCGCACGAACGCGCGATCCAGCGCCGATGCAGGCAGCAGCGCGGGCGTCGGGAAGCACTCTTCGATGTATTCGATGATCGCAAGCGACTGCATCAGCACGCTGCCGTCATCGCATGTGAGCGACGGCACCAGACCGTCCGGATTGATCGCGCGGTACGACGCCTGCAACTGCTCGCCGCCATCGCGCACGAGATGCACTGGCGCCTGATCGTACGGAATGCCCTTGAGATTCAGCACAATCCGCACGCGAAACGACGCGGAGCTTCGAAAGTAACCGTGCAGCGTGAACGCGCTCATACGGTTTCTCTCGCCGGAAGGATCGTTCCCGCGCACGTGCCAAAGCCGAGGCGATAACCGTCCCCCTGGCACCATCCGCGCAACGTCAGTTCGTCGCCGTCCTGGATGAAGGTGCGCGTCTGGCCCGACGCAAGCTGCAACGGACGCTGTCCGTTCCACGCCGATTCCAGCAGCGAGCCGCAGGAGTCCGGCGTGGGGCCGCTGATCGTGCCCGAGCCCATCAGATCGCCCACGCGCACGTTGCATCCGCCGCTCGTGTGATGCGCGAGTTGCTGCGCCATCGTCCAGTACATGTGACGGAAGTTGGTGCGCGAGATGGTCTGTGCCTCGTCGTCGCTCGCCGCGCGCAAATCGACTTCCAGCGCGATGTCGAACGCATGCTCGCCCGCATGACGCAGATATGACAACGGCTGCGGCGTCTGCTCCGGCTGCTGGACGCGAAACGGTTCGAGTGCATCGAGCGTGACGATCCACGGCGAGATCGTCGTGGCGAAGCCCTTCGCATTGAACGGCCCGAGCGGCACGTATTCCCATTGCTGAATGTCACGCGCGCTCCAGTCGTTGAGCAGCACCATGCCGAAGATATGCGCTTCGGCCTCTTCGCACGCGATCGCATCGCCGAGCTCGCTCCCCGCGCCGATGATGAAGCCCATCTCCAGTTCGATGTCGAGCTTGCGGCACGCGCCGAAGACCGGCCGTTCGGCATCGGGCAGCTTGATTTGCCCGTTCGGCCGCCGCACCGGCGTGCCGCTCACGATCACCGACGACGCTCGCCCGTTATAGCCGATGGGAATCTCCAGCCAGTTCGGCAGAAGCGCATTCCTCGGATCGCGGAACATGGAACCGACATTGGTCGCGTGCTCCCGCGACGAGTAGAAGTCGGTATAGCCGGGAATCTCGACGGGCAGATGCAAGCGCGCATCCTTCTGAGCGACGAACGCTCGCTCGCGCAGCGCCGCGTTGTCGCGCAACTCGGCATTTGCGGCACTGAGCAGGGTCGACAGACGCACGCGCAACCCACGCCATTGCGCCCTGCCCGTCGCGATGAATGCGTTGAGCGAAGACTGCACGAACAGCGCGGCGTCCTGTTCGATCAAGCCTTCACGCGCGAGCACGCTCAGATCGAGCACCGCATCGCCGATCGCGACGGCCACGCGCGGCGTCGTGTTCGACGCATCGCTGAAGACGCCGAACGGCAGGTTCTGAATCGGGAAATCGCTGTCGGCCGCGTTTGCCGACTCGACCCAGCTTTTGAGCTTCGGGTGGTTGGTCTGGTGCCAATCCATGATTACTGTTCCTTCGCGAAGTTGTTCTTCAGTCCCTGCCAGCACTCGGAATACTCCGACTGCAATTGCGAGGTTTTCAGCGCGTACTCGGTCGGACGGATGACGAGCGGCGTTTCGAACATGAACGCCATCGTGTCGGTGACCTTGTGCGGTTTGCTCGTATCGCTGTCGGAAGCCTTGCGAAACGTGTCGGCGTCGGGACCGTGTCCGGACATGCAGTTGTGCAGGCTGGCGCCGCCGGGCACGAAGCCTTCTTCTTTCGCGTCGTAGGCGCCGTGAATCAGGCCCATGAATTCGCTCGCGACATTGCGATCGAACCACGGCGGACGGAACGTGTTCTCCCCCACGAGCCAGCGCGGCGGGAAGATCACGAAGTCGAGCGCGTGCACGCCTTCGGTGTCGCTCGGCGATTGCAGCACCAGAAAGATCGACGGATCGGGATGATCGAAGCTGATCGAGCCGATGGCGTTGAAGCGCCGCAGGTCGTACTTGTACGGCGCATAGTTGCCGTGCCACGCGACGACATCGAGCGGCGAATGGTCGATGTCCGCGCGCCAGAGATGGCCGCCGAACTTCGCGACGAGTTCAAAGTCGCCCTCGCGATCCTCGAAAGCGGCGACAGGCGTCAGAAAATCGCGCGGATTGGCAAGGCCGTTCGCCCCAATGGGCCCCAGGTCCGGCAATTCGAGCAACGCGCCGAAGTTCTCGCAGACATACCCGCGCCCACGGCCGTCCGGCAGCGCGACCGTGAAGCGCACGCCGCGCGGAATCACCGCGATTTCCTGCGGTTCCACATCGAGCACGCCGAGTTCGGTCGCGAGCGTGAGGCGTCCTTCCTGCGGCACGATCAGCAACTCGCCATCGGCCGAATAGAAGAAGCGGTTCTGCATCGAGCGCGTCGCTGCGTACAGATGGATCGCGCAGCCAGACATCGACGAAGCCGAGCCGTTGCCGGCCATCGTGATCAGCGAATCGACGAAATCGACCGGCGCATCCGGAAACGGCAGCGGATTCCAGCGCAACTGGTCGGGCGGCGTTTTGGGCACGGTCGAGAAGTCGCCAACGAGGCGATCGTTTTCGATCGCATTGAACGGACGATGCACCGCCGCCGGCCGGATGCGATAGAGCCACGAGCGTCGATTGTGGGCGCGCGGCGCCGTGAACGCCGTGCCGGACAACTGCTCGGCATATAGACCTTTCGCCACACGCTGCGGTGAATTGCGTCCGACGGGCAGCACCTCCGCTATCGCCTCCGTGGCGAACTCGTTAGCAAAGCCGGACTGATACTTAAGGCCCTCGGCATGAGTCAGTTCAAAATCGCTTCTCGGCATGTCGTTCCGGTTTCCGTTTGTTAGCACCGCGGAGGATCTGCGTCAGGTGACCAACAGTCGACCCTCAGCTTGAGTAAGCGAGAGAAGGACTCTTGCAACGGCCGCCTGACCAAATCCGTCGCAACACGTCACATAGGTCAGCGCCTCAACGTTTGTCAGCACCTGAGAGCCGATTGAGTGATGGATGTGTTGGCGTTTTCTGGTCTTCGCCAAACGATGCTCGCAATCGCTCAAAGCTGACGATCCGTCCGGCTACAGCGCTTGCCGCAACGGTCGAAGGGCTAGCTAGCCACACCTTCCCAGGGCCGGAACGGCCGGGGAAATTGCGATTGATGGCGCTGACCGTCACCTGGTCGGGCCGTTCTGAAACCCCGGGACCTGCGTTGACGCATGCACCGCAACCCGGTTCGATGAGTTCGACTCCCGCACGCACGAAAACCTCCAGCATCCCTGCGCGCACGCAGTAGTCGCGCACGTCCTGACTGCCGAACTGCAGAAAGAAGCGAGTCGACTCGGCCACCTTCAGGCCGTGGCTCAAAGCCCACTCCAACACTTCGTAGCAGCGCTGCAAATCCTCGCGTTTGCCGCCCGTGCAGGAGCCGCCATAAGCGATGTCCACCCGTACCGAGTCTTGAAGCTCCGACAAGGCGATACCTTGACCAGGGTCACCCGGGCGCGCGAGCATGGGCTCCAGTTGCGAGCAGTCGACGTCGATTGAATGCGCCACTACAGCATCGTCGTCGCTGCGCATCCACGGCTCAATTTCGAAATCGATGCCTCTGCGTTCGCGCAGGAAGCGCTGCGTTTCCTCGTCCGGAGCGATGATGCCGCTGAAGCCACCAATTTCTGCGACCATGTTCGTCAGCGTCGCCCGCTCGTCGGTCGATAACGATGTGAGGGCTTCTCCACGGTATTCGAATATCTGTCCGATCGCATTGCCCTCACGAACATAGGGCAAGCGGAGCAGGTGCAGCATGATATCTTTTCCCTCCACTCCAGTGGGCAATCTTCCATTGAGGTTTATCCGGCACGTCTCGGGTACTTTCACACGTACGTCGCCAGTGAGCCACGCGTTGGCCATTTCCGTGGCGCCGATCCCGAACGCGAGTGCGCCCAGTGCGCCGCAATGAGGGGTATGAGAATCCGTGCCGACGGCGAGCTGCGCCGGTTTCACGTACCGCTCGGCCATGATTGAGTGACTGATTCCTTCCGAGCCTTCCCGGTCGATCAATAGCCCATGATGGCGCAGTCCGTATTGTTCACAGAACCGCTGCTGAACCTGCCCCATTGCTTGCGCCACGTCGAGCAGCCCAAGCGCACGACGCTCGGCTGGCATGCTGCGGTGGATGAAGGTCAAATGGTCGGAAAAGCACACTATGCTGTCGGGGTCATGCAGTCCGATTTGGTCGCCGCACTCCCGGCGCAGGAAGCTGATAGACATCGGAGAAACGTACTCGTGCGCGTAGCGCCAGTCGGTCTTCGCGAAAAGACTCTGACCAGGCGTGACGCCCAAGCAGCCGCCCGCTCGACTGATGATTTTTTCGGCGTAGGTCATGGGCCGTGACCCGAGAGGTTGTGCTGAAGGCCGCCATCCAGTCCGTCTGGCCTCCGTCAGGCGAAAAAGTCCGCCCCTGCGAATCAGCTCGACCGTGAGCGCATCTTCTCCACGGGTGAATTCCTCCACCGGAATGTCCTCGCCTCGACGGATCCGCGCAATCAGGCCAAAGTCCGTCGAAGTGAAAATGCCCAGGTTATGGCAGTTCTGCCGGTAGATTCGCTCGAAGCTCTCGGCGATCACCAGGCGAATACCTGCGCACCACTCGGCGAACGGACTGGCCTCGCGCGACGATCCTTTTCCATAGCGGCGGCCCGCCACGGTGACCGCGAAGCCGCCCGCCTTCACGCTGCCTTGTTTGACTGGACGCGTGCCCATGCAGTCGAGGCCAAGGTAAGGATACTCGCCCAGTTTCTCGTCGTAGTAGTAGCAGATGTAGGCGGGGGTGATTTCATCGGTGGAGATGTCCGTGCGCAGGAACCCTGCATCTTCAAGTGTGACGTCTTCACCGAGCAACTGCCGCTCGATCACGCTTGCGCTCTGCGACAGAAACAACACGCGACCATCGAAGCGCACGGTCTTCGACGGATCAGACCGCCGGGAAGGTGATTGGGACATGTCTGTCTCCGATATTGAAACTGCGGCTAACGCGCGGCAGGAGATTGGAACTGGAACGGTTGCGGAACTTACTGATTCAATTCCTCAAGTCGAACACCATTGGTCCTGGGTCCGAAAACGCCAATCGCTATAGCAACCACCAGCATGCAACCGGTGATGCCGGCGAACACGCCCACGACGCCGAAATTCCGAAGCAGGTATGCAATGAAGAACCCCGAAAACATCGCACCGATGCGGCTGATCGAAAAAACGAAGCCGCTTGCACGGCAACGCACCGCTGTTGGGAAGAGTTCCGCCTGGTATGCGTGGAAGGCGACGGAAATCGTCTGCCCGGCCAGACTGATCAGGACGCCCAGCACGATCAGTGGCGCGACTTCCTTCATTTGTCCAAAGGCCAACCCGCAAGCGGCCACTGCGAGCGCACCGCCGACGATCAGCCATTTGCGCTGGATCTTGTCGGCGTATAGCATCGCGAGCATCGGACCCGCTGGCATCGCAAAGGCGATAATGAACGAATACAGCAAGCTCTTTGTCACGGTGATGCCCTGCCCAATCAGGAGCGTCGGGACCCAGTTCACGAACCCGTAATAGCCGATTGCCTGACAGAAGTTGAACACGATCAGCATGATGAGGCGCGAACGGTACGGCGGCTGCAGCAGTTCCGAGAACGACGCGCGGCGATGCGCCGGCTGCTCAATCACCGCGAGCGGCGGCGGCAGCGGTTCGCCGCTTTGACGCGCGACGATCTTTTCCATCTTCGCCACGATCCGCTCGCCCTTCTCGACGTGGCCGTGAGACGCGAGCCAGCGCGGGCTTTCCGGCACCGCGCGGCGGATGAACCACACGAGCACCGCGCCCACCGATCCGGCGAGCACCACAATTCGCCATCCGTCGATGCCAAACAACGTCGTCGGCACGAGCCAGTACGAGAGGATCGCGGCGACCGGGGCAGCGGCGAACATCACCATCTGGTTGAACGCCATCGCACGGCCGCGCATGTGCTGCGGCACGAGTTCGGTAACGTAGCTGTCGATCGTGATGATCTCGATGCCCACGCCGATGCCCGTGATGAATCTCCACAGCATCACGCCTTCGGGCGTCGTCTGGAAGGCCATGATCGCCGAGCCGACCGAATACCACAGCAGCGAAAACGTGAAGACCGTGCGGCGCCCGTAGCGGTCCGGCATCCAGCCGAAACCGAAGGTGCCGACGAACAGGCCGGCGAACGTCGCCGCGATGAACGCCGCGATTCCGTTGAAACCGAAGAACGAATGCGTGGTGGTCTGCAGGAGACCGCTTTTGGCCATGCCCGGCGCGATATAGCCGGTGAAGATCAGGTCGTAGACTTCAAAGAACCCGCCGAGCGAGATGAGGAACACGAGCATCCAGAGATGCCGCGTGATCGGCAATCGGTCCATGCGCGCGGAGATTTCCGCGCCCGGATTGATACCGACGTGAACGTTCGGCGCGACGAGCGGGGGGTTGCCCGCGGTGACGGTCTGCTGCATGTCTTTGTCTCCTGTTCTTTGCATCGGCGGCGCTTCTTGTGATTGAACGCCTGCCGGCATGAAAGTGATGATCCGCGTATCGAAAGCTATTGCTGCCCGACGACACCCCGTCGAACCTGATCGCGTTCGATCGACTGGAAGAGCGCCTTGAAGTTGCCTTCGCCGAAGCCGTCATCGCCCTTTCGCTGAATGAATTCGAAGAACACGGGGCCGAGCAGCGTATCGGAGAAGATCTGCAGCAAGAGTCGGGGGGTACCGCCGCTCGTGTTGCCGTCGAGCAGAATGCCGCGGGTGCGCAACTCGGAGACCGGCTGCCCGTGACCCGGCAAACGCTCTTCGAGCATCTCGTAGTACGTCTCGCTCGGCGCGGTCATTAGCGGGACGCCAGCCATCGCGAGCTTGTCGATGGTGGCGAGCAGATCGTCTGAGAGCAAGGCCACATGCTGGATGCCTTCGCCGTTGAACTTCATCAGAAACTCTTCGATCTGTCCCGCACCCTTCGACGATTCCTCGTTCAGCGGAATGCGAATCTTGCCGTCCGGCGCGGTCATCGCTTTCGAGGTGAGGCCGGTGTACTCGCCCGAGATGTCGAAATACCGAATCTCGCGGAAATTGAACAGCTTCTCGTAGTAGCCGGCCCAGAACGCCATGCGTCCGCGATAGACGTTATGCGTCAGGTGATCGATGAGCTTCAGTCCGTAGCCCTCCGGTCGCCGGTCCACGCCTTCGACGAATCTGAAGTCGATGTCGTAGATCGACTCGCCGTCTTCGAAGCGGTCGATTAGATAGAGCGGTGCGCCGCCGATGCCTTTGATCGCGGGCAGGCGTAATTCCATCGGGCCGGTAAGCATGTCGAGCGGCTGCGCGCCGAGTTCGAGGGCGCGTGCGTAGGCAGCGTGTGCATCCTTCACGCGAAACGCGAGGCCGCACGCCGACGGTCCGTGCTCCGCCGCGAAGTAAGCGGCCGGGCTTTTCGGCTCGCGATTCAAGATGAAGTTGATGCCGCCCTGCCGGTACAGCACGACGTCCTTCGATCGGTGATGCGCGACGAGCGTGAAGCCGAGTTTCTCGAATACCGGTTCGAGCGTATCGGGCGTGGGCGATGCGAATTCGACGAATTCGAATCCCATCAGGCCCATCGGGTTGTCGAAGAGATCTGCCATTTGATTTGCTCCGTGATTCGATGCGCTGTTGGCGGAATTCATGCGACCACCCGACTCTTCAGGCGCGCCAGCACTTCGTGCGTATGCTCGCCGACTCGCGCCAGCGCCTGGCGCACGCCGGGACGCCGGCCGCCCATCGTCAGCGGCAGGAGCACGACTTCGGTCATGCTGCCGTCGTCGGTTTCCATCGGCACGAGGCCGCCGCTCGCCTTCAGATGCGGATCGTCGAGAAGTTGCTCGGGCCGCACGATCGGCGCGTACGGAATGCCGGCCGCTTCGAGCTTCGGCGAAAGTTCTTCGATGCGATGGTCCTTCAGGATCGCGCTCAGCACTTCGAGCAGCTCGGAGCGGATCGCGACGCGCAGTGCATTCGTCTCGAAGCGGGGCTCGGCCGGCAGGTCCGGGCGATTCAGCACGTCGCACAGCATGACGAACTGCTTGTCGCTGACCGCGCCGATGAAAAGCTGTTCGCCGTCGGCGAGCGTGAAGACGTCGTAGACGCTCCACGCCGACACGCGCGAGGGCATCGGCGGCGGCGCTTCGCGCGTCATCGCGTATTGCTGCATGTGCTGGCCCGAGAGGAACACGCAGTTTTCGAAGAGCGCGCTTTGCACTTCCTGACCGCGTCCGGTCTGCTCGCGTTCGCGCAGCGCGGCGAGCACGCCGATCGCGCCGAACATGCCGCCCATGATGTCGTTGACCGACGTTCCCGCGCGCAGCGGCCGACCGACCGGACCCGTCATGTATGAGAGGCCACCCATCATCTGCACGACCTCGTCGAGCGCGAGACGCTTCTCGTACGGTCCCGGCAGAAAGCCCTTGTGCGACACGTAGATCAAACCGGGATAGCGCTTCGAGAGCGTGTCGTAATCGAGGCCGAGTTTCGTCATCAGGCCCGGGCGAAAGTTTTCGAGCATCGCATCGCAGGTGCCGATCAGTTCGATCGCGGCTTCCTTCCCCTCGGGCGTGTTGATGTCGAGCACGACGCTCTTCTTGTTGCGGTTGAACGAGCGGAAGAAGCCGATGCCGAGTCCCGGCAGCTTGCGGGTCTTGTCGCCGCCGGGCGGTTCGATCTTGATCACTTCGGCGCCGAGATCGGCGAGGATCATGCCGCACGTCGGCCCCATGACCATGTGCGTGAATTCGATGACGCGCACGCCGTCGAGGGGAAGTCTTGCGGGGGTATTCATGATGTTGACCTCAGGCGTCGAGCGCGGCCGGAGCAGCGAAGGTTTTGGGGAGACCCGCGAGCCACAGCGCGCCGTGCAGCGATTCGCCTTCGAGCCAGCCCGAGACTTTCGCGCGCAACCTCAGCAACGCGGGAATGTCGATACCGGTTTCGATACCCATGTCGGCGAGCATGAACGCAAGGTCTTCGCTCGACGCGTTGCCGCTCGCGCCCGGCGCATGCGGACAGCCGCCGATGCCCGCGAGCGTTGCGTCGAAACGCGCGACGCCGGTTTCGAGCGCCGCGTAGACGTTGGTAAGCGCGAGGCCACGCGTGTCGTGGAAATGGCCGCACCAGAAGCGTTCGTCGGCGATCTTGCGCGCCTTCTCGAACAACTCGCGCACGGCGGCGGGGCCGGCGTAGCCGACCGTATCGGCGATGCTGACGCGATCGGCGCCCGCATCGAGCAGCGCCTGCATGCAGCGCAGCACTTCGCTCTGCTCGACGCGGCCCTGGATGGTGCAGCCGAACGCCGTACCGATGCCGCCCTCGATCAGCGTTTTGGAGCCGGACGCGTCCCGCGCCGCACGGATGCGCGCCACTTCGGCGACGACTTCATCGGGCGTCTTGCGCAGGTTCGCGAGGCTGTGTTCGTGGCTCGCGGAAAGCGGCACGAGCAACACATCGGCGTGGGTTTCGATCGCGCGCTCGGCACCTCTCAGATTCGGCACGAGCACCGAGACGACGAGGCCCGGCAGCGTTTTCGCGTGGAAGACGAGTTCCGCGGTGTCGGCGAGTTGCGGCAAAAGCCGAGCGGGAACGTACGAGCCGACTTCTATTTCGCGCTGACCGGCGGCGTACGCGTCATCGATCCATTCGATCTTTCGTTCGGTCGGAAGAATGCTCCGGATGCTTTGCAGGCCGTCGCGCAAACCGACCTCCCGGATGGCGACGTTCGCGGGAAACGGGGGCATGGTGCTGTCTCCATTTATCTTTGCCGATCGTAAGGGCGTCGGCGTTGTGATAACTTTAGACCTTCCTGTTAATCCTTAAAGCGATATTTTGGAAGCACCAGGCTTCCCGCTTGGAATGTCAGACTTCGGAGACCTGCATGCGCGACATCGATCTAAAAACGCTGCGATTGTTTGTCGCCGTGTGTGATCACCGCAATATCGCGCGGGCGGCGGAGGAGGCGCATATCGAGCCATCCGCGATCAGCAAGCGCATTGCGCAGTTGGAGAGCGAACTTGGCGTGCCGCTGCTGTTGCGCTCGCGGCGCGGCGTTCAGCCCACAGCGGCAGGCAATGCGCTTCTGGAGCATGGCCGCAACGTGCTGTTCACGATGGAGCGGATTGCAAGCGACGTCACCGCGTTCGGCGGCGGGCTGAAGGGTCGCGTGAGCGTGTGCGCGTCGGCCTCGGCCATCGCGGAGGCGCTGCTCGACGACATCGCTTCTTTCATGCGCGAGCCCGAGTATCAGAACATCCGGGTCGATGTCGAAGAGCGGCTATCGTTCGATCTCGTGCGGCAACTCCGCGAAGGCGCGGCGAGCGTCGGCGTGTGCTGGGATAACGTCGACCTTCAGGGGCTCGATTACCGGCCGTACCGAAAGGACCGGCTTGCGCTCGCGGTTCATAAAGATCATCCGCTCGCGGCAGAGGCGTCGCTCAGCTTCGATCAGACGCTGGAACACGAGCACGTCGGCCTGCTGCCGTCCACGGCTGTCCATACGATGCTGCGGCGCGCGGCTGCGAGCGTAGGCAAAACCGTTTCTTATCGAGTGATCGTATCGAGCTTCGATGCGGCTTTTCGCGTGGTGGCGGCCGGCCTCGGCATAAGCGTCGTGCCGGTGGAAGTGGCCGAGACATACAAACCGGTGCTTGCAATCAAGATCATTCCTCTCACCGATTCGTGGGTGCAACGTCAGTTCGTCGTGTGCTTCAAAGATTTCGACGCGTTACAGCCTCCCGCGCAACGCATCGTTGACTATCTTGCCAGGCAGGTCGAGACGCGGGCGACGGTCAGTTAGGCCGAATGACGGATTCGATGCGCCCCGGACTGTTCCAGTTGGCGAATGGCGGTTAGGGATCGAGGAAGGGACACGCAAATCCAGTTGTCACCGACGTCGGCTTAGGGTCGGGTTGCGTCAACCCGCTCTTCAAATGCATCGCCGGAAAGCGGCCAGTGGAATTCCGCTTCCCGGAAGCGACCAGTCGGCAGTGCGTCTCCCGACCCGATAGCTGCCATCGGCCTGGCCGCACCAAGCGCCCGGAAGCGGACGCTCATCCGGTCGAGTAGCGGATGGCTGCCAACCTATTCATCGTGAAGCCCCCGTCTGGTGACGCGTGCGGTCCGTACCGCGTTCAAAGCTGCGACCACCCGCCGTCAACCGGCAGTTCGGCACCGTTCGTGAAGGTCGCGTCGAACGCAAGGAATAGGACGGCCTTGGCGATTTCCTCCGACGTCCCGAAGCGCTTCAGGGGAATAATGGCGACGGTGTGCCCCTTGACCTGTGTACGCATCTCTTCCGTAGGGAACACCTTTTCGAGGATGCCCGTGTCGATGGGGCCGGGCGACACCGCGTTTACGCGGATCTCCTGAGGAAGCAGCTCGGCGGCAAGCACCCGGGCGAATGACCGCAGCGCAGCCTTGGCGGCTCCGTATGTGGCTTGGCCCGGCAGTCCCTTGACGTTGGCGACGGAGGTCGTGAGAACGACAGCGCCTCCCCGATTGATCAGCGGCGCGCGCTTCTGGACCGCAAAAAAGGGTCCCTTGGCGTTCAGGTTGAACATCTCGTCGTAGACGGCCTCTGTCACGTTCGCGACAGGCGTTGGAATGCTGAACCCGGCGTTGACGAAAAGCAGGTCGATGGTGTCGAACTCGGCCTTTACCTGAGTGGCGAGGGCGTCGATGTCGGTCAACGACCGCGCGTCGCTCGAAACCACGATGGCGTTCTTTCCAATCTCTTTCTGCGCCGATTCCAGGCCGACCTTCGAGAGACCCGTCACCAGTACGCGCGCATCTCCATCGAGGAGCGTTTTCGCCGTCGCGAGTCCCATGCCGCTCGTGCCGCCGATAATTACCACCTTTTTACCTTGATACCGTTTCATGTGTATTCTCCTTGCGAGGTGGGGGTTGTTTTGGGGATTTTGAACTGTTTGGTAAAAAAATAGACGTGATGGCCGTGCCAAGGAAATTCGAACTATTTAATTCAAAATACTGTAACCGCTGGGTGGCTTCTGTTCTTTGCTCAAACTGCTGTTAATCCGCCATCGACCGGAAGGTCGATACCGGCGATGAAGCTGCTTTCGTCCGAGGCAAGAAACAGCGCCGCGGCCGCGATCTCTTCCGGGCGGCCCAAGCGGTTGAGCGGGGTCATCGAAGTGATCTGCTTGCGGGCTTCGGCGGCGGCATCCTGAGAGGGGTATTGATCGTTGAACATCGGCGTTTCGACGGCGCCGGGGCTTAACACGTTGGTTCTGATCTTCCGATCTTTAAGCTCGCTGGTCCACGTCCGGGCTAGTGACCTCAGCGCCGCCTTGGTGGCGCTGTAGGTGCTGCGGCCCGGTAAGCCTTTGTTCTTTCCGGCGGACGCCACGAGGATGATGGAGGCTCCGTCATTCAAGTGGGGCAGAGCCTTTTGAACGGTGAAATAAGTGCCGCGGGCGTTGGTGTTGAATGTATTGTCGAAATGCTCGGGCGTCGCCTCGGCGGTCATCGTTTTTTCAACGAAGGCCGCGCTCGCAAAAATAACGTCGATCTTGCCCTTCTTCGCGACGGTTTCGTAGAAGCGGTCGAGGTCATCGAGCTTTGAGATGTCGGTCTTTACGCCGATGACGTTCCTGCCGATCCCCGCGACGGCCGTTTCGATTTCGGCCTGGCGGCGACCGGCGATGAAGACGTAGGCGCCCTCTTCAACGAACCTCCTGGCAGTCGCGAGGCCAATACCGCTGGTGCCGCCCGTGACGACCGCAATCTTGTTTTTCAATAGTGACATTTTGGTTTCCTTCTCGTTTGAGCGCAGAGCCCGGTGGCTCTCGTGATCGCTTAAGACAAGTTGACGCCAGAGACGTTGACGACGGCCTGCCACGCGGCTTCTTGATTAGCGCCATCGTGGAGGTGTGGGTGGCGCTGCGCCTCAATTGGGCCTGTGAACTTCCCTTGAGCCGAGGCGAAGAATTGCCCTGAGACGTCGGTTCCGAACTCCGACGCCTGGAGGTACCGACGGGCCGCGGTCTCCGGCGTCTGATTCATGCCGGGAATGAGGTTCGCGATTGGGACAAACAGATACTTCAACGCCGGGCCAGCGTTTCGCACCACCTTGGTGTCGGTCGCCGCACCGGGCGAGACAGCGTACACGGCCATGCCGGAGGGTAGCCGGCGCGCCAGTGCCGCGACCCACCAAGCGATAATGAGCTTTGCGTCGGCATACGCGTTGTTGGGCATGTACTTCACGTTCGGCCCGTTGCGAATCAGGACTTCCATAGCAGCGGTCAGATCGCCCTGGTGGTATTTGGCAGCGAATGCGTCCACGTCGGTGTAGCGGAACAGGGGTACGCCCCCTCGGGCAGGTTCCGCGCCGGCGATAACAATCCGCGCGTTGGGGCTCAGCAGGTTGGCGCGGAGCAACCCGACAGTCAATTGATGATGGCCAATGAGCGGGGCCTGAGAAGCCTCGACGCCCGCCGCGGTGATCACGCGCGCCTTGCCAGGGACCATCCCGGCATTGAGCAGTAGGAAATCGATCGGCTGACCTCGCTTGACCAGTTCGGCGAGGGCGGACTGAACGCTGGCGGGCGTGTTCAGATCCAGCTCCAGCGGCGTGAAGACCTGTCTTTTGGTCTCCGCCGCAAGCTGTGCGGCCGTTTCCTGGGTTCGAGCCAGGCTGCGCCCGGTGATGATGATTTCGCGCCAGCCCGCTCCGGCAAGAAGGCGGGCTGCCGCATGACCGAGCCCGGAGGTGGTGCCGGTTACGAGAGCGATCGAATGTTCCAAGGGCGTCTCCGTGGTAAATGGTTAAGGTCGAGTCGTAAGGCCCCGCGAGGCTGGGACCAACTTGCTAATTTAGAACTGTTCAGTTATATATTGGTGCATTAACAGGTGTCAAGGAGTTTTAAACTAAATGGTTCATAATCTCCCTGTGCCGCGTGGACGGCCGCGCAGCTTCGACGAGATAGACGCGCTGGAAAAGGCGACCCAGGTGTTCTGGTCGAAAGGCTATGATGGCGTCACGATCGACGATCTTGTCGCCGGGATGGGCGTGGGACGGCCGAGCCTGTATGCCGTCTTCGGCGACAAGCGGACGATATTTTTGCGCGTCCTTAAAGCGTATGCAGAACGGAAGGGCGCAAGAGCCGCGAAGGCGCTCCTCTCGCCACAGAGTCTTCGCGACTCGATCGCGGGCTTTTTGAGGTACGCCGTCGAAAGTGCGACCGAGAAAGGGTCCGCCCGGGGCTGCCTTATGGTGTGCGTCGCGCCGCTTGTGAACGACGCTGAGGTTCAGCGGTTCCTGCAGAGCGCGGTCGCTGGCGGTACGGCGCTAGTGGAGCGCCGTTTCCGGGATGGGATCTCCGCGGGAGAAATCGCATCTGACTTTCCCGTAGTCGCGCGCGCAACGCAAGTCACGGATTTTGCTCGTGGCCTGACCATGCGTGCGCAGATAGGCACGCCGCGCAAGACGCTCCTGAAAGATGCTGACGAAGCGGCCGACTTGGTGCTCTTGCCGCGGCGTGGAAACGCGGGGCCAGAAAGCTGACGCCGACGTTAAGGGGCGTTGCGGGGCAGTAGGCTTTGGTAGTTGCCGCTCCGCGCGCCCCTCAAACCCGATCAATCGTTTCCCGTTTCGGATAGGGTGGATCACCTTGATCTGGAAATCGAAGCCCGTAAGCCAGTTGGCCCCACGTGCGGTCCCTCTCGGGTGGCGATTCGCGGCAGCATGAGTTGACCATGCCCTCTCGAAATCGTTGCGCGCAATCTCGGCAACTGGAAACCGCGCGGCATCGCACGGCTTGTCTGTGACAACTCCGAATCACCTCAAGATGCCGTAGGTGGTACTGCAGAACGACTACCGCGTCGTACACCTCCATCTGCCGCACTACGGTCTTCTCCGGGCTGACCTCGAAGTACCAGTCGGAAGCTCCCTACCAGGCAAATTCGTCACCTCGATCTTCGTCCAACGTCCGTTGTAGTGACGCATGCTCGTGTCCGATGAGACTTCTAGGGTTCCGTGCAGGCGACTCCGAAGCGGCCCTTCACAACAGGCCGTTGTTGGCCGGGTTGAGGCAGTACCACCGGCAATTCGCTCGCCGGAAACCGCCCATTCAGCGAGGGCGGACGAGACCTTCGCTATTCAAATCGGATGGCGACCTCGACCGGCGGCTCGTGGCCGATTGCACGCGCTGAACGATGATGCATAAAGCGGTCGCCGGGAAAGGACGACCTGTTGTGAACGGCTGCTTACGGTGAAGTGGGTCGAATGCATACAGTCGGCCAACTGCGGACGTTCGCCCGCGCTTTCACATAGACGTTCGAACGTCGGCTTCTATGGGGACTTGTATGTCAAGCCGTTTTTGATCACGTGAAGGGCTTGGATTTCATGGTGGCTCCTGTAGGTTGTTGAGCGCGTGATGCCTTGGCGCGACATGGCTGTGCCATCCTGGTCCGGGGTCGGGGTGTGATGAGCGTTCGAGCCAGTGCCCGAACGAACTTCTATCCGTGCAGGGCGCCAACACCCTGCACCTCATGCAGCATGCGCGCAAGGCGCGCTGGCAAACCCCGGTTATGGGCGCGCCCCATCTCTGCGAGACGGTCACGGGGTGCCGTGACCCGCCGACGTTCCGGGCGCGTCGACCCTGGATCATGATGACGTGTTGCGTGCGAAGGCGTTGCGTGGTACCCGTGCTGCCCGGAATTTCAGGCAGCTGCCGGCTTGAGCGAGGCGCCGGCCGGAATCTCGCCGTGCTCGAGGTAGTGCCACAGCGCGATAGCCAGGCGCCGCGCCAACGCCACGATGCCCACGCGCCGCATGCGCTTGCCGCCGCCGGCAAAGCGCCGGTTGAACCACTGGGTCAGGAGGCTGTCGGGCTGCAGCTGCAGCCAGCGCCAGGCGAGTTCGACCAGCATCGTGCGCGCTCGCTTGTTGCCCGCCTTGCTGATGCCTTGCTCGATCTGACTGCCGCCACTGTCGTAGGGTGTCGGCGTGAGCCCCAGGCTGCCGGCCAGCTCGCGCCGGTTGGCGAAACGTCGCCAGCCAAACACTTCCTTGACCAGCACCCAGGCGCCCTTGGGGCCGATCGCGCGCAGCCGTGCCAGTTGCGCCACCAGCGGATGCTTGCCCTCGGCCAGTTCCTGGCGCCGCGCCGCTTCCAGCACCTTGAGCTGCTGCCTGACCAGCGCCAGCCGCGCGCTCTCGCGCTCGATCTCGCCGCGCAACACCGGCGGCACCTGCTCGCGATGGCGCTCCCACCACGCCGCCCAGTCGCGCCCGCCGACGATGACCGGCACACGCAGGTTGTGCAGCACCAGCAGGGAGCGGATGCGGTTCGTGTGGGCGGTACGCTCCTGGCTCAGCCGGGCCAGTTCACGGTGCGTGCGGCGCGCGTCTTCCTGCTCGGGCGTGGGCTCGTGCACCACCGACCAGATGCGCTCGCCAGCGTGGTGGCGCCTGAGCATCACCAGCAGCTTATCGCCGTCGAGCCGGTCGGTCTTGGCCCGTCTGGCGCGTCGGTTCACTTCGATGCTCGCCGGGTCGACCACGAGGTTGTCAATGCCTTGCCCGCTCAACCAGCGATGCAGCCACCAGCCATCGCGGCCGGCCTCATAGCACGAATGCACCGGGGCCTGCGGTTCGAGCTGGCAGCGCTCCTTGGCGCGGCGCACGCAGTCGAGCACCGCAGCCGTGTCGCCGGCGTGCACGCTGAAACGGCTCGGGCCGCGCCGGCCATCGCTGGCCGTCAACTTCCACGACTTGTCGCCGAGTTCGAAGCTCATGTAGAGCTGGACTTGGATCGCCGTATCATTGCCTTGTGGGACTGTCTGGGTCGCCGACATTTCCGTCTCCTTTGCACAGGGTTGGAAATTCCGTTTTAGCTAAACGGGTCTGGCTTGGGTAGTCCCACATAGCATCTCCGCCCCGACACCGGCCCGTCGCACGCCGACGATCACCGGTGCGTCATCGGCCAACCCTGTCATTCACGATTCCGTTCGAAGCGGTCCTTAGCAATGAGCGCTTGCGAGCAGAGCGACCACGTGCTATCGCCCCCAACCGGCCACTGAACTTTCTACATTGGAGCCGTTCGCAGACGTCCGGATTCAGTTCGGATGGGCCCGTTTGTCTTTTTACTCACTCGTGCTGGTTGAGTCACAAGCGCGACAAGAACCACTGACAGGCGCCCAGATACGCATCGCACCCGTGAGTGTAGACGGGCGTTTTTCGCATCGCGTCAGGCCTGCAGGATCTCCTTCCATCAGGCAAGCGTCGGGCTATCATTGAGAAGGATGCGAAACAAGGTGAACTGACCTTTTCGAATGCCATGCATGAGTTCGCTTATGCGGGGCGTTCGTTCCCGACAAGGTTGCCCATCATTCCACGCGCGACAGCGCCGGCTGCGAATCAGGCACGGGGGCGATCTGTTCGCTCCTTCACCCTCTCCCGCACGAATTCCACGAAAGCGCACGTGAGACGCGACGGCGGTTGCCTGTCGGATGTAACGACGCCGTATTCAAAAGGGATCGCGGGCGCAAAGTCATGGACGGAGACGCCTTCTGTCATATAGTCGGTGGACACCGGATCGATGACCGACACACCAGCGCCTCGTGCCACAAACGCTGCTATCGCCGCCGATAACTGACACTCCGCGCTCATCACCCGCTCAATTTTCCGCGCGGCGAAAATATCGTCGACGATGCGGCGCGTATCGAGCTCACGCGGAAACGAAATGAACTTTTCGCCGGCGAGGTCCTCGGGGGTAATGACCCGTTTGCGCGAAAGTCGGTGCCCCTTGGGTAGGATGCATTTCATATCGGCACTAAACAGCGTTTCAAGCCGTACGCCCGGCTGCCATGTTGTGTACGTCACGAATCCAATATCGCATTGCTCGCTCGCTACCAGTTCCCCGACCAGTCTCGTACCGTGGACGAGTAACGACACAGTCACCCCTTCGTGTGCCTGTGTGAACTCGGTAATCCACTCCGGTAGCAGATTCAACGCCAATGCAGGAGCCGCCGCGACGTTCAGCGATCCTCTTGTGAGCGAGCGAATCTGCTGCGCAGCATGGGCAATGCGCTCAACGCCGACAAATGAGCGCTCCACTTCCTGATAGAGCAGCAGCGCGTCCGAAGTGGGGAAAAGTCGGCCTTTCTCGCGCGTAAACAGGCTAAAGCCGATTTCCGTCTCCAGATCGAGGATCAGGCGTGTCACGGCTGGCTGCGTGATGTGCAGCATTTCGGCAGCTCGCGTAATCGATTGCCGCAAGATCACCGCCCGGAACGCTTCAAGCTGTCGGCTCTTCATTTACTGCTCCATAACATTTTGGCATCGATTGTGATGAATTTCTGATTTGACGGTGCCAATTTGGCACACAAAACTGTCTCAACGGCCAGAATAAACCAGATATTCCTCAGCATAACATTCAGATATCGGTGGAGAATTCAATGCACAAACGTATCGTCCCGATCATGCTCGCCGGCGTTTTCGCCGCCGCGCAGGCGCACGCTGAAACGACGCTCTACGTCGGCGCTTTCGGCGGATCCTTCGAACAGCTCCTGCGGGAAAAGATCATTCCGCCGTTCGAGAAGGCCAACAACGTCAAGGTGGTCGTCGTTCCGGGCGACTCCACGACGACTATGGCGCGACTTCAGGCGCAAAAAGGCAAGCAAAGCCTCGATGTCGTCTTCCTGGACGACGGTCCGATGTATCAGGCGATCCAGCTCGGCTTTTGCGACACCCTCACCGACGCACCGGTCTACAAGAACCTGTATGACGTAGCCCGCTTCAAGAGCAACAAGGCGGTGACGATCGGGCTGGATGCCACTGGCCTCGTCTACAACGAGCGCCTGTTTGCAGCGAAGGGGTGGGCGCCGCCGACCTCGTGGCACGACCTGGCCGACCCGCGCTACAAAGGCAAGGTCGAGTTTCCCACTATCAGCAACGGCTACGGCTTGCAGACGCTGATCGTGCTTGCCCATCTGAGTGGCGGCAGCGAGCAGAACATCCAGCCTGGCTTCGACACGGTGAAGACATCAATCGCACCGAACGTGCTGTCGTTCGATCCATCGCCGGGAAAAATCTCCGAACTGTTCCAGACCGACAGCATCGCGCTTGCCGCATGGGGCGATGGCCGCTCGCAGGCGTTGCGCAACCAGGGCGTGCCGGTCAAGTTCGTCGCGCCAAAGGAAGGGGCGATGGTAATGGGTCTGAGCATGTGCCCGGTCAAACATGACGCGCCGAACGATCTCGCCCAGAAGTTCGTCCAGTTCTCGTTGTCGCCGGAAATCCAGGCGATGTACGCAGAAGAAGAGGGCGTCGCGCCGGTCAACAAACAAACGCAGTTGTCCCCGGCGATTGCCGCGCGTGTACCGGGTCCGAGTGCCGTTGCGAAGATGCTCAAGGTTGACTGGGACGTGGTCAACGACAAGCGCGCGACCTGGACCCAGCAATGGAATCGTGACGTAGAACGCTGACTGGCCGTTGACACCTGACGGTGGTGGGCGACGCCGCCGGGTGCCTTTCCGTTGTCGCCAGAGGAATCGCAAGGTCTACCAAATTCATGACTTATTTACGGATCGAATGCCTGAACAAGCAGTACGGCGAGACGGTCGTGGTCGACAACCTCAGCATCGATGTTGCGCGTGGGGAGTTCGTCTCTCTGCTCGGACCATCGGGCTGCGGCAAGACGACGACCCTACAGATGATCGCCGGCTTCGTCGAACCTACAGCGGGCGATATCAGGCTCGAAGGTCGATCACTTGTCGGCACACCGCCTGCAAAGCGCGGCCTTGGCATGGTGTTCCAGAGTTACGCGCTGTTTGCTCACATGACGGTTGCGGAGAACGTTGAGTTCGGGCTGCAGATGAGGCGCGTCGACCGGGCAGCGCGCAAGCGCCGCTCCTTCGCCGCGCTCGAGCTGGTTCAACTCGGCCGCCATGCATCGAAATACCCGCGCGAACTGTCGGGAGGGCAGCGTCAGCGAGTCGCGCTCGCGCGTGCACTGGTCATCGAGCCGCCATTGCTGCTGCTTGATGAGCCGTTGTCCAACCTTGACGCGAAACTGCGTCACGATATGCAGGCCGAGTTACGCGCAATCCAGAAGAAGGTCGGCACTACCAGCATCATGGTCACGCATGATCAGGCCGAAGCGTTAGCAATCAGCGACCGCGTCGCCTTGCTCAATCAGGGCGCGGTGGTCCGGTTCGATACTCCGACCGGCGTCTATGACGATCCCGGCAGTTTCTTCGCAGCGGATTTCATCGGCCGCGCCAATGTGTTGAAGGGGCTGGTCGCGTACGACGGTGTGAAGCGGGTGCTGCGAGTGGGCACTGCGAATCTGCCACTTGTGGCGCCGCACGCATGCGGGGAATACGCGTTCTCGCTGCGTCCCGAGCGCATCGAGCTGGTCGCAAGCGGCGCAGGACACGTGGACGGGCAGGTTCGCGCGTGCGCGTTTCACGGCAACTGCTGGTCAGTCAACGTGAGCACCGATATCGGCGAGCTGCAGGTACAGCTTGCGAACTGTGGCGGCCACGTGGCGAAGGTTGGGGACGCGGTCGGCCTCGACTGGCCCGGCGCCGCGCTGCGTCCGCTCGCACCGCGCACTGCGGGAGCCTCACGATGAGCGCCGCTCGCCCCGTGATCCGGCAGTTGCCACCGCACGCAACGCGCCGTAAGCGGCCGAACGGTCCGCTCCTCGTCGCGCCCGTGACACTGCTCTTCGCGTTGCTGCTTATCATTCCGATGGCGCTCGTCGGCGTGCTGAGCCTGCAAGGCTTCGACGCGGCCTTGGGCGGCGTGCTCGACGTCTACTCGTGGCATAACTACGCGCAGATCGTCGCCGATCCGTACTACCACGAGATATTCCTGCGCACGTTCGGACTCGCGATCAGCGTGACCCTTGGAACGATCGTGGTGGGCGTACCCGAGGCCTACATCATCTTCCGCATGTCGGCGCGCTGGCGGGCGTTCTTCCTGATTCTTACGCTCGGGCCGTTGTTTATCTCAGCCGTCGTGCGCACGCTCGGCTGGTCGATCCTGCTGGACGGTCAGGGCGTCGTCGCGCAATTGCTCGTGCGCCTGCATCTGGTTGACGCAGCGCCGCAGATGCTGTTCTCGTTTTGGGCTGTGGTGGTCGTGCTGGTGCATGCACTGGTGCCGCTGATGGTGCTGTCCGTCTGGACCGCGTTGCAAAGCATCGATCCACAGATGGCCAACGCGGCCATTTCGCTCGGAGCTGGCCCACTCACGGTATGGCGTCGCATTGTCTTGCCGCAGACTGCACCCGGCATTCTGTCCGGCAGCCTGATCGTGTTCGCATTGAGCGCGAGCGCATTTGCGACACCCGCGCTCATCGGGGGGCGACGCCTCAAGGTGGTCGCAACGGCGGCCTACGACGAGTTCCTGCACAGCATGAACTGGCCGATGGGTGCAGCGATTGCCGTCTGCCTGCTCGTGCTGAATTTCGGCGTCATCGCGCTCTACAGCCGCGTTATCGAGCGGCGCCTGAAGCGTCGTCTTGGGGAGGCCGCATCATGAATCGGAACGGTCCTGTTGCGCTTGGCTTCCACGCGGCGTTCACCGTGTTTCTGATAGCGCCGCTTGCGGTCGTCTGTCTCGTCGCCTTCACGCCGGGCAATCTGCTTAGCGTGCCGACCATTCATTTTTCGACGCGCTGGTTCGAGTCGCTGATTGACGATCCGGATTTCACTCAGGCGCTTTCGAACAGCCTGTGGCTCGCGACGCTCTCCGCCACGCTCGCGGCGATGCTAGCCGTGCCCGCCGCGCTGGGTCTGACGCGCTACCGCTTTGCCGGTCGCGACGCGATCAACTCGCTGCTGCTCTCGCCACTGATGATTCCCCCCGTCGTGCTGGGCGTCGCGTTGCTGCAACTGTTCACGCGTATTGGTGTGTCCGGGTCGTTTGTCTCGCTCGTGATGGCGCACGTGATGCTGGTGTTTCCGTATTGTCTGCGGCTCATCATGGCGTCGCTGGTTACGACGACGCGCGATGCCGAGCACGCCGCTGTCTCGCTCGGTGCAAACGCATGGATCACTTTTCGGCGCATCACGCTACCCGCCTTGGTGCCGGGCATTGCCGCCGGCTGGGTGCTGGGTTTCGCGAGCAGCTTCGACGAGCTGACCGCAACGATCTTCATCGCGGCGCCGACCACGATCACGCTGCCGGTGCGCATCTACATGAGCATGACTGAAACCGTCGATCCGATGGTCGCGGCAGTCGCAACGGTGATCATGGCCGTCACGCTCGGCCTGATGTTCGCGCTTGACCGGCTCGTCGGGCTCGACAAGGTTCTGATGGGGAAGCATTGATGAAACAGGAATATGACTTTGCGGTCGTCGGTGGCGGTCTGGTTGGGATGGCGATTGCTTACGGGCTCGCCAAGCGTGGCCAGAAGACGATCGTGCTCGACGGAGAGGATTCCAGCGTACGTGCCGCACGCGGAAACTTCGGCCTGATCTGGGTATCGGGTAAAGGCAGGAAGCAGGTCGATTACGGTCGCTGGTCGCTCGAATCGGCGCTGCTTTGGCCAGCGTTCGCTGCGGAGCTGGAAGAAGCGTCGTCGCTCAGTCTCGGCTACTCGCGCCCGGGTGGCGTCAGCATCGCGCTGACCGATGACGCGCTGGCGGGCAGTGTGGATACGCTGCGCCAGTTACACGCCCAGGACGCACGTCTCACGTATGACATCCTCGACCGCCAGCAACTGGCTGAACGCATCCCGGAGATCGGCCAGAACCTAGCCGGTGCGGTCTACTCGGAAAACGATGGTCACGTGAGCCCGCTCTATACGCTGCGAGCCCTGTTCCTCGCATTCGAGCGGGCGCGCGGCGACTACGTGCCGGAGGCTCCTGTGCAGTCGATTGAACGCGCGAACGGAGGCTTTCGTGTCGACACCGGCAAGCGCACGCTCGAAGCTGGACGCGTCGTGCTGTGCGCGGGTCTCGGCAACCGCGAACTCGCGCCGATGGTAGGGCTGACCGCGCCCGTCATTCCGCTGCGCGGTCAGATCCTCGTGACGGAACGCGTGCGTCCGTTCCTTAAGTATCCGACGCTGTCCGTGAGGCAGACGGCAGAGGGATCGGTATTGCTCGGCGAATCCGCGGAGGATGTGGGCATGGACGATGGCGTGACACCTGAGATTGTCGCGCACATCGCCCGCAAAGCCGTGACGCAGTTCCCTCTGCTGAAAAACGTGCGGGTAGTGCGCGCATGGGGTGCACTACGCGTGATGACACCGGACAGCATGCCTGTCTACGAAGAATCTGTGACGCATCCCGGTGCGTTTGTCGCAACCTGCCACAGCGGCGTGACGCTCGCAGCCGCGCATTGCGAGTTGCTCGTTGCCTGGTTGCTCGGCGGCCAGCGTCCTTCACTTCTGGACTATTTCTATGCAAAACGTTTCGCTGTTTAGTCAGATCGACGGCGCATCGCCCCGCACGGTGCGGATTGTCGTTGATGGTCAACGGGTGGAGGTCCCGGAATACGCCAACGTGGCGGCAGCACTCCTGTATGCCGGCGTCACCGTGTTCCGCCACACACCTGTGGGCGCTGCCCCGCGCGCGCCGTATTGCATGATGGGTGTGTGCTTCGATTGCCTGGTCGAAATCGATGGCTTGCCGAACCAGCAGGCCTGTATGGTGCGCGTGCGCGACGGGATGGAAGTTAAAGCCATGGCTGGCGCGAGGGCACTCGTATGACAATCGAGACGGCGGACATTGTGATCGTCGGCGCCGGGCCAGCTGGCATGTCGTGCGCGCTCGACGCGGCGCGTGCGGGCCTCGACGTGCTGGTTCTCGACGAAAACCCGCTGCCCGGCGGGCAAATTTATCGCAACGTCGGGTGCTCGCCGCTGCCCGATGCGGCACTGCTCGGTGACGACTACACCGATGGCGCGGACCTGGTCACGCGCTTCGCTAAAACGCCGCTGCGCTACTGGCCCGACACGCTCGTGTGGCAGATCACGCGCGCGCTGGAGATCAGCTTCACACGTCGCGGCCGCGCCGCGGCGAGCGGACAGATCCGGGCGAAAGCCGTGGTGATCGCCAACGGCGCCTACGAGCGGCCGTGCCCGGTTCCGGGCTGGACGCTCCCTGGAGTCATGGGGGTTGGCGCGGCGCAGACGCTTCTCAAGTCGTCGGCCATGCTACCCGATGGGCCGGTCGTGCTGGCGGGTAGCGGACCGTTAATGTATCTGTTTGCGTGGCAACTCATTCAGGCGGGCAGGGCACCGGCGGCGATACTCGATACGACGCCTTCGCGCAACTACTGGCGCGCGCTTGCAGACCTGCCTGGCGCATTGCGTACACCGGCGTATCTGCTCAAGGGCAGGCGTTTGCTGAATGCGATCCGGCGCAGTGGCATTCCACACATTCGCCATGTGACCCGACTCTCGGTGGAAGGCGACGGCCGTGCAGAGTCGGTGCAATACGCTGCCGGAGGGCGTACGTCGAGGCTCGGCGCGAGCATCGTCCTGCTGCATCAGGGCGTTGTGCCAAACGTGCAACTCACACGCTCGATTGGCTGCGAGCATCGCTGGGACGAGGCCCAACTTTGCTGGCATCCGCGCACCGACGCATGGGGCGAGACAACGGTGCCGAACCTCTTCATTGCGGGCGACGGGGCTCGGATCCACGGCGCAATCGCAGCCCGGACAGCGGGCGTGCTGACCGCGCTGAACCTGTGCCATCGGCTTGGCGCGCTGAGCCGTGATGCGCGTGATGAACAGGCCGCGCCGCTGCGGCGACAACTCGACCGGCACCGCGCCGTGCGCCCTTTCCTCGACACGCTATACCGTCCGGCGGACGTATTTCGCCGTCCTGCAGATGAAACCGTCGTCTGCCGCTGTGAGGAAGTCAGCGCCGGCGAGATCAGGGCGATGGCACGTCTTGGCTGCACCGGGCCCAACCAGAGCAAGTCGTTCTCCCGCTGCGGCATGGGACCGTGCCAGGGACGTCTATGCGGCCTGACGGTCGCCGAACTACTCTCCGAGGCACATGCGAAGCCCATGGCGGAGGTCGGCTACTACCGTATCCGGCCGCCCATCAAACCGGTGAGCCTCCGCGATCTTGCGGAGTCTCACATCCCGGACCTCAACGCGGCAAAACCAACGGAGTTTGTACCCAAATGAATGCGTCCCCCATCCTTAGAACCCCAGGTAATGCACGTATGAGCAAAATGGTGCGCGCCGGCAACCTGCTCTTCCTCGCGGGACAAACTTCGTCTGGCGCACCCGAGGCGCACACAATAGAGGAGCAGGTCACCGAAGCGCTTGGGCGCATTGATGCTCTACTTGAGCACGCGGGCAGCAGCAAGCAACACCTGTTGTCGGTAACGATCTACTTGAAGGATATGGCGCTTTTTGATCGTATGAATGTCGCCTGGCAAAACTGGGTCGATCCGCAGCACTTACCCGTGCGCTGCACTGTTCAGGCGACGCTCGGATTGCCGGAGTTGCTGGTTGAATTCAGTGTTACCGCTGCGACTTGACGAATGGGCTGCGGCCCCCGGATTGCTTTCAATGGCGAGGTTGAACAGTGCGAGCACTCACGTACAATCGGGGGCTTCACCCGAATCCGGATCGCCAAAATTTCCCTTAACTTCAACAGTACCCCTAGCCAATCAACCATCGTTATTCCACGGTACTCCGTGTTTGTTGGAGTCAGCAGACGTTTCCATGATCGTCTCCCACAGGTTATGGGAAGATCATTCTGCACTACAGACGTCGGCAAGCCGGGCGTTCTCGTGGCCTTAGCTTTGTGGTCTGCGGGACGCCGACTTGGCCTAATCGGTCATTCGTTCAACGTCTCAGCTATGTCGGTCCCTGTGTCCGCTCCGGCTGAGTATTCGCCAGCTGACATGTCGGCACGACCGGCCGTTGTAACTTGAAAGCCGCCGTTGAGGTCAAGGCGCGTCGAAGGACGGCAGTGGGTCGGGAGTGTGAATTCGCTTATGCAGGAAGCTGCCGTCGGGCTGCTCGATGCCGCCATCGTCAGCAATCCGCGACATTGCTGACGCACGACCCAGACCGCCCCAACGTCGGCAACATGCCCTGAGCCGGTCCGTCAAGTGATTTGGGGCATTTCAGGAGACGCCACGTGGCTCGTCGCCCAGATCGCAGACCGAAATCGAAAGCAGAATGAAATTTACCGGCAAATCGTTACCCGACGCGGCGAGTGCAGACTTATATTTAGTTATCCGAATGTAAAGCCGAGCGCCTTGCTGTTTTTCCAGCCTATCCGGTGCGCCAGACGTGGCGGCACAGAAAGAAATATCACAAATCAAAACAAATACATAAGCGACAATTCCACAATATGGGATGTCGGGTGCGCTCTTTTTTGTGCTTTTAGAGCACCGCTACGAAAGTGCGGACTTTTTTGTATGTCGATAACTATCGCCCCATCCGCAGTAGTGTTTTCACCCATATCGTTAAGTTCCGATATATGATTCGTTCTGTAGCGATGCATGTCGCGCACGCCCTGCGGCGTGCCGGTTGCCGAATCACCTGAAAACCATCCACATGACGCCCGATTTCGACGCGATCCACAAAGCGCTGGCCAACCCGGTCCGCCGGGAGATTCTCGGCTGGCTGCGCGAGCCGCACGCGCATTTTGCCGATCAGGAGTTGCCGCTCGACCACGGCGTGTGCGCGGGCAAGATCGACTCGCGCTGTGGTCTGTCGCAGTCCACCGTGTCGGCGCACCTGGCCGCGTTGCAGCGCGCGGGGCTCGTCACGTCGAAACGGGTTGGTCAATGGGTGTTTTTCAAACGCAACGAGCCCGTCATTCAGGCGTTCCTCGAATACATGAACACGAAGCTCTGAGCGCCGCATTCGCATCGCCGCGCTTCCTTTTTCACGCAGTTTTTTTTGAGGCTCGGGCCTTGCCCGCCGCCAAAGGTGAACTCTTATGCCGACTCTTTTCGATCCGCTGCAAATTGGCGATATCACGCTGCCGAACCGCATCATCATGGCGCCGCTCACGCGTCAGCGCGCCGAGGAAATCCGCGTGCCGAACGCGTTGATGGCGCGCTACTACGCCGAGCGCGCGAGCGCCGGTCTGATCCTCAGCGAAGCGACGTCGGTCACGCCGCAAGGCGTCGGCTACGCCGAAACGCCGGGCATCTGGTCGCAGGAGCAGGTCGAAGGCTGGAAGCTCGTCACGCAGGCCGTGCACGAGGCGGGCGGCAAGATCTTCCTGCAGCTCTGGCACGTCGGCCGTATTTCGGATCCGCTGTTCCTGAACGGCGAGTTGCCGGTCGCGCCGAGCGCGATCGCGGCGGGTGGTCACGTGAGCCTCGTGCGTCCCGAGCGTCCGTTCGTGACGCCGCGCGCGCTCGAGCTCGATGAAATCGCCGGTGTCGTCGAAGCGTTCCGCGAGGGCGCGGAAAACGCCAAGGCCGCGGGCTTCGATGGCGTCGAAGTGCACGGCGCGAACGGCTATCTGCTCGACCAGTTCCTGCAGGACAGCACCAACAAGCGTACCGATGCCTACGGCGGCCCGATCGAAAACCGCGCGCGTCTGCTGCTCGAAGTCACCGACGCGTGCATCAGCGTGTGGGGCGCAAACCGCGTCGGCGTGCATCTCGCGCCGCGCCGCGACGCGCACACGATGGGCGATTCCGATCCGGCCGCAACGTTCGGCTATGTCGCGCGCGAACTCGGCAAGCGCAAGATCGCGTTTATCGCGGCACGTGAAGCGCTCGGCGACGACCGCCTCGGCCCGCAGTTGAAGGAAGCGTTCGGCGGCCCGTATATCGCGAACGAGAAGTTCACCAGGGAAAGCGCGCAGCAGGTGCTCGACGCCGGTGAAGCGGATGCGGTGGCCTGGGGTCAGCTGTTCATCGCGAATCCGGATCTGGTGCGCCGCTTCGCTGAAGATGCGCCGCTGAACAAGCCGGTCCCGGCGACGTACTATGCGCGCGGCGAAGTCGGCTACACCGATTATCCGGCGCTCGAAACGGTGTAATCGGTAGCGACAGCGGGCTCATGTCCGCTGTATGAAATGACAAACCGGCGGGCGTGACTGAATTCCAGTCACGCCCGCCGCTTTTTGTGCGCTAGACAAGCTCGCGCCGCATAAACACCCGTTTCGATTCATCGAGTCCGCGCGCGATATGTGCGTCGCGCCGCGCGAGCAACGCCGCGTCGAGCTCCGACGTGTCGAGATCGCGAAACCCGAGCCGCCGGTAATACGGCGCATTCCACGGCACGTCGCGATACGTCGACAGCACCAGCTGTGTCATTTGTCGCGCGCGCGCGATTCGCGCGACCTCTTCGATCAATGCCGCGCCGATGCGCCTGCCCGCGTGCGAGCGCAGCACATCGAGTTCCTGAACGTAGATGCGCGTCGGCTGCGGCTCGAACATCACGAAGCCCGCGCAGATCGTCTGCTGGTCGAGCGCGACGATGATCTCGCGCGCCGCGATCTTGCGCTCGACGACCTCGCGCGCCATAGGCGGCGCGTCGGCAATCCCGGTCATGCCGACGCTGACGAAACGCAGGCCCGCTTCGAATTCGATGCCACGAATCGTTTCGGCATCGTGCAAAGCGGCAAATCGGAAGGTGATGGCGGAATCGTGCGACATGGCGTTGCGTCCGATGAAGACCGCCCGAGTTTGACATCGGCACCGCTACATCGACAAGCGGCATATGGCATAAACTCGCGCAAGCGCCCTGCACGCACGCTCGCGGGACTACACTCATCACATCCGAACGCCACCCGAGGCCACGCCAAGATGAACCTGATGAATGTGCTGCAGATCGCGCTGCACCTCGACCAGCACCTGAGCGCGCTGATCGTGCAGTTCGGCACGGCAATCTACGCACTGCTGTTTGTCGTCGTGTTCGTCGAATACGGTTTTCTGCCGCTGTTCTTTCTGCCCGGCGATCCGCTGATCTTCATCTGCGGCGCGCTCGCGGCCACCGGCGCGTTGAACGTGTGGATCATCGCGCCCGTGCTGTTCGTCGCGACGGTGGCCGGCAGCAGCGTCGGGTACGCGATCGGCCATGCGGTCGGCGACAAGGTCTATACCCGCAACTACTACTGGCTCAATCGCGATGCGCTGCGCCGCGCCCACGTGTTCAGCGAGACGCGCGGCCGCCTGACCTTCCTGCTGTCGCCGTTCATCGCCGTGGTGCGCACGTTCGCGCCGTTCGCCGCGGGCGTGTCGCGCATGACGTTCTCACGCTTCGTCGCGTTCGTCACCGCCGGCGCGGCGCTGTGGGTGGTCTCGCTGATCGCGGGCGGCTATCTGTTCGGCAACGTGCCGGTGGTGCGCGAGCATCTGAGTTCGCTGGTGTTGCTGGGCCTCGCGCTCGGCGGTGCGATGCTTGTCGGCGGAGCGGTATGGCGCTTTTTCAACCGGCGCATGCGGGCGCGCTGAGGCCATCGTGGCGACGTTTCGGCGTACGGCCTCCCGCCACCTCAAAACTTGACCCGGGCGAGATACGAAGGTAACCTTATCAGGAAACCTTCACATCATGTCATCGCACGAGTTCACCGCATGACCCAATCCCCTCCCGCAGTTACGCCGGAAGAACTTCATACGCTCGCCGAAGATCTGCGCGTGCTGGCGGGCAAGCTGCGCCGGCGTCTGCGCGAAGAGTCGCATGTCGGCGACTTCACGCCGTCGCAGGTGCAGGTGCTGAACTTGCTGGAACGCGAAGGCCCGGCCACCGTCACCTCGCTCGCGCGTGCGCACGGCATGCGGCCGCAGTCGATGGGAGAAACGCTCGCGGTACTGAAAGCCGCGGGGCTCGTCAGCGGCACGCCCGATCCTAACGATGGACGGCAGACGGTTCTGTCGCTGACACCCTCCTTTCGCAAGAAGGTCAAGGCAAGCCGCGCGGCACGCGAAGACTGGCTGTACCGCACGATTCAAACGCGTTTCACGGCAGCCGAACAGCAACAACTCGCGACGGGCGTCGATCTGCTGAAACGCCTCGTCGATTTGTAACTCGCGATTCGCGCACACGCGTCTCGCCACTCGCAGGAGCACTTCATGGCACTCACGACTCTCGACGCCAAAACCGCACTGGTCGTCGTCGACCTGCAGCGCGGCATCGTCGCGCTGCCCACCGCCCCCCATCCGGCCCGCGAAATCGTCGAACGCTCGGTTACGCTGCTCGATGCGTTCCGCCGCCACGGCCTGCCCGTCGTGCTCGTGAACGTCACCGCCGGCGCACCGGGCCGCACCGACCAGGGTCGCCGCTCCGCCGACTTCCCGCCCGGCTTCGCCGACCTTCTGCCCGAACTGAAGCAGCAGCCGTCGGACCATCTGGTCACGAAGCGCACGTGGGGCGCCTTCACGAACACGGACCTGGCCGCGTATCTGCAACAGCAAGGCGTCACGCAAGTGGTGCTCGTCGGTATCGCGACCAGCATCGGCGTCGAATCGACCGCGCGCTTCGCGAGCGAGGCGGGCCTGAACGTCACGCTCGTCGTCGACGCGATGACCGATCTGAACGCCGACGCGCACACCAACAGCATCACGCGCATCTTCCCGCGCCTCGGCGAAACCGGCACGACGCGGGAAGTGCTCGATCTGCTCGAACGTTCGCGCGCTGAAAGCCTGAATTGAAGCGGGCCGCTACCCGCATGCGGCCCACCCCGCGTTGAGGAAACCCCTGCCGTGAGCACCACGTTCCGTTCGCTGCGCATATTCAACTATCGTGTCTGGGCGAGCGGCGCGATCGTCTCGAACATCGGCACATGGATGCAGCGCACGGCGCAGGACTGGCTCGTGCTCACCGAGCTTACGCATCACAACGCGACGGCGGTGGGCATCGTGATGTCGCTGCAGTTCGGACCGCAGATGCTGTTGCTGCCGCTCACCGGCTACGCGGCCGATCACTTCGACCGCCGCAAGCTGCTGTTCGCGACCCAGGCGGCAATGGGTACGCTGGCGCTCGCGCTCGGTCTGCTCACGGTCACGGGGCTCGTGCAGCTATGGCAGGTCTACGTATTCGCGGGCCTGCTCGGCTGCGTGACCGCGTTCGATTCCCCCGCACGCCAAACCTTCGTATCCGACCTCGTCGGCGAACGCGATCTCGCGAATGCCGTCGCGCTGAACTCCACGTCGTTCAACGCCGCGCGCATGCTCGGGCCAGCGGTCGCGGGTCTGTTGATCGCGTCGGTGGGCAGTGGCTGGGTGTTTCTGATCAACGCGCTTTCGTTCGTCGCCGTGCTCGGTGCACTGCGCATGCTGCGGCTGGACCAGTTACATATCAAGTCGCGCAATGTGCGCTCGCGCGGCAGCTTCGTCGAAGGCTTCAAATATGTCTGGACACGCCCCGATCTGAAGGCGGCGCTCCTGATGCTGTTCCTGATCGGCACCTTCGGCCTGAACTTCCCGATCTTCATCTCGACGATGTCCGTCACCGCGTTCCGTGCAGGCGCGGGCGAGTACGGCGTGCTCAGCTCGACGATGGCGATTGGCTCGGTCACCGGCGCTCTGCTGGCCGCGCGCCGCGCGCGGCCCACCATGGGGCTGCTGCTCGGCGCCGGCGCGATGTTCGGCGTCGGCTGCACGGCGGCTGCGCTGATGCCGAACTACGTGCTGTTCGGCATCGTGCTGATCGCGATCGGCGTGTCGACGCAGACCTTCACCACCTCGACCAATAGCCTCGTGCAACTGACCACCGAACCGGCCATGCGCGGCCGCGTGATCGCGATCCTGCTCGCGATCGCGCTCGGCGGCACACCGCTCGGCGCGCCGGTGGTCGGCTGGGTCGCCGACCGTTTCGGGCCACGCTGGGCGCTCGGCGTCGGCGCTGCATCGGGCTTCGGCGCCGCGCTCGTCGGACTTGTCTATCTGATGCGATACCGGCAACTGCGTTTCTATCGCGAAGGCTGGCGCCTGCGTTACAGCATCGAAGATCCGCGGCCCGTCACGGCCACCACGGTCGTTCCCGACTCCGTAACGACGGTTCAGCGTAGCGAGCTGGACGAGGCGGAAGAGGATACGGCTTCGAGCGTGTAAAAGCGCAAGCGTGTGAGCACCGGATCCTGGCAGGCGCAGCTCAGAGTCCGCCCACGCCGCGCGTCACCCGTGCACACGGTCCGTGCGTCGGCTGCTCCCTGAGAAACTCGATGCACACCTGAATCCGCGCCGACGACGACAAGCGCTCGGCCGTCACCGCGCACACTCCCGTATCCCTCCTTCGCCCACTGCACGACGATGTCGCTCAGATTCGACGCGACCGTGCCCGTCACCTTCACGCTCCTTTCGCCATGCGGCCCGCTCAGGCGCCAGACCCCGAAGCGGTCGTCGCGGCCGCGAAACAGTGGGGCAAGGGGCAGTCGTTTGAAGCCGGTTTGAATGCAATGCCCGGCGCACTCAGGCCGTGGTTAACCCGGAGTGCGCCGCGCCAGCTCGTGACACGCGTCGATCCATCCGGTTGTGGCGCACCGCGGCAACGAGACCAGGAAAATCCTGGCTTGCGCGGCGCCCGTTTAAAGGCGCCAATGATTCAGCCGTAGAAGCTGACAAAAACATTTCCCATTCAGGAGGCGTCATGCAAACGAACGCATCGGCAAGCAGCGGGCATAGCTCGCAGGCGCGCAAGGCTACCGCCAGCGGCTGGATCGGCTCGGCACTCGAGTACTACGATTTCTTCATCTATGCGCAGGCCGCCGCCCTGATCTTTCCTCAGCTGTTCTTCCCTTCCGGTAATCCCAAGATCGCGATCGTCGCATCGCTCGCAACCTACGGCGTCGGCTACGTCGCGCGGCCGATCGGCGCGGTCGTGCTCGGGCACTGGGGCGATACACACGGGCGCAAGAACGTACTGCTCGTCTGCATGTTCCTGATGGGTCTGTCGACGATGGCGGTCGGTCTGCTGCCGACCTATCAGCACGTCGGCTTTCTCGCGCCGGTGCTGCTCGTCGTGCTGCGACTGATCCAGGGTTTCGCGGTCGCTGGTGAAATCTCGGGCGCCAGTTCGATGATCCTCGAACACGCGCCATTCGGGCGACGCGGCTTTTACGCGAGCTTCACGCTGCAAGGCGTGCAGGCCGGCCAGATTCTGGCCGCCGCGATCTTCCTGCCGCTCGCCTATTTCATGAACGACGCCTCGTTCAATGCGTGGGGCTGGCGCATTCCGTTCCTGCTCAGCGCGGTCGTGCTGATCGCCGGGTACATCATCCGCCGCGAAGTCGAGGAAACGCCCGCGTTCGAGAAGGAGGACGCGAGCGGCGGCGTGCCGCGCTCGCCGATCGTCGAAGCATTCAAGTACAACTGGGGCGACATGCTGCGCGTCGTGCTGTGCTCGCTGATGAACGTGATCCCGGTCGTCGCGACGATCTTCGGCGCGGCGTACGCGGTGCAGCCGTCGTACGGTATCGGCTTTTCGAAGAGCCTGTATCTGTGGATTCCGGTGATCGGCAACATCGTCGCGGTGCTGGTGATTCCGTACGTGGGCAATCTGTCCGACCGGATCGGGCGGCGTCTGCCGATCATCGTCGGCGCGCTCGGCGCAGGGCTGCTTTCTTTCGCGTATCTGTACGCGATCAGCATCCACAACGTGCCGCTTGCGATGGTGGTGTCGATCCTGATGTGGGGCGTCATCTATCAAGGCTACAACGCGATCTTCCCGAGCTTCTACCCGGAACTGTTCCCGACCCGTTCGCGCGTCTCCGCGATGGCGATCGGCCAGAACATCGGCACGACGATCACCGCGCTGCTGCCGGCGCTGTTCGCCTACGTCGCGCCGCCGGGATCGCACAACGTGCCGCTGACGATCGGCGCGATCACGTTCGCCATCACGATCGTCTGCGCGATCGCCGCATGGAGCGCGCGTGAGAACTTCCGTGTGCGGCTTGGCGACCTCGGCGAAAAGAACGTCGTGCCGCTCGACAAGCTCAGCTACGACGCAATGCGCGCGCAGAGCATGGCCGACGCGAAAAAGGCCGCTGCTTGAGCCCGCTTGCCTTTTAACGCGTCTTGATCAGGACTTTCAGGGAACCCGCTCATGAACCGCACCCGGATCGCCGTCGCCGGCGCGGGCACGTTCGGCTCGCTCGCGGTACCGACGATGCGCCTGAAGACCTACGCCAAAGCCGCGGACCGCGCGAAGCGTTCCGGCATCAGTCGGTGTTCGCGGAGATCGTCAAAGGACAGATTTGCGGCTTCGGCGTGGACAGCTATCTGCTCGGGCTGCGCGCGGCGGTATCGGCGGCGGGCTAGCCACGGGAACGCGCCGCGCGGCGCTGGCCTCGCGCGGCTAGCGCCATGTTTCGGTCAACTCGTTGGCCAGCACCATCTTCTGGCGCACCGCCTCGACGAAGGCCGCGTCGATGCCCGCCTGCGCCTTCAGGAATTTAAGCGCGGCGGAATGCACGGCGCGCAACGCGCCGCCGTCGATGCCCGTCATACGCGCCGCGCCGCGGCGCGTTTCCTCGACCAGATCGCGCGCGCTCGTGAAGTCGGGCGACAAGCCGCATTGCGCGTCGAACGCGGCGCGCAGACCGGCCGCGTAGTCGCGCGACTCGCCGAGCCGCTCCATATCGATCAGCAAATCGACGCCCTCGCCCATGCGCAGCGCGCAGAGGATCCACAACGCAATGAACGCGCGATACGCGTTGTCGCTGTCCACCGTGCGCGCGAATTGCTCGCAGGCGACGGCATACGCGTCATCGGGCATCGACGGTAGCGGCGGCAGGCGTACGCCGCACACGCCGATCGCTTCGCGCACCAGCGGGTCCATCTGATTCAGACCGAGCACGCGAAACGGCGCGGCGACAAAGAATGCATTGCTCCACTGCTGCCTCAGCATCCAACCCGATGCGAACTGCGATGCGGGATTGCGCAGCACGCCCACGTGCAGCGCCTCGGCAAACGCGCGCTTCAGCCACGGCAGACGACCGCCCGTGCGGCAAAACTTGAGGACGGGCACGCGGCCCTGCTCGATCGTGTGCTCGCTCAGCGCACGCAGATAGGCCTGCAGTGACGGGAATGTCGCATCGGGATCGCGCGTAAAGCGATCGATGCTGAAGCGCCGGTCGTAACCCGCCACGCCGCGCGCGTCTTCGCGCAAAAACGGGCGGTATTCGTCGAAGTAGGGTGCGGCGAGCGGCGGGTGCCCCGAGGTCAAGGTCGGCCGCGAGGCGGGCACGTCGGCGGGTTTGAGATCGGCGAGCACATTGCTGAGCGGCTCGTAAAAACCGGCCGCGCGCTCGTGTTCGCGCAGCCGCGACCACACCCACGTGCCCGCGCTGCGCCAGCCCGTGTGCAGAAAAACCGCCTGTTTCAGCGGAGTATTGGGCGTGGCGTCGTACGCGGACGACTCATGAGGCAACGGCATGGGACTTCTCTTCCAATGATTGGATCAATAGACTGGAAGCGCCACTTTACCCTGTGATCGATCCGCACGCATTATGCTGCGAGATTCCCCGCTCGCGCCATTGCACCCACCTCGCACCCATGAACGATTCGGCCGATATCCGCTTCCTGCTCACGCTGCGCGCGAGCGGCAGCCTGATCGCCGCCGCGCGCCGACTCGCGCTGTCGCCGTCGGCGGTCACGCAGCGCCTGCAGCAACTCGAAAAGAAGCTCGGCATGCAGCTCGTGAACCGCAGCGCGCGCCGCCTGCAATTCACCGACGAAGGCCTGCTGCTGTGCGAGCGCGGCGCCGAACTGATCGAGCAGTTCGACGCGCTGTTCGACGATCTGCAAACGCGCCGCGGCGGCCTCGTCGGCACGCTGAAGATCAACGCGCCGCTCGGTTTCGGACGACGCCATCTGGCGCCGCTGATCGGCGAGTTCCAGCAGCAGAACCCCGACATCGACGTCGCGCTGACGCTGTCCGACCGGCCGTTGACCGAAACGCTCGATCGCTTCGATATCGTCGTGCATATCGGCGAGCTGCCGCCGTCGAACCTGGTCGGCTATACGATCGCGCCGAACGCGCGCTTCGTCTGCGCGGCGCCCGCGCTCGTCAGGCGAATCGGCCAGCCCGAATCGCCGGATGCGTTGAGCCGGCTGCCGTGCATCGTGCTGCGCGAAAACAATGAGGACGTGTCACTGTGGCCATTCAGCAAGGGCCGCACGCGCCGCAGCGTGCGCGTGTCCGCGCATCTGAGTTGCAACGACGGCGACGTGATCCGCCAATGGGCCTGCGAGGGACGCGGCGTGATTCTGCGCTCCGAATGGGACGTCGCCGAGGATCTTGCGAAGGGCAAACTCGTGCGTCTGCTGCCGGGCTGGAAAGCGCCGGACGCGAACGTGATCGCGCTCACGCATCAGCGGGCGGGACTGCCCGCGCGCACGCGCCATTTCATGCAGTATCTGCAAGGCCGCTTCAGGCCGTTGCCACCGTGGCGGCGGTGATTCAGTCCATCTGAATCTAACAGTCAACCTATCTGAACGCTGAAGTACTATCGAAAACCTATAATTGACTCATCCTCAACAGCCGGCCCCATGCAATCATGACTGCCGCCGCCCATTCCACCGACACCCCCGCCTACCCCGACGCGGTCCTGTTCGACCTGCTAACCGCCCTGCTCGACTCGTGGACCTCATGGAACCGTGCGGCAGGCTCCGACGAAGCGGGCCGCGCATGGCGTGCCGCCTATCTGCGTCTGACATACGGCTGCGGCCGCTACGTTCCCTACGAACACCTGGTGCGCGAGGCCGCCACGCAAGTCGGTTTGTCCGAATCGGCCGCGAACGCGCTCGAGGCGAACTGGCTGAACCTGACGCCGTGGCCCGGCGCGTTCGGTGCGTTGCGCGCGCTCGCGCCGCACTGCAAGCTCGCGGTCGTCACCAATTGCTCGACGCGGCTCGGCTCGCAGGCGGCCGCGCTCTTGCCCGTGCGCTGGGACGCGATCGTGACCGCCGAGGAAGCCGGCGTCTACAAGCCGGACCCGCAACCGTACCGCCTCGCGCTCGACAAGCTCGGCGTCGAGCCGCGCCGCGCCGCGTTCGTCGCCGGCTCGAGCTACGACATGTTCGGCACCGCCGCCGTCGGCTTGCGGACCTACTGGCACAACCACGTCGGCCTGCCGCTCGTCACGGGAGCGCAGGCGCCCGAGGTCGAAGCGGCCTCGCTCGATGGGCTGGTGCCGTGGCTCGCAGGCTTTGGCCGCGATCGTCGTCACTGAATCTCCAACCTCACCTCGCTCCTCAGGTGCAAACATGAAACTCGAACAGATCGAAACCCCGGCCGCGCTGATCGACGTCGCGCGGATGCAGAAGAACATCGCGCGGATGCAGGGGCTGATGAATGCGCTCGGCGTCGCGTTCCGGCCGCACGTGAAGACCACCAAGTGCATCGACGTCGTGCGCGCGCAGATCGCCGCCGGCGCGCGCGGCATTACGGTGTCGACGCTGAAGGAAGCGGAAGCGTTCTTCGCGGCCGGCGTCGACGACATCCTGTACGCCGTCAGCATGGTTCCGTCGAAGCTGCCGCGCGCGCTCGCGCTGCGCCGCCAGGGCTGCGAACTGAAGCTCGTGGTCGACAATCCGACCGCCGCCACGGCGATCGCCGCGTTCGGCGACCAGCACGGCGAAACGTTCGAGGTCTGGATCGAGGTCGATACAGACGGACATCGCTCGGGCATCCAGCCCGAACAGCAGACGCTGCTCGACGTCGGGCGGATTCTGCACGAGAACGGCGTGAAGGTCGGCGGCGTGATGACCCATGCGGGTTCGAGCTACGAGTTGAATACGCCTGAGGCGCTCGCCGCGCTCGCGGAGCAGGAGCGCGCGGGCTGCGTGCGCGCCGCCGAACGTTTGCGCGAGGCGGGCATCGCGTGTCCGGCCATCAGCGTCGGTTCGACGCCGACCGCGCTCGCCGCGCGGCATCTCGAAGGCGTCACCGAGGTGCGGGCCGGCGTCTACGTGCTGTTCGATCTGGTCATGCACAACGTGGGCGTTTGCACGCTCGACGACATCGCGCTTAGCGTACTCACGAGCGTGATCGGTCATCAGGAAGACAAAGGCTGGGCGATTCTCGACGCGGGCTGGATGGCGTTAAGCCGTGATCGCGGTACGTCGCGGCAGTCGCACGATTTCGGCTATGGGCAGCCGTGTTTGCTCAATGGCACGTTGCTGCCGGACTATGTCGTGAGCGGCGCCAATCAGGAGCATGGGATTCTTGCGGCGGTTCCGGCCGATGCGCGAGCCGATGCACGGACCGACGACATCGCGCAGCGCTTTCCGATCGGTATGAAACTGCGCATCCTGCCGAACCACGCTTGTGCGACCGGCGCGCAGTTCCCCGAGTATCACGCGGTTGCGCCGGACGGCAGCAGCGTCGAATGGCAGCGATTTTACGGCTGGTAGGTCGGCGGCTTCAAAACATGCCCGGCGCACTCGGCACACTCAAGGAGAACCAACGCCTTCTGCCAGAATCATCCATCGCCCATAGACGGACGTGAATCCCGCCGTTAGCGTGGAATCTCCACAGGAATACAGAGGATTCTTGCATGTCCGAGTTGAATGAACCAGACGGCGTTCGCGTCGTGCTGAGCGCCCCGCAACTGGCGGCGGTGCTGACCCGCCAGTCGATCAGTCAGACCGAAATGCTTTCTAACCGGCTATGGGGCGGGTTGCAACTCGTCGGCGGTTTGCTGGAAATGGTCGGTGCTGGGGCATTGTGTGTCATGCCAGAACCGACCATGGCGAGCAAGGCCGGGTGTATTGTGTTCGGCGCACATGGGTCTGATACGGCGTCGGCGGGTTTGCGTCAAATCTGGACGGCCCGGGATACGGCCACGCTGACACAGCTGGGCACGACGAAGCTGGCCGAGACAATGAGGGCGGGTCCTGACGCGGCGAACAACATCGGCCTCTTTCTTGATCTAGCAGTCTCGGTGGGCGTGGCGGGATCGATCAAGGCAGTACGGGCGTCCGAGATCACGATGGGCCGGTTCAGGCTGATGCAGCATGAAGCAAAGCCTGGCAGCCGCTTTGGCGGGCATACATTCGAAAAGCATGTGGCGCGGACTGAAGCACAGTTGCGTGAGCGACTGGCGCGCGAACCAAAGCGCCGGGTTGTTTCATCGTTCACTGATCTACAAACGGCAGAGTGGGCGATTTCCAAGGTCATACAGGACAACGCGGCCCGGATAACGACGTGGGCGCAATCTCATACCGGTTCCATACGACTGGAACTGACGGGCGATGCAGGTAGGCAGGTAGGGTACGGGGTCATTCGCAAGACGGGGGAGATGGTGAATCTGAGCAAGGTTCACATGTTCTTGATCCGGAAGGAATATAACGGCATGCCATACTACGTCCTGACCGCCTACCTGATGCCATGAGCTTACTGTGAAAGACGAATCACCTTACCCGAATCTGGATTTTCTGATTCATGGCTATTTCAATGAAGATTTCGATTTATGGGGCAACGACGTACAGGAAATTGTCACGTGCTTCAAAAAAGAGAGCGACAAGACCCTTCATAAGTTAGTCGTGGGTGAAATCGATCGTTTTGAAAGCGACCATTCCGCCAACCTGGACGGATATTTTGAGGAAATCTATGGCCTCTACGTTGATCCCGAGCCGTGGGGTCACACGACCGCCTCATTTCTCGATGAAGTGAAGCGTCTCCTGAAAGAGTAGATAGCCCCAAACCTGCCGCGAAACGTCGGTCACTCATCCTCTTCCGACAACCCCGCCAACAGATCGTCGACCGCGCGATACACGCGCTCGACGATCTCCGGTCCCACCTTGCGCTCGAGCTCGCGATAGTGCGCCTCGAGATCCTTCGAAATCACGCGCACCAGTTCGACGCTCGTATCGGTCAGCGACACGAGCACGCGCCGCTGATCCTCCGCGAAACGTTCTTTCGTCACGAGTTCCATGCTCTCCATGCGCGCAAGCACGCCGGCCATGCTCGGGCTCGAAATCGTGCAGATGTCGGAGATGTGGCGCGGCTCCATCGGGCCGTGCTCGTTGAGCGCGCGAATCACTCGCCATTGCTGCTCGGTGAGTCCATGCGCGGTGATCAACGGACGAAAACGCTCCATCATTTTTTCGCGGGCGCGTAACAACAGCATCGGCAAATTGCGGTGCAAAACTCGGGTGGACGCAGCGGACATGGTGGCAAGGAATCAGAAAAAAACAGCTGTCGAAGCTTACGGGAAAACCCGCGATCAACCGGCAGCCTATTGACCATCAATGATATCAAGCGGGATACTACTAACATCTTAGTGTTTTCGCAAAACTTTCGCCACGAGGCTGCGCATTTATGTTTGCCCTTGCCGATCATCTGCTGCATCCCGAAGGCGACGCGCTGCCTCGCGACGTGGACGCGCACACCGCGGCCGCGTTGCTGGCACGCGGCGTTGCGTGTCGCGCGCCGGTCAGCGGCGTCGTGTACGGCGCCCTGCTGAACGATCGCGCCGCCTTGAACGCGCTGGGCGACGCAGTGCATGCGGCACCGTACAAGGCACCCCCGAAAGCGCCGATTCTGTATCTGAAGCCGCGCAACACGCTGGCCGGGCATCGGGCGCGCGTGGTCGTGCCGGATAACACGCTCGGCGTCGAGGTCGGCGCGTCACTCGGCATCGTGATCGGCCGTACCGCGACGCGCGTCGGCGTCCAGCGCGCGGCGGACTACATCGCCGGCTATACGCTGGTCGGCGATCTGAGCGTGCCGCATACCAACGTGTATCGCCCGAACGTGCGACTGCGCGCATGCGACGGCTTCTGCGTGATCGGACCGGCGCTCGTCGCCGCGCGCCACGTCGCCGCGCCGGATCGGCTCGACATCGCCGTCTCGCTGAACCGCGCCGAACCGTTCACGGCAAGCACCGCAACCTCGGTGCGCAACGTCGCGCAATTGCTCGCCGACGTCACCGATTTCATGACGCTGAACGCGGGCGACGTGCTCACGCTCGGCGTCCGGCACGGCTCGCCGGTCGCACATGTCGGCGATACGGCCACGCTGTCGATCGGCACGCTGCCGCCCTTGACCATATCGTTCATCGGCATGGATCAACACAACGGAGAACCGTCATGATGCGCGGCCGCGTCGCCTATGCGGGAGCGATTCACGAAGCGTATCCGCACGAGCAGGGTGTCCGCCTCGCCGACGGCCGCGTGCGTCGCGAGGACGAAGTGGTCTGGCTTGCGCCGATCGAAGTCGGCACGATCTTCGCGCTCGGCCTGAACTACGCCGAGCACGCGAAGGAATTGCAGTTCAGCAAACAGGAAGAACCGCTGGTGTTTCTGAAGGGGCCCGGCACGGTGCTCGGCCATCGCGGCGTCACGCGTCGCCCCGCCGATGTCACGTTCATGCACTACGAGTGCGAGCTCGCGGTCGTGATCGGGCGAACCGCGCAAAACGTCGCGCGTGAAGACGCCATGCAGCACGTGGCGGGCTACATGATCGCGAACGACTACGCGATTCGCGACTACCTCGAAAACTACTATCGCCCGAATCTGCGCGTGAAGAATCGCGACGGCGGCACGGTGCTCGGCCCCTGGTTCGTCGACGCCACCGACATCGCCGACATCACGCAGCTCGAGCTGCGCACGTTCGTCAACGGCACGCGTCAGCAATGCGGCAATACGCGCGATCTCGTCACGGACATCCGCGCACTGATCGAATACCTGAGCGGCTTCATGACGCTCGCGCCCGGCGACGTGATCCTGACCGGCACGCCCGAAGGCATCGTCAACGTCAACACGGGCGACGAAGTCGTCTGCGAAATCGACGGCCTCGGCCGTCTCGTCAACACGATCGCCTCGGACGCGGACTTCGGCCGCACCTGATCGACAGCAAAAACCCACCGAACAGCGAAAGGACAAGGCAATGCCGATCGACCATCTGATCAACGGCGAGGCGTGCACCTCGAGCGACTATTTCGAAACCGTCAATCCGGCCACCCAGGAAGTGCTCGCCGAGGTCGCACGCGGCGGCGCGAAGGAGATCGATGCGGCCGTGCAAGCGGCCAAAGGCGCCTTCCCCGCCTGGGCCGCGAAACCCGCCGCGGAACGCGCGAAGCTGATTCGCAAACTCGGCGAGCTGATCACGAAGCACGTGCCGGAAATCTCGGAGACCGAAACGAAGGACACCGGCCAGACGATCTCGCAGACGCGCAAGCAACTGGTGCCGCGCGCGGCCGACAACTTCAGCTATTTCGCCGAGATGTGCACGCGCGTCGACGGCCACACGTACCCGACCGACTCGCATCTGAACTACACGCTGTTTCATCCGGTCGGCGTGTGCGCGCTAATCTCGCCGTGGAACGTGCCGTTCATGACGGCCACCTGGAAGGTGGCGCCCTGCCTCGCGTTCGGCAACACCGCTGTGCTGAAGATGAGCGAGCTGTCGCCGCTGAGCGCTTCGATGCTCGGCAAGCTCGCGCTCGAAGCGGGCGTCCCGGCGGGCGTGCTGAACGTCGTGCACGGCTATGGCAAGGAAGCGGGCGAGCCACTCGTTGCGCATCGCGACGTGCGCGCGGTGTCGTTCACCGGGTCGACCGCGACCGGCAACCGCATCGTGCAAACCGCAGGCCTGAAGAAGTTCTCGATGGAGCTTGGCGGCAAGTCGCCGTTCGTGATCTTCGACGACGCCGACTTCGAACGCGCGCTCGATGCCGCTGTGTTCATGATCTTCTCGAACAATGGCGAGCGCTGCACCGCGGGCTCGCGCATTCTCGTGCAGCGCTCCATTTACGCGCGGTTTGCCGAGCGCTTCGTCGAGCGCGCGAAGCGTCTGACGGTGGGCGATCCGCTCGCGGACAGCACGATCGTCGGCCCGATGATCAGCCAGGGGCATCTCGCCAAAGTGCGCAGCTATATCGAGCTCGGCCCGAAGGAAGGTGCCACGCTTGCGTGCGGCGGGCTCGATACGCCCGAGTTGCCCGACGCCTTGCGTCACGGCAATTTCGTCGCGCCGACCGTGTTCGTCGACGTCGACAACCGTATGCGCATCGCGCAGGAAGAGATCTTCGGACCGGTCGCGTGCCTGATTCCGTTCGACGATGAAGCCGAGGCGATCCGTCTCGCCAACGATATTTCGTATGGTCTGTCGAGCTATATCTGGACCGAGAACACGGGCCGCGCGTTGCGCGTGGCGGCCGCCGTCGAAGCCGGCATGTGCTTCGTGAACAGCCAGAACGTGCGCGATCTGCGCCAGCCGTTCGGCGGCACGAAGGCGTCGGGTGTGGGCCGTGAAGGCGGGACGTGGAGTTATGAAGTGTTCCTCGAACCGAAGAACGTCTGCGTGTCGCTCGGCTCGCATCATATTCCGCGCTGGGGCAATTGATCGCGACGTCCAACGAAATTGCTAAAGCATGGGACCGGAGTAAGAGCTGACGCTCTAACTCCGCTCGACACTGGAGACCGCGATGGGCAAACTCGCGTTGGCAGCAAAAGTTACACATGTGCCGTCGTTGTATTTATCCGAGCTCGACGGTCCGCACAAGGGTTGCCGTCAGGCCGCGATCGACGGACACCATGAAATCGGCCGACGCTGCCGCGAACTTGGCGTCGATACGATCGTCGTGTTCGACGTGCACTGGCTAGTGAATAGCGAATACCACATCAATTGCGCGCCGAAGTTCGAAGGCGTGTACACGAGCAACGAGCTGCCGCATTTCATCAGGAACATGCCGTACGCGTATCCTGGCAATGTCGGGCTCGGTCAGCTGATCGCGGACGCCGCCAACGAAATGGGCGTGAAAAGCCGCGCGCACAGCGAGACCACGCTCGAGCTCGAATACGGCACGCTGGTGCCGATGCGCTATATGAACGGCGATCAGCACTTCAAGGCGGTGTCGGTGGCGGGCTGGTGCATGTGGCACGACCTCGCGACCAGCGCGCGTTTCGGCCTCGCGGTACGCAAGGCCATCGAAGAACGCTACGACGGTACGGTGGCCATTCTCGCGAGCGGCTCGCTGTCGCATCACTTCGCGAACAACGGCACCGCCGAGCAGTTCATGCACAAAGTCTGGAGCCCGTTCCTCGAACAGATGGATCGCAGCGTGGTGCGCATGTGGGAAGCCGGCGACTGGAAGACCTTCTGCGACATGCTGCCGCTCTACAACGAGAAATGTTGGGGCGAAGGCGGCATGCACGATACCGCGATGCTGCTCGGTGCGCTCGGCTGGGATCGCTACGACGGCAAGGTCGAAGTCGTCACGCCTTATTTCGGCAGTTCGGGCACCGGCCAGATCAACGCGATCTTCCCGGTCACGCCGCTACCCGTCTGACACTCGCGAAGGAATCGCCATGCCTCACTTGACACTCGAATACAGCGCCAACCTCGCGGACGCGCAACGCCTCGGCGAACTATGCAAAGACCTCGCGCAGTGCCTCGACGCGCAGCGCGATAACGGCGAGCGCGTCTATCCGCTCGGCGGCATCCGCGTGCGCGCGCTGCGCTGCGACCAGTACTGCATCGCCGATGGGCGGCCCGACGCCGCGTTCCTGCACGCGAATCTGAAGATCGGCGCCGGCCGCCCGGAGGCCGTCAAGAAGGCGACCGGCGACGCGCTGTTCGCGCTGATCAAGCAGCGCTTCGCCACTGAGTTCGAACGGCAGGGGCTCGCGTTGTCGCTCGAAATCAACGAGTTCAGCGAAGCGGGCACCTGGAAGCACAACAATCTGCACGCGCGCTTCAAGGGCTGACATCAGCATGCTAGACGAACAAACCATTCGCGACCTCGCCGCGCAACTCGATCACGCGGAAAAGACCCGCACGCAGCTGCGCCATTTTTCCGCGCAGTATCCAGAGATGACCGTACAGGACGGCTACGCGATACAACGCGAGTGGGTCAAGCTGAAACTCGCCGAAGGCCACGTAATCAAGGGCAGGAAGATCGGCCTGACGTCGCGCGCGATGCAGCGCTCGTCGCAGATCGACGAACCGGACTATGCGCCCCTGCTCGACAGCATGTTCATCGAAAGCGGCGAGGACATTCGCGTGGATCGCTTCATCGCGCCGCGCGTCGAAGTGGAACTCGCGTTCGTGCTGAACAAACCGCTGAAGGGCCCCGGCGTCACACTGTTCGCTGTGCTCGACGCGACCGCGTACGTGAGCCCGGCCGTCGAAATCATCGACGCGCGCATCGAGCAGTTCGATCGCGAAACACGCGCGCCGCGCAAGGTGCATGACACGATCTCCGACTTCGCCGCGAACGCGGGCGTCGTGCTCGGCGGCCGGCCGGTGCGTCCGCTCGACGTCGACCTGCGCTGGGTCGGCGCGCTGCTGTACAAGAACGGCGCGGTCGAGGAAAGCGGGCTCGCGGCGGCGGTGCTCAACCATCCGGCCACCGGCGTCGCGTGGCTCGCCAACAAAATTGCTCCGCATGACGAATCGTTGAATGCGGGCGACGTGATCCTGAGCGGCTCGTTCACGAGCCCGGTTCCCGCCCGCGCGGGCGACACGTTCCACATCGACTATGGCCCGCTCGGCGGCATCGGTTTGAATTTCATCTGAACGCATCGATATGTCCTTGCCGAACAACCCCTTCAAGCGCGCGCTCGCCGAAGGCAGACCGCAGTTCGGCCTGTGGGCCGCGCTCGCCGACGCCTACGTGACCGAGCTGCTCGCCACCGCCGGCTTCGACTGGCTGCTGATCGACAACGAGCACGCACCGAACGACGTACGCAGCACGCTGTCGCAATTGCAGGCGGTCGCCGCGTATCCGTCGCATCCGGTCGTGCGGCCGGTACGCAGCGACGCCGCGCTGATCAAGCAGTTGCTCGACATCGGCGCGCAAACGCTGCTGCTGCCAATGATCGACACGGCCGCGCAAGCGCTCGATGCGGTCGCGGCCACGCGTTATCCGCCACAAGGCATTCGCGGCGTCGGCAGCGCGCTCGCGCGTGCGTCGCGCTGGAATCGCGTGTCCGACTATCTGGACACCGCCGCCGACGAACTGTGCGTGATCGTGCAGGCGGAGACCGTGCAGAGCCTCGACAATCTCGTGGAGATCGCGCATGTGGATGGCGTCGATGGCGTGTTTTTCGGGCCGTCGGATCTGAGCGCGTCGATGGGATTGCTCGGCAAGCCGGGCGACGCGCGCGTGCGCGACGCGATTCGCCACGGCATCGACACCGTGCGCACCGCTGGCAAGGCAGCGGGCGTGCTCGCCCCTGATCCCGCGCTGGCGGCCGAATATCTGGCGGCGGGCGCGACCTTCGTCGCGGTCGGCACGGACGCCGGCTTGCTGAGCCGCGCGGCCGCGGACCTCGCCGCGTCGTACAAGGAGCTGGCGGCGAGCGCGCCGCAGGTCAAAGGCGGGTATTGAAGCGAAAGCCTTTCACTTCCCCTACTCGCCCGCCGGCCAAGGCAAGCCTCGCGCCGACCAATCCAGCTCGACCCCCAACACACAGCGCCCGCTCGCCAGCTGCGCGGCAAGTGTCACTGCGATGCACGGCCGCCCGCTCGCGAGCGACAGATAAGGATTACTGGTGACCGCCTCGCCGGGCAACAGCACCGCATTGCGGAAGTACGGCCGATGATCCCAGCGCGCATCGCGCGGATTCGCGACCGGCTGCAGCGACGCCGCGTCCTCGCACCACGCCGGCCCGCGCACCTCGTGACCGATCTGGCGGCCGGTGTCGTCGAGGATGAAACAGCTGATGCAACGCTTGAAGGTGGCGAGCAGCGCGAACGCGTCGTCCATCATGGCGCCGGCGCGCAAGCCGTCGGCCGCGCGCCGCAGTTCGAGCCGGTACGGCTCCATTTCGGATTCGAACAACGCATGCTGATGCGCACGGCCCTGCGCGATCACGTCGAACGCATCGTCGATCTGGCGATGCACCGAGTCGGGCGGCGCGATCTCTGCCGCGGGCCGCCCTAGCAGATAGCCCTGCGCGAAATCGACATTCGACTCGACCGCGAGAATCAGCTCGTCGGCCGTCTCGACGCCTTCGACGACCACCAGCATCCCCGCCTGGTGCAGCAGCGACACGAGTTTCGGCAGGATCGGCTGCTGCGTGCCGTGCGTGGTCGCGCGAATCAGCTCGCCGTCGAGCTTGACGAGGTCCGGCCGGATCCGCAGCAGCCGGTCGAGATTCGACTGGCCCGCGCCGAAGTCGTCGACTGCGATCAGGAAGCCGTGCTGGCGATAGCGCGCCGCCGCGCGCGACATCTCGTCGACGCTGCCGCCATGCGATTCGAGAATCTCCAGGATCACGCGCTCGGGTTCGAGCCCCGCGGCGCGCACGATCTTCGTCAACTGGTCGGCGTAGCCTTCGGCGACGAAGGTGGACGGCAGGATGTTCAGGAACAGCCACGCGTCGCCGGGCAGCGCGCGACGTGCGTTGCCGAGATGCACCGCGTGGCTCGCGCGGTCGAGCGCGCCTTCGTCGCTCGACGGCTTCGGCGCGAACATCACGACCGGCGGCACCAGCGTGCCGTCGCCATGCTCTCCGCGCAGCAGCGCCTCGAAGCCGACCTGCTTCTGATGCGATAGGCTGTAGAGCGGCTGAAAGTGCGAGATCAGAAAGAAGTCTTCCCAGCGGTAGCGCGCCGGGTCGGCGCTCGGATCGCCGAACGATGACTGCAGCGCGTCGAACGGCAGCGCGCGCTCCGCGCAGACACGGTTGCGCCCCGTCTGCTTCGCGCGCAATAACGCTTCGTCCGCGCGATCGAGCAGCATCATGAAGCTTTCGCCGCGCCGATGCTCGGCGACGCCGAAGCTCGCGGTCAGATGGCCGTCCGGCCGTTCGATCGCGGCGATGTCGAGACGCAGCCGCTCGGCGATCTGCAGCGCGCCGGTGAGATCATCGTCGAGCAGCAGCGCGAATTCCTCGCCGCCGATGCGGCTCACGCTTTGGTAGAGCGCAACCGCGTCCTTCAGCACCTGCGCGACCTGGAACAGCGCATGGTCGCCGACCGCATGACCGAAGCGGTCGTTGAGCGACTTGAAGCTGTCGATGTCGAGAAAGATCGCGCTGATCTGCGCCCCTGGCGCCAGCGTCTCGAGGCGTCCCTCCGCGTGCTTGACGAACGAGCGACGATTTTGCAGGCCGGTCAGCGGATCGGTCGCCGCGAGTTGCGCGAGCTGGCTCTCGAGCAGAAAGTGATTGCGCCGGAAACGGTAGAAGCCGAAATGGAATACCACCGCCGTCGGCGCACCGATCGCGATGAGCCACGTCCACACGGCCGCCTCGACCTCGGGCGCATGAGCTTTGCCGCGCAGCAGCGCGATGGCCGCCGCGTAGAACACCACGCTGCCGGTGACGAAATGCGCGGGCGTGAGCCATAGCGGCGCCGCGCAGATCGGTATCACCACGAATGCGGGCAATAGCCACGGCAACGGATGCGCGAGGCCCTTCGCATTCAGCACGAGCCCGGCGATCAGCACCAGTTCGTACGCGACGCCGATCGCGCCGAACAGCGCCGTCGACTTCGCGCGCGGGATCGCCAGCACCAGCAGCGCGAGCAGGAGCGCGCATAGCAGCCGGTACGCGAGCGGCCCGGCCGGTGCGCCGACCAGTTCGCGCGCCGTTACCATGCACAGGAACGCAACCACCGTGAAGCCCATCGTCACGAGGGAAAGCGGCCGCTGATGGTCGAGCGAGCGCCGGTGAAAGCGCTCACGCATGCTTGGCTCGGGCAGGTGCTGCGTCGGGATGGCAGACATAGATGGTTGATCAGGGTTTCCGGTCACTCCGCCAATAGTTATCGGCAAACGTTCGATAAACATTTATGGCTAACGTAACACGACGTATAAATTCGACGCCTGCGTGCCGAACGACGCCGCGCCGATCTTTCGCGCGACTCGCCATCCGCCGAATGTATGATTAAAAGACTAAAGCGCAAAGCAGGCCGGCTTGCCGGCTAATACACCTATGGTTCCGCAGGCCTTTTCGCACGCCAGGCGAAGATTAACCTTTCAATTTCTTTTAAGCAGCAAAAATTACGTAATTCATGTGGCTCGATTGCGCGCTTATTACCGTATAAGCCGAGCAATGGAAAGTGGCTAAAAGCCTGTGTCTTAAGTAGACTGATTGCAATGTGTGCCGGACACCCTAGACAACCCGGTAGAAATGACGTAATCGGCGCCCGATTGCCGACGACTCCAATGCTCAATGGCTGTCACGTCCGCAATGTGCAACGGGCCGCGACCACTTCCGGAAAACATGGTCCCTATCCTCAACTATCTGCTCGAACGCCAAATCTCGCCGCAATGGCGCGGCATGCTGAGCGCGCTGGCGAGCGAGTTCGAAGCGCAAATCGGACACGACGAGCTGCGCCAACTGATGCATCGCGTCGGCAGCCGTTTCGCGCTCGCGTATCCGCTGCCCGCCTGCGCATCGACGGCCGAGCTCGAGCAGGTGTTGAATTCTTACTGGCATCAGATGGATTGGGGTTACGTCGCGCTCGCCGATGAGGCGGAGTCGCTGCGCATCATTCACTATTGCGCGCCGCTGCCCGCCTTCGGCGAATCGGCGCTCGCCTGGACGCCGGCATTTCTCGAAGGCGCCTATCAGACGTGGTTGAGCGCGTTGGGCGCGCAGGGTTTGTCGGTCGTGCAGACGAGCGCGTTCGGCGAGGACAGCTCGCTCGAATTCCGCCTCGGCCGTCACCCCGCCTGAGCACCAGCGGGTGCTGCACGCGTACGTGCGAACGAGCGTGCGACGGCGATACAGCCGCCACGCAGGATCAGGGAAGGCAGTTCAAATAAACAGCACCCCGAGCAGTCGGTTTGGGGCCATGCACGGTATGTAACAGACGACGGCATCATGAGTTCATCGAGCGACATCGAAAAACTGTTCGAGCAATTTGGCGGCGACGCCAACGCGTACCAGGAGATCGGCCGCGAGAACGACGCGCGCACCGCGCGCACTCGTTGGCCGCTGCTCGTGACGCTCGATCTGACGCAACCGGCCATTCCGGCAATCGGCCAGCTTCGCGACGCGAAACCACAGCCGCCGATAACCGTGGCGCCACGGGCCGCCGTCCACGAGGACACGACACCGAAGGACATGGCATCCGTGACGCGCGCGAAGGCACCGCTGTTCACGCGCCCGCACCGGCGTGACATTCCACCGGTACCTGTGGCAGCAGCCCAGCCCGCGGCGCCGAGCGGCGCGTCACGCTTCCGCACGGCCGACGAACTCGACGAGGCGGCCGCGCAAACGATTGCGCCTGTCGCGCCAGGCAGGACACGCCCCGCCGCGCCCGCTCATGGCAGCGCGAGCACGGCACCGGCATCGTCGATGCCACCGCCACCAGCGCCGCAACCCGCCTATACGGCCCAACCCGCGCAACCGGCCCAACCGCCGTCGATCCTCGGCAAGATGTTTGCAGCGCAAACCCCGAGCGCGCCGCCGCAAGCGGCCGCGGCCGCGTCGCTGAACTCGGTGTTCGACCGTCTGCGCGGCACGTCCGCCCAAGGCACGCAAGCACCCGCCGGCACCGCGCGCGGCGGCTTCGCCTCGTGGCTCACCAACGGTCCGCGTCGCTCATGAAAGTCATTGCCGTGGTGTCCGCCAAAGGGGGGGTCGGCAAGACCACCCTCGCCGCCAATCTCGCCTCCGTGCTCGCCAACAGCGGCCGGCGTGTGATTGCACTCGATCTCGATCCTCAGAACGCCCTGCGGCTGCACTTCGGCGTGCCGCTCGACAGCATCGACGGCCTGTCGCGCGCGACTCTCTCGGGCAACCCGTGGCAAACGGTGATGTTCGACGGTATCGACGGCGTGACCGTGCTGCCGTACGGCGCGCTGCTGGAGGACGACCGCCGCCGCCTCGAGGCGCAGATCGACCAGCATCCGCAATGGCTCGCGCAGTCGCTGCAGCACCTGCGGCTCGATGCGTCCGACATCGTGATCGTCGATACGCCGCCCGGCTCGTCGACCTACGTGCGAACCGCGCTGAGCGCGGCCACCTTCGCGTTGAACATCGTGCTCGCCGACGCCGCGTCGTACGCAGCGATCCCGCAGATGGAGCGGCTGATCGAAACCTACGCGGCGCCGCGCGCGGACTTCGGCGGCGTCGGCTACGTGATCAACCAGATCGACCAATCCCGCCAGTTGACCAAGGACGTGCTGAAGGTGCTGCGTCAGATGCTCGCCGGCAAGGTGTTCCCCGGCGTGATCCATCTCGACGAAGGCGTCAGCGAAGCGCTCGCCTGCGACACCACGCTGATCCATTACGATCCGCTGAGCCAGGCCGCCGCCGATTTCCGCGCATGCGCCGCCTGGCTCATGGCGGCGCTCGACGCGATCGCCGCCCGGCCAAGGAACGTCGCATGAGCAGTCCAGCCTCCTCGCGCGAGCCCGAGGGCGGCGAGCCGTCGCGCTTCCAACGCTTCATCGACGCAAGCTTCTGGAACAGCCGCATCGTCACCGGGCTCGTCACGATGCTCGCGCTGTACATGCTGTACTTCGTGTTCACGGTGCCGCTCGAGTTCTATCAGCAGTTGACCTTCGCGACCCTGTGCTTCGTGCTCGCGCTGCTGTTTCGCCGTCGTCCCGGCCGCTACGCGACGATGGTGATGATCATGCTGTCGATCGTCGCGTCGGGCCGCTACATGTACTGGCGGCTGACCGAAACGACCTACTGGGAGCATCCGCTCGACGCCGCCTGGGGTCTGCTGCTCGTGTCCGCCGAGCTCTACGCGACGATCGTGCTGATGCTCGGCTACTTCCAGACCGCGTGGCCGCTCAAGCGCAAGCCAATGCCGCTGTCCGCCAATCGCGACGAATGGCCGACCGTCGACGTGTTCATCCCGACCTACAACGAGCCGCTCGCCGTCGTGAAGCCGACCATCTACGCGGCGCTCGCGCTCGACTACCCAGCCGACAAGATGTCGATCCACGTGCTCGACGACGGCCGCCGCGCCGAGTTCAAGGCGTTCTGCGAGGAAGTCGGCGTGAACTGGACGATCCGCACGCACAATCGCCACGCGAAGGCCGGCAACATCAACGAGGCGCTGAAGATCACGAGCGGCGAGTACCTCGCGATCTTCGACTGCGATCACATCCCGACCCGCTCGTTCCTGCAGATCGGCCTCGGCTGGTTCCTGCGCGACAAGCTGCTGTCGATGCTGCAAACGCCGCACCACTTCTTCTCCGCCGACCCGTTCGAGCGCAACCTCGGCACTTTCCGCAAGGTGCCGAACGAAGGCGAGCTGTTCTACGGCCTCGTGCAGGACGGCAACGATCTGTGGAACGCGACGTTCTTCTGCGGCTCGTGCGCGCTGCTGCGCCGGAGCATGGTCGACGAGATCGGCGGCATCGCGGTGGAGACCGTCACCGAGGACGCGCACACCGCGCTGAAGCTGCACCGCCTCGGCTACACCACCGCGTATCTGGCGATTCCGCAGGCCGCCGGCCTCGCGACCGAAAGCCTGTCGGGCCACATCGGCCAGCGCATCCGCTGGGCGCGCGGCATGACGCAGATCTTCCGCATCGACAATCCGCTCACCGGCAAGGGGCTGAAGATCGGCCAGCGGCTGTGTTACCTGAACGCGATGATGCACTTCTTCTACGGCGTGCCGCGTCTCGTGTTCCTGACCGCGCCGCTGTCGTATCTGTTCTTCGGCGCGCATGTGATCGAGGCGGCGGCCAGCACGATCGCGATCTACGCGCTGCCGCACATGATGCACGCGAGCATCACCAACTCGCGGATGCAGCGCATGTTCCGCCATTCGTTCTGGGCCGAGGTGTACGAGTCGGTGCTGGCGTCGTACATCACCGCGCCGACGCTGCTCGCGCTGATCAACCCGAAGCTCGGCAAGTTCAACGTGACGGCCAAGGGCGGCGTGATCGAGAAGAGCTACTTCGACTGGTCGATCTCGCGACCGTATCTGTTCCTGCTGCTGCTGAACCTGCTCGGTTTCCTCGCGGGTCTGGTGCACATCTACATGAACTGGCACGTGCGCAGCATCGTCGAGACCACACTGCTCAATCTCGCGTGGACCAGCTACAACATGCTGATCCTCGGCGCGAGCGTGGCCGCCGCGAGCGAGCGCCGCCAGATCCGCGCGGTGCCGCGCGTCGCGATGAAGATGCCCGTGATGCTGAAGTTCTCGACCGGCCGCACGCTCGCGTGCGAAACGATCGACTACTCGGAAGGCGGCGTCGGCGTCGCGCTGCCCAGCACCATCGAAGTGCCGATGCAGGAGCGCGTGACCGTGTCGCTGTTCCGCGGCGACGAAGAGTACGCGTTCCCCGCCACCGTCAGTTTTACCGAGCCGGGACGCGTGGGGCTGCGCTTTTCGTCGATGTCGCGCGAACAGGAGTACGAGTTCATCAAAACCACTTTCGCCCGCGCGGACGCGTGGACCGGCTGGGCCGAGGGACGCGAGACGGACACCCCGCTGCGCGGTCTGTCGCACGTGCTGAAGGTCGGCGTGCGCGGCATCGCGGGGCTGTTCGAACATCTGTACGACGACTTGCGCAGTTCGATCAAAAGCCGTCCCGCGGACGTCAAGAAGCTAAAAACGAAAGACTGATCTATGGGCTACCGGATGGCCACGGACAATATCGAACGCCCGGCACACGGGCGCAACAGCACTGGACCCCAATCGCGCCTGTTTGCTTGTCGCGGCTTGCGACACTCGCGGCGAATCATGCGCGGCGTCGCCTGCTGGCTCGCGCTGCAGACCGCGCTGGCGTCGTTCGTGCCGCTCGCTGAAGCGGCCAGCCCTGCCGCCGCCGCGGCCAAACCGGCGTCGGACGCGGCGGCACCCGCCGGCGCGCCGCAAACCCCGCAAGTCGCGACCGGTGTCGGCAACGTGCCCGCGCCGAGCGCGGCGGTGCCGTTCGATCCGAACCCGATCGCCCAGGGCCAGCTCGCCACGCCGACGCCCGCGCTCGCGGCGGCGTCCGTCAAGGCGCTCGGCATGCGCACGCCGACCACCGCCGAGCCCGGCACGCTGGTGCCCGGCGGCCGCCGCCAGACGCTGACGTTCGCCGACTTCGGCGCGCTCGACCCGCTGCAATTGCGCGGCGTCGACGGACAGAACGGCATCGCGTTCTCGGTGCGCGGCGACGAGGTCGTGACCGGCGCGACGCTGCATCTGATCTACAGTTATTCGCCCGCGCTGTTGGCGAACCTGTCGCAGCTGAAGGTGCTGGTCAACGGCGAAGTCGCGGCGACACTGCCGCTGCCGCACGAGCAGGCCGGCATGCTGGTCGCGCGCGAGATCACGATCGATCCGCGCTTCATCACCGACTTCAACCACCTGAACCTGCAGCTGATCGGCCACTACACGACGGCCTGCGAAGACCCCGCCAACTCGTCGCTGTGGGCGACGATCAGCAACGCGAGTTCGCTCGACCTGACCTACTCGTCGCTCGCGACGAAAGCGGAGCTGGCCGCGCTGCCGCAGCCGTTTTTCGACCGCCGCGACGTGCGCCGCCTCGAGCTGCCGTTCGTGCTCGCGCAGAAGCCGGGCAACGGCACGCTCGAAGCCGCCGGCATCGTCGCGTCGTGGTTCGGCTCGCTCGCCGGCTACCGCGGCGCGGTGTTTCCCACCCAGCTCGACAACGCGCCGCTGTCGGGCAACGCGGTCGTGTTCGCGACCAGCGACCAGCATCCGGCCGGCGTGACGATTCCCGAGATCACCGGGCCGACCATCGCGGTGGTCGAGCGCGACGCGAACGCGCGCGGCAAGCTGCTGCTCGTGCTCGGCCGCAACGAGGCCGAGCTGAAGACCGCCGCGAAGTCGCTCGGGATCGGCCATAGCGCGCTGTCCGGCGCGAGCGCCACGATCACGTCGCTGAACGAAATTACGCCGCGCGTGCCGTACGACGCGCCGAACTGGCTGCCGACCGACCGCGCGGTGCGCTTCGGCGAGCTCGCCGATCCGAAAGACCTGACCGTGTTCGGCTACGACGCCGACGCGGTGCGCATCAACATGCGGGTGCCGCCCGATCTGTTCATGTGGCACACGCGCGGCGTGCCGATCGATCTGCGCTACCGCTACACGGTGCGGCCGGCGCGCGACCGCTCGTCGCTGAACATCAGCGTGAACAACGGCTTCGTGCAGGCGCTGCCGATTCCGGCGCGCCCTGCGTCGGTGTTCGACCTGAGCCGCTACTTCAACCTCATCATGCCCGACGGCACCGCCGACGCGCGCCGCAACATCCGCATCCCGCCGCTGCTGATGACGCCGCGCATACAGCTGCGGCTGCACTTCTACTACGACATCCCGAACACCGGCGAATGCGCGGGCCGCCTGCTGCAGAACGTGGTCGGCGCGATCGATCCGAACTCGACGATCGACCTGTCGTCGTTCCCGCACTACATGGCGCTGCCCGATCTGGCCGCGTTCGCCAACAGCGGCTTTCCGTTCACGCGGATGGCGGACCTCTCCGAGACCGCCGTCGTGCTGCCGGACGACCCGGACGCGAGCGACTACAGCCTGTATCTGCTGACGATGGGCCGGATGGGCGAATCGACCGGCTATCCGGTCTCCGGCGTGACCGTCACCCATGCGGCCGACGTCGAGCGCCTCGCCGACAAGGACCTGCTGGTGTTCGGCGCGCCTGGCAAGCAGCCGCTGTTGCAGCGCTGGTCGAAGTCGATGCCGTTCTCCAGCGACGGCGCCGCGCACACGTTCCAGCTCACCGACCTCGTGTTCAAGCTGCGGGACTGGTGGCACGGCGAGCGCGGCGTCGAGCGCACGCCCGCGCGTGCCGATCTGACGATGGTCAGCTCGAACGGCGCGGCGCTGCTAACCGGCTTCGAGTCGCCGCTGCAGCGAGGCCGCAGCGCGGTTGCGCTGATCAGCGCGGCCGGCCCGTCGGATGCCGATCTGTCCGCCGCGCTGCTCGACGCCGACGTGCTGCCGAAGATTCAAGGCGCGATGGCCGTGATCCATGGCCGCGCCGTCACCATCACGTCGAACGGCACCGCATACTACGTGGGCCGTCTGTCGCCGCAGGAGTATCTGCGCTGGGCACTGTCGTCGCATCCGCTGCTGCTGTTGCTCGGCGGCGTGCTCGCCGCGCTGATCATCGCGGCCTTGTGCTACCGGACGCTTCGCGCGATCGCCGCGCGTCGACTGAAGGACTGATGGATATGACTCGAATGCGGTTTCGGATCAGCAGAAGAACCTCTTTTGCGCTCGCGCTCGGTATCGGCATGACGGCGTCGGCCAATCTGGCGGGTTTGAGCGGCGCCGCTCAGGCCGCGCAGAACGGCGCTGCATGCGGCGACTGGGGCGCCTGGCAAAGCTTCGTGCAACGCTTCGTCCAGGCCGACGGCCGCGTGATCGATTACTCGACGCCGGCCCAGCAGACCACCTCGGAAGGCCAGTCCTACGCGCTCTTTTTCGCGCTGGTCGCCAACGACCGCGCGACCTTCGACAAGCTGCTCGGCTGGACCCGCGCGAATCTCGCGGGCAACCAGTTCGACGTCCAGAACCTGCGGCTGCCCGCATGGCAATGGGGCAAGAAGCCGGACGGCTCGTACGGCGTGCTCGATCCGAATTCGGCATCGGATTCCGACCTCTGGATCGCCTACGATCTGCTGCAGGCCGGCCGCCTGTGGCACAACCCCGCCTACACGCAACTGGGCCAGGCACTCGCCGAGCGCATCGCGCGCGACGAAGTCGCGAATCTATCTGGCCTCGGGCCGATGCTGCTGCCGGGGGCGCAGGGCTTCAGGAACGGCAACGTCACGCGTCTGAATCCGAGCTATCTGCCGCTGCCGGTCTTGCGCGCGCTCGCGCACGAGGTGCCGGACGGCCCGTGGGCCAAGCTCGCCGACAACGCTTATCAGTTCGTCAAAACCGTGTCGCCGCAAGGCTTCGCGCCTGACTGGGCGGCGTGGCAAAACGGTCGGTTCGTCGTCGATCCGAAGAACGGCGACGTCGGCAGCTACGATGCGATCCGCGTCTATCTGTGGGCCGGCCTCGCTTCGCCCGCCGATCCGCTCGCGAAGCCGTGGCTCGGCGCGCTCGGCGGCATGCGCGCGAAGGTCGCGCAGAACGGCTTCCCGCCGGAGAAGGTGTCGTCGACCACCGGCGCGGCGAGCGGCGAAGGCCCACTCAGCTATTGGGGCGCGCTCGCGCCCTACTTCAAGACACTGGGCGACGAGCACGGACTCGGCCTCGCGCGCACGCGGCTCGCCGCGCTCGACGCGAACGTTCCGGGCCGTGAACCGGTGTACTACGATCGTGTGTTGGGTCTGTTCGGCACGGGGTTCATCGATGGCCGCTATCGCTTCGATGAAGCCGGCGGTCTCGTGCCCGCCTGGAGGACCGCATGCGATTGAATGCCCTCGCCGGGTCGCTGCATATCGCGCTGTGCGTCGGCGCGCTCTTGTGCGCGGCCGCGGCCGCCCCCGATGCGCTCGCGCAGGCGAGCAAGGATCCGCTGACAGTGCTGATCGATCAGGGCAAGTACTGGCAGTCGCATCAGCGCGGCGACCTCGCCGAGCAGGCCTGGCAGAAGGTGCTCAGCATCGATCCGAAGCAGCCCGACGCCCTGTTCGGCATGGGCATGGTGCTGGCCGACCGCAAGGACGGCGCCGGCGCGCAGCAGTACCTCGCGCGGCTGAAGGCGGCCGCGCCGAATTATCCGAATCTCGATGAGCTCGGCCGCCGCCTTGGCGAAACGAGCCCGCGCGACCAGACCATCAGCGAGGCGCGCCGGCTCGCGCAAGCCGGTCAGAGCGCGAGCGCGGCGCAGGAGTATCAGCGCGCGCTGGCCGGCAAGCCCGCCACGCCCCAGTTGCAGCTCGAGTATTACCAGGCGCTGTCGGCGACGCCGCAAGGCTGGGACGAAGCACGCCGCGGCCTCGAACAGCTCGCCCACGACAACCCCAACGACCCGCGCTTCGCACTCGCGTACGCGCAGCATCTGACCTATCGCGACGTCACGCGGCGCGACGGTATCGCGCGGCTGCAAAAGCTCGCGGGCGACACCTCGGTCGGCGCGGCGGCGAAAAAGAGCTGGCGCCAGGCGCTGCTGTGGCTCGACGCGCGGCCCTCGGACGCCGCGCTGTACGAGTCGTACTTCCAGACCGCCGGCGAAGATGCCGCCGTGAAGGCGCGCTTCGATTCGATGGTGCAGCAGGACAGCGCGGCGCGCGCGCGCGCGCAGGAAAACGCCGCCGCCGACGCGCGCGGCCGCGTGATCGCCGACGGCTTCGCCGCGCTCGACCGCGACGACATCGTGAGCGCGCGCGCCAGGTTCTCGTCGGTACTCGCGAACAGTCCTAACGATACCGACGCGCTCGGCGGCATGGGCATCGCGGCGCTGAAGCAGGAGCGTTTCGCCGAGGCGCGCAACTACCTCGAGCGTGCCTCGCGCGGACCGAATCCGGCGCGCTGGAAAACCGCGCTCGACAGCGCGACCTACTGGACCTACACGAGCGAAGCGATCGGCGCGCGCAGCAATGGCGAGTTCGCGAAGGCGAAGGGACTGTTCGAGCGCGCGATCGCGCTGAATCCGTCCGACGTGACCGCCCAGGTGCAGCTCGGTGAAATGCTGCTCACGACCGGCGACCCGGCCGGCGCCGAGCAGGCATACCGGATGGCACTGCGCCGCCAGGCCGACAACCCGGACGCGATTCGCGGCCTCGTCGGTGCGCTCGCCGCGCAGGGCCGTGCCGACGAGGCGCTGCGGTTCGCCAATCAGCTGAACGCGCAGCAACAGGCGAAGGTCGGCGGCATCGACCGTTTGCGCGGCGACGCGCAGGCAGCGCAGGCGCGCGCGGCCGAAGCGCGCGGCGATCTCGGCAGCGCGCGCAGCCTGTTCGAAGACGCGCTGCTGAACAAGCCCGACGATCCGTGGCTGCGGCTCGACCTCGCGCGCATCTACGTGCGCCAGGGCGCGGTCGCGAATGCGCGCAGCATGATGGACGGTCTGCTCGCCGCGCATCCGGACATGACCGATGCGCTGTACGCGAGCGCGCTGCTGTCGGCGGAAACGCAGGACTGGTCGACCGGTCTCGCGCAGCTCGACCGTATTGCGCCCGCACAGCGCACCGATGCGATGACGACGTTGCAGCATCGGCTGTGGGTGCATCGGCAGGCCGACCTCGCGACGCGCATGGCGAAGAACGGCCAGACGCAGCAGGCCATCGCGACCTTGCGCGCCGCCGAGCCGGTGGCCGGCAACAACCCCGAGCTGATCGGCGTGATCGCCGGCGCCTACCAGCAGGCCGGCGACCCGACCCGCGCGCTCGCACTCGTGCGCGGCGCGATGAGCGCGGCGCCCGGCAACACCGATCTGCTGCTGCAATACGCGAGCATTCTGTCCGCGGCCAACCAGCAGGCCGAGCTCGGCGCCGTGATGCGCCAGTTGCAAGGCATGCAACTGACGACGCAACAGCGGATTGACTTCAACAACCTGAATCTCGGCATCGTCATCCGACAAGCCGACGCGGTACGCCTGCGCGGCGATCTCGCGAGCGCCTACGACGTGATCGCGCCGTGGCTCGCCGCGATGCCCGACAACCCCGACCTGCAGGCCGCGCTCGGCCGCATGTATGCGAGTGCGGGCGACGACCGCAACGCGCTCACTAGCTTCCGCGTCGCGCTGCAGCGCCGCCCCGACGATCTGAATCTGCTGCAGGCGGCGATCTCGGCCGCGGCCGGCGCGAAGCAGTTCAGCTACGCAGAAACGCTCGCGAACCAGGCGCTCGCCCTCGCGCCCAACGACCCGGGGGTGCTCGCGACCGTGGGGCGCATGTATCGCGCCCAGGGCAAGCTGTCGCTCGCGTCGACCTATCTGCAACGCTCGCTGGTCGCGGCCAATACGCCGCTGGCGGCGAACGCGCCCCGCAACGCAGGCACCAACGTGCCGCGCGGCTGGGAAGCGGCGATGAACCAGATCGGCGCGACGCCGCTGCCGGGCACCAATCCATTCGAAGGCAAAACGGCGATCGTCCCTTCGGGCGTCGCCGACAATGCCGCGCGTCCCGCGCTTCCGTTCCTGAATACGCAGTCTTCCTCGCCGACGCAGACCGTGCCGAACTATCCGCCGCCCCTTCAGCCCGCGCCGTATGTCGCGCCCTATGTCGCGCCCTATACGGCGCCCGCCGCGACGCCTTATAACGCGCCTGCCGCACAGCCCGCGCCGGTCGCCGCACCGTACGGAGCGCCCCGCTCCGCCGCCGAGGTCGGCGGCTACGGACAGGAATCCAACGGATCGAGCCAGACGGGCGCGCCGTTGCAGCCTTATCCCGGGCAAGGTCAGGTGCCTGGGCAGCCGATGCCGCGGCAGCAGTACGACGCGGGCTATGCGCGGCAGCAGCCCTATGCGCAGCAGCAAGCGTATCCGCAGCCGCAGCCTTACCCGCAGCAGCAAGCGTATCCGCAGCAACCGGCATACGGGCAACCGGCGTACGGGCAACCGGCATACGGGCAACCGGCGTACGGGCAGCAGCCCTATGGCGCGCAGGAGGGCTATGCGGCCACACCGTGGCCTATGTCGCCAGCCGCGCGCCAAGCGCAGGCCAACGCCGCGTCGACGACGGCGCTGCCGTACGGATCGACACGCACGAGCACGCAGAAGAGCGCCAAGAAGAGCACGGCGAAAACGAGCCAACCCGCGCCGGTCTACGCGCAGCCGCCGCCGTATCCGCAGCAGCAGGGCTACGCGCAGCCGTATCAGCCGTACCCGCCGCAACAGCCCTATCAACAGCAGCCTTACCCGAACCAGGGCTACTACGCGCAGCAGCCGTACATTCCGCAACCGCCGGCCGGCTACGCGCAGCCGTACTACCCGCCCGGCAGCAACGCGCAGAACAACCCGCAGTCGAACGTCGCGAACGCGCAGACGCTCGGCGTCGCCGAGGAGCTTGCGCAGGTCAATCGCGAGCAGTCGAGCACCGTGTCGGGCGGCCTGATCTTCCGCAATCGCGTCGGCGAGGACGGACTGTCGTCGCTCACCGACATCGAGGCGCCGATTCAGGGGCGTATCAAGGCGGGCAACGGTCACGTGGTCGTGACCGCGACCCCGGTCACGCTCGACGCAGGCACCGCGTCGAACAGCACGTCGACGCTCGCGCGCTTCGGCGCGGGGCTTTCGAGCGCGTCGTCGAAATCGGCGGCGCAGAACGGCACCAACAACTACGGCAGCCAGACCGCGAGCGGTGTGGGCCTGTCCGTCGGCTATGACAGTCGCAGCATCAGCGGCGATATCGGCGTGACGCCGATCGGCTTGCGCGAGACCAACATCGTCGGTGGCGCGCAATACAACGGCGGCATCACCGACAAGGTCTCGTACTCGATCGCGGTCGCGCGACGCGCGGTGACGGACAGCCTGCTGTCGTACGCGGGCGCGCGCGATGCGGCCGCCGGCCTCGAATGGGGCGGCGTCACGTCGAACGGCGCGCTTGCCAGCCTCAGCTGGGACGACGGCACGAGCGGCCTGTACGTGAACGCGTCGTATCAGCACTACATGGGCACCAACGTGCCGAGCAACAACGCGATCAAGGGCGGCGGCGGCGTCTACACGCGTCTGCTGAAAGACGCCGACCAGACGCTGACGGTCGGCGTGAACACGACGATCATGGGCTACAACCGCAATCTGTCGTACTTCACTTATGGCCAGGGCGGCTACTTCAGTCCGCAGCAGTACGTGATCCTGAATCTGCCGGTCGAATGGTCGGGCCGCGCGGGCCTGTTTACATATGACGTGAAGGGGTCGATCGGCGTGCAGCATTATCGCGAGGATGCGTCGAACTACTTCCCGCTGAACGACGGCTCGACGCGGCAAGGCGACGCGGCGGCCGCCGCGCAATCCCTCGGCAACGGTCTGACCGCCGTCTACCCGGGTCAGAGCAAGACCGGCGTGTCGTATTCGATCAGCGGCGTCGGTGAATATCAGCTCGCGCCGCAGCTCGCGGTCGGGGCGACCGCGTCGCTCGGCAATGCCTATGAATATCGCGAGTGGCTCGCGGCCGTGTACGTGCGCTACAGCTTCAACAAGCAGACCGGCTTGCAGCCGTTCCCGCCGGTGCCGTTGACGTCGCAGTATCTGTCGCTGTCCAACTGACGGACGCACTCGTTGGGTGAGGTCGCGGCTTGCATTCGATGAATCGCAAGCCTCGTCGCCCCCGCCCTCACTTTCGTTCGCACTCCATTGCATAGCGCCGGCCATGCTCGAGATAGCCGGCCTCGTGGCTGCTCACGAGCTCGACGGCGGGTTTGGGGAGTGGATATCGTGTGATGTTTTCCTTCGCCATCGTACGGTGCGTTCCATTGACGTTCGAAGCTCGCGCAGGAATCGGGGACGGCAGCACGATTCGCACCTGACAGCGGGCACGACCACGCCCTACGCGAAGGTATCGAGCCACGCCGGAAATGCGGGCGCTTCTGCCGCTTTCGCCGCGCAGCAAACGCGCCTCGCGGTAAATGTCGCCCGCGCATCGAACGAGGTGCCAAATTGGTACGGTTTCGGACACGGGTGCTTACCCGGCAAAACCCCGAATAGCGTCTGCGATGCATCAACGACAAGGCGTTGTGCCCTACAATATTTGGGGTTCGCGAGGCTGCGCAACGCGCGCGAACCCTCGACGCTTCGGTCAAGAGCCAATCATTTTCGACGTGATTTCACGTGGAGCGCTGCATGCCTTTTCCGGCACAAGACTGCGGCTGCGCTGGCTGGCGCGGCGAGATGGCGCGACGCATCAGCGAATTCGACTGGCGCGCCACCACCCTCGGCGCGATCGAAAACTGGCAGCGCAGTCTGACCTCGACGGTCCAGATGATGCTCGCCTCGCCGGTGCCGCTCGTGCTGTTGTGGGGCGAGCCCGGCTACATGATCTACAACGACGCCTATGCGCTCTTCGCGGGCGGGCGGCATCCGTATCTGCTCGGCCGTCCGGTCGAAGACGGCTGGCCCGAAGTCGCCGATTTCAACCATCACGTGATGGTCACCTGCCTCGCGGGCGGCACGCTGTCGTATCGCGACAAGGCGCTCATGCTGCTGCGCGACGGCAAGCCGGAAGACGTGTGGATGGATCTGTACTACAGCCCGGTCGCGGGCGACAGCGGCGCGCCGGCCGGCGTGCTCGCGATGGTCGTCGAGACCACCGGGCGCGTGCTGACCGAGCGGATGCGCCAGCAAGCCGAAACCGAATTGCACGAGACCAACGAACGCCTGCAGCTCGCTCTGAACACCGGCGCGGTGCTCGGCACCTGGGTGCTCGACGTGCGCACCGGCGAGGTCACGGGCGACGAACGCTTCGCGCGGACCTTCCTGTTTGCGCGCGACAAAGCGTCGAAGGGCGTCGCGCGCGATGCCGTGACGCAGATGATCCACCCCGACGACCAGGCGCTCAACGACCGCCTGACCGCCGAAGCGATCCGCAGCGGCGAGCCGTTTCGCGCCGAGTACCGAATCCGGCGGCCTGACGGCGGCTATATGTGGGTACAGGCGAACGGCCGCTGCCAGTTCGATGAACACGGCGAACCGACGCGCTTTCCGGGCGTGCTGATCGACATTCACGATCGCAAGATCGCCGAACAGCAGCTTCTTCAGTTGACCGAAACGCTCGAGCAGCGCGTCGCCGATTCGATCGCGGCGCGCACGCTCGCCGAGGAACAACTGCGCCAGGCGCAGAAGATGGAAGCGATCGGCAGCCTGACGGGCGGCGTCGCGCACGACTTCAACAACGTACTGCAGGTGATCAACGGCAATCTGCAGATGCTCGCCGCCGACGCCAACGACGACCCGGTAGCGCAGCGGCGTCTATCCGCCGCGACCGATGCCGTCAAACGCGGCGCGAAGCTAGCCGCACATCTGCTCGCGTTCGCGCGGCGTCAGCCGCTGTCGCCGACCGTGCTGAATCCGCGCCGCCTGCTGACCGGCATGAGCGAGATGCTGCATCGCGCGCTCGGCGAAACGGTGCGGATCGACACGGTGCTCAGCGACGATCTGTGGAACGTGCAGGTCGACCGCAACCAGCTCGAAAACGCGCTGCTCAATCTCGCGATCAATGCGCGCGACGCGATGCGCGCCGACGGCGTGCTGACCGTGCGCGCGACCAACCGCACGCTCGACGCCGCGTTCTGCCGCGGCAAGCCGGAGTTGTCGCCCGGCGAATACGTGGAGTTCTCGGTTGCCGACACCGGCTCGGGCATGCCGCCCGAAGTGCTGCAACGCGTGTTCGAGCCGTTCTTCACGACCAAACCCGATGGCCACGGCACCGGCCTTGGCCTGTCCATGGTGTTCGGCTTCGCGCGGCAAAGCGGCGGGCATGTGTCGATAGAAAGCGAAGTGGGACACGGCACCACGGTGTCGCTGTTCTTTCCGCGCTGCTGCGAGGCGGAGACGCCGGAGACCGTCGATGGCACCGCGGCACCGGTCGGCGGCGGCGAAACGATACTCGTCGTCGAGGACGATGCCGACGTGCGGCTGACCGCGGTCGAAATGCTCGCGCAGCTCGGCTACAAGGTGCTGACCGCGTCGAACGGCGACGCGGCGCTCGAATTCATCGACAGCGACATGCCGATCGATCTGCTGTTCACCGACGTCGTGATGCCCGGCAAGCTGAAGAGCGTCGAGCTCGCGCAACGCGCGGCCGCGCGCACGCCACCGCTGCCTACGCTGTTCACGTCGGGCTATACGCGCGACGAAATCGTCCACCACGGCAAGCTCGACGCGGGTATCACGCTGCTGTCGAAGCCGTACCGGCGCGACGATCTTGCCCGTCTGGTGCGTAACGTTCTACGCGCGGGCGCCGCGCGCGCGGACCTCGCGGCCGGGATGCGCGAAGCGCGTATCGCCGCATGCGTGCCGCCCGCCGCGTACGAAAGCGCCAACACGTGCGCTACTGCGAAGGGCCCGCGGAAAGCGTCGAACAAAGAGCCGAAGAAAAAGCCGCACAAGCCGATCCAGCCGCGTGGGGCCCACGAAGCCGCGCGCGTGCTGTTCGTCGAGGACGACACCGAATCGCGCGAGGCGCTCGGCGAACTGCTCGGCGCGTTAGGCCTCGCTTGCACCGCGGTCGCGAGCGCGGAAGCAGCGTTGCCGCTCGCGAACATGCAACGCTACGACGTACTGTTGACCGACCTCACGCTGCCCGGCATGTCCGGCCACGAACTCGCGCGCGCGGTGCGGCGCGTGCAGCCGGAGATACGCGTGCTGCTGGTGTCGGGCTACGGTCGCAGCGCGGAGATCGGGGCGGCGATTCCGGGTGCACGGCTACTCGGCAAGCCGCTCGATATCGCGCAGTTGCGACACGAGTTCGCGCAATGGCTCGACCACACCGAAGCGGCGTCCTAGATGCTATGAGGGAGATCAGCGTCAGCTCCTTCAACGTGGTCGCGGTAATCCCCGGCGCGTCGCAGATGAAGGTCAGGAAAGCAACGCTAGCATCATCGGACGCGAAGCAATCCGCGGTTCAGCGGGCCAAACCCCGTGTAAATCCGGAATTAGAAGGAACCGCCCAAACCGTAAGATCGACATAAACCGGTCAGTCAGGTGTTCGCGGCATGCTAGATCTTCCTCTTTCCGATGACGCCTGGGCGCGCATCAGTCATCTGTTCAAGCAGGACCCGAAGAAACGTCTGGGCCGGCCCGCGCGTCCTCCGCGCGAGATCCTGGACGCGATTCTGTGGGTCGTCACGCGCAACGAGAAATGGCATCGGCTGCCCGGCACGTTTCCGCCGTCGCAGACGTGCTACATCAGGTGGCTGCAATGGCGCCGCACGGGCTTGATGAGCGCGATTCTCGACGAGCTCGGCCTGAGCGGTTGCGCGCTTGTATCGGCGTCTCGCGCGGATTCGGCGCCTCCGGCGGGGTCGACTGCCGACGCCTGAAATCGCGGCCTGGAATGGCATATATTGTTGGTAAGGATGAGTACCGCAACGGCGCGGCCCCGATCTGCATCAGCCGCGCGGGTGCGGGTATGATGCCGGGCGCGGTGCCCGCCGCACCCGCTTCCGATGCCGCATTTTTTGCCACGAGAACCATCATGCCTGCCCAACACGACGAAGCACCCGGCGCTCACGACACGACGGACAAGCCGAAACGCAAGACGCTGTCCATGTCCGTGCGCAATCTCCTGATGGTCGCCATTGGCGTCGTGATGTTCACGATCGTGTCGGGCGTCGTGCTGTACAACCCGATCATGTACGGCGACGAGATCCCGAACTTCGGCATCATCCTGATGCTGACGGTGCCGGTCATCGCGGGCGTTGCGTTTCGGGTCGGGCTCGACGCGTGGGTCGATCGCGAGTGAGCGGCAAGAACGCCACCGCCTCATCCCATCATGCCGCCTCGACCGGCAATACGACCCACACTTCGAGGCCGCCGCCGTCGCGCGGATGAAACTGCAGGCCGCCGCCGTGCAGCCGCGCGATCCGATCGACGATCGACAGCCCCAGCCCCGTGCCGCCGCTATGCGCACGCGCATTGCGGCCGCGCTGGAACGGCGCCTTCAGCTTCTCCAACTCCTCCGCCGTCAAACCTTTACCGCGATCGCCGACCGCAACCGTGACCGCGTCCTGCGTCGCCCACGTGCGCACCGCAAGCCCGCTGCCGCCGTAGACGATCGCGTTCTGCATCAGATTCATCAGCAGCCGCATCATGCTGATCGGCCGATATCGAACGGCCGGCAAGCTGCCCAGCGACAGGTCGAACTCGTGCCCGAGCCCCGCGAAGTCGCCCGCGAGCCGTTCGATCAGCGCATTCAGATCGCCGGGCTGCGCTTCCTCGCGCTCGCCGCTGCCCGCGTAATCCATGAACTGCTGCAGAATCGTCTCGATCTGATCGAGATACGATTCGGCGGCGATCACGAAACTGCTGTCGGCCCCCTGCGGCATCGCCATCGCCATCGAAAGGCGCAGCTTCGTCAACGGCGTGCGGATGTCGTGCGAGATGCCCGCGAGCATCAACGCGCGCGTCGCTTCGGCGTCCTGTAACGCGCGCGTCATCTGATTGAAAGCGCTGCCCACGGCGGCGATTTCGGCGGGGCCGTCGGTGGGCAGCGGCGCGGGCAGGTCGCCGGCGCTGACGCGCCGCGCCGCTTGCGTGAGCTCGTGCAACGGTTCGTTCAGGTGCAGCTGGATCGCGTAGCCGGCGAGCGCGGCGAGCACGCCGAGACCCAACGACAGGAAGATCGCCGCTTCGAGGCCGCTGCCCTGCGCGTCCTCGGGAACCGGCAGCGCGATCCAGTATGGCGCGCTGGCCAACGAACCGGCCGCGTGGTCGGACCCGGCAGCCGGCGCATGCATGCGAATCCACAGCCGCTGCGCGCCCTCGGTCTGCCACCGCACGGGCATATCGGCGGGCAGATGCTTTTGCAGGCTGTCGATGAAAACGCCGCGCTGATAGGTGCTGTACACCCGCAACAGATCGTGCGGCGGTGTGTCCGTCGCTTCGGGCGGCAACTGCTCGCGCGCGTCGAGACGCGCGGTCAGCGCCGCGCGCGAGGCGGGCGGAGTGGCCGCGAGCAGGTTGTCGAGCGTCGTCACGTAGGTCGCGAACACGGCCGCCGCGCGTTCGACGCGTGGCCGCTGCACGTAATGCAGCAGCACGACGATCGAGCAGATCTGGCTCAGCATCACGAGCGCGATCAACAGCGCGATATTGCGCGCGAGCAGCGTGCGCGGCAGCAGTGCGCGCGACAGTGAGCGCATCATGATTCGACATCGGCGACGAGCATATAGCCGACGCCCCAGACGGTGCGAATGAAACGCGGCTTCGACGGATCGTCCTCGACGATCTGCCTCAGCCGCAGCACCTGTACGTCGATGCTGCGATCGAGCGCGTCATGGTCGCGCCCTCGCGCACGCGCGAGCAGGTTGTCGCGGCTCACCGCACGATTCGGCGACGACGCGAGCGCGACCAGCAGCAGCATCTGCGCGGAATGAATCTCGAGCGGCTCGCCCGCGCGCGACAGCTCCTGCTTGCCGATGTCGAGCGTGAAGTCGCCGAAACGCACGCGCTGCGACGTCAGCGTGAGGTCGCCCGCGGCCATCTTCTGGCGGCGCAGCAACGCATTGATTCGCGCCACCAGTTCGCGCGGCAGAAACGGTTTCGCGAGGTAGTCGTCGGCGCCGGTTTCGAGGCCGGTCACGCGATCGAGCGGATCGCCCTTCGCCGTCAACATCAGGATCGGCAAGGTCTGCCCTTGAGCGCGCAGCTTCGCGCAGATCTCGAGGCCGTCCTCTTCGCCGATCATCAGATCGAGTATCAGCAGGTCGAACGGCTCGCGCTCCAGGTAGCGATTCAGGCGCTTGCCGTCCTCGGCCGCGCGCACGTCGAAGCCATGACCGCGCAGAAAGCGCAGCAGCATGTTGCGCAACTCGGCTTCGTCGTCGAGCACGATGATCCTGGCGGGGCGTTCCATCCGAAAGCTCCTCGATAACCGAGCCGCTCAGTGTGCGGCCCCGCGTTCCTGCATGAATGCCTCGATCTGCGGGAGCGTGATGTAGCCGGCCTTCTGCGTGTCGATCTCGTCGAAATGACGCGCGAGCAGCGGCATGCCGGCCGCTGCCTGGTCGCGCGTCAGCTCGCCGTCGTGGGTGGTGTTCGCGCTTGAAAAACGCGTTTGCAACTGCTGCTCCATGCGCTCCATCCGCTGCTGGCTGATACCTTGCGGCGCGGCGGCCTGAGCGAACGCGACGGTGGACGCGCAGCACAGCAGCACGGTGGCGAGCAACTTCTTCATGACTGACTCCTTCGGTTGGAACATCGACCGTCGCCTGCCTGGGTGCCGCGAGCCGTTTCGATGACAGGCCGAATTGTTGGTCAGACGCCGCGCGATCGCAATTCGAGAATCATGTCGAATCATGTCACGGCACCGGGTGCCGCTGCAGCTTGACATCGAATGAAATGAGTTCGCGGTTTCGTTTTGCGGGCCTGCTGCGTATCGTTCCGTCTGCCGTTCGTCGGCATTCACGTATCAGGAGTCCCAAATGACTATCCGTCTCGCCTGCGCCTCGACTTTCACCGCCATCGGTCTCGCCTGTTCTTCCGGTGCCTACGCGCGAGTCGTCGTCTATCTGCCCGCCGCCGTCGTTTACGCGCCGCCGCCGCGGCCGGTCTACTACCCGGTGCCGGTCAATCCCGTGTACGTATCGGCACCGCCTGTCGCCGTGCCTGTGGCGGCCGCGACCATCGTCGCGGCGCCGCCCGGGCAGCCGGCCAGCACGACGGCCGCCGCTGCCGTGGTCGTGCCGCCCGCGCTCAACTATGCGGTAGTGCCCGCGCCGACGGTCAGCTATGCGCAACCGCTCGTGATCGCGCCGCGTTGAAAGCGCGCGCCGGGCCGTCGCGCGGGCGGTTTCGATCGCCCCGAGACCGACCCACGCCGTTGACTCAGCATAGGACACGTGCCTCGCCGGCACGCCTGGTGAATTCCCGTTGTCCCGTTGAAAGGTGGAGCGCCGCGTAAAGCTTGCATGGAGTTTGCCGCTTCTTACCATCGCGCACCGCGCCAGGCGCGCGCCCGATGTGGCGCTCTGCGCCGGCACGGCTGATATTGACTACATATAGGCGGGATGGAACGGACCTTGCGATCCCTGTCAGGTTCGCGCGCCCCTTATCCCACCTTCTTTCCTGGACCTTTGTGATGAGCTACCAAGATATCGACAAGGAAATCGCCCACCTCGAAGTCGTTTTCAACGCACTTTCTGGGCGCGACCGTTTTCCGTTGTCGTACTGGCATCGTCGGCTGCATGCGTTGAACCGTTCGTCGATGGTGCCCGCGCAACGCCAGCGCGTCGCCCACCTCGAAGCAAGGCTGCGCTCGGTCGGCGCGCGACTGGACGAGCTCGCCGGCGCGACGCGCGTCGGTTCCTGCACAAGCCCGCTGATGGCGGGCGGGTCCTGCATCCGTTCAGCCAGTTAATATCCGCGCCCCAAGCGCCAGCACGAGCGCGGGCACCATCACCAGCGCGCCGACTTTCAGAAACTTCATGAAGCTGACGTCTTCGCCTTCGCGGCGAATCGCGTTGAGCCACAGGATCGTCGCGAGCGAGCCGGTGATCGACAGGTTCGGCCCGAGGTCGACGCCGATCAACAGCGCGTCGATCACGCGCTCGGGGCTATGCGCCTGCATCACGGTCGAACTCGCGATCAAGCCGGCCGGCAGGTTGTTGATCAGATTGCTGAGGAACGCGACGCTCGCGCCGGCCCACCCAGCCGCTTCCATTTCGTTGTGTTCGGTCGCGCGGCGCAACGCACCCGCGAACAGGTTGATCACACCGGTGTGATCGAGCATCTCGACCAGCACGAACAGCCCGGCGACGAGCGGCAACACGTTCCACGAAATTTCGCGCATCATCGGCAGCGGCGATCTGCGCTCCTTGATCAGCACGACGAGCGCGGTCAGCGTGCCGAGGATCGCGGTCGGCAGGCCGAGCTGGATGTCGTAGGCGGAGACCGTCAGCAGCGCGCCGGCCGTCACCGCGATGCCCGCGAGCGCGACGCGCCCGCTCGCCGAGAGCTCGATCGCGTCGAGATTTGCCTCGCAGACGCCAGCGAGCGCCTCGCGTTGCGTCCAGCGCAGCATCACGAAGGTCGCGGCGATCGACAGCACCGATGGCAGCGTGAAGCGCAGCATCCACGGTCCCAGCGGCGGCGTGTGATTGCCGTACAGCACGATGTTGGCCGGATTCGAAATCGGCAGCACGAAGCTCGCCGCATTGGCGACGAACGCGCAGACGAACAGCAGCGGCAGCGGCGGTGTCTTCGCTTTCTTCGCCGCCGCGAACACGGCGGGCGTCAGCACGACGGCGGTGGCGTCGTTGGAAAGAAACGCGGTGATCACCACGCCGAACAGATACACGAGCACGAACAGCTTGCGCGGCGAACTGCGCGCATGATTGACAGCGAGCACCGCGACCCAGTCGAACAGCCCTTCGCGGCGGCCGACTTCGGATAGCAGCATCATGCCGAACAGGAACAGATAGACGTCGGTGCCCTTGCCGATCGCTTCGACCGCGAGATGCAAGGGCAATAGGCCGAGGGCGACGAGCAGCACCGCGCCGGCGACGGCCCACACGGCTTCGGGCCATTTGAACGGCCGTATGATCACGCCGGCGGTGGCGAACGCGGCAATACTCCAGGAAAGAAAAATGGAATTCACGGCTTGACGCCCGGATAATGGGTTATGTCGGTGGCTGCGCAAAGCGCGCAACCTTGTTGTTCGGGGCAACAAATTACCACAGCGGTACCACGGCGAGCGCTCCATAGCAGTGTGCGTGCCTTCATGCGCGGACCTTCAGCGCGCATGCCTTTCCACACGATTAACATCATCGCGACAACGATCTGTTCCCGCGCACCCGCCTATTCGGTTTGTATTGGCATCCCTACTATCCGCATTCTCACGCGGCTTCTCGCGAGCAACGGATAGAACACGATGCAAACACACGCTTGCGCTCCCACGCGCTACCACGGCGCGGCGATCGCGCTGCACTGGCTGGTCGCCGCGCTGATGATCTGCGGTTTCTACATCGGCTGGATCATGACCGATATCCCCGGCTTCACGCCGACGAAGCTCAAGTACTTCTCGTGGCACAAATGGATTGGCGTGACCGTGTTCGCGCTGGCGCTGCTGCGGGTGCTGTGGCGCGCGACGCATCGCGCGCCCGCGCTCGATGCCGCGACGCCCGCGTGGCAGAAGGCCGCCGCGCATCTGGTGCACGGTCTGCTGTATCTGCTGATGCTCGCGATTCCGCTGTCCGGCTACTTCTACAGCTCGGCGGCCGGCATTCAGGTCGTGTATCTGGGCATCGTGCCGCTGCCGACGATCATCGGTCCCGATCAGGCGCTGAAGGCCGCGCTACGCACGGTGCACGTGCTGCTCAATTACACGCTGCTCGCGCTCGTGCTGATGCACGCGCTCGCGGCGCTCAAGCATCAGTTCATCGATCGCGACGGATTGCTCGCGCGCATGGTGCCGTTTCTGAAGACCCGCGCATAACGATATGACGGCTTGAAGAAAGCCATAACTCCTGTCGATTGGTTACGACTGGTTGGCAATCAAATTCCTCGCGGTGTGCAATCAGGCCGCGAAGCTCGGATAGGATGCGTACCATCATGAAGACACCTTTTTATCTCTCCACTCGTCGCGCGACGCTCGCTTCTTTGGCGGTGCTTGCGCTGCTCGGCGCGAACCTCGCGCACGCCGACGTCGACCTCGCGAAAAGCAGCGTCATCGCCACGACCAAACAGATGAACGTGCCCGTCGACGGCAAGTTCAGGAAGTTCTCCGCGCAACTGAATTTCGATCCGGCGAAGCCGGCTGCGGGCAGCGCGAACGTGTCGATCGACACCGCGAGCTACGACCTCGGCGCCGACGACTACAACAAGCAGGCGCAAGGCAAGGAATGGTTCGACAGCGGCGCCTTCCCGAGCGCGACCTTCGTGTCGAGCTCGATCGCGCCGGCTGGCGGCAACCAGTACAAGGTGACCGGCAAGCTGACGATCAAAGGCAAATCGCAAACGGTCGTCGTGCCGGTCGTGATCGCGAGCCAGGGCGCCACGCAAACTTTCGACGGCTCGCTGCCGATCAAGCGCACGCAGTTCGACGTCGGCACCGGCGAATGGAAAGACACGTCGGTGGTCGCCGACGAAGTCGTCATCAAATTTCATCTGGTCGCGGCGAAGAAATAACCCACCACGCCGCAGCACCGCCTTACCCTTCGACCTCTGGAGTCCAACTTGAAGCAATCCTTCCTGCTCGCCGCCGGCGCGCTCGCCGCTGCATGCTCGTTCAACGCGATGGCCGCCGCCGAAACCTACCTGCTCGATCCGACGCACACGTCGCCGAGCTTCGAGACCGACCACTTCGGCGGCCTGTCGATCTGGCGCGGCAAGTTCCAGAAAAGCAGCGGTACCGTCGTGCTCGATCGCGCGGCGAAGACCGGCACGGTCGAGGCGACAATCGACCTGACCTCGGTCGGCATCGGCAACGACAAGCTCAACGAGGAACTGGTCGGCGACAAGTTCTTCGACACCGCGAAGTTCCCGACCGCGACCTACAAGGGCACGCAGATCCGCTTCGACGGCGACAAGCCGGTCGAAGTGATCGGCACGCTGACGCTGCACGGCGTCACGAAACCGGTCAACCTGAAGATCGAATCGTTCAAGTGCATCCAGCATCCGATGCTGAAGCGCGAAGTGTGCGGCACCGAATCGGTCGCGACGTTCAATCGCGACGATTTCGGCATCGACTTCGGCAAGGCGTACGGCTTCAACATGAAGACCACGCTGCATATCCAGGCCGAAGGCGTCAAGCAGTAAGCGCATCGCGCCCGGCACGGCCGGGCGCCGAACTACTGGATCGCGGGCTGCGCCGGCGCGTGCGACGCGCGGCGCGCCTCCAGCCACGCGACCAGCTCCTCGCGGCGCATGGCCTTCGCGAACAGCCAGCCCTGTCCGTACTGAACGCCTCGGCGCAGCAGATATTCGACCTGCTCGTCGCGCTCGATTCCCTCCGCCACGACTTCCACCCCCAATTCGTGCGCCATGTCGATGATATGCGGCGCAACGATGCTCGACGCCGCATCCCGGGCGATCGTGTCGACGAACGATTTGTCGATCTTCAGAGCGTCGATCATGAACGTCTGCAAATAGGCGAGGCTCGAATAGCCGGTGCCGAAATCGTCGATATAGACCGGGTGGCCGGCGCTTCGGAAGGCCGCGATCGTCTGCCGGGTCGCATCGGCGTTCAGGCAACTGCGCTCGGTCGCTTCGATCCTGATCTGCGCGGGACGCAGGCCGGTTCCGGCGAGCCTCGCGGTGATCAGGTTAAGAAAGCGCGGCGTGCGCAGATCCTCGCCGCTCACGTTGACCGACACGTAGAACCACGGCCGCGAACGCAATAGCTCTGTCAGGTCGTGGAGCGCTTTAGCGAGCACGAGGTCGGTCAACGACTGGATCAGGTCATGCTGCTCGGCCAACCCAATGAAAATATGCGGCGAGATCTCGCGTCCGTTCAGATTCCATCTGGCCAGTGCTTCGACACCGACGCATTCGTTGGTCGCGAGACTCACGATCGGTTGATAGGCGACGTCGATGATTTTGCGCGAGATCGCCCATTCGAGCGATGCCCGGAACGACACCTGTCGCGAGATCCGTTTGAACGCGAACCAGCCGAACCCGGCGCCCATCGCGACGCCTATCGACAGCCACGTCGCCAGCAGGCCGGGCCAGTCTCTCAGCAGGCTGGTGCGCCGGCCCTTGACGACGACGCCAAGCGCGCGCGTCGCCGAACGTGCGACCGCGTAGTTCCATTCATCGCTATCGACGCGCCCCGCCCGCTTCCATGCATGGAGCATCTCGTCGGGGTCCGCGCCCGTCGACAGCGCGACGATCGAGTTCAGTTCGGTGTTGATCGTGGCGATGGGCCTCCCCGCCGGATCCATCACATCGACGTATGACTGCGGATCGATTGACACGTACTCGCCGTTGCGCCCGATCTGTATATCCTCGCGCACGTCGCTGAGTGGATTCTTTTGCTGGAACCAGACCAGGTAGCCGTCGTTGCTTCGCCAGCGCGGCGGCGGCAGTTCGACATTCTGCGTCCGAACGTCGCCGAACAGCGGCGAGCAAAGATAGCGCCCGTCGCCGTACGCACCTGCGTCCCGGACGTAGCGGTAGTTGAAAATCACATGGGCGGCGCGCTCCAGGTATTGCGGCGAACACGGCGCGCCGTGCTCGGCCTGCAGGTCCGCGATCGCCGCAAAACCCTGATACGTGACGAGTTCCGTGCGCATCACGGCCTTTTCCGCGTATTGGCGCAAATCTCGCTGCTCGCGGCGTGTGACGTCTTCGTTCGCGATATAGATGCTGATCAGGACCGGCAGCACCGTTGCGGCGCAGCCGAGTGCGATATACGCCGAAATCAGCGACATGCGCTGGATCATCTGTCGAGCCCCGTGGTGAAGCGGTCGCGGCGAAACCCGCCGGGAGCGGCAGCGGCCCGGCATGGACCCCGTACGCAAGCGGCGGAGTTCAGTGTCAAGCATAGTTTCTGAACCCGCTTTTTCAACAACGCGTCGAACGACACGCGTGCGGCCGGCCGTGCCGGCCCTGACCGGCGGCGAGCGCGGCAAGGTACCATGACGGGCTGGCGGCGTCGCGACGCGCGCCGTCACCGCTTTCGTTCATTGCCATCGCCCGCTTCGCCTCCCATGAATTCGCCAACCCGCCGCATCGCGCACCTCGACATGGACGCGTTTTACGCGTCCGTCGAACTGCTGCGCTATCCGGAGTTGCGCGGGCGCGCGGTGGTGATCGGCGGCGGGCGCAACAGCGCGCCGCAGGTGCTCGAAGACGGCAGCAGGCGCTTCGCGAAGCTGCGCGATTACGCGGGCCGCGGCGTCGTGACCACCTCGACCTACGAGGCGCGCGCGCTCGGCGTATTTTCGGCGATGGGCATGATGAAGGCCGCCGCGCTCGCGCCCGACGCGATCCTGCTGCCGACCGACTTCGATTCATACCGCCACTACTCGCGTCTTTTCAAGGCCGCCGTCAGGACGTTCACGGACCGCATCGAGGATCGCGGCATCGACGAGATCTATATCGACCTGACCGACCTGGCGGGCGAACCGGCCGACATCGGCCGGCGCATCAAGGACGCCGTTCATCAGGCCACCGGTCTCACGTGTTCGATCTGCGTCGCGCCGAACAAACTGCTCGCGAAGATCGGCTCCGAACTCGACAAGCCTGACGGCCTGACGATCCTCACGCCGGCCGATATACCGCTGCGCGTGTGGCCGCTGCAGGTACGCAAGGTCAACGGCATCGGCCCGAAGGCCGCGCAGAAGCTGACCACACTCGGCCTCGCGACGGTCGGCGATCTGGCCGCCGCCGACGCCGGGTTGTTGCAGGACAACTTCGGGCGCAGCTATTCCGCCTGGCTGATGCAGGTCGCGCAGGGTCACGACGAGCGGCCCTTGGTGGTCGAATCGGAGCCGAAGTCGATCAGCCGCGAGACCACGTTCGAGCGCGATCTGCATCCGCGCCACGATCGACCGGCGTTATCGAGCGCGTTTACGGGGCTGTGCGTGCGTGTCGCCGACGATCTCGTGCGCAAGGGCTACGTGGGCCGCACGATCGGCATCAAGCTGCGCTACGACGACTTCCACACCGTCACGCGCGACCTGACGCTCGACGAACCGACCGCCGACGCGACCGAAATCCGCCGCGCGGCGACCGAATGTTTGCGACGCGTGGAGTTGAACCGCAAGCTGCGGCTATTGGGCGTGCGCATCAGCACGCTGACGTCGGCCAGCGAACAGGCGCTGAAGCCGCGCCTGCCGGTTCAGGCCGACTTGCCTTTCGCGAGCGACGAATAGGCGCTGTCGCCGGCGACGCCGGTCGCGTTCGCACGCATGGCCGGCACGTCGCCTGACGTGGACAGCGCCGACGCCGCCACCGAAAACGAGAACGTGTTGATGCCGTTGGCGCTGTGCGCGGACACGGTGCCGCGATGCATCTCCGCGATCGCCTTCACGATCGCGAGCCCGAGCCCGTGGTTTTCGCGGCTATTGGTGCGCGAGACTTCCGCGCGATAGAAACGGTCGAACAGATGTTCGAGGACGTCCGGCGCGATCGGCTCGCCAGGATTTGCCACGGCGACGCGCACCTGGTCGCGCATCGGTCCTTTCCCGCGCGCGATCGTCACGCTGATCGACGCGCCCGGCTCGCAATGCTGGATCGCGTTCATCAGCAGGTTCGTGCATGCGCGGCCGAATAGCGACCGGTTCACGCGCGCGAACGCATCGCCGTGCAACTGCGCATGCACGTGCGCCTCTTCGAGCGGAATCTCCAGAAACTCGAGCGTATGCGCGAGTTCCGCCGCGAGCGACACCTCGACGAGCCCCGTCGCGCGTTCGCCCTGATCGGCGCGCGCGAGGAACAGCATGTCGTTGATGATCGTGCGCATCCGCTCGAATTCTTCGAGATTCGATTGCAGCGTGTGGCGCAGATCGTCGACCGAGCGGTTGCGGGTCAGCGCGACCTCGGTCTGGCCGATCAGGATCGTGACCGGCGTGCGCAGTTCATGCGCGACGTCCGCGTTGAACGATTCGAGCCGGCCGTAGGCGCCGTCGAGCCGTTCGAGCGCGCCGTTGAACGAGTTCGCGAGGTCGTTCAGTTCGAGCGGCAGCGACGCCGTATTGAGCCGCTGCGAGCGGTTGTTCGGGCTGACCGCCGATGCGTCGCGCGTCAGACGCGTGAGCGGTGCGAGACCGATGCGCGTGACCGAGTAGCTGAGCAGCAGCACCGCGAGGCTGCCGAGCGCGGACAGCGCCGCGAGCGCCGAGCCGAACACGCGCATCGTGCGCAGGTTCGGTGAATAGCTCGACGCGACCTGCAACTGCACCGGCGGCCGCGCGGCGTTGGCGGGCAAGGTCACCGTCGAGGTCAGCATGTCGGGGCCGCCGCCCGCCGGCGCGATGCGCGCATAGCCGCCCGGCCAGCTCTTCGTGACGGTGCCCTGCACCGGCGTGCCGAAGTGATAGCTCGGGTCCGCGCTCGTCACCGAGTACACGGTGCTGCCGTCGTGCGGCGTCATGTCGGTGAGTTTTTCGCGGCACATCCGCCATTTTTCGGGCGTCACCGCGTGATAGACGATGATGCGCGCAATCTGCGTGCGATCGTCGAGCGACTCGCGCAGATGATGTTCGAGCTGCGTGCGCAGCACCAGAAAGAGCCCCGTGCCGACGAGCGTAAACACGAACAGCGCGACCAGCGCGAACATCGACGCGAGACGGCGGGCAATCGAACGGTTCATGATGTCTCGGCCTCTTCGCGCACTTCGAGCACGTAGCCCATGCCGCGCACCGTGTGCAGCAGCTTCGACGGGAACGGGCCGTCGAGCTTCGCGCGCAGCCGCTTGATCGCGGTCTCGACGACGTTCGTGTGGCTGTCGAAGTTGACGTCCCACACGAGTTCGGTGATCGCGGTCTTCGACAGAATGTCGCCCTGACGGCGCGCGAGCACGCTGAGCAGTTGAAACTCTTTGGCGGTCAGGTCGAGGCGTACGCCGTCGCGCGTCGCGCGGCGGCCGATCAGATCGACGAACAGATCGCCGACGGAAATCAACGTGGATTCCTGCGAACGCGTGCGGCGCGCGAGCGCATGCAGACGCTCGACCAGTTCGAGGAACGAGAACGGTTTGGTCAGGTAGTCGTCCGCGCCTTCGCGCAGGCCGCGCACGCGGTCGTTCACGTGATCGCGCGCGGTCAGCATGATGACCGGCGTCGACTTGCGCATGCGCAGCGCCTTCAGCACGCTGAAGCCGTCGCGCTTAGGCAGCATCACGTCGAGGACGATCACGTCGTAATCGAATTCGGTGGCCAGATGCATGCCTTCCTCGCCGTCGAGCGCGACATCGACGACCCAGCCCTGCTCTGTCAAACCGGAGCGCAGGTAGTCCACCACCTTGTGCTCGTCTTCAACGATCAGCAATTTCATCCGCGTCCCCATGCCACGTTTGGCGGCCAACTGTCCATTATACGAAACGCCCCTGATGCCTCGCGCCGATCCCACTCCCTCGGCATGGAAGCTCTGCCGGGCGATTCAGTGTGCAGGAGCCGGCATCTCCCTGTGCTGCGCGCCGCCGGCTGGCGCTTGCTGCGGCGATGCCGTAGCACTGGCGACGTTCGCTGTCGCGTTCGTACGGGTAGCCTCGTTCCCGGCCATTGCGCCACCTTGCGCGCCGCCCTCCCAGCCGCCGCCGAGCGCCTTCACGAGCGCCACCGACAGCGTCAACTGCTGGCCGTGAATCTGCACGTCCGTGCGCTCGCTGGTCAGCAGCGACTCCTGCGCGTCGATCACGTTCAGATACGCGACGAGGCCGCCCGAATAGCGATCGTTCGCGAGCGACAGCAGCCGCTGCGCGTCCTCGACCGCCTCGCGCGACTGCTTCGCCGCGCCGTCGAGCACCGACAGTCCTGTGATGCCGTCCTGTACCTGCTGGAACGCGCTCAGCACGGTCTGCCGATAATTCGCCTCGGTCGCCTTGTAGCCCGCGCTCGCGTACTGGACGTTGGCCGCGCGCCGGCCGCCGTCGAAGATCACTTGACCGACCGTCGCGCCGAGCGTCCACATCAGCGTCGGCGCGCTCAGCAGATTGGCGAACTCGGTGCTCTCCCAGCCGATGCCCGGCGTCAGCGTGAGGCTCGGGAAGAACGCCGCCTTGGCCACGCCGATCTGCGCGTTGGCCGCCGCCATCGCACGTTCCGCCGAGGCGACGTCGGGACGCCTTTGCAGCACGTCGCTCGGCACGCCGAGCGGTACGGTCGGCGCCTTGATGTCGAGCACTTTCGGCTCGATCGCGAACTGCGGTGCCGGCACGCCGACCAGCGCGGCGATCGCATGCTCGAACTGCGCGCGCTGATTGAGCAGCAGTTGCGCCTGCACGCGCGTCGAATCGAGCTGCGATTTCTGCTGCAGCACGTCGAGGCCCGATACCGAACCGAGATCGTGCTCGGTGTTCACGTAGTCGAGCGCTTTCTGCTGCAGCTTCACCGACTGGTTCAGCACGTCGATCTCGCGGTCGAGCTCACGCAGCGAGAAGTAGTCGGTGGCGAGGTCGGTCGTCAGCACGAGGCGCGCGTTCGCGAGATCGTCCGCCGACTGTTCGGCCGACGCCTGCGCGCCCTCGACCTGACGACGGATGCGGCCGAACAGATCGGTGTCGTAGCTGATCGTCGGCCCGAGCTGGAGGTTGTTCTGCACCGTCGATTCGGTCGGCGTCGCGTAGTTCGTCAGCGGCCGGTCGTGCGAAATACGGAAGCGCGAGGCCTGTGCGTTGAAATCGACTTCCGGCACGCGCTGCGCGCTGGTGTTCGCGAGCGTCGCCTTCGCCTGCTCGTAGTGCGCGCTCGCCGCGGCGAGCGTCTGGTTCTGCGCGAGTGCCTGGGTTTCGAGCGTCGCGAGCGTCGGGTCGGCGAAGCCCGTCCACCAGTCCGGCGCGATCGGCGCATGCGACGGCGCGGCGACGCGCCAGAACGAATCGGTGTGCCATTCGGGCGGCACCTCGGCCTGCGGCCGCTGATAGTCCGGGCCGACCGTGCACGCGGCGAGCAGCGCCGCGCCGGCGCACGCGCTCAGCGCGGTGAAGACAGTGCCACGCGTACGCGCCTCGCGTGAAGCCGCGAACATCACGACGCCCCCTTGCCGTTCTTCTGCAGCGGCTGCACCTGCACGTGATCGCCATCGGCAATCGAATCGCTCGGGTTGACGATGATGCGATCGCTCGGCGAGATACCGCTTTCGATTTCGAGCTGCTGTCCGAGGTCCACCGCGATCACGACCTTGCGCAGGCTCACGTTGCCCTTTGCATCGACGACCGCGAGGCGCGGACCCTCCGCGCGAAACAGCAGCGCGTTGCCGGGCACCGTGAGACGCGCATGCGCGGCGGCCGGCACCGCGACCTGCACGTACGCGCCGGGGCGCAGCTTGTCGTCGGGATTCGGCAGCGTCACTTCGATCTGCAACGAGCGCGTGGGTACGTCGATCGCGCCGGATATATGCGTGATCTTGCCGTTGAACTGCTGGCCCGGCAGCTCGGCCTGCGTGACCACGACCTTCTGCCCGACCGCGACGTTCTGCGCGTAGGCCTGCGGCAACTGCACATAGACGCGCAACGGGTCCGATTGAGCAAGCGCGAACAACGCACGGCTCGTGCCGCTGCCCGCGTCGATCAGATCGCCGACGTCGACGTTGCGCTGCGTCACCACGCCGGTAAACGGCGCGACGATCCGCTTGAACGATTCGAGCTGCTGCAGACGCTTGACGTTCGCATCGGCGGCCGCGAGATTCGCGAGATCCTGCGTGTAGGTGCTTTGCCGTTCATCGAGCTCCTGCTGCGACACCGCATCACGCTGGCGCAACTGCTGCCAACGGTCCAGCGAGCTCTTCGCGAGCGCGAGGCTCGAATTGATCTGCTGACGCTGTGCCAGAGCCTGCGCGAGTTCCTGGTCGATTTCCGGCGTATCGAGCTCGGCGAGCAGTTGCCCCTGCTTCACGTGGGTGCCGATGTCGGCGTACCAGTGCAGCAGATAGCCGGTCGCGCGTGCATAGATCGGCGACTCGACATAGCCGCGCAGCGTGCCCGGCAGCAGCGTGTCGCCGCCGCCCTCGGTCTGGGTCGGCATGACGACGTTCACGTACTGCGTGGCATTCTGCTGCGCGATCGCCGCGACTTCGCGGTTTTGCAGCACGTTCGCGATCACGGTGCGAAGTGTGCCTGCCACGAGCAGCACGAGCACGATCACGACGGCGATCTTCGCGCGCTTCCATTCGCGATGGCGCGGCGGCAGCCGGTGCTCTCCTTCTTCGGTTTCCCGCGCGGGGATCGCTAGCGATGCATGAGTTTTTTCGGTCATCTCAGTCAACCATCGTTTAACTTTTACGCGGGCGTCGCCGCACTGCTGGGTTCCGGTGCGGGGGTGTCACTATGGCCGCCACTGCCACTGCCACTGCCACCGCCATCGTCGCCATCGTCGCCACCGCCGTTGTCGTCGTCGCCGCCGTTCTTATGACGGCGCGCGAGCCACGAATGAATTCCCGCAAACACGAGCGGCACGAAAAACAGCGTCGATACGGTCGCGAACAGCAACCCGCCGATCACCGCGCGGCCAAGCGGCGCATTCTGCTCGGCGCCCTCGCCGAGACCGAGCGCCATCGGAATCATGCCGATGATCATCGCGAACGCGGTCATCAGCACCGGACGAATCCGGCTCGCGCCGGCTTCGAGCGCGGCCGTGAGCGGCGGCGCGCCGGCCGACAGCCGCTGGCGCGCGAACGCGACCATCAGAATACTGTTCGCGGTCGCGACGCCCATCGTCATGATCGCGCCGGTCAGCGCCGGCACGCTCAGATGGGTGCCGGTCAGGAACAGCATCCACATGATCCCCGCGAGCGCCGCCGGCAACGCGCTGACGATGATCAGCGGATCGACCCACGACTGGAAGTTCACGACGATCAGCAGATACACGAGCACGATCGCCATCGCGACACCGATGCCGAGCCCAAAGAACGAACTGCGCATCGTCTGTACCTGGCCGCGCACGGTGATCGTACTGCCGCGTGGCAGCGAACCGCGCACCTCGTCGACGATCTTGTCGACCTGATTCGCCACGCTGCCGAGATCGCGCTTTTCAACACTCACATACAGATCGATCACCGGACGGATGTTGTAATGCGTGACTTCCGCGAACTGGCTCTTCGGCGAGATCTGCACGAGGTTGCCGAGCAGTTGCGTCGGCCCGTTCATCGTGGCCGAGACCGGGGTGCGCAACAGTTCGTCGATCGAAGACACCTGGTACTGCGGCGTCTGCACCGCCACCTTGTATTCCACGCCGTTCCTGTTGTTGACCCAGAAGCCCGGCGACGTCTGCGAGCTGCCCGACAGCGAAACGAGCACGTTCTGCGCGACGTCGTTCGCGGTCAGGTTCAGTTGTTGCAGGCGGGTGCGGTCCATGTGCAGATCGATCACCGGTTCGTCGAGCTTCTGCTGGATATGCGTGTCGACGGTGCCGGGAATCAGTCGCACCTGCTTTAGCAGCTTGCGCGCGACGTCGAGGTTGCCCTGCTGATTCGCGCCCGAAATCTCCACGTCCACCGCGGCAGGCAGGCCGAAGTTCAGGATCTGCGTGACGATATCGGCCGGCTGAAAGAAGAACTCGACGCCCGGGAAACGCTGCGGCAGGATCGCGCGCAGCTTGTCCATGTAGATCTGCGACGGCTTGTGGCCTTCGTTCAACGCAATCTGGATCTCGCCGTCGAGCGTGCCCATCGTGCCCGCATTGCTATACGACAGGTTGATGCCGCTATACGGTACGCCGAGGTTGTCGAGAATCGTGCCCAACTCCCTGGGCGGCACGACTTCGCGGATCACCTTTTCGACCTCGTCGGCAAGCCGCGCGGTCTCCTCGATACGCGTGCCGGTCGGCGCGCGCATGTGCAAGCGGATATCGCCCGCGTCGACGCTCGGGAAAAAGTCTTCGCCGAGCGTGAAGAACAGGCCCATCGACAGCACGCAGAAACCGAGGAACAGCGCGCCGAACATCTTGCGACGCACGAGCAGGCTGCTCAGGATCATGATGTAAGTCGCGCGCATGCGCTCGAAGCCGGCGTCGAAGCGGTGATACAGACGCATGAACAGATTCGGCTTCGTGCCCGCCTTCGGCTTGTGCGCGTGGCCCATCAGCAGCATCGCGAGCGTCGGCACGAGCGTACGCGACAGGATGTACGAAGCGAGCATCGCGAACACCACCGCTTCCGCGAGCGGCACGAATAGATAGCGCGCGACGCCGGTCAGGAAGAACATCGGCACGAACACGATACAGATACACAGTGTCGAGACGAGCGCCGGCACTGCGATTTCGCCGGCGCCGTCGAGAATCGCATCGTGCAGATTCGTGCCCAAGTGCAGGTGCCGCTCGATGTTCTCGATCGTCACGGTCGCGTCGTCCACCAATATGCCGACCGCGAGCGCGAGGCCGCCCAACGTCATGATGTTGATGGTCTGCCCGAGCGCGTGCAGCACGATCAGCGACGACAGAATGGACAGCGGAATCGAGATCGCGATGATGCAGGTGCTGCGCCAGTTGCCAAGAAACAGCAGGATCATCGCGGCGGTCAGCGCCGCGGCGGCCAGCGCTTCGCGCACCACACCCTGCACCGCCGCCTTCACGAATACCGACTGGTCGAACAGCGCGGTGATCTGCAGATCCGGCGGCAGCGCGGCGCGCGCTGCCGGCAAAATGGCTTTCAACGTATCGACGATCGACAGCGTCGACGCGTTGCCGTTCTTCAGCACCGACATCAGCACGCCGCGATGACCGTTCTGCCGCACGATGTTGGTCTGCGGCGAGAAGCCGTCGCGCACATGCGCGACTTCACGCAGGTAGGTCGTCGCGCCGTTGACGGTGCGCACCGGAATGTCGTTGAGACCTTCCAACGTCGGCGGCGACCCGTTCATGTCGATCGTGTATTCCTTCGGCCCGATCTTGGCCGTGCCCGTGGGAAGAATCAGGTTTTGCGCGTTGAACGCGTTGACCACGTCGGCAGGTGTCAGGCCCTTGGCCAGCAGCGCGCGCGTGTCGAGGTCGACCGAGATCAGCCGCGATTTGCCGCCATACGGATACGGTACGGCCGCGCCCGGAATCGTCACCAGTTGCGGTCGCAGGAAGTTCAGCGCGGTGTCGTTGAGATCCTGCTCCGAGAGTTTCGGACTCGACAGGCCGAGCTGGATGACTGGAATGCTGGAAGCCGAGTAGCTGATGACCAGCGGCGCGGTGGCGCCCGGCGGCATCTGCTTCAATTGCGCCTGCTCGATGGCGACCGTCTGCGCGATCGCCGTCTGGATGTTCGCGTTCGGCTGCAGAAACACCTTCAGGATCGCGATGCCGGGGAGCGATTGCGATTCGATATGTTCGATGTCGTTGACCGTCGTGGTCAGACTGCGCTCGTTGACCGACGTGATACGGGTGGCCATGTCTTCGGCCGACAGCCCCGTATACGTCCAGATGATGCTGACGACCGGAATGTTGATATCCGGCAGCACGTCGACGGGCATGGTGAACAGCACGAAGGGCGTCGCCAGCACGATCAGAATTGCCATCACGATGAACGTGTATGGCCGCTTAAGCGCTACGTTGACGATCCACATTGAAACGGGCCAGAGAAAATGCGGGTGGAGGGAGGGATTGAATCTGCGCCTATGCTAGATCGATGGTACCAACGCCTGCATGGCATGAAAATGGCGAAATCGTCAGGAAGCTTGTTGAAAGCAAATGCGCCATTTTTGAAGACGAAGGGCTCTCGCCGAATTAGCTGCGAATTAGCCGCAAAGCAAACGTTTGTTGAATAAATTTACGCGCAGTTAATGAAACGTTTGCTGATACGCGGCACGTTTTTTGGCCGAAATGATATGAAACATGCTTTCAGATTGATTCGCAAGACGGGGCGAGTTTGCTCCGAGTGGCCATCCCCTTCAATGAAAATAGGCCGGTCAACCTGAATGGTCGACCGGCCCTCACTTGCAGTCATTCGTATCCTGGCGTCAACGCCCGCGACGCTTATTTGGCGAACAGCGACGACATATCGGCGAACGCCTTGAACTCGAGCGCATTACCCGACGGATCGAGGAAGAACATCGTCGCCTGCTCGCCGACCTCGCCCTTGAAGCGCACATGCGGCTCGATGATGAATTCGATGCCGGCCTTCTGCAGTTTGTCCGCGGCGGCCTGCCATTGCTCCATCGACAGCACCGCGCCGAAGTGGCGCACCGGCACCGCGTCGCCATCCACTGCGCTGGTATGACGGTGACCGACTTCGTCCGGTGCCAGATGCGCGACGATCTGATGACCGTAGAAATTGAAATCGACCCATGCGTCCGAACTGCGCCCTTCCGGGCAGCCGAGCAATTCGCCGTAGAACTCGCGCGCGGCGGCGAGGCTATGAACAGGAAACGCCAGGTGGAACGGCGGCAAAGCGGTTTCGGCAACGCTCATGATAGGAAGACTCGCTGGGGTGGGTGTGAGGATGAATTGCGACTGGCACGACTGGCAACCGGTTCAGTTGAAGCAAAGTTTAATCATGAATAAAAATGTTGAGAAACGATATATATTTGACCTGACCATCACCAAAATCGATTGATCGATCATGCTCAGCGAGTTGAAAACCTTCATCGCCGTCAGCCAGTACGGCACGTTCTCCGGCGCGGGCGCGCGCATCGGGCTCACGCAATCGGCCGTCAGCGCGCAGATGCAGCGGCTCGAACAGGAACTCGGCTTTCAGCTGTTCGACCGCACCGGCCGCTCTGCGACGCTCAACGAGGCGGGCCGCGAAACGCTCGCGCTCGCAGAGGAAATGATGACGCTCTATGCGCGGCTCTCCGAGCGCAGCGGCGGCGCCGCCGAGAGCGGCATGCTGCGGGTCGGCGCGATCGCGTCCGCGCAGGTGTCGCTGCTCGCCGACGCGCTCGCGCGCTTTCGCGACGACCGTCCCGGCTGGCGGATTCGCGTGGTGCCGGGCGTGTCGCTGGGGCTGCTCGGCCAGGTCGACTCGGGCGAGCTCGATCTGGCCGTCATCATCAAACCGCCGTTCGCGCTGCCGTCGGAACTCGAATGGCGCACGCTCGTCGCCGAACCGTTCGTGCTGCTCGCGCCGAAACAGCTTGCGCGCGGCGGCCGCTCGTGGCGCGAACTGCTGCGCAGCGAGCCGTTCATCCGCTACGACCGCGCGTCGTTCGGCGGACGGCTCGTCGACCGTTTTCTGCGGCGCGCGCGCCTTGGCGTGCGCGATGCGGTCGAGCTCGACGAATTGCAGGCGATCGTGCAACTGGTCGCGCGCGGCATGGGTGTCGCGCTGATTCCGAATACGGCCGGGCTCGGCAAATGGCCCGCGAGCGTCGTCGCACTCGAACTCGGCGATGCGAGCTTCGAGCGCGAGATCGGGCTCGTGCTGCGGCCGCGGCATAGCCGGCCGGTGGTCGCCGATGCGTTGGCGGAGTGTATTGCGAGCGCGGCGCACGGTTGAGCGCTTTGCACGCCGCATTCGATACGAGTTCGCTTCGGGTTCGCATCGAGTGTGCTGCCATACGTACGCGCAACTGTATCTGTGAGTCGCGCGCGACGGCGCGCAGAATCGTTGCTTCATTCAACCGGCTGTGTGGCGCGTTGCATTGCATTGTCGAACACGCTCCGCCCTTGCATTTGCCCGCCATGATCGCCAGCCCTCTGCTCACCGCCGATGTCCTGATCGCCTACAGCGCCTATTTCGTCGGCACCGCGAGCCCTGGGCCGAGCAATCTCGCGATCATGTCGCTCGCGATGAGCGCGGGCCGACGCGCGGCACTGGTGTTCGCGCTCGGCGTGGTGTCGGGCTCGTTCTCATGGGCGCTGCTCGCGTCGCTCGGCTTGTCGGCGGCGCTCGCCGCCTACTCGGAATGCCTCGTCGCGATCCGGATCGCGGGCGGCTTGTATCTGCTGTGGCTCGGCTTCAAGTCCGCACGCTCGGCGTGGAGCGCCGGCAAGCCGGCCGCGAGCGCGGCGCGCGTCGACGAACCGCTCGGGCGACTCTATCTGCGTGGCCTTTTGCTGCATCTCACGAATCCGAAAGCGGTGCTGGTGTGGCTGTCGATCGTGTCGCTCGCGATGTCGCCGGTACACGGCGCCGCGCACGTGACGCCGGTCGTGCTGGGCTGCATGGTGATCGGCGCGACGGTATTCGGCAGCTACGCGGTGCTGTTTTCGACGGCGTCCGCACGCCGCGTCTATACGGCGATCCGGCGCTGGCTCGATGGCTCGCTCGCGGTGATGTTCGGCATTGCGGGGGTCAAATTGTTGACGTCGAAGAGTTGAGGTGGGTCGGGCGCGTCTGGGTCGCCCGAGGCCGCGCTCTGCGATACTGGCGGTTCGGCTCCACCAACGACGGCTGCTAGCGCACCCACCCACGCAACGATGAACGGCAACGACCACGACGCACCTTCTTCCAACCAACGCTCGCCGCTGCAAAGACGGCTCTATTTCGCCGGCGCGGCGATCCTCATGGTTAGCCTGATCGCTGCGGTGCTCATTGACGTCAGCGTCCCGCCGCCCGATAGCGCGGTCGCCATGTACGGTATCGTCGATCCGCGCTATCAGATCGAGCTACAGCAGATCGGCGGCAACGCGGCGGTACTGATGGCGCAGTTGCATCAATGGTTCGATAGCTTGTGGCACGGTGCCAGGCTCGCTTATACGGTCGCGGCGCTGGGCGCCGCGCTCGCGGCTGGCTGCATTTTCATCGGCCATTTTTTCGCGGACGATTGAGTCGCGAGGCGCTCGCATCGAGGCGCTCTAGTCGCTCTAGTACCGACACCGAGTCACCGCCTGCGTTGTTCTTCTAGATATCGAAGTACAGATAAAACTCCCATGGATGCGGACGCAATTTGATGGTGTCGATCTCGCGGCTGCGCTTGTAGTCGATCCAGGTCTGGATCACGTCGTCGGTAAAGACATCGCCTTTGCGCAGGAACGTGTTATCGGTTTCGAGCGCCGCCAGCGCCGCGTCGAGAGATCCCGGCACCTGCCGTATATTGCGCGCTTCTTCGGGCGGCAGATCGTAGATGTTGCGGTCGAGCGGCTCGCCGGGATCGGTCTTGTTTTCAATGCCGTCGAGGCCGGCCATCAGCATCGCGGCGAAAGCAAGATATGCGTTGGCCGACGGGTCCGGACAGCGAAATTCGACGCGCCGCGCGTTCGCCGAATCCGAATACATCGGAATGCGCGCCGCGGCCGACCGGTTGCGCTGCGACATCGCCAGATTGACGGGCGCCTCATATCCGGGTACCAGGCGTTTGTATGAATTCGTCGTCGGCGCGCAGAAGGCCATCAGCGCGGGCGCGTGCTGGAGCAATCCGCCGATGTACCAGCGGCACAGGTCCGAAGTCAGCGCCCAGCCGCCCGCGTCGTAAAAGAGGTTCTGTTCGTCTTTCCACAGGCTCTGATGACAATGCATGCCGCTCGCATTGTCGGCGAACAGCGGCTTCGGCATGAAGGTTGCGACCTTGCCGTGCCGACGCGCGACGTTCTTGCAGACGTACTTGTAGATCATCACGTTGTCGGCCATCCGGGTCAGCGTCGCAAAGCGCATGTCGATCTCGTTCTGTCCCGCGGTCGCAACTTCGTGGTGATGCACTTCGATCTGTACGCCCGCCTGCTGGAGCGTCAGCGCGATTTCCGAGCGGATCTCCTGCAGCGTGTCATGAGGCGGCACCGGGAAATAGCCCTCCTTGTAGCGCTGCTTGTAGCCGAGGTTGCCACCGCCGTATGCGCCTTCGTCGCGACCGGTGGTCCAGTCGCCCTCGCCCGACTCGACGTAGTAGTAGCCGCAGTGCTGATCCTGGCCGAAGCGGATGGAGTCGAAGATGAAGAATTCGAGCTCCGGCCCGAAATAACAGGTCGTCGCGATGCCCGTCTGGCGCAGATAGTTCTCCGCCTTTTTCGCCACGTAGCGCGGATCGCGCGAATACGGCTGCCGCAGCACGGGATCGACGACGTCGCAAATGATCGACAGCGTCGGCGTGCCGCAAGCCGGGTCGACGAAGGCCGTTGCCGGGTCAGGCCGCAGCAGCATGTCGGACTCGTGGATCTCCTGAAAGCCGCGGATCGATGAACCATCGAAACCGATGCCGGCGCTGAACAGGTCGTCGTGAACCTCGGGAAGCGTGATCGAAAAATGCTGCCAGAGTCCGGGCAAGTCGGTGAATTTCAGATCGACGATCTGAATATCGCGCGCTTGCAGCAGGCCGATCACATCGCTTGCGCTTTGCGGTCGCGTGACGCGATAGCTGCCCGCTTCGACGGACGCCGCAAACGGCGATCCGGTGGTTCCTTGCGTACTGGCCATGAACTTTGCCCTCTTCCGCCCCATTACCACCCGTGTACTTATAGTCCAACGTTAGTACGTCCACGCGCGAAAGCAAGGCGGCAGTGCGTGGGCCTAGCGGTCTTGCTCCAGTGCCTTCAAATGAGCCTCGCCGGCATCTCTGGCAGCGGCGGAGGTCGCATACGTCTCGTCCGAAACGAGCGAGCGTTTGACCTCACGGGCCGCGAAGTCGACCAGCGTGATGACCCAGACATGCTCGCCACCCTGCTCGGCCGTTTGCACGAAAGCGCGCACGTCGCCCTTGTCCTCTGATTTCATCGTGACCTCCTTGTGGAAAAGTCGCGCGGAAAAAGGGGGCGCGACAATAAAGCCGTTCGCGAGCCGCGGTGCTTTCCTCACGGAGCGCGTAGCTTGATCTTAGGCAATGGAATCGATCCAATGACAGTTTTCTCGCTTCCGATGCCGAGCACAGCCGATGGGTTCGGCGGTGAAAACGGCTTGCCCGCAATCATCTAAAGCCCTCATCGAGACCTTGTCGGGAGGCGCGGTTGCGCCGGTCGAGTAACGCGGACGGGCGTTCGAATGGGGAGCAGCCGTCTCCCCCGGGGACCTCAGTCGCGGAAATCGAGCTCATTCAGCTTGCGGCGTGGAACGGCGTTGGCCAGTCCGTCTTGCGAACGAGATGAGCGCCGCCCGAGGTAATTCTTCGACTGAAAGCGCCCACAGCGAATACGCAACGCTGCGCTGGAACAACAAGCCGGCAGCAGCCCGAAGCTGTCCCTTGCCCAGCGCGTACACCGAGTCGGTCACGGCGACGGCACCGTGCATCAGAATGCTGGCATGCCGGTAGCATCCCATCATGCAGTCATTGCAGGGTTGCCGTTGATCGGGCAGGCGGTCGAGGTCGAAGACGGATCCCATCGGCTCAGGCCACGCCTCGCAACGCCAAACATCGAGGTTCCAGTCGATATAAAAGTACTTGCTGCCACCGATGCATGGAACCAGTTGCTGTTCGCCGCGCACGAAACGCGCGACCTCGGCCAGTGCAGCGCTCGGGTCCATGACACGGAAATGCTTCTTGAGGCGCGCGATTGCGCTCAACGCTTCGAGTAGTTCGTCGGTGTTCAGGTCGACGAGTTTCGATTCTTCGTCGTAAACAAGCGGGACCCTCACGGCCTGCCGACGAATTCGGCAAGAAGCTTCATAGAATACGCTCAACGCGCTGCGCGTGATCCATTCTTACGCCAGCCTACGCCCCGACCCGTGACGGTCAGCGGATGGAAACTACGCACCGTTGAAGTTAAACAACCGCATAACGGCAACCACGCGCAAATGACGTTGCCTATCATGCGTACCGCGCTGTCAATCTGGCAGCAGGCACTGTCTATTTCCAGATTTGCACGCTCCCATCGAGATACCCAATCTCCTTCGTCTTGCTGCCCGTAAGCAGGCACGAGCTTGAAACGGCCCGAGTCTGGAGCGCAAGTCGGCTCACGTCTCGCAGATGTGCATAGGATTTCAAACGAGTCGGCGTTTTTGGTGTGACATCCCGTTTCAGGCTCCTGATAAACACGCGCCGCACAGTCGGTAACCGCCTTACGCCATCCCACAAGGCGACGGGAGGATCTGCGAGCGTAGATCCGCCGGCAGGGCTGAACCGACGCACGAATGTCCGCGCGAAAGCATGGGCAACGGCTGCAAAGGCCCGGATTTTGCCGTCGCCCGGTCAGACAGGTTTCAGCTCTTTCTGGAGGTTTTCGGCACAAATGGCGTGGGTGTGTGCAGAACCTTCTCGCTTCCGCACTTTGGGCAAGCCGGATGAGCGTTTTCATGTTCAGCAAGATGCTCGGCGTGTTCGAACATCTCACCGCACTTCTCACACCTGTACCGGTAAGTCGGCATGGCATTCCTCCAACGAGAATCCCGCACGTCGGGCTGACCAGATACGTCTACGACGTCGGCAATAACCCATTCTAGTCCAGGAAAGTGCGAGAAACGCCTGCGTGCACCTCGCGCGCAGCGCTCATCGTATGGGGCGAATGTCAGTTTGCCCATCGCCTACCAGCCGAAATACCTGCACGGCATCTTCCAATGTGGACGCCTGTTCTTGCATGCTGGCTGCCGCGGCTGCCACCTGCTCCACCAGGGCAACGTTCTGCTGGGTCATCTCGTCCATCTGCCCGATCGCGCGGTTGACTTCGCCGATGCCGGTACTTTGCTCGTTGCTCGCGTGGGTAATCTCACCCATCAAAGTGACCACACTATCGACAGCCGTGACGATTTCGGTCATGTCCCGGCCAGCCTGGTCGACCAGTTCGCCGCCTGCATTGACGTTGCCGACCGAGTCGGTGATCAGCGCCTTGATTTCCTTGGCGGCCATGGCGCTGCGTTGGGCCAGGCTGCGCACCTCGGCGGCGACGACCGCAAAGCCGCGTCCCTGGTCGCCGGCGCGTGCTGCCTCGACGGCCGCGTTCAAAGCCAGGATATTGGTCTGAAAGGCAATTGAGTCGATCATGCTAATGATGTCGACGATCTTGTGTGAACTGCCGCGGATCAACGACATGGTGGTCACCACATGCCCCACCACGGTGCCGCCTTTGACCGCGAGATCGGAGGCCGAGGCGATGTGTTGGTTGGCGTGCGAAGCGCGTTCGGCATTGGCGCGGACCATCGCCGTCAATTGTTCCATCGTCGATGCGGTTTCCTCGAGCGAGCCAGCCTGCGCCTCGGTGCGGGACGAAAGCTCCGCGTTGCCGGCCGCAATTTCGCGCGCGCCCAGCGCGATCATATCGGAGGCACGTCGGACGTTGCCGACTACCGAGGCCAAACCGACACTGATGCCGTTCATTGCCTGCATCAACTGGCCCAGTTCGTCGCGCCGGCTGACATGAACTTGCGCGGTCAAATCGCCGGCCGCGAGTTTTTCGGCGGCGGCCTTCGCTTCGAGCAGTTGCATGCCGAGACCGCGCCGGGTCGTCACGAAGACCAGCGCGCTGACCAGCAGCGCGCCGAGTAGCCCGAAGCCGATCACCCCGGTTTGCAGGAAAGCGGGCAATGCCGCTCCCGGGCTCGATCGGTCGGGGGGGATCACGGCCTCCAGCAGCCGACCATAGCCCAGCAGAAGTACGGTATTGGCGGCCAGCGTAAGCAGCGCGAGTCTGGCTCCGATCGACAGGTTCCACACCTCACTGACGTCGAGGCCGACATACAGCGCGCCGATTATCTCGCCAGAACTGTCCCGGATCGGCTCGTACCGTGTCATGTATTGCTTGCCGAATAGCGTCGCGTAACCGGTGTAGGGTCGCCCGCGGCGCAGCATCCGATAGCCGGGATGCGAGCGGTCGAGTACCGTGCCCACGGCCCGCTCGCCGGTTTGCCTTTTGACCGAAGTGGCGACGCGCACGAAGTCGTCGCCAATTGCGACGAATAAGGTGCCCGTCGCGCGGGTTTTGCCGGTGAAGTGGTCCACTTCGCCGTAGTTGAGGTTCAGCAGGGTGTTCCCGTTCAGCAGCCCGGGGGTCATGACACCGAGGATGTCGACACTGCTTGATTCGTCGCGTGAAAATGGAGCTGGAAAATACCCGGCGAGCGTTCGCGCGTGACGGCGCACCTGGGCCTTGAGCGGCAGCAGAGAGTACATGAAGTGAACCCCGTCGACTAAGTCAGCGAGCCGAATAAATCGGCCGTTTTATTCTGAATTCATTAGACAGAATATTGCATGAGATGGCAATAGAGTGTGCTCGCTAATCTCAGCTCACTGAAAGGCGGCGCCAGGGCGAACCTCAAGAATATCGGCATGCGCCGTGGCGCTCCGCGCGGGTCATAGATGTTTGAACACTCCGAACGCCAGAGCACGCAGTTCTTCGAACTGCGTGACGAGTTCGACACACAAAATGAAGGCCAGCATTGCAGAAGGTCCCGGATGGCGTTCGATCCATCGCAGCGCCGGGGTCGCGTAGCGCGCGCGGATCGCATCTCGAGTCAGGACCAAGGTAATCACGATGCCCACGGCGCCCCCTACCAACAAATCGGTCGGATAGTGAAAGCCGAGATAGGCCCGCGGAAGGCAAATGAAGAGCGCGGTGTAGAGAAGCGCCAGCACCCCGATGCCCCGCCACACGAGGAAGATGCCGGTGGCGACGGCCATCCACAGCATGGCGTGATCGCTTGGGAACGAACTCCAGTCTGACAACTGCGCAGTCTGGGTCGCGCCGCTCGCGAACTGCAGATGAAGTTCGGCGCTATAGATGGGACGCACTCTAAATGGCAACCAGTGAGCCAGCAGCCTTCCGACGAAGAGCGCCACGACACCGCTGAGAAGCGTCGCGAGAACTATTTCGCGCCGCCATTCGGGGCGCCCGTCTTGCTGAAACCAGATCCACCAAAGCACGGCAATCAGTACCAGGCCTTTAAAGGTGTAGAGGTCGGCGATGGCTTGTATCGATTGGGTCGCGAAATGACCGAAGTGTATGCTGGACAGATATGTTTCGATGGTCGAATCGAAGCTGTTCATGTTCCTGTAATCGATATCTGCTCGTCGAAGCGGAACGTCAGAATAATTGAGGCAAGCGACAACAAATGAGGCGCAGACAACGTTTGCTGGCAATTTGCCCGTCCGAGGCGGTGTTCGCGGCATGCGCCGCCTCAGTGCGAAGCCAGGGCGGCCCGTTATGGCGCCCCCTTGACCCGCTCATGCGGATTCTCCACTCCCGCCATGCTCAGCGCCTCATGCAGCGTGCCGAAAATACAGCGCTCCTCGACGATCGGCGTGATTCCATGCCGATCCATATCCGAGCGCAAATAGCGATTCACCCGCGCAAAGACCACCTCGATCCCATTGCGCTTGAGCGCCGAGCACAACTCGCCCACCGAGCGCGCCGCCGAATAATCGACATCCGTAATCGCGCTCGCATCGACGACGAACCAGCGCACGGCGTTCGGTGCGTGATCGATCAGGCGGCGCGTATCGTCGACGAAAAAATGATCGTTCGCGTAGAACAGATCGGCGCCGAAACGATAGACGATCAACCCAGGCGCGGTCTCCACGCCGGGCACCGCCGGCACCGGCACCCACATGCCGTCGCCGTTGGGCGCGAGCATCATCGTGTGCGGGCGGTAGCTGTGTCGCACGTGGCGCAGTAACGACAACGCGACGGCGACCAGAATGCCGTGCTCGACGCCGATCAGCACGACCGCCGCCGCCGTGAACAACGCCAGCGCGAATTCGCCGGGACTTTCGCGGCGAATCGAAAAGAGCGACTGCAGATCGATCAGGCCGATCGCGATCGTAAACACGATGCTCGCGAGAATGCAGTGCGGCAGATACTGCAGATAGCGGCTGAAAAACAGCAGCACCGCCACCACGACCGCCGCGAACACGAGCTGCGCGAACTGGCTGCGCGTGCCGGCGCGATCGGCCATCGCGGTCTGCGTCAGGCTGCCGTTGACGACGAACGCGCCGGAAAACGCCGCCGCCGCGTTGGCGGCCGCGATGCCGAGCAGGTCTGCGTTGGTATCGACCGGCTCGTGATAGCGGTCGGCGAACACCCGGCTCGCCGCGGCGCTTTGCGCGACGATCATCACGAAGCACGACGCCGCGACCGGCACGAGATCGAGCATCTGCTGCCACGTCACCGACGGAATCCGCAGCGGCGGCAATCCGCCCTCCACCGGTCCGAGGATGGAGATGCCGTGCGCGGCGAAGCCGAACACATCGCTCGCGGCAATGCCCGCGACGACCGCGACCAACGGCACCGGCAGACGCGGCCAGAAACGTTTGCAGACGAGAATCGCGGTCACCACGAGCAGCGAGATCGCCAGTGTCGGCCGATTGATCTGCGCGGCGTCGCTCACGACGAGCAGCAGTTGTTTCACGCTGCTCGCCGCATGTCCGGGCACGCCGAGCATGTCGCCGAGCATCGCGATGCCGACCTGCACGCCGACGCCCGCAAGAAAGCCGACCAGCACCGTACGCGACAGGAAATCGGCGAGAAAGCCGAGCTTGAAGATGCGCGCGACGAACAGCAACGCGGCCGTCAGCAACGCGACCATCGCCGCGAGCGCCGCATACTCGGCGCTCGACGCGGGCGCCATCGTCGAAAGACGACTCGCGAAGATCGTCGCGGTGGCCGAATCGGCGGCCACGACCAGATGCCGCGAAGCACCGAAGAACGCGAACGCGACGAGCGGCAGGAACACCGTGTAGAGCCCGGTGACGGCCGGCATGCCGGCAATGCGCGCATAGCCGAGGACCTGAGGAATATCCATCGACGCAAGCTGCACACCGGCCAGCGCATCGCGCGCCGCCGCAATCCGGCTCAAAGGAAGAACGCCCTTCAGCACGCTGGCACGCGCCGCCATTTTTTGCAGAGAATCTTGCATACGCGATGCTGACCTAAAACGAAAGTAATCGCGCATCGTGCCGCGAACCGGCGCGCCAAGGCAAGACTTATGGAAGGGAGAACGGGCTATTGACGAAAACGAGAAAGCAAACCGAAAGAACGCAAACGATTGCTCCTTTCAAGCGCACAACAGACTAACGGACGTTAATCGCAAAGCGAAAATCTCCACGGCGCAGCCGCGGAAAAAAACGCGCGAAGAAGATCTACCGTTTGAATTGCCCTGTCTGCGGGTCCACATGGCGCGCGAAACCGAACAGCGCAGCGATGCAGATCGGACAGGCGATCAGAAAGATGGCCAACATCACACTCACCCCGTAACAACTTGTTACCGGGAAGTGTAAAGAAATTTGAAGTAAGTTTAATGAGGGAAAACCGCAAAGCACTATTGCGAAGGATTACGGGAGCCTTAAAGAGATCGTCGATACGCAAGTGAAAACGCGAATAGGCCGCCACGGCGCGCGTCCGCGCGCCAGGCATCACACCGCCACGATTAGGCAAACCCTTCTACCGCTTTGCGCCGCGCGTATTTTTCTTCGGCATCGGCGCTGGCCCGACCGATTCGCGCATCGTCACGCTGAGCGGAAACTCGCGCAAGATCTCCCAGGTGGTGCCGTAACACTGGTTGATGAGCCAGCGCACCGCGTTTTGCGTAAGTTCCCCGGTTGGAATATGCACCGACGTGAGCCCGGGCGCCGCGTAGGCGGCCGAGTAGTCGTCGTCGTAGCTGATCACGGAGATGTCGTGCGGCACCGAAATGCCCGCCTGGTGAAAGCGCGCGAGCACGCTGACCGCCATCGTGTCGTTCGCGCAGAACAGGCCGGTCACGCGCCGCTGCGTCTCGAGCAGCTTCTGCGCGGCCGCGTAGCCGCCTTCGGGCGAAAAGTCGGATTCGATCAGCGTGACGTCGTCGCGCGCAATGCCGGCTCGCGCGAGCTCGGCGAAAAAGCCGTCGATCCGCATCACGTTGTCCGACGCGGTAGCGGGCCCGGAAATCACCGCGATGTCGCGATGCCCGTGATCGAGCAGCGTGCGCGCCGCGAGTTCGCCGCCGCGCCGATGATCCGCGCTGAACGACGCCTCGGGCAACTGCTCGAACGCGCGATTCAGGAACACCATCTTCGGATGCATGCCATGCAGCATGATCAGGTCTTCGTCGTGCAGATCGTGGCTGATCACGACCACGCCATCGCAATCGCGGCCGATCAAAAAGCGCACTGCCTCGATCGCCTGCTCGCGCGGCGACACCTCGCCGCAACCGGTCGCGACCACGACATGGCGCCCCACCGCGCGCAGCTCGGTGTCGGTCTGCTTCAGGATCGTGCCGTAGTAGGAACCAAAGAAGGTCGGCACGAAGATGCCGATGATGCCGAGCTGCTGCGTCGCCATCGCCCGGCCGATCGACGACGGGCGGAAATTCAGCGCCTCGATCGCCGCCTTCACGCGCGCCGCGGCATCGGCGGAAATCGGTCCCTTGCCGGAAATGGCTCGTGAGGCGGTCGACATGCCCACGCCGGCCAGTTCCGCGACGTCCTTGAGTGTTGCCACGCGGTTCTCCATCAAGCCTGTCTCGACGAGCCGCTTCGCGCGTGACGCGCCGCGGCGTTATAAGCGCGCGCCGCTCGCTTCGTCGAATAGCGAGACATGCGCGGCGTCGAACGAGAACGCCACGGTGTCATCCTCCGCAATCGGCGCTTTGGTCTGATCGATCGACGCGATCTGTTCGCCATGATAGTCGAGCCAGATCACGCGGTGGTTGCCCATCGGCTCCATCAGCGAAACTTTCGCGCGCTCGCTGGCGCCTTCCGTGATATGCACGTCTTCGGCACGCACGCCGAGCACGCAGCGCACGCCCTGCGCGGGCGCCCCCTTGAACGCGTACGCCGACACGTCGATCCGCACCTGCCCAGTGCAAAAGTGAAGCGCGCCGTCGCGCGTCTCGAGCGTGCCCCTCAGCAGATTCATCGCCGGCGAGCCGAGGAAGGTCGCCACGAACAGATTGTTCGGCCGCGCATAGACCTCGGCCGGCGTGCCGAACTGCTGGATCACGCCGCCGCGCATCACGGCCATGCGCGTCGCGAGCGTCATCGCCTCGACCTGGTCGTGCGTCACGTAGATCATCGTCGCGCCCAGGCTGTGATGCAGCTGCTTCAGTTCGCGGCGCAGTTCGGTGCGCAGCTTCGCGTCGAGGTTCGACAGCGGCTCGTCGAACAGGAACACGTCGGCCTCGCGCACGATCGCGCGGCCGATCGCGACGCGCTGCCGCTGTCCGCCCGACAACTGCGACGGCTTGCGCTTGAGCAGCGGCCCCAGTTGCAGCATCTCCGACGCGCGGGCGACACGCCGCGCGATTTCCGCCTTCGGCGTGCCGTTGATGCGCAGCGCGAACGACAGGTTGCGCTCGACGCTCATGGTCGGATACAACGCGTACGACTGGAACACCAGCGCGATGCGGCGATCCTTCGGATCGGCCCACGTCATGTCTTCGCCGGCGATCTCGATGCTGCCGTCGCTGACGTCGATCAATCCCGCGATGCTGTGCAACAGCGTGGACTTGCCGCATCCCGACGGCCCCAGCAGCACGACGAACTCACCGGCGAGCACGTCGAGATCGAGGTTCTCGATCACCGTGTTCGAACCGAGGCGAATCGTCAGATTGCGGACCGCCACATTGGCGGGATGCGTGAGCGCCGCGGCGTCGGAGTCAACGTCAGCGCTTGCACCCGGCACGCCGGCCGCATCGATCGTATTAGCCATGTTTGCCATGCCCTACCCCTTGACGGCGCCCGACGCAATGCCGCGCACGAACCAGCGGCCCGAAATGAAATAAACCGCGAGCGGCACCAGCGACGTCAGGATCGTCGCCGCCATATTGACGTTGTAGAGCCGCTCGCCGGTCGTCGTGTTGATGATGTTGTTCAACTGCACCGTCATCGGCAGATTCTTCGTGCCAGCGAACACGAGGCCCAGAATGAAGTCGTTCCAGATGTTCGTGACCTGCATGATCAGCGCGACGACGATGATCGGCGTCGACATCGGCAGCATCAGTTGAAAGAAGATGCGCCAGAAGCTGCCGCCGTCGATGCGCGCGGCCTTGAACAGCTCCTGCGGAATCGACGCGTAGTAGTTGCGGAACAGCAGCGTCATCACCGGCATGCCGAACATCGTATGGATCAGCACGATGCCCGGCAGCGAGCTGAACAGATGCACGCTCGCGAGCACGCGCACGAGCGGATAGATCATTACCTGCACTGGAATGAACGCGCCGACGAGCAGCACGCCGAACAGCAGACCCGCGCCGCGCGGCCGCCAGAACGACAGCGCGTAGCCATTCACCGCGCCGACCATGATCGACAGCACCGTGCTAGGCACGACGATACGCACCGAGTTCCAGAAGCCGACGCGAATGCCGTTGCAATCGAGCCCGGTGCAGGCCGACTGCCATGCGGCGCTCCACGCGTCGAGCGTGAAATGCATTGGCAAGCCGAGCAGATTGCCGAGGCGGATCTCGCTCATCGGTTTGACCGACGTGACCAGCATCACGTAGAGCGGCAGCAGAAAGAACACCGCCGCGGTGAGCAGAAACGCGTAGATGCCGAGCCGCGCCGGCGAGAACGCCGAGCGGCGGGGCCGCGTGCGCGCGCGATGCGGCATGCCGCCTTTGAGCGTGGAATCGAGCGTGTTCATCCTCTCTCCCCGCGCAGCGCCGCACGGCTGCGTGCATAGAAGAACGGCGCGAGAACCGCCAGCACCGTCGCGAGCAGCACGATCGATGCGGCCGACGCAAGGCCGATGTTCGCGCGCCCGAACAGATAGTCCATGATGAATTTGGCCGGCACTTCGCTCGCAGTGCCGGGGCCGCCCTGCGTCATCGCGACGACCGCGTCGTACAGCTTCACGACCATCACGAACAGCAGCACGAACGCGGTCGAGATCGACGGTCCGAGCATCGGCACCACGATGCTCGCGTACACGCGCCAGCGTGGAATGCCGTCGACGCGCGCGGCTCTCCACAACTCTTCGTCGATGCCGCGCAGGCCCGCGAGCAACAGCGCCATCACGAGGCCCGAAGCCTGCCACACGGTCGCGATCACGATCGTGTAGATGACCCAGTCCTGATCGACGATCCAGTCGAAGCGCGCATGCGCGAAGCCGAGATTGCGCAGCACCTGCTGCGCACCGAGCGCGGGATTCAGGATCCATTGCCACACGAGCCCGGTCGCGACGAACGACATCGCGTACGGATACAGAAACACCGTGCGCAACGCGCCTTCCGCGACCACGCGCTGATCGATAAAGATCGCCAGCAGCAAGCCGATCACCATGCACGCGATGATGAAACACGCGCCATAGATCACGATGTTCTGCAGCGACGTCAACCAGCGGTCGTTGTGAAAGAGCCGCACGTACTGCGTGAAGCCCACGAAGTCGTTCGACGGAAACGTGTGCGAATTGCTGAGCGACACGCGCGCGGTCCAGACCATCGTGCCCAGGTACGTGAACACGACGGTCAGGAGCATCGGCAGCAAGGCCAGCCAGACCGCGATCGAAAACCGCCGGTTCAGCGGCTTGTTTCGCGGTTTGGGGTGCGACTTGCCCTGTGGTTTCGGACCCCCGGCTGGCAGCTTGAGCGCGTGCACGGCGAGGCCTAGCCCTTCAACGCGCTGGCGAACGCTTTCTGCGCGTCGTCGACGGACTCGTTCTTGTTCCAGAAGTTCGTCACGACGTCAGTCAGCGCACCCTGCATATCGGGCGACAGCAGCATTTCCGGATTCGGCAACTGGCGCGACTTGTCCTTCATGATCGCGATGCCCTCCTTGGCGCAGACGTCGAGGCTGCTTTCGTCGACGTCAGACCGGATCGGAATCGAGCCCTTCTTCGCGCTGAACGCGACCTGCGCGGACGGCGAGGTCATCACCGTGGCGAGCAGATTCTGCGCCTTGATCGCCGACGCGCTGTCGGTCTTCGGGAACACGAAGACGTCGCCCGCGACCAGATACGGCGAACGAGGACCGAAGCCCGGGAAGCAGCCGAAGTCCTTGCCCGCCGTTTGATTCGCCGCGACGAACTCGCCCTTCGCCCAGTCGCCCATGATCTGAACGCCGGCCTTGCCCGAAGTCACGAGCGCGGTCGCGTCGTTCCAGTTGCGGCCAGGCGAGCCCGGATCGACGAAATCGTGCAGCCGCTTGAACGACACGAGCACCTTCTTGAACGCATCGGAGTTCACCGCGTTCTGATCGTGATCGCGATAGACCTTCATATACAGGTCCGGGCCGCCCACATCGGCGAGCACCGCGTCGAACGTGATCTTCTCCTGCCACGGCTGGCCGCCGAACGCGAGCGGAATCACGCCCGCGCTCTTCAGCTTGCCGAGATCGGCGATAAATTCGTCGTAGCTTTTGGGCTCGCTCGCGATGCCCGCTTTCTGGAACACCGGCTTCGAGTAGAAGAACCACGCGGGCATATGAATGTCGACCGGCGCCGCGTAGAAATGGCCCTTCACGCGGATACTGTCGAGAATCGACTGCGGGAAAATGCCGTTCCAGTTTTCTTTCGCGGCGACGTCGTCGACGTTATTCAGGAGTCCCTGGTCGATCAGATCGTGAAACTGCTTCGACGTATTGAACTGGGCGGCGGTGGGTGGATCGCCGCCGACGATCCGGTTGATCGCGGTGGCGCGCGCCTGATCTCCGCCGGCGACTGCGTTGTCGACCCATTGGCCGCCGGCCTTGTCGTACGCGACGGCAAACTGCCGAATCGCGGCCGACTCGCCGCCCGAGGTCCACCAGTGAATCACGTTAGCCTTGAGCGGTTCCGCATGCGCGACGACGCCATACAGCGCCAGTGCCGCAACTACGCCTCGCAAGACCATTCTGTTGCTGTTCATTCCGTCTCCTCCAGGCTCAGCGCCCGTGTGTCAAGTCGAAATACCTTCCAGCTCCACCCGGCTTTACATCGTTGCTGCGTCGTTTTAATTGTGTTTATTGCGCTTGCGCGTTGCGATCTTCGAGGAATTTCGACACCAGCTCCGCGCTGCGCTTGACCGTACGCTTCTGCGTTTGGTAGTCGACGTGCACGATGCCGAAGCGCCGCTCATAGCCGAAAGCCCACTCGAAGTTGTCCATCAGCGACCACAGGAAATAGCCGCGCACGTCGACGCCCGCCTTGATCGCCTGATCGACCGCGGCGAGATGGCGCCTCAGGAACGAGATGCGCTGCGTGTCCTCGACGCGGCCGTCGATCACCTTGTCGTCCGATGCCATGCCGTTCTCGGTGATGTAGATCGGCGGCAGATTGGCATAGGTATCCCTGAAACCGGTCAATAGGTCGCGAAGACCGTCAGGGTAAACCTCCCAGCCCATCTGCGTGCGCTCGACACCCTCGAGCGGCACCTCCTTGAAACCGTGCCCACCATCGCTCGCCACGTTGGTGCGGAAATAATAGTTGATGCCGAGAAAATCGAGCGGCGTATTGATCGTCTGCATGTCGCCTTCGAGCACGAGCGGCCCGCTGCCAGGCCACAACTCGAACAGGTCTTGCGGATACTCGCCCTTGAACAGCGGATCGAGAATCCACGCGTTGTGCTGAACTTCGAACAGCTCGGCCGCGCGACGGTCGGCGGCGCTGTCGCTATTCGGCGTGCCGCGCCCGACATTCGCGACGATGCCCTTGTGCGAGCGCGGATCGTTCGCGCGCAGCACCGGAATCGCGAGACCGTGCGCGAGCAGCAGATGATGCATGGCCTGCGCGGCGAAGCGCAGGTTCGAGAGTCCCGGCGCGTGATGGCCGTTGCCGTAGCCGAGGTACGCCGAACACCACGGCTCGTTGAGCGTCGCCCACGCATCGACGAGGCCGTGCAGCTCGCGGCTCATCAGATCCGCGTAATCGACGAAACGGTACGCGGTTTCGCGATTGAGCCAGCCGCCGCGATCCTCGAGATGCTGAGGCAGGTCCCAGTGATAAAGCGTGACGAAAGTCGTGATGTTCTTCTCTTTGAGCCGTCCGAGCAGGCGCTTGTAGAAGTCGAGCCCCTTGCGGTTCGGCGTGCCGTTTTCGTCCATCACACGCGGCCATGCGGTCGACAGCCGGTACGCTTCGAGGCCGAGGCCCGCGAGCAGGTCGACGTCCTGTTCCCAGCGATGATAGTGATCGCACGCGACGGCGCCGGTGTCGCCGGCCAACACCTTGCCCGGTGTGGCCGAGAACGTGTCCCAGATCGACGGCAGGCGGCCGTCTTCGTTGACCGCGCCTTCGATCTGATACGACGCGGTGGCCGCGCCGAGCAGGAAATCCTGGCGCCACAGCGACGAATCGGCGGGCGGTGTGAATGGATCGGAATGCGGTTCGCCGTGAGCGGTTGGACGGGCGGCGTCGATGACTGCGGATGCATCGTTGACCACGGATTCTCTCCTGCCGATGAGGTCGTTGAACCGGGTGTGGTGGAACTGAGGCGCTGGCGTTCGGACTTACTGTGAACGCTTAAGTGGAAGCGCTTCCACACTGTCCAGCGAACGATAGCAGCGGGGAAATCGGCGCAGCAATCCGGGTTTGTCTGGAGGGGTTTCTGGCATGCGTGCGTGGGTGATGCGGCGCGCATCGGGGGTGTTCACTGCAACGGATAGTTACGGCTTCCGACGAAAATCCCTGGCAGCCGTGCAACGCAAAGTCTCGGATCGCCGACAATCGGCTTATCCACTGAAGCATGGAAGACGATTGCGATGAGCGAATTCAATCTGTCGGAACTCTACCGCGGCTATATCGCCTGCCTGAACACGCAGGACTGGTCAAAGCTGCGAGACTTCGTTGGCGAAGACGTGAAGTACAACGGCCAACGAATCGGTTTGTCGGGCTATCGCGAGATGCTGGAAAGAGACTTCCGCGAAATTCCCGACCTGCATTTCGAGATTCAGATGCTGGTTTGCGAGCCGCCACATATCGCAAGCCGATTGCATTTTGACTGCACACCCATCGGCATGTTACTTGGGCTTCCCGTGCAGGGAAAACGGGTGGAGTTTTCCGAGAACGTCTTCTACGAGTTTGGTGACGGCAAGATCCAGCAAGTCTGGTCGGTCATCGATAAAGCCGCGATCGAGAGTCAGTTGTAGCGGCTCAGGGACACGCGTGTCGCTCGCGTGCATCTTTTTGTGCGCGCGGAGACGCCCCGTCAGCGAGGCTGTCACGGAGCGCATCGCTCCGGCAAACCTCCGTCTCCGTTGAAGTCGCTATGCGCGGCACTCATGGCAAAACCGAACTCGCGCGGCAATTCTGCCATGTGGGAACTGCCGCGGTTATCAGAAACGCCCGCATTTCACTTCGATTCTTTTTTTATCGGGCGAATGCGCTCGTCTATGGCTTGTCGTCCTCGCTATCGGGGTCGATGTCGGGATCGAGCGGCGGCTCATCCGGGTCCTGCGATGGACCGAGGTCGGGCAGATCCGTCTGCACGACGTCGGACTGATCCGGGCGGATCGGGTTTTCGTCCTTGTTCGGTGTGGTTGCCATGGCCGGTCCTCCTTAGGTCGTTGCCATGCTGAAGCGGCAGCAAGTTCTGCTCCCGATCCAGACGCGGCCATGCCCGTTCCGGTCACAAATCGAAGCCCATTTGCGCACGGCCAAGCTCGGTGAGATCGTCTGGCGTCGCGCGGCCGACGAAATCGACTTCGAAATGATCGGCCGGAAAATCCGGCGGGCTCCTGCCTTCGAGAAAGCCCGGCAGTTGCCGCTTCAGATACGCATCGTTCTTCGCGCAGCCCGGCAGCGAAGCGATATACATCACGTTGCTATAGCCGTTGCCGCGATGCGCGTCCTCGACCGCGTGAATGACGTCGCTATGCCAGAACACGGTGTCGCCCGCCTGCATCAGCGGAATCGACGACAGCGCATGAAACAGCGGCGCGTGATAGTCGGACTTGATCGACAGCGCGCGCCCCGGCAGCGCTCCGCACAGATCGTCTTCGGCGACATCATCCTGAAGCGCGCGCAACAGGATGTAGACCATCGAGTTCGCCATTGGCACCAACTGCAGCGTGCCGTCGCCGGGACCCTGCGGCGTCAGCGCGGTCCAGCCTTGAAACGTGCGGAACATCGAGCAGACGGCCGGCGATGCGATCTCCTCGACTTCGGTTCGCCACGCGGCGTCGAACGGATCGTAGTCGCGCCAGTGGCCCGAGAACACATGGCGATAGACCTTGCGGAAGTTCGGCTCGATCCAGCGCTCCACCGAACCGCCGTCGCAATGCGCCGACAACCCGAGCGATTCCGATCCGGGCGGCCGACGGCGCAGGCGGTCCGCATATACCGGCACATGGTTCGGATCGAAATGCACGCGCCCTTCGCTTTCGGTGCGCCACAGCCGGTTCAGGAACACGCGGGCCTGCGTGAGCTCGGTCGATTGCCGCGCGAGCACCTGCGGTTTCGACCAGTACACACCGTAGATTTGCGGCTTGCTCGAGGCGAGCTGCCCAAAGTACTTGTCTTCCGCGCGATTCTGCAGCTTTGCGTCGAGGTCGTTGCGCTCGACGTAGTCGGCGATGTCCTGATCCCATTGCTCGACGAGCGACCGGCCGAACACCTTGCGGATCACACAGGCGCCGCGCGCTTTGACGAGCGCGATCTGCTCGTCGGTGACCCGGTTCGCCACGATGTCGGCGAACTGGATTTCCGGAATGACCGGCTCGCCGCGCTCACGCAGCGTCGCGATTCGCTCCGCCTCCTTCGTCATCGCCGCTTCGACGTCGGCGAACACGTCGCGGTAGTTCGGCAGCATCGCGCGCAGTTCGCGCTTCGCTTGACGGATCGCTGCCGGCAGGTCGTCGATTTGCAGGGCCATGGCATCGTCTCCATGTGGTTTCTGATGCTTGAAGCGTACGCGAACGATCGCCGCCTGCGTGATACTATCCGGTCAAAGATTTGACGATTTCAGACATGAAAGCCGCTTTTGAACATGTGGATTTTGGCCGGGACTGTTCGGTCAGGGTTTACCACCGCCGGCTGCCCCGCATCCCTTTCGAATGGCACCACCATCCCGAGTACGAGCTGACGCTGACGCTGAACAGTCAGGGCAAGCGGTACATCGGAGACTCCGTCGCGACCTACGGCGCGGACGATCTGGTGCTGGTGCCGCCGAATCTGCCGCACACTTGGGCCTCGAACCGTTCGATCGACGCGGCGCACCCGCAGGTCGCGATCGTCGTATGGTTCGACGGCGCGTGGGTGCGGCGACTCGCCGATGTCTGCCCCGAATACAACGGACTTTGCGACCTGTTGCGCAGAGCGGCCTGCGGCCTCGCGTTCGAAGACGGTGCCGGCACACGCATGCGCGAACACCTCGACCGCCTGCTGTCCGACAAACCGCGCGAACGCTTGCAGGCGGCGCTCGATGTACTGGATCTGCTGTCGGCGCTCCCCGCCACGCCGCTCGCGTCCCCAAGCGCATTCGACGCGCGACCCGGAACGCCGACTGGCCACGAATCCGATCAGATCAATCGCGTGCTCGCGTTGATCGAAACACAGTTCGCGCATCCGCTTCGGCTTTCCGCGCTGGCCAAGGCGTCGGGGCTTTCCGAGCGCTCGTTGACGCGGCATTTCACGCAGCATCTTGGCGAGAGCGTCGGGCGCTACGTGACGCGCGTACGAATCGGCCACGCATGCCGGATGTTGACCGATACGCAAGCGCCGATTTCCGTCATTGCGACGCGCTCCGGATTCGCGAACGTCGCGAATTTCAACCGGCAATTCAAAGCCGCCAAGGACATGACACCGGTTGAGTTCAGGCAGCAGTTCGCGGGCGCGCGGCGGGCGGAGCAACAGATGTCGCCAATGCTCACCGAGCGCTCGCCTTCTCTGCAGAGCGTTCGCAACAAAGGAGACGGCAAGCGGATGTCGCGGCCCGCGCGTGCAAGCCGGCAGTCCGAATGACCGGACTACCCGGCGAGCAATCCCTGCAGGCGCCAGACATTTTTTGCACGTCCGGGGGAGTACTTGCAGCAAGGGTGGGGCCAGGGATTTTATGGCGCAGACTATGCGCTGGCGGCGAAATTTCAACGCGACGGCCACGCGCGGCTGGTCGACTGCAATACCCGACTCTGGAGGCACTCCATGAACGAACAAGCGATACGTGAAGCCTTGAACGCACACTGGCGAGCGTCGGCGGACGGCGATCTCGACGCCGAACACGCTATCTACGCCGACGATGCGATCTGCGACTATCCCCAATCAGGCGAGCGAATTCATGGACGAGCCAATTTGCAGGCTCTGCGCGGCCATCATCCCGGCAAGCCATCGGGTTTCACGATCAGGCGAATTCAAGGCGAGGGCAATCTGTGGATCACCGAGTACACGATCAACTATCAGGGGCGCATCGCTTACACGGTCAGCGTGATGGAGTTCCGCGAAGGCAAGGTCGTCCGCGAGACGCAGTATTTTGCTGATCCGTTCGAGGCCCCGGATTGGCGGAGTCAATGGGTTGAGCGGACCGCGTGAAAAAACGCGCCGCGGCCGTGTAGGACCAAGGTCCGATTGATGACAAACGCGCGCATGCGACTATGCTTCGAGGGGGCTGAAGCCCGAACTTGACGAGGTTCGCTATGCGGCAGGCCAAGATCGTTATCGTCGGCGCGGGGCTGGTCGGGGGATCGGCAGCCCTGTTCGTGGCGTTGGCCATTCCGAGCGCGAAAGTCGTCATCATCGATGTCGCGCGGGTGCGTGCTGAGGGACAGGTTCTCGATCTCGCCCACGCCGCGGCATTCTGGGGGCACAGCCGTTTTCGCGCAGGGGACTACGAAGACGCGCGTGACGCCGACATCGTCGTGATCACGGCCGGCGCCGGCGTCAAACCCGGCGAGACTCGCCTGCACCTTGCCAGAACCAATGCGGACATCGCGACCGAAATCGTCGGGCAGATCGCGCCGCTCGCGCCCGACGCCATCTATCTGATCGCGACCAACCCATGCGACGTGCTGACCGGCGCCGTTTACGACCAACTGCGTTGCGAGCGCGAGCGCGTCATCAGCACGGGCACCTCGCTCGATACCGGGCGGCTGCGCTCCCTGCTGTCCGAGCGGCTCGGCGTGGTGGCCTCCGCGATTCACGCCTATGTGCTCGGCGAGCACGGCGAATCGGCCGTGATCCAGTGGTCCGCCGCAACGGTCTGCGGCATGCCCCTCGAAACCTTCCTGACGCGCAACGGCAAGGAGCTGGGCCCCGCCAGCAGGGATCTGATCCTGCGCTCCGTCCACGAGGCGGCGAAGCTCATCAAGGAAGGCAAAGGCGCCACCCATTACGGCATCGCCAGCGCGATAGGAAGGATCTGCGAGGCCATCGTGCACGATACCGACCTGATCCTCACGGTTGGCATCGTCCAGCCCGAAGTGGAAGGCGTACCGGACGTGTGCGTGTCGCTGCCAATGGTCGTCAATGGCGCGGGCGCGCGGTTGATCGCCTATCCGGAACTCGACCCTGTCGAGCGCGAGACCTTGCTAGGTAGCGCGCGCATCGTCAAGGACGCGACGGAAAGCGTGCTCCACGAGCGGTGACGCCTTCCCGCGCACTCCGAAAAAACCCAACCACGCCGGCACGAGGTCCATCATGGCTCCTACACCTGCCAAGGTTTCACGGCCCACCAGCTCGCCTCCCGCCACGCCGAAGCCCTCGGTCGGACTGCCGGCCGGCGTCTGGAAATATCTGGTACCGATCGCGGTCGGCGTCGCGCTGTGGTTTCTGCCCGCGCCCGCCGGCCTCCAGCCGAAGGCGTGGCATATGTTCGCCGTGTTCGTCGCGACCATTGCCGGCATCATGACCGCCCCGCTGCCGATGTCGGTGGTTGCCATCATCGGCTCGACCATTGGCGTGCTCGTCGGCGTTCTGTCGTTTGCCGACGTCACCAAATCCACCGGCACCGACCTCGTATGGCTCGTGATGCTCGCGTTTTTCATTTCACGCGGCGTGATCAAGACCGGCCTTGGCCGCCGGATCGCGCTTCTGTTCATGCGATTGCTGGGAAAGCGAACGACGGGGCTCGGCTACGGGCTCGTGTTGACCGAACTCGTGATCTCCCCCGCGATGCCGAGCATCACCGCGCGCGCGGGCGGCGTGATGTTGCCGATCACGCGAGCCATTTCCGAAGTGCTGGGCAGTCACGCCGACGATCCGGAATCACGCGTGAAGGTGGGACGCTACCTGATTCTCTGCGCCTTCCACGCGAACATCATCACGGCGGGCATGTTCATCACGGCAATGGCGGGCAATCCGCTGGCGGTCAGGCTGGCCGCGGACCAGGGCGTGTCGATCAGCTGGCTCGACTGGGCGGTGGCGGCGTCGATCCCCGGTCTGCTGTGCCTCGCCGTGATTCCGATCGCCATGCTGTGGATCGCCCCGCCGCAGGTCAGACGCACCCCCGATGCCACCGACCTCGCGCAACGGGAGCTCACGACGATGGGGCCCATCTCGGTCAAAGAAATCATCATGGCGTGCATCTTCGTCGGCTTGCTGGTGCTGTGGGTGTTCGGCGACGATCTCGGCGTCGGCGCGACGCTCGCGGCGGCGATCGGCGTCTCGTTGCTGTTCATCAGCGGCGTGCTGACCTGGCAGGACGCGCTGAACGAGAAGTCCGCCTGGGACACGATGATCTGGATCGGCCTGCTCATCATGCTGGCCTCCAAGCTCAACGAATATGGCATGGTGAGCTGGTTCGGCAAGGAATTCGGCGCGCATCTCGCGGGCTTTCCGATGCTGGCGGTCTATATGCTGGTGGCGGCGATCTACGTTTACATTCACTACTTTTTCGCCAGCGCCACCGCGCATATCAGCGCGCTGTTTCCGCTCTCCATGGCACTGATGGTCGCCGCCGGCGTCCCGCCCTTCGTCGCCGCAGTCTCGCTCGGCATTCTGAGCAATGTGAACGGCTGCCTGACGCAATATGGCATCGGCTCCGGTCCCGTCATGTTCGGCGCGGGCTACGTGACCCAGGGCGAATGGTGGAAGGCGGGATTTTTGATGAGCCTGTTTTACATGGTGGCCTGGCTGGTCGTTGGGCCGCTTTGGTGGAAGGTGCTGGGGCATGTATGAGAGATTCGCGTCGGGGCAAGATGGAGCGCAATGTTCCAGATCGAGTCTAATTGGATAACATAAGTTGGCGAAACTTCGCTTGCAGATGCTGTATCGTGAGCGCCTACGCCCTTGCATAGGTCCACGATCTCCGTCCAGACGTCTCAGATGATTCCGCTCCACCGCAATCCAGCTTTCTATCAGCTCCTTGCCGACAGCTACGCCCAGCGGCTTGGTCGTCCGCTGGTGCCGCAGGCCATGCCCGTGGACGAAGCAACCGAATGGCTCTACGAGAGTGCCCCATTCGCGGTACTCGCGCACAACACCGATCCCGACCCGCTCTTTATTTACGGCAACAAGGCCGCACAGCGCCGCTTTGGATACAGCTGGGATGAAATCATCCGACTGCCGTCCCGACTCTCAGCCGAGGCCCCGAACCGCGAGGAGCGGCAGCAATTCCTGGCACGCGTCCAGCGGCTGGGCTACGAGGCGGGCTACAAGGGCGTGCGTGTCACTAAGTCCGGCCAGCGCTTCATGATCGAGGAAGCCACGCTGTGGCAACTTCGCGACGCGGACGGCAAACTGCACGGCCAGGCCGTTGTCATCCCGCGGACGCGCGACATCTGATCTCATGCCAACGGTTGATGCGTGAGCCTACTGCCGCGAAACCACGAGACGAGATACCCGCGACGAAGACCTTCGTGGGGTCGATCTGATAGCGCTGAAGTTTTGTGATCGTGGACGTGGCCGATCCGGCGTCCGCGATGGGGCTCGAGGTGGCGGCTAACGCTTTTGCCTGTGCAGATGCTGCCGGTCCACTTACATCCGTACTGGCCGAATCACCACCGCCCCGCATCCGAGGAGACCGATCGCTGACACGGTTGCCGACGCTAACCGTTGGCCTAACGTCATCGTCATCATGGTCGAACTGCTCATCGGGCAGTCTCAAGAGTCAAGTGCAACGTTTAGCTAATCCAGCCTTCTCTAACTCTTTAGCCATTGCTTCCTCGGGGGAGTCCCAGCCGAGCGTCTGGCGAGGCCGCCCGTTAAGCAATTTGGCGATGTCATTGAGTTGGGTCTGCGAGAGCGTCGAAAGGTCTGTGCCCTTTGGCAGAAACTGACGCAGCAAGCCGTTGGTGTTCTCATTGCTGCCGCGCTGCCAGGGCGCATGCGGATCAGCAAACCAGATATCGATATTGAGCCGCCTGGAGAGCTCGACATGGCAGGCCATTTCCGTTCCCCGATCGTAGGTCAGGCTCTCGCGAAGAAAGGCCGGCAACTTCTTCATTTGCCGCGAGAAGCCTTCCAGCGCATTCCTGGCCGTACAGCCATCCATGCGGCACAGAATCACGAAGCGCGTCTTGCGTTCGACCAGCGTGCCCACGGCGGAACGATTAAACGCACCCTTGATGAAGTCGCCCTCCCAGTGCCCCGGCAACAGCCGTTGCTCGATCTGCTCGGGGCGATATTGGATGCGCAAATCCTCGGGAACATAGCTGCCGCCAGCAAGCGTCGTGCGCCGATTTCCGCGCGCCGGTTTTTCTTGGCGCAAGGCTGCGATCATGGCTGGTTTCAGCGAGCCACGTGCATACGTGTAAATGGCAGCATAGACCGTCTCGTGGCTGACGTGCTGACTTGGGTCGTCTGGATACATGGCCCGCAGTTTGGCAGCGATTTGCTGCGGCGACCAGCGCCAGTAGACCAGGTGATCATGCACATGCCGATAAAGCGCGCTGCCTTCGATCAACTTGCGCGGCCGTACGCAGCGCCGACGACGCAGCCGATAGGCCGAGGCCGCCTGCGTCGCACAGTAGCGCGGCGCGTCCACGCTGCAATTACGCGCCAGTTCGCGCGACACCGTCGAAGCGCTGCGCCCCAGCAGCCCCGCAATAGTTCTTATGCTGCCGCCCTTTTGATGTTCGATCATGATCGCCGCGCGTTCTTCCGCACTCAAATGCTTGTAGTTCTTCTTCATCGCAACACCCTACCTCATTCAAGGTGTTGCACTTGGAACTAGAGACTAAGTCGTTCACAGCAAGTCCCAGCAGTAGGGGCGAATGAGCAAGATTGCGGCTCGGCCGAAGCAGTGCCTTTAGGTGGCAGCAGAGGCCTACTTGATTGCCTTGCTTGTCGGCGTCATGCGCGGATCGTCGCACAGTCGCTGGCAGCCACCCTTGCATAACGGCATGAGACCCACGCTAAGCTGTAGATATCCACTGCGCCCAGTGCTATCTTTTGGATAAGGCAATTTCTCCAGATGAGTGTCAACATATATATATGGCGGCTTTATACCAAGTTCAATCAAAAATTCTTTTAGCAGCTTACCCCGCGACTCTGCCAGTTCTTTAGCATTGGCTTCCCCAACGTAAGCGTTTGCGACGATTTGGGCTTGAATCTCAACATTCGGCCATTGCCGGGCATTCAATACCATACTCACCAGGCAGTCTCAAGAGTCAAGTGCAACGTTTAGCTAATCCAGCCTTCTCTAACTCTTTAGCCATTGCTTCCTCGGGGGAGTCCCAGCCGAGCGTCTGGCGAGGCCGCCCGTTAAGCAATTTGGCGATGTCATTGAGTTGGGTCTGCGAGAGCGTCGAAAGGTCTGTGCCCTTTGGCAGAAACTGACGCAGCAAGCCGTTGGTGTTCTCATTGCTGCCGCGCTGCCAGGGCGCATGCGGATCAGCAAACCAGATATCGATATTGAGCCGCCTGGAGAGCTCGACATGGCAGGCCATTTCCGTTCCCCGATCGTAGGTCAGGCTCTCGCGAAGAAAGGCCGGCAACTTCTTCATTTGCCGCGAGAAGCCTTCCAGCGCATTCCTGGCCGTACAGCCATCCATGCGGCACAGAATCACGAAGCGCGTCTTGCGTTCGACCAGCGTGCCCACGGCGGAACGATTAAACGCACCCTTGATGAAGTCGCCCTCCCAGTGCCCCGGCAACAGCCGTTGCTCGATCTGCTCGGGGCGATATTGGATGCGCAAATCCTCGGGAACATAGCTGCCGCCAGCAAGCGTCGTGCGCCGATTTCCGCGCGCCGGTTTTTCTTGGCGCAAGGCTGCGATCATGGCTGGTTTCAGCGAGCCACGTGCATACGTGTAAATGGCAGCATAGACCGTCTCGTGGCTGACGTGCTGACTTGGGTCGTCTGGATACATGGCCCGCAGTTTGGCAGCGATTTGCTGCGGCGACCAGCGCCAGTAGACCAGGTGATCATGCACATGCCGATAAAGCGCGCTGCCTTCGATCAACTTGCGCGGCCGTACGCAGCGCCGACGACGCAGCCGATAGGCCGAGGCCGCCTGCGTCGCACAGTAGCGCGGCGCGTCCACGCTGCAATTACGCGCCAGTTCGCGCGACACCGTCGAAGCGCTGCGCCCCAGCAGCCCCGCAATAGTTCTTATGCTACCGCCCTTTTGATGTTCGATCATGATCGCCGCGCGTTCTTCCGCACTCAAATGCTTGTAGTTCTTCTTCATCGCAACACCCTACCTCATTCAAGGTGTTGCACTTGGAACTAGAGACTAAGCCATTTTTAGACGGTAGGCGTTTGGAATTCCTTGGTAGTTCAGTGGAACGCTTTCGGTCAAATCTTCTGATATCGTACAAGCCATCAATTGCTGCGATACAGCAAAAGAGAATACAAAAAAAACGGATAAAATAATTTTTTTGATCATATTACCAAATCTTCTTTTCGGAAAATTCACTGAGGGTATCAAAATGGGCAATATAGCACGCGAAATTATCTGCATTCCTGCATGCCCCCTCTGGATCAGTTTGCGCCCAATAACCAATACCAGGTCCAAAACCATAAACTATATCGTCTGAATCGAATGTATCGACATAGTGCGTACATTCATGAATCAAGACCTTCAACTTGCAATTTGTCGAAACATCAACATCAGGAAGGGTACAAAAATGTGGATAGATTGCGATTATTCTACGTGCCGAATCCGGCTTGCATACTGCCGCATCGTTGCCCCCTCTATCGGGAGCTATTGCACACGAAATCTGCATGCCCTTCTGTTCGTCCCACCGAATGATCTTCTCGGGTTTTAGCTGCTGCATCGCGGTTGCCAGCCTGGGCAGGCCGAAACTCAATCGATGGTGGATAAATTGATCGCTCCGGCCAAACCAGCGTTTCACCCGGTCTTGCGTCGGTTTATCCCACCGCGCAACATCAGCAATACGCTCATTTATTAGAATCAACGCTGTGTCTCGCAAACGCATTATTAGCTTTCGAAACTCGGCGTTGCTCATATTTTCACATATTGACAACGTATTGATTACGACATTGGATATTGAACCAGGAGTTGTATTGGTGATGGCTGCGCCGACCTCGGTCCATTCTTCATTCTCGTCGGTCTTGAGGTATTGGCTATTTTTGCTCAAAAAGTCATTTGTCATCTGTTCTCTCATAATAAAAGACTTACCTGCTGTCCGCCGCTATGACCCGGCAACATCGATAAAAACCTGCTTTGCGTTACCTGTTGAAACACGCTGGGTGCGCCCCTGAGCATCTGTGACGCCTTTCGCAAGGACCCTCGAACCGACGCGTATCCGGTAACGCACCCCCGCCTGGCGCTTGCCAGTGGAGTCTCTTAACTCGAACTGCTCATTGAACCGTTTGGGGGCACGCTCGCGACAATCGCACGCCCATGCGTAACCCAGTGCTTCGGCCATGTCGTAACCGTTTGAATACGACTTCAGCCTATCGAACGGAAACCATTCGCCGGTTTCGGCGTTCAGCGCCATGGCGAACGGCATTGGCGGGAAGTTTGAGTAGATTGAATAGGTGATACGGCAAAGCTGGCACTCTTCTTAGTCTCTAGTTCCAAGTGCAACACCTTGAATGAGGTAGGGTGTTGCGATGAAGAAGAACTACAAGCATTTGAGTGCGGAAGAACGCGCGGCGATCATGATCGAACATCAAAAGGGCGGCAGCATAAGAACTATTGCGGGGCTGCTGGGGCGCAGCGCTTCGACGGTGTCGCGCGAACTGGCGCGTAATTGCAGCGTGGACGCGCCGCGCTACTGTGCGACGCAGGCGGCCTCGGCCTATCGGCTGCGTCGTCGGCGCTGCGTACGGCCGCGCAAGTTGATCGAAGGCAGCGCGCTTTATCGGCATGTGCATGATCACCTGGTCTACTGGCGCTGGTCGCCGCAGCAAATCGCTGCCAAACTGCGGGCCATGTATCCAGACGACCCAAGTCAGCACGTCAGCCACGAGACGGTCTATGCTGCCATTTACACGTATGCACGTGGCTCGCTGAAACCAGCCATGATCGCAGCCTTGCGCCAAGAAAAACCGGCGCGCGGAAATCGGCGCACGACGCTTGCTGGCGGCAGCTATGTTCCCGAGGATTTGCGCATCCAATATCGCCCCGAGCAGATCGAGCAACGGCTGTTGCCGGGGCACTGGGAGGGCGACTTCATCAAGGGTGCGTTTAATCGTTCCGCCGTGGGCACGCTGGTCGAACGCAAGACGCGCTTCGTGATTCTGTGCCGCATGGATGGCTGTACGGCCAGGAATGCGCTGGAAGGCTTCTCGCGGCAAATGAAGAAGTTGCCGGCCTTTCTTCGCGAGAGCCTGACCTACGATCGGGGAACGGAAATGGCCTGCCATGTCGAGCTCTCCAGGCGGCTCAATATCGATATCTGGTTTGCTGATCCGCATGCGCCCTGGCAGCGCGGCAGCAATGAGAACACCAACGGCTTGCTGCGTCAGTTTCTGCCAAAGGGCACAGACCTTTCGACGCTCTCGCAGACCCAACTCAATGACATCGCCAAATTGCTTAACGGGCGGCCTCGCCAGACGCTCGGCTGGGACTCCCCCGAGGAAGCAATGGCTAAAGAGTTAGAGAAGGCTGGATTAGCTAAACGTTGCACACTTGACTCTTGAGACTGCCCTTCCTTGCCGCCGGTTTCATCCTGTTTCTGCTGTCCCATTTGACCTCTTCTGATTTTCCAGAAAACACCCGCCGAATTAACCATCTAAAGGGGTCTCGGTCAACGACATTAATTTGAGATTAAAACTTTTTGACAAAAATTCACGATGAACTCGGGCATCTCATTTTTAAGCTCATCTTTCGGATGAGTCTCTTTTACATCGTTGCATGGCTGGTTGTTGGCCCGCTCGGGTGGAAAATGCTGGGCATATATGAATGATTCGCGCCGAGTCTCGGGATGCATCGAACGTGGGCATCGCCGCACTATTCACACGATGTCGCCACCGGAACTCTGCCGCCCAACACGTCGAAATGAGTCGATCTGAAAAGCGACGGAGCCGATCTTCAATGCACCTTCGGTGGTCGACAGGAATCCGACCGTGCGCCGTCGAAAGCTGGGAACGCTCGTTCGGAGTTCGACCGGCCGGGCCCTATCACAGCAATGGCTTATCGGAGAACTCGATGGCTACGAACACTTCAGTGTGGTGATGGATTCGGTTCAGGAGATCGACTATCTCGATCTGTCGACGAGAGGGGCACGCGTGGCACGGCCATTGGATCGCGCCGTGAACGAAGCTTGCACGTTGTCACCCTCTACTTACCGCGTCTTCAATCCCCCGCCGATCATCCCTAGAAACCGCCAGTCTCGAAGGTTCCCCGATCATAAGCTTCGCAATAAGCCTTCCAGTCCGCCGCGACCTGCGCCTCACACTGCGTCGCAAGATCGATCAACGGCAGTTGCCAATCGCGCCGACTGCCAAACGCGATCAGATCGTCCGCGATCGCCGACTTCTGCCGCCCTCCGCTGCGCAGATGCGCCCACGCGCTCAACTCGGCCATGCTGTTGATCACTGCCTCGAGCCGCGGCAGCTTGCCGTCCCAGTCGGCAAGCGCGACGCGATCTTCCGATGGCTGCAAACTCCGCAGCACATAGGAGCGCTGATTGAATTCCACCGCGTGCAAAAAGGCCTGCGAGACCGCCTGATTGCGCCGCTGCACTTCGACGACACGCTGCGCCTCGGTCTGCCACTTCGGCTGCGTCGCCGTCACGTGCGCACTCACCGATGACGGCAGCGCCTCTTTCAAATCGATCAGGTAGTTGCCATCGGGCGAGCCCTTGCCCTCGACCAGAATCACATAGCGATCGACACCGAGGCTGCCCGTCCCCGCAATGCGGCGCGCGACATCGAGCGTGCGGTAGAACTCGGGATTCGGCTCCGTCACCGCGAACTGCTGCATGAACTGCGCGACCGCGGCACGCCGTTCATCGCTGACGGGCAGCGCTTTCTTGCCGTCGACCTTCAGCATGCGCGTTTTGCCCTTGAGTACCGTGCGACGGTCCAGATGCGCGGCGCGCGTGCGGCTCGCGAGCGCCACGAACAGATCGCGCACCATGCCGGTCGCGGTCTCCGCTTCGATCCAGCGCGACTTGCCGTACGCGAGCGCGGCGCCGTAGGCATCGAGAGCGGTGTGGCACAGCGCGAGCGCTTCAGCGCGGCTCAGCTTCAGGTTGGCCGCGCCGACCAGCACGCTCGTCAACAGACGCACCAGCTCGTAGGGAACCGGCGCGAGACAGGCTTCGTCGAAGTCGTTGTTGTCGAAGTAGACGAGGCGATTGTCGCCCTTGTAGCTGCCGAAATTTTCGAGGTGCATGTCGCCGCAGATCCACACGTGCGGCGCGTCGTCGAGTACGTTCGCGCGCGGCAGACGCGCATAGAACAGATGGCAGGTGCCGCGCAGAAATACGAACGGCGAGCCGCGCATGGCTTTGTATTTCATCGCGAGTCGTTCGGGGTCCCGCCCGGCGTTGAAGTTGGCGATGATCTTTGCGATATCGGACATAGCGGGTTCCGTTGAATGGGCAAGCTCGACGTGAGCTCCATGCCTGCTGCTGTGACCTCGCGGCGTGCCGCGAATTCAATGCGCGTTCAACCCGGATGCCGTGACGTGGCTGTCGTTGCTTGTCGCGGCAGTGGCGATCGGTGGGCTGCTTGCCTACGGGTATCGCCGGTGGGCGCGCTCGACAGGCTCGAACTTCGAGTTCTATGCGTCGTTGTTGGCGTTCAACGCGACCGCGCTCCTGTTGCTGACGAACGCGCTATGTTGGTTCGAATACATGTCCAATGTCATCAATGTGTCGCATCCATTGTGCTTACGATCTGCTGGACTCACCCCTCTCCACCGAACCTGCGCCGATACGCCCCCGGACTCGTCAACGCGATCCGGCGAAAATGCCGCCGCAACGACTCCTCCGACCCGAACCCCGCCAGCTCGGCGACGCGCGCCATCGGCAGCGGCGTCGCGGCTTCGAGCAACTCACGCGCAAGCGCGACGCGCTCCCTGACGAGCCATTCATAAGGCGCCATGCCGGTCGCGTCGCGGAACTGCCGTTGTAGCGTGCGCGGGCTCATCGCCGCGCGCCCGGCGAGCGAGCGCAGCGTATGCGGCTCGGCCGCATGGCTGCGCACCCAGTCCATCAGCTTCGCGATACGTCCGCTTTCGTCGGGCGGCATCGGGCGCGGCACGAACTGCGCCTGGCCACCCTCGCGATGCGGCGGCACCACGAGCCGTTGCGCGACGCGATTCGCGACCGCGCCGCCATGATCTCGCCGCACCAGATGCAGCAGCATGTCGAGCCCGGCCGCCGATCCCGCCGACGTGATCACCTGCCCTTCATCGACATACAGCGCGTCGGGCTGCACACGCAGTTGCGGATAGCGCTGCTGCAACTTGTCCGCGTAGCGCCAGTGGGTCGTCACGGTCTTGCCGTCGAGCACGCCGGCCGCCGCGAGCACGAACACGCCCGAGCAGATCGAGCAGAGCCGCGCGCCGCGCTCGTAAGCCGCGCGAAGCTTGCGCAGCAGCGCGGCCGGCGGCACCTCGTCGGCATCGCGCCAACCCGGAATCACGATCGTGTCGGCGCTCGCGAGCAGCTTCAGCGTGTAGGGCGCGGCCAGCGTGATGCCGCCCGCCGCGCGGATCGGACCGGGCTCGCTCGCACAGACCGCGAAGCGATACCACGGCACGCCGAGTTCGGGACGCTCGAGTGCGAACAGTTCGGTCACGCAGCCGAATTCGAAGGTGCAAAGCCGGTCGTAGGCCAGCGCGACGACGAGATGATTGTGCATGGCGCAATGTTACCGAAGATTGACGATCACGCCACTTACCGGGCGACCCGCCGCTCGTCACAATCGACCGTGCCTGAAACGCGCGCGCCCCACCACCCGATCAACTCACCCCTGTTTGCCATGACTCACGACAACCTCACCACCGTCCCGAACGCCGTCACCGCGATCCCCGCCGCCGACAGCGCCGCCGCGCTCGCGCACTTCCAGGCGTCGCTGCGCTTCGAAACCGATTGCACCGACGTCCACGCCGCGCTCGCGAGTGGAGCGCCCGGCTTCGTGCTGCTCGACGTGCGCAGTCCCGCGCTGTTCGCGCAGGGCCACGTGCCGGGCGCACTGAATCTGCCGCACGGCAAGATCGTCACGTCGAAGCTCGCGGCTTATGCGCCGGACACGCTGTTCGTCACCTACTGCGCGGGCCCGCACTGCAACGGCGCGGCGCGCGGCGCACTGCGGCTCGCCCAGTTGGGGCGGCCCGTCAAGCTGATGGCGGGCGGCGTCACCGGCTGGCTGGACGAAGGCTTCCCGCTGAGCCGCGAGGACGCCGATCCGCCGTCCGATCCACGCTCCGATGCATAGCGTGACTCGCAATCCGACACGCGTTCCAGCGCGGCATCCGCCGCCGTCCGCGCGCCGGTTTTGCTTCTGTTCGCAAATCGCAAATAAGTTGAACAAAGTTCGAAAAGTGCCGATAACATGTCCAGCCGGACTCCTCCCGGCGGACCCAATATGCAGAGTTCATATAATTTCTGGCTCGTCGCGATTTCGTTCGCGGTCGCGACCCTCGCGTCGTACACCGCGCTCGATCTGACGGGCCGCATCTTCCTGCTCGGCTCGACGCGCCGGCGGCATGCATGGCGGCTCGGCGGCGCGTTCGCGCTTGGTGTCGGCATCTGGTCGATGCACTTCGTCGCGATGCTCGCGTTCTCGCTGCCTATCCCGCTCGGCTACGACCCGGCGACGACCGCCTGCTCGCTGGCCCTCGCGATCGGCGCTTCGTATCTGGCGCTCTCGCTGACGACCCAGCAGCGCCTGACGCCGGTCCGGCTGCTGATGGGCGGCGTGGCGATGGGGATCGCTATCGCCGGCATGCATTACACCGGGATGGCGGCGCTGCGCATGGCGCCCGCGATCCACTACCAGCCGGCATGGTTCGCGACCTCGATCGCGATCGCGATCGGCGCGTCGAGCGCCGCGCTGTGGATGGCGCGCGCGCTCAGCAACGAACACGAGCGTCATATCGCACGCAAACGTCTCGCCGCGGCGCTGGTGATGGGCGTCGCGATCAGCGGCATGCACTACACCGGCATGGCCGCCGCCGACTTCGCGCCGGGCGCGATCTGCGGCGCGGCCAACGACATGAATGCGCAATGGCTCGCCACCTCGGTGGTCCTGCTCACGTTCGCGGTGCTGATCGTCACGCTGATGCTGTCGCGCTTCGACGTGCGCACCACCTTCCTGCTCGGCGCGGTGTCGCGGCTGAACGGCCAGATCGTGCGGCTCGCGACGCTCGACGCGCTGACGGGCCTGCCGAACCGCGCGACGCTGACCGAGCGGATCGAACGCGCGATCAGCGGCGCGCGTCGCCAGCGTACGTCGTTCGCGGTGCTGTTCATGGATCTCGACGGCTTCAAGACGATCAACGATTCGCTCGGTCACTCGGCCGGCGACGCGGTGCTGTCCGCATTCGCGCAACGCCTGCAGCAATGCGTGCGTTCGAGCGACACCGTCGCGCGGCTCGGCGGCGACGAGTTCGTCGTGCTCACGGAACACCTTACGTGCGGCGACGACGCGGCCGCGCTCGCCGACGGCGTGCTTCACCGGATGCGCCAGGGCACGTGGAGCGACGAACAACCGCTGCAGGTGATGCCGAGCATCGGCATTGCGCTCTATCCGCGCGATGGCGACAGCGTCGAGACGCTGCTCCAGCACGCGGACGCCGCGATGTACGAAGCGAAGCGCGCCGGCCGCGGCACCTACCGCTTCTTCGAGCGCAGCATGAACGAGGCCGCCACGCGCACGCTGCGGATCCAGCAAGTGCTGCACGACGCCTTCGCGAATGATCGTTTCTCGCTGCTGTTCCAGCCGAAGTTTGAGCGCGGCGGCGACGCGCTCGCGGGCGCCGAGGCGCTGATCCGCCTGCACGATCCGGAGATGGGCGCGCTGATGCCGGCCGAGTTCATCCCGGTCGCCGAGCGCTCCGGGCAGATCGTGCAGATCGGCTACTGGGTCGTGCGTGAAACCTGCCGGCGCATTCGCGGCTGGATCGAACAGGGCCTGCCGGCGATGAAGGTGGCGATCAACCTGTCGCCGCGTCAGCTGTTGCAACCGGACCTCGTCGAGACGATCCTCGACATCGTCAGGAGCGAGGACGTCGCGTGCGAGCAGATCATGTTCGAGATCACCGAGACCGTAGCGATGCAGGATGCCGCGCGCACCGTCGAAGTAATCCGCGCGTTTCAGGCGAGCGGCTTCGACATCTCGATCGACGACTTCGGCACCGGCTATTCGAGCCTCGCGTATCTGCAGCGCTTCCAGGTGAAGCAGTTGAAGATCGATCGCTTCTTCATCAACGGTCTCGACGCGAACGGCGCCGCGGGCAGCGCAATCGTGTCGGCGATCATCGCGCTCGCGCACTCGCTCGAAATGGACGTGGTCGCCGAGGGCGTCGAAACCCAATCGCAACTCGACAAGCTGTGCTCGATGATGTGCGACGAAGTGCAGGGCTACCTGCTCGGCAAGCCGATCAACGCCGACGACTTCGGCGCAATGCTCCGCGGCAGAACGATGGCCGCAAGCGGCGTCTCTATCTGAGCAGCGTCTCCCCCAACGCCGCGAGCCGTTCGGTCAACGCCTCGCTCGCACGCGTCATCGGCAAACGCAATTCGTTGCGCACCCATCCCCTCGCCGCGAGCAGCGCCTTCACCGGCGCGGGATTCGGTTCCGCGAACGCGAGTTGGATCTGCGGCACGAGCGCGTGAAAAATGCGTCGTCCTTCGTCGAGCTTCCCCTGCGTCAACGCGCGATAAAGCGCGATGAAACGCTCGGGCCGCCAATGCGCCGACGCCGCGATCGCCCCGCTTCCACCCGCGCACACCGTCGAGAAGAGCTCCAGGTCGTTGCCCGCGAGCACTTGCAGACGGCCGTCGCGAATCAGCGCGAGCGTCGTGTCGAGCGAACCGGCGCAATCCTTGATCGCCTGAATTCGCGGATGCACGGCGAGCGTCAGCAGCGTGTCGAGGTCGAGCCGCACGCCGGTGCGTTGCGGAATATCGTAGAGCACGACTGGATGTACGCTCGCGTCCGCGAGCGCGCTGAAATGCGCGACGATGCCGTCCTGCGAGGGCCGACGAACCAGCTCGCGAAGGAAAACGCTTGACTTCTACGCGCCGGAAACTAATATACGCACCGCGTACATCAACGCGTTTTGCTGCCTTACTCTCGCCGACCCCACTTTTGCGACAGGTGCCCTCATGAGCGTTCCGCAACAAGCCTTCCTACGCGATGCGATGCGTCGCCTGAACATGACGCGCGATACGTTCGCTAACCGCATCGGCGTGTCGCGCCGGGCGCTGGATACGTGGCTGCTGCCGGACGACTCGCAGGAATCGCGGGCGATGCCGGAAATCGTCGAGCGTTTTGTGTCGGAGATCGTCGCGAACACGGAGCCGGGCGAAGGATATACGCAAAGCGTAGACTCGCAATCGCTCGCAAGCCAGATTCTGTTCGAGGGCAAGCCGCAGCTGCTGTCGGTCGATCAGTTTTCGCGCGACTCGGTCGAGGCGCTCTTTCGCGTCGCCGACATCATGCAGCCGATCGCCCGGCGCCGCAAAATCTCGCGCGTGCTCGAAGGCGCGGTGCTCGGCAATCTGTTCTTCGAGGCGAGCACGCGTACCCGTGTGAGCTTCGGCGCGGCGTTCTGCCGGCTCGGCGGCTCGGTGTGCGACACGACCGGCTTCACGTTTTCGTCGATGGCGAAGGGAGAATCGATCTACGACACGAGCCGGGTGATGAGCGGCTATGTCGACGCGCTGGTGATCCGCCACCCGGAGCAAGGCTCGGTGGCCGAATTCGCGCGCGCGACCAACGTGCCGGTGATCAACGGCGGCGACGGTCCCGGCGAGCATCCGAGCCAGGCGCTGCTCGATCTCTACACGATCCAGCGCGAGTTTTCGCGGCTCGGCAAGATCGTCGACGGCGCGCACATCGCGCTGGTCGGCGACCTCAAGTACGGACGTACCGTGCATTCGCTCGTGAAGCTGCTGGCGCTCTATCGCGGCATCAAGTTCACGCTGATTTCGCCGCCGATGCTCGAATTGCCGGGCTATATCATCGAGCAGATTTCGCGCAACGCTCACGTGATCGAACAGACGCATGACCTGCGCACTGGCTTGCGCGGCGCCGACGTCGTATACGCGACGCGCATCCAGAAGGAGCGCTTCACCGACGAATCGTTCGAAGGCTACACGCCCGACTTCCAGATCAACCAGGCGCTCGTCGATAGCGTGTGCGGCGCCGACACGCTGATCATGCACCCGCTGCCGCGCGACAGCCGGCCCGGCGCGAACGATTTGAGCACCGACCTCAATCACGATTCGCGGCTCGCGATTTTCCGGCAGACCGACAACGGCATTCCGGTGCGGATGGCGATTTTCGCGGTGCTGCTCGGCGTCGACAAACAGGTCCAGCATTCGATGCGCGATGCCGCGTGGCGCCCGCCGGTCTACCTGGGACCTGACGACGCGGTGTTTCACGGAATCGATTGACGCGGATAGCCGTCCGCCGTCAGGCCGCGGCCGCGGCGCGCGCGTCACGCATTTCGCGCGCCGCCTGCCTGAACGTGCCGGCAAAGAACAGCACCTGATATTTGACCGCGTTCGACCAGTACTTCCACGTATGGCCGCCGGGCCGCTCGGCGTAATCGTGCGGCACGCCGAGTTCGACGAGCCGCTCGTGCAGCAGCCGGTTCGACTGCACGAGCGAGTCGTTCACGCCGCAATCGATCGTCAGCGCGATATGGTCGCGGCCGAAATCCTCCGCACTCGCGACGATCGCCTTGCTGTTCCAGAAGTCCGCATATTGCATCGGGTCGCCGAACACCCGCTCGATGCCGGGCTCGTCCTCGCTCCCGCGCGGGTCCACCGCACCGCTGATGCTGCCCGCCGCGCCGAACGCGTCGGGCCGGTCGAGCGCAATGCGTAGCGCGCCGAAGCCGCCCATGCTCAAGCCCGTGATAGCGCGCGCCTGCTTCGTCGCGATCGTGCGGAAATGGCTGTCGATATAGGCCACCACTTCCGTACCCACGTAGGTTTCGTAGCGGCTGCGCGGATCGACGGGGCTATCGATGTACCAGCTGTCGCGGCCGCCGTCGGGCATCACGAGGATCACGTGATAGCGGTCGGCGAGCTTGCCGATATGCGAATTCGCGGTCCAGTCCGTGTAATCGCCGCCCGAGCCATGTAGCACGTAGACGACCGGAAAGCGCGCGGCCTGGTTGCCACGCGCGTATCGATCGGGCAGTACGATGGTTGCGTCGAACGTACGATGCATCGCCGCGCTCGGAATCGTGACGACGCGCGACTGGAACGCCCACGCCGGCGATGCGATCAGCATCAGAATGAGCCAGAACGTATGGACTGGATTCATGGTGAGTCGCCCCTTGCGCTTGCTTCCGGCTGCTTACGTTCGTCAGGCGTCCGAAGAAGAGCGCCCCGGCATGCCTCGGCCTATGTCCGCGAACGACTGTAGCAATGGCGACTTACAACCAAATTTCAGGGAAACATACGATCCAGTCAGGCTTCGGTCGCTTCATCGGCTTCAGTTGCCGTCTCTGCGCCCGCATCTTCAACGTGCGCGGCAAACCCCACCCGCCCCGGCGCCAGATCGTCCCGCAATGTGAGCGCCGGAATCTCATACGCGCCGCCGTTCTGCGGAAGGAACGCGATCGGCGCGGCCGTCCACAGCGTGTCGAGCCGTCGCCCGGGCACCTCGCTGACCTCGGCATACTTCGCCTCGTCGACGCGGCTCGTGCGATAGACGACGAACGGCGGCAATACCTCGAAGCCGGGGTAAAACAGCGCACCGTGCTGGATCGGGAACAGCACGTCGTCGATCGGACCGTTGATGCCGCGTGCGCTGTAGTGCGACTCCCAGCCGCCCGTCGTGACGATCAGCATCGCGCGCTTGCCCGCGAAACGGCCCTCGCCATAACGCTCGCCCCAGCGCGCATCGGAATATCCGCATCCGCATCCGCATCCGCATCCGCATCCGCATCCGCATCCGCGTCAGCATCGGCATCCGCATCCGCATCGGCATCGGCGTCAGCATCCGCGTCCGCATCGGCATCCGCATCCGCATCCGCATCGGCGTCAGCATCGGCATCGGCATCGGCATCGGCATCGGCATCGGCATCGGCATCGGCATCAGCATCAGCGTCCGCATCCGCATCCGCATCCGCATCCGCATCCGCATCCGCATCCGCATCCGCATCCGCATCCGCATCCGCATCCGCATCCGCATCCGCATCCGCATCCGCATCCGCATCCGCATCCGCATCCGCATCCGCATCCGCATCCGCATCCGCGTCAGCATCGGCATCCGCGTCCGCATCCGCATCAGCATCAGCATCAGCATCAGCATCCGCATCAGCATCAGCATCAGCATCAGCATCAGCATCAGCATCAGCATCAGCATCAGCATCAGCATCAGCATCAGCATCGGCATCGGCATCGGCATCGGCATCGGCATCCGCATCCGCGTCGGAATCAGCGTCCGCATCCGTATCGTCGTCAACTGCACCCGGCGGCGTCTGTTCATCCACTACAGCAGGAGCGCTGCCGCCATTACCACCACCGCTCGCGGCAGCAATCCCCGCACCCAGCGCGGCAAGCGCACCCAGGCCCAGGAGGCCGAAGCCCACCAGACCGACACCCGGCGCGGCGACGAGATTCGCGCCGAAACCGTTCAGTTGCGCCGCACCCAGAACCAGAGGCGAGTCCGCGCCATCCACAAGAAAAGCGGCCTCATGATCATCCTCGCCGTCCGCAGCGATATATTCGTGATACGACCCGTCTTCACCCAGGCCGACCAGCTCGCCTTCATTGCCGTAGAAGTCCTCAATGATCAGTTGCGGCTGGTCGAGCTCCGCCCCTTCCAGGCTGACCAGAAGATTCTTGCCGGAGCGTCGCACGGTAATGTTTTCGGGGCCGTGGCCGGTCTTGCTCTCGGCCAGAATGAATTTGCCACCTTTGATGGCGCTTACACGAACGGCAGCGCCTTGCGCGGACCCGCGCAATTCAACAGTCTGCTTGATGGTGCTGCCGTCGACAACGGCCAGCTTCACTGAACTGGTACTCATGGTAGTGCCTCTTTGAGTGCGTATGCTGGTCCACCTGGCCAGCGTATAGATAGAAAATGGCGACATGGCAGTCGCAAGAGTGCTGCTCTACCTCCATTCTTGATGGGTGAGCAATAAAACGAAATATGACGAGTTCGAATTTGACCAGAAAGGAACGAGGCATTTCCCGGCACGGGAATCGCGAGCAGCGGTGCCTATGCACGATTGCGCAAGGGCTAAACAGGCAGTTGTCCGATGTTTCTCGTCTGTGCGCCAGACGCAAAAAGGGCCGCCATCCAGACAGGAAGGCAGCCCATCGCGAAGCCCTGTATCCGGTGCGGCTCTGATTCGCAACACCTAACCGCCGGAGCGCCCGGTCTCCAGCCAGTCAACCAGCGAACCCGAAGATGCGTGCTCCCGCAGTACCGCCGCGTAGCCATCGAAACGGTTCGTCACTTCGCTCACGCTGTTGCCGTAGTGATCGTTCTCCGCAAGGAGCACATCGAGCAGGGTTCGTTTGCCCAGGTGGTACCACTGTTCGAAGAAGGCCTTGCGCACCTGATCGGTTTCAGCGGAGAGGCGTTTGTACTGCTCCGCACGGCTGAGCATGGTGTGCGCATCCTGATCCGCGGTGCGAATGCCATACTCGAGGTCACGCCGCTGCTGGTCGAGGCGCTGCCACGAAGCCTGTGCCCGGTGCCCTGCCGCAGCCGTCGCCGCCTGCGTCGAACCGCCGCGGAATGCCGCCCAGTTGAGCGTCAACATGGTTTGCCATGGCGCACGTTGTCCCGCGCCCGTGCCTCCGATTCCGGCATTCGCAGTGACAACCCAATTCACCGACGGCAGGCCCGACGCTTTCACCACTTTGGCATTCAGGTCGGCCGCATTTGCCTCGGACTGAATCTGATGCAAGCTCGGATGAGCATTCACCCGCTCCAGGAGTTGCGGCAGATTGCCCGGTTGGAGCGGCCAGTCGCGCGCGTGCGGAATCGGCGGTACGCTTTCGCCCAGCAGCTTTTGCAACGCCAGTTCCGCATCACGTGCCTTCGCTTGCGCTGAGTCGCGCGCAGCTTCAGCCTGCAGCAGACGCGCCTTGGCCTGCGTGAGTTCGCTGCCGCGACCACGGTCGACAGCCACAATTTCGCTGAGCATCTTCACGAGCGTGGCCATACGCTCAACAAATTGCTGGCTCACGTCAACGATCGTGCGCTGCTTGCCCAGTTCAACGAGCGTGCTCGTCACCTCGAACGCATTCTGATCGCGGGCCGCTACATAACTACTGAACGCGGCATCCGAGAGTTGTTCACGACTTCCGATTGTGTTCTTTGTGCGCCCCCAGTCGTACACCGTTGTCGTGACGTTCGCCGTCACTACGTTCCCGTTGTTGGAGCCATTTCGATTACCGGGACCAAATTGCACACCCTGTGTCTGCGAACCGATGTCGACTTGCGGCCACCGCAAGCCTTTCGCTTCGTCGACGTCTGATTTCGCGGCTTCGTAGGCGGCATACGCCTGCCCGACTTCGGGACTGCGCTTCTCCGCTTCCTCGACGGCGCTCAGGAAGATACGCCGCAGCGTGGCGGAATCCACCGGAGGTCCTCCCTCGCTACTGGACGGTTGCGTTTCGAGCCACTGTGAGAACGTCACCGGAGGAGCATGGCTTCCCGGGGTCGACGGCTGTTTAATCTCGACCGGAGTCGATGTGCTTGCAGTTGCTGCATCGCTCGCCAGCGCCAGATCAGACTTCGTTTGAGCGCCCGCAATGGCACTCGCCGGCAAGGCGAGCACGACCAGCAGCGACGAAACCAGCCATGACAGGGGGCGGAGCCGCAAACCGGAGAGGCCGTCCCCGTTGGTGAGGGGCGCGGCAGCCTGTACGTCAGGAAAATCGTTTCGAGTCATGATCGTAACCGGTTAGATTGAAGTATGTGGTGCGACACCTGAACCGCAATCCAGACTCAGAAAACAATGAAGCAATGCTCGTCGTTTAAAGGATCGATTCGGCTAATTCGGGTGACCTTGGTGAACGAAACACGAGATTTCGTACTGGCTCCAATTGTCCGGATATCGGTGACCCCGCGAAATCAGACAGCCGCGACAACGCAGTGAGACTGGTACGAATTTTTTGTTCGCAGTCTTTCACAAGCACTGATTTCCGCGCGCGATTGTCTGACCAGATAGGGCTGCCCGTATCGACAGTGGCCAACCCATTGCTCGCCCATTTTCATCGAACCGTTGGCGCGAGAGCGGCGTGTCGAACAGGCGTGCGGCGAGGTTCGGATAGGGCACGTTCATGGCTGTGCCGAACAGTGAAGTTGTCACACGATTTCCTGCTGCAGTCGAAATTCCTGGTAGCAGCATCATTTCTGACTGGTTCGATACAATGAAAAATGTTATTCCCGTACCATCTCATTTATGTTATTGAGATTTTCACGGAGATAGCCATGAAGCGTTTCTCTCCGATTGAATTTTCGAACTCGCACAGCCATGCAAGCATCGCGAACCATGCCCATCCGTCTCGTTCCCGTGGGCATGCTATCGGTGCTGCGAAATCTGTGTGGCGCGCGTCGCTGAAGATGTGCAACATATCTTCCCGGTTCACGCATTTCCGCCTGTCGGGGCGAGAAACTGTGAAGGAAAAGGGTAATGCCCAAGTGCCGACTGCTGCTTCATGCCACTTTGTCTGTCACCTGCAGGCCTGAGGGCACGTAGTCTCGCTACGGAATATCTTCACCACCGCAAATCGATCTTTGATTTCGATCTGCTTGTGATTGTGATTTTGACGGAACCCACCACACTCCTTGTACGCGTGTTAGGCGAGAACGCCGGCAACTATTCGCCGAATCTCGTTACTTTGTCGATGCGTAGCTATGCATATGAATCTCTGCGCGCCGATGACGGGCTCAATGACCGGACGATTCTCTACTGAAAGTGGCGGATTACGTGGCGGCCTTTAGCCGGCATTTTTATCGTGCTGACTTCGCGGGGTCATACGATCTATCAATTCGTCGTCGGCGCGCTGCTTGTGCTAACCATCACCTGACATAGATGACGGTGTGCGAAGACAGCGCGATCAGGATCGATGCACATGCTGCCGCCAGTGCGATCGCGCAATCCGCGAGGGTCTAAAGGTGTCGCGACGATAACACTCATTGCCGCATCGGCTCTTGCCATAATCATGTTCATGTTGTCCTTCGGGCGGAGGCGCCGGCCGAAAGCCGACTACGCTCATAGCTCGCTACACATGGCCGACCACCAATGTGCAGACCTGTGACCACTGGCAGAGGTGGCTCCGGGAATTCGGACAGTTGATTGAGTGGAAAAGCTGGGGAGTGAGTCGGTCATAATGGCCGGCGAAGGAACCAGAAGATGACGAAACGAAACCGACGAACACATTCACCGGCGTTCAAGGCAAAGGTGGCACTTGCGGCGCTCAAGGGCGACAAGAAACCCTGGCAGAGCTGGCCCAGCAATTTGATGTCCATCCGAACCAGATCACAGACTGGAAGAAGCAACTGCAGGAGCGGGTTCGCGAGTTGCGCCAGGTTAATGAAATCCTGCGCAAAGCATCGGCGTATTTCGCACAGGCGGAGCTCGACCGCCGACCGAAGTGATGATCACGTTCATCGATGATCACCGGCAGGTCTATGGGGTCGAGCCGATCTGCGGGTGCTGCCGATCGCCCCGTCGACGTATTACAAGCATGTGGCTCGGCGGGCCGATCCAGCACGCCGGACGGCACGGGCCCAGCGTGACGCAATGCTATGCGGGGAAATCCGGCGCGTTTGGGAGGAGAACTTCCAGGTGTACGGAGTCCGCAAGGTCTGGCTGCAACTCGCACGCGAAGGCATCCAGGGGGCCCGCTGCACGGTAGAGCGGTTGATGAAGAAGCTGGGCCTGCGGGGTGTACGGCGCGGCAGATTCATCAGGACGACCGTTAGCGACAGTTCGAGACCTTGCCCGCTGGACCGCATGCAGCGGCAGTTCAAGGCCGAACGACCTAACGCGCTGTGGGTGTCAGATTTTACGCTTGTAGCCGAGGAACCGTTCGATATCTGGACCAAGAAAGCTCCGGAAGCGGGTGGGAGATCTCATAGCACATCCTCCCCATCGCCTTGCGCGACATCGCGTAGTTGATCGATCGCCAGCTTGCCGTAAATCTGGGTAGAAGAGATGCTTCGATGGCCAATATAGTCGCCAATATGCTTGAGTGAGAAATGAGCATTGCTGGTGCAAAAGCGGCGCGACAAGACTGCGGCAAAGCGCTTCTTCCGGCGGGTGCTGCGTTCAAACCCGGTGCCGCGCAAGATCGTTACCGACCAGTTGCGCAGCTATCCGGCGGCGAAGGCTGATATTCCTGAGCTCGCTCATGTGAAGCACGTTTTCGTCAAGGCGGCTGCACGCGTGAACAACCGTGCCGAGAACAGCCATCAGCCGACCCGCAGGCGCGAACGCCAGATGTGCGGCTTTCGCGATGCGCGTCGCACGCAGGAATTCCTCTCATGCTTCGGACCGATACGGCAGCACTTCGCGTTGCCCACACATCAAATGAACGCGGCATGGCATCGTGCCGTACTCAAAGAACGCTTCGCCACATGGCGTGGTTGGACTGTTATTGCCGCACTCGAGGAAGTTATCTGATAAGGATAGCTACGCTTTGGCTACGTAATTACCCTACGCCCGCCAAGTTGACAGAGCCTTGTGACGGCATGAAAAATGCGCGTCGTGAAATCGCGACGAGGAGTATTTTGCGGCAAGGTGCCGCAACACGTTGACGTCGCCCGGCCACTCGCCGCGGTCAGTCCCGTGCAGGCATTATCAGATAGGCATTGGTTGCTCCCGCAACGTACGGCCGTGCCTTGATTTCCATGCGCGCAATGCCTTGCAAATGCACTTCATCTGGACCGTCGGCAAAGCGCAGCGCGCGTGCCCAGGTCCAGTTGTCGGCCAATGGCGTATCAGGGCTCAGTCCCATCGCACCGAAAACCTGCATCGCTCGCTCGCAAACATTGGCGTACACCGTTGGCACGAGCGCCTTGATCATCGAGATCTCCTTGCGTGCTTCTTTGGCCCCAACCCGGTCGATCATCCAGGCCGCCCTCAGCACGAGCAGCCTCGCCTGCTCGATTTCGATGCGCGACTTCGCGATCCATTCGCCGACCGCGCCGTGCTCATGCAGCGCCTTGCCGAACGTCGTGCGCGACTGAGCGCGCTCGACCATCAATTCGAGAGCAAGCTCGGCCGCGCCGATCGAGCGCATGCAGTGGTGGATGCGCCCCGGTCCAAGACGCGCCTGAGCCAGCGCGAAACCGCTGCCCTCTTCACCGAGCAGATTGGCTGCCGGTACCCGAACATCGCGGAACACGATCTCGCAGTGCCCTTCCGGCGCAACGTGATTGACCACCGTTATGTTGCGCACGATCTCGATACCTGCGGTGTCCCTGGGGACGAGAATCATGCTCTGCTGCCGGTGCGCCGGTGCCTGCTGGTCGGTCTTGCCCATCACGATGAACAACTTGCAATGAGGATGCGCGGCGTTCGTGATGAACCATTTGTGGCCGTTGATCACATAGTCGTCGCCGTCCCGGCGAATCGAGGTCGTAATGTTGGTCGCATCCGAAGATGCGACCTCAGGTTCCGTCATCGCGAAAGCCGAGCGAATCCTGCCATCGAGCAACGGCGTCAGCCACTGGTCACGCTGGGCAGGCGTAGCGAACATGTGCAGCAGTTCCATGTTGCCGGTGTCGGGCGCGTTGCAGTTGAAGACTTCCGACGCCCACGACACCCGCCCCATGATTTCCGCGAGCGGCGCGTATTCCAGATTGGTCAGCCGCGTGCCCGGCTCGTCGTCCCGCAGATGCGGCAGGAACAGGTTCCACAGGCCCTCGGCACGAGCCTGCTCCTTGAGCGACTCCATGAACGACACAGGGTACTGCCCCTGGTTCACCTCATCGTGCCACTGCCGGATGCGCGGGACGATGTGTTTATCCATGAAGGCGCGCAACTGCTCGCACAACGCTTCGACCTTGGGGGTATAGCCAAAATCCATGATGATTCTTCCTTGCAAAATGTCCGCTTGAAACGACTGAGACCGTGCCCGCCGCCAATGGCTAGAGCGTCAAACCGCCGTCGACGACAATGCATTCGCCGTTCGTATAACTGGCCGCATCAGAAACCAGATACAGCACCGTTCCCGCCATCTCGCGGGGCTCCGCGTGGCGGCGCAGTGGAACCTTCGAGAGCCAACGATCATAAGTTTCCTGATCCTCGAACAGGGCGCCGGCGAAACGGGTCTTCGTCAACCCTGGCAGCAGCGCGTTCACGCGGATACCCAGCGGGCCGCACTCCTTCGCGAACGCACGCGTCATATTGACGACGGCGGCTTTCGTGATCGAGTAGATGGCCTGTTTGTCGCCCGGTTGCAGCGCGTTGACCGACGCCGTATTGACGATAGCCCCGCCGCCGTTATCGCGCATCAGCTTGCCTGCCTCGACAGACATGAAGAAGTAGCCGCGCAGATTCACCTCGACTGTCTTTTCGAACGCCGCCAGATCGGTATCGAGCACATGCCCAAAATACGGATTTGCGGCGGCGTTATTGACCAGAATATCCAGGCGCCCGTGGTGGCTGCGGATGGTCTGGAATGCAAGAAGAATGTCGTCAACCCGGCCGACGTGGCATGCAAGCGCCTGCGCGCTCCCGCCGGCCGACCGGATCCCCCCGACCACACCTTCACAGTCCTCCAGCTTGCGGCTCGAGACAATTACATGCGCGCCCTGCTCGGCGAGCAGCTTCGCAATTTCCTCGCCAATGCCGCGGCTCGCACCGGTCACGAGCGCAATCTTTCCCGTCAGATCAAATAAATTCGTCGTCACAACTGTCTCCAATATTCGCGGTCAACTGAATCCTGCCGATTCCTCACACACGCCACCAACGCGTGCACGTCCCGTCCGCATCAAAGGTCAACGAAGATCAACGCCCATCTGCGCGAGCGTACCTGCCATCTCACCAACCTGGCGCGCCTTGTCGCTCGACGCATTGCCGTCCAGCGCCCGCTTCTTGACGCCCTGCGCGATCGCTGCGAGCCGGAAGAAGCTGAACGCCAGGTAGAAGTTCCAGTCTGCGATTGACGAAATCCCGCGACGCCGGCAGTAGCGCTCAACCAGGGCAGGTTCGTCGGGAATGCCCAGTGAGTTGCGATTCAGCCCGCCGAGCCCGGTGATATACCCCTCAGGGGGCAGTCGCAGGCACATGCAGAAGTACGCTAGGTCTGCCAGCGGATTGCCGAGCGTTGACAATTCCCAGTCGAGAATCGCGCGGACTGTTGGCGCGTTTTGCTCGAATATGAGGTTATCGAGGCGAAAATCGCCGTGCACCAGCGACGGTCGATCCGATTCGGCAGGACAATGCGCGGGCAGCCACTCGATCAACGCGTCCACCGCCGGCAGCGTCCCGGTCTCCGCGGCGCGATACTGCTTGGTCCATACACCGATCTGACGCTCGAAATAGTTGCCGCTGCGGCCATAGTCCGACAGCCCGACCGCATCAACGTCCACGTCATGCAGGACTGCCATCGTTTCGATCAGCGATTCATAAAGCGAGCCGCGCTCGCTGGCCGCCATTTCTGGCAGCGCCGGATTCCAGAAAATGCGCCCTTCCTTGTAGCTCATCACGTAGAACAGGCTGCCGATCACATCGCGATCTTCGCAAAGATGCAACGCTCGGGCGACCGGCACCGGTGTATTTGCAAGTGCGGCCAGCACGCGGAATTCACGGTCGACGGCATGCGCCGATTTCAGCAACGTTCCCGGCGGCTGCCGGCGTAGCACGTAGCGGCCGCTGCGCGCGTGCAGCAGGAACGTCGGATTCGACTGCCCACCGGCGAATTTCTCCACGGTCATGGGGCCTTCGAAACCCGGCACGTGCGATGCGAGGTAGTGGGAGAGTTTGTCGGCGTCGAAATAAAGGTTATCGTTCATGAGGTGCAAAACATCCTGAAACGGGGTCAACCATAGGTGACGAATTCGCGGCCCTCGGGGCGATCGAGGTGAGGCACGCAATTGAAGCCGGCTAGCGACATCGCATCAGCGTTGAAGAAATACTGGCAGACGCTGCTGTTTCGGATCTGCATGTCGCTCAGTGCCTTGCGCGAGCGCGTTCAATGCCGGGTTGTCGTCACGCGCCGCCCGATAGAGCGCATCGAAGTCGTATTCATTCAGTCCGGCATGTTGCGTCATCTCAACGACAGGACTGCCCAATCCTTCAAGAATCGCATCCGCCGTCTGCCGATGGCGCCGCATCGTGCCAATGACGACGCGATCGAAACACAGTTTGGAATCGGCAAAGTATTCGCCAAGCCAACGCGCCTGGCGCGTTCCGATGTCTGAGAGCCGGTCATAGTTCTCGGCGCCGAAGGACGCCTGGCCATGCCGTATCAAATGGAGTTCTGCCATGCGATCCCTCATAAGTTCTGATCGACAGCATACTCAGCTCGATACCATTCCAAAAATTTATTATTGTGATTACGCGTCATAAAATATGGTGATAACACTAACCCGCTATGCGCTCGTCTCTCCCATCAGGCGGATGACCTGTTCTCGCAACCAGCGATGCGCCGGATCTTCAGCGGCACTGCGGTGCCAGTAGCAGCGCGACTCCATCTCGGGCAGGTCGAACGGCAGCTCGAGGATGCGGGCATCGTAGCGTTGCAGCAGCATGAGCGGTGCGGTCAGCACGAGGTCCGTACGCATTGCGATCAACGGTGCAACCAGGTAGTGCTGCACGCGCGTCAGGATCGTTCGCCTGACGCCGAGCTTGTTGAGTTCGGCGTCGACGAGCCCCGGGCCTTGCCGCCGGCTCGAGACGTGGATATGGCCGAGCCTGAGGTAATCGTCCATCGACAGTTTCTTGCGTGCGAACGGTTGATCGTGGCGCAGCATGCATGCATATCGATCCCCGCCCAGCGGCGCGTGTTCGAGGTGAGGGTCATCGATCAGAGGGGCGTCGATGGCGAGATTCACGGCGCCGTTGGCCAGCGCGTCCGGAATGTTGCTTCGGGGAGTGAAGTAGCTTTCAATACGGATGCCCGGGGCCAGCCGCTGCAACACCTCTTCCAGCCCGGGCAGCAACAGCGCTTCGGTCAGGTCTGTCATGCTGAGCCGGAACACGCGTTCAGAAGCTGCCGGGTCGAACTGCTCGCCCGCGTGCGCGCTCGAGTCAAGCAGTTGCAGCGCTTCGCGCACCCGCCCAATGATGTTCTCCGTGAGGGGCGTCGGCGCCATGCCGGTCGAGGTGCTGACAAATAGCGGATCGTTGAGCGATTTGCGCATGCGCGCCAGCGCATTGCTGACGGCGGGTTGCGTGATGAAGAGCATCTCCGCGGCGCGCGTGAGATTGCGCGTCCTGTAGATCGCCTCGAAAACGACGAACAGATTCAGATCGATCTTTGACAAAGGCACGATGGCATTTCCTGATCGGCGCTGCCGGACCCTGGTGGCGCGGTTCGCGACCACCTTTCTCTTGCAGTCCTTGCGCCGGCGCGGCATCGCCGCGCCGCATGGCGCCTTAGCTCGTTTCCGTGTGCAGCATCTCGGAACAGGCTTCGCTGGCGACCAGCTCGCGAATGTTGTTGGCAAAGCGCTGCAAAGCATGCAGGGATCCGTACACGCTCTTGTACTCTTCACGGCCGATCCGGCCTTCGAGCACGAGCAGCATACCCGAGTCGTTCGCAATCTTTTCGATATCCATCGCAACCTCCACTCAAATGTCGACGCATGCGTCGGCTTTCCTTACCCGGGCTACAGAGAAGCTCGCATTGCCGGCCGCCGCGGCTCGGGAGGAAACACGCACCACGATCCGTCGTCGTGGCGGAAAAAGATAATCGCCAGGGCTCCCGACGCCCGAAGCGACTCCACACGTACACATCGCATAGACCGCGACTTCGCGTAATTCATCCGGGTCAAACTGATCGGCGAGGCCGGCGTGGGGGCAAGCCATTTCTCGATCAGGCTTCGCAAAGACTCTACGTTGCTGCTCATTTCCTACTCCTCTACCTTCAGCACCCACCGCCGGCGATCTACCGGGCTCCTGCCATCAGCCTCCGTGCCCGACACACCGCCTATATGAAACGTTACTAAACATAGGTCATGATACAAAATAATGGCGAACAAAATAGACAGGGGATACCCTGTCTTTTCTGGCCGCCGTGGTGGCATTCCGGTTGCTAGCCGTTTCTTACGCCCGACGATTCCTCCAGCAGGAGGAGGTTGGCGGTCTCCATGAAACGCGCGTCGAGCGCCTTGGCACTATTAGCGCCCGAAACCCCGGTCGCCCCAAGCTCAGGTCGCTGTCCCGCATGCCTGCGAGCGGACCTCGAAGACTGCAATCGCACACCGCTGGGCGGCGACCTGGTCCTCCAGCGAGAGCGCCGCCTGCGCGGCCTGCTCGACCACGGCAGCATTGTTGCGGAGCACCTGATCCATGCGATTCACCGCGTCGTTCACCTGCCCGATCCCGCCGCGCTGTTCTTCTGAAGCTTCGAAGATGCTGTCGTTGATTTCGACCACGCGCTGGATCGCACGCCGAACGTCCTCCCATGTCCAGATTGCCGGAGCGAAGCACCTCGACGATGTCGTCGGATTGCGTCCGGAAGGCGGCCAGGACCTCGCTACCCGATCGGCCAGTCTGCGCTCATCCGTCGTCGCGATCTTTGCCGGATAGTAGTCACGCCAAGCCACATCGAGCTTCTTCTGCTCCTTGCCGATATCTGCCACGAGATCCGCCGCCCTCTCCTGTTCGTGCAACGCCTGGATGTAACGCATCTGCAGGCGGATCTTCAGCGCCGCCGCTTGCATCGCGGCGAGATCTTCGATCGGCACGGTACTCGCCGAATACATGCTGCCCATGTCGGTGCTGAGCCTTGCGAGACCGCGCAGACCCATGAGACCGATAACCACCATCAGCGCCACGCAGACGCTGAGCGTCAGCATGACCTTGAACCGGATTGTCCCCGCGAAAGCTCCCGTACGGCCAGCCTTTTACTCTCGTATTACGAACTATCTGGTTTTGCCGTCCTGCTGCCGCGCCTCTTACTGGCGTTGCCAAGTGACGCTTCAGAGACCGCCGATACGGTCGGCTACGTCACGCTTTCCTGCTATAGGCACTGCACCAGCCCTTGCCCTCGACCTGCTTGCCTCCGAACATCGGGCAAGCCGCGAACGCATCGCTCGGCTTGCCCTGATAGAAGGTGCAATTCCCGCAGATCTGACCGGCCGCGTACTTCGCGTACCTCGCTTTGTCGACCTTGGTCGCGTCCGACTTGTAGCCGAGCGCCTGAGCCGTGGAGTCAGTGTCCGATAACTTTGGCGAATCGGCGAATGCGAGCCGCGAAAGTGCCAGACTCGAAGCGACACCGGCGGTCGTGATCATAAAAGTACGGCGCGATGCTTTCATGCAGGTCCTTATCGTTCAGGGAAATTTTTTGTCGACAAACCGGGAAATTTCCGGGGTATCAATTGTTGTGCCAATGGCGTTACGCCGCCTTAACCATATCCTCGATCACCTTCTTCGCATCACCGAACACCATCATCGTCTTGTCCATGTAGAACAGGTCGTTGTCGAGCCCGGCGTAGCCCGCTGCCATCGAACGCTTGTTGACGATCACCGTGCGCGCCTTGTACGCCTCGATGATCGGCATGCCCGCGATCGGCGACTTCGGATCGTTCTTCGCCGCCGGATTCACCACGTCGTTCGCGCCGAGCACCAGCACCACGTCGACCTGGCCGAACTCGCCGTTGATATCGTCCATTTCATAGACCATGTCGTAGGCGACTTCGGCTTCGGCGAGCAGCACGTTCATGTGTCCCGGCATCCGGCCGGCCACCGGGTGAATCGCGTACTTCACCTCGATACCCTTCTCGACGAGCTTGTCGGTCAACTCCTTCAACGCATGCTGCGCGCGCGCCACGGCCAGCCCGTAACCCGGCACGATCACCACGGTTTCCGCATTGCCGAGCATGAAGGCCGCATCGTCGGCCGAACCGGATTTCACCGGACGCTGCTCGGCCGAACCACCTGCGGCCGCCGCACCCGGCTCATTGCCGAAGCCGCCGAGAATCACGTTGAAGAACGAGCGGTTCATCGCGCGGCACATGATGTACGACAGGATCGCACCGGATGAGCCGACCAGCGAGCCCGCGATGATCAGCATCGGATTGTTCAGCGAGAAGCCGATGCCCGCCGCCGCCCAGCCCGAATACGAGTTCAGCATCGACACGACCACCGGCATATCCGCGCCGCCGATCGGAATGATGATCAGCACGCCGAGCACGAACGCGATCAGCGTCATAATGATGAACGGCAGCCACGACTGCGTGAGGAAGAACAGAATGCCGAAGCCGAGCATCGCCAGTGCCAGCATCAGGTTGATCGGATGCTGGCCGCCGTACACGACCGGCGCGCCCTGAAACAGCCGGAACCTGTACTTGCCCGACAGCTTGCCGAACGCGATCACCGAACCCGAGAACGTGATCGCGCCGACGAACGTGCCGATGAACAGCTCGATACGGTTACCGTACGGCAGGAAACCCGGCGCCGTATTCTCCGGATCGACAAGACCGAACGCGGCCGGCTCCGACACCACCGCATACGCGATACACACGGCCGCGAGACCGATCAGCGAGTGCATGGCCGCGACCAGTTCCGGCATCTTGGTCATCTCGACGCGCGCGGCGACGAACGCGCCCACCGCGCCGCCGACCACCAGCGCGACCAGCAGCAGACCGAGACCCAGACCGAGGTTCGAGCCGAGCCCGTTCGCCTGCTTGACGATCAGCGCGATGGTGGTGAGGATCGCGATCGCCATCCCGGCCATGCCGAAGGTATTGCCGATGCGCGCCGTCTTCGGATTCGACAGCCCTTTAAGCGCCTGGATGAAGCAGACCGACGCGACCAGATAAAGCAGCGTGACGACGTTCAGACTCATTACGCGTTCTCCCGTGTCGTGGATTGTGCCTTGTCAGCGGGGAGCTTCTTCGGCTCTTTCTTGCGGAACATCTCCAGCATTCGTCGTGTGACGAGAAAGCCGCCGAATACGTTGACTGCCGACAGCGCGACCGCGAGCGTGCCGAAGAACTTGCCGGGCGTGCCCAGGGTCAGGCCCGCGGCGAGCATTGCGCCGACGATCACGATCGCCGAAATCGCGTTGGTCACGGCCATCAGCGGCGTGTGCAGCGCGGGCGTGACGTTCCAGACCACGTGGTAGCCGACGTAAATCGCCAGCACGAAAATGATCAGATTGATGACGGTGTGATTGATGACTTCCATCGCCGTTCTCCTTTAGTGGTTGCTCAGGCCTTGCGCGTGACTTCGCCGTCACGGGCCAGCAGCGTGGCCGCGACGATGTCGTCCGCGAGATCGATGGTGAGTGTCCCTTCCTTCGTGATGATCAGCTTGAGGAAGTCGAGCAGATTGCGCGCGTATAAAGACGACGCGTCGGCGGGCACCATCGAGGCCAGATTCGTATAGCCGACGATGATCACACCATGTTTCGTGACGACCTGGTCCGCTTCGGTCAGCGGACAGTTGCCGCCGCGCCGGCCTTCATACTCCGCGCCGCGTCCGGCGGCGAGATCCACCAGTACGGAGCCGGGTTTCATCGCCCGCACGGTTTCCGCTGAAATCAAGGTCGGCGCGGCGCGGCCCGGAATCAACGCGGTGGAGATCACCACGTCCGCCTGTCTGGCGCGCTCGTGGACCAGCGCCGACTGGCGTTGCAGCCATGAAGGCGGCATCGGCCGCGCATAGCCGCCGACGCCTTGCGCGGCTTCGCGCTCCTCGTCGGTTTCGTAGGGCACGTCGAGAAACTTCGCACCGAGCGATTCGATCTGCTCTTTCACGGCGGGGCGGACGTCGGAGGCTTCGATCACCGCACCCAGACGCTTGGCGGTCGCGATCGCCTGCAAGCCCGCGACGCCAGCGCCGAGAATCAGCACGCGCGCGGCCTTCACGGTGCCGGCCGCGGTCATCAGCATCGGCATGAAGCGCGGATAGAGCGTGGCGGCCAATAAAACCGCCTTGTAGCCCGCAATGTTCGCCTGCGACGACAGCACGTCGAGACTTTGTGCCCGCGTGGTGCGTGGCGCGGCTTCGAGCGCGAAGGCGGTGACACCCGCGGAGGCGAGCTTCGATGAGTTTTCGGTATTGAACGGATCGAGCATGCCGACCAGCACCGCGCCGCGTTTGAGCAACGGCAATTCGGCGTCGGTGGGCGACTGGACCTTCAGGACCAGATCGGCGCCGAACGCGGTCGCCGCGTCGACGATCTCCGCGCCGGCGGCCGTAAAGGCATCGTCAGGAAAGCTGGCGCCGGTGCCGGCGCCGCTCTGGATCGTGACCCGGTGGCCCTGGGTCACATACTTCTTGACCGTTTCGGGCGTCGCGGCGACGCGGGTTTCGTGCGCGCGCGTCTCGGCTGGCACTCCGATGTGCATATACCCTCTTTCGACGTCGTGGGAACGTTTTATTAAATGAAACGAGCCAGATTTGCCGTCACGCGAGACGGCAAATCCGCATCACAGGGACAAGTTGACAATGTCCGCATACGAACTAGCGATCAGCTACTCTGCGAGCACCGTTTCCGACGAACAACTGACGTGGACGACCAATCTTCTGTTCCGGATCGGCGATCATTTCGTTCCACTGCGCAATCCAGCCGACCGTACGTGCCATCGCGAAGATACACGTGAACATCGCCGTCGGGATGCCCAGTGCACGTTGCACGATGCCCGAGTAGAAGTCGACGTTCGGGTACAGCTTGCGCGACACGAAGTATTCGTCTTCCAGCGCAATCTTTTCCAGTGCCATGGCGAGCTTGAACAGCGGGTCGTCGTGCAGGCCCAGCTCTTCGAGCACTTCGTAGCAGGTCTCGCGCATCAGCTTCGCGCGCGGGTCGTAGTTCTTGTACACGCGGTGGCCGAAGCCCATCAGCTTCACGCCCGAGTTCTTGTCCTTCACCTGCTTGATGAACTCAGGAATGTTGTCGACCGAGCCGATTTCTTCCAGCATGGTCAGCGCGGCTTCGTTCGCGCCGCCGTGCGCCGGGCCCCAAAGACACGCGATACCCGCCGCGATACACGCGAACGGATTCGCGCCCGACGAACCGGCGAGCCGCACGGTCGACGTCGACGCGTTCTGCTCGTGGTCAGCGTGCAGGATCAGGATACGGTCGAGCGCGCGCACCAGCACGTCGTTGACCTCGTACTCTTCGCACGGGTTCGAGAACATCATGCGCATGAAGTTCGCGCTGTACGACAGGTCGTTCTTCGGATACATGAACGGCTGGCCGATGCTGTACTTGTACGCCATCGCGACCAGCGTGGGCAGCTTCGCGATCATACGGATCGCCGACACTTCGCGGTGACGCGGGTTATTGATGTCGAGCGAGTCGTGATAGAACGCGGACAGCGCGCCGACCGCCGCGACCAGAATTGCCATCGGATGCGCGTCGCGACGGAAGCCGCGGAAGAAGAACTGCATCTGCTCGTGCACCATCGTGTGCTTCGTGACGGTGCCGACGAATTCGACCTTCTGCTTCTCGTTCGGCAGCTCGCCGTTCAACAGCAGGTAGCAGGTTTCGAGGAAGTCGGCGTTTTGCGCGAGGTTGTCGATCGGGTAGCCGCGGTACAGCAGTTCGCCCTTGTCGCCGTCGATGTAGGTAATCGCCGAATTGCACGCCGCCGTCGACATGAAGCCCGGGTCGTACGTGAATTTGCCGGTCTGGCCGTACAGTTTGCGAATGTCGATCACATCCGGGCCAATCGTGCCCTTGTAAATCGGCATTTCGACGCTCGGCGACTCGTCACTGAAGGACAACGTCGCCTTGATCGCTGAGTGTTCCATATCTATCTGGTTTTCCAAAATAATAAAGTCGAGTTCCAGTACCTGTCGGACGATCGAAAACTACAAGCCACGGCCGGGTCCTCTTCGACACCCCCGCGACATATCGCGCAGCCTGCCAGGCTGGCGGCCCACAATAAGTGCAGTTCGCTCGTCGACACGCTGCTCAGTCGTAGCCGTAGACACCTTGTCCGGTCTTTCGACCAAGCCGGCCGGCGGCCACGAATTCGCGCAGCAGCGGGCACGCGCGGTACTTCGGGTCACCGAAATCCTTCGCGAATACATCTAGCACGGACAGGCAGACATCGAGCCCCACGAGGTCCGCGAGAGCTAGCGGGCCGATCGGGTGGTTCGCGCCAAGACACATGCCGGCGTCGATCTCTTCCGCCGTCGCAATGCCCTCTGCAAGCACGAAGAACGCTTCGTTGATCATCGGCACCAGAATCCGGTTGACCACAAAACCTGGGGCGTTCTTGACGCAGATCGGCGACTTGCCAAACCGCGTCGTCAGTTCGCGGATCGCCTGCACAGTGGCATCGTTCGTCTGCAAGCCACGGATGATCTCCACCAGCGGCATCAGCGGTACCGGGTTAAAGAAATGCATACCAACGAAGCGGGAAGCATCTGACAGCGTAGATGCAAGCGCCGTGATGGAGATCGACGAGGTGTTCGATGCGATGATCGAGTCGGCACGAGCTGAGGCTTCGATCTGTTTCAGGATGCGCACCTTCAGTTCGGTGCTTTCCGTGGCGGCCTCGATCACGAGATCGACGTTCGCAAGGCGCTGATAGTCGGTCGAGGTCTCGATGCGGGCGAGCGCCGCGTCGCGCATGGCTGCATCGATTTTTTCTTTCGCGACGAGCCGCTCGAGGCTGGACGTAAGCGTCGCCATTCCCTTCACCAACGCCGCCTCGGCAAGATCGATCATCATGACCTTCAGTCCGGACACCGCGGCAGTCTGGGCAATGCCATTGCCCATGGTGCCCGCGCCGACGATTCCTACCGTTTCAATTGCCATATCTGTCGCCTCCTGCAAGTTCTCGTGTGCTGTTCACTGAAGGTTCTCGAAGATGGCCGCGATGCCCTGGCCGCCGCCGATGCACATCGTCACGAGCGCGTAGCGCCCATGGATGCGCTGCAGTTCGTAAAGCGCCTTGACCGTGATCAGCGCGCCTGTCGCGCCGATCGGATGGCCGAGCGAGATGCCCGAGCCGTTCGGATTGACTTTAGCTGCATCGAGCTGCAACTCCTGCGCCACCGCACACGCCTGCGCGGCAAACGCCTCGTTCGCCTCGATGACATCAAGGTCACCGATAGTGAGGCCGGCCCGCTCCAGCGCGATGCGCGTGGCAGGCACCGGGCCGATGCCCATATAACGCGGATCGACTCCCGCATGCGCGTACGACACCAGGCGTGCCATCGGTTTGCGTCCGAGCGCTTCAGCCTCCTTGCGCTCCATCATCAGGACCGCTGCCGCCGCATCGTTGATCCCGGAGGCGTTGCCAGCCGTCACCGTGCCGCGCTCTTTCTGGAACACCGGGCGCAGCCCGTTGAGTTCCGCCAGATCGACGTCCTGACGCACATGCTCGTCGGTATCGAACACGACCTCCTTGCCTTTGACTTTCCGCGTTATCGGGAGGATCTGTTCCTTGAAGCGTCCCTCGGCGATCGCGCGGGTGGCCCGGCGGTGCGATTCCAGCGCCAGTGCGTCTTGCTGGTCACGCGTGATGCCGTACTTCTGCGCGACGTTCTCCGCGGTAACCCCCATCGGCACCGCATGGAATGGATCGTTCAGCGCGCCGAGCATCATGTCGATCAGGCGGGCGTCGCCCATGCGCGCACCGAAGCGCGCATCGGGCGTCACATACGGGGCGCGGCTCATGTTCTCCGCGCCGCCCCCGATCGCTACATCCGCGTCGCCGAGCAGAATGGTTTGCGCAGCAGAGACGACCGCCTGCAGGCCCGACCCGCAAAGCCGGTTGACGGTAAAGGCCGGCGTCGCTTCGGAGACGCCGCCGTTAAGCGCGGCGACCCGCGCCAGATAGAGGTCTTTGGGCTCGGTCGCGATCACGTTTCCGAACACGACGTGGCCGACCTGGTCGCCTGCGAGCTGCGCGCGCGCCAGCACCTCGCGCACGACGATCGCGCCGAGCTCAGTCGGTGGCAGATCCTTCAGACTGCCGCCGAATTTCCCGACGGCCGTGCGGACACCACTGACAACAACGACTTCCCTCTGCATCAGTTGCTCCTTGAATTGGTTGCTGTGCCCTTCTTGAAACGAAGCCCTGTCGGCCGATCACATATTCGGATAATTCGGACCGCCGCCGCCTTCAGGCGTCACCCACACGATGTTCTGCGTCGGGTCCTTGATATCGCACGTCTTGCAATGCACGCAGTTCTGCGCGTTGATCATGAGGCGTTCGCTGCCGTCGTCGTTCCTGACGAACTCGTAGACGGCAGCCGGACAGTAGCGTGACTCAGGGCCGGCATAGGTCTGCCAGTTCACATTCACCGGCACTGAAGAGTCTTTCAGCGTCAGGTGAGCCGGCTGATTTTCCTCGTGATTCGTGTTCGAGATGAACACCGAGGAGAGCCGATCGAACGTCAGCTTGCCGTCCGGCTTCGGATACGTGATCGGCTTGCACTGCGAAGCCGGCTTCAGCATCTCGTGATCGGAATGCTGGTGATGCAGTGTCCACGGCACATTGCCGCCCAGCAGCTTCTGCTCGATGCCGACCATCAGCGTGCCGAGGTACAGGCCCTTGCTCATCCACTGCTTGAAGTTGCGCGCACGATGCAATTCCGTGTGAAGCCACGAGGTCTTGAACGACTCCGGATAGGCCGTCAGTTCATCGCTGGTGCGGCCTGCCTGCACGGCTTCAAAAGCAGCCTCAGCCGCCAGCATGCCGGTCTTGATCGCCGCATGCGAGCCCTTGATCCGCGATGCGTTCAGGAAACCCGCATCGTCGCCCACCAGCGCGCCACCCGGGAACACCAGCTTCGGCAGCGACAGCAGGCCACCCGCGGTGATCGCGCGCGCGCCGTAGGACACGCGCTTGCCGCCTTCGAGAATCGCGCGGATCGCCGGATGCGTCTTGTAGCGCTGGAATTCCTCGAACGGCGACAGATACGGATTCGAATAGCCGAGGCCGACCACGAAGCCGACCACGACCTGGTTGTTGTCCATGTGGTAGAGGAACGAGCCGCCGTAGGTGTCGTTTTCGAGCGGCCAGCCGGCCGTGTGCATCACCAGACCCGGCTTGTGCCTGGCGGGATCGATCTCCCACAGCTCCTTGATACCGATGCCGTAGACCTGCGGATCGACGCCGTCGCGCAGCTTGAACTTCTCGTTCAGCTGGCGGCCGAGGTGGCCGCGCGCGCCTTCGCAGAACAGCGTGTACTTCGCGTGCAGCTCCATGCCGAGCTGGAAGTTCCCGGTCGGTTCGCCGTCCTTGCCGATGCCCAGATTGCCGGTCGCGACGCCTTTGACCGAACCATCGTCGTTGTACAGAATCTCGGCAGCCGGAAAGCCCGGGAAGATCTCGACACCCAACGCCTCAGCCTGCTGACCCAGCCAGCGCGTCACATTCGCGAGGCTGATCACGTAGTTGCCGTGATTCTTGAAATTGTCCGGCAGCGCCCAGGTCGGCACGCTCTTCGAACCGGTTTCCGTCAGGAACAGGAATCTGTCGTCGGTCACGTCCACCGTCAGCGGCGCGCCTTTTTCCTTCCAGTCGGGAATCAGCTCGGTGATCGCACGCGGGTCCATCACCGCGCCCGAGAGGATATGCGCCCCGATCTCCGAGCCTTTTTCCAGTACGCACACGCCAAGCTCGACGCCCTTCTCCGCGGCCAGCTGCTTTAGCCGGATCGCCGCGGACAGCCCAGCCGGGCCGCCGCCGACGATCACGACGTCGTATTCCATCGACTCGCGTGGACCGTATTGCTCGATGAGGCGAGCTTCAGTCATGATCCCCCCTTGCATCAGAACTGGTCTTCCGTCAGCGCCAGCACGCCCACGTCATCCTGCGCGCCGACGATGGCCGCTTCCAACGCGAGTGCCTGCGGCAGGACCTGCGTCGCGAAACAGTGTGCCGTCGCGATCTTCGCGTCGTAGAACGACGGATCGTCGCTGCGCTTCTCCGTGGCCACCAGTAGCGCCCGGGCGAACTGCCAGCCAGCCAGCACGATGCCGGCCAGCTTCAGATACGACACACTGCCGGCAAACACCACGTTCGGTTCCTGCTGGGCTCGGGCGAGCACAAACTCGACGACGTTCGCCAGCGCAACGCGACCCGCCGCAAGATGACGGTAAAGCACCTGGAACGCTGGGCTGGACTCGTACGAGGCATGCTCCAACAACGCCGCAAGCGTTTCGTCAATCTGCTCGATCAACACCTTGGCGACTGCACCGCCGTCGCGGAGCGTCTTGCGTCCGACCAGGTCGTTCGCCTGGATCGCGGTCGTACCTTCGTAGATCGTCAGAATGCGTGCGTCGCGGTAGTACTGCGCGGCGCCAGTCTCTTCGATGAAACCCATCCCGCCATGCACCTGTACGCCCAGGCTCGCGACGTCGATCGACAGCTCCGTACTCCAACCCTTCACGACTGGCACCAGATATTCGTAGATCGCCTGATGGTCGGCTCGCACCGGCTCGTCGGCGTGACGATGCGCGATGTCGCTGTGGGCAGCAGCGACGTAGGCGAGCGCACGGGCTCCTTCCGTCAACGCGCGCATCGTCGCGAGCATGCGGCGCACGTCGGGATGCTGAATAACCGCCACTGACTGTTTAGCCGAACCGTCAACCGGCCGGCTCTGCACGCGCTCCTTCGCATAGGCAACGGCTTTCTGGTACGCGCGATCGGCAACAGCGATGCCCTGCACGCCGACACCGAAGCGCGCCGCGTTCATCATGATGAACATGTACTCGAGCCCGCGGTTGGCCTCGCCGATCAGGTAACCGATTGCGCCTCCGTGATCACCAAATTGCAACACCGCCGTGGGGCTCGCCTTGATGCCCAGCTTGTGTTCGATCGACACACACTGCACGTCGTTGCGCGCGCCAAGCGTGCCGTCGTCGTTGATCATGAACTTCGGGACGATAAAGAGCGAAATACCCCTCACACCTTGCGGCGCGCCCGGTATCCGCGCGAGCACAAGGTGCACGATGTTCCCCGCCATATCGTGCTCGCCCCAGGTGATGAAGATCTTCGTTCCGAAAATGCGGTATGTGCCGTCGTTGCAGGGTTCAGCGCGTGTGCGCACGAGCGCGAGATCGGAACCGGCCTGCGGTTCAGTGAGGTTCATCGTACCGGTCCACTCGCCAGAGATCAGCTTCGGCACGTAGCGTTGCTTCTGCTCCTCGCTGCCCGCGGTCAATAGCGCCTCGATCGCGCCGTCGGTCAACAACGGACACAGCGCAAGCGACAGGTTCGCGGCATTCAGCATTTCGATGCACGGTGTGGCAAGCAGTTTCGGCAACCCTTGGCCGCCATATTCGATGGGGTGAACGACACCCTGCCAGCCGCCCTCGGCGAACTGCTGAAATGCTTCCTTGAAGCCTGGCGAGGCGGTGACCGCCCCATCCGTCCAGCTGCTCGGGTTCCTGTCTCCTTCGACATTCAGTGGCGCCAGCACGTCCGCATTAAAGCGGGCGGCTTCTTCGAGGACTGCCTGCGCAGTTTCAACTGTCGCGTCCTCGAAGCCGGGCAGCGTCGACACGTGTTCGAGACCTGCAAGTTCATTCATGGCGAACAGCATGTCCTTGACGGGCGCGGAATAGCTCATCCTGTGTCTTCCCAATGGTGGAATTTAAAGGGGTGCCATGACACTGGAACGCCAGGTCCTGCACGGCAACGATTGACGGACATCGTAGCCTCGAACATGGCGAATCCGGCTGACCGAACCGGACCATCTATTGACAAAGTTGGCCACGGAATACGAGCAATCCGGTCGTGTAGCCGTGGCGCGGCGCGTTTTTCACGGCCGATGCGCGACAACACCGGCCCCTCGTGAAGGCCCGGTGTTGTCAATGGAATCAGGTGCCGCGGCGGTACGCGCCTGGTGTGCTGCCCGTCCAGTGCCGAAAGGCCCGATGGAAGGCGGTCGGATCATCGAAGCCGATATCATGCGGTGGACGCGGAAACGCAAAGCGGACTTGCAGCAGCGGAACCTTCTGGCCGACGAGCCAGGACGCCACGCCGTGCGCGAGTTTCAGCATCAGTTCCTGACCAAGGACGCTGACGGCCGCGGCGCCCTGTCCGAGCGCGACATCAGCCACCAAAGCACTGCGCCGTGTCTCGAACCGGAAGTCATCGAGCACGATATGCATGAACTGGCCGAACCGATGCATCGCGGTTTCCAGGTTGGGCGCGTCGAGGAGACTCAGGCACAGGAATTTCAGGGTGCCGTTGCGTAATGGCCGCGTGAAGATGCCCGGCATTTCGTCGTCGAATTCGATCGCCAGTGCCCGGTACAGCGTCGCGAACTGCGCCTGCGTCACGCGCGCGCCCGGTTCGGTCAATAACGCGCGCGAGATGCTCGCACCTTCGAGGTATCGATCGACGACGTCAGGCTGGGCGCCCACGCCGTCGAGAAAACCGAGGGACACTGAAGCACACCTTGCTGGATGCAGTTGAGCGAGTCGACCACCCCTTCAGACGACAGAAAGCACAGTGGTGCGATGCAGCCCAGGCGGCAATAGCGAAGTCAGGCCGCTGCGCGATCCGTCAGTCGTCCGCGTGGAAAATCGTCGGTGTGATATCGGTGAAGTTTTTCACGTCGCCGATCACTTCGGCGGCTTTGGCGGAGGAAAGGGCCATATCGATCCCGATCTGATCGCTGAAACGTAGTATCGCTACGCATGCGAAGGGTTGCGGCGCTGGTGATGGAAACAGGACCTCGGCCGATTGCAGACCGAACTCACCCCACGCCGAGAGGACAAGCGGAGCATGGACCGAAAGGTAATACTCGCGGTCAAACCTCCCGCCTTCTGTGCTCGGGTAGCTCACGATCAGGGTAGTCATATCTAATCCAGTGTTGAGATGTGTTTGAGAGTTGAAAAAAAGGGATCTTCGCGGAAAAGTGTGATGGTTTTTCATGATGAAAACGTCGGAGAGCCAATCTGGGTAAGGGTTCGCGCGTCTTGATGGCCTCGCGAAATCGGGCATGATTTCGCGATGGCTACTTCACGCAAACTCAAGCGTCTTTCTGACGCATACCGGTTCGACGGATTCCGTCCTTGCGAAGCGCTGCGCGGTGTCTTCGGTGATCGCATGGCACGCGTAGTCACGCTGGTTCGGCGCTCAAAAAAACGGCCTGCAAGGGATGTGGTCGACGGTGCTCGATCCACGATCGCACGGTGCGTCGCGTTCGAGATCTGCCGAACGGCGACGTACGGATTTACCTGGAACTCGAAGCTCGTCGGGTCCGCTGTCGATGCGATGGCAGCGTGAAAGGCGAACGACTGAGCTTTCTGGCGGACAACCCTCACTACACGAAGCGCTTCGCGTGGTACGTCGGTCGTCGCTGTCGCGAGAGCACGATCAAGGACGTGGCCGACGAACTGCGATTGCACTGGCACACGGTCAAGGACCTCGAGATGCAGTACATGCGGGCGCAACTGGAGCGGTTCGGCACGCCTGGGCCGAAGGTCATCGGCATCGACGAGATTTCGATTGGCAGGGGACAGACGTACCGCATTGTTGTGAGCGACCTGATACGGGGCCGTGCGATCTGGTTCGGTGGCGAAGATCGAAAGGAGGCCAGCATGCATCAGTTCTATGACTGGCTGGGCGAGAAAAAGGCCCGCGGCATCCGGCTTGTCGTGATGGACATGTGGCGGCCGTTTTACAACGTCGCGCAGGAACGCGTGCCGCATGCGGCCATCCTGTACGACAAATTCCACGTCATAAAGCAGCTCAACGAAGCCCTGGATGAAGTGCGCAAGAGCGAATACGCTCGCCTGCAAGGCGAGCAGCGGCGCTACATCAAAGGCCAGAAGTACGTTCTGCTTAGTCATCGCGAAAACCTGTCGATGGAAGGCAGGAACTCGTTGAAGACGCTTCTCGCAGCGAACCGACGGCTGAATACCGCGTACCTGCTCAAGGAGTCGTTCGGGCAGTTGTGGGACTACGAGCGCGAAGGCTGGGCACGTCGCTTCTTCGAGAACTGGAAATCCAGCCTGAGGTGGCAGCGTTTGAAGCCCTATGAGAAGTTTGCCGCGATGGTCGAGCGTCATTGGGAGGGGATTGCTTCCTATTGCAAGCCAGAAAACAAGGTGCCGCTCGGCTTCGTTGAGGGACTCAATAACAAGATTCGGGTCATCCAACGACGCGCGTACGGATTGCGAGATGAGCAGTATCTGCGCCTGAAGATCCTCACTTGCATGCTGCCTCGAATCTGAAAAATGGAGATTTTTCATCACTCTTTTCCGCGAAGACCCAAAAAAAGTACGTTTTGGGCCATATCGCGATAAGAACGGCGGGATAAGCGAGTTCACGACTATCGGGATTGCTTACATCGCTGGGAAATGCTTTGGCGTCGCTCTGGGCTGAACCCGAGCAATGTCTTAGGTGGTTGCGCCAACGCCATGCAAGCGTGCCGGTAACGTCCGTGCGCGGCGGAGCAACTGCCAGCCGAACAACAACATCCACAGCGGCAGAACCAGCACGACGACCATTTCACTGGCATTCGAAAGTGCGTCGAGATCCGGAAAAAAGCCGAACACGAAAAACAAGCCGAAAGCCCAGCCGACGATCTTCAACAGAATCGCTCCCTTCCAGCCCGCGTTCTTGAGCAGTTTGGCCGCAATCAACGTCCAGAAAAGCACGAGGGGGCCTTCGATCCACCAGAGCCCGTTTTGCGTCCCATTGGCTATCGCGGTCCATACTGCCGCCGCTGCGCCTCTCGTAGCATCGTCCCCGCCCGCATACAGATGTGCCAGCGGGTGAAGGATTGCAAACTGCATAACTGCGCCTGTCACGCCCACCATGACATACAGCACGACTGCCATTGCCACCATGTTGCCGAGCGCGCCCAACTCCTCACGAAATACGTGCACGAAGTATCCGCCGATGACGAGGAACGGCAGGTAGAAGCCAAGCGTGTCGGCAACCATGCACCAGCGGAACAGGTCGCGGATATCCGGTGGCAATGCCAGCATCGATGCACCATGCAGCACCATGTCCGCATCCGGGCCCGTCACCGCGACAGACAATCCAACATTCGCATACGCTAGAATGCCGCCGATGATGGCACTCCAAGCCGTAAAGCGCATTACCTTGCGCGAGGTCTGATTCATCATAGTCTCCAGGATAAAACCTTCAGCGCCGCCCGCGCATAACTCCCGATTGTCGCGGACCGCGGCAACAGCAACGTTCTTCATTCAATTGCAGTAGGGAGTAGCGTTCTTCGAAGCCACGCTCCCGCTTCGAACACGCTCAAGGGCGCAGTAGCTGTAATAGATCGCCGGCATGAAGTAGGCCCACGTGCACAGCGCAAGCGTGTAAAAATTGAGCACGACGTTGGTTTCCTCACCAGGAATCTTGTAGAAATCGTAGATGCCGGCAATCGCGAGCGACGTCACCAGCGCCACTGCCACGCCCAGCGCCTCAAGCATCGCGCCGACGTTCAGCAATCGCACGATGAAATAAGCGAGATAGATCGACAGCCAGATCCACATCGCCAGATAGTAATAGGGCAAAACGTCAGCGATGAAATCCGCTCCCACAAGGACGAATGTGAGCGCAAACGAGGCGACGAATGCCGCGACGTCCTGGCGAATTGACGGCTTGTAGCCATGCGTAATCGCCATCATGCCCGCGACGGCGATGATGGGCATGCCGAATCCGCGAGAGAACGCATCGAAGAAGTGCGCTACCTCATAGGAAACTGCATTGCCAGTGGCAAAGAATCCGATGGCGTTCGTCGCGGAGATACCGACAATCCACATCTCCAGCCCGAGAAGATAGTTTCGTTTCTTAACGATCTTCCAGCCGTAGAAAAATGAGCTCAATGCCAGCAAAGCACTAGAGAGCATAAGAACTAAAGATCTGAGGTCCATGACTAAACTCCCAACTCAGGTTGCATCTGATTGGTCAATTTTTCTTCGGATCGAGGTTTGCCAGATAGCTCGCGATAGCCTTGCGGTCTTCCGGTGAAAATCCTTGCGACAGGCTTTTCATTACGCCGGTGGGTTCGCTTCGGGTGCCGGAAGCGAACTCGTCGAACTGCGCGAGCAGATAGTCATATCCCTGACCAGCCAAACGCGGAAACTGCTCGTGGCCCATCAATTGGGAACCGTGACATGCGACACAGTTGCCCGCAGCCACCAGGTGCTGTCCCTTCTCGCGCAGTTGCTGATCCGGCTTGAAGTAGCGATTCGCGACAGGGGTCGCACCGGCGAAATACTCAGCGAGGGATTTGATCTGCGGATCGCTCATCGTCATCGCGAGAGGTCCCATGTTCGGATTGCGCCGCGCCTCACCGGCGAAATTGTGGAGTTGGGTTTCCAGGTAGGGGGCCGGTTGGCCCGCCAGGCTCGGATAGCCCTGATGAAGCGAATTGCCCTTGACGCCGTGACACACAGTGCAGGTGTCGGTCACGTGCGGCCAGGGGCCGCCGTCGGCGAGATAGGCTGCTGTCGAAGTAGTGATATAGCCCTGAAGCCTGTAGAGACCTAGCAGATCAGAACCGAAAACGGCCAGCAGCAGGACGATAACCAAAGGAATGCCAATCAATAGGTATTTTTTCATCGCTGCCCTCTTACGCCCGACGCAGGGCATTCAGTGCCTGAAGCGCGCCATGATGACCGGAGCGCACGGCGCCATCCATGTAGCCGGCCCAGATATTCGCCGTCTCCGTCCCCGACCAGATCAGCTTGCCGCACGACGGGTGCAGCGCTTCTCCGTGGGCGCTCCAGAAGCCCGGCGGAATGGCGGAAATACAGGTAATGGTCCAGGGATCGACCCGGCTCCAGTCCTGATCGTGGTAGGCGATGGGAGACAGCGCATCGTCGCCCCATGCCTGCGCGTAGAGTTGCTTGTGCATGGCCATTGCCGCGTCCCGCTCCGAGGGGACCATCCCATTCTCGACGAACGCGTTGATCACCCCGATCTCCCCAGCGGGCGGGGAGTTGTCGAAGGCCCAGAGGATGGGGCCATTGACCTGGAAGATGCTGCCGTTCATGCCCTTGTCGCGCCAGAACGGGCGGCGATAGACCATGGCCGTCTTCCGTGCAGGGGAATGCGCGGGCCATGCGCGCTGCAAGGCCGCGCGCTTGTCGGGCAGAGGCGGATCGAACTGCACCTGATGACACAAAGCCGGATGGATGGCCACGACGACGGTCCGTGCCCGCACTTCTCCATGGTCGGTATGCAGGGTGACAACGTCGCCGTCCCATCCGGAAATCTGGCGGACCGGCGTAGACAGTCGCACCTTGTCGCCCTGTTGCTCGGCCATCTTGATGCTGAGGATTTGCGAGCCGCCGACGAAGCGGGTTTCCTGGGCGCTGTGCTTGATGCTGTCGAGCTGCGAATAATCGCAATCCGCCGAATTGATCATCGAAAGGAAATGCAGCAACCCCATCTTCGCCGGCGCCGCGCCGCCCGAGAGAATGCTGCTGGCATTCCATGCCACCTGGTCTTCAGGCTTGATGTCCTGCCTCGCCAGCCAATCGCCGACCGAGAGCTTGTCCAGTTCGCCGACCTTCGAGGACGTCCACGGCGCACCACAAGGCACGTCGCGTGACAGCCTGCCGAGCCTTGCTCCGACCGCCTCGTCGGTGCCGAACGTGCCCTTCAGATCGACTGTCACACGCCCCGCACCGCCCAGAATGACCGTATTGCCGTCGTAGTAGGTTGGGAACGTCCCGACGCCCAGTTCACGCGCGAGATCAGCGACGGCGGTCTGGCCGGGCCCCATCCATTGCCCGCCGACTTCCGAAACGAAGCCACCGGGGATGTTGTAGTTGAGTGTTCGTCCCCCCACACGATCCCGGGCTTCCAGCACCAGAAAGGACTCGCAGCCCGCCTGACGCAGGTCTCGCGCGGCGGTCAGTCCGGCCAGCCCCGCTCCAATGATGGCGACGTCGAGAATGCCGTCCGCGCCTTGCGCGGCCTTGGTAACCGCGGCATGCGACTGTCGGGCACCCATGGCGAGCGTGCCAACAGCAGCCGAGGCACTGGCATATTTGAGCCATTGCCTGCGCTGCAGGTTCGCAGCGCCGTCAGGGGAAGATTTTTTTGCCATAGTGCCTCTGTCTACGTGATGAAGGTTCCCGCTCCTTGTGGCTCACCGAAGCCGCTCTGCTCAGGCGCCAGGTTCCAGGCTCCATATCCGATCGCTACACCCTGCTGCCAGAATCATTCGGAATCCTTTCACATTCATTCGCGCGCCTGGCTGGGAACCGCGAAGTCTGCTGCTCCGCTTATCTGTGTTAGTACAATCAACCAAAGATAGGTCATAATACACACAAACAAAACAGAAAAAATACCGAGTATTCCCCTGTATCTCGAAGCCTGCTCGCGACATCCCGCCTTTTATGCGCTCAGATTAACGACACCAACTCCGGCACCACCTGGAAAAGGTCGCCGACGAGACCGTAATCAGCCACGGTGAAGATGGGCGCTTCTCCGTCCTTGTTGACCGCCACGATTACCTTGACGCCACGCCGCGACATCGGGTCGACGACATCTTTACTCCTTCGTCCACCCGCCCTGGTAGAGCTTTCCTGCCAGCACGCCGAGGCGCAACGTGAGGTGGTAGTTCTCTCCATCTTCGATCAGTGCGGACCGCACATCGCGGAACAGTTTCTCGATCGGGAATTCGCGGGTGGTGCCGTTGCCGCCGAAGAGCTGGAAGGCCTCGTGCGTGATCTTCATCGCTTCCTCGGTCACGCTGACTTTGGCCTGGGCCGTCGCGTAGGGATGGCTCTTCGGAGACAGGCGCGAGAACGCGAGGCTGCGTCGCGCAATGGCCCGCGCCATCTCCAGCCGACGTAGCATCTCGCCCACGCGCAATTGCGTCATCTGGTGATCGATCAACAGCGCCCCGCCCTGCTTACGTTCGTGGCAATACGCCAGTGCCAGTTCGAACGCCGCGCGGGCCACACCCACGAACACCTGGCACATGTGCGTACCGGCGAACGACCAGGTCGAGGCCAGATTGCCGAGATAATCGTCCTGCAATGCAACGGCGAAACGCTTGGGCACCTTCACGTTGTCGAAGTAGATCTCGCCCTGCGGCAGCGAGCGCTGGCCAATCTTGTCGAGCGGCTTGCCGCGCGAGATACCCGGCAGATCGAGCGGAATGATCATGCCCACGCCGTTGGTGAACATGCCATGTTCGCCGGTACCGTAGAAGCCGTCACCGTAGTCTGCAGCCATATACGCAAGAGCCACCTGCGCGACCGAGCCGTTCGAGATCCACGCCGAACTCTGCCCGTTGATGACGATCTCGTCCGTGCCCACCTTCGCCGTGAGGTTGCCGACCGGCTGCTTGCCGCCCGCGCTGATCTCGTCGCGGTAGAGAATCGCGGCATCGGAGCCGCGGTCGGGCTGGGTGTTCATCCAGCAGCCGATCTTGCAGGTGCACATGTCGATCAGCTCCTGATTGCCAACCGACTGCGCCATCATCAACGGAGCGGGCGCCACGCCGATCGAAACGGCAAGCCCAGCATCACCCCAGCCGAGCTCTTCGCCGATCAGCGATTCGATGCGCACCGCCATGTCTGGGGGAAGCTGCGTGAGAAGCTGCGGATCGAGGCCCAGTTTCGCGCTTTCCATCATGGCGGCCCAGTAAGGCGAACCGGGCGCGATCACTTCCTCCGGCGTCATGCGGTCGAGTTCGCGGCCGACGGGCTTCAGTACATCGCGTGCGAAACGGTGAACCGTGTCCTGGATCGCACGCTCCTCCTCGCTCATCGGCGTTTCGAAACCGGTCAATCCTGCCAGCGGCAACCCTACGGACTTGTGCAGTCGAATCATTTCGGTACTCCTCCTCTCCTGGACGCATGTCGACCGGACTGCCCGACAACCCGGTCATTTCACTTATAGAACACAAAGACAAACATAGGTAACAATACAAAACACTAGCCGAAAAAAAAAGACAGGGTATTCCCCTGTCCTCTTTCTACACTGCCATGGCAGCTGTGGCTGCCGGGGCCAGAACTGGCGTGACCTGCCCTAAGCCGCCTTGGCGTCGACAGTCTTCCCCCACACCATCTCATGCGCGACCTGAAGAAATTTCGCTTCGAACCCTCGCATATATGCGCGCTTGCTGCGCGCGGTGCCCAGATGGAGTGTCATTCCGTCCACCATTGAAATGAGCAACATGGCGATATGTGCACTCTCGGCCGCCCCACGCTCCGGATTCACGGCGCGAATGAGCTGGGCAAATTCGCTTGTCAAGGTGTCGTACCATTCGTCTCGCATCTGTGCACACTCGGGGTCTGTAGACGCAAACGAAAAGAAATGCCACCACAGCGGGATGTTCTTCGAGTCCTTCGCGTCCCGCAACGACTGATCGAGAATGGCGTCGATTGCCGCACGTGGCGAGGCATTGTTCTGGAGCGCCTGTTTCAGAACATCGAGATACGTGTCGATCACCGGCGCCATCACCGCCCGCACGACGTCAGGCCGCGTCGGGAAGTAGTATTGGAGGTTGCTGACACTGATTCCCGCTTTCAGCGCAACGGCACGCAGCGAGAAGTCCATGGGACCATTCTCGAGCAGGAGCTTCCTCGCCACACGAATAATGGCATTGCGCGTACGTATGCCCTGGGCCCGCAGTCCGTCGGGTGCGGTTCCCGTGGAAGGTGCTGCGCTCGACGGGCGCCGCTTACGGGTGCTGGGTTCTTTTGGCACTGTCATCGCTTTCCGTCCTGAGTGAAGTATGACGCCTCGCCGAAGCGAAGCAACGCGGTCACACGAACCGTTCTCTAGGTAAACATGACTATACCTTACACCAGGTTGAACATCCATCCTCATGGCGGGCGCGTGATGCAGCGTTCGTCCTCGCCCAATATCACCTCAATTCGCAGTAGTCAAACATCAAGCGACTCTCCGAATGCCCCAAACGGGGCCTCGAGCGACATGGTCTCCGAAAGCATTCTGTGGCGCTAACCGCATTACGCCCGCTGCGCTTGCGCGGCACGCGCCTTGCCGTTCACACGGTCGTCGAGCACGTTCACCACGCCCAGCGCCCCATTCATGACGCACCATCGCAACGGCTCGGGCAGTGTCGACGGCGTCTTGTGATCCAGCGCCGAAAGGAGCGGATTTTCGGTGCCGCGAATCCGCCCGGCGATCATGTTTCCCACCATCGACTGGGCGGCCACGCCATGCCCGGAGCACCCAGCGCTGTAGAAAATGTTCTGATGCGCGCCCGTTGCCCCGACGACCGGCAGCGCGTCATTGGCAAAGCTGATATAGCCGCTCCAGCATGCCCGCAGCGCGATGCCTTTGAGGGTCGGGAAGCGGTCATGCAGAGCCGTGCGCAGGTCGCGATACGAATCATAGTCGGGTACGTTCGGTGTTTTGGAGCCGTATGGATAACGGAGGCGCTTGGTCGTCACCACGAGCGTGTTGTTGACGGTCAGGCGATGGCTTTCCATGGTCCAGTGCGCCGTCACGATGCCTTCGCGTCGCAGCCAACCCAATGCCTTGCGCTGAGCGTCGGAAAGCGGCTCGGTCTCGATCGCCGAGACCCGTAACGGCACGACCTTGTCTGCAAGCAGGCCGAGTTGCGGCGTATAGGCGTTGGTGGCCAGCATCAGAGTCGGGGCACTCGCACTGCCTCGCGGAGTTTGCACCATGATGACCGGCCCTTCCGTGTAAGACAGCAGCGGCGTGTTCTCGTATATCTTCACGCCTGCCCGCAGAGCCGCGCGCCTGAGCCCCATCACGTACTTGCCGGGATGCAGCGTGCCCCCGCGCGGCACGTAGTTGCCAAACAGGAACGCAGGCGGAATGCCACGCGCACGCATCTCGGCCTGATCGAGAAACTCCGACTGAAAGCCCAGCTCGGCACCGGTTCGCATGTCCTCGCGCACCTTGTCTTCCTGCGCGGGATCGATGCCCGCGCGGATAATGCCCGTCTGGTTATAGTCGCAGTCGATCTCGTGCTCCTTGAGCTTTCCCTCCACGAAGGGGACTGCCTCCTCGTAGTAGCGAACGATCTCCCTGCCTTTCTGGTTGCCTATGTCCTTGAGAAAAAGATCGTACTCGAGCGCGAGTGCGCCGGCCAGATAGCCAGCGTTGCGTCCACTTGCACCAAAGCCGGCAAACTCGCGCTCGAGCACGATCACTTTCGCTCCGTGCCTGACCAGTTCCAGCGCAGCCGACAGCCCGGCAAACCCGGCGCCGACGATGATCACATCCGCACTCGTGTCGCCCACGAGTTCCGGCTGTATGTCGCCCGGCCTTTCCACCCAGCCGCCAAGCGTGCGGTACTTCTCCATGTCAGCGGTCATTTTGGCCTCCTCCACTGGCCCAGCCGATTCGACGCGCGCGCATTGCGTGGCCGCCACTGCCGGCACCACTACGGCTACTGCCGCCGCGCCCTTGAGGAAAGTGCGGCGGGTCACTCCGGAGCGCGAGTCGCCTTGCTGTCCTGCCTGGGTTTCCGTTGTCTCGCTCATGCAAGCTCCTTCAAGTCTTGCTCAGAATGTGGACGGCGAGCGCCGCCTCTTCGATACCCTGAAATCCGCCGCCGTTTTCCTGAATTGCGTGCCGCGCGCCGGATACCTGACGCGCGCCCGCTTCGCCGCGCAGTTGAGTCACCAGTTCGTATAGCTGAGCGATTCCCGTCGCACCCAGTGGATGGCCTTTCGATTCGAGGCCGCCGGATGTGTTGATTGGAATACGCCCGCCGAGGGTGAACTCGCCGCGCTCGGCTGCGGGGCCGCCCTGGCCGATCGGGACCAGTTGCAGATTTTCAGCCTGGATGATTTCCCCCATTGCCGACGCGTCGTGCACTTCCGCGACATCTATGTCCTCGGGGCCGAGGCCTGCCTGTTGATAGGCCTGCAGCGCGGCGAGGCGGCCGATGTTCTTTTCCGGCTCGTCGGCGCATCGATGCGTGAAGCTGCGGATCACGCTCGCCGCAATCCGGATGCAACGCTTGTGGTCGGCGCCGATGCGCCGCAGCCCCTCCGTGGTGCAGAGGATCGCCGCTGCCGCACCGTCCGTAACCGGCGCGCACATCGGCAGCGTGATCGGATACGTGATCGGCGGTGCCGCAAGTACTTCGTCGATCGTGAACGGCTGGCGGAACTGCGAATACGGGTTGTGCACCGAATGCAGATGGTTCTTCGACGACACGGCGGCGATCTGGCGTTGCGTGGTGCCGTAGGTCTTCATGTGATACCGGCACAGCGCGGCGTAGACCGACATGAAGCGGCTATAGGGCCGATCGGACTCCGATCCGGGCGGCGGCTCGATGCCTTCGCCGAGCTTCATCAGCCTGGCGAAGTTTTCGTCGACGCGCGACACGTCCCAGCCCGCCTCGAACAGGACGAATGACTTCGCCTTGTCCGCGACGTTCATCTTCTCCGCGCCGAGCGCGAGCGCCACATCGCAGGCGCCCGACCGAAGTGCCTGCGCTGCGAGATGCACCGCGGTGCTGCCCGATGCGCAGGCGTTTTCGACGTTGTAGACCGGAATGCCTTCAATCCCGATCTTGCTGAACACGACCTGCCCCGGAATTGACAGCTGGCCCTGCAGCGGCCCATTGGTGATGCCGGCATAGAAAGCCGCGCCGATCGCCCCAGCATCGCAACCCGCATCCTTCAATGCTCCGCGTAGCGCTTCGCCCGCGAGATCGTCGATGCTGCGCTCGAAGTGCCGGCCGAACACGGTCATTGCAATGCCGGCGATGTAAATGTCGCTCATGGTGTTTTATCTCAACGTTGCTGACTCAGATCCGGCGGGTTTGACCCTGCCAGTACTGCTCGCGCAGATCCTTCTTCAGCACCTTGCCGGCCGTACTGCGAGGCAGTGCCGCGACGAAGTCCACAGTCTTCGGTGCCTTGATCGAGCCGAGCTTCTCCTTGCACAACGCCACGAGATCTTCGGCATTGACGCTCTGACCCGCGTTGAGCTCCACCACCGCCTTCACGGCCTCCCCCCACTTTTCGTCGGGCACACCGATCACCGCGCAATCCTGCACCGCCGGATGGGCCCAGATCACCTGCTCGACTTCGCTCGGATACACGTTGAAGCCGCCGCTGATGATCATGTCCTTCTTGCGGTCGGTGATGTGCAGATACCCTTCGGAATCCAGATGACCGACGTCGCCCGTGTGCAGCCAGCCGTCGATGATCGTTTCCCCGGTCTTCTCCGGCGCCTTGTAGTAGCCCTTCATGACAAGGTCGCCGCGCACGCAGATTTCGCCGGTCTCGCCCTGCGGCAGGATCTCGCCGCGATCGTTCATGATTTCGACGCGGATCAGCGGGTTGGGCCTGCCGACCGACGAGAGCCGGCTGTCCGGCGCAGGCTTGCCGTCGACGAAGTGCTCGGCAGGCGTGAGATAGGAGATGGACGCCGGGGCTTCCGTCTGTCCGTAGCCGCCCGCCATAACCGGACCGAAACACCACGATCGCGCGCCTGAGCTTCTCCACCGACATCGGCGCGGCGCCATACAGGAAGCACTTGAGCGACGAAAAATCCTGGTCCTCGATGCCGGGGATATCGAGCAGGCGATAGATGACCGTCGGCGGCAGGAAGAACTCCGTGACCCGATGCTTCGCGATCGCCGCGAGAAGAAGCGCCGGCTCCGGCTTGGGCAACACGACCACCGTGCCGCCGCGCGCGGTGCACGGCAGCGAGAGCATTCCCGCAGTATGCGTCATGGGCGCGGCGGCGAGATTCACCGGACGCTCCACGCCATACGGAAACGCCATCATGAACTGCGCGAAGTAGGTTTGAAACGCGCGATGCGTGTTCATCACTCCCTTCGGCAAACCCGTCGTTCCACCCGTGGCCGAAAGGGTCACGATGTCGTCCATGTCGTAATCGACGCGCGGCTCTGTCGCAGGTTGCGCCGCGCTCCACTTCTCGAGCGACGGCGCCCACGGCAGATCGGCATCGATACAGACCCAGAGCCTGACCTTGGGCAGACTGGGGCGTAGCGCTTCGATCGCCGGTGCGAACGTCTGGTGGAAAAACAGCGCTTCGCAATCGAACGCGTCGAGGAGGTACTGGTTCTCCTGCGGCGCGTTGCGCCCGTTCACCGGGATCCACACCACACCCGCACGCCACAGCGCCAGCGTGCAGGTCCATGCCGTGACGTCGTTGTCGGCCCAGACCGCTGCCTTCGCTTCCTTTTCGAAGCCGGCAGCGAGCAGGCCGTTAGCGATGCGGCACGACAGCGTGTGCACCTCATCGAACGAATAGCTACGCTCGTCCTGGATGTAGGCGATGCCGTTGGGGCTGATGCGCCAACCGCGGTCGAAGAAGTCAATGATTGCCATATCCCGTGTTTCCCTGTCTGTCCTGAATCTGTACCGAAACTGCGCGCTCGCGGCGCTTACAGCTGAGCGACGGTCGCGCGCGCGAGCCCACGCTGCTCGAGGAAGCCGAGCAGATAGCGATGCCCGAATGCCTTGGAACCCGAGGCGAAGCCCACCTTCGCGGTCTCGCCGTCGAGCAGCTTGATGGCCGCGGCCGTCTGGATCGCGCCGGTCGCGATGTATGGCGTGATGCCGTGCACGGTCGCGCGCACGGCCGAGAGCTGGCCGCGGCCAATCGCGAAGTCGACAGTGCGATGAAGCGACGTGCGTTCGCGCGGCGGCATGGCCGGCGTGGTTGAGTCGACGAGTTGCTTGAGCACCGCATCCTGCTGCTCGCGCGGCAAGTTCGCGTACTCGGCTTCCCACTTCTGTCCAAGCGCGTGCACCATCTGCATCGCATTGTTGTCGTAGAAGCCCACGCAGGAAACGCAGCTGCGCACGCGCGGATCGTGCTCGAAGTAGATCGGCAGCGACGTCCCGCCCCACGGCAGGGCGAACACGGGCTGAAGGAAGTCGGGAGAGGCGATGTTGAACGAAGCGTGGCTGTCATGCGGCACCAGCTTCTTTTCCCACAGATAGCATGCTTCCTGACGATAGCCTTCGAAGATGGTCGCAGTGGAGCCCACGCTCACACCGGCGCCGGCGCCGCGCGGGCCGCGCGTGAGCGTGGCGGTCTCCAGCGCATCGATGCCGGGCGTTTCAAGCGCCAGTTCGGCGGCGATTTCCGCGAACGTGTACATGTAGGCGTTCGAGGGCGATACCAGCAGCCCCGCCTGCCGGAACTTCTCGCCGAACTGTTCGCGAACCTGGCGGATATAGTGCTGCTCGCCAGTGGTGTCGAGGTAATGGCAGCCTGCCTTGAGCGCCGCTTCCACGGCCGTAAGGCCGAAATTGAAGAACGGCCCGACCGTGTTGCACACGACCTTTGCACCGCGAAAGGCATTCACGAGCGAATCCACGTTGTGCTCGGCTTCGATGACTTCGTAGTTCGCCGATTCGAGGCGCACGACACGCTGCGCCATCATGTCCTGCGTGCGCTTCGCGTTACGCGCTACCGCCGTAAAGGGAATGTCCTGGTCGATGAGCCAGTCCATGATCAACATGCCGGTGTAACCACTTGCGCCATAAACGACGACGGGATGCTTTGCCATGCTTGTCTCCTGAAACGTGATTGGTTAAATGTTGCGTCTGTCAAATGCGGGGATGTCGCCGGCGGCTGACAAACAGCACCGTCAGTCAGTGTTGCGATGAAGCACGCTTCATTAATAGAACACAATACCCAACTTAGGTCACATTGACAACTTAACGAAACTGAAAAAAACAGGGTATTCCCTGTCACCCCACTGTTCCTGCCCGTTACGCCATGGCAGCTATTGCGTGCCTGCGGCGCTGCCACCCGGCGTCAGGCTCGCCAGATAGCTGGCCACCGCCTGGATGTCTTCGCCGGACAACGTGGCCGCCATCCCGTTCATTGCGCCGCTCGGGTCACGACGCTCGCCCGTCTTGAACGCAGCAAGCTGCTTCGCGAGATAGGCTTCGCCCTGGCCCGCCAGTCGTGGCACCAGGTTGCGGCCCATGAACGACGCCCCGTGGCAGGCCTGACAGCTTTTCGCCGCTACGAGCGCCATCCCGCGCTTTTCGAGCGCCGCCTGGCCGTGCACCGCTTCGCTTTGGGCCGGCGTCTGCCGCGCGAAATAGACAGCCAACGACTTGATCTGCTCGTCCGTAAGCTCCCTCGCAATCGCCCCCATGTGGGGGTTAGGTCGCAGGTCGCCGGCAAACGCGTGCAACTGGGCGACGAGATAAGCTTCTGGCTGTCCGGACAGCGCCGGATACCAGGCGTTGACGGACTGCCCGTGCGCACCGTGGCAGAAGTAGCAGGTCTCCTGCGGTTGCGGCCATGGGCCACCGTTGGCCACTGCCGTCTTGTCGATCTCGCTCATCGCCTGTTCGAAATGCATACCGTCGAGGTAATCGCGTCCGTAGAGCGCTCCCACGCCTGCGACGCCTGCCAGCACAACGGCTGCGCTTACGATCCATGCCCGTTTCATTCACGCCTCCTCGCCGCGTCGAGTGAAGCCGGCCAGCGCCTGCAAGGCAGCGCGGTGGCCCGAACGCACGGCACCGTCCATCGCGCCGGCCCAGATGTTGGCGGTTTCAGTCCCTGACCAGATCAGGCGCCCCACTTCGGGATGCAGATACTTGCCCCACCTGGTCCAGAAGCCCGGCGGCATGGGATTGATGCAATGCAGGGTCCATGGATCGACCCGGCCCCAGTCGTAGTCGTGGAACTGCGTCGGATGCAGCGCGCGGTCGCCGAATGCCTTGGCAAAAGTGGCCGACAGCGTCTTTTCGGCCATCGCGGAATCGTCCGGCAACATCCCCGGCGCGACGAATGCGGCGATCACGCCGAGCGATGCATCGGGAGGCGAGTTGTCGTACGCCATGAAGACGGGGCCACCGACCTGGAAGATCGTTCCGCAATAACCGGCGTCGCGCCAGAACGGTTTGTCGTAGACGTGGACCGTCTTGCGCATGGGGGCATTCGTGGGCCAGTTCTGCTGGAGTTGCGCCCGCCCGCCGGGCAACGGCGGATCGAAAACAACCTGATTGCACAGGGCCGGATTCATCGCGACGATCGCACGACGCGCCTTAACCACGCCCTGATCGGTGTGCACCTCCACAACGTCACGATCCCAGCCGGTGACCTTGCGCACGGGCGAGGACAGCCTGACCTTGTCGCCGAGTTGCTCGGCCATCTTGATGCTCAGACGCTGCGAACCGCCGACGATGCGCGTTTCCTGCGCGCCGCCCTTGAACGCTTCGAGCTGCGTGTAGTTGCAGCTTGCACTGTTGATCATCGATAAGTAGTGCAGCAGACCCAGCTGCGCCGGCGCACCGCCCGTGGTCAGCTTCGCGGCTAGCGCGAGAAAGTAGCCGTCCTCGTATTTCACGCCCTGCTGCAAGAGCCACTCGCCGTAAGAGTGCTTGTCCAGTTCCGCCAGATGCGGTGCTTTCCACGGCGCGCCGGACGGCACGCCGCGCGACAGTTCGGCAAGCCGGTTGCCGATCGTGTCGTCACCCCCAGTGCCGCCATGAAAGTCCTGCGCCACCGTAGCGCCCTGCGCCATCACGACGGTCTTACCCGTGTACCAGCTCGGAAACGTATCGATCTCGAGTTGACGTGCCAGATCGAAGATCGCGGTCTGGCCGGGACCGATCCACTGCCCTCCGGCTTCGGAAACGACGCCGTGTCCGAGGTCGTGGTTATAGGTGCGTCCACCGACGCGGTTGCGTGCCTCGAGCACGACGAACGAATCGCATCCGGCCAGTTTGAGGTCACGGCCCGCGGTCAATCCAGCGAGACCCGCGCCGATGATCGCGACGTCCAGAATGTCGCCGTTCATGGGCTTCGTTACGGCGGCCTGGGCCAGCGACATGCCGCCGGCCGCGAGTGACGCCGCGCCCATCGCCGTCACGCGTAGCAGCTGGCGCCGGGTCTGTGTATCCGGCTTACGTTTCCGATCCATCTTTCATGCCCAATTCAGTTTCATTGTTTCTCCCCTTTCTTCTCCGCTCTTAAGGAGAACTCTTAATAAGATAGCGACTGGCGCTTCTCAATGGATCGTCAGCACCCCCTCCTGCGAAAACAACACCGGTTTGCCGGCGCCATCAATCAATGCGACGGTGAGCGTTGCGCGATCGTCGCGCTGATGAACCTCGAACGACGTGCTGCCCTCGCGTTGCCGGAACACAAGGCCATCGAGCCCGACGCCCATCAGTCCGTTTCGAGTCGCTACGAGATCGGTGATCGAACTCTTCGTGCCCGCGTTCAGCGCCGCCCACGTCGCCCCGCCGTCGCTGCTCTGGTACAGGCTGCCCAGCAGCCCGCCCACCACGATCCGCCCGTCGGGCAGCGCCACGCCCGTCCACAGCGTGCCCTTGCCGCCCGTTGCCTGATAGCTCCAGTTCGCGCCACCATCCGTGGACTTCAGCACCATCCCCTGTTCCGAATCGATATAGAGCGCGCCCTTGCTGTCGGCAAAAATGTGGTACAGGTTGCGGTCCGCCCTCGTGCCCACCCGGCGGCTTCGGCACAGTCACCTTCGTCCACGTCTTGCCGCCGTCGTGCGTGGCGAGCATCAGCGACCACAGGCCTACGGCCACGCCATCTCTCTGGCTCGTGAACAGCACTGAGAAGAGCGGCTGGTCCACCGAGAGGTCCATCCGCTGCTTCTGCCAGGTCTCGCCGCCGTCGCCCGTTGCGAGAATCACGCCCCACTGGCCGACCGCCCAGCCGTGCTGCGCGTCGGTAAAGGTGACTGCCGAGAGCGTCGCCGAAACAGCCACTCCTTTCGCCTGGCGCCACGTCTTTCCTTCGTCATCCGATATAACGATGACGCCGTGCTCGCCCACCGCCACGATGCGCTTACCCGCACGCGTGGCGTCCAGCAGCATCATGTGGGACGGGGCCGCCCACGCGTGTGCGGGCATCGCCGCCCACTCCGCAATGGCTCCCGGCGGCAGAGCCCAGACTGCCGCACTCGCGCACAGCGCGGCACAAGCAACAAGTATCTTGATCATGACTGCGTCTCCCCTGTTCAATGGCTGAAGAGTCCAGGCGCACGCGCCGGTTTGCGCCTCGGGAACCACCGTTCCAGCACAGAGGCCAGCGCCGGCAGTGCCGTCATCGCCATCAGCAGGTTCACCAGGAACATGAACGCCAGCAGCTTGCCCATGTCGGCCTGGAACTTCAGCGCCGAGAAGCTCCACGTCGCCACGCCAATGGCCAGCGTGATAGCCGTAAAGATCGTCGCCACACCCACTTCCAGCATTGCGTGCTGCACAGCCTTCACGATGTTCTGCCCGCCCGCCAGATGCACCTGCAGCCGGTTGTAGATATAGAACGCGTAATCCACGCCAATACCCACCGCCAGCACCATGACGGGCAGCGTCGCCACCGTGAGCCCGATCTGCAGTTCCTTCATGAACCAGTAGCCGATGAAGGTCGCCACCGAGAGCGGCAGGCAGCACGCGAGCATCGCGCGCCAGTCGCGGTAGGCGAGGAACACCAGTATCAGGATCGCTGCATACACGTAGAGCATCATGGGCAACTCGCTCGCTGCCACTTCCTCGTTGGTCGCGGCGAGTACGCCCGCATTGCCCGCCGCGAGACGCACAGTGATGCCCGGGAACGGATGCGTAGCGCGATACGTCTTCACGTCGTCCAGGATCCGGCTGATCGTCTTGGCCTTGTGGTCGGTGAGAAACAGGTGCACGGCCGTCATGCTGCAATCCGCCTTCATGAAGCCCTTCACCCGGCCCACATCCACCGAGACCGCGCCGTAGTTCCCAGGGTCGATCGGCACGACATTCATCTTCGGGTAGTCCTCGTTGTAGCCCTGGTTGTAGCGGCGCAGCATCGCCGAGTAGGACTCGACCGACACCACGCCTCGCTCGGTGCGCATCGCGCTCGTGAGGTCGTCCTCGTACAGGCCGACTGCCGGGTTATCGCAGCCCTTTTGCGCCGACTCGATCGCGACAGTGAGCCAGTCGAGGCCGATGTCGTAGCTCGAAGCGATCGACGTGGCATCGCGGTTGAAACGCGCATCCGCATGCAGTTCTGGCGCGCCCGGCTGCAGTGTGCCGATCACACGGTCGCGGCTTTGCCACGCGGCAAGTGCGAACACCACCAGCGTCAATGCAACGGTCACGCCTGCATAACGCGGCTGGGCGATGCGCGCGAGCCCGCGCAACCACGCCGAGCGCCGCTCGCTGCGCTCGAGCGCGCTGTCCGCGTAGCTCTTCGCGAAGTTGAAGCATGACGCCGCCACCGGCAGCAGGATCAGATTCGTCACGATCTTGTATGCGACGCCGAGCGACGCCGTGATCGCCAGTTCCCGCACCATCGGTATCGGAATCAGCAGCAGCGTGATAAACGATACGAATGCGGTGACGAGTGCCAGTACGCCCGGAATCAGCAAACCACTGAAGCTGTGCCGCGCCGCATCGAACGAGCTGTTGCCGTGCGCAATCTCCCGCACGATGAAATTGACCTGCTGTACGCCGTGCGAGACGCCAATCGCAAAGACCAGGAATGGCACCAGCACCGCGAGCGGGTCCAGTCCAAAGCCCAACAGCTTCAGCGTGCCGAACTGCCAGACGAGCGATGTCAGCGAGCATGAAATCAGCAGCATCGTGAAGCGCACCGAATGGCAGTACCAGTAGACCGCAAGCGCCGTGAGCAGCAACGCGATGCCGCAGAAGCCGAGCACGGCGGTCGCGCCATCGGCGATATCGCCGATCTGCTTCGCGAAGCCAATGATCTGGATTTCATAGCCCGCATCTTCAAACGGTTTGCGGATCTGGGCTTCGAGCAGGTGGTTGAACGCCACGTAATCGAGAACCTTGCCAGTGCGGTCCCGCTCGTTGAGCTCGGCCGTAATCATGGCGCTGTCTTCGTTGTGCGAAACGAGCGTGCCGATATAGCCGCCGAGTGTCGTCGCACGGCGCACCTTCGCGACAACGTCGGGCGTGAGCTGGTCGGGCGTGATCGTGCCGGAGATGATTGGCTCCGCGCGGAAGCCCTCGTCGGTGATCTCGTTCACGTAGGCGTTCGGCGTCCACAGCGACTGCACGCCAATGCGGTCCACGTTCGGCAGGTACGTCACCGCCTGGGTCACCTTGTACAGTCGCGTAAGCCCTTCCTTCGTCCAGATCGAGCCCTTGCGTGCACGCACGACCACGGTGATCCGGTTCGCGCCGAGCAGGTCGGAGCGGTACTTCTGGAAGGTCTGAATGTATTCGTGGCCGATCGGCATCTGCTTCTCGAAGCCCGCATCCATCCGCAACTGCACGGCAAAAAATGCCATGACAACGGTGAACAGGCCAATGCTCACCAGCACCGCCATGCGGTGACCGAAGAACACCCTTTCCAGCGTTTTTACCAGACGATTTAACACGGCATTTTCCCTTCAAATGTTTCGGCAGCTCCGGCGACAAGCGGCATCGGACCCCACACCGGCGCTTCGGCCATCAGAAGTTCCGGGTGACGAACATGCCGACGAAGTTGCGGTCTGCGTAGGGATTGCCTACGGTGTTGTGCCCACCCCAGAACAGCGTGTAATTGATGCCCGCCTGCCAGACCGTCGGGTTCTGGTTGAACAGCACGTAGAGGTTCAGCGACTTCGAGCCCTGCAGGTAGTTCGCGGTAAGCGTCGGCGTATAGCCGTAGAGTCCGTCGGCGAACGTCACGCCCGGCGTCACCTGCCAGCCATGAATCAGCGTGCCGTCGTAGGTCCAGTTGAAATCGATGGTTGCGCCCACGGAGCTCGACGTGCCCTGCGCCATGCCGATCGGGTAGCCCAGGCTGGATCCGTTGTTCAGCCAGGGCAGGTAGCCCGCCTGAGGCACCTGCGTGACCGTCTGGCCATCCACCGAGCGCGTGACGCCGCGCTGGCTCAGGCCAGGGTAGTAGATCCATGTGAGCTCCCAGGTCAGCGTCGCTTCATCCGCACCGAGCAGCTTGAGGAACGGATACTCGCTGCGCGTGAGCGCCAGCAGCCCGTTGATGTCGTACTGGAGCTTCTTCATGTCGGCCCATTGCTGGCAATTCACGCCGGCCACGCCGTTGGTGTTCAGGTCCAGTGGGCCACCTGCGCCATAGCAGCTCGACAGTGCGACGGCATCGTGCGGCCGGTACGAGAGCTCGGTGCCGATCGCCCAGTTGCCGATCCCGAAGTTCGCGCTGGCGCCAAAGAGCTGACGGTTCTGCAGATACGACCAGTCCAACGTCCCATTGGCCAGAGACGAAAGCACCGGCGACTTGTCGGTGTAGTTCTCGTAATAGACAGCAAAGTTCGCATCGAAGGAGCGCGGCGAATAGTTGAACTTCATGCCGAACTGCGGATGGTACTTCGATGGCGCCTGCCAGTTGACGGGCAGGCCGACAACGTTAAAGGGAGGCCCCGCAAACGCACCGCTGACGAGGCCGTTATTGATGCCGTCGAGCACGTTCTGGTTGCCGCTGCTGGCCCCCGCGATGGTGCCGGCGCTGGGGCCGGCCACGTTCAGATTAGTGGTGCTCACCGTATACGGGTTGGTTCCCCGGCCCAGGCTGTTCGATACCGACCAGAACGAACCCACCGGCGGATAGCGGTTGCCGTTCCACGAGAACTGGTAGTAATCCTCAGTACTAAAGCCATGAGAAAGGTCCGCTGCAAAGCTGATCATCGGCGCGGGCAGCAGCGCCTGCTTCAGCTGCGAGCCGGGAATCAGCAGCTTCTGCACGTCGAGCGAGTTGGTGGCGTTGATACCGCCCTGCGCGAACATGCTCTCGCCCCAGTTGACCACCTGGTTGCCGAGGCGCACGTGCGCGTTCTGCCCGTTGATCGTGAAATCCTTCTCGCCCCACAGGTCGAGCAGTTGCACGTTGTAGACGACCTGCGCCGCAGCGGTGCTCGACAGCGGCGTGCGGTTCGTGTCGCCGGCGAGGAAGTCGTACATACCCGTGCCACGGATCATGAACTTTAGGCCCTCGCTTGGCATCTTGAAGAGCAGTTCGCTCGTCGCGCTGATGTAGGTGCTGAAGGGCTGACCCTTGCGGTAGTTCAGATTACCGTCGTCACCCACGCCCCATTGATTGGTGTTGGCTGCCGCGCCGCAACCGAACGAGTTCGGGTCGCCGGTAAGCGAGCAGCTCGGGTTTTTTGTGCGGATGCCCGCGCCCCCCGTGAGGTTGGTCACCCATGAACCCGTGAGATCACCCAGACCCGTCGTGAACTCATAACCGTACGCACTTGTCGCAGCCGTACCGAACATGGCCAGCGACGCCGCAATATATCTTCCGATGATCTTCGTTTTCATGGATCTCCCCTGCCGTCACCCTCGATCCCGGCGCACGTCACCGATGCACGCCGGTCCCTGGTCCTTCGCCGAACTTCAGCGCTCGCTCACCGATCGCAAGGATTCAGCCGTGAAGAAGTCCGTCTTGAAACGCAGGTCGTTGACCTGCTGGTACCAGCGAATGTCCTTACCCTGGCCAATCGACGAAGCGTCGAACACGTAGCGCCCGTTGTTGACGTCGTACTGCACGAACGGCTCGTTATCGCAGGCGCCGCCCAGTTCCCACACCGGGATCGGGTAGCTCTCGCGCACCTTCCAGAGCTTGCCCTGCGCGTCATAGTCCTCGCCCACGAGCGCAAGCCAGCTATCCTCGTCCAGGTAGAACACCTTCTTCGACGCAACGTGGCGCGCCGTGGGCTTGAGCGTCGCCTCCACGACCCAGACGCGGTGCACCTCGTAGCGGCGATGATCGGACGAGATGCCATTGGGCGTGGCGACGTCATGCAGTTTGTCCTTGAAGGTGTACATGCCGAAATCGTTATACGGGACGATCATTTCCTTCTTGCCTACGAGCTTCCAGTTGAAGCGGTCGATTGAGCCGTTCAACATGTTGGATTCGTCGATCAGATACTGATTCTCGAAGCCGATCAGTGGCGCATCGTGCGTATAGGCCGGCATGCGTCTCACCCGGCGTTGGCCGGGGAAGTAGTAATACGTTTCCGAATCCTTATCGAAGTACTGCCGCTGCACGAAGGCCTGCCCGGCCAGTGCTGCCGGCGAATCGACGGAAAAGTAGGCACCGAGACTGAGTTGGTCAACATCCTGCGGCGTGCTGCTGCCATCCTTGCCCCCCGGGAAATAGAACACCTGGGGACCGATTGCGTCGATCCAGTCGCTGCCGCCCGGGCGCGGTGAAATGGACGTGACAACCGGCGACCACTCGACCCCCTCGCCGCGGTACCGTGTTTCATAGTTGAGGATCGCCTCGGCGCCGTTCTTCGGCTGCGGAAACGCCACGCCCGGTAGCGCCGCTGCCTGCAGCGTCTCGCCATCCGAAGCGAGTTTCGCCGTCGTGAGATTTGCCTTCGAATTCTGCTCGGCGAAATCCGGCAGCTGGCATTCGCGGTGGGACGGATAGACGTCCATGCGGTAGCCCTTCAACTGCTTGACGAGCTGAATCTCCCCCGGTGACAGCTTTTCGGCGTATTTGTCGACGTTCGACGCATCGATCGTGTACAGGGGTTTTTCGTTCCTGTACTTCCAGAAGTCACCGCGGACCTTGCCCCACTCCCAGCCGGCCGGCGTGGCTTCCCTGCCGGCCAACGCCGGCACGAGTCCGTCCTTGCTGGCCGCGCGCTCGGCGCCTGACGGCGTGAGGTCGTCGGCAACTGCCACTCCGGCCACGAGCAATAAAGTAGCCGCGATGGCGGACATGGTTCCGATGGTGTGCTTTCTCATCATGACTCTCCTTCCGATCCCATTTTCATTCGTAGTACGCATCGTTAGAATCAAACCCTATACATCGGGGCCGAACCGCTCAGTCCTCGCCGCAGCCTGCCACGGCCACAGCCCGAATCTCGATGCACAACTCTGGCAGCGCCAATTGTGTTACGCCAACCGCGGTCCACGACGGATAGCGCGCCGGGAAGTACGCGTCCTTGACCGCCGAAAAGGCCTCCATTTCACCGCGTAAGTCCGTGTGAAAGGTGGTCAGCTCCACCACGTCGGAGAGGCCCGCGCCCGCCGTCTCGAGCACGGCTTTGAGGGACTCGAAGGCGATGCGGGCCTGCGCCGGCATGCCCTCGCCGGCTTTCATATCCGTGCCGATGCCGACCTGGCCGGAGACCCAGATCGTGTTCCGCACGCGGGTAGCGGGTGAAAAATGGTAAGTGTCGTAGAACGCCTGGAACGGCGGCGGGATGATCGATTGCCGCGTAGTGGACATTGTCATGATGGTGGCCCCTTTGGTCAGACGAGTTGACGGAAACACGGTGCGCGAAACGGATCCCATTCTTTCAACGCGGCAAGTTCTTCGATGAGCAAGACACCGGACGACGTGAAGCCCGAGACGCTCGGTTGCGGCAGCGGACTGAAAACCGCGTCGTCGCCGAAGAAGCGCAGCACGAGCGTATGGCGCTCTGGAAACGCGCGGTCCACCGCGCCGCCGCCGTGCAGCACGCCCGGATGCAGCAGCAGGACGTCACCGGGCTCCGTCGCCCACGAAATGATGTCGTAAGCAGCCGGGTTATCGCGGCGCTCAGCTTCGATATTCGGCAGGCGCGGCCAGACATCGCCGCCATGGAGAGGATCAGTCGGATCTTCAGCATTTTGAAAGGTCGTGCCATCGTGACGCGGACCTCGATGGGATCGCCGCACAATCTCAAGCGCATTCTGTTTGGGGACGCCCTCAAAGCTGATCCACGCATTCCCGAGGTGCATCCCCTCCCATGGCAGGTAGGACGTGTCCTGATGCCACGGCGAGCGACCGCTCCTGCCTCCACTTTTGAAAAACAGCTCCTCTGCGAAATACCAGACGTGATCCGAGGCCCACAGGTCCGCGAACAGTCGGCCGAACGGCAGTTGGCCAACCAGCTCGTCCAGACGCCCCTTCGCATACGGATTGGCGTTGTCGTTGTGGGTCTTGTGTACCGTGCCTTCGAACAGGCTGCAAGCCATAGGCCCGGGGTTCTCTATGCCCCAGTCGAAGACCTCCCGGCACCGGGCCAACTGCTGCTCGCTGAGAAGACCTTTGACCAGAACGGCGCCGTCCTCGGCGAACGCCTCGCGCGTGGCTTCATCCATGTCTGAACTCCTGAATCGTCAATCGGCAGCCCGGTTCAAAACGTTTCCCGCGGCGCCTTCGTAGAAAATACTACCAAAGTTAGGTCATAATACAAAAATAAAAAAAAGAAAAAAGAGAGGGAATTCCCTGCCTTCACAAGGTTGAGCACAAGATGCCAAGCCACGGTTAGAAGCAGAACGCGGCTCCTGTTCCTGCAAGCAGCTCGGGCGCCCGAGGTCCCACCTTCGAGGACGAAAGCGATGAGCGGGCTGTCCGAACCTCCTTGCTTTATTTTGTAAACATACCTATCTTAGTCTTTATGTACAGTATTTGTGGCCGTCTGGCATATCCGCACCTTTGGTAGTCGTGGCACAAGAGCGGTGCCGCGGCATCGAGAGGCGTGAGAACGTGGCTGGGAGCGGCTTTTGCCGCGAAACCGGGGGCGGCGCCCGTTAGCGACGGAAGGAGTGGGAGATGGTGATGTCCAACATTCTCAGCAATTGGATTTATATGGGCAGCAACGCATACGACGCATACACGTTCGTGCCTTGGCTGAAAGCGAAGGCGCGCCCGAAGGCTTGCGCCGTCGCGTGCTGTTTGCCGAGCGCTACGTGCTGGTCGGCCGCGCGGGTCATCCGAAGCTGAAGCGCCGGCCCACCCTCGCGCAGTTCTGCAAGCTCGAACACGTAATCGTGTCGCCCGATGGCGGCGGCTTTTTCGGCGTCACCGACGAGACGCGCGCGAAGGCGGGTCTCGCCCGCAAGGTCGTGCTGTCGGTGCCGCACTTTCTGTTCATGCAGTCGGTGCTCGCGAGCACGGCTCTCGGGGGGATGCTGCCCGCGCGTCTCGTGCGCGGCACGGACGCGCTGCGGATGGTCGAGCCGCCCGTCGAGGTGCCGGGCTACGAGATGGCGATGCTATGGCACGAGCGGGTGTATCGCGATCCCGCGCATCAATGGTTGCGGGAGTTCATCGCGGCATCGGTGTAATCAGCCCTTTTCAGCGCCGATCGCATTCAGTTGATCGAGCACCTCGTCGCTGAGCTTCAACTGCGCCGATTGCAGGTTTTCACGCAGATGAGTCACCGAAGACGTGCCCGGAATCAGCAGAATGTTAGGTGCCCGATGCAATAGCCAGGCAAGAGCGACCTGCATCGGCGTCGCCTCGAGCTTGCGCGCAAGCTCCGACAGTTCGGACGATTGAATCGGCGTGAAGCCGCCCAGCGGGAAAAACGGCACGTAGGCGATGCCCTGTTCCGCGAGCGCATCGATCAACGCATCGTCGTCGCGATGCACGAGGTTGTAGTGATTCTGCACGCACACGACCTTCGTGATGCGCTGCGCCTCGGCAATCTGCGCGGCCGTCACGTTGCTCAGGCCGACATGACGCACGAGCCCGCGCTGCTGCAGCTCGGCGAGCGCCGTGACCTGCTTTTCGATCGAGCCCTCGCTCGGCTCGTGCACGTTGCCCATCACGCGCATGTTGACCACGTCGAGCGCGTCGAGCCCGAGGTTGCGCAGATTGTCATGCACCGCCCGCTCGAGGTCGGCGGGCTCCTGCGCCGGCAGCCAGGCGCCGGCGCCGTCGCGCACCGCGCCCACCTTCGTCACGATCGTCAGATCGCGTGGATACGGGTGGAGCGCCTCGCGGATCAACTGATTGGTCACGTGCGGCCCGTAAAAATCGCTGGTATCGATGTGGTCGACGCCCGATGCGACCGCCTCACGCAGCACCGCGAGCGCCGCGTCGCGGTCTTTCGGCGGCCCGAACACGCCGGGGCCGGCCAGCTGCATCGCGCCATAGCCCATGCGCCGCACCGGGCGGCCGGCTAGTGCGAAAGTGTCGATGGAGCTGAAGTTCGGCATGACGATCTCCTTGTGAAGTGATGAGCGGCAGTATCGCCGGAATTGCGTTGTTGAATAAAGCGGTCTAACGTGTACGGGTTGTTCAAAATTCTGCACAATCAATCGTCATGGAACTGAATGATCTGGCCGCCTTCGTTTCCGTCGCCCGCGCCGGCGGCTTTCGCGACGCGGCGCGCGTGAGCGGCGTGTCGGCGTCGAGTCTGAGCGTCGCGGTGCGGCGCCTCGAAACGAAACTCGGGCTGCGGCTCCTGAACCGCACCACGCGCAGCGTCGCGCCGACCGAAGCCGGGCTGCGTCTGATCGAGAAGCTGACGCCGCTGTTCGGCGAAATGGAAGCGGCGCTCGACGTGCTGAACGGCTTTCGCGACAAACCGACCGGCACATTGAAGCTCAACGTGCCGTCGAGCGTCGCGCGCATCGTGCTGCCCGACGTGCTTGCGCGCTTTCTGAAGCAGTACCCGGATATTCGCGTCGAAGTGGTGGTCGAGGATGGTTTCGTCGATGTGCTGTCGATCGGTTGCGATGCGGGCATTCGCTACGATGAACGCCTCGAGCAGGACATGATCGCGGTGCCGATCGGCGCGCGCGTGCAGCGCTTCGCGACCGCCGCGGCGCCCGCGTATCTCGACGCGCACGGCCGTCCGCACCATCCCGGCGAATTGCTCGCGCATGCCTGCCTGCGCGGGCAATTCGCCAGCGGCGCGCTGCCGACCTGGTACTTCGAGCGCGACGGCGAGCTGCTGCAATTGAATCCGACGGGACCGCTGCTGGTGCGGCCCGGCGCCGCGATCGACCTCGCGGTCAGCGGCGCGGTCGCGGGCCTCGGCATCATTCACCTGTTCGAAGACATGCTGCGCCCGCATCTGGACAGCGGCGCGCTCGAAGCGATTCTCGAACCGTGGTGGCAGTGCTTTTCAGGGCCTTTTCTTTACTATCCGGGCCATCGTCATGTGCCCGCGCCGCTGCGCGCGTTCGTCGATTTCCTGAAGGCCGACTCAGCAAGTGTCCCAGACGATGACGTGGCACGGCGTTGACGTCATCGCACGACGGTGAACGCGGCGACGCGTGCCATATCAGCATCGTGGCGCGCAGAGCTGCGCGATCGTGGTCAGAAAGAGATCCGCGCCGATCGGCTTCAGCAGACATGCGCTGCAGTAATGCGCATCGCTGTCCGAAGGCGGCACCGCGGTATGGACCAGAATCGGTACGTTGACGGATAACGGCATCGATTTCAAACGGCGGCATAACTCCGCGCCGTCCATGACCGGCATCATCCAGTCCGTAACAATCAGGTCGGGAACGTGAGCGACGACACAAGCGAGTGCTTCGGCGCCGTTGCTCGCGCAACTCACCTCATACCCTTCGCTCTCCAGAATCAACCGCCATGCGGCTAGAATTTCCGGTTCGTCGTCGACCAGCAATATCGAATACATCATGTTTTGCGGACAAAATTTGCCTTCTCGTCTGATCAGAGTCTCGCAAGAGGTGTTCCACGAACGGCAATTGCGCGGATAATGACGCGGGTTGCCGGCGCGCATCGGGTCGCGTGGCCGATCGGCAGCGAAACAGGTTTGCGGTGCCCGCGCAAATCGAGGCGTTCGAACCGTTCGCGCGTTGTATGTTGTAGAAACTCCATTCCGGTATCCATCATGACCGACAGACGCGTGAGCCCGCTGCGCAACTTCGCCAACTTCATCCGCGCGGAACGGGGCGGCCTGACGCGGCAATGGATGCATGCCGTCTCCGCCGACGCCGATCTCGTCGAAGCGGACAAGCTCACTTATCGGCAACTGGCCGACCATCTGCCGGATATTCTCGACGAGCTGTGCCGGGCGCTCGATGCAGAAGATCTCGAGCGCGTCGAAACGTCGATCGAACGCGACGCGAAGAAGCACGGCAAGGTCCGTTGGCAGCAGGGCTACCGGATCGAAGAGCTGGTGCGCGAACTGGACCTCTTTCAGCAGGTGCTCTTCGAAGCGCTCGAAGAGTTCGTCGAACGCGACCGGACGTGCACGCGCCGTCACGAGAGCCGCGCGCGCCGCCTGATCGCCGAAGCATTCAGCGTGGTCAGGTATGAGTCGATCAAGGAAGCGGTCGCCGAACGCGATCGCAAGATCGACGAATACACGGGACGGCTCGAACGCGCGAATCACGAATTGACGCTCGAGCAACGGCTGGTCGGCGATCTATATGCATCGCGGATGCAGATCACGCGCAGCGTCGTGCACGATCTGCGCAATTTCCTCAACGCGTTTTCGGTCGCGCTGCAACTGGTCGAGCGAGCGCCGTCGAAAGCCGATACCGCATTGACGCTCGCGAACCGTCAGGCTGCCGACATGAAGCAGCTGGTCGACCAGATGGTCGAGTACTCGGTCGTGCTCGGAGATTCCGCGCCGCTCGTGCTCGAAGACGTCGATTTGCGCGAACTCTTCGACGAACTCGTCGCGTCGACGCGACCGTCGATCGAGGCGAAAGGGCTTGCGTTGCGCAGCGCATTCGACGCGGCGCTGCCGGTCGTCACGTCGAATCGGCTGAAGCTCAAGCAGATCGCGGTCAATCTGTTGACCAACGCGATCAAGTACACGAAGTCGGGGCAAGTCGAAATCCGGTTCGCGATGCATGGCGCCGAACACTGGGCGATTCGCGTCTCCGACACCGGCGTCGGCATTGCGCCCGCCGACGCGGAGCGCGTATTCGATGAGTTCGAGCGCGCGGCCTGCGACGAGATTCCGGGCACGGGGCTCGGGCTCGCGATCGTCAGGGAGCTATGCCGCGTGCTCGATGGGCAGATCGAGTTTGCGTCGCGCGAGGGCGTGGGGACCACGTTCGAGATCCGGTTTCCGCTGCGCCGAACCTTGGCCGCAATGTGATGCGTGGACGAGCGCTTCAACCAAGTCCGAATGTTTTCCTCAAGCTTGAATCGACGGGACCAGCGGGCATAAAGCGGCGTAACTTGCTCAGCAACGACGCCTGTCCGGCAGGCGTGCGACGCATCCGCCAGGCGCCAAGCGCCGCTTCGACAATAGTGTTGGCCACGCCCTCGGGCTCGGGGGCACCTTTGACACTGTTCACGACTGCGCTCATTGCAAGGGCACGCTCGCGGTCATAGTCGGCGATTTTCGAACCCGCCTGAGGCGCATTGATGTCGAGATTGGTCCTGGTAAAAGTCGGTTCGACCAGCGTTGCGCGTATGCCGAACTGGCGCACCTCATGATCGAGGGTTTCGGTCAGCCCTTCCACAGCGTGCTTGGACGCCGAATAGAGTCCCATGTAGGGCGCCGGGAGAAACCCGAGCACCGAACTGACATTGACGATCCTTCCACCGCGTTGTGCCCGCATGTGGGGGAGTACAGCCTGTGTCGCGCGCAGAATGCTGAATACGTTGGTATCGAACAGAGACGAGGCCTCGGCAGTCGACGTTTCCTCGACCGCGCCAATCATGCTCGTTCCTGCATTGTTGACGAGCACGTCGATTCGCCTGGCGCGATCGATGACGGACTGGATTCCAGCCTGGACCGAAGCATCGTTGCGAACATCCATCTCGACAAGCTCGACTCCCGAGATAGGCGCGGCTTTTGCGATGCTGCGCACGGTGCCAAATACGCGGCACCCCCGCCTGGCAAACTTCTCGGCGGCGGCGCGTCCGATACCCGATGACACGCCGGTAACAACGACAACAGTGGAATTCGACATGAACAGCTCCCTTCAGGTGAATTGATGGTGTTTTTTTAACTGTCCGCGTCGAGCGCGTCCTGCAGCGTTTGCTCGGAAGGCTGCACCTGCTCATGCCGATCTTTGCGCAAGCCGGCGATACGCTCGGGTCGAATCTTGAACCAGATCGAATACATCGCCGGCAGGAAGACCAGGGTCAGAATCGTCCCGGCGAACGTGCCGCCGATCAGCGTGTACGCGAGGGTCCCCCAGAACACCGAATGGGTCAGCGGGATGAAAGCGAGGATCGCCGCCATGGCCGTCAGGATCACCGGTCTGGCACGCTGCACGGTAGCTTCGACGACCGCATGGAACGGATCCAGCCCCGCCTGCTCGTTCTGGTGAATCTGTCCGATCAGGATCAGCGTGTTGCGCATCAGGATGCCCGATAGCGCGATGAGACCGACCAGCGCATTGATGCCGAACGGCTGCCTGAACAGGATCAACGTCGGCACCACCCCGATCAAGCCCAGCGGGCTGGTCAGGAACACCATGACCATCGCGGAGATCGAGCGCACCTGGAAGATGATGATGATGAGCGTAACCGCCAGCATGATCGGGAAGAGCGGCAACATGGCTTTCGTCGCTTTAGCCGATTCCTCGATGGAGCCCGCCTCTTCGATACGGTAGCCGGTCGGAAGCCTGGCGATGATGGGTTGAAGCTGCCTGGTGATCGCCGTCGATACGTCCGGCGGCTGAAGGTTGTCGGCGATGTCGCCCCGTACCGTGATCGTCGGCACGCGGTCCCGCCAGCGCATGATTGGTTCCTCCATGCGCACGTCGACCTTGCCCACCTGCGACAGCGGAATGCGTTGCCCGTTCGCGCCAGCCAGCGTGAAGTCGCCGAGCCGGGCCGGATCGAGACGAACATCGCCGGCCGAACGCGCGATGACCTGCACGGTTCGAATATCCTCACGCACGGCGGTGACAGGCACACCGGTTAGCAGGAATTGCAGTTGTTGCGCCACGGCGCTGGATGTCAGCCCCACCGCCTGCAGACGGTCCTGCTGCAACGTGAAGTGCAGCGTGGGCGAGCGCGTACCCCAGTCAGCGTTGACCGTACGCATCATCGGACTGGAGTCCATCACCTGCTCAACTTCTCCCGCAATACCGCGCAGCTTGTCCGGGTCCGGACCAGAGATACGGTAGGCGACCGGGAACGGCGAATACGGACCGAACACGAGTTGCGTGACCCGCACGCGCGCCTCGGAGGCGAGACCGTTGGCGACTGCCTGACGCAGTCGCTGCTTCAATGCGTCGCGCTCATCCTGGCTGTCCGTGCGCACCACGATCTTGGCAAACGACGGATCGGGCAGTTCCGGCCCCATCGCCAGGTAAAAGCGTGGCGCGCCTTGCCCGATGTATGCGGTGACGATCCTGGCTTCCTTCTGCTTCGCGAGCCACGCTTCGACCTTCGTCGTCGCGGCGCTGGTTTGCGAGATCGACGTGCCATAGGGCATCTGCACCTCGACCAGCACTTCGGGACGGTCGGAGATCGGGAAAAACTGTTTTTTGACCACGCCCATGCCGAGGATGGCCAGCACGAAGAGGCCCACGACCGAACCGGCGACCAGCCATTTGCGCGCGATGACGCGCGTGAGCAACTGACGGAAGCGGTTGTAGCGCGGCGTGTCGTAGATCGCGTCGTGACCGCCTTCGACCTTTTTGAAGTCGGGCAGCATCTTCACACCCAGGTAGGGCGTGAAGACCACGGCGACGACCCACGATGCGATCAGTGCGATGCCAACGATCCAGAACATGTTGCTGGTGTATTCGCCGGCCGTGGAGCGCGCGAAACCATTGGGCATGAAGCCGACGGCGGTCACCAGCGTGCCCGCCAGCATCGGCGCGGCCGTATGACTCCACGCGTAGGCGGAGGCGGCGATGCGGCCGTAGCCTTCCTCCATCTTTACCACCATCATTTCGATCGCGATGATCGCGTCGTCCACGAGCAGGCCGAGCGCGAGGATCAGCGATCCGAGCGTGATGCGATCGAAGTTCTTGCCGGTTGCGGCCATCACCACGAACACCACCGCGAGTGTCAGCGGTACGGCCGCGGCAACGACGAGGCCCACCCGCCAGCCCATGCTGACGAAACTCACCAGCATGACCACCAGCAGCGCGACGAAAAACTTGAGCATGAACTCGTCGACCGCCGAATGAATGTTGACGGCTTGATCGGTGACTTTGGTCAGGCTCATGCCTAGCGGCAGCCCGGCGTTGATTGCGCCGACCTCGCTGTCCAGCGCCTTGCCGAGATCGAGCCCGTTCCAGCCGTCGCGCATGACGATGCCCAGCAGCAGTGCCGTTTCGCCGTTGTTGCGGATCATGAACGTCGCCGGATCTTCATAACCACGCGTAACGGTGGCGATGTCCGACAGCTTCAGCGTGCGGCCCTGCGCTACGACCGGCGTGTCGCGGATCTTCTGCAGGTTGTCGAAGGCACCGTCCAGGCGAATGAACACCTCCGGACCTTTGGTCTCCACGGAGCCGGCCGGCGTCAGGGCATTCTGACCGTTGAGCGCGGCGAACACGTCCTGGGGGCTCACGCCCAGCGTTGCCAGCCGGTCATGTGAGAGCTCGACATAGATCCGCTCCGCCTGCTCACCGATGATGTTGACCTTCTTCACGCCCGGCACGTGCAGCAGCCGTTGGCGCAGCGTCTCGGCATCGCGAACGAGCAGGCGCTGCGGTTCACCCTTCGCCTTCAACGCAAACAGCGCGAAGGTAACATCCGCGTATTCGTCGTTGACCATCGGTCCGATCACGCCGGATGGAAGATTGCCCGCCTCGTCGCTGATTTTTTTCCGGGCCTGGTAGAACTGCTCCTGCACTTCCGACGGCGGCGTGCTGTCGAGCAAGGTCAAGGTCGTGAAGGCCAGCCCAGGCCGTGTGTAGGTCTCGGTCCGGTCGTACCAGCGCAGCTCCTGCATGCGCTTTTCGATCTTCTCGGCGACCTGATCGTGCATTTCCTGCGCCGTGGCTCCCGGCCATGCGGTGATGATGGTCATCACCTTGACCGTGAACGCGGGGTCTTCCGCCCGGCCCAGCTTGAAGAACGAAACGAGCCCTGCCAGAGAAATCAGGCAGATCAGGAACAGGGTGATGGAGCGCTCGCGCACGGCGAGCGCCGACAGGTTGAAACGGCCTTCGCTCACGGACGGGCTCCCTCGGCCGTCATGGCGACGGCTTGACTTGTCACCCGGACCTGCTCGCCTTCGCGCAGCAGCTGCGCGCCGAGCGCGACGATCCGGTCGCCTTGCTTGATCTCACCGGCGACGCGAGCACTATCGTCGTCCAGATGTTCGACAGTAACCGGCCGCCAGGCAACCTTTGACGGCTCGCCGTTGATGACCCACACCCCCGGTCCCTTGCCCGCGTCAAACAGCGCGCCGATCGGCACCTGCAAACCGCCTTGCACCGCGGAACGCGCGTCCGGAATCTGGACCGTGACGGTGGCGCCCAGTGGGGCGTCGGCCAGCTCTCCCTGCAGCACATACCGCGCTTCAAAGGTCCGGGTACGAGGATCCGCCGTATCCGAAAGCTGGCGCAGCGTCGCCGGCACGCTAACACCGCCGTTGCCGAACAGCGTGGCCTGGGCGACCGAACCGATTGCGGGGCGTAGGGTTTCGGGTAGCTGGATGACAGCCTCGCGGCGCCCGGCGTGCGCCAGGCGCACCACGGGCTGCCCGGCGCTGACGACCTGGCCCGGTTCGGCCAGCGTTTCCATCACGACGCCATCGCCGTCCGCCAGCAGTTCGGCATAGCCAGTCGCGTTGCGCGCAACGTCGGCGTCGGCCTCGGCCGCGCTGAGCTGCGCTTTGGCGGCGTCGGCCGCCGCCTTGATCTGGTCGTAGGCCGATGCCGATATCGCGCCGGTGCCGCGCAGGTCGCGGTAGCGCTCTTCGTCCTGCGCGGTCTGCTGCGCCCGTGCTCGCGCGGCGGTGACCGCGTCCTGCCGGGCCTGCGCGGCAAGCCTCAGATCGATGGGGTCGAGGCGCATCAGCAGCTGGCCGCGTTTGACGGTTTGCCCGGCATCCACCAGCCGCTCGAGCACCTTGCCGGAGACGCGAAATCCCAGGTCGCTCTGCACGCGCGCGGCGACGGTTCCGGTAAACGAACGGGAGGCGGGGATCGCCGCCCGAGCGATGGCGGTACGCACCAGGGGCGCTTCGGTGCGCGGATCGGACGGTGCTTTTGCGCCGCAGGCGGCTAGCGCAAGTGCCAGTGCACAGACGACTGTAGAGGTAGCAAGGCGACGCCGGAGCATGAAAGACCCATTGACGGAGTGATCGGGGCTTTCATTATGGTTCTAGTGACCAAATTAGTCAATGGTCACAACCGAGATTTCCATCAAGGCGACAGACTGCGGAGCACGAGACCGGACAGTTGTGCAGGCGCGACCTTGGTGTAATCAAAGCTGTACTGCAGGAGCATTGGGTTCAGGTAGGGGCGCAACACCAGATAGATCGCCATCGCAGTCTCATCGAGGGGTGTTTTGCGCTCGAAGTCCCCGCTTTGCCGACCCTCCTGGAGGACGTCCCGAAGCAGCTTCTGGACGCGCTCTTCATACGCAAGCACCGCCTGCCAGTTCTCCGTGGCCGCCGATGCGGCAATCTCGTAGAGCTTGCGGTCCTGGAAAAACAGACGGAGGCTCGCTTCCGTGAAGACGTTGAACATCCGCCGCAGCTTCTCCGGTGGCAGATCGGTCTGTGCGACGGCCGACCTGACCTCGGTTTCGATCTCGTGCAGGCAGTTCGCGCAAATCATCTCGCCAATGGCCTGCTTGGACTCGAAGAACTTGTAGATGTAGGCCTTGGAAAACCCGATCGCCTTGGCGAGGTCTGAGACCGTCGTTTTCTCGTAGCCATACCGGCTGAAGTGCTCGGTGGCGGCGACAACGATCTGATCCCGTACCTCGTGGTCAGCGGGGCCGCGCGCCGGGATGGGGGAACTGGTGGCTTTTTTCATGGGTATAGCATACAGGAATGGACAACCAGTGACTATTTGGTATTATAGTCACCACCGGAATCTTGCGAAGACGCTCATGCTACCCAAACCCATCCTTGCCGCGGTTATTGCCGCCAGTCTCTCGGCTGGCTGCGCTGTAGGCCCCGATTATGTCCGGCCCAATGTAGCCATGCCCGAGCAGTTCCAGGGCCAGGCCGCGGTGGATCACCGGCACGCGGCGGCCAGTGCCGACCTTGTCACGTGGTGGACGGGTTTCGATGATCCGCAACTGACACGATTCGTCACGCTCGCACTGGATCAGAACCTGGACCTCGCGCAGGCCGCCGCTCGCGTCTCGCAGGCGCGCGCGGGACTTGGCGCGGCGAATGCCGCGCTGCTGCCGTCCGGCACTGTCAGCGGGCAGGCGGCGCGAGTCTACCAGTCGGTTGAGACCCCCTTGGGGCGAGTCCTGAATTCGACGCCCGGTTTCGATCGCTATGGCAATGATTACGAGGCTAATTTCAACGCGAGCTGGGAACTGGATGTGTTTGGTGGCCTGCGTCGCGGGCGGGAAGCGGCACTTGCCGAATACCAGGCTTCGGAAGCCGGTGCGGTGGCCACGCGCCTGGCAGTGGCGGCGCAGACTGGCGACATTTACATCACGATTCGTGGATTGCAGGCCCGTCTGAAGGTTGCCCGGCGGCAGGTGCAGACGCAGCAGGATCTGCTTTCGACCATCAACCTCCTGTATAGCAAAGGATTGGCGGCCGACCTTCAGGTGAGCCAGGCCGAAGGTGCGCTGTCCCAGGTTCAGGCATCCGTCCCGGTCCTCGAGGCGGGTCTGGATGCTGCGATAAACGCGCTGGATGTAATGCTGGGTTCACAGCCCGGCACGCATCGAGCCGAACTGGTCGAAGCTGGTGACATCCCGGTCGCCCTGCGGATCGCGGACACAGGATCGCCGGGTGAGTTACTCAGGCGCCGGCCCGACCTGATCGTGGCCGAGCGTCGCCTCGCCGCATCGAACGCGCGCATCGGCGTGGCCATCGCCGAGTATTACCCCAAGGTGTCGCTCAGTGGACTGCTCGGCAGCGCTACCTCGGTGGCCAGCGGCAACCTGTTCAGTACCGGCGCCAATCAGGCCGCCGGCGTGCTGGGGCTGCGCTGGCGTCTGTTCGATTTCGGCCGCATCAATGCGCAGATCGAGCAGGCCAAGGGGCAGCAGGCGGAAATGCTGGCCGCGTATCGGCTCGCCGCGCTTCATGCAACCGAAGACGTCGAGAACTCATTCTCGGCACTCGTGAAGCGCGAGCAAGAGGCCGCGGTGCTCGCCCAGGGAGTGGATTCCCTCGGTCGCGCTCGAGCGGCCTCGTTCGCAGCCTATCAAAAAGGCGTCGTCAGCCTGATCGAAGTCTTGCAGGCCGACGACAACCTGCTACGCGCCTCGGACGAGCGGGTGCAGGCGCAAACGGAATCCGCACGCGCAGCCGTTGCTGCCTTCAAGGCGCTTGGTGGCGGATGGCAACCTCCCGAATCCGAAGCGGTCGCCTTCAAATAGCAGCCCTACGCACCAAACGATTTGCGAGGAGCGTGGATTTTGGCCATCGTTCTTTGCCATATGAGCGCTTTGCCGCATGCCACACAAACGAATGACGCGAGCAGAAAGTCGTGAGCGAACCCGGCGGCGCTTGCTCGACGCAGCAGCGTCGAGCATCGCCGAAAAAGGGTTTGCTGCGACTAGCGTGGAGGATATCGCAGCCCAGGCCGGCTATACCCGCGGCGCGTTTTACTCGAACTTCAGCAGCAAGAGCGATCTATTCGTCGAACTGCTCCGTCTCGATCACCAGAACATGCAAGAAAACTTGCAGAAGCTGCGAGACGCCGCACCGTCCAGCGAAAACCTGCAAGTGCAGCTCACCTTGTTGTACGCGCAGTGCTATCGCGACGACAACAACTACATCATCTGGGCTGAGGCACGTTTGCATGCCATGCGTGACGCAGAATTCCGACAACATGTGAATGCCTTATGCCTGCAAAAGCGCGACATGATCGCGTACTTCATTGAGCAGCTATGCAAGCGCCTCAACATACAGTTGCCGGGCCCTTTCGCCGACCACGCGCTCGCCGTTATCGCATTGGTCGACGGCATCCTCTACTTCAACATGACGATGCCCAATGATCTGTCGATCGCTTCGGCCGAAGCGATTTTGAGCAACGTTTTGACAAAGATGTTCTGCAATGCACCAGTCCTGACTGAAACATAGTTTGATCTTGCGCCTCCTCCACAAATACCCGGTCAAGCGATTCAATCCATTAGTTGGTATCAGCCACACACCAGTCAATCAGCGAGGTCGTCGATGAACTGGACCTTGCGTTAGCTGTGGCCGATGGGTCGTTTGTGAGTAAGAAGAGTGCCATCACCCAGGCGCGGCAGCGTCGGCGTGGCGCCACTGGCGGTGGCTGTTTCACGAATCAGCCAGAAACTGGATTGCGCAGAATCAGGACCGATACCTCTTCAAGGGATTCTCGCTGTTCGCGATGAGGCTATCGCCGCATGCGTCTCGACACGCTGCCGACGATGCAAGCAGCGCTCGGCCTCTACGCATCGCTGGGATTCGAGCCCATCGACGCCTACGTGTCCAATCCGATCCCCGGCGCGATTTTTCTGGAACGCGATCTGACGCGGCCGCGTTCAATGTAATGGCGGTGCAGGCCTGACCCGGCCTGCAGGTATGCACTCGCTCATTGCCCCGTTCTGCTGGCTCAAGCCACGCACGACCACCTCGGACGATTTGCCGTCACGCCGCGCGAGTTCGGCCAGATCGAGCAACGCGGCGTAGCGCGCGGAACAGTCGCTCGCCGCGCCGGCGGCGGGGTTCGCGCGAAGGTCGTCGTTGGCGTCGCCGGCGTCGATGACTGCGTTGACCGCCAGCAACGTCGCCACGACGATCGTCGCGAGCGCGACCGTTTTGCGGAGCGCGCCCCGCGCAGCCCTTTGCGCTCGCGAGTGACGCTCCCCCTCAGCAGATGGTGGACACGAGCCCGCCATTTCGCACATCGCGTCGCACCGCGCGGCGCGACGTGAGCGCCACGATTCTACGCAGGTTCTGATTCTCATCGCCGCGCTCATCGTCAGGCCCAATGCGCCGGCACCCACACGCGCCCGACCCAATGGCCCGGCACCCAGACCACAGCCCGCGGCGCGACATACACGGGACGCGGCGCGACGTAGACGGCCGGCGGCGGGGGCGGCGCCACGACCACCACCGGCGGCGGAACATAGGCCGGCGGAGGCGTCACCACGACCGGCGGCGGCACGTACACGACCGGCGGCGGGACGACGACCGACGGAGGCGGCGCCACGACCACCACCGGCTTCGGCGCAACGACCACGGTCGTACCGGTCGCCGTCGTGGTCCCGCCCGCGACCACCACGCCGCCTGTTACCACCGTACCGCTCGACGTCGCCGTGTGGCCTTGCGTGCCGGTCACGCTCGTCGAAGTCGTCACGACGCCGGGCGCGACCCGCGTCGCGGTGCCTGAGTGATAGACGTTGTTGTTGTCCGGACCCGTCACCGTGCCCGAGCGCGCGCAGGTCGACCCCGCGCAATTCGTCGACGCAGAATGATTGACCGTATTGCCGTTCGACCCGCTGATCGAGCCCGACGACGAATACTGGCCCGGCGCGGTGCGCGTCACGTCGCCGGACGTCGTCGCCGTTTTGCCGTCGGGACCGGTCAGCGTGCCGCTATGCGAGCAGGAGCCGCCCGCGCAGCTGGTGTCGCCCGAGTGCTGCACCGAGTTGCCGTAGCGGCCCGTCGCGGTACCCGAGTTCGAGAACTGGCCGGGCGCCGTGCGCGTGACCGTGCCAGTGTTGCTCGCGACGCCGCCATAGGGGCCGGCCACGCTGCCCGCATGCGAGCAGCTACCGCCGCCGCACGAGCCGTAGTGCGCGCCGTTATAGACGCCGCGCGACGTGTACGCGGTGCCGTGACCCGACCACGCGAACGCCGATGCGCTGCCGAGCGCGAGCACGGCGGCGGCCGCGCCGAGCACCACCTTGCGCAGCGCGCCTCGCGCCATGCTGGCGCAGACCCTGTCGGAACCTGCGAATGAACGATTTTTCACGGTATGTCCTTGCTGGATTCGGGCCACTTGCGTCACTGCCGCGTGGCAACGAACGGACTATAGAAGGACACACCGCGGAAATCATCACGGAACATATGTCGCGCTGTTTCACCGCGACGCGGGCCCGCCAGGCAAGGTTTTGCGGGCATTCGGCGGGAGCCGCGACATATTTCGACATAGTTTGCGAAACAGATGCGGCCGCCGGAATCGACTGCGGCCCCGCCGCTCACTGCCCGACCGGCGTCACCTGCACGGCGGCGGCGGACACGAACGCCGCATGCACGGTGTCGCCGACCTTCACGTCGCTCAAATCGACGTCGGGCGCGGCTTCGAAGGTCTGGGTCTGATACGCGCCGCGCAGCGTCACGAGGCGCTGCTTGCGATCGATCTTCAGCACGGTCGCGAGCACCTCGGTCTGCCGCGCCGACTCGTACTCGCCCGACGCCGGCGCATAGCTCCGCCGGTCGATCCGCTCGCGAATCCCCTTGCCCGCGCTGCTAGCCTTCTCGACCTTGGTGAGCAACGCATTCTTGTACAGCACGTCGACGCGATCGCCGATCTTCAGTTGATCGAAACCGGCAACCTGCTGGCTGACGAGCACGATCGCGACGTCGCCATGCGGACCCTTCAATGTCAGCGAACGGTTGCCCGCATCGATGGCGACGATCTCCGCCGTCATATGCACCGGCTGCGCCGCGCTGAGCATCGCTTGCGCGGTGCTCGCCATGTCGCCCTGCGCTCGCGCCGGCGGGGCCGCGGCCACCACCGCGATGACCAATGCTGCAGCTATCGTCGCTATTTTCATCCGCGTTCTCCTCCTGCAAGGTATCGATACGGCTTGACGGTCGGTCATGCGCGTCGAGCGCAATCGCTTCGTGCTACGCAGCATTCGTGCCCGGCGTCGTGAACTCTGCGCTTACAGGACAACCACGGCCAACAGTATGACGCGAACGATTTGCCGACGTATGCATCGGCATGGCCGCCGACAGCCATCAGAAACGCCATCTCGTCACCGTGCTATTCTATATACCTATAGGGGGTATATGTATGGCACATCTGAGCACACACAAAGACGGCTTATTGAAGCGCGTTCGTCGCATCGCGGGCCAGGTTCAGGCTATCGAGCGTTCACTGGAGTCGGACGCCGATTGCGAAAAAGTCCTGCACCTGGTGGCCGCGACCCGCGGCGCAATGAACGGCCTGCTCGACGAGATCGTCGAGGCGCACGCGCGCGAACATGTCGCGCATCCGGACCTGACGGCCAGCCAGCGCAAGAAGGGAGTTGATGCATTGATCGGCGCAATCCGCCGCTATTCGAAGTAAGTTTGTATGACTGACCATCTGATCCGCAAACACGAGCACTCGTTTCTCGGCAGCGCGCACGACGACAACGCGCGCCGGACCCGCTTCGTCGTCGCGCTCACCGTTGTCATGATGATCGGCGAAATCGCGGCCGGTTACGTGACCGGCTCGATGGCGCTGCTCGCCGATGGCTTCCACATGGCGACGCATGCCGGCGCGCTCGGCATTGCCGCGCTCGCGTATGCGTTCGCGAGACGCAACTCGGCAAACCGCGCGTTCAGTTTCGGAACGGGAAAAGTGGGCGAGCTTGCCGGCTTCGCTTCGGCGCTGATTCTCGCGCTGGTGTCGCTTGGCATCGGCATCGAATCGGCGATCCGCCTCGTTCATCCCACCGGTGTCGCGTTCGGGCAGGCCGCGGTGATTGCGGCGATCGGGCTGGTCGTGAACATCGTCAGCGCGCTGCTGTTGTCGGGCGGCCATGCGCACCATGGGCATCACGATCATCACCATCATCACGACCATGCGCATGGGTCCGACAACAACCTGCGCTCGGCCTATGTGCACGTGCTCGCCGATGCGCTGACCTCGGTGCTGGCGATCGTGGCCATGCTGGCCGGCCGCTATCTCGGGTGGGTCTGGACGGACCCGCTGATGGGCATCGTCGGATCGATCGTCATCGCGCGCTGGGCATGGACGCTGATGCGCGACACGGCCGACGTGCTGCTCGACAGAACCGACGAGCACGTGGCCGGCGAAATCCGCGAAATCCTGGATTCGCACGGCGATGCCGAGATCGCCGACCTGCACGTCTGGCAGATCGGCCCGGAGGCGCGAGCGGCGATCGTCAGTGTGCGCACGCATGGCGGCGTTACGGCCGAGACGATCCGCGCGCGGCTCGCACCGGTGCATGAGGTCATGCATCTGACCGTCGAAGCGGCGTCATAACGCCTGCGCCCGGCGCAACAAGGCGCGATCAAAACAAAGGGCCGGCGTGTCTCGACGCCGGCCCTTCCGCTTTTTACTATTCAGCTTGCGCGGAGACCCGCCTAGCGCGGGGACCGAAGCTGGCGCTAAACCAGCTCACGCATCACACGCGCTCGATCGCGATCGCGATGCCTTGGCCGACACCGATACACATCGTGCACAGCGCGAAGCGGCCCTGCGTGCGTTGCAACTGATACGTCGCGGTCGTCACCAGACGCGCGCCGCTCATGCCGAGCGGGTGGCCGAGCGCAATCGCGCCGCCGTTCGGGTTCACGCGGGGATCGTCGTCGGCGACGCCGAGGGCGCGCAGCACCGCGATACCTTGCGAGGCGAACGCTTCGTTCAGTTCGATCACGTCGAACTGGTCGATCTTCATGCCCAGACGCGCGAGCAGCTTCTGCGTCGCGGGTGCCGGGCCGATGCCCATCACGCGCGGCTCGACGCCGGCGGTGGCCACACCGAGCACGCGGGCGCGCGGCGTGAGGCCGAAGCGCTTCGCGGTCTCTTCATTGGCAAGCAGCAACGCCGCCGCGCCGTCGTTCACGCCCGATGCGTTACCGGCCGTCACCGTGCCGTCCGGACGCACGACGCCCTTCAGCTTCGCGAGCGTTTCGAGGCTCGTTTCGCGCGGATGCTCGTCCTGCATGACCGTGATCGGATCGCCCTTCTTCTGCGCGATCGTCACGCCGACGATCTCCTGCGCGAGCGTGCCGTCGCGTTGGGCGCGCGCCGCCTTCTGCTGGCTGCGCAGCGCGAATGCGTCCTGGTCGGCGCGGCTGATGTTGTAGTCGGTCGCGACGTTTTCGCCGGTTTCCGGCATCGAGTCGACGCCGTACAGCTTCTTCATCAGCGGGTTCACGAAACGCCAGCCGATCGTCGTGTCGTAGACCTCGTTCTGACGCGAGAACGCGCTGGTCGCCTTGGGCATCACGAACGGCGCGCGGCTCATGCTTTCGACGCCACCGGCAATCATCAGCGCGGCCTCGCCCGACTTGATCGCGCGCGCGGCGATGCCGACCGCATCCATGCCCGAGCCGCACAGACGGTTGACCGTCGAGCCCGGCACGTCCTTCGGCAGACCCGCGAGCAGCAGCGACATGCGCGCGACGTTGCGGTTGTCGTCACCGGCCTGGTTGGCGCAGCCGTAGATGAGGTCGTCGATCGCGGTCCAGTCGACGTTCTTGTTGCGCTCCATCAACGCCTTGAGCGGCACCGCGCCCAGGTCGTCGGCGCGCACCGACGACAGCGAACCCGCATAGCGGCCAATGGGGGTGCGAATCGCATCGCACAGGAATGCTTCGGTCATGGGATGTCTCCAGTTGAGATGCTGCGTGCGCTGCGCCTCGGCCGGCTTCGCACCGATGAGGCCGGTTCGATGCGCCGAGGCATCGGCCCTGGGCGTCAACGGCCGCGGACGGGCAACTGCAAAATGGCGGCGGCGTAGCGCGCCGTCACGTCGAAGCAGCTTAGCGCAGGATCGTGAACGATGGGCTTGGGATTGACGACCGATACGGCTGCCGCCCCTTCTTCGCCCGCCTCATGTTCTTTATACGAACACAAGGTCATATATCGAACAAAACAGCCTCGATAATAGGCGGGGGCGCGAAAGCATGTCAAGCACGGCCGCAGCCGTGCCAAGCGACACCAGGGAATACGCGGAGGGGGCGATCTTCAGCGAACTTCGATTCCTTCATCGGCGATGTAGCCGCGAATCACGTCCGCGAAACTGCGCTCGGTCGCGAGCCCGAGCCGTTCGGCGCGCGACGTATCCCACGCGCCGGGCCAGCTGCCGACGATCTTCTCGATGCGCTCGTCGGGCTGCCGCACAATGCGGCTCGCGACCGCCTCGCCCGCGACCTCGCGCAGTGCCGCGATCATCTCGTCGACGCTGACCGACAAGCCCGGCAGGTTCAGCACGCGTTGCTTGCCAAGCGCGGCGCCATCGAGTTCGAGGCCGGCGATAAGACCCTCGATCGCCTTGCGCGGCGACAGCAACCACAGCCGCGTCGAACCGGCGACCGGACACACGGCCTCCTCGCCATTGAGCGGCTCGCGGACGATGCCGCTCGCGAACGACGACGCCGCCGCATTCGGCCGCCCCGCCCGCACGCTGATGGTCGGCAGCCGCAGCACGCGGCCGTCGACGAAACCGCGCCGCGAATAATCGTTGAGCAGCAGCTCCGCGATCGCCTTCTGCGCGCCGTACGACGACTGCGGATTGAGCGCGGTGTCGTCCTGCACGACTGCAGGCAGATCGCCACCGTAGACCGCGACCGAACTGGTGAACACGACGCGCGGTTGGTGCCCGCGCTGCCGGCAGATTTCGAGCAGCAGCCGCGACGCATCGAGATTGATACGCATGCCGAGATCGAAGTCCGCCTCGGCCTGGCCGCTGACGATCGCAGCGAGATGAAAGATCGCCGAGGTTTGATCGTCGATCACGCGTTCGAGCACACTGCGCTCCGCGATATCGCCGACTTCGGTGCGCACGCGCGCATCGCCGAAATCGTGTGCGCGCAGGACGTCGAGCAACACGAGCCCGGTAATCGCTTGCGGCGCGCCGTGCGCATCTTTCAGCGCGCCGCGCGCGAGCAGCTCGCGCGCGAGACGCTGGCCGAGAAAACCGGCACCGCCGGTGATCAGTACTTTCATGGTTACGTGTGCGTCAGTGGTTGTCGGAAAGAGTCAACGCCCCGCATCGAGATAAGGCTTCAGCCAGCCAAGCCCCGCCGAGGTCCCCGCGCGCGGCCGGTATTCGCAGCCGATGTAGCCGTCGTAGCCGAGCGCATCGATCAGATCGAACAGGTACGGGTAGTTCAGCTCGCCGATGTCGGGCTCGTGCCGCTCTGGCACACCCGCAACCTGGATGTGACCGATGCCGGCCATATCGCGTTTGAGCTTCGTCGCGAGATCGCCCTCGACGATCTGGCAGTGATAGCAATCGAACTGCACCTTCAGATTCGGCGCGCCGAGTTCGGCGCAGATCGCTTGCGCATCGTCCTGTCGATTGAGGAAATAGCCGGGCATGTCGCGCGTATTGATCGGCTCGATGACGACCGTGATCTGTTCGGCTTGCGCCGTCCGCGCGGCATAGGCGAGGTTGTTCAGGTACACGTCGCGTTGTGTTTTGCGCTGCGTTTCGCCCGCTTGATCGCCGGCGATCAACCCCGCCATCACATGCAGCTTGCGATTGCCGAGCACGCGCGCGTACTCGAGTGCCGTGTCGATGCTGCGGCGGAACTCGTCCTCACGGCCCGGCAACGACGCAAGGCCGCGCTCGCCGCCGCTCCAGTCGCCGGGTGGCGCATTGAACAGCGCCTGCGTGAGGCCATGCGCGTCGAGCCGCGCCTTCAGCTCGCCCGGGCGGAACTCGTAGGGAAACAGGAATTCGACCGCGTTGAAGCCGTCGCGCGCGGCGGCGGCGAAGCGATCGAGGAACGCGTGCTCGTTGTACATCATCGACAGATTGGCGGCGAAGCGAGGCATGGCGGCAGCTCCTTCAAGACAGTGCGATACGGTGCGCGGCGTTCATCGGCAATGCGCGCTGCTACCAGCGCGCGCCGAACGCGGCACGGAGTTCTTCGATCGCGGCGGCGTCGAGCGGCGCGGGCCGCGGATTCGTCATCAGCCACAGGCGCGCGGTCTCCTCGAGTTCTTCGAGCGCATACGACGCGTGCGCGACCGAGCGCTCCCACACTACCGGCCCCAGACGTTCGAGCAACACCGCGCGCACCCGATCGGCCAGCGCGGCGATCTGCGCGGCCACTCGGGGATCACCCGGGCGTTCGTAGCGAATCAGCGGTACGTGGCCCACTTTCATCACGTAGTACGGTGTGATCGGCGGCAGCACGTCCGCTTCGCTCCATACGCCCCCGAGCGTCAACGCGACCAGATGCGTCGAATGGGTATGGACGATGCCGCGCGCCTCGCCGTTGCGCGCATAGATACCGCGATGCAGCGCCAGCGTTTTCGACGGCTTGCCGCCCGACACCGCGTGGCCGTTTGCATCGACCTTCGCGATGTCGGCGGGATCGAGGCGACCGAGGCACGCGTCGGTCGGGGTAATCAGCCAGCCGTCGTCGAGCCGCGCGCTGATGTTGCCGGCGCTGCCGACCGTATAGCCGCGTTGATACAGGCTCGCGCCGACCGCGCAGATTTCCTCGCGCACGCGCGCTTCGGCGCAGGTGTGAAGTGCCGGTGCGTCGCTCATTGCGCGGCTCCGTCGAGATGGCGCAGGGCCTTGTCGAAGAAGTCCGTGGTGCCGAAATTGCCGGATTTCAGCGCGAGTGCGAGCGGCTCCGCTTCGGCCGTCGCCGTGGCCGGCACGCCCGGATCGATCTGCGCGCCGATGCGCAGCATGCGCACGTCGAGCGCCTGCACGACGGCGCCCGAAGTCTCGCCGCCCGCGACGACGAACTTGCGCACTCCCCGTTCGCGCAGACCGCGCGCAATCGCCGCCAACGTCTTCTCGACCAGATGCCCGGCCTCGTTGACGCCGAGTTCGCGCTGCACGGCCTGCACTTCGTCGGGCGATGCGGTCGCATAGACCAGCACCGCTTCCGCGTGCACGAAGCGCTGTTGTGCGAACGCGAGCGCCTCGCCGACGACGTCCTCGCCGCGCGCCGCCGCGAGCGAATCGATGCGGAACGCGGGCCGTGTCGCGCACCAGGCGGCGACCTGCGCGTTGGTCGCCGTCGACGCACTGCCCGCGAGCACCGCCGACAAACCTTCTATCCGCGGCAATTGCGCGGCATGGGTTTGCTCGCCGAGCAGACCCGCGCGCCGGAAGTTGGCCGGCAAACCAAGCGCGACGCCGGAGCCGCCGGTGATCAGCGCGAGGTCCGCGCAGGCCGCGCCGAGCGTGTGCAAATCGGCGTCGGACACCGCATCGGCAATCGCGATGCGTACGCCGTCGACGCGCAACGCGGCGAATGCGGCACGCACGGCCGCATCGCCTTGCGCGAGCTGGTCGTAACGCACGAGGCCGACCTTCGATTGCGTTTGCCGCCGCAGCACGCGCACGAGGTTCGCGTCGCGCATCGGCGTCAGCGGATGGTTTTCCATGCCCGACTCGTTGAGCAGCGCATCGCCGACGAACAGATGACCGCGAAAAATCGTGCGGCCGTTCTCGGGAAACGCGGGACACGCGATCGTGAACGACGCGCGCTCAGCGAACTCGGCGGACAGCGCATTCAGCAACGCATCGGTCACTGGGCCGATGTTGCCCGCATCGGTCGAATCGAAGGTCGAGCAGTACTTGAAGAAGAATTGCCGGCACCCTTGCGCGCGCAGCCAGGCGAGCGCGGCCAGCGATTGCGCGACCGCGTCGGCGGCCGGGATCGTGCGCGACTTCAGCGCGACGACGAGCGCATCGGCGCCGAGCGCTGCGTTGGAGGTGGGCACGCCGATCGTCTGCACCGTGCGCATGCCACCGCGCACGAGCATGTTGGCGAGATCGGTGGCGCCGGTGAAGTCGTCGGCGATGCAGCCGAGCAGCGCGGGTTTCGTTTGAGCCGTCATGACCTCTCCCTCGCCTATTGCTTCGTCGGCAATTCGATGCCTGGGAAAATCTTCACGACCGCCGAGTCGTCTTCGCCACCGTGGCCCGCCGTCGACGCCATCATGAACATCTGATGCGCGGCCGCCGACAGCGGCAGCGGAAACTTCGTGCGACGCGCGGTATCGAGCACGAGGCCGAGGTCCTTGACGAAAATATCGACCGCCGACAGCGGCGTGTAGTCGCCCGCGAGAATATGCGGCACGCGGTTCTCGAACATCCACGAATTGCCCGCGCTGTGCGTGATCACGTCGTATAGCGCGTCCGGGTCGACACCTTCGCGCAGGCCGAGCGCCATTGCCTCGGCGGCCACCGCGATATGCACGCCGGCCAGCAGCTGGTTGATGATCTTCACCTTCGAGCCTGCGCCATGCGTGGCGCCAAGCCGATACACGTTGCCGGCGATCGCGGCGAGCACGTCTTCGCACGCGGCATAAGCGGCCGCGGGACCGGACGTCATCATCGTCATCTCGCCCGACGCCGCGCGCGCCGCGCCGCCCGACACCGGCGCATCGAGCATCTGCAGACCGGCCGCCTCGACGCGCCTGCCGAGATCGCTCGCGAACTCCGGCGCGACCGTGGCACTCGCGATCACGACGCCGCCCGGCTTCATGGCCGCGAGCGCGCCGTGCTCACCGAACAGCACGGCCTCGGTTTGCGCCGCATTCACGACCAGCGTGATCACGACCTCGCACTGCGCGCCGAGCTCCGCGGGCGTCGCACAGCCGATGCCCCCTTCATCGACGAACGCCTGCAGCGCGTCGCGCCGCAAGTCGCACGCGCGGACCCTGAAGCCCGCGCGCAACAGCGAGCGCGCGACGCCGAGCCCCATGGCCCCCAAACCTACGACACCGACATTTCTCGACATGCATGACCTCTATGGATAGGTGCTGCATTCGTGGGTTCGCGCGCGTCGGAATCACCGCGCGCCTTCGGCGCGTCAGACGATGCCCGCCTCGGCAAGCCGCCGCGCCGCGTTGTACAGATGCGTCTGCGCGGCGTTGCGCGCCGCCATCGGATCGCCGGCGCGAATCGCCGCGGCGATCGCCGCGTGCTCCTCGCGCACCTGCCGCGAGAAGTCCTCGCGCAGCGCCTCGTTGCGGCGCGTGACGACCGTGCCCGCTTCGAGGTACTGATTGAGGAACGTCAGCGTCTTCAGGAAATACGGATTGCCCGTAGCCGCCGCGATCGCGCGATGAAACGCGACGTCTTCGGCAACACCGTCTTCGCCATTGCCGACCGCGCGCTCGATGCGCGCGAGCGCGGCGTCGATCGCGGCCATGTCGGCATCGCTGCGGCGCATCGCGGCTTCCGACGCGACCTCCGCCTCGATCGCGCGACGCAGCGCGAGGATCTGCACGACCGAGCCCGGCTCCACGGCTTGCGCGTAGTCGATTCGCAGCGGGCGGATCGCGCCGTGCCCGGCGACGAACACGCCACTGCCCTGGCGCGGCTCGACCACCCCCTCGTTCTTCAGCCGCGACAGCGCCTCGCGAATCACCGTGCGGCTTACGCCGAACTGTTGCGCGAGCACGGCTTCGGTCGGCAGCCTGGCGCCGCGCGCAAAGGTGCCCTTGTCGATCTGCTTCAGCAGTTGCTGCGCGACGGTGTCGCTCAAAGCGCGCGCGGGAATCTTGTCGAACATGGCGGATCGGTTGGACCGGGTGTCTCGAACTAGTCAGGTTATCGGGTCATCATACAAATTTGGAGTGGGAATCGCATCCACGCAAACCCTGGGGTTTTTGCACGAATCGGCGTTATTTGGCGAAATAGAAGGCTTAAGCTATCGTCTCGCCTTTGCGCCGCAACGCAAAACGCGTCGCGCGTCCTTCGCGCGCACTCTTCCGAACCCACGATCAAGGTCCATGAGCAAAGCCCTGCCGCCGTCTTCCGTCGCGCCCGCCAACGCCGAACCGGCCCCGGAGAAACCGGGCGACTCGTACGTGCAGTCGTTCGCGCGCGGCCTCGCGGTCATCCGCGCGTTCGACGCGACGCGGCCTGAACAGACGCTCACCGACGTCGCCGCGGCGACTGGTCTCACGCGCGCCGGCGCGCGCCGGATCCTGCTGACGCTGCAAACACTCGGCTATGTGGAAGCCGAGGGACGCCTGTTTCGTCTGACGCCGAAGATTCTCGACCTCGGCTTCGCGTATCTGACCTCGATGCCGTTCTGGAATCTCGCCGAACCGGTGATGGAAAGCCTGTCGGCGCAGGTGCACGAAAGCTGCTCCGCGGCCGTGCTCGATCGCACCGAGATCGTCTACGTGCTGCGCGTGCCGACTCACAAGATCATGACGATCAACCTGTCGATCGGCAGCCGCCTGCCCGCGTACTGCACGTCGATGGGCCGCGTGCTGCTTGCCTCGCTCGACGACGCGACGCTCGACGCGACGCTGAACTCGACGCCGCTCTACGCGCACACGCCGCGCACCGTCACCGACAAGCAAGAGTTGAAGAAGCTGATCGAGCTGGTGCGTCGCCAGGGGTGGGCGATCGTCGATCAGGAGCTCGAAGGCGGCTTGATTTCGCTGTCCGCGCCGATTCGCAATCGCCAGGGCCGCGTGATCGCCGCGATGAACATCAGCGGCAACGCACAGCGCAATTCGGCCAAACAGATGGTGAAGGCGTTCCTGGAACCGCTGCAGCGCGCCGCGCAGACAGTCTCGGAGATGGTCGCGCGGCGCGGCTAATGAACGTTTCGTGACTCTGGCCGCGCGGTGACGAGCAGCCGGGCGCGCACGCCTCGTGCGCGCCGCGTCGTTTGCATCAAGCGCTCACTGCGCGAGATAGCGCTCCACCAACCGTGCCCAGAACGCCGCGCCGATCGGCAGACTGCGGTCGTTGAAGTCGTAGTGCGGGTTGTGCACCATGCAGCCGTCCTCGCCGACGCCATTGCCGATGCGCAGGAACGTGCCCGGCCGCTTCTGCAGCATGAATGCGAAGTCCTCGCTACCCATCAGGATGTCGGTCTGCTCGACCACCTTGTCGTCGCCCACCAGTTCGCGCGCGACCTGCACCGCGAAATCCGTTTCGGCATCCGTATTGATGACGACCGGATAGCCTTCGATGTACTCGACGTGCGCTTTGCCGCCATAGCTCGCGGCCTGTGACTCGGCCAACTCAGTGATGCGCTTCTTCAGCAACGCGCGCACCTCGGGGCTGAACGAGCGCACGCTGAGCTCGAGCCGCGCGCTGCTGGAAATCACGTTGTTCGCGGTGCCCGCGTGCATCGAGCCGACCGTCACCACGGCGGGCTGCGACGGATCGACGTTGCGCGCGACGATCGTTTGCAGCGCCATCACGATGCTCGCCGCGACCACGACCGGATCGACGGTCAGATGCGGACGCGCCGCATGGCCGCCGACGCCTTCGATCGTGATGATCGCCTTATCGCCCGCCGACATGAACGGTCCCTTGCGGAACAGCAACACGCCCGGCTCGGCTCCCGGATGGTTGTGCAGGCCGAACACGGCGTCGCACGGGAAGCGCTCGAACAGGCCGTCGTCGATCATCTTCAGCGCACCGCTGTCGATGCCGCTTTCCTCGGCCGGCTGGAAATACAAATGCACGGTGCCCGAGAAATTGCGCGTGGCCGCGAGACGTTGCGCGGCGCCGAGCAGGATCGTGGTGTGACCGTCGTGGCCGCACGCGTGCATCTTGCCGTGGGTGCCGCTCGCGTACGGCAGGCCGGTCTGTTCGATGATCGGCAACGCGTCCATGTCCGCGCGAATGCCGATGCTGCGCTTGCCGTCACCCTCTTTCAGCGTGCCGACCACGCCGGTCTTGCCGACCCCGCGCGTGACCTGCCAGCCCCACTTTTCGAGTTTTTCCGCGACGAGCGCCGCGGTCTGCACTTCCTCGTACGCGAGTTCCGGATGGTGGTGAATGTGATGGCGAATCTCGCGCAGGCTCGCGGCGGCGGGTTCCAGATCGGACACTTCGGTCAAACGCGGGGTCTCGTTCATGGTTTGTATGGCTCCAGTGAGTAGCCTCGCACTATAGCCACGCCGTTTTGTTCGAATAAGATGCTATTTTTTTCACCCTGATTAACAGGCCTTATATACGGGGTTACCCTTATGAAACTGCAGCAGTTGCAGGCCTTCGTCGCCGCCGCGCATCACCGCACTCTGCGCGCCGCCGCGCGTGAGCTTGGCGTCACGCAGCCGGCCGTCACGCATACGATTCGCGAGCTGGAAAGCGCGCTCAACGCCGAGCTGATGGTGCGCAGCGTGCGCGGCATCGAGCTGACCGCGTGCGGGCTCGCGCTGTTGCCGCGCGCCGAGCAGTTGCTCGGCGACATGCGCCGCACGGTCGAGGCCGTCGAGCAGGTCAAGGGCGAACTGGCCGGCAAGGTCAGCGTCGGCACGATGCCATCGCTCGCGCTGACGGTACTGCCGCATGCGGTGTCGAGCTTTCGCGAGCGGATGCCGCTCGTGAGTCTGCATCTGGAGGAAGTGACCGTGCCCGACGCGCTCGCGCGTCTGCGCAACGGCGCGCTCGATCTCGCGGCGATCCATCACGTTCTGGCATTGGATAACGATCTGGTGCAGGTGCCGCTGTACTCGACGCAGTTCGTCGTCACGATGCGCGCTGGCCATCCGCTCGCGAACGTCACGCGTCTGTCCGAGCTGCTCGACGCCGAGTGGATCGTCACGGTCGGCGCCGATCACTTCCCGCACAGCGTGATGATGGCGATGTTCAGCGCGCACGGCTTGCCGGTACCGAAGCGCTTGCTGCGCGCGCCGTCGTCGTTTGCAGTCACGCTCGGGCTCGTGTCGCAGACCGACGCGATCAGTTGCTTCACGCGGCCGCTTGCGCAGAGGGTCGCGCCGCTCGGCATTCGCGTCGCACAGATCGAAGACGCGCTGCCGAACTACGATCTGAGCATCATCTCGCGACGCGATCTGCTGCCGACGCCGGCCGTGCAGCAGTTCGTCGCATGTTTGCGGCAGGTGACGCGGGAGCGGATGGGAGCCGTGCAGTAAGGCCGCGTGCTTGCGCTATGCGCTCACCTGCTCCTTGAGCACCGTGATCAATGCGTGCCCCGCTTCTTCGAGCGCGCCGGAGTTGTCGATCGTCGTGCAGCGCACGCCGGCCGGCAACGCAAACGGCGCGCGCCGCGCGAGCCGCGCCGCAACTTGCTCCGACGATTCGCGCGCCCGCGCGCCGAGCCGTGCTTCGAGAATATGCGGCGCAGCGCTCACGTGCACCACTTCCGCGCGTGGATAGCGCGCGAGCGCATGCTGCAGGTACTGCCGCGAGCCGTTGACGACCACCGTGCAGCCGCGCGCGAGCCACGCATCGAGTTCGATGCCGATGCCATAGCGCAGCGAATGGCTCGACCATTCGAGCGCGAACAGGCCAAGCACCGAGCGCGCGGCGAACTCCTCGACGCTTAGTGCAACATGCACCTCGCCATTGCCGCTCGGCCGCGTGATGTAACGATGCGCGAATACGAGCGGCTCCCCGGCGAGCCGCATGCGCGCGAACTGCAGCAGCGAATCCTTGCCCGCGCCCGACGGCCCCATCACATAGATCAAACGCCCAGTCATTGGCTGCTCACCTCGTCTTGCTGCTCGTCAGTGCGATCGCCAGGTTGCGCGCCGTGGCCGAACGGCAGCGGCTGCCAAAGCACGAACGGCTCGCCCGCCGCCGGCTCGACGAACAGCGCGGCCTGATCCACAGCGAGCGGCCCGAGCGCGGGCGTGCGCTCCCGCCACCATGCGATCAACGTCGCGCGCTCGTCGGCATCGGCGAGCGAACTGGACAACGTCATATGAAAACGGAACTCGTCGAACACGTACGGATAGCCCCATTGCAACAGCAACGCACGTTGGCGTTCGCTGAGCGGCGCGGCGAGCCGTCGCTCGAGATCGGCCGCCGACGGCCGCGCGCGCAGCCTGTCGAGCGACTGCAGCGCGTTCGACGCGAGTTCGCCAATGCGCGTCTCGCCATCTGCATCGGCCGGTCGCAACGCGACGAAGTCGCCCAGCGTGGCCGCTTCTACCGGCAACGTGAACGGCCGCTGCGCGAGCGCCCAGGCTCGCGCGGCCGCGAGCACGTCGGGCTGCATGACGCCGGCGCCGAGCCGGAACGGAGCGACCAGCGTGCCATGCCAGCCATAGCGGCGCGGCGCGTCGGTCAACGCGGCGAGCGGGCGCGTCAGGCCTGGCGGCTGCGGCTGCGCGCGGCGCTCGCCGCTTTGCGCATCGCGGCCGAGCCATGTCGAGCCGGCCTGCCACCACGCCGATTCAACCGACGGCGCGTAGTACAGCGCAAAGCGCGCTCCGGCACTCCATACGGGGCCGCTCACAGGTCATGCTCCACGAGCAGTTGCACGCGATCGGCCGCGAAATGCGTGAAGCCGTATTTGACCGGCGTGCCCTGCAGATCGACGTCGACGTTCTCGACCCACAGCACCGGCTGCTGACGGTTGATGTTGAGCCGCCGCGCGACTTCCGGCTCGGGCAGCACGCTGCCGATGCGGCTCCACTTGCGCAGATAATCGTCCACGCCGAATTCGGCCAGCGCTTTCGTCGTGCCGCCGAGGCGTTGCACGACCTCCGGCAAATCCGGAAAACGCGCGGCCGGATACCAGCTGCGCGCGTACGTGAGCGGCACGCCGTCCGACTCGTTCAGCGATTCGATGCGATAGACCGCCGCGCCCGCGCGCAGACCCAACGCCTTCGCGACACTGGGCTCGGCCTTCACGCGCGCGGCCGACAGCATCGTGCCCGCGGGCGAGTGGTGTTGTTGACGCAGGTTCTCGGTGAAACGCGTACGGCGGCCGATCGAATAGTCGATCGCGCCGGGCTGCACGAACGTGCCACGCCCCTGCTCGACGCTGACGAGGCCGAGCGCGGCGAGGCCGAGCATCGCGCGGCGCACCGTGTGACGGTTGACGTCGAAGCGCTTCGCCAGCTCACCCTCGCTCGGCAGCCGCCCTTCTTCGCCGAACCCGCTTGCCGTGATCTCTGCGGCGAGAATCTGTTCGATCTGTCTCCAGACGGCCACGCCCGCGCCGCGTTCGAGCGTCGTGGCCGGCGCCGCGCTGTCGTTCGATGTCATGGTGCTGTCATTCCCTTCGGTTCAAATGATCGCCATGACGTGCATTGTAGTGCGCGGGCCGTGATGAAAATATGAACGTCCGCCGCGCGCAACAGTCCAGACAACTATGCTTATAAACGTCTAGACGTTTAGATGAATAGATGCTTCAATGCCCACTCGCTGGATCGACAGGAAATCCGATGAGCCCGAGTTACGTTCCGCCCCGTCCATCTTCTTCGCCGTTGCCGGTCGTGTCTTCGGCGGCGCGGCGCGCCTGGATGGCCGTGCTGGCGCGCACGCCGCGCGCCGACCTCGAAGCCGCGCTGCAGCGCGCGCTGCAAGGCCGTCCCACCCCCGCCTACGACTGGCTGCGCCCCCCTGAAATCGGCCTCGCGATGGTGCGCGGGCGCATCGGCGGTAGCGGCGATCCGTTCAATCTCGGCGAAGCCACGGTTACGCGCGCCACGCTGCGTCTGCATGCCAGCGGCGACGCCGAAGCCACCGTCGGCGTCGCCTGCCATCTGGGACGCGACCGCCGTCGCGCCGAGCTTGCCGCGCTCGCCGATGCCTTGCTGCAGATGCCCGAGCATCACGACAGCCTGCATCGTCGATTGATCGAGCCATTCGCCGCGCAACAGCAGGCCCGGGGCGCGCAACAGCAACAGGACGTCGCGGCGACGCGCGTCGAATTCTTCACGATGGTGCGAGGCGACTGATGGAACGTTCACCGATTGCGTTGTCCACGCTGACGCCGGGTTTCGCGGACCCGGTCCACGATACCCAGGCCGTGTTTCGCACGCTGCTCGACGCGTTGTCGCGGCCCGGCACGATCGGCGTGATCCGCGACGTGCTGCCCGAGTTGCGCAACACGCCGGTCGAACCCGCCGCGTTTGCCGCACTGCTGACGCTCTGCGACTACGCGACGCCGGTGTGGCTCGCGCAGCCTGATCGCGCGCTCGCGTCGGCGTTGCGTTTTCATACCGGCGCGCCGCTCGTCGATGCGCCCGGCAATGCCGCATTCGTGTATGTGCACGATGCCGACGCGTTGCCATCGCTCGAAAGCTTCGCGCCCGGCAGCGCCGAGTCACCGGAACAATCGGCCACGTTGCTGATCCGCGTCGACGCGCTGACGGGCGGCGCACCGGTCACGCTGAGCGGCCCCGGCATTCTGGATGCCGAAACGATTTCGCCGGTCGGTCTTCCCGCGCGGTTCTGGCAAGAACGCGCAATGCTCGCGCCGCTGTTTCCGTGCGGCATCGACTGTTATCTGGTTTGCGGCGCGCGCGTGATCGGCCTGCCGCGCACAACTGAAGCGAAGGTGAACTGATGTACGTTGCCGTCAAAGGTGGAGAACGCGCGATCGAAGCGTCGTGGCGCCTGCTCGACAAAGCGCGCCGCGGCGATACGCGAATCGCCGAACTGAGCGTCGCGCAGATTCGCGAGCAGTTGCGGCTCGCGGTCGCACGCGTGATGACCGAAGGCTCGGTCTACGACGAGGAGCTTGCGGCGCTCGCCATCAAGCAGGCGGCCGGCGATCTGGTCGAGGCGATTTTCCTGCTGCGCGCGTATCGCACCACGTTGCCGCGCTTCGGCTATACGCGCGCCATCGATACCGAAACGATGCAGGTCGAGCGGCGCATCTCGGCGACGTTCAAGGACCTGCCCGGCGGCCAGTTGCTCGGCGCGACCTATGACTACACGCAGCGTCTGCTCGATTTCGCGTTGCTCGCCGATGGTGATGACGCGCGGCAGGACGTGACGCGCGGCAACGCGCCCGTTCCGCAAGAACCGCCAGCGCCAGAATCGATGCCGCGCGTCGTGTCGCTGCTCGACAAGGAAGGCCTGATCGAACAGGAGCGCCCGACACCCGACGGCGCGGAACCCGGCGACCTGTCGCGTGAACCGCTCGCGTTTCCGGCGAGCCGCGCGACGCGTCTGCAAAATCTCGCGCGTGGCGACGAAGGCTTTCTGCTCGCGATGGGCTATGCGACGCAACGCGGCTACGCGCACTCGCATCCGTTCGCGGGCGAGATCCGCTTCGGCACGATCGCGGTCGAGATGGACCTCGACGAACTCGGCGAAGCGGTCGACATCGGCGATATCGACATCACCGAATGCCAGATGATCAACCAGTTCGCGGGCAGCGGCACGGTGCCGCCCACCTTCACGCAGGGCTACGGCCTCGCGTTCGGCCATTCGGAGCGCAAGGCGATGGCGATGGCGCTCGTCGATCGCGCGTTGCGTGCCGAAGAACTCGGCGAGACGCTCGCGTCACCGACGCAGGACATCGAGTTCATGCTGTCGCATAGCGACAACGTCGAGGCGTCGGGCTTCGTGCAGCACCTGAAGCTGCCGCATTACGTCGACTTCCAGGCGGAGCTGGAACTGGTGCGGCGTTTGCGCGCGCAGCATCACAGCAACGATGAAACAAGCCGCGCCACCGACAAGGAGCAGGCAGCATGAACGCGCCCGACACCGCTGTTGCCAATACCTCATGCGACACCGCCGCGCACGGCTACAACTTCGCGTATCTCGACGAGCAGACCAAGCGCATGCTGCGCCGCGCGCTGCTGAAGGCAGTCGCCGTGCCGGGCTACCAGGTGCCGTTCGCGTCGCGCGAAATGCCGCTGCCGTACGGCTGGGGCACCGGCGGCATCCAGGTGACGGCCGCGATCATCGGCAAGACGGACACGCTGAAGGTCATCGATCAGGGTTCCGACGAAACCACCAACGCCGTCAACATCCGCCGCTTCTTCGCGCGCACCACGGGTGTGGCGACCACGCGGCACACGAGCGAAGCGACGATCATCCAGACGCGGCACCGGATTCCCGAAACGCCGCTGACCGAGCGGCAGATCCTCGTCTATCAGGTGCCGATGCCCGAGCCGCTGTACCGGCTCGAGCCGCGCGTCGCCGAATGCAAGAAGCTGCATGCGCTCGCCGATTACGGGCTGATCAGCGTGAAACTGTACGAGGACATCGTGCATCACGGCAGCATCGCGACCACCTACGACTACCCGGTGATCGTCAATCATCGCTATCTGAGCTCGCCGTCGCCGATCCCGAAGTTCGACAATCCGAAGATGCATATGAACGCCGCGCTGCAACTGTTCGGCGCGGGCCGCGAGCGCCGCATTCACGCGATTCCGCCTTATACGCCGGTGCGCAGCCTCGACTTCGACGATCATCCGTTCGAAGTGCAGAAGTGGCAGCACGCGTGTGCGCTGTGCGGATCGAAGGAAAGCTTTCTCGACGAGATGATCGTCGACGATGCGGGCACGCGCATGTTCGTGTGCTCGGACAGCGACTACTGTCACGGGCGGCGCGGCAATGGCGATAGCGACGGCGACGGCGCTATCGAAGCGCAAGCGCCGCTGCCCCACGCCACGCGCGAAGGAGAATCCGCATGACGCCGCTTCTGAGCGCACGCGCGCTCACCAAACAATATGGCGGCCGCAACGGTTGCCGCAACGTGAGTTTCGATCTGTATCCGGGCGAAGTGCTGTGCATCGTCGGTGAATCGGGTTCGGGCAAGACCACGCTGCTCAACACGCTGGCGCTGAAGACCGAGGCCGATAGCGGCTCGCTGCACTACACCGCGTCGCATGGCGACTCGCTCGATCTGCGCGCGCTGTCCGAGCCGCGCCGCCGTCTGCTGACGCGCACCGAGTGGGGCTTCGTGCAGCAGAATCCGCGCGATGGCCTGCGCAGCGGCGTATCGGCCGGCGCCAACATCGGCGAGCCGTTGATGGCGGTCGGCGCGCGCCACTACGGCGAAATTCGCCGCAGAGCCACGCAATGGATGGAGCACGTCGAGCTCGACCCCACTCGCATCGACGAATTCCCCGCCGCGTTTTCGGGCGGTATGCAGCAACGTCTGCAGATCGCGCGCAATCTCGTCACCGGTCCGCGTCTGGTGTTCATGGACGAACCGACCGCCGGTCTCGACGTGTCCGTGCAGGCGCGTCTGCTCGATTTGCTGCGCACGCTGAGCTCGACGCTGCATCTGTCGGTGCTGATCGTCACGCACGATATCGGCGTCGCGCGTCTGCTCGCGCATCGGCTGATGGTGATGCAGGCGGGCGAAGTCGTCGAGGCGGGTCTGACCGATCAGGTGCTCGACGATCCGCAGCACCCGTATACACAAACGCTGGTTTCCTCGGTTCTGCCGGTTTGAGGCTCACGATGCAATCCACTGAGGTAGTCACTGAGGTAGTCAATGAAGCAGGCAGCGATGCACGCCACGGCGAGCGCGCTTTCGCCGACAACGCGGCGCTGATGCTGCGCGCCATCGGCATCGGCAAGACTTTCACGCTGCACGGCCAGGGCGGTGTGCGGATCGACGCGCTCGCGAACGTGTCGCTCGAGGTCGAGCGCGGTGAATGCGTGGTGCTGGTCGGGCCGTCGGGTGCGGGCAAGAGCACGCTGCTGCGCTGTCTGTACGGCAACTATCTGGCGAGCAGCGGCTCGATTGCGATTCGCGACACCAGCGATCACGGCCGGCCCATTGCAATCACCCGTGCCGAACCGCGTGACGTGCTGCGGCTGCGCCGTCGCGTGGTCGGCTATGTGAGCCAGTTTTTGCGCGTGATCCCGCGCGTGCCGACGCTCGCGCTGGTCGCCGAGCCGCTGGTCTTGCACGGCGTCGCCGAACCCGAAGCCAGCGCGCGTGCCGCTGAATTGCTCGCGCGGCTGAACGTGCCCGAGCGTTTGTGGTCCCTCGCGCCCGCGACGTTTTCGGGCGGCGAGCAGCAACGCGTGAACATCGCGCGAGGTTTGATCGCCGAACATCCGCTGTTGCTGCTCGACGAACCGACCGCTTCGCTCGATGCGGAAAACCGCGACGTTGTGGCCGATCTGATCGTCGAGGCGCGCGAGCGCGGCGCGGCGATCGTTGGTATCTTTCACGACGAAGAGACCCGCAACAAGGTCGCGACGCGCCGCCTGGAACTGCGGCCGCCGCTGCGGCACTAAATTGACACCAGTCCCGACTGACTACGGAGCAAGTCGATGTTGATCAGTAACGCTCGCATCGTGACGCGAGACGAAGAATTCATTGGCACCGTGCGCGTGGAAGACGGCGTGATTCGCGACGTCGAACGCGGCGCGGGTTTGGCGCGCGACGCCGAAGACTGGGACGGCGATTATCTGCTGCCCGGTCTGATCGAACTGCATACGGACAACCTCGAGAAGCACCTCGTGCCGCGTCCCGGCGTCGAATGGAATACCGACGCGGCCTTCGTGATTCACGACGCGCAGGTCGCCGCAGCCGGCATCACGACGGTATTCGACGCGCTCGCCATCGGCTCGCGCTCGAGCGTTGGGCTGCGTAACCGCGATGTGCAAACGCAATGCGCCGATTCGCTGCTGCGGCTGTCCACGCGTCGACTGCTGCGCGCCGAGCACTTTCTGCATCTGCGCTGCGAGATCGCGACCGCCGACGTGCTCGAGGTATTCGATTCGCTGTGCGCGCATCCGCTGCTGCGGCTCGCGTCGGTGATGGACCATACGCCGGGCCAGCGCCAATGGCACGACCGCGAGCAATGGCGCCGCTTCCAGGAGCGCAACGGCAAGATGAGCGACGAGCGTGTCGCGAGCACGCTCGCCGAACTCGCGGTCGAACAGGAGCGTTACGCGGATGAGCACCGCCGCGAGATCGTCGCGCGTTGCCGGCGGCTCGGCATTCCGGTTGCGAGCCACGACGACACGCTGATCGAGCACGTCGAACAGGCGAAGGCCGAGGGCATCGTGCTCGCCGAATTCCCGACCACGCGCATCGCCGCGCAAGCCGCGCGCGAGCATGGCATCGCGACGATCATGGGCGCGCCGAACATCGTGCGCGGTGGCTCGCATTCGGGCAACGTGTCGGCGCTCGAACTCGCGCGCGCGGACCTGCTCGACATTCTGTCGTCGGATTACGTGCCGTCGAGCTTGCTGACCGCGGTGTTCGATCTCGTCGAAAAAGCGGGCTGGTCGCTGCCGCGCGCGATGGCAACGGTCTCGGCCGAGCCGGCGCGCACCGCCGGCCTCACGGACCGCGGCGCGATCGAGCCCGGCCTGCGCGCGGATCTCGTGCGCGTGACGATGCTCGACAAGCTGCCGGTGCCGCGCGCGACTTATCGCGCAGGGGTGCGGATCGTTTGAGTGGGCTGGTTGAGCGCGCCTGACGCTCGATCACGCGTTGCTACAGTTGCAGCAAGAAGGCACTCGCGGCGCGATCGCGGCGTGGCAATAGAAAACCCTCAGCGGCGCGGGTAAAACCGCGTCACGCGGTGGGCTCCGCCTCGCGCCCCTCGGTCGCATCGCGCGCGGCGTGCGCCTGGGCGAGCTGGGCCTGGGCAGCCCTCGCCTGCCCAGCCTGTTCGTCGAGCCGCATGGCGAGCAGATCCTGATAGCGCAGATACGCGCAACGGCCACCCGATTTCGCCGCATACATCGCGGCATCGGCGTTCAGCAGCAGTTCCTCGGCATTGCCGCTGTCGTGCGGGAACTCGCTGATGCCGATGCTCGCGCCGACCGTCATGCTATTGCCGTCGACGGTCAGCGTTTCGTTCAGCGCGTCCATGATGCGCTCGGCGATTTCTGGCGTGACCTCGGCCGCGCGCTGCCCTTCGATCAGCACGATGAATTCGTCGCCGCCCAGCCGCGCGACCACGTCCCCGGCATACAGCACGTCCTTCAGACGGCGTGCGACCGCGACCAGCACCTTGTCGCCGACCGAGTGACCGAACTGATCGTTGATCTGCTTGAAGCGGTCGAGGTCGACGAACAGCACGGCGAGGCCTTCGCGGCGGAAGCTTGCCTCCTCGATCGCGTTCTCGAGCTTCTGCATGAACAGCATGCGGTTCGGCAAGCCGGTCAGCACGTCGTGCGAGGCCAGATGCACGAGCTCGCTCTGCTTGCTGTGCAGCGTATCCATCTGCGCGCGGATTTCGCAACGCAAACGCTCGAAGCAGCGCGCGAGCACGCCGATTTCGTCGGTGCGTTTGAGCGGCAAGGTGTGCATCGCGTGGTCGGCGAACAGGTGCGTCGCCGCATACGCGAGCAGATGCAGCGGCTTGGTCAGCGCTCGCGCGAACAGGATCGCCAGCAGTACCGACAATGCGCTGAACACCAGCACCATGCGAATGATCCGCGTGCCGAGCTGATTGGCGCCGGTCAGCACGTCCTCGAGCGGCTTCGCGAGACCTAGCACGATAAAGCGGTTGCCCTCGGAACCGCCGAA